>CAVPFB010000011.1:0-91367 GCA_963703665.1 uncultured Alphaproteobacteria bacterium | reverse complement strand
GTGTGCATGAGCGAGTCTACGTATTGCTGCTGCGCAACACGCTGATCGCCGCGTGCCGCCGCCGCGGGCTCCCCGAACCGCCCCTCTGAGGGATACCGCCAAGGTTGCGGCGGCGAGCCTGGAATTTGCCACAGCGCCGCACCCGGAACGATCGCGGTGCGCGTCCCGTTTGCGCATCACGACCAAAAATGTAAAGGAGGCGAGGATCATGTTGTTAAAGAGTGCGACGAGCTTGGCCTTTGCGGCGGCTTGCATGACCGCCATCGCGATCGCTCCCGGTGCACGGGCGCAATCGGCGAGCCCAAACGGCATCCCGGGATCGACATACCCGAACCAGATGCAAACTCCTCCGGGCAACGCGTCGTCCGATTGGTCCCGTGGCGGTTACGGATCTGCGACCGGGAACTACACGCCGCAATCCTACCAACGCAATGCGATGCCGTCTGCGGCGGGCACCAGCGGGGACCAGTTGATCACCAACGGCCCGCAGAGCAGCGGCGTCGAGCAGTCTGGCAATTGGTCGGCGCGGCAGAACGTGATCCAGAGCGAACGCTATCAGCGGCTCGTGGGCACCAACGGAGCCTTCCGCGCGTCTCGGATGAGAAAGGAGTGCGGCCCGATCACCGACGCTCAGCTGCATGCCCAATGCATCGCAAGCTTTAACCAGGGCGAGTCGAACACGATGTCGGGTTCGTCTACGGCCCCGAGCAATTACGGTAACGGCTCAGGAAGCTAAAGCCAGACAAGGGAGGCAGGAGGCTGCCGGATGGCGGCCTCCCGCTTAGCTGGTCGGAAGGTTCAGCCGTTCAGGATGTGTGCTCGACCGGCGACAGGTCGGGATTGACGATCGAGCCGCCGTTTTAGCCACCGAACGGCAAGGCGAGCCGCAACGGCTCGATCAGCATGCGCTGACCGAAAGCGGACGGCTGCTGCAGATCGAAAATCGAATACCGCGCTCGTGCAGTTGCGCCACCGCCGCGTCAGCTCCTTGCCGGGGGTGACGAGGGTGCCGTCGACATCCGAGACGACGAGCGAGATCTTTCTCATGCCCGGGGCGGGGTCAGGACCTCGACACCCAGGGTCGTCGAGGCGACGACGACCGAGCTGCGTCCGATGAAAAGTCCGCTCTCGACCGCACCGACGGTCGTCGCGATGCGCGCTTCGAGCCCGCCCGGATCGGCGATTGGGCCGAACCGGCAGTCGAGGATGAAATTGCCGCCATCGGTGACATAAGGCTGCTCGCCGGCCGTGTAGCGCCGCTCGGGGACGCAGCCCAGCGTCGCGAGCGCCCCGGCGGTGGCCTGCCAGCCGAACTGGGTCACCTCGACCGGCACCGGCGTATGCGCCCCGAGCCGTTCTACGAGCTTTTCCTGATCGACGACGATGACCAGCCGCCGGCTCGCCGCCGCCACGATCTTTTCGCGTAACAGCGCGCCGCCCAGACCCTTGATCAGGTGGAGCGTGCCGAGCTCGACCTCGTCGGCGCCGTCGATCGTTAAATCGAGCTTCTGATATTCGGCGAAGGTGGCGATCGAGATGCCGAGCCGGCGCGCCTGGGAGGCGGTGCGCTCCGAAGTCGGGATGCCGACGATCCGCAGCCCCGCGGCGACGCGCGCGGCGAGCCCCTCGACGACAAAGGCGGCGGTCGACCCGGTGCCGAGCCCCAGCACCATGCCGTCCTCGACCTCCTCGACGGCGCGCAGTGCCGCCGCGCGCTTGAGCCGGTCGCGATCGATGTTCATGGGCCGGGTTTCGCCTGGGCATCGACGAACCAGACCAGCTCGCCGGCCGGGCGCAGTCGCGCCGCCGGGAGCTGCGGGGTCGCCGGCCAGCACCCGCGCCAGCGGCTCGCGCTTGTCGGCCCCCGCGACCAGAAACGCCGTATGCCGGCTGCATTCGAGCGGCGGATAGGTCAAGGTGATCCGCACCTCGGGCTTGGCGCCGACGACTTCGACGACCCACCGCAGCCGCTCTTCGAGCACCTCGGTGCCGGGGAACAGCGAGGCGGTATGGCCGTCCGGGCCGAGGCCGAGCAGCTCGATGTCGAACAGCGGGCGTGCCGGGTCCAGCGTCTCGACGCCGTAATAAGCTTTGAGGACGCGCTCATAGGCGCGCGCGGCGGTGGCCGGCTGCCCGGTCGAACTCGATGCCGTGGATATTTTGCGCGGGCACCGGAACGTGCGCCAGCAACGCCTCCCGCGCCATCCGATAATTGCTGTCGGGGTGATCCCAGGGGACAAAGCGCTCGTCGCCCCAGAACCAATGCACCCGGTCCCACGGCATCGCCTCGCGGTACGGAGAAGCGGCGAGCAGCTGATAGAGACGGCGCGGGGTCGAGCCGCCGGACAGGCAAATTCGCAAAGCGACCCCGGCTGCTGCCGGCGAGATCGGTGATCCAGCGCGCAGCCTGGTGCGCCAGCTCTTCCAGATCCTGCGCGGCCTCGATGCGGGTTTGCGACGGCATCGGCATCCTCACGAACGGCTTCGACCGGAGTTGCGGATCGCGGCGATCGCGCGGGCATAATCGGGCGCGTGGAACACGGCCGAGCCGGCGACGATCGCATTGGCTCCGGCCTCGAATGTGCGCCAGGCAGTGTCGCCGGAGAGCCCGCCATCGACCTCGATGACCGGGTCGAGCCCGCGTTCGTCGCACAGGCGGCGCAAGGCAGCGATCTTGGGCAGCATTTCGGGCAGGAATTCCTGCCCGCCGAAGCCAGGATTGACGGTCATGACCAGCACGATGCCGCACAGCTGCAGCACATATTCGATCTGCGACAACGGGGTCGCCGGGTTCAGCACCACCCCCGCGGTCTTTCCGAGGGCGCGGATATGCGACAGCGTGCGGTGCAGGTAAATCGTGGCGCTGGGTTCGCAATGGACCAGCAGGTGGTCGGCACCGGCCTTGGCGAAATCATCGAGGTAACGCTCGGGCTCGACGATCATCAGATGGACGTCGACCGGTTTTGCCGTCGCCTTGCGCACCGCGGCGACCACCACCGGGCCGATCGTCAGGTTGGGGACGAACCGCCCGTCCATCACATCGACGTAAATCCAGTCGCCCCCGGCCGAATCGACCGCCCGCACCTCGTCGGCGAGGCGGCCGAAATCGGCCGACAGGATCGATGGGGCGACGATGACGGGCCGGGCCATTGCCGGGCCTATGGGGTCAGCGGCCGCCATTGGCGGCCGCTGCGCCACAACAGATTGTCGGCCCCGTCGGGACCGGCGCTGCCCGCCGGGTAGAGTTCGATCGGCACCGACTTGTCCGCGCCCCACAGATCGAGGATCGGCTGCACCACCGCCCATCCGGCCTCGACGCCGTCGGCGCGGTTGAACAGGATCGCCTCGCCGATCATGCAGTCGTAAACCAGGGTCTCATAGCCGGTGCTGGGCTCGGTGTGGAAATAATCCTTGTAGCGGAAATCCATGCGGACCTTGCCGAGCTCGATCCGCGGACCCGGCATCTTCGCGCCGAACTGCAGGGAGATCCCCTCGTCGGGCTGGATTTGCAGGATCAGCACGTTGGGGGCGAGAATATCCACTGGCGTGTCGCGGAACAACGCAATCGGCGCCTGCTTGAAGTGGATCGCGATTTCAGTCGTTCGCCGGGTCAACCTCTTGCCGGTGCGCAGATAGAACGGCACGCCGGCCCAGCGCCAATTCTCGATCCCGAGCCGCAAGGCGACATAGGTCTCGGTCATGCTGTTCGGATTGACCCCCGGCTCCTGGCGATAGCCTTGAAGCGGACCGCTGTTGATCGCACCCGTCGCATATTGCCCGCGCACGACGTTGCGGCGCACCGCCTCGTCGTCGAGCGGCTGCACCGCTTCGAGGACCTTGGTCTTCTCGTTGCGCACCGCGTCGGCGGCGAAAGAATTCGGCGACTCCATCGCGGTCAGGCTCAGCAGCTGGAACACATGGTTCGGCACCATGTCGCGCAATGCGCCGGTCACCTCGTAGAAATTGGCGCGACGCTCGACGCCGACGGTTTCGGCCGCGGTGATCTGCACGTGGTCGATGTGGTCGCGGTTCCACAACGGTTCGAAGATCGCGTTCGAAAACCGCAGCGCCATGATGTTCTGAACCGTCTCCTTGCCGAGGAAGTGATCCATCCGGAAAATCTGCGGCTCGCTCAGCACCTTGAGGATACGGGCGTTGAGTGCGCGGGCGGTGGGGAGGTCGCGGCCGAACGGCTTTTCGATGATGACACGCCGCCAGCGGCCGTCCTTTTCCTCGGCGAGCCCGGCCTCGCCGAGGCGTTCGATGATCGTGCCGAACAACTGCTCGGCGACCGCGAGATAGAACAGGACGTTGCCGCTGGTCTTGTTCTTGGCTTCGATTTCGTCGAGCAGCTTGGTAAGCCGGCTATAAGTATCGGGTGCGGTAAAGTCGCCGGCGAAATGGGTGATGCGGGCCGCGACGAATTCCCAGGTCTTGGCGTCGAACGGCTCGCTGGCGCCGCCGGACGCGGTGTCCGAGACGAGGCTTTTGACGCCCTCGGCCAGATAGTCGCGAAAGGCGTCGGCCGGTTTGGGCGTGCGGTCGCCGGCGACGATCGCAAAATTCTCCGACAGCAGCTTGTCCTTGGCCAGATTGTACACGGCCGGCATCAACAGGCGCTTGGTCAGATCGCCGCCGGCCCCAAAGATGACCATCGTGCAGGGCGGCGCCTTGGGCGCGCGCTGCACCGTGCTCTGCTCTCTTGCCTCGGCCCGAGCGTCCATGGGTCAGTCCTTTACGATCGTTCCCGGTTCCTGATGCCCGCCGAACTCGTTGCGCATCGCCGATAGGATGCGCTCGGCAAAGGTGTGGTCCTGACGCGAACGGAACCGGGTGTAGAGCGCCGAGGACAGCACCTCGGCCGGCACCGCCTCCTCGATCGCGGCCTGGATAGTCCAACGGCCTTCGCCCGAATCTGCGACCTGCCCGGTAAATTTGGAGAGTTCGGGGTCCTTTGCCAGCGAGATCGCGGTCAGATCGAGCAGCCAGGATGCGATCACGCTGCCGCGCCGCCAAACTTCGGCGATGTCGGGCAAGTCGAGCTTGTAGCGCCGGTTTTCCGGGACCGCCGGAATATTGACGTTGCGCAGGATGTCGAAGCCTTCGGCATAGGCCTGCATGACCCCGTATTCGATGCCGTTGTGCACCATCTTGACGAAATGCCCGGCGCCGACCGGACCGCAATGCAGATAGCCCTCCTCGGCGCGCGGATCGAGGCCTTTGCGCCCGGGCGTGCGGTCGATATCGCCGATCCCGGGGGCGAGCGTCTTCAAAATCGGGTCGATATGATCGACCACCGCCTTGTCGCCGCCGATCATCATGCAATAGCCGCGCTCGAAACCCCAAACGCCGCCGCTGGTGCCGACATCGACAAAGTGGATGCCCTTCGGCTTCAACATCTCGGCGTGGCGGATATCGTCCTGATAAAACGAATTGCCGCCGTCGATGACGATGTCGCCTTTAGCGAGCATCCCGCTCAATGCGACAATCGTCTCGTCGGTGATCCGGCCGGCCGGCAGCATGACCCAGACCGCGCGCGGCGCCTCCAGCTGCTTGACGAAATCGGCGAGGTCCCGGCTCGGCTTGGCGCCTTCGCCGGCGAATTCCCGGACGGTGTCGACGCTCTGGTCGTAGACGACGCAGCTATGCCCGTTCTTCATCAGCCGGCGGACGATGTTGCCGCCCATGCGGCCGAGACCGATCATTCCGAGTTGCATGTAAACCTCCTCTTTCCCGCCTGATGCGGCGGCCGTCCGCTCCGAGACGGATCGACAAGGACCAGAAATTCGATCGTCATTCCCGCGGAAGCGGGAACCCAGAACAAGTGACGCGCGGCCCCCCTGGACCCCCGCTTTCGCGGGGGCGACGACGAAGTAATGAGGTCGCCTCGCATTTTCTGGCTATGACTATGACAGCGCTTGCTCGATCGCCAGCCCGAGCGCGCCCAGACCCGCGTCGAGGTCGCCCCCGATATGGACGCGCAACGCGCGCCGTCCACGCTCGGCCAGGACCTCGAAATCGCCGCGCGCCTGTGCCGCCTTGACCACGCCGAAGGTGTATTTCTGGCCCGGCACCGGCAGATCTTCGGCGTCGTCGCACGTGATCTGCAGAAAGACACCGCTGTTCGGGCCGCCCTTATAGGCCTGCCCGGTCGAGTGCAGAAAACGCGGGCCAAAGCCGAGGCAGGTCGCCGCCTTGGTTCGGTCGCGGATCGTGCTGCGCCAGCCTTGCAGGGTTTCGACATGGGCCGGGTTGCGCTCGATATAGGCAAGCAACGCCGCATAATCGCCGGCGCCGATGCGGCCGAAATGGGCCTTCAGCGCCGCCGTCAGGTTGGTCGCCGCGGGGGCCAGCACCGCCTCGTTCTTCGGGTCGGCAAAGAGCTTGAACCCCGCCGCCGCGTAGAATGGCTTCTCCTCGGGCAAGGCCCCGGTCTTCTCGTAAGCCGTGGTCAGGTCGCGGGTCTTGACCTTGCTCGCCTCGACATCCGGTTGGTCGAACGGGTTGATGCCGATGATCGAGCCGGCGACCGCGGTCGCCATCTCCCAGCGGAAGAATTCCTGGCCGAGCTGCATCGGGTCGGAGACGACGATCCGCACCACCGGGTGGCCGGCGGCTTCGAGGGCGGCAACCGCACGCTCCTGCTCGGCGTCCTGGTCGGCGGCGAGCCGCAGATAGGCAAAGACGCGGTCGTCGCCGTAGACCGCAGGCGCGCCCAACGGCTCGGCATCGAACGGCACGATTCCGTTGCCGAGCTTGCCGGTCGATTCGGCGAGCAATTGCTCGAGCCACGCGCCGAAATCGGCGATTCCCTTGGACGCGACAATCGTCGCCTTGTCGCGGCCGTGGCGCTGACAGACGCCGAGGATGGCGCCGAGGATCACGCCGGGGTTCTCGACCGGCGGCGCGCTCGGCGCGCAGGAGCGCACCATCTCGGCGGTATTTTCCAGAAAGGCGCGCGGATCGACGCCGATCGACGCCGCCGGCACCATGCCGAAATTCGACAACACCGAGTAACGCCCGCCGATGCTCGGCAGGCCGTGGAAAATGGCACGAAAGCCCTCGTTGCGCGCGGTCTTTTCGAGCGACGAGCCGGGATCGGTGATCGCGACAAAGCGCTTCGCCGCCTCCTCGGCGCCAACCGCCTGCTTTGCCCGCTCGAAAAAATACTGCTTGAAGATGTTGGGCTCGAGCGTGCTGCCCGACTTGCTCGACACGATGAAGAGGGTATGGGCGGGATCGATCAGGCCCTCGAAATGGCGGACCTGCGCCGGGTCGGTCGAGTCGAGCACGTGCAATGCCGGAAAGCCGGCCTTTGCCCCGAAGGTTCGGGCGAACACCTCGGGGCCGAGGCTCGACCCACCCATGCCGAGCAGCAGCACGTGCCGAAAGCCCGCAGCTCTGATGTCCGCGGCGAAATCCTGCAGATGCGGCGCCGCCGCCAGCTGTTGATCGACGACCCCGAGCCAGCCGAGCCATTTTGCTTCGTCGGTTTCGGTCCACAGCGAAGCGTCGCCGGCCCACAGCCGCCGGACCTTGCCCTCGCGGCGCCAATCCTCGAGCATTTCGGCGACTTCTTTGTCCAACGCAGCGGGCAGCTTATGCGACATCGCATCGAGCTTAGGCCCCAACACCGTGCGGCGCTTCTTCTGGACCGCGGCATAGAGCTGGTCGGCCGCGTCGGCAAACTGGCGCACGCCGTCCTCGACCAGCTTGGCGGTCACCGCCTCGATTGAAATCCCGGCGCCGGGCAAGGCCGCCATGACCGCGGTGGCGCTTTCGACATCCTCCTTGAGGCTCGAGCGCGGACGGCCGTGGTCGCGATAGGCGTCCATCGTCGCCGGCGGCATCGTGTTGACGGTGTCGGCGCCGATCAGCTCGTCGACATAGAGCACATCGCTGTACGCCTTGTTCTTGGTCCCGGTGCTGGCCCATAAGAGCCGCTGGGTCTGTGCTCCCTGCTGCGCCAGCCGGCGCCAGCGCTCGTCGCTGTAGATCTTGTCATAGAGTTGATAGGCGAGCTTGGCATTGGCGATCGCGACTTTGCCTTTCAGCCGCTCCAACCGCGCCTTTTCGGCCGGCTCGGAGGTCAGGGCGACGCGCTTGTCGAGCGCCTCGTCGACCAAGGTATCGATGCGGCTGACGAAAAAGCTCGCGACACTCGCTACCTTGTGCGGGTCGCCGCCCTTTTTGGCGAGGGCTTCGAGACCGGAGATATAGGCGTCGGCGACTTCGGCATAGACCTGCTGCGAGAACAGCAGGGTGACGTTGATGTTGATGCCTTCGCCGATCAGGGTGCGGATCGCCGGCAGTCCGGCCTTGGTGCCGGGCACCTTGACCATCAAATTCTCGCGCCCGACCTCGCGCCACAGCCGGCGCGCCTCCTCGATCGTCTCGTGCGTCTTCATCGCCAGATAGGGCGAGACTTCGAGGCTGATGAAGCCATCGCGTCCCTGGGTCTGGTGATAGACCGGGCGCAGTGCGTCGGCCCCTTCCTGGATGTCGCGGACCGCGAGCTCCTCGAACAGCGCGCCGGGGTCGAGATCGCCGGTCTTCTGCGCCGCGGCGATCAGCTCGTCGTAATCGTCGCCGTGACCGATCGCCTTTTCAAAGATCGACGGGTTCGAAGTGACCCCGCGCAGCCCGTCCTCGGCGATCAGATGCGTCAGCTGGCCGGTCTTCAACAGCTCGCGGCTGACAAAGTCGAGCCAGACCGACTGCCCATATTCGTTGAGCGTCTTCAGCGGATTGGCCATCGCCATTACTCCTTGCGGGCGAGCTGCTCTTTGGCAGCGGCATAGACGTGCTCGGGGGTGAACCCGAATTTGACGAGAAGCTCTTTCAGCGGCGCCGAAGCGCCGAAGGTCTTCATCCCGATAATGGCGCCGCGCAATCCGGTGTAGCGCTCCCAGCCGAGGGTGGAAGCCTGCTCGACCGCGACCCGGCGGGTCACCTCGGGGGGCAGCACCGAAGCGCGGTAGGCCTCGTCCTGATGCTCGAACAATTCCCAGGACGGCATGCTGACGACCCGCGCCCTGACCCCTTCGGTCGCGAGCTTTTCATAAACATCGACGCACAACGACACCTCGCTGCCGGTGGCGATCAGGATCACCTCGGGGGGGCCGCGGCCCCCATCGGCGAGCACGTAGGCGCCGCGCTCGAGGCCGCTCGCCGCGGCGTAGCGGGCGCGGTCGAAGGTCGGCAAATTCTGCCGGCTCAGAATGAGGCAGGCCGGCTGGTGCTTCAGCGCGACGACGAGCCGCCAGGCCTCCGCGACCTCGTTGGCGTCGGCCGGGCGCAGCACGATCAGTCCGGGGATGCCGCGCAGCCCGACCACCTGCTCGACCGGCTGGTGGGTCGGCCCATCCTCGCCGACGCCGATCGAATCATGGGTGAAGATCCAGACGACCGGCAATTCCATCAGCGCGCTCAGCCGGATCGGCGCCTTCATGTAGTCGGAAAAGATCAGAAAGCCCGAGCCGTAGGGTCGCAGTTTCGACACCGACATGCCGTTGCAGACCGAGCCCATCGCATGCTCGCGGATGCCGAAATGAAAATTGCGGCCGCCGAATTCGCCGGCCTCGAAATCGCCGGCGTCGGCAAAGGTGAGCCGGGTCTTGGTCGAAGGCGCCAGATCGGCCGCGCCGCCCAACAGCCACGGCAGCCGCGGGGCGATCGCGTTCAACACCTGGGCCGAGGAATTGCGGCTGGCGATTCCCTTTGGGTCGGCCGGGAAGACCGGAATGTCCCGGTCCCAGCCCTCCGGCAGATCGCGCCGCTGCATGCGCTCGCAGGCGTCGGCGAGGTCGGGATATTCGGCCCGGTAGCGTTCGAACAAGGCGAGCCATTCGGCCCGCAGCTTTTTGCCGCGGGCGCCGAAGGTGGCGGCAAAATGCTGATAGACGCCGTCGGGCACGAGAAACTTCGCATCCTCGGGCCAGCCGTAGCCCCGCTTGGTCGCGCGCACCTCGTCCGCTCCCAAAGGCTCGCCGTGGGCGGCCGAGGTGTCCTGCCGGTGCGGCGCGCCGTAGCCGATGTGGCTTTCGACGATGATCAGGGTCGGCCGGTCGTCGGTCCGCCTGGCGTCGGCGATAGCAGCGGCGATCCGGTCGCGGTCGTTGGCGTCGCTGACCCGCAACACCTGCCACCCATAGCCGAGAAACCGGGCGGCGACATCCTCGGAGAACGCCAGCGAGGTGTGGCCCTCGATGGTGATGTGGTTGCTGTCGTAGATCCAGGTCAGGTTGCCGAGACGCAGATGGCCGGCGAGCGAGGCCGCCTCGCTGCCGACGCCCTCCATCATGCAGCCGTCGCCGCACAGCGCGAACACGTGGTAGTCGAAAATATCGAACCCAGGCCGATTGAAATGCCGGGCCTGCCAATCCTCCGCGATCGCCATGCCGACGCTGTTGGCGATGCCCTGGCCGAGCGGCCCGGTCGTGGTCTCGACGCCCGAGGTCAGATGGTATTCGGGATGGCCCGGGCATTTGCTGCCGAGCTGGCGGAAATGCTGCAGATCGTCGAGCGAAACCGCCGGTGTGCCGAGCCGTTCGTAGTCCGCGTCGACCGAGGTGACGCCGGTCAGATGCAGCAGCGAATAGAGCAGGGTCGAGGCGTGCCCCGAGGACAAGACGAAGCGGTCGCGGTTGGGCCAGATCGGGTCGGCGGGATCGAACCGCAGAAAATTCTGCCATAGGGTATAGACGACCGGCGCCATCGCCATCGGCGTTCCGGGATGGCCGGAATTGGCCTGCTGCACCGCGTCGATGCACAGGGTGCGGATAGTGTTGACGCAGACGTCGTCGATCGAGCCGGAGGGCGCCATTGATCCTCTCTCCGTCATCGGAAAACGCGGTTCACCGAGGCCGTTGCGCCGTCGCCGAAAGAACGGCGGCGATCTGTTCCACGATGCGGTCGACCGTCTGGTCGATCGCCACCGTTATCGGATTTTCGTCCAGGCCGGGCGGTTCGAGCGCGGCGAACTGGCTGTCGAGCAGGCTCGCCGGCATGAAATGACCCCGCCGGGCCGCCAGCCGCTCGGCGATCAGCTCATGCGAGCCGTCGAGATAAACCAGACGTACTCCCGGGCGGTCGCCGATGATCCGACGCCGATATTGCCGCTTCAGCGCCGAGCAGGTCATCACGCCACGGGCGCTTCGCGCCTGCCAGGCGCCGATCGCCTCGGCGACGACGGCGAGCCAGGGCGCCCGGTCGGCATCGGTCAGCGGATGCCCGCTTTGCATTTTTGCCACGTTCTCCGGCGGGTGAAGCCGATCCCCCTCCGCGAATTCCCAATCGAGCCGTTTCGCCAGGCGCTCCCCAACCGTGGTCTTGCCGGCGCCGGCGACGCCCATGACCACGGCAACCGACGGGGCGCTGTGATTCTGCCGCACGTTTCGCGATCCCCGCCTCTGGCCGATCGACTATAAGGCGGGCCGTCCCGCCGGTCGAGCCGATATTTATGCCCGAGATGCAGGAAGCTGCCGCGACGGCTGCAACCTCCCCGTTCTCGGCCGATGCCGCGCCTCTCGCCGACCGACGCGCCGTCATAAGCAACTTAAACGCCGCTCGCTGTTAACACGGGCCATCGCCGCCCCCGGTTCAGCCCGAGCGGTCGAGCTTGCCGCGGAACAGCACCGGTCCCGTTGGCCCCGGATGCTGCGAGCCGCCCTTGGCCTCGAGCGTGACGATCAGTTCGCCGGGACCGGTCAACAAGCGGGTGTTTGCCGGCGTCTCGGCAATCACCTTGGGCCCGGATTGCGGCAAGAGGCCGAGCGGCCGCAGCGCGCCCGTCCCTGGCAACTCGAGCCAGAGCTGATACACGTGGCCGGCCGGAACCGGCGGCGGCGCCACGCTGTCGACGGCGATCTGGTGAGCGCCGCGCGCGAGGCGGATCGCCCACAGCTCGTGCTGCCCGCCGTCGTGCAGGAGGGCGATGACCGGCCGCTCGGAAAAATCGGGCGAGGGACGAGCGACCAGCGCCGCGACCAGCAGGGCCAGCGCCACGGTCGCGAGCACCGCCGCGGTGCATCGCCAGAACGAAGCCTTGTCGCATAATCGGGAGAGGGCGGGCAGGGCGCGGCTGCCGGTCACGGATGCGCCGCCGGCAAGAACCGCAGCGCCGCCAGCAGGATCCCGACGGCAGCAATGAGCATGCGGTCCAATTTGATCGTCAGACGCTGCTCGAGCTCGCCCAAATCGGCCCTGGCCGCGAGTTCCGCGCCGCCGATCGCGTCGGCCAGGGGTTCCGAGGCCGCCTCGGCGTGCTCGGGAGCGAACCCGGCCTGCCCGCGCGGCCGGCGGGCGAGCTTCAATGTGTCAAACGCAACACCCGTCACGGCGGTCGCCTCGCCATCCGCTCCTTCGATCCATATCGCGGACCCATGCCGCCAGATATAGCGTCACGAAAGCCGGGTTGCACCCGCGGCCCTGCGCCCGGATGCGTCAACGCCGTCCCTTGGCGAGGATCGGCGAGATCAGGACCCGGTCGACCCGACGGCCGTCCATCTCGACGACCTCGAACTGGTAGCCGTCGGCGGTGATGCGGTCGGCGACCATCGGCACCCGATTGAGCCGGGCCATCAGGTAGCCGCCGAGGGTGTGGAAATCGGCATCCTCGCCGCTCAGGCGCGACAGCCCCAACACCTGCTTCAACTCGTCGAGGCCGACCATGCCGTCGATCAGCCAGGTGCCGTCCTCGCGGCGCACCACCCGCTGATCGGCGTCGCCGGAGCCCGGAATGTCGCCGACCAAGGCCTCGAGGATGTCGCTCGGCGTGACCAGCCCTTCGAGGTCGCCATATTCGTCGACGATCAGCGCCATCGGCTCGCCCGAGCTTTTGAACACATCGAGCACGCGCAGCACGCTGACCGTGTTCGGCAGATAGAGCGGCGGCCGCGTCGCCGCGCGCAGATCGAGCGGCAGCCCGGCCAGGCAGCGGCCGAGCAGCTCCTTGGCCTCGACGACGCCGATGACCTGCTGCGAGCCGCCCTGCACCACCGGAAAGCGCGAGTGGGTGCTGCCGCGGATCTTGCGCCGGTTCTCTTCCTCCGGATCATCGAGATCGAGCCATTCGACCCGGGTGCGCGGCGTCATCACGGTGTTGGCGCGGCGGTCGCCGAGCCGCAGCGCCATTTCGACGATTTCGGTCTCGGCCTGCGGAATATGGCCGGTCGCAGTCCCCTCGCGGAGCATGTATGTGATCTCTTCATCGGTCACCGGCGCCGCCCCTTCGCCGCGCAGCGGCAAGAGGTGCAGCACCAGGTCGGCCGAGGCGCTCAGAAACCATTCGATCGGCGTTCCGGCCCTAGCCATCCCCCGCATCAGCCGGGCCAGTGCCGCGGCAATGCGTTCGGGATAGACGAGGGCGATACGCTTGGGCACCAGCTCGCCGACGATCAGCGACAGATAGGAGATCGCAATCACGACGATCGCCATGCTGATCGCGTGCGCGTAGCGGCCGACGAACCCGGAATGACCGGCAAGCACCGACTGCAGGCGTTCGCCCAACGTGGCCTGGCCGAAGGTCCCGGACAAGACCGCGATCACGGTGATCCCGATCTGCACCGTGGCGAGCAGGCGCGAGGGGTCCGAGCGCAGCTCGAGCGCGGCCCGGGCCCCAAGGCTTCCCGCCTCGGTCAGCGCCTTCAACCGTGCTGTCCTGGCTGAGACCAGGGCAATCTCGGCCATCGCAAAAAAGCCGTTGAGCAGGATCAGCAGGAGGACGACCGTGATCGGCACAATCAGCATCGCCATCGTCCAGTTCGATCGCGGCGCACGTCACGGCGCGGCGCCGGCACAGGATCGCCGCAGCGTGCGCCAAGCCGCCGGCGGGGACGGCTTTCGACCGCCGCGGCCGCGATGCGGCGGGTCCTCGGCCAGCGGATCGAACCGATCCGCCGGCACGCCAAGAGAATCAGTGCGGCAAGAGAATCAGTGCGGCAAGCGGATCAGTGCGGCAAGCGGATCAGCGCGAGTAAAACTCGATGACGAGGTTCGGCTCCATCGACACCGGATAGGGCACGTCGGTCGGTTTGGGCGCGCGGATGAAGCGGCCCTTCATGCGGTCGTGGTCGATTTCGATGTAATCGGGCACGTCGCGCTCGCCCGATCGCGACGCTTCGAGCACCAGCGCCATCGCCTTCGCTTTGGCCCCGAGCTCGATCTCGTCGCCGTCGCGGACCGTGTAGGACGGGATGGTCACCCGCCGGCTGTTGACCCGGACATGACCGTGGTTGACCAGCTGGCGCGCGGCGAACGGGGTCGGCACCAGCTTCATGCGATAGACCACCGCGTCGAGCCGGCGCTCCAGCAACTCGATCAGATTGTCGCCGGTGTCGCCGCGGCGGCGCACCGCCTCGTCATAAATCCGCCGAAACTGCCGCTCGCCGAGATTGGCGTAATAGCCCTTCAGCTTTTGCTTGGCGGCGAGCTGGGTTCCGAAATCCGACGGCTTCTTGCGCCGCTGGCCGTGCTGGCCGGGGCCGTATTCGCGGCGGTTCAACGGGCTCTTCGGCCGCCCCCACAGATTGACCCCGAGGCGGCGGTTGATCTTGTACTTTGGTTCCTGACGCTTGCTGCTCATCCGATCTCGATCCGTTTTGGGTTGTTGTTGTCCCGATAGTGCCATCCGCGCCAATGCAGCGGGGCCGGGGCGCTTCGCCCGCATTCTCGGGAAGCAGGCCGACTATAAGGATGGTTCGGATAAAATCCAACCTCGATCCGCGAGCGGGTTGGTATAGCGGCCATCGCACGCGGCCGGGCGAGGTTCGAGGAGGAGCGACGCCGATGCTCGAATACAAAGGATATCTTGGTGCTGTCGAAGCCGATGAAGGCGTTTCCCTCGGTCGCGTCGCCGGGCTTCGCGCCGTGATCACCTGCGAGGACGCGACCTTCGCCGAAGTCGAGCAAGCCTTCCGCGACAGCGTCGACGACCACCTCGCCTTCTGTGCCGAACGCGGCGAGCCACCGGACCGCAGGCACAGCGGCAAGATCCTGCTGAGCGTGAGCTCGGAGACGTATCGGCGCGCTGCGATGCGGGCCGAAGCCGAGGGCGTCAGCATCAATCAACGGATCGCCCACTGCATCGAGTTCCGGGAGCTGAGATCAGCTCGCAGCCGCCACAATCGGCTGTACCTTTTGTTGTTCTTTGACAAGCTCGATGTACTTGCAATAGCAATTAAGCGCCGCTCGTATTGGCGCGCAAGGACGGGGATCAAATCACAAATGCGTAACGGCGCTTCATCATAAAACACATATGATGGGGAACCTGGATTTCGCAGGACTGTGATCCTATGACCGAACTCGACGCGCCGCTGAAAACCGTGGTGAAGGCAGTTTCGATAGTTACCGCAAACAACAACGAACTGTTAAAAACCTCTATTCTTTCATATTCAATCGATTGCGAGCAACCAAGGATTTCTAATTTGGCTCCTCCCTAAATTTCCCACTGTTTCGCCGTCCCGGCGGAAGTGGGGCTCGCTATGGATTACCGACTGCACGTTCCCGTGCGCGAATCTCGGATGAGGAGGTGTCGAAGCGAAAAAGCTGCTCGGGGATTTCGGTGAAAAGATCGGCATAGCGCCGCGGCACGGGGATGTCGGCGAGCGCGCGTACGCGCCCCGCCGCGTCGAGGCGCACCGCCACCAGAAAGCTGGCCCCGGAATTGGCGATTTCCCCGAGCGCGTCGTGCATTCGAGCCTCGTCATCGCCATAATATTTCGGCCCAAACAGCCGCTCTACGGTATCCGCGCCGACCACAAACGTCGTCCCCGGAAACAAGCGCGCCTTTTCGACGAAGGTGGGCGCCCGGGTGAGCTCGACCGGCGATTTCCAGGCGAATTGGGCGAGCCGGCGTCGCACCGTCTCGCCCGCCAGCGGCGGCTTGTCGACGTTGGTGACAGAGATTTCGAACGCCAAGGGCTGCTGCGTGAGCTCTTCGGCGACCCGCGCCAGCAACACATGCCCCTCGTGCATCGGGTTGAAGGAACCCGGGAACAGTACCGAGGGCTGCGGCGCCGACAGCATCATTTGGCCATCGGGCTGGACGGTGACGCGATCGAGCTCGCCCGCCAGGAGCCGATCGATCGGATCCGCGAGCGGCGCCGACCGTTTCCGCATAATGCTCGTCCGCATCGATGAGGCTGCGCGGCGACGGTGCGGCAACCCCGCATGCGCGGGCCAGCCACAGGACGATCGCACGCGAAACGAGGTCTTCTTCAGCGGCGCGATCGCGTCGGCCCTTGGCCAGAACGCAAGTGCAGTGCGCGATTTGGGCGGCGTTGGCGGATGCGATGTGAAAGCGATGTTCGCCCTTGCGCGGGCGATCGCTGACCAGTGCCGCCGTAGCACCAAGGCCAACCAGATCGGTGCCCGCCCCAACGCCAGTACCCGGCACCAGCCTGGCGGCGCGCGCCCGTGCGCTTTGTGCCATCGCGATAGCGGTGTCGGAGCTGCACGCCTGTGCCGGTGCAAAGCCGAGAAACGCCGCCAGGGCCAGCGCGTCGTAGGGAACCTGCGCCTCGATCAGCAGCCGAGAGCCGCCGGGAACTCGAAGCAGCTCGCCGACCGCCCCGCTGCCGCCTCCGGTGATCGCGAGCGCCGCCTTGCGGCCCGATGCGTGCAATGCGGAGATCAATTGTTGCGGCGCGGCGTTCGAGGGGCTCATGGCGCGTGTGTGGTCCGAAGCTGGAAAATACGCCGCCAACCGTGAAAGACCGTTCTGACAGAGTCAACCCGGCATGGCCCGCGGCGGGCATACGACCCCGGGAGGCGCCTCGCGCTGGACCGTGCGTCTCCCGCCGCCATAGCGGGTATCTCGATACCGTGCAGCCAGCTGCTGGGATAACGACCTTTCCAACGTTACAGACCCGGGCTCGACGGGGCGGGGCCGGGCCACTCGTCGAGCACGGCGGTATGGGTAACCAGGCCGCTATCCTGCTGCCACAGATGGAGCTGGTAGCCTGGCGGCTCGAAAACGAAGCTGATCCGCGCATCGGCGACGAGGTTGAGCCGGATCTGGTGCGCCGTGCTCGGCGCGGTGCCGGCGACGGTGCCGGCAAAGCGTCGGTCGATTGCACGGTGCAGGTGGCCGCACAGGATGCGTTCGACTTGAGGATTGCGCGCGACGATTTCAGCAAGTCCCGTGGCATTGTCGAGGCCGCAATTGTCCATGTAGGTAATGCCCGTCACGAACGGCGGGTGATGCATCAGGATCACGGCCGGCCGGTCGGGCTGCGCCGCAAGTGCCGTGTCGAGCCAACCCAGTCGCTCGGCGCACAGCATCCCGCCGTTCTCGCCGGGGACGAGCGTGTCGAGCGCGACAAGCCGTACTGGGTAATCTTCGATCGTGAATTGCAGGTAGCCCTCGGCCGGCAGGTAGCGGGCGTCCCGAAAAGCCTCGCGCAGCGGCTCTCGGGCATCATGATTGCCGGGAATCACGAAGACCGGCATCGACAAGGGTGCCAGCAGATGGCGCAGCTGTTCGTATTCGCTGGGCTCGCCGTGATCGACGAGATCGCCGGTCACGACGGTGACATCGGGCCTTGGCACCAGCGCGTTTAGACTTGCGACTGCGCGCGCCAGATATGGCGCAGTATCGAACTCGAGCGAGCCCCGCTCGCCATCCGGCGCGGTGCCCTGCATCGGGCAACGGAACAGCTTACCCGCTGCGACGATATGGGGGTCCGAGAGTTGGGCAAGGATCATGTTCCCTCCGCGACCAGGGTCGCCTCTTGGTAAACCGACATTTCCCAGATGGACAGCCCATCCGCCCAAGCTGGCCAGCATCGTTCAGGAGGCGGTCGCGGAGTGTGAGGTAGTTCACACTTGGGAAAAGTTCATCTGCTCGACAGAGGGGCATGGGCGTGCCAGCAAGGTTGCCGAGGCCAGCGGGGTCCGGCCTGATCGGTAGGCGCGCGTCGGTGCACGAATGAGCCCCAAGCAAAGACTTGCCGTCCGACAGCGCACCGCTCCTCGGCATCTCTTGTGACGCTCGCTCTTCCGTATCCCTGCCGCCCGGCCCCGACCCGCTCCGGTCATTCGCCCGCCGCGCGCCGTATGACGCGAGTTGACCCGCAGCGGTCAGCCGCCGCGGCCGCCCAGAACGTCGCAGCTTTCGGCCGTTTCCGAGCTGAATCGCTGTAGGGGCTGCCGCACCTGTTCCGGAGGTTTCGACATCCACCCCCTCCCACCCTTGACGACCCTTATAACCTCGGGGTTTGCGGCGTCCGCGATGTACGGCAGTTCGAGCGCCAGCGCACCGGCATAGCGTCAAAGGTATCAGGAAGAAAATGAGGTGCGGCCGCCCCAAGGCCTGCTGCAAAGGTTTACGACTACCGTCTTTGCCGCAAGTTCTGGACACGCTCAATGACGTGCCACATACTTGATTTGTCGGAGCAGCAGGAACCTTGACCCGTGGCATTGCTGTCGGGAAAAATTTGCTTTTCACTTGCTGCAGCCTGCTTGGTTGCCGCTGTGGTGGCGCGCGGTGCCGCGGCCCAGCACATCACGATCGACAGCAGTTTCGGGACGGCGCGGACGCTCGCCGGTCCCAACTACGCGATCACCGCCAACCTCGGCAAGCAGGTCGGCAGCAGCCTGTTCCAAAGCTTCGGAATATTCGGCCTGGCGACAAAGGAGAGCGCCACCTTCAGCGGCCCGGCGGCGATCAGCAACGTCATCGGCCGGGTCACCGGCGGCAATCCGTCCGCGATCGACGGCAACATCAAATCCACCATCACCGGGGCCAATCTCTATCTGATCAACCCGAGCGGCATCGTCTTTGGACCGAACGCGACGGTCAACGTCTCGGGCAGCTTTCACGCCTCGACCGCCGACTACCTGAAAATGTCGGACGGCGCGCGGTTCCAGGCGACCAACCCCAACGGCAGCACACTGAGCGCCGCCCCGCCGGCGGCCTTTGGTTTTATGACGGCAAAGCCGGCGGCGATCACGGTCAACGGCAGCACGCTCGGGCCGCTGCCGGGAACAATCGGGCTGGTCGGCGGCCCGGTATCGATCGCGGGCGGCACGCTGAAGGCGCCCGCCGGCACGATCCATGTGGCCAGCGTCGCCGGCATCGGCGAGGTGCCGGTCGACCCCCGCAACACCGCTGCCCTGACCGTGACCAGCTTTGGACCGGTCGCTATCAAGGGCGGCTCGACCCTCGACGTCAGCAACCCCGGCGGGCTCGGCGCCGGCGGCAGCGTGTTCATCCGGTCCGGCACGCTGACCATCGATGCCAGCACAATTAACGCGGATACTTATGGCTCGGGTGCGGGCGGGCAGCTCATCCTGCGCGGCGACCGCCAGGTCGCCCTGAGCGACGGCGCAGATGTCCATGCCATAGCTTACGGCAGCGGCAGCGGCGCCGGGATGATTGTCTCGACCGCGCCGACCGGGGTCATCTCGGCCGACTCCGGAACGGTGCAGACCGGGAGCGCCGGGCCGGGCAAGGCGGGGCTGCTCTCGGTGTCGACCGGTCGGCTGACTCTGACCAACGGGGCTCTCCTCGGCAGTGATGCTGCGGGGAATGGCGGAGGCGGCGGTATTTCCGTCGATGTCGTGGGACTGCTGCAGATCGACGGGTCGGGCGGACCGCCTCTGGCCGTCGGGGTTCCGGCAACCGGCATCGCCTCGCTAAGTCACGCGAGCGCCAGGGGCCAATCCGGCAATATCGCGATCAGCGCCGGATCGTTGTCGATCCTCGACAAAGGCGGCATCGCCAGCAGCACCGACGGGTCGGCAAATTCCGGCAACATCGCCGTCGATGTCGCCGGCCAGCTGACGATCGACCAGACCTCGGCGACCGGGATAGAGCTCGGGGACATTCTCGGGATCGAATCTCAATCGGACCCGGGCAGCACCGGCAAGGCCGGCGACCTGACGATCAGCGCCGGGGCCTTGTCGATCACGAACACCGGCCAACTCGGCAGTCCGACCTTTGGCGCCGGCGACGGCGGCAACCTCTCCCTCGATGTCGCCGGCCCGCTGAAGGTCGACGGATCCGGAAGCACCGGGGCGTTCTTGACCGGCATTGCCGCAAGCGTGCAGCCCGGCAGCACCGGGGATGCCGGACGCGTCGCCGTTGATGCCGGCCAATTGAGCATGATCGACGGCGAGATCCTCAACGGCGCCATCGGTGCCTTCGGGACCGCACCGGCGAGCACCGGCAACGGCGGCAATATAGCCGTCAATGTCGCCGGTCTGCTGACGATCGATGGAGCGGGATCGTCGTCTTTGACCGGCATCCTGACCGCCACAGACCCGGGCACTCGCGGCAATGCGGGGGACATCGTCGTCGTCGCCGGCTCGCTGTCGATCGCCGACCTCGGCACCATAACAGCCTTTACGGCGGGAGCGGGCGCAGGAGGCAGCGTATCCGTCACCGCCGAAGATTTGTCTCTTACCAACGGCGGCGCCATCTCGAGCGACACCAGCGGCCCCCGGGCAGCCGGAAATGTGACGATCACGGCAACGCGCAACCTGGTTCTCGAACTCGACCGGCTCCGCCAACCAGAGCGAGATCGACACCGATTCCTACGGCAGCGGCAAGGCGGGAGTGGTGACGGTATCCGGCCAGAACATCACGCTGCGCGGCGGATCGTACATCTCCTCCGATGCGGACTCGTCGAATGCCGCCGATCGAGGCAACGCCGGCACGGTCACGGTTACCGCGACAGACGCAATCCTGATCGACGGAACCGGGTCCGTCGATTCGAACGACACCTCGATAAGCTCGGACACCTACGATGCCGGGATGGCCGGATCGGTCACGGTGAGCGCCCCGAACATCGAAATCCGGGGCGGCGGCGACATTTCGTCGGAAAACGAGGGAGGCAGCGGAAACGCCGGGGGTGTCACGGTCACGGCGCAGCGCGACCTGCTCCTCGACTCGACCGGCTCCGACAATCAAAGCGAGATCGACACCGACACCTACGGCAGCGGCAAGGCGGGAGTGGTTACGGTATCCGGCCAGAACATCACGCTGCGCGGCGGATCGTACATTTCTTCCGATTCTGATTCGGCGAATGCGGCCGATCGAGGCAACGCCGGCACGGTCACGGTTACGGCGACAGACGCAATCCTGATCGACGGAACCGGGTCCGTCGATTCGAACGACACCTCGATAAGCTCGGACACCTACGATGCCGGGATGGCCGGATCGGTCACGGTGAGTGCCCCGAACATCGAAATCCGGGGCGGCGGCGACATTTCGTCGGATAACGAGGGGGGCAGCGGAAACGCCGGGGATGTCACGGTCACCGCGCAGCACATCCTGCTCCTCGACTCGACCGGCTCCGCCAACCAGAGCGAGATCGACACCGACACCTACGGCAGCGGCAGGGCGGGAGTTGTGAGAGTATCCGGCCAGAACATCACGCTGCGCGGCGGATCGTACATTTCTTCCGATTCTGATTCGGCGAATGCGGCCGATCGAGGAAACGCCGGCACCGTATCGGTTACAGCGACTGACACTCTCGTTGTCGATGGAGCTGGGTCCGTCGATGCGAACGACACCTCGATAAGCTCCGACACCTACGACGCCGGGATGGCCGGATCGGTCACGGTGAGCGCTCCGAGCATCGAACTCCGAGCCGGCGGCGAGATCTCGTCGGACAATGTGGGAGGCAGCGGAAACGCCGGAGATGTGGTCATCACCGCCGGAGCGCTGGGCATTCGAACCAACGCTGACATAGACAGCAGCACGTTCGGAGCCGGGAAAGCCGGCAGCGTTTCCGTCAATATCCAAGGCCAATTGACGATCGATGCGACCTCGGCGAACCCGAATTCTCTGACCGGCATTTCATCTGAAGCCAACCAGGGAAGCACCGGAAATGCGGGCGATGTCAGCGTCGTCGCGGGGGCGCTGTCGATCGTAAACAATGGTGATATTTCGAGCGGCACTTTTGCGGCCGGGAGCGGGGGACGCGTTTCCGTAAACGTGGCCGGTCAACTGACGATCGATGCGACCTCGGCAAACCCAAATTTTCTGACCGGCATTTCGTCGCAAGCCAGCCAGGGAAGCACCGGAAATGCCGGAAGTGTGGCGGTGAATTCCGGGGCTCTGTCGATTGTCGACGGAGGTGCGATCTCCGCTTCCACCGATGGCCTGGGCATGGGCGGCGATGTTATGGTCAACGTCGCCGGCGAGCTCGTCATGACCGGGATCGGCAACTCGGCGACGACCGGGATCTTCGCACGAACCGCCGACCCCCAAGGGGGTAATGCCGGTCGGATAGCGGTCGCGGCCGACAATATAATGATGCTCGGCGGCGGGGTTATTTCCACTTCTACTTACGGCGGCGGCAATGCAGGGGAAATTTCGCTGAACGCTGCCGCCCAGCTGGCCATCGATGGGTCCGCCACGCCCGGCATCGTCACCGGCATTGCTTCGAGCGCCAATTCCGGCACCGGAAACGCCGGTCGGATCAGCGTCGCCGCCGGGAGCCTCTCGATTTCCGGCGGCGGGGAAATCCAGAGCCTTACGTTCACCTCCGGCAATGGCGGCGACGTCATCGTCGCGTCGGCCGGCGACGTTCTGGTCAATGGATCCGGAGCGGCGCTGCCGACCGGCATTCTAACGGACGCGCGGCCCGGGAGCACCGGACAGGCCGGCGCGATCGAGCTGTCCGCCCAAAACATCACGATCGCCGAGGGCGGGCTGGTCAGCTCGAGCACCGCCGGGGCGGGCAATAACAGCGGGTTCGTCGCTTTGCCGGCGCCGGCGGCGAGCGGCAATGCCGGGTCGGTCAGGGTGACGGCGCCGCAGATCACGATCGCGACGGGCGGCGAGATCGCCAGCACCACGGGTGGCGGCGGCGCCGGCGGCTCGGTCGACGTAACCGCGCCGGGGGCACTGGTGCTCGACGGCGGCGAAGTTCCCGGCCCCGAGATCGCCGCCTCGGCAACCGGCCCGCAATCGGGGCCCGGCGGCGACGTGACGGTCGCGGCGGGCAGCCTGACGGTCCAAGGCGGGGCGCAGATCGCCAGCTCGACCGCCGGCCCCGGCAAGGGCGGCGACGTTGCCGTGACGGTCGCCGGCAATGTCACCCTGTCGGGCCCGGGACCGCAAGTAACGGCGCAGTCGACCGGCAGCGGCGACGCCGGGTCGATCACCGTCTCGGCGGTCCGCCTGCTGATGAACAACGGCGCCGGGATCTCGACCGCCGCCCAGACTTCGACCGCGAACGGCGGCAACATCGCGTTGTCGATCGGCGATTTCCTCTACCTCGTCAACAGCCAGATCACCACCTCGGTCAAAGGCGAGACCGGCAACGGCGGCAACATCACGATCGATCCACAGTTCGTCATCCTCGACCACAGCAGCATCATCGCCCAGGCGGTCGAAGGCCACGGCGGCAACATCACGATCACCGCCGGCACCTTTATCGCCTCCGCCGACAGCATCGTCTCGGCCACCTCGCAGCTCGGCATCTCCGGGATGGTCACAATCAACGGACCGCTCGTCGATCTCAACGGCACCCTGGTCGTGCTGTCGAGCCAATTGCGCAATGCCGTGGCGTTGACGCGGAGCAGCTGCGCGGCCCGCGCCGACAGCCCGCAATCGAGCCTGGTCGAGGCCGGGCGGGGTGGTTTGCCGCAGGATCCGGAGACGACACTCCCGGCACTCTACCTCGCCGGCCGCGAGATCGACGGCAAGCCGCACGCCCATGCGTCGAGCGGGCCGGCGGAAGCGCTGCAAACCACGGTCCACCTGGCCATGCACTGCGGTGCATGAGCCGCGCGCCGGGGCTCTCTTTCGGGACTTAACCCCGCCTTTGTCACCCTCGGCCCCTGTCTTGCTTCATCCGACATGCCCCATCATCGCGCCAAGCGATGATTTCCGGGCGGCGTCCTTTGCGTCGGTTGAGCTCAAGGGCCCGGACGGAGATGCGGCAAGGGGTCCGGCGGATGCCGGTTCGAGGCATTGCTCGGAGGGTCTGGCGTATTATGATCGCGGCACGGACAGCCGACGGATGCGAGATCTTGGCCCCCGAGATTGACAACGGTCAGCGCGCCGCGATGGGCAGCACCAACCAGCTCAAGCTGGGCCTGTTCGGCGCCAACTGCTCCTCCGGCCGCGCGGTCACAATGGTGCCGGAGCGCTGGTCCGGAAGCTGGGCCGACTGCGTCAAGCTGGCGCAGATGGCCGACCAGGCCGGCATCGAGTTCATGCTGCCGATCGGACGCTGGAAGGGATATGGCGGCGACACCGACTACCAAGGCGAGACCTGGGAAACGGTAACCTGGGCCTGCGGGCTGTTGGCCAAGACCGAGCGGCTCACCGTGTTTGGCACCGTGCACGCGCCGCTGATCCCGCCATTGATCGCCGCCAAGGAGTTCGTCACCGCCGACCACATCGGCAAAGGCCGCTTTGGCCTCAATCTCGTCTGCGGCTGGAACGAGGGCGAGTTCGAGATGTTCGGCGCGACCTTGCGCGATCACGAGGCGCGCTACGAATACGCGCAGGAATGGCTCGACATCGTCAAGCTCGCCTGGTCGCCGCGCGAGGATTTCGATTTCGACGGGTGTTTCCTCAAATTGAAGGGGGTGCGGGCCAAACCCAAGCCCTATGGCGGGACGCGTCCGTTGATCATGAATGCCGGCGCCTCGGCGACCGGCCAGGCCTTCGCGATTTGCAACTGCGACGCGCTATTTTCTAACGTGTCGCGCGGCATCTCGTTCGATGAGACGGCGGGCCATATCAGCCGTGTGCAGGCGTTGGCGCGACAGGCCGGGCGGGAGATCGATGTCTATACGGTAGGAGTTGTCACCTGTCGCCCGACGGCGCGCGAGGCGCAGGATTATTACCGGCATGCCGTTGTCGACAATGCCGATTGGGCGGCAGTCGACAACATTCTGGCAATGAAAAACGTCTCGCCGCAGACACACTCGCCCGAGGAGTTCCAGCGAATCCGCGCTCATCAGGCCAACGGCATGGGCGGGCTGCCCTTGGTCGGCGACCCCGAAGAAGTTGCGCGGGGCATGGTGCGGTTGGCCGCGGCGGGGCTCAAGGGAATTGGAATCTCGTTCGTCAACTATCTCGACGAACTGCCGTATTTTTGCGCCGAGGTGTTGCCCCTCCTGGCGCGCGCGGGGCTGCGCGACAGCCGGACAGCGGGGCAACCGAGTTCGTTCTAAGCCAGACCGATGATCAGAGCCCGGATCAGAGCGCGGCTCCGGAATCGGAAGCGTCGTTAAAGGGCGAGGATCGACCCGAAAACTGACATTCGTTACACGTGGAGGGCGAAATGGTTCTCCTGCTGGCGCAGCCGGTCGGATTCGCCGTCTTTGCCGACAATGGCCACACAAAACCTGGAACTACCGGGCCGCGCGGCCCGAGATCGCCGCCCGGATCAATTCCATCAAGGCGGTCTGCGACAAGCATCGGCTGCCTCTTGCCGCAGGCGGCATGAGCATCCGTGCTCTGATCATTGCCCCGTCTGCCTCTCGCCCGACCGGACGAAAAGTCGGCGCCGGAGCAACGTCGAGCTGCCTCCGCGGGTCGTCATGGCACTCGCCAATCTGGTGCACCGCGATGGCGCCGCCTTTTGCCGGCCGGGCGGGCATCCCTACGCCGACCACGGTTGCGAGCATGGTGGCCGGATCAAGACGGGTTGGCGCGGCCCCATCCGGCGGGCCGGCCTCGACCCGGCGTTCACTCCACCCACCTGCCGCCACACCTGGGCGAGCTGGCATTATGTCTTGCATCGGGATCTGCTTCGGTTAAGCTTCGACGGCGGTTGTCACCCACCTTACTGGTCGAACGGTACGCGCACTTGATGCCCGCTGGGCGTGAGGACGCCGTGCGGCGATTGTTTGAGGCCCGCTTGGCCGCCGGTGGAGAGCGTGGGCGACAAGACACCGCTGCTGGTAGCCGTCCTTTGGCACAAAATGCGCCGACAGGCGCGTAGCTCAGTGGCAGAGCGCTCCTAGAACATGGGAGAGGTCAGGGGTTCGATTCCCTTTCGCGCCTACCGTATTGGACGACGATGCGTGGTTCCAATCCGCACCCCCGCCGATCCAGTCGAGTTCGGTTCCGACAGAGGCTCTTTCGCGGGCGCGACGCTGAAGCATTGATCGAGGCGCAAGACGCCAATTCTCGGGCTTGGCCGATCGCACGGCCGGCGACATCGTGCCGATCGAGCGATGGCTCGACCTCGTCGAGGCCTGACCGTCCGCCGCCCTATCGACCCCGGCATCGCCGAAGGGCAGGCTTTGCCCGGCAGCGGTTGTGGAGGCGGGTTCAATGCAGGTCACGCGGATCGGCGATTTCGAAGTTCATCGCATCACCGAGTATGAGGGGCCGTTTATCGCCCCCGAGGACTTCCTGCCCGATTTCGACCCCGAGGTGCTGCGGGCCAATCCGGATCTGACCGGGCCGCGGCTGATCGACCCGCAGACCGGCAAGCTGGTCTTCAGCTTTCACAGCTTCGTGGTCAAGACCGGCCGGCACACGATCCTCGTCGATTCCTGCCTCGGAAACGACAAGGAACGCCCGTCCCGCCCGCAATTCCACCGGCTGCGGACGCCCTATCTCGCCGATCTCGCTGCTGCCGGGGTCGCGCCCGAGGCGGTCGACTATGTGATGTGCACGCATCTGCATTGGGACCATGTCGGCTGGAATACCCGGCTCGAAAACGGCCGCTGGGTCCCGACCTTCCCCAACGCGCGCTACGTCATAGCTCGGCGCGAGTTCGACCATTGGCAAGGGGTGCAGCAGCGCGGGGAGGAAACGCCGCATCGCTTCGCCTTCGAGGACAGTGTGTTGCCGGTGGTGCGCACCGGGCAGTCGCAGCTGGTCGACGATGACTTCGCGCTCGAAGACGGGCTGTGGCTCGAGGCCGCACCCGGCCACACTCCGGGGAACGTCGTGATCCACGCCCGCTCGCGCGACGACCGCGCCGTGTTTATGGGCGACGTGCTGCATCACCAGCTGCAATTGGCGATGCCGGAATGGTCGACGGCCGCCTGCACCGACCGCGAGCAGTCACGCCGCACCCGCATCCGGCTGATCGAAGAGCATGTCGACAAGGGTACCCGGCTTCTGCCGGCGCATTTCCCCGCACCCACGGCGGGGCGTATCGTCCGGCATGGGGCCGCCTACCGCTACGCGTTCGAATAGCGCCGGGAGCGCCCTCACCCACCGCCCTCACCCAACCGAGACCTTCGGTCCGGCCCCCTCCGTCTCCAGCAAGGCACTGGGGGAGAGGGGCCGAGCGCAGCGCGGCGCGTGAGGGCCGCGCCGACCCGAGATTTGTCCTTATTGCTTGCGCGAATTGGCGACCATGGTCTTAAGCGCGGCGAGGTCGACCGCACCCGGCACCAGATGGTCGCCGACGATGAAGGCCGGGGTGCCGTGGATGTTCAGCTCGTCGGCAAGCGCCAGATTGGCCTTCAGCTGCTCGCTGATCGCGGGTGACGCCATGTCGCGCTTCAGACGGTCGACATCGAGCCCGACCGAGGCCGCCACCTGATAAACCGTCTCGTCGGTGATGTTGCCGCGCGCCGCCATCATCGCCGCGTGAAAGGCGTCATATTTGCCCTGCTGCTGCGCCGCCAGCGCCGCGCGGGCCGCGGTGACCGATACCGGCCCGAGAATCGGAAATTCCTTATCGACGAGCCGCAGCTTCGGGTCCTGCTTCAGCAGCGCGTCGAGCGCGGGCTGGACCTGCTTGCAATAGGGGCACCGGTAGTCGAAGAACTCGACGATCGTTGCAGTGCCATGCGGAGCGCCCGTGACCGGAGTCGCCGGGTCATCCAGGATCTGGCGCCGGTTCTGCGCTACGGATTGCGTCGCCTTGGCGTCGTTGTCGCGGCTCAGCTTGTCCTCGGCCGCACGCAGCGCGGCAATCAGGACGTCGGGATGCTGCAGGAGATAGTCGTGGATGATCGACTCGATGTCCTGACGTTGCACCGGCGACGTTTCGGCCGCTCCGACCGAGACGAGCGGTGCCGCGGCAACAAACACACAGGCGAGCGCCAAAATCGCCGATCGCGCGCGAACCAGCATCAACATCAGCTCCTTTGCTGTGAGCCGCGGCGGGATGCCGGGCTCGGCTCTATCCGACCGGCTCAATCCGGCTGGCTAATCTGAATCGTCGAGGTTCTTGGCCTCTAGGCGGATCTCCTGCGCGCGAGCGCGTGCCGCGCCGGTCTTTGGCAGCAGGTGCTCGGCGCGGCCGGCTTCCTGGACCGCGTCCTTTTTGTTGTCGGCGGCGAGCCCTTCCTCGGCCAGGGACAACGCCGCCATGCCGATCTGATTGTCGCGGCCATAGGCGGTCGCCAGCAAGTGCCACGCATCGACATCCTTGTCCTCGGTCCGCAATGCATCGCTCAAATATGCGATCGCCAGCTTGTTCCGCGCCGGATCGTGGTTCTCGATGTAGACCTGTGCCAGTTCGATCCGCAGCAAGGCGGCATCGGGATCGAGGCGCACCGCCTCCTGGTACGGCCCGACCGCATCCTTGATCTGGCCATTCTCAAACAGCATCTGGCCTTTCAGCTCGCGAAAATAGGGATCGCGCGGAGCCTCGCGGATCATTTCGTCGATGATCGGCAATGCCTTGTCGAGTTCGGGGGTGCGGTAATAGGCGATGGCGCGGGCGTAGCGCGCCAGCACCGAGCGGTCCTGTTCCGAATATTTGCCCAAGGTCGTCGACGGCGGCTCGGTAAAGGCCGCGAGCTTGGCTTTGATGCGCGCCAGCATCGCAATGTAATCGGGCGGGTCCGGAGCGTCGGAATAGGGCGAGCGCTCGACATGATCACGGACATAATCGATCCGCTCCTGGGTCAACGGGTGATCCATCAGATAGGGGTCTTCATGAGCACCGGTCAGCATTTCCTCGGACTGCAGAATCTCAAAAAATTGCAGCAGCCCGCGCGCCGATTGATGGGTTGCATCAAGGAAGTTCATCGCGGCGTGGTCGGCAGTCGCTTCCTGGGTCACGGAAAATTGCAGAAAGGCTCGCTGGCCGACGCCCGCCGCACCCAGCAGCGCCGCGCCGCCGTCGCTGCCCCGCGACGCGACCGTCGCGGCCACACCCGCCGCCATTGCCAAAATCTCCTCAATGCTGGCGTCGTGCATCGCCTCCGCGCCCTTGTACAGATGTCCCCCGGCGATGTGGCCGGTCTCGTGCGCGAGAACACCGATCAGTTGGTTCGGCGACTTCGCTCGCAAAACTAGACCGGAATTGATGAAAATATTCTGACCGCCGGCGACGAAGGAGTTGATGCTGTCGTCGGCCACCAGATAGACGTGGACGGCGTCCGGATCGAGATCGGCCGCCTTCCAGATCGGGATCATCATGGTGCGGATGTCGCCCTCGATTTCGGTATCCCGCAACAGGCTGACGCGGTTGCCGGCTCCCGACTCGTGCGCGATCGCGACCCGAGCGAGGGCGAGTGCCGCGGAGAGGACGAAAACCGAGGTTCTCAGGAAAACGCAAAGCAGCATCGGGGACGCCCTTTAGAGCGCGTCAGACGAGCCTCGCCCCAGCCTGCGGGACCGGCTCTGGTGTCCCCCGGCGAAGGCGCAGGATAGGATTGCGACGAGACGGCGGCAATGGGCGCCGCCCAGCCCGCCCTCGCGCCCCGTTCTCGGGTCCGTTCGTTCTCGGGTCCGCTCGTTCTCAGGTCCGCTCGTTCTCAGGACTGCATCAGGCGCTGCCACCAACCTCTGCGCGGACTCGGCGGCTTTTCGGTGACGGTCTGCACCTTCGGGGCCGGTTCCGGCTGCGGTTCGGCCATGACCGGAGATTGAGTCAGGGCGGGGGGTTGGCGGCCGGCCGGCGGCGTCGCCGGGCTCGGCTCGGTTACCTCACCCTGCGGGGTGTTCTCCCGGTAGCCGGAGGGCTCGGCCTCGGCGGCCGAGTGCCGCGCCGACCCCGGCTCCGTGCCGCCCTCCGGCGCCGCTTCGCCGCCGCTGGCGATCGGCGCCCAGACCGGGTCGCCCGGCGCGTCGTCAACGGCGAGGATGGTTCGGGACGGCTCTGCCGGCTCCGCCGCAGCCGGGCTGGATCGGCTCGCCGCCTCGCCGGCCAGCGCCGGCAGGCTCGTCGTCTCGATCCCGTCAGCCGCCTGGGCATCCGCCGGCCACGCAGCCGCTGCCGCACTCGCCCCCACGGCTTTCCCGGCCGCGAAATCGCCGTCATCGAGTTGGGGAGGATCGCCCTCGCCCCGAGGATCGACCTCATCAGCGGGTTCGTCCTCGCCGGGCATGGCCGCCACTTCGATCGTCTCCGAAGCCGGGCGCGGATCCTCAAAGCTCGGCCCCGCAATCTCCTCGCGCCGCCCGCGGCGTCTGCCGCCGCGTCGGCCGCGACGGCGCCGCAGCTTGTCGTCCTCCCCCTGCGCGTCGCCATCCTGCGCGTCCCCATCCTGCGAGTCGCCATCATGCGCGTCGCCATCCTGCGGGTCGCCATCCTGCACGTCGCCGTCTCGCGTCTCGGCCCCGGCCGCATCGGCCTCCGCCTCGCCGGCATGCATGGCGCCGCCGTGCTCCGCGCCGGCCACGCGACCCGAGGCGGCGACCGATTCGTCGGATGGTTCTGCGCCGTCTTCCGTGGCACGCGGCGACGCTGGCGCACCCCGCTCGTCCTCGTGCCGCCGGCGCCGACGCCGACGCCGACGGCCGCGGCCGCGTTCCTCGTCGTCCTCCCGGCCCTGCGGTTCGGCCTCGGCGGCCTCGGTCTCGCCGGCATCCTCTTCCTCCGGCTCCTCCTCTTCGAGCTCCGGCGCCTGGGTCAACGGCAGCGGGACCGCGGGTGCTGCTTCGCCCGGCTCGTAGGTGCGCAGCCTTTCGAGGCGGAAGGCGGGCGGGATCAGCGCGTCGTCGCGCGCCACCAGCACATGGACCCCGTAGCGCGTTTCGAGCTGCGCCAGGGAATTCGCGCTTGTGGTTGAGGATGTAGAGCGCCACGGTGGTCGGCACATGGACGCAGACCTCGGCCGAGCGCCGCCGCATCCCCTCCTCCTCAATCGAGCGCAGCACATAGAGCGCCGTCGATTCGGTCGAGCGGATGAACCCGGTGCCGCCGCAATGCGGACAGGGTTGGGTCGAAGCTTCGACCAAGGACGGGCGCAGCCGCTGACGCGACATTTCGAGGAGGCCGAACGGGCTGATCCGGCCCGACCTGGATGCGGGCGCGATCGTTTTTGAGCGCGTCCTTGAGCCGGCGCTCCACCGCGCCCTGGTTGCGGTGCTCCTCCATGTCGATGAAGTCGATCACGATCAGCCCCGCGAGATCGCGCAGGCGCAGCTGGCGGGCGATCTCTTCGGCGGCTTCGAGGTTGGTGCGCAGCGCCGTCTCTTCGATGTTGCGCTCGCGCGTCGAGCGGCCGGAATTGACGTCGATCGCGACCAGCGCCTCGGTCTGGTTGATCACGACGTAGCCGCCCGAGCGCAGCTGGACGATCGGCGAGTGGATCGCGTCGATCTGGCTTTCGACCTGAAAGCGGTGCAACAGCCCGATCTGCGGGTCGCGATAGGGCTGGACCCGCTTGGCATGGCTCGGCATCAGCATCTTCATGAACGACTTCGCGGTGCGGTAGCCGTCCTCGCCTTCGACCAGCACCTCGTCGATATCGCGCGTGTAGAGATCGCGGATCGACCGCTTGATCAGATTGCCTTCCTCATAGATCAGGGCCGGCGCGGTCGAGCGCAATGTCAGCTCGCGGATCTCGTTCCACAGCCGCAGCAGGTATTCGTAGTCGCGCTTGATCTCGGCTTTCGAGCGCTCGGCGCCGGCGGTGCGCACGATCACCCCCATGCCCTCGGGAATGTCGAGCTCCTCGAGGATGTCCTTCAAGCGCCGGCGGTCGCTGAGGCTGGTGATCTTGCGCGACACGCCGCCGCCGCGCGCGGTGTTCGGCATCAGCACGCAATAGCGCCCGGCGAGCGAGAGATAAGTCGTCAGCGCCGCGCCCTTGTTGCCGCGCTCCTCCTTGGTGACCTGGACCAGCATGATCTGCCGGCGCTTGACCACCTCCTGGATCTTGTAATGACGAGTGGGCGCGCGAGCGCTGGCGCTCGGCCTCTTCGAACTCGTCGCCCCCGAGGGTCTCGATGATTTCAGGGTCGCTGGTCTCGCCCTCGAGCCGGGCGCGCGCCAGCTCGGGTGTCGTCTCGGCGGCCTCGGCAACGATATCGTCCGCGGCTGCCGGCGCTCGATCCGCCGCCGCATTGGCCCGCATCTCGGCGCCAGCGTCGCCCGCTCGCAATGCCGCGTAGCCGACCGGCTCACCCGGCATATCCGGAGACGCCGCCGAGATCGGCGCGAACCCCGGCTGCGCCGCACCGGCATCGGGGGCAACCGGGACGAACGGCGTCACATCTTCCCACGGCAGCTCGGCTCGGGCCGCTTCGGCGCGCGCCGCCCCCTCCTCGGCGACACTGGCTGCTGCGCCCGTTGCCGCCATGCTCTCGTCCGCTGTGCCGGGCGCCGTGCTCTCGTCCGCAGAGCTCTCGTCCGCGGAGCTCTCGTCCGCGGTACTCTCGTCCGCGGTGCCGGGCGCCGCTCCCCACGACCGCTCGAACCCAGGTTCGCGTGTCGCCGTCCGCTTTTTCGCCGTCCGCTTTTTCGCCGTCCGCCCTGTCGTCGTCGCCGGCCGGTTCTTCTGCCACCGGATCGTCTGCCCCGGTCGGCGCCGCGACGACAGCGACCGGCTCGGGCAGGGCCGCCGCCAGAGGCACTCCGGCGTCTTCGGCGCCGATTTCAAGTCCGGCGAGATCGGCGCGATACCCGCCGTCTCCGGCCCTCTCACGGTCGCCGACCGGGATTCTAAAATAATCGGGATGGATCTCGCTGAAGGCCAGAAAGCCGTGCCGATTGCCCCCGTATTCGACAAAAGCCGCCTGTAGCGACGGCTCGACACGCGTCACCTTGGCAAGATAGATATTTCCTTTTACCTGCTGTTTTGTGGATGATTCGAAATCAAACTCTTCCAGACGATTGCCATTCAGTACCACCACCCGGGTTTCTTCGGGATGGGTGGCGTCGATGAGCATGCGCTTTGCCATTCGGGCGTAACTCCGAGGCGCGCTGCCGCGGCCGCGCGAAATTCGGCCGGTGGCGCGATCCCGTGTGCAAGGAAGCCGGCCACGCCTGAACTCATGCCTGATCGGAACGATTGGGGTTCGGCCATGGCGAATCTCGTCAGGGGGACAGCTTCAGGTTCCGACAATCCGCGCCGTCCAGCGCTCTGGCCCGCCGCAGCGGCAGGCATACCGCCGATGCGCAGACTCATCGCGCGACATCCTGACGGGCGCGGCGCCCGTCAGGCGGACGGCGGTTTCTCGCAAGTCACAATGTATATAGTGAAACCTCCCGCGACAATGCCCTCGTCCGTTGCGCCTTCGTCCATTGGGCTTTATACGCGGGCCGGGCGTGGCGTGGTCACCGGGCTTGGCGGAGCAGCAAAACTCCTTGGACCATCAACTGCGACATCGCATATAAGGCGGTGCCGCGCGGGACCCGGGGTGGTCGCGGCGTTGACTGCAACAGGGGCGCCCGCGTCTAGCCGCTCGAACGAATGGTCAAGCTGATCCGATTTCTTTTCGTCTGCGCGGTGATCCTGGCGATCGCCGGGTGCGGATTTGTCGGTGTGACGATCTGGTATTTCGGCCGCGATCTGCCGGACTACCAGCAGCTGGCGCATTATCAGCCGCCGATCATGACCCGGGTCCAGGCCGGCGACGGGCGGCTGCTGGCCGAGTACGCCGCCGAGCGACGGGTCTTCGTGCCGATCCAGGCGATTCCCAAGCCGGTCACCGAGGCCTTCATTTCCGCCGAGGACAAGACCTTTTACAGCCATCACGGGATCGATCCGCTGTCGATCCTGCGCGCCGGGATCACCGATGTCGGCCGGTTGCGCGGCGGCCGTCGCCCGATCGGGGCGTCGACCATCACCCAGCAGGTCGCCAAGAACATGCTGCTGTCCAACGAGGTTTCGGTCTCGCGCAAGATCAAGGAAATCCTGCTCGCCACCCGCATCGATGCGGCGCTGTCCAAGGACCGCATCCTCGAGCTCTATCTGAACGAGATCTATCTCGGCTCGGGCGCCTATGGCGTCGCGGCGGCGGCGCTGACCTATTTCGACAAGTCGCTCGATCAGTTGAGCCTGGGCGAGGCAGCTTTTCTGGGCGGACTGCCGAAGGCGCCGAACCGCTATAATCCGGTGCGCTCGCCGCAGGCGGCAACGGCGCGTCGCGACTGGGTGCTCGACCGCATGGCCGATGACGGCTTCATCAGCCGCGGCGCGGCGGAAGCGGCCCAGGCGGAGCCGCTGGTTCTGCACCATCGGCAGGAAGCGGGCGCGGTCAAGGCGCCATATTTCGCCGAGGAGGTGCGGCGCGAGCTGCTCGCGCGCTATGGCGAAAAGGCGCTCTACGGCGCCGGCCTGTCGGTACGCACCAGCCTCGATCCGCGCCTGCAGGCGGCGGCCGACAAGGCATTGCGCGACGGGCTGGTCGCCTATGACCATGGCCATGAAGGCTGGCGCGGTGCCATCGCCCATATCGACCCGCGCGGCGATTGGATCACGAATTTGAGCACGGTCGCGGTTCCCGCCGTGGCGACCGATGTCGGCTGGCAGCTGGCGGTCGTGCTGCGCACCGCACCCGGCGAGGCGGCGATCGGCCTGGCCAACGGCGACACTTCGGAGATCCCATTCTCGCAGATGCGCTGGGCCCGGCCGCGCTACCGCAACGGCAGCCTCGGACCGTTCCCGCGCGGCGCGGGCGACGTCGTCAAGGCCGGGGATGTGGTGATGGTGGCGCCGATCGCGCCACCGGCGGCCAAAAGCGGCACCGACAAGACCACGGCGACCGACAAGTACCACGGCGCCCGAGGAGGCCAAGGCGGCCGGCAAAACCCGGGCCGCTGCGAAGGAGCGCGCGCCCGCCGGCTTCACCCTGTGCCAGGTGCCGGAAGTGTCGGGCGCGCTGGTCGCGATGGATCCGCATACCGGCCGGGTGCTGGCGATCAGCGGCGGGTTCAGCTTTGCGATCAGCCAGTTCGACCGCGCGACCCAGGCGTATCGACAAACCGGGTCGGCGATCAAGCCGTTTGTCTTTCTGACCGCGCTCGATCACGGCTTTACGCCGTCGACGCGGGTCAGCGACGCCCCGATCTCGCTGCCGCAGGGCGCCGGGCTGCCGATGTGGACGCCGACCAATTACGAGGCCGACCGCTTCCGCGGCCCGACCCCGCTGCGCATCGGGCTCGAGCAGTCGATCGATACCCTGACGGTGCGCCTCGCCACGATGGTCGGGATGGACCCGATCGCCAAAACGATCGAACGCTTCGGCATCATGGACCATGTGCCGCACGAATATTCGATCACCCTCGGCTCTGGTGAGACCACCCCGCTGCGGCTGACCGCCGCCTATGCGATGCTGGTCAACGGCGGCAAGCAGGTTGCCCCGACCGTGATCGACCGGGTCCAGGACCGCAACGGCAAGACTATTTTCCGCGCCGACAATCGGCCGTGCGACGGCTGCACCGATGTCGAGTGGCACCATCAGCCGGTGCCGGTGATCCCGGACACCCGCGAGCAGGTGGCCGACCCCGGCTCGGCCTATCAGGTGGTGACGATGATGGAGGGGGTGGTGCAGCGCGGCACCGGCGACGCGGTCAAGGCGGTGGGCCGACCGATCGCCGGCAAGACCGGGACCACCAACGATTACCGCGATGCGTGGTTCGAAGGCTTCACCCCCGACCTCGCCGCCGGCGTCTATGTCGGCTACGACGATCCGGAAAGCCTCGGCAAGGACGAGACCGGCGGGCATGTCGCGGCCCCGATCTTTCGCGACTTCATGATTGCCGCGTTGAAGAACACGCCGGCGACCGATTTCCGCATCCCGCCCGGCCTGCGGCTCTATCGGGTCAGCGCCGCGACCGGGCTGCCGGTCTCCGGCGGCGGGCCGGCGATCTACGAGGCCTACAAGCCCGGAACCGAGCCCGGCCAAACCCGCCATTCCGATCATCAGGGCGCGCCCGGCGACAACGCCACGCCGGTCGCCTCGGCCGGCGATGCCGGAAACGGCGACGCCGGGAACGGCGACGCGGGAACTGGCAACATGGGGAACGGCGACGCGGGAACCGGCAACGCGAGCCCCGGCGACGCGGGAACCGGCAACACGAGCCCCGGCGACGTCAACTCGGCCGACGCCAACTCGGCCGACCTCAACGCCGGTCCCGCGGGTGCCCCCGCCGCCGGTGGAGGCAATGCCGCGACCGGGCCCGGCCGCGGCAACAGCGCGATGCTGCCGCGGCGCGGCGCTCCCGCCGGCGGCACCGGCGGCCTATATTAAAACCAGCGTTTGAAACAGCCCGAAACCGACGGAGGAGCGAAGCATGCGCGCTGAAATCGAGGCTGCGGCCGGCGACATCAGAAAGTCGCTGGCGCTGCTGAGGAGGCATCTTTGACTGGGACACGCGCAACCCGGCGCCTGGCCGAGCTGAACGCCGACATTGAAAATCCGCGCCTGTGGGACGATCCCGCTTCAGCACAGAAGCTGTTGCGCGAGCGCACCCGGCTCGACCAGGCGATCGGCAGCTATCGCCGGATCGAAGCGCGCGGTCGAGGAGGCCCTCGAGCTGATCGAATTGGGCGAGGCCGAGGGCGAGGCCGGGATCGTCGCCGAAGCCGAGGCGAGCCTCGAGAGGCTGCGCGCCGAAGCGGCCCGTCGCGAGCTCGAAAGCCTGTTGTCGGGCGAGGCCGACGGCAACGACTGCTATCTCGAGGTCCATGCCGGGGCCGGCGGCACCGAGGCGCAGGATTGGGCCGAGATGCTGCTGCGCATGTATGTGCGCTGGGCCGAAGCCCATGGCTATAAGAGCGAGTGGCTCGAAGAGAGCGGCGGCGAGGAGGCCGGGCTCAAATCGGCCACCGTGCGGATCTCCGGCCCCGACGCCTATGGCTGGCTGAAGACCGAGAGCGGCGTTCACCGCCTGGTGCGTATTTCGCCGTTCGACTCGAACGATCGCCGCCACACCAGCTTCGCCTCGGTCTGGGTCTATCCGGTGGTCGACGACAAGATCGAGGTCGAGATCAACGACAAGGATCTGCGCATCGACACCTATCGCTCCTCGGGTGCGGGCGGCCAGCACGTCAACAAGACCGACAGCGCGGTGCGCATCACCCATGGCCCGAGCGGCATCGTCGTGCAGTGCCAGAGCGAGCGCTCACAGCACCAGAACCGGGCCCACGCCTTCTCGATGCTGCGCGCCCGGCTCTACGAAGCTGAATTGCAGCGCCGCGAGGCGGTGACCGACGCCAAGAACGCGACCAAGACCGAGATCGGCTGGGGCCACCAGATCCGCTCCTACGTGCTGCAGCCCTACCAGATGGTCAAGGATCTGCGCACCGGGGTCGAGACCGCCAATACCGGGGCGGTGCTCGACGGCGACATCGACCGGTTCCTCGCCGCGGCACTCGCCTCGCGCATCGAGGGCTCCGACGCGATCGCCACAAAGTCCTGAGGTTCTCGGGCGGAGCCTCTGACACGTTGTATCCCGTGGGCGGGCTTGACGCGGCCTCGCGGGATTGAAAAAACCCCAAGGCAATCCGCCAATCTACCGTTTCTGCCGCCCTCTGGAACCCGTGCGGGGTGCACAGAGGGGCGCATAATGCGAGTTACCCTTATGCCGCTCGCCGTTTGGAGTGGCGGCAAGCGGCGCTATGAGGTCGTCCGCCGCTGGCCGGTTGAGGTATGAAAGACAGATGAACCGCAGGCATCTACTCCAAGCCGTCTTTGCGATCACCGTGTTGGGAAGCGGTAAGGCGTTAGCGCAAATGCGATCATGGGGGCCGGCAAATGGCTCCCTAATATTGATCGGCGGTGGCGCCTTCGGGCCGGTGATTAGGCAAGCCATGTTGCGGCTTGGCGGCACTCGATGGGTCTACATCCCGACTGCCGACGATAGCGTTGAGCGCCATCCGCTTGCTTTCGTTGCGCAGACCGGGGGGAGCGTCACGCGCCTCGATACGATCAACCGGGACACCGCTGACAGCGAGGAATTTGTTGCTCCGCTGGTCACCGCAACCGCGGTGTTCTTCGGCGGCGGTCGACAATGGCGATTGGTTGACGCGTATGCCGGAACCCGGACGGAGCGCGCGCTACGCGGCGTTCTGGATCGAGGCGGGCTGATCTCCGGGAACTCGGCGGGCGCCACCATACAAGGTTCCTATCTCGTGCGGGGCGATCCGGTCGGCACTCAGGTGTTGATGTCGCCCGGCCATGAACGGGGTTTCGGCTATCTGTGGAATGTCGCAGTTGATCAGCATATCCGCCAGCGGCACCGGGAAAACGATATGGCCCGGGTTGTCGCGGCGCATGCCGGACTTCTCGGGATCGGAATTGACGCCGGGACGGCGGCGGTCGTCATCCGCAACACGCTAAGCGTGATCGGCCCTGGCTTCGTCTTTATCACGGACGGCGCGCTTCACGATGGACGGCCCTACTCTGCACTGCCGGCGGGCAGCCGTTTCGATCTGGCGACTTGGACACCCTTGCCTTCGGGCTGACCGCCGGGGATAAATTGCGCGGTTTTTCCCGGTTGCGAGGGGGTGCAAAAGGGTGGGGCACGATGGGGGTCCACAATGCCGCGTTGGGGTGCCACCCACGGCCTCCGGCACGGGTCGTGGATGCCCGGGTCGAGCCCGGGCAAGGGATTTTGTAAGATTGTAGGCGGATGAAGTCATGCCGCCGGGCGCCCGGCAAATCGGCCGGGGCGCCATTCCCAGCGGGATAAGCCTTTCCCCGAGCCGCGATAAATGCGTAATCTCCGCCGTGTAGACTTCTTCGACAACCGGGCCCGGCGGCGTCACGCGCATCGGTCGGCGTCCGCCTCACCAAACGGGAGAGAAACATGGCTGAGATCGACGGCGCCACCCTGATCGCCAGGAGCCTGAAGCAGCAGGGTATCAACCATTTGTTCGGGGTTGTCGGATTTCCGGTCGGCCCGATCGCCGCGGCGGCGCAGAAGGAAGGTGTGGCCTATGTCGGCATGCGCAACGAGCAGGCCGCCTCCTATGCGGCGCGCGCCTACGGCTATCTGACCGGGCGGCCCGGCGCCTGCATCGTCGTGACCGGCCCGGGCGTCGTACACGGGCTCGCCGGCCTTGCCGACGCGCAGCAGAATTGCTGGCCGATGATCCTGATCGGCGGCGCCTCGGAGACCTATCGCGGCGGCATGGGCGCCTTTCAGGAAGAGCGCCAGGTGGTGATCGCCTCGCCCTTCTGTAAATTCGCGCACGCGATCGACACCGTCGAGCGCATTCCCTATTACGTCGAGATGGCGACACGTCACGCAATCTATGGACGTCCGGGTGCCACTTATCTCGACATGCCGGACAACATCATCACCGGCAAGTGCGACGAAAAAAACGTCGTAGAGGTGCAGAAGGCCCCCGCTCCGCCGCGGACGATCGCACCCCAGGAGAATATCGAGCAGGCTCTGGGTCTGCTCGAGCGCGCCGAGCGGCCGCTCGTTCTCGTCGGCAAGGGGATGGCCTGGGCCGATGCCGAGAGTGAGGTGCGCTCCTTTATCGAGAAGACGCAATTGCCGTTTCTGCGCTCGCCGATGGGCAAGGGGATCATGCCCGACGACCACCCGCTGTCGGTCGCGGCCGCGCGCACGCTCGCGCTACAGAACGCCGATGTCGTGTTTCTGATGGGCGCCCGCTTCAACTGGATCTTCCATTTCGGCCAGCCGCCGCGCTACGCCAAGGACATGAAGGTCATCCAGCTCGACATCGCGCCGGAGGAGATCGGCCATAACAAGGCGACCGAGGTGGCGCTGGTCGGCGACGGCAAGGCGATCATGCAGCAGCTGAACACCGCACTCGGCGGGCGCCAGTGGTTCCATCCGAAGGAATCGCCGTGGCGGCAGATGATCGCCAAGAAGGCGGCCGAGAACGCCGCGCAGATCAAGCCGCAGATCGACGACGACAGCGCCCCGGCGACCTACTACCGCGCTTTCAAGGACATCGCCGCCTGGATGCCGAAAAACTCGATCCTGTCGGCCGAGGGCGCCGGCACGATGGATATCGGGCTGACGATGCTGCCGGTATTCAGCGCCAAAGCCTGCCTCAACGCCGGCACCTACGGCACGATGGGCCTGGGGCTCGGCGCAGGCGATCGCGGCCGCCGTCGTGCACCCCGACCGCCCGGTCATCCATCTGTCGGGCGACTCGGCGATCGGTTTCAGCGGCATGGAGATGGAGACGCTGGCGCGCTACAACCTTCCGGTCAAGATCGTCGTCTTGAACAATGGCGGCATCGGCCCGGGCATGGAGGAAATCCCGGAAAACCCGATGTTCAACATGCGGCCGAACACGCTGATCTACGGCGCCCGCTACGACAAGGTCATGGAAGCCTTCGGCGGCAAGGGCTTTTTTGTCGAGGACCCGAAAGACATCAAGGGCGCGCTCGACGAGGCGATGAACCATCGTGGCCCCGCCCTGGTCAACATCGTGCTCAGCCAAGGCTCGGGGAGAAAGCCGCAAGCCTTCCGCTGGCACAGCTGACCCCTTCCATTCCTTCCCCCCGCGAGGAGGGGGTTCGGGGCCGCTCCGCAAGGAGCGGTCCGGACCGGCTGCGGCAAGCTGCGGGAAAACGCCGCGCAGCGTCGTGGTGCAGCCAGGAATGGTGCGTCACCATCATAATCCGCCAACTTCGTACTGTATACGTTCTCCTAGCCGGTGGGTTGCTTTGCCCGTTGGCACGCTTCGGTGGGTCCGCCGGTTGGGCACTGCGACGATGAGGTGCTGGTCGGATGATCGTCAGCTTGCGACGGTTGCATTCGCGGAGCGCCCGCAGTCGAGGCCTCGCTGTCGATCAGGACGGCGCTATGCTCGGACCGCATTGCACCCTGGAAGCGCACACCTACGGGATACCGATGCGCCAACCGGGCGGAAGCTGCCGCAACGCAACGGATCGCGTACGGTGCAGACCGGCGCCCCGATTGGCTATTCGACCAATGCTGCCGTATCACTGAGGCGCTCAACGACAACCAGATCGCCCTTGCTCAGATCTATGGTGTTTACGCGTCTCCGGATGACTTCGACGACCGGCAAGTGGCTCAGCTTGCGGCGGCGGCACCTCTTGTAAAGGGCTAACTTCAATCCAGACGAACCGCGCGTTCCCACGGGAAATCCAGACGGCGGCCAATGGACAACTGAGGATGGCGCCTATGCAGCGGCGGATCGAAAGAGCATATGTATTGAGCAATGCACTCACCTGCTCTTGCGCCCCTTGCCATATCGTTGGCGCGACCTGAACAAGAATGCCTTCTTACGCTGTGTCGACGAGTGCGTGCGGAGGTTAGTTAAAGGAGCGTCCGATGGACAGAATCTTGCTAAGCACGTGATCACAGTTGGCTTTCACAGCCTGTCACTGATTGAAGGTTTGATCCCTGTTCTTAAGGAGCATTGTGATGAAGCGGAATTCCAAGAATGTTTAATGAGGACACCCGCTTCCTGCGGAGCAGGGATGCGCGCGCTCTGCGGATCCTGGCGGAGTATTTGGAGCCACTCCATCGCTTCCAACGCCACAACGTTCAGGACACGATCGTTTTTATGGGGTCGGCGCGGCTGCGCTCAGAGGAGGCTGCGAGAGCCGCGCTGGCCGAGGCGGAGCGGGCCGGAGAAGGCGTCGAGATGGCGCAAATGGCGCTCTCGCTGTCGACCTATTACGAGGCCGCGTGGGAGCTCGCTAAGCGGCTGACCGCCTGGTCGAAGAAGCTCGGCGAGGAGCAGCGAGCGTAGGGCGTGTCGGCGATAATTTTGTTTGTCGGCTGCCTCGCTGCGCGAACGAAGCGCTCCACCTCGGGCTCGTCCTTGTAGTAGTGTAGGTTGGTGGAGCGCGCGTCCAATCCGCGCGGCCAGATCGAGCCGCCGACCCTTTATCCTGATACCGGTCGGAGGGAGGACAGCAACATGACCGCAGCAAAAGGCTTTGTCGTGCCCGCGGGCGGCGGGAGGAATTTCGACTCGCCGACGCCCGGCCGCTCCTTTGCCTTGAAGCTCCTCGGCCGCGAGACCGATCAGAGCATCATGATGTTCGAGGAAACTCTGCCCGCCGGCACCGCGAGCCTGTTCCATCTGCACCGCGACAGCGACGAGGTCGCCTGGGTGCTCGCCGGCGAGTTCACCTTCAAGATCGGCGACGAGGTTGCCGTCGGCGGGCCCGGCGCCTGCGCCTTCATGCCGCGCGGCATCCCGCATGCCTGGAAGAACACCGGGAGCGAAACCGGCCGCGTCCTGTTTCTCTACACCCCGGCCGCCGCCGGCGGCTTGCTCGAGGACCTCGCGGAGCGCCGCCCGGCCAACGCCGACGAACACGACGGGCTTTTCCAGCGCCACCGCTGGGAAGTCGTCGGCCCCAACCCGCTTTGAGCAGCATCGCGCGGGCGCAGAGAGCGCAGCCGCCAAGCGGTTGAGCGGCAGAGATGGCGGGTAGCGCCCGCCCTGCGCTCGACGCGGGTTGCAGGGCGAGAAATCCGTGCGATGATCGCGGCGGTTTTGTACACTCTCGGCAGCGTCTCAAGAGGAGTGCCCACACATCATGGAAGCATCGCAGAGATTCACGGCGGGTCCCCTGACGTTCACCGTCAGACACGAATTGTGGGACGGCAACATTCATGATCATGCCGACCAGGGCATCTCGATCGCCGTGACGGCGGAGGTCGCCGGCAAGGAGACAGCCTTGCTGCGGTTCAACTGCTTCGACTTCGAAAAAAGCTATGTCTACGGGCCGGAAAATCATGATCTGCAGACCGCCGGCCCGACGATGTCGGATGACCTGCCTCAAACCTTGAGCGACTCGTGCCAGCTCTACCGGATGGACCCGATCGCCGACGGCAACCCGATCGGGTGGACGATCCGGACGCTGGAGAAGAAGCTCCCGAAGATGCTGGAGCGGGCCGGCTACCCGCAAGTCGCCGCGGCGACCGATCTTGCCGAGGTGCGGGATGTCCTGCCCGCGGTGGAAGCCTGCGCCAGGGCGCTGTTCGCCGCCAAGCGCAATACGGTCAAACATAATCGGGGCACCGACATCTTCGAGGCCGGGAATATTCGATTCGGGCTCGAGATGCGGCGCCAGGCGGGCGGAGACGGCGGCCTCGCTGTCCACGTCTTGACCGATGTCGGCGGGTCGACGGGAAGGGCGTACGTCGAAGAAACCGAGATCCTGGCCTTCGACTGTTTTTGGCAGTTCCCGCATTACCATTATGGCCCCCGCAACAAAAACCATCGCATCTTTTGGGACAAGACATTGGTCGACGATCCGCTCGGCTGGGTCTTCGCGCAGTTCGAGAACAGGAAATTGGGAGCGATGATCGAGCGGGCCGGCTACCCTGGGGTCGCGGCCGATCTGGACCTGGACAAGATCGCCTCCCTTCTGCCGACGGTGAAAAAGCGGGCCCGCGAGATGCAGGCGGACGGCGAGAGACTGACCGGTCATCCAGGGTTGCCGTTGGAGATGACGCCGAACCTCGCCGGCGGCTAGCGCCGTAGGGCAGGTGAGCGGCAGCGCACCGCCGAATAGCGTCGTCGGGCGGGTGGAGCGGGTAGCGCAACCCGCCCGACGGTTCCGAAGCGGCGCGGCGGGTCGTACCCGCCCTGCATTCTGCCGTTTCAGCTCCTCGGCTCGACGCGCCGGATGAAGAAACGGTTCATCGCGACCTGAGCGCCGCTGTGTACCAGCGTGGAGATGTTGTTCTTGTGGTCGGGGTCGTCGGCCAACGTCTTGCGGTATTCCTCGTAAGCCGCGAGCGACGGCACATTGATCAAGCCGATCGCCTCGTCCGTCGCGCCCGCAAAATCGGTCGGTAGAAAATATCCCACGACCTTGCCTCCGCTTCGTTCGATAACCCGTTGCTCAAGCTCGAAATAAGTTTCAATGTCGGCGAGCTTATCGGGGTTAAACCTGTATCGAATACATAGCGTCATCATCAGGCATCTCCTGGGTCCGTGCGGATTAAGCGGTCCGTTTTCAAATTTGGGGCGGCAATCCCGGCACTTCTGCTTCAATCGCTTCGGCGCAAACCGAACTGATCCAGCCATCAGTCGTAGGGCGGGGTGGATTGGGTAGCGCAACCCGCCGTCGGTTCCGAGGCGGCGCGGCGGGTTGCACCCGCCCTACATTCTGCTGGGGGCGCGAAAAGCGGGTTGCCGCGTCATCTGGTATACCATATATCTCGGTTTATGTCCGAAGCCGGCCCACGTCCCAGCCCCACGCTCGACGTGCCGCGGCTGGACACCGGCAGCAGCTTCCGCAAGGAAGCCTATGCCGCGCTGAAGCGGGCGATCACCGCGATGGACATCTACGACCACGCGCAAGAGATCCGGCTCGACGAGCGGCGGCTCTCGGAGGGGCTCGGGCGTCAGCCGCACCCCGATCCGCGAGGCGATGACCCTGCTCGAGCAGGAGGGCTTTGTCCGCACCCGCCCGCGCCGCGGCATCTTTGTCGTGCGCAAGACGAAGCGCGAGATCGTCGAGATGATCACGGTCATGGCGGCGCTCGAAAGCATGGCGGCGCGGCTCGCGGCCGAGCGCGCCGCCGACGCGGAAATTGCCGATCTGCGCCGGCTGATGGCCGAATTCCGCACGGGTAACGACGGCGAGCGGCTCGACGAGTATTCGGATGCGAACATCGCCTTTCACCAGGCGATCATCAAGATGAGCGGCTGCGCGCTGCTCGCCGAAATGACCGAGAACCTGTTCATCCACATGCGCGCGATCCGCAAGATCACGATCCACCAAGACAATCGTGCGGCCCGCTCGATCACCGACCATATGCGGATCATCGAGGCGCTCGAACGCCGCGACCCCGAGCTCGCCGAGCGGCTGGCGCGCGAGCACACGCTGGGGCTCGCAGCGCACGTCGAGCAGCACGGCGATTTTCTCGACGCGACCCGCGACGACGCCAATGCCTTCGAGCCCGAAACGACGAGCGGGACGATGTGCAATGATGCCCCGGCATCCGAAATAAGGTGAGGCAAGACATGAGCAAAGCGCTGGAAGGTGTGCGCATCCTCGATATGACCCATGTCCAGGCGGGGCCGACCGGGACCCAGCTGTTGGCGTGGATGGGCGCCGACGTGATCAAGGTCGAAATGCCGGGCCGCGGCGACATCACCCGCGGCCAGTTGCAGGATGTGAAGGGCGCCGACAGCCTCTATTTCACGATGCTGAACTCGAACAAGCGCAGCATCACCGTCAACATGAAGGCGCCAAAGGGCAAGGCGGTGCTCGAGGCGCTGGTGCGCCGCTGCGACATCATCGTCGAGAATTTCGGGCCCGGCGTGCTCGACCGCGCCGGGTTCACCTGGGAGCGGTTCCAGGAGTTGAACCCGCGCATCATCTACGCCTCGATCAAGGGCTTCGGCCCCGGCCCCTACGTCGACTGCAAGGCCTATGAGAACGTCGCGCAGTGCATGGGCGGGTCGGCCAGCACGACCGGCTGGGAGGACGGCCCGCCGACCGTGACCGGCGCCCAGATCGGCGACAGCGGCACCGGCGTCCACGCGATCGCCGGCATCCTCGCCGCATTGTTCCAGCGTGAGCGCACCGGCAAGGGCCAGCGCGTCGAGGTGGCGATGACCGACGCGGTCTTGAATTTGTGCCGGGTCAAGATGCGCGACCAGCAGCGCATCATGAAGGGGCCGTTGCCGGAATACCCGAACCAGGAATTCGGCGATGCCGTGCCCCGCGCCGGCAACGCCTCGGGCGGCGGCCAGCCCGGAGCGGCCTTGCGCTGCGCCCCGGGCGGTCAGAACGACTGGGTCTATGTGATCATCCAGCCGCCGTCGTGGGAGCCGCTGATGAAATTGTGCGGCCGCGAGGAATTGATCGCCGACCCGGGATATGCGACGCCGCAGGCGCGTTTGCCGAAGATCCCCGAATGCTTCTCGATCATCGAAAAATGGACGATGACCAGGACCAAGTTCGACGTCATGGAGGCGCTGAACGAGGTCGACGTGCCGTGCGGCCCGATCCTGTCGATGAAGGACATCTACGAGGACAAGTCGCTCTACGAACGCGGTTTTCTGGTCGAGGTCGATCATCCGACACGGGGCCGCTATGTCCAGGTCGGCTCGCCGATCAATCTCTCGGATTCGCCGGTCGAGGTGAAGCGCGCGCCGCTGTTGGGCGAGCACACCGACGACATTCTTGGCTGGCTCGGCTACGCCGAGGACGCGATCGCCGAGTTGCACAAGGAAGGGGCGGTGTAGACCGGCCATGACTCGCACCAAATTCTCCCTCTCCGCCCCTTGGGGGGAGAGGGTCGGGGTGAGGTGGGGGCGATTGCGAGTGACGGCGGACGCCCACCTCACCCTCCCGCGCTGCGCGCGGGCCCCTCCCTCTCCCCCTGAAGGGCGGAGAGGGCTCGAGCAGGCTCATGCCTCAGACCGTAAGGCACGACCGCCGCATCCATCCCGGCGTCGGGCCGGCGGCGTGGGCTCGATCACCCGAAGGGCCGGCAGGTCGACCCGGCGGCCTTGGACGAGATCCAGGCATTGCTCGGCGACCGCGAGCGGCGGCGCGATCTGCTGATCGAGCACCTGCACCTGCTGCAGGATCATTTCGGCTGCCTGCATGCGCGCCATCTCGCCGCACTCGCCGAAGAGATGCGGCTCGCCCTCGTCGAGGTCTACGAGGTCGGCCTCGTTCTACGCCCATTTCGACATCGTCATGGACGACGAAAAAGCCGCCGCCGGCGCTGACCGTGCGGGTCTGCGACAGTCTGACCTGCGAGCTCGCCGGCGCCCCGGCCCTGCTGGGCGAGCTGCAGAGCCGGCTTGGGGACGCGGTCCGGGTCGTGCGCGCGCCGTGCATGGGCGGCTGCCACCGCGCCCCGGTCGTCGCGATCGGCCACGCGTTGCACGAGCACGCAACCGCCGCTTCAGTCGCCGCGGCCGTAGCTGCCCGCGAGACGCACATGCCGGTCCCGGCCTATGTCGGTCTCGACGCGTATCGAGCGGAAGGCGGCTATCGCCTGCTGCAATCCTGCCTCGCCGGCGAGCGCAAACCCGACGAGCTGATCGAAGCGCTCGAGCATTCGGGGCTGCGCGGTCTCGGCGGCGCCGGGTTTCCGACCGGGCGCAAATGGCGCCTGGTGCTGCCAGGAGCCCGCGCCGCGCCTGTTGGCGGTCAATGGCGACGAGGGCGAGCCCGGCACCTTCAAGGATCGTTATTTCCTCGAAACCGACCCGCACCGCTTTCTCGAAGGAATGCTGATCGCCGCCTGGGTGGTCGAGGCCACCGACATCTATATCTACCTGCGCGACGAATACCCCAATGCCAAGCGATCCTCGAAGCCGAGACCGCCGCCATCGAAAAAGCTGGATTGTCACCTGATACCCATATCCATCTTCGCCGCGGCGCCGGCGCCTATATCTGCGGCGAGGAATCGGCGATGCTCGAATCGATCGAAGGGAAGCGCGGCTTGCCGCGGCAAAGGCCGCCGTTCCCGGCGCAGGTCGGGCTCTTCGGCCGGCCGACTCTGTGCAACAACATCGAGACCCTCTATTGGGTGCGAGACATCGTCGAGAAGGGTGCCGACTGGTTCACCGGCCACGGCCGCAACGGGCGCAAGGGGCTGCGCACGTTCTCGGTGTCGGGGCGGGTGAAGGATCCGGGGGTCAAGCTCGCCCCGGCCGGCATCACCGCGCGCCAGCTGATCGACGAGTTCTGCGGCGGCATGGCCGAGGGTCACGCGTTCAAGGGCTATCTGCCGGGCGGAGCTTCCGGCGGCATATTGCCGGCGGCGATGGCCGACATCCCGCTCGATTTCGGCACGCTCGAACCGCATGGCTGCTTCACCGGCTCGGGTGCGGTTGTCGTCCTCTCCGACCAGGACGACATGAAGGCGGTGGCGCTGAACCTCTTGCGCTTTTTCGAGGACGAGAGCTGCGGCCAGTGCACGCCGTGCCGCGCCGGCACCGAAAAGGCGGTCAAGCTGATGACCGCGCCGCATTGGGACGAGGATCTGCTGCAGGAATTGACCCAGGTCATGGGCGACGCCTCGATCTGCGGCTTGGGCCAGGCGGCGATGAACCCGGTCAAGCAGGTGCTGAAGCATTTCCGCGAGGATCTGACGTGATTTCCCTGTTCGCACGTTCAAAGAAAGCCGGGACGATCGAGAGATGTGACTCTATCGAGTCTCTCCAACGGCCCAACACGATTGATAAATAGGATGTTTTGCAAACTAGCGGTATGGCTCTGTTCGATTTTTGTCAGCATATGGACGGTTGTCCCCGGGCAATCTCAAAATCTTCAAGACGAGCTGGATCGCCAAATTTCGAAATATTCGGTTCGCTTTCAGCTGTTAGGTTGCGATATTGTCATCAATAATGGGATCGTCGTGGCTTTTTCGGGCGGTATTGGTCGCTGGACCGAAGGACGCTCGGGATCGCTGTGACTGTTGATGATGGAAGAATTTATCCACTATATCAATGTGAGCTACTGCGGAGGCGGTTATAATGTGCTGAGGAGACGATGCATGTCTGACCCGATGCGCCTTTTTTTTCTTGGCGTGCCGCAAAAATCCATCCCGGCGAAGGCCGAGACCCATGGTTCAGTCGCTCGAACGGTGGCTACATGGGCCCCGGCCTGCGCCGGGGTGGTCCCCTCGCGGGAGATTTCCCGATGACCGAACCGATCCGCTTCACCCTCGACGGCGCCGAGGTCGAGGCCATGCCCGGCGAGACCATCTGGCAGGTCGCCGACCGCCAGGGCATCGAAATCCCGCATTTGTGCTGGCTGCCGAAGCCCGGCTACCGCGCCGACGGCAATTGCCGGGCCTGCATGGTCGAGATCGAGGGCGAGCGGGTGCTGGCCGCTTCCTGTGTGCGCCGGCCGGCACCGGGCATGAAGGTAGAGACGGCGAGCGAGCGCGCCCGGTTTTCGCGCAAAATGGTGTTCGAATTGCTGGTCGGCGATCAGCCGGAGCGGACCGCCGCGCACGATCCGCAGTCGCCCTTCTGGCAATGGGCCGACCGGGTCGGGGTCGCCGCGAGCCGCTTTCCGCGACGCACCGCGCCCGCACCCGATCGCAGCCACCCGGCGATGGCGGTTCAGCTCGACGCCTGCATCCAATGCAATCTGTGCGTCCGCGCCTGCCGCGAGGTGCAGGTCAACGACGTGATCGGCATGGCGGCGCGCGGCTATCACGAGAAGATTGTATTCGACTTCGACGACCCGATGGGCAGCAGCACCTGCGTCGCCTGTGGCGAATGCGTGCAGGCCTGCCCGACCGGGGCGTTGATGCCGGCGAGCCTGGTCGATGCGAACGGCGTCTACGCCAACGCCCCTGACCGCGAGGTCGACAGCGTGTGCCCGTATTGCGGGGTCGGCTGTCAGCTGACTTATAAGATCCGTGACGACCGCATCGTCGCGGTCGAGGGCAAAGACGGGCCGGCCAACCACAACCGGCTGTGCGTCAAGGGCCGGTTCGGCTTCGACTATGTCAATCACTCCGACCGGCTGACCGAGCCCTTGATCCGCAAGGAAGGAGTGTCCAAGCACGACGTTGAGATCGACCCGGCCAACCCCTATACGCATTTCCGCAAAGCGAGCTGGGAGGAAGCGCTCGACCGCGCCGCCGCTGGGCTGAGACAGATCCGCGACCGGGACGGCAAGCGCGCGCTGGCCGGTTTCGGCTCGGCCAAGGGCTCGAACGAGGAGGCCTACCTCTTCCAGAAGCTGGTGCGCACCGGCTTCGGCAGCAACAATGTCGACCACTGCACCAGGCTGTGCCATGCCTCCTCGGTCGCGGCGCTGATGGAGGGGATCGGCTCGGGTGCGGTCACGGCTCCGTTCACCGCGGCGGGCGACGCCGACGTGATCATCGTCATCGGCGCGCGCCCGACCGAAAACCATCCGGTGGCGGCGACCTTTTTCAAGCAGGCGGCCAAGCGCGGCGCCCAGGTCTTTGTCATGGACCCGCGCGGCCACAGCCTGGTGCGCCACGCGACCCTGACCCTGCGCTTCAATCCGGGGCGCGATGTCGCGATGCTGAACGCGCTGTTGCATACGATCATCGAGGAAGATCTCTACGATCGGCAGTACGTCCAGGCCCATGCCGACGATTTCGACATACTGCGCGAGCACATCCGCGACTATTCTCCGGAAAAGATGGCGCCGATCTGCGGCGTCGACGCCGCGACCCTGCGCCATGTGGCGCGCACCTACGCCCGCGCCGAGAAGGCGATCATCTTTTGGGGCATGGGCATCTCGCAGCACGTCCACGGCACCGACAATGCGCGCTGCCTGATTGCGCTGGCATTGATCACCGGGCAGATCGGCCGGCCCGGCACCGGGCTCCATCCGCTGCGCGGCCAGAACAACGTGCAGGGCGCCTCCGACGCCGGGCTCATTCCGATGGTCTACCCGGATTATCAATCGGTCACGGACCCGGCGGTCCGCGAGAAATTCGAGGCCCTGTGGCACACGCCGCTCGATGACAAGGCCGGGCTGACCGTGGTCGAGATCATGGACGCGGTGCATCGCGACGAGATCAAGGGCATGTATATCATGGGTGAGAACCCGGCGATGTCCGACCCCGACGTGCAGCACGCCCGCGAGGCCTTGGCCAAGCTCGAACATCTGGTCGTCCAGGATTTGTTTCTGACCGAGACCGCGAAATACGCCGATGTCGTCTTGCCGGCCTCGGCCTGGCCCGAGAAGGACGGCACCGTCTCCAACACCAACCGCCAGGTGCAGATCGGCCGCCGCGCCCTGCCGATGCCGGGGAATGCGCGCGAGGATCTGTGGATCATCCAAGAGATCGCGCGGCGCATCGGGCTCGACTGGTCCTACCCGCATCCGCGCGACGTCTTCGCCGAGATGAAGCTTGCGATGCCGTCGCTCGACAACATCACGTGGGAGCGCCTGGAGCGCGAGAGTTCGGTGACCTATCCGTGCGATGCCGAGGACGAGCCCGGCCACGACATCGTCTTCGGCGAGGGTTTTCCGACGGCTTCGGGGCGCGGCCGGCTGGTGCCGGCGGCGATCATCCCGCCGGCCGAGGAGCCCGACCTCGAATACCCGATGGTGCTGACCACCGGCCGTCAGCTCGAGCATTGGCATACCGGCGCCATGACCCGGCGAGCGAGCGTGCTCGACGAGCTCGAGCCCGAGGCGGTGGCGAGCCTGGCGCCCGGCGAGCTGCGCCGGCTCGGCATCGCCGCCGGCGACCCGGTGCGCGTCACCACCCGCCGCGGCATGATCGAATTGAAGGCGCGCGCCGACAGCGCCGTGGCGCCGGGCATGGTGTTCATCCCGTTCTGCTACGCCGAAGCCGCCGCCAACATCCTGACCAACCCGCAGCTCGACCCGATCGGCAAGATCCCCGAATTCAAATTCTGCGCCGCCAAGGTCGAGCCGGCCGATGTCCGGGAGGCGGCGGAGTAGCGTCGCCCGAAGCGCGATTACCTAAGGGGTGCGGTCGTTGACCCAAATCGCCGTCTTCAGTGGCAGCGCACACCCGCTTTTGGCGGCGGAAATCTGTAGCCACCTCAAGGTTCCGTTGCTGCCATCGCAGGTAGAGCGCTATGCAAACGATTGTCTCGGTGTGCAGCTCCAAGCTAATTGCCGGGAACGCGACGTGTTTATCATTCAGCCTTTGGTCCCGCCGGTGCAGGAGCATCTGGTCGAGCTTCTGTTGATGCTGGACGCGGCGCGGGGGGCGTCGGCATCGCGGACCACGGTCGTGATGCCCCACTATGCTTACGCGCGCTCCGACAAGAAGGACGCGCCGCGGATCTCGATCGGCGGCCGTCTGATTGCCGACCTCCTGGTCACCGCCGGCGCCAACCGCATTCTGACGATGACCTTGCATTCACCCCAGGTGCACGGATTTTTTAGTATACCGGTCGACCACTTGCACGCGTTGCGCGAGCTTGCCGGCCACTTCAAGCAATGCGATCTGGCCAATACGGTTGTGGTGTCGCCCGACCTCGGCAATGCCAAGGCGGCGGCCGCCTTTGCCCGGCTGCTGGGCGTCCCGGTGGCGGCGGGCGCCAAACAGCGTTTCAGCGACGACCGGGTCGAGATCAGCGCTATCATCGGCGATGTGGCCAGCCGCGACATCATTGTGCTCGACGACGAGATCGCCCGCGGCAGCACGGTGATCGAGCTGCTCGAGCGGCTGCGCGAGCGCGATGCCCGCTCGGTGCGCATCGCCTGCACTCATGGCTTGTTCTCGGCGGGCGCTCTCGATCGCCTCAACCAGCAGCATGACGTGCTCGAAATCGTTTCGACCAACACCGTTCCGATCCCTGCCGAGAAATGCGTCCCCAAGCTCAAGATATTGTCGGTGGCTTCGGCACTCGCCGAAGCTATGCGCCGCATCCACAACGGCGAATCCGTAAGCGCTTTGTTTCACCCCGTTGACGGTGGCGGGTCAGAGTAGCACTGCCTCATCCGCAGTCGTTACACCACATCTCGCCGGCAAGATGCCTCTCGCATGAACGCTACGGTCGTACGAGATAATCCGTGGACGTCCATGCCTTTCGCGCGCCGATATCGGGCTCGAAGAGGTGGATGGCACGGACCATCCGAGCAAGTCCAGGCAAGGGTGGCAAATTGGACAAGCTTGAGCCGAGCTTGGCGGCAGGGCTGGCGTTGACGTTGCTCGCCGGCTGTGCCGCGTCGCCGGCGCCGCTAACCCCGCGGCCCGCTCCCTACGCCTGCCTGCTGCCGGGAGAACAGCGGATGCTGGTGGCCGAGGTGTTTTTCGGCCGTCGCATCACGGGGCGCAAGCTGCTGACCGATGGCGAATGGGCGGAGTTTGCGGCGCAGACCATCACGCCGAACTTCCCCGACGGCTTCACCGTCTTTGATGGCCAGGGCCAATGGCGCAACCCGCGGACCAGCCACATCGTCTCGGACCCGACCAAGATCCTGCTGATCGCCGCCAAGCGAACCCCCGACCTGGCGCGACGGCTGTCGGCGGTGATCGATGCCTACAAAGTCCGGTACCACCAGCAATCGGTCGGCCTCATCACCCGCGACTCCTGCGCCGCGTTCTAGCGAGCATCTCGGTCATGACCAACCCGCTCGGGGTCCGCATATTGGCCTCACGCCCGCGCCTGGTGGGCGATCGACGTACGCCCCTCAAAGTCGCTGCCGCGCGATCGTCTGAGCACCTCCCCTTGCTCCGCTGCCAGCTCCGATGCACCCTTCGAGCGGCATGGATCATAGCCGGCACCGGGACCGCGTATCTGATGGAGGACATATGACGCGCTGCGGAACGGCTTCTCTTTCTGGCGACGACAGCAGCCTGCCCGACGACGAGCGGGCGGTGCTGGAGCGGGCGCGGGCGATGGTCCCGCGGCTCGCCGAGCGGGCGGCCGGGGCGGCGGCGGCGCGGACGGTGCCGGTGCAGACCATCGCCGAATACCGTGCCGCCGGCATGATGCGCATCCTGCAGCCGCGGCGCTTTGGCGGCATGCAGGGCCGGTTCAGCCTGTTCTCGCGCATCGTCGAGGAGTTGACCTATGGCTGCGCGTCGTCGGCTTGGGTCTATGCGGTCTTGGCCGAGCATCAGTGGATTATCGCCCAGTATCCCGAAGAGGCGCAGGTCGATGTCTGGGGCGCCGATCCGGAAGCGGTCGCCGCCTCGTCTCTGGCGCCGCGCGCCGCCGCCAGGCGCGTGCCGGGCGGCTGGCGACTCAGCGGCCGGTACACCTTCTCGAGCGGCTGCGATTATGCGCAATGGGCGATCCTCGGCGCCTTTCTGGGCGAGATGGGCGACCCGCATACCCATGCTTATCTGCTGGTGCCATTCGCCGAGATCGAGATCGTCGACGACTGGCAGACGCTGGGCCTCGCCGGCTCCGGCAGCAAATCGCTGATGTTGCACGACGTGTTCGTGCCCGAACATCGCTCGGTCATGGTCAGCGACCTGTTCGCCGGCACCCCGCCGGGTGCCTCGGTGCATCCCGAATACCCGGTATTGCGCGCGCCGCGCGGCTTTCTCGTCTCCTATTCGTTGCCGCCGGTGCCGATCGCGCTCGGCCGCCGCGCGCTTGAGGTTGCGTGCCGGTCGTTGGCCGGCCGGGTGTCGCGCGGGGTGCGGCGGGTGGCCGAGTCCGAATTCGTACAGATGGCGATCGGCGAGGCTGCGGCCGCGATCGACGCGGCGACCCTGCTGCTGCACACCGGGCGCGAACTCGAGCACAGCCGCGGTCAGCTCGGGCCGCAAGATCACCGAGATGGAAGCATTGCGCGCCCGCCGCGACATGGTTTATGCGCAGCATCAGGTGAGTTGGGCGGTCGATCGGCTGTGCGAGGTCGACGGCGCCCGCTGGGTCTACGACAGCGACGAGCTGGGGACGATCCGCCGCGACGTGATGACCGTATTGACCCACACCGCCGCGAGCCGCCTAGCCGCGATGGCGCCTTACGGCCGCATGCTGCTCGCTCAGTAAACCGTGGCGTCAAATGGACGATCGTGCCAGGATCTTCGGGCTCGGCAGGCTGATTGCGGTGTAGCGACGTGCTCGTAGAGATCGGCCATTTCGCGCTCGTGCTGGCGCTCTTGGTGGCGGCCGTGCAGGGGCTGGTGCCATTGGCTGGCGCCGCTGCGAAGAGCCGACCGCTGATGGATGTGGCGCGGCCGGCGGCCGTGCTGCAGCTCGGCCTGGTGGCGCTCTCCTTCGCGATCTTTGTCCACGCCCACATCGTCTCCGATTTCTCGGTGCTTAACGTGTTCGAGAATTCGAGCCTCAAAAAGCCGATGCTCTACAAGGTCACCGGGGTGTGGGGCAGCCACGAAGGCTCGATGATGCTGTGGGTGTTCATGCTGGCGCTGTTCGGCGGGCTGGTGGCGCTGTTCTCCCGCTCGCTGCCGGCGAGCCTGCGGGCGCGCACGCTGGCGATCCAGGGGCTGCTCGGCCTCGGCACTCTCGCCTTTATTCTGGGCACCTCCGACCCGTTCACCCGGCTGTTTCCGGTCCCGGCCGACGGCCGCGGCCTGAATCCGCTGCTGCAGGACCCGGGGCTCGCCTTTCATCCGCCATTTCTCTATTTCGGCTATGTCGGTTTTTCGATCTCATATTCGTTTGCGATCGCCGCCCTAATCGAAGGCCGGGTCGGTGCCGCCTGGGCGCGCTGGGTCCGGCCCTGGGCGTTGACCGCATGGTGCGGGCTGACGATCGGCGTCGCGATGGGCAGCTGGTGGGCCTATTACGTGCTCGGCTGGGGCGGTTGGTGGGCCTGGGACCCGGTCGAGAACGCGTCGTTCATGCCATGGCTGCTGGGCACTGCGCTGATCCACTCGGCGGCCGTCGTCGAAAAGCGCGAGACCCTGCAGCGCTGGACCGTGCTGCTGGCGATCATGACCTTCGGCATGAGCCTGATCGGCACGTTTCTCGTGCGCTCGGGGATCCTGACCTCGGTCCATTCCTTTGCCCTCGACCCGGCGCGCGGCGTTTTTATCCTGGTGCTGATCGCGATCGTGATCGGCGGCGGCCTCGTCCTCTACGCGCTGCGCGCACCGAGCCTCGACGCCGGCAACCCGTTTGCGCCGGTCAGCCGCGAGGGTGCCCTCGTGCTCAACAACCTGCTGCTGGCGGCGGGCATGGCGACGGTGTTCCTCGGCACCTTTTATCCACTCTTCGCCGAGGTGTGGAGCGGGGTCAAACTGTCGGTCGGGCCGCCCTATTTCGACCGGACCTTTGTGCCGATCGTGGCTCCCGGCATCATCGCGATGGCAATCGGCCCGGTGCTGGCGTGGCGCAAGGGAAAGCTCGGGGGCGCTCTGCGCCGCCTGACGCCGGCTCTGGTCGGCGCCGTCCTGGCCCCGTTGATCGTCTTCCTCTTCGATCGCAGCGCATCGCCGGCAGCCCTCGTCGGGATCGCGCTGGCGAGCTGGGCCATGCTCGGCGTCCTCACCGATCTCGCCGACCGCACCGGGCTCGGCAAGTTGCCGCCGGGTAACGTGCTGCGCCGGCTGCGGCATCTGCCGCGCGGCACCTGGGGCTACGCGCTCGCTCATTTCGGCGTCGGCGTCCTGATCGCCGGGATCACGGTTTCGACCGCGTGGCGCAGCGAGCGGATCGAGACGGTCCATCCCGGCAGCCAGCTGCACATCGCCGGCCGCACGCTGCACTTCGTCGGCGTCACCCAGGGCAATGTCGAAAATTACCAGGCGCAGCGCGCCGAGATCGTCGTCGAGCGGCCGGGCGACACGCCCTTCGCCGTCTATCCCGAACGGCGCTGGTATCCGCTCGCCCAGACCTGGACGACGCACACCTCGATCACCACCAACGGCTTTGGCGATCTTTACTTGGCGCTCGGCGATCCCGACGGAAAAGGCGGCTGGGTTCTGCGCGCCTACTACAACCCGCTGGTGCCTTGGGTGTGGTTCGGCGCGCTGCTGGCCGCGCTCGGCGGGCTTGTTTCGCTGAGCGATCGGCGCGTGCGGATGCGGCTGCCGGCGCCGCGCACGGCGCCGGCGATCGGCCCGCGGCCGGCGGACCCCGGATGATCCGGCGGCTGCTCGTCGCGGCGCTGTTACTGCTCGCGGCCGGCGTACCGGCGGCCTGGGTGCCGACGGGCTTGGTATCGGCGGCCTGGGCGTTCGAGCCCTCCGAGCGGCTCGGCGATCCGGTGCTCGAGGCGCGAGCGGAGGCGATCGGCAGCGAATTGCGCTGTCTCGTCTGCCAAAACCAGTCGATCGAGCAGTCCAGCGCCGATCTCGCCCATGATCTGCGCCTGCTGGTGCGCCAGCGCTTGGTCAACGGCGATACCGATCAGCAGGTGCTCGACTATGTCGTCGCCCGGTACGGGGTCTTCGTGCTGCTCGACCCGCCGTTCGAGAGGGTGACCTGGGTGTTGTGGCTGATGCCGCCGCTGCTGGTGCTGGGGGCGGCCGGCGTGCTGCTGTTGCGGGCGCGACGACGCCGGCCCGATGCGGCCGTCCCCGATTTGAGCCGGGACGAGCGCGCGCGCGCCGCCGAACTGCTCGGCGACCAGGCATGACCTGGTTCTGGATCGTCGCCGGATGTTTGACCGTGGCGGCGCTGGCCGCCTTGCTGCGGCCGCTGATCCGGGCGCCGCGGCCGGGCGCGGAGGACGAGGAGCCGGTCACGGCACTCTATCGCCGCCAGTTCGCCGCCATCGAAATCGAACTGGCGCAAGGCCGGCTGATGCCCGAGCAGGCGGCGGTCGCGCGGACCGAGATCACCCGGCGCATGCTGGCCGCGGCCGAGCAAGAAAGCGCCGGCAGGGCGGCGTCGGCCGAGAGCGCCACCGAGACTTCATGGCGGTTCGGCGCTGCGATCGGCATCGCCGGGCTGTTGCCGGCGGCGGCGATCGCCCTCTATTTCGCGCTCGGGACCCCCGCGGCCATCGCTCCCGGCGCTGTCACCGATGCCGCGGCACCCCACCGCGCTGCCGAACTCGCCGCCGCGGCCGACCGGATCAAGGCGCATCTGCGCCAGACGCCGGGCGATCTGCGCGGCTGGATTCTGCTCGCCCGGACTTCGGCGGCGCTGAGCCGGTTTCCCGAGGCGCGCGAGGCCTATGCCCATGCGATCGCCTTGGCGCCGGCCGAGACCGGGCTCCTTGCCGAGCTTGGCGAGGTGCTGGTGCTCGCCGCCCGGGGTCAGGTGACGGCGGCGGCCGAGGCCGAGTTCGCCAAGGCGCCCGACGATCCGCGCTCGCGCTACTATGGCGCCGAGGCAGCGCTGCAGCGCGGCGACACCGCCGGGGCCCGGCAAAAGCTGCAGGCGCTCTTGGCCGCCGCGCCGGCCGACGCGCCGTGGCGCCAAGCCGTCGCCGACCGCCTTGCCGAGCTGTCGCCGACCTCGGGATCGCCGACCTCGGGACCACCGACCGCAGCGGCGCCCGGCTCCGGCCCGACGGCGCAGGATGTCGCCGCCGCGGAATCGATGACGCCCGCGCAGCGCGAGACAATGATCCGCGCCATGGTCGAGCGTCTGGCGCAGCGTCTCCAACAGAATCCCGGTGACAGCACCGGATGGGCGCGCCTCGCCCGTGCTTATGACGTGCTGGGCGAGCCCGACAAGGCGCAAGCCGCCCGCGCCCGAGCAGCCGAGGCGGGCGCGGGTGCGGCGTCGGCCGGGCGGCCGCCTACCGCTTCGGCGCCAGCCGCTTCGGCGCCAGCCGATTCATCGGCGGTCGCCGTGCCGGCGGCCGCCGCGCCGCCCGTCCCTTCCGGGGCTGCCAGATCACCATGACCGTGCAGCCGTCCGGCGATGGCCGGCGCCCGCCGGTCCAGCACAGGCTCGCTTCGCTCCGTTGACATTGCGACCGGTCCCGTGAACCCAGGGGGGCCGGCAAACTGGTGGAGTGCACACATGGCGCTGTCGCCGGGCTTGTGCCTGGTCACCGGAGCGACCGGGTTCGTCGGATCGGCGGTGGCGCGGGTCCTGCTGGGCGCCGGCCATAGGGTCCGTGCGCTGGTGCGTCCCGGCGCCGATCGACGCAACCTCGCCGACCTCTCGGTCGAAATCGCGCCCGGAGCGATGGAGGACGCGCCCTCGCTGGCGCGCGCGGTTGCCGGCTGCCGATACCTGTTCCACGTCGCTGCCGATTATCGGCTGTGGGTTCCCGACCCGGCCGCGATGTTCCGCGTCAATGTCGATGGCACCCGCGATCTCTTGACCGCGGCGTTCCTCGCCGGCGTCGAGCGGATCGTCTACACCAGCAGCGTCGCCACCCTCGGCATCGTTCCGGGTGATGCGGCCGACGAAGATACGCCGAGCCGGCTCGGGGACATGATCGGCCCGTACAAGCGCACCAAATACCAAGCCGAGGAGGCGGTGCGCGCGCTCGTCGGCGAGCGCGGTGTGCCGGCGGTGATCGTCAATCCGTCGACGCCCGTGGGACCGCGCGACCTCAAGCCGACGCCGACAGGCCGGCTGATCCTCGAAGCCGCACGCGGCCGGATGCCGGGGTTTGTCGATACCGGGCTCAACATCGTCCATGTCGACGATGTCGCCGCCGGCCATCTCGCGGCGGCCGGGACGGGGCGGATCGGCGAGCGTTACATACTGGGCGGCGAAAATATGGCTCTGGTCGAAATCCTGGCGGAAATCGCCCGCACGGTCGGGCGACGGCCGCCGCGGCTCAGAGTTCCGCATGCGATGGCCTTTGCGGCGGCGGCGGCGGCCGAATTGGCGGCTCGGGTCACCGGCCGCGAACCCTTCACCACGCTCGACGGGGTTCGCATGGCCAGGAAGAAGATGTATTTTTCGTGCGTGAAAGCCTCGCGCGAGCTCGGCTACCGGCCTCGCCCGGCGCGCCAGGCGATCGCCGACGCGATCGGCTGGTTCGCGGCCAACGGATACTTGCGATGATTGCAGTGACCGCAGAATCGGAAACGCAAGGCCGCGGGAGCGTCGAGACTCCATCGGGCAAAGGGCGTGGCGGCGAGAACTTCCCGGTGGGGTCGTGGCTGATCCGGCCCGGCCTGCGGCCCCATGTGCACGCCTTCTACCGATTCGCGCGCAATGCCGACGATATCGCCGACAATCCGGAGCTGAGCCCCGGCGAAAAGATCCGCCGGCTCGATCGCATGGCGGCGGTGCTCGACGGTGCTGCGGGCGGCGATGCGCCGGCCTCCGCGGCGATGCGCCAGAGCCTCGGCGCCACCGGAATGACCGCGCAGCACTGCCATGACGTGCTGCGCGCCTTTCGCCAGGACGCCGAAAAGCTGCGCTACCGCGACTGGGACGAGCTGATGGAATATTGTCGCTATTCGGCGTCGCCGGTCGGCCGGCAATTGCTCGATCTGCACTGCGAGAGCCGCGACGCCTGGGCCGCCTCGGACGCGCTGTGCTCGGCCTTGCAAGTGTTGAACCACTTGCAGGACTGCGCCGCAGATTATCGCCGCCTCGACCGAATCTACCTGCCGCTGAGCGACCTCGCAGCCGCGGGGATCGGGGTCGGGGCGCTGAACAACCCGGCCTCGTCCCCTGGGCTGCGTCGGGCGCTCGACCAGCTTCTCGACCGCACCGCAGGTCTTGTCGAGGCGGCGCGCGCCTTGCCGGGGCGGGTCGCCGCGCCAGGATTGCGCTGCGAGTGCGCGGTCATCGTCGAGCTGGCGGCGCGCCTGCTGCGCCATCTGCGCCGAGGCGACCCGCTGGCCGCACGGGTCGGGCTCGGCAAGGCGGACTTCTTCGCCGCCTTTTTCCTCGGCCTCGCCCGAGGTTTTCGGCCCTCGGGAAATCGGCGGTGAGCGACGCGGCGTTTGACAGCGTTCCGGAGCAGCTCGGCGCAGAAGCGCTGCGCCGGACCATCCGGCACCGGGTCGAGGCGGCCGGAACCTCGTTCTATTGGGCGATGCGGCTGCTGCCGCGCGACCGCCGGAACGGCATGTACGCGGTTTACGCCTGGTGTCGCGAGGTCGACGACATCGCCGACGGCGACGGGCCGGTCGCGCCCAAGCTCAAAGCCCTCGCTGCCTGGCGCGACGAGATCGGGGCGCTCTACGCCGGTCCGCCACGCCAGCTGGTCATTGCCCGCGCCCTGCAGGAGCCGATACGGCGCTATCGCCTGCGGCGCGAAGATTTCCTCGCGGTCATCGCCGGCATGGAGATGGACGCGCGCGAGGACATCCGCGCCCCCGACCTGGCGACGCTCGACCTCTATTGCGCCCGCGTCGCCAGTGCCGTCGGCCATCTCTCGGTCCATATCTTCGGCGATGCGAGCGAGGCTGCCCACCGCGTCGCCGATGCGCTCGGCCGAGCCTTGCAGCTGACCAATATTCTGCGCGACCTCGACGAGGACGCCCACCGCGGCCGGCTCTATTTGCCGCGCGAGATCCTCGACCGCCACGGGATCCACGACACCGATCCGATGGCGGCGCTGCGCCATCCGGCGCTGCCGGCTGTCTGCCGCGAGGTCGCGGTGCTCGCCGAGGGGCATTTTCGCGACAGTGCTGAAGCTATGGCGCAATGCCGGCGCCGGGCGATGCGGCCCGCGGCGGTCATGGGTGCGGTCTATCGCGCCACCCTGCGGGAGCTGCTGCGCCGGGAATGGCGCGACCCGGCGACCCGCGTCAACCTGTCGAAGCGGCACAAGCTCTGGCTGGTGCTGCGACACGGTCTGCTATGAGCAGCCGGTCGGATGGCGGGCGGGTGCATGTCGTCGGCGCCGGTCTCGCCGGCCTTGCTGCCGCGGTCGAGCTGGCGGCCGAGGGGTGGCGCGTGCGGCTCTACGAGGCCAGCGCCCAGGCCGGCGGGCGATGCCGATCGTATTTCGATGCCGAGCTCGGCTGCCGCATCGACAACGGCAACCATCTGCTGCTCGCCGGAAACCGCTGCGCCCTCACCTATCTCGCCCGGACCGGCGGGCTCGGCACGATCGAGGGGCCGCAGCATGCGGCGTTTGCGTTCTTCGATGCAGCCAGTGGACGGCGCTGGAATTTGCGACCGAACCGGGGCGTCGTTCCGTGGTGGATCTTGCAGCGCGCCAGACGGGTCCCGGACACCCGCGCCGGCGACTATCTCAAAGTGCTGGCTTTGCGCTGCGCCGGGCCGTCGGCGACGGTCGCCGAGGCGCTGGATCGCGAAGGCCGGCTGTTCCGGTCGCTGTGGGAACCGCTCGCTGTCGCCGCGCTGAACACCGGCGTCGAACTCGGCTCGGCCCGGCTGTTCTGGCGGATTCTGGCCGGGACGCTCGGGCGCGGCGGGGCCGCCTGCCGGCCATTGGTGCCGCATGACGGGCTGTCCGAGACATTCGTCGATCCGGCGCTCGCCACCCTGCGCGCGCTCGGTGCCGAGATCTGCTTTGGCGCCCGGCTGCGCGCGCTCGAATTCGGCAGGGATCGCGTCGTGAGCCTTGCTTTCGACGCGCAGCCCATCGCCCTCCACGAAGGCGACTGCCTGGTTCTGGCGGTGCCGGCGCCGATCGCCGCCCGTCTGGTCCCGGCGCTGAGGGCGCCCGATGCGTTTTCTCCGATCGTCAACGCGCATTTCCGCTGCGTCCCGCCGGCCGGCTCGCCGCTGTTCGTCGGGGTCGTCGGCGGCACCGCCGAGTGGATCTTTCGCAAGCGCGAGGTGTTGTCGGTAACGGTCAGCGCCGCTGACCGGATCGTCGACCGCCCGGCCGATGCGTTGCGCGAAACCCTGTGGCGCGACGTCGCCTCGGCTTATGGATTGCCAGCAGTCCCGGTGCCGGCGGCGCGCATCGTCAAGGAGCGGCGGGCGACGTTTCTGGCCAGTCCGGAGCAGTTGCGGCGGCGGCCGGCGGCGGCGACGCGCTGGCGGAACCTCTTGCTCGCCGGCGATTATACCGATACGGGCTTGCCGGCGACGATCGAGGGCGCTATCGGCTCCGGCCTCGCCGCCGCCAGCGGAGTGTCGACCGGCCGTCAGAGACCTATCTCGTCGAGGGCGGGCGCAGACCGCCTTTGCGCCAGAGCAACGCAACCAAGAGCAAGAACGACGGCACGATCTCATGACCCCTCCCCCAACGACTGACCGCGAAGCAGTCGTCGCAAAGGATCGTGTGCCGGCGTCCGGGCTCGACGTCGCGATCGCCCGCGCGGCCGAGTTGCTCTTGAAGCTGCAGCAGGCCGATGGTCATTGGGTCTTCGAGCTCGAAGCCGACGCGACGATCCCGGCCGAATACATTCTGCTGCAGCATTATCTCGACTGCGTCGAGCCCGAGCTTCAGGAACAAATCGCGCGGTTTCTGCGGGCCCGGCAGGGGGCCGATGGCGGCTGGCCGCTGTTCCATGGCGGGGCGCTCGATCTGAGCTGCTCGGTCAAGGCCTACTTCGCGCTGAAGGCGGCCGGCGATTCGCCCGACTCGCCGCATATGGCGCGGGCTCGCGCGGCGATCCTGGCGCGCGGCGGCGCGCGGCGCTGCAATGTCTTTACCCGCATCCTGCTCGCGTTGTTCGGCGAGGTGCCGTGGCGCGCGGTTCCGATGATGCCGGTCGAGATCATGTTGTTGCCGCGCTGGTCGCCCTTTCACATCGCCAAGGTCTCCTACTGGTCGCGCTCGGTCCTGGTGCCGCTCTTGGTGCTGATGGCGCTGCGTCCGCGCGCCCGCAATCCGCAGCGGATCACGGTCCGCGAGCTGTTCGGCGAACCGCCGGAAGCGGTGCGCGACTGGATCACTGGACCGACCGCCTCGCCGCTGGCGGTTGCATTCGGCTGGCTCGACCGGGCATTGCGGGCGGTCGAGCCCCTGTTTCCAAGGGGGTCGCGGCAGCGCGCGATCGATCTGGCCGTCGCCTTTGTGACCGAACGCCTCAACGGCGAGGACGGTCTCGGCGGGATCTATCCGGCGATGGCGAACTCATTGATGATGTTCGATTGTTTGGGGTACTCGCGTGACCATCCCGATCGGGCGGCCGCGGCGGCCGCAACCCGCAAACTTCTGGTCCGCAACGGTGAGCGCAACTATTGCCAGCCTTGCCTGTCTCCGGTCTGGGACACCGCGCTCGCCTGTCACGCCTTGATGGAAACCGGGGACCGGCGGTTCGAGCCGGCGATTGGGCGCGCGCTCGATTGGCTCGCCGGCAAGCAGGTGCTGGAGGTGGCCGGCGATTGGACGATGACCCGGCCCGGCTTGCGGCCGGGAGGCTGGGCGTTCCAGTACGAGAACCCCCATTACCCGGATGTCGACGACACCGCCGCGGTCGGCTTGGCGCTCGACCGTTTCGATCGGGCGCGTTACCGCCCGGCCATCGAGCGGGCGGCCGAATGGATCGTCGGCATGCAGAGCCGCAACGGCGGCTGGGGCTCCTTCGACGCCGACAATACGCATTTCTATCTGAACCACATTCCGTTTGCCGACCACGGCGCGCTGCTCGACCCGCCGACCGCCGATGTCAGCGCGCGCTGTCTGGGGTTTTTGTGCCAGGCGGGCTTTGGCGCGAACCATCCGAGCGTCGCCGCCGCGATCACCTTTTTGCGGCGCGAGCAGGAAGCCGACGGCAGCTGGTTCGGGCGCTGGGGCACCAACTATATCTACGGCACGTGGTCGGTCCTGGCGGCGCTCAACGCGGCCGACGCCGATATGCGCTCTCCCGAAATCCGCCGCGCCGCCGCCTGGCTGCTCGACCGCCAGCGCGACGATGGCGGTTGGGGCGAATGCGAGCAATCGTACTGGCCCGGGATGCCGCATGGCGGGGCGCCCTACAGCACGCCGTCGCAGACCGCATGGGCATTGCTCGGGCTGATGGCGGCCGGCGAGGCCGACAACCCGGCGGTCGTCCGCGGCATCGCCTTTCTGATCGATAGCCGGGACCGGAATGGCAAATGGGAGGAGCCCTGGTTCACCGCGGTCGGTTTTCCCCGGGTCTTTTTCCTGCGCTATCACGGCTACCGGACCTATTTCCCGCTGTGGGCGCTGGCCCGCTACCGCCGGCTGACTGCGACGCGCGCGGGGCGGGTGCCGTTCGGTCTCTGAAGCTGTTGGTTGTCATCCCGCGAAAGAGACGGCGATCCAATCCATGCCGTTTTCACCGCTTCCCGGCGACAGCTTGGCGACTGCTGGGACCCATCCCCTGACCTCTCGGTCATTTGCCCTCATTCGGGCTCGATCTCTCCTGGGAATCAGAGAAAACGCGGAGCTGGCGAGCGCAATCGGTCCCGGCTTTCGCCTGGAAAGCCCGATGGAGCGATCGTTCGCCTTGTTTTGGGTCAATAACGAGGGCCCGCCGACGTCCCGGCGGCGGCGTCCGCCGCAACCCTGCGGCTGCGGCGCTTTGTCTATGCTGAATTGATAGGCAGGGCCCAAGAAACCGGGTAATTCTTGGCTCGGCAGGAGCCAAGCAGACCGCGCACCGGCACGCGCACGCGCGTTGTTCCTCGCCGCGAATGGCAGGAACACGCGCATGCCCGCTCTTCCGACAACGTTGCTCTGCACTTCGGGCCTGGCGGCCGAGGCGAAGATCGCGCGCGCCGCAGGGTTGCGGGTGGTGATCGGCGCCGGCCACCGCGGCCGCACCGCTGCTCTCGTCGAGGATGCGGTCCGGCGGGCGAACTGCCTGGTCAGCTTCGGCATCGCCGGAGCCTTGGCCCCGGACCTGCGCCCGGGAGATGTGGTCATCTCGACCGAGGTGATCGCCGGCGACCAACGCTGGCGGGCGGAGGAGCCGTTCCGCCGCCGCGTTGCCGATCTCGCCAGCGGCCTTGGCGCGCTTGAAGGCCCGGTGCTGGGCGCCGCGGCGGTTCTGGCGACCACGGCCGAAAAGCGCCGCGCCTGGAGCGAAACCGGAGCACTCGCGGTCGATCTCGAAAGCGATGTGGTCGCCCGCATCGCGACCTCGGCCGGCATCCCGTTTGTCGTGGTCCGCACCATCGCCGATACGGTTCTGCGCGAATTGCCGCCGGCAGCTCTGATCCCGCTGACCGAGGCCGGAACTCCGCAACTGGCGCGCGTTCTGGCTTCGGTGCTGCGGCGGCCGCGCCAGTTCGTAGCCCTGGTCGGTCTCGCGCGCGAGACCCGGACGGCACTCTCGGCGCTAGTCGGACCCGCGCGCGCGCTGCACGGGCTGGTCGCCGCGGCCTAGCCGGTCCATCGCCGCGGCGACGTGTCCGGAGAGCACGTACTCGGCCGGGCGCTGCTGCTCTAACGGAATTTCCGGGGCCATCGCGCCCTCGGTGCGGACGCCGCGCATGGCGACCCTCGCCGCCTTCAGCGGGTGACGCACCGAATCCATGACCGCGGTCGCCTCATAGCCGCTATGGACCATGCAGTCGGCGCATTTCTCGTAATTGCCGGTGCCGTAGGCCGCCCAGTCGGTCTCCTCCATTAATTCCTTGAAGGTTTTGGCGTAGCCCTCGCCGAGCAGGTAGCAGGGGCGCTGCCAGCCGAAGAAATTGCGGGTCGGGTTGCCCCAAGGGGTGCAGCGGTAAGACTGGTTTCCAGCGAGAAAATCGAGAAACAGGCTCGACTGATTGAACGACCAGCGCCGGCTCCGGCGCGCGAAAATGCCGCGGAACAAGTCCTTGGTCCGCTGCCGGTTCAGAAAATGCTCCTGGTCGGGCGCCCGTTCGTAAGCATAGCCGGGCGAAACGGTGATCCCGTCGATGCCCATCTCGCTCACCCGGTCGAAGAAGTCGGCGACCCGCTCCGGCTCGGCGGTGTCGAACAGGGTGGCGTTGATGTTGACGCGGAAACCGCGCCCTTTCGCATCGCCGATCGCGGCCACGGCACGCTCGTAAACGCCCTCCTGCGAGACCGAGCGGTCGTGCTCCTCGCGATCGCCGTCGAGATGCACGGTCCAGGCGAAGTAGGGGTTGGGCTCAAACTGGTCGAGCTTTTTTTCCAGCAGCAGCGCGTTGGTGCACAGATAGACGAATTTCTTGCGGGCCATGATGCCCCGGACGATCGGGGCGATGTCGCGATGCAGCAGCGGCTCACCGCCGGCGAGGACGACGATCGGGGCGCCGCATTCGTCAACCGCGCCGAGGCATTCGGCGACACTGAGCCGCTGGTTGAGGATCGCATCGGGATAGTCGATCTTGCCGCAGCCGGCGCAGGCGAGATTGCAGCGGAACAAGGGTTCGAGCATCAGCACCAGCGGATAACGCTCGACCCCGCGCAGGTGGCGCCCGAGCACGTAGGCCCCGACCCGAATCGTCTGGCGCAGTGGGATGGCCACAGGAAAACCTCGTCGGAAATTCAGCGTCGAATCGGTTTCAACCGGCGGTTTCGGCGAGCTGCGGCGGCATCCGGAAGCGCACGTTCTCGGTGACGCCCGGAAGCACTGCGAGCTCGATCTCGGCGATCTCTCGCAGCCGGTCGATCAGGGCCTCGACGAGCTCGGCCGGGGCCGAGGCGCCGGCGGTGATGCCGACCGCGTTCGCACCTTCGACCCAGCGCCGGTCGAGTGCTGCGGCGTCCTCGATCAAATAGCTCGGCACCCCGCTTTCACCCGCGATCTCGCGCAGCCGATTCGAGTTCGAGCTGTTCGGCGCGCCGACCACCAGCACAACATCGACGACCCCGGCGAGTTCCCGCGCCGCCCGCTGCCGGTTCTGCGTGGCATAGCAGATATCCTTGGTATCGGGGCCGACGATGGTCGGGAAGCGGGCCTTCAGCGCCTCGATGACCGCGCGCGTATCATCGACGCTGAGCGTTGTTTGAGTAATGAAGGCCAGCTTGTCCGGATCGGAAACCCGCAGCCCGGCAACCTCCTCGGGGCTGGAGATCAGATGCACGCGACCGACGATGCGGCCCATGGTGCCGACGATCTCCGGGTGGCCGGCGTGGCCGATCAGGATAATCTCGCGGCCCTGATTGGCGTAGCGCTGGCCTTCAATATGCACCTTGGAGACCAGCGGGCAGGTGGCGTCGATGACCGGCAGCCCGCGCACGGCGGCGCGCTTCTCGATCGTGCTGGCCACGCCATGGGCGCTGAAGATCGTGACGCTGCCCGGCGGCACCTCGTCGATCTCGTCGACGAAATGCGCTCCTTTGCCGCGCAGCCGCTCGACAACGTGCCGGTTATGGACAATCTCATGGCGGACATAGATCGGCGGTCCGTATTTTTCGAGAGCACGCTCGACGATCTCGATCGCCCGTTCGACCCCGGCGCAGAAGCCTCGCGGCTGAGCTAGCACGACCCGCATGATCTCGTCTCATCGCCTCGTTTCAACAGGACCAGCCCGCGACATGGTGAATATGGGTGGACCCCGCATCACTGCCACAACTCCATTCGCCCTGCACGCGCAATCGCAACCGAGTGTGACGCGCTCGCCATGACGCCAACGCTGATTATCGCGATCCTGCTCCTGCCGGGCTGGATCTATCTCGTCGGCGCCGCTGTGGCGGTAAGGCGCTTCGCCGGGCGCCGTTCCGCGATCGCCGCAGCGCAGCCGCCGGTCTCTGTGCTAAAGCCGCTGCATGGCGACGAGCCCGGGCTCTGCGAAAACCTCCGGTCGTTCGCCGAGCAGGATTATCCGGAGCGGCAGATCGTGCTCGGCGTCAACGACCCACGGGACGCCGCCCTCGCCGCCGCCCAGGCGCTGATCCGCGACTTTCCCGGGGGCGACGTCGCGCTCGTCGTTGACCGGACTATCCGCGGCAGCAATCACAAGGTGTCGAATCTGGCAAACATGCTGCCGGCGGCGCGGCACGACATCCTGGTGCTGGCCGACAGCGACATGCGGGTCGGGCGGCGCTATCTGGCCGCGATCACCGCCCCGTTGAACGATCCGGGCGTCGGCATCGTCACCTGCCTGTACCGCGGCGTGTCGACCGGCGGCATCTGGTCCGAGCTGGGGGCGCTGCATATCAATTTCACGTTTCTGCCCGGCGCTCTGGTCGACGAGGCTCTGGGTGTCGGCCGCGGCTGTTTCGGCGCGACGATCGCGCTGCGCCGCCAAGCCCTCGAGCGCATCGGCGGCTTTGCCCGCTTTCGCAACGAGCTCGCCGACGACCACCGCTTGGGCGAGGCGGTGCGGGCCGAGGGGCTCAACGTGGTCCTGTCGCATTACGTCGTCGAAACGCGGGTGAGCGAGCCGACGCTCGCGGCATTGTGGCGTCACGAGCTGCGCTGGGCGCGCACTGTGCGCGGAGTGGCGCCGTTGGGCTACGCCGGATCGATCGTAACCCACCCGCTGGCGGTGGCCGCGCTGGCCACCGCCGTTACTCGATTTGGCTTGACCGCCTGGGTGTTTCTCGCGATCACCTTTTTGATTAGATGGGTTGGCGCGAAGGTGACGGCCGGCGCGCTCGGGCTGCCGATGCCCAGGCCCTGGCTTCTCCCGGTTCGCGACGCCTTGTCGTTCGCCGTGTTCGTCGCCAGCTTCTTCGGACGCAGGGTGTTCTGGCGGGACCAGAACTTTCGCGTGGAGCCGAGCGGGCGCATGACCGTCGATGGAGACAAGGTTCGATGATGAAGACCCTGTTCCTGCACCCACCTTCGCTCGACGGGTTCGACGGCGGCGCCGGCTCGCGCTATCAGGCGCGGCGCGAGATCCGCTCGTTCTGGTACCCGACCTGGCTCGCCCAGCCGGCCGCGCTGGTCCCCGAGAGCCGGCTCGTCGACGCCCCTCCGGCGCGCCTCAAGCTCGCCGACGTTGTACCGCTCGCGGGTGACTATGAACTCGCGGTGCTGCATACCTCGACCCCGTCCTTCGCTTCCGACGTCAAGGTTGCCGAGGCGCTGAAGGATGCCAACCCGCGGCTGAAGATCGGCCTGGTCGGCGCCAAGGTCGCGGTCGAGCCCGAGGACAGCCTCCAGGCCTCCGCGGCGCTCGATTTCGTCGCCCGCGAGGAATTCGATTTCACGATCAAGGAGGTCGCCGAGGGCCACGCATTCGATGCGATCGACGGCCTGAGCTGGCGCAATGCGAGTGGCGGGGTCAGCCACAACCGCGACCGCGCCACCCTCGAAGACATGGACCAGCTCCCGTTCGTCAGCGAGGTCTACAAGCGCGACCTCAGGGTCGAGGACTATTTCATCGGCTATCTGCAGCATCCCTACCTGTCGCTCTATACCGGGCGCGGCTGCCGCTCCAAATGCACCTTCTGCCTGTGGCCGCAGACCGTCGGCGGGCACCGCTACCGGGTGCGCAGCGTCGGCCACGTCATCGAGGAGATCCGGCTGGCGAAAGCGTGGTTTCCGCAGGTCAAGGAGTTCTTTTTCGACGACGACACCTTTACCGACGACCGCCCGCGCGCCGAGGCGATCGCCCGCGAGCTGGGCCGGCTCGGCGTCACCTGGTCGTGCAACGCCAAGGCCAACGTGCCGCGCGCGACGCTCGAAATCTTGCGCGACAACGGGCTGCGGCTGCTGCTGGTCGGCTACGAAACGGGCAACCAGCAGATCCTCAACAACATCAAAAAGGGCATGCGGATCGACGTCGCCCGGCGCTTTACCAAGGACTGCCACGAGCTCGGGATCACGATCCACGGCACCTTCATCCTCGGCCTGCCCGGCGAAACCAAGGACACGATCGAAGAAACCATCCGCTTTGCCGGCGAAATCAACCCGCATACGATCCAGGTGTCGCTGGCCGCCCCCTACCCCGGCACTGCTCTCTATCGCCAAGCGGTCGAAAACGGTTGGCTCGATACGGGGCACGCCGAGCTGATCGACGAGCGCGGGGTGCAGATGGCACCACTGCACTACCCGCATCTGTCGCATACCGAGATTTTCCAGTCGCTCGAGACGTTCTACAAGCGCTTCTACTTCCGCCGCAAAAAGATCGCCTCGCTGGTCGCCGAGATGCTGCGGAGCCCGCAGATGATGCGCCGCCGGCTGCGGGAAGGCGTCGAATTCTTCTATTTTCTGCGCGATCGGGAGATGGCCGGCTGAGACGTTGTCCTTGCCAAACCGCCAATGACGACAAATGCGGACGGAACGACTTCACGGTTAAGCATGATGACACTACAAGACATTGAGGTGTTCATACGCTGGTCAAGCCGCTTAAGTTTGTGAGTTCTTACGACAAACTGGTTCGTATATGCAGGAAGATCCTTTACCATCCTTGGACCTGGCACGTTGTGTGACTGATATACAGATCGGCTGTGGGGCGTTTGATGAACAAGCTTCTTGATCGAGCGCTTGCGACCGTGCGCACCCTTCCACCGGAGGTGCAGGACCACATTGCTCATATCGTTCTCCGGCTGACCGGCGCGGATGACGAACCGCCGGTGCCCCTCACGTCCAACGAGCAAGCCGACGTCGCCGCCTCGAAAGCCGCCGCTGCCCGCGGTGAATTTGCGACCGACGAGGAGGTGCGGGCCGTCTGGGCCAGATACGGCCTGTGAGGCTGCGCTACACCCTCCCGGCGCTTGCCGATCTTCGGACAATCCTTGATTACATCGCCGCCTCCTCGCCACGAGGTGCACGCCGAGTTCAGGCCCCATCAAGGTTCTGACGGCGCTTCTGTTGCAACATCCGCATATCGGCCGCCGCACCAACGATCCCGCAATCCGCCGAATGACGACCCAGCAATCCGCCGAATGACGACGACGCCCTACCCCTATCTGGTCTTCTACGAGGCGACCGAAGCCGAGATCATCATTCACGCGATCCGGCACGGGGCGCGCGACCCGTCCGGCATGCCCGGGTCCTCCTGATCGAGTACCCGGACAGATCCGCATGACGATCGATGGGAATCCTCTTGCCCGGCCTTTGGACCGGGGGTCCGCGGCATCGCGGTTTTCACCCGAGGTGCCCCGGCTGAAGCGGCTGATCGTCTGCGCCGATGATTTCGGGCTCGACCCGGCGGTCAACGAAGCCGTCGAGCGGGCATATCGGCACGGCATCCTGTCGACCGCCAGCCTGATGGTCGGAGCGCCGGCGGCTGCGGACGCGGTGGCGCGCGCCCGGATGCTGCCGGGATTGCGGGTCGGGCTCCATCTCGTGCTGGTCGACGGACGCCCGGTATTGCCAGCTGTCGAGGTCGCGGCGCTGGTCCGACGGCGACGGCGAATTCGATCGCAACATGGCCCGCGCCGGCATCCGGTTCTTTCGTTCTGCCGCAGGTCCGCCGTCAGCTGGCGCTGGAGATCGACGCGCAGTTCGCGGCCTTTCGCGCGACCGGCTTGGCGCTCGACCACGTCAATGCCCACAAACACCTGCATCTGCATCCGACGGTCGCGGCGCTGATCGTCGAGATCGGCCGCTTCTATGGCATGACGGCGATGCGGGTCCCGGCCGAGCCGGTCGCGGCATTGCGCCGCGCTTTTCCCGGCGAGCGCACTCCGACGCCGCTCTACCGGCCGTGGGTCGAGCGGCTGCGGCGGCGCTTGCGTCGGGCCGGTCTCACGGTCAACGACCATGTCTTCGGCCTCGCCTGGAGCGGCGGCATGAGCGAAGACCGGGTGCTGCGGCTGCTGCCGTATCTGCCCGACGGCTCGAGCGAAATCTATTTCCACCCGGCGGCCCGGCGCACCCCGGCTCTGATCGCGGCGATGCCGGGCTACGGTCACCCCGAAGAGCTGGCGGCGTTGCTGAGCCCGGCGGTTCGCCAGCGGATCGACGCCCTCGGCATCCGCCTCGTCACCTACAGCGAGCTCGCAGCTTCGAGCCCGACCCGAATAGAATTCTGATCTGCGCGCGGCGGTCAGGCGGCGCGCGGCCGGATCAGCCGGCGCCACACGTCGGCGAGGCCCGCCACCAGCGCGTCGATATCTGCGTCGCTGTGCAGAGGTGTCGGCGTCAGCCGCAGGCGTTCGCCGCCCTTCGGCACGGTCGGGTAATTGATCGGCTGGACGTAGATCCGATGCCGGTGCAGCAGCGCGTCGCAGGCGGCTTTGCATAATTCGGCGTCGCCGACCATGACCGGGACGATGTGGCTCGGCGACGGCATCACCGGCAGATCCGCTGCGGCGAGGCGGCGCTTCAGCAGCGCCGCGCGCTCCTGCTGGAGCCTGCGCTCGACTTGGCTCTGTTTCAGATGCCGGATGCTGGCGAGCGCGCCGGCGGCCAGCGCCGGCGGCAGCGCGGTCGTAAAGATGAACCCCGATGCGTGGCTGCGCAGAAAATCGACCAATGCGGCCGAGCCCGCGACATAGCCGCCCATCACCCCAAAGGCCTTGCCGAGCGTGCCCTGGATCACGGTCGGGCGGTGCATGACGCCTTGGCTCTCGGCGACGCCGCCGCCGCGCGCGCCGTAGAGCCCAACCGCGTGCACCTCGTCGAGATAGGTCATCGCCCCAAAATGGTCGGCCACGTCGCACAAGGCGCCGATCGGAGCGATGTCGCCGTCCATCGAATACACCGATTCGAAGCAGACGAGCTTGGGCCGCGCAGGGTCGACGCCTTCGAGCAGACGCGTCAGATCGCTTGCGTCGTTATGGCGGAAGATCGCCTTCTCGGCGCGGCTGTTGCGGATGCCGGCGATCATCGAGGCGTGGTTGTGCGCGTCGGACAGCACGACCGTGCCGGGCAGCTCGCGCGCCAGGGTTGACAGCACCGCCTCGTTGGCAACGTAACCCGAGGTGAAAACGAGCGCGGCCTCGCGCCCGTGCAGGTCAGCGATCTCGCGCTCGAGCAGCAAGTGGAGACGGCTGTTGCCCGAGATGTTGCGGGTGCCGCCGGCGCCGGCGCCGAGCGCGCGCAGCGCCTCCGCCATCGCGGCGAGCACCGCCGGATGTTGGCCCATGCCGAGATAGTCGTTAGAGCACCACACCGTTACCTCGGCGCCGATGCGGTGATCGAAGGCGCGCGGAAACTCCCCGCAGCGCCGTTCGAGATCGGCAAACACGCGATAGCGCCCCTCGGCGCGAAGCCCGTCCAGGCGCTCGGAGAAAAAAGCTTCGTAGTCCATCGCCGTTATGATGACCGAGACCGATGCACAATTGCGGCAAGATGTGCCGCCTGCGTCATCGTGTCCAGAGGCCCTGGCCGCACGGCCGCGTTACCCACGGCGGCGACAGCGTTAGGGGGATCGTTCGGTGGTAAATTGGCTGACCGCGCTTTCCGGCCCCTCGCTGACGTCCAAGGCGTTTACAGATTCAACCCGGTAGTAATAGGTCGTAGCAGGCGTTAAATGATTCACCTGCACCCGATAGGTCATCGACGGCAAACCGGGGTTCCAGCGGTTGGGCGATTTTGCCGTTTCGCCCAAGTCGTGAGAATCGGTACCGTAGTGGACCACTCCGTAACGTAACGATGTTCCCTTAATATTATTGGAAGCCCATCGAATGACAGCCCAACTGTCGGTGGTCCGCTCGATTTGCGGCCCCTCGGTGATCTGCGCACGCGCCGGGACCGCGCGGGTGCGCTGATCATCCGCGGTTAGACCGTCCGACATGCTTACGCCGCCGCCGACGGTGACGAACAGGAAAGCGAGAACGAGCCTCTTCATTGCGGGACCTGCCAGAAGAAGAAGCCGGTGGCGAACTAGGTCCCGGCCCCTTGTGCCGCGATATCCAAGCTGGACGTTACTGTCTATGGGCAGGTGGCAGGGCGGCTTTTCTCACGACCATGGGTTTGCTCAACGTCGCCGGTGTAATCGGGACATACCCGTCGGTCAGGGTTTCCAAAAAGGCGACGATCTGGTTTTCCTGCGAGTCGCTCAATCCCAGATTGCCGATCGTCATGTTCTTGTTATCTTGTTCTTCCGGGATCGGCCAGCACGTCACTTTTTCCACCGTACCGGCCGGGCAGTGCCCTGACTGTACATTGTAGGCATATTTGTCGCGGGTATTGTAGAAATGCACGACTTGTTTCAGGCTCAGCAGATAGCCGTTGTGCATGAATGCCTTTACAAAAATGGTATTGGGCGGCGTCGGCGGGGGTGTCTGACCGACATTGCGCAGGGTCGAGGTCTGGAATTTCCCGACAAAGTACGGATTGAGCGCGATCCAGTCGTAGTTCGGCGGAGGCGAACCGTAATAGCCGTCCAGAAACAGCCCGACACCTTCGTCGATAAATCCAACCCCGAGCGGATTGCCGACAAAGCCATACTGATCAGGCTTATTTTCTGAATACCAGGGAAGAGCGAGGTTTCTCGGAAGGCCGATATTGTTGTAGGTGAAATCGGTGAACATAGGTGCCGCGTTGGTCGCTGCGCCGGTGTCGATTTCGCCCGGCTTTTCGGTATTCGACCGGCCATCGAGGTGGCAGGAATTGCAATTCGCCTTGCCGCGGAACAGGTTGTAACCGCTCAATTCGGTCGGGGTCAGGGTCGTCAGGCCGGCTAAATAGGCGTCGAATTTCGACGTGAACGGACTGACCGCCGAGGAGATCTCATATGCCGCGATCGACTGCCCGAATTCGTTGAACGCCTGGTTTGCCTTGGTCCGATCTGACGCGCTCAAGGCGAGAAGCTGAGCCGGCGGATTGACCGCGCCTTTCGGGATGCTGCACAGCTGGGCAGCATCTGACGGAAAGGAGATCCCGGACAGTGAGCCCGTCCCCCAAACCGTCTCAAAAAAGGATGCATAGACGCTCTGAGAGAGTTTCCAAACCACACAAGCCGTGTCGGGATTGGCCATTTCCTCAGGATCAACCGGCGGATCCTGCGCTTGCTCGGCCGAGGAATTTTGTAACAGATATCCGCTCGCCCGCGCGTCCCAGAAGTTACCACCGTAAAAATCTCCTTGCGTTACGTTGTATTGCAGCGGCGGGAAGTAGGGCGCATAAACATAGGTTTGCGGATTTCTCTTCGCGATCCGGTTATTGGGATAGGCGCCTGCCACGGTAATGGGGACCGACCCCGGGTTGCTCCCGCCGGTATAGATGCTCAAGACGGACGATCCGTTTGCGTAGCCGGCCATTGGATCGTGACAGTAACTGCAGGCTATGTTGCTGTTGACCGACAGGTTGGGATCGAAAATCTCGAGCTGACCCAGGGTCTCGACCTGGTGGAAAGGATCGAGGGTTCCTGATTGCGCCGCTGCGAGCGCTTCTGCTTCGAGCGCAGCCTCTTCCGCGCGAATTCTCGCCGCGTCCGGGTCATTCTTGATGAAACACTGCAGATTAAGCTTGTTGCCTGGCAATATGCACGGAACGTCAGCCGGCGGGATTTTAAAGCCAGGCGGAGGAAATATCGGGACCGGCGTCGGATTCTGCCCGCGCGCGCTCATTGGCGAAAGCGCGAGGATGATTACGGCGGTGATAATACCAAGGCATGTTGTCTGCTGCATGGCTACCATCTCCCCGAGGAGGCCACGACAAACTCAGATCTCTGAAACATGCTCACTGGGCGCTGGTTCGGGTTCGGTCGCCCTCGATTCGTCCGATTTTAACCATTGTGGCCACGCTGGCACCACCAGAATGCCACAACAACGGCGTATTGGTAAAGTTTTGTATCGGTATGTAACAATCTGCAAACAATGCACAACCTGCAACCAGTGTAATGACTTGTAAACGCCATTGAAACGCAGTCGCAACGGGCGGTGCGTCAGGCTCGACTGGAGCGGCGTCAGACCCTCGGCAACCACCGATCCGTCCGAGGGGTTCGCCCCGAGAGAGCAGAGACCACCCCGGAAGCTCTAGCACCTCGGAGCGAGCTGGTGAGGTTTTTGCGTTTCGGACACCGGAACGTCTCGACAACATCGGTCACGCCACGATCACGCCACAGGCACGCCACGGCCACAGCGATGTGTGAGTGTTCGCGTCGTGTTCGGCCGATTCGGGGTCTCCTTCGGGTATGGAGAAGGCTCGATCCAGCCTATAAGTCCTTGGATTGGAAAGGCTGGTGGGCGCGACAGGGATTGAACCTGTGACCCCACCCGTGTGAAGGGTGTGCTCTCCCGCTGAGCTACGCGCCCGCTTCGGCCCCCGGCATTAAGCGAGCGGCCCGGGAACCCTGTCAAGGCGCGCCCGGCGGCAGGCGCTCTGACCGGCCGCCCTGCGCCGGTCTGACGCGGCTGGCGGACGGACTCTCGGCCCTTGGCTTCGAAAGGCGCAGCGTCCGTTTGGGCCATCCTGGCGCCGCCCACAGCGACCGCGCAGCAGCGCCGATCAGGCGCAGGCTGCGGGCGCTGATCTGCTCCCGAATCGACACCGACGCGCCGCGAGGCGAGATCAGCGCGGCCTGGCCCGAGACCGCGGCCCAATGGCGCGCCGGGCTTTACCGCGCCGGGTTTTGGGCACCCGGCTTGGCAGCACCCAGGCGGCGTCGGTTGGCCCGCATCCGCCGCCGGTAGATCGCCAGCGTCTGCGCCGGAAGCTGTGCGTTGCTACCGGTCATCGCCGCCAGCGCCGCCGCCTGCTGGACCTCGAACGCTGCGGCGATTTTTTCCGATACCATGCGCAGCATCTCGGCTGTGGCCGGTTCGCGGCCGCCGGCGAGCAACGCCAGCCGCAGGCCGATTACCTGCTGCGCCTCCAGGCCTGCCCGCCAGAAATCGGTCGACAGGCGCAGCCAGGAGGATGACCGCGGGGCCCGCTTCGCGGCGCGTTTGCGCACGTTACTTCTTCAGCGCATCGCGAGCGGCGTCTTTGGCGCCCCCGATCGCGTTCTGAACCTTTCCGGCGGCCTTCTCCGCCGCGCCCTCGGACTGGGTTTTTGCGTCTCCGGTGACCTTGCCGACGCTCTCCTTGACGGCTCCTTTCACTTGGTGTCCGGCACCCGCGACACGATCTTTATCCATTGCGGCTCTCCCTCTCTCCATCAATGAGGTGCCTTAGGAACGCCCGGCCGGCTGTTTCGTCCCGCTCTTGACCGTCATGCGCCGGATGCCTCGCATGCGCGATCAGTTTTTGCCGGGTTGGCCGAATTCGTCGACGAAGTTGGCTTCCTGACCCCCGGCTGGATGATTGTTGCACATGCTTCGACGCTCGGTCGGGGTTGCTGCGGCAGCCTTTGCCAACCAGTATCGTGCTCGCCCCGATCGCGGACAATCCGTCGCAGCGGATGGGTTATCTCATTCTGCAGACGGGCTCCGCGTCAGTAGCGGCCGCCGAGCTTGGTATGGTCCCAGCTCGCGGTCTTGCGCGGAGTGACCTTGAGCACCACGCGCTTGGGGGCGCTGTCGAGGGAGCCGCGCCGGCCGCTCTGCGGACTGCCGCGGCGATGGTCCATGACCTGGCGGACGGTTTCGACGTCGTCGATGATCTCGCAGGTGCCGCGCACCATGACGCCGCGCAATTCCGAATAAGAGGCCCCGGTCTCGACCATCAGCCCGACCTTCGGGTTGCGGCGGATGTTGAGCACCTTCTGCGCCTTGGCGTAAGAGGTCATGTAAAAGACGCCGTCCTCGACATAGAACCCCATCGCTACCACGTGCGGAAACCCGTCCTGGTCGATCGTGGCGAGCGCGCATTTCGGGTTGTCGCGCAGGAACGCCGCCTGCTCCTCGGGGTCGAGGCGGATCTGCCGGCGGCGCGGGACCGCCGCCTCGGTTTCGCGCTCGCTCATCTTCACACCGTCTGCAGGATGTCCTCCCGCGCCAGCCCCTCGGCTACCAAGCTCCGCCAGTCGGCCGCCCGCGGCGCCACGGTTTCGGCGGCGCGCAGCCGGTAATAGCTTGGCCGCACCCCGGCGGGCGTGCCGCCTTCCTCGACGCTCCCGACCGCCTGGCGGAGCAGCCGGCGCAACTGAATGATCGCCTTGTCGGCCGGTCCCAGATGCTCCTTCGAACGGTCGACGACGCGACCCATGGTCTCCTGGATCGCCCGGTCCTGCACATTGACGCCGTCGATGCCGGTGAAGCTCAGCGTCTTCTGCACCGTGCGGTCGATCAGGTAATCGTTCTGCCGGTTAGCCTTTGAGCGGAACGTGGTCTGGTCGACGTGCAAGGGTCCGTTGCCGATGCCGCGCTCGAGCCGGTCTTCGTCGCTCAGGGGCTCCTCGCTGACGCTGTAAGCCCAGTTGTAGACCATCGTGTTTTGGTCATCGATCGGGACCCAGATATGCCCGGCATCGACCGGGTTGCCGCGCTCCGAGCGCGAAGCGCGGATCTGGTGAAACGGCAGAATGTAATGGTAGGTGCGGATGTGCTGCTCGTCGTCGCCGAGCGCCCTGATGCCGGCGTATTGGTAGCCGTAATCGGTCAGATCGACGGTGATGCTCGGCGCCTTGGCGCGCACATAGGCGCTCGACGGGCTGATCCCGCCGCGCCCGGCATTGTCCTTTAATAGACGGTGCATGATCGGCGCGTGCGAGGTGTCGAGCCCGCCTTCGAGCGCCTGCAGCCAGTTGCAGTCCTGGATGACCTTCGAGACGTGGCGATGGCTGTCGGGCGCCTGGGTCCAGGCGAATTTCGGCAACGGCGGAGTGCGCTCGGGCGGGCCCATATAGGTCCAGACGACGCCGCCCAGCTCGACGGTCGGGTAGGCGGTCAGGTGGACCTTGTGACAGAACGGCTCGGGTTCGTTCATCTGCTCGACGCAGCTGCCGTCGACGGCGAATTTCCAGCCGTGATAGACGCAGCGCAGCCCGCCCTCCTCGTTGCGCCCAAACCACAAGGAGGCGCGGCGATGCGGGCAATATTCGTCGACGAGGCCGATATGGCCGGCGCTGTCGCGAAACGCGACGAGGTCTTCACCGAGCAGCCGAACCCGCACCGGCGGCCCGTCGGGCTCGGACAGTTCGCGCGCGAGCAAGGCCGGAATCCAATAGAGCCGCATCGTGCTGCCCATGCCCGTGCCCGCTCCGACCCTGGTCAACAGCTCGTTTTCTTCGCGTGGCAGCATCGCCGTTTCTCCTGTTCGTGTCCGAGGAGTCTCGGTTGCCGCGGCTGCTCCGTCAAGCGGCGCCTGGGGTGATCACGTCGCCATCGTGGAGGACTTTGGTGGCCGCGCGACGCCCTCCGCGGCGTCAATCGATTACAAAGGAACTTCGGCTAGACGTTGGGGCGTGAGGTGCACCGATGATCCAACCAGCCGGCATTGATATGCGTTGGTTTGCCGTTCGCGGGATCGTCGCGATCGCCGCAGCCTTCGGCAGCACTGCGGCGCAGGCCGACGTTCCGACTGCCAACGCGACGATGACCATCTCTCCGACGGTCATTGTGCTGGATAACCCGACCACCCGCCGCGGCTGCAACCACAGCCAGCAGATCCGGCTGTCGGTCAAGGTCACGGATCGCGGAGGTCATGCGATCCTCCCCTCCCGCCGACAGCCGATCGTCCTGAACATCTACCAGCCGAACGGCGGGCCGTTGCGCCCGACCGCCGCCAGGATCACCTCGGCCGCCGACCCGACCGCGATCTTCACTTACGACGGCAGCTATTTCGTCAATTCGATGATCCTGACCGCGACGATGGGGGACGCCAGCGCCAGCACCTCGATCGTCGCGCGGAACCAGTTTGCTCCCGGCAACTGCCCGGAGGGCGCCGGGCACCTGACGATCCCCTACGACAACCCGATGCGGACCCTCGAGCGCGGCTTTTCCGTCGCCGTTTCCGTCGGAGGCGGACAATGGCATACCGGGGTCGAGCTCGATACCGGCTCGACCGGTCTGGCGATCGACCGGCGCTCGCTCGGACCCCAGGCGGTCGGCCCGGGCGAGCCCGGCAGCCGCGAGTATTACCCGAGCGGGTACAAGATCGTCGGCAATTACTGGCTGACGCCGGTGACGATCGCGATCCCTGATGCAGCTTGGGGGCCGAAACCGCTGGCGACGACAATTCCGATCGAGGTTTTCGGCATCGATAGGGTCGAATGCGGCAGCAACGTGAAAACCTGCAAGCCGCCTTCCAACCAGCAAAAGGCGATCGCCGGCTTCAGCCTGATGGGCATCGGCTTTGACCGCGGCGGCGCGCCGCCCTCGAACAACCCGTTCCTGCAGCTCGAAGACATCGTCCATGGGCGGGTCAGGCCGGGCTACGTCATCTCTCCCGATCGGGTCGACATCGGGCTCGACGCCGCAAACACGGCGGAAAAGTTCCGCTATGTCGCGCTCGAGCCGAGCGACGACCCGTATGGCGACTGGCTGGGAGCAAACGGCTGTTTCAGCTTTCCTGCTGCTTCGGCAAAGTTCTGCGGATCGATGCTGCTCGATACCGGAATTGACCAGATGATCTTCGCATTGGCGAAAGGGAGGCGCCCGTCCACGGTTGTCGATCCGTCGAACCCGGGCCTGCTCAAGCCGGGCACCGCCGTTGATATTTCCGCGCCGACGGTCTCGCCGCTGGCCCTTTCCTACGGCTTCACCTACCAGCCGCACAAAGCCGCGCCGACCGTTGATCCCACCATGATCAGATGGGCCGCCCCGCCCACGACCGAGCCGCCCGTCTTCTTCAACATCGGCCGCAGCCCGCTTGCTCGCTTCGACTATCTGTACGACGCCCGCTGCGGCCAGGTTGGGTTCTTCGACCGCCTGACCGCACAGTGAAACCGAAGCCGGCCCGCGTTTGCCCGGTTTCGACCTCCATCAAATATCGGCGTAGGTGTGGGTTTCGGCGCGGGCGCCGGGGTGGGTGACGGCGCCCTTGTTCGGCGTCGCCGACGGTCTGCGAGTAGCGCCACAGGCAGCCCGACTGGTAGTCGTTGCGGCGCGGCTGTCCAGGTGCGGCGGCGTTCGGCGAGCTCGGCGTCGCTCAATGCCACCTCGAGCGTGCCGGCGCTGGGCGTCGATCGTGATCATGTCGCCGTCGCGAATGAGCCCGATCGGTCCGCCGGCCGCGGCCTCCGGTCCGACATGGCCGATGCAGAAGCCGTGCGTGGCGCCGGAAAACCGGCCATCGGTGAACAGCGCCACCTTGTCGCCGACCCCCTGGCCGTAGAGTGCCGCGGTCGTCGACAGCATCTCGCGCATCCCCGGCCCGCCGCGCGGCCCTTCGTAGCGGATCACGATCACGTCGCCCTCGCTGTAATCGGCGCTTGTCGACCGCGGCGAAGGCGTCCTCCTCGCGGTCGAAGCAGCGGGCCGGCCCGCTGAAGCGCAAGTTCGTCATGCCGGCGACCTTGACGATGGCCCCCTGCGGCGCGAGATTGCCCTTGAGCACCACAGCCCGCCGGTCGGCGACAGCGGCGCCGAGGTCGGCCGCACCACGTCCTGGCCCTGTCGGAAACACGACATCTGCGCAAATTCTCGGCGATCGGTCTTGCCGGTGACGGTCATGCAGTCGCCATGCAGATAGCCGCCGTCGAGCAACGCCTTCATCAGCACCGGCACGCCGCCGACATCGTGCAGATCCTTCATCACATAGCGGCCGCCGGGCTTCAGATCGCCGATATAGGGGGTGCGCTTCGGCAGATCTCGCCGAAGTCGTGCAGGTCGAAATCGATCCCGGCCTCGTTGGCGATCGCCGGGATGTGCAGCCCGCCATTGGTCGAGCCGCCGGCGGCGGCGACCACCATCGCGGCGTTCTCGACCGCCTTCGCGGGTGACGATGTCGCGCGGCCGCATGTTGTGGCGCAGCAATTCCATGACCGCCTGGCCCGAGGCCTCGGCATAGGCGTCGCGCGAATCGTAGGGTGCCGGCGCGCCGGCCGAGCCGGGCAAGGCGAGCCCGATCGCCTCCGAGACGCAAGCCATCGTGTTGGCGGTGAACAGGCCGCCGCACGACCCGGCCGACGGGCAGGCGACGCATTCGAGCTCGTGCAGCTCCTCGTCGGACAGCTTGCCGACATTGTGCGAGCCGACCGCCTCGAACACGTCGCCGATCGTCACATCGCGGCCCTTGAAGCGGCCGGGCAGGATCGAGCCGCCATACATAAACACCGACGGCACGTTGAGCCGCAGCATCGCCATCATCAGCCGGGCAGGGATTTGTCGCAGCCGGCGAGCCCGACCAGCGCGTCGTAGCAATGGCCGCGCATCGACAATTCGACCGAGTTCGGCGATGACCTCGCGGCTGACCAGCGACGACTTCATCCCCTCATGGCCCATCGCGATGCCGTCGGTCACGGTGATCGTGGTGAATTCGCGCGGCGTGCCGCCCGAGGCCGCGACCCCCTTTTTTGCCGCCTGCGCCTGGCGCGACAGCGAGATGTTGCACGGCGCCGACTCGTTCCAGGTGGTGGCGACGCCGACCAAGCGGCTGGGCGATCTGCTCGTCGGTCAGCCCCATCGAATAGAGAAACGCGCGGTGCGGCGCCCGCTCGGGGCCGACCGTCACATGACGGCTCGGCATGCGCGACTTGTCGAAACTGGGTCTGCGGGCGTCGTCCGGCATTTCAGCATCTCCCGTGGCGATGGCGTCGGCGGCGGCCAGCGTAGCGACCGCACCAGGGTTGATCAATGCCGCCGGTGCGCCGATCGGCTCCGGCGGCGGCCCCCGTAGCGGCCGGGCCGCGGCCGATCAATGCTTTGGCCGGACCGTCGGGGACGGGCGCGGCGGCGGCCAAGAGAGTGAAGCATCCCGCCGCCACGACGAAGCAGACGAGCCAGGCGCCGATCACCTCGCGGAGTGCCGGACCGGGGGCAGAGGGATGCTTCCACATCGCGCCCTCCGGGCTTACGACCGCGCCCCGGCGGGTTTAACGACGATCTTGCCGACCATGTAGGGGTGGACCGAGCAGAAATAATGGTAGACCCCCGGCTTCGTGAAGGTGTGGGAATAGCTGTCGTCGGTGTCGAGCGCCGCCGATGAGAACCCCTTGTGGTCGTCCGTCACGCGGTGCACCTCGTCGTCTTCGTTCTTCCAGGTCACCGTCGTACCGGCAGCGATGGTGAGATCGGGCGGAGCGAAGGCGAAATTGTCGATATCGATCGTGGTCGTTTTTGCGCCGGCGTCGACCACCGCGTTGCCGGCGGCGCCGAGACTTGGCAGCCGCGGCAGCGAGAAGCGCCGCCGCTCCGATCGCGCCGAGGATCAGACCGAAGCGGGCTCGGCGCGGCATCGGGTTTCGGGTCGTTGACATGGCCCTCTCCCTCACGCGACGAGCGGGCTGTCGGTCAGGGCCGGCGCGCCCTTGCTGGCGACGTAGTCGACGGTCCTGACGCCGAGATATTTGTGCAATTCGCCAGCCGGCACGTTCTTCATCGGCCCCGGAGCCGGAGCCGTGCCGGGCGCCGGCTGCGGATAGGCGGTCGAGGCCGCGGTATGAAAGGTGACGTTGCCCTCGACCTTCTGGATGATCTGATGGATGTGGCCGTTCAATACGGTGACCGAGCCAAAGCGCTTCAGATAGCCGAGCGCGCGGCCGGCATCCGCAGTGCCCCAGCCCCACTGCTCATAGATCGTCCACATCGGCAGATGGGCGAGGACGACGATCGGGGTGCTCGCCGAGCGCCCGGCGACGTCCTTTTCGAGCCATTCGAGCTGGTCGTCGCCGAGGGTGGCGAGCCCGGCGGATTTGAACCCCGGCTGAAAATCAAAGACGTTGATCAGGCCGATGAAATGGACGCCGGCCATGTCGAAGCTGTACCAGCCCTTGCCCTGCGTATCCTTTCCGTAGCGGGCGAGATAGGCCTTGCCGTTGCCGGCATCGGCCACGTCGTGTTCGCCGGGAATAAAGAACACCTGCTTGTTCGCCCCCTTGATGACCTGATCGGCGGCGTCCCACTGCTCTTCCTTGGACAGGTGGCTGATGTCGCCGGTATGGACCAGGAAGGCGGGCTGGGCCGGCATCGCCTTGATCTTGGCGATGGCCTCGCCGAGTGTGGCGGTCGGGTTCGGGTTTGGCGGCAGGTGGAAGCCGATATGGCTGTCGCTGATCTGGACAAAGGTCAGATCGCCTTGCGTCGCCTCGGCGGCGGCGGCCGAGCCGACCAGCCCGAGGGTGCGCGGCACGCCGCCGGCGAGGCTCCAGACGACGCCGGTGCCCGCCCAAGTCATGCACTTCAACAGGCCGCGGCGATTGATGTTCGTCTCGCCCAACAGCCTGGTACCGTCACGATCGGCCATCTCTCTCTCCTGAATGGCGTGGTGGTTGCGCCGATCCAGACCGGAGGGCTTGCGGCTTTATTCCCGAGGCTCGTGTGTTTCGTTGCGGAGTTTTTCCTTCAGAAGCGCGCGTTGCCGGTCGGCGGCGAGCAGACCGTTGAGCGAGGCTTAGCGCTGCCCAAAATTTTGGCTCTCATGCGCGCGATGCGCTTCCCGGCGCCCCATTCCCGGCGGCAGCATCGCCCTGAGCGTATCGTCGCGGCGCCAGAAATGGTGGTAGAGCGCCGCCGCGGCATGAAGCGCGATCAGGCCGAGGAGAAGGAACCCGACCGTCGTGTGCGCCTGCCCCAGCTGCTTCGCGAGCGGACGGTCCCGGCCGATCAGCGCCGGCAGATAGCCGAGAAAGAACAGGTTCACCCGGTCGCCGTACGCGTTGGTCCAGAGCAGCCCAAGGATCGGCTGCGTCGCCAGCAGGGCGTAGAGCGCGTATTCGCTCCATTGCGCCGCGAACCGCATCGCCTGCGGCATGTCGGCGGGCCAGTTGGGAAAGCGCGCGAATTGGCGCCAAACGAGCCGACCGAGGGTCACGACCCACACGGTCACGCCGAACGAGCGATGCAGCTGGATGAGTGCAACGGCCTCCTCCCTCGATGATGCGAAACCGATCGAGAAGGCGAGCGCGAAGATCGTGATGACGAGGAACAGGGTCAACCAATGCAGGAACCGGATCACCGGGTCGAAAACGCGCAGTTCGGGATCGCCATCAGCCCGCAGCATCCGAATACCTCACTCTCATGCCCTCGCAGGGCCGGCAGGAGCAAGGATCGGATCGGGCGCGGATTTATTCCCGCGGCCGTGGCTACGCGAAGGCGTGGACGGATACGGGACGCTCCCTGCCCGTGCGAGCATCGGCGAGCAGTTGGCTACTGACGCGATCAGACCGAGCGTGTTGTCCAGCTCGCGATACGCCGGCAATCCGCGCGCGGTAGTAGGGTCGCCTGACGTCATTTCCACATCACGCGGCACATCGATGACCAGAGCTCGACTTTGGCACCGGTGATCCGTGCCCCGGGCTAACCTCTTGTGTACGCGGAGCCATAGACGCGGCAGCCGTGCCGCCAGTTTGATCGTACGTGCGGAGCAGCAAGGAGCGCGCGCGATGAAGGCGGGACATGACCGTCCCGATCGGCACGCCCGTTACCTCGGCGATCTCGCGGTAGCCGAGCTCGTGCAGGTCGCGCAGAACGATCGCCTCGCGCATTGCCGCCGGGAGCGCCTCGATCAGCTGGTGGAGATGCCGCAAATCGGACCGGCTTTCCAGCAACGCCTCGGCATCGATCGCCGACGTCGCGACCGCGTCGCCGAGTTCCTCCTCCGCTTCGAGCGAGACGACATCCGCCGGCCGATTGCGCGCGAGCCAGCCGTAGCAGGTGCGCCGTACGATCTTAAGCACCCAGCTTTTGGCATCGTCGCCGCGATAGCTGTCGAAATAGCGAAACGCCCGCAGAAACGCTTCCTGCGCGACATCGGCGGCATCGGCATCGTTGCGCGTCAGCCATCGCGCGAGCGCGTAAGCGGCATCGAGATGGGGCAGTGCTATCGCCTCGAACCGCGCGCGACGATGCCGATCGGTGTTCCATGACATTTTCCCCTGCGCGCCTTGCCGTGGCCCCTTGACACGGTCGACCGCGGGCGTGGTCCCGTGGAGACGACCAGCGCCCAGAAAGCCCCCGAACCCTTGTGTCGGGCTGCTCCTTCCGCCTGCTCCGAGATAATTCGTCAATTGAGATCCTTCCCCGATACGCGGTGAAGGAATGAGGCTGGATCGGATTAAAGTCCTTGTCGGCGCAGGTGATCTCTTCTGAAATCATCTAAAAGCGACACTTGGCGACGCGACGCTATCTTGACCCGGTGTCGTCGCGGAGCGACGAGCTGCTTTACCATTGCGAGAGCCGGTGCGCCGAATTCCATTTGCGGAGCGTTGCTCGAACCTGAGCTTGACCGCATTAATCGAATATGAAATTTTATTAAAAGATGTAAAGAGGCTCTCTATGAGGCTGATCGACGAAGCCCTGGGGGCTGTCGAGTTCGGCCGGTTCCGGTTGCTGCCGCACCGCCGCGAGCTCCGCGCCGATGGGGTCGCCGTCGAGCTTGGCAGCCGTGCCTTCGAAATCCTGATGGTCCTGATCGAGGCGCGCGGCGCGCTCGTCACCAAGGACGAGTTCCTGAGCCGCGTCTGGCCGGACACGGTCGTAGAAGAGAACAATCTAGTGGTCCAGATCTCGGCACTGCGCAAAGCGCTCGGAGAGGATCGGGATTTCATCCGGACCGTGTCCGGACGGGGCTACCGGTTCGTCGCTGAGATCCGCACTTCCGTCGCCGCATCTGATGCCGAAACACGGGTCGACCGTGGCGCGGTCGCGGAGGCACCGCAATCCACTCCGTCGAGCAACCTTCCGACCGCGATCTCCAGTTTGATCGGTCGCGAGACCGAGCATGAAGAGGCATCGGATCTCCCGGCCGGTGTTGTCGAGATCACCGACACTGGCTCGTCATCGCGGCGACCGTCCCGTCTTCTTGACTGTAGGCTTCTCGTCTTTAGCTTAGCCCGGTTGTTTGTGGCTTCGTTCTCTTGGATTCTCCACTCCCGGAATCAGGCCTCGCCTAAGATTTGCTCAATAGCGGTACTACCATTGGAAAGCCTTTCCAGCGATCCTTCGCAAGATTACTTCGCCGATGGCATGACAGACGAGTTGATCTCCACGCTGGGACAAATCAGCGCGTTACGCGTGATTTCCCGCACCTCGATAATGACTTATAAACGCGTTCGCAAGCTCCTGCCCGAGATCGCTCGCGAGCTGAACGTAGAAGCAGTCGTCGAGGGAACCGTGTTGCGGTTTGGCGACCGTGTCCGGATTACCGCCCAGCTGATCCAGGTGCCTGTTGAACGCCACATATGGGCCCAAAGCTTTGAAGGGGATCTTCAGGACACGCTGGTGCTCCAAAGCAGCGTCGCTCGCGCTATTGCCGAGCAGGTCCGAGCCACAATGACTGAACAGGAACAGGCGGCGCTGCAGAACTCGAAGCCGGTGAACCCAGTGGCCTACGAAGCTTATCTCAAAGGCCGGTATTTCATCAACAAGCGAACTGGAGATGACTTGAAGAAAGCGATCGAGTATTTCAGCTATGCGATCGACAGGGATCCAACCTACGCTGCGGCATATTCCGGCTTGGCTGACGCATACGCATTGTCCGGCGACTGGAAATATGGTGTCCTTTCTCCGCAGAAGGCTTTTTCCAAAGCCAAGGCAGCGGCGTCAAAAGCGTTGGCTTTGGACGATAAGCTTGCCGAGGCCCATGCCTCTCTCGCTTTCGCTCTAGACCTTTATGGCTGGGATTGGGAGACCGCTGAGAGCGAATACAAGCGGGCAATCAAGCTGGATCCCGGCTATGCGCCGGCTCATCAATGGTATTCCTGGCATCTGATGATGATGGGGCGGCATAGCGAGGGCATCATCGAGTTGACAAAAGCGGAAAGCCTTGATCCTCTTTCACTAATCATAAGCGCAGACATGGCGGACGCATTGTGCGTCGCCCGCCGCTATGACGAGGCAGTGCAAAAAAGTAAAACTATCCTGGAGATGGACCCGAATTTTGCCATCGGCCATTATGAGCTGGGCCAAGCGCTTGAGCAGAAGCGCTTGCATGACGAGGCAATTGTAGAATTCCAGAGAGCGATCGAACTTTCCGGACACAGCGGGGCCTTCGAACTCCTATCTCGGCTACACTTACGCGATGTCAGGACAGAAAGAAGAGGCAATCAAAATTGTCGATGACTTGCGGGCCCGGCATGATCAAAACCCTTCTGCCGATGCCGATATCGCCTTGATTTATGTGGGACTCGGCGATCGGGACCGGGCGATGATCGCGCTGAACAAGGCCTATGGAGCGCGATTCAAAGCATCGATCCTGCTGCGGCCGGCCTTCGATCCGCTCCGATCCGACCCGCGTTTTCAGGATCTCCTGCGCCGTATTGGCCTCCCTCAGCTCGCCGCTTGTGACCGAGGCCACTGACCGGCGCCGTCGCCCGGTTCGGATTGACCTTTAGGATCGGCAAGCTCGTTTGTTCCCTGCTCCGCCGCCCGTCGCGCCGATCCGCGATTACCGCTTGCGCGGCGGCGATGCGCGCCTCTATCTGCTGCGCGCTCTGGGAGGGAGGCGATGCGTTATCCAGTCTTGATGGCGGCCCTGATTGCGGCGCTGCCGATGGCTTCCGGCTGCTCTTCGGGGTCGGACCAATCGGCCACCCTGGTCCTCGACAACCCGACCTGGGACCGGGTCAATGTCGAGGCGGTCATCACCAAAAGCGAGGATTGCGGCGAGCGGGCCAACGGCTACGTCGCCACCAAGGATTTCGTGATGACCAAAGGCCAGACCCACAAGGTCGTGGCGCCAAATGCCGAAACCATCTGCTGGCGGCACGACCGCGACCCGAACAACCCGGTTACCGGCGACTGGTCGGAATGGAGCCGGGCGACCCTGTTTCCCGGCCAGACGACCGAGACCGATCTATAGCGCGCAAATTCCCGTCGAACCGGGAAATAACCACGAATTTTTTGAGCCGGATACCCGATTTATAAGCTATTTCAATAGGTTGTGGCAAAATATCGCGACAATAATCGGGAATATTTTTTGACTTAACGGGAATTCTTTCCGCTTAATCAGGAATTACGGGAATTGCCGCCCGCACCCCTCGGAACGAGCCGCCGTTCCCGCCTCCGAATCGATCGATTTTCACGCGGCGCTCCGCCCTCGCTCGACGGTCGAGAAGCATAAGACCCGATTGTGGCGAGAAGCCGCAGCCCCAGGTGCCCGTTACCGTCCCGGAACCCGCAGTCTCGGGAGCCGAGCGGTCGGAGACGACAAGGCGCGTCTCTCGCATTAGACATGGGCTGAGCAGCATGGCTTTACCAATAATCCGACCCAGTCCGCCTCGGGTTTTGCCGATTGCGGTGTGACACCGGGCGCGTTGACGCTTGCGCTGCGCGGCGGAAACATTAGCTTTCCGGTAAGCAAGCTGTGTGATAGTACCACAAAATAATGCTGGAGAATGTTATGGCCGAGACAAAAAGCGTTTTTGACGAAATCGATGCCGACATCGAGGCCCGGGCAATTGCCGAAGCCGAAGCCGAGATCGATGCCGGCAAGGGCGTGCCGCACGCCAAGGTGCGGGAGTGGTTGTTGAAACTCGCGAAAGGCGAGATCGTCCCGCCTCCGTGCAAGTAATCTGGTCACCCGCCGCGCTTTGAGAGACCGATCACATCTACCGCTACATCGCGCAGTTCAACCCGCGCGCCGCCGCGGACATGGTCAGGGAGATCTTGGCGGCAGGCGACAGCCTGGAGAGCTTTCCGTATCGCGGCCGAGCCCTACCCGGTACACAGTTGCGCGAAACGGCCTTGGCCTACCCCTACATCATTCGTTATCGGATCGCCGCCGACCATGTGCGGATTTTGCGCGTGCGTCATGGCGCTCGGCGGCCGACGCGACCGTGAAAAATCTTAAGCCGCCACTCCCGCCTCCGGACCGATCGATACTGCACGCGGTTCTCCGCCCTCGCTCGACTGTGATGGTCGAGAAGCATAAGACCCGATTGTGGCGAGAAGCCGATGGCTGCTTTCGCCCAAGCGTGTGAAGCGGATCACAGTCGTGTTGGCTGGTCTCAGCTAAAGTATCTGCGGGCCTTACACCGGTTCGGGGGCGGGGGAGAATGTTCGGAAATAAACGTGAACAACGAATTCGGGCGCGGGCGTATATTCTGGCCGAGCAAGCCGGATTTCCGACAGGAAGGGACTTGGATTTTTGGGATCAAGCTAGGCGTCTGGAACCACGCTGGTCGTGGCCAGGACGTGTGCGGGGTTGGCTCAGCACTCAGAAAGATGCGATTGCGACCATTCAGGCGGTTGCGACGGTTCTGGCGCTCGGTGTCGGCGCCTTGTGGACGTGGTGGCTTTCGACCCTGTTGCTCAGCGAGTTCCGAACCTCTACGTCACTCAGTCCGCCGAGACCAGGAAGTTAGGCCAGGGCTTACTGCTCCTTCACGTCACTTTCGTTCTCGAAAATACCGGCAGGACAACCGCGTTTCTGACCTGCGCCGCTCTGATCGTTAGTCGGGTCGTCCCTGCAAACGACCAGGAGCTCAAGCGGCTCTCCGGCGATGTCCGCGACGTGCTAAAAACACCTTCTCCAAACTGGCAAGTGCTCAAATGGGAAGTTGATGACAGCTTGGCACGCGACGACTTCTTCGTGGAAGTTGGAAATCATACCCAGTACACCGCAGATTTCATTTTGCCAGATATGAATGCCGATAATGGTTCCAAAAAGCTAAGTACGGTGCAAATATATTCCAATTTTCAAAGGGCAATCCCCGGCAACAACAAATGTCGCCGGAAACCAAACGGAGGAATAGAAGGACCGGGTGGGGAACGACAACACTATACGATCTTCCAAGCTGAGGAGAAGTGTCATGGGAATGCACCGAGCTCTGCTACCCTTAGTAGCATCAGTTTTTTCGTTGGCTGCGGGCGCGTTTGTGTCGCAGACGGCTGTAGGGCAACAAAGTTCGAATGGCTCGCCTAATTCGCCCGCTGTGACGAATACGGATACAGGTGTTCTCGCTCCGCAAGGGATACCTTTCGGACAGAGTTTGGGCGGTTCGCCTGGCATGCCCAGCTCTGGACAAAGTATCGTACGGCTCGCCTGGTATGCCCTACCCTGGACAAAGTAACGGAGGTTCGCCCGGCGTGCCCAGCGATCAAAGCGCCTCGAGCTCGGATCAAAGCTTCCCGGGGCTCGCCTGGCTTACCCGGCGACGCTCGGAACGGACACTAAAGAAGACAAACGTGCAGGCAGTTATGGGCGATTGCGCTAGCCGCGAGCAACAGATCGAATTCGCTACGGATTACGACGGCAATCAGTCTGATCCGGATGCAACGAGCGCTCACGCCCGTATGCGCGCTGTAATTCGGGCGTGAGCAAATCCTGTCTGTCGAATATCTTAAGCGCCGCGGCAGCGAGTATGTCCGCGTGCTCCAAGAAACCAAGATTAATCGGGAGAACTTCGAGAGCTTGATAACAAAGGGGTTTTTCGGTGCAGAAGATAGCGCCGAAATTCACGGCGCGACTTCGCCGGGGACACATGTGGCTCGCCGGCTGAACCGCGGGTGATGG
>CAVPFB010000010.1:0-421976 GCA_963703665.1 uncultured Alphaproteobacteria bacterium | reverse complement strand
GGCCTTAACAGTCGTCATTCTGCTGCTCGTGTTTCTTGCGAGCCTGGCTGTCTATCCTTTTCTGGGAGTGGCTTATTTCCCACGTACAGATGCCGCACAATTCACGATCGACTTGAAAGCACCTACGGGCACGCGCATTGAAGTTACGGAGCAATACGTTGCCAAGGTTGAAGATCTGATTCGCAAAGTCATCCGCCCGGCTGACTATCAGATGACAGTGTCCACAGTCGGCATCGATCCGGGTTTTTCGTCGCTGTACACAACGAACTCGGGAGAGTACACCGCAACGATCCAAACGGCTCTCAAACCTTAAGGAGGCGGGGATGCGTTACCGGGTCTGGCTGTCGGCGCTGCTGGTCTTCTCGGGCTGTTCCTCGGGTTCGAGCAAATCGGCGACCCTGATCCTCGACAACCCGACCTGGGACCGGGTCAACGTCGAGGCGGTGATCACCAGGAGCAGCGATTGCGACGAGCGGCAGAACGGCTACGTCGCCACCAAGGACTTCGTGATGACCAAGGGCCACACACACGAGGTCGTGGCCCCAAACGCCGAAACCATCTGCTGGCGCCATGACCGCGACCCGAACAATCCGGTCAACGGGGACTGGTCGGAGTGGAGCCGCGCCACCTTGTTCCCCGGTCAGACGACCGAGACCGACCTATGATCCACAGCGGCGCTGGCCTACGCTCGCCGGAGCGCGCCGTGCGGTTCGCAGCCCTCGATGGCTTCTCGCTTCGATGACACGGCTGCGCCAAGCCGATATGCTTTCGGACCACAGCGGGTTGGACATAAGCCGCTCAGCCGGCCATCAGCCAGACCAGCCATCACCGAGACAAGCCGTCACCCAGACCAGCCATCAACCAACCAAAAGGACTTTCCGATGCTCGATCTCCATTTTTGGCCGACGCCGAACGGCAAGAAGGTCACGATCCTGCTGGAAGAACTGGGTCTCAAATACAACCTCGTGCCGTGCAATATCGGGCGCGGCGACCAATTCAAGCCCGAATTTCTGAAAATCAACCCCAACCACCGCATGCCGGTGCTGGTCGACCACGACCCGAAGGGCGGCGGCGCGCCGATCAGCGTCTTCGAGTTCGGGGCCATGATGATGTACCTCGCCGAGAAGGAGGGCCGCTTTTTCCCGCAGGACCTGCGCGGGAGATACGAGGTCACCCAGTGGGTCATCTGGCAGATGGCCAATCAGGGGCCGAAGCTCGGAGAATGCGGTCATTTCCGCCGCGCCGGGCCCGATGCGGGCGACCTGACCTATGCGATCCGGCGCTTCACCGACGAGGCCAACCGGCTCTACGGCGTCATGAACAACCGGCTCTACGACCGCAAGTATCTCGCCGGCAACGAATACACGATCGCCGACATGATCTCCTATCCGTGGACCGTCAACGCCGAGGCCCAGGGCCAGGACATCGGCGAGTTCAAACATTTCAAGCGCTGGTTCGACGAGGTCGGCAACCGCCCGGCGGTCAAGCGCGGCATGGAGACCGGCAACAACCTGCGGGTCGACCCGGCCACCCTGAGCGCCGCCGAGCGCGAGCAGATGCGCAAGATCATGTACAACCAGCGCGCGATCCCGGCCCCGGCGTAGCAAGCACCCTCGCCCACCTCGCGTAAGCGTGACGCCGTCCGAGGAATATGGAACTCGTCTTGCGCGGGCTTGTCCCGTGTATCCACGTCTTTGCTTCAGGCGACCAAAGGCGTAGATGGCCGGGCCAAGCCCAGCCAAGACGAAATAGGCGAGCGGCTGTGCCGCTGGTCATGCGGGGGAGTGCCTTATCCCCGGGCGAGCTTCCGCTCGGCCAGCCGGGCGAAGAGGCTGGCGCCGAGCGGCAGGGCGGCGTCGTTGAAATCGTAGCCGGGGTTGTGCACCTCGCAGCCGCCCCCTCGGCGCCGTCGCCATTGCCGATCTGGATATAGGCGCCGGGCCGCTGTTCGAGCATGTAGGAGAAATCCTCCGACGCCATCACCAGCTCGCCGTCGCGGTTGACGTTGTCGTCGCCGACCAGCTCGGCCGCGGCATCGGCGATGAAGCGGGCTTCGGCCTCGTCATTGACGAGCGGCGGGAAGATCAGGCGGAAATCGAGCTCGGCCGTGGCGCCGAAGCCGCCCGCGACGCCCGCCGCGATGCGCCGCATGTTCCGCTTCGATCATCGCCATCGTCTCGCGGCTGAAGCAGCGCGCGGTGCCGCGGATCACGGCGCGCTCGGGAATGACGTTGTAGGCCTCGCCGGCGTGGATCTGGGTCACGCTGAGGACCGCCGTGTCGAGCGGCCGGACGTTGCGCGACACGATCGTCTGCAGCGCGATCGCGATGTGGCTCGCGGTGACCACCGGGTCGATCCCGGCTTCGGGCCGTGCGCCATGCGCGCCGCGGCCGGTGACGGCGATGTCGAAATAGGCGCCGCCCGCCATCATCGCGCCCGGTGCGGATCTGGAACTTGCCGACCGCCAGCCCCGGCCGGTTGTGCATGCCGAAGATCGCGTCGCACGGAAAGCGGTCGAACAGCCCGTCCGCGACCATCGCCGCGCCGCCGCCGAGCCCCTCCTCGGCCGGCTGGAAGATCAGATGCACGGTGCCGTCGAAATTGCGGGTCTCGGCGAGATAGCGCGCCGCGCCGAGCAGCATCGTCGTGTGCCCGTCATGGCCGCAGGCATGCATGCGCCCGGCATGTCTGCGAGCGGTAGGGAAGGTTGGTCGCCTCCTCGATCGGCAGGCATCCATGTCGGCGCGCAGCCCGATCGAGCGCGGCGAATTGCCGGCGCGCAGCCGGCCGACGACACCGGTCTTGCCGATGCCGCGAAACACCTCGACGCCGAATTCGGCGAGCCTTTGCGCGACAAGATCGGAGGTCCGCTGCTCCTCGAAGCCGAGCTCGGGATGGGCGTGGATGTCGTGCCGCCATTCCGTCAGCTCGTCGTGAAATTCCGCGATACGCCCGATGATCGCCATGCCCGCCTCCCGCCGTCGCTCGCCGCACTGTCGCCGAGCCGGTGGCTGCTGGCAATCCGGCTCGCGCATCGCTGCGAACGCGCTATAGTGACGGCAGGAATGTTTCGGGAGGAGTGACGAGCGATGGCAGCGATAGAGGGCGTGGAACTCGATTGTCTTGCGGGCGTGCGGGTCGTGGACTTCACCCAGTTCGAGGCGGGGCCGTCCTGCACCGAGGCGCTCGCCTGGCTCGGCGCCGAGGTGGTCAAGATCGAGAACCCGAAGACCGGCGATCCCGGCCGCCGGCTGCGGCCCGGCCACCCCGACGACGACCCGTGGTATTTCCACCAGTTCAACGCCAACAAAAAATCGCTGACGCTGAACCTCAAAGCGCCGCGCGGGCTCGAAATCGTCAAGGAGATGCTGAAAAAGGCCGACATCACGGTCGAGAACATGGCGCCCGGCACGATCGAGCGGCTGGGCCTCGGCTATGACGTCGTCAAACAGCTGAACCCCGGCATCATCTATTGCCAGGTCAAGGGCTTTGGCGCGGGCAGCCCGTACGAGAAGAACCTCGCCTTCGACATGATCGCGCAGGCCGCGGGCGGCCCGATCAGCGTCACCGGCGAGGCCGACCGGCCGCCGGTCAAGCCCGGCCCGTCGTTTGGCGACACCGGCACCGGCATGCTGATGGCGATCAGCATCCTCGCCGCGCTGCGCCAGCGCGACCGCACCGGCAAAGGCCGGCGGCTGCAGGTGGCGATGCAGGACGCGATGGTCCACTATATGCGGGTGCCGTTTTCGCGCACCCAGCTGAGCGGCAAGGCCCAGCTGCGCGGCGGCAGCAGCCGGTCGAGCGCCATGCTCGGCGCCCTCGGCGCTGTACCCGTGCAAGCCCGGCGGGCCGAACGACTACGTCTACGTGTTCACCAGCCGCGCCAACCCCGAGCATTGGACGCGGCTCTTGAAGGTGATCGGCCGCGAGGATCTGATCGGCGACCCGCGCTACGACACCGGGCCGGCGCGCGGCGAGCGCGCGGCCGAGGTCGACGAGATCATCGCCGCCTGGACCCGCCAGCACACCAAGGAAGAGGCGATGAAGATCATCGGCGAGGCCGGGGTGCCGGCCGGCGCGGTGTTCGACACGCTCGAGCTGCTGAACGACCCCTCGCTCGCCGAGCGCGGCATCATGCAGAAGTCGAGCATCCGACGACCGGCAAGCTGACAGATGCCGGCCTGGCCGGTGCGCTTCGACGGCGCCCCGGCCAAGGTCAAGCCGTCGCCGCTGTTGGGCCAGCACAATGCCGAGGTGCTGCAGCAATGGCTCGGCATCGGCGCCGGCCGAAGTCGAGGCCCTGCGCACCGAAGGCATTGTCTGACCCGGCGGCAGAGCCGAGGTAGAGCTGCCTTTTTTCTGCCCTTTGTCGTCGCCCCCGCGCAAGCGGGGACCCAGGGCCTAGCGTCTCGACGTATGTCCCTGGGTTCCCGCTTCCGCGGGAATGACGAATAGTGTTTGATCGAAGTCCTCAATCCAAGTGAGGAAATCCGCGATGAAGCTCTATTATGCCCCCGGCGCCTGCTCGATCGGCATCCATGTGCTGTTGGAGGAGATCGGCAAGCCTTATCAGGCCGAGATCGTCAACTTCCGCGACGGCGCGCAGTACAAGCCGCCCTTTACCGGCATCAACCCGAAATCGAAGGTGCCGACCCTCGAACGCGACGACGGCTCGATCCTGACCGAGTTCCCGGTCATCGCCTTTTGGCTTGGCATGCAAAACCCGGAAGCGAATCTGATCCCCAAGGACGGCGAGACGATGATCCGGGCGGCCGAAGCGATGGAATACGTCGTCGGCACGATCCATAGCCAAGGTTTCACCCGGCTGTTCCGGACCGAGCGCTTCGCGCCTTCGGCCGCCGACCACGACAAGGTCAAGGCGCAGGGCCGCGAAAACATCGACAAGGGCTTCGCGGTCGTCGACCAGGCGCTCGAAGGCAAGAACTATCTGGGCGGCAATGATTTGTCGATCGCCGATGCGGCGCTGTTCTATGTCGAATACTGGGGCGCCAAGCGGGTCGGTCTGCAATTGCCGAAGAATTGCGCGGCGCATTTCGAGCGCATGATGGGCCGCCCGGCGGTGCAGCGGGCGTTGCAGGCTGAGGGCATGAACTGAAAGATTATCGCCCGTCATCCGTTCAGAGCGGATTACAATCCGCCCTACGAACCACGCGCGGTCCGCGCTGCGCCGTTAGGAGAGTGGAGATGGATGCAACGACTCCTGTATCGCCGAACTGTCTCTCTGGCATCAAGGTGCTCGACCTGACCCAGTTCGAGGCCGGAACCACCTGCACCGAGGCGCTCGCCTGGATGGGCGCCGATGTCGTCAAGGTCGAGAATCCGGATGGCGGCGAAGCCGGCCGTCGCGGCGTCGCCGACCCCTATTACTTCATGATCTACAACGCCAACAAACGCTCGATCACGGTCAACCTCAAATCCGAGCGCGGTCTGGCATTGGTCAAGGACATGGCCAAGAAGGCCGATGTCTTTACCGAGAATTTCGGCCCCGGCGTGGTCGAGCGGCTGGGCCTCGGCTATGACGTGGTCAGCGCCTTGAACCCGCGCATCATCTATGCCCAGGTCAAGGGCTTCGGCGCCGGCAGCCCCTACGAGCACGGGCTGTGCTTCGACCCGATCGCGCAGGCGGTCGGCGGGGCCATGAGCATCACCGGCGAAGCCGGCGGCAAGCCGTTGAAGCCGGGCCCGACGATCGGCGACACCGGCACCGGCATGCTGCTGGCGTTCAGCATCGTCGCAGCGCTCTATCAGCGCAACAGCACCGGCAAGGGCCGGCAATTGCAGGCGGCGATGCAGGATTCGGTCATGCATTACAGCCGCGGCATGTTCATCAGGCAGGCGCAGTCCGGCAAAGCGGCGCCGCGCCGGCCAGCCGGCGGCAATGCGCCATCGGGGATCTTTCCGTGCAAGCCCGGTGGCCCCAACGACTATGTCTACATGCTGACCAGCCGCGCCAACCCGCAGCACTGGCCGCGATTGCTGAAATTGATCGGGCGCGAGGATTTGATCGGCGATCCGCGTTACGACAAGGCTTCGGCGCGGGTCGAGCGGGAGGCCGAGGTCGACGAGATTGTCGCCCAATGGACCCGCCAGCACACCAAGGAAGAGGCGATGGCGCTGATCAGCGGCGCCGGGGTGCCCGCGGGTGCGGTGTTCGAACTCGATGGAATTGACCAACGAACCGACCTTCTGGGAGCGCGGCATCCTGCAGACCATGCATCACGGCGATTGGCAGATGCCGATGACCACCTGGCCGGTGCGCTTCGACGGCGCCCCGGCCCCGGTCAAGCCCGCGCCCTTGCTCGGCGAGCATACCACCGAAGCGCTCGGCGATTGGCTGGGGTTGAGCCCCGGCGAGGTCGAGGCCCTGCACGCCGACGGCGTGGTCTGAGCCTGCCAATCGGCGCCCTGGAACCCTCGCCCGCTTCACTGCGCTCGGCGCCCTCTCCCTTATTGCCGGAGAAGGGGAACCCAGCCCTACCTTAACTCTCCCCGGCGTGGGGGAGGGCATGGCAGGGGCTGGGTGAGGAGGGCTTTTCGCAGCCCCGCTTTTAGCCTTCCTCCTGAAGCGACAGGAGGGTGGCGTTGCCGCCGGCGGCGGTGGTGTCGGTGGCGAGCGTGCGCTCGGTGGCGAAGCGGTGCAGATAGTGCGGACCGCCCGCCTTGGGGCCGGTGCCGGAAAGCCGCTCGCCGCCGAACGGCTGCACGCCGACGACAGCGCCGATCATGTTGCGGTTGACGTAGCTGTTGCCGACCCGCAGGCGCGCCAGAATGTGCCGGACGTTCTCGTCGATCCGGCTGTGGATTCCGAGGGTCAGCGCGTAGCCGGTCGCCTCGATATCGTCGAGCGCCTGGTCGAGGCGGCCGGCCGCCCAGCGCACGACATGCAGGATCGGGCCGAACACTTCGCGATCGAGCCGCCGGGCGCCGTCGATCTCAAAGGCGCGCGGGGCGAAAAAGGTGCCGTGCTCGAGCCCCTGCGGCAGCGTGCACTGATAGATCAGCCGGCCTTCCCTCGCCATCCGGACCGCGTGCTTGTCCAATGTCTCGCGGGCGGGCTGGTCGATGACCGGGCCGATATCGGTCGCGAGCAGTGCCGCGTCGCCGATCGCGAGCTCCGCCATCGCGCCCGCCAGCATCGCCAACAGCCGGTCGGCGACATCGTCCTGCACGTACAGGAGGCGCAACGACGAGCAGCGCTGCCCGGCGCTCTCGAACGCCGAGGTCAAAACATCCGCGACCACCTGCTCGGCCAATGCCGAGGAATCGACGATCATCGCGTTCTGCCCCCCGGTCTCGGCGATCAATGGCACGATCGAGCCGGGGCGGCGGGCGAGCTGCTGATTGATCGACCGCGCGGTTTCGGTCGAGCCGGTGAAGGCGACCCCGGCGATCCTGACATCGCCGACCAGCCGCGCCCCGACCGCCTCGCCGGTCCCCGGCAGCAGGTGCAGCACGTCGCCGGGAATGCCGGCCTCGTGCAATAGCCTGACCGCCTCCGCCGCGGCCAGCGGGGTCTGCTCGGCGGGCTTGGCGACAACCGCGTTGCCGGCGGCAAGCGCCGCCGCGATCTGGCCGGTGAAGATCGCCAGCGGGAAGTTCCACGGCGAAATGCAGGCGAAGACCCCGCGCCCGTGCAGCGCCAGCTGGTTACGCTCGCCGGTCGGTCCGGGCAGCTGCTCTGCAGCGCTGAAATCGGCGCGGGCGCGCAGGGCGTAGTAGCGCAGATAATCGACCGCCTCCCTCGCTTCGGAGATCGCCGCCGGCAGGGTGCGCCCGCCCTCGCGGATGATCGGCGCGATCAGCAGGGCCCGGTGCTTTTCAAAGAGATCGGCCGCATGTTCGAGAATCTCGGCCCGTTTGCCGGACGGCCTGCGATCCCAGTCGGCGGCGCTCGCGGCGGCGCGGGCGAGCGCCTGGTCGACCTGCTCCGGCGTGGCCATGACGACGGTCCCGACCCGCCGCCGGCGGTCGCTCGGGTCGAACACCGCGCCGCCTTCGCCCGACTGCTCGATCCCGCCGATGATCGGGGCGGCCTGCCACGGCCGGCGGAATTCCTCGGTCAGCGCGTCGCGCAGCGCCGTCAAGGCCGGCGGATCGTTCAAGTCGAGCCCCTGCGAATTCCGCCGCGCCGGCATATAGAGATCGACCGGACACGGAATGCGCGGGTGCGGCTTGACCTTCAGCCGGGCGAGGCGCGCCACCGGATCGGCAACGATCTCATCGATCGGTTGCCGCTCGTCGACGATTCGATTGACGAACGAGGTGTTGGCGCCGTTTTCGAGGAGCCGCCGCACGAGATAGGCCAACAGTTCCTCGTGGCTGCCGACCGGAGCATAGACGCGGCATGGTCGATCCATCTTGTCGGTGCCGACAATCTGCCCGTAAAGCGCCTCGCCCATGCCGTGCAGCCGCTGAAACTCCCAATCCCGCCGTGCGCCGGCGAGCTCGAGGACCGACGCCACGGTATGCGCGTTGTGGGTCGCGAATTGCGGGTAGAACACGGTACCGCCGTCAAGCAGCCGGCGCGCGCAGGCCAGATAGGAGACATCGGTGGCCAGCTTGCGGGTATAGACCGGGTAGCCGTCGAGCCCGCGTTCCTGGCTGCGCTTGATCTCGCTGTCCCAGTAGGCGCCTTTGACCAGGCGCACGACCAGCCGCCGCCGGCCGCGCCGGGCGAGATCGGCGAGCCAGTCGATCACCGGCAATGCCCGCTTCTGATAAGCCTGGACCGCGAGGCCGAGCCCGTCCCACTGGGCAAGACCGCGGGCGAGCGCCAAGGCCTCGAACAGATCGAGTGACAGGTCGAGGCGGTCGGCCTCCTCGGCGTCGATCGTAAAGCCGATGCCGGCGGCGCTCGCCTGCTGCGCCAGCGCCAGCAGGCGCGGGGCCAGCTCCGCCAGCACCCGATCGCGCTGCGCCATCTCGTAGCGCGGGTGCAAGGCCGACAATTTGACCGAGATGCCCGGCGCCTCGGCCGCGGGCCGGCCCGCCGCGGAGCGCCCGATCGCGGCGATCGCGTCCTCGTAGGCGTGGAGATAGCGCGCCGCGTCAGCCGCGGTCACCGCCGCCTCGCCGAGCATGTCGTAAGAATGCCGCCAGCCCTGCCGCTCAGCGGGGCGCGCACGGTCGAGCGCCTCGGCGATGGTGCGCCCCATGACGAATTGTCGGGCGAGGATGCGCATCGCCGCGGTCACCGCCTGGCGCACCACCGGCTCGCTCGAGCGCGCGACAAAGCGGTGCAACGCGGCGCGCAGATCGTGCACCTCGCGCTCGGAATGCAACAGCCTCCCGGTCAGCATCAGCGCCCAGGTCGAAGCGTTGACGAAGGCCGAAATCGGAATGCCCGAGATGCTGCGCCCAATCGGCTTCGCCGAGCTTGTCGCGGATCAGCCGGTCGACGGTCTCCGCGTCGGGGATGCGCAAGAGCGCCTCGGCAAGGCAAAGGAGCGCCACCCCCTCCTGCGAGGACAGCGCGTATTCGTGCAGAAACGCATCGATGCCGCCTTTGCCGACCCGGTCGCGGCGGACGGCGGCGACGAGGTCGCGCGCACGCTCGGCAATATGGCTGCGGGCGTCGGCTGGGATTTCGGCGGCGGCGAGAATGCGCGCCACCGCCTCGGCCTCGTCGGCCCGGGTGCTGTCGCGGATTGCCGCGCGCAACGGCGAGGCCGCCGGCAGCGGGCGGGTAAACACGATGTCCATAAACGGGCCTCCTCTCGCCCGTCCGCAGCTTGACCTGCGCGCCGGAAAGATTTGGTTTCCGATCGGCGCTGTCACTCCGCACCAATGTGGTGCGCCCGCCCCGCGTCGAGCAGATCCGCCGCCGCGGAGCTGGGAGGCGGGGGAGGAGGCTCCGCGTCAGGTCTCGAAGCGCAGGATCTCGACGCAGGGCGGTTGCGTCAGCACCTCGCTGAAAGCGTGCATCCAGTTGCCGGTTTCCTCGGTCGAGCCGACCCCGCGGTTGCGGAACTGGTCGAGCTGATCGAGCCCCTTCAATTCGATCTCGAATTGCAGTGAGGCGCCCTGGCCGGGGCCGCGCGTCAGCGGCACCAGCAACCGGGCATTGAGCCCATTCGCGCGCGCCGCTTCGACCTCGCGCCGAATGAAGTCGACCGCCCGCTGCCGGTTGATCGGCAGCACATCGTAGGAAAATCGAGCGAGATACATCGCATCACTCCCGTTGAAAGCCCGGCGCGCGGCGGCGAATCGGCCTTTGCGGACCGAAGCCGAAACCCGCCATCTCCCTGGTCAACACGAGAAGCCGGCCGCCCGATGCACGAAGCAGCGCGGTTTTCGCGATTTCCGGATCAGGGATCGCCCCCGCGGATAAAGACGGGCGATTGCTGTCGATGCACGGGTCACGCCGGCCGCGGCGAGCCTTGCGGATCGGCCGGCAAAGCCGCATACACGAGAGGCCGCCGGCGGGCGGCCAGGGTCAACTGCCGCGTGGGGAATGCTGTGGGGAGCACGATGAGTTCCGGGTTTCGACGGTCCTTCGGTCTGCTGCTGGTGCTGACCGTGCTGGCGTGTCCGATCGGGGTGCGCGCGCAGACGGGTCCGGCTGCGGCAAGTCCCGCCGAGACAAGCGCCGGCGTGCCTCGTTACCTGGTCTATTTCACCGAATTCAGCGCTTATCTTTCGCCGAGGGCAAAGAAGATCATCGCCGATGCCGCGCGGCGGGCCAAGGAGACGGACGCCAAAACGATCACGGTCCAGGCGCGGGCCAGCGCCACCGGCACGGTTCAGACCAACAAATATCTCGCGATGACGCGCGCTTCGATCGTCGCCGACCAGTTGGCGGCGGACGGCGTAGCGCCCGCGATGGTCGAGCAGGAACCGATCGGGCAGACCGGCTCGAGCGATCCCTCGGTCTTCAACCGCCGCGTCGATATCATCATCAAACGCTAGAGCAGCAAACTTCGACCAAGTTGAGCGGTCTCATTGCGAGGAGCAGGGCGACAAAGCAATCCCGAAATGGAAGGAGCTCCAGCGGTTCGGGATTGCGTCGCGTTGCTCGCGATAACCCAACAGGAAGAGCGCTTCGGCCTGACACCTCGCGTCACTGACCCTCGCGCACCACTGGATTGCTGAGGGTGCCGATGCCGGTGATCTCGATGTCGATCATGTCGCCGTGCTTGACGTTTTCCGGAGCGCCCTCGGTCCCCATCCACACGACGTCGCCGGGGTAGAGCGTCAGATATTGCGACATCCGGCTGATAAAGGTTGCCGGGCCGAACAGCATGTGGTCGGTCTTGAAGCGGATTTTTTCGTCGCCGTTGACGCGGATGATCGTGTGCGCCGCGGCGAGGTCGAAATCGCTCTCGATCCACGGCCCCATCGGCTTGAAGGTGTCGGCGTTCTTGGCGCGCCACAGGGTGCGGTCGCCGGCCTGCCAGGTGCGCTCGCTGAAGTCGTTGCCGATGGTCCAGCCGAGCACGCAGGAGAGCGCGTCCTTTTCAGAGAGATTTTTCGCCTTCTTGCCGATCACCGCGACCAGCTCGCCTTCGTACTGGCAGCGCTCGGTCGCGTCCTTCGGAATGACGATCGGCTGGCCGTGCGCCACCAGCGCGTTGTTGGCGCGGTAGCCGATGTCGGCGGCCTTCGGCAGATTGGGCTCCTGGCCGCGTTTTCTCGCCGCCTCGATCACGTGCTCGGCATAGTTGAGGCCGGCGCAATAAAAGGTGCGCGGCTCGACCGGCACCAGTAATTTGACCGCGGACAATTTGTGTCGGGCCGCGGTCTTTTCGTAGCCGGCGAACGGGTCGCCCGTGACCTCGGTCGCTGTGTCGCCGTCGACGATGCCGTAAGCCGCGTGGCCGTTGGTCTCGAACCGTATCCAGCGCATCTTCCCTCTCCTCCAGGTTCAATCGAGTTGGGCGCAACGCCTCCGCATTTTAGAGACCGCGGAGGAAATCGATCATCGCGCCGTTGACCTCGGGCGCGCGCTCCTCCTGGATGCAGTGGCCGCAGCCCGGCAGCATAACCGTCCCGCGCAATTGCGGCACAAACGTCGCGAGATCGGCGATGTGTCGGTCCATGCCGGGGAATTTCACGACCGGGTCGCGCTCCCCGGCCATGTAGAGCGCCGGGACCGTTATCGGCACTCCATCGAACGGAGCAAACAATTCCCAGTTGCGGTCGATGTTGCGATACCAGTTGAGCCCGCCGCGGAACCCGGTCCGGGTGAACTCGGCGGTGTAGAAATCGACATCGGCCTCGCTCAGCCAAGCGGGCAGCGGCGGCGGCTCGGCGTTCCAGCGGAACGGGCTGCCTTGTCGCGGAACCATGCCAAAGGGGCGAGTGGCCGGCGGAGCGTCGCCCGAGATCGCGATCCTGCCGACGCGGAAGACGACCCGCGCGTTGCGGTCATATTCCGCCTCGGCGACGCCCGGCTCCTGAAAATAGAGCTGGTACCAAACGGCGTCTTCGGTCTGCGGCATTGCCGTGGTTGGCCGCACTTTGCCGCGCGACCGGAACGGCACGCTGAGGCCGATGACGGCGCGGAACCGGTCGGGACGCAGCTGCGCCGCGTGCCATGCCACCGGCGCGCCCCAATCATGGCCCGCGATGACCGCCTGCTCGGCGCCAAGCGCGTCGACGAGCCCCACTATGTCGCCGACCAGATGCAGCAAAGTGTACCGGTCGATTTCCGCCGGCCGGTCGGTTTGCCCGTAGCCGCGCATGTCGGGCGCAACCGCATGGAACCCGGCCTCGGCGAGCGCTTGCAGTTGATGACGCCACGAATACCAGGATTCGGGAAAGCCGTGGCACATGAGGACAAGCGGACCCTCGCCCCGTTCGGCCAAATGCATGCGGATGCCGTTGGTCTCGACGGTGCGGTGCGTCAACCCATTCATCCGCGACCCTCCGGCTCGACAACGCCGCCCGGTCAGACCGGGGTCTCGCCTTTCAGCATCAGGCGGTAGAGGTAGCGCCGCTCGTTCATGTCGTAATCGGGGTTGGCCTTGTGTATGACGCTGCGGTTGTCCCAGATCACGAAATCGCCATAACGCCACTGGTGGCGGTATTCGTATTTCTTTTGGATCGCGTGCGCCATCAGCTCGGCGACGAGATCGAGCGCCGCGCTGTCCTCCATGCCCTCGATCAACTCGATCCGCACCGGGTTCAGGTAGAGCGCCTTGCGGCCGTTTTCGGGATGGGTGCGCACCAGCGGGTGCACCCCCGGCGGCGGCACCTGCCGGCTCGATTGCTCGCTGAGCGGGCGCAGCTCGCGCGGGCTGTATTTGCTCAGATAGACATGCACCGCCTTGAGCCCGTCGATGCGCTCCCTGGTCGCCTCGGGCAGACCGTCATAGGCCTCGTGCATATTGACGTACTGGGTGTCGCCGCCGCTTTTCGGCAACGACACCGGATAGAGCATCGTCGCCTTGGGCGGGGTCGGATGATTGGAATGGTCGGTGTGAAAGGTCTCGCCCGAGATGTAGCGCTTGCCGGGCACGGTCTGCTCGTTCGAGACATAGTAGATCTGCGGATAGCCCGGCACGTGCATCTCGCGTTTGTCGTGCTGGAACAATTCGCCGAAGATTTGAGCAGCGGCGATGAATTGCGGCGGGGTGAATTCCTGGTCGCGGACCACCAGGACATGGTGATCGGCAAAGGCGCGGTTCAGCGCGCCGCGGGTCTCGGAATCGACCCCCTGGTTCAGGTCCAGGCCGCGAACTTCCGCCCCGGTGTGCCGGGTCAACGGGGTTATCGTGTATTCCATCGGCCGGCTTCCTCCGCTCGGGCTTCGTCGAGCGAATTATGGCGGCGGCCGCGGGCGTTTTGCAATGCTCTGCCCGGACGGCAGGCTGGTGAGGCTATCGCGGCGCTCGGCGCGCTCGGGCCCTGCGAGCGATCGGCCCTGCGAGCGATCGGCCCTGCGAGCGATCGGCCCAGCGAGGCAATCGGCGATCGAAGCGGTCACCCGCTGTTGAAACGGGCTTTGGCAGTGACCGCCAGCCGGTTCAGGACTGCCCGGTTCGCCAAGGATACCGACGCTCGATATGCTGGGCCATCCGATTGAAGCGTTCGACCAGATCCAACAATTCGCGGCGGACTTCAGGAGCCTGGGTCCGTTCCGCGAGCTGCCTGATCTCCTCGGCAACTTTCCGGTAATATTCGGCGGTCGGTAGCTGCTCGCCGCTCATCCAGGCCATCATGCGCAAACGGGTGCGCCCGAAAATGTGTGCGCCCGAAAATGTGTGCGCCGCCCGGCAACACCATTTTGCGCGCTCCGTTCCCCAGAGCGACACAAGCTTACAATTATGCCGCAGCATATCCCCGCGGTTATCATGGTGTTACTGACTTGGAACAATTCGTAAGCAGCATCGGGCATTGTCGTGCAATGTTACTATTGAAAATAGAAATATGCATGGTCTTCGAAACCGTTTTATATGGGATCATGTTCCCCATGCATCATGATAAATCATATCAAATTTTTGCGCGAAAGAGCAGAGGCGTTGCGAGAACTGGCGCAGCGGGCGCCGCGGATCGCCGAAAGGCTGCGCCGGCTCGCGGATCAGCTCGACGCCATGGCCGCGGAGCTGGAAAACCCACAGGACAAACCGCGCAGCTGTTGACGCGGCTATTTTGATCCAGCGGCACCCGCCTTGGGATTTGTCGGAGCCGGCAGGCTGCAATTCGGCGCTACGCCTTGTTCTTGCCCGCGGGGTCATCGCCGGCGGGCGGCGGCGCGGTGACCCGGCGAGCGGCGATCGGCGCGCTGCGGATCGTGGCGACGTCGATTTCCGGCATCGTCTGGTCGAGGGCGCCCAAGACCGCATTGGCCAGCTCGTTGTAATCGCGGAAGCTGCGGCGCAGCCAATGCCTCCAGTTGACCATGCCGCCGCTGGCGTGCAGCTCGAACGCGGATTCGCGGCCGTCGAGCGCCGAGGACACATGGTCGGCGGCCAGCTGCAGCAGTGCCGCGCGCTGTGCGGCAGTGTACCCGCCGCCGCCGAACGAATCCTCGAGCCCGGCGGCCAATGCCGGGTCGGCGAGGTCATCGTCGGAGGGGGCGACGACGAGTGAGGAGCCAGGCACGATCCGCAAAATCTCCGAGATGCGCTGACGCGCCTGGAGGAGGGCGATGCCGCCGGCGGCGAGATGCGCGTGGTCCGGAAAGCAATAGCCCCCAGGAGTGAAATTGGGGTCGCGCTCGGCCGCGGTCAGGCAGCTGCGGACGGTCTGAACCGCCGCGACCAGGTCGATCAGATATTCGATCGTCTGCTGGTTTTCCTTGAGGCCCATCGCGTGGCTGAGCGCCAGCGCGAGGCCGAGGGTGAACTCAGCCTTCGCCAGCCAACCATAAAGATGGTGCCACCTGAGCCAACGCGGAATTGCCTCGGGCGAGGCGTCGACGAAAAACACCCGCTCCCACGGGATCGCCACATCTTCGAGCCACATCTGCCCGTCGAGCTCGTCGAAGCGGCTCGACAGCGGCGCCATGAAAGGATTCTCACTGCGTGCCGCGCGCTTGCGGCACAGGACCGTGACGCCGGGTGCGTCGACCGGCACGACAAAGCTCGCGCGCCGGCCGCCGATGTCGATGCCGGAAAGAGCGCCGACATAGACGTCTTCGGCATAGGCGGGGCTCGTGTGCATGCCGAGCCGGCCGCGCAGGACGACCCCGGCATCGGTCTCGCGCACCAGTATCAAGGCGACGCGCTCGGCCGGGTCCCGGCGCATGCGCTGGCCGATGATCGGCGCGCCGCCGCAAAAGGTCAAAAAGCGGCCGGTGCGGGCGATGCCGTCACGATAGGCGACAGCCGCGGCGGCGTGCTCAGGCGGGAGGTTTTTCGCCTGCACCGCGGTCAGCACGCCGAGCGCGATCAGATTGCCATAGGCCGGGGTGTGGGTGATGTTGCCGGCGCTGAGAAATAGCGTCTTCGCAAACGACCGGCCCATGCCGACCAGATCGGCAGTGTCGCGGGGCGCAACATAAGCCCAGGCGAGCCGCCGCCCCTCGGCCTGGTGCACAGAGAGCAGGGTATCCTGCCAAGCAGGGTCGAGGTGGCGGTCGTACCAGGCCGCATATTCCTCGACCATCGCTCGGGTCGCAGGGTGGGTGGTCACGTCCGCGACCCGGCCCTCGCCCATGACCCACACCGTGCGCCCGTCGCGCAGGGATTGGCGATAGTCGGCGCCCGTTCTCATCCCGCGTCCTCGCTTTGCCAAGACGGCCCCGCCCGCCCCGATCGGTCGAAGCGGTCATCGTAGCATTCCCTCCAGGGCTTGCGCGCGCCTCTCGGACATGCGACATCGCCACAAAAAAGCGGGAAGCAACTGGGAGTCAGAAATGGCGCAGGCGCCCTCGTCATCGATCGAGATCGCTCTGGAGAACCAGCGGATCGGAGCCGTGCAGATCCGCGTTTTGGCGATCTGCACCTTGATCCAGATGTGCGACGGCTATGACGTCAACTCGATCGGCTGGGCGGTGCCGTCGCTGATGCATGCATGGCATTTGCCGCCGCCGGCATTCACTGTTGCATTCCTGTGGTCCAGCGTCGGCATCCTGATCGGCGCGCTTTGCTCGGGGCCGATCGGCGACCGTTTTGGCCGGCGGCCGCTGTTGCTGGCCAGCATCGCAATTTTCGGCCTGGCTTCTCTGGCGAGTGCCTTTGTCGGCTCGCTCGGGATGTTGACTGTGCTGCGCTTCTTCACCGGGCTCGGGATCGGCGGCGCGTTTCCAGGAGCGGCCACGCTGAGCGGCGACTATGCGCCAAAGCGATTGCGGGCGACGTTGATCATGGCGAGCTTTACCGGCGCGCCGATCGGCGGCTTTGTCGGCGCCCAGATCGTGGCGCTGCTGCTGCACCAGCATTTCAATTGGCCGGTCATCTTTCTGATCGGCGGGGGTTTTCCGCTGGCCCTGGTCGTGGTCATGGCGCTGTGGCTGCCGGAATCGCCGCGCTTTCTCGCGGCCAGAGCGAATTTGGCGTCGCGCGACCGAGCCTTGCTGCAGCGTCTGGACATCGTCCCGGAACCCGCCGGTCGGCATAATCTCGACCTGGCGCATGGCAACCCGATCAAGATGCTGTTCGGCGAAGGCTATGCGCTGCAGACCATCCTGCTGTGGATCATCTTTTTCTGCAGCCTCCTAAACCTGTTTTTGTTCGTGTTCTGGATGCCGACCGTGTTCCACCTGATCGGAATGACCCCGGGACAGGCGGTGTTCGCTTCGAGCTTCCGGGATTTCGGCGCGATCTTTGCGGTCCTCTACCTCGGGCTGGCGATCGACAAGATCGGCCCGGAACGCTCGCTCACCTTTCACTACGCGGCGGGGGCCGTGTTCATCGGGCTGATCGCTCTGGTCGCGATGCCCTACGGGGTTCTGCTGGCGGTGACCTTCTTCGCCGGGGTAACGATCATCGGCAGCCAGACCGGCGCCAACGCCGCTTGCGGCGCGCTCTACCCGGCGCGGATGCGAACCAGCGGGCTCGGCTGGGCGCTCGGCATCGGCCGGCTCGGCGGCATCGCCGCCCCGGCCCTCGGCGGCTATCTCCTGGCGCGCGGCTTTCCGCCGACGCAGATCTTTCTCAGCGCCTGCTTTTTCGCGATCGTGGCGGCGGTGGCGACGGCGCTGCTGGCGCTGCGCGGCCCCCGCACCGAGCCGCTCGGGGACCAGACCGCCTCAGCCTCCGCCGGCCCGGCTCAGTAAACCGCGCCCAACGTGCACCGGCGCTGGCCTAATAGACCGCGCCTCTGGCGGTGATCGGCCAGATCGCTTCGACGCGGTCGCCGCGCACGCCGACATACCAGTCGTAGAGGTTGACGGTCGGGTCGCAATGGCCGGGGACGAGCCGGATCTTGTCGCCGATCCGGAAACGGTTGGTGGCGGCGGTGACGGCGAGCCGGCCGTGCTCGTCGGAGGCACGTTCATAGGTGGCCGCGGGTTCGTCCCACACGAGCGGCGGGCCCGAATCGAACGCCAACGCCTTCAGCCCGGCGTCGAGAATGGCGCGGTCCTCGGCGGGGCGGCTCATCACCGTCGCCCACACGAACAGGCTCGGCTCGAAGCGGCTGACCGGCTCACCGTCGCGGCCGAGATTGCGGCCGTAATCGGCGTCCATGAAGATGTACGAGCCGCATTGCAGCTCGGTATAGACGCCGCTCGCGGCTTCGAACTCGAAACTGCCGGTGCCGGCTCCGGTCACCACCGGGCATGGGATGCCGTTTCTCGCCAGCAAATCGCGGGTGCTGCCGGCCTTGTTCACCGCCTGGGCGATCGCCTGGCGCCGTTCTTCCCAGCCGCGCAGGTGCTGCGCCGAGCCGTGATAGGCCTGGAGCCCGGCGAAGCTCAGATGCGGCGCGTCGGTCACCCGGCGGGCGAGGTCGAGCGCCGGCGCTCCCGGCTCGACCCCGCAGCGGTTGCCGCCCATATTGACCTCGACATAGACCGGCAAGCTTACCCCGGCCTCGGCGGCGGCCGCTTCGAGCTCGTCGATCTGCCCGGCATCGTCGACGCACACCCCGATGCGGGCGAGCGGGGCGAGCGCCATCAGCCGCCGCAGTTTCTGGCGGCCGACGATCTCGTTGGTGACCAGCACGTCCGGCACCCCGCCATAGACCATCGCCTCGGCCTCGCCGACCTTTTGCACGCACACGCCGACCGCCCCTTGCGCCACCTGCTGCAGCGCGATAATCGGGCATTTGTGGGTCTTGGCGTGCGGGCGAAGCCTAACCGCACCGCCGGCGATCTGCTCGGGCAGCCGCCGTAGATTGCGCGCGAATGCATCGAGATCGATGACCAGGGCGGGGGTATCGACCTGGTCGAGCGGCATGCCGATCTCGGCGGGCGGGCGGGTCGTCATCGCATCAAGCTTTCCGGGCAACGAAGCGCAGCAGCAGGCTCGCGCAGGCTGCGCGCAAATGCAACAGCCGGGCGCCGCGCATTCCCGGAAATGTTGACCGCTCTCATGCTGCACTGCATCATGAGCCAAGCGAGGGGTGAGAACTGGCCGGCTCGGGGCGCACGACGCAGCGGCGGGCGCTACCGGCACGAGAACCCCGAGCCGGGAAGATCACAACGGGGAGCGCTCGAAGGCGGTTTTGGACGGCGGCAAAGCGCGAATGCCGCCGGCGGCAGGTCCGTGAAACGGGAGATGTCTGCTATGGCCGAAACCACTGATTTCCCCGAAAGCGTCGTCGTTCCCGCAGCGGCGAAGCCGGCTCATGAAAAAGTGCTGACAGCCGAGGCGATCGCTTTTCTCGCCGGGCTCGAGCGCAAATTCGGCGCGGAGCGGCGCCGGCTGCTGGACCGCCGGGCCGAGATCCAGCGCCGGCTCGATGCCGGGTGGAAACCCGATTTCCTCGCCGAGACCAAGGCAATCCGCGACAGCGACTGGCGGGTGGCGCCGATCCCGCGCGATCTGGTGGACCGTCGCACCGAGATCACCGGCCCGGTCGACCGCAAGATGGTGATCAACGCCTTGAATTGCGGCGCCAACGTGTACATGGCCGATTTCGAGGACGCGAACACCCCTTCCTGGGACAATCTGGTCGAGGGGCAGGCCAACCTCTACGATGCGGTGCGCCGCACCATTACCTTCAACGATCCGGAGACGCAGCGGCACTATCGCCTCAACGGCAAGACCGCGGTTTTGTTCGTGCGCCCGCGCGGCTGGCATCTGCCCGAAAAGCACCTGCTGGTCGATGGCGAGCCGATGTCGGGGGCGCTGTTCGATTTCGGACTATTCTTTTTTCACAACGCGCAGGAATTGGTGGCGCGCGGCACCGGCCCCTATTTCTACCTACCCAAGATCGAGAGCTATCTCGAAGCGCGGCTGTGGAACGAGGTGTTCGTGCACGCTCAGGCGGCGATCGGCCTGCCCGAGGGCACGATCCGCGCGACCGCGTTGATCGAAACGATCCTCGCCGCTTTCGAAATGGACGAGATCCTCTATGAGCTGCGCGACCATTCGGCCGGGCTCAATTGCGGCCGTTGGGACTATATCTACAGCTATATCAAAAAATTCGCCGAGGATCCGGCCTGCCTGATGCCGGACCGGGCGCAGGTGACGATGACCAGCCACTTTCTGCGCAGCTACAGTCTGTTGCTGATCGAGACCTGTCACCGGCGCGAGACCCATGCGATGGGCGGGATGGCGGCACAGATTCCGATCCGCGACAATCCCACAGCAAACGAGGCGGCGATGGAAAAGGTGCGCGCCGACAAAAGGCGCGAAGCCGCCGACGGGCATGACGGCACCTGGGTCGCCCATCCCGGGCTCGTCGGCATCGCCAAGGAGATGTTCGACCGCGAGATGCCGCAGCCGAACCAGATCGCCCGCAGGCGCCAGGACGTGCACGTCGCCGCCGCCGACCTCGTGGCGGTGCCACAGGGAACGATCACCGAGGCCGGGCTGCGCCAGAACCTGAATGTCGGGATCGGCTATATCGAGGCCTGGCTGCGCGGCACCGGCTGCGTGCCGCTGTACAATCTGATGGAGGACGCCGCCACCGCCGAGATCAGTCGCGCCCAGGTGTGGCAGTGGATCCGGCACGGCGCCCGGCTCGACGACGGTCGGACGATCGACACGGCATTGTGCCGTACGGTGCTGGACGAGGAGCTGGCAAGGCTGCGCGAGGCCGCCGGCGACGCCTCCTACCGGGACGGCCGCTACTTGGACGCGGCCCGGCTCTTCCGCGAGCTGATCGAGGCCCCCGCCTTCCCCGAATTCCTGACCCTTCCTGCCTATGACCTGATCGTCGCCGAGGGCGCATAGGCACGGGGTTAGGGGATCGAAGAAGGTCAGCTGGCGCGGGCCGTGGTCCCGGTCAGCATGTCGGCCTTGCGGTTGAGCGCCGCAATCAGACCGTCGACGCCCTGGTTCCGCAAAATGTCGGCGAATTCGGAGCGATGGGTCGCCACCTCGCTGATCGAGCCGTCGAGGTAGATGTCGCCGATCAGCCAGCTGCCGCCAGCCTGGCGCATCAGATAGTCGACCTCCACCGGATCGCCGTCAGATTTGATGATCTGGCTCGTGACGATGAGCCCGTAGGGATTCTGCCGCTCGCCGGTCACGTCCAGCTTTTGTCCGTGATAGCTGTCGAACCGATCGGCGTAAACCGCTGAAATGTAGCGCCCGTAGCTTTCGGTCACCTGCTGCTGCTGGGCCGGGGTCAAGCTCGCCCAGCCGGGGCCGAAGGCCAAGCGGGCCATAAAGGGCAGATCGAAGCTGCGGCGAATGACCGGGGCCAGCTGCGTATAGCGTCCGCTGCCGCCCAGCACCGAGCCGTTTTTCATCGTGCTGAGCAAGGTGTCGTAGAGACCCTGGACGGTGCTGCCGCCGCTCGACGCGTGCGCCGGACCCTGATACGCGACGGAGGCAAGAGCCAGCAACGCAGCAAAACCGACGGCCTTGCGCCCGAGCCACTTTCGCCTGAGGGTGCTCGGCGTCGCCGACCGGTTCGCGCACAAGGCTGTCGTTAAAATACGCTTCATGGCTGGTCTCTTTAAATCCTGTCTCCCGCCCGTCTAGGTGCGCCCGCCCCCGCGACATTCAAGTGCATGGCTGCGCTGCGGCCGGCTCATTACGATGCCCCGAGAGACGCTCTTGCACATGGCGCGCTCCGCACCACGAGCGCGTTTACTTTCGTGCCGCAGCGCTTCGGGGGCTGCGTGACATCGCCGCCACGCTGGTGAGCGCAACGGCATGATGCGCCTGTCCTGGTCAGCCTCGCAAATATTGGTGCGACATGCGATCCCCGTTTGACTTGTTGGCATTGCTTTTGGTGCTGGCCGCTATCTTTGGTTACCTGAATCACCGGATTTTCCGCTTGCCGTTGACAGTCGGGCTGCTGCTCCTCGCGCTGCTGAGTGCAATCATATTGATCGCCGTCGGCGCCGCGATGCCGCAGCTCGGGCTCAAGCCCGCCCTGCGCAGCCTGCTCGCCGGCGTCAATCTGCCGGTCGCGCTGCTCAACGGGTTCCTGAGCTTTCTGCTGTTCGCGGGCGCGTTGGAGGTCGATTTCGCCGAGCTCGTCACCCGCAAATGGACGGTGCTGGTGCTGGCCATTTTCGGCACCCTGCTGTCGACGGCGCTGATCGCCGCGGCGCTTTTGAGCGTGTCGGCGATGCTGGGGATCGGGATCCCGCCCGCCTGGTGCCTGGTGTTCGGCGCCCTGATTTCGCCAACCGACCCGGTCGCGGTGCTGCTGGTTCTGCGTCGCGCCGCCATCCCGCAATATCTGCAGGCGATCATCGCCGGCGAGAGCCTGTTCAACGACGGCATCGCCGTCGTCTTGTTTACCCTGCTGTTGCCCCTGGCGACCGGCGGCGGCGGCGAGGCTCACGGCCCGCTGGCGATCGCCGGCGACTTTCTGCGCTCCGCGGTCGGCGGCGGCGTCCTCGGCCTCGTTCTCGGCTATGCCGCCTTTGTGCTGCTCCGCGGGATCGACGATTACAATGTCGAGCTGATCATTTCGCTGGCGCTGGTCACCGGCACCTACAGCCTCGCCGGCATCCTCGAGGTCTCGGGCCCGGTCGCCGTCGTCGTCGCCGGCATCCTGATCGGCAATCAAGGGATGGAACGCGCGATGAGCGAGGTGACCCGGCAGCATCTGAAGACATTCTGGCTTTTGGTCGACGATACGCTGAACGCGCTGCTGTTCCTGCTGATCGGGCTCGAGATCGCAGCGATCGACCTGGCGGCGCGCGCGCTCGCCGCCACCGCGGTCATGATCCCGATCGCGCTCGCGGCGCGCTGGCTCAGCGTTACCGCTTCGGCTCTGCCTCTCAGTCTTCATCTGCCCAGCCGCTTTGGCTCGTTCCTGGTCCTGACCTGGGGCGGGTTGCGCGGCGGCATCTCGGTGGCGCTGGCGCTGTCCCTGCCGGCGACCCCTTATAAAGATGCGATGTTGACAATTGCTTACGGGATCGTCGTATTCACGATCGTAGTCCAGGGGCTCACGCTCGAACGCGTGGCGCGCCGCACCCTGACGACCCCCGAAGCCCCGGTTGGCGCAGACGAGATCTGACTTCGCCGGCGATGCAGCCTCGCCGGCCCGACTGCGCTATAACGCCGCAATTGCCGCTTAGCAGGGCGCCGAGCCGATAGGACGCCCCGGCGCGACCCGCGAAAGGCCCCAGGACGCCTGCCATGGACAAGAAGTTTCACATCAATTTCTGGTACGTAATCGCTGCGGTTCTCGGGATGCTGTGGATTCAGAGCCTTTATCTGCAAAGCACCGAGCGGACGCCGATCCCCTACAGCCGCTTTCAGACCCTGCTCGACGACGGCAAGGTCGCCCAGGTCGAGATCGCCCAGAACTACATCACCGGCTCGCTGAAAAAGGCGGAACCCGACAAGCTCAAGGACTTCATCACCACGCGGGTCCCCCACGACCTGGCGCAAAGTCTCGACAAGCACGGCGTCACCTACAGCGGGGTGATCGAGAGCCACTGGATCCGCGACCTGTTGTCGTGGATCCTGCCGGCGATCGTATTTGTCGGGATCTGGATATTCGCCATCCGCCGGATGGGGCAGGGCGGGCTCGGCGGGTTGATGCAGATCGGCAAGAGCCGCGCCAAGATCTATGTCGAGAAGGAGACCAAGGTCACCTTTGCCGATGTCGCCGGGGTCGACGAGGCCAAGGACGAGCTGGTCGAGATCGTCAACTTTCTGAAAGACCCGACGACCTATGGGCGGCTCGGCGGCCGCCCGCCCAAGGGCGTGCTGCTGGTCGGCCCGCCGGGAACCGGCAAGACCTTGCTCGCCCGCGCCGTTGCCGGCGAGGCCGGGGTGCCGTTCTTTTCGATCTCGGGCTCGGAATTCGTCGAGATGTTCGTCGGCGTCGGCGCCGCCCGGGTGCGCGACCTGTTCGAGCAGGCGCGCCAGCATGCGCCGGCGATCATCTTTATCGACGAGCTCGATGCGCTCGGCCGTGCCCGCGGCGCTTTTGCCGGCGGCGGCCACGACGAGAAGGACCAGACCCTGAACCAGCTCTTGGCCGAGCTCGACGGTTTCGACCCGACCAGCGGGCTCGTTCTGCTCGCCGCCACCAACCGGCCCGAGGTGCTCGATCCGGCGCTGTTGCGCGCGGGACGGTTCGACCGCCAGATCCTGGTCGACCGGCCGGACAAGAGAGGACGCGTCGAGATCCTCACCGTCCATTTGAAAAAGTCGAAGCTCGCGCCCGACGTGGTGCCGGAAGAGATCGCGGCGCTGACCCCGGGCTTCACCGGCGCCGATCTCGCCAATCTGGTCAACGAGGCGACCCTGCTCGCCACCAGGCGCAATGCCGACGCCGTCACGATGGCCGATTTCAACGCGGCGATCGAGCGCATGGTCGCCGGCCTCGAAAAGCGCAACCGCATCCTCAATCCGTTGGAGCGGCGCGTCGTCGCCTACCACGAGCTCGGGCACGCCATTGTCGGATTGGCGTTGTCGACCACCGAGACTGTGCACAAGGTGTCGATCATCCCGCACGGGGTCGGCGCGCTCGGCTATACGATCCAGCGGCCGATCGAGGACCGCTATCTGATGACCCGGGCCGAGCTCGACCACAAGATGGCGGCCCTGTTGGGCGGCAGGGCCTCGGAGCAGCTCGTCTTCGACGAGATCTCGACCGGCGCGGCCGACGACCTCGCCAAAGCGACCGACATCGCCCGGGCGATGGTCCTGCGCTACGGCATGAGCGAGGCGCTCGGCAACGTCACCTATGACCGCGACCGCTCGCCCTTCCTGCAGCCCACCCTGCCGATGCCGCAGGAGCGCAGCTATGGCGAAGCGACGGCGCAAGCAGTGGATCGCGCGGTGCGCGGCTTTGTCGACCATGCCTTCGCGATGGCCACCGCGGTTCTGCAGCGCAACCGCGCGGTGCTCGACCGCACTGCCGCAGCTCTGCTCCACACCGAAACCCTGGACGAACCCGAAATCGAGCAGCTGAGGCGCCAGATCCAGCCAGTCGCGGATCTGTTGCCGGCTCTCCAGAAACCGGCCCCAGCCGCGACCTCCTGAACTTCAGGCTAATTTCGCCGGGCCGGTCCGGCGGATGGCCCATTCATACGGCGTCCGACCCGTGCTCGCCGGTGCGGATGCGGATCGCCTGCTCGATCGGCACCACAAAGATCTTGCCGTCGCCGATCTTGTCGGTGCGAGCGGCGTCCTGGATCGCGTGCACTGCGCGCTCGACCAGGGCGTCGTCGAGCACCACCTCAATTTTGATCTTGGGCAGAAAATCGATCACGTATTCCGCGCCGCGATAAACCTCGGTGTGTCCTTTCTGCCGCCCGCAGCCTTTGACCTCGCTGACCGTCATACCGGTGACGCCGACCTCGTGCAACGCGTCTTTGACCTCGTCGAGCTTGAATGGCTTGATGATCGCTTCAACCTTTTTCATGGCTGCACCATTGTGCATGGCATTGGACAGTCGGCCAGCTCGGCACCGCTCATTGCACCGCCTCGCCGTGGATCGCCAAATCGAGGCCCTCGCGTTCGATGTCGCGGTCGACGCGCAACCCAATCGTCAGATCGACGAGCTTCAAAAGGATCAGCGAAACGATCGCGTCGTAGACCACGGTCACGGCGACGGCGTAGAGCTGCACGACAACCTGGTGCGGGTTGCCGTCGATCAAGCCGCTCTTGCCCGGTCCGCCGACCCAGGCGACGGCGAGGACGCCGGTCAGGATCGCGCCGACCGCGCCGCCGATGCCGTGCACGCCAAAGGCATCGAGGCTGTCGTCATATCCCATCGCATGCTTGAGGCCGGTGGTGCTCCAATAGCAGACGATCCCGGCAGCAACGCCGATTATCAGCGCGCCGCGCGGGTCGACAAAGCCGGAGGCCGGGGTGATCCCACCAGTCCGGCGACAGCCCCCGAGATGATCCCCAGAACGCTGGGTTTTCCTTTGGTGATCCATTCGGCGAACATCCACGCTAATGCCGCCGTGGCGGTGGCGATCTGGGTCACCGTCATCGCCATGCCGGCGTTGCTGTTGGCGGCGGTCGCCGAGCCGGCGTTGAAGCCGAACCAGCCGACCCATAGGAGCGAGGCCCCGATCACGCTGAGAACCAGGTTGTGCGGCGCCATCGGCTCGGCGCCGTAGCCGCGGCGCTTGCCCAGAACCAGCGCCGCCATCAGCCCGGCGACCCCGGAATTGATGTGCACGACGGTGCCGCCGGCGAAATCGAGCACCCCGGCGCCGTTCAGGAAACCGTCCGCACCCCACACCCAGTGCGCGATCGGCGCGTAAACGCACAGGCTCCACAGCCCGATGAACCATAAGAGCGCCGAAAATTTCATGCGGTCGGCGATCGCCCCGCAGATCAGCGCCGGGGTGATGATCGCGAAGGTCATCTGAAAACACATATAGACCGATTCGGGGATGGTCGGGGCCAGACCGTTGACCGTCGTCATCGTCATCCCGAACAGCAGAAAGCGGCTCAAACCGCCTAGAAACGGCGATCCCCTGGTGAAGGCAAAGCTGTAGCCGACGACCGTCCACAGCACGGTGACGAGACAGGTCACGGCAAAGCTCTGCATCACCGTCGACAGCACGTTCATCTTGCGGACCATGCCCCCTTAGAACAGCGCCAGGCCGGGAATGGTCATCATCAGCACCAACGCCACCGAAGTCAGCATCCATGCGGTGTCGCCGCTGTCGAGCTTTGGAGCAGCGGCCGACGCCGCCGGAGCGGGCGTCTGCGCCAGGGCCGAAGCGGCCATCAGCGATACCGGCACGGCAGCCAAAAGTGCGAGTCGCCCGCAACGATATAATAGTCTCATCCTTTTGCCTTCTCGGCGGAACCCGTTGACCTTTGCCGATGAGGTGGGCGGCTGTCGCGAACAATTCTCGGTCCCGCCGGCCTCGCCAATCGCGCAAACTGACGCGTTCTGCGCAGCGCCTGGCAAATCAGGTTCGGGATGCGCTCAACCGGACGGGGCCGGTCGCCGCGACCGGCCCTCCGCCCCACCAGGATCGAGTGCTGCGGCCTATTCGGCGACGGCGGGTACTTCCTCTCCGTCACCGAAATTGTAGGCCGTTTCGCCGTGAACCGCATCGTCGCCGACGCGCAGCGTCGCCTCGTCCATCCGCAAGGCCACGAAGATCGAGATCACCTTTAGGATGACGAAGGTAGCGACGACGTTGAGCACGATGATGAACGCCGCCGCGTAGACCTGCAGCAGGAACTGATGAAAGCTGCCGTAGAACCAGCCGGTTCCGCTCACGCCCGGCGCGTCCTTCTCGGTCCCGATGTATTCGATCATGTCCGGGTTGGCGAGGATACCGGTCAACAGGCCGCCCATCAAGCCGGCGACGCCGTGGGTCGACAGCACGCTGAGGGTGTCGTCAACCCTTGCGAACAGCGCCGTCTTCTGCACCTTGTTCATGAAGAACCAGGGAATGATGCCGGCGCAGATGCCGATGATGATCGCGCCCCAGCCGCTCACATAGCCCGCCGCCGGAGTGATGCCGACGAGGCCGGCGATCATGCCGTTGATCGCGCCGACCACCGACGGCTTGCCGTAGACCATCGAATCCATCATCGTCCAGACCAGCAGCGCGACACAGGTGCAAAGGTTCGTGTTGAGCACCGCGGCCGAGGCGTCGGCATTGGCGAAGTAGGGGTCGCCGCCGTTGAATCCGTTCCAGCCGAGCCACAGGATGCCGGCGCCGGCCAACGCCATCAGCAGGCTGTTCGGCGGGAAATGGTCGCGATCCTGCGCGATGCGCGGGCCGATCACCGCCGCAGCGACAAAGCCCGAGGTGCCGGCGGCGAGATGGATCACATAGCCGCCGGAGAAATCGAGCGCCCCGAGCTGAGCCAGCCAACCGCCACCCCAGATGCTGAATGCGCCGACCGTGTAGACAAAGGTCATCCACAACGGCACGAAGATGACCCACGCCTTGAAATTCATCCGCCCGATCAGCGAACCGGCGAGGATGATCACGGTGATCGCGGCGAAGACGAACTGGAAGAACATCATCGTCGCCATCGGGAACGCCAAGGGCGGCATGCCCGAGGCGGCGGCCGGGATCGTCGCCTGCCCCTCCAGGAAGGCGGGGGACAAAGCCGACAGGGGCTTACCCCAGAACGGGAACCACTGCGGGCCGAACGACATGTTGTAAGCCCACAGCACCCAGACGATCATCACGGCGGCAAAGGCGTAGAGCGCCATGAATGCCGAGTTGATCGCCCATTTCCGTTTGACGATGCCCCCATAGAGGATCACCAGCCCGGGCACGCTTTGCAGGCCGACAAAGGTTGCGGCCGCCATTTGCCAGGCGTTGGAGCCGGTATCGAGCCATTTCGGCGATGGAACTAACATTTCTCTGCCTCTTGCGGTTGTCACCGGACCCAAGCGTTCAAACCGAGTCCGTCACTGGCGAATGCGGGAAGTGCACCCCCTCGGAACCGCGTTGAGGCAAGATCCATGCCTAGATTGAAAACCGTCGCCGGCTCTCGACGAGGCGCTCGTTTGATGATGCTCGATCGGCCCGCATCTGTGCCCGCGGCCACACTGCGGGCGCGCGCCGCGAGGGACCGCAGCCGCCGGCGCTGGGTGGTTTCCGGGATCGCGGCGGGCGTCCTGTTGCTGGTCTCAGCCGGTAACGCCCGGGCTGCCGGCGCGGCCATCCTCTACCTGCGCTGCACCAATGCCTTCAGCGGCGCGAGTTGGCCGGTCGTCGTCGATTTCGATCGCAGCCGCGTCGATTTGCTGCCGGCGCAGATCACCGACAAATCGATCAGCTGGCACGATCCTAAACAGGGATTTTTTGACCTGAAACGCGATACGGGTAAGCTCCAATTACGCAACGCGTCGAGCACCGGCGGCTATTTCCTCTATTACAGGTGCCGGCCCGAATAGCTGGCGCGGAGCGTCGCGGCACATTCGAGGGCCGCCGAGCGCTTGTGCTGCTGCGAGGTTAATGGCCCAAAATATAGGCAATAACATGCAGAAATTTTGGGCAATCCCAATCGAGACGTTCATAGATACGTTCGGAAACCTCCATTTGATGAATTTGGTGAGGGCTGGAGGGCGAGATTGATCAAATCGCGTCGAGCATCGAAGGCTGTTATAGCTGCCGCCGGCGCCGTCCGGAGAAATCCCTGGTCTGCCGCTGATCCGCGAGCGCGAATCCGGTCACCCCTCGCCACCGCGTCACGACCCGAACGAATGGAAACCCCGCGGAAGCGGCGTCATGGCGACGGTTGAGGTTGGCCTGCAGGCCCGCGTCGGGTTCGCCTCGAAGACCGGGCTGCGCAGCAACAACGAGGATTTCGCCGCCGCCCTCTACGGCGCGGAGCTGCCCGAGCCGCGGCAGGAGGTGATCGCGGCGATCGCCGACGGAATCGGCGGCGCAAAGGGAGGTCGCGCCGCGGCCGAAACCGCGGTGCGCGGCTTCCTCGACGGATTTTGCGACCTGCCCGAGACCATGGAGGTACAACGGGCGGGCGCCCGGATCATCGACGCGCTCAACGGCTGGATCAATACCCAGGGCCGTCAAGATCCGAAGCTCGCCGGAATGGGCTGCACGTTCACGGCACTGGTGCTGCGCGGCCGCGTCGCCCACCTGCTGCACGTCGGGGATACGCGTGCCTATCGGTTGAGTAGAGATCGCCTGGCTTGTCTCACGGTCGATCATGTGCGCCGGGATGGCGCCGGTCGCTCGCACACGCTGACCCGCGCGCTGGGGGTGGAGGCGGAAGTGCGCCTCGACTACGCCGCGCAACCGGTGGCATTGCACGATCGCTTTTTGTTGTGCAGCGACGGCGTGCACGGGTTTTTCGACAGAACCGGAAATCGCCGACATCCTGCGCGACCGCTCCGCTCCCGAGGATACCGCCGCGGCATTGGTCGCTGCCGCGCTCCAGTCCGGACAGCGACGACAATTGCACTGCGTTGGTTCTGGACGTGGTCGCGCTGCCGACGGCGGGATCGGCCGACATCAGCGCCGCCATGCTGCAATTGCCGGTGATCCCGGTGCCGGTCCGCGGCGAGACGGTCGACGGATTTGTCCTGAGGGCGCTGATCTCCGACGGCCGATACAGCCGGCTCTACGGCGCCGAGGACGAGGTCGAGGGCGGCAGCGTCGCCTTGAAATTCCCCAAGCCGCAGCTCGCCAGCGTCGCTGCCCACCGCGCGGCGTTCATCCGAGAGGCTTGGGTCGGCGCCCGGGTGCACAATCCCGGGGTCGGGCGGGTCATCGAGCTGCCGCCGGGACGCCAGAGGTGCCTCTACACGGTGATGCCGCTCTATCAGGGCGAGCTCCTGGAAACGCGGCTGTCGCGCAGCCCGGCCTTGGGACTGGAGGAAGGTCGGAACATCGCCGTGACCTTGGCCCGCGCGGTGGCGGCACTGCATCGCGCCGACATCATCCATCGCGACATCAAGCCGGACAATGTGATCCTCGAAGGCGGCGGGTCCTTGAAGCTGATCGATCTCGGTGCGGTTCGCGTCCCTGGGCTGGAGGATTTTCCGCCCGAGGAGATACCGGGCACGGCGGCTTATATGGCGCCCGAGATGTCCGAGGGCGAGCCCGGCAACGAGGCCACCGACATCTACGCGCTGGGCGTCACGATGTTCCGCGCCTTCACGCGCGAATTCCCTTACGGCAATGCCGACGCCACCAGCCCGCCGCGCCGCAACCGGCCGAAGGACTTTTCCGCGCTGCGGCCGGATCTTCCCGCTTGGCTCCAGGCGGCACTCGGGCGCGCCATCGCCCTCGATTCGGCGAAGCGCTTTCACGACATGACCGAGTTCGCGCTCGAGATCGAGGCCGGGCCGGCGCGCGCGCCGAGCGCAATGCAGCGGCCGCGCACGCTCTACGAACGGGCCCCCGTGCGGGTTTGGCAAGGTGTCGCCGCTCTGTTGGCGCTGGCGCTTCTGGTGTCGCTGCTGCTGCGTTAGAACGGTTTTCCTTTGAGGCGGCCGACGCCATCGACGCAAAACAAATGAATGCCGCAATGAAAAGCGGTGCACCTTTGCCCATGTCGGGTGCTCCCGGAGTAAATCCGCGGGGTGAAGTTGATCGTGGCGAACAAAGGGTTCCCAAACTGCACACCGACAGTGACCGACTGGCCGGGCGCGAGGGGGCTGGACCCGGTGGGCCCGGCGCTTGTCGCCTGAACGCTGTCCGCATTAGGATCGCCGACGAACCTAAAAAGGGGATCGGATGCTCGACATTGTGATCGCGAACGGCCTCGCCGTGCTGCCCACCGGGCCGGAGCCCGCCGATATCGGCGTCGGCGGCGGCCGGATCGCCGCCATCGGCGCGCCCGGCAGCCTCGCCGCGATCGGCGCCGGGCGCATTGTCGACGCCTCGGGGCAGCTCGTCATCCCGGGCGGCATCGACCCGCATGTCCATTGCCGCTGGCCGATCGTCGTGCCCGGCACCACCCAACACCAGATGACCGACGGGCCGGCAAGGGTCAGCGAAGCGGCGCTCCATGGCGGCACCACGACGATCCTCGATTTCGCGCTGGTCGGAGACGGCGACAATGTGCGGCAGGCGATCGAGCGCCGCCAGAAGGAATGGGCCGGCGACTGCCACTGCGACTATGCGTTTCACACCATGGTGCAGGGCAAGCTGGCGCCCGAATTGCTGCCGCAATTGGCCGAGGCGGTCGCGGCCGGGCATCCCTCGGTCAAGATCTTCACCACCGACATCACCCCCTCGCGCAAGGGCCGCATGGTCGATTTCGGCGATATCTGGGAGGTGCTGAAGGTCCTGGCCAAGGCCGGCGGCATCGCCGCGATCCACGCCGAGGACAACGACATCGTCATGCACATGTACGAGAAGCTGTTCCGCGAGGACCGGACCGGCTTCGAGAACATGGCCGAGGTGCACAACACCTTGAGCGAGGACCTGGCGTTCAACCGGGTGATACGGCTCGCCGCCAATATCGAGGGTGCGGCACTTTATATGATGCACACCTCGGCCGCGACCGGGGTGCGGGCGATCGCTGCGGCGCGGGCCAATGGTGTTCCGATCTACGGCGAGACCCTGCACCAGTACCTGATGTATTCGGCCGAGGACTATAAGCGTCCGAACGGCCAGATCTACCACACCTATCCCTCGCTCAAATTCGCCGAGGACCGCGAGGCCCTGTGGGCAGCGACCGACCACGGCGCGATCCAGACCGTCGCCACCGACGAGATCTGCTGTCCGCTGCGGATCAAGCTGCAGGGCCGGCGGATCGACGACGCCACCGGCGGCAATGCCGGGGTCGAACCGCGAGTATCGTTGATCTACACCGAGACCGTCGAAAAGCGCGGCCGCAGCCTGTTGGATTTCGTCGGCCTGGTGTCATCGAACGCGGCCCGGATCATGGGCCTCTACCCGAGGAAGGGTGCGTTGGCGGTCGGCTCCGATGCCGACATTGTGGTGCTCGACCGGCGCCGGCGCCGGGTCGTGCATGCCGCCGAACTGCACGAAGCCGATTACAGCCCGTGGGAGGGTCGCGACCTCGCCGCCTGGCCGTCGATGACGATGCTGCGCGGCAAGATCGTCGTCGAAGGCCACAGCTTTTCCGCCGATCTCAAAGACGGGCAGTTCCTGTCCCGCAAGGTGCCGGAAGAAGTGCGCTCCCGGCCGGCAGTGTAAAACAATCGACACGGATAGGAAATAGAGACCAATGAAATCGATCGCCGTCTCGGCCGCCATCGCGGTGACGTTGGCCGGGTGCCTGTATTGCTATCTCGCGTACAGCTCGCTCAGAACCGAGTTCCGCGCCTTGGGCGCCCGCTAGTGATCAGATCGGGTTTGAGATGAGCCCTGATCTCACGACGATACCGCGGCCTGCGGTGCGGCTTGCGGCGCGTCGTGCTCCTGCGAAATGTCGCGGTTGGTGTAGTCGGGCAAAAACGCCGTGGCGGTGATGCTGACGATCGCGCAGAACAGGATATAGAGTGCCACTACATAGCCCGATCCGAAGGCCGCGAACAATGCCGTCGCGATCAGCGGCGCCGGCCCGCCGGCGATGACCGAGGAGAGGTGAAAGCCGAGCGAGGAGCCGCTGTAGCGCAGCCGCGGAGTGAAGCATTCGGCGATCAATGCCGCCTGCGGGCCGTACATCATGTCGTGCGGGATGAAGGACAGCACGATCGCGAGAAAAACCAGCCCGGGAACCATGCTGTTCATCATCGCGAAATAGACGAAGGCGAATACCCCGGTCGTGACCGCGCCGATCAGGTACATCCGTTTGCGGCCGATGCGGTCCGAGATGTGCCCGGCGAGCGGGGTGGTTACACCCGACAGGGCGGTCGCGACCAAAACCGCGATGAGCAGGAAGTCGCGCGAGGCGCCGGAGACTCTTGGTTCCATATACGAAGACAAACGCGGCATAGACATAGAACGGACCTTGCTCCGCCATCCGGCACAGCGCGGACAGGATGATCTGCTTGGGCTGGCGTTTGATGACTTCGATGACCGGCGTGCGTTCGACGCGGCGTTCTTCCAGAATTCGCGTGAAAACCGGCGTCTCGAGGATGCCGAGGCGGATGTAGAGCCCGATCCCAACCATCACGATCGAGAGCCAGAACGGGACGCGCCACCCCCAGGTCAGGAAATGGTCGCCCGAAATCGCACTGAACGCGAGCACCGCGAGGTTGGCGAGGAACAATCCCGCCGGGCCGCCCCATTGCGGCCAAGAGGTGATAAAACCGCGATGAGCGTTGGTTTTCGCCCATTCCATTGCGATCAAGGTCGCCCCGCCCCATTCGCCGCCGATCCCGAGACCCTGAATAAAGCGGACGACCGTCAGGATGACGGCACCCCAGATGCCGATCGACGCGTAGCCCGGAACAAACCCGACCGCGAAGGTCGACAACCCCGTCAGCAGCAAAGTCGCGATCAAGGTCACCTTACGACCGATGCGGTCGCCGTAATGCCCGAACAGCGCCGCGCCGACCGGTCGCGCGATAAAGCCGACGGCGTAGATGCCGAAAGCCTGCAAGGTCCCGGCGAGCGGCTCGGATGACGGGAAATACAATTTCGCAAAGACCAGCGGGGCGACGATTACATAAAGCAGGAAATCGTATGCCTCGATGATCGTTCCGACCGTGCCCGCGACCACCGCTCGGCGCAATTGCCGGCTGTGCTCGGCCTCGGACAGCGCAACCGCGGGGGCACCGGTCGTCAGCATCACATTCCTCCCATCTTCCGGGCGGCTGCAGAGCCGTCCATTTTTTCTCCCTCCGGCACGCCGTGGGCGACCGAGGGTGTTTGCACCGGCGATCCTAACGATCTTGGCGAGACGAATAAAGCGAGCCGGTGAGGGCGCTCCGAAAAAAGTCAGAGCCACGCCAGCGCCACAGGCCACGTCCCGACGGTGAACGCGGCGGCTTTACCACGGAGCACAACGCTCCAATCTGTTATCGGACCGCGAACGGAGGCCTCGGTTTGCAGATGCAGATAGCGAGAACGATCGCCGATTTAAGAAGCCGGGTGACGCCGTGGCGGAACTCGGGCGAGCGCATCGGGCTGGTGCCGACCATGGGGGCGCTCCATGCCGGGCACATGGCGCTAGTCGGCGCGGCTCGGGCGGCGTGCGAGCGCGTCGTTGCGACGATCTTCGTCAACCCCAAGCAGTTTGCGCCGAGCGAGGATCTCGGCGCCTACCCACGGCCCGAGGCGAACGATCTCGACATGCTGCGCGCGGCGGGGGTCGATCTGGCCTTTGTCCCCGGCGGCGAGGAAATCTATCCGCCGGGATTTGCCACCCTCATCCGGGTTACGGGGCTGACCGAGGGGCTGTGCGGCGCCCACCGCGCCGGGCATTTCGACGGGGTCGCGACCGTTGTCGCCAAGCTCTTGGTCCAATCGATGCCCGATGTCGCCTATTTCGGCGAGAAGGACTACCAACAGCTGCTGGTGGTGCGCCGGATGGCGCGCGACCTCGACCTCCCGGTGCGAATCGAGGGCGTGCCGACCGTGCGCGAGACCGACGGGCTGGCGCTGTCGTCGCGCAACGCCTATCTGACGCCGGCGGAGCGCCAGGTCGCCCCAGAGCTCGCACGGGTACTGCGCGGGATTGCCGCGGCGCTCGCCTCCGGGCCGACGGCGGTCGCGGAGGAAATCGAGCATGGCCGGGCGGCGCTGACCAAGGCCGGGTTCGGCGTCGAATATCTCGAAATCCGCGACGCCGAAAGCCTCGCCCCGATCATCCTGACGGTCGCGTCCCGGGCTCGCGTCTTCGCTGCGGTCAGGCTCGGGCGCACCCGGCTGATCGACAATATCGCGATCGGCTGAGCACCCGCTCACCCTTTGCCGAGCTCAGCGCGCAGATCGGCGACGACTTCTTCGCGGGTGCGGGTCTGCCAGCGGCGGCGGCGCCCGATGGGCTCGTTCTCGATTTCCGGCACGACCTTGCAGGCGACGAAGACCGGGCCCGGCCCGGCCATGATGCCGGGCAGCTCGCGCTCGAAATCGCCGATCTCGGTGAAGGCGAAGCTGCGCGGATAGCCGCAGCCGCGGGCAACGACATCGTAGGCCATCTTGTCGGCGTTCGGCACCGGCTGGCCTCCGGTCGTCGCGTAGACGCCGTTGTCGATCAGGAAATGATAGAGGTTCTCCGGCGCCTGCTCGGCGACCGTGGCCAGCATGCCGAGGCTCATCAGGATGTCGCCCTCGGAATCGAACAGCATCACCTTCTTGTCCGGACGCGCCAGCGCCAGACCGAGGCCAAGCCCGGCATGGCCGCCCATCGCCGGATCGCCGACCTCGACATCGAGCTTGTGGTTGTTGCTCAGACTGATCCAGTAGCGGCCGCTCCGGCCGGGAACGAGGATCGCATCGCCGCGGTAATGGGCGACGGCCTTCATCATGTCGACGGTGTGCATCATCGCGAGACGCCCCTCTACCGGTTGAAGCCGTGATATTCGTCGCCGACCAGGATCACCACCGGCCGCTGGGTGCGCTCCGCCTCTTCGAAGGCGACCCCGATGCGGTCCGAATCAGCATCGCTTTCGATCAGGTAATAATTGAGGCCGAACGCCATCAGAAAGCGCTCGGTATACGTCGCCACGGTGTCGGTGGTGACGCCGTGGCGGGTCCAGCCGCGATAGCCGACCATCAAGACGACCGGGACGTTGAGGCTCATCAGCCAGCCGCGGATCGAATCTCCCGCTTCGAGCATGCCAGTGTTCTGAATCAGGATCAGCGGCTTTGCCCCGCCGAGCCACAGCCCGGCGGCGATCGAGGCGGCGTTGCCCTCACGGCCGACCCCGACGAGGCGGACCGCCGGATCGGCCTTCATCAGCAGGTAGAGCCAGTTGGTCTCGCTGTCGGGCAGGTACACGACATGGGTCACTCCATGCTTCTTCATCTCGGCGAGCACCGTTTCCGGGCTCAACGCCACCGCCGCTATCTCACTCATCTGCCGCCTCCAACGCAAAAATCGCGTCTACGATAATCTGTGCCGCGCGATAAAGCGAACCAGTCTCTGGGTATTTCGGGCAAGCAGGACGCGGATTTCCGCCGATCCGGCGCGGAGCTATCATCTCCAAAACTCGCAGGGGGAAAATGCGATGCCGACACGCCGCGCGATGCTGATCTCCGCCCTTGCTGCGGCGGCGATTCGACCCGGCCTGGCGCAGGCCGAGCCGGCCGCAGAGGCGCCGACGGTGCTGCGGCTTGTGCGGCGGACGATCGAGGTCAACGGCAAATCCGCCTCGGTCTATGGCATCCGCCAGCCCGACGGGACCGCCGGCATTACGACAAAGGTCGGCGACCGGTTTCGGGTGCGCGTCGAAAACCAGATCGGCAAGCCGACCTTGATCCATTGGCACGGCCTCGCCCCGCCCTGGCGGCAGGATGGCGTGCCGGGCGTCTCGGGGCCACCGATCGCGGCCGGCGGCAGCGCCGATTACGATTTTCCGCTGGCCTATGGTGGGACCTTCTGGATGCACTCGCATCAGGGGTTGCAGGAGCAGCTCTTAGCCTCGGCGCCGCTGATCATCCGCGACCAGCGCGACCAGCCGGGGCAGCAGGAAATCGTGCTGATGATCGACGATTTCAGCTTCACCCCGCCCGAGGAGATTTTCGCCAATCTGAAAAAGGGCGGGAATATGCCGGCGATGGCGAGCATCGGGATGGCCGGAGCCGCGAAGCCGATGGCGGCCGGCATGAAGGGCACGGGCGGTATGGCTCACGAGAGCGCAGCCGAGGCGCCGGATCTAAACGATGTCATCTATGACGCCTTTCTCGCCAACGACCGCACCCTCGACGATCCCGAGATGGTCAAGGTCGAGCCCGGCAGCCAAGTGCTGCTGCGGGTGATCAACAGCTCGGCGATGTCGAGCTACCATTTCGATCTCGGCCCGCTCGACGGCCGGTTGATCGCCGTCGACGGCACCTTCGTGGTTCCGGTAACGGGCCGGCGGTTTCCGATCGCCGTCGCCCAGCGGCTCGACATTCTGCTGACGATCCCGCGCGGCGCCGCGGCCTACCCGCTGCTCGCGACCGTCGAGGGCGAGCGCAACCGCACCGGCATCGTGCTCGCCGCCGGCAATCCGCCGATCGCCCGCATCTCACCGACAGCGGCGACGGCGGCGCCGCCGATCACGATGGACCTGGAAAGCCGGCTGCGCGCGCTGGAACCTCTCGCGCCCCGCAAGCCGGACCGCGTCCACTCGATCGACCTGACCGGCGAGATGTCGAAATACATCTGGTCGATCAACGGCGTCGCCTGGAACCCGCAGGTGCCGCCGCTGCCGATCGCCAAAGGCGAGCGCGTGGCGCTGGTCATGACCAATTCGACCGGCATGCCGCATCCGATGCATCTGCACGGCCACCGGTTTCAGGTGGTGCAGATCGGCGGCCTGAGCTTGTCGGGCGCGGTGCGCGACACCGTGCGGGTGCCGGCGGGTGGGCGCGTGGTCGTCGTCTTCGACGCCGACAATCCCGGCACCTGGGCCTTCCACTGCCACATGCTGTATCACATGGAAGCCGGCATGTTCGCCACCTTCCGCTATGTCTGATCCGCCCGGGCCGCGGCCCGGCTATTTCGGCTGCACGTTCGGGTTCCCGCCGGGGCTGCCGGGTGGCGGGATCACCGGCGTGCGGCTTACGCCCTGATTGGGCGGCGACACGACCCCCGGGTCATGGATCGCCGGCGGGCGGATGACGCCGCCCGAGCGGTTCAGCTCGTGGCTCAGCGAGCCGGGGGCTGCGCTCGAATCCGATTGCGGCACCTGGCCATTCGCGCCCGGCTCCTGGTTCGGAGCAGCGCCGGTCGCGCCGTTTTGCGTCTGCGCCACCGCGATGCCGATACCGGCGCACAGGAGCATGGCGGCCATCAGCGGCCGGATAATCGCTCGCACGTCGCCCTCCTTTCGTCCAGGGGCTGATCTATTGAGGCACGCCCGTGCGCCGGAAAAGTTTCCTCGGCAGGGCGCGGTCCAACAAAATACCAGGCGGGATCGAGCCCGCGGGCGACGCCGACCCGCAGCTTCGACCGGTGAAAAATCAGTCGCTCGCCGGCAGCTGGACGCGCGCGACCAGCAGCGCCGACAGGCTGAACCACAGCGCGGCGATCGCGAAGGCCAGCGCGTAGGCAAAGCGCGCCGACACCGCCAGCTTGGCGCCGGTGATGATCCAGCCGGTCACGGCGGGCCCGATGATTTGCGGCAGCACCAGCGCCACGTGCCAGATGCCCATATCCTTGCCGGCGGTCTCGCTGCGCGGCAGCACCTTCAGCGCCAACGCCCAATCGACCGCCTGATAGGCGCCCCAGCCGGCGAAATAGACGAGAAAGACCGGCGCGGTCAGGGCGAGGCCCGGATGAAATGCGATCAGCACATAAGCGATCGCCGCCGCCGCCATCATCCAGCTGGTGGCCCTGACCACCGCGACGATCCCCCACCGATCGGCGAGCCGAGCGGCGACCAGACTCGCCGGGATGCCCAACAGCGCGCCGGCCCCGAGCAGGATCGGCAGGACCTTGCTCGGCTCGGTGACCCCGATCACGTCGCGCAGGTAGAACAACAGAAAGGTCAAGACCGACCACACGCCGAGATTGGCGAAAAGCCGGGTCACCAGCACCCGGTAGAAATTGCGGTGCCTGCCGGGGCTGAGCCAGAACGAGCGCAGGAACGGCCCGAGCTCGAACCGCCGGCCGGCGCCGGCGGCCGGCACCTCGCGCACACCGGCCAAGGTCAGCGCCAGACAGACGAGGTTGACGGCGATCAGCGCGGCGATCGCCGCCGCCGGCCGGCCGTGCACGTAGAGCAGCACCGCGATCCCGTTGCCGGTGAAGGTGCCGAGAATGCTCATGATGTTCATCCAGGCGCTGGCCCTGGCCTGGTCCCCCGAGGGCACGACATCGGGAATGAGGCCGGCATAGGGGCCGCAGGTCCAGTTCCACCAGAATTGCAAATTCAAGATGGCGAGCAGGTAGATCGGGATGCCGCCGGCGCCGGCCGGGACCAGCAGCGCCAGACCGATGCAGGTGCCGAGCATCCCGCTGATCAGAAACGAACGTCGGCGCCCTTTCGGATTGCCTGCGCGGTCGGACAGCGCGCCCGCCAGCGGCGCCATGATCAGCGCCATCAGCGCACCGGCGGCGAGGATGGTGCCGCTGATCCCCTCCTTTGCCGCCGCATCCGGCCCGAGGATCGCGGCGACCTGATCGGGCACGATGACCGGCACTATGGTCAGCCAGTTGGCGAACAGCGCGAACCACAACAGCGACACCGCGATCTGGCCCGACAGGGGCAGCCGGCCGGATCGCGGGGCGGGCATAGACGGCAGCTGCGGCGACGCGGCGGCGGCCCCGGTCCCGTCGATCATGCGCGCGCCCCCTCCCGCTTGCTTGCGGCACATCATGCCTCAATTCCTCGCTGTCCGTGAAACCCGCTGGCATGCGCTCGCGGAGCGGGGCAAGCTCGACCAGCGGTTCGGAATGGAGAGCGGGCGATGAAGGCGGTGCTGTGCGAGGCGTTCGGCGGGCCCGAGGTGCTGGCGTTGCGCGAGATGCCAGATCCGCCGCCGCCCGCTGCCGGTGAGGTGCAGGTGCGCATCCGGGCGCGCGGCATCCAGTACGTCGACGTGCTGATGCTGGCCGGAAAGTACCAGTTCCGGCCCGATCCGCCGTTCATTCCCGGCAACGAGGGAGCCGGCGAGGTGGTCGCGATCGGACCCGATGTGACCCGGTTCAAAATCGGCGACTTGGTAATGAGCCGGCATCGGCTCGGCGCCTTGGCCGAATTGGCCAATGCCGCCGCCGAGAATTGCGATCCGGTGCCGGCGGGGCTGAGTCTCGACGAGGCGGCGGTGTTTCGCGGCGCCTACGCCACCGCCTATCACGCTCTGTTGCAGCGCGGCCGGCTCAAAGCGGGCGATCGGGTGCTGATCCATGGCGCCGCCGGCGGCATCGGGTTGCCGGCGATCCAGATCGCCAAGCTCTATGGCGCCGCAGTCATCGCCACCGCCAGCACCGACGAGAAGCGCCGGGTCTGCCTCGAAGAAGGGGCGGACCACGCGATCCCCTATCAGGACGGGTTCCGCGACCAGGTCATGGAGCTGACCAGAGGCCGCGGCGTCGACATCATCTATGACCCGGTCAACGGCCCGACCTTCGAGGAATCGCTGCGCTGCCTCGCCTGGAGCGGTCGCATCCTGATCCTCGGCTTTCTCGGCGGCGCCCCGGCGCTGGCCCGCACCAACTATCTGTTGATCAAAGGGGTCGAGGCGATCGGCGTGCGCATCGGCGGGCTCAACGAGAACCATCCGGAAATCGCCGCCGCCAACACCAAGGCGCTGCTCGGCCTCGCCGGAGAGGGCAAGCTCAAGCCGCGGATCTGGCGCCATTACCCGTTGGCGCAGGCTGCCGAGGCGGTGCAGGCGCTGATCGACCGCGCCGTCATCGGCAAAGCGGTGCTCGTCGGCTAGTTGTGCGAACCTGGCACTTGGCAGCGGCGAACCCGCGCCCGCCTCGCTGCGCTCGGTCCCCAGCCCGTGAGGGCTGGGCGGGTGAGGGCACGCGTCGGCGCGATCCGTCAGATTTTGACCGCTGGATCATCCAGTCGACGGCGAAGCCGCAGCTAGTCGACGGTGAAACCGCGGCTAGTCGAAGGTGAAACCGCGGGCGCGCAGAAAGGGCGGGAAGGTTTGGCCTTCGGGTGCTGCGGCGGCCTGGCGGGCTTTGTCTTCCGACCAGCCATAAAACTCGGCATGGCCGAACGCGTCGGGGGCGCGCTGCTGCTCGCGCGGGATCGTATGGCGGGCGGCGCGCCGGCGGTCGTAAATATCGATCTCTTCGGCGAGACCGGAATCCTCGTAACGGTCGGTATAAAGGGTGACCGCGAGTGGCAGGCGCATGCTGACAAAGCCCTCCGCGGCCGGGTAGCCGAGGCACAGGCCGGCCACCGGGAAGACCTTATCCGGCAATTCCAGGATTTGGGCGACGGCCTCGGCATGGTTGCGGATGACGCTGATCGGGCAGCAGCCGAGGCCGGCGGTCTCGGCCGCCAGGATGAAGGTCTGCATCACCAGCGCCGCGTCGATGGCGGCGTTGAAAAACCCCTCGAGCCGGCCATTCTCCTGAGGGTGGCCGCGCAATTCGCCCAACCGTTCGAGCCGGCGCGCGTCGCCGCAAAACACCAGGAAGACCGGCGCGTTGCCGATCCATGGCATGTCCGCGACCAGCGCCGCCAGCCGGTCGCGCGGGCCGCGCTCGGCGACCCGGACGACCGAGGCCTGCTGGAAATCCGATTTTGACGAAGCCGAGAAAGCCGCGCCGAGCAGCAGGCGCAGCAATGCCTCCGGAACCGGGCGCGGAGCGTAGCGGCGGTGTGTGCGGCGCAGCAGCATCTGGCGCAGCCACGGAATTTCCGGAACATCCCCCGGCAGGTCGGCATCATCGCCGAAGCGGGCGCGCCATTCGGCGTCGTAAGCCTCGGTCATATTATCGCATCGCCTCGGGCATCAGCCGAACGCCAGCATGCGCTCGACCGCGTGCCGCGCCCGACCGGCGACCGCCGGATCGATCGTCACCTCGTGGGTCATGGTTTCGAGCGCGCGGCGGATCTTCGGCAGCGTGATCCGCTTCATGTGCGGGCACAGATTGCACGGCCGCACAAAGTCGAGCTCGGGATATTGCAATGCCACATTGTCGCTCATCGAGCATTCGGTCAGCAGCACGACCCGCGCCGGGCGGTTGTTGCCGACATAATCCGCCATGGCCGCGGTCGAGCCGGTGAAATCGCATTCGGCGACGACCTCGGGCGGGCATTCGGGATGGGCCAGCACGACGACGCCCGGATGGCTTTTCCGCACGCTCCTCACGTCCTCGGCGGTAAAGCGCTCGTGCACCTCGCAATGGCCCTTCCACGCGATGATCTCGACCTTGGTTTGGGCTGCGATGTTGCGCGCCAGGTATTCGTCGGGCAGCATGATGACGCGCGGCACGCCCAGCCCCTCGACGATCTTCTTGGCGTTGCCCGAGGTGCAGCAGATGTCGGATTCGGCCTTCACCGCGGCCGAGGTGTTGACATAGGTGACGATCGGAACGCCCGGGTGGCGCTCGCGCATCAGCCTGATGTCGGCCGCGGTGATCGAGGCGGCGAGCGAGCAGCCGGCCTTGAGATCGGGGATCAGCACGGTCTTTTCCGGGTTCAGCAGCTTGGCGGTCTCGGCCATGAAATGCACGCCGGCCAGCACGATGACCTGCGCGTCGGTGCGCGCCGCCTCGCGCGCCAGGGCCAGGCTGTCGCCGACGATGTCGGCGACCGTGTGGAAGATGTCGGGCGTCTGGTAATTGTGCGCCAGCACGACCGCGTCGCGTTCCTGCTTCAGCCGCAGGATGGCCGCGACGTCGTCGGCCAGGACCGGCCATTCGAAGGGCGGGATGTGCCGTTCCACGCGTCGGTAGATCTCGGGCAGCGGCATCGTCGCCGGGGTGGTCGAGGGTGCGGTCTCCAGCATCGTTTTCTCCTTTATGCTCATAATGAGCATTTATGTGCTCCGGAAAAGCCGGGCAAATCCGCCCGGCCTTCGGTTATGCTGCATATGAGGATAAGCCCGGTCGCCGAAGTGTCAAGATCCCCGTTGTCGTTTCCCCGGTTTCGCCGCCCACAGCCTCGCCGCAAACCGTTGCCGAGCAGCCCCTTGCGCAAAACAGCGCCACCGCAGTAATTGCTGTTGGGCGATGCCGACCGCACTCGACAAGCTCGCCTACGATGCCGCCCAGGCGGCGCGCATCGGCTGGTTTTTCGGCCAGAAGCTGCTGGCGGCGCGAATGAGCCGCCCGGTGCCGCTGCCGGAGGCGCTGCGTGGGCGGCCGATGCCGGACCGGCGGCGTATTCTCGCCGATCTGCGCGGGCTGATCGAGCAGGACTGGCGCAACATCGAGGCCGGATACTACGCGGCTCCCGCCGATGGCCTCGGCAGCCCGGTCGCCGCGCTGCGGCGCGCCCGCGATTTTTTCGACGACCTCGCGGCTGTGGAGGAAAGGCGGCACGGTCCGCCCCGCGAGCGGCTGCTGGGTGAGGCGCCGCCCGGCAGCTACCCGCGTTATTACCTGCAGAAATTCCATTTTCAGAGCGACGGCTACCTGAGCGACGCCTCGGCTGCGCGCTACGATTACCAGGTCGAGGTGCTGTTCGGCGGCGGTGCGGCGGCGATGCGGCGCCAGGCGCTGGTGCCGCTCAAACGCGCGCTCGCCAAAATTTCGTCCGAGGGCCGCAATGGCGCTCGCCTCCTGGATCTCGCCTGCGGGACCGGGAGCTTTCTGCGCGAGGTCAAGGCGAACTGGCCGCGGCTGCACGTGACCGGGCTCGACCTGTCGCCGCATTATCTGGCCGTCGCCCGGCGCGAGCTGGCGCCTTGGTCGCGCACCCGCCTGGTCGAGGGTCTGGCCGAGGCGATGCCGTTTGCCGACTCAGAGTTCGACATCATCACTTGCGTCTATCTGTTTCACGAGCTGCCGCCCCGCGTTCGCCGGGCGGTCGTCAGCGAGGTGCGGCGGGTGCTGAAGCCGGGCGGAATCTTTATCCTGGTCGATTCACTGCAGATCGGCGACGTGCCTGATTACGACGCGATGCTCGAATCCTTCCCTGCCGGGTTTCACGAGCCCTATTATTCGAGCTATCTGCGCGAGGATTTCGACCGGCTGGCAAGCCCGGGCTTCACCCCGGCGGAACGCTTCCCCGCCTATTTTTCAAAAGTGCTGAGCTGGCGCCGCAAGCCCGCTCCAGGGTAGCGCACACGTCGCTTTCTCCCTGCCGGCACAGCGGAAATCGGTGGCCGGCGCACGATGCCGGCCTATAAAGATTGCGCAGCCGCGGCGGACCACCGCCGCCGGCATTCGCGAGGGGCGATCAGCGATGAGTGAGCTCGTCTTCGACGGCTTGAAGGTGATCGACTGCGCCAGCTTCATCGCCGGCCCGGCGGCGGCGACGGTGATGTCGGATTTCGGCGCCGCGGTGATCAAGATCGAGCCGCCGGGAGCGGGCGACCCCTATCGCCGGCGGGCAACGCCGCCGACCGGGCCGGGGCTCGCCGGCAACCCCGGCTTTGTGCTCGATGGCCGCAACAAGAAGAGCCTGGCGCTCGACCTGCGCAAACCCGAGGGGCAGGCGGTATTGCGCCGGCTGGTCGGCGAGACCGACGTCTTCATCACCAACTACCCGCCGCCGGTGCGGCGCCGCCTGGGGATAGCTTACGAGGAACTGGCGCCGCTCAACCACCGGCTGATCTACGCCTCATTCACTGGCTATGGCGAGGCGGGCCCCGAGGCCGACAAGCCCGGCTTCGACGCGACCGCGTGGTGGGCGCGCTCGGGGCTGATGCACCTGGTGCGCGCCGGCGAGGAGGCCGCCCCGGCGCGATCCTTGCCGGGCATGGGCGACCATCCCTCGGCGCTGGGCACCTATGGCGCCATCGTCACCGCACTCTATCAGCGCGAGCGCACCGGCCAGGGCGCCTATGTCGGCTCGTCCCTGCTGGCGAACGGGCTGTGGGCCAACGGCTGCTCGGTGCAGGCCGCATTGTGCGGCGAAAAAATCGTGCCGCAGCCGCCGCGCGAGCGCGGGGTCAATGCGCTCAGGATCCACTACCGCTGCCGCGACAATCGCTGGCTGCTGCTGTCGATCGCCGCCGACGAATGGCGCTGGGACAGGTTCAAGGCGTGCATGCGATCGGAGGCGCTCGACGATCGGCGCTTTGTGACGGCCGCCTCGCGCGAGGCCAACGCGCGCGAGCTGATCGCGATCCTCGACAAGATTTTCGCCGCGAAAGATCAGGTCGAATGGCGCCGCATCCTCGACGAAGCCGGGCTGATTTTCGGCATCGTCGCCGATATGGACGAAATTCACGAGGACGCCCAGATCCTCGCCAGCGAAGCCCTGGTGCCGTTTGCCGACGGCAGCTCGCTGACCGTCAACAGCCCGTTATGGATCGCCGGCCAGGAAAAGCTGCCGCCGCGACCCGCCCCCGCCCTCGGCCAGCACAGCGAGGCGGTCCTGCGCGACGCCGGCTATCCAGACGCCGAGATCCGCGCCATGCGCGAAGCCGGGATCATCGGCTGACAGAAGAAAACGCTGGTCCCACGAGGGGGACCGGCGCCAAGGACGTGATCCGTTCGGCGTAGCCATTTTCTCGCCGATTGTACTCACGATTTGAAGTTGAAGAGATCCATCAGATTGCCGATCGCCGGCACGTTCGCCGGCTTGTAAGGGTCCGCTCCGGCGACCGGGTTCGGCAGGTTGTCGCGGCTGCGGTTGCTGATCGGCGGAACGTTCCAGTTCGCCTCAATGAATTTCAACACCGAGACGTGATCGGTGTAGGTATGCGAGATGTTGCCGCCCGTGCTGTATTTCGACACCACGATCATCGGAATCCGCGTACCGTCGCCGAAATAGTCGAGCGGCTGCACATAACCCGAATCATAATACCCACCACCCTCATCCATGGTGATGAAGATCGCGGTGTTGCCCCAGAGTGTGGCGTTTGCTTTGGTCATGTCGACGATTTTTTTGACGAAACCTTCGAGGAGATCGGGCTTTGACGATGCCGGATGGCCGTCGAGATAGCCGCTCGGTTTGACGAACGACACTGCGGGCAGCTTGCCGCTCGTCAGGTCGGCGTAGAGATCGAGCGTATCCTGCAGCGCCATGTTTCGCACCGGCGCATTGGTCATGATCGAGGTCGAATACTGGAAGAAGTTGCAGATGTTGCAGTATTGATTGTCGGGCGTGACGTAGTTGTTGTAAGGATTGGCGAGGTAGGCGTCGAACTGGTCGCCGAACCAGGCGAACGTGATATTCTTTTTGAGCAGGGCATCACCGATATCAGGGACGGTCGAGGGCGGGACGGTGAACACGGTATTCAGCGGATTCTTGATATCGGCATAGGCGCTGGTGCCATCCCCGTAATAACCGGGATTGTAGTTGTTGAGCAGATAATAATGCCCGGCTTGGCAATTCGACTTCACCTTGTTCGCGTTCAGATAGTCGACGATCGTGGCGACGCCCGGCTGCGAAGTATTCGCGCAATTGCTGTAGCTGCCGCCGCCGTACGAAGGCGAGCCGTAGGAGCCGCCGCCATAGCCGTCTTCGGTGTACCAATTGTTGGTGCCCTTCAGCGGGTTGGGATTTTCGACCTCGTCGACGACCCCGGCATTCGGACTTCCGGCGGCGACCTTCATGTTGTGCGGCGGGGTCAGCGGATCGCCGTGGCCGTCGCTGAACCAGATCGCGTCGCCGGTGCCGAGCATGATGTGGTTGGCGCCGGTCCCGCCGTCGACGGCCTGGTGATAGTTGTCGCTCATCGAATAGCTGTCGGCGAGCATCTTGAAATACGGCCAATCCCCCTGCTGGACGTTGTAAAAGCCCATCGAGGTAGCGCCCTCCTCATAGGTAAAGCCCGCCGGCGGCGGCTTGCCGTTGCTGCCGGCGCCGGTGGTCGCCTCGACCCACGGGAACAGCGTATTCTGGCAGCCCGCGGCGGCGGTGCAATTGAGCTCTTGCCGCATCTGGTAAAAGCGATGCACCGGGCTTTCGGCATAGTCGTCGTAGCCGATGCCGGGGGTCAGCTGGTATGGACCCGGCGGCAGCATATTGACGCTCTTGCCATCGTAAAATATCCGGACATCCGGCTTACCAAGGATCGACGAGGGAACCGCCCCGCTCGTCAGAAACTTGTAATAGCCCGGCGGCAGCCCGTTCTCATAGGTAAGGGCCGCCGCGACTGTCGCAAATGGCGGCTGCCCATTGGTATATCCCCCGCTGGCCAACGGCGGCGGCAACGTCTTGTACGGGGTCTGCCCGGGCGGGCTCAGCAGGTACGGGTCGGGTGCCCTGTCCTGCGCCGTAACCTGAGCGACTTTCGAATAATTCGGCCCCGGCGTGCCGTCGGCCTTGACGATCCCCTCCGAAAGCAGGTTCAAGACGGTTTCACCTTTGTTCACCGGCTGATAGGTCGCGAACAGGTGGTCGAAGGTGCGGTTTTCGCCAATGATGACGATGACGTGCTTGATCGGCGTCGTCGTGTTGCCGTCGTTGGCGCCGGTGTCGGCAGCGAATGCGGCGAGCGGCGCCATCGTATTGATCGCCATGGCATAGATTGCGACGCTGCTCAGCAGCCGGAAGCGCCAACGCGCGGATGCGCGCTGCGCAATTCGGGTTCTCATCTTTGATGTCCCCTCGGGTGAATTTCGGACGCGGCGCGGACACTAGGCGTCGAAATTTGCCGTCGGGTGACGGTTGGAAGACGTTCCGATGAAGCCGCCGCCTGCGATTCCTCCACGCTAGACAACGTGAGATCCCCTTGCGTGGGCTTGACCCGCGTATCCACGTCTTCGCTTCGACGTCCTGGGGCGTGGGCGCCCACGGATCAACTAAGCGTGGAGGCCCGCGGATCAAGTCCGTCGGCTGAAGGCCCACGGGTCAAGCCCGGTCACGGGGAAATGGGAAATCGATGCCGCCCCTGTTGCGGCGGCCAAAGAAACCTGACGGGTCAGTCGGGAGGGACGCCGCGTTGGCCTCACCGGCGCTCGCCGCCCGTTCAGCCGAACATTTGGATCGAGCCGTCGAGGGCCATCAGACCGGTCTCGACGGTGAGTTGCGGATGGTGCCTCGCGACCGCTTCGCGGAACTCGGCGAGGACCTCGCGGTGGGTCTTGGTCTCGATCTGCGGGTCGGCGATGCTGTCGTCGCCATAGGCGATCCGGGCGGCGCCGCAATCGCGATGATCGATCGCGATCACCCGCTTGAGGTGATGCAGCTCGACCGAGGTTGCGAGGTTGTCCCAAAACGCCGGCCGCCATGCTTCGAACTTTGGGCGCGACGACGGCGATCGCCGCGCCGGCAATGACGAACTGGCTGTATTTGCCGCTGAGGCCGCGTTGCTCCATGTAGTTGTAGACAGGCGTCACCATGCGCGGATCGATGCAGGAGACCAGCATCGCCTCGTAATCGCCTTCCGCCGCTCGAGCATCGAACGGCAGGGAAGCCGCCAGCCCGGCGATCACCGCCGACCGCAACAGTCGGCGACGATCGAGCCGAGCTCCGAACGGCTCGCCGCAACAGGCACGGGCAGCAACAATCGCCATTGATTTCCTCTTAAAGCCGCCTTCGATCGCAGATCCCGCCACGCGAGCGGTGTTGACACTAAACGAACGTCACGCCGGTTGACGCCGGTCAACCCCCTGGCGTCTTTACCTCGTCCTCGGCGGCGTGTCACGCGCGGCGGGTGCTCGCCGGGCTGCGAACGCGCGGCAAGCGCTGCCTGCTGGCGAGACAGAGGTGACCGAAGTGTCACTGCCGGAAGGCAGAGAGATGAGCTCCGAACGGTTTCGCGATCGCGCTGAGGCGGCCCGGAGCCGCAAATCTATGGCTTTGTCGCCGCCGCGGACCGCAGCAGATCGTGCCGAGACGAGGTGGTCGCCCAATGGGGCTGAGCTACGCCCTGCGACCACTAGGCCGACGGTGCCGCGCCTCCGAGAACCGCGGCGGGCGCCGTGTCCTCAGGGCTGTCGGTCAGGCCGCGCTGGCGCAGCAAAGCGGCAATCTCCGGGTCGCGGCCGCGGAAGGCGCGATAGAGCTCCATCGGGTCGCGCGTGTCGCCGGCGCTGTAGATGTCCTCGAGCCGCGCGGCGAGTGCCGGGTCGAACACGTCGCCCGCCTCGGTAAAGGCGGCGAAGCCGTCGGCGTCGAGCACCTCGGCCCATAGATAGGCGTAATACCCCGCGGCATAGCCGCCGCCGGCGAATAGATGCTGGAAATGGGCGGGGCGGTGGCGCAGCCCGATCTCGCGCGGCACGCCGTATCGCGCCAGGAATTCGCGCTCGAACCGATCCGGATCGAGATTTTCGGGCTGCCGATCGCGGTGCAGCTCCAGGTCGATCAGAGCGGACGCGGTGTATTCGACCGTGGCAAAACCTTCGTTGAAGGTGCGGGCCGCGAGCAGCCGGTGCAGCAGGGCCTCGGGGATCGGCTCGCCGGTCTGGCAATGGCGCGCGTATTTGCGCAAATTCGCCGGCGCCGACATCCAATGCTCGAAGATTTGCGACGGAAACTCGACGAAATCGCGGCGCACCGCGGTGCCGGACTGCGAGGGATAGCGCACCCGGCTCAGCAGCGCGTGCAGGCCGTGGCCGAATTCGTGAAACAGCGTCTCGGCGTCGTCGAAGCTCAACAGGGTGGGCTCGCCCCCGGCAGCATCGGATTTCGCAAAATTGTTGTTGTTGACGACGATCGGCGTCACCGGGCCGTCCAGATTTTGCTGGTCGCGGTAGCGGCTCGACCACGCGCCCGAACGCTTGCCGGGGCGGGCGAAATTATCGTGCAGGAAAAGGCCGACATGATGACCGGCCCGGTCGCGGACCTCCCAGGCTCGGACATCCGGGTGATACACCGGCAGATCCGGGCGCGGCGCAAAAGTCGAGGCCGAACAGCCGCCGGGCGCTGTCGAACGCCGCCGCGACCATGTCGTCGAGGACGAAATAGGGTTTCACCTCGGCCTCGTCGAGATCGTACCGGGCGCGTCGGACCTGCTCGGCGTAGTAGCGCCAGTCCCACGGCTCGATCGGCTCGTTGAGCCCCTCGGCGCGGGCCATCTGTTCGAGGGCGGCGCGCTCGGCGCGCGCCTTCTGCTTGGCCGGGTCCCACACCTGCAGCAGAAGATTTTCGACCGCAGCGGCGGTCTCGGCCATCGAATCGTCGAGCCGGTAGGCGGCGAAATCGTCGTAGCCGAGGAGCCGCGCCTGCTCGCCGCGCAAGGCCATGATCTCGCGAACGAGCGGCCGATTGTCGGCCTCGCCAGGACTGGTCCCGCGCGCAGTCCAGGCCTGGTGCGCGGTGCGGCGCAGATCGCGGCGCGAGGAAAAGGTCAGAAACGGCTCGATCGAGGAGCGGGCGAGGGTCACCACAAACCGCCCGCTCAGCCCGCGCTCCTCGGCGGCCTGCGCTGCGGCGGCACGGGCGAAACCCGGAAGCCCGTCGAGATCGGCCGCGTCGAGCACCAGCCGCCATTCGCGCTCGTCATGCAGCACGTTCTGCCCAAAGCGGGTATGCAATGTCGCCAGCCGCTCGCCGATCGCTGCCATGCGGGCCTTCTGGTCGGGGCCGAGCCGCGCGCCGGCCCGCACCAAGCGCAAATGATGGCGGTCGAGAAGGCGCATTTGGTCCTCGGCGAGCCCGAGCTCGCCGCGCCGGGCATGGAGATCGGCGATGCGCGCCAACAAGTCCGGGTCGAGCGCGATGCGCGTCTGGTGCCGGGAGAGCTTGGGCGCAAAGTCGCGAGCGATCTGCTCGAGCGCCGGGCTGGTGTCGCTGGCATCGAGATTGCGGAACACCGCGCTCACCCGCTCGAGCGATTTCCCGCTGCGTTCGAACGCCTCGATCGTGTCGGCAAAGCTCGGCGGCCATGGTGCCGCGACGATCGCCGCGATCTCGGCCAGCTGCTCCTCCATGCCGCGCTCGAACGCCGGCGGAAAATGCTCCGGCCGGATATGGTCGAACGGCGGCATGCCGAACGGCGTGTCCCAGTCGGCGAAAAACGGGTTGTCGGTCATCCGGACCTCCTCGGCGGCCAGCCGCGATTACGCATCATAAACGGTTTTGGCCACTAGCTGGCGATGACCTGGACCGAACCCGAGCGCACACCCTCGACCCTTCGGAGGAGTCCGAAGTGATTCGACCGGACATGCACGGACAACCCCCCAATTTGCGGCGTATGCGCACCGTAAGTCCGGAGATGTCGCTGATGGCCTCTCGATCCGCCATCTTTACCGCGCCTGAGCTCGACGACTGCGAAGCGCACGTCCGCATCGCCAGTCGCCACGACGGTCCGTCGCTGTTGCTGCCTGTCTTCTACCCGATCGCGAAGCACCTCGAGCGGCGGCAATCCTGAGATGCGGCCCCAGCTGAGGAGAAAGGCCCATGTTCGCCGTAATCTTCGAAGTCCAGCCGAAGACAGGGCGGTTCGACGACTATCTGAGCCTCGCAGCGACCTTGAGGCCGGAGCTCGCAAAGATCGACGGCTTCATCGACAACGAGCGGTTTGCCAGCCGGCGGACCGAGGGCCGGGTGCTGTCGCTGTCGACCTGGCGCGACGAAAAGGCCGTCATCCGCTGGCGCACGCTCGGCGTCCATCACGAAGTCCAGCAAAAGGGCCGGTTGGAGGTCTTCGCCGACTATCACCTGCGGGTCGGCGAGATCACCGCGGACACGCAAATCCCCGAAGACCAGTCCTTGGCGCAGCAGCGCCTCGACGAGACCGAAATCGGCGAGGCCAAGGCCGCGACGATCAGCGAGGTCTCGCCCACGGCCGGCGAGATGCCGATCAGCACCGATCTCGCCGGCGATCTCGGCCTGCCCGAGAGCGGCGCCCGCGGCGTCGTCGATTGCGAGGTCTTCGAGAGCATCTACAATCCCGGCAAGCTCTTGCTGCTCGCTTCCTGGCGAGACATGGCCGCGGCCGCAGCCTGGACGCCGCGGGCCGTCGCCGGCGGCCGATTGCGCCACCGTCGGGTTCGCGTCATCCGCGATTACGGAATGTCCGATCGCCGCGAGGCGCCGCAGTACTATCCGCCCGTGCCTCAGGGCGGCGGCCGGGAATGAGCAACGCGGTCGCCGTGCAGCCCCGCGGTCGCGGCCTGGCGTTCGCGTCATTCGTCGAACCGACATGAGGCCGCCGCGTGGCCAGATCCGCGCCGCACGGAAAGCTGAGCGGCTCCGTCGCATGACCATCGTCTGCGCCGAGCTGACGATCAGGTTCGGGCGCCGATGGCCGGCCGGGCGTCCACCGCGTGCTCGCGATCTCGGCGAGCTGATCGTCCATGCGGCGGTTGAACGCGGGCGGAACGTGCCCTGGACGGATGCGGTCGTACGGCGTCATTGCCGAACCGCGTGTCCCAGGCAGAGAAAAATGGGTTCTCGGTCCGTCCGCTTCCCAGGAGGATTTGCCCGGTCATAGCGTATGATGTTGGGAGGTCGCGCACCGCATCCGATCTCCGCCAGGGCCGAGATCTCCGAGGAGAAAGCCGATGCAATCGACGACGCCGGGGACCGCGACCAGCGTGCATCTGGCGGTGCGGCCGGATTGGCTCGACCGCCGCCATGAGGCGATCATCGAGCCCGACCTGCCGATCGTCGACCCGCATCATCATCTGGTCGAGCGGCCAGAGACCGGCCGCTATCTGCTGCCCGACCTGTTGGCCGATATCGGCAGCGGCCACAATGTCACCGCAACCGTCTATCTCGAATGGCTGTCGATGTACCGCGCCCAAGGCCCGGCCGAGCTGCGGCCGGTCGGCGAGGTCGAGTTCGCCAATGGCGTCGCGGCGATGGCCGCCAGCGGCGCTTACGGCGACAGGCAGGTCTGCGCCGGCATCGTCGGCTATGCCGACCTCGCATTGAGCGGCGCGGTCGAGCCGGTGCTGGAGGCGCAGATCGCGGCGGGCGGCGGCAGGTTTCGCGGCATCCGCTTCATCTCGGCGACGCACCCGGACCAGGCGCAATGGGGATCGATGGTCGCCCGGCCGGCTGGGCTGCTGTCGGACCGCCGTGTGCGCGAGGGTTTCGCCCGCTTGGCGCCGCTGGGACTGAGCTTCGACGCGTGGCTCTATCATACGCAGCTCGGCGAGCTCCTCGATCTGGCGCGCGCCTTTCCCGAAACCCTGATCGTCCTCGACCATGTCGGCGGCGCGATCGGCCTTGGCCGCTACGCCGGCAGGCGCGACGAGATCTTCGCCGAGTGGCAGAGGCGCATCCTGGAGCTGGCGGCTTGCCCGAACGTCCATATCAAGCTCGGCGGCCTCGGCATGCGGATGTTCGGGTTCGATGTGCACACCCATGAGCTGCCGCCGAGCTCGGAAGAGCTGGCGGTGGCGTGGCGGCCCTATATCGAGGCCTGCATCGCCGCCTTCGGCCCCGAGCGCGCGATGTTCGAAAGCAACTTCCCCGTCGACAAGGGCAGCTGCAGCTACCACGTGCTGTGGAACGCCTTCAAGCGCATCGCCGCCGGCTGTTCCCCCACCGAAAAAACCGCCCTCTTCTCCGCCACCGCCACCCGATTCTACCGGCTCGGCTAGATAGAGTGCCGCGCGCACGGGGAGGACCATATGCTGATTTCGGAGAGCGCCTCTTCTTGAGCTGACTTCGCCATTCGGTCATGGCTCGGATCGGATATGATCCGAAATAATCCGCAAATCGCTCTCCCGCAGCACGAGGGGCCGTCATCCTTGCGCTTGGCTGCGCAGCGCGGCAAAACTCCTCGCGCAGCGGTTTTGTGATCGGCGGAGGGGAACATGCGCGTCGGATTTATCGGGCTCGGCATGATGGGCAAGGGCATGGCGGCCAATCTGCAGAAGGCCGGGCACAACCTTGTCGTGCACGATCTGAACCGCGCCGCGGCGGAGCCGTTCCTGGCGAAGGGCGCGGTTTGGGCCAATTCGCCAAAGCAGGTCGCCGAGCAGACCGAGATCGTCTTCACCTCGCTGCCGGTGCCGGGCGACGTCGAGCAGGTGGCGCTCGGGCCGAATGGGCTGATCGAGGGCATGCGCCCCGACACCGCCTTTTTCGACATGTCGACCAATTCGGCGGCGATGGTGCGCAAGATCCACGCCGCCTTCGCCGAGAAAAACCTCTACATGCTCGATTCCCCGGTCAGCGGCGGCCCGGGCGGGGCGGCCAGCGGCAAGATGGCGATCTGGGTCGGCGGCGACGAGCAGATCTTCAACCGCCACAAGCCCGTGCTCGACGCGATGGGCGACCAGGCGGCCTATATCGGCCCGATCGGCGCCGGATCGATCGCCAAGCTCGTGCACAACTGCACCAGCGCCGTTCTGGGGGTGGCGCTCGCCGAGGTCTTCACGATGGGCGTCAAGGCCGGGGTCGACCCGGTCGATTTGTGGGAGGCGGTCAGGCAGGGCGCCACCGGCCGGGTGCGCACCTTCGACCGGCTCGGCAGCCGGTTCCTGACCGGCCAGCACGACCCGGCCGATTTCGCATTGCGGCTGTTGCACAAGGATGTCGGTCTCGCCGTCGGTCTGGGGCGCGAGGTCGGGGTGCCGATGCGCCTCGCCAACATGGCCTATGAGGAATTGACCGAAGCGATGAATTGCGGCTGGGGCGCCCGCAACAGCACCGTCGGCCAGCTGCTGCAGGTCGAGCGCGCCGGCATCCCGCCCCTCGCCGCCGATCCCGCGCGGGTCCAGGCGGTGCTCGACGCCGACAAGCAGAAGTAGAATCTCGTCGGCGAGCTGCCAATTTACACTCGGGCGCCGCGGCTTTGCCCGGCCGTGAGGACCGGCGGGATTGCTTCGCTTCGCTGCCGATAACGAGCGTCCCGGCGCTACCAAGCTTCGCGGCCGCGGGTGGGGCGGGGGATGCCCGGGGCGGCGTCGGTCGCTTCGCGGGCGGCGGCCTGCTCGGCCTCGTGCTTGTCGAACATGGCTTTGGCGGCGGCGTTGCGCTTGGCGCTGAATTCGGCGCGGTTGTCGCCGCACCATTGGTAGGAGGCGGCGCGGCTATGGTTGAGCCGGCTGAAATGCGGCATCACATAGCGGGCGTAGAGCTCGTAGGATCGCTTGGTGGCGTCGAAGTCGGCCCAGTTGTGTGCCTGCTGCAAAAACGCGCCGAATTCGCCCTGCTTTTCATAGAGCCGGTCGATCAATGCGATCGCGTCATCGGGCGTGCCGCAGACTCCGTAACGGTTTTCGACAAACCATTCGAGCGGGTCCTGGCCCGCCGGCACGATAAAGCGCGGCTGGTTGTTGTTGAGATATCCCAGGTAACGCTCGAAGCCGAAGCGGGCATTGGCGAAGGCCTGCTCGCGGGTTTCGGCGATGTGCATCGGGCCGACGAGGCGCAGCCGGTCCGGGTCCATTTGGCGGCCATGCTCGGCTGCCGTGTCGCAGGCAATTCCCCAGTTCGAGCCGAGCGCGTCAAAGCCGAACGGGTTGGTCGCGGCGACACAGATCATGCCGAGATCATATTTGCCGGCGAGCCGCCCGCCCGAGGGCGTCACCGCGCTGACCACCGCAACCTCGGGATAGGGCTTTGTGTAGGGCAGCAAATGCAGCCGGCAGCCTTCCATCGTGTACCAGTCGGTCTTTTCGGTGACGATCTCGCCCTGGAACAGCCGCAGGATCACGTCGATCGATTGGGCCATGCGGTCGCGCTGGGTCAACGGGTCGATGCCCATCATGATCGCGTCCGAGGCCAATAGGCCCGGCCCGGCGCCGAACATGACCCGGCCGCGGGTCATGTGGTCGAGCTGGACGATGCGATCGGCAGCCATCATCGGGTGATGGTAGGGCAGCGAGACGACCCCGGTGCCGAGTCGGATGTGCCTTGTGCGCTCGGCGGCAAAAGCGATGAAGATCTCGGGCGAGCTGATGATCTCGAACCCCGCCGAATGGTGCTCGCCGATCCAGGCTTCGTGGAAGCCGAGCTTGTCCAGCCATTGCATCAGCTCGAGGTCGCGCTCCAGGCACTGGGTCGGGTTCTCCTCGTTGGGATGGAACGGCGGCAGAAAGATCCCGTGGCGGAGATTGATCAGTGACATTGCGTCCTCGCTGGGTTACCGCTCTTTCCCTCGGGCCAATGCGCGAGAGACGGCGCCGCGGCGATGCTAGCCAAGATCGCGGGAGAGGAAAATACCCGCTCCCGCGCGGCAGCTGCCCGGGCATACCGCAGGGAGGGACGAGCATGGCGATCAAGCGCGAAAAGATTCAGCCAGCCGGGATTCACGTCCGGCGGGTCGGCGGGCAGGCTTCCTACACCCAGGTGGTGACGGTCAGCGGCGCCGGGCGGATGATCTTCGTCGCCGGCCAACTGGCCCGCGACGCTGACGGCAACTGTGTTGGCAAGGGCGACATGCGCGCCCAGATCCAGCAGGTCGGCGAAAATATCAAAACCTGTCTCGAAGCCGCCGGCGCCGGCCTCGCCGACATCGTCAAGACCAGCACCTTTGTCACCGATTTCACGGAGTTCTCAAAACACGGCGACATGCGCCTGCGCTATTTCGGCCCGGCGACGCCGACCAGCACGACGGTCGAGGTGCGCCGCCTCGCCGATCCCGACGCGATGATCGAAATCGAGGTCATGGCGATCGTCGACTGACGCCGCGAGGCCGTGCACGGCGCGGTGCTCGCAGACCGGTGGGGCCCGATGCAATCGTTTCCCGACGATTGTCGAGCCGGTCGGTCAAACCGCGGGCCTAGCTGATCGGACCCGGTTTGGCTTCCCTGAACGGGGTGTTGGTTTCGGCGAGACGGCGCAGCAGGGCCGCAGGGGCCCAGCGCTCGCCGTATTGCTGATGCCAGGCCGCGATCTGGCGGTAGACCTCAGCGACGCCGATGCCGTCGGCCCAATACATCAGCCCGCCGCGGTAGCGCGGAAAGCCGAAGCCGTTCAACCACATCACGTCGATGTCGCTGGCCCGGTAGGCCTTGCCCTCTTCGAGGATCTTGCAGGCTTCGTTGACCGAGGCGAACAGCAGCCGGCGCAGGATTTCCTCGTCGGTGAACTCGCGCTGCTCGACCCCCATTTCGGCCGCCTTTTCCTTGATGATCCGGGCGACTTCGGGATCGGGATATGGGGTGCGGTCGCCCGCCTCGTATTTGAACCAGCCGGCGCCGGTCTTTTGCCCGAGCCGGCCCAGTTCGACGATCGCGTCGGCGATCGGCATCTTGCGGTAGTTCGGGTTTTGCGCGGCGCGGCGCTGGCGGCTGTCATAGCCGATGTCGAGCCCGGACAGGTCCGAGGTCGCGAACGGCCCGATCGGATAGCCGAAATCGACCATGACCTTGTCCACCTGCTCAGGCAGGCAGCCCTCTTCGAGCATGATGATCATCTCGGTGCCGAAGGGTGTCCGGCTGCGGTTGGCGACAAAGCCGTCGCCATTCCCGGCCATCGCACTGATTTTTCCTATTTTTCGCCCCAAATCCATCGCGGTCGCGAGGGTATCGGGGGCGCTCTTCGCCCCTTTGACGACCTCGAACAATTTCATGACGTTGGCCGGGCGCAAAAAAGTGCGTGCCGGCCACGTCCTGCGGCCGCTTCGTTGCGTTGGCCATGATGTCGATATCGATGCCCGAGGTGTTGCTGTAGAGCAGCGCGCCGGGTTTCATGATTTCGTCGAGCTTTTTGAAGACTTCCTCCTTGACCGGGATGCGCTCGAACACCGCTTCGATCACGACGTCGCAATCCTTGATGTCGTCATAGCTGGTGACCGGCTCGATCAGCGCGAGGCGGCGGTTCATCTCGGCCTCGCTGAGGCTGCCGCGCTTGACGCTGGTCTCGTAATTGGCGCGGATGCGGGCCAAGCCGCGGTCGAGCGCCTCCTGGCTCGCCTCCAGCAATTTCACCGGAAAGCCGAACTCGGCAAAGCTCATCGAAATGCCGCCGCCCATCGTGCCGGCGCCGACGATCGCCGCGGTCTTGATCGGGCGCAGTGGTGTGGCGCGCGGAATGTCGGGGAGCCGCGCCACCTCGCGCTCGGCGAAGAAGGCATAGCGCAGTGCGCGCGCCTCGGCCGAGTTTTCGAGCTCGTCGAAAAGCTCGCGCTCGCGCACGACGCCGTCGTCGAACGGCATCGTGCAGGCGTTTTCGACCGATTGAATGCAGTGATAGGGCGCCTTCTGGTTGCGGGCGCGGCGCGCGATCGATCGGCGCATCGCGTCGAAGATGCCGGGATCGGCCTTGGCCTCGGCGAGCTTCTCGTCGTGATCGCGGATGCGCGGCAACGGCCGGGTGTCGGCGATGCGGCGGGCAAACGCGATCGCCGCCTGGCGCAGATCGCCGCCCTCCGGCACCAGCTCGTCGATGATGCCGAGGCGGTATGGCCTCCTCGGCCGGGACATGGCGGCCCGATGACGATCATGTCGAGCGCCGCCTTTGGCCCGATCAGCCGCGGCAGCCGCTGCGTCCCGCCGCTCCCCGGCAGGATGCCGATCAGCACCTCGGGCAGCCCGACCTTGGCGCTCGGCACCGCGATCCGATAGTTCGAAGCGAGCGCGATCTCGAACCCGCCGCCCAGCGCATAGCCGTGGATCGCCGCGACGACCGGCTTTTGGCTCGCGTCGAGCGCGTCGTGCGGGCGCTTGCCCGGCACCGGCGGCGGCCGGTTGCCGAAGGTGCGGATGTCGGCGCCGGCGATAAAGCTGCGCCCGGCCCCGATCAGCACCATCGCTTTGACCGCCGGGTCGGCGTTGCCGCGCTCGATCGCTCTCGACGATGCCCTCGGGCACGCCCGGCGACAGCGCGTTGACCGGCGGGTTGTCGATCGTGATGACGCCGATCCCATCCACATTCTCGAACCGAACCAATGTGTTTTCGGGCATGTCGCGTCCCTCCCGCATATCGCGCGCGTCCATTATTCGTCATTCCCGTGGCTGCGTGAACCCACAGCCGGCTTTCTTTTTCGCCCACACCGGCGAAGGCCGGTGCCCACGGTTGCGTCACCTCCGTCTGAGCCCGCGGGTGGCACCGGCCGTGATCCGGGATACGCAAAAATCCGGCGGTTCGAGTTTTTTCATCTTATAGGGGCGGCGCGCAAAGCCGAAGACCCGGATATAAATCCAGCCAGTGTGGATTATCCCGCTCAAGCAAATTGATTTTCCAGTCGCGTTTCCATTCCTTTAGCTGTTTTTCGCGGCGAAGCGCCGCGGCAGCATTTTCGTGAGCCTCGTACCAAACCAGCCGCTCGACGCCGTATCGCTTGGTAAAGCCGGGAACGAGTTTGTTCCTATGCTCCCAAACGCGACGCGGGAGATCGGCAGTCGTGCCGATGTAAAGGGTTCCGTATGGTTTGCTGGGGAGGAGATAGACGTAGAACATAGATTTCGGTGGCCGGCATGGGTCCCGACCTTCGTCGGGATGGTCCTATTGGTTCACGCGATGCGGGAATACGCCTTGCTCGTCCGCCCTATCCACCGGAATCGTCAAGGCTCAATCGCGGGAGGCGCCGGTTCTGCGCGGGCTCGAGATGCAGCACGACCCGAATTCACCCCCTGGCTGATTGCTGCGCCGCCGAATGCGGCGAGAATAGGGAGCCCAGCTTCTGCACTGACGATTTTGAGTAATAAGAGAATCGCAATGAAAACGACAACGACGAGGGAAACTGCCGACTGGATTAATAGTGTCCAAAATACCTCCCGTTTTGCCATCGCGTCTGCCGCAGTTTCCCCGCATAACGTCGCCATTCGGTTTACATAATAATAATAGGATTGATTGTTAGGTGGGTGAAACGGGTGGTTAAACAACAGATCTCTAAATATACGAATGAAATCGTTCTCGATGCGAGGATATGAGCGCACATAGAGAAGGGCCATTCCAATGAGCACGAGAAAGCCGAGAACAAATGCAGCTATAACGACATATAAAATTGGATCTGAGAAGCCGTTCATATCGAAGCTCGCGAGAAGGTCAGCAGTGTACCGTTGTAGCGAAGCCGACCGCTCGTGCCATTATTAGAGGACCCCTGTCGCGAACCGTTCGCTCTCGCCGCCTCACTGCCTCGTTGTTCATCGCGTGGCTTGAGTGCCGAGGATGGCGGTGGCTTGCGAGGAGAGGACGCCGCCATTGCCGTGGGCGAGGGCGACGTCGCAATCGGCGACTTGGCGGGGGCCGCATTCGCCGCGGAGCTGGCGGGTCGCTTCGATCAACAGAAGGAGGCCGTACATGCCGGGGTGGCAGTAGGAGAGGCCGCCGCCGTTGGTGTTGACCGGGAGCGCGCCGCCGGGGGCGATGCGGCCGCCCTCGACAAACCGACCCCCCTCCCCTTTCGGGCAAAAGCCGAGGTCCTCGAGGAACAGGATCGGGTTGATCGTAAACGCGTCGTAGAGCTCGAGCACGTCGATGTCGGATGGCCCGAGCTTTGCCATGTCGTAGGCTTGGCGGCCCGAGGCCACGGCGCCGGTGACCGTCAAATCGGGCATGCTCGAAATATTGGCGTGGGTGATCGCCTGGCCGGTTCCGAGCACATAGGCCGGCGGCTTTTTCAAGGACCGCGCGCGCTCGGCCGTGGTCATGATCACCGCGCCGCCGCCGTCGGTCACGAGGCAGATATCGCGCACCGTGAACGGGTAGCTGACCATCCGCGCCGACAGCACCTCGGCAATCGTCAGCGGCTTCTTTTCCCAGGCGACCGGGTTCAGCAACGCCCATTCTCGCGCCGCGACCGCGACCGCGGCCAGCTGCTCTCGGTTTGTGCCGAACTGGTGCATGTGACGCGAGGCGGCGAGCGCGTAGGCGGTCGACGGCAGAAACGGGCGGAACGGCGTTTCGTAGGGATTGTATTCGCGCACCGAGGCATGGCGGCGGCCGATCGTGCGCTGGGTCGAGCCGTAGGCGATGACCGCGACCCGGCACAAACCGAGCTGCAAGGCCGCCTGGGCGTGCGCGACGTGAAACATGAAGGACGAGCCGCCAAGGATCGTCGTGTCGACAAAGGCCGGCGAAATGCCGAGATACTCGGCAAGGTTGAGGCCCGAGGTGCGGCTCTGCGCAGTGGCGCAAATGAGCCCGTCGATGTCCTTGAGGGCGAGCCCGCAATCGGCGAGCGCCCGGTGGATGCCCTGCGCCATCAGGTCGATCGGGCTCATCTCGGCGGCGACGGCACCCAGATCGGACTCGGCGACGCCGACGATCGCAGCCGAGCCGCGCTGCAGCCCGTCCATCACGTGCCCTCCGCCGGCGTCACCGGGACAAAGACCGGATAGGCCGGCTCTTCGCGCCCCGGCTTATGGATGCGAAACCGAACGCGCAGGCCGACCCTGACCGCCTCGGGGGCGATGTTCTCGACCCGGCTCATCAGGCGAAACCCCTCGTCGACGTCGATCAGCGCGACGTTGTACGCGACCCCCTCGCGCGGATGCGTGACCGTCGTCGCATAGACCGCGCCCAGCCCGGCGCTGACTCGCCATTCGAGTTCGTCGCTGCCGGTGAACGGGCAGATTACGCGCGGGTAGAACACCGCCCGTCCCGCTTGCGGGCTCCATTGATAGGCGAGCTCGCCGCGCTCGAGATAGGCCTGGTACACCGCCAGCGGCGATTGCTCTATCAGCTCCATAATCCCCTCCTCGCCGCCGGCATCTTGTCGGCTCGCGCCGGCAACAGCAAGAGGGGGCAGCGGCAACGGCGGCAGCAGAGAGATCGGACCGGCCGGCGCGAGGGGCCGAAGCAAGCCGGGCCCGGGTCAGCTCATCGCGATCAGGGTTCCGATCAGGTCGGCCGGCCAAACCAGGCTGATCGGGGCCCCAGCCACCGCTGCGACGAATGACGGATCGCCCTGGGCGAAATCAAAGGCCAAGTGGTGACTGAAGTGAGCGAGCACCCCCGCCAAGTAAAGCCCGGTCGCCCATTTCCACGCATTCTGCCGCTGCCGGGAACGAGTGGGCTTGGCGGCGGCGAAAGAGAAGACCCGGCGTCCGTACTTGGGCAATCCCGGCGGGCCGATCATGATCTCACCTGGGCATCAATAATGTTGCGCACGGATACACAGCAGGCGCGCACCTCATCCCTGCAAATCAGCAGCATGTTCCGCCGCGCCGGGCCATGTCAGGAGCAAGATACTCGGTGCGGCCGCCGCCGTCACTAGTCTGTGTCGGCAGCCCGGGCGCGGCGTCTGATCGCAATGCGCGAGCTATCAGCGCCCACCCGCCAGCCCAGCCGCCGCCGCGAGAGTGTAAAGCCCGGCCGCCGCGAGCAGGCCGATGGCGAGAACGGCAAAGGCGCCGGCGCCGAGGCGGTCGCCGAGCGGCCGGCCGATCAGTCCGCCAACGAGGGCGAACGGGAAGAGGATGCCGGCGGCGAGCCAGGTTTGCGCGGGAACGCCGATGGTCGCGGCATTGGCGGCCAATGTCACGACGTAGGACAGCGCGAAGAACGACAACAACGTCGCGCGCACCGTCCGCGGCGGGGCCTCGGCGAGCAGCAGGTAGATCACCACCGGCGGCCCGGAGATGCCGGCGAGCCCGCCGGCGATGCCCGACACCGTGCCGGCGGCGAGGTCGCGGCCGGGGCTCATCGCCAGCAGCGCCGCGCCGGTGCTGCGCCGCCGGCGGCGCGAGAGCACGAACAGCAGCGCGAAGATCAGGATCGCCGCCCCGATCGTCACCCGCACCACCACCGGATCGGCATCGCGAAAGGCGGCGAGGCCGATCGGCAGCCCGATAAGGCTGCCCAGCATCAGCCGCAGAAACAGCTTGGGTGCCGTCGCCCGCCACAGCCCGGGCAATACCGCGAGGCACAAGCCGGCCGAGAGGATGATGACGAGCTGCACCGCGCGCTGCGGATCGACGACGACCAGAAACAGCGGCGCCGCCATGACCGCAAAGCCGAAGCCGCCCGCCGCCTGCAGCAACGCCGCGCCAAACGTCGCCGCCGCCAGGCCAACCCAATCCACGAGGCTCACGCGGGGAACCCGCGATGATGCTCAACGGGCCTCGTCGATCGCCGCGCCGCTTCGCGCGCTGCAGGAATGCGGCGCCTGTTTTGATGCATCAAAGCCGCCGAGTTGTATGTCCGGGAAAATCGTGCACGGGCAACAGCCCGCCGACCGCCTCGGGTGGCTCCTCAGGCACCCCGGCCAGGTGGCAGTACAAATCTAAGTTTATGACCGCGGCCCCACCATTCTCGTCTTCCCGGCGCAGGAGCGCGTGAATAAATTGTTCTTCCCCGATTGGTCATTCCGGAACGCTCCGAGGGGGCGGGCCCGGAACCCAAGAACACCTGCATTTCCAATATGTTCGTATTCCTGTGTTGATGGGCTCCGGGCTCGCGGGCTGCGCCCGCGCCCCGGAATGACAACGTCTTGGTATTTCTTCACACGCTCGCAGGCCGGGACCCATGTCACCATAGGCACCGGCCTTCGCCGGTGTGGGCATCGTTTGTCGGGATCGCTCGCCTCGCTTACCGGCAAGGGCTCGATTACGAGCAATTCGAGCAGGGGGCCATTGCCACCAGGGGCGCCGTCTCCGACCGTCGTGCCGAAGAGGTGCCCCGATGCCGTCCATGATCAGGCCGGCCAAAGGGAACACACCGTTCGCTTGACTGAACTGAGCGCCAAAGCTGTACAGCACCGTCTCGGTCCATTTGGTCTTGGCCGCGCTGAAGGTCAGCACGAATACCGTGCCGCCCGCGTTATGAGCGCCGCCGTTCAAGGTCGTGCCGTAGAGCCGCCTCGCCGCGTCCATGATCAGCCCGGCAGAATTCCGACCTTCGCCGGGATGGCGAGGCCGGGCGTGTCCCGACCTTCTGCCGCAGCACACTGAAGCTGGCTTCGGCGCGTCCGCCCGGCCCGGTCAGGTGCGGCACGGGTTGACCTCGGCCGGGTCTCGCGGCAGGGTGCAGCGGCGGGTGGTTGGAGCGGGGCATGAGCGAGCCGCGGGAAATCTCGGTCGAGGTCAACGGCTTTCCGGCTCGGGTGTGGCAGAAAGGCGCCGGTCCGAAGCTCGGCTTTCTCGCCGGGTTCGGCGGCCTGCCGCGCTGGGTCCCGTTTCTCGACGCGCTGGCCCGCGAGCGCACCTTGATCGTGCCGTCGTTGCCGGGGTTTCCGGGCGGCGACCGCGGCCACAGCGTGCTCGACAGCCATCTCGACTGGGTGCTGGCGGTCCGCCAGCTGCTGCACAAGGCGGGGCTCGACGGCGCCGATCTGGCCGGCGGCTCGGTCGGCGGCTCGTTTGCCGCCGAGATTGCGGCGATCTGGCCCGATATGGTGCGCCGGCTGGTGCTGGTGGCGCCCTGGGGATTGTTCGACGACGAGGAGCCGGCGACCGACCCGTGGGCGCAGCGCGCGCCCGAGGTGCCGGCGCTGCTCTGCGCCGATCCCGGGCGGTGGAACGAGCTCAAGGCGCCACCCGAGGGTGCGAACTCGCCGGAATGGCCGATCGAGCAGACCCGCGCCGCCGAGGCCGCGGCCCGCGCCTTCTGGCCGCTCGGCAACACCCGGCTCGAAAAGCGGCTCCCGCTGATCGCCGCGCCGACCCTCCTGATCTGGGGCGCCGAGGACCGGATTATGCCGCGCAGTTATGCTGACCGCTTTGCTCGGTCGATCGCTGGCCGCACCGAGATCGTGACGATACCAGGCGCCGGCCATCTGGCCGAGCTCGACAAGCCCGAGGAGGTCGGCGCCGCAATCCTGCGCTGGACCGCGTGACCGGGTCATAGGATGGGCGCGTGCCCGCCGAGGTGACGCATGCCCTTGGTGTACTTGGCAAACGGCGCCTTGATGCTGGTGCTCAATGTCGGCGGCCTGGTCGCCGCGAACTTTTTTGAGACCCTGGTCTTTCTCGACACGGTCGGCACCGCAATGGCGGGCTTGGCTTACGGGCCGATCGCCGGAATGGCTGTGGGGCTCATTACCAACCTGGTGATCAGCGGACCGAGCACGAGCTATCGCCCGTATATCTGGTTTACCCACGTCAACTTTTTCTGCGGCCTGCTGTGGGGATTGGCCGGCTGGTACATGCCGCTCGCATTCTGGCCGGAAACGCAAACCGTCTTGTATATCTTGCTGGTGGGCCTGCTGGCCGGGCTCCTTTCAACCGTCTCGTCGGTGCCGGTGCGAATCCGGCTCGGCTTTAACAGCAATCATATCATTGACAGCATCTGTAAGGACTTCCAGAAAAAAAACACGCGATTTATTGGCCACCTCAAAATCTTCGTATCCGAATTTCTGCTCAGCCACTTTCTCGATAAAACCATTTCCACGACGGTTGGGGTCATGTTTGCATTGGAGATCGTCAAGGCTGGGATCAATCAGCCGACGCGGTCAGCCGAAATAAGGACAACATATCACGATCTAATCGAGTTCCTCGCGGCATTGTACTACGTAGCGTTGGGCATCGGTGTAAAGACGCTGGGGGCCCAGATGGCGAGAAACGACATCCTGACCTTGCTCGGGCCGTTGGGTTTTTTCTCGGTCCTGATCGCCTTGCCAATTCTGATGATAATTGTCGGAGTGCACTAATGACGAAAGGATTGACAAGATCCCAGCAGGCGCTGGTGCACGAGGCGCGCGCGGCGCGCGCGCTGGCCTATGCGCCGTATTCGGGGTTCAAGGTAGGGGCCGCCGTCCGCACCGCGTCGGGCAAGATCTATCGCGGCGCCAACGTCGAAAACGTGTCATATGGATTGTCGATGTGCGCCGAACGGGTGGCGATCTTCAACGCCGTCGCGGCCGGCGATCCGGCAATCGTCGAAATCGCCGTGGTGACCGACGCCGAGCCGCCATCGCCGCCCTGCGGCGCGTGCCGCCAAGTCCTGTTCGAATTTGGCCGGGACGCCGGAATCGTGCTGGGCAACCTCGACGGGGAGGGCATCGCCACGAACATCCACGAGCTGTTTCCTCACCCGTTTGAACGCGGCCAGGCACGACCGTAGACGAGCGGGTCGGGTCAGCTCGCCGCGGGTCTAAAACAGGAAAATGCGATTGGAGGCGCTCTGCCATGAAATTCGGGATTTTTTACGAGCACCAGCTGCCGCAGCCCTGGGACGAGGGATCCGAGCTGCGCCTCTATCAAGACGCGCTCGCGCAGGTCGAGCTCGCCGACCGGCTCGGCATCGACTATGTCTGGGAGGTCGAGCACCATTTCCTCGAGGAATATTCGCACTCCTCCGCGCCGGAGGTGTTTCTCGCGGCCTGCTCGCAGCGCACCAAACAGATCCGGCTCGGCCACGGCATCGCGCTGATGCCGCCCAAATACAATCATCCGGCGCGCGTCGCCGAGCGGGTCGCGACGCTCGACCTCGTCTCGAACGGCCGCGTCGAATGGGGCACCGGCGAGTTGGCGACCGCGGTCGAGATGGGCGGGTTTGGCGTCGATCCCGATGACAAGCGGGCGATGTGGCAGGAAGCGACCGAACAGGCCGCGAATATGTTGGCGATGCGGCCTTACCCCGGGTTTCAGGGCCGCTGGTTCGACATGCCGTGCCGCAACCTGGTGCCAAAGCCGGCGCAAAAGCCGCACCCGCCGATGTGGGTCGCGTGCTCGCGCCGCGAAACCATCCACCTTGCCGCAAAAAACGGGCTGGGCGCGCTCGCTTTCGCGTTTCTCGAACCCGAGCAGGCGGCGAAATGGGTCGAGGAATATTACGCGATCATCAAATCCGGCGAATGCGTGCCGATCGGGCATCGGGTCAACCCGAACCTCGCCATCGTCACCGGCATGTCCTGCCACCCCGACGAGGCCGAAGCGATCCGGCGCGGGCTCGACGGATTCCGGTTTTTCGGATATTCGCTGGGCTATTATGCCCTCTTCGGCGAACATCGGCCGGGCCGCACCGATCTGTGGCAGCGGTTTTTGCAGGTCAAAGACCGGCTCCCGGACAATGCCGGGCGCGGCGGCATCGGCACCCCCGACCAGTTGCGCGAACATCTGGCGCGCTATGAAAAGGCCGGGATCGATCAGGTCATGTTCGTCCAACAGAGCGGCGGCAACCGCCATGAACACATCTGCCAATCGCTCGAAATCTTCGCCTCGCAAGTGATGCCCGAGTTCAAGGAGCGCGAGCGCGTGCGCCAGGCGGAAAAGCAGCGCGAGCTGGCGCCCTTCATCGAGGCGGCACTGGCGCGCAAGCCGCGCATGGCGCCGGCCGAGGATGCGCAGATCCCGCGCGTCGAAGCCTTCGGCCGCAAGGCGCCGTCGCCGCTGGTCGGCGGCGACCGTGGCGGGGCGATCTCGATCCCGACCGCCGACCCGCTCGCCGCCGGTTAAGGCGCCTGGCCGGGGCGCCATAAAGCCGCGCCTCGCTGCGGGAGCCGGGCCGGGGCCGGGCCGGACAACTGGTCCGGACACCCACGCCTCTTAACTGCCGAGGCGACGCCATCTGGTGTATTCTACGGATTGACGATGACCGATCGACTTTCGCTGACCAACGCCCTGGCCGCCGCCGATATCGACCGTCAGAAGGCCGAGCGCATCGCGACGGAGATTTTCGACGCGATTCACGACAACGTTGCCACCAAGGCCGACGTCGACCGCCTCGGAACACGCATCGACCAGGTCGAGAGCGGATTGACAGCGGAGATGCGCGAGCTCGAACTCCGCCTGGAAGCGCGGATCGACCGCATCGTGGTACGGCTTGGTTCCTTGATGGTGATCCTTGCCGGGACCATCCTGGCAACGATCCGCTACCTGCCGCACAGCTGACCAGAGAAGGATGAGGCCTGTCCCGATGATCATCGATTGCCACGGCCACTACACCACCGCCCCGCGTCAGCACGAGGGGTGGCGCACCCAGCAGATCGAGGCGCACGGCGCCGGCAAGCCGCCGCCGCCGCGCCCGACGAATGACCGACGACGAGATCCGCGCGACGATCGTGGGCGGCCAGCTCAAGGTGCAGCGCGAGCGCGGCACCGACCTGACGATCTTCTCGCCGCGCGCCGCCGGCATGGGCCACCACCTTGGCGATGCAAGCGACCAGCGAGGCCTGGGCCGGCGCCTGCAACGAGCTGATCCACCGCGTCTGCTCGCTGTTCCCGAAGAATTTCATCGGCGTGGCGATGCTGCCGCAGAGCACCGGCGACTCACCAAAGAACTGCATTGCGGAGATCGACCGCTGCGTCAATGAATACGGGTTTGTCGGCGTCAACCTGAACCCCGACCCGTCCGGCGGGCATTGGCAGGACCCGCCGCTGTCGGACCGTTACTGGTATCCGGTCTACGAGAAGATGGCGGAGTACGATATCCCCGCCATGATCCATGTCAGCGCCTCGTGCAACCCGACCCATCACACGACCGGCTCGCATTACCTCAACGGCGACACCGCCGGCTTCAACCAGCTGATGAATTCGTCGGTGTTCAAGGATTTCCCGACCATCAAGTTCATCATTCCGCACGGCGGCGGCGCCGTGCCCTATCACTGGGGTCGCTTCCGCGGCCTGGCGCAGGACGCCAAACTCGGATTGCTTGGCGATCTCGTGTTGAACAACATCTTCTTCGACACCTGCGTTTATCATCTCCCGGGCGTGGAGCTGCTGGCGAAGGTCATTCCGGTCGACAACATCCTGTTCGCCTCGGAGATGATCGGTGCGGTGCGCGGCATCGATCCGGAAACCGGTCACCATTATGACGACACCAAGCGCTACATCGACCAGCTTCCGCTGTCGGCCCAGGACAAGACGAAAATCTTTCGAGGGCAACGCGCGCCGCGTCTACGGCCGTCTGTCCGGGACGATCGAGAAGCAGTCGGCGGGGGCGGTCTGAGGAGCGTTTGGATTATGTCGCAGGATAGCGGCCCCGAGGCGGGCAGCCGATGGGATGTTCTGACCAGGACCGGCGCCGGCACGCCGATGGGCGATCTGTTGCGCCGCTATTGGTGGCCGATCGCCGGCGCCAGCGAGCTCGAGCGGCCCGGCACGCACGCCTTGCGCCTGTTGGGCGAAGATCTCGTCCTCTATAAAGACCTCGGCGGCAAATACGGCCTGCTGGATCGCCATTGCCGCCACCGCCGCGCCGACCTCAGCTATGGCTATGTCGAGAAGTGCGGACTGCGCTGCAATTATCACGGCTGGCTCTACGGCGCGGACGGCGGGTGCCTGGCGCAGCCCTATGAGGACATGGCGCATCCCGCGGCGCACTTTCGCGACGGGATCCGCATCAAGGCCTATCCGGTCGAGGAATTGGGCGGGCTGTTATGGGCTTATCTCGGCCCCGAGCCGCGACCGCTGGTGCCCGATTGGGAATTCTTCTCTTGGAAGAACGGTTTCCGCCAGATCGTCAAGGCCGAGATCCCGTGCAACTGGTTTCAATGCCAGGAAAACTCGATCGACCCCGTGCACTTCGAATGGACCCATTCGAATTGGAGCGTGCGCCTCGGCGGGGCGACCGGCCCCTACACGCCGCAGCACGTCCAGGTCGATTTCAGCGAGTTCGACTATGGCTTCCAATACAAACGTATCCGCACCGATACCACCGACCAAGACCGGCTATGGACGGTCGGTCGCGTCTGCCTGTGGCCGAACGGGTTATTCACCGGCAATCACGTCGAGTTCCGCGTGCCGGTCGACGACGAGAACACGCTCAGCCTGATGTGGCATTTCAGCCGGGTGCCCAGGGAACGCGAGCCTTATGTGCAGAACAGCACACCGACTTGGCAGGGGCCGATCGCGGATCCGGCGACCGGGCGCTGGATCACCAGCCATGTGATGAACCAGGATTTCGTGACCTGGGTCGGGCAGGGCCGCATCGCCGATCGATCGCAGGAATATCTAGCCCCGAGTGACCGCGGCATCGTGATGATCCGGCGCCGCTTCCTGAACGATATCGAGGCGGTCAAAGACGGGCGGGACCCAAAGGCCGTAATCCGAGACCCGGTGGTCAATCGGGCGATCACGCTGCCGGTTGCCGAGCGCCGGTCATTCATCGAGGGTTGCACGCGCGCCGAACTGATGAGCGACCCGCTCGCCCGCCGCGGCCTGCAGGGCTATATCTTTCAAACCGGGCAGCCCGCCGAAATCCGCACTGCGTTTCTCGCGGCGATGGGCTTCAGCGAGGCTGAAGCAACTGCCGATCCGCGAACCTTCGACCCACTGGCGCCGGCAGCGCGCTGACCTCGCGGGCGGTTCGGCGATCTCTCACGGCGCATGGCCTCTTCCCCCGCCGCTGCCGCGAGCGCCAAGGGATTGGCAGGTATTAAGAGAAGTCGATGCTGTATCGGTTGAAATAAATTCTGAATGCAAAGAGGGACAATGTCGTGCTCCGGGCGTTTGGACGGGTAGGACTACCCCCCAAGGAGCCTGACATGCGCGTCCCCGCGTTCCCTCTCGTCGCTTCGTTGGTGTTGCTTGCGGCACCCGCCTTTGCCCAGAGTTCAGGCGCAGGCGGAAATCCCGCCGATCAGAACGGCGCCGCCAGTCCTTCTACCGCATGGCACAACCAGTCGGGCGTAAGTAGCACCAATCCCGAGCAGGGCAGTGTCCCCACGCCGTCGACCGCTTGGCACAACCAATCCGCTGTGACCGGCGCCAATTCCGAGGAGAGCGGTGCCTCCGCCTCCTCGGACACCTGGCGTAACGCGTCGAACTTGACGACCGACACCCAGCAAAAGCTGAAGCAGTCGCTCGAGCACAACGGCTTCAAGAATGTTGTGGTGGCGCCATCTTCCTTCGTCATCCACGCTCAAGCACCGGACGGGTCGCATATCGTGATGCTGGTGAGCCCGGATCAGATGAACGCGCTGATTACGCCCTCGACCGGCAGCTCGACCGAACCGGGCGGCTCTTCGAGCTCGGAAAGCGGCACCAGCCACTGACCCCGAAACTCGGTTGCGGTCGTCCCTCTCTCCCGGTTAAGGGGGAAGGCCCCGCCCCACCGTGGTCCTCAACCGGCGATCTCGGCAATCAGCCGGCCATCACGGCCGGACCGGCTGAACCCGCCTAATTGATCGCCGAAACCGTTCGCCATCCCGCGGCATCGGGTGTACGAGGCGGACCCAGCGGCTCCGGCACGCAGACAACGACCCGATTTCGTCCTGCCGACTTGGCGCTGTAGAGAGCCTGGTCGGCGCGTTCGAGCAGCCGATCGCGATCATCGCCGCCCGAGCCTGTCGTGGTCGCACCGATGCTGACGGTGACAGGCAGGCGTTCGCCGCTGGATCGGATGGTAAAGGGCTGGCTCGCGATGGCGAACCGAAGACGCTCCGCCACCGCCGCGGCGATCGCCAAACCGGTCTCGGGCATCACCACGACAAATTCCTCGCCGCCGAGGCGCGCGACTAGGTCGACGCCGCGGACAGAGTTCAACGCTCGCTGCGCGAGCTCGCGCAGCACATCGTCGCCGGCGGCATGGCCGTGGCTGTCGTTGACCTGTTTGAAGTGATCGATGTCGAAAAGCAGCAGCGCCGTGCCGGGTCCCTCATGGCTGACCCGTGCGACCAGCTCGTCGAGATGGGCGTAGAGATAACGACGATTGTACAGCCCTGTCAGCTCGTCGGTCAGCGCCAGCGACAGGCTGCGGCGGTAATTTTCGTTCAATCGGTCTTGCAGTCGCTTGCGCCGGATCTGAGTCCCGGTGCGGGCGAGCAACTCGTTGCGGTCCACCGGCCGGATCAGATAGTCGTTCGCGCCCAGGTCGAGCCCTTTGGCGAGGCGCGGCAGGTCGCGGTCTGCGGCGATCAGCAGAATCGGCAGCTGGCGGAACAGCTCGTTTCCGCGCCATTGCGAGACCAGCCGCAACGGGTCGCCGTCCGGCATCGTCAAGCTGACGATCACCAGCTCGGTCTCGGCATCGAGGCGCGCCTGCGCCTCAGCGCCACTGCGGGCGAGCATCACCTTATGCGCAATTCCCAAGGTCTCCGCCATCTTGGCTGCGGCGAACGGGTCCTCCTCGACGACCAGGATGTGCGCCGGACCACCGTCATCGGGCGCGGCCGCCGGATGGCCGCCGAAACGGCCGCAGATCTCGTCGCGCAGCCGCCACTCCTCCATCATCCGCTTGAGCCGAACCAGCGAACGCACCCGTGCGAAGAGGGCAATGTCGCTGACCGGCTTGGTCAGGAAATCATCGGCGCCGGCTTCGAGGCCGCGCAGCCGGTTGGCGGCATCGGACAGCGCCGTGACCATGACTACCGGAAGATCGGCGGTCCGCGGGTTGGCCTTCAACCGGCGGCAGACCTCGAACCCGTCCATCCGCGGCATCATCACGTCGAGCAGAATGACGTCCGGCAGCTCGGCTTCGGCGATCTCTAGGGCGCTGCGGCCGGTGCGGGCCGCCAGCACGTCGAAATATTCGCTCGCCAGCTTGGCTTCGAGCAGCTTGACATTGATCTCGACGTCATCGACGACCAGCACACGCCCAGACATCGACCACCCTCACCCTCAAATCGTTTGCGAACCGGCGCCGGAGAGATAGCGCTCGACGGTCTGCAGGAAACTTGCAACCGAGATCGGCTTGGCGATGTAGTCCTCGCAGCCGCCGTCGCGCATCTTCTCCCGATCCCCCTTCATGGCAAAGGCGGTCACGGCGATGACCGGGATCATCCGCAGGCTCTCGTCCTGTTTGATCAATCGGGTGACTTCGAGGCCTGAAATCTCTGGAAGCTGAATGTCCATCAGGATCAAATCGGGACGGTGCTGCCGGGCCAGCGCCAACGCTTCGACGCCGTTCCTGGTCTGCAGCGTGTCATAGCCATGCGCCGCGAGAAGATCGTTGAAGAGTTTCATGTTAAGGTCATTGTCCTCGACGATCAAGATCTTCTGCCGCCGCGACCAAGCGCTGGCACTGTCCGGTCTCGGAAATTCGAGGTTCATGCTTCACGGGTCTCGCATAAGATGCCCGGACGGCGGTCGGGGCATAGGCTGCACCCGGTGAGCCGGGTGGCTGTCGGCGTTTCGCGGCTGGTTCGCTAGCGGGCTTTTAGCGGTGCGGGTTTAAGAATTGATGAGCGCAGGCCTCGGATCGCCATCAAACGGGCGAAAAAGTTTGCCCCAATGACCACTCGCTTTCGCATCGGCATCGATCTCGGCGGCACCAAGACGGAGGGGGCGGCCATCGACGGAATGGGGTCGGTGCGCGCCCGGAGGAGGATCGCAACCCCGGCGGGAGACTATCGGGCGACGGTCGCCGCGATCGCCGCCATCGTCGCCGCCATCGAGCAGGAGCTCGGCCAGCTGGCGTCGGTCGGGATCGGCATGCCGGGTGCGATCTCGCCGGCCACCGGCCTCGTCAAGAATGCGAATTCCACCTGGCTGATCGGCCGCCCGCTGCAGCGCGATCTCGAAGCGGCTCTGGCGCGGCCGGTGCGCCTCGCCAACGACGCCAATTGCTTCGCCCTCTCCGAGGCGGTCGACGGCGCAGCGGCCGGCTGCAAGACGGTCTTTGGCGCGATCCTCGGCACCGGCGTCGGCGGCGGTATCGTCGTCGGCGCAAAGCTCCTCGACGGTGCGAACGCGATCGCCGGCGAGTGGGGGCACAACCCGCTGCCCTGGCCGTCGCCGCCCGAAACGCCGGGTCCGCCTTGTTGGTGCGGCAGGTCGGGCTGCATCGAGACGTTCCTGTCGGGCCCGGCTCTGGCCGCCGATCATCGCCGCCATACCGGGCAAAGCCTCGATCCGCCGGCGATCGCCGACGCCGCCCGGCGCGGCGACCCGGACTGCCGCACAACCTTGGCACGGTACAGCGACCGGCTGGCCCGCGGCCTCGCTTCGGTGATCAACCTGATCGATCCGGACGCGATCGTGCTCGGCGGCGGTCTCTCCGCGATCAGCGCGCTCTACGACGAGGTTCCACGAGGATGGGCGCGATACGTGTTTTCCGACCGGGTCTCGACCCGACTGCTGACGCCTGCCCACGGCGCTGCGAGCGGGGTTCGAGGTGCAGCCTGGCTGTGGCCGCTCGAGACTGTCGGGTGAGCGCGCTGTGCCGCGACTGCGGCGAGCTCGCCGAGCTGGCCAGGCCAGCCCCGCGGGGCTGGCGCTGCGCGCGCTGTGGATCGCCGCGACTGGTCAGCCACCCGGCGCTCGAAACTCTGACGATCGCCCATGTCGACTGTGACGCGTTCTACGCGACGGTCGAAAAGCGCGAGCAGCCGGAGCTGGCCGCCCGCCCGCTGATCGTCGGCGGCGGTGCGCGCGGGGTCGTGCTCGCCTGCTGCTACGTGGCGCGGCTTTATGGCATCCGCTCCGCAATGCCGATGTTCAAGGCGTTGGCCGCCTGCCCGGATGCAGTGGTGATCCGGCCGAATATGGCGAAGTACCGCGAAGTCGGGCGGGCGGTGCGCGCCGAGATGCGGCGGCTGACCCCGCTCGTTGAGCCGGTCTCTATCGACGAGGCATTTCTCGACCTCTCGGGGACCACCAGACTGCACGGCGCGGCGCCGGCGCAGCTCCTCGCCGCGCTGGCGCGGCGGGTCGAGGCCGGGTTCGGCATCACCCTCTCGATCGGTTTGAGCGACAGCAAGTTTCTCGCCAAGATCGCCTCCGACCTCGACAAGCCGCGCGGCTTCGCGGTGCTGAGCCGGGACGATGCGCCGGCTTTTTTCGCCGACAAGCCGGTGTCGCTGCTGTGGGGCGTCGGAGCGGCGCTGCAGCGCCGGCTCGCCGCCGACGGCATCACCCTCGTCGGTCAGCTCGCGCAGGTCGGCGAGCGGGAGCTCGCGGCGCGCTATGGGCGGGTGGGCGCGCGGCTCGCCCGTCTCGCCGAGGGAACCGACGATCGCGCCGTCGTTGCCCATTCGCCGGCCCGCTCGATCTCGGCAGAAACCACCCTTTCGCGCGACGAAGCCGACGGCGAAACCCTGGCGCGCATCCTTTGGCCGCTTTGCGAGCGGGTGTCGGCGCACCTGAAAGAGGCCTCGCTGGCCGCCGGAGCGGTCGCGTTGAAGCTGAAGACCAGCGATTTCCGCGTGCACACGCGCTCGCGCCGGCTGGCCGACCCGACCCAGCTGGCCGCAACCCTGTTTCGCACCGCCTTGCCGCTGCTCGCCGGCGAAGCCGACGGAACGATGCGCTTCCGCCTGGTCGGCGTCGGCGCCGAGACGCTCGTCGACGGCAGCGTCGCCGACCTGCCGACCTTGTTCGATGACGATCTCGGCCGGCCGCGGCGGCTCGAACGGGCGATCGACGATTTGCGCGGGCGGCTCGGCGACGGCGTCGTGCGGCTTGGGCGCGACCTGCAGGCCCCCGCCGCGAGCCCAGCGGCGGAAGTCGCTCCCCGACTACGGCCGCCGCGACAAGACTGGCGACTAACGCGTCGCGTCGCGCTCGCCGGCAACGGCAGCGGCGAGCAGCGCCTCCGCCGCGGCGAGATCCTCGGGCCGGTTGGCGTTGAAGAACGGGTCGACCGGCTGGTCGGCGAAAGCCACGGTCACGAGCTTGTGGCGGGCGGTCCACCGGTCGACCTTGCGGACGCCCTCCTCGACCACCGCCCGACGCAAATCCTCGCGCAGCCGCACCGGCCACAGCCCGAACACCGGGTGCGAGCGGCCGCCGGAGGCGGCGCAGGCGAGGTCCGCCCCGACTTCGTCGAGCGCGGCTGCGAACCGCGCCACGAGGTCCGCCGGCAGGAACGGCGCATCGGTCGCGACACTGACGACATAAGGGCAATCGGGGCGGCTTGCCGCCGCCCAGTCGAGCCCGGCCAGCACCCCCGCCAGCGGGCCGGCGAAACCGGGGACACGGTCGGCGATCGCCGGCAGGCCAAAGCTGGCGAAGCGTGCCGGGTCACCATTGGCATTGAGCACAAGGGCGTCGACCTGGGGCCGCAGCCGGGCGATGACGCGGTCGAGCAGGGGGACGCCGCCGAGCGGGCGCAACGCCTTGTCGCCGCCTCCCATGCGCCGGGATTGGCCGCCGGCGAGCAGCAGGCCGACGGTTTTCATGCCGCGTCCTCGGCCAGGCTCGCCTTGCGCGCGAGCCGGGGATGCTCGTCCTCGACGGCCCGCAGATCGCCGTCGAAAACGATGCGTTCGCTGCCGGCCAGCGCCACGAAGCGCTTGCCCTTCGCGCGCCCGATCAGGGTCAGCCCGGCCTGGCGCGCGAGATCGACACCCCAGGCGGTAAAGCCCGAGCGCGAGATCAGGATCGGGATGCCCATCTGCACGGTCTTGATCACCATCTCCGAGGTCAGCCGCCCGGTCGTGTAGAAAATCTTGCCGGCCGGCGAAACCCCGTTCAGGTGCATATAGCCGGCGATCTTGTCGATCGCGTTGTGGCGGCCGACATCCTCCATGTAGAGCAGCGGCCGGTCCTCCTCGCAGAGCACGCAGCCGTGGATCGCGCCGGCCGCGAGATAGAGGCTCGGCGCGGTGTTGATCTTGCGGCTCAAGGCATAGAGCCACGAGGTCCGCAGCAGCGCCTCCGGGGCGAGGCGGACCTCCTCGAACTTCTCCATCAGATCGCCGAAGACGGTGCCCTGGGCGCAGCCCGAGGTCAGCGTCTTCTTGCGCAGCTTGTCCTCGAAATCGGTCTCGCGATCGGTGCGCACGACCACGGTTTCGAGCTCGTCGTCGTAATCGATGCCGGTGATGCGGTTGTCGGGGCGCAGCATGTTCTGGTTGAGCAGATAGCCGACCGCGAGATAATCCGGATGATCGCCGATCGTCATCATCGTCACGATCTCGCGCCCGTTCAAAAACAGGGTCAGCGGCCGTTCCATGACGACGGCGGTCTCGATCGGGCGGCCTTCCTGGTCGATGCCGGTGACGGTGCGGGTCAGCCGCGGATCGTCGGGCTGGGGTCGGACGGTGAATTCCTGCATGCACCGATGATGGGCGTGGAACGCTCACCGCGCAAGCCGGCGTCGTTGCGCGCGGGACTTCGCCGTTTGCTCTATAACGTTCATGAACACCTTACGGATAGGCCACCGCCGACAGGAGCGGCTATGACAACCAAGACGCGCTACGACGAGGATTTCGTCGCCTGGTCGCAGCAGCAGGCCGAGGCGTTGCGTGCCGCAATACGCGGCGGCTCGAATCAACCCCTGGACTGGGAAAACCTGGCGGGGGAGATCGAGGATTTGGGGAAGTCCGTGCGGCGCGAGCTGCAAAGCCAGATCCGGCGGATCGTTCGCCATCTCCTCAAGCTCGAGCATTCGCCGGCGAAAGAACCGCGCCGCGGCTGGGAGGAATCGATAGTGGACGCCAGGGCCGAGATCGAAGACCTGTTGGAAGAAAGCCCGAGCCTGAGAACCGGGCTCGATCGTGACATCGAGCGGCAGACGCATCGCGGCATCGACCTCGCGCTGAGGGACCTCGCACGTTATGAAGAGATCGACGCTGTATCGGTCGCGGCGCTGCGGGCCACCGCCTACACCGAACAGCAAATTCTCGGCGACTGGTTTCCCGAGGAGCGGCGATGACCGATTTGAAGACCTCATACCGGAGCGACACCGCGGCCTGGGCGGAGCAGCAGGCGGCAGCGCTGCGCGCCATCGCGCGCGGTGAGTTCGAACCAGTTTCTCGACTGGGAGAACATCGCCGAGGAGATCGAGAGCTTGGGCGCCTCGCAACGATCGGCACTCGCCAGCCATCTCATGCGAATCATTCAGCACTTGGTGAAGCTGGAGTATTCCCCGGCGGTCGATCCGCGGAAGGGATGGCGGCGTGCCATCCGCCTCGCCCGGCTGCAGGCGCAACGGCGCATCGAGGACAGTCCGAGTTTGAAGGCGGAGATGGGCCGGTTTATCGAGACGGAGACCGGCCGCGGCATCGAGCTGGCGATCGCCGACCTCGAAGAGCACGGCGAGATCGACGAAGTGGAGGCAAACGTGCTGCGCCGGGCGCGCTACACCGAGGTGCAGATCCTCGGCGACTGGTTTCCCGACGAGCCGCGGGACGGCGCCGGGTAGCCATGGCGTGATCGGGGATGCGATCGGGGGCGACATTCCCCGGTGGCGTGCCTATCTTAAGGACAGCAAAGGGTGCGGACGAGCACAGCATGATCGACCCGTTTGGACGAACCATCACCTATCTGCGCGTATCGGTTACCGACCGGTGCGACTTCCGCTGCGTGTATTGCATGGCGGAAGAGATGACCTTTCTGCCCAAGGCCGAGCTGTTGACCCTCGAAGAGCTCGACCGGGTGTGCAGCGCCTTTGTCCGGCTTGGCGTCAGAAAGCTGCGCCTGACCGGCGGCGAGCCGCTCGTCCGCCGCAACATCATGACCCTGTTCCGCTCGCTTGGGCGTCACCTCGATTGCGGCGCGCTCGACGAATTGACCCTGACCACCAATGGCAGCCAGCTCGCTCGCTATGCCGGCGAACTCGCCGATTGCGGGGTGCGGCGGGTCAACGTCTCGGTCGACACGCTCGACCCGGCGAAATTTACCGAGATCACCCGACGCGGACGGCTCGACGTGGTCCTCGACGGCCTCGCGGCGGCGAAGAAAGCGGGGCTCGCGGTCAAGATCAACACCGTGGCCCTGCGCGGCGTCAACGAGGCGGAGCTCGACGATCTCGTGGCCTGGTGCGGCGACCAGGGTTTCGACCTGGTGTTCATCGAGGTCATGCCGATGGGAGACATCGGCGGCGAAAACCGGCTCGATCAGTACCTGCCGCTGTCCCTGGTGCGGGCCCGGTTGCAGCGTCGCTGGACGCTCGACGACAGCGATTACCGCACCGGCGGCCCGGCGCGTTATGTCACGGTCCGCGAGACCGGCCGGCGGCTCGGCTTCATCACTCCGTTGACCCATAATTTCTGCGAGAGCTGCAACCGCGTGCGGCTGACCTGCACCGGCACCCTCTATATGTGCCTCGGCCAGGAGGACGCGGCCGATCTGCGCACGCCGTTGCGCCAGTCGGAAGGCGACGAGGCGCTCGTGGCCGCTATCGGCGAAGCGATCGGGCGCAAGCCGCGCGGCCATGACTTCATCATCGACCGCCGCCACAACCGCCCGGCTGTCTCGCGCCACATGAGCGTGACCGGCGGGTGAGCGCTGCGCTGCCGGCCCGGATCGCGCCCCGGATCGCTGTCGTCGCGGCCGAGACCGAGGTCGCCCAGGAGGCGTCGGCGGAGCTGTGTCGCCGTTATCCTTGCGTGCCGCCCGAGCAGGCCGAAATCGTCGTTTCGCTCGGCGGCGACGGCTTTATGCTGGAGACCTTGCATCGCTTTTTGCCGCAGGCGGTGCCGATCTACGGCATGCATCGCGGCAGCGTCGGCTTTCTGATGAACCGTTATCGGCCGGACGGGCTCGACGAGCGTCTGGCCGAGGCGCAGCCGGTTGTTCTCCATCCTCTCGAGATGACCGCACGCGACGAACAGGGCGGCCGCCACCGAGCGCTCGCCTTCAACGAGGTGTCGCTGCTGCGCCAGAGCCGCCAGGCGGCCAAGCTGCGGATCACGGTCGACGGGGTCGTGCGCATCGACGAACTGACCGCCGACGGCATCCTGGTCGCGACGCCGGTCGGCAGCACCGCCTACAATCTGTCGGCGCACGGCCCGATTATTCCGCTCGGCGCCGCGGTTCTCGCCTTGACCCCGATCAGCGCCTTCCGTCCGCGGCGCTGGCGCGGCGCGCTGCTTCGCCACGAGGCGAGGGTGCGGATCGATGCGATCGAGAACGACAAGCGGCCGGTCAGCGCGGTCGCCGATTTCACCGAGGCGCGCGATGTGGTGACCGTCGAAATTCACGAAAATCGCGATATTGCGATGACCCTGCTCTTCGATCATGAGGCCAATCTCGAAGAGCGCGTTTTCAAGGAGCAATTCGCCACCTGAGCGCACAGCGGGGACGAGCAACGCAGGATGTCGCGGCAGCGCGTTGCTGCAGAGCTTGGCTCGTCGCCGGCGTGCGTGGATCGATCGGTCGACGCGCACCGCGTAAGCCCGGCGCGCAGCGCATCGTCAGCGTGTCGGCCGCGGCCTGTGTCGTGGTAACCTGATCGGCTGAGGGGAGTGACCGCGATGGCGCGCCTGCCTTATCTCGACAAATCCGATCTGCTCCCCGAGCATCAGGATCTGCTGGCGCGCAATATCAACCTCTACCGGCTGCTGGCGCACAGCCCACGCGCTGCGCGCAGCCTCAACACCCTGGCGCGGTTCATTCGCGACGGCAGCCGGCTCGATCCGAGATTACGGCAGATGGCGATCCTGCAGGTGGGCTACGTCACCCGCTCGGCCTACGAGTATTCGCACCATATCCGGATCAGCCGCGAATTCGGCGTCTCCGACGCCGATATCCGCGCAATCGCCGACGAAACCGCCGGGCGGGCAACCGGCCTCGATCCGCTCGCCAAGGCGGTGTTGCGCGCCGCCCGCGAAATGACCAGCGAGCTCGAAATCTCCGACGAAACCTTCGATCGGCTGCACCAGGGCCTCGACGACGAGCATCTGACCGATCTCGTCCTGACGATCGCCTTCTATAATGGCCTGGTGCGCCTGCTGGCGGCCATGAAGATAGACGTCGAGGATGGTTATCTGCCGTATCTCGAGGAATTTCCGCTGCCCGATGCGCGCTGAGCGCAGCGCCGGACCGGTGGACTCGGCCGAACTTACTTGCTGGCCAAAGCTCGGGCGAGCTGGCTCACCGCTTCCTGATGCTTTTCGTTGCGGATCTCGGCGAAATTGCGCGCGATCTCCAGCAGCATCCGCTGATGCGGGGTAATCTGGCGCGGCCCTTCCTGCCCGATCCCCTCGTAGAAGTGGCTGACCGGGGCGCTCAGCGCACGGGCGATCTCGAACAGCCTGCCGGCTGAAACGCGATTGATGCCGCGTTCGTATTTGTGCGCCTGTTGGTAAGTGACGCCGATCATATCGGCGAGTTGCTGCTGGGTCAGCCCCAGCATGATTCGGCGCTCGCGGATGCGAGCTCCGACATGATCATCGATGGCCGCGGTCGACCGCCCTCGCTTTGGCTTAGCCATGTCCTCACCCGTCTAGCTGTGCTCAAATGCCGATCGTCGTCTGTTGCGTCTCTATCAACACGTTGGCCGGTGGTTTCATTCCGCCTGCTCAACGGAGGGGCCAAAAGAACGCGATCAGTGGAACCCCGATCCCGACGACCATCAACGAGAGCGGCAGTCCGAGCCTCCAATAATCTCCGAAGTGGTATCCCCCCGGTCCCATGACAAGGGTGTTCGACTGGTGGCCGATCGGCGACAGAAAATCCGATCCGGCGCCGAGCGCCACGGCCATCAGAAACGGGTCGACATGATAGCCAAAGTCGTGCGCCAGCCGGGCTGCGATCGGCCCCATCACCAGGACCGCTGCGGCATGATGCAGGATCGGCGTCGCCAGCATCGTGATTGCGAGAATCATCGCCAGGATGCCGTAACCCGGCAGCTCCCCGGCGAGGCGCGCCATCAACCCGGCGAGCAGATCGGTCGTGCCGCTGCTCTCGACCGCCTGGCCGATCGGGATCAGGGCGCCGATCATGACCAGGATCGGCCATTCGACCGCGGCATAGGCCTCCTTCAGGCTCAACAGGCCGAGAGTGGCGACTGCGAGCGCCGCCGCGACAAAAGCGATTTCGGCGGGGACCAGCTCGGTCCCGGCCAGAGCCGTCGCAATGCCGAGGATCGCCAATGGCGGGACCACCCGGCGCGGGCGCCCGAGCGCCAATCGCCGCTCGGCGAGCGGGAGGCAGCCCAAGGCCGCCAGGGCCCCGAAGATCCGGTCCTGATGCCCCTGAAACACAATGACGTCGCCGAGGCGAAAATTGACCCGGCGCAGGCGCGCGGTCTCACGCCGCCCGCGCCGCGCGATCGCCAGCACGTTGACCCCGTAATGCTCGCGCAGGTGCAGCGCGGCCGCCGAACGGCCGATCAGCGCCGAATCCGCGACGACCACGGCTTCGACGATTGCGAGACCGCCCGGATCGGCCTCCGCCGCCGAGGGACTCGACTCGATCGGGCCCCGGCCATCGGCATCGCGATCATCGGCAGCTCGATCATCGCGGCCGCGCTCGGGTTGCGCCGGCAGCTCGGTGCTGCCGACGAGCTCGAGCTTGCCGTCACCGGCGAATTGCTCGAGCGCGCGCGGGTCGGCCTCGACGACGAGGACATCGCCGGCATGGACCGTCCAGCTGCCGCCCGGCACATAGCGCCGACGCTCGTTTCGGATGATGGCGGCGACCGTGACCTCGCCCGCAGCAGCTGAACTCGATCGCGGCGATCGTCCGGCCGACGAATGGAGAGTTTCCGCCGACCTCGAGCTCGGTCGTGTAGTCCTCGATCTTGAACGGCGGCTCGACCCCGGCGCCGCGTCGGCCGCGCGGCAACAGCCGCCAACCGATGGTCAGAAACAGGAGCCCGCAGACCGCGACCCCAAAGCCGACCGGCATGAAGTCGAACATGTGAAACGGCTGGCCGGTCAGTTGTTCGCGGACACTGGCGATCAGCAGATTGGGCGAGGTTCCGATCAGCGTCATCGAGCCGCCGAGCAGCGAGGCGAAGCTGAGCGGCATCAACAGTTCCGACGGCGAGCGCTCGTTGCGGCGCGCGATCTGAAAAGCCACCGGCATAAAAATCGCCAGCGCACCGACGTTCTTGACGAAGGCCGAAAGCCCGGCGACGCAGGCAGAAAGGACGCCGACTTGGAGCGCCGCCGAGCGCAACAGCGGCGCGAGCCAGCGCACCAGGATATCGACAGCTCCCGAGCGGGCGATCGCGGCGCTGACGACGAGCGCCCCGGCGATCAGCGGCAGCACCGGGTTCGAAAAGCCGGAAAACGCGCGTTGCGCGGGGACGATGCCGACCGCTGTCGCGGCCATCAGCGCGATCAGGCCGACGAGGTCGTAGCGCAGCCTGTCCCACAGGAAGAGACCGACCATACCGGCCAACACAGCGAGGGTCAGGATCTGGTCGCGGCTCAACAGCAGGCCACCGACGAATGCCGCCGCTCGGCGCTGCTCCGCGCGACATCAGCGTTCCGCATCAATCCCCCGACGCTTCCGCGCGGTCAACAGGCGCGCGGCGGAGATTTCGAAGCCCCGGTCCGGGGTCCGAAGATCATTCCGGGTCGCTTTTGTCGCCGGGCGGTCAGATGACGCCGTCTTCGCGCAGGCGTTTTGCCTCGTCGGGGCCGATGCCGCAAAGTTCGCTCAACAGCGCGCCGGTGTGCTCGCCGAGCAATGGCGGGCGGCTGAGCTGGGCCGGCGAATCCGACAATTTTACAGGGCAGCCGACGGTTTTATAAGTGCCGCGCGTCGGATAGTCGAGGTCGACGATCATCTCGCGCGCCTTGAGCTGCGGGTCGGCCAGCACCTCGCCGGTGTCCTGGCAGGCGCCGCACGGCACCCCGGCGGTGCCCAGAATGCGCATGACCTCGTGCTTCGAGCGTCCGCGGGTCCATTCCTCGATGATCGCGGTCAGCGCAAGGCGGTTCTCCCAGCGCCCGTCCTCGGTCGTAAAGCGCGGGTCGCGCGCCAGCTCCGCTTGGCCGATCGCTTCGGCAAAGACCGGCCACATCTGCTGCTGCGCGGTGATGAAGACGTAATCGTTGGGGCCGCCCGGGGCGCAGGGATAGGTCGTGCTCGGCACCCCGCGGCCCATCTGGTTGCCGCGCCGCGGCATGGCCGCGCCAAAACGCTGATGATCGCGCAGGCTGACCCGGATCAAATTGACCACCGCGTCCTGCATCGACACTTCGACATGCTGGCCGCGGCCGGTCGCATGTCGCTGCTGCAACGCGGCGAGGATGCCGATCGCCATGTGCATGCCGGTGCCCGAATCGCCGATCGCCGGCACGACAAAGGTCGGCGGATTCTCGGGGAAGCCGGTGATGCTCATCGCACCTCCCATCGCCTGGGCGATCGGCTCGTAGCTCTTGAAGTCGCGATAGGGGCCGTAAGTGCCGAAGCCCTTGATCGTCGCGTAGATCAGCCGCGGGTTGATCTGCGAGAGTGCCTCAAAGCCGAAGCCCAGCCGGTCGAGCGCGCCCGGCCCGAAATTTTCGAGCAATACGTCAGACTTGGCGATCAGCTCCCGGAACAATCCCTTGCCGCGCCCGGTCTTCAGATTGAGCGTCAGGCTGCGCTTGTTGGCGTTGAACAGCAGAAAGAACAGGCTGTCGCTGTCCGGCCGGTCGCGCATGTTACGCCGCGCCACATCGCCGCCCCGGGGCTCCTCGAGCTTGATCACATCGGCGCCGAGAAACCCCAGGATCTGGGCGCAGGCCGGCCCCGCCTGGTTGTGCGTCATGTCGATGATGCGGATGCCCTCGAGCGCCTGACTCATCTTTTCTCTCCCCGATTGTCGCGGCGAGAGCTTAGCACCGCCGGGGGCCTCCCGACACAGCCAGCGCAGGTCGGTCCACCGAAGCGGCCGGCCGCCTTGCCGGGCATGGTCGGCGTCAGGGCGAGAACGGATAGTATCGCAACGACGCCATAAAGATGCCCTCGTTGGTGTTGGGTCCGCCGCCCAGACCCGCAAATACTTGACGTTCGGTGAAGGAGCCTTGGCCGCCGACCAGGAACTTCCCGAAATTGCCTTTATAGACGGTCCACCAGAAGCCGCCGGTGACTTGCCAGACACGAGAGGTGTTTGCAGCGCACAGTGTCGATCCCTCGTGCAGGCAACCGGTGTTGTTATAGAGCGGACTGCCATAGCCGAAGGGCACGCCGTCGGCCGTGAAGTCGGTGGCGTCGGCCTTCTCCATGCCGGCATAGGTGTAGAGGTCGAGCCAAGGGGTTGCGTGACCGACCGCGCCGAGCAGCACCTGGAGTTCCGGGATCGGCGCCAGCACGCCGTTCGGCTGGACCGCTACGTCGGGCAGGCCGACCGCGCCATAGCGGCCGATCCCGTTGCCGGCGAGGAAATCCGCCTGCAGATCGAGACGGTGCGGCACCACCGGAAAGATGCCCGCCAGCCCGCCGCCGCCGCCGATGATGGTGTGGTTCGAGAAGTCGGCGCGGCTGCGGAAGGCGCGTCCGACGCCATAGGCCTCGAAATGACCCCAGCCGGGATCGGCGGTCACCTTGCCCACGACATCCGGCCCCAGATCGGTCGAATAAGTGGCCAGGGAATTGAGCCCCGTTCCGCCGGGGTTGTTGAACGTGGTCGGCACCAACGGTGCGGTCGGCCCGCTGAAGATCACCGCCTGCGGGCTCTCCGCCGCCAGACCGACCGACATCATGCCAAAATGCTGGACGATCCGGACCGACGGGTCGCGCGTCCAGCTGAACCCCGGGACGTACTGGGCGTCGATCGTCACCGGGATGTTTTCCTGCCCCGGCGTCATGTCCTGCTTGAACATCGTCAGCAGGCTCCAGATCTGCCCGCCGACGACCTCGATCCCCCAGTCGTTCTTGTCGAGCTCGGCATAAGCCTGCCGCAGCCGCAACGTGTAGCCGTTGACCTGGGCTGAGTTCGATGTCGTTCCCGCGCTCTGGAAATCGGTCTCGACATAGCCGCTCACTCGGGTGTCGGCATTGACGTTGCCATAGGCCAGCATAGCGAACCGACTGGTGTGGGCGCTCTCGCGGAACTCCGACAGGTTGTAGTTCGGATTGTTCGGCATCGGGATACCGGTGTTGAAGTTCGAGAGCGTGTCCGCGGTCTCGTTGCGCGTCCGATAGATGGTCACCCCTTCGAGAAACGTGTTGGCGAAGCTCACATGGATGCCGGTGCCGAAAACCCCGCCGCCCGTGGCCGTCACCGTGGCCGGCGGCGGCATTGGCGCCCCCGGGCCGCCAGGCGCCGGCGGCGAAAGTGCGGCGGTTGCCGGCGGCAGCGCCAGACCAGGAGGGGCGCTCGGCGCCGGCAGAACCGCCAGACCCTGCGGGGCCGCTGGCGTCGGCGGCGGGCTCGGGCGCGGCGCTGCCTGCGCCGCCCTCAATTCATCGACCTGCTTCTGCAGGTGGTGGAGTTGGTTCTGATACTGCCTTTGGATTTTTTTGATCTCGTTTTGCAGCTGTTTGAGTTGCTCGTTCATGCCGGGCGTGGTCTGCGCCGCTGCCGACCCCGGAAGAGCCGCGCATGCCAGCCCGGCGATCAGCCCACCGACGATCCCGATCCGGCCAAGACTGCGCTTTGCGCCGGCCGGCTCCCCGGCAACCGCAACGAACGAGCTTGACGGGTGCTTGGGGCCAAAGCTCCCTAAGGGAGCACCGACGATCCCCCCCGATACCGCTTGCGTTGCAATCATCGACGGCCCCCCGCGATTGCCCAGCCTCGCCGGGCGACCGATTATAGCGCACAAACCAAATGCGCTACAATCGGATCGAAGAGCATATCGAAAACGCGAGCTTGCGCACGGCGCGAACGAACACCGGCGTCAAAGACGAAGTCACCGAGAAGATCAAGGTTTGTTACAGCCCGGTGGGCTCGGAACCCTCTCCCTGAGCGCGGCGGCAGCGCTCGACGCCGACCGCGATCGGCACCGCCCACATTGCCGTCTTCCTGAAGCCCCTCAGAGCTGCTTCAGGAACTCGATCACCGCCTGCTGGTCGTCGGGGCTCAGCTGCCGGAACCGGTAGATGACCTCGGCCGCGTCGCTTCGATTGGCCTTCGAGTTGGCACTGCCATAGGCCGGGCAGATGACGTCCTTGGGCGACGGGCCATAGTCGATGTTGGTCTCGCTCCCCTTGGGCGGCACCGGGCATCCGGCGCCCGCTGTGCGCGGCGTGTTCCGATCGTCGGGGGCCGGCAGGTCGTGGAGCTCGATGGCGGCGAGCAGCGCGTCATCGACGCTTCGCACGACGAGCGGAACATTGGTCTGCCAGCGGTTGGTAGTGACCGTGCCGGCGGGTGTGCTGTTGACGCTCTGGTTGCTCAGATAGATGCGCGCATCGTGCAAGAACGGCGGGCCGATCCTGCCAATTCCCATCAGGGGCGCCGTGCGGAACTGCGAGCCCTCGGCCGAGGCTTTCTGACTCGAGAACGTGTCGTCGGCCAGATTGCGCGACAGGTCAAAGGTATTGAAAAAGCGGAACCCGGCGAGCCGGCGGATTACCAACGGATCGCGCGGCAGAGGCTCGAGACCGCTCTGCACCTGCAAATCGCGTTCCGCATTGATCACCGGCATATGATGGATCAGCAGATCCGAGAAGATCGGGGCCCACACGTAGCTGAGATGCTTCGCCCCGACGTCGTCGCCGTTCGGCGGGGGGAACAGCGCGGCCGGCGACTGCCCGGTCATCTGGATCGGGATATGGCAGCCAGCGCAATTCAGCTTGCGATCGGTCTGATTGATCGCATGGTCGTCGCGCCCGTCCGCGCCGGCCGTCATCGGCGGACCGATCGTGCGGTTGGCAAAGGCCACCAGATCGATCCCAAACAGCTCGGCGCCGCGTTTGACCTTGGCCTGCTCGCTATCCGGTTGCCACGACACGTTTTGCAGCCACGACTTGCTCCCGATGGCCGAGCGCAACACCTCGAGCAGTACCGCACCGAATTCGGGAGGAGCTGTGTCGCGCAACAGGTTGCGGATGCTGAAGGGGGTCGAGAGGTGCGCCTCCAGCGTAGCGAGGTTCACCGGTTGGGCGGTGAATCCTGGCGGTTGACCCGGAATGTCGGTTGGTTGACCCGCCGTCTCCGAAAGTGCTGCATAGCAAGGAGCCGGTTCGGCCGTCTCCGAGGTCCCGCCCGGGAACAACGTCGGAAAGTCGATTTCCTCGCCGTTCAACAAGCTCGTAAACGAGAGTTCGCCCTGCAGGCCGCCGGCGATGAACTGCAGCAATTCGACGCCGTTGGAGCGCAGCCCAAAGCGGCCGACCCCGCCGACATTGCCGGTATCGGTGCCGTTCTGTAGGCCGGTCGTTTGTACGGTGAAGTTGCGGGGAATCATATTGGCGACGCCGGCAATGCAGCCGCCGCCGCTGGCGCTCGAGCAAAGCAGCGTGGCAAAACTGCCGAGTGACGAAGGGCCGTTTTCGACCGCGGGATTGGTGTTCGCGGTGATGTTGGCGGTCGGTACCGCCTCGATGAGCCCGCGGCCGATATAGGGCGGGCCGGCACGCTGTCCGACGGTGCGCCGGAAGGTGGCGCTCGGTACGAGGGCGCCGTTCAAGTCCGCGTCGAACGCGACCGGCGGCAACGGCTTCGTTATGCAGTCCGGGCCGGCGGGCCGGTGATGCTGCACAAACCCGCCAAAGGGCTGGGCCGTCTTGCCGGTCACGATATTGGCGGTCGCCCCGTCGAGGGGATCAAAAAAGCCGACGCCAGTGGGGTTGCTGGCCGCGTCGGCGTGGTCGGGGTCAAAGTCGCCAAAGGTTGTGAAGGCAGCCGTCTTGCCCGGATTTATGTCGAGGGTCTCGGGGGTGACCAGAATGTTGGGGGCGATGCCGCCGCCGGTTGCCGGGTTGAGCGAGGTGACCTCGAAATTGGTCGGTGTCGAACGCCCCGCCCGCGTCACGTTGGAGACGTTGCTGCAGGTGGATGACAGGGAAGGGGGCGTTCGGTTGCAGTTCAGACCCTGCAGCAGCCCCGTGCTAGAGACCGCGTCGGCTGTGTTCAGGTGGCAGCCGAGACAGGCCGGCTGGTTGTTTATCGGCCCCAGCCCCTGGCCCGCGGCGTGGAACGTGGTGAAGAACTGAAAACCTTCGAGCAGCGCATTCTTCTCGGCGGACGTGGTGCCCGGATAGACGAGGTTGTCGAGGTCCTCTTCGGTCAATCCGTTGTCCAGCTTGAACGGACCGACGACGCCGAACTTGGCGCGTTGCACGCGCTGCACCGGTTGAAATGTTGTGCCGGCCGGCGGGACGGCGACGTCGAAAGTTCCGGAGTTGAAGACGTTCGCCGTGCCCGATGGGCAAGTCGGCGGCGTAGTCGAGGTGTTGCACCCTTCTTCCTGCTCTCGCTGGATCAGCAGCTGCATATCGGTCGGGTTGTTTGACCCCAGCTCGGCTGACGCGGGGACGGTGAGGAGCTCAATTGCGGTGGCCGCGACTAGCAGGACATAAAATGTGCGCATAACCCCTCCGGAACAATGGGTTTGGGTTCGGGTGATTGTTCAGGCTCGCGTACCGGGCTCGACGATATCGCACGCTGCGGTGGCGCGTGTAAATAGCTCGCGCGCCTTAACTGGAGCGTCCGAGAGAGGGTCCTAAGCACAGTCGGCGCCTAGCCGCCTGGAGGATGCAAGCCTCCCCTCAATAGGCGGCAAGGCCGGCGGCGCCGTCGTCGATGGGCAAGCCGCCGACGGCGGAAAGCGGCGTCAGCGATCCGTTGCCCAGGTTGACCTGGAAGGCCCCGACGGTGCCGGCGCCGCTGTTGAGCACGTAGAGGAAGCTGGCGTGGCCATCACCTACGGCCGCCAGGTCGTTGGGGCCGGTGGCGGCCGCGGCAATTGCGGCGAGCAGCGTCACACTCCCGTCGTTGCCGACCGAGTACGATGAGAGGCTATTGCTCAAATTGTTGGACACGTATGCGTATCGACCGGTGACGGGCTCGAGCGCGATCCAGCAAGCCGCTGTCCCTCCATCGCCGACACTCGCGCTGATCTGCTCCAGGGCGCCGGCCCCGGTGATCGTGAATGACGAGACCGCGCCGGCGCCGCCGGCCGGAATGCTGGTGGCCTGACCAAACGCCTCCGTAAGGATCAAGTGCCCCAGCTTGTCGAAGGTAAAGCCAAAATAGGTCGGTAACGCAGGCCCCGGAGCCTGGGTTGCCATGGGCGCGCCATTTTCGCCGACCGGAAACACGTAGATCTTGTTGGTCCCTTTGACCGTGACGATCAGCTGGGCGCCGTCGGGCGTGAAGCGAACCTGCGCCGGCGAGCGCGGAAACGCCGGCGGGTTGCGCCCGCAGTCGAAGCTTGGTGTTGGAAACCCCGAGACGGGGCAGTTCACGCCGGTGCCGGTGCCGTCAAGGGGGCCCGGATCGATGATTGACTGCACCGAGCCCGACAGGAGGCTCATTTGGCCAACGCTGTTCACTGTGAACCCGGTAATATTCGGGCTGGGGCCGCAGAAGGGGCTGCTTCCCGGACCCCCCGAGTTAAGTACGTAAAGCAGATCTCCGTGATCTTCTCGGCTATCTATATTTTTGACGGCCAGACTGTTGGGAAACAAGCCACCGGACACGACCCTGTCGGCGAACCTCAATCTGCCATTGCTCGCGACGAGGAATGACGTAACGGTGCCTCCTTGGCAGTCTTGGCTGTTTTCGGCTAGGGTTTCCGTGTTGACGGCGAACAGCAGATGATGCTGATCGTCCAATATCAGACCGCCTTGCGAACCCAGCGAGTTCGGGCGGCGAAAGTTGGGCGCCGCTCCCGCCGCCCTTGGTCTTGATCGTCTGCATCAGGGTCAGCGTTCCGTCACGGGCGCGCTGATACGCGAGGATCTGGTTATTCCCCACGGCATTGGTCATCGCGTACACGGCCCCGGTCATCGGGTACGCCGACCCATCCGCCCACGCCGCTGTGGCGGAGACCGTGCAGAATAGGGCGCCCATCAGCAATTTGGTGATATCGCGAGCCATTTTGTTCCCTCCCCGTGGTGGCCACCTTCGACGGCGCTTCCGGCCCTTGCGGGACCTCGCGATACTGCACGCTCTGGTAACATTGCGCCGATGGTAGTCGCGCGTGGCGCGGCGGGCAACCGGCTAGTTTGGTAAATTGCGATGTTTTTCCGCTTGCATTTACGGCGGATCTGCCGCGGTCCTCACGGCCTCGCACGATGACGGCGCGGCCAGGAAGCGGCGCCTCGGGTGCCGTCGGTTCGGTGCGCTGATACGCCGCACCCTTTTTCCTGTGTGAGCAATCTCACACGCGGACGGCGCCGTCCGGTTCAGGATGGTCCCGCACCGCACGATCGGATCGGTTTCCGATACTCACGCCCTTTCGATCGTGTTAACATTTGCCTACCGCGATCATCGGCCGGGGGGCGCCGGACCTTTGTCGGACGGTGGCGGCGTTGTTCGGATGTGAGCCTGCCGATCATGTTCTCTCGGACCTCTGAGCGAAAAATGCGAGCCTTGCGTGCCGGGCTGCTGATTGCCTGGTTCGTCCTGATCGGGTCTCTGTTTTGGGATCCGGTGACGCCGATGCTGACGATGCCCGACAACATGGCAAGCCCGTTTCACTTGCGTTCCGCGCCGGTGATGGTCCAGGGCACGCCGCTCCCGGCCCAGCCCTATTCGATGGGAAACCGGATCTTCTGGACCATGGTCCTGCCGCTCGTCCCCCTCTTTTTGATGGTGTTCGGCCACGAGACCTGGCGGCGGGTCTGTCCGCTCTCGCATTTCAGCCAGATCCCGCACATGCTGGGCTGGCAGCGCAAGATCAAGGCGCTCAACCGCCGGGCGGGCCGAGTCGATCGGGTGCTCGCGCTGCTGCCCGAGGACTGGCTGCGGCGCAACCATTATTATTTCCAGTTCGGCTTCCTGACGCTCGGCGTCTGCGCGCGCCTCCTGTTCGTCAACGCGGACCGGACCGCGCTGGTCGGAATCTTCGCGTTCATCCTGCTGTTTTCGCTGGTGATCGGCCTGCTTTACGGAGGCAAGACCTGGTGCAACTATTTCTGTCCGATCTCGGTGATCCAGGACATCTATACCGGTCCCGGCGGACTGTTCGAGTCGAAGGCGCATCTTGCCGCGAGCCCGGTCGGTCAATCGATGTGCCGTGCTCCGGGGCCGAACGGCGACCACAGCATCTGCGTCGGCTGCACGACCAACTGCCCTGATGTCGATCTCGAGAACTCCTACTGGAAATCGCTCGAGTCCGATCAGAAGCGGTTTATGTATTACGGGTTCTTTGGTCTGGTGTTTGCCTTTTACACTTATTATTTCGTGTATTCGGGCGGCTGGGACTATTACATGAGCGGCGCCTGGACCCACGAGAGCGGACAGATGGGCAAGCTGCTCGGACCCGGCTTCTATCTCGGCGGCGCGATCCCGATCCCGAAGATCGTCGCCGCGCCGCTCTTCTTTGTCGTCTGTATTGCGCTCGCTTATTGGCTGTGGGTCGGGATCGAGCGCGGCTATGCCCGCCTGGCCCGCCTGCGCGGCAAAGCCCTCAGCAAGGCGCGGCTGCGCCACCAGATGCTGACGGTCTGCGCGTTTGTGACCTTCAACCTGTTCTATGTGTTCGCCGGTCGGCCCAACATCCTGCTGATGCCGATCTGGGCGGTAAAGCTGTTCGACGCGTTGTTTGTCTTCGTGTCGGTCGTCTGGCTGGTCCGCTCGCTCGCCCGCGACGCCGAGCTCTACAGCCGCGAACGGGTGGCGCGCAGCCTGCGCGACCAATTGGGGCGCATGGGGTTCCGCTCGGAAGACATGCTCGAGGGCCGGCCGATCGACCAGCTCTCGGCCGACGAGGTCTATGTGCTCGCCAAGACGCTGCCCAATTTCAGCGTCGCCCAGAAGCGCGACGCCTACCGCGCGATCCTGACCGAGGCGCTGCGAAAGCGGCCATACCAAGTCCGCCGAGAGCCTGAAGCTGTTGAGCGACGTTCGCGAGCAGCTCGGGCTTACCGATACCGACCATCATGCGATCACCGAAGCGCTCGGCGTGCAGGACCCGGCTTTGCTCGACCCCGACGCCCGCGGATCGGTCGAACTTCAGGTGCGCCGCGAGAACTACCGCACGTTCCTGGCCGATCTGGTCCAGCGGGAGTGTCCGGCCGGGGTCAAGCCCGGCGAACTATCTCGCGAGCGTCGCGGCGCAGGAGGCAATAGCGCCGGTCCGCACGTTTTTCGGGATTTCCGAGGAGGACCACGCGCGCATCGTCGGCGAAATCGGCGAAGATCAGACGCAGGTCATCGAGACCGCGCGGAATATGCTCGAAAAGCTCCGCGAGCTGGAAATTGTCCGGCTCTCGCTGGTGTTCGATCTGCGCCCGGAAGCGCCCTTGCTGCGGCATGCCCTGCTGCTCAAAGCAGAGCGGCGCTGATCCGCGAGATGGTGGACATCGTCGCCTCGATCGACGACCAGCAGGTCGCGCGCTCGTTCGCGCAATCGATTTTCGTCTTGGGCGGCAAGGAAACCGACCGGACCAACGCGGACGCGATCGAAGGGGCACCGGCGGCGATCCGCGACGCCTTCCTGCAGATGACGTCCGATCCGGTGCTGTGTTCCTATCTCGACATCATCGAGGCGTCAAAGCCGCCCGACGAGGTCCTCGTCGGGCTCGGCGGCGATCGCGATCCGGTGGTCGCCGCGCTGGCCATCTCCGCGCTGGCGAGCACCGATCGCGTCGCTGCCGAACAGGCGGCGGACGAGCTCCTGGCTCGCGCCGAGACGCCTTCGCCATTGGTCGAGGAGGCGCTCGCGGGGATCACCCAGGGCGTTCGCTCCGACATCGTCGTGACCATGGCCGAGCTCGTCGCCGTCGATGTGTTTGCCGCGCTCGATCTCGACACCCTCGCCAAAATCGCCCGGCAGTCGACCCTGGTGACCTTCCGCGCCGGCGAGCAGATCTGCCGATTTGGCGAAAGCTCCGATTCGATGTTCGTGCTGGTGCGCGGCGAGACCGAGGCCTGGGCCGAGGGCGAGCACGGGCGCGTCGTGTTCCGTCGCGGCAAGCCCGGCGCCGTGTTCGGCGAGATCGGCGTCATTACCGGTCATCCGCGCACCGCCTCGATCGAGGTGGTGAGCCCGACCGCCGAGGTGATCGCGATCCCGCGCGATGTGATCGACGAGCTTGTCAGCCGCGATCTCCATGCCGCCCGCGCTATCCTCGAAGTTGTTTCGAGCTACCTCCTCAGTGCACGCCCGGCGACGGTGATCCCGCCGCGAGCGGCCGCGACTGCGGAACCTGCCGCCGCTGCTGAATAGGGTGTTCGGATGCCAGTTCGTCTGACCGAGAAGTCGAGGGTTGTCGTCGAGCTCCCGATGATGATGTTCCTGCGCCTCGCCGACGGCGACGGCAAAATGACGGCGCGCGAAATGGAGCGTTTCGACCAGCTGCTTGCGTCGCGTGACTGGTGCCGTTCGCCCCTCCTGCAGCGCTCGCTGGCCAATACGCAGGCCGAGAAGGCGGAACTGTGGAAGCAATATATTGCCGGTGAGCTTCGCCCCGGCATCGATCAGGTTGCAGCATCGCTCGATACGATCCTCGGCGCGCTCGCTCCGGAGGAGCGCCCCGATGTCGAACACGATCTGACCCGGTTTTCTCAAGAGCTGCACAAGGCGGCCCGGATTTTTCAGCGGGACGGGGAGGAAAAAGCCGCTTTCGACAACGTTCTCGAGCTGATCAAGCGCCCGTCGGCGCGCGCCGCCGTCCAGGCCAAGGCGAGCCCGCCGGTGGAGACGAAGGTGAGGGCGCCCAGCCTGTGTTCGCTGCTGATCGGCGATCTCAGCGCCGAGATGTTCTGCCGGCCCGGCAAGCTGCCGGTGCGCTGCGTCCAGGTGATCGACGAGACCCGCGACGTGAAGACCTTCCGCTTCGTCGCCGAGCCGCCCAAGCTGTTCCGCTACCACCCTGGCCAGTTCATCACTCTCGAGATCCCGATCGACGGCAGCATCGTCCGCCGCAGCTACACGATTTCGGCGAGCCCGTCGCGGCCGCATGCGATTTCGGTGACCGTGAAGCGGGTCGAGCAGGGGGTGATTTCGAACTGGCTGCACGACAATCTGCGGGCCGGCTCCTCGCTCTTTGTCGACGGGCCGCACGGGAGCTTCACCTGCATCCCCGACGATGACGGTCCCTTTCTCTTCATTTCGGGCGGCAGCGGCATTACCCCGGTCATGGCAATGTCGCGCTGGTTCGCCGACACCACGCCCGACGCCGACATCCAGTTCCTCCATTTCGCGCGGTCCCCGGACGATCTGATCTTTGCCCACGAGCTGCAGCTGATGGAGCGCAGCCTGCCCGGCTTCCGGAGCCAATTCGTCTGCAGCCAGGCCGGCGAGGGGAGCGGCTGGACCGGCCCGACCGGGCGGATCTCGCCGCAGCTGTTGACCGAGCTGGTTCCCGACCTGAAGAGCCGCAGCGTGTATCTGTGCGGGCCGGTCCCGTTCATGGACGCCACCCGCGGCATGCTCGATCAGCTCGGCTTCGACATGACGCGGTTCCATCAGGAGATCTTTGGCGGCGTGCCGCGGCGCGATCCCGGCGCGGCGGAGGCTCAGGCGACCAAGCTTGCGAAAGTCGTATTCGCGGCGAGCAAGATCGAGATCGATTGCAAGGGCTCCGACTATATCCTCGACCTTGCCCTCGACCAGGGACTGCCGGTGGCGTACTCGTGCCGCGCCGGCCAGTGCGGGACCTGCAAGGTCACGCTTCTCGAAGGCACAGTCGAGCAGGATTTCGACCAGCGCCCTTACCCCCGACGACGAAAAGGACGGCCATATTCTGGCTTGCCAAGCACGGCCGATCGGCCGTGTCGTCGTCGATGTTTGACACGGAGCCGAACCTCGGGGCAGCCGCGGCCGCTCGTCAAATCGGCGGGGTCAGAACTGACCCTTGGCGATTTTGAACACGTCGGGGTGCGCAGCGTCCTCGATATACGACAATTCGAGCGTTAGGGGTTGCGGTCGCGCCTCCTTTTTGTCCGCCGGACGGCCCGTTCCGGCAACCCCGCTCAGCACCAGCAAAACTGTCCTTTTCTGATCGTCGCTGCCGCGAAACACCAGGATCGTGTTTGCGGCGAGTTGACGGTTGACGACGACGCTGTCCGGCTGAAAATTTTCCGAGGCGAAGTAATCCCGCAACGCGTTCGCGGTCCCGACGATCGCCTCGTCGGCGACGGCGGTGCGGTCGCTCGACCACAGGATGTTGACCTGGATCAGCTTCTTCGAGTGGTACCCGAAGATATAGGAAATGTGCGCTTTGCCGGTGTGCGGCAACAAGTCGGTCACGATCAGCGACAGGATGGTCGTCTTCTCTGAAGGATTGACCGCGCTGGCGAGCCTTGACGCCGCGGCCGAAAAATCATCGCGGATCACCTGGCGGACCTGCTGCTCGCCCATCCCGAACCGCGCCTGGCGAAACCCGTCGATCGCCGCCGGCGGTCCGGTCGGCCGCCCCGGCCGCTTGGTGGCGGCGCTCTTTTCGGCCGCGCTCTGCGATGGCTGGTCGTTGGCGCGCGCCGGTTGCGCAACCGTCACGATCGACGCGATCGCCAGCACCGCGAGGATGACCCCGCTCGGCATCCCGGACCTATTGCGGCCCCTGGCATGCGCCGCTTTTGAACCGGTGGGGACGGCCTCCGCAAAATCGTTCGGATGCAGCATATGATGTGTTTTCGGGGCTCGAGGTGGTTGGCGCGGCTCCACGCGTCCGAGCCTGCTGGGGCCGGTCGACACTGCTCGCGCCTCGTGCCGGCGCCGGGGTATCATCATCGCAATCCCCGCGCATGCAACGACTGAAAAAAGTGTAAAGAAATTCGACAGCATGCGGGGATCGAGCCATGCTGACTTCGAGCGGCTCCGACCGAGGCGGTCTGCCTGTCACTGCGGCATCGTGGGACGATCCTAACCCCTTGAAAGACATTAGATGGCACGGAAAACCGGACTGCAATCCAGCCCGACGCGAGTTTTCGGCGATCGCAGCCTGATCGTTTCAACCTCGATGGGTTTCGGTTAATCGTCAAAGTCGGTGTCAAATGCGGCGATGAAACTGTCGGCAAACTTTACACTCGGCCCGCGAATGTAGAAGCGATCACTGCCAAGCCATTCAGATCGTTCAGTTGGCGCGAAAATTGCTGTAATCATCGGGTCAAGTAGCGAACGGGGGGACATCGGATGACAGGATTGACGAAATTTTTTTCTGTGCCGGTCCGCCTCGGCGCCGTTGCCATCGTGGCCGCGACCGGTTTGGCGCTTCCGCAGGCGCAAGCCGGCAAGCTCAAGCCGCCGCCTGCCGGCGTGCTGTGCCCGTGCGGCAATGTGGTCTTCACAGAATTCGACGGTCATCGGCAACATCGAGATCGCCAATTCCGGCGGGTTTGACGCCACCACCGACAGTTTCGGCACCGTCACCGGCACCGTCGAGTTCGCCGCCGGGAACACCGGGCAGTTCAATCTGGACGACAGCGACGTAGTGGTGGCCGGCGGCCCGACCTATGGGGCTGGAAATGTCACGACGGACCTCGCCACCCTCACCACCGCCGCCGCCACTTTCAGCGACGAACCCGGGGCAACGCTGCTTCTCACCGCCGGCGGGTCGGTCGCCGCTTCGAGCGGCGTATCGGACGGCGCCGGCAACGAAGTATTCACCGCGACGATCGACCCCAGTTTTGTCGCCGGGACCACCTTTACCATCAACGGTGACGGCAGCGAAAATGTGGTCGTCAACATCCCGGATATCGACTCCGCTCCGATCGCCTTCGACGGCAGCATCGTCCTCACCGGAGGGCTCACCCCCGACGAGGTCTTGTTCAACTTCGGTTCCGGCGGCATGTTGACGATCGACAACGGACTGTTGCCGACATCGGGACTCTACATGGATATCAACGAGGGGGCGATCCTGGTCGATGATTCCGTCGATCTACGGCGCTGTCTATGGCGGCGATGATCTTGATATCACCGGCTCCGAGATAATTTTCTCCACGCCGGAACCGGCCTCACTGTGTCTGCTCGGCGCCGGCCTTGTCGCTCTTGGCATTATCCGCCGGCGGCGCCGCCCGTTGCCTGCGCGGTCATAGCGCCCCCGATTCTTGCCGCCTCGGCGGCACCTTCACCGGTCATTCCCCACTCCCGGCTCGCGACGCGGCTCGAAACTCGCCGCGGCCATCTTGAAAAGCCGTTGGCCTCGCCCTGGACACTCCCAATCGTGTCCCGCATAGTCAAATAGTCAGAGTGGCGGGGGCCTTCTGCTGTGGTTTTCCGAGGCAAGATTTCCTTCGTCGTTGCAGCGGCGTGTCTGCTTGCGCCGGCGACGCCGCGGGACGCCGCGGCCGCGGGAGCCACGAGCATCACGATTGATGGGCGGTTCTCGCCGGCGACGACACTAGTGCCGACCAACGGCGTTTATTCGATCGGCGCCAATCTCGGTAAGCAGGTCGGCGGCAACCTCTTTCAAAGCTTTGGGCAATTCGGTCTGTCGACCGGGCAGACCGCCGCGTTCAGCGGGCCAAAGACGATCAGCAACGTGATCGGCGGGGTGACCGGCGGCAGCCCCTCGTCGATCGACGGCAAGATCCAATCGACCATCGCCGGCGCCAATCTCTATCTGATCAACCCCAGCGGCATCGTCTTTGGGCCGCACGCGACGGTCAACGTCTCGGGCAGCTTCCACGCCTCGACCGCCGATTACCTCAAACTGGCCGACGGCAAGCGCTTTCAGGTGACGAGCGCCAACGGAACGTTGAGCGCCGCGCCACCGGCGGCGTTCGGCTTTCTGACCGCGAGGCCGGCCGCGATCACGGTCAATGGCAGCACCCTCGGCCCAGTGCCGGGCACAATCGGGCTGGTCGGCGGACCGGTCGCCATCACCGGCGGCACGATCAGGGCGCCGGCCGGCACGATCCAGGTGGCCAGCGTCGCCGGAGCGGGCGAGGTGCCGGTCAACCCGCGCAACACCCCGGCCTTAACGGTGACCAGCTTCGGCCCGGTCGGCCTCACCGCCGGCTCGACGCTCGACGTCAGCAACAAGAGCAATCCCGGCCCCGGCGGCAGCGTGTTCATCCGCTCCGGCGCGTTGACGATCGACGCCAGCCAGATCAACGCCGACAATTACGGCTCGGGCGCGGGCGGACAACTCGTGCTGCGCGGCGACAGCGAGGTCGCGCTGAGCGACGGCGCCTCGGTCCACGCGTTGGCCCAGGGCAGCGGCAGCGGCGCCGAGGTGGCGATCTCCACGGCCCCGGCCGGCGTCGTCACGGCCGACAACAGCACCGTAGAGACCGGCAGCCTCGGCTCCGGCAATGGGGGGGCGCTCAGCGTAGAGACCGGTCAGCTCGTGCTGACCAAAGGCGCTGGATTAGAGAGCCTCGCCCAGGGGGGCGGCAACGGCGGCGATATCGCGATCACCGCGGGCTCGCTGCTCCTCGATATTGATGCGCCGGTGGATCCATCGACAGGGCTCTTCTCGCCGAAAGGAATTGTTTCGGATACTTCGGGTATCGGCCGCGGCGGGTCGATAAACATCGTCGCGGGGCAACTCGCGCTGCATAATGGCGCGGCTGTGCTCGCGCAAAGCTTGGGCGCCGGCGTTGGTGGCGGGGTCACGGTATCGGTCGGCGGCGCGCTCACCGTCGAATTCGGGGGCGTCGCTCGGCACGCTGGCCTATGCCGCCGGCAGTGCCGGAGCGGTGTCCGTCCGCGCGCGCTCGATTACGATCGACATGTCGGTCGATGCCGCCGCCTCAATATTGGACGGCATCGGGTCCCAGCAGTTCGATGCCGGAACCGGCAATGCGGGCAATGTAGCCGTGACCGCCGACGCCTTGACCATCGGCCAATCCGGCGAGATCCAGAGCGCGACGTTCGGCGCCGGAAACAGCGGCGGGGTCACGATCGACGTTTTCGGCATGCTGTCGGTCAACGGCACCGGTGCAAGCTCCCCGACCGGTATTTTCGGCGATACCGACGGCCCCGGAAACGCGGGCACCGTCGTCGTCAGCGCCGGCAGCATTGCGCTGATCGACACCGGTGCGATTTCGAGCGCCACCTTCGGCGGCAACGGCGGCAGCGTCTCGGTCACGGTCGCCGGCGAACTGACAATCGACGGGGCGCCCGGGGTCTTTACTGGAATCACCTCGGCGGCCGGTGTCGGAAGCACAGGAAATGCGGGCCCCGTCGGCGTCGATGCCGGCGGCATTTCTCTCGCCCATTACGGTTCGATCACGAGCGATACCTTCGGGTCCGGTAGCGGCGGCCAAGTGAGCGTCGCCGCCGGAGCTTTGTCGATTGCCACGAGCGGCGAAATCGCGAGCGGCACGTTCGGACCCGGAAAACAGGGCGGAAGCGTCGCCGTCACCGTTGACGGCCAGCTGACGATCGATGGCGCGGGGAGCGATCCGACAGCACTGACCGGGATCAGCGCTACCAGCGAAGGCCGCGGGGACGCCGGCACCGTTGTCGTCACCGCCGGGACGTTGTCGATCGCCGATATCGGTCTGATCTCGAGCAGTGTCGCTGAAGTCCCCGAATACGGGCCCGCATCCGGCAACGGCGGCAGCGTCTCGGTCACAGTTACGGGTCAACTGACGATCGACGGGGCGGGAAGTAATCCCAATGTGCTGCCGACCGGCATCGCGGCGAACTCCTACTCGGGAGCCACCGGGAATGCGGGCGATGTGAGCGTCGCGGCCGGCGCCCTCTCGATCGTCAACGGCGGGGCGATTTCGAGCGCGCTCCGACCCGACAACAACAATCCGGCCAGCTCCGGAAACGCCGGCCTGGTAACCGTCGATGTCGCCGGCCTGCTGTCGATGAGCGGATCGGGGTCGCGAATTGGCACGGAAACCATCCAGGGGTCGATCGGTCATGCCGGATCGGTCGCGGTGACGGCGCCGCAGATCGCTCTGACCGACGACGCCGAGATCACCTCCGCTACCTTTGGCTCGGGGGCGGGGGGCAGCGTCGTGGTCGACGCCGCTGGAACGCTGTCGATCGACGGCTCGTCAATGATTTCGGCGATGGCCGGACCGGGGAGCACCGGCAACGCCGGAACGGTCGTGGTAACGGCGCCGCAGATCGCGCTGACCAACGGCGGCGAGATCACCTCCGCGACCTCCGGCTCGGGGGCGGGGGGCAAACTCGTGGTGGACACTCCCGGCACGCTCACGATCGACGGGTTGTCCAGCATCTCGGCCAATACCGAAAGCACCGGAAACGCCGGCGCTCTGGCCGTAAATGCCGGCGGGTTGTCGCTGACAAGCATGGGTGAGATTTCGAGCAGCACTTCCGGCTCGGGGGCCGGCGGCCTGGTTGCGGTGGATGTGCCAGGATTGCTGTCGATCGACGGCGCCGGGTCGGGCATCTTGGCGATCGCCGCGTCCGGAAGCGCCGGCAATGCCGGCGACGTGAGCGTCAGAGCCGGAACCCTCTCGATCGCCGACGGCGGTGAAATTGCCGCGAACACGTTTGGGCCGGGACGCGGCGGCGACGTGTCGGTCGATGTTGTCGGCAATGCGACGCTCGACGCCGGCGGGATCGACGCCAACGCCGAAGCGGGCAGCACCGGCAATGCCGGCAATCTGAACGTCTCCGCCGGCGCGCTCTCGATCGCCGATAACGGATTTGTTTCGACCGCGACCTTCGCCTCCGGCAATGGCGGCGACATCGGTCTATCGGTCGACGGGCCCCTATCAATCGACGGCGGCGGGTTCGTATCCAGCAGCACCTTGGCCTCGGGCAATGGCGGCGATGTCTCGATCGCGGTCGCGGGGCCGCTGTCGGTCACCAATGGCGGGCTGGTCGCGAGCTCTACGGCCGGCTCTGGAAACGGCGGCAATATCGGAGTGACGGCGGCTGACGCGGCCACCCTCTCGGGCATCGGGCCGGGCGGGTCGCCGAGCGGGATCAGCGCCTCGGCCCTCAGCGGATCGACCGGCCACGCCGGCACGGTCGGTTTGAGCGCCGCATCCGTCACGGTCGCTTCCGGGGCCGAGATCGACAGCACCACCGCCGGAACCGGCGCCGGCGGGTCGGTCACGGTCTCGACGCCGGGGGCCTTGGTGCTCGACGGGATGGGGGTCGGCGGCACGCAGATCGCGGCCTCGGCGACCGGCCCGCAATCGGGGCCCGGCGGCGATGTGACGGTCGCGGCCAATAGCCTCCTGGTCCAAGGCGGGGCGCAGATCGCCAGCTCGACGGCCGGCCCCGGCAAGGGCGGCAACGTCGTCGTGTCCGTCGCCGGCGATGTTACGCTCACGGGCCCGGGACCGCAGATCACGGCGCAGTCGACCGGCAGCGGCGACGCCGGGTCGATCACCCTCTCGGCGGTTCAGCTGCTGATCAACAACGGCGCCGGAATCTCGACCGAGGCCCGGACATCGACCGCGAACGGCGGCAACATCACGCTGTCGGTCGGCGATTTCCTCTATCTCGTCAACGGCGAGATCACCACCTCGGTCAAAGGCCAGACCGGCAACGGCGGCAACATCGCGATCGACCCGCAGATCGCGGTCCTCGATAGCAGCGACATCATCGCCCAGGCGATCGCCGGCCATGGCGGCAACATCAGGATCGACGCCGGGGCGTATATCGCGTCGGCCGACAGCATCGTTTCGGCCACCTCGCAGCTCGGCGTCTCCGGGACGGTGGCGATCGATGGACCGCTCGTTGATCTGAACGGCACCCTGGTCGTGCTGTCGAGCCAATTGCGCAGCGCTGTGGCGTTGACCCGGGACAGCTGCGCCGCGCGCGGCAGCCGGCCGCAATCGAGCCTCGTCGAGGCCGGGCGGGGCGGTCTGCCGCAGGACCCGGACGCCACCCTGCCGGCGCTTTATCTCGCCGGCCGCGACCTTCATTCCGATCCGCACGCCGCCGCGGACTCGGCCCCGACCACGATCGGGTCGACCGGGACGCAGGGCGCGCTCCATACCACCCTTCGCCTGACGATGCTCTGCGGCGCGCGATGAGCAGCACCGCCGGCGCGGCAACGAGCCGCGTGCGCCCGGCGAGAAATCGTCTCGCGCGGCTGCTGCGCAGCGCCACGCTGAAAGCGGTGATCGCCGGAAACATCGTTGCCGCGATCATCATACTGGTGCGCGGCTACGGCCTGCTGCAGCCTTTCGAGCTGCAGATCTACGACGCGTTGGTCGTCGCCTGGGCGGGACATCAGCCGAGCCGCCGCGTCGTGCTCGTCGGCGGCACCGAAGCCGATGTCGAACATTACGATTGGCCATTGCGCGACGGCGACCTCGCCACCTTGTTGGACCGGATCGAGAGCTGGCAGCCGCGGGTGATCGGCGTCGACCTCTATCGCGATCATCCGGAGCCGCCCGGCTCGGCACGGCTCGCGGCGGTTCTTGCCAAGTACAAGAACATCGATTGGGCGTTCAAGCTCAAGGGCGCCGGGGCTCCCGGTGTGCCGCCGCCCGCCATATTGCGCGGCACCGCCGCAAGCGGTGCTCGCCGACACCATCCCCGATTCGGGAAATATCGTTCGGCGCGGTTTGCTGTTTGCCGATGACGGCGTCAACAATTATCCCGCCATGGGGATGGCCTTGGCGCAAGGGTATCTGGCCGCCGAGAACATCGGGCTCGGACCGGGTCCCGATGGCGATCTGCGGCTCGGCAAGGCGGTGATAGCGCCGCTCGACGACACGCGGGGCCCCTACATCCAGCTCGACAGTCGCGGCTATCAGATCCTGCTCGACTATCGCGGCGGACCCGACCCCTTTCCGTTTAAGAGCGTCGGCGACGTCATGCACCATGACGACGCCGCGAAGCTCGTTCGCGGCCGGGCGGTGATCGTCGGCATTACATCGGTCAGCGTCAACGATTCCTTTTCCACGCCGTTCAACAGCGGCTTCCACAATGCCGACGCGATATACGGCATCGCGCTTCACGCTCATCTCGCCGACCAACTGATCCGCGAGGCCCGACGGCGCGCCGATCCTGACCCTGCTGCCGCGCGGGGTCGAGGATTGTGTGGATCTGGGCCTGGGCGATGGCCGGTGCGGCTGCTTGGGATGCTGCGTCGGCTCGACGATCCCGGCGGTGTGCGGGACGGGCGGCGGCTTATTGGCTCTGGCCGGCATCGTCGACGGGGCATTCGGCGCGGCGGTGCTGCTGCCCGCGCTCCCCGCCGCGATCGCCTGGGTCGGCGCGGCCGGGTTGACCAACCGGATCATGCACGCGGCCAGCAACCGCAGCCGCGCGCTGCTGCGCAAGAGCTTCGAACATTATCTTCCGCCCGCCGTGATCGCCCAGATGCTGGAAATCGGCTACATTGCCGAAGCTCGGCGGCGAACGGCGTGAGATCTCGGTGCTGTTCACCGATGTCGCCGGGTTCACGACGCTCTCCGAAAACATCGACCCCGAATTTCTGGCCACGATCTGCAACGACTATTTCGACGGGGTGTGCGAGGCGATCTTTGAGCAGGGCGGGATGGTGAACGAGTTCATCGGCGACGCGGTGCTCGCATTTTTCGGCGCACCGCTTGGCGATGCCGGACCATGTCGACCGGGCGGTCAGCGCGGCGTTGGGCGTCAACGAGTTCGCGACCCGTTTCAGCGCCGAGCAGAAGTCCCGCGGCGTCGATTTCGGCCACACCCGGATCGGCGTCCATAGCGGCGTCGCTATCGTCGGCAACATCGGTACACGCACGCGGCTGAAATATTCCGCGCTCGGCGATATGCTGAACACCGGGTCGCGCCTCGAAGGACTAAACAAAACGATCGGCACCCGAATCTGCGTCTCCGGCGAGATCGTCCGTCAGTCGCAGCGCAACCGCTTCCGCCCGATCGGGATCGTTCGTGGTCAAGGGGCGCCAACACGCGACCGAGGTCTTCGAGCCGCTCACCGAGGCGGTTCAGGGGAGCGATCGCGACCGGCTGGACCGTTACGATGCCGCTTTTCGGGCGTTACAGGCGGAGCTGCCCGAGGCTTCCGAGCTGTTTGCCGCCCTGCACCGCGACTATCTCGACGACCCTTGTGTCGCGTTCCATTGCCAGCGCTTTACCGCTGGAGAATCAGGTGCCCTGATCGTGATGACCGAGAAATGAACCGCATTCGATTGTCGGCGGCGTTGTTCGCCGGCGTCGCTGTTCGGGATCGGCCCGGCCGCCGCGCAGGTCCAGAGCGGGCGCAGCCGCAGAGCTCGATTATATCGGCCGAGGGACGGCGGCGTTTCGGGCCGGCGACATCGTCGCGGCGACGCAGCATTGGTCCGACGCGATCCGGCTGTGCGAGCGCAGGCGGCGACGCCGATCTCGAGGCGCAAGCTCTGGCCAGGCGCGGCGAGGCCTACCGGATCGAAGGTTACTACCGCGACGCGAGCAGCGACCTCGAAGAGGCGCTGGTAAAGGCCGAGCAGAGCGGCGACCAGACGCTGATCGCGGCTGCCAGCGGGGCATTGGGCAATCTCGCCTTCATGTCGCGGCGGACCGCAGTCGCCGAGCCGCTGCTCGAGCGCAGCCGCGACCTCGCCGCCCGCTCGCACGACTGGACCACCCTCGCCGCGAGCGAGAACGATCTCGGCAACCTCTACGCCTCGACCGGCCGACCGGCCGCAGCGGCAGGCGCCTACGCGCAGGCGATCGCCAACGCCGGAGCAGCCGGCGACGCGGCACTCGCCGCCACCGCCGAGACCAACGCCGCGCGACTGGGCTTGCGCGGCAACGACTGGGTCCGCGCGACCGCGCTGCTGACGCGGGCGGTCGACACGCTCGCCAGCCTGCCGCCTTCCTATGCCAACGGGATGGCGCTGGTTTCCGCCGGATCGGCGGTGTTCGAGCCTCAGGGGGAAATTCCGGCCGACGCCCAGGCGGTCGCCGAACGCGCCTTCCGCGCCGCGGCGGCGACGGCCGCGACGTTGCACAACCTCAAGCTTGCCTCGCTCGCCGACGGCAGCCTCGGCCATCTCTACGAGCTGGACGGGCCGGCTCGACGACGCTGCGGCCCTGACCGAGCGGGCCGCGTTCGCGGCGCAGCAGGCCTCGGCGCCGGATCTGTCGTACCGTTGGGACTGGCAGCGGGCGCGCCTCGCCCACCGGCGCGGGCAGACCGATCAGGCGCTGGCGAGCTATCGCCGCGCCGTCGCCGAATTGCAATCGGTGCGTCAGGACATTCCGGTCGAATATCGCGACGGGCGCTCGTCCTACCGAACCACCTTCGGCCCGCTCTACCTCGAATTCACCGATCTGCTGCTGCGCCGCGCGCGGACGACCCGGCCGAGGCGCCGGCGCTGATCCGGGAGGCCCGCGACACGTCGAAGAGCTGAAGGAGACCGAGCTGCAGGACTATTTTCGCGATTCCTGCGTCGCCAGCTTCGAAGCCCAACAGCGATCGATCGCAAGCATCGCGCCGGGGACGGCGGTCCTCTACCCGATTTCGCTGCCGGACCGGTTGGAGATGCTGGTCGACATCGGCGGCGTAGATCGGCAATTCACGATCGCCGTGCCCGAAGCGCAATCTGCGCCAGGAGGTCGGAGCGTTTCCGCGCGCTGCTGGAGAAGCGGACGACCAACGAATACCTGGTCCCGGCCCGCCAGCTCTACGACCAGATCATCCGTCCGATCGAGCCCGCTCTGGAGGCCCATCACATCGATACCCTGGTCATCGTCCCCGACGAGGTGCTGCGGGTCGTCCCGTTTGCGGCGCTCAATGACGGGACTCATTTTCTGGTCGACCGCTACGCGACCGCGATCGCGCCCAGCCTCAAGCTCGTCGCGCCGGAACCGCTCTCCGCCAGCTCCGGCACGGCCCTCATTCTCGGCATCTCGAACAGCGTCGACGGCTATGTCCGGCTGCCGAACGTGCCGCACGAGCTCGCCGAGGTGCATGCGATCGAGGGCGGCGACGTGCTGCTGGACAACGCCTTTACCCGCGCGCAGTTCGCGAGCGAGCTGAAGAGCGGACGCTACGACATCGTGCACATCGCCTCGCACGGCCAGTTCGGCGACGATCCCAGCCGAACTTTCGTGCTCGCCTTCGACGGCAAATTGACGATGGACGCGCTCGAATCGGACATCAAATACGGTCCGCCGCGCGAAAACCCGCTCGAGCTGTTGATACTGAGCGCGTGCGAGACCGCCAGCGGCGACGACCGCGCGGCGCTGGGCCTCGCCGGCGTGGCGCTCAAGGCCGGGGCGCGAAGCGCGCTCGCAACTCTCTGGTACATCAACGACGTGGCATCCGGCGAATTGGTCACCGATTTCTACAAGGCGCTGCAGTCGGGCCACATGTCGAAGGCGCAGGCCTTGCGCGCGGCGCAACTCGAGCTCGCCGCCGATCCGCGCTTTGCCCACCCGGCCTATTGGGCGCCCTTCCTGTTGATCGGAAACTGGCTGTAGGGCGGGAATGACCGCCGGTCAAGGTTTTCCTCAACGGCGTCATTGGTGTGGCGCTGGCGGCGATGCTCGTCGGGCCTGCCCCCGCGCCGGCGCAGACCGACAAGGCCGCCCCGGTGCCGCAGCAAGGAGCCCAGGTGCCCGCATACCGGCCGCCGCCGCGCGGCGCCCCCGGCGGCCGCGTTGGCGGAGCGTCCCGCGGGACCTACAAAACGGCGACGCCGCTGCCGACGATCGAGCTTCTGGCGCCGCAGCGACCAGACCGGGCTGAGCGCGAGCCCGACGCCGAGCCTTTATTTCTTCGTGTCGGGGCCGGTCCTCTGGCCGACCCAGTTCACGATCAGCGCGCCGATGCAGCCCGCCCCGGTGATCGAAGTCAACATTCCGCCGCCGAGCGCCGCCGGCGTCTATGGTCTCGATCTCGCCGACTATCGGCGTTCGGCTGGAGCCGGGCATCGTCTATACGTGGTCGGTGTCGGCGATCCTCGATCCGAACGCGCGCTCGCGCGACATCGTGGCCAGCGCCACCCTGCTGCTCGGCGCGCCCGATCCGGGCGTCGAGAACGCGGCGCGCACCGCGCTGCCGGCCCGGCGCGCCGTGCTCTACGCGCAAGCCGGCTTTTGGTACGACGCCGTGGCCGCCGCCGTCGCGGCCGAGCCCGTCGACGCGCGCCGCGCTCGACGCGCTGATGAGCGAAGTCGGGCTCGACGAACCCGGTTTCGAAGGGCGGGCGGCCGGCACCGCGAGCGCCAGATGACGGGACCTGCGCAGCTTTGTCAGAAAAAGGTGGTGGTCAGGCGGAAGTAGACGCCGTGGTCTTCCAGCGAGTTGCCGACGGGAACGTTGCGCAGCGCCTTGGCATAATAGAGCTCCGCCGCGATCCCGGAACCGATCAGCCAGCGCAGCCCGGCGCCGACGCCGGAAATACTGGGCGGGTACGGGGTCGGCCGATCGACGTTCCAGCCACGGCCGTAGTCGTAGAACGGCACGATCTGCACGGTGCCGGCGTCGTCGGTCTTGGCCAGATAGGGGACGCGCACCTTGCCGACCGGGATGTGCAGCTCGGCCGAGATCAGGGCCGCGTCATCGGTGACCGTCAGATATTCGCGATAGCCGCGCACCGTGTCGATGCCGCCGAGGGCAAACTGCTCGATTTGGAACAGCGGCCGATCGCTGAGCTGGAGGTCGGCGCGCACCAGCCCCTCCACATCCTTCCAGATCCGGCGCACATATTGGGCCTGGCCGAGCCAGGTGAAGAATTGGCCGGTCGGCGGCGTGTCGGTGACCGTGGCGCCGAGAGCCTGCAGCCCGAAGCTGAGGGTCGAGCGCAGCGCGAGGGCGTGTTCGGCGTTGCGGTCGAGCCAGCTCTGTGACAGCCGCAAAGCCGTAACGTTGGTGTTGCCGTTCTCGGAACCGGCGACAAAATCGAACGGCATGCCGAGCAGGAAGGCTCTGTTCCTGGCGCCGCTCCAGGCTGATCCCGAGGGTGAGGTTCTGTTCCGCGGTGCGGTAAAACGGGCGGCTGAGCCCGATGCCGACGCTCGAATAGCTGCTGGTGATGTTGAGCGGCACCAGCGCCGGGGTCACCACCACGGTTCCGTTCCTGTCGTAGCGCAGGCTGAGGCGCGTATCGTCGCTGGCGAGCGGCACCGAGTAGCCGATAAACCCGTCGTTCAGGGCGCCGCTGCGCCCATATTGCGCGGTCAGCAAGTCGCCGACGCCAAGGATGTTGGCGAAGCTGCCCTGGAGCTGGCCCCGGATTTCGCCGACCGTCGGCGATTGGTCGTCGGCGATCTGGGTCGATAGCGAGTAGCGGCTGGCTTCGAGCACGTCGGCGTCGAGCCGCGCCTCGCCCGGCGCCAGGCCCGGCACCAGCTCGAGGTTGAGACGGCTGATCAGCGGGTCCTGCAGCAGGATCTGCTGCTCGTCCTCGAGGTTTCCGATGTTGAACGGAGCTTCGGCGGCGTGCGGCGAGACGCGAGCTGAAGTATTCCGGCCGAAAGTGATTGGTTCCGGCAACGTTGATGTCGGTCACCCGCCCTTCGACAAAGCGATAAGTGATCACCCCGTTGGTCACGTTCTGATCGGGCAGCACCGCGCCCGAGTTGATATAACCGCGGTCGATATAGAGGCGCGTGAACCGGCGGCGAATTTCCTCCAGATCCGCGAGGGTCACCGCCTTGCCGATATAGGGAGCGACGACGGCGCGGATCGATCGATCATCGATGACCGTGTTGCCGACGACGTCGACTTTGCGAAGGATAAAGCGCTGGCGGGTTGTGGATGGCAAGGTGACCGGCGCGGGCGGTGCGATCGGCACCGTGAGATTGGCCGGCGGCGGCGGGCTCGGCGCCACGCCCGGCAATGGCGCGCCTCGGTTTTGCGGGCGCTCGCTGGGAATGACGATCGGGTTGGCGATCCCGGTCTGAGCCAGCGCACTCGCGGCCGCAGCAACCCACATCAGGGCCGCAAACGGGGCACAGCGACGCCCGCAACGAAACCACGAGGCGCGGCTGAATGCCGATCCTCTGCTGCTGTTCCACACCGACCGAGCCATGCCGCGGAAAAGGGCATTTTCTAAGAGGAAATTCAACTTGAAAAGGCACCGGCCGGCCTCGTCCTCAGGCGGGACGCCGCACTCGCCGTGATCTGATCGCCGCAATTGGGCGCGCCTTGGGCATGCCGCGAGAGATGATCGGGTCCGATCGGCAGGCCGAAAGCAGTTGCGTTCGACGGCCGGCGGGTTTCGCGATATGGTCAGCCCTTCCGACGTCGGGCTTCGCCATCGCTCTGCCGACCGCCGGCTTAGTCCCAGACGATCCGCGGCGCGGGCCCCAGCCTTGCCGGGCCGAGATACATCTTTCCGTCCTGGATCGAGAACGACGTCATGATCTGCGGCTTGCCGTCGGATCCGGGCTTGGCCAGCGCCGACAGTGCGATCTGCGCCAGCACGGCCTGCTCTGAATCCAGGCGTCCCGCGGCGACCAGCGCCGACAGCATCGTGCCGAAGCCCTCGATTCCGCCGGAAAGGGCGCCGATCGGCTGCAGATCCTGGTCGAGTGCGATCGTGCCGGTCGCGACAGCGCCGAGGCCGCCCCATTCGAGGCGCAGATGATCCAATTCAACCGTGCCGCCGGCGTCGCGCCAGGCGCCGATCGCCTGCGGCAGCGGCCCGTCCGGCACGGCACCCTTGACCGTGGCACCGAATGCCAAATCGTCGATCGTGGCGCTCAGCATCGACGGCGCCGCCGGCAGGCGCACCTGGCGCAGATCGAGCGCCAGCCCGAGGCTCGCCTCGACATGGGTTTTGGCCGGCGTTGCCGGCACGGTGACCCAGGTCTCGACGGTTTTGATCGGGACCCGGTCGCCGGCCTCGGCATCGACGTGCTGGAAGTTCAGCCATAACCAGCTCACGCCGGCGCGGCCGAGCGACACGGTCCCTGCGGCGGTCTGCGCCGCGAGCTTCAGGGGCGGTCGGCGGCCGATGGCGGCAAGATCGGCAGAGAGGCCCGCCGGGGCGGCGATCCGCCAATCGGCAAAGTCCCACGGTCGCGCGCTGCCGGTCAGCACCGGCAGGTGCAATACCGGCGCCGGGCTCAGCGCGCCGTCGCGCAGCGTCGCACCTTCGAGCGCGACCCGGAAATGGAACGGGAAGCCGGCGACGCGGAGTTTTTGCCACGAGGCATCGATCTCGCGCGCCCGGATCGACTGCTGCCAGGCGACGACGCCGTCGCCGATCCGGCCGGCTACGATCCGCCAATAGGCGGCGTAGGCGCCGCACAAGACCAGCAGCAAAACAGCGGCGGCGAAACCGAGACGCGTCGAGCGGCGCATGGCGGCGGGTTATAGCCGCCCCCTCCGGCCGCCGCCAGCCCGGCGCTCGGCCGCAGTTTTCGCGGGCGCCTAAACCTTCAGAACCTCGGCGTTGGCGGCGGCCTCCAGCTCGCAGGCGTTCACGGTCATCGCCAGCAGAGTGTAGTAGCCGATGGCGCCGGTCAGCTGGATAAAGCCAGTCGTCGCCAAAGCGCGCCCGCATCCGGTCGGCGGTGGCGTCGTCGACCCGATGCCGTCGCAGCAGCTGCCGGGTGAACTCGACGATCTCGGCATCCTCGGGTGCCACCCCGCGCGAGTGGTTCTCGCGAATCGCGGTAATCGTCGCCTCGGGCACGCCCTGGCGGCGGGCGCCGCCCGCTTGCGCGCCCCAGACATAGACCGCCTCATATTCGCGCGCGACGGTCATCGCGGCCAGCACCCGCGCCCGCATGTCGAGCGAGCCCTCGAACCGCACATAGGCGCCCAAATGGGCCACCCTGCCGGCGAGCTCCGGGCTGTTCAGAAACATCGTGAACGGCCCCTGCACCGCGCCGCGGCTGGCGACGATGCTGTCGAAGACCGCCTGGTCCTTTTCGGCAACCTGGTCCTTGCGGGTAATCGAGGGGAGTCTGGCCATGATCGCTCCTTTCGCGTCGAGGCTTCAGCGGGTGTGTCGATCCGATCGTGTGCCGAGTGGCCTCATGAAATTATGCCCGCAATCCGCTGCCGGCGATATGCTGCGCCGTTCCCGAGGGGCGGGAGCGAGCGGGAGGAAAGTCGTGGCTGGCGTGCTCGACGGCATTCGCGTCCTCGATTTCGGCCGCTATATCGCCGGGCCGTTCTGCGCCGCACTGCTCGCCGATCTCGGCGCCGAGGTGATCCGCATCGAGCGCCTCGGCGGCGGCGAGGACCGCTTCTTCATCCCGGTCGGCGCCGGCCCCGATGGCGGCGGTGCGATGTTCCTGGCGATGAACCGCAACAAGCTCGGCATGACCTTGGACCCGGCGGCACCGAAGGGGCGCGAGATCGTCCGCCGGCTAGTCGCGACCGCCGATGTCGTCGTCGCCAATCTGCCGCCGCAGGTATTGCGCGCGCTGGCGCTCGACCTCGACAGCCTGCGCCAGATCAAGCCCGACATCATCCTGACCACGGTGACCGGCTTTGGCGCCGGCGGGCCGCTCTCCGACAAGCACGGTTTCGACGGCATCGGCCAGGCGATGAGCGGCGCGGTCTATCTCTCCGGCGCGCCCGAGCAGCCGATCCAGGCGAATTGCCTTGGGTCGATTTCGGCACCGCCTGCCTGTCGGCGTTCGGCACCTTGGCGGCGCTGATCGAGCGCGGCAAGACCGGCCGGGGCCAGAAGGTCGAGGGCGCGCTGCTTGCGCACCGCGATCGCCTTTGCCAACGCCACCCTGATCGAGCAGGCGGTGACCGGCGTCGACCGGGTCGCGACCGCTCAATCGCGGCTTCAACTCGGCCCCGGCCGACCTCTACCGCTGCCAGCGACGGCTGGATCGTCGCCACCGTGATCGGCCCGCCGATGTTCCGCCGCTGGGCGCGGATGATCGGCGAGGAGCATTGGCTTTCCGACCCGCGCTTTCGCAGACGACCAGGCCCGCGCCGACCATGGCGAGATCATCGCCGCGCGGATGAGCGAATGGTGCGGCGAGCGCAGCTGCGCCGAGGCGTTGGCCGCACTCGAACAGGCCAACATCGTCGCCGGCCAGGTCTATTCGCCGCAGCAGGCGCTCGACGACGCCGCACATCCGCGCCGCGCATCTGCTCGAGGAAGTGCCGCACCCGACCCTCGCCGGCACACTGCCGCTGGCGCCGACCCCGATCGAGCTGTCCGAGACCCCCGGCAGCCTACCGCCGTCCCGCCCCGCTCCTCGGCGAGCACACCGCCGAGATCCTGACGCAGCCTCGGCTATGCGGGGCCGGAGATCACGGTGCTGCGGAAGGAGGGCGTGATCTAAGAGCCGGCTCGCATGGCGTATTCGGGGTCGGCGTCGGTCTTCTCGTGCGCTGGCGGGTAAATCGGGACCGAGCGGGATCCTCAAGGTGCCAGCCACTCCGCCTTGCTGGAGCCGCGCGGAACCAGGGGTACCGCAAAGAAACCCGGGGTGCCTGACATGACGACCTGGTCGGTGACCCCCTGATAATGGCCGCAGGGTGTTTCGCCTCGAACAGGTCGGGGTCGGGATAGGCGTGATCGCCGGTCTCGCCCTGCTATCTCGCTGGCGTAGGCTTTGTCGAAGATCCCCATTTGCAGCAGCCACAACGACACCCGCGCCAGCGACACGCGGACGCGGTAGCTGCCGCCCTCCGTGGCCCGGCGCCGCAACGCGGCGATGGCGCCGACCATTCCGATCCAGGATGAAATGTAGTCGTTGACGACGAAGATCTCGGGGAGCTTCGGTTCTTCGACGGAGCCCTCGAGTGCGAGCACCCCGGAAACGCCGCCAGCCGTATGATCGAACCCGATTCGGTTGGCCCAGGGTCCGAGCAGCCCCATAGATCGAGAAATCGACCTGCACGATGCCGGGACGCAACCGCGCCAGTTCGCTGCTCGTTATTCCCAGCTTCTCCAGCAGGCCAGGGCGCCGGTTGGCGAAGAAGATGTCCGCTCCGGCCACGAGCCGCCAGAACCGCGCCATCTCGTCAGGACGCCGGAAGTCCATGATCGCCGAGCGCATCCCGACATTGGCCGAGTAGTAGTTGAAGTCCATCTCGAAATCGTTCGGCGTCCACAGGTTGAGGACATCCGCTCCGTGATAGGCCAGTGCGCGCCCCAGGCCCGGTCCGGCGATGACGTGGCTGAACCCGAGCGCCCGCACGCCGCCGAGCGGCGTCTCCGGTCGGGGCATCGAAGGGCTCCGGGTCGCTGTCCGCGATCTTTTCGATGTCTACGAGCGGCAGGTCTTCGAGATAGCGGCACTGCTCGGTGTCAAGGAACTCCTGCGCGCTGCGCACGACGGTAGCCTGCAGGCCGGCGCGGTTCGCTTGCTCCTCCAGATCGAACGCATCCCACTTGCGGATCACGCTGCCGATTGCCGTCGGATCATCGTTGCAGCCGAGAAAGGCAAGTGCCGCGCTCCGGCTCCCGGGATAAATGTTCATGAACAGAATTCGTCGATTGTCGCGCGTCCGGTACATGTTCGTCGGCATAAACGGGTTCTTCGGGTCCGCCGGATTTCCGGGAGCGTAGCCGTTCAGCAGTTCCCATTTCTTGTCGTAGAACGGACACAGCCGATGCAGGGCCTTGCCGAGGTCGACCGAGAGATCCTGACCTTGGCCGCCGCGGGCCGCCATAGCGCCGCCACCGACACGGCCTTCGCCATCAGCGCAACGGCCGCCATCGTCGCGAAGGGAAGCGGGCTGCTGATGATCGGGTCGCGCCCGGCGAACGTCACTGCACCGCCGCCGGACTCGGGTTCCAGGCCAACCTCGCGCAGCAAGTCAGCGAGTTCGCGCATCGGGTCGATGGCGTGATCGTCGCGGAGCGGGTTAGCCAGGGCATAGCGAATACGATCCGCCAGTCCACCCATCGACCTTCACTCCCTCTCCATTTGCCGGTGCGCGGCCTTTCCCTTAAAGAACCGCTCAGAACCGGATTTCGATCGTATCGACCCGATCGGGGTAGAACGCGAGGTGGTCCTCGATGCCCGCGACCGCCGCGTAGGGTGTCTCGTAGGTCCAGACTGCGTCGATCGAGCGCTCGCCGCCTACCGGGATGCTAAAGTAGCTGGCGTCTCCCCTATAGGGGCAGTAGGTGGAGCGGTCCGACCGAGCCAGCAGCGTCATATCGACATCCTTGCGCGGGATGTAATGGACCGCCGGATAATGGGCCTCGCGGAGCGTCAGCGCTTCGCGCGTGTCGGCAATGACGCGCCCCGCGACCGAGACGATTACTCGCTCGCTGTTGCGCTCGATCGTGATCGGATGATCTGGGCCGGGGATTTTGACTGGCTTCGCCTGGACTTGGACATTCTGTTCCATAGTGGTCACCTTTGGCTGTCGAGATGCGCCGGACTACGTCGCCGACCTGCCAGGGTCAGTTGGCGGTATGACCGCCGTCGACGTTGAGGATATGGCCGGTGATAAATGAAGCTTCGTCCGACGCGATGAAGACGATCGCGTTGGCAAGCTCCGCCGAGAGGCCAATGCGACCCAGCGGGACCTGGGCCACCAGGGCTGCCTTGTTCTCCGCCGTGCCGGTGAAACGGGTCAGCATGCCGGTGTCGGTGGGGCCCGGCGCGACGGCATTCACGCGGACGCCCGACCTGGCGACCTCGAGCGCCACCGACTTGGTGATGCCTTCGACGGCGTGCTTACTGCCGACATAGAGCGAGGCCCCCGCCGCAGCCTCGTGCCCGTAGGTCGAGGAGATGTTGATAATGCTGCCACTGCCCTGTCGTTGCATGATGCGCACTTCGTGCTTCATGCTCAGGATCACACCGAGAACATTCGTGTCGAACGTCGCGGCATAGCTGTCCGCGGTCTGATCGGTGATCGGCCCAACCTGGCCTTCGGTGCCGGCATTGTTCACCGCCACATCGAGACGGCCGAACCGTGCGACGGTCTGGTCGACCAGAGCGCGGACGTCATCCTCCTTGCGGACGTCGGCGTTGATGAACTCGGCCTCCGAACCGAAAGAGCGCAGTTCCTTAACGAGCGCCTTGCCGGCCTCATCACGCCGACCGGCAGCGACCACCTCCGCGCCCTTCTTGGCGAAGGCGACGGCGGCGGCGCGCCCGATGCCGGTCAAAGCGCCGGTGATCAATACGACTGGATTGCTCATTTTGCGGTTCCTCTTAATTTCGCGCTTCTGCGGGTGGAGCATCGATGGCAACCGAGAAGCCCGGTCACGTCGCCGACTTTCCGCCGTCGACCGAGAGCACCTGTCCGGTTGTGAAGGACGACTTGCTCGAAGCGAGGAAGACGATCGCGTTGGCGATCTCGTCAGGCTCGCCGGCACGTTGGAGGGGAACACCTGCCACGAGACCGGCCTTGCGCTCGGCGCTGCCGGTGAAACGGTTGAGCATCGCGGTTTCGGTCGGTCCCGGTGCGACTGCGTTGATCCGCACTCCCGAACTCGCAGCCTCCAGCGCGGCGGACTTTGTGAGCCCCTCTACGGCGTGCTTGCTTGCCGAATAGACCGAGGCGCCTCGCGCGCCGAGATGGCCATAAGTCGACGAGATGTTGATGATGCTGCCGCTGCCTTGGGCCTGCATGACGCGCAACTCGTGCTTCATGCTGAGGAGCGTGCCGAGCACATTGGTATCAAACGTGGCGGCGTAGCTGTCAGCCGACTGCTCGGTGACCGGGCCAGGGTGGCCTTCGGTGCCGGCGGTGTTTACAGCCGCATCGAGACGACCGAAGCGCGCGACGGCCTGATCGACCAGGCTACGCACGTCGTCCTCGCGGCGCACATCGGCGCGGATGAACTCCGCTTTGCCGCCGAACTCGCGCAGCTCAGCGGCCAACGCCTGACCGACGTCCTCATGACGGCCCGAAACGACGACGCGGTTGCCTTCCCGCGCAAAACCAAAGGCCGCTGCACGCCCAATCCCAGTCAATGCGCCGGTAATCAAGACAACGGGGGTGCTCATGTCGGCTACTCCCTTCTGGAGATGATACGCCGGGCCTCCCAGCAAGAGCGGAGATCGCATCATCGGCCCGGCGCCGGCATTCCAAGGATCGCTGCCGGTGCGGAAGATTTGGGTTTTCGTGGCGGTTCCGAGAAAGACTTTGTAAGATCGAGGTCATACTTGGCGGGCATGGCATCAGAGTATGGAGCTGCGGCATCTGCGTTATTTCGTGGCCGTCGCCGAGGAAGGAAGTCTGACGCTCGCAGCCGATCGGCGGCTGCATACCGCACAGCCCTCATTGAGCCGGCAGATCCGCGACCTGGAAGCAGAAGTCGGCGTCCAGCTCCTGATACGCAGCCCTCGTGGGATCGAGTTGACGGCGGCCGGTCGGGCGTTTCTCGATCACGTGCGGCTGGCGCTCTCTCAGGTCGAGGCGGCCGGCGAAGCGGCGCGCCGGGCCGCATATCCGGAGCAGAGGACCTTGGCGCTGGGGTTTCTGAGCGGGTGCGAGCCGGAATGGCTGCCCGCAGTGATGCATGTTCTTCGGGACGAGCTGCCGAAGATTGAGGTCACAATTTCCAGCCAGCACTCGCCACAGCTCGCCGAGGGCCTTGCCACTGGCAAGTTGGACGCGGCCTTCATGAGACCCGAGGAAGGCCACCCCGATCTCGTCTACAAAGTCCTGATTACGGAACCACTGATTGTGGTTTTACCAAGCGATCACCGTCTGGCGTCGCATGACGCGATCCAGCCGCTGGATTTCGTGGGGGAGACATTCATCGGTATGGCCGACCAGGCGCCAGTCTTGCGCTCGCTGATAGAAGGCTATTTTCTGCGATCGGGCATCGACCTACACCCGGCGCACCGGGTTGAATATCTCTCCATGGCGATATCACTCGTCGCCTCGACCCGCGGGCTGGCACTGTTGCCCGACTTTGCCCGCAACTTCCTCACCTGGTCGGTCATCAGCCGGCCGCTCGCTGGAGAGGCGCCGTCGATCGATCTGGTTTTGGGCTACCACAAGGCCTGCACGTCATCCCTTCTCAAGCTTTTTCTCTCAGGGACGGACGAACTGGTCGCGCGTGTGTCGAAGCGGTTCGGCTGATCGGGAGTATTCTCGGCGGGCCGACGGCTTCAACGGGTATTGAAAGGTCTGATCTTCACTCGAAGCGGGTCATCGGATAAGGCCCCTGATATTACAGAAATCGTTTTGGTTCAGGCTCTGAGTCCGAAGCAGCGCAGGGGTGGGCTCTGCTCGCTGCGAACCGCCGACCTTGGGACCTCGAGAGCTACTTGGCGGCAATGGGCTCGATCGTCTTTCGTTGCTTGCGGGCCTTGCGGGTTTCGTCGAGGCGCTGCAGCACCGCGAAAAACGACGGGACGAACAAGACCGCCAGGCAGGTCGAGGCGACGATGCCGCTGAACACGCTCAATCCCAGCGATTTGCGCGAGTTGGCGCCGGCGCCCGTCGCCAGCAGCAACGGCAGCACGCCCATGCCAAAGGCGAACGAGGTCATCAGGATCGGCCGGAAGCGCATCCGCGAGGCCTCGACCGCCGCTTCGAGGATCGGCTTGCCGTGCACCATGCGGCCCTCGCGCGCCACCTCGACGATCAGGATGCCGTTCTTGGCCGACAACGCGATCATCAGAATGAGGCCGATCTGGGTGTAAAGGTTGTTGGCGACGCCGAGGCTGGTCAAGGCCAGGACCGGCCCCAACAATGCCAGCGGCACTGCCGACAACACCGCCAGCGGCAGGATCCAGCTCTCATACTGGCCGGCGAGACACAGGTAAACCAACAATACCGACAGGCCGAACAGGTAATAAAGCTGATTGCCGGTCAGTTTTTCCTGATAGGACATCGCCGACCACTCGTATGACATACCGGACGGCAGGGTCCTCTTAGCGATTTCCTCCATCGTGGTCAGCGACTGGCCCGAGCTGAAGCCACGCGCCGCGTCGCCGACAATCGTCGCCGAGGGAAACAGATTATAGAGCGTGACCAGCGGCGGCCCGACCACCGAGCTCAGATGCGCGACCGCGCCGATCGGCACCATGTTGCCGTCCTGGCTGCGCACATAGAGGTTCAAGAGATCGTCGGGCCGCAGGCGGAATTTCGAATCGGCCTGGACATAAACCTGCAGCGACAGGCCGAACTTGTTGAACTGGTTGACATAGGTCGAGCCGAGATAGGCGCTCAGCGCCGAAAACACGTCGCCGACCGAAACCCGCAGGGTTTGCGCCCGGTCGCGATCGACCGTAACCGCGACCTGCGGCGCGCCCGGCCGAAACGTGGTCAGCACGTGCTGCAGCCGATGGTCGGCGCCGGCTTTCTTGACGATCGCCTGGGTCGCGTCGCTGAGCTTCTGATAGTCGAAGCTGCCGCCGAGCAACTCGGTCTGCATCTGAAAGCCGCCGGCATTGCCGATGCCCTGGATCGGCGGCGGCGCCAGCACGAACAGCCGGCCGTCGGGTGCCCCGTTGAGGGCCTGCTGCAAATGCCCGGCGATCGAGAGGATGTCGGTGCCCTTGGCCTCGCTGCGCTGGTCCCACGGCTTGAGCACGACAAAGTTGACCCCGGCATTGGCCAGGTCGGCATTGTTGTCGAGCACCGACATTCCGGCGATCGAGATGACGGTCTCGACCCCGGGCGTGGCCAACGCGATCTTGGTCGCCCCTGCGAGCGCCGCCGTCGCCCGGCCGAGTGCGGCGCCGTCCGGCAATTGCGCGGCGATCATCAGATAGCCCTGGTCTTCGTTCGGAATGAAAGCGGTCGGCAGCCGGGCGATGCCCCAGACCGCGATCACCGCCAGCGCCACCCCGATCAGCACCATCAGGCCGCTGTGCCGCACCATGCGGCCGATCAGCCCGGCATAGCCGTTTTCCAAATGGCCGTAGACGCGGTCGAAGCCGCGATAGAAAAAATTGCGCTGCGCCACCGGCTTCGGCGTGCGCAGCCACAACGCGCATTGCGTCGGCTTCAGGGTCGCGGCGTTGACCGCGCTGATCAGCGCCGTCACCGCGATGACCAGCGCGAACTGCGCGAATATCTGGCCGCTGAGGCCGGGGACAAAGGCCGAAGGCAGGAACACCGCCATCAGCACCAAGGTGATGCCGACGACCGGGCCGAACAATTCGTCCATCGCCCGGATCGCGGCGTCGTGCCCCGACATGCCCGCTTCGATGTATTTGGAGACGCCCTCGACGATGACGATCGCGTCGTCCACGACGATGCCGATCGCCAGGATCAGCGCGAACAGGGTCGACAAATTGACCGTGTAGCCGAGTGCCGCCATGCCGGCGAACGCGCCGATGATCGTGACCGGGACCGTCGTCGCCGGCACCAGCGTCGCCCGAAAGTTCTGCAGGAACACCAGGATCACGATCAGCACCAGCACCCCGGCCTGCCACAGTGTCTTGTAGACCTCTGCGATCGAGTCCTTGACGAAGATCGTCGTGTTGTAGGGAATGCTGTAGTGCAGTCCGGGCGGAAAGCGGCGCGCCAGCTCGGTCATCTTGGCCGCGACTTCGTCGGCGACCTTCAAGGAATTCGCGTCGGGGGTCTGATAAATGGCGATGCCGGCGGCCGGCTTGCCGTCTAGCTTGAAATCCTGGGCGTAGGTCTGCGCCCCGAGCTCGATGCGAGCCACGTCCTTGAGCTTGATCAGCTTGCCGCCTTGATTGGTCTGGTCCTTGACGACGATGTCGCCGAACTGGTTCGGATCGTCGAGCCGCGACTGGATGTCGACGGTGTACTGGAACTGCTGGTCCTCGGGCGCCGGCGGCATGCCGACCTGCCCGGCCGCGACCTCCTGGCTCTGCTGGCGGATGGCGCGGATCACGTCGTCCGGAGCCAGGCCGTAGGAATAGAGCTTCTGCGGGTCCATCCAGATCCGCATCGAGTATTCGCCCGCACCCATGACCGCGACGTTGCCGACCCCCGGCAGACGCGCCAGCTCGTTGACCAGATTGATCGTCGCGTAGTTCCACATATAAAGGGCGTCGCGCGAGCCGTCCGGCGAATCGAGGGTCACGAATTCGAGGATCGACGAGGATTTCGCCCGGATCGCCACCCCCTGCGCCTGAACTGCCTCGGGCAGTTGGGCAAGCGCGTTGGTCACCCGATTCTGGACCAGCACCTGGTCCATGTTCGGGTCGGTGCCGATCTGGAACGTCACCGTCAGCGTGTAGGTGCCGTCATAGGCGCTGGTCAACTCCATGTAGAGCATGCCCTCGACGCCGTTGACCTGCAGCTCGATCGGCAATGCCACGGTGTCGACGATGGTCTGCGGGCTGGCGCCGGGGTAGCGGGTCGTCACCTGCACCGTCGGCGGGGTCACGTTCGGGTACTGGGCAACCGGCAGGCGGAACACGCAGATCGCGCCGATCAGCACCAGCACGATCGCCAGCACATTGGCGAGGACCGGGTGCTCGATGAAGAACTTCGAGATCATTGCGGCGAACCCGCGCCGGCCGACCCGATCACATCTTCGATGCGGGTGGGCTGCGGCGTCACCTTGGTGCCGGGGGTGGCGCGCCACAGCTCGCCGACGACGACGCGATCCTCGGGCTTCAGTCCCGAGGTGACGACGCGGAGCGCGCCGACCAGCTCGCCCAATTGCACATAGCGCTGCTCGACCACGTCCTTGTCGCTGAGGACCAAGAGGTAGCGGCCGCCTTGGTCGGTCTGGAGGGCGCGATCGGGCACCAAGAGCGCGTTGCGGTCGACCGGACCCATCGGCAGGCGCATCCGCACGAAAAAGCCGGGCAGAAGGGCGCGGTCCGGATTGGCGAGAATGCCGCGCACCAAGAGGGTCCCGGTCTGCGGATCGAGCACCGGCGCCACATATTGCACCGTGCCGCGATAGGGAAACCCGCTTTGATTCGACAGGCCGACATCGACCGGCACCTTGTGCAGATCGGCGAGGGTGAGCCGGTGCTGATCCAGATTCCTGCGGATTTGCAGAACCTGCTGCTCGCTCAGATTGGCCACCACGTAGATCGGGTCGAGCTGGGTGATCTCGGCCAGCGCCGCCTGCTGACCGCCGCCGCCGACGACGTTGCCGGGGTCGATCAGATGCTTGCCGACGATGCCGTCGAATGGTGCGGTGATTTCGGTATAGCCCAAATTGACCTGGTCGATCGCGACCTGGGCCTTGGCGCTGAGCAATTGCGCCTCGGCGCTCGCCCGCTCGAAGTTCCAGTGGTCGACTTCGGTCTGGGTGGCCGCGTCCTGCTTGACCAAGGCCGAGTACCGGACCAGTTCCGTTTTGGCATAGACGCAGGGCCGCCTGCGCGGTCAGAACCTGGGCGTGGGCCTGCTGCAATTGCTGTTTATAGGGGTCCTGCTGCACCGTGAACAACAGATCGCCCTTTTTGACGAAGGCGCCGTCCTGATAGTGCAATTGCTCGAGATAGCCCTCGACGCGGGCGACCAGCTTGACATCGTTGATCGCCGCGGCGTTGCCGGTGATTTCGGCGTAATTGGTGACCGATTGCAATCTCGGCAGCACCACCAGGACCGGCGCGCTCTGCGGCGACAACGGCGCCGCCGCGCTCGCCGCGGCCGGAGATTGGGCTGCCGGCGTCTGCGGCTCGGCCGCGGTTGCCGCCGCGAGTGGCGATCCGATCCGGATCTGCGCCGCCCCATAAAAGCCGAGTGCGGCGAGCGCGGTCAATCCGGCGGCGGCCGGCATCCGCCACCGGCGCGCCCGCGCGGTGCCGCGAGCGGCGGGCGGTTTCATATCGGTCCTCACCATTCCGGCAGCCGGGGCTTGGCGCTGACATTGCCCGGCGTCGGCAGACCCGGAGCCGGCGGCGGCGCCTGGCTGCCGGGGGGCGGCAGCAGATCGCCCCAGTTGGTCCGGTCGCGCATTTCCCCGACCGTCTCGACCGGCACGAAATCGTTGTTGTCGCGTATCTGCCATCCGCCCCCCAATGCACGGTAGACCGAAGCGAGCCCGGTCGAGACATTCCCCTCGGCGGTCGCGAGATCGGTCTGCGCCGTATAGAGGTTCTGCTCGGCCGTCAGCACGGTCGTGAAATCCCGCGTGCCCAGCTGATATTGCAGAAAGGCGAGCCCGAGCGCCGCATTGGCGGCGGCGACGCTGCGCCGCAGATCGTCCACCTGCAGGCGCGACTGCAAAAATGTCGCCAGCCCGTCCTCGACCTGCTGTTGCGCGGTCAGCACCGTGTTCTGATAATCGACCAGCAATTCCTGCAATTTCGCGTCCTGCACCCGGACGGTGTTGGTGATCTGCCCGTAATTCAGGATGTTCCACTGAAAAGTCGGGCCAAAGCCGAAGGTGATGCCCTTGCCCATCACCAGATCGCTGAGCTTGTGGCCGGCGATGTTGCTGGAGACCGTGCCGAAGCTGCCGAGCAGGCTGAACGCCGGATAGAGCTGCGCCTCGGCGACGCCGATCTCAGCACTCTGCGCCACCGCCGCCAGCTCGGCCGCACGGATGTCCGGGCGGCGGCGCACCAGATCGGCCGGGATGCCGACCGCGACGTCGGCGGGCGGCACAGGTATCGGGGCGGTCCCGCGCAACAGAGCGTCGAGCGGCTGAGGCGCCATGCCCAACAGCACACGCAGCGCATCCAAGCCCTGGTCCAGCTGGGCCGTCAGCTGCGGGATCGTCGACTCGGTCTGGCCAAGGACGTTTTCCGCCTGATAGACATCGAGCTTGGTCGCGACGCCGCCGTGATAGCGGGCCTCGGCAATGGCGAGCGCCTTCTTTTGCTTGACGATATTGTCCTGCGCGATGTCGATCTGAGTCTCGAGGGTGCGGATGCCGATATAGGTCGTGGCGACGTCGCCGAGCAGGGTCACCAGCACGTCGTCATAGGATGCGACCGATCCGAGATAGGCGGCGTCAGCCGATTGAATGGCCCGGCGGAACTTGCCCCAGAAGTCGAGCTCCCAATCGACCGAGGCCCCGAGCGTCGCGCGCCAGAAGCCGGAAACCTGGCTCGGCGCGGGTGCGGTCGGGTCGGCGTGGCTCGGCCGGTCGTAAATCAGCGTGCTCGTCGCCTGCTGCGACTGCGGGTAAAAGTCGCCGATCGCCACCCCGAGCTCGGCGCGCGCCTGCAGCACCCGGGTGCCGGCGGCGACCAGCGTCAGGTTCTGGTCATAGGCGATCCTGATCAGCTGGTCGAGGACCGGGTCGTGGAATACCGTCCACCAGTCCCGATATTCCTGGCGCCGGGTTTCGACCGAGGGGTTGTCGGCTTCGAGAAACCTGGCGGCGACCGGAACCGAAGGCGATTTGAAATCCGGACCAACCATGCAGCCGCCGGCGATCAGCGGCAGGACCACCGCCGAGGCCTGCCCGAGGCGCACGATTGCGCCACCCGGGAAAGCGGCCAACCCTCCGCCCGCGGCCAACCCCCCGATCCCCGCCGATCGGACTGCCCTCGCCACTCCCCCCACCAGCTAAATCCCGTCCCCCGAGACTGCACCCTCAGCCTGGCCCCGGCAGCCGCAGGCCCGCTCACGGGCAGACACCAACACCCAGACACGCGATGGGCCGGACCATCGCCATTGCCCGGCCGCATAATGGCCGATCCTGTGTCAATCTGTAAACGAATGTGTCGGCAAATAAATTAGTCGGATCTCCCGTTCCGCAGTCAGGTTGAGTTATGCCGAGGTCATACTCCTTTTGCCTTCAGTCGCCACGCAATCCCACTGTTGCCAATCAGCCTCAGGCTGCCACACGCGCGTCAGGCTGCCACACGCGCGTCCAAAACCCGTCCAGCAAACCGCGCGCAGCGGGTCGGGCACCGGCGCGCGGAAATATTTCGCGTGCAGTCGGTGCATCACGGCCAATCTTGATGGCGGCGCCGAGAGCGCGCACAATTCGCTGCATGGCAAGCGCCGGACGGTCTTGGTCGGCGAGGCAGCAAGGGAGGAGAAAGATGATCCAGGCGAGCGGCATCGACCACATCGTGCTGCATTGCAGCGATGTCAGGCGCTCCAAGGTGTTCTACACCAACGTGCTCGGCATGACCGTCTATCGCGAGAATGACGGGCAGGTGTTTCTGCATGCGGGCGGACAGGGCGTGGCGCTGTTCCGGCGACAACGGGACGAGGCGCCGTCAACCGCCGGCAATGACCTCAACCACCTGGCCCTGAACGTGGCCTCCGGCAGCTACGAGAGCTTAAAGAGCGAGCTCGAAGGCCACGGCATTGCCGTTGGCGGCCGGCCCGGCGACGATCATTGCATCTATTTTCGCGATCCCGACGGCCACCGCCTGCAGCTGATATTCGGCCGCTGAGCGCTCGTCCACCAAGGCGCAGGACGCCGGCCGCACAAAGGACGGCAAGCCGGCAGCGGCTTGACCCGTGGCCCGCCGCCCAGCGGCCGAATCGGCAGCGGTTTCGCCGACCGTTATTTCGGCCCCTTGCGGTCGGCCGGCGGCGCAAGGCCGAGCTTCGCCGGCACAGCGCCCAGCAGCCGATCGATCTGGTCTTCGGCAACCATGCGCTCGTGCCCGTCGCGCTTGCTCTTGATCCGGTATTGCGGGGTGTTCCCGACGTGGGGATAGAGGCGCACGATCGTGTATTGGCCGCCGGTGGCGTTGTCGCGCGGCCACCCGGGAGAGTATTGCACGGTCTGGCCGGCGGTAAACTTGTGGTCTGACATCTCGCCCCTCCGCTACGCGCCCGATGCCGCGCCGGCGGCACCTTGCCGGGTGGATCAGGCCGCCCGGAGGGCTACGGCAGAGATCTTTCCCTGCTGGCCGCGTTCCAGCTCGTAGCTCAGCTTTTGTCCCTCTTGCAGATTGCCGATGCCCGAGCTCTCGACCGCGGAGATATGCACGAACACATCTTTCGAGCCGTCGTCGGGCTGGATAAACCCATAACCTTTTTGCGCGTTAAACCATTTAACGGTGCCGTTGCTCATCGAGCTTCCTCAACAAAAATGCCGGTCCGCCACTCTGGCGGAACAGACCCCATTTCAATTTCGGGAAATGCCGATCAGTTGCGCCAAGCACACCGACCGAGATCCCACCCTCGTCGAAACACGATCGGCTATAGATGGGGCCGAAAGACGCGATTTCAATCTGGTTCCATCTGGTTCGATCTGGGCTGGCGGAGGCCGAGGATTCGGGGGCCTATCGGTTCTCCAGCTTAATCGTTCATGTGCGCTGAGCGCGGGTAGTTCGGCGCCCGCACCGCCCGTTCGGCTCCGGCGGTCGAGCGGTCGAGCACGATCGTGGTTCGCGCCGCGACCCGCATCAGATCAGCTGCCGCCCGACGCAGCCGCTCGCGCACGCCGGGCGATCCCTCGATCAGCGCCGCATCGAAGCTCGCCCGAAACAGCTCGATAGCGGCCTCTGCGCGGTGATGGAGGTCCTCATCCAAACCCGGTGTGGGGGCCAAGCGCGAGGTAGATGCCAAATGCGGTGTGGGCGCCGCACGCGCGTTGTGATCGGGCTCGCCTGCAACATACGGGGGCGTCTGCACCGGAGACGGTAGCGGTGCCGGCGCGCGCATGCGAACCAGCGTCGGCGCGGTTGCCGCCTGAGCGGGTTTGCCGGTCGGCGGGGGCATAGAGATCTCGTCCGCATCGCCGGCCGCGGTTGCCGCCGGTCGTTCCTCCCTCGGCGGCCGGTCGGCCGCTGCCGGAAGCTGACGATGGCGCTTCAAAATGTAGTGAATCGCGGGCGGAGTGCAGAGGTAGCTCCGGGCGATTTTGGTGATCGACTCGCCGTTTTTATAGCGTGCCGCAATGGCGGACCATTCGCCCTGCGGGATTTTCGACATGTCTGCTCCTGGATAAAACCGAATGGCGCTGGCATTCTTTTTGGCACAGGTTCGCCCCGGCTGCCGACGCGCCCGGCCGGGGAACGGCTCCGATCTTATCCTGAGCCGCGGGCTGCCCGATAGCCTCGACATGGGCGTTGCGTTAACTATTTCAAGATCACCGAGCATCCCGAGATCGCCCCGGCACGCGATGCAAAGACCGGCACGAAACCTGTCGAGACAACAGACGGTTTGCCCTAATCTGCCGACGCCCGCGCCCGCGAACGGAGGAAAGCGCCCGTGTCTTACATATATGTCGTGCAGATGGACATTCCGGCCGAGCTCGAGGCCGAGTTCAACCGCATCTATGACGAGGACCACGTGCCGACGATCCTCAAGGTCCCGGGGGTCCGTTCGTGCCGGCGCTATCGGCTCGAGCACTCGACCGTGCCGACGATGCCGCGCTATCTGGCGATCTACGAATGCGACAATGCCGAGGTGATCGACAGCCCGGCCTGGACCGAAGCCTCCGATCGCGGCGAGTGGAAGCCGAAGATCCGGCCGCACACGACCAACCGCCAGCACAGCGTCTTCTGCAAGATCGCGTGAGGGAGCGCCGGCCATGGCTCATCTTTTCGTCGTTCAGCTCGACATTCCGGCCGAGGATGAGGCCGAATTCAACCGCGTGTACGACACCGAGCACTTTCCGATGCTGGCGAAAGTGCCGGGCGTGCGCGGCGCGGCGCGCTATCGGCTCGAGCATTCGACGGTCGCCGGAATGGAGCGCTATCTGACGATCTACGAGCTCGACTCGCCGGACGTGCTGAAGAGCGCGGCCTGGGAGAAAGCCGGCGGCTATGGCGACTGGGCGACCAAGATCCGCCCGCTGACCACGAGCCGCCACCACAGTGTCTTTGAACATATCGCGTGAACCGCCTGGCCGAGCCATGTCGCCCGACCCGGTCCGTATCACCCCGAAAGGAATCGCCATGATCCACGTTGTCGCGATCATCACCGCCAAGCCCGGCATGCGCGAGCAGATCCTCCAGTCGTTTCACGCCAACATGCCGGCGGTCCATGCCGAGCAGGGCTGCATCGAATACGGGCCGGCGATCGACGCCGAGGGAGCCGGCGGCATGCAGGCCAAGTTTGGCCCGGACACCTTTGTCGTGATCGAAAAATGGGAAAGCCCCGAGGCGCTGAGGGCGCATGCGGCCTCGCCGCATATGGCCGCTTATGCCGGCAAGACCCGCGAGATGATCGCCAGCCGCGTCATCCACGTGCTGCAGCCGGGTTAAGGGCGCGCGCCACCGGCGGGCCTGCCTTGACAGCACCGAGGGAGGCTAGCCACCCTGGCCGGATGAGTAGATTTTCCGTGGCGATGGTCGCCTGGACGGTGCTGGTCGCCGGCTGTGCCGGCCCCGGCGCCGGAACCGCGGCAGGTAACCGGCAAGCGCCAGGGCCTGACTGCGCGGCCTGCATCCAGGAAAACCCGGGCGATTTGAGGCCGTGCGTGAGCATCTGCCACGCGCCCCTCTCCAATTCCGGCGGTATCAATGCCGGTGGGGTGATACATTGAGGGGCATGCGCATGCGCATGCGCCGGCGCTAGGCCAGGCCCGCGGGATGCCATTCGCCGCGCGGCGCCGACAGGTCATGATGCCCCAACCATTCACTGGGAGGAATGAGCCATGCAGGTGATGAACGTCATTGCCGAGATCCTGAAGCGCGAGGGGATCTCGACCCTGTTCTGCTTTCCGACGACGCCGATCATCGAGGCCGCCGCCGCGGTCGGCATCAAGCCGGTGATCTGCCGCCAGGAGCGGGTCGGTGTCCATATGGCCGACGGGTTCGCTCGGGTGTCGAACGGTCGGCCGCCCGGGGTGTTCGCGATGCAGTACGGTCCGGGCGCCGAGAATGCTTTCGCCGGTGTCGCCACCGCCTTTTCCGACTCGACCCCGGTGATCTTCCTGCCGCTCGGTCACCCGCGCGAGACCGCGCAGCTCTTCCCGATGTTCAAATCGTCGCGCACCTACGCCTCGATCACCAAATCGGTCGAGGAAGTGCAATTGCCGCACGAGATCGCGAACATCATGCGGCGCGCCTTTTCCCAGGTGAAAAACGGGCGGTCGGGGCCGGTCATGGTGGAGGTGCCGGCCGACGTGACCGGCATCGAGGTTGATATCGATCCGAGCACGCATCGCCCGGTCCGCGCGACCCGGTCCGCCGGCGACGAGCGCGACATCGACGACGCGGCAGAGATGCTGCTCGACGCCTCCTGTCCGATGATCCTTGCCGGGCAAGGCGTATTTTACGCCGAGGCGACCGACGAGCTGCGCCGGCTGGCCGAATTGCTGCAGGCGCCGGTCATGACGACGTTCGACGGCAAGAGCGCCTTTCCCGAGGACCACGCGCTGGCGCTCGGTTCGGGCGGCGGCACCTTTACCGGCCCCGGCCGCCATATCCTGCACAAATCCGACCTGGTGCTCGGCGTCGGGTGCAGCTTTACCCGCCACGGCATCGCCACCCCGGTATTCCCGTCCGGCAAGAAGTACATCCACGCGACCAATGACACCCGCGACCTGCACAAGGCCTTTGCCGCCGATCTCGGACTTCTCGGCGACGCCAAGCTTGTGCTGGGCCAACTGATCGAGGCGGTGCAGGATCGGCTCGGCGGCAAGGCGCGCTCGAACGACATCGCTCAGGAGATTGGGGCAAAGCGCGAGGAGTGGCTCGCCCGCTGGCAGGCAAAGCTGCATTCGAACGAGCACCCGATCAACCCCTACCGGGTGATCTCGGAGTTTATGCGCGTCGTCGACCCGGCCGAGGCCATCGTCACCCATGATTTCGGGCAGCCCGCGCGAGCAGCTCAACCCGTTCTACCGGGCGACCCGGCCGCGCGGCTATCTCGGCTGGGGCAAGTCGCACCAGCTCGGCACCGGGCTCGGGCTCGTCATCGGCGCCAAGGTCGCGGCCCCCGACAAGTTCTGCGTCAACTTCATGGGCGACGCCGCCTTTGGCATGACCGGGCTCGATTTCGAGACCGCCGCGCGCTGCGGCATCCCGATCACGACGATCGTGTTGAATAATTCGACGATGGCGATCGAGACTCATGCCATGCAATTGTCGCACGAGCGCTATCGCGCCCGCGACCTCGGCGGCAATTACGCCAACATCGCCCGCGATCTCGGCGGCTGGAGCGAACGGGTCGAGGACCCGAGCCAGATCGGCGACGCGATCCTGCGCGCCCGCCGCCAGAACGACGAGGGCCGCGCCGCGCTGCTCGAATTCGTCACCAGCCAGGAGCAGGGCTTCTCGCACCGCCGCGGCGGCGCCGAGTAAGCGGAGTTACATTCTTGGATTTCCGACGCCATCCGTCACCACGGCGGACGCGGCTCCCTGGAAGAAATCCTTCCCACCGAATCCTGGCCTCGGGTTGGCGGATGGCGGAGCTATGGGCAGGAACGCCGAAGAGAAGCAAGCCCCTTGAGTGCGCGATTTTCGTCGCTCAGTGTGGTAAATTGCTAGAAAGGGAATAGGCCGGCTGGCATTTGGAGGCTGCCGTGATGGCGGAACGGGTCGAGCGGCGGCTGGCGGCGATATTGGCGGTTGATGTCGTTGGCTATTCCCGGTTAATGGGAGTGGCCGAGGAGGGCACACATGCCGCACTTAAGGAGCTGCGTCGCGAGGTATTCGATCCCAAAATAGCCAGGCATCACGGGCGCATCGTCAAGTTGACGGGCGATGGTTTCCTAGCGGAGTTTGCTAGCGTTGTCGACGCCGTTCGCTGTGCTGTCGAGGCACAGCGGGCGATGTCCGACTGTAACACCACCGTATCGGCGGACCGCCGCATCGAGTTCCGCATCGGCATCAATCTCGGCGACATCATCATCGAGGACGAGGATATCTACGGCGACGGTGTCAACATAGCGGCACGCCTCGAAGCATTGGCCGAGCCCGGCGGCATCTGCGTCAGCAAGGTCGTGCGAGACCAGGTGCGCGATAAGCTTGATCTCGTATTCGACGATCAGGGCGAACGGCAGGTAAAAAACATCGTGCGCCCAATACATGTCTATCGCGTCCTCGTCGCCGGGGGTGCCCCGGCCATGTCGCTGCTCCGGGTTCCCGACAGGCCGTCGGTCGCGGTCTTGCCGTTCACGAACATGAGCGTCGATCCGGAGCAGGAGTTTTTTGCCGACGGCATCGCCGAGGACGTCATCACCGCGCTGTCGCGTTATCCATCGTTGTTCGTCATCGCCCGCAATTCCTCCTTCACCTACAAGGGTCGCGCCGTCGATGTGAAACAGATCGGGCGCGAGCTCGGCGTGCGCTATCTGCTCGAAGGCGGCCTGCGCAAATCGGGTTCGCGCATCCGCGTCACCGCGCAACTGGTCGAGGCCGAAACCGGCAATCATGTGTGGGCCGAGCGCTACGACCGCGACCTTGCCGACATTTTTGGAGTGCAGGACGAAATCACCGAAAGGGTGACGGTCGCCGTCGCCCCGGCGGTCGACGATGCCGAACTCCACCGGGCGATGCGCAAAACGCCCGAAAACCTTGACGCGTGGGCCGCTTATCAGCGCGGGCTGTGGCATCTGGGAAAAGCCACTGCGAACGATTATGCGGTGGCCGAGACATTGTTTCAGCGGGCCATGGATCTCGACCCGAATTTCGCTGACGGCTATTGCGGCCTCGCCCTGGCGCAAATTCATGCGGCTTTGGGGTTCCAAAGCCGCGATCTGGCAGATGTTTTGAACTCCGCGGAGCCATTGGCAAGACAGGCGGTGGCGATTGATGGCAACAACGCGGCCGCTCGCTCGGCTCTGAGCTTTGCGTTGCTTGCCCGCGGTGACTTTAGCGGCGCGGTGGCCGAGGCCGAGCGCGCTTTGGCGCTGAGCCCGAACCTTGCCGTCGGTTACTGGCGCAGGGGCCACGCCCTGGTCGTGTGGGGTCGGCCGCAGGAGGGCCTGGCAGACCTGCGCACGAGCCTCAGGCTCGAGCCGCGGGGCTCGATGCTGGCGCCTCGCTTGCACCACGTAGCAATAGGCCTTTATTACTCTTGTGCCTACGAAGACGCTGCCGAAGCGGCAAGGCAGGCGATCCGTTCGTTCCCCGACTACCCGCTGCCCTATCGCTGGCTGGCCGCGGCGCTCGGGCAGCTCGGCCAGATCGACGAAGCAAGGGGCGTGTTCGAGAAGGCGCTCGCGATCGCCCCGGCCTCGTTCGACCTCTATGTCCGCCGGCGGGTGTCCTTCATGCGGCGGGAGGACCACGCCCACATGCTCGAGGGGCTACGCAAGGCAGGATGGTCAGAGTGAGGCGACCGCGAGTGTGAGGCAGGGTGAAAGGCGAATGCGGCGGTGCGGCTCGGTTGCGGCCGGACATGGACCATCATCGGGCAAGACTGCTCGGGCGCCGATCGTGATCAGCAGATCCCCACGCGTAAACTACGACGAGATCGCGCACCTTTACGATTCTCAGCCCCATCGGGCGCGCGCGGCGGACCTGGAGCTTCTGACGTTTGCGCGCGAGCGAGCAGGTCCCGATCTGGCCGTTTTGGATATCGGCTGCGGCACCGGAAATCAGCTGATCGCCGATCTCGGCGCGCTGCCAAATATCCGGTACACCGGGCTCGACCGTTCGTTTGGCATGCTGCGCGAGGCTCGTCGCAAGGCGTCGGACATCGCCTGGGTCCAGGCGGATGGCGCGGCGCTGCCGTTTGCCGCACGCAGCTTTGATTTCGTGTGCAGCCAATTCGCCTTCCATCACATCGAAGACAGGGTGGGCATGCTGCACGCGGTCTTTCGGGTTCTGCGACCGGGCGGTCGATTTGTGCTGCGCAACCTGTGCCCGCAGGAATTGGGCGGCTGGCTCTATTACGAATATTTTCCGGAGGCGCAGCTTGTCGATTTGCGGGATTTCTGGGCTCCGGGCAGGGTGATTGGCACCATGCAAGCAGCCGGCTTTGTCGGGGTTACCGCGGCCTATGAGCATCTCCGCTTCGAGCAGAACCTGCCGGCTTGGCTCGAGATCGTCAGGCGCCGGGACACCTGCTCGCAATTGCAGGCAATCTCCGACGCGGCTTACCAAGCCGGGGTCACGCGGTTGGAGCGCGACATCGCCGATCCGAGCCGGCCTCGGTCATGCCAGGATCATCTGTGCCTGGTCGCCATTTGCGGTGAGGCCGCACGGTAGCGGCTGACGGATCGGCGTAACGCATCCGCGATCCGGGTTATGCTACCATCCTTGCCGAACATCCGCGGCGCCGCCGACGCGAAGCGCTCGCGTTCAAAAAAGGAGACCGGCGATGGCGCCGCGCATCGGATATCTGCTGCCGACCCGGGAGGCGGTCATGCAGGGGCGTCCCGAGACCGGGCCGCTGTTGGCGCTCGCCGAACGCGCGGAGGCGCTCGGCTATGACGCGGTCTGGGTCGGCGACTCGCTCTTGGCGCGGCCGCGGCACGATCCGCTGACCCTGCTCGCCGCGGTCGCGGCGCGGACCCGCAAAGTTCTGGTCGGGACCGCCGTTTTTCTGCCGGCGTTGCGCAACCCGGTGGTGCTGGCTCATCAGCTCGCCACCCTCGACCGGATCAGCGAGGGGCGGCTCGTGCTCGGCGCCGGCATCGCCACCGATGTCGCCAACATCCGCGCCGAGTTCGCCGCTGCGGGGGTGCCGTTCGAGGGCCGCGTCGGGCGCATGATGGAGGGGCTGCGCCTCGCCCGCGCCTTGTGGACCGGCGAGCCGGTCGATTGGGACGGGCGCTGGCCGGTCGAGGGCGGCGTGCTCGGCCCGACCCCGCATCGCCCAGGCGGGCCGCCGATTTGGCTCGCCGGCTCGGTACGCCCGGCTTTCGAGCGTGCCGCCAGACATTTCGACGGCTGGTTTGCGAACGAGCCTGATCTCGCTCGTTGGACGGCGCAATGGCACGAGGTGCAGCAAATCATCGGTGAGATCGGCCGCGACCCGGCGGGGTTCGCCGCGGCGAATTACGTGACATTGGCGCTCGATGAGGACCCGGCCCGCGCCGAACAGCGCATCGACGCCTTTCTCGAAAATTACTACGGTCAGCCGGCGGCTGCGATGCGCCGGCGGCAGGCCACGTTCGGCGGCCCGCCTGCGGCAGCTGCAGCCTGGCTGAAGGGCTATGCCGACGCCGGCGCCACCGACCTGATCGTCCGCTTCACCGGCGAGCACGAGCGCCAGCTCGACGCCGTCGCCGCCCTGCGCGCACAGCTCGGCGGGTGAGCTGCCCCGGCGGGCGCCATTGCGGCCGCCGCTCAGCGATGTCGGGGCGCGGCCCGAGGGTTGAATTGCGACCCCCTGCCCCCCATGCTAGAATTGAGTTTCTTCCCCCTCTTTTGTGGAGCCGCCGATGTTCATCCAGACCGAGCAGACGCCGAACCCGGCGACCCTGAAATTTCTTCCCGGCCGCGCGGTAATGACCACCGGCAGCGCGAACTTCACCTCTCCTGAGGCCGCCGCCGCATCGCCGCTGGCCGAGCGGCTGTTTGCGCTGCCGCAGGTCGGCGGGGTGTTTTTCGGCGCCGATTTTATCACCGTCACCAAACACGATGACGGCGACTGGTACCGGCTGAAGCCGGCGATCCTGGCCGCGGTCATGGAGCATTTCACCGCAGGCCGTCCGGTGTTCGCGGCCGGCGCCGAAAACGGCGCGGCCGCCGCCGGCGACGAGGAGGACGACGAGATCGTCTCGCAGATCAAGGAATTGCTGGAGACGCGGGTGCGCCCGGCGGTGGCTCAGGATGGCGGCGACATCATTTTTCACGATTTCGAGGACGGCGTCGTCTACCTGCAAATGCAGGGTTCGTGCTCGGGCTGCCCGAGCTCGACCGCCACCTTGAAGGCCGGCATCGAAAACATGCTGCGCCATTACATCCCCGAAGTCACCGAGGTGCGGGCGGTCTGACCTCTCCGGGCCGCAAACCTTCGGGCCGCGCGCGCCCGCTGATCCTGGCGCTCGATTCGGCGGGCTCGGCCTGCTCGGTCGCGATCGCCGCCGGCGACGATGTTCTCGGGCTGTCGCGGCTGGCGATCGCGCACGGCCAAGCCGAAGCGCTGCTGCCATTGGTCGATTGCACCATGCGGCAGGTGCCGTTGCCCGCCTCGGCGATCGAGCTCGTCGCAGTTACCACCGGGCCGGGCAGCTTTACCGGCATTCGCGTCGGGATCGCCGCCGCGCGCGGGATCTCGCTCGGCCTCGGGGTGCCGCTGGTCGGCGTCACCGGCTTCGAAGCCGCTCTCGCCGCCATCGGCGACACCGGCCGCGAAGCGTCGTTTCTGCTGGTCGCTCTCGAAAGCCGTCGCGCGGATCTCTACGTCCAGCTCTTCGATCCGGCGCGCCGCCCGCTCGGCGGGCCGGCGGCGGTGCTGCCCGAGGCGTTGGCTGAAATCGTTGGCGTGGCCGGCCGGCATCCGCTCGCCATCACCGGCGATGCGGCCGGGCGGGCGGTTGCGGCACTCGGCGCAGTTGGGCTCGCCAGCGTCGTCGAGGACGCGGAGCCGACTGCGCTCGGCGCTCTGCGTGCGGCTGCGCTGCGATGGCGCCGTGGCGAGGAGCGCGGGGGCGAGCCGGCCGGCCCGGTGCGGCCCCTTTATCTGCGCCCGCCCGACGTGACGCTCGCTGCGCCGGCGCCCCCCGGCCGGCGGTGAGCCGCAGGCTCGAACCGCTGTGCGGCAGAGCGGCGCCGACACTGGCGGTCCCGCTCTCGATGCTGCACCGCACCTGTTTTCCCGACGACCCCTGGGAGCCGCAGGCGATGACGAGGATCATCGCCATTGCCGGGTTCTTCGGGCAGATCGCCTGGCAAGAGGACGAGCCGGCCGGTTTGGCGCTGGCCCTCGATCTCAGCCGCGAGTGCGAGATCCTGGCGCTCGGCGTCGATCCCCGGCGACGACGAGCCGGGACCGGCTCGGCATTGCTGACCGCGATCTGCGACGAGGCGAGGCGACGGGGCGGACACAGCATTTTTCTCGAAGTCGCCGCCGACAATAACGCGGCGCGTGCGCTTTATGCCGGCCACGGTTTTGTCCAGATCGGCCGCCGGTCCAATTACTACCGTCGTGCGGCCGGACCCGTGGATGCGTTGGTGCTTCGCCGCAAGATCACCGGGGTCTGGTCCGCGACTTGAGTTGCCCGCGCTTTGCCCTGTGCTGTCGGCGCATCGACGGCTACACCAAATGTTACACACGTCCGCTACGGGATTGCAAGAAATCGGTGAGCGAGCGGATTGCCGCGGTCCCGATTGTTACTTATATTCAAAAGACCAGCCGCACGGTGGGACCATCGCTATGAACAACTCCGATCAAGCCAGCGATTTGCTGGCACTGACGACCGAAATCGTCGCCGCGCACGTATCCAACAATACGGTGTCTGTAAATGATTTGCCGCAACTGATCAACCAAGTGTACAACTCCCTGGCCAATATCGGCAGCGTCCCGGCTGCACCCGCAGAACGGCCGCAGCCGGCGGTCCCGGTCAAGAAATCGGTGTATCCCGACTACATCGTCTGCCTGGAGGACGGCAAAAAGCTGAAGATGCTCAAGCGGCATTTGAAGACCGCCTACAACATGACGCCGGAAGCCTATCGAGAGCGTTGGGGGCTGGCGGCCGATTATCCGATGGTGGCGCCGAACTATGCGCGTCAGCGCAGTCGGCTGGCCAAGGAGATCGGCTTGGGCACGCGGGCGAGGCGGTCGCGGGCGTAAGCCAGCGGGCATAAGCTTGGCGCGGCGGGACGCCCCGCGCAGCGCGCTCGTCCAGGACATAGGCTTGCCCGAAGATTTGCTCTATAGTGGGTGCAGACCCCCCGTGGCGGCGGAGGCGGGATGATCTCGCGGCTGGAGCAGCTGTGCCTCGACAAGGGCCTCAAGATGACCGAGCAGCGCCGCGTCATCGCCCGCGTTCTGTCGGATTCCGCCGATCATCCCGATGTCGAGCAAGTCTATCGGCGGGCGACCGAGATCGACCCGCATATCAGCATCGCCACCGTCTATCGCACCGTTCGGCTGTTCGAGGAGGCGAACATCCTGGCCCGGCACGATTTCGGCGACGGCCGCTCGCGTTACGAAGAAATGCCGAGTGCGCATCACGACCATCTGATCGACCTGCAAACCGGCCGGGTGGTCGAATTTCGCAACGAGGAGATCGAAAAGCTTCAGCAAGCCGTCGCCGATCAGCTCGGCTACGATCTCGTCGGTCATCGGCTGGAGCTCTATGCCGTGCCGCGCAACACCAAATCCGGTCCCGACGGCGAATGATCCGCCCGCTGCGCGCGCCCGAGGGGGCGTCGATGCGGGTGCTGTCGCGCCTCGGTCCGAGCTGCGCGGGGCCGGAGCTGTTCTCCGGGCCCGGTCGAGCGGCGTGATCGGCGGTTTCGGGTTCGAGCCCAACAGCCTGTCGATCGGGCGCGCCGCGGGGTGCCCGGCCGATCGGATCGTCGACATCCGCTCCGGCCCGCTGCAGGTTCGGCTCGCGCAAAGCGAAGCCGACATTGACGCCGTGCAGGCGCTGCGCTACCGCGTTTTTTACGAAGGCCTCGGGGCGCGGCCACGGCTCGAAGCGTCGCACCGGCGCCGCGATTCCGACCGGTTCGACCAGGGCTGCGATCACCTGCTGGTGCTCGACCACAGCCGCGGCTCGGGACCCAAGATCGTCGTCGGCACCTATCGCCTGATCCGCCGGGAAGCTGCGGCTCGGCTCGGCGGGTTCTATTCGGCCGCCGAGTACGACATCGCACCGCTGGTCGCCTATGCCGGCGAAATCCTCGAGCTGGGCCGCTCCTGTGTCGACGCTGCCTATCGCCAGCGGCCGGCGATGCAGCTCTTATGGAGCGGGATTGCGGCTTACGTTTTCTATTACGACATCGCGCTGATGTTCGGCTGCGCGAGCCTGCCGGGCACCGATCCCGAAGCGCTGGCGGCGCCGCTTTCCTACCTGCATGATCATCATCTGGCGCCGCCGCCGCTGCGCGCGCGGGCTCTCCCCCACCGTTATGTCGAGATGCGCCGGCGACCGCCGCGAGCCATTGATCCGACGCGGGCGCTAATGGGGCTGCCGCCGGTGATCAAGGGCTATCTGCGCCTTGGCGGGTTCGTCGGGGACGGCGCAGTGATCGACCGCGAGTTCAACACCATCGACGTGTGCGTCGTCGTCAAGACCGATCTCGTCAGCGCGAAGTACTCGCGCCACTACATACGCCGGGCAAAACATACTAACCTCTCATGGACCGCAGACGCGTCGGCCACAAACGCATGGGCCACAAACGCATGGGCATCTTGACCGCATGGGCTCTCCGGCGCTGAGGATCTCGCGTCTCGCGCTCTACCTCGTCTGGACCTTGGGCCTGATGCCGGTGCAGGGTTTGGGTCTGGCCTTGCGCCGCCCGTGGTCGCGCACGCTGCCCTGCCTTTACCATCGCGGGTGCTGCCGCATCCTCGGGTTTCGCCTGCGCGCGATCGGGGCGCCGACCGCGGCGCGGCCGGTGCTGTTCGCGTCGAACCATGTTTCCTACACCGACATCACGGTGCTCGGCTCGCTGATCGTCGGCTCGTTCATCGCCAAGGCCGAGGTCGCCTCCTGGCCATTGTTCGGCTGGTTCGCAAAATTGCAGCGCACCGTCTTTGTCGACCGGCGGATGCGCAGCACGCGCCTGCAGCTCGAGGCGATGACCCGGCGTCTGGCCGAGGGCGACGCCCTGATCCTGTTTCCGGAAGGGACGAGCGGCGACGGCAACCGGGTGCTGCCGTTCAAGAGCGCGCTGTTCAGCGCGGCCGAGCCGGTGCAGGCGACCGGTCCGATCGCGGTCCAACCGGTGTCGATCGCCTATACGAGGCTCGACGGCATGCCGCTCGGCCGGCTGCTTCGGCCGTTTTTCGCCTGGTATGGAACGGCCGAGCTGGGCGCCTCACCTGTGGAATATGCTCGGGTTGGGCACGCTCGAGGTGGTGGTCGAGTTCCACCCGCCGACGGTGATCGCCGATTGCGGGTCGCGCAAGGCGCTGGCCCGCTATTGCTATGCGCGCGTCGCCGGCGGCATGGCTGCGGCGCTCGCCGGTCGCCCGCAACCGGTGCCGCCGCCGCCATCCCCCGCGCTCTCCTCGCCGGCGATCGACGCGGTGCGCCCGCGGGCGATGTCGCGATGAGCCGAGCCGCGTTCAGACCAGCCGCATTTACCGCAGAGAGGATGCAGGTGTGACCAAGCGCGTCTTTATCGCGACGTATGGCTGTCAGATGAACGTGTACGATTCGGCGCGGATGGCCGAGCTCTTGGCGCCGCTCGGCTTTGCGCCGGCTGTTTCGGCCACGGACGCCGATCTGGTCATCCTCAACACCTGCCACATCCGCGAAAAGGCGGCGGAGAAGGTGTTTTCCGAGCTCGGCAAGATCCGCGCGCTGAAGCTGCGCAGAGCGCGCCGCGGCGAGGCCATGCTGATCGCCGTGGCCGGCTGCGTCGCCCAGGCCGAGGGCGCCGAGATCCGCCGCCGCGCCCCGTTCGTCGACCTCGTCTTTGGACCGCAGACCTATCATCGGCTGCCCGAGCTGGTGGCGCGGGCCTTTGCCGCCGGCGGCGCCGGGGTCATTGATACGAGCTTTCCCGAAGAGGCCAAATTCGATCACTTGCCGCAGGCGCGGTCGGCCCAGGGCACCACCGCCTTTCTGACCGTGCAGGAGGGCTGCGACAAGTTCTGCACGTTCTGCGTCGTACCCTACACTCGCGGCGCCGAGTACTCGCGGCCGGTCGGGCAAGTCCTCGCCGAGGCTCGCGGGCTCGTCCGCTCGGGCGCGCGTGAGATCACGTTGCTCGGGCAGAATGTCAACGCCTATCACGGCGAGGGTCCCGACGGCGCCGAGTGGGGTCTGGGCGACCTGGTGCGCGCGCTCGCCGAGCTGCCCGGGCTCGACCGCATCCGCTACACCACCTCGCACCCGCGCGATGTTGACGACCGGCTGATCGCCGCCCATCGCGACGTGGCGCAGCTGATGCCGTTTCTGCATCTGCCGGTGCAGAGCGGCTCGGACCGCGTGCTGGCGGCCATGAACCGGCGCCACACCACGGCCGATTATCGGCGGACGGTCGAGCGCCTGCGCGCGGCGCGGCCGGATCTGGCGCTGTCGACCGACTTGATCGTCGGCTTTCCCGGCGAGAGCGACCAGGATTTCCGCGCCACTCTCGACCTCGTCGGCGACGTCGGCTTTGCCCAGGCCTTTTCGTTCAAATATTCGCCGCGCCCCGGCACGCCCGCGGCAGCTTCTGCCGACCAGGTGCCCGAACCGGTCAAGGCCGAGCGGCTCGCCGCCTTGCAGGCGTTGCTGGCGCGGCAGCAGCGCGAGTTCAACGCGGCCTGCGTCGGGCATGTTCTGCCGGTGCTGCTCGAAAAACCGGGCCGGCACCAGGGCCAGCTGGTCGGGCGCAGCCCCTATCTGCAAAGCGTGCATGTTACCGCCGCTGCCGATCGCCTCGGCGACATCGTCCCGGCGCTGATCTCGGCCGCCGGTCAAAACAGCCTTTCCGGGATGGTCGCGGCATGACCGCGCCGCCGTCCGGCATCGTCGGGGCCGAGCCGGCCGAAGGGCGCACCCAGCTCGAATTCGACGACAATCTGCTGCTCCCGCCGCTTTACGGCGAGCGCGACCAGCATCTCGACCGGATCGAGCGCCAGCTCGGCGTTTCGCTCGTCACCCGCGGCAACCGACTGGCGATCTCGGGGCCGCCCTCGGCGACCGAGGCGGCGCATCTGGCCTTGTCGCGGCTTTACGACCGACTGAAGCGCGGGCAGGAGATCGATCTGCCGGCGGTCGAAGCGGCGATCCGCCTGGCCGAGGCCGAGATCGCCGACCGCAGCCTGAGCCTCTGGCACGAGGATGCCGCTTTCCGCACCCGCAAGCGGCGCGTCGCCGCGCGCTCGCCGGGGCAGGCCGCCTATATCAAGGCATTGCGCGAAAGCGAGCTGGTTTTCGGGCTCGGGCCGGCCGGCACCGGCAAGACCTATCTCGCGGTCGCCGCCGCGGTCGATCTGTTGATGACCGGGCAGGTCGAGCGCATCATCCTGTCGCGGCCGGCGGTCGAGGCCGGCGAGCGCCTGGGCTTTTTGCCGGGCGATCTGCGCGACAAGGTCGACCCCTACCTGCGGCCGATGTTCGACGCCCTCAACGACATGCTGCCGGCCGATCAGCTCGCCCGCCGGCTCGGCACCGGCGAGATCGAGGTGGCGCCGATCGCGTTCATGCGCGGCCGCACCCTGTCGCGCGCCTTTGTCATCCTCGACGAAGCGCAAAACACGACGCCGATGCAGATGAAGATGTTCCTGACCCGGCTCGGCGAAGGCTCGCGCATGGTCGTGACCGGCGATCCGACCCAGGTCGATTTGCCGCCGGGGACCCGCTCCGGCCTCGCCGAAGCGCTCGACACTCCTGGCCGATGTCGAGGGCATCGCGGTCGTCCGCTTCACCGATCGCGATGTGGTGCGGCACGAATTCGTCGCCCGCATCGTGCGCGCCTACGAGGCGCGCGAACGAGCCGCGCGCGGCCCCGAGCCATGACCGGGCCGGCGGTGACCCATTCAGCGGGTTCGACCGCTCTCGTCGTCATCGCCTCGCCCTGCACCGCCTGGGTCGGGCCTGCCCGCCGGTCGAGCGCCTCGCCGCCGCCGCCGCCCGCGCGGCGTGACGCACGGCCCGGCCGATGGCGGGATCGGCCCCGGGGCCGCGCTCGAGCTCGGGGTCAGCCTCGCCGACGACGCCGCGCAACAGCGGCTCAACCGCGACTGGCGCGGCATCGATCGTCCGACCAACGTGCTGGCCTTTCCGGCCTGGGAGCCCGGCACGCCGGCCCCGCCCGGCGCGCCGATGCTGCTCGGCGATGTCGTGCTCGCCTTTGAGACCGTGGCGCGCGAGGCCGAGGAGCAGGGCAAGCCGCTTGCCGACCATCTCTCCCACCTCGTTGTGCACGGCGTGCTGCATCTGCTCGGCTATGATCACGCGACCGACGCGGATGCGGTCGCGATGGAGCAGCTGGAAACGTCTATACTGGCGAGTCTGGGGGTGCCAGATCCCTATCGCGGCACCATGTGAGCATCAGGCCGAACCGATTTCTCGATGACCGATCCGAGAGCCGCCCGAAGGAAGCGGCCAGACCGACCAGGATCGGGGCTTTGCGCGCCTGCGCACTCTGATGCGGCTGATCCGCCGGCCGCGCAACGGCGAAAGCCTGCGCGAAACGATCGACGAGATGATCGAGGAGCCGCGGGCCGACGATCCCGATCCGCTCGGCGCCCATGAGCGGGTGCTGATCGGCAACATTCTGAAGGGTCACGACCAGACCGCCGCCGACGTCATGGTGCCGCGCGTCGACATCGTCGCGCTCGATGTCGAAACGCCGTTTCCCGATGTCGTCAAATGCATGATCGAGCAGGGCCACTCGCGCGTGCCGGTCTATCGCGAGACGCTCGACGACGTGATCGGCTTCATCCACGTCAAGGACATCCTGGCCGCCGGTTGCCGAGCGGCGCGAAACCAAGCTGGCGCCGTTGCTGCGCAAGCTGCTGTTCGTGGCGCCGTCGCTGCCGATCCTCGAGCTCGTTGGTGCAGATGCGCCAGGCGCGCACCCACATCGCGATGGTCGTCGACGAGTTCGGCGGGATCGACGGGCTGGTGACGATCGAAGACCTGATCGAAGAGATCGTCGGCGAGATCGAGGACGAGCACGACGTGGCCGATGGGCCGATCTGGTCGAGCGCGCCGACGGCACCCTGATCGCCGATGCGCGCACCCCGATCGAGACGCTCGAAGAGCGACAGGGCATCCGCCTGCGTCCGGCCGGCGATCAGGAGGAGGTCGACACCTTGGGCGGCCTGGTCTCGACCCTCGCCGGCCGGGTGCCGAAACGCGGCGAAGTCATCGCCCATCCCTCCGGCATCGAATTCGAGGTGCTCGAAGCCGACCCGCGGCGGATCAAGCGGTTGCGAGTGCGCAGCCTGCCGGCCGCGAGCGATGCGAGGCGCCAGCGCCAGTGCCTGAGGCCTCGTGTTCCGCGTCCAGCCCGGCTCCCGGATCGACACGCCGCTGTGCCGGCTCGCGGCCGGATGTCGCCGCGCTCTCCGGGCTGGCGACGCTACGGGCTCGCCTTCGTGCTGGGCGTTGTCGCCGCGGCGGCGCTGCCGCCGGTCGACCTGACCCCGGTGCTGGTGGTCGCGTTCCCCGGTCTGCTGTGGCTCGACGAGGGCAGCGCCAGGCTCGGTGCGTCGTTCCGCCTCGGCTGGGTCTTCGGTTTCGGCTTTTTTCTCGCCGGGCTCTATTGGATCGCCGCGGCGCTGTTTGTCGACATCGGCCGGTTCTGGTGGCTGGTGCCGTTTGCCGCGGCCGGGCTGCCGGCCGGCTTCGCGATCTATATCGGGCTGGCGCTCGTTTGCCGCTCGGCTCGTCGCGCGCGCGCTGCATCTGCCGGCGACGGCGCGGGTCTTCGCCTTTGCCGTCGCCTGGAGCATCGCCGAATGGGCCCGCGGCCACGCCCTGACCGGGTTGCCGTGGAACCTCGTCGGCTATGCCTGGTCGGGCGGGTTTCCGGGTGTCATCGCGCTGCTGCAGAGCGTCGCCTGGGTTGGCATCTACGGGCTCAGCTTTGTGACCGTGCTCGCCGCCTCGCTGCCGGCGCTGTTCGGGGCGCCGTCGCTGACGCCGATGTCGGCGGTGCGGCGCTGGGTGCCGGCGATCTCGGCCGGGCTGCTGGTCCTGATCCTCGCCGGCGCCGGGGGCGTCCGGCTGGATGCGATGCCGACCGTCCTCACCGGCACTCGGCTGCGCCTGGTCCAGCCGTCGATCGCGCAGAGCCTGAAATGGCAGCCGGCGGCCGCCCGAGTCAATTTCCGGCGGCTGCTCGATCTGAGCGCGGCGCCGGCCGCCGCATCCCGCTCGCCGCGGTCCTGTGGCCGGAGGCGGCGAGCGCCGTTTCTGCTCGGTCGCGATGCGGCCGCGCGCGCAGGCGATCGCCGCGATCGTCCCGCAAGGCGGCTATCTGATCACCGGCGCGCTGCGCGGCGAACCCGCCGCCGGCGCCGATCGAGAAGGTCTGGAACAGCATCGAGGCGCTCGACGAGCGCGGCGACATCGTCGCCCATTACGACAAGGCGCACCTCGTCCCGTTCGGCGAATACGTGCCGTTGCGCGAGTTGGCTGCCGTTCAACAAGATCACCGCCGGCACCATCGATTTGAGCGCCGGCCCGGGACCGCGGACCATCGCTTTGCCGGGACTTCCGCCGTTTGCCGCCGCTGATCTGCTACGAGGCGATCTTTCCCGGCGCCGTCGTCGACGAGAGCGACCGGCCGGCATGGATGCTGAACGTCACCAACGATGCGTGGTACGGCCGCAGCTCCGGGCCGTTTCAACATTTTGCGATCGCCCGCACCCGCGCCATCGAGGAGGGCCTGCCGTTGGTTCGCGTCGCCAACAACGGCATCAGCGCGGTCATCGACGCCTCGGGGCGGGTCCTCGCCCGCACCAGTCTCGATGCGGTCGGCTATGTCGATGCGCCATTGCCGGCCGCCGCGGCGCGCACCCCTTATGCCCGGACCGGCGACTGGACGTTCCTGGCGCTGCTGCTGCTCGGCGCGGTGCCGGTCGCGCTCCGGCTGGGTTGAGCCGCGAATACCGCCTTGTGGTTGCAGCAGGTTATTTCAGGTTGAAGCCGCGCCTTGACCGGCCGCCGCGCAGCAATCTAAAATATGGCGAGTTGTTTCGAGAAAGCGATCGATCCAGATGGCGATGCACCAACAGACCCGGCGGCCGGGCCGCCAAAAGGGCGACAAGCCGAACCCGATCGACGTTCATGTCGGCTCGCGGGTTCGGCTGCGGCGCAACATGCTGGGTCTGAGCCAGGAGAAGCTGGGCGAGGCGATCGGCTTGACCTTTCAGCAGGTCCAGAAATACGAGCGCGGCGCCAATCGCATCGGCGCGAGCCGGCTGCACGATTTGAGCCGGGTGCTCGACGTCCCGGTGTCGTTCTTTTTCGACGACATGGACCCGGTGCGGGCGCCGGCGATCCCCGGTGGTTTCGCCGAGCCGCCGGCCGAAGCCTTTGACTCCGACCCGCTGCGCAAGCGCGAGACCATCGAGCTGGTCAGCGCCTATTACCGCATCGAGGATCCGGTGGTCCGCCGCCGCCTGTTCGATCTTGCCAAGGCGCTGGCCACCGGCGGCGAGCGTCCGCCCGAAAAGTAGCGTTGCCGCGCGATCCGCCGCCGCGGCGATCGGGCCCGCGGCGCCGCCGATACCGGCGCCCGACCAGCATCGGGGCTTGACGCTCGTCCGTCGAGGCGGCATCAACGACGCCGGGCGCCGTTCTACGCTCGCGATGTTTCAGCAGGGGGCAAACCCTTGGCCAAGCGTGATTTCGTCTTTACCAGCGAGTCGGTGTCGGAAGGCCATCCCGACAAGATCTGCGACCGCATTTCCGACGCGATCGTCGACACCTATCTCGCCGTCGAGCCGCAGGCGCGCTGCGGCGTCGAGACCCTGGTCACGACCAATCGCGTCGTGCTGGCGGGCGAAGTGCGCGGCCCCGCCTCGATCACCGGCGAGCAGCTGATCGAAGTGGCGCGCCAGGCGATCCGCGACATCGGCTACGAGCAGGATAACTTTCACTGGGAGCGGGCGGCGATCAAGTGCCACATCCACAGCCAGTCGGCCAACATCGCGCAGGGCGTCGACGCCTCCGGCAACAAGGACGAGGGTGCCGGCGACCAGGGCATGATGTTCGGCTTTGCCTGCACCGAGACGCCCGCAGCTGATGCCGGCGCCGATCTTTTATGCGCACGCGATGCTGCGGGCGCTGTCGGAGGCGCGGCACGCCGGCAGGACGCCGCTGCTCGGCCCCGACTGCGAAAAGCCAGGTCACCCTGCAATACGAAGACGGCAAGCCGGTGCGCGCCGACCAAGGTCGTGGTCTCGATCCAGCATTCCGACCGGATCGATCAGGACGAGGTGCGCGAGATCATCCGCCCCTATGTGGTCGCGACCCTGCCCGCGGGATGGATGTGCGACGAGGAGAATTTCCTCGTCAACCCGACCGGGCTGTTCGTGATCGGCGGGCCCGACGGCGACGCCGGCGTCACCGGGCGCAAGATCATCGTCGACACCTATGGCGGGGCCGCACCGCACGGCGGCGGTGCCTTTTCCGGCAAGGACCCGACCAAGGTCGACCGCTCGGCCGCCTATGCCGCGCGCTATCTCGCGAAGAACGTCGTCGGCGCCGGGCTCGCCGAGCGCTGCACGATCCAGGTCGCCTATGCGATCGGGGTCGCCAAGCCGTTGTCGTTCTACGTCGATACCGAGGGAGCGGTCGACGAGCAGAAGCTCGCCCGCGTGCTGCAGGAGCTGATGGATCTGTCGCCGCGCGGCATCCGCACCCATCTCGGGCTGAACCGGCCGATCTATACGCGCACCTCGGCCTATGGCCATTTCGGCCGCGTCCCCGACCCCGATGGCGGCTTCTCCTGGGAGCGGCTCGACCTCGTCGACGAGCTGCGGCGCGCCTTCTGACCCGCTCGCCTTCTGACCGTCGCTGACCCGCTCGCTTCTGACCCGCTCGTGGCAGAGCGCCGACCCAGCGCCGGGTGCTCTACGGGCGGCGGCGCGGCCGGCCGCTGCGCCCAGGCCGACAGGGGCTGGTCCAGCAACTGCTGCCCTCTCTCGCCTTCGAGCCTGCCGCCTTCGGGCCGCCTCGATCCTCGCGCGCTGTTCGCCGACCCGCCGCGATCGGTGTGGCTCGAGATCGGCTTCGGCGGCGGCGAGCATCTCGCGGCATTGGCCGAACGCCACCCGGAGATCGGCTTTATCGGCTGCGAGGTGTTCGAGAACGGCATCGCCAAGTTGCTGGGCGAGGTCGAGCGTCGCCAGTCTCGGCAATGTGCGCGCTCTACATCGACGATGCGCGCCTCCTGATCGCGGCATTGCCGCCGGAATCCTCGATCGAGCGCGTCTTCATCTTGTTTCCTGATCCGTGGCCGAAAGCGCGCCACAAAAAGCGCCGGATCGTCTCGCGCCGAGACCCTCGACGCTCTCGCCGTGATCATGACCGAGGGGGCCGAGCTACGGCTGGCGACCGACGATCCCGACTATTTTGCCTGGATGCTCGAGCGGGTGACCGGGCATCCCGGCTTCGAGTGGCTGGCGCGCCGCCCCGCCGATTGGCGCGAGCGCCCGCCGGACTGGCCCGCCACCCGTTACGAAGAAAAGGCCGGCGCCGCCGGCCGCGCCCCGAGCTTCCTCAGGGCCCGCCGCCGCCCACTGGCGGGAATCCGTTGATTTTGTCGGGGAACCTTTGCGGATCTTATTCCATGCACTCTGTTGTGGTGTTGTTTGGCTTCCCGTCAAATCGAACGAATACGTCGAGCTTGGCTCCAGCGAGGGGGCGGCGGGTCGAGCTCGTCGAGAAGCCGCTGTAACGGCGGGGCGCCGAGGAAGGAACGTTCCCGAATCGCACAGTCGAGCTATTGAATAAGCTCCTAAAGTGGCGGAGGGGGCGGGATTCGAACCCGCGAGACGATTCATCACCGTCTACACACTTTCCAGGCGTGCGCCTTCAACCGCTCGGCCACCCCTCCTTGCGCGGCGACCGCATCGCGCGGGGCCGGTATCCGAGACTAGTCGCGGCGGCGGGCCGGCGCAACCGGAGGGGAACGGCGGCTCTCGGGCTGGCGTGAGCAGCCGGAAGGCCGCTTCGGGCGGGGCCCGTCACCCCGGCGGGCAAGCGATCGGCGTGCCGGCCGATCGCTCGATCAGGCAGGCGTCGCCGTAGGAAAAAAAACGATAGCGCCGGTCGACGGCATGGGCATAGGCGGATTTGACCCGATCGAGCCCGGCCAGTGCCGCGACCAGCATGAACAAGGTCGAGCGCGGCAGGTGGAAGTTGGTCAGCAGCATGTCGATTGCCCGAAAGCGGTATCCCGGCATGACGAACAGCCGGGTTTCGCCGGCAAAGGGCCGCACCTCGCCGGTGTCGGCCACGGCAGTTTCGAGCAGGCGCAGGCTGGTTGTGCCGACGGCGACGATATGCCCGCCGCGAGCGCGCGTGTCGGCGATGCGCCGGGCGGTCTCGGCCGGGAGGATGCCCCATTCGCCGTGCATCCGGTGATCGCGCGGGTCGCCGGCCTTGACCGGCAGAAAGGTGCCGGGGCCGACATGCAGGGTCAACATCGCGCATTCGATGCCGCGACGGGCCAGCGCCTGGAGGAGGGCCGGGGTGAAGTGCAGACCTGCGGTCGGCGCCGCCACCGCACCCTCGCTGCGGGCGAAGATCGTCTGGTAGTCGCGGCGGTCGCGCTGGTCGCCGTCGCGCGGTCGCTTGATATAGGGCGGCAGCGGCATGGTGCCGCAACGGGCGAGCGCCGCCCGAAACGGCTCGGCTTCGAGACCGAAATCGAGGGTCACGTCGCCTTCTGGGTGCTTCTCGACGACCAAAGCGGCCAAGTCGTCGGCGAACACCAGCCGGTCGCCCGCGTGCAGCCGGCGCGCGCCCTTGGCGAAGGCGCGCCACGCTCCGCCGCCCAGGTCGCGGGCGAGGGTGACCTCGATCGTCGCCGCACCGCGCCGCCCCGTGAGCCGCGCCGGGATCACCATGGTGTCGTTGCAGACCAGCAGGTCGCCGGGGCGCAGCAAATCCGGCAGATCGGCGATCCGCCTGTCCGCCAGCCCCCCTGCCGCCGGAATGTGCAGCAACCGGGCCGCTTCGCGCGGCTCGCACGGGCGATCGGCAATCAATCCGCGCGGCAGCGCAAAATCGAAATCGTCGAGATGCATCGGCCAGCCATCGTCCCAGATAGAAGCGCGGCCGGGATTACGTCAACCCAATCGAGCACGTCGCATGTCTGACTTTTGCGCGTCCGTCCTGGTCAACTCCAAATGTCAAAAACGCCGATTACGTTCCCGCACCAGGAGCCGCCCAACTAGGCCTCGGGCGGCAAGATCGTCAAATGAGACCGGGTCGAGTGGCTCTATGTCCTCGACCACACGACGGCGACCGCCTCGCTCAGCAGCGGCGAAGTCGACTGGCGGGAAAACCCGCCGCTCGATCGCGAAGAGGGTGTCGGATTTATTTACAGCAGACGGTGGAGGACGGATCGGTATCGGTCGGCGCGTCAAAACGTAAGCGCGGCGGGATCGCCGTGACCCCGGATCTCCTTAGGATTCCTAAGACGGGCGCTGTTCCCGGCCCCAAAAATGCCTCAGGCCCCTTTCCGAATCGGCTGAAGCACTCCGACTTTTCGCCATGCGCGTTTAGACTCTGGGTGGATTCCGGTGTCGATGTGGCGGAATTTTTTACACCGCCCTGCCTCGGCCGATTCGCGGGCTCGATGTCGATCACGTGACTATGGGCGTCCCGATATAGACGCTCACCGTGCGTAATTTGCGTTGCCGGGGACCAAGCAGTAGCATCGCGTGCCAGAAATTTGGCGAAATAGACGTGGTTATGCATAAGTATCCTTCGGTATTTACAAGGAGTTTGCTCCTAAAAGCTAAGATCATGTTGTTTATAGGGGGTATACCGGAACAGTTCATTGGAACAGCAGGATGTCTTATGTCGTCGGAGCCGAGAGGCGGCCCCGGGCATCATTGCAAAATCTGTCGGAATCTTTGACAATTGCTTATCTCTCCGAATTGTCTTAACCATTTATATTGTCACTCTCCAAAGGGTTAAGGAGCTTGGCACGGACCTTGCCTCCGTACTGGCATCGCCGGGATCGCGGGGGTGGGCGGCGACATCTTTGGTCAGCGAGACACCAGGAGGATTTGATGCGGAAATTCCATTTGGCCCTTGCCGGTGCGGTCGCTGCGGCTTCGTTGCTCGCTGTGGTAGAGACCGCGCAGGCGACGACTTTCGATTTTAACGTCACTGGCGGCTGCAGCGAGGCGTGCGCTGCCAACGCCTCGATAACTCCGGGAGCCGGCACGCTGCTCGTAGTGCTGAACGACACGGAGGCCAACCCGAGATCGGCCGGCGATCTGCTCAGCAGCATCGAGATTACCCCCAGTGGTTCTGCGGGTACGCCGACGCTGTCCTCTCAGGCTGGTTCTTTGATCACCGTCACGAGCACCACCGGACCATATACCACCTCCCCCGGTCCGCCGACGCACTGGGGGACCGGTGCAAGTGGCAGCATGATCGTGCTCGAAACAGCCGGTAGTTTTGCGGTCGGTGGGCCGCCTATAAACATGATTATCGGCCCGCCGGACGGGAGCGGCAATTACAGCAGCGCGAATTCTTCGATCACAAACGGGAACTTTTCTCCGTACATTAACGGGACGGGCACGTTCGATATCGCGGATTCGGCCATCACGGCCGCCACGACGATAACCGGTGTGACCTTCGATTTCGGCACCACACCCGACACCTTCCTGGTGGGCAGCGCCTGCACCCCCGGTACTCCCAACTGCGCTTCAGGCCCGCCGTTGATTCCCGAGCCGAGCGCTCTGGCACTCGTCGGCAGCGCGCTGGTTCTCTTCGGCTTCGTGTGGCGCCGCAGATCGGCCTGAGCTTTCCATCTCTTCGATTGACACAACGGGCGCGACGTTCGGGTCGCGCCTTTTGCGTCTGGGCGGGTTCGCCCGGTCATTGATAGACCGTCGGCTCAGCCGCACTTCTTCTTGCCGCCGTGGCAGGTCGTCCCGCCGGGCGAAGCGACGGTCACCGTGGCCATCGCCGTGGCCGGATCTGCGCCGTCCGTGCAGGTGACCGCATAAGAGGTCGTCCCGGTGGGTGAGACGACGGCGGAGCCAGAAATCCCGGACGCGATGAAGCCCTGACCGGCGCATGAGGTGGCGTTGGTCGAGCTCCAGGACAAGGCGGACGACTGGCCGGCGCTGATCGATTTCGGGTTGGCCGAAAGGGAGGCGGTGACCACCGGCGGGGGCGTCGTGAACGAGCCGGCGGTGCACGGCGTCAACGAGCTGCTGCCCCAACAGGTGCTGAACACGTCGCCGCTCGCCGGGGCGGATGGGTTCGAGGTCTGGCCCCATTGGTCGAGCGCGATGATACCGTTCGTCGACAGCGACAGGTTCGGGTTGGTACCGTTGGCCTCGACCGGGTCGAATGTCGCCTGGTCATAATCCGCGAGCGGCAGGAAGCCGTTGTAGTACGGCGGCTCGGTGATCCATTCGGCCGATGCCATGCTCGACTGGTATTGGAAGCTCTGCGTCCATGCCGCACCGGTCGTCTCGTCGGATAAGGTCAGCCGCCAGGTCTGGGTCTGGGCCGGCGAGCAGGCGGCGGTGCATTGCAGCGATGCGCTGACGATGTCGCCCGGCTTTACCGTCAACCCGGCTGGCTCGCTGACCGCAGGATAAAGTTCGTACCAAGTATAGAAGGATGTGACCCCGGCGGTCGAGACCACCAACTCGGTGCCAAGCTGAATCAGGGTCGCATCGCCGTCGCCGCCAACCCCGACCCAGTTGAAGACGTATTCATAACCGTAAGGGGTCTGACCGCCGTCATAGGATACGTTCGGGACCTGCCACGTCGCCGATGCGCTGGTATAAGGCGCTGCGGCGGTGACGGCATATCCCGACCAGCTCGACGTCGTAACCGTGCCGCGAAGGCGCACAAAGGTTCCGTCGGGATTGCGGCGGGGCTGCATGGGTAGATGCGTGAACCGGCCGGAGGGGCCGGCGGGGTGAGCGGCAACCGGCGCCAAAGTCAGAGCCGCGGCGAGAACACAGGCAGCGCCACTCAATAAAAATTTCGGCTTCATCTCTTTCCTCGCGGCTGGGTGGCACGAGCGCCGCGGCGATCGGATCGAGAGTTCACCAGCGAGCTTCCGACTGCCCGGAGCGGCAAATCGGGACTTTATCGGCCAATAAGTTGAAAAAACGTCAGCCGAATGTCGTAATTAGCGAAAATTCGCTAAGGTATCACCGGAAATTTTGTGGGCGCGGAATTCAGACCGTTTGCCGACCATCGAGTGGCGGCCGCGACCCGATGTCGTGGTTTTCTACACTTTGGCTCAGCCGGGGTCGGGACGAAGCTGCGATCGAACCGCGCGGTTCAACCGGTGGCGCCGGGGACCCAGAGCACGTCGCGGGCGCCGTTGTCGTTGAGCCGGCGGCCGAGCACGAAGAGATGGTCGGAGAGGCGGTTCAGGTATTTGAGCGCCTCCGGGTTGATCCTTTCGCTTTGGGTCAGCTCGCCGACCAGGCGCTCGGCCCGGCGGGTCACCGTGCGCGCCAGATGGAGATAGGCGGCAGCCGCGGTGCCGCCCGGCAGGATGAACGAGTCGAGCGGGCGCAGGGGCGCGTTGATCGCGTCGATCTCGCGCTCCAGGCGCTCGACCTGGGCGGCGAGGATGCGCAGGGCGCCGGCCCTTCTCTGATCGGCGCCGCGCCGGCCCTCCTCGGGCGTGCACAGATCGGCGCCGAGATCGAACAAATCATTCTGAATACGGCCGAGCATGGCGTCGGCCTCGGGATCGGCCCCGCGATCCACCCCGGCATTGACATGGAGGCGGGCGAGGCCGATCGCGGCGTTGGCCTCGTCGACCGTGCCGTAGGCAACGACCCGCAGCGAGTGCTTGGGCACGCGCGAGCCATCGCCGAGCGAGGTCTCGCCGTTGTCGCCGCCGCGCGTGTAGATCCGGGTCAGCCGCACCATGGTCGATAGCTCGATACCGGGGCCGGGGAGCTAACGCCGGCCCAGCAGCATCAGGATGGCGAGCAGCAGCAGCGCCAGCCCCTGCATCACGACGCGCGCCTGCATCAGCTTGTTCGAGCGGCGCGGGTTGCCGCCGCGCAGCATCTGGGCGATGCCGAGACCGAGCACGATCAGCACGCCGGCCAGGGCCAGCACCAAAAGGCCCGTCACAAAGGTCGTCATACCGATGAATATGGGCCTCTGGCCCGGCTGCGGCGAGCTTTGATTCGCGGGGAACGATCAGGTGCGGGAGCTCGATCTCTAATTCCGGCCGGCGATCAGGCCGCGGGCGACGATCTGCGCCTGGATCTCGGCGGCGCCCTCGAAAATGTTGAGGATGCGTGCGTCGCACAGCACCCGGCTGATCGGGTATTCGAGCGCATAGCCGTTGCCGCCGTGGATCTGCAAGGCGTTGTCGGCGTTCGACCAGGCGACGCGGGCGGCCAGCAGCTTGGCCATGCCGGCCTCGGTGTCGCAGCGCCGGCCGCGGTCTTTTTCGCGGGCGGCGAAATAGGTCAGCTGGCGCGCGACCATGGTTTCCGCCGCCATCAGCGCGAGCTTGCCGGCGACCCGCGGGAATTGGGCGAGCGGCTTGCCGAACTGCCGGCGCTCGAGCGCATAGGCGAGGCCGAGCTCGAGCGCGTTCTGGGCGACTCCGACGGCGCGTGCGGCGGTCTGAATCCGTGCACTCTCAAAGGTCGCCATCAGTTGCTTGAACCCCTGCCCCTCGACCTCGCCGAGCAGGCCCTCGGCGGCCACCGCAAAGCCGTCGAAGGCGATCTCGTATTCCTTCATGCCGCGATAGCCGAGCACCGGGATCTCGGTGCCGTCGATCCCCGACGCCGGAAACGGATCGGCCTCGCTGCCGCGCGGTTTCGGCGCCAGGAACATGCTCAATCCGCGATAGCCGGGCTCGTCCGGATCGGTGCGGGCGAGCAGCGTCATCAAGTCCGAGCGGGCGCCGTGGGTGATCCAGGTCTTGGCGCCGTAGATGCGATAGACGTCGCCGTCGCGCACCGCGCGGGTGGCGACCGCGGCCAGGTCGGAGCCGGCGGCGGGCTCGGTGAAGACCGCGGTCGGCAACACCGCCCCCGACGCTATCTGCGGCAGCCAGCGGGACCGTTGCGCGGGCGTGCCATTGACCCGGATCAATTCGCCGGCGATCTCCGAGCGGGTGCCGAGCGAGCCGACACCCAGATAGGCGCGCGACAATTCCTCCGAGACGATGCACATCGCGGTCTTGCCGAGGCCGAGCCCGCCATATTCCTCGGGGATCGTCACGCCGAAGACGCCGAGCCCGCCGAGCTCCTCGATCAGCGGCAATGGGATCAGCACGTCGCGGCGATGCCAGTCCTGGGCAAAGGGCATCACCGCATGCCCGGCGAAGCGGCGTATCTGGTCGCGGATCAGGGCCAGGGTCGCATCGTCGAGACCGATGCGTCCAAACCCATCTTCGCCGTTCTCGGCCAGCAAAGCGCCGAGCCGCGAGCGGGCTGCGGGCCGCGCCCCGATCAACGCCGCCGCCTCGCCCATCCGCAGCGGCGCCGTCTCGCTGTCGCTCGAGCCCAGATCAGACGGCCGGGCGAATTCGCCTTGCGCCATCGGCACGCCACCGGCGAGCTGGGCCAAATATTCGCCATAAGCGAGTTCGAGGATCAGCGCCTCGGCCTGGCCGAATGCGCCGGCGTCGTCGAGACGCCGAGCCCAGAGGGTGAGCTGGCGCAGCCCTTCGACCACGGCCGCAACCCAGGCCAGCGCGTGGCCGGCGAATTGGTGAGTATCGAAAAGCCGGGGATCGATCGCGCCGTCTGGTGCGACCAGGGCTGCGAGGCGGACCCGAGCGGCAGCGAGAAACGCCTCGGCCGAGCCGAGCGCGCGCTCCGCCGTGGCCAACAAAGAGCGCCAATCGCCGGTCATCTGCCGCCTGCCTGTCGCATCGGCGCCACCCCTGCCGAGTCGGGGCTCGGCGAAGACGCAGCCGGGTTAATCCGGCGGCAGCTGGTAGGTGTGCGGATAGGTGGTCGGCAGGTTCGGATCGGGGATCTTCAGCGAGTCGGACTGAGTCATCCTGACCGCCGAGATGTCGTCGGAAATGCCGTTCACGTTCTGGATGCTGCTGGCGCGCTCGGGTGCCCCGATGCTGCAGCCGGAAACCGTAGCGAGCGTCAACGCGGCCAAAAATCCCACGCGCAGCGGCATCATCATGCCCTCCGTTCAATGAAAGATTACATAGGCAATCGCGAACAGCACTACAACGAGCACCAGGGAAATCGCCAGGACGTAGCGGACGACGCCCTCCTTGTTGCCCTGGCGCGCCTCGGTCTTGTCCACGACGATGCGTCTTGCCATCGCTGCCGCTCCTTGTCCCGTAGCTGCTTTGCAGGAGAACAGGAGGGGCGAGCGTTTCGATCCGGTTTCGATCCGGAAGCTCGGCGCCGACGGCCGGGCAGTCGTATCCGGCGGCGGTCATATCGGGGGCAGTCATGTCGGGCGGTCACGTCCGGGTGGTCATAGCAAGTTGACGGGTGCCTCGGTCGGGCCTACATCTTGCGCTATGGCTGCGCAGACAAATGGCGGGCGCGAGCGGCGAATTAGGGTCCCGAGCCCCGCGAGGGTTCGGGTCCCGTTGTTTCGCCCCGTTTCTGCCAAGGACCATGATCATGTCGTCTGTCGCGAGCCTCGCTGAGACCACTCTGCGCGAGACTGCTTATTTTTCCGTTCACGCCATGGCCGAGCCCGGCGTGATGCCGCGCGTCCTCGAGCTCTTCGCCAAGCGCGGCCTGGTGCCCTCGGGGTGGCGCAGCGCGCTGTCGGGGGCCGATCGGGCCGGGTTGGCGATCGAGATCGAGATGCGGGGGCTCGGCCGCGACACCGCCGACTATATCGCCGCTTGTCTGAAACAGATCGTTTCGGTCGAAACGGTATCGACCTGCTGCCGGCCGCTGGGCGCCGACTGAACCGAGCGTTGCCGTCGATGTCGTTCCGCGACCATCTCGCACGCTGCAACAACTGTGACCCGGCCGGATGCATGCCGCTGATCGCCGGTGACGACCGGATCGGGCTGGTGCGGCGCGACAACGCCGAGGCGCTGCGGCGCTTTCCCGAGGTGTTCGCGGTGTTCGAGGACAAGGTGGCGCTGGTCGCGCGGGGCGACGCCGCCGCGATCAGCCGGGCGGTCGATCGGGTCGTCGACGCGCTGGTCGGCGAAAAGCAGATCCCGAAAACGCGCAGCGAGACGTTCGACGTCGCGCCGCGCTGGGGCGGGTCGCCGATCTTTCGCCTCGACCGGGGCGCCGTCCCGTTTTTTGGCACGCGGGCCTATGGGGTGCACCTGAACGGTTATCGGCGCACAGGGGGCAAGGCAGGGGGCGAGCTGGCGCTGTGGGTCGGCCGCCGCGCGCCGGACAAACGGGTGGCGCCGAACAAGCTCGACAACCTCGTCGCCGGCGGCATCGGCAACGGTTACGGGCTCTTTGAGACGCTGATCAAGGAAGCCGACGAAGAAGCCAAGATCCCGCTGCGGCTGATCGAGCGGGCATGCCCCGCCGGCGCCGTCTCCTACCGCATGGAAACCACGCTCGGCATCCGCGACGACGTGCTGTTCGTCTACGATCTCGAGGTGCCGGATGCTTTCGTGCCGGAAAACCGCGACGGCGAATTCGTCGGGTTCGAGCTGATGCCGGCGACCGCGGTGATCGAGCGGATCCGCAGCAGCTTCGATTTCAAGTTCAACGTCAATCTCGTGATCCTCGATTTCGCCGTCCGCCGCGGCATCCTCGGCCCGGACGACCCGGAATACCTCGACGTGGCGACCGGCCTGCACCGCCGGCTCGACTGAGCCGCGGACCTGGTAGACGCCTGGTCGGGTCGGGCATTTGCCACAGGCCGGGCTGCGGCCGAATTGACTCGGCGCCGAGCCTTGGCTAGAAGATTGCCGGCATACGCCGTGTCGACCCTTTGGATCGGTGGAGGGGTGGCCGAGTGGCTGAAGGCGGCGGTTTGCTAAACCGTTATAGGGTTAAACCCCTATCGTGAGTTCGAATCTCATCCCCTCCGCCACCGGTTGTCGACTGCCGCTGAAAGGCCGGGTTTTCGCGGGCCTGCACGGGTCGGCGGCAGCAAGGCGGCGGCCTTCAACCGGATCCTATGCGGGGTGCGCTCACGTGCGCTGTGCCTCTCTCTCAAGAGAGAGCAGTATCCGGTCGAAAAATAGCAGCCAGTCTTCTCCGACACGTCGCGATACCAATTCTGTATCGGTCGCGCGAACCAGGTTGCTGTGAAAATCCAAATAACATATTATTTTGTATACGGAGATCAGATGTTGAAGTAATTCTTTGGGTTTCTTATAACGTACAGCATTGAGCTCAAGGATAAAAGACGGTTGATGATCGACAATGCGTTGGTGCATGTCCTCGATAATTGATTCTTCTGCGCCTTCAGCATCTATTTTCAGACCATCGCGAGCTCGGGTCGGGAGGCGATCATCGCGCTACGGCATATATGTGCTTATCATCTTGATCAACCGCGGGCCGCCAGCGCCTCAATGGGTTCAAAGCGGCGCTGCAGCGCGGCTGATCGCGGCCAGGGCGCGAGGAGTTGGATCGTTGCAACGTCGGTGATTGACTCCGATCACCCGATGGAAATAAGTCCCCGCTCCACCGCTTACGGACCACTGGATGGAACCCGGCAGTGTCGTCAATCCCCTCCAAACCGGGGCAGCGGAGACCGACAGAAAGGACGCAAAACATGGCGGGCTGCGGATTCGGCGGATTCGCCGCTGACCTCGATCGAAGAGTTTCCGGCACCGCGCCGCGGGCCGTTAGCCGCGGGATGACCACTGGCGCGAACGGATGATCTTATTCTCGATCGGACTGCCGAGCAGTTTTGCCGAGTGGTGCGACGCGCTCATCGGGCGGATGGCCGAATGCAGCTTCGGAACCGTGGAATGCATCGCCCTCAATACGCTCGAGGAGCTTGCCGCCGCCGTTTTGAAGACCCGGGCGTCTCGTCTCGTCGCGTGCTCGCGGCAACCAGTGGCCCGTCTTCAGACCGAGATCATCGAGGCCAAGCGGCCGTACCTGGTGGCAATCGGCGACCCGCGGACCGCGCTGCGCGACCTCTCGGAACGGATGGGCTGCGATCTGCCCGAAGCGGTCCGAGCGGTCGCCAGCAGCTGCGCGGCAATATTCAGCCTGACGAAGGCGCCGGGCGCCCTTGTCGTGTCGGGCGGCGATGTCGTCGATCCGATCGCTGTCGCGGCGGTAATCGCCGAGCATTTTGAGTTGCCGGCGAGCCGGGACGAGATTGCCGCGATCGTTGCCGAGCTGGGCGAGGCCGGCATAACGCCGAACCGGGTCGAGGACCGCGCGTGGTGGGATGCGTTAAGCGAGCGACAACGAGCCGTCGTCAGCGGCGCGTTGGCGCCGTACCTGTCGGGCGCGGATTTGGAGCCGCTCGTCTGGGAGCCGGAGCTGTTCTTCATCAATGACGATCCGGCGCCGCCGACGCCGGTTACTGCGGCGCGTCTTGTCGACATCACCGGCCGGGTGCGGTGCTTGGTCTATGGACCATATATCAATCTGCCGCCAGGGTCGTGGTTGGCCAATATCGTCCTGGGCTTTTCGGCAGAAGCCGCCGGGATGAGCTTTATGGTCGAGGTTGTCGTCGGACGCCAGATTGCCTGCACCCGCGTCGAGCCGGCGGCCGAGCAGATCATCGAGGCCAATCTGCAGTTTATCATCGATAATTCGGCCGATCAGCCGGTGCAGTTGAGGATATTCAACGAACGCGCGGCGTTCGACGGCCGGCTCGCCCTCGGCCATGTCACCGTGGCGCCAAAAGCCGCGATCAGCGGCGAAACCCGCGATCGGCTCGCCGCCGCTCTTCGTCAATGAGCGCAACGGCGTCCTGAGTGCGCCGCCCGACGGCAGCCGCCGCGCGCCGGCTTCTTGATAATCAAGAGGTGGCGGTCTCGTGGTCAAAGAACAGCAACCAGTCCTCTCCGACATGCTGCGACATCAATTCCGCCTCGGTCGTCCGAATCAGATTGCTGTGGAAATCCAAGTAGCACACGATCTTATAGACGGAAGTCAGTTGTTGGATTAGTTTCTCTGGTTGCTTGCAGCGCGCGGCATTGAACTCTAAGATGAAAGATGGCTTATGATCCTCGATGCATTGGTGCATCCCTTCGATAATTGATTCTTCCGCGCCTTCCGCGTCAATTTTTAGAAAATCCACACGCGGCTTTGCCGCAACAATGTCATCGATCTTCACCTGGCTAACGTGCTGGAGGGTTCCGTTGACGGAATTCACCATTTGTGGGGATTCGATGATGCACGCGTTCTTAAACTCACCATGCGGCGAATACAACAGCACTTGTCCGAGTGGGTCGGCGCCCGCAGCGGCCTCGATTATCGATGTTCGCGAGGCGAAGCCGTTCAGAGCGACAGATTGCCGAAGCAGCGTCGCGACAGCCGGATTGGGCTCAATGGCGAACGCGTGCCCTTCCGGTCCAACCAGGCCCGCGAGCAGCAATGTGTAATAGCCAAAATTGGCGCCAACATCGACCACCACCATGCCCGGTTGGATCCGGCGACACATGAATATTGTAAGCCACATCTCCCAATAGCCGTCCAGAAGGACGTGCGCCGCAAATCCGCGATCGCGGGTATCGAGAAAAAGCTTGTAGCGGCTAAGTATGCGACAAATTGCACGATGATCGCCGAGATAAAGCGGCTGCGCCTGCGCGCGACAGAGGGCCTCGAGCGCAAATCGGTCCATCGAGGCAAATTGCCTCAGTGCCAGCAGTTTCGGCAGCATGCGGACCACTTCGATTAGGCGCTCGTCGATGTTCCGGAGAGCCGCAGGGTTTGGCGGCACGCTAGCCAATGAATCCACGCCACCGGCTTCTAGTGTGCGTCCCGGCGACGGCACGGCGACGATAGGCTCCGGGGGCGCCGCGCGAGGCGGTTGCCGATGCGGCCATTTAGGCAACCTGACCCTCCGCAAAGTCATTTTTCGCATGTGCCGGAAACCGATCCGTCTGACCGGCAGCATACACCGTCGGTCTCGCAATGCTGATGTTTGCTATCGAGTGAAGGCAACCGGAGCACCGACGATGCGCTTTTGCCAGCCGGTTGCTTGCGGCGCCGGATCACGGGATAGAAGGCTGCTGCGTGGTTGCGCAGCGCGGTCCGCGAGCCTGACGAAGGCGCCTGGCGCGCTCATCATCTCGTGCGGCGATGCTGTTGCTGCCATCGGACCGCGAAGCCGCGACAGCGTTTCATAACCCGAGCGCCCTAATCAGTTCGACAGGTATTTGGGCGGGCACCGTGGGCCGCAGCGACAATACCACATGGGCCAAAGCCGACCGGCCGTCAAGCACAGGCTGCAAATTCGCAATAGGAAATACAGCGGCTGATCCGTCGCTTCGGAAAAGGTAAAACTCGACCGTTGTCGGCGCTGTCCAACGAGCGTCCAGCCTTCGCCGGAAATTTGAGCCTGCTGGGGGTAACCCTGACGCGGCAACCGCGGCCGCCCGCAATCGCCGATGCGCCCGAAAGCAAGGAGCCGCAGACGACGGAGCCCGTGAACGGCCCGGAGCCGGGCTGCATGCTGCACAAGCCGGCTCGACCGGCGCGACCGCGCTCAGGGACCTGCTGCCCCGACCGACCCGGCGAGCCGTGCGATCATCCGGCGCACCGCGGCGAAATGGTCCTCCCAACGGGCCGGGTGCCAGCCGGTCAGCCGGCGCAGCTGAGCCTCGCGCCGTTGCGATTGCGGTGCGGCATAGTCGAGGATCGCGGCCCGCCAGCCGCAGCCGTCGAGCGGGTCGAGATAGTCCGGGACGGTGCCGCCGGTCTCGCGCAGCGCCGGCAGGTCGCTGCACAGAACCGGCACCCCGAGGGCCAGCGCCTCGATCACCGGAAACCCGAAGCCTTCGGCAAACGATGGCAGCAGCAGGGCCCGCGCGCCGCGGATCAGCCCCGCCATCTCGGCGTCGGGCAGCGCGTTGCGCTCGATGACGAGACCGCGCAGCGCCGGGCAGCGATCGAGCATGTCGGTGACGTTCTGGGTGAGCCAGCCGCGCTGGCCGATCAACACCAGCCGCGGCGCCGCGGGGCCCAGCTCCGCCGCGAGCCGGCGCCACAAATTCAGCAGCAGCAAATGGTTCTTGCGCGCCTCGATGGTGCCGACGCAGACGAAATAGGGCGGGCCGCCGGGTTCTGGCGGCGCAGTCGCTGACGCCGGCGCGGGCGCGGGCGCGGGCAGGTGCCACCCGAACGGGGCGACCAGGACGGGCGGGGCGCGTCCGGCCCGCTCCAGATAGGGGCGGAAGGCATCACCGACCGCGGACGAACCGACGATGATTGTGTCGCCGAGCGCGGCCGCGGTCTCGATCCGCCGCCGATGCCGCAGATCTTGCCCGGGTTTTGCATATTCGGGGAATTCGATCGGGATCAGGTCGTGGATCAGGCAGGCAAACCGGGTTCTGCCGCCGCCCTTGAGCCGTGCCAGCGCGCGGCGCGCCTCCAGGCGATAATGCGAGACCAGCAGATAGACCGGAGGCTCGGGACCGGCCTGCAGCAGCGCCCGCAACGCGCGCGCGCCGCGCAGCAGCGCATGGGCCCGCAAACGCAGCGCGATCTGCTTGAGCCGCCGATCGGCTGGCGGCACCCCGCCGTCGCCACGCCACTCCGCGGCCAGCGCCGCTACATAGCCGGCCGCGGCATCCCGCGGCAGCAGCCCGAACCGGCCGGCCGCATCGCTCGTCGCAAAAGAGAGCGGCGCCGGTCCGGTGATCAGGTGCTGGGCATACGCGAGCTCGACGCGGTCGATCCCGGTCGGCGTCCCGCGCCCGGCGCGCGACAACAGGCGCGACACATCGAGCACGATTGCCGGGACATTCTGGGAGACTTGAGCGGAGCCTAATTTTGCCGCCTGCGCCACTCGACCGCCGCCCGCGGCAACGGCGGGACTATCGCCGGTGAGGGCTGGCGCGGTCGCGATCGCGACAATCTCCTCCGTTGCTTGCATGGCCACGGAGTTCGGCCAGGCAGCTCGCCCGCACCCTGTCATTCGAGAGATTGGCCATTCCGGCGGAGTAGTGCGGTCCGATGCCGGCACCGCGTTCGGCCCGTCACTCGTTGACGACGTAGCGGCGCACGTCGCGCAGCCCGAGCAACCCGAACAGGGTAAGGGCGGCGAGGGTGAGGCTGAGCAGGGGGATATCATAATAGTATTGCATCACGGGGCCGAACAGCCCGGAGCGGATCATCTCGTAGCTCGGGAACGCCGGCATGACTTTCTCCAGCACGTTCCGGATTGCCGGGGGCAGCCAGGCACCCATGTAAAAAAAGCCGGAAACCGGTAGGTACATATACGAAGCAGGCTGCCAGACTTTTTCGAATACCGGGGTGCGTTCGCTGAACGCGGCGATGATAAATCCCACAGCGACGCACCACCAAGTCATGAAGAAATAGCCTAGAAACAACATTGGCATGTTTCGTGGCCAGTCCATGAGTCCGGTCGCGTAAAACGCAAAGAACGCAAACACCGCAGCACCATAATTCCCCATGATTTCAATGGCCATGCGGGAGAGGACCGTGTCGAATGGGGTGACGTTGCGGTGATAAAGCAGCGCCACGTTGCCGCGGACCGCGAAAATCATGCGGCCCCCGATATGGCGAAACAGCAGAATCGGGAAATAGCCGCTCCACACGAAGGGCACGACCGACAAGCCATGTTCGTAATGGCCGCGGATGATCCGCCACATCGCAATGACCGGCAGCGCGAATACCAGGAACTCGCCGTACGTCCAGGCAAAGCCGAGGTTCTCGCGGCCAAACCGAGTATAGGTTTCACGCATGATCAGCGCGCCGACGACGCGGCATTGAATGGCGAGGCTCCTCAGAAACTCCCGCATTCCTGCCCTCTCTGCCGGATTTGCCGTGCCATGTGCCCGCAGTGTTTATAGTCGGGTCGGAAAGCCGACCGCAACGCTTTCGCCGCGGCAGGCTGGGCTGCTCGATCAGGCGAGCGCGCGATAGAGCGCACCGACCCGCTCGCGGTAGCGGTCGACCGAGAACTTCGTCGCCTGCGCCTGGCCGCGGCGCGACAGTTCGGCCCGCAGATCGGCATCGTCGACGATCGTGCGGATCGCCGCGGCGATCTCGTCGGTGCTGTAGGGGTCGACCAGCAGGGCGGCGTCGCCGGCGACTTCCGGAACCGAGGATTCGCGCGAGGTGACGACCGGCGTCCCCAGCACCATCGATTCGAGCACCGGCAGCCCGAAGCCCTCGTACAACGACGGAAACACCACCGCCCTGGCGCCGCGGATCAGCGAGATCAGCAGCGAAAAAGGCACGTAGTCGTAGCGATGGACGGTTCGCCGCTGACGGCGGTTGGCCAGCGTCTCCGAGCGCTGCATTTCGCGCAGCTGGCTGATCAGCTTGGTTTCAGCCTCGTTGTTCCAGCCCTGGCCGGCCACCAATACCAGCGGAATGTCGGCCCCCGATGACAAATAGCCCTCGATCAGCCGGGCGACATTCTTCTTCGGCTCCAAGGCTCCAAAGAACAAAAGATAGTCGTTGAATTCGAGCCCGAAGGACCCTTCCAGCTGTTCGGCGATGGCCGCATCCGGCCGCTCTCGAAAGGCCTCCGGAAAGTGCACCGCCTGATAGGTATTGGTGACCCGGCTTTCCTCGACGCCGAGCAATGCGACGATGTCGCGCTTCGAATTCTCGGACACGGTCACGATATGGTCGGCCCGCAGCGCGATCTTTTTGAGCACGCGAAACATTTGCCGCTTGTTGTCGAGGGTGGTGAACGGCAGCCGCAGCGGCACGAGATCGTGGATCGTGTAGATGTTGCAGGCGGACCGCGAGTGCAACGGCAGAGGATAGGTGCAGTGGAAGATATCAGGTGGCTGGTCGAAAGTCAGACGCACGAACTTGTTGGTTCTGGCAAAATGCGCACGCGCATTGGCAAAGAGATTTCGGGTTGCAAATGCGCGATGATCCGCAGGCAAGGTGGTTTCGAATTGGCGGCGGACGACAACCCCTTCGAAATCAACCGGAAGGGGCTTGATCGCGGCAAAAGTTCGCAGCTGGTCGGTGAAGCAGTTGATGACTTGCCGGGTCAGCGGGGTCTTCGTCGCCCGCTTCTCGTCGAAAAACGCCACCTCGCGCAACAGCCGGTCCTTAGGCGGCCTCTGCGCAGAGGCGTAGACGACGCCGACCTCGTAGCCGAGATCGCTAACAACCCGGGCCAGCATCCGCGTGTAAGTCGCGACGCCGGTACCCTGGGCCAGCGACAGATTGAGGCCGTCATAGATGACACGCCGAACCGTCTGCGACGCATCCTCTGGGTTGGCAACCATTGGGCGAACCGATCCTCCGTCGTCGTTGCACCGCGGCAGCCGCAGCATATGCCGATCGATCAGGCTCCGCCCGCGAGCCGCGGCCCGGTGGTCGAGTGCCTCGAATTGCTGGCCGAGCTTCGCCCGCGGCCCGGCTGCCGGCAAAGACCCGTGCTGCCTCCGCTGCGCTGCCGGATCTCACAGCGCGCTGTAGATATCGAGCGCCAGATCGAGGTCGGCGAACACCTTGCCTCGTCCGCGATGCAGGACGAGCGCGCGCGAGCAATAGCTCTTGATGAAATCGCCCACATGGGACGCCAGAATCAGCGCACGATCGGCGCGTTTCTCAAAGAGTTCCTCGTGACACCGCAGCTGAAACCCGTGATCGCCGGCCGCGATGACCTCGTCGATCAAGTAGCAGTCGAATTCTACGGCGAGCGACAGGGCGAAATTGAGCCGCGCCGCCATTCCGGTCGAATAAGTTTTGACCGGTTCCGACAGGAACTTCCCGAGTTGCGCGAAGTCGTCGACAAAGTCCCGCAATATCTGGAACGGCTTGCCGTACACGCGGGCGATGAAGCGGATGTTGTCGTTGCCGGTCAGGACGCCATGAACGCCGCCGGCGACCGCCACCGGCCAGGAGATCGACATGGTCCGCTCGATCGTGCCCTTGGTCGGCAACTCGACGCCGCCGAGCAACCGGATCAAGGTCGATTTTCCAGCGCCGTTGCGGCCGAGCACGGCGATCTTTTCACCCCTCGCCAGCTCGAACGAAACCTCGTTCAGCACCCGGCGATAGCCCCCCTTTTCGCTGGGATAGTCCTTGCAAACCTCGCTGACCTTGATCATCGGCGCGCGACGCCGGGGCCGAACCCGCTGCTAGGCCGCGGCATGTTCGCGCACGCTCGCGACCAGCAGCCAGGCGATGCCGTAAGCGAGCAAGCAGGTGGCCAACACCATCGAAAACGAGACGATCCGCTTCGGGTACAGCGGGAAATCGGGCAGATTGGGCTGCGCGATGGTTTCGAGGTAGAGCTGCTGCCTCTGCGCATCGAGCTTTGCCGCCTCGAGCGATGTGTAGGACGAGGCCAGCTGCTTTTCGGCAAGCAGGAGGGCTACGTCGAGGTGCTCGTATCCGGTCTGCGCCACGGCCACCGAGCCGCTGTTGCCGGTAATTTTGCCGCGCTCCTCGACGATCAGCTTGGCCAATGATGCGAGGCGGGTCCTGAGCACCGGTATTTGCGGGCTGTTCGGCGAATTTCTCAACGCATCGGTAAGCAACCCCTGGGCTTCGGCGCGTTGCGTGTTCAGCTCCGCCAGCAGCTTCAGCGGGCCTTCGGCCGCCGATTTCGGATCGAGCATCTGCTCCCGCACGCGGTAGGCGGTCAGCTGGGCCTGGATCGCGGTGATGCGCGTCTGCGTCTTGTCGACCTCGGCCTGGAAGCTGCTCACGGCGTCTTTCTGCGACCTTTCGTTCAGTTGATTGACCAGTTGCTCGCTCGCCGCCAGCAGCGCCTTGTTGATCTTCTGGGCATCCTCCGGCCGATAAGCCTTGACCTCCAGGGTGCTGACATTGGTCGTTGCGTCGAAATCGACCGACACGAACCTCGAATAGGCTTTGTAGAGCGCCTCGAAATCGTCGCGCCAGGAGAACATTCCCGGAAACCGGGAGACAATGTCGGCCCCCGGCCGATCAAGGATCGCGCGCAGATCGTCGTGCTCGTCGAGCTGGCGGACCGCATCGCGCGACATGATGAACGCCTGCACCAGCATCGCATCGTCCTGCCCCGCGGTGTCGCCGCCTTGCAGCAGACTGGAGAGGCCGCCCAGCATCGAGGGCGATGCCCCCGGGCCGCGGACCACGAATTCCGCCTCCGACATGTACTGGTTAGAGGCGATCCCGAAATAATAGACCGCCGCGACCAGCGTCGGCACCCCGACGATCGCCCAGAACCAGATGTTCAGCGACGCGAACAGCCGACCGACCGAACCGACCCCCCACGGCCGAACCACCACGCCGGCGGCGGCACGGCGGACGGCAACCTGCGCGCGGCGCATACTGGGTAGATCTGACATGGGCAAACTCTGCGGTTGGGGAACGGTGCGAATTCGGCAGCCAGAAAGGGCGAACAATTTTGTCGGTCTCAAGGCGAGCACGACACCGACGAGAGGAGCTTAGCCGATCGGCGGCGTGTTCGGAAGAGGACGAAATCGCGAGGGGCATGGGGCGCCTGGCCCAGACGGCAACGGCGCCGGCCGACCGAACCGGGGTCGCGCCAGGGTCAATCCGGGCACCACGATATTGTTCTTCGGTTCCGCGAGATCGCGCATTCAGATGACGCCCTCCTCGGCGAGCCGCTCGACTTCGCTGGGTGATCGGCCGAGCAGCTCGGTCAGCACCCACAGATTGTCCTCGCCGTAGCACGGCGCGCCGCGATTGATCGGGCCGCCGATATAGGCGGGCGTGGCGCTGAGCTTCATCGGCAATTCGTAGATCGGCCAGGTGCCGATCTTGGTGCCGGTGACCTCGGTCAGCCATTTGAGGTGACGCAGCTGCGGGTCGCGCTCGACGCGGTCTTCGGCGTTCTGGCACACCCCGGCCGGCACCCCGGCGCGCTGCAGTTTCATCATGCAGTCATAGCGATCTTGGGTGCGGCTCCAGGCTTCAATCGCCGCATCGAGCGCATCCTGATGAGAGAGCCGGTGCTCCAAGGTGTCGAAACGCGGATCGTCGAGCCACGCCCCCTGCCCGGCCGCCCGCGCCAGCGCCTGCCATTCGGCATCGGTGAAGCAGGCGATCGCGATCCAGCGATCCTTGCCCGCGCAAGCGATAGGCGCCATGCGGCGCCGCCGGCTTATAGGGCGAGCGGTTGCCGTAGCGCCGCCATTCGCGCCCGTTAGCCGACCAGTCGAGGATCGTCGCGCCGGTCAGGAACAATCCCAACTCGCATTGCGACGCGTCGATCCATTGGCCCTCGCCGGTGCGTTCGCGGTGGTACAGCGCGCCGAGCAGAGCCAGCGCATAGCCATAGGCGCCCATCCAGTCGAGATAGGAATAGCCCCAGCCGACCGGCATCGCCGGCTCGGGCAGGCCCGACATGTCGCCCTGGCCGCCGAAGGCCGCGGCCACCGGCCCGACGGTGCGCATCCGCCCGTAGGTCCCGTGCGCCCCCATACCCGATTGCTGGATGTAGATGATGTCGGGCCGAATGCTCTTGATCACGTCGTAGCCGAGCCCGAGGCGCTGGAGAACGCCAGGAGAAAATCCTTCGGCAACGACATCGCAGACGCGCACCAGATCCTTGGCGATCTGCAATCCCTTCGGGTGACGGATATTCAGCGAAATGCCGCGCTTGCCGGCGTTCTTGTTGTTGAACTGGCCGCCCATGTCGGAGTCGCGCACGCCGGGCAACGGACCGGTCGCCGCATCGCGCGCCGCGCGCCCGCCGACCGGCGCCATCGCCGCGAGCCTGGTATCGGGGTTGTCCTTCCACTCGACCTTGAAGCTTTCCGCACCCATCGCAGCGAGAAACCGCGTGCCGCCGGCCGAGGCGAGGAACCAGGCGAAATCGAGGATTTTTATGCCCTGCAGCGGGAACGGCTTGAGGTGCAATGCCGAAAGCCGCGGGTTCGCGATGCCGCGCGGCTCGGCGGGCACGCTCGGACGCCGCGACGCCTCACTCAGAACCGCGGCCGTGTCTTCGCCAAGCAGCGGCGCGCGCCGGCCAACCTGCCAGCTCGTCCTGGTGCTGAGCCATTTGCTGGTCGGATAGCGAAAGCTGCGGCCGTGCTCCGGATGCTCGACCTCGGCAAAGGTTTTGCGCGTCAGCCAGTGCTCGTCGAGCGCGTTCTCGTGCGGCTTGCGCAACGGCGCCCATAAGAGCCCGGCGTCCTGCGCCTCGCGCCACGGCATGTCGGCATAGGTCCAGGCGCGGATGAAGCGCTGCACGATGTCGAGCATGTGCGCCCGCGTCTCGTCTCCGGCGGCGGTCCCGGGAACCTGACGCGCCCGAAGATCCACGTCCGGGGCCGGCGGCTGCAAATCGGCCTGCATGCCGTATTTCGACAGCAGCGGCACCAGGTTCTTCAGGTCGCGTGCACCCATGCCGTGCGACATGAACCAGCGCCCGTCCTTGGTGTGGCAGATGCCGGGCGAATGATTCGGGGTCTCGGCCGCGTGACGGTTGGTCAGCCGCCACAACGGCACGCGCCGCATGACCCAATACATGATGTCCTGCTCGGGGTTCTTCGACACCGCCTCGTGGATCGCGACCGAAACGTCCTGCCCCCGGCCGCTCCGATGCCGGTGGATCAGCGCGGCGATGATCCCGGTCGCCAATTGCTCGCCGGCGATGTGATAGGCGTGCCAGATTTGCGGGGCGATCGGCGGCGTGTCGTATTCGAAGCTCGGGTCCGGGTCATAGCCGCAATTCATCATCACGCCGCCCAGTGCCAGATGAACGAGGTCCGAGGCCTTGAAATCCTGCCACGGCCCGTCATCGCCGAACGGAGTCATTCGCGCCGTCACCAGCTGCGGAAACCGCGCGCCGAGCGCCGCACGGTCGAGCCCCAGCGCCGCCTGCAGCGCGCCGCAGCTCGCATCGAGCAGGACGTCGGCGCCTCCGAGCAGGTGCCGCAGATGCTCGCATGCCGCAGGTTCGCGCAGATCCAGCACGACCGATTTCTTGTTGCGGTTGTAGTTCCAGAAGAACAGCGAGCGCTCCGGGCCGGCACGATCCTCCAGAAACGGACCGATGCGACGGGTGGCGTTGCCTTCGGGTGGTTCGATCTTGACCACCTCGGCGCCGAGGCCGGCGAGCAGCAGCCCGGTATATTCCGCGCGCTCGTCGGCGAGCTCGATGACCCGCAGCCCGGCCAGCATGCCCGGCCCGGCATTGCCCATCATCTCGCCCGGGCCATGCGCAGTCGTGTTCGCCTCCGTCATCGCGCTGCTTCCTCTTACCCCAAGCCTCTGCCTCGTCCCCGCTGGGCCCGGCTCTGTCGCGAGTATGCCGGGGCTTCGCCCTCCGCAACTTTTCGAGCAACGGGGCCGCCCGGCTGGCAGGCTCGATTGTGGAGGACGCAGTGAAGTTGTCAACTTGGCCGCCTCGATGCCGCGGGTTTCGCGCGCAACGGCCGCGCCACGCGTCGCGTAACCTCGAGCTGCTGCAGAGATCCCGGGTATGCAATCGCGATGTGCTGTGTGCTACGTTATATAGTTGCCCCATATAGGCCGCCTTGCGGCGGAGACGAGCGGCATGCGTCACCTGATCGTTATCTGGCTCGTCGCCTGCATCATCGGAATCCCCACGGCCGGTGCGGCACCGCTCAGGATCGTCGCCGCCGAGAATTTCTATGGCGACGTGGCCCGGCAGATCGGCGGCGGGGCGGTTGCGGTCACCAGCATCCTGAGCAACCCGGACCAGGACCCGCACGAATTCGAGGCGAGCCCATCGACGGCACGGGCACTGGCCGAGGCTCAGCTCGTTATTTACAACGGCGCCGATTACGACCCGTGGGCGGTCAAGCTGTTGTCCGCGTCGCCATTCTCCTCGCGCGTCGTCATCGTCGCGGCGAGCCTGATGCACAGACGGGCCGGCGACAACCCGCATCTCTGGTACGCCCCCGCGACGATGCCGACACTGGCCGCGGAGCTCGCCCGCGCCTTGGCCAGGCTCGATCCCGCACGCCGGGCCGACTACGCCCGCCGCCTGGCGTCATTCCGGCGATCGCTCGCACCGCTCGACGCCAAAATCGCCGAGCTGCGCCAAAAATATTCCGGGACCAGGGTCACCGCCACCGAGCCCGTTTTCGGTTACATGGCCGACGCTCTGGGCCTGGTGGTGCGCAATCCCGGCTTTCAGCTCGCGATCATGAACGACACCGAACCCAGCGCCGCCGACATCGCGAAATTCGAGAAGGACCTCCGGTCGAGGGCGGTCAAGGTCCTGATCTACAACAGCCAGACGAGCGACGCCCTGACCCGGCGCATGCGCATGATTGCGACCGATGCCGGCGTGCCGGTCGTCGGGGTCAGCGAGACCGAGCCTCGCGGAAAGGATTACCAGGAGTGGATGCTGTCGCAGCTCGATGCGCTCGACCGCGCGCTTGCCCATTGAGCGATTGGGCGATCGAGCTCGACCGGGTGACCATCGCCCGTGGGCGGCGCATCGTGCTCGCCGAGGTCAGCGCCGCGATCCGCCCGGGCGAGTTCATCGGGGTCTTCGGTCCCAACGGCGCCGGCAAGACGACGTTGCTGCACGCGATGTTGGGGCTGCTGCGACCCGTGTCCGGCGCGATCAAGGTTCTTGGCGAAACGCCGCGACGCGGCAACCGCGCCGCCGGCTATCTGCCGCAACAGCGCGCCGCCGTCGCCGACCTGCCGATTTGTGCCTGGGATTTCGTGGCCAGCGCGCTGGATGGAGAGCGTTGGGGGCTGCCGCTGATCGGCCGCCGCGGCCGGCGGGAGGTGGATCGCGCCATCGCCACGGTCGGCGCGGGCGAGCTCGCCGCGCGGCGCCTTGCCGAACTCTCGGGCGGCGAATTGCAGCGGCTGCTGTTGGCCCAGGCCCTGCTCGGGAGGCCGCAGCTGCTGCTGCTCGACGAGCCGTTGATCAGCCTCGACCCGCATTTCCAGCAGGCGGTCGTCGCCTTGGTCAAGAGCGTCCAGCAATGGCTCGGAATGACGGTTCTGTTCACCGCGCACGACCTCAACCCGCTCCTCGGCAGCATGGATCGAGTGCTCTATTTGGGGCATGGCCGGGCCGAGCTCGGCGCTGTCGACGAGGTGATCACCAACGCGGTGCTGTCGCGCCTCTACCGGACGCCGATCGAAGTGTTGCGCGTCAACGGCCGCATTCTGGTCGTCGCCGGGCACGGTGCGGTCGAGGCCGAAGCCCATCGCCACGAGGGCGACCGTCCCGGTGTTTGAGTACGATTTCATGCGCACCGCCTTTATGGCGGGCGGGGTGGTGGCGATCGTCGCCGGCGCCGTCGGGTTCTTTCTGGTGCTGCGCAATCTCGCTTTTGCCGGCCACGCCCTGTCGCATGTCGGTTTCGCCGGCGCCACCGGTTCGGTGCTGCTCGGCATCGGCGCCCTGTGGGGGCTGCTCGCCTTCACCCTGATCGCAGCGGTGGCGATGGGGGTGCTCGGCGACCGGCTGCGCCAGCGCGACGTCGCGGTCGGCATCGTCCTGTCGTTGGCGCTCGGTCTGGGCGTGCTGTTCCTGTACCTGTACACGACCAGCGCGACCGAGGCGACGGCGATCCTGTTCGGCAACCTGCTCGGCGTCAGCCTCGGCACCCTCTGGGGTCTGCTGGGGCTGAGCATCGTCAGTCTCCTCGCCCTCGCGGCGATCTCGCGGCCTTTGCTGTTCGCCACCCTGGAGCCCGAGCTGGCCGAGGCCAAGGGCGTCCCGCTGCGGCTCGTCTCGGTGCTGTTTTTAGCGGTCGTGGCGATCGCCGTCGCCGAATTGGCGCAGGTTGTCGGCGTGCTGCTGGTGTTTGCGCTGATGGTCGGGCCGGCAGCCGCGGCGCAACGGCTCGCCTCGCGCCTGCACTGGGGTTTCGCGCTCTCGGTCGTTCTGGCGTTGGCCGAGACCTGGGGCGGCATCGCCCTTGCCTACCTGACCGACTGGCCGACGACGTTCTGGATCGTCTTGCTGAGCTGCCTCATCTATTTCCTCAGCCTTCTGAGCCGTGCCAAAGGCGCTGCAATGCAGCCGGCCTAGGCAAAGGACGGGTGGAGCAAAGCGCTCACCCCATCCTGCGCTGCCGACCGGTGGGCTCTTGGTTGATCGACCGAAACCGGCTGGCCGGGGCGCCTCGGGCCGGTCGTCAGTAGTAGCCGGCGCCGCCGTTGACGTGGATGGTTTGGCCGGTGATGAAGCCGCCGTCGTCGCTGACCAGGAACAGGCAGGTGGCGGCGATCTCATCGACATCTCCCTGGCGGCCCAGCGGGATGCCGGAGGCGCTGGGCGCATGTCCCTGATACCATTCGGGATTGTCCCGCCTCGTATCGATGCTGCCGGGCGAGACCACGTTGGCGCGGATGTTCTGCGCGGCGAACTCGGAGGCCAATGCCCGCGCCAGCCCGACGAGGCCCATCTTCGCCGCCGAGACGTGGGCGCGTCCGCTGCCGCCGGTAAAGGAGCCGTCGCCAGTAAAGAACAGGACGCGCCCATAATTGTTCTTGACCATCGACGGGATCACCGCCTGCGTGCAGTAGAGCGCGCCGTCGAGGACCACGCCCCTGACGTGCTCCCAGTCCTGCACGCTGACCTCGGTGAAGGGCTTGTGCGGCCGGATTGCGGCATTGTTTATCAGGATGTCGACACGGCCGAACTCGGACAAGGCCCGCGCCACCATCGCGTCGACCTGGTCCTTTCGGGCGACGTCGGCGATGATTGCGAGCGCCTTGACCCCGCGTTCGCGGGCTTCGCGCGCGACGGCGTCGGCCTCGGCCTGGTTGGAGCGGGCGTTGACCACGACGTTCGCCCCTTCCCCGGCCAGCTTCAACACCGTGGCACGGCCGATATTGCGGCCGGAGCCGGTGACCAGGGCGACTTTCCCGTCGAGCTTACCCATCGGCGCACCTCCGTGACGATGTTTGAGAACGTGCAAAGACCGCGCATTCTAACACGCGACGACAACAATTACGGCGTGTCGCGGCGGCGGTCGCGCCGCAGATCCTCGATCGTCGATCCTCTTTCGCCGAGCTCCGGGAAATCCTCCTCCCAGAATTCGCCCTCGGCGCGGCCGGCATCGGCGCCGCGGCGGGCGGCTTCGGCGGCGCGCAATTCGACGCGGCGGATCTTGCCCGAGATGGTTTTGGGGAGATCAACGAATTCGAGACGGCGCACCCGCTTGTAGGGCGCCAGATGGGTCCGCAGATGGCGGAAGATCGACAAGGCCGTGTCGCGGTCGGGCGCATGGTTCGCGGCCAGCGTGACAAATGCCTTCGGGATGGCGAGGCGCAGCGGGTCGGGCGACGGCACCACCGCGGCCTCGGCCACCGCCGGGTGCTCGATCAGGGCGCTTTCGAGCTCGAACGGGCTGATCCGGTAGTCCGAGGCTTTGAACAAATCGTCGGCGCGGCCGACATAGGTGAAACAGCCGTCGGCGTCGCGCATCGCCACGTCGCCGGTGCGATAGACGGCACCGGCGAGCGGCCGGATGGCGCCGTCCTCGTCCTGATAGCCCTGCATCAGCCCTAGGGGCGGCGGGTCGAGCGCCAGGCACACCTCGGCCTCGTCCTGCTCGCTGCCATCGGCGCCGACGCAGCCGCACGCGATAGCCCGGCGCCGCCCGGCCCATCGATCCGGGTTTGACGGGCTGTCCCGGGAAATTGCCGATCTGCAAGGTCGTCTCGGTCTGGCCGTAGCCGTCGCGCACAGTCAGCCCCCAGGCGGCCCGCACCCGTTCGATGATCTCCGGGTTGAGCGGCTCGCCGGCGCCGACGGCCTCCCTCAGCGCGACCTTCCACGCCGCGAGGTCTTCCTGGATCAGCATCCGCCACACGGTCGGCGGTGCGCAGAACGTCGTCACCCCGCAGCGCACGATCGCCTCGAGCAGCCCCTTCGCGCTGAAGCGCGGCTGGTTCAGCATGAACACCGTCGCCGCCGCGTTCCACGGCGCAAAGAAGCAGCTCCAGGCATGCTTGGCCCAGCCCGGCGACGAGATATTGAGGTGGATGTCGCCCGGCTGCACGCCCAGCCAATACATTGCTGTCAGAAGACCGACCGGATAGCTCTGATGGCTGTGCAGCACGAGCTTCGGCCTGGCCGTCGTGCCCGAGGTGAAATAGAGCAAGAGCGGGTCGGAGGCATTGGTCTCGCCATCCGGTGAAAAATGCGCCGACGCCTGGTAGCCCGCCTCCCAGCGATCCCAGCCGGGCGCGGCCCCACCGACCGCGATCCGCGTGTAGCCGCCGGCGAGCTCGGCGAATTTGCCGGTATTGTCGGCGCTGGTCACGACGTGGCGGACCCGGCCGCGGGCAAACCGGTCGACAAGGTCGTCGCGGTTCAAGCAGGGTCGTCGCCGGCACGATCACGGCGCCGAGCTTCATCGCCGCCAGCATGCACTCCCATAATGGCGCGACATTGCCGAGCATCAGCAATAGCCGGTCGCCGCGGCGTACCCCGAGCCCACGCAGGTGATTGGCGACCCGGCTCGACCGCGCGGCGAGCTCGGCAAAGGTCAGCCTGGTCTCGGCGCCGACCTCGTCGACGATCCACAGGCCCAAGCGGTCGTTGCCGCGCGCCATCGGGTCGAAATAATCGAGCGCCCAGTTGAACCGGTCCAATGCCGGCCAGCGGAAATCGCGATACGCGCGCTCGTAATCCTCGCGATGCGCCAGCAGAAAATCCCGCGCTTTCAAGAACGCCGCCGCCGACATGCCCCCCTCCCGGCCGTTGTTCTGCGCGCAGCAATCATAACGCAAACCAGCCCTGCCGGCTCGGCATATCCTGGGCTGCGGTCAGGGCGCATTCTGCAACCCGGGCAAGCGACCGGGGCAAGTGAAAGGATCATCCCATGCACGACATCGTCATTCGCGGCGGCAGCATCGTCGACGGGACCGGCGCGCCGGCGTTCAGCGGCGACATCGCGATCGACGGCGGGCGGATCGCCGCGATCGGCGGCAAGGCCGGGCCGGCGCGGCGGGTGATCGACGCCGACGGCCTCTTGGTGACGCCGGGTTGGGTCGACGTGCACACCCATTACGACGGCCAGGCGACCTGGGACCCGATCCTCGCACCCTCGTCGTGGCACGGGGTCACGACCATTCTGTTCGGCAATTGCGGGGTCGGGTTCGCGCCGGTGCGGCCACACCATCGAGCGGCGCTGATCGATCTGATGGAAGGGGTCGAGGACATCCCTGGCCCGGTGCTCGCCGAGGGCCTCAAATGGGATTGGGAGAGCTTTCCCGATTTCCTCGACGCGCTCGAGCGGATGCCGCGGACCATCGACGTGGCGGCGCAGGTGCCGCACCACCCGCTGCGCGTCTACGCCATGGGCGACCGGGCGATCCGGCGCGAGGCGGCGAATGCCGACGACATCGCGCTGATGCGCAAATTGACCGAGGAGGCGGTGCGGGCCGGCGCCTTCGGCTTTACCACGTCGCGGACCAACGCGCACAAGACGACGCAGGGTGAGATGGTGCCGGGCCGCTTCGCCGAGATCGAGGAATTGGCCGCGATCGGCGGCGGTTTGGGCGCGGTCGGCGCCGGCACTTTTGGCATGAACAGCGATTTCGAGGACGAGGCGGCCGAATTCGCCTGGATCACCCGGCTCGGCCAGCGCGACCGGCCGCCCGGTCTGGTTCCTGTTGACCGACCGGCCGACCGACCCGCAGCGCTGGCGGCGGATCATGGCCGGCGTGCATCGGGCGCGCGCCGACGGAGCCTCGGTAACGGCGCAGATCGCCGGCCGTCCGGTCGGCGTCATCCTGGGGATCGCCACCTCGCTGAACCCGTTTTCGATCCGCGAGCGCTACAAGCCGTTCGAGAGCCTGCCTCTGGCCGATCGCTTGGCCCGGCTGCGCGACCCGGCGGTGCGCCGGGCGATTCTGGAGGACGGGCCGTCGCCGGCGCTGCTGAACCGGCTCGGGCCGCTGATCCAGCTGGTCGCGACGCGCTGGGACCGCATGTACGTGATGGGCAATCCGCCCGACTACGAGCCGCGGGTCCAATCGAGCGTCGCGGCGATCGCGGCGCGCGGCAACCAGTCGCCGGAGGCGGTCGCCTATGATCATCTGGTCGAGGATGCCGGTAATTTCCTGTTCTTTCCGGTCACCGGCTATGCCCAGGACGACCACGAGCCGATCCGCGAGATGCTGACCGACCCGGCGACCCTGCTCGGGCTCGGCGACGGCGGAGCCCATGTCGCCCAGATCGTCGATGCCAGCATGCCCACCTACATGCTGACCCATTGGGCGCGCGACCGCGAGCGCGGCCCCGGCCTGCCGCTCGAATTCGTGGTCAAGCGGCTGACCAGCGAGACCGCCGACTTCTTCGGCTTCACCGACCGCGGCCGGCTGCAACCGGGCCAGCGCGCCGACATCAATGTGATCGACTTCGAAAGCTTGCGCCTCTATCCGCCCGAGGTGGTCAACGATCTGCCGGCCGGCGGCAAGCGCCTGGTGCAGCGCGCCGACGGCTATGCCGCGACCCTGGTCAATGGCGTCCCAGTGTTCGAGAATGGCGAGCACACCGGCGCGATGCCCGGTCGCCTGGTCCGCCGTGGCCAGGCCTGAACCAGGCTCGGCGCCCGGTTACGCCAAATAGGAGCCGCCGTTGACGTGCACGGTTTGCCCGGTGATCAAGCGGGCGTCGTCGGAAGCGAGGAACACCGCGGTGCGGGCGATGTCTTCGGGCTGCGCCATCTGCCCGAGCGGAATCGCGCGCGCCGCCTCGGCAATATCGGCCTCGCTGCTGCCGTAGCGCGGCTGCGCGGTGTCGGTCAGCCCGGGTGCGATCGCATTGACCCGGATGCGGGAGGGCGCCAGTTCCAGCGCCATCGCCCGGGTCATCGACACCAGCCCGCCCTTGCTCGCGACATAATGCACGCCGCGCGGCGAGCTGCGGAATGCCGCACCCGAGGCCAGGTTTACGATGGCGCCCGGCCGCCCGGAAGCGACCATCGCCTTGGCCACGAGCTGCGCGCAAAAGCACGCCCCCTCAGATTGACGCCGAGCACATGGTCCCAGTCGCCCTCGGTCATCTCGAGAAAGGCGACGCGAGGAAACACCCCGGCATTGTTTACGAGGATATCGACCGGGCCGAGCTCGTGCTCGACGGCGGCGAGCATTGCGCGCAAATCTTCGGTCCGCGCCACATCCGCCCTGACCGGGAAGGCGCGCTGTCCGTGCGCCCGGACCTCGTCGGCGACGTGCTGCGCCGCGTCGCAGCTGTCGAGCCAGTTGATCGCGACATCCGCGCCGGCCGCGGCGAACTCCACGGCCATGGCACGGCCGATCCCCTGCTGCGCCCCGGTCACCAGGACGGTCTTGCCTGCACATCGCTGCATTGCCGCGCTCCCGAGAGCCTGTTGGATGCGATCCTTTCCCGGAGAGCCCGAGCGAGCGAGTGAGTGTCTCGCCTCGGCTGGTCGGGCGGGCGCCGGGCAAGAAACCCTTGGCGCTATTCGGCCGCCTGCGATTGCGCTCCGGCTGCCGCATCGGGAAGCATGCCGAGCGCGCGCTTGTAGAGGTCGAGCAGCGTCTCCTCCTCGTCGAGGTCGTCCTTGTCGCGTTTCCTGATGCGGATGATCTGCCGCATGATTTTCGGGTCGAAGCCGGTGCCTTTGGCCTCGGCATAGACCTCTTTGATATCCTCGCTGAGCGCGCGCCTTTCCTCTTCGAGCCGCTCGATCCGCTCGATCAAGGATTTGAGCCGCTCGCCCGCAATCCCGCCGACATCCGGCATGGTCCCCCTCTTTTCCCGATGACGCCGCGCCCCCCGCGGCAGCGCCGACGATAGCGGCCGCGTCGGCCCGCCGCAAGGCGGGCTCGGCTAACGCTGCTGCTGCGAGGCGGCGAAGCCGGCCTTCTGCTCGGGGCTCGCCTCCCTCTGGTGCTTCTTGCGCCACTCGTCATAAGGCATGCCGTAGACGATCTCGCGCGCCTGCGGGTCGGAGAGCGGAATGCTGCGCTGCTCGGCCTCCTCGCGGTACCATCTCGACAGGCAATTGCGGCAGAACCCTGCCAGATTCATCATGTCGATATTCTGGACATCGGTGCGCTCGCGCAAATGCTCGACCAGCCGGCGGAAGGCCGCAGCTTCGAGCTCGGTGCGGGTATGGTCGTCCATCAGAACCTCCTCGTCGTTACCGGGCTTATGTAGCGCCGCAGCGCGCCGATCGCATCCCCGATCAATCATTCGACAATTCACTAAATATCGTTGACAACAGTCATAGGCGTTCCTAATTTCGATCTTCGTTGGAATATCAGAGGCCGTCATGGAGGGCAGACAGGCGATCGCCGCGCTCGGCGCGCTGGCTCACGAGACCCGGCTCGCGGTGTTCCGCCTGCTGGTCCAGCGCGGGCCCGACGGCCTGTCAGCGGGAACCATCGCGCAAAGCCTCGGGCTGTCGCCATCCTCGCTGACCTTTCATCTGCAGCAGCTTATGCATGCCGGGCTGATCACCCAGCGGCGGATCAGCAGGCAGCTGATCTATGCGACCAATTTCACCGCGATGAACGCGCTGATGGGCTACCTGACCGAAAATTGCTGCGGCAACGGCGCCGTGTGCGCTCCGGTCTGCTGCCCGCAGGCGCCCGCAGCCGCGGCGCCGCCTGACCGAAAATCGGCATGACGGAGAAAAACGATGGACCAGGCTGAAATCAAGGAGATGGTGCGCGCCCGCTATGGCGGCATCGCCGCTGCGGCCGGCGCTGCGGGATGCTGCGTGCCAGCATCGACATCGTGCTGCGGGCCATCGACCGATGCGCCGGATAAAGCCCGGCGGATGGGCTATTCGGAGGCCGACCTCGCGTCGGCCCCCGAAGGCGCCAATCTGGGGCTCGGCTGCGGCAACCCGCAGGCGGTGGCCGCGATGCGGCCGGGCGAGGTGGTCGTCGATTTCGGAAGCGGCGCCGGCTTCGATTGCTTTCTGGCGGCGCGGCAGGTGGGCGCCTCGGGTCATGTGATCGGCGTCGACATGACCCATGAGATGTTGGCCAAGGCGCGCGGGAACGCTGCCAGGATCGGCGCCGAAAACGTCGAGTTCCGCCTCGGCGAGCTCGAGCATCTGCCGGTCGCCGACAATACCGCCGATGTCGTGATCTCGAATTGCGTGATCAACCTCGTCCCCGACAAGGCGCAAGTGTTCCGCGAGGCGTTCCGCGTGCTGAAGCCCGGCGGCCGTCTCGCGGTCTCGGATATCGTCAACACCCGGCCGTTGCCGGCCGATCTCGCAGTTGATCCGGCGCTGATTTGCGGCTGCGTCGCTGGCGCTGCACCCGCGGAGCAGATCGAGCAATGGCTGGCTGCCGCTGGCTTCGCGCAAATCGGCGTCGATGCGAGGCCTTACAGCCGCGAGCTGATCAAGACCTGGGGACCGGAGAAAGGGCTCGAGAACTACGTCGTCTCGGCGATCATCAAAGCCCGCAAGCCGTTGACGCGCTGGCCCACAGCGTCGTGACCTCCGTTTCCGCGGCTGCGCGGCGCCCAGCGGTCCCGGCGCTCGGCATCTTCCAGCGCGGGCTCACCTTATGGGTGGCGCTGTGCATCGCCGCCGGGGTGACCCTCGGTCGGCTGCTGCCGGCGCCGTTTCATGCGCTCGGGCGGATGACGGTCGTCGAGGTCAACATCCCGGTCGCGGTGCTGATCTGGCTGATGATCGTGCCGATGCTGCTCAAGGTCGATTTCGGCGCCTTGCACCGGGTAGTCGAGCAGTGGCGCGGCATCGCCGTCACCGTCGGCGTCAACTGGCTGGTCAAGCCGTTCAGCATGGCCTTGCTCGGCTGGCTGTTTATCGGCTGGCTGTTCCGCCCGTGGCTGCCGGCGGGCGAGATCGACAGCTACATCGCCGGGCTGATCCTGCTGGCCGCCGCACCCTGCACGGCGATGGTGTTCGTGTGGTCGAACCTGTCCGGCGGCGAGCCCAATTTCACGCTGAGCCAGGTTGCGCTCAACGACACGATCATGGTCTTCGCCTTTGCCCCGATCGTCGGTCTGCTGCTCGGGCTGTCGTCGATCACGGTGCCATGGGCGACTTTGTTCCTGTCGGTCGTGCTTTACATCCTCGTCCCGGTCATCGTGGCGCAGCTATGGCGGCGCTCGATTCTGGCGTGCGCCGGCGAGGACGGATTGGCGCGATTGCTGCGGGCATTGCAGCCGATTTCTTTGCTGGCCCTGCTCGCGACCCTGGTGCTGCTGTTCGGCTTTCAGGGCGACGAGATCATTCGCCAGCCGCTGGTGATCCTGCTGCTGGCGGTGCCGATCGTGATCCAGGTTTATTTCAACGCCGGGATCGCCTATGCGCTGAACCACGCGCTCGGCGTGCCGCACAACGTCGCCTGCCCGTCGGCGCTGATCGGCGCCTCGAACTTTTTCGAGCTGGCAGTCGCCGCCGCGATCGCGCTGTTCGGCTTCCAATCGGGCGCGGCACTCGCCACCGTCGTCGGCGTGCTGGTCGAGGTCCCGGTCATGCTGTCGGTCGTGCACCTCGCTCTGCGCAGCCGCCGTTGGTATGAACGCGGCGGATTAGCTGCGCCGAGCCAGGGCTAGACCGGGTAGACCAGCGAGGTCGGGACGATTGTCGAATCGTAGATGCAGACCCGTTCGGCGAAGCGCAGATCGACGCCGTCGTCGATGACGCGGTCACGGTATTGGCCGCAGATGAACAGCTCGGAAGGGCGGTCGACCATCGTCTGGAACAGCGCGAAGCTCGCCGTCAGGCGCAAGCCATCGGCGCCGATTTCGCGCAGCCGGATGTTGCCGGTCAAATGTCTGACGGTCCGCGGCACGAAGAGTGCCGTCTCGCGGATCGCCACCACCCGGTCGATCAGCATGCCGCGGCTCTCGCAGTAGATCAGCGCGATCGGCAATCCCTGATCGAAATTGTCGCGCGGGATGACCCGGTAGAGGCAATCCTCGGTGAAGAAATCGGGCCAGCGCTCGAGCTCACCCTCGTCGAGCGCATCGGCATAGGCGCAATAGAGATCGGCGAGGCGCAGGCGCAGCGCCGGCGGCGCCTCGAGGCCGGGTGCCGCGATCATCGCCGGCTCGCCGCTCAGAGGTCCATGACCCGGCGATAATGCTGATAGAGGCCGCGGATCGCGGTCTCGGTAACCATGTGCGGCTCGTCATGAACCGCCCGTCCGCCCATCTCGGCGATGCATTGGGCGTCGTCGTCGCCATCGATCCCGGCCTGCGACAGCAGCATCGCCTCGCTGTCGTCGAGCGATACCAGGCCCGCCGGCCCCATCAGATTGGCTTGGCGCAAGCGGCGTTGGCGCATCTCCGGCGTGTCGTCGGCGTAGCCGAAAAACGTCCAGGCGAGATCGAACTGTCCGGCGTCGATCGGCACGATCTGGCGCATCGCCAGGGTATTCGACTGCTGCTGCACGATCAGGTTGGGCCACAGGGTCTGCATGACCACGGTCGCCTCGCCGGGAAACTCGCGCACCGGCTCTAAGAGGCGCGGATCGCGCAAAGTGAAATTCGACTTGAACGCGCGCATCTGCCGGGTGGCCTCGTTCTGCTGCTGCTCGCCCTTGCGGCTGACCAGCACGGCGTGCCGCCCGGTCGGGTCCATCTCGATCGCCGAGCGCTGGTCGAGGCGGAACAGCCCGAAGGTCACCAGGAACACGTGCAGCAGACTGGCGTGGTAGGGGTCCTTGATGTTCTCGAACATCAATTTCCAGTTGCTCGGAATCCGTTGCCGTAGATAGCCCAGCACGGCCAGCTGGCGGCCGGCGAAAACGCGGTCGAAATAGCCGAGCATGGTGTCGCCGAGATAGCGCTCGAAGGGTTCGGTCTCGCTCGAAAAGCTGGCGAAGACGACGCCGTGCCGGCTCGTCACCGCGAGGCGTTCGAGCCCGTGCTCCTCGGGGCGGAAATCCGCCGGCATGCCGCCCTGCCCGCGAAACCCGCGGCGGAACGGCACGCCCAAGAGCTTTCCGGAGAGATCGTAGGTCCATTGGTGATAGGGGCAGACGAACTCCTTGGCCGAGCCGCGGGCGGCCGAGCAGAACTGCGCGCTGCGATGGGCGCAGCGATTGACCAGAACGCGGATTTCGCCGGCCGCGTCGCGCACCGCGACGACCTCTCTGGCGCCGAGCCGGCTGCGCTTGAAGTGGCCGGGCGCCGGGATTTCGGCTTCGAGACAGACATAGAGCCAGCTTTGCCCGGCAAAGACCCGCTGCTGCTCGCGCGCGAACAGCTCGGGATCGGTATAAACCCAGTTCGGGATGCGGGAGCATCCGGCATCGGGCCAGCGTCGGTCGGTCCGGGTCCGGGCTTCTCTCTCGATCAGGGGACCAGGCGATCCATCGGCTGACGGCATGGCGAGCTCCGGCGACAAGTGCGGTGCGGCATCCTACACGCCGCCGATCCTTTCGGCGACCGGCCAATCGATGACGCCGCTGAACGGCTGCTGCGCTGGACCTCTGCCGGCAACTCCCGCAAACTCGCGCCTTGGCGGCGGGGAATGACCCATGAACGATATTGCAACCCCTTATGTCGGGCGCTCGCTGTTGCGGCGCGAGGACCGCCGGCTGTTGACCGGGCAGGGGCAATTCATCGCCGATCTGGTGCTGCCGCGCATGCTGCACGCGGTCTTGGTGCGCAGCCCGGCGGCGCATGCCCATATCCGCGCGGTCGACCTCACGGCTGCGGCGCGCGATGCCGGGCGTGGCGGCGGCATTCAGCGGGGCCGATCTGCTGCGGCTGCTGCCGCCGGTGCCCGAGGGCCAGATCTCGATGCCGAGCAAATGGGCGACGGTCATCCAGCACAAATTCCTCAACCCGCAGCAGCCGCTGTTGGCGCACGACAAGGTCCGCCACGTCGGCGAGGCGATCGCCGTCATCGTCGCCGAGAGCCGCGACCAGGCCGAGGACGCCGCCGAAAAGGTGACGCTCGACCTCGAGGAATTGCCGGCGGTGGTCGACCCCGAGGCGGCATTGCGCGCGGAGAGCGCGATCGTCCACGACCGGTTTCACACCAATCTGATCGGCGCCTTCTCGGTTGGGCGGGGCGATGCCGACGCGGCGTTGGCCGGTGCGCCGCACCGCCTCGAGCGCCGCTTTTATCATCATCGCTACGCCGCCGTGCCGATGGAGTGCCGCGGCGTGGTTGCCGCCTATGATCGGCGCACCGACGGGATGACGATCTGGTCCTCGACCCAGGTGGTGCATTTCGTGCGCCGCGAGGCCGCCGCACTGCTCGGCCTGCCCGAGGCGCGGGTGCGCTGCGTCGCGCCCGATGTCGGCGGCGGCTTTGGCGGCAAGGGCCATGTCTACCCCGAAGATCTGCTGGTGACCTTCCTCGCGCGACGGCTCGGGCGGCCGGTGCGCTGGATCGAGGGACGCAGCGAGCATCTGATCAGCGCCACCCATTCGCGCGACCAATTGCACGACCTTGAAGTCGGGTTCGATGATGACGGCCGGATCCTGGCGTTGCGCGACGACTACATCGTCGATTGCGGCGCCTGGAACCCGATCGGGTCGGGGGTCGCCTACAACACCGCCGTCCACCTGACCGGCCCCTACAGGATCGAAAATCTGGCGGCCTCGGGGAAGATCGTCGTCACCAACAAGGTGCCGAACGCGCCGTATCGCGGCGCCGGCCGCCCGGAGGCCGCCTTTGCGATGGAGCGCACGATCGACCTGGTGGCCCGCGCCCTCGGCCTGGAGCCGGCCGAGGTGCGGCGGCGCAACATGATCCGCGCCGAGGAGATGCCTTACCGGGTCGGCATCCCCTATCGCGACGGCGAGCCGATCGTCTATGACAGCGGCGACTACCCGGCCGCGCTGGAGAACGCGCTCGCGGCGCTCGGCGGCCTCGACGCGTTCCGCCGGCGTCAGAACGAGGCGCGCCGCGAGGGCCGCTATCTCGGCCTCGGCATCGGCTGCTACATCGAAGGGACGGGGGTCGGGCCGTTCGAGAGCGCCTTTGTCCGCATCGAGCCCACGGGCAAGGTCTACGTCTCGTGCGGCGCCGCGCCCCAGGGCCAGGGCATGGAGACGATCTTTTCCCAGGTGGTGGCGGATTTGTGGAAGGTGGCGCCCGAGGATGTCGTGCTGACCTTCGCCGATACCGCCGCGATCGCGATCGGCTTCGGCACGATGGCGAGCCGCAGCACGGTCACCGCCTCGGCGGCGATGCATTTCGCGAGCGCCCGGCTGCGCGACAAGGTGTTCGCGATCGCCTCCCACCTGTTGGAATGCGCGCCGGCCGATCTCGAATTGCGCCCAGGACCCGAGGGCGGCGGCGTTGGCGTGGTCGGCGTGCCGGGGGCGCAGGTGAGCCTCGCCCAAGTAGCGCAGGCGGCCCGGCCCGGCTGGGAGGTCACCCGTCCGCCGGGGGTCGAGGCCGGCCTCGAGGAGACCTGCTATTGGCAGCCCCCGACGGTCACCTGGAGCTATGCCGTGCACGCAGCAATTGTCGAGGTCGACCGCGACACCGGCCGGGTCGGCATCGACGATTATGCGGTGGCGCACGATTGCGGCGTGGTCGTCAACCCGATGCTGGTCGAGGGCCAGATCATGGGCGGCACGGTGCAGGGGCTGGGCGGCATCCTCGGCGAGGCGATCGTCTACGACGCCAACGGGCAGTTGCTCTCCGGCTCGTTGATGGATTACGCATTGCCGACCGCGAGCGATGTCCCGTCGATCCGGATCGTTCATCAGCATTCGCCTTCGACGCTCAACCCGCTCGGCGTCAAAGGGGTCGGCGAAGGCGGCGCCGTTGCCCCGCCGGCGGCGATCGCCAACGCCGTCTGCGACGCCTTGGCGCCGTTCGGCGTCGAAATCAACGCGACCCCGATCAGGCCGGGTGAGCTCGCCCTGGCGCTCGGAGTCCGAGCCTGAATAAAATGAACGGTGCATTTGTGCTGGCCTTGCCACCCGCAGGCGGGGTCCAGGGCAAGCGGCAGAAGGCGTCGATGGCCGAGCCAAGCCCGGCCGAGTCGAAACGGGGGGCCGATTCCTCCACTTTTGCTGTCGCAAAACTCTCCTCCGGACAGCCCTGCGCGTTCGCGGGAATGACGGCGAAATTTTGGGTCCTTTGGGTTCTTTGCAGCTCTGGGTGTCACCGTGTGAGCGTCGCCGGGGCGCAGCGTCAACCGTTGGTCCGAGCCGGCTCGGTTCGGCGGCATTCATGATGCCCTCGCAAATTCGGAGTATCGTGTTCTGCTCGGGGTCGCTCGTGGCGGCATGATGGATCGAGACGGCGCAGTGATCGTGCGGACGGCAGAGCTGAGCCGCCGGCGTGGAATTCGGCCGATCATCGCGGTCTTGGCCGGGCTGGCCCTCAGCTGGCCTGCGGCCGCATCGGCGGCGGCAACGGGCTGGGTCGGCGATCAGCATGCAGCGGCGCGGCTGATTACCGCGGTCGAGGCGACCGGTTCGGCGGCGACGGTCGAGGCGGCGATCGAGATCAGGCTGGCGCCGGGCTGGCATACCTATTGGCGCTCGCCGGGCGATGCCGGCATCCCGCCCAGCGTCGATTGGGCGGGGTCAGACAATTTGGCGCTGGCGCGGGTCGCCTGGCCGGCGCCGCGGCGGTACTCGCTGCAGGGCTTCGAGACCGCGGCATATCGGGACCATGTCGTCCTGCCGGCGACGCTGACCTTGGCCCGCCCCGGGCAGCCGTTGGCGTTGCGCGCCGCGGTCGACTATGCCGCCTGCGCGCAGATCTGCGTTCCCTATTCGGCAAAATTCGCTCTGAACCTGCCCGCCGGCGTCGCCTCGGCGGCGCCGCAGGCCGGGCTGATCGCGGCGGCGCGCGCGCGGGTCCCGCAGAGCCTCGCCGCCGCCGGGATCGAGCTGCTGTCGGCCAATGCCGCCGGCCGCGGCAAGGACACCTCGCTGGTGGTGCGGCTGCGCACCAGCGGGGCGCCGTTTCAAGCGCCCGACCTGTTCGTCGAAAACCTGGCCGACGGCTCGCCGGGCAGACCCGAGTTCGAGCTTTCCCAATCCGGGCAGGTGGCGCGTCTGGCGGTCCCGATCCGCGACGCCGGCGGCGCCGGTATCGCCGGCAAGCGGCTGACATTGACGCTGGTCGACGGCGCCAGGGCCGCCGAGTTCGCCGCCACCCCGCTGCCCGCGCCGCCGCCGCAGGGCGGGCCCGCGCGGCTGCTGTCGATCCTCGCCATCGCCGTGTTGGGCGGGCTGATCCTGAACGCGATGCCGTGCGTGCTGCCGGTGCTGTCGATGAAGCTCCTGTCGCTGGCGAGCTATGCCGGTGTCGACCGCACACGGGTGCGGATCGGCTTGGCGATGACGGCGCTCGGGGTGATGGCCTCGTTCGCGCTGATCGCGGCGGCGCTGATCATGGCGCGGGCATCCGGGGCGGCGATCGGCTGGGGCATGCAATTCCAATGGCCGTGGTTCATCGCCGCGATGGCGGCGTTGACGACCCTGTTCGCGGCGAGCCTGTGGGGATGGCTGCCGATCGGATTGCCGCGCCTCGCCTATGACGCCGCGGCGGCGAGCCGCAGCCGGCGGCCTTATGCGGATGCGTTTCTGACCGGCGCCTTTGCCACGTTGCTCGCCACCCCGTGCTCGGCGCCGTTTGTCGGCACCGCGGTCGGGTTTGCACTGGCGCAGGGGCCGCGTTTGATCATGCTGATCTTCGCGGCGCTGGGTCTGGGCTTTGCCGCACCCTATCTCGCGGTCGCCGCCTGTCCACGGCTGGTCCGGCTGCTGCCCAGGCCGGGGCATTGGATCGACCGGCTGCGCGCGGCACTCGGGCTGGCGCTGGCCGGGACGGCAGCGTGGCTGCTGTTTGTGCTGAGGGCGCTGTCCGGCGGGCATGTGGCGCTCGGCACCGCCGCGGCACTGGGGATCGTGCTGGCGCTGCTGGCGCTGAAGAGCCGTCGGGGCTTGCCGGCGTCGGCGATGCGGCTCGCTTCGGCGGGGACGGCGGCGCTGGTGGCCGCCGCGGTGTTGTGGCCGGCCTTTGCCGGGGTCGAGCCCGCCGCCGGGGCCGCGCGAGACGGGCGCTGGCGGGCCTTCGACGGCGCCGCGATCCCTCGGCTCGTCGGCGAGGGCAGGACCGTCTTTGTCGACGTGAGCGCGGCCTGGTGCCTGACCTGCAAGGTGAACGAAGCAGCGGTGCTCGACCGCGCCCCGGTCGCCGGCCGGCTGTTCGGGCCGGATGTCGTGGCGATGCGCGGCGACTGGACGCGCCCCGACCCGACGCTGACCCGCTTTCTGCAAAGCTTCGGCCGCTACGGCATCCCGTTCAATGCGGTCTACGGCCCGGGCCGGCCGAACGGCGAAGTGCTGCCTGAGCTGCTGACCTCCGGCGCGGTGGAGGCAGCGCTCGACCGCGCCGCCGCGCGCGCGACGGCATCGCGCTGACAACGAACCAGGCTTGATGCCAGGCTGCTCATTTTCGGGAAGGCTCCAAGGAGGACGAACCGCCATGCTCGCGACCCCCGGCTTTCATCATATCCATCTGAATTCGGTCGATCCGGATCGCGCGATCGATTTTTACACGCGCCAGTTCCCAACCACTTCAAAGGGCAGCTGGGGCGGGTTTCCCGCTCTGAAATCGCCGAACGATGTGTTGGTGCTGTTCACCAAAGTCGGCGTGCCGCCGCCGATGGAGCCGCAGAGCGCCATCTGGCATTTCGGCTGGCACGTGACCGATGCGCGCCGCAGCCTCGAAACCTACAAGGCCCGGCCCGAGGTCGAGCTGTTGCCGCTCTACACGACCGACGAGGGCGGCTCGGTGCTGATCAGCAGCGACACCTGGCCCAGCGTCGGCAACGTGCTCGGCCTGACCGGGGCGCAGATCGCCGAAGCCAAGGCGAAGGAAATCAAGCCCACCGGCGGCGGCGGTTTCGCTTATATGCGCGGCCCGGATCAGGCGCTTGTCGAATATGCCGGCAATCATCCGGCCGAGCGCTTCAACCACGTCCATCTCTACCAAGAGGACCCGATCGGCGCACTCGCCTGGTACCAGCAGCATCTGAACGCGCCGCTGCGACCGGGCTACGCGCCGACGCCCTCCGGCCAACCCGGCGACAAGCCCGCGCGCGGACCCGATCGCACCTGGCCGGCGCTGAACCGCGAAGGCATGTTCCGCACCCCGCGGGCCGGCGTCGAATTCGGCGACGTGTCGATGATGTGGTACGCGAACCAGGGCGACCGGCCGCTCGCCAGCTCGCGCGGCCAGCTGCAGGACCACATCGCCCTGAGCGTCGCCGATCTCGACGCCTGGGCTGACAAGCTCCGCAGCGAAGGCGTCACCTTCCTCGAACCGATCACCCCGCTCGGCGACACCCGCGCGCTGATGATCGAAGGACCGAGCCACGAAGCGATAGAGCTGGTCGAGATCGAATAGCCCGCGGGAAGCGAAACGGGGGCGGCCGAACCGGCTCAGCCGGTCGGCAGCAGCAGGGAAGCGGCCCGCGAGCGGATCTCGGCGGGAATCGGCGCCGGACGCCGCGCGTCGAGATCGAGCTGCACGCCGAACTGGCCGAGCCGGGCAAATTCGGCGCCGGTGCGCGGGTGCGACATGCGGTGCAGGAAGCGGATTGATGAGCCGCCGAGATGGGCGATCCCGGTCTCGACCAGATAAGGATCGCCGAGGCGCGGCGCCGCGATGACGCGTAATGCCAGCTCGAAGGTGGAGAAGCCGCGACGGCCGGCTTTCATATATTCCCGGGTCATGCCGATCGCCGCCGTGGCCTGCAACAGGGCGTCGGTGAACCGGTGCACGAAGGCGGCGAGCGAAAACCCTCCGTGCTCGTCGAGATCGCTCGGCCTCGCCCGCCCGCGCGCGCTCGGAACCGCGCCTATCATCGATTTGGGCTCGGGCCGGGTCTCGGTCGCGGGCCCCTCCCACGCCGCAACCTGCCGCCCGATCTCCTCGCGCCGCTCCGCCGGCAGCTGGCCGTGCGGCAACTCCCACATCGCCTCGACCCAGGTCACGGTCTCGCCGCCGACCGAGTCGACAAAGCGGTGCCCGAGCCGCAGCCCCGGATCGAGCCCGATCGCAGCGCTCTCGAGGTGAAAGCTGTCGCCGGCGCGCAGCTCATGGACGAAGCGCAGGGTGAATCGGCGCGGGAACCCGCCGGTGCGCAGAACGTCAGCGACGCCGAGCCGGTCGGCGAGGTCCGCCTCGGCCTGATCGACGCGGTCCAGGTAATAGGCGATCGTGAAGTGCTCGGTGATGTCGCACTCCCAGGGCGCCACAGTGCCGCGACAGGTTTCGATCCAGTTTGCCATGTCCGGGTCCCAAAATAATGCCGCAGGCCGGCTGCCGGATTTCGGGCACAAGCCGGGGCCGACGCAACCACGATTTTCGCCGCTCGTGCCGCGATCCGCTCGTTCGACGCGATCGGCGCACGCCATCGCGGTTTCCCCGGAACGAACCCGCTGAACCACGGCGCGATGCGGAGTGTTATCTTTCAGCCCGCCGGCTGCCGGTGCAAAATTACCAGAGCGAACCCGAGGCCTGCGACGGCGATCAGGATTCGTCGCCGCAGCAGCGGTGGCCCGGAGCAAGCGCCTCGCGGCAATTACGGGCTCACGGCATGTCGCAAAGGTTGACTGAGCATAGAGGAGCTCGATGGCCACTTCGACCACTGTCCAAACCCGCGAAGGCCAAATCCGCGAAGGCCAAATCCGCGAAGGCCAAATCCGCGAAGGTCTCCCCTATCCGCTCGGCGCCACCTGGGACGGCAAGGGGGTCAATTTCGCACTGTTCTCGGCCAACGCGACCAGGTCGAGCTCTGCCTGTTCGACGAGACCGGAGAGCGCGAGATCGAGCACGCATCGAACTGCCCGAATACACCGACGAGATCTGGCACGGCTATCTGCCCGGACGCTCGAGCCCGGGCACGATCTACGGCTACCGCGTGCACGGGCCGTACGAGCCCGAGGCGGGTCACCGCTTCAACCCCAACAAGCTGCTGCTCGATCCCTACGCGCGCGGCGCATGTCGGCGACCTGAAATGGGACCCCGCGGTGTTCGGCTACCAGATGGAATCGCGGCGACGACCTGACCTTCGACGAGCGCGACAGCGCGCCGTTCATGCCCAAATGCGTCGTCGTCGACCCGAATTTCGACTGGCAGGGCGAGCCCGCGCCGCCGTGCCATGCCGTGGGACGCACACCATCATCTACGAGACTGCACGTGCGTGGCTTCACCAAGCTCCATCCCGGCAGTGCCCGAGCACTGGCGCGGCACCTATCGCGGCCTGTCGCAACGGACGTGCGTCGACTACATCAAATCGCTCGGCGTCACCTCGGTCGAGCTGCTGCCGATTCACACCTTCATCAACGACAGCCAGCTGCTCGAGAAGGGGCTGACCAACTACTGGGGCTACAACACGCATCGGCTTCTTCGCGCCCGACCCGCGCTACGCCGCACGATCGCGAGCAGACGCTGCGCGAATTCAAGGAGATGGTGGCGCGGCTGCCACGACGCCGGGCTCGAGGTCATTCTCGACGTCGTCTACAACCACACCGCCGAAGGCAACGAGCTCGGCCCGACGCTGTCGTTCAAGGGCATCGACAACGCCTCCTACTACCGGCTGCTGCCCGAGCAAGCGCGCTACTACATCAACGACACCGGCACCGGCAACACGCTGAACCTGTCCCATCCGCGCGTCATCCAGATGGTCACCGACAGCCTGCGCTACTGGGCGAGCGAGATGCATGTCGACGGCTTCCGCTTCGATCTCGGCACCATCCTGGCGCGCGAGCCCGACGGCTTCGACCATCAGAGCGGCTTTCTGAAGGCCTGCTGCCAGGATCCCGATGCTGCGCACCGTCAAGCTGATCGCCGAGCCCTGGGATTGCGGTCCGGGCGGCTATCAGGTCGGCGGCTTCCCGCCCGGCTGGGCCGAATGGAACGACAAGTTTCGCGACGTCGTGCGCGACTTCTGGCGCGGCGAGGCGCCGGCGAGCGAGCTCGCGCCGCGGCTGTGCGCTTCGGCCGATCTGTTCAACCATCGCGGCCGCAAGCCCTGCGGCCTGCGTCAACTTCGTCACCGCTCATGACGGCTTCACGCTCGAACGACCTCGTCTCGCTACAACGACAAGCACAACGAGGCGAACGGCGAGGACAACAAAGACGGCAGCTCCGACAACCGCTCCTGGAACTGCGGCGTCGAAGGACCGACCGACGACCCGGAGATCAACGCGCTGCGCGACCGCCAGCAGCGCAACATCCTCGCCACGCTGCTGCTGTCGCAGGGCACGCCGATGCTGCTCGCCGGCGACGAATTCGGCCGCACCCAGAACGGCAACAACAACGCCTATTGCCAGGACAACGAGATCAGCTGGGTCGACTGGGACATCGCCGAGAACGGCCAGTCCCTGATCCGCTTTGTGCAAAAGCTGACGGCGCTGCGCCACAAATACCCGATCCTGCGTCGCGCCCGGTTTCTGACCGGCGCCTATAACGAGGAGCTCGGCGTCAAGGATGTGACCTGGGTCAACGCCTCGGGCGCCGAGATGACGCCCGAGGAATGGGGCGATATGAGCATGGAATGCTTCGGCATGCTGATGGACGGCCGCGCCCAGCCGACCGGCATCCGCCGGCGCGGCGCGGACGCCACGCTGCTGATGGTGTCGAACGCCTATCACGACCTCGTTGGCTTCACCCTGCCGGAAACCGCCGGCGGGTCGCAATGGTCGCTCTTGATCGACACCAACCTGCCCGAGGACGCCGAGTTCGGCACCTTCGCCACCGGCGAGGCCTACGGCGTGACCGGCCGCTCCCTGCTGCTGTTCGCCCTCGAACCCGACGCCACCGCACCGGCCGCCGGCTGAGCGCGTCGAGCCGCACAACAGCCGCCCCGCTGATTTTTCCGGGTTTATGTGTCTGACTGGAAATCAGGCATCGCGTTTTAGCGCCGAAACGCGCGACCGGCCGCGATCGGTAAGGTGTGCTGCCCGATGATCGAGCGGTACAGCGACCACGCCGCGAATGAGCGGACGTTCCTTGCCTGGGTGCGCACCGCGATCGCCATCATGGCGTTCGGGTTCCTGGTCCAAAAATTCGACCTGTTCCTGCGGATCGCCGCCGGCTCGCTTGCCGCACGGCCCACCCCGGCGGGAGGGCAGACGGTAGGCACCGTCGCCGGCCTGTTGCTGATCGTGCTGGGTGGCGCCGTGATGGTTTTCGCCGCGATCCGCTTTCGCAAGACCGCGCTCGCGATCGACGCCGAAGACGTGCGACCGGGCCCGGGGGTGGGGCTGGATATCACCTTGGTGGCGCTGCTCCTGATGCTCGGGACGATTTTATTCGTCTATATGATGTACTCGGTGTTGAGCCGGTTCTGAGCAAATCCGCACGACGCGCGCCTCGGCGCCGCTCGGGTGCTTGCCGGGAAAGCAAACGCGGCTATATTCCGCCGCCCTTTCCTGCTCCGGTAATGTTTCGCGCATGACACCAGCACCGATCGATGTCGTCGGCATCGGCAATGCCATCGTCGATGTGATCGCCCGTGCCGACGAGGCGTTTCTCGAGCACCAGGGGCTGGTCAAGGGGACGATGGCCTTGATCGACGCCGCGCGCGCCGAGGCGCTCTATCGAATGATGGGACCGGCGATCGAGGCCTCGGGCGGGTCGGCCGGCAATACGATGGCCGGGATCGCCTCGCTCGGCGGCCATGGCGCCTATATCGGCAAGGTGCGCGACGATCTGTTGGGCGAGGCATACCGCCACGACCTGACGGCGCAGGGCGTGCGCTTCGACACGCCCTCGGCGACCAGCGGCCCCGGCACCGCACGCTGCCTGATCCTGGTCACTCCCGACGGGCAGCGCACCTTGAACACCTATCTCGGCGCCTGCGTGGCGCTCGGCCCGGACGACATCGACCCGGGCGTCGTCGCGGCGGCTCGAGTGACCTATCTCGAGGGCTACCTGTTCGACCCGCCCTTGGCGCAGCAGGCGTTCCGCAAAGCCGCCGCGATGGCTCACGCGGCCGGGCGTCGGGTGGCTCTGTCGCTGTCCGACCCGTTCTGCGTCGAGCGCCACCGCCAGGCGTTTCGCGAGCTGATCGAGGGGCATGTCGACATCCTGTTCGCCAACGAGGTCGAGATCTGCTCGCTCTACCAGACCGGGGACTTCGCCGCCGCCGCCGCGGCGGTGCGCGGTCATGTCGCGATCGCCGCCTTGACCCGCGGTGCCGCCGGCAGCCTGATCCTGGCCGATGGCGTCGAGCATGTGGCGGCGCCGGCGCCGGTGGCGCGCGTCGTCGATACGACCGGGGCCGGCGATCTCTACGCCAGCGGCTTTCTCTATGGCCTGACCCGCGGGCTGCCGTTCCCGGCCTGCGGCGCGATCGGCGGCTTGTGCGCCGCCGAAATCATCAGCCATGTCGGCGCCCGTCCCGAGATCGAGCTGTCGAGGCTGGTCGCGGCGTCAGGCTCCGTCTGACCCGCTCGGCGGCGGGGCCGGCATAACGCCCGCCGCCCTCGATGTGACCGCGGACTGGTCATCGATGATGCCGGCGGCCCCCTCCACAGCTTGATCCGCGGGCAGTCGCTTCCCAATTGTGGTGAGATCGTCAGCTTGTGCATTGCCAAAACCATTTGGCGTGTCGGTGCCGCGGCCAAGCGGATTTCGTCACAGCTCGTCGCCCGCCGGCGGCAGCAGCTGCAGATTCGCTGCAGACAACAGCGAGAACAGCAAAACCTCGCGTTCGCGCCGCGCCCTCCGGGGCGCGGACCGGTATTGGATCCATGGATATCCGCAACATTGCGATCATCGCCCATGTCGACCACGGCAAGACAACGCTGGTCGACGCCATGCTGCGCCAGTCGGGCGCGTTTCGCGCCAACCAGCAGGTCGCCGACCGGGCGCTCGATTCGAACGAGCTCGAACGCGAGCGCGGCATCACGATCCTGGCGAAATGCACCTCGGTCGTGTGGCAGGGCGTGCGCATCAACATCGTCGACACGCCGGGCCACGCCGATTTCGGCGGCGAGGTCGAGCGCATCCTGAGCATGGTCGATGGGGTTCTGGTGCTGGTCGACGCCGCCGAGGGGCCGATGCCGCAAACCAAGTTCGTGCTCGGCAAGGCCTTGCGCCGCGGGCTGCGCCCGATCGTCGTGATCAACAAGATCGACCGTCCCGACGCCCGCGCCGGGGCGGTCCACAACGAAATCTTCGACCTGTTCGCGGTGCTCGACGCGAGCGAGGCGCAGCTCGATTTCCCGACCGTGTTCGCCTCCGGGCGCAACGGCTGGGCGGTCGCCGATCTGGATGCGCCGCGCCGCGACCTGGCACCGTTGTTCGAGCTGATCCTGTCGCATGTGCCGCCGCCCAGGGCCGATCCCGAGGCGCCGTTCGCGATGCTGGCGACGACCCTCGACTACGACCCCTATCTCGGCCGGGTGCTGACCGGGCTCATTCATTCGGGGGTGGCCCGGCTCAACATGCCGGTCAAGTCGCTCTCCCGCGACGGCCGCGTTATCGAGCAGGCGCGGCTGACCAAGCTGCAGGCATACCGCGGGCTCGACCGCCGTCCGATCGAGGAGGCCCAGGCGGGCGACATCATCGCCGTCGCCGGGCTCGCTCTGACCACCGTCGCCGACACGATCTGCGCGCCCGAGGTGACCCTGCCGCTGCCCGCCGACCCGATCGACCCGCCGACCTTGGCGATGACCTTTTCGGTCAACGACAGCCCGCTCGCCGGCCGCGAAGGGACCAAGGTGACCTCGCGGATGATCGGCGAGCGCCTGTTCCGCGAGGCCGAGGGCAATGTCGCGATCGAGGTCACCCAGAGCGCGCAGCGGGAGGCGTTCGAGGTCGCCGGGCGCGGCGAATTGCAGCTCGGCGTCCTGATCGAGACGATGCGGCGCGAAGGCTACGAGATGTCGATCTCGCGCCCGCGGGTGTTGTTCAAGACCGACCCGGCGACGCGCCAGCGGCTCGAGCCGATCGAGGAGGTGCTGGTCGACGTCGACGAGGAATTCGCCGGCATCGTCGTCGACAAGATGAGCCGCCGCAAGGCCGAGATGCAGCAGATGCGGCCGTCGGGCGGCGGCAAGCTGCGGCTGACGTTTCTGGGGCCGACCCGCGGCCTGATCGGCTATCAGGGCGAGTTTTTGACCGACACCCGCGGCACCGGGGTCATGAGCCGGCTGTTCCACGGCTACGCCCCGCACAAGGGGCCGATCGAGGGCCGGCGCAACGGGGTGTTGGTGTCGACCGCCAATGGGGTGGCGATCGCCTATGCGCTGTGGAACCTCGAAGACCGCGGGCCGATGTTCATCGACCCGGGGGCGCAGATCTACGAGGGGATGATCATCGGCGCCCACACCCGCGGCAACGACCTCGACGTGAACCCGGCCAAGGGCAAGCAGCTGACCAACATCCGCACCACGTCCAAGGACGAGGCGGTGCGGCTGACCCCGCCGCTGGCGATGAGCCTGGAGCAGGCGATCGCCTATGTCGGCGACGACGAGCTGCTCGAGGTGACCCCGAAATCGCTGCGTCTGCGCAAGCGGCTGCTCGACCCGAACGCGCGCAAGCGCGCGCGCCCGCGCCGCCGCCGCGGAGTAGGCGTTCTGGGCCAGGCGCAGAAATGCCAGGCGAGCTTCTTTGCCTGATCAAAATCAAGTTGTTTGTCGGATCTTCAAAAATTATCAGCCCAATTATTAAGATATAAAATCGATTGGTTTGATGCGAAATCTTGCAGATCGACTTATCGTCGTGCAAAATCGTTAATGAGCCGCCACTATACATTTCACATTTGCTCCCCATTCTCGCGAAGCGGCAAGCGTAGGGCGGAACAGCGCAGCGCATTCCGCCTCGACTCGTGGGTCGGCGCGCGCGGCTGATGGACTGGCCGTGTCGCTCGGCCCATTTCCGTTGCTTCGCTTTCACTGCCGCTCGCCAGTATGTTGCAGTTCATCGCTGCCGTTCCTCCAGTCGGCGGGATAAATTCCGCTGGCGACGCACCGGCGAAATGACGAATGCGGCCAGTCCGCCGGTTGAAATGCGTATCGTCCATGTGGGCCGTAAAGTCGCGATCGTCGCGGATCGTGTGCTCGCAGCATCGCCGCTGCCAAATGCCGCGTTCGCCGCGGCGCATCATGACCGGTGATCGCGGCTCGGCGTTCGGCAGCGATTTCGCGAAGCCGGTCTTGATCGCTCGCCACCGACCCGGAAAATCGCCATCGTCTTGCGGCAAGAGCCTGCCCCGGTGAAGGCCGGGGTCCACAGACCGTGCATGTGGTCGGGGAGGACGACCCAGGCGTCGATGTGAAACGGAGCGCGGGCGCGCACTCGGCGAACCCAATCGCGCAGCGCGTCGATATTCGCCACCAACAGGTTCGAGCGCCGATCAAGCAGGTTTACGGTAAAAAAGAAGGTCCCGCCTGGAGCCCGATTGCGGCGACACCCCGCCATCTGAGGAGCATGCATGGCCGCGGAGTGCGGCGGAATGCGCTGCCCCGCGGGTCAGGCCCGCGGGCTAAAGGCTGTTCCGCCCTCCGCGTGCTCCCAGCCTAGATCACCATTGGCGGCTGCCTGAGCTGAATTGATTGGAGGTCAAATTTCAGCTCGCGCGTAGAACCGGACGGCATTGTCCCACAGCAGCTTGCGCTTCCGCTCCGGCGTCCATTGTCCAGTCGAGCACGAGCGCGGCCGATTCGGGGAAATGGCTCTCGCCATGCGGATAGTCCGACGCGTACATCAGCACCTGGTCGCCGACCAGATCGATGACCGCATTGGTCAGCTTGGCGCCCTCGGGGATCTCGATGCTCTGGAAATAGCGCCCGCCGGTGACGTACTCGCTCGGCTTGTGCGCAAGCTCGGGGAGTGCGGCCTTGATCGTCTCGGCGTGCTCGTCGAGCCGCGCCATCCAGAACGGCAGCCAGCCGTGCCCGGCCTCCAGCGTGCCGACGCGCAGGGTCGGGTAGCGGTCCAAGACGCCGCTGCCGATCATCGCCGCCATGTTGCGCATGCCGCACCAGGGGTGCGCCGCCGAGCGCTGGAGCCACAGATTGTCCCAGGTGTCCTGCCCACCCGGCGCATAGGGCGGCATCACCGTGAAGGTGTGCAGCACGACGGCAAGGTCGAGCTCGGCGGCCTCGGCATAGAGCGGCTCCAGCGCCGGGTGGTCGAGCGGCATGCCGGCCGGCGCATAGACCATCAGCCCCCAGGCCCAGCGCGCACGCCCCAATCGGCGGATTTCAGTCAGCGCACCCTCGATATCGCGTGCCCCAGCCAGGATCACGCCGCCGAGCCGGTTCGGGTAGGCGCCGCAATAATCGTCCATCCAGCGGTGATAGGCGCGGTACATCGCCATTTCGAGTGCCACGTCATCGCCGGCGGTCCAGGTGCCGAACCAGCCCGACGGGAGCGTCAGGTTCACGTCGACGCCCTCATGATCCATATCCTTGATGCGCTCGCGGGGATCGGCATCGACCAGCGGCGAGGGCTCGCGCGTCCGCTTCACGCCCGAGAAACCGGCCATGTAACCGGCCGGCGCCTGGTCGGCTTCGGCCATGCCGAGACGGCGAGCGATAGCGGCGCTGCCCTTTGGTGTAGGTCTCGCGGCCGTGGCGATCGACCGACTTGAATGCCGCCCAACCACGCAAGCTGTCCTTTTCGGCCGTGCTGAGATAGCCGGCCAAGATGCGCGCATCCGGCCCGACATGGGTGTCGAAGTCGAAGATCCTGAATCCGTCGCGTGCCATGGCTCCCTCCCTGGCGAATGGGCGTCAAGATTATCGGCGGCGGTCGCCCGACGGAAAGTAGCGTTGCTCGAGCGCCTGCTGCTTTGCGCCGCTTTCGCCCTCCTCCGGCACCTCGGGCGCGGGATAGGGCCGATCCCGGCGGCTCGCGACAAAGGCGTCCCAGGCCTTGACGCCACCCGACTGAAACGCGGTCATGAAGTCCCACAACGCCGCCCAGGTGACGTGGTGGGTGAAGCCCGGATACCAGGCGATCGTGACGCCGAGCGCCAGATGCTCGTCGAGATCGAGATAGCGGCCGAGCTTTCCCTTCATAAACGAAAACGGCCCCGTCACCGCAGCCCGCGCCGCTCTGATTTCGTCGACCGAATGGGGCAATTCGAACTGCACCCAGTCGACGCCGGCCACCTCGCGGTAGGCCCGCATCCGGGCGATCGTATCCGCCAATGTGCCCTCTGAGGCATCTCTGGCGTAGCACTGCGCCATGACCACGAAGTTCGGATCGAGCTCGTTCTTCATGTCGACCGCTGCCCGGTAGCGCGCGATCGCCTGGTCGAGCGGCACCACCTCGACACCGGCGCTCTGGGTCTTGCGCTTGCCTTCGATCGGCTGGTCGTCGATGCGGATCCCGGCAATGCCGGCGCGGATGCATTCGCGGATCATCCGGCGCACCGCCATGATCCCGCCGTGACCGGTGTCGCCATCCATGATCACCGGGATCGACACACTGTCGGCGATCCAGCCGGCGATCGTCACGCACTCGGTCATCGTCGCGGTGCCGACATCGGCCAGACCGGTATAGGCGCCGACCACCCCGCCGGTGCCGACAAACAACGCCTCGCAACCGGCTTTTGCCATGATCCGGGCATGGGCCGCGGTCGGCGGGTGGAGAACCGCCAGAACCTTGTCCCGGCGTCGGATCAGTTCCTGCAGGTGCGCCGATTTTGATTGTGGTTTTGCGCTCATGACGGTGCCCCTAGTTTCGAGCCTTCCGGCGACCAGACTACCGCAGACCATCCATCGTGCCGAGCCGCCACCCGCAGCCGGGGCGACGAACGTGACCTTCAGCCCACAGGGTGCCGCGTCAAATGCGCAAGGGCCGAAGTAAAGCTGTCGGCGGGCAGAAAGCGCATAAGGCTTACACCCGGTACACCTTCATCACCTCGTCGCCGAAGTGGTTGATGACCTTGACTGCGATCACGCCGTTGCGCGGGCGCGGGAACGGGCGGCTCGTGGCGCGATAGAGGGTCGACCACGCCGCCTCGTCGATCTCCGCGCGCAACGCGGTCTTCAATGCCTTGTACGGCTCGTTGGCGCCGAGGAAATAGACGTGGCGGACAAAGAAGCTCTCCTCGTTGTAGTCGGTGTCGATAAACCAGGCGGCGATGTCGCGCACATCGTTGGAGCGGATGTCGCCGGTGTTAGGATCGTAGACGTCGATGCCGTTGACCGTGACCGTCATCTCGCCGGTGTCCAAGGTCTCGATGTCGATGTCGGGCTCGCCGAAGATCACGAACAGGTTGCCCTTGCCGGTGTTCTTCAACTCGTCGGACATGTGCAGGTCGGGGTTCATCCGCGCCTTCAGGATCGGCAGCGGGCCGAGCCGGTCGAGCTCCGAGGAATGCGCGTCGAAATTGAAGGCGCAGGCGATCAACAGGTCGAAGCGCGCCTCATTGGCCTCGCGCGCGGCGGCGGTCAGATCGGGGCGCGAGACCGTGCCGTATTCCGGGCCGATCAGGATCGCGGCACGGCGCATCTCGTCGCGCTCGCGGAAACGCCCCTCGGCGCCGACCCAATGGCCGGGCCATGGCGTCACACTCTCGAAATCGATCTTGCCGCTCTTGTCGGATTGGTGGATGCCGGCGCTTTTCAGATAGTCGATAACGATCTGCGAGAAATCGACCTGCGGCATGCCGGCCCGGCGACGTTGTCCCTCGGCGGCGTCGAGGTCCTCGACCAGCTCGTGCTCGTCGGCGGCGGCGATGCGATGCGGCGACAGGCTTTCGACGGTGAACGGGCCGGCGACGCGCACCCGGCTGCTGTCGGCATAGGGGCGGTCGTAGAGCTTCTCGACATCGGCTGCCTGGGCGATCGCGGCGTCGATCTCCTGCTGGCGGGCGATGCGCGCCTGCCACCACGCGGCATGATCGGCGAGCGACGCCTCGGGCCAGCCGACGTCGGCCGCGCGCGGGATTTGCCACTCCTCCCACTCCTGCCAGGCAGCGGCGTTCCGGTCCGTCATTCCGGGACGGCGCGACGCGCCGGGCCCGGAACCCATGAACTCGGACGGCGGGTATTGAGGCACGTTCGTCGTCGAGGGAGTGGTAGAAGCACGGCTTGGCATAGGGCGAGTTGAGGATAGGCCGTTCGTAGAACGTGCTCGCCATCCGCGGCTCCCGACCAAATTCTCCGAGCGCCTTCCGCGCCTTCGCGCATCGATTGTATCCCGCGGCTCCCTCTCCCGACAACGGCCGAGACCTGATCGGCATGTCGATGCTGCGCTGGTCATGGATCCTGGATAAGGGCCCAGCAGCTCGAGTGGCGTCCGACCTTCGGCAATCGCCGATCCGTCCAGGCTGTCACTCTGGCTGCATGACGCAGCTTCGCGACTGCCGCGCGACACTTGCATTCGACCACGCTTGCATTTGATGCCGCGACTATTCGCGCTCTGCCGCTATTTTTTCGGCTTGCAGACGAAGGTGGCACGCGCCGGGAGAAGGAGCGGGCAAAAGTCGAGCCTCCAGTCGGTATCGACGCGCGCGGCGAGCGTGTGCGGTCCGCATTGGTCCTGCGCCGCCTTCTGCACTTCGCTGCCCGAGCTGACGACGAAATCGTAGCAGATCGCCACCCGTGGCCCGGCATCCTTTACTCCGCGAGCGGCGGGCTGTGGCGTGTCGGGGTAGGGATCGAATGCCGAGCAGCCGGCGGGCCCGGCGGTCGCGATCAGCAGGGCGACGATCGCCGACGCGCTCCTCATATGCTCTCGGCGAGGGCGCGTTCGAGAAATGCCGCGCAGGCCAAGAGCCGCGCGTCGTCCCGCACGCGACCGACCACCTGCACCCCGACCGGCAGGCCGTTGTCGCCCCACAGCGCCGGCACCGTCGCGCACGGCACCCCGAGCAAGGTCCACATGCGGTTGAACACCGGGTCTCCGGTATATTCGAGGCCCAAGGGCGCCTCGCCCGGCGCCGCGGGAACCAGCATTGCGTCATAGTTGCCGAAGAATCCGGCAAGACCGGCCCGGCCCGCCTCGCTCAGGGCGCGCTCCCGATCGTATTCGTCGGCCCCGACCGCCATCCCGGCGTCGAGCAACTGGGCCAGCCGCGGCGACAATTCGGCGCTGTGCCGAATGCGCTCGTCGGCGAGCGCGCGCACGGTCTCGAACCCCATGATCTTGTCCTGCGCTTCGGTCAACGAATGATGCTCGGGGACGATCGCGACCTCGTCGACCCTGGCGCCGGCGCGTTCGAGCGCCGCCCGCGCCCGGTCGAGCGCGGCAACGGTCGCCGGCTCGGCCTCGTCCCACATCGGCGTGCGATAAAGACCGAAACGCGGCATGTGGGCCGGCATCGCCAGATGGCGCAGCGCCGGCCGCTCGGTCAGCACGCCGGCGAAGAACGCGGCATCGTCGATGGTGCGGGCGAGGACGCCGACCGTGTCGAGGCTATCGGCGAGCGGCTTGACCCCGGCCCGACTGATCAGCCCGAAGCTCGGCTTGTAGCCGACCACGCCGCAGAACGCGGCCGGGCGGATTACCGACCCGGCGGTTTGGGTCCCGAAAGCAAGCGGCGCCATGGCGTCGGCGACCGCCGCGGCCGAGCCGCTCGACGACCCGCCGGGCGTGTGCGCCGGGTTGCGCGGGTTCGCGGTCTTGCCGGGGGTGAAGGTGGCGAACTCGGTGGTGACCGTCTTGCCGAGCACGACGGCGCCGGCGGCGCGGGCGAGCGCCACGCAGGCGGCGTCGGCAGCCGGCCGATGGCCGCGATAGATCGACGAGCCGTAGGCAGTCGGCATGTCGGCCGTGTCGATCAGGTCTTTGACCGCGATCGGCACGCCGTGCAATGGCCCGCGCGGCGGTTCGCGGTCGCGCTGGCGCGCCTCCGCCAAGGCCTGCTCGCGATCGAGATATTGCCAGGCGCCGACGACGCTCTCGCGCGCCGCGATCCGGTCGAGACAGGCGGCGGCCAGGGCCTCCGCGGTGAGCTTGCGCTCGGCGATCTGCCGGGCAGCTTCGCGGGCGCTCAGCGAGCGCGGATCGGTCATCCTCGGCCTCCTCCTCCGCCCCACAATCGAAATCCGAAATCGATATGGCCGGCGTGCGCTGCGGGCACTCTCGCCCAAGCGGGCTCGGCTTGACAAGATGCGACGGGGCGGTGCTGATCGGCGTCTTGGCTGCATACAATGAGCCGGCCCGGGGCTGCCGCCCGCGGGGCAGCCGATTGCACCCGAGGCATTCCGATGGCCGACCCCCCCGACAATCAAGATGGCGAGCGATCGCGATCCGGGGCGGTGATCGGGCTGATCATCGTGCTGGTGCTGGTCGTTGCCGCGGTCTACCTGGTTCATGCGCTGCACAAGGAATCGCAGCTTGAGGATTGCCTGATGTCCGGGCGGACCAACTGCGCGCCGATCGAAACCCCTTCCGGCGGCAGATAGCAGGTAGTCGGACCGCTCGATCCGCTGCTACACTTGCCCCTTCACCGAACGGATGGGGGGCGCAATGATCGAGATTCCGGCGCGCCGCGGCAAGGCCGCGCACCTCCGCCAGGGCGAGACAATCAGGATCATCAGCACGATGGGTCAGCAGGTCGTCGACGCGTGGGCGTTCAATGCCGAGGATCTGCACGAATTCATGTCGATGGAGCACAGCCGGGTCGGGCTCGGACGGATCATCCCCGCGGTCGGCGACGCACTTGTCACCAACCGGCGGCGGCCGATCCTGACGCTCGTCGAAGACACCTCCGGCGGCGTTCACGACACTCTGTTCGCCGCCTGCGACCGCTGGCGCTACGAGCTGCTGGGATGCACCGAATATCACGACAATTGCACCGACAACCTCGCCGCGGCGTTGGTCGAGCTTGGGCTCGCCCCGCCGCGAACCCCGGCGCCGCTCAACCTGTTCATGAACATCCCGGTCATCGACGGCAACCGGGTGGAGGTGCGGCCGCCGGTCAGCACCCCGGGCAGCTACGTATCGCTGCGCGCCGAGATCGATTGCGTCGTCGCCTGTTCCGCCTGCCCGCAGGACCTGCTGCCGGTCAATGGCCCGGCGATGCGGCCGACGCATGCGCATTTCGAAATCGGCCCAGCCGACCGGCCCGCTTGAGCCGGGCGATCGGCGCACTATAGAATATATCCCGCTGCGAGAACGGTACGGCGCGCCGCCCTGCGCGGCGACAATAATAGCTGAATCGGCCAGTCGGGAGGGGAGGATCATGGCTTCAAAGAGAAGGTCGCGGGGTCGCGTCTGTCGTGCGAGTGCGATGTGCTTGCTCGGGGCGCTGGCGGGTCTAGCCCTCCCCCAGGCGCTGCCCTTGGCGATGGCCCAGGCCAACCCGCCCGCCGCGGCGCCGGCCGGGCCGCCACCGTGGAAACAGGGCCAGCCGCCGAGCCTCGCCGCTTCCCCGCTGCATCCGCATATTCCGAGCCTGATCGGCACTCCGGCCAAGGACATCCCGATCGACAAGATCACCTTGCCGCCGGGGTTCAAGATCGAGATCTGGGCCGACGGGTTGAAGGAAGCCCGGTCGATGACGCTGGGCGCCAAGGGCACGGTGTTCGTCGGCAACCGGCTGCGCGACCAGGTGCTGGCCATCGTGGACCATGGCGGTCATCGCGAAGTCAAAGTCATCGCCAAGGGCCTCTCCGCGCCCAACGGCGTGGCAACTCGCTGATCGCCACGATCCCCTCGCTGGCTGGTCAGCAGCCGCGCTACATCACTCTCGCCCTCTACCAATTCCGCGCCGGCCACCGCAAATCCGAGCAGATGGCGCCGATCGCGGCGTCGCTGACGGACGAGGATCTGGGCGATTTATCGGCCTACTACGCGGCGCAGCCGGCGGGCGCGCCCAAACGGACCATCGACCCGCAACAGGCGGCTGCGGCCCGCCGGCTGACCGAAGCCGACCATTGCACCCAATGTCATGGCGCCGGCCTCGCCGGAGACGAGCACATTCCCCGGCTCGCCGGGCAGCATTTCGCCTATCTGGAGCAGCAGCTGCAGGCTTTTAAGGCGGCGACGCGCGGCGACATCGATGGCAATATGACGTCGGCCGCACAAGGCCTGTCCGGCGCCGACATCGATCTGTTGGCGACCTACATCGCCACGCTGAAAGCGCCGTAATCCGGGACGCAGCCGAATGCGATCGGGCGGTGTTTGCGAGATCGGGGCCGGCGCGGGTATGCGGCGGCACCCTCGGGAGCCTCTTCATGGCGCTGCAGATAAAGGTTGGGCCCTCGCTGCTGGCGATCAACCAGGGCTACAGCCTGCTGGTGACCGACCTCGACGGCCAGATTTCATGGCCGAGTAAATGCGGGTTCTTTGTTCGCGACACGCGAATGATCAGCGCCTGGTCGATTTACGCCAATGGCTATACTTGGGAGCTTTTGAATTCGGGTGCGATCGCGTATTTCGCGGGGCAAGTTTTCATGACCAACCCCGGCATCGTCACCGAGGACGGCACCATTGAGCAGCGAACCCTGCTGCTCCAGCTCGGCCGGTCGATCGACGAAGGCGGCATTCACGAGGACATCGATCTCACCAATCATGGCCGCAGACCGGTCAAGTTCAACCTCGAGATCGCGATCCGCTGCGATTTCGCCGACATCCTCGAGATCAAGGGCGGCAATCTGGTGCGGCGCGGCAGGATCACGACCGCCTGGTCCGAGGACACGGCAATTTTGACGACCGAGTACCGCGACCGCGATTTTCTGCGCGAGCTGGTCATATCGCGGCGGCGCAACACGTCGCCCTGCGTCTACGCCAACGGCCGGATCAGCTTCGAGGTCGAGATCGAACCCGGGCAGACTTGGCATACCTGCCTCGAATATTCGGCTACCGCCGGCGAGCATCGTTATCGCGCGCCCCAGGGGTGCATCGACCACGCGCGCAACTCGCAGCTCGGCGAGCCGCTGGAAAAATGGCGAAAGACCGTGCTCAAGCTCGCGTCGAGCAACGCGGATTTCGAAAATCTCTATCGCCAGGCGGTGGAGGACATGGCCGGGCTGCGGCTGCCGGTCGACGGGACCCACCACCTCGAATTCACGCCGGCCGCCGGCATTCCTTGGTTCGTCGCGCTGTTCGGCCGCGACAGCCTGATCGCCGCGCTGCAAAACGCCCATATCTACCCGGATTTTATTCGCGGCGCGCTCGATGTGCTGGGCCGATATCAGGCGACCGAGCGGGATGATTACCGCGACGCCGACCCCGGCAAGATCATGCACGAGCTGCGCACCGGCGAGCTGGCGCACTTCAAGCTGATCCCGCACACCCCCTATTACGGAACTGCCGACGCCACCCCGCTTTACCTAATCGCGCTGCACACCGCCTGGCGCTGCACCGGCGACCGGCAGCTCGTCGAGCGCCATCTCGGCACCGCCGAGCGCTGCCTCGACTGGATCGACCTTTACGGCGACCGCGACGGCGACGGGTTTCAAGAGTACCAGACACGCTCCACGGCGGGCTACGAGAACCAGGGCTGGAAGGATTTCGGCGACGCCGTCCTCTATCCGGACGGCAGCCCGGTCAAAGGGCCGAAGGCGCTGTGCGAGCTGCAAGGGTATGTCTACGACGCCTGGAACCGCATGGCTGAAATTTACGCCGCATTGGGGCAGGACGGCCGGGCTGCGGAATTGCGCGCCAAGGCGAAGACGCTGTTCGACCGCTTCAACGAGGTGTTCTGGGACGAGGACAGCGGGTTTTACGCCTATTGCCTCGACGGGGACAAAAAGCAGGTGCTGACCGTGGCCTCGAACCCGGGTCATTGCCTGTGGAGCCGGATCGTGCCGAAAGACCGCGCGCGGCGGGTCGCCCGGCGGCTGCTGCAGCCCGACATGTGGAGCGGCTGGGGCATCCGGACCTTGTCGCGCGACCACCCGTCCTACAATCCGATGTCCTATCAGAACGGCTCGGTCTGGCCGCACGACAATGGCATTATCGCGATCGGCTTCAAACATTACGGGTTTGCCCGGGAGGCGGCGCGGGTGGCGCGCGCGATTACCGAGGCCGGCAGCTTTTTCTCGCTCTACCAGATGCCGGAGCTCTATGCCGGGATCGAGCGCGACGACGCCAATTTCCCGGTCCAGTACCCCGACGCCAATGTCCCGCAGGCCTGGGCCGCGGGCTCGGTGTTCTCTCTGCTGCAGGCGCTGCTGGGCTTCGATCCCGATGCGCCGCGAGGCAAGTTCTACCTCGATCCCGCTCTGCCGGACTGGCTGCCCAACCTGACCCTGAGCGATCTGCGCCTCGGCAAACAGGCGTTCGACGTGCGCTTCTGGCGCGATGGAGATGAGACCCGGTTCGAAGTGCTTAAGGGCGACGGGGGGGCCGTCGAACGACGCCCACCGGCACCGCCTCACCACTCGGGATAGGCTCGCGCAGCCGGGCTGGGAGAGATCGCGTGAGGCCGATTCCGCTCGGAGCCGCCGGCTCCTTTACGCTTGTGGTCGAGCCCGAGCATCTGGCGAGCCGGTTCAAGGACGCGACCCTGCCGCCGGTGCTGGCGACGCCAGTCATGATCATGATCATGGAAAACGCCGCGCTGAACGCGATCCGAGCCTATCTCGATCCGGGCGAGAGCGCGGTTGGCACCGCGGTCGACGTTCGCCACCTCGCGGCAACACCCCTCGGGCGGCGGGTGACCGGCACGGCCGAGGTGACAAAAGTCGAGCGCAGGCGGATCGAATTTTCGGTGCGCGCGACCGAGGGCGGCAAGGAGATTGGGGTCGGTACCCATTCCCGCGTGGTCGTCGATGCCGCGAAATTCGCCAAGTGGCTTAAATAGACAGTCATCCTGCGCCGAATCAGTCCAGTTCAGTCGGAAAGCGCCGCAAGCGGGCGGCGCCAGTGTTCACCCCGACCCTCTGGAATGCGACAGACATTGGCGCGTCCCAGTCTCATCCGCAGGCCCTCCGGATATCGCCGCTGTCCGCTCAGAAACGGATGCGATTTTTATAGTGCACGCCAGCGTCGCCGTGGTAAGATATCTGTAAGGTACACGCAAGGTATCTGTAAGGTGTCCACTCCTCGGGAGGCTTCTCCTGTCAACACGGTGATCCATTGCTGGAATCGCAAAGAGGGGATGACTGACATGGCATCGACAAAAGACGATGTGCGGATTGGCTTGAGCATCTCAAAGTCAGAATCACAAGAATTCCTTCGGCTTCTGAGTACAGACGATGAATTCCGTGCTCGACTACGGGAGAGTCCGCTCGACGTTCTAGCTGAGTACAACATTCATGTGCCCCCCAGCGCGCTCCGTTCTTCAGTCACCTTGCCGCCGAAAGAGGTAGTCCAGGAGGCTCTTGTACAGTCATTAGGAGGCACGCTGACGATTCCTACTGGACGTGCCGTAGCTGACTCCCATTGGGTCTTTTTAGCTTTCCTTGCCTTTATTTAAATTTTACGAACGGACAGATCACGGACGCCATGCCAGACGGCGATTTCTCGGTGAAACGGTCGCGCTTCGTCTTCCTGGCGGTTGACGACGAAGCGCTGATCGACTGGGAGGACCTTCTTTCCGGTAGGATGACGTTGCGGAGACGTCCGCGCTTGATGGCCATTTCACTGCTGACCAGAAAAGCATTGGAAATCGCTCTGCAAGACATGGCCGCGATGATGAAGCTCACCGCCGACACGTGGATATCGGCCAGCGAGCTTTCGCAACAGACAGAACTTTCGATCGATCGAATTGAGGAGCTCTCGCGCGAAGGTATCGTCATCTCTGATATTCCTACCCTACCTCACCCGGCGCTTCGAGAGATCGACGATCAGATCTCGCAGACACAATGGCATCCCTATGGGGCACTATATTATATGATGACACGTTGGGACAGTGTAAACCTGGGTGCCAACCCGAATGTGGATCCTGAGTTACTGACGATAGTCTCTGAATTTCGTGAAACCCGCGCATCGCGCCAGCTGCGGCCCTCGGATCTCGAATTGGCATTGGGCGCCAAGCAAGAGTTATTCGAATACTTTGTCGGCCGCTATGGTAAGCCACCGCCCCACTTTCATTCCATACCTAATGCGTCAGCACGGATCCGGCTGCCACCAATCGATTGTGAGTCCGAATTGTATCGAGTGCTAACGAAGAGGAAAACGTCGCGGGCGTTCAGAGATATGCCGATTTCTATCGATCAGCTAAGCACAATTCTTTTTTATACCTTTGGTTGTCACGGGTATTGGCCGGCATTTGAAGAGATAAAAGGCCTTAAACGCACGAGCCCGTCTGGAGGTGGCTTGCATCCGATCGAAGCGTATCCCTTGGTGATCAACGTTGATGGTATTGATCCTGGGATTTATCACTATTCTGCACAGCACCATGAAATGGTCCTTATCAAAGGGATGGCGCAGGAGCGCGCCGCCGAGTTACTCAATGAGTTTACCGCAAATCAGATTTATCCGCAGTGGAGTCAAGGAGCGGTGATTCTTACAGCCCGATTTTATCGAAGCTACTGGAAGTATCGGCGTCATCCTAGAGCTTTAAGCGTTATATACATGGATGCCGGTCATTTGAGTCAAACGTTCTACCTGGTGTGCACTGAGCTTTCGGTTGGTGCATTTGTCACGGGGGCAATCAACGCGGTAAATATTGATCATGAGTTAGGTCTCGATGGGGTGAGAGAGGGCTCGATTGCGATCTGTGGTTTTGGGACCCCGGATGGTAACAAAACCAGATTAGAACCGGAGTTCCTGCCATATGATCCCTTTGATAGGTGAAAACGGGAAGGAGAGGCCTGCTCAATCGGCTTGGCCTCGGCGCCGCCCGAAACCGCCGCGAAATCGGGCGGCCGCACGTTCGCGCAACGTCTGGAAGGTGACGTAGAGCATCGGGATCACGAACAGCCCGATCGCGCTCGCGGCGATCATCCCGGCAAAGACCGGCGTGCCGACGTCGTGGCGGCTGATCTCGGCCGCTCCCTGCGCGACGACCAGCGGATAGACGCCGAGGATGAAGGCGAACGAGGTCATCATCACCGCGCGAAACCGCATCCGCGCGCCGAGCACCGCCGCCTCCCGGATGTCCTTTCCCGCCTCGCGCTGGTCCTTGGCGAATTCGACGATCAGGATGCCGTTCTTGGCGGCCATCGCGATCAGCACGACGAGCCCGATCTCGGCATAGAGATCGAGCGACAGATGCCAGACCCAGATCCCGATAAATGCGCCCAGCACGCCGACCGGCACCGACAGCAACACCGGGACCGGGATCATCCAGCTTTCGTAGAGACCGACCAGAAACAGAAACGCGAACAGCACCGAGAGACCGAGAATCGCCCCGGTCTGCCCCGCCGCCGCCACCTCCTGATAGGCGGTCCCGGTCCATTCGTAGCTGTAGCCGGCGGGCAAGGTCTTGGCCGAGACCTCCGCCATCGCCGCGAGCGCGGTGCCGGACGAGATGCCCGGCGACGGGCTGCCCTGGATCGGGATCGCGCGATAGTTGTTGTAGCGGGTGATGACCTGCGGCCCGACGATGATGCCGGCATGGGCGATCGAGGCCAGCGGCACGTCGTTGCCGTATTTGTTGCGAATATAGATCTGCCACAGCGACGAAATGTCGGCGCGGTTGGCCGGCTCGCCCTCGATATTGACCTGCCAGACGCGCCCGAACAGGTTGAAATTGTTGATGTAGATGCCGCCCAACGTGGCCTGCAAGGCGTTGAACACGTCGCTCATGGCCAAGGCCCAGCGCCTGCGCCTTCTCGCGGTCGATATTGAGATAGATCGATGGGTTGCTGGCGGTATAGGTCGAGAACACGCGGGTCAGCCGCGGGTCGCGGTTGGCGGCGGCAAGCAGCCCCTGCATGACGCTGTTCATCGCCGCCGGGTCCTGGCCTTCGAGGCCTTCGAGCTCGTATTCGAACCCGCCGGTCGTCGACAGCCCGATGATCGGCGGCAGGTTGAACGGGATGACGGTCGCGGTGCGGATCTGCTGCCCTTCGCGCGAATACCCGCGCGATCAACGGCCTGCGCCGAGTTGGCGGCGCCGACGCGGTCGGCGAACGGCTTCAATGTCGGCACGACAAAGGCCGCATTCGGCTCGTTGACGCCGTCGATGATCGAAAAGCCGATGATCGCGAAGATGTTCTGGACCTGCGGCATCGATCTGCAGCAGCGCCTCGATGCGCTGAACCGCCTCGCTGGTGCGGGAGACCGAGGCGCCGTCCGGCAATTGCACCGAGACGAAGAAGGCGCCCTGGTCCTCCTCGGGCAGAAACCCGGTCGGCGTCGCGCAGCGACAGCGCATAGATCGCCGCCGCAGCCGCCAGGATCGCGACGACGCCGAGCACCGCAGCGCGCACCAGGCGGCGCACGATCGCGGCATAGCCGTCGCGGACATTGTCGATGCGCCGCAACACCCAGCCCATGACGCCGCGCTTTGGCCCGCCATGCCGCAGAAACACCGCGCACAATGCCGGCGACAGGGTCAGCGCGTTCAGCGCCGAAATCGCCATCGCGACGCTGATCGTCACCGCGAATTGCCGAAACAACGTTCCCGAAACGCCGGGGATGAAGGCGATCGGCACGAACACCGAAAACAGCACCGAGGTGATCGCGATGATCGGCGCCGGTGATCTCGGCCATGGCCTTTTTTGTCGCCTCGGCCGGCGACAATTCGGGCTCTTCCTCCATGACGCGTTCGACATTCTCGACGACGACGATCGCGTCGTCGACGAGGATGCCGATCGCCAGCACCATCGCCAGCAGCGAGATCGTGTTGGCCGAATAGCCCATCGCCAGCAATACCGCGAAGGTGCCGATGACGCTGACCGGCACCGCGATCGCGGGAATGAGCGTCGCGCGCAACGCTGCCGAGAAACAGGAAGACCACGATCACGACCAGGACAAAGGCGATGACGAGCGTGATCAGGACGTCGTGGATCGTGTCGAAGACAAACGTCGTCGTGTCGTAATTGACGAGGTATTTGAGGCCGGGCGGAAAGCGCTGGCTCAAGCGGTCGAGATTGGCGCGGACCAGAGCCGCGGTTTTGACCGCATTGGCGCCGGGCGACAGATAGATGCCGATCGCCACCGCCGGCTTGCCGTTGAGACGGGCCTCGATGTCCTGGTTCTCGGCGCCGAGATCGACCCGCGCGACATCCTTCACCCGCAGCAGCGAGCCGTCGGGGTTGGCCCGCAATACGATGTTGCCGAACTGCTCCGGCGTCGTCAGCCGCCCCTGCGTCTGGATGTTCATCTGGAATTGCTGGTCGTTGGCGATCGGGCGCGCGCCGATCCGCCCGACCGGCGCCACCACGTTCTGCGCCTGGATCGCCGCAATCACGTCGGCCGGGGTCAGTTGCAGATTGTCGAGCCGCTTCGTGTCGAACCAGATGCGCATCGAATAATTGAGCGCGCCGAAGATGTGCGCCTGGCCGACCCCCGGCGTGCGCGACAACACGTCGAGCACGTTGATGATCGCGTAATTGGTGATGAACAGCGGGTCCTGCTTGCCGTTTTCGCTGTAGAGCATGATGAATTGCAGGACCGCCGACGATTTCTTCTGGACCGTCAGGCCTTCGAGCTGGACTTCCGGCGGGCAGCTGCGAGAGCGCGGTCTGGACCCGGTTGTTGACGTTGACGGTGTCGATGTCGGGATCGCTGCCGAGCTCGAAGCTGACGGTCAGATTGTAGCTGCCGTCATTGCCGCTCGTCGACTTCATGTAGATCATCTTGTCGACGCCGACGACCTGCGCCTCGATCGGCTGCGCGACGCTCTGCTTCGACGTCGGCGGCGGAGGCGCCAGGATAGGTCGCCGTGACCTGGACCTGCGGCGGCACGATGTCCGGGAACTGCGCGACCGGAATGCGGCGTCAGCGCCAACAAGCCCGGCGATCGTGATGACAAGCGCGATGACGACCGCGAGCCGCGGGCGATCGACAAAGATGGCCGAGATCATCGGCTCGCCTTGGCGGCGCCCGGCGCCGCGGCGCCGTCAGCCCCGTTCGTTGCCGCGCGCCCCGCCCGCGTCGGTCTGCTCGAATGCCGCGGGTATCGGCGGCGGCGGGGAGGCCGGCCCGGGCGACACGACCTCGCCGGGGCGGGCCCGCTGCAGACCTTCGGAGATCACCAGCTCCCCTTCCTTGAGGCCGCTCGTCACGACAGCGGTCGACGGCGTCGACTGGCCGAGATGGATGCGCCGGATCTGCGCCTTGTTCTGCGCGTCGACGACATAGACATAATCGCCCTGCTGGTCGGACAAGACTGCGGCGCGCGGGATCGCGAGAACCGAGACCGGCTGCACACCTTCGAGCAATACGGTCACGAACTCGCCGTCGGTGAGCTCGCGTGAGCCGGGGTCGCCCGGCTTCATTCCCGGCAGCACCGGGTTCGGGATCACGCCGCGCAAGGTGATCGTGTCGGTGTTTTGGGCGACGGTCGGCGACACGTAATCGAGATGACCCACCTGCCCGTAGATTTTTCTGGTCGGCAGTCGCAGCCTGGATCGACGACGGCGCGAAAGCCGCCCTTCGGGGCATAACGGTCGCGCAATTCGAGCCCGGTGCGCAGCGCGATCGGAAAGATCACATACATCGGGTCCTGGCTGACGAGGTTCGCCAGGGTCCCGCTCGTCGGCGAGACGACGTTGCCTTCGGTCACCGCGGTGCTGCTGATCTTGCCGTCGATCGGCGCGCGGATCTCGGTGTAGCCGAGATTGATCTCGGCCTGTTCCAGCTGCGCCTGCGCGCCGGCGATCTGCGCCGCCAGAGCGCGCTCCGAGGCGAGCGCAGTATCGACCGTCGACTTGCTGGCCGGCGACGGTCTTCAACAGGTATTGCGCGCGCTCGAGCGTCAGCTCGGCGTTGCGGTGCTGCGCTTCGAGCTGCGCGACGTTGGCCTTGTTGTCGTCGACCTGGGCCTGAAACGGCGGCTGCTCGAGCAGGTAGAGCAGATCGCCCTTCTTGACCTCGGAGCCTTCGACAAAGAGCCGCTTTTCGAGAAACGCGGTGACCCGGGCGACCAGCGCTACCCGGCCCGACCGCCTGGATCCGGCCGATGAACTCGTTGGTCTGGGTGATCTCTTGGCGCGCGACGCGCACCACCCCGACCGCCGGCGGCCCGGCCGGTGCGGTCTGGGCCTCGGCGCCGATCGGAAGCACCACGAGGAGAACGGCCAGCAGCAGCGGCTTCATAACCGATCGATGGTCCATTCCGATCCCCTGTACGCATGCCCTCACCCACACAGCCCTAGCCGGCTCGGCCCCTTCTTCCGCAATGCGGGAGAGGGGGCCGAGCGCAACGATGCGGTGAGGGTTCGCCGATACCGAAGTGTCAGGTTCGCACCACCAGGGCCCACTCTCGACAAAGGCAACGGCCGGCGGCCGGCTTCGAATTTCTTGCGCCGTCCGCGTATCCGGTCAACATAGCCGTTCCCGCCGCTGCGGTCGACCGGGGCGGGCGGCACGGAGCTGCGGCATGAACGCAACGGCTTTCGAAGAGCTCGCCGGCTGGGTCACCAGCGCCGGATTGATCGGGCGCACCGAGAGCGAGCTGATGGCGGGCTTTTGCCGGCGGGTTGCCGCTGCCGGAGTGCCGCTGGCCCGGGCGGTGGTCATTCTCGACACACTCCACCCGATCTACGAGGGGCGCGCCTTTCGCTGGCGGGCCGATCTGCCCGACGCCGCCGAGGTGGTGGATTACGGGCGCACCAACGAGGGCGAGGCGGCGGAAAATTGGCAGCGCTCTGCGTTTTTCCACCTGCTGCGATCTGGCGAAAGGATGCTGCGACGCCGTTTGGCCGCCGGCGATCCCGCCGATTTCCCAACGATCACGCAGGCTCGCGACGAGGGGGCGACAGACATCCTGGTGCTGATCGATCGGTTTGCCGCCGAGGGCGTCATCGGCGAGATGGACTGCGTCTATTCGACCTGGTCTACCGATGCGGCAAATGGTTTTAACGACGGCGCCGTCTCCGCGCTCAAACGGCTCGCACCTTTCCTGGAGCTTGCGGTCAAATCGGCGGCGCTCGCGCGCATGGCCGCGACGCTCGCCGAAACCTATCTCGGCCGTGACGCCGGCCGGCGGGTCATGAGCGGCCGGATCGCCCGAGGTGTCGCCGAAAAGATCGGCGCGGTGCTGTGGTACAGCGATCTGCACGGATATACCCGGATCGCCGACAATGCCCCGCCCGAGCAGATCATGCCGCTCCTCAACGATTATGCCGATGTCGTCGTCTCCGCCGTGCATGGCCATGGCGGCGACGTACTGAAGCTGATCGGCGACGGAACGCTCGCCATCTTCACCGGCGACAATCGCAAGCAAGCCTGCCTGGCCGAGCTCGCCGCCGCAGCGCGGGTGCGCGAGGATGTCGTCGGCCTCAACCGCAGCCGCGCCGAAGCCGGTCTGCCGACGACCGAGGTTTATCTGGCGCTGCATGTCGGCGACGTGTTTTACGGCAATGTCGGCAGCAAGGACCGGCTCGATTTCACGGTCATCGGTCCGGCGGTCAACGAGGTCAGCCGCATCCTGGCGATGAGCCGGTCGGTCGAGCAGGACGTGCTGCTGTCCGCGAGCTTTGCCGACGCCCTTGGTGCGGGGATGCGAGGGCGTCTGGTTTCCGTCGGCCGTTACGCGCTGCGCGGCGTCGCACAACCGCAGGAGCTGTTCACCCCCGAACCCGGCTTCGATGTTGCCCGGCCTGGCGCTTAGGCGCATTCAGATGGTGTCGTCTACCGTGCTTGTCATGCCCGGCATTTATGCCGATCCACGTAAACCGGCCGCGGTTGTGCCGCCGGTCGTGAATGGCCGAAACAAGCCTGGGACGAGCCCGGCCACGACGGTTTGACGAAATCGCGTGTCTGCGTCTGAGCACCAGGGGATGACCAGCGCAGCCGGTCGACGGAGGGAGGGGCGATGGGTGTGCGTGGGACGCGTCCGTCTCGTTTGGCGTTGGCCGGTTTCGCCATCGGGTTGGCGGGCGCCGCGGCGGGACTGGCTGCCGGGTATATTCGCTGGGGTGTGCCGCCGAACTGGTATGCCGCTCGCGATATCGCCAAATTGCCGCCTGGTCCTCGAAACCGAGCTGATCCAATACGGCTACCAGCTCGTCACCAACACCCAGCGGCATCTCGGTCCCGATGTCGCCGATCCGAAACTGCGGTTTGCCGGCAATAATCTCGCCTGCGCCGACTGTCATCTTCGGGCGGGCTTGCAGCCGTTCGCCGCACCCTTTGTCTCGACCTTCACCAGCTTTCCGCTGATGGTCGACGACCGCGTCATTACCCTCAAACAGCGGATCAACGGCTGCATGACGCGCAGCATGAACGGCCGGGCCATGCCGACGGACGGGCGCGAGATGACGGCGCTGCTCGCCTACATTCGGTTCTTGGGGAACGGCGCTCCGACCGGCATCCGGGTGCCGGGGATGGGTCTGCGGCCGATCCCGCCGCCGGTTTTGCAGCCGAGCGTCGAGCACGGCCGGCGCGTTTATGCGGTGCAATGCGCGAAGTGCCACGGCGCCGACGGTCAGGGTCGCCAGCGCAGCGCGCAGCCGCTCGAAGGCTTCGAGGATCCGCCGCTGTGGGGTGGCGGATCGTTCAATTCGACGGCGGGGATGGCGCAGCTGACGCTTGCGGCCGCCTTTGTGCATGCCAATATGCCGCTCGGGGTCGATCAGGGAGCCGCTCCGCTGTCCTCGCAGGACGCTTGGGACGTCGCTGCGTTCCTCACCAGCCAGCCACGGCCGATTGGACCGCCGCGCCACTGAGCCGATCTCGTGCACGGCGGTGCGCAGCATAGAGTTTATTCGGGGTTTATTCGGGCAATTTTCGAGAGGGAGCCATGATTCATCATCTGTCTATCGCCGCGCGCGATCCGAAGCACGTCGCCGGGGTTCTGGCCGAATTCATGGGCGGCAAGGCAGTGCCGTTTCCGCCCAACCCGGGGAGCTTCTTCGCGCTGCAGCTGGACCAGCATGGCTCGGGCGTCGAAGTCTATCCGGCCGGGACCGAATTGCAGCCTGGCGGCGCCGACGGCGCCGGCTTTGCCAAGAAGGCCGAAACCGGTCGCGGCTTTGGCGCCACCCATTTCGCGCTCAGCGTCGCCACCGAAGCCGACGCCGTCGAGGCGATCGCGCGCCGCGAGGGCTGGCAATGCTATCGCTGCAACCGCGGCCCGTTTCATGTGATCGAGGTGTGGGTCGAGAACCAATCGATGGTCGAGATCCTGCCGCCCGAATACGCGGCCGAGTACCTCGCCTTTACCCGCCCCGACCGGATCGAGGCGGCGATGACGAACGCTCCGACGCCTGCGTCGCGGCAGCGCCCGGCGTAATTCCGCGCCGTCGCGGGCTTTGGCCGCAATGGAGCTGAGCATGATCGAGGACGCCCAGGGACATCGCCTCTCCGGCGCCACGGCGGCGGCCGTCACTGCATACGATCATGCGGTACGGGCGTTCAACCTCGTCCACGGCGATGTTGTGGGCCTGTTCGACGCAGCGCGCGAAGCCGCGCCCGGTTTCACCATGGCATATCTGGGCAAAGCCTGGGTATTTGCTGTCGCCAATGACCCCGGCCTGATGGCCGAAGCCGAGACGCTGGTCGAGACCGTTCGGCCTTTGCGGTTGAACGAGCGGGAGCAGGCCCATCTCGCCGCGCTCTCTTATTTGGTGCAGGGTGCGCGGGCCGCCGCGGTCGCGGTGCTCGACCGCCACCTGATGCATTACCCGTTCGACCTTCTGGCGCATCAGGGCGCCGCACTCTCCGACGGCTTCCTTGGGCGCTTCCCTTGGGTCCGGGACCGATCGGCGCGGGCTCTGCCCTTGTGGTCCGAGGACCAGCCGGGCTACGGCACCCTGCTCGCCTTCCACGCCTTCGGGTCGGAGGAAGCCGGCGATTACGCCCGTGCCGAGGACGAGTTGCGCGCCGCCGCCGAGCTCGAACCCATGAGCTTCTGGCCGCATCACACCGTCGCGCATGTGATGGAAATGACCGGGCGTCCAGAAGACGGCCTCGGGTGGATGATGGCGCGCGAGGCGCTGTGGTCGACCCCCGGCCACGCAAACCAGGTCCATATCTGGTGGCACAAGGCACTGTTCCACCTCGAACTCGGGCAATACGCCGACGCCTTGGCGCTCTATGACGGCCCGATGCGCGCGACGCAGCGCCCGCTCGCCCTCAGCCTGACCAACGCCACCGCGTTGTTGTGGCGCCTCGACACCTTGTCCGGCGACATGGGCGGCATCGACATCGGCGAGCGCTGGCGGGAATTGGCGGATTTGTGGGCAGACCACGCCGACGGAAAATGCCTCGTCTTCGCCGATATTCACGCCGCAATGGCGGAATTGCGCTCGGGCCGGGAAGTGCTGGTCGAGCGGCGGCTCGAGGTGATGCGCGACACCGCGGCGAGCGCTGCCGAAGCCGCCGGCCTTTACCGCAGCGTCGGCATCCCGGTGGTCGAGGCTCTCGCGGCATTCCACCGCGGCGCTTACGCCGAGGTGGTCGAGCTGCTGCTGCCGGTTCGTGTCGATCTGTGGCAGATCGGCGGCAGCCACGCGCAACGCGATGTCGTCGACTGGACCCTGACCGAGTCGGCCCGCCGCGCCGGCCAGCGCGACATCGCTCTGTCGCTGGCACATGAACGCCTCGGGACCCGCCCGCGCAGCGCCCCCAACCGCCGCTTCCTCCGCCACGCCGAGGCCATCGCCAACTGATCGCGCGCCGCCGCCCGGCGCGCCGCCGTGTCCTCGCCGCCCGTCGCGGCAACGCCTTGCCCGGCGCGGTGGCCGACCCAAATTAAGCACTCGCGTCCCGGTCGATTTTTTGGAACAATCATTTTCCGCGGTCTCGATCGGGCCGCGAATCGATTCGACAGGAAACGGACTTGATCAGAGACAGGAATTTCCGTCAGCCGCGCCGCCGCGACTTCGACGATGATGGTTACGATCCGCACCTTCGCGATTTCGGCGGCCCGCAGCGCTTCACCCCGCCACGCGGGTTCGAAACGCCCTCCGGGCCGCCGGTGCGCGCCGTCGTCAAATGGTTCAAGCCCGAAAGGGGGTTCGGGTTTGTCGAATTGTCGGACGGCTCGGGCGACGCCTTTCTCCATGCGAGCGTGCTCGAGCGCAACGGCATCGCCGCAGTCCAGCCTGGCGAAACCCTGGAGATCCGGGTTTCGCCGGGGCAGAAAGGGCCGCAGGTCACCGAGGTCCTCAACGTCGACACCAGCACGGCGACGCCGGCCTCGGCACGGCGATCGGCGTTTCCGAGCGCTGGCCGGCCGGCCTATGAGCCGTCGGGGGCCTCGGTCGAGGAAGCAGGCACGGTGAAGTGGTTCAATGCCCAAAAGGGCTTTGGCTTCATCGTCCGCGAGGGCGGCGGCAAGGACGCCTTCGTTCACGCCTCGGTGCTCGAGCGCTCCGGGGTCAGCACCCTGAACGAAGGCCAGCGCGTGCTGGTCGATATCGCCGAAGGCCGCAAGGGGCCCGAAGCGGTCAGGGTGCGCCTCGCCTAGCTCGCGGGCGGTCGCGCCGGCGCAGGTCAGGGAGAGCGCGTGGATTTCGGCGCGGCGATGTTCTTCACCGACTATTCGATGGCTCCGGGCGAACTCGGCCGGGCCCTTGAAGCGCGCGGCTTCGAATTGGTCTGGGCGCCCGAGCATTCGCACATCCCGAGCTCACGCGCGACGCCGTTTCCGCAGGGCGGTGAGCTGCCGAAGAAATATTACGACGCAATGGAGCCGTTTGTGACGCTGACCGCGGCGGCGCTCGCGACCACGGCATTGAAGATCGGCACCGGGGTGTGCCTGGTCGCCCAGCGCGACCCTATCCAGACCGCGAAGCTCGTCGCCTCGATCGACCAGATTTCGGGCGGGCGGTTTCTGTTCGGCATCGGCGGCGGCTGGAACGCCGAGGAAATGGCTGATCACGGCACCCGCTTCGCGACGCGCTTCAAGCTGATGCGCGAGCGGGTCGCGGCGATGAAGGCGGCGTGGACCGAGACCGAGTCCGAATATCACGGCGAGCTGGTCGACTTTCCGAAGATGCAAAGCGGGCCGAAGCCGGCGCAGAGGCCACATCCGCCGGTTATCGTCGGCGGCGCCTTTCCCTATGCGGCACGGCGCGCGCTCGCTTATGGCGACGGCTGGGTCCCGCATGCCGCCCGCCCGCAATATGCCGACGTGACCGATTTCCTGCCGCAGTTCCGAGAGATGGCGGCCGAAGCGGGGCGCAGCCTCGACGCGGTGCCGGTCACGGTGTTCGGCGTTGCCGAGGATCTCGACCGCCTCAAGCTCTACCGCGACCGCGGCATTGCCCGCGCCGTGGTCAGCCTGCCCTCGGTCAAGGCCGACGAGATCCTGCCGGTGCTCGACCGCTGGGCCGAGCTGATCCGCGGCGTCGCCTGAGGTCGTCGCATAAGGTCGACAGGCTCACCGCATCGAGGCCGGCGCCGATCCCCACCTCGCCGATCCCGTTTGCGGGTCGCGCGGGCGGGGTCAGGCAGCCCGCATTTCAGCCCCGGCCGGGATGCACCGCAAAGGAGGCTTCGGTCTTCTGCCGCACCTCGTCGAGCGACACCCCAGGCGCCAGCTCGACCAGGACTCATGCCGGTGCGGTCGATCGTGAACACGCCGAGATCGGTGATGACCGTGTTGACGACGCCCTGGCCGGTCAGCGGCAGGGTGCAGCGATGCAGCAGCTTCGGCTCGCTGCGCGCAGTGTGCTCCATCAAGACGATGACCCGCTTGACCCCGGCAACCAAGTCCATTGCGCCGCCCATGCCCTTGACCATCCGGCCAGGAATCATCCAGTTCGCCAGGTCGCCGTTTTCGGCGACCTGCATCGCGCCCAGGATCGACAGGTCGACATGCCCGCCGCGGATCATGCCGAAGGACTGCGCGCTGTCGAAATAGCTGGTGCTCGGCAATTCGGTGATGGTCTGCTTGCCGGCGTTGATCAGGTCCGGGTCTTCCTCGCCCTCGAACGGAAACGGCCCCATGCCGAGCATGCCGTTCTCGCTCTGCAGCTGGACCGTGATCCCGGGCGGGATGAAGTTCGACACAAGGGTCGGGATGCCAATGCCGAGATTGACGTAAAAGCCGTCCTCGAGCTCGGCCGCGGCGCGGCGCGCCATCTCATCGCGTGTCCAGGCCATGTGCTGTCTCCTCTGCTTCACCCGTCGCGGCGGCGCACGGTGCGCTGCTCGATGCGCTTGTCGAACGATTCGGGGTGCACGATCCGCTGGACAAAGATACCGGGCGTGTGGATCTGGTCGGGGTCAATCTCTCCTGATTCGGCCAGATTCTCGACCTCGGCGACGGTGACCCGCCCCGCGGTCGCCATCACCGGGTTGAAGTTGCGCGCCGTCTTGCGATAAACGAGGTTGCCTTCACGGTCGCCTTTCCAGGCATGGACGATGGCGAGATCGGCGGTGAGGCCGCGCTCCATCACATAGGTCTCGCCGTCGAATTCGCGGACCTCCTTGCCTTCCGCGATCAGGGTGCCGACCCCGGTCTTGGTGAAAAATGCCGGAACCCCGGCGCCGCCGGCGCGGATCCTCTCAGCCAGCGTGCCCTGCGGGTTGAACTCGAGCTCGAGCTCGCCCTTCAGATAGAGATCGGCGAACAGCTTGTTCTCGCCGACATAGGACGAGATCATCTTGCGGATCTGGCGGCTTTCGAGCAGCAGCCCGAGGCCGGCGCCGTCGATCCCGGCATTATTGGAAACGACGGTCAGCCCGCCCACTCCCAAATCGCGGATCGCGGCGATCAGCTTTTCCGGGATGCCGCACAGGCCGAACCCGCCGGCCATGATCGTCATGCCGTCGCGCAACAGGCCGGCGAGCGCCGTCTCGGCACCAGGGTAGACCTTGATCATCACCTGCTCCTGCGCCAGCTGAACCTTGCTTCATCGCTCGATCGCCCGCGCGCGTCAGGCTATTCTACAACGCGACGAAGGTTTGTCATCGGCTCGCGGATGGCCGAATGTCGCGCGGGTTCATACTGCCGGGAAGCATCATTGCCAGGATTGGCCGGCGCTCCGGCGCCGGCTTGCCTGCCGCGGTGCTCTCGGCGCCCCGCCGCGCGCCAATTTGGCGGCGGTTTCGGCAATCTTAACTACCTGATCGAAATCGATGGCGGCCCGGCAGTGCTGCGCCGGCCGGTCGCCGGTCCGCTGCCGCGCGGCGCCAACGGCATGGCCCGCTAATACCGCGTTCTGTCGTCGCTGCGGCGGGCCCACACCTATAGCCGCCTCAGCGGCCGAGCCGTCGACGACGGCGCCGAGATCCGGGCCCAAATGCCAGCTTCGCTGGTTTTGGCGCGCTCGGGGGCGAACTGCTCGATTACGCATGCGAAAGCTCGCTCGCGGTGCATCGAGCCGGTTAGCCGGCCGGCGTCAGATTCGCCCGGCCTTTTTACCCTCTGTACCGCTTCCAGTCGGTCGCCATGTAAATGGCGCTCCCTAGATGGGCAAACATTTGAGACAGGCCCGTAGAGTTTGAGCGGGTCCCAACGGGCTTTTGCAGGGAACTTGGTTACGATCGCGAAAACATTGATTTCTCTTTGGAATTTAGCTGGTCCTCGGAAGGTTCCTAAGACTATGAAGGCGGGTTGGGGAGGTGAACCGCGCCGTATGTTCGTGCATTGCGAGCACTGTCCGCTCCGACGCAAGCCGTTGTTCCGGCCGTTCTCGGAAGCCCATGTCGCGTTTGTCGCGGAAATGAAGACCGACCACATCGTGGTGGCGCCGCGCACCGACATTATCCAGGAGGACGAGGTCGGCGGTCCGGTGTACACCCTATTTGAGGGCTGGGCGATACGCTATCACCGGCGGCCTGGGGGCGCCCGGCAGATTCTCGACATCTTGCTCCCCGGCGACACGATCGGGCTCGCTTCGGCGCTTCTCGGCACGGTCAAACATTCGGTGCAGGCGATCACCCCGGCGACCTTGTGCGTCCTCTCGGGCCACCGCGCGACCGAATTGTTCGAGCGCCATCCCGCACTGGGGCTGAACATCCTGCAGACGCGGGTCGAAGAAGAGGAGCGTGGAGATATGCGGGTGTCCCTGCTCGGCCGCAGCAACGCCGAACAGCGCATCGGCTATCTGATGCTCGAGACCTTCGACCGGCTGCAGCAACGCGGGATGGTCAATGGCGGCTCGACCTGCCCATTCCCACTGCAGCGGCGCGACATCGCCGACGCCGCCGGGCTCTCGCGGGTCCATGTCGCGCGCACCCTCGAACGGCTGCGCCAGGCGAGGCTGGCCGAGATCCAGCACGGCGTCCTTGTGCTGTTCGACCGGGCGCGGCTGGCCGACCGTTCCGGCTACGTCCCGTTGCGGGTCGCGGCCGGCAGAAGGGCCATTCTTTAGTGGCCAAAATCAGGTGGATAGTGCCCACGCGGGCCCTCACCCACCCAAACCCTCACGAGCTTGGCCCCCCTCCCCCGACTGCCGGAGAAGGGACCGAGCGCGTCATCTTGGCGACGCCGCCAGCGTCCGCGAGATCAGCTCGCCCAATTCGCTCAGCCGAAACGGCTTGGTCAGGAACGGCGCCGTCGATTGCGGGATGGTCTCGCGGTACCGCGGATCGCCCGAGGTCAGAATAGCCGGAACCCCGAGGATCGCGGCGTGCTCGGCGAGCGAGCCGCCTTGCTCGCCGCTCATCACGCAATCGATGATCAGGAGATCGACGGTTTCGCGTGCGAGCAGCTCGCGGGCCTGCTGCGCCGAACCGGCTGACAGGACCATGTGACCGCTGTCGCGCAGAAACTCGCAGACGACCTCGCGCACTTCGGCATCGTCTTCCACCACCAGGATGCGGGGCACCGGCAGGCTCCAAGTTGCGGCGGGCCAACGAAACATAGGATACATATCCGAGATTTCCCTTCAAGCGAACTGTCGCCAGGCGCCTGAGATCGAGCGAAGCCGAGAGAAAGCCGGCTCGGGCGCGGCTGCTGCCGTCGCCGCTTGGAGGCCGGCGATTCGCAAGAAAATTCTTGCATCGGCAAGGTCCTCATCCGACATTGGCCGGAGGCTGGGGTGCTGGTTGGCCGCGTTCGAAAAGATGCGGGCGAACCGGCTGAGAACAGACCCAATGAACCTGGCCGGGCTCGCCCGGCGAAGGGAGTCCGTCATTACCGCGCCGCTTGCCGCTTCGCTGTTCCGCCCGAGAACCGTCGTCATCGGAGCCGGGGTCATCGGGCTCGGGATCGCCTGGCGCCTGGCGCAGGCGGGCTGCGCGGTCTGCCTCTACGACCGCGGCATAGCCGGCCACGGCGCCAGCTGGGCCGCCGCCGGAATGCTCGCCGCCGCGGTTGAAACAGAGCCCGGCGAAGAATCTTTGCTGGCGCTCACCCTGGAGAGCCAGCGCTTATGGCCCGATTTCGCGCGCGGGGTCGAGGCCGGCTCCGGAATTGCGGTCGGCTACCGCGACAAGGGCACGATCGTCGCGGCGCTGACCCGCGACGACGCCGAGCAGCTGCGCTTTACCTACCAATTCCAGAAGGGCCTCGGCCTCGATCTCGAATGGCTGTCCGGCGCCGAGGCGCGCCGGCGCGAACCGCATCTGCGCCCCGGCATCCCAGGTGCGGTGTCGAGCCCGCGCGACCATCAGGTTGACAACCGGCTTGTCGCCCGCGCCCTGGCGGTCGCGGCGCAGCAAGCGGGTGCGCTGCTGCACGAGAACTGCCGAGTCCGCGAGGTCGAGATCAACGCTGGCCGTGCCCGCGCCGTCGTGACCGATCGCGGCCGCGAGCCGGCCGACATGGTGGTGCTGGCCGCCGGCGCCTGGTCGCGCGAAATCGACGGCATCCCGCCGGCTTATCTGCCGCCGGTGCGCCCGATAAAAGGCCAGATGCTGGCCTTGCGCATGGACCCGGCAGCACCGCTGCTGCGGCATGTGCTCTGGCTGCCGCGCGGCTATCTGGTGCCGCGCGACGACGGCCGTCTGATCGTCGGCGGCACCGTCGAGGAGCGCGGCTTCGACGACCTCGTGACCGCGGGCGGGCTCCTGGCGTTGCTCGAAGGCGCTTGGCGGGCGGTGCCGGCGATCGAGGAATTGCCGGTCGCCGAGACCTGGGTCGGATTTCGTCCCGGCTCGCGCGACGATGCGCCTATGCTCGGACCGAGCGGCATCGACCGGCTGGTGATCGCCACCGGCCATCACCGCAACGGCATCCTGTTGACCCCGGTGACGGCGCAGGCGATCAGCGCCTATCTGCTGACCGGCCGGCTGCCCGAAAGCCTGCGGCGGTTCAGCCCCGAACGCTTCTCGCCCGCAGCACCGCCGGCGCGGCGCGAGCCGCGCCCGGCCTCGGCACCGGCGGCGCGATGACGCGGCTCAAGATAAACGGTCTCGAGGAAGAGGTCGCGGCGGCAACCCTGGCCGAGCTGCTGGTTGCCCGCGGCGTCGATCCCAACGCACGATTTCTCGCCGTCGCCGTCAACGGCGCGGTGGTGCGCCGGGCGGAGTGGCCGGTGAAACCCTTGTCGCCGGGCGACGATGTCGAAATTGTCCGTCCCTTGCAGGGCGGCTGATATGCACCATACGGGAACACCTCCGATGACCAACTCCTTGACGATCGCCGGCGCCACGCTGTCCTCGCGGCTGTTCGTCGGCACCGCCGGTTACCCGAACCAGCAGGTGCTGCTCGACTGTCTCGAAGCGAGCAGCGCCGAAATCGTCACTGTCTCGATCCGGCGCATCAGCCTCGAAAGCTATGCCGAGAGCTTGGTTGACCTGCTCGGCGACCGTTGGCGCCTGCTGCCCAACACCGCCGGCTGCGTCACCGCGCGCGATGCGATCCTGACCGCCGAATTGGCGCGCGAGGCGCTCGAAACCAATTGGGTCAAGCTCGAGTTGATCGGCGACCGGGAGCTGCTGTACCCCGATGTCGAGCAGCTGGTCCACGCCGCGGACGAGCTGGTCCGCAACGGCTTTACCGTGCTGCCCTATTGCAACGAGGACCCGGTGGCCTGCCAAAAGCTCGCCGACGTCGGCTGCGCCGCGGTGATGCCGTTGGGCTCGCTGATCGGCTCGGGCATGGGCATCGCCAACCCGGCGGCGATCGAGCTGATCTGCCGCCGCAGCCCGGTCCCGGTCGTGCTCGACGCCGGCGTCGGCACCGCGTCCGATGCGGCATTGGCGATGGAGCTCGGCTGCGACGCAGTGCTGGTCAATACCGCGATCGCCAAGTCGCACGACCCGGTTCGCATGGCCGCGGCGATGCGCGCCGGGGTCGAAGCCGGGCGCCTGGCCCGCCTCGCCGGACGCATCCCCAGGCGCAGCTTCGCCGAGCCGTCGAGCCCGCAGCTCGGCCTCGTCGGCACCTGACCGGAGCACCGGTTCTGCGCAGTCCTCCGAGCGCGGGGTCGACCTTCGGTCAGCGGATTAGCGGCGGGGACACCCCGGGCGGCAAGGGCTGGCGGCCGGTGACCTCGGGCTCGGCCGGCGATGCTGTCGGAGCCGGTGCCTGGAGGGCGTTCGCCGCGCCCGGTGCAACGGCCGCCGCCGGGGTCGACGCTCGCTCGAGGTCGCTCAACAGCCGATCGCTGACCCGCGGGTCGATCGGCAGGTGTTCGGCGGCCTGAAACCGGATGATCGCATCGCGGGTCTGCGGCCCGATCGAGCCATCCGCCGCCGCCGACAGAAAGCCCAGGCGCTGCAGCTCCACCTGCGCCGCAACAACCGGATCTCCCGCCGGCCCGGTTGCGAGCGGCCGGCCGGTGGCGCGCTGATAGCTGCGCATCGCCTGCTGCGTCTTCGCCGATATCACCCCGTCGAGGGGGCCGGGATCGTAACCGAGCCGGCTGAGCTGCGCCTGGAGCGCCGCGACCGGTCCGGTCCCGCTGGCTGCGGGGGCAGCTGCCGCCTGGGGGGCGGAGCCCAGCGCCGCCGCAAAGACGGCTGCGATCAGCTTCCCGCGGCCCATCGATCCGCTCGCTCCGCGAAGCTTCCAGGCTCGAGGCCGGTTGCCGTTGGTGGCGCGGCTTTCTCCAACAAACGCAGCCAGCGTTCGACGCGCTCTCGGTTCTTGCCGAGATCGCTGCGGCCGTAACGCGATCGACTGTAGAGAGCGATGCCTGACCGGTCGGGGCCGAGCGCGGCGAACTCGACCGTGACGATGTCCGGGAAGCGGAACACCGGCGAATGCTGGATGTAGACGAGGCGGCGCCCTTGCGATCGCGTTTCCACCCACACCACCCGCGGCTCGGCGGCGATCGCTGATGTCCAATCGTCGCGCAGCTGCCGCCACGGCAATGCAAAGATCGGGGTCGTCATTTCGAGGTGCGCCGCGCAATAGCTCGGGGGGCAAGCGAGAAAGCCCGGCTGCGGCTGCGGCAGGCGCAGCGCCGCGATGTCGACCCGCTCCCCGGGCATCAGGCGATCCTGGTCCGGGCGGCTCATGAACACCCTCACCCCCGCGGCGAGCGCGACCAGCGCCAGCCCGGCGCCGAACACTCCGACCACGATCGGACGAGCCCGCATTCCTCGCCTCCACGGCGCCCCGGTTGGAGGCCCCGACGCGACTATGCCATAACACTGCCGCCAACGGAGGGCCGAGCGGGATGGAGCAGAAGGCGAACCCGAAAGATCGCGCGCCGCCGCGGGGTGTTCGGCCGGCGGCCATCGCCGAGGATCGGATCGGAGCCGCCCTCGTGCCGTCTTCGCCGGCGCCGGATGGGCCGAGCTACGCGCCCCACGGGCTGGCCGAGGGGATCGCCGCGCTCGCCGCCGAGCCGGTCTTCGCCGCGATCCTCGAGCGGGCCGGCCCGCCGCGGTTTCGCCGCCGGCGCAATGGATTTGCGACGTTGCTGCACATCATTCTGGAGCAGCAGGTGTCGATCGACGCGGCGGCGGCGATGCACCGGCGGCTGAGCGCGCTGTGCCGTCCGCTCGCACCGGAGGCGTTTCTGGCGTTGGACGACGCGGCCCTGCGCGCCTGCGGCTTCAGCCGGCAGAAGACGGGCTACGCCCGCCATCTCGCCGAAAAGGTGCGCAGCGGCGAATTCGACTTTGCCGGGCTTGCCGGGGCCGATGACGAGGCCGCGCAGGCGGCGCTGATCGCGCTCAAGGGGATCGGCCGGTGGAGCGCCGAGATCTACCTGATCTTCGTGCTCGGGCGGCCGGACATCTGGCCCGCCGCCGACCTCGGCCTGCAACTCGCGGTCGGCGAGCGGCTGGGTCTCGCCACGCGGCCGAACGAACCTGAATTGCGCCGTATCGGCGAGGCCTGGCGACCATGGCGCTCGGTCGCCGCCTGCCTGTTCTGGCAATCCTATCTGCACGACCGCGGCCGAGCCCCGCCCGCGCTCGCCGCGGAACTCTACGCCTGAGCGTTGGAGGGCCGTGCTCAAATGGCGACCATCCGTGCGCTGTGCGTTTATTGCGGCTCCTCGGGGGCGGTCGCCGCAGCCTATCGCGAGGCCGCGAGCGAGCTCGGCGCGCGGCTTGCGGCGGCCGGGATCGAAACTGTATTTGGCGGCGGGCGGGTCGGGTTGATGGGGCTGGTCGCCGATGCGGCGCTCGGCGGCGGCGGCCGGGTGACCGGCATCATCCCCGCCCGGCTGCACGACGCCGAGCTCGCTCATCGCGGCGTCAGCGAGCTCGTGGTGGTGGCCACGATGCACGACCGCAAGCGGCAGATGGCCGAGCGGGCGGACGCCTTCGCGGTATTGCCGGGCGGCATCGGCACCCTCGACGAGATGTTCGAGATGCTCAGCTGGAAGCAGCTCGGACTGCACGACAAGCCGATCTTCCTGGTCGATATCGACGGCTACTGGGCGAACCTGCGCGCGCTGATCGACGATATCGTCGGGCGCGGCTTTGCCCGGCCGGAGACGGCCCGCCTGATGCGCGTCGTCCCGTCGATCGCGGCGCTTATGGCGGCGCTCGCCGAAGCGCCGGCGTCGCCCGGCGGCATCCGGAACGAGCTGCTCTGAGCGGGCCGAGCCGGGTCCGCGAACCGCATCCCGTTGACGCGGCAAAGCGATTGCGTTCAGAGTCGCGCTATCCACGGCGACTGTGGATAATCCAGTGGAAAACCTGGGAACGAGGCGCCTGGTTCCCAACATTTTCAACCATCCTAACTGTCTGCCTAATTAATAGGCAAATTCCTAATCGCTTCTAATCATTCACAAATCATCCGAGTGCCGCCTCGAGCACCTGCTTGGTCGGTAAACCTTCTGTAACAGCCTGAAACAATGCCGCATTTTGGCCCGGTTCCGCTCGCGGCGCCGGCGCTGTGCACAAAAGCCGCGACTCCGATCGGCGGATATTCCCCGACTCCCCGAGCCGACGCCCTTTGCCGGCTTGTCGCGGTGGGCTGCGGTCTTTATCTTCGCGCGCTGGCGAAGGCTCCGGGCCGGTCGGCTGCGGGCGTATGCGAGGACAGCAAGCATGGCAAAAATCAAGGTGGCTCGGCCCGTCGTCGAACTCGACGGCGACGGGATGGCGCGGATCATGTGGAGCTTTATCAAGAATAAGCTGATCCTGCCCTATCTCGAGATCGACCTGAAATATTACGACCTCGGCATGGAGAGCCGCAACGCCCTCATGTCAGTGTGACAAGACAGGCATAATCGTCAATAGATCAACTCAGCCGAGACGGAAACGGCGCGCGGAGGTGCAAGCATGTCAGATCTCGAAATCGTTTGGACGAAGGTTGATGAAGCACCTGCGCTTTCTACGTTTTCTCTTCTGCCGATCGTCGAAGCCTTCGTCGGGGCGGCCGGCGTGAAGATGAAGCTGAAGGACATTTCGCTGACTGGCCGCATCATCGCCAACTTCCCCGACAAACTGACGCCAGCGCAAAAGATTAACGACGAGCTCGCCGAACTTGGCCAACTTGCGATGCGCCCCGAGGCCAACATCATCAAGCTGCCCAACATCTCCGCCTCGATCCCGCAGCTGAAGGCTGCGATCAAGGAGTTGCAGAGCAAGGGTTACGACGTGCCGGACTATCCGGACAGCGACGCGACGCCAAGGGATAAGGAAATCCGCGCCCGCTACGGCAAGGTGCTCGGCAGCGCCGTCAATCCGGTGCTCCGCGAGGGCAATTCCGACCGACGCGCCGCCGGCGCCGTGAAGCAGTACGCGCGCAACAATCCGCATAAGATGGGCGCCTGGACCAAGGACTCGAAATCGCGCGTGGCGGACATGTCGGGCGGCGATTTCTACGGTTCGGAGGTCGCGACGACCACTGCGGCGCCGACCAATGCCCGTATCGAGCTGGTCGGCAGCGATAGGGCGGTCACGGTGCTGAAGGCGAAGACGCCACTTCAGACCGGCGAGATCATCGACGCGTCGGTGATGAACCGTAAGGCGTTGCGCGCCTTCTTCGCCGCGCAGCTCGACGCCGCGAAGAAGGACGGCATCCTGTTCTCGCTGCACGTCAAGACAACCATGATGAAGATCTCTGATCCCATCATATTCGGTCATTGCGTGTCCGTGTTCTTCGCCGATGTGTTCGAGAAGCATGGCGCCACACTGACGCGCCTGGGCGTTGATCCCGACAACGGCGTGGGCGACATGCTGACCCGGATCGAGACGTTGCCGGAGGCTGAGAAGGCGGCGATCAAGGCCGATCTCCAGGCCACCTACGCGAAGCAGCCTGGCTTGGCCATGGTCAATTCCGACCGGGGAATCACCAATCTGCACGTGCCGAGCGACGTGATCATCGATGCATCGATGCCGGCGATGATTCGCGAATCCGGGCACATGTGGGGCGCTGACGGCAAGCTGCACGACGTGATCGCCGCGATCCCCGATCGTTGCTACGGGCCGCTGTTCCAGGCGGTCATCGAGGACTGCGAGGCGCATGGCGCCTTCGACCCGAAGACGATGGGCTCTGTACCGAACGTGGGGTTGATGGCGCAGCAAGCCGAGGAGTATGGCTCGCACGACAAGACGTTCGAGGTCGCCACGGGCGGAACAGTGCGCGTGGTCGCCGATGACGGCACGATTCTGCTGTCACAGCCGGTCGAGACCGGCGATATCTTCCGGATGTGCCAGGTCAAGGAGGCGCCGATCCGGGACTGGGTCAAGCTTGGGGTGCGCCGCGCGCGCCTGACCAGCACCCCAGCGGTGTTTTGGCTCGACGCCAAACGCGCGCACGACGCGCAGTTGATCGCCAAGGTCGAGACATACCTGAAGAACGAGGACACATCGGGTCTCGACATCCGGATCCTGGCGCCGGTCCAGGCAATGAAGTTCTCGCTCGACCGCATCCGCAAGGGGCTCGACACCATCTCCGTCACTGGCAATGTGCTGCGCGACTACTTGACCGATCTTTTCCCGATCATGGAGCTAGGCACGTCGGCCAAGATGCTGTCGATCGTTCCGCTGCTGGCGGGCGGCGGGTTGTTCGAGACCGGTGCCGGCGGTTCGGCGCCCAGGCATGTGGAGCAGTTCCAGCGCGAAGGCTATCTGCGCTGGGATTCGCTGGGCGAGTTCCTGGCGCTTGGCGCTTCGCTGGAACATCTGGCGCAGACAAGTGGGAACAAGGACGTGCAGGTTCTGGCCGAGACGCTCGATGAGGCCAACGGCAAGATCCTTGAGTACAACCGCTCGCCCGCGCGGAAGATGGGCGAACTGGATAATCGTGGCAGCCATTTCTACCTGGCGCTGTATTGGGCACAGGCGCTGGCCGGGCAGGACAAGAGCCAGGCACTGGCAGCCCGCTTCAAACCGGTGGCGGAGTCGCTGGCGACCAACGAGGTCAAGATCAATGCTGAGCTGATCGCCGCGCAGGGTAAGCCGGTGGATACTGGCGGTTATTATCTGCCCGATCCGGCGAAGACATCGGCGGCGATGCGGCCGAGTGCGACGCTGAACGCTGCGCTGGCCGCTCTCTGACGCGGCGGCAAGTGAAGCCGCCCAGGACGGCCCACCGACGATCAGATCACGGTCGATGCCGCCCTTGCGATCAAGAAATTCGGGGTTGGGTCAAATGTGCCGGGATCACCCTGATAAGGGCCGCATGGACGAGTTTCACTTGAAGCGCATGTATCGGTCGCATCGACACCTTCGAGGGCGGCGACATGACGCGCGATCTGGCGATCCTGATCCCCGCCGATCATTCTTGGCTGACCACCAACCAGTTCCTCGACGAGCTCGACACGAACTTGCATAAGGCGATGTACTGAACCGAAGACGGCCGAAACAAGGGAGGAAGAACGATGCGGCTCAGCATCCTCGACGATTACCAGGGTGTCGCGCTCGACATGGCGGATTGGGCGCCGGTGAGGAGCCGCGACGTCGAAATCGCCGTCGAGCGCCACCCCTTCGCCGATCAGGACGCGGTGGTGCGCGCTCTCGCCCATTCCGAGCTGGTTGCGGCGATGCGCGAGCGCACGGCGTTTCCGAAATCGGTCGTCGATCGCCTGCCCGAGCTGAAGCTGCTTGATTACCACCGGCATGCGCAACGCCTCGTTCGACATGGCGGCGCTGAAGGATCGCGGCGTCACCGTGTGCGGCACCGGCGGTCCCGGCGGCGGCAACGAGGATACCGCCGAGCTCGCCTGGGGCCTGATCCTCGGCGCCGCGCGGCGGATCGCCGAGGATCATCAGCTGATGCGGCAAGGCGGGTGGCAGACCCGCATCGGCCACCGCGTCGCCGGCAAGACGCTGGGTCTGTTGGGCCTCGGGCGCCTCGGCAGTGCCGTCGCCCGCGTCGGGCTCGCCTTTGGCATGAAGGCGATCGCCTGGAGCCAAAACCTGACGGCGGAGAAGGCTGCGGCTCAGGGAGTCGAGCGGGTCGACAAGGACGAATTGTTCCGTCGCTCGGATATTCTCTCCGTGCATCTGGTCCTGAGCCCGCGCAGCCGCGGCCTGGTCGGCGCCCGCGAGATCGGGCTGATGAAACCTTCGGCGATCCTGGTCAACACCTCGCGCGGGCCGATCTGCGACACCGAGGCGATTATCTCGGCGCTGAGAGAGGGCCGTCTCGCCTATGCCGGGTTCGACGTCTACGACAAGGAGCCGCTGCTGATCGACCATCCGCTGCGCGCCGCGCCGAACGTGATCCTGACCCCGCATATCGGCTATGTCACCGACGAGAACTACCGCAGCTCGTACCCGCAGATCGTCGAGAACGTCACGGCCTTTCTCGACGGCAAGCCGATCCGGGTGATTTGAGCATCCGCTCGGCAGGCCGGTTCGGATGAGCAGCAGCGTTTCGCTGCGGCCCTCGGCAGACGGTGATCTCGCGGCGATCACGGCGATCTATCGCCACCATGTGCTGCATGGTGTTGCGTCGTTCGAGGAGGTCCCGCCCGATCTCGACGAGATGGTCCGCCGTCGCGGCGAGATCTTGGCCCGCGGACTGCCCTATCTCGTGGCCGAGCAGTCTGGTCGGGTTCTCGGCTATTGCTATGCGAGCCCTTATCGGACGCGTTCGGCCTATCGGTTTACACTCGAAGATTCGATATACGTCGATGCCGGCGAAGTCGGGCGCGGGATCGGACGGGCCCTGTTGCGCGAATTGCTCGAGCGCTGCGCCGCGCAGGGCTATCGGCAGATGGTGGCGGTGATCGGCGGGAAAGATCAGTGGCCGTCGAATTCGCCTGCATGCGGCGCTCGGCTTTAACCGGGCGGGACATTTGCCGGCGGTCGGCTTCAAATTCGGCGGATGGGTCGATATCGTGCTGATGCAGCGTGCCTTGGGGGAGGGTGCGGACGCACCGCCCGGCGAAATAGGAGGCGAGCATGGCTGACGGGTTTGTCGATCCCGAGCGGATCGAAGGCTACCACGCGCACATCTATTACGATGCTGCCACACGCGCGACGGCGGAGCGGTTGCGGCAGGGGATTGGCGAGCGGTTCGCGGCCAAGCTCGGCAACTGGCATGACGAGCCGGTCGGTCCGCATCCCGTCTCGATGTACCAGGTCGTTTTCGCCGCCGAGGAGTTCCCGCGGCTGGTGCCGTGGCTGATGCTGAACCGCGACGGGCTCGACGTCCTGGTGCACCCGCTGTCCGGCGACAGCGTGGCCGACCACACACGGTTTGCGATGTGGCTCGGCCAAGCCCTGCCGCTGCGGCTCGCCTCGCTCCGGCGCGCGTCCGGCAGCGTGTGATGCCGGAAGTCTATATTCGGCCCACCACCAGCAGAACCACGACGATAATGAGCAGCAGGCCGATCCCGCCGGTCGGGTAATAGCCCCATCCGCCGCTGTAGCCCCAGGTCGGCAAGACCCCGATCAGCAGCAGGATCAGGATGATCAGGAGGATTGTACCCAGCATGGCAGCCTGCGCGTGTGGTTGTCACTGCAGGTAGAACCCCCGCTGGCCGATCGAGTTCCGCGTTTTGTATCGAAAAGTGCGATATCCGCCAGCCGCAGCAACCAGACGGCGGATGGAGCAGCCCGTGCAGTCAGCTGCGCCGGGTCCATTCCCATTGACGGACCGGACCGCAATCGACGTGGACGAAGTCGGAACGCGGATAGTAGCCGACCCCACCGCATCCAAGGCTCAGCGCGGCATCGCGGACCTGGTCCAGATTGCGCCGCTCGCTGCGCAAATCGACTGCCATACCCTTGATATGATAGCTGTTCTTCGCCACGCCTGCGCGCTCGAGGTAAAGCCGCCGGTTGGTCGTCGGCGAACGGTAGCCGCACACGACGAGAAACGGGTCGGGCGTGTCGAGCCGGTCGCGCAGCATCCCGAGAACGTCGAGGACGCCGGCATTCATCGGCCGGATCTCGTCGGTGTCGTGATCCCGCAGGATCCAGTTGATGTCGCGCACCGCCTCGCGAATATAGTGGCCGTCGGCCCAGTAGACCGTGCGCAGCCACTCGCCGGTATGGACATTGTAGAGCGATACCGAGCGCGGAGCGAAAGACACCGCCGTGGCGGGCTTGACCAGACCAACAGCAGCAACAGCAGCCGCAGCGCCGAGAAGCCGGCGCCGGCTCAACAGTGTAGACGCTTGCAATGGTAACTCCCCCCAATTCCCCGGGAGGGGCCATAACATCCAAAATCCTGTCGAACAAGGCTGATCGGGCGAAACCGAAGCGCCTGCCGGCGGCTGTTACAATTTTCGATGCTATAGTTGAATTACAGGATTTTCTGATCACCCTTTACGTTGGCCGACCATCGAATCCTGGGCTATTGGAGGCCGTTGCGCCCGATCCAGATAGGCCCAGATCCGGTTATCGCGCTGATAGGGGTCCGTGCGGAATTCGATCGAGCCATCCGATTCGACGGCGGCGGTGCGATAGACGATGAAGACCGGCATCGGCTTCGGTAATGCCCGGCCATGCGTATGATTGACCGCGATCGCTTTGGCGATCGCCTCGGGGCTTTGCCCGAGCAGCAGGCCGGCCAGCGCCTGCGGGGTCTCGACGCGCACGCAGCCATGGCTCATCATCCGCTCGGAGGCTTGAAAGCGCCATTTCTCCGGCGTGTCGTGCAGGTAGACATCGAAGCGGTCCGCCATCTCGAATTTGAGCCGCCCCAAAGCGCTGTAGGGTCCCGCCTCCTGCTGCACCGCCATCGGACCGCGATACCGCATGTGGTGCTCGGCCAGGTAATGATGATCGCTCGCCAGCTTCGGCCGGATCTCCTTTTCGAAAATCGAGCGCGGCACGTTCCACGGCGGATTGAACAGAATATCCCTGATCACGGATTGAAATTCGGGGGTCTGGTTGTCGAGCTCGCCGACCACGACCCGCGTCGTGAAGACCGGCCGGGCGTCGTGAAACAGCTGGAGCCTGGCGACCGCCGTGTCGACGACGATGCGATCGGCCGGCAGGGTTCGCGGCAGCCAGCGCAGGCGCTCGAGATTGACCGCGAGCTGCCGTGCCCGCCGCTGCGCGTCGGCGGCACGCCCGCGGAAAACCCGCCCCTGACCCGGGCCGGGCCCCCGGTCGCCCACGGCGACGGCACGGTAGCCCATGTAGGCCCGACGCATCGCATAATATTCCGGTGCTGACGGGGCGAGAGCTTCGATCGCAGTCGCCGGATCGGGGGCGGCGATTGCCGCATCGAGCGCCGCAACGATATCGATTGGCTCGGGCTGCAAAGCTTCGTCGCCGGAGCGATCCCGGAGCGGCACCGCGCCCTGCGCGAGCGCGTCGGCATAGGAGAGAAACGCATCGGACAGCAAGAGATCTCGCTCGACCGGCGATAATGCCGCCCAGTGCTCGGAGAGGATCGCGGTGTGAAACATTGCCGGATCGAGGCCCTGGTCGCCGGCGTGTCGGACGGCTTCCCACAGCGAAGCCGCTTGCGCTGGGTGGCGGTCCCATACCGTCCCGTATCGGTGGGCCAGGTAGAAGCGGCGCAGCAGGTGGTCGTTCAGCCGCTCGCCGGCAAGCGTCAGGCGGGACGACGGGGCGAGCCGGTCCTCGATCTCCACATTGCCGTCGAACGGGGTCAGGGTCGCCGGTCCGCCAGCAGCATCGGTCGAGCCCGCGCCGGGCGCTGCTGCCGCAACGGACACCGGCGGATCCGCCGCCGCCTGCGACATGGAGAAGGTCGGGCCGGCGGCGAGAGCCAGCGCCAACCCCCACTCGGTCAAGCGCCACGCCATGCCGTGCCGAACCGTAGGGGGTTTCAGCACCTGGCCTCGCTCGCCCGGCTTCCGGCTCATGGTGGCGCCGTCGGGACCAACGCGATCGATCGAAATTGCTTTCCCCTATAGAGATTGAGGACCCGCGATCAGGCGCGAGCCTATCACGCGCAAACCCGTTCTGCATCTGACGCATGCGGAGAACGGCGGAGCGGGGCGGAGGGTTGCGGGCTCGCGGGGGAACAGGCATGAGCGGCGCCGAGACCGGAAAGCAGACCCTCGAAAGCGTGTTGCGCGCGATTTTCGGTTTCGACAGCTTTCGCGGTTCGCAGCGGGCGGTGATCGAGCATGTCCTCGCCGGCGGCGACGCGGTGGTGCTGATGCCGACCGGGGGCGGCAAATCCTTGTGCTACCAGGTGCCGGCGCTGCTGCGCCCGGGCCTCGGCGTCGTCGTCTCGCCGCTGATCGCGCTGATGAAGGACCAGGTCGATGCGCTGGGCCAGGCCGGGGTGCGCGCCGCCGCGCTGAACTCGCGCCTCACGCCGCGCGAGGCGGCGGCGATCGAGCAAGCAGTCGGCGATGGCGCGCTCGACCTCGTCTACGTGTCGCCCGAGCGCCTGTTGACCCCGCGCTGCCTCGACCTCCTCGGGCGCTCCCGGCTCGCCCTCTTCGCGGTCGACGAAGCGCATTGCATCTCGCGGTGGGGCCACGATTTCCGTCCCGAATACCAGCAGCTCTCGGTGCTGAAACAGCGCTTTCCACAGGTGCCGCTGTTGGCGCTGACCGCGACCGCGGATGAGCCGACGCGGCGCGACATCATCGCCCAGCTCGGGCTGGGCCATGCTCCGGTGTTCGCCGCCGGCTACGACCGCCCGAACCTTTATTATCGCGTCGTCGCCAAGCGCAGCCCGCTCGACCAGCTATGGCGATTTCTCGCCGAGGAGCATCCCGGCGACGCCGGCATCGTCTACTGCTTCACCCGCAAGGCGGTCGACGAAACGGCCGCCTGGCTCGCCGCCCGCGGGCGCATCGCCCTGCCTTATCACGCCGGTCTCGACAGTGCCGTGCGCGAGCGCAACCAGGAGCGGTTTCTGCGCGAGGAGGGCGTTGTCGTCGCCGCGACGATCGCGTTTGGCATGGGCATCGACAAGCCCAACGTCCGCTTTGTCGCCCATCTCGACGCGCCGAAAAACCTCGAAGCCTATTACCAGGAGACCGGCCGCGCCGGGCGTGACGGGCTGCCGGCCGACGCGTGGATGACCTACGGCATCGCCGACGTGATGAATTTGCTGCGGCTGGTCGACACCGGCGAGGCGGGCGAGCGCCAGCGCCGCATCGAGCGGCAGAAGATCGAGGCATTGATCGGCTATTGCGAAGCGGTCTCGTGCCGGCGCCAGGTGCTGCTCGGCTATTTCGGCGAGCCCGACCACCCGCCTTGCGGCAACTGCGACAATTGCCGCGAGCCGGCCGAAACCTGGGACGGAACCGTCGCCGCGCAAAAGGCGCTTTCCGCCGTTTACCGCACCGGGCAGCGCTTTGGCGCGCATTACCTCGCCGATGTGCTGCTCGGCATCGACAACGAGCGGATCAGGCGGCTGGGGCATGACCGGCTGAAGACTTTTGGGGTCGGCCGCGAGCTCGACCGCCGCGGCTGGCTCTCAGTCTACCGCCAGCTGGTGGCGCAGGGGATCGTCATCCCAGACGTCGCCGGACATGGCGGTCTGTCCCTGGCGCCGGCCGCGCCGGACATCCTGCGCGGGACCAAGACCGTGCATTTCCGCCTCGACCCGCAGCGAGAGCGACGCGATCGGGCCCGTGCGCGCGATCCCAAGGCGGCTCCGGCAGGCGCCGGTCTCGATCCGGCTGCACAGCAGCTATGGGAGGCGTTGCGAGCTTGGCGCCTCGCGCAGGCGCGCCAACAGCAGCTGCCGCCCTACGTGATCTTTCACGACGCGACCCTGATCGAGGTCGCCCGCCGCCGCCCATCGACCCTCGCCGCCCTCGCCCAAATCCCCGGCATCGGCCGCAGCAAGCTCGACCGCTACGGCATCGCCGTCATCGCCGTCGTGACCGGCGCGCAACCGCCCGAAAATTGTCCCGCGGGTTAATGTGTCATAAAGTGTTCGGGCCGATGCTGCCCTCTGATCAAACCCTGGGAGAACCGCGATGCGTGCGCTTTTTACGAACCTGATCAAGGACGAGACCGGTGTCACTGCGATCGAATACGGGCTGATCGCCGCCCTCGTGGCGGTCGTCTGCATCACCGCATGGAGGTTGCTCGGCACGGATCTCAGCACCTCATTCAGCGGCATCGCCAACAGCGTCTGAGCGCACGATAAATCGCTGCCGGTCCACGCTCGACGACACCGGTCGCGGCGTCGAGCGGTGACCCGCCGCATCGCTCCCGAGCCTGAAGGCGATGGGGATATCGGCGATGGGATGCCCGGTTACCGGCCGCAATCCGCGCGTGGTCCGCTGCTGTGCAGCCGGATCGTTGCGCTGTTCGCGAAGCTCGCCGCAAGCGATACCGGTGTCACAGCCATCGAGTACGCCTTCATTGCCGGGTTGGTGGCGATCGTCATCGTCGGCGCGGTGACGGCCCTGGGCACCTCGGTCAGCGGTCTGTTCGGCTCGCTGCTCACCGGGTTTTAAGGTCGAACCGGCAAGAACCGGTCCACCGTCCCGGATTGGGGGGCGATGCTCGGCCTAAGCCGGTCCGGCTTAGCTCCTTGTCAGCCTTGCTATGGACCATCGGCCCAGAGCGCCGCCACTCCGGCCAAAATTTGGCCGTCGTCTCGCGCAAGCGCAGCGCTGTCCGGGGAAAAGCCGGATTCCAGCAAACCGTGCTCGAACCCGGTTCTGGACAAGGTGCAATCGCCTTACGCGGACCAAGCCCGGCCAAGACGGAATGGAGGAGTCAATTCCTCCACTTTTGCAGCCGCAGAACTTTCCCCGGAAAGCCCTTGCGCGAAAGGGGAGACCTGGATGTGGAGGGCTCCCGTTTCGCAAGGTGCGTGCAGCTGCGGTGGGTCTCATCGTTGCCGGTTCAGGCCAGAGAAGCCCCGGGCCCGCGCTTTCGCGAAGGGGACGGCGACACAGTCGGCCTCGTTCACTTCATTTCAGGTCAGACCTTAAGACTCCATCAAGCTCTTGCCCCGAGACTGCGCGTTATCAAAGCGCAGGAGGATCACGATGGTTGGCCTGATCTTGCAGATGGTTGGTGACGATTGCGGGGTGACGGCGATCGAGTATGGGTTGATCGCAGCGCTCGTCGCTGTCGTGTGCATCGTCGCCTGGCAGTTGCTCGGCACCAACCTCAGTACGTCATTCAGCGATATTGCCGGCAGCGTTTGAAGGGAAGCCATGCCACCGAGCCCACCTGAGCTCGACAGCCTGTCTCTACGCTCTGGGCGGTGAAGGACATCGGCGGGGTGTTTACGGTCGCGTCGGTATTCATTCGTCGCATTGCCGCGGAATTGCTGACCTCGCGCGGTGTCGCGCGCGTGAGCGCTGCCGTTGAACAGGTGACGGGCGCACCGCGCGGATCGGTCTCGCCGGGCGCACCGCGCCGATTGCTTGGCCGCCGCCGTGTGTTGACTCTGTGCGGCATTTTGCTGGCGCTCGAAATCGCCGGCTTCGGGTTTATTACGGCCGGGACCTATGGCCTGATCGTGCCGCTGACGAAGCCCACGAGCACCGATTTTTCCAGCTTCTATGCAGCCGGCAGCCTGGCGGACGCCGGCACCCCGGCGCTTGCCTATGATCGGGCCGCCCACTATGCCGCCGAGCAGCGCGCGACCGAGCCCGGGATCGTCTACAACTTCTTTTATTACCCGCCAGTGTTCCTGCTCCTGTGCGCCGGCCTCGCCAGACTGCCGTACCTGCCGGCGTTCGTCGTGTTCGAGGCGGCGACACTCGGCCTTTATCTGTTCGCGATCCGCCGGATCCTCGGCCGGCCCGGCTGGGCCGTCCTGGTGCCGATCCTCGCCTTTCCGCCGGTCTTGTGGACCATCGGCCTGGGGCAAAACGGCTTGCTGACCGCAGGATTGCTCGCTGCCGCGACCCTGCTCGTCGACCGCCGCCCATGGATCGCGGGAATGTTGTTCGGCGCCCTCTGCTGCAAACCGCATTTCGCGCTGCTGGTCCCGGTGGCGCTCACCGCCGGCGGGCGGTGGCGGGCCTTCACCGCGGCCTTCGCCTGCGCTGCGGGGCTGTGTCTGCTGTCGCTGGCGGTTTTCGGGCCGGAGACATGGCAGGCTTTCCTGAGGGCGTTCGGCGGATCGCACGCCGTTTACGAATCCGGCCGGATCGCATTCCGGGTCTTTGTCACCCCGTTCGGGGCGGCGCGCCAGATCGGCGCACCCCCGATTCTCGCGTACAGCGTGCAGATCGCCGCGACGCTGACGGCAGCCGTTTTTGTGGCAGTCGTATGGCGTCGTGGACTGCCGCTGCCGATCCGTGCCGCGAGCCTCGTTTCGGCGACGCTGGTCGCGGTCCCGCTGGCGCTGTTTTATGATCTGGTGCTGGCCGGGGTAGCCGCAGCCTGGCTGATGCGCTGCGAGGGGAAATACCGAGTCCCCGAATGGGCTACCGCGGCGCTCGCGGGGCTTTATGTCCTCAGCCTCTATCCGCAAGGCACGACCAGCAGCTGGCGCCTGCCTCTCGGCCCGTTGATCGCCGTGGCGCTGGCGGCGCTGGTCGCGGTGATTGCGCTTCGCGGCAAAGCCGCACCGGAGCGCTGCGCCATTTATCAGTAATGGAAACTGCGGCTACGTGCCGCAGGCGCTTGAGGGCTCTCGTCAGCGATCAGGCTTGTCGCCACGGCGGGGGGCGGAGCCACGATATTGCTGCAGCCTGGTCGAGCGCAGACCGGGCAGACCGTGAGCCTCGAACGCTCGCTGCCAACTGACGAACTCCTCTTCCGACAGCTGGTAGCGGCGGCAGGCTTCCTCTCGGGTCAGCACTCCCTCGGCGACGGCGGTCACCACCGCAGCCTTGCGGCGGATCGTCCATCGCTTGACGTCGGGCGGCGGCAGCTCGGCCATCGGACCAGCCGTTTCAACCGCGGCCCAGAGAGCCATCGTTCCCGCGATCAGCGGCCTTGACGGTCCTGATCCCTCGCGCGCGGTGGGCGACCGCGGTCTGATTTTGATCTCGCTGCATGATTTGAATAATTCCGGCCCAATCGCTTCAGTCGCTGCCGATGGAGCCATGCCCGGGACTGCTCTTGGACGACACTTCGCCACGTTGAGCCTGAACATTCGGCTGCCTTCGCCGCGTTCTTGATAACGCCGGAAAGATAAAAACATCCACAATATTGATGGTTAATTACGCAATATTAATACTTAACTTTTTAGACCCCTGGGCAGTCCCCGAATTTTCGTCGCTCGGGACCGTGTGCGCATCCGGGACTTGCCTGCCCCACCGCCGGTACAACAACAGCACATCTCACCGCTCGATGCGGCTATCCGACTCGCTGCCGCCGATCTCCGCACGATCCGGATCGTCGACCTGATGTGTCGTATGATCGAGCCTCGCAGGGCGTTTCGGTGCCGGGCCAACCCTGGCAATGTCGTGATGTAAGGCTCACCCGGCCCGCCGGGCGTAAGCGGGGCCGGTGATACCCTCGCAACAGCGAACGAGGGTCTGCGCAAGCGATGATGGACCTTGCCTTTGGGGTCTTGTGCGCGGCCGGCCTGTTGGGGCTCGCCTTGGCGCTGCTCTCTCTGCGGGGCGTCGGCGCGAGACCGCCGCATCCGGCGATACCGGCCCTCCACGGCGGCGTCGGCGCGGCGAGCCTCGCCGTGCTGCTGCTCGCTCTCGGCGGGGGGCGGCCGCAGAGCGCGATGGGCACCGCCGGGTTCGGCCGCGCCGCTGCGGGACTGCTGGCGCTCGCCCTGGTACTCGGCCTGGCGATCGCCGCGGTCTCGTCGCGCCGTCGGCGTCCGAGCGGCGCGCTCGTCGGCGCCCATGCGGGCTGCGCGATCGCCGGCCTCGTGGTGCTCTGGGCGCTGATTGCGCTCGGCTAGAGCGAACCCGGATCCAACCGTGCCGCCCTGATTCCCGCTGCCAATCCGCGAACGTCGGCCAGTACGGCGTCGACAAGGCCGGGCATGGCGCGGCCAGCGGGATCGAGGTTGAGGGCGAGACGCTGCACCAGGGACGAGCCGACAACGGCAGCATCGGCGGTGCGCGCGACCGCGGCGGCCTGCTCCGGGTTCTTGATGCCGAAGCCGACCGCGACCGGCAGCGAGGTGAACCGGCGCAAGCGCGCGACCGCGGCGGCGACCGCGCTGGTATCGGCCGGGCGCGTCCCGGTGATCCCGGCGATCGCGACGTAATAGAGAAAACCGCTGGCGCCCTCGACAATCCGGGGCAGGCGCCGCTCGTCGCTGGTCGGCGTCGCCAGCCGGATTACATCGAGACCCGCCTTGCGCGCCGGATCGGAGAGCTCGGCGTCCTCCTCGGGCGGCAGATCGACGACGATGACCCCGTCGACCCCGGCCTCGACCGCTTCGCCGACGAACCTTTCGGCGCCGTAGCGGTAGATCGGATTGAAATAGCCCATCAGCACGATCGGCGTCGCATCGTCATCGCGGCGCAGCCCGCGCACCAGCGCGAGGGTGCCGCGCAGGGTCATCCCCGCCCGCAACGCCCGCTGGCCGGCATCCTGGATCGCCGGGCCGTCGGCCATCGGGTCGGAAAACGGCATGCCGATCTCGATCAGATCGGCGCCCGCCGGGGGGAGACCGGCAAACAGCCGGGCTGAAGTGTCGGGGTCGGGGTCGCCGGCGGTCAAATAAGCGACGAGCCCGGCCCGCCCCTCGCCGCGCAGCACCGCAAAGCGCGCTTCGATGCGGCTCACAGCGTCACCCCGAGATGCCCGGCGACGGCGAAGATGTCCTTGTCGCCCCGGCTAAACGGCGCTTTGCAGATCGGTTCGAGCAAAGTCGTTGCCTTTGAACAGTACTGGCTCGCCTCTCAGCTTCGCCAGCGCGTAGGTGAAACAGTCGCCAAAGTTCAATCCGGCGGCATGGCCGCTGCCCCTGCCAAATTGGCGATATGCGGCAACAGCAAGGTTGGCCTGATCGCGCGTGAACGGAGCGACCTCTATAGCCAATTCACTGAGAAGCCGATCGAGCTGCTCCTTGGCCTCCAAGCCCAAACGGGCAACGATGACGATCGCAGTCTCGACGTAAGTAGGCGCGCGCACGACGCGGGTTGAGGCAGCGGCGATGGCGGCGACAAAGCCAACGGTCTCGGCTTCGGCGAGCAGCAATGCAATCAGCGCCGAGCTGTCGATAACCATCAGTCGAAATGACCGTGTTTGTTATAGCCAATGATCTCGTCTGGATCCCGGGCATCGAGTACCGGCAACCGCGCCACCTCCGCTTGGATCGCACGCACGCGGGCAAGCAGGGTCTCCACTGGCGAGTTCGTCACTGGCTCGCCATCATCCAGCAGAGTAATCTCTGCATCGTGTTCACCCGCCGGAAAACTCGGCGCACGACCGGTGAGCATCCCATCGGGTGCCACGCGGATACGGGTCTTCACCCTCGTCATGACTACCTCGCGTCTTCTGATCACGATCGGCCGGCCGCGCCTTTTCACCCATTGATCCTTCAATATGCGGCCCGCAGAAGTGTCGTTGCAGAGGGGCGGGTCATAGCTATCCTGAAGTCGCCTTTCCAAACGCCTCAGCGCGACCTTGGTCTCCTCTAAGCTCGGCCTCCACTCGACGCATTGGGCGAATAGCAAGCCGCGGCCACCATAGGGAACCGTGTAGTCAACCCATCCCTGCGCCTCCCATGGCGGCGTGCCGCCCTTGAACTGACGATTTCGAGATGGCGTGAGCTGCAGAGCCTGTCCGATCAACCGGGGCCATGAATTCATTCGAACTCTGAAGGAAGTTCGCTCTTTCCTATGCGGACATGCTTGCCGCCGTTAGCATAGCTGACGTGTGTATAGACGCAGAATTGCCAATCACCGGCTTCTTTCTCGACAAAAATTCTGCATGCGTTTCCCTGGTCGATTTCGTAGTAACCGGCGGGTTTGAAGCCGTCGTTGATGAGTTGTTGTGTAAAGCGCGGTGACAAATTAAAACTCGAATTATTATTCACAGATCCTACCTGTCTCTTTTCAGATAGCGCTTCCCGCTCGTGGTGCTGGCGCGGCTCACAAAACCACCCCGAGATGCTCGGCGACAGCGAAGATGTCTTTGTCGCCGCGACCGCACATGTTCATCACCAGCAAATGGTCGCGCGGCAGATCGGGCGCCAACTTGGCGACGTGGGCCAGGGCATGCGCCGGCTCGAGCGCCGGGATGATGCCTTCGAGCCGGCTCGACAGCTGAAAGGCGTCGAGCGCCTCGCGGTCGGTGATCGACACGTACTCGACCCGGCCGAGATCATGCAGCCAGGCATGCTCGGGACCGATGCCGGGATAATCGAGGCCGGCCGAGATCGAATGCGCGTCGCGGATCTGCCCGTCCTCATCCTGTAAGAGATAGGTGCGGTTGCCGTGTAAGACGCCGGGCTCGCCGCCATTGAGAGAGGCCGCGTGCAAGCCGGTCTCAATGCCGTGGCCGCCGGCCTCGACACCGATCATTCGGACGCCCGGATCGTCGAGAAACGGATGAAACAGCCCCATCGCATTCGAGCCGCCGCCGATGCAGGCAACCAGCGTGTCGGGCAGACGCCCCTCGGCCTCGCTCCAGTTGCGCGCGCGTTTCGTTGCCGATCACCGACTGGAAATCGCGCACCATCGTCGGGTAGGGATGCGGCCCGGCGACCGTCCCGATCACGTAAAACGTGTCGTCGACATGGGCGACCCAGTCGCGCAACGCCTCGTTCATCGCATCTTTCAAGGTCGCCGTCCCCGAATGCACCGGCATCACCTCGGCGCCGAGCAGTTTCATGCGAAACACGTTGGGCTTTTGCCGTTCGATGTCGGTCGAGCCCATATAGACGACGCAGGGCAGGTCGAAGAGGGCGCAGGCGGTCGCCGTGGCGACGCCGTGTTGGCCGGCGCCGGTCTCGGCGATGATCCGGCGCTTGCCCATGCGGCGGGCGAGCAGGATTTGACCCAGCACATTGTTGATCTTATGCGCGCCGGTATGGTTGAGCTCGTCCCGCTTCAGATAGATCTTCGCCCCGCCGAAATGCCGGGTCAGCCGCTCGGCGAAATAGAGAGGGCTCGGCCGCCCGACATAATGCTCGAGGTAATCGTCGAGCTCGGCCTGGAACGCAGGGTCGGCGCGGGCCTCGCCATAGGCCGCCTCGACCGCCAGCACCAGCGGCATCAGCGTCTCGGCGACAAACCGCCCGCCGTAGCTGCCGAAATGGCCGCGCTCGTCGGGGCCACCGCGAAAGGTGTTCGGTGTCTGCATCCGCTGCTCCTATGCGCGCCCAAAAATGCACCACCGAGCCACCGGGGGCACGGAGAAAAACGGGATCGGCTTTCCGTGTCGTCTGACGCTCAGTCCTGGACATTCGCGAACCGGGAACATGCCGGCGCCGCCGGCGGGACTCAGAACATGCCGAGCCCGAGGATGCCGTCGACCGGGTCGAGGCCGGCCAGCACGCGCTTGCCGATCAGGTCGCGCAGGGTCTCGCTGGTGCCGCCGCCCAAGGTGCCGTAGCGCGCGCCGCGGTAGAAGCGCGACACCGGAAACTCATCGGTAAACCCATAGCCGCCATGCACCTGGATCGCCTCGCTCGTGACCTTGAGCGCCATCTCGTTGCAGGTGACCTTGGCGACCGCCGCCAATAAGCGGGTCGGGGAACGGATCGGCGGTGGCGCAGGCGCGGTAGAGCACGCTGCGCGCCGCTTCGATCTCCCGGTACATCTCGGCGATCTTCCAGCAAATGCCCTGGAAATCGGCGATAGCGCGGCCGAATGCCCGGCGCTCCTTGACGTATTTGACCGCTTCTTCGAGCGCACCCTCGGCGAGGCCCAGCGAGATGCTGGGGTTCAAACAGCGTTGGGTGTTGAAGGCCGACAGCAGTTTCCGGAACCCGTCCTCCAGAACCAGGTTCTCGGGCGGCAATTCGCAGTCGTCAAAGCGGATCTCGTGCAGGTTTTCGCCGCCCATCGTGTGATAGGTGCCGGTGACCGAAAACCCGGGCGTCCCTTTTTCAACGAGCACGCAGCCGATCCCCTCGCGACCGGGCTTTTTGTCGATGCGGGTGAAGACGACGAACATGCCGGCCTCCTCGGCGCGGCTGATCAGGGTCTTGACCCCGTTGAGCTTGAGCCGGTTGCCGACCCGGTCGACATTGGTCCGGTAATTGGCGACGTCGGTGCCGGCGTCGGGCTCGGTCATGCAGATCGCCAACAGGCAGTCGCCGCTGACCACCGCCGGCAGGATGCGCCGCTTGATCGGCTCGGGCGCATAGGCGGCGATGATCCGGGTCTGCACCCCGACCTCGCCCAGGACCGCCATCGCCGTCACATAGCAGACCTTGGCGATCTCCTCGAGCACCAGGGCCGTGTCGAACACCGGCAGCCCGAGCCCGCCATAGTCCTCCGGCACCGCCATGCCGAGCACACCCAATTCGGCGAGTTGGCGCATGTTCTCCCACGGAAAGGTCCCGTCCATGTATTTGAGCGCGCGGGCGCGGAACTCGTTTTGCGCGAGTTCGCGCACCGTCCCGATGAATTGCCGCTGCTGGTCGGTCAGGCTGGTAAACACGGTTTCCCTCTCGCGTAGCCGATAAAGTGAACCCGACGCTTGGTGCCGGCGAGCCCTCACCCCCTTCGCTTCGCTGAGGACCCTCTCCCGGATTGCGGCAGAGGGGGCCCGACCCCCACCCTAACCCCTCCCTCGCGTGCGGGGGAGGGGATGGGTGGGTGAGGGTCTGCTGGTGAGACCATCAGATCAGCCCCAGGTCGCGCAGGCTGACGTGGCGGTTGCGGCCGATGATGACGTGGTCGTGCAATACCACGCCGAGCGGGGCTGCGGCCTTTTTGATGTCCTGGGTCACGGCGATATCGGCCTTCGAGGGCGTCGGATCGCCTGAGGGGTGATTGTGCACCAGGATCAATGCCGAAGCGCCGAGTTCGAGCGCGCGCTTGACCACCTCGCGGGTATAAACCGGCGTGTGGTCGACCGTGCCCTTCTGCTGCCGCTCGTGCTTGAGCAGCACGTTCTTGCGGTCGAGAAACAGGATGTGGAATTCCTCGACCTTGTTGTGGGCGACCTGGGCGGTGCAGTAGTCGATCAGCTTGTCCCACGTATTGACCACCGGCTGCTGCTGCAGCTCGGCCCGCATCAACCTTAAGGCCGCCTCGCGCACCGACTTTAGCGCGGCGATCCCGGCGAGGTTGAGCCCGGCCGCGGCGAGCGCGTCGAAATCGGCGCTCATCGTTTCGGCAAAGCCGCCGAAATGCTCGATCAGCGCCTTGGCCAGCGGTTTCACGTCGCCGCGCGCATTGGCGGCGAACAGCAGCACCTCGAGCAATTCGTAGTCGGGCAGGGCCTCGGCCCCGGCATCGACCAGCCGCTGGCGCAGCCGGTTGCGGTGGCCGTAATAGTGCGGCACCGCGGGAGCTGCTTCGGCGAACTGGTTTCTGCCGCGTCCGGTCACGTCCGGAAGTGTGCCATAGTCCTTGCCGTCGGTGCCGTAAATCTCGCGGCACAGCGACTTGACGCGATCCTCTTCGCGCGCGTCGAACAGCCACACGCGGCGCGCCGCATCCCAGGTTCCGCCGAGCCCGCGGGCCCGCGCCGGGAAATTCGGGTGGTAGGGGCTCTTGACGGCGATGCGGCCGTCCTGTTCAACGATCGACAGAGGCATCCACCGCCCCGCTTCGGCACGCCGAACGGGGAGCGTGGCACCGGGATCGTCAATATCGCGTCAGTTCTGCGGAGGCGATGGGTCTGCACCGAAGGTCAAATACCGAAGGCCCGCCGATCGGCACAGCCGAGCGCAGCGCCGGCAGGACGCCGTGGCCGAACTCGTGGAGCCTACAGGTCGCGGAAAAACCGACTCCTCGTCGCTTGCCCATCCTTCGAGACGCTTCGCTCCTCAGGATGAGGTCTTTTATATCAAAGGCCCGCCTCACCCTGAGAAGGTCCGAAGGGCCGTCTCGAAAAGCGCTTGGGTGAGGAAACCGCATTTTCGCAGCCTGCTACAGGTCACGGCTGCCCGGTTCTGGTCTGTATAAATGGTTTCCGTCGCCATGGCCGGACTTGTTCCGGCCATCCACGGACCTGGATCGGGGGTCGAAAAAGGGCGTCGGATCACCGGACGAGCCCGGGTGATGACGACTGGCGATAGAAGCTTTGAGCTATCCTGCAATCGACTTTGCTGGACCGATAGCCGTGGCTACAGCATGACTATCATAGTGGCTCGACAGCCTGCCGGAGAGCTTGGCCGAGAGCGCCGCGGCGGAAGCGTCGCGCGCGATCACCGACCTCGACCTGTCCAAGCTACCGAGCATCGAGCCGCCGCGCGGCTACGGGTGCGACTGATCCGGTGTCGATTGTCCGATAACTGGCTTTATGGAAAATTAAAGCTTGGGTGCTGCCGCGCGCTCGCCGCGATCAAAACAACCGGGTCTTTGGCGGTCTGAGGACAAACCGATGGTTGCTAAGATACTGTACCATAGTGAACGGTTGGGCTGTGGCGCAACCTTCGAACTAGCCGACAAGAATAAATGTATGATCTCGGTCGCTCGTTCGGGCGTGTTGGTAAAATCTTACCCCGGTCGATTTTCGTTATTCGGCTCAATACTCTACAATGAAAAGAACGTCTATCGTGCCGGAAGAACTGCAGCGGCTCTGTCGCTGCTGTTTTCCGAACAGCGTACTTCGGTTGTGTTCAAAAATCCGGTGCTGGCTGCGTTTGCAAATGCCGTGTGCCAGTGTTCGACGGCCGCAGAGGTCGCCACGACATTGAACGAAGCCACTACCAAAATGTAGGCGTCTCGGCGTCTATGGACACAAAAACAGTTGTGCAACGCTGGGACACTTCCTACGTTTCGGGAGCGGATTTAGAGCGAAAGGTTCACCCGAAAATGGACTGTCGAGTGAAGTTGTTGAACCGGCCTGATGCAGTAAGAGAGATTCCATATCAACACGTCAATGCCTCTTCGATGCGAGAGGCGGCCGAACGATTGCATGGGGGGCCACTGCGCGAACACGGCGGCAATCATCAATTGCGGGCTATAGTGCGGCTGCAAATCGCGGGAAAGGAGCATGTAAAATATTTTTTTGAGAACGTACCAGCCGCAGGGGGGTAACACCTTTGAACTCGCCTAGAGAAATATTCGAGCATCAATACAAAGCCGCTGCGGCAGAGGGTGCGATTTATGAATTGCGAATGCGCCTTCTGGCCGACAAGGTGCCGGAGCTGCGGCAGTCTGCTTACGGGGAATGGTTGAAGGATGTTGAGAAGCTGGTTGTACTGCATTTCGCCGGTGCGCTCTCGGACGCGGACAAATCGGTTTTCGAACGGTGCCGCCAGCTTCGAAACAAACTGCTTCACTGCGACTTCCGGGCGGCGCGGCAAAAGCTGGAAGAGCTTGGCGCTAATCCTGAGCGCGCCGGTGTGAGAAAAGCAGATATCAGCGGACCGGATATGGCCGCAAAAGTGCTTGATGCAGTGGCAGACGTGCCCGGCTCTTCGCAGTACGTTGCCGATTTGCCGAAGGGAGCGGGTGCCGTATTCGGTTGGTTATTCGAGGCCGGGATGGCGGGTGATTTCACGCGCGCGATTGACTGCTTTGCGCGCGGCGCTGCGATAGTTGATCGGCTGGCGATGACCGACTGATACCGGCTCTCTGCTTCATAAGCGCGGTAGGATGCCTTCGTCCTGAAGTTGCTCTTGCGCGGCGTCTAGCTGCTCGTCGGTATAGATGAAATATCTGGTATTACTTGCATAGTCGGCGCGTCGGCGGCAAGTCGCATAAGCCCCAATTTGTAAAAAAGGGCGGGCCGTGAAGAAGCCCGCCCAGTCATTTCTTAACTATGCTTCGTCGTCCTCTGGCATGGGCACCATGTCGCGCGGGTTTTCTGCCGGGGCAAAGCTGGTGATGCCCGCCCGGTGTAGCTTGGTGCCGATTTCGTGCATCACGTCCTGACGGCGGTTGATCGCCCATTTGCCGCCGCCCGCGTCGGTGAACACCTTCAACGCGCAACCGGAGTAAAGTTCGCTCCACTCGGTCGCGTCCGGCTCGTCAAAAGTAATGTAGGCGGTAATATCTTTGCCAAAGCCGTTTAGATAAACCCGCTGCCCCTTGTAGATATTCGCGTTGATGCCCGCCGCTCTTAGTGCTTTGTGCATTGCTTCGATTTGCGTCGTCATGGTGAAATCTCCCTTTTGCTTTGTTAATGGGTTGCATCTGCTGATGCAACCCTGCCCCCGTGGCGAACGCGGGGTGTGCAAGCGTCAAAGCGCCTTCGCGGGGAACCGAAAAGCAATGCGGTCTGCGCGCCGTTTTGCGCGCAACCGCATCTGTCTTTTTGGGCGGAAGGTGCTTGACGCGCGCCGAGGGGCAGCGCCCCTAACAGGATGTTGAAAAAGCCTTTTCAGCCCGTCGATGCCGGAGCAATCGGTCACGCGCAGCGAAAAAACACTAATAATTTCAATGGACTCGTTCGCCGCAGCCGAGCACCGGAGCGCCGTATGAGCCAATTTCGACCCCTGCAGCCGACTTTTTCAACAGCCTGCTCAAGCACTTCACGGCGGCAGCCGGGCGACAGGCTTTCGCCGGGAGGCGGGGAAAAACAGCTTTTCTACATCTTGTGTTTTCTGCGCCGGTCGGCTGGCCTCGTCAACGTCGCATAAGCGCCATTACGTAAATAAATTTGAAGTCTGTTCCGAGTGCTTGCGGTGACTGAGAAATGAAAACCGGGGCTGGCAAGGCCAACACTGGCGTTCTCAGGTGCCCGTTGCGAGCGTAATTACTTTATGTACCGGATCATTGCTTGGCCACGCTGGACAATATGTAGGGCGAGAGGGGCGAGGTTCGGTACGATAATATCGGATTGGAGTGCGGGTCGGGCGTCGATCGAGCCAAGATGTTTCTCGATGCGGTCACGCCGCCGCTCAGGCCGATCAAACCTCTCATCGTGGCGCAGCGTTTCGCCATGCAGAGTGCGAACGGCGGTGGCGCGGAGCACCGCTGGGGCTTTCGCGCCGATCTCGTCATCGCGACCGGCGGGCGCGCATGCGGGCGAGGGCGGCGCCGGCCAGCCGCGCCGGCTCGTCACTGTCGAAGGCGCCGACGAAGGCGTCGATGCCGCGGGCTATCGCCGCCTCGACCGGCAATTCCTCCCAATCGAGGATCAGCGATTTCTGCAGTCGGATCGCCTGCGGGCCGGCGGCGAGGATCGGCTCGCGCCAGCCGGTCCACCGCCTCGTCGAGCCGGTCGGCCGGGGCCAGCGCATCGACGAGCCCCCAGGCGAGCGCTTCGGCGGCGTTGATCGTCTCGCCGGTCAACAGCAGCCGGCGCGCACGGCCGCGGCCGATCAGCCCCGGCAGCAATGCCGCCTCGACCACCGAGGGGATGCCGACCCGCACCTCGGGCATGCCGAAGACCGAGCCTTCGCTCGCCACCCGGAGGTCGCAAGCGGCGGCGATCTCGAGCCCAGCGCCGAGCGCAAAGCCGTCGATGCGGGCGATGACCGGCACCGGCAGCCGGCGAAACACCTCGCAGCAGCGGTGGACGAGGGTAATGAACCGACGGGCGCCGGCATGGTCGAGGGCGGCGATCTCGCCGAGGTCGGCGCCCCCGGCAAAGGCGCGGCCGCCGGCGCCGGTCAGGATTACGAGGCGCAGCTCCGGGTCAGCGGCGAGCCCCGCCATCGTCTCGACGATCTCGCCCATCAGCGCCGAATTGAGGCTGTTGAGCTTGGCCCGATTGTCGATCGTCAGCCGCGCGACACGGCCGCCCTCGGATCGGTCCTCGGTATTCGACCAGGAAGTGGTTCGAGCTCATCGGGCCAATTGGTTGGAGTGTCCGCGCTCGAGCCCGGCGCAGGCGAGCTGCAGGCATTTGTGCATGACCGTCCCGACTGACTCCAGCGCCGCGCGATCACCCATCGCCGGTCTCCTCGCAGCCTCAGCGACTGATACGCGCCCCGGCGGCCAAAGCCAATCGAAAGCGCCTCCAACCAACGGTCTGCGGCGCGGTTGGCTTGGTCGAACCGGCAGTCGATCCGGCGTTGCGGCAGCGGGTCGCGGGGAGCGCACGCGGTGCGATCGCCCGGGATCGACCGACGGAGTAACGGAGACAGTTCCGCAACCGGTCCGCCGGCAGTCAGCCCAGTTGCGGCAGTCGGGAGACGGCGTTCGCCAACTCGCGCATGTCGGGAATGACGAAAGCAGCGCCGCCGGCCTTCAGGCGACCCATCTGTGCCGGGCCGCAATGGCTGCCGCCGCAGAAGCCGATCGCCACGATGCCGGCGGCGCGGGCGGCCTCGATGCCGGCTGGGCTGTCCTCGACGACAACGCAGCGCCCCGGTGCCGCGCCGATCTGCGCGGCGGCGTACAGAAAGAGATCGGGCGCCGGCTTGCCGCGCTCGACCATCGTCGCGCTGAACAGGTTGTCGCCGAACGGCGCCGCCAACCCGGTCAATTCGAGCTTGCGGCGGATCTGCTGCGGCACGCTGCTGGAAGCGATGCAGACCGGCAGCGACAGTGCCGCGAGCGCTTCGGCAACGCCGTCGATCGGAGCGAGCGAATGGCGGAAGCCCTCTTCGATCAGGAGGCCGACCCGTTCGGCATAGGCGGACGGCAGCGGGCGGCCCAGTTCGCCTTCGATGATCGCCAGCATTTGGACATCGGCCATGCCGCAGAAGCGCTCGATCAGAACCGTATCAGTGGTGGCATAGCCGCAGGCGGTCAGCACCTCGGCATGGGCGCGGTTGATGATCGGCTCGCTGTCGACCAGCACCCCGTCGCAATCGAAGATGACGAGGTCGAAGCGGCGCTCGGTCATCGATGAGGCCGGGTCGCGGCCCGCCTTGCGCGAGGACGCCCGCGCTCGGGCTCGACCGGGAGCGGCACCCCGGCCGCGGTCAGCGCGGCGCGCTGTCGCTCGGCGAGGGCGGCCTCGTCGAAATCCTCGATCAGCTCATGGAACAGGCGGTGCCAGTTGATCTCGGCCTTCAGGTGCATGAACACCGAGCCGAGCCCGATCGCCGCCCGGTCCATGAACACGAACTCGCGGGGCGGCCGCACCCCGCCGAGCCGGCGGATGTCGCGATGCACGCTCTCGACCACCGCCGCGCCGTCGCTCCCGTTCGCGTGTTCCTGGATCAGCCGGGCGCGGTCATCGAGCAGCGGTCCGTAGACGAACGACGCCCAGCGGTTCAGCACCTCGATCATCTCGCGCGACAGATCGCCAAAGCCCCAGCTCCGATAGGCGTGAACCGCGAGGTCACGATCGCCGCGCTCGAGCGCGTGATAGAGATCGATGACGCCGCGCACGAACGAGGCGCGGAACACCCGCACGCAGCCGAAATCGAGCAGGTTGACGCGCGTATCCGGCGCCACCGTGTAATTGCCGAGATGCGGGTCGCCGTGAATCACGCCGTAATGGTAGAAGGGTACGTACCAGACGCGAAACATTCTGAGCGCCACCTCGTTGCGGCGCTCGGTCGGCGCCTTCGCGGTGTCGAGGATCGGCGCGCCGTCGAGCCAGGTCATCGTCAAGAGCCGCCGGGTCGACAATTCGGGTAAGGGCCGCGGCACGGCGATCGCGGCTTCGGCGCCCAGGATCGCGCCATAGAACCGCATATGCGCGGCCTCGCGCTCGTAGTCGAGCTCCTCGCGCAGGCGGTCGGCGATCTCGGCGTGGATCTCGGCGGTGGTGACGGCGCGGTCATAGCGCTCGTAGAGGCCCATCGCCAGCTTTAGCTGGCTGAGATCGGCTTCGACCGCCGAGGCCATGTCCGGGTATTGCAATTTGCAGGCGAGCGGGGTGCCGTCGAGCGCCTCGGCCCGGTGCACCTGGCCGAGCGAGGCGGCGCGGGACGCGGTTTTTTCGAATGCGCCAAACCGGCTCTGCCAATCGGCGCCGAGCTCGCCGGCCATCCGCCGTCTGACGAAAGGCCAGCCCATCGCCGGCGCGTTCGCCTGCAGCTGCAGCAGCTCCTGGACATATTCCTTGGGCAGCGCGTCGGGGATCGTGGCGAGCAATTGCGCCACCTTCATCAGCGGCCCCTTGATGCCGCCGAGGGCTGCTTTGAGGTCGGCGGCGTGGCGGGTGCGGTCGACGGCGATGCCGAGATAGCGCTCGCCGGCGAGGCGCGCGGCGAGCCCACCCATGGCGCTCGACACCTGCGCATAACGGCGCACCCGCCCGGTCAAGGAGTTGTCGTCGCTCACGATCGCCGTTTCCCAAAAGCCGTCATGTGTGGACGACTTGGTGCGGTGCAAGGCACCAGCGCCGGATCGGCACGGGGCCGGGCCGCCACGGTCCGGCCCGTGCTCGCGAATTGGCCGACGAACTTCGATACCGATTTCGAGCCGAAGCAGCTAAAGGCTGGAGACGAGCCGGCGGGGTCGCACGCGGCATCGCCGCCACGGCCATTCCGGCTGCAAAACTGGGATCGGAGGGAGAGCGCCCGAAAATTGACGCCTTGGAGGCTGACGTCGGGACATTCCTATGACGCGCTGACGCCTAGCCTCGCGTGTTCCGGCGGAAAAAACGCAAAACCAACGCCCGCCATCGTCATCGCGACGCGCCGATCAGGGAGAGCAGTGAGGATCGGGAGCAGGCCGACGATCGCGCCGACCGGCGCGCACGCGACGCGACGCGGCTTTGAATCCCGTCATTTTCGAATTTGCGGTCGTGAACATTTCGTGTCCCGGGCCCGAGACAAGCCATTTGGGCCGCGTCGCGCTTGACGGTCCACCAAACGTCCGATTGAATATCGGGGACAATATAGGTGCTGCGGTTGGGAGGCCGCGAAGGCAACCAGATCCGCACCCGCCGCTGCCGTGCCGCCCCGACACCATGACCGCTCGTAATGCGCCAGCATCTTGCGCCTGCCGTGCAACGCGGCAAGTCCACCGAGCCGAGGACGGCACGTTCGGCCCTACCCACCATCAAGCTGCGAAACCGACATCAAGCACGCCGCACAGGGAGTATTGCCGATGCAATCGATCGCGTCGATCCGCGCCGGGAGGTTGGCGCGGCAACCGGTCCTCCGTCTCTCGCCGCCGGGGCGAGCCCACGGCGACAACGGTTCGACCTCCGAGCGCGACACGATCGGTCTGTTCAAACGCTGCTTGGCCGTCGTCCCGGCCAATTCCGCGGAGCTTCTCGATAGGGCCTTTCGCCTGCGGTTTCAAGTCTACTGCCTCGAGCGGGGCTTCGAGGAGGCCGCTGCCTTTCCCGACGGCCGCGAGCGGGATGGAGAGGAATCTCGGTCGCTGCACTCGCTGCTGCTCGATCGCGCGAACGGTTCGGCGGTGGGCACCGTGCGGTTGATCCTGCCGCGCCGTGGCTGCGAGCTTCCGGTGTTCAAGCTGATCGGCGCCGGCCGGCTGCACGGCGCCGGGCTGCCGCTCGAAACCACCGCCGAGGTGTCCCGGTTTGCCGTCGCCAAGGCGTTTCGCACGCGGTTCGAGGCGGGTTGGCGGACGAGGGCGGGCCGCGGGCCGGTCGCCGCCGGCGGCCACGGGCCAGCGCTGCAGCTGATGACCTTTGGGCTCATTCGCGCCGTCGTGATGATGAGCGCGCGAAGCGAGATGACCCATATCGTCGCCATGATGGAGCCGGCGCTGCTGCGGCTGCTGCGGCGGCTGGGTATCGCGTTCCACCCGCTCGGCAAGCTGGTCGACCATCACGGGCTGCGCCAACCGGGCTGGGCGGTCATGGAGCACCTGATCGCCAGCATCAAGGAGTGTCATCCCGAACTCGGGGAGATCATCACCGCCCGCTCTCGGCAAATACCGGCGGCGCCGGCCGCGGCGTATGCCTGACCGAAAGCGCTCGGCGGCACCGACCATCCGGCGCGCCGAGACGCGAACAGCCGCGAGCTGCCGCTCCGCTCTTCGGCTGGAAGCGGAATTTATTTATTGGCCGTTTCGCCCGGACGCCCGGCGAGCGGCGGTCCATGCGCTGTTGCTGCTGCAGCTGCTGGCAACCGCGGCGGCGATCGGCTGGGTGCCCGACAATTTCGCCAAGCTCGCGGTGCTGCTGGCGGTCTGGGCGATCGGCTTTCGCCGCCTGTCGCGCGCCGAGCTCGTGGTCATGCTCGGCGTCGACGCGATTTTCGTCGTCGCCAACAGCGGTGCGCTGCGCAACGGGGTGTTCCGGTTCGATCATCCCGATTTTCTCGGAATGCCGGTCTACGAATTCTTGATGTGGGGCTACTACACGCTGCACACGATCCGCTTTGTCGGCGGCCGGCCGCCGCGCTTCCAGCCGATCGCGACCCTGCTGCTGGTCGCGCTGTTTGCCGCGGCGTTCTCGGCGATCCGCGACCCGGGGGGGTTGCTGATCGCCTCGGCGGCGATCGTGGCCGCGGGCCTCGGCTGGTTCCGCGAGCGCGCGGATTTCAAATATGCCGGCTATATGGTCGTGGTCGGCGCGGTAATCGAATATGTCGGGGTCGGCACCGGGCAATGGGAATATCCGGCCGCACCCCTCGGCGGCGTGCCGCTGTGGTTTGTGCCGATGTGGGCCGGCGTCGGCCTGTTCACCCGCCGCCTTTTCCTGCCGGCGCTCGATCGCCTACGTTAATGAAGGAGACCGGGCGCCCGGCTGCAGACCTGTAAAAGAAATCTACGCCCGCTTTGGAAAACATCGAGCCTGCCATTTACCCAGGGAGAAGATTCTTGCCAACAGCGGCGCAGCAACGGAACGCCGAGGCGGTCAGCCCAGGATCGAAAGCGTTATCGAAAGCGTTTCGGATGCTTCGGCTGATGGTGCGGGAAGCCAGCCTGCCGCGGAGCTTGCCGCGAACCCCCGAGCCGAGCGCCACGATGGACTTTGCCGAGAGCATCGCCGGCTTTGACGAGCAGGGGGCTCTCGCTCTGTTGCCGATCTATTATTTCAACGCGCTGTCGATCGGCGGCATGGCCCCTGGCGGGGCGCACGTCATTGATCTCGGGTGCGGCACCGGCCGGTTTCTCGCTTATTTGGCCGCGCGCCGGCCCGACCTGCGCATCACCGGCGTCGATTTCGCGCCGGAGATGGTGCGTGTCGGGCAGAACCATCTCGCCCGCGCCGGGCTTGAGGGCAGGGTTCGGCTGATCCATGGCGACATGCGCGAGTGCCGCAAGCTGGCGCCGGGTCGCGCCGACCTCGTCAGCAGCATCTTTTCGCTGCATCATCTGGCGGCCCGCGACGACCTGCTCGCCTGCCTGCGCGAAATCGCCGCCACGATCGATGCAGACCGTGCGGCGCTGTGGATTTTCGACCACGCGCGGCCGCGTCGGTGGCGTACCGCCGAGGAGGTGCCGGAAATTTTTACACCTGGTGCGAGCCCGGCTTTTCGCGAGGATTCCCGCAATTCGCTGTGCGCCTCCTGGAGCTTCGCGGAGCTTGGCGCGGCACTGCGCGAAACCTTGCCGCTCGGCTTTCATGGCGCGCAGTCGAGGCTACTGCCGCTTTACCAGATTCATTGGACCGAACCGCTCGCAGCTGCGGACCTCGGGCAGTGGGTCGAAGACCGGGATCTGGCACCGGCGCTGCGTCGGGAGGCGCAGCTGCTGGCGCTGCTGTTCCGTCGAAAGCCGCGAAACCCGGCCGGAGGCCGGCGACCATGGCGATGCTGAGACAACGATCTCATGACCGGTTGCATCAATTCGTCGGTAAACTTTACAGCCTGCCCGAATTATCGCGAGCCTCTAACGGCCGTGATCCCGTATGTTATTGACACTATATGCGTTTTCTTGTTCCGGCCAGAGCTGGCACGATTTGTGCTGTACAGGTCTATGGTATGGTAAACCCATAGCGGGGACGTGATGATCAGACAGCGACATCTCCTGGCAGGAACGACACTGGCGGTCGCCCTGCTGGCCGGCGGCCGGTTGGCCAACGCCGACCCTTTCGTGGCCGCGCCGACCGGGCCCATCTTGCTGCACCTCAACGACGATGAGCAGATTGCCGCCGCCAATGACATAACCGGACCGAACAACTCAACGCCTTATTCGGCCATCAACACCACCGGAACCGAAGGGAACTGGGGCATAGTCCAGATTTCGAGCATTCAGACCGGTGTTGTTGAAAGCCCCGTTGGCTCCGATATCCAAGCGAGCACGCCGACGGTCTTTGTTGACGGGCAGAATGGCGGCGAGCAAATCCTCGGAATCTTCTATGGCGTTCATTTGGATACTTTAGGGAATCCGTCCACCGCCTCGGGCGGCGTCCTCGACCTGTACGGCATTACCGGCACCAACCAGAGCGTAGGCAACGAGATAACCAGCGCCTCCAACCTGGTCAAGCGCACCTCGCAGAGCCAATACACCGGATTCACCTGCGCGACCAACACAGCAAACTGCACATTCTTGGCCCGTCTCGACTTCGTTTATGGGGCGAACACCGCGGCCGACACCAAGACCACGATCGTATCGCCGGTAAATCCGATAACCACCGACGGGACAGCCCAAAGCTATCTCTCGGTCGATACTTCTGACCCTGGTCTGTGGAGTGCGGCGCTCAATGACAACTTCTTTACGCTGGATCCCAATAACGACCCGCTGCCCGACACTCCCGACGTTCGGCTGAGCAACAGCTTCGCCCACGGCGGCGCCACCGCTTGGACCATCCCCGGCACCGATATCATCGGATTGCTGAGCAGCGATCCCGGCCGTGCCGCGCCCGTTCCGGAGCCGGCCTCGCTGGCGTTGCTGGGAACCGCCCTTTTGGGGTTCGGCACCTTCGCGTGGTGCCGCTGGCGCAAATAGTGATCCGCGGCCAACGCGCCGTCGGATTTCTTTACAGAAGGCTGTCCGCGGCGGAGGCCCCTTATCCGCCGCGGCAGCGTGTCGCAGCCTAGCTGCTAACGTCAGTTCTCCGCTTCTGCCTGATCGACATCGGCGGACAGGGCGGGTGCGGCGGCTGTGTCCTGGCCATGTAAAACTCTCCGTCATCGATAAAGTTGGCTGAGCAGCGGCGTAATCGACAAAATCTGGTCGCGGCGCTGCAGGCGTGGCGGGCTGGGCTCGGCGAGGCGGCGGTGCTCGATGGCCCGGCGGCGCAGCAGCGCTACGGCCTCTGCACGACCGGCATCGAGCGGGCAATTCCGGCGGCGCTGCGCCCGCGGTCGGTGGATGACATCGTCGCCATTCTCGGCGTCGCGCGGCAATACGCGGTGCCGCTCTACCCGATCAGCACCGGCCATAATTGGGGATACGGCGGTTCGGTGCCGGTGAGCGACGGCTGCGTCGTCCTCGACCTGTCCGGCCTCGACCGGATTGTCGACGTCGACGCCGAAGCCGGCCTCATCACCGTTGAGCCCGGGGTCACCCAGCGCGCCCTGCACGATTTTCTCGAAAAAAACCATCTGCCGTTTATGGTGCCGGTGACCGGCGGCGGCCCTGCTTGCAGCCTGGTCGGCAACGCCTTGGAGCGCGGCTACGGCATCACCCCCCATGCCGACCACACCGCCGCGGTCACCGCGCTCGAGGCGGTGCTGCCCGACGGCCGGATCTACCGCTCGGCGCTGAGCGAACTCGGCGGGACGGCTGTCGACCGCGCATTCAAATGGGGTGTCGGGCCCTATCTCGACGGGCTCTTCGCGCAAAGCAACCTTGCCGTCGTCACCCGGATGACGATCGCGCTCGCCGCCAGGCCCGCGCGCATCGAGGCCTTTCTGTTCGGGATCGAGCGGGAGGACGGGCTTACGGCGGCGGTGCCGGCCGTGCGGCGGGTGCTGCGCGACCTCGGCGGCGTTGCCGGCTCGGTCAACCTGATGAACAGCCGGCGCATGCTGGCGATGAGCGTGCGGTATCCGAGCGATAGGGTCGGGAGCAACGGCATTCTGCCGGGCGAGGTCGTCGCCGAGATCGCCGCGCAGCACCGGCTCATGGCGTGGACCGGGTTCGGCGCGCTCTACGGCACTGCCGAAATCGTCCGCGCCGCGCGCCGTGTCGTGCGCCGGATATTGCGGCCGATAGTGGGCCGGCTGACCTTTCTGACTCCCGGCTCGGCGGCGCGTCTGCACCGCTGGATCGGCCATGTGCCGCACCTGCGCCACGGCCCTCTGGCCAATCGGGCGCGCACGCTCGCTGCGGCGATGCAGCTGATCGAGGGCAGGCCGAGCCAGGTTGCGCTGCCGCTCGCCTACTGGAAATCAGCGATCCCGGCCGCAGGCGCCGAATTGGACCCTGCCCGCGACGGCTGCGGCCTGATCTGGTATCCGCCGCTGGTGCCGATGAATTCCGAGCGCGTCGCGCGCTATGTCGCCATGGTCGGCGAGATCTGCGCCGCGCATGGCATCGAGCCGCTGATCACCCTGACCAGCCTCTCCGAGCGCTGTTTCGACAGCTCGGTGCCGCTGCTGTTCGACCGCCGCGAGCCGAGTGAGGCGGGGCGCGCCCAATCGTGTTATCGCGCTTTGTTGGAGGGCGGTCGGCGCGAGGGCTTTCTACCATACCGCTTGAGCATCCAGGCGATGGATTGGCTGACCGGGTTTGAGGCGCCCTGCTGGGACCTCGCGGCGGCGATCAAGTCGGCCGTCGACCCGGCCGGCATCATCGCCCCCGGACGATACGCGCGCCTCGGGCAATCCACGCCTCCCGACCGACCCGCTTCCTGACCCGAAATTCGGCCCGGCACGATGCTTTGGTGCCGCGCTGCTTGTTGGCGCCGCGTTGCTGTGGTGCAGCGGGCGGTCGAGCCGGCCAGCCGATCGCCGCGGTGGTCCGGTCGCCGGGCAGGCGCACCGGCCGTAGCGAATTGTTTATTCCTTTGCGCCAAGGTCACGGCGGGGAGGGCGGCCATCGATTTCGGGTAAACGCGAATGACGGTCGACGGAATGGCGGATTTCGTTGCCTGCTACGACCGGTATTTCGAGGTCGTCCGCGCCACCACTCCCGAACAGCTCGATCTCGCCTATCGCCTGCGCTATCAGGTTTACTGCGTCGAAAACCGATTTGAGGACGCAGACCGATGCGGCGACGGACGCGAGATCGACGAGGACGACAACCGCTCGGCGCATGCTCTCTTGCTGCACCGCCTGAGCGGCGTCGCGGCGGGCACGGTGCGGCTGATCATGCCGTTGCTCGACGAGCGGCGCCAGCCGCTGCCGATCGAGCGAACCTCGGATCCGGTTGTCCGGCTGCGGCTCGGGCCGTTGCCGCGACATCTGGTCGCCGAGGTGTCCCGCTTTGCCGTTTCCAAAAATTTCCGCCGGCGGCATGGCGACGGGCAATATGCCGAAGCCGGCTTCTCACGCCCCCTTGCCGGTCGGGCGGCGGGCGACAGGCGGCTGATGCCGTTCATCACCTTCGGTTTGCTGCGGGCGATTCTCGGCATCTGCCTGGAACATGGCATCACCCATCTGGCGGCGATGATGGAACCAGCGCTGCTTCGGCTGTTGTTCCGGCTCGGGCTGATGTTCGAACCGCTCGGCGGTCTCGTCGAGCATCATGGATTGCGCCAGCCATGCCTGGCGCGTCTCGTCGATCTGACCCGGCGGTCGCGGGAGGAGGCCAGCTTGTTGTGGCACTACGCCAGTCGGGAGATCGCCCAAACCGATATGGCTCGGTCGGCCGTTGCGATCGGCAGCCGGCGCACGCGGCGACAGGCCTAACCAGCCCGGCCCGAACGTCGCGCGGACCCGAATGTCCGCCGTGCCGAGATTTGCATGGCGCCGGCCCGGAAGGCGATCGGTAGTGTCTCAGTAGACACCACCGGGCGATTATTCGATTTGACAGCCGGCCGGGCCGGCGGCGGGCGGCCGGCTCAGGCGACGACCCGCGCCTCGATCCGGTCGCAGGAGCCGAGGCTTTCGAGGGTCGTGGCCAAGCCATCGACCAGCACGGTACGGGCGCGAAAGCCGAGTTCCTCGGCGGCGTGCCACGGATCCCCGATCGAGATCTGCACTTCGCTGCAGCGCCGGGGGCGCTGATCGACCGAGAGGGCGCTGCCGCACAGCGCGGCGACCGTCTCGGCAAGGCGGCGGACTGTCGTCCCCTTGCCGGTGCAGACGTTGAAGATCGGGGCGCGCACACTCGCCACCGCCATCGCGCGGCGCAGCGCCGCGACCCCATCGGCGATAAAGGTGAAATCGCGGACCTGCTGGCCGTCGCCAAAGATCTCCACCGGCTCGCCGCGCCGCAGGCGATCGATAAAGATCGCGATCACCCCGGAATACGGAGAACGCGCGTCCTGGCGCGGTCCGTAGAGGTTGAAAAAGCGCAGTCCGGTGGTCGGCACGCCATGGGCGGTGCCGGCGGCCCGCGCATGCAGCTCGCAGCCACGCTTGTCGGCGCCGTAGGCGCCGAGCGGCTCGGCATGGCTCTTCTCAGCGGCCGGGGCGGTGTGGCGGTCGCCGTAAACGGCGGCCGAGGAGGCATATACGACCGGAACCTCGCCGTGCCGGCGCGACGGCCGCGCCTCGTTGAAAACATTGATCGTACCGGTCAGATTGACCTGGTGGGCGCGCAGCCATTCGCGGTTGCACCGCTCGACCGAGGCGATCGCCGCCAAGTGGAAACAGCCGTCGACGCCGTCGAAGGCGCGGCCGACGATATCGGGATCGCAAACATCGGCCTTGATGAACTCGACCGCGCGAGGAAGATTGTCGCTGTTGCCGCTCGACAGGTCGTCGAGAACCCTGACGCCGTGCCCGTCGTCGAGCAATGCCTGGACCAGATGCGAGCCGATGAACCCCGCACCGCCAGTCACCAAAAAACGAGCCATTCGAGACCCATGATCAGTTGCGGCAGTTGTCGCTCAGCGGCACGCACCACGCTTGTCGACGATGGACCGGCCGGTTTGTTCAAATTTGCTTCCGCAGCGGCCGATACCGGCGTGACGCCAGCAACGCCAGTCAACCCCAAAGGTTCCGCGGGAGTGGCAGCCCCACCTCGAAAAGGTCCGACGCCGACAAAGCCAGCCCCGGCCATCGAGTACCTCTTGCCCGACAACAACACACTTAGCGCCGTTTCGCGGCGGAGGGAAGCAAAATCAAGGTTAATGCCAGAAATACCCAGAAACTCCGCGATGACTGTAAGAAAAGGTTAACCCCGCCGGTGAAGTCCTGATCGGCCGGCGGCGCTGGCGGCCGAGCAGGGCGGGCTCCGCCCGATCGCTCGGGTCGCCGCTGTCGAATCCTCGTTGCGCGAGCGGCGCTTCGTCACGCCCGTGCCGTCGCCCTTGACCCGCACGGCCAGTGCGACAGGATCGCGACGCTCGCGATGCTGTCGGGCATGATGCTGTCTGGCATGACGAGGGTGACCGGGGCGATCCTGACTGTCGAGAGGGCCGGGGGAGCTTGGCGGCGTCGGATCGCGCCTGCGACCGACGGTGGGCCGCGCGTGGCCTGCCGACTACTGTGCCGGACGGCGGCGATGCTCGCCATCGTGCTCGGCGCGCAGCCGGGTTCGGCGGCAAGGGCGGCGGGGGTGCTGAAATCCCGCGCTGACGAATGGATCACCGAATGTAACGGTAGCCCCGGCCGTATCGCCGACTGCTCGATCACCGTGCCGTTCTGGCAGACCGGGAACCGGGGCAAGGGCTCGTTCGCTCTCGTGGTCATGCTGCAGACCGGCAATGTCGGCATCGTCGGCCAGCCGTTTCCGGTCAGGGCGGTGCTCCGCATCGACAAAAATCAGCCGATCGAATGCCGACAGACGCGATATTGCATCTTTCCGGCGTCCCAGGCGCCGGCGATCGTCAAGCAGCTCGAAATCGGCTCGCTGATCCTCGTCGACGTCTTCACCGCGAACTCGGAATTCAGCTTCAGCCTGACGGCGAAGGGCTACCAGGCCGGCGTAGCTCAGATCCGTGCCTGGGGCTTCCGCCTATCGGCGGATTGACCCGGCAGAGGTAAGCGATACACATCGGCTCGATGCACGCCGTTTCCGGCCCGCCTCGCCTCCGATCTGCGCCATCCCGTCCCGCGATCGCCCCGTCCGGCGTCACCGCGATCTGCCTCAACGGTGCAACAGCGCGGCGAACGGCAGCAGGATCGGCGTCCAGAACAGCAGCGACAGCGCGGCGATGGCGAGGATGGCCACGCGCTGCGACAGCTGATCGTCCGGCGCTTTCCGGTTCTGCTCCGCGATTTCGCTAATGTCCGCAATATAGATTTGCGACATGACTTCTCGACTCGCCCAGTCAGTCCAAACACTGGCCATCATTTACGGCGTGCGTAGCCGGGAGGCAACTGCTATCGTTCCGCATTTGTCCAAGTTTTGCTTGATGTCTGCGAGAGCCCGGCCGGATCGAGACCGGCCGCCGCGGCCCGGGATTTCTGCCGGAAGCATCGGATTAGACGGGCTTTTGACGCGGGACGGACTGACTGGTGACAGTACCCGCCGTATCATCCATGCGTCGATACTCCGGGAGGAGCCGTTGCGCAGCAACTCCGCTTTCGACCACGCTGCCGGGGCCGCCGAGGTCGCGCCGCTTTCGGCCGCAAGCTCGCACCCGGAAACGGTCCGGCGGTTGAGCCCGCTCGCCTCGCTGATCGCGGTGACTTTGTTGTCGCTCGCAACCTGGGCGGTGATCTGGGCGGCTGTCGCCTCGCTGCTGCCGAAATGACGATCGCCGTGGGCGCTCAGCCCCGCGGCGTCTCGGCCGGCCGCGCCTCGGCCAACGGCTCCTCGGCATTGGGCGTCTCGGCATTGGGCGCCTCGGCCTGGGGCGGCGGCCCGGCGTGCCGCGGGCTCCAGCCGGGATCCGGCGCGCCAGCCGCGCTCGACCCCCGGCAAAGCCGGACGGCGATGCGGCGGCTCGCCCGGCCGTCGCCATAGGGATTGGCGACCCGGCTCATGCGCCGATAGGCTTCCGGGTCGTCGAGCAGCGCGCGCATCGCTTCGAGCAGCAGCTGCTCGTCGGTGCCGACCAGCCTGGCCAGCCCCTGCTCCATGGCTTCCGGCCGCTCGGTCGCCGCCCGGGTCACCAGCACCGGCTTGCCGAAGGAAGGCGCCTCTTCCTGAATCCCGCCCGAATCGGTGACGACGAAATGGCAGCGCTTCAGCAGATAGATCAGCTCGGGATAATCGACCGGCTCGACCAGCAGGATGTTCTCGTGCCGGCGCAGGCTGTCGATTGCGCTGCGCACGTTCGGGTTGGGATGCATCGGAAAGACGATGGTGACGTCGGGCCGCTCGGCGATCTGGGCCATCGCGCCCGCGATTCGCTGCAGCCCGCCGTCAAAGCTCTCGCGGCGATGCCCGGTCATCAGGATCAGCCGCCGGTCGCCGAGGCTCTCGGCAAATTGCCCGCCCAGCACCGCCTCGGCCCGCGCGCGCAACGGCGCGTCGTGATCGAGCCGATCAGCAACCCACAGCAACGCGTCGATCCCGGTGTTGCCGGTGACCACGATGCGCTCTGCCGCCACCCCCTCGCGCACGAGATTGTCGCGTGCCCGCGGCGTCGGGGCAAAGTGCAGATCGGCGATGCGGGCGACCAGCAGACGGTTCGCCTCCTCCGGCCACGGCGCAGCGAGGTCGCCGGTGCGCAGCCCGGCCTCGACATGCGCCACCGGGATCCGGTGGTAAAAGGCGGCGAGCGCACCGGCAAAGGTCGATGTCGTGTCGCCCTGGACGATGACCCGGTCGGGGCGCCAGCGATCGAGCACCGTGCCGACCTCGCAGAGCACCGCGCCGGTCAGATAAGCGAGGTCCTGATCGGGGCGCATGACGTCGAGGTTCCAATCCGGCCGCAGCTCGAACAGTTCGAGAAACTGGCCGAGGATCTCGCGATGCTGTCCGGTGACGCAGATCCTGCACTCGAACTCTGGCGATGCTGACAATTCGCGGATCACCGGCGCGAGCTTGATCGCCTCGGGGCGGGTGCCGAAGACGAACAGGACGCGCATCGGCCGCTCGTCCCGATTCATGGCTCAGCCCACTGCAAGATGGGAGCCAGGTTCATCGGTCAGGCCGACCCGTGGGTCAGCCCGGTCACATCGATGACGACGCGGCGCAGCAATTCCTCGCGCGGGATCTTGCGGAACGGCGAATGGGCGACCAGCACCGCGACGATGTCGGCCCGGCGCACCGCCTCGAGCGTGTCGCAGAGTTCTATATTCGGCAATTCCGCCAGCTCGGGCGGCAGGGTGCGCAGATTGGGCTCGGCGACGACGATGCGTTCCTGCCCGCCGCGCGCCAGCTCGGCCACGATCGCGACCGCCGGGCTCTCGCGCAGATCGTCGACATCGGGCTTGTAGCTGAGCCCCAGGCAGGCCACGATCGGCCGCTTGAACCGCTCGGCCCGTTCGCGGATCTGCGCCGCGACAAACCCGGGCTTGGCGTCGTTGACCTCGCGCGCGGTGCGGATCAGCCGCGTCTGCTCGGGCGCCGAGGAGACGATGAACCACGGATCGACCGCGATGCAGTGGCCGCCGACGCCCGCCCCCGGCTGCAGGATCGCGACCCGCGGGTGGCGGTTGGCCAGCTCGATCACCTGCCACACATTGAGCCCGAGCTGGTCGCAGACCAGCGACAATTCGTTGGCGAACGCGATGTTGACGTCGCGGTAGGCGTTCTCGACCAGCTTGACCAATTCGGCCGTCGGCGCGTCGGTGCGGAACGGCGTTCCGCGAAGAAACACCCGGTACACCGCCTCGGCGTGCACGGCGCAGGCTTCGGTCATGCCGCCGATGATGCGATCGTTCTCGATCAGCTCGCGCACCATATGCCCGGGCAGCACCCGTTCCGGGCAATGCGCGACATGAACGTCGAGCGGCTCGGCGTGGCGTTCCGGCGGAAAGCGCAGGTCGGGGCGCAGCCGGGCGAGCCGCTCGGCCAGCCGCGCGGTGGTGCCGACCGGCGAGGTCGATTCCAGGATCACGACATTGCCCGATGCGAGCACCGGGGCGATCGCATCCGCCGCCGCGTCGACATAGCAGAGGTTCGGCGAGCGGTCGTCGTTGAACGGCGTCGGCACCGCGATTATGAACGCATCGGCCGGTTCGGGCCGGGCGGTGGCGCGCAGCTTGCCCAAGGTGGTGGCGGCGCGCAACAGCATGTCGAGGTCGGGCTCGGGGAAATAAGGCTGCCCGGCATTGACGGCGTTGACGACGCGCGGGTTCACGTCGACACCGATCACCTCGACGCCGCGGCTGGCGAGGGTTGCCGCGGTCGGCAAGCCGATATAGCCCAAGCCGACGACGCAAACGGTCCTGACCGGGTACTCCATGCTGGGCCGCGCCTAAAATGTAGCCGGTCGTTTCGCTCGCACGATCGCGCCCGGCGATTTGCGGCAACTCTACCGATAGCCGACGCCCCGGATCGTGGCAAGAGCAGATGCCGAGCGATCGTCGTTAATAAATCGCGAACATCTCGGTCAAACCATCAACTCGGCATCGGCTTGCTTCCGCGCAGGAGTTCGCCTCTGCCGCGATTTGGAAGCCTCGGGTGGCATGCGACGCCCACCGCGGTTTTCACTTGGCCCGGTCACGAACGCGGCGTAGCCTGCCGCCGGTCTGATGCGAAAGGAGCAGCCAATGGTCGCAAGAGCGGACGCTCCGACGATCGAAGAGCACCGGTTCGCCGATGACGGCCGCGTGCCCAACAACTCGCGCCTGCCGCTCGTCGTCTACCGCGGCGCTCTCGACACCGGCCCCGATGCCGCCGCCGCCTGCGAGGCGCGGTTCGCGGCCAACGGGTGGAGCGGGGGATGGCGCGCCGGCATCTATGCCCATCATCACTATCACAGCACCGCGCACGAGGCGCTCGGCATCGTCGCCGGCTCGGCGCGGGTCCGGCTCGGCGGCGAGGCCGGCGAGGTCGTCGAGCTTCATGCCGGCGATGCGGTCGTGATCCCGGCCGGGGTCGCCCACAAGAGCGAGGCGGCGAGCCCCGACTTCCTCGTCGTCGGCGCTTATCCAGGCGGCCGCGGGCCTGACATGCGCACCCCCGGCACACGCGAGCGCGAGCGGGCGCTCGCCAACATCGCCGCGGTGCCGCTGCCCGCCGCCGACCCGGTCTGCGGCAAAGCGGGGCCGCTGATCGAGCGCTGGCGCGCCGGCCCTTGAAGCTGACGGATCGGCAACGCCGACGGCCAGCCGGCAGCGGCGGCTAGAGGCAGCTTCCGGTGTAGACGACATCGCCGCCATTGCCGAAATAGGTGGTGCCGCCGGGGTTTAGCGGGCCGGGCGGGGCGGCCAAAGCGACGCTCTGTGGCGGGATCTGCAGGCGGCGCCGATAGACGACATAACCGCCGTTGCACATGCCCTCCACCTCGAGGGCCTGGGCCAGCCAGTCGCGGCGGATCTGCTCGGCGGCGCCGTCGTCGTTCTCGGTCATCACCGTATTGGTGCGGGCGCTGTAGGTGAAGGTGCGGTTCGGTCCGACCGAAAGGCTCTGCACCCGCACCCGATCGTTGTCGATGCAGCCGCCCAGCGCGGCGAGCGAAAGGGCGGAGACGAGGCAGGCGGAAGCGAACGCACGCATCGGGCGAACCCCTGATCAGCTTGGTGCCCTCTATTCGCTCATCCCAGGCCCCGAGGCAAGCCGCGCCGCCGATGATACCTTGCGCAGGCGATGCGTTGCGTCGGAGATCGGTCGCCGGCTAGGTTGCTCCGGCAATCCGGCGCCGGGTGCTGCGAGGAGTTCAGTCGATGAGCTGGAAAGATCTGCTGGTGGTGCTCGACCCGGCCGCGGATGCCCTGGGACGCGTGGCTCTCGGCGCCGCACTGGCCGAGCGGTTTTCCGCGCATCTGGCCGGGCTCTATCCGATCCCAAGCCCGGAACTGCCGCGGCACGCCGCCTATCCGGACCTCGCGATCATCGAACCGGTCTACCATGAATGGCGGGAGCGGGCGCTGGAACAGGCCGAGCAGACGCGCCAGGCTTTCGAGAACGCGACCCGGCTGCGCGGGCTGTCGAGCGAGTGGCGCGCGGTGCCCGAGGGCCGGGAAGCAGACCCGGCGGTGCATGCGCGTTACGCCGATCTCGCGATCCTCGGCCAGCGCGATCCCGACAATGAAGCGATGGCGATGTTTCGCCCGAGCCCGGAGCGGGTGACGCTCGCCACCGGCCGGCCGATCCTGGTGGTGCCTTATGCCGGCCAGTTCGAGGCGGTCGGGCGGCGGGTGATGATCGCCTGGAATGCGGGGCGCGAGGCGGCCCGCGCCGTCGCCGACGCGATGCCGCTGCTGACCGGCGCCGACAGCGTCGGCGTGCTGGTCGTCGACGCCCAGCCGGGGCCGGACGGACACGGCGAGGTGCCGGGCGCCGATATCGCGCTGCACCTGGCGCGGCACGAGGTCAAGGCCCAGATCGAGCGTACCCAATCGGCCGGGGTCCCGATCGGCGAGCTGATCCTGTCGCGCGCCGCCGATCTCGGTGCCGATCTGTTGGTGATGGGCGCCTACGGCCATTCGCGCGCCCGCGAATTGCTGCTCGGCGGCGCCACCCGCTCGATCCTCGCCAGCATGACCATCCCGGTGCTGATGTCGCATTGAGGACGACATCCCCTGCTGAAGTCGTGCCGCCCGGTGCGATCGCCACGTCGTGCTCCTAGATGGGATTGGAATTTCACCGATGGCTTCATCGCACGTAAGCCGGGTATGCCTGACGGAGTTATAGGATGTCGAATATCGCCTACACGGTGCGCGCGCACTGGGACGAGGAACTCGAAGAGCTGGTGGACGGACGGAGAAGATATCCCCGGCCTTTGCTGCCAGGCTGCAAGCTTCGACGAACTCGTCGAAACCATTCTCGGCCTTGCTCCCGATCTGCTCTGGGCCAACGGGATCAAATCGCCCGGTCAATCCGTGGACATTACGGTAACGGCGGAGCGGCACGGTAGGGCAAGTCTCGCCGCCTGAATGACGAGCCTTTACCGCAGCCTTGCGGCTCTATTGCGCGAGGCGGGCTGCCGGTTCGAACGCCAAGGGAAAGGCAGTCATGAGATTTGGTTCAGCCCAATCACGAACCGGACCTTCACTGTGCCGTCGAACATCAATAACCGACTACTTGCGAACGCGATTCTAAAGCAGGCAGGGCTGCCAAAAGCATTTTGAGAAACGGGCCCAATCCCGGTTAGTCCAGCGCTCGACCGTCCGCCGCTCAACATCGAGCATCGCCTTGTCTTGAGTCCGGTGCATTTGGTAGACATGTGTTGAGAGACGCATAACCCCCGTCTTCTGGAAAATACGCTTACGCATGCACACCGTAGTAGTTCTCGAAATCCTTCGCGATGTTGGGATTGACCAGCTTCGCCGCGGCGATATCGGCGTTGCCTCCCGCCTTGTCGCCCTTCAACTGCTTTGCCATGCCGCGGCCGTACAGCGCGAATGCATTCCTCGGATTGGCCCGCACCGCTGCGTCATAATCGGGAAACGCCAAGTCCAACTTCTTGAGCATCAGATAGACAAAACCGCGATAGCCAAGCATTTCGCTGTCGCCGGGCTTGAGCCTGACTGCCTGGTCGTAATCCTGGAGGGCACGGTCATACTCACGCTTTTTGAGGTAGACGCTGCCGCGGTCCAAGAAGGCGAGCGCGAGATCCGGGTCGAGCCTGATCGCCTGGTCGTAGTCCTGGATGGCGCGGTCGTACTCGCCCTTGCGCGTGTAGGTGCCGCCGCGGTCGTGGAAGGCGGGGGCGTAGTTCGGGTTGATACCGATCGCCTGGTCGAAATCCTGGATCGCCCGATCGTACTCGCCTTTGCCGTTGAAGGCTTCGCCGCGGTTGGTGAACGCAGCGGCGTTGTTCGGGTCGAGCCGGATCGCCAAGTCAAAATCCTCGATGGCGCGGTCGTACTCATGTTTGTTGTTGTAGGTAGTGCCGCGGTTGGTAAAGGTGATCGCGTTACTCGGGTCGAGCCTGATCGCTCGGTCGAAATCCTGGATGGCGCGGTCGAACTCCCGCTTGCGAGCGTAGGCGATGCCGCGGCTGCTGAGGGCGGCGGCGTTGTTCGGGTCGAGCCGGATTGCCTGGTCGAAGTCCTGGATGGCGCGGTCGTATTCGTGCTTCTCGCTGTAGGCAGTGCCGCGGATGAGAAAGGCGGAGGCGTTATTCGACTCGAGTCGGATCGCTTGATTGAGGTCCAGGATGCCACGGTCATACTCGCGCTTACCGTCGTAGGCCATGCCGCGGAACAGAAAGGCGACCGCGTTGTTCGGGTCGAGCCTGATCGCCTGATCGAGGTCCTGGACGGCGCGGTCATATTCGCCCTTGCCGTCGTGAGCCCTGCCGCGATCGAGGAAAGCGGCGGCGTTGTTCGGATCGAGCCTGATCACCTGGTCATAATCCTGGATGGCGCGGTCGTACTCCCGCTTGCTAGCGTAGGCGATACCGCGGTTGCCGAGGGCGGCGGCGTTGTTCGGGTCGAGCCTGATCGCCTGGCCGAAGTCCTGGATGGCGCGATCGTAGTCGCGCTTGCCGGCGTAGGCGTTGCCGCGGCTGCTAAACGCCGGGGCATTATTCGGGTCGAGCCTGATCGCCTGGTCGAAGTCCTGGATAGCGCGGTCGTATTCGTGCTCGTCGTTGTAAGCGTGGCCCCGGTTGCTGAAAGGCGGCGGCGTTATTCGGGTCGAGCCTGATCGCCTGGTCGAAGTCCTGGATGGCGCGATCGTAGTCGCGCTTGCCGGCGTAGGCATTGCCGCGGTTGATAAAGGCGAAGGTGTAATTCGGGTCGAGCCTGATCGCCTGGTCGAGGTCCTGAATGGCGCGGTCGTACTCGCGCTCGCGGTTGTAGGCATTGCCGCGGCTGCTGAAGGCCGCGGCGTCATTCGGGTCGAGTCTGATCGCCTGGTCGAGGTCCTGGATGGCGCGGTCGTACTCGTGCTTGCCGCCGTAGGCCCTGCCGCGGTTGAGGAAGGCGGCGGCGAGGCCCTTTGTGGTCTCCTGGCCGGACTGGATGATCGCCGTGCACGCGCCGATGGCGAGGTCCGGGCTGGTCCCTGCCCGGAGCTTGCCGTGCGCGTCGTAGAGCACGCACCGGTCCGATTGCCGGTCCCGATCCTGCGCCGCTGCCGTGCCCGCCGTCAGGATGCTTGCGACGACAACAATGGCTGCTGTGACGCACCGCATGCGGTCCTCCACAGACGATTTTGCGAAGCTGCCGGATCATGACACGCATGAGGGGTCACGCAACGGCCATGTCGAAGATCGTCGGCCTTCGAATTACCGGGATGGTCAAACCCTGCACGGACCGAGCATCGATATCATGCAGTCTGCGTGCCGTCGCGCCTCACGCGGGACCTGGGTTGCCGGCTTCGCAGTCTTTCCGGGCTACCCAGTCGAGCGGCTTCGCTTCGGTCACAACCTCCTTGCCCCGGCGATCCTCTCAACGCTCGACCGTTCGGCGCTCGACATCGAGCATCGCCTCGAGCCCGATGGTTTGGTTCGCTTCGCCCTGTTCGGCGCCGGCGATCAGCCTGCGGAATTCGTTCATTCGGCTTCTCCGCCTCGGAGCGATATCGCCGCTCTAAAGCTCGCGGGTGCGGCGGGCGGTCGCGTCGCGCCACAGATCGCCGCGGTCGTCGTCGAAGATCAGCTTCGGGTCGCCGGCGGCGGTAAACCAGTCGCGATCCGCGATTTCGCCCTCGAGCTGCCCCGGTCCCCAGCCGGCATAGCCAAAGGCAAAGAGGCTCCGCTTCGGCCCCTGGTGATGGCCGATGTCGCGCAGGACCTGCTTGTCCGCGGTCATCGCCAAGCCGGGTCCGACCGCAAGCGTGTCGGGGTCGTGGTAATCGGCGCTGTGCACGACAAAGCCGAGCTCGGGCTGCACCGGGCCGCCGGCAAAGACCTCGAGGCTGCCCTCGACCCCCGGTGCGCGATCACCGGCCGCTTCCAAGAGGCTCTTGACCGAGCGCTTTTCGAGCGGGCGATTGATGACGATGCCAAAGGCGCCGCTCTTGTCCTGCCGCACCACCAGGATCACCGCGTGGTAGAAGCGCGGATCGCCGATCGTCGATGCTGCGACCAGCAGCTGGCCGACCAGTGAGTTGGTGTCGCCCGGCATGGGTGCGGCGCCGCCGAGCATCGCGGCCGCTGCCAGCAGGCAAGCGGCGGCCGTCGGCGAGCGCAATCGCGAGGAACCGCGGGAAGCCATGCCGGAGAGCTTACATCCACGCTCGCCGGCTCGGAAAGCGGTGCTAATATCGGTCGCTTCTCAATAGGGTGGGGGTAGGGCATGTCCGACCGGGTCTGGACGATCGCGACGGCGGTCGGCACCGGCGAGCGCGGCTTTTCCGGCGATGGCGGGCCGGCGGCGCGCGCATCGCTCAACGGCCCGTTTGATATCGGGTTCGACCCAGCCGGCAATCTCTATTTCTCCGACACGTTCAACCACCGCATTCGCCGCGTCGACGCGCGCACCGGGACCATCGCCACCGTCGCCGGCAACGGCGAGGCCGGGTACAGCGGCGACGGCGGACCGGCTACCCGCGCCGCGTTCAACGAGCCCTACGGCATCGCCGTGGACCGGGCCGCCAACATCTACGTCGCCGACCGCCACAATCACTGCGTCCGCCGCATCGACGGCGCTTCGGGCGCCGTCACCACCTGTGCCGGGAACGGCAGCGCGGGGTTTGCCGGCGATGGCGGCCCGGCCGCGCAAGCGGGGCTGGTCGAGCCCAACGGGTTGGCGTTCGACCCGGAGCAGCGGCGGCTCTTCATCGCCGACGTTGCCGACAACCGGGTGCGCGTCGTCGATCTGGCTTGCGGCACGATCGCGACCTTCGCCGGCACCGGTGCCGCGGCGCACAGCGGCGATGGCGGCCCGGCCGCTGCGGCGGCGGTGTGGGGCGCGCGCGCGGTCAAAGTCGCGGCCGACGGTCGGGTCTACATCCTCGAACGCCAGGGCAGCAGCCTGCGCGCGGTCGATCCCCTGAGCGGCATCGTCGCGACGGTGGCCGGGAGCGGTGCGCGCGGCTACCGCGGCGATGGTGGGCCGGCGCTCGCCGCGGTGTTCGACGCGCCAAAGGAAATGGCCATCGACCCCGACGGCGATATCCTGATCGTCGATACCGAGAACCACGCGATCCGCCGCTTCGAGCTCGGACGCGGCACGGTCGACACCATCGCCGGCGGGCGCAAGGGGTCGGCCGGCGATGGCGGCCCCGCGCGTGCCGCCGGGCTCGGCCGCCCGCACGGCATCGCCGCCGGCCCCGACGGCGCCCTTTATGTCGGCGACACCGAAAACCATCGCATTCGCAAGCTCACCCGCGGCTGGTGAGCTCGTCGAAGCTCACGCCCGAATGTAACCTCGGGGCCGCCGCCCTCGGCCGCCGAGGCCGGGCTCGACCGGCTCGCCCTGGCAAAGTCAGGCCCATCAGGAGACGAGGCAGTTTGTCCCGGCATCGCGATTCGCCGGGTTTGGGGTCGGGGGTTTTGAACGGCACCCCCTCGCCGGGCCGGGTGCCGATTTTTACCAGGTTGGTCGCCACCGGCGGTTTTGCCGGATCGGCTCCGGCCATGATCGTGCCGCCGGAGACCCGCTCGCGGCGCTGCGGCCAGACAAATTCGAATTGCTCGATGCGGCGGCCGGTGCCGCTCGGAATATAGACGGGGCCGGTCAGCCGAAACACCCGGCCGCCGAGCCCGGCCTCGCCGCTCTGGGAGCCCCCGATCTGGGGGCCAACCGGGCGGCCGGTCCGCGCCCAAACCACGCGGTCGCCGCGGAACCAGGCATTGAGCGCTGCGGTGTCGTCGTGCTCGCCATCGCCCCACAAGACCGGTCCGGTGACCGCGCATTTGACTCGTCGGCGGCCCAGGCGCGCGGCCCTCCGCCCGGCGCGGCCCATGGCGGAGCGGCAGAAAGCGCGATCGCGACAACTGCGGCGAGGATGCGGGTCATTTCGGGCCCGGCCGCGACATCGGCTAGATCTTGTCGCCGGGCGGCGGCGCCACCGTCCGGCGCGGAGCCCACGGGACCTCGCGGATGTGGTCGAGATCGATCGGCGGCATCGCCACCTGCAGCGATCCCGCGACGCGATTGGCGAGGTCGCTGTAGCTTTCGAAATTGTGGCGCAGGCGGCCGCGCCAGGCCGGGACACCGCCGCTGGCGTGCAGCTCGAACGCCGACTCGCGGCCATCGAGCGCCGAGGACACGTGGTCCCAGGCCATCTGCAGCAGCGCCGCGCGCTGCAGCGCCGTATAGCCGCCGCCGCCAAAGGATTGGGCGAGGCCCTCGGCGATTTCGGGTGCGGCGAGGTCGCGGTCGGACGGGGCCACGACCAGGGACGAGCCGGGGACGATCCGCAGGATCTCGGCCATGCGCGGGCGAGCCCGCAGGATCGCCAGACCGCCGGCCGCCAGATGGGCGTGGTTGGGAACGCAATAGCCTTGAGGGGTAAAGCGCGGGTCGCGCTCGCAGGCGGTAAGGCAGCTGCGCACGGTCTGCACCTCGATGGTCAGGTCGATGAGGTAGTCGAGCGTCTGCTCGTGTCTGGCGAGCCCCATCGCATGGGCCAGGGCCAACGCCAGACCGAGGGTGAACTCGGCCTTTGACAGCCAGCCGTAGAGGTGATGCCAGATCAGCCAGCGGACCACCGGCTCCGGCGACTGGCCCAACAAAAAGACCTGCTCCCACGGGATAAATACGTCATCGAGCCACATCTGACCGTCGAGCTCGTCAAAGCGGCTGGAGAGCGGCGCCACAAACGGGTTCGGGTCGCGCACCGCGATCTTGCGGCACAGCGTGGTGACGCCTTGTGCGGCGACCGGCACTATGAAGGTCGCGAAGTGCTCGCCGATCTTCAGGCCCGAGACGCTGCCGACATAGACGTCCTCGGCATAGGCCGGGCTCGTATGCATGCCGATCTTGCCGCTGACGACGACCCCGGCATCGGTCTCGCGCACGATCTTGCAGCGCGGCGCGGTCGGCCGGGTTCTCGCGCAGGCGATAGCCGATCGTGGGCGCGCCACCGCAAAAGGTCAGAAACCGACCGGTCTCGGCGATCATCGCGCGATAGCGCGCCGCGTTGGCAGCCTGCTCCGGGGAGACGCCCCGCTCCTCGACCGAGGCCTGGACGCCGAGCGCGATCATATGGCCGTAGCACGGCGTGTGGGTGATGTTGCCGGCCGAGAGGAACGTAGTCGCCGCAAAGAAGCGCCCCATGCCGCCGAGGTCCTCGGCGCTCTGCGGCACGACATAGGCCCAGGGCGCGCCGTCCAGTGGCCGTAACGCGGTCTCCCGCCACGTCGGCTCGCGGATGCAAATCGTACCAGGCGACGTATTCATCGACCATCGCCCGCGTCGCCCTATGCGTGGTCACATCCTCGATCAGGCCTTCGCCCATGACCCAGACCCGGCGCCCGTCGCGCAAGCCCCGCCGATACTCCGCCCCTGTTCTCATGGCTTTTTCCTGCTCGGCTCGCCGATGCCGCCGACAGGTGTAACCCGCGCCGCCGCCTCGGCCAAACCCTGAATCGCCCGGCCTGAGGACGTGGGCGCCTCGACGGCGCTCGGTCGTTGCGGGGCCGCGCGAAAATCCGCCGCCAAGCGCCGTCCTTGGCGGTCGCGTTCGTGAAACCGGATTGTGTCGACACGGAGCAACACAATCGCAACTCCCCATCGCCTCGCCTGCCCTTGGCCCTTCAGCCCACGGATTTGATGGGGTGGATGGCCCCCGCACGGCATCGATGTGACGCGGCCCATGATGACCGGCGGGGGCAGGCCTACCGGCCCCCGCCGGCCCCGGCCGGCCCCCGCCTGATCGCTCGTCCGCTCTTCCGACTGCCGCGGGTGCAGGGCTCGAGGGAAAAGAAGCTGATCGGTCGGTGCGACGATCTACACGACCCGTCCAGGTGGCGGCCAGCAAGGTCGCTCATCCGTTTGGGAGTGGATCGCGGCACCCATCCGGGCCAGCGGCCGCGGGCCGCGACACACAGGCCGGACAGACGACCCCAACCGCACCGGATGGAATTCTTTCCCCCACCCCTTGCACCAGCTGGGCCGTCCACACACACCCTACGGCTGGCTGAGCCGCCCGCGACGGGTTGCTCGCGTCAGGCTGGATAGGCGAATTCAGCGCTCGTCAGGCGGCGCGAGGGCGGCGGCTCCTGACGCGGGTCTTGTCGCCTTCCTCGTCGAACAGCTCGGCCAATTTTTCCAGCATCACGCCGCCCAGCTGCTCGGCGTCGACGATGGTGACGGCGCGGCGGTAGTAGCGGGTCACGTCGTGGCCGATGCCGATCGCGATGAGCTCGACCTCGCCGAGCCGCTCGATATCGTCGATGACCTCGCGCAAATGCTGCTCAAGATAATTGCCGGGATTGACCGAAAGGGTCGAAATCGTCGACCGGGGCGCCGTCGGAGATCACCATCAGGATGCGGCGCTGCTCGCTGCGCTCGCGCAGCCGGTTGTGGGCCCAGGCCAGGCCTCGCCGTCGATGTTCTCCTTGAGGATGCCCTCGCGCAGCATCAGGCCGAAATTGCGGCGGGCGCGGCGCCAGGGCGCGTCGGCCGGCTTGTAGACGATGTGGCGCAGATCGTTGAGCCGGCCGGGATTCGAGGGCTTGCCGGCGGCGATCCAGCGCTCGCGCGACTGGCCGCCCTTCCACGCGCGCGTCGTGAAGCCCAGGATCTCGACCTTGACCGCGCAGCGTTCGAGCGTGCGCGCCAGGATGTCGGCGCTCATCGCCGCGACGGTGATGGGCCGCCCGCGCATCGAGCCGGAATTGTCGATCAGCAGGGTGACGACCGTGTCGCGGAAATCCATCTCGCGCTCGCGCTTGTAGGCGAGCGGCAGGATCGGGTTGGCGACGACGCGCGACAGCCGCGCGGCGTCCAGCATCCCTTCGTCGAGGTCGAACTCCCACGCGCGGGTCTGCTTGGCCAGCAGGCGCCGCTGCAGACGGTTGGCGAGCCGGCCGATGACGCTCTGCAGATGCGCCATCTGCTGGTCGAGCAACTGGCGCAGCCGCGACAACTCGTCGGGATCGCACAGCTCGTCGGCCTCGACGACCTCGTCGGACTCGGTGGTGAAGGCGCGGTAGATCGCGGTATCGTCGGCCCGCCCGCGCGGCATCGTGCCGGGGCGGCCCGGGACGGCCGGGATCGTCGTCGCTGGCGCCGGGCATCATCTCGCCGTCGCCGGCGTCGGCGGCGTCCTGGCGCGTCCTCGGCTTCGCCGCTCGGCCGGCGACCGTCGAGCGAGCGCTGGGCGCCGGTGGTCGCCCCCTCGCCTTCGCTCTGGTTCTCGCCCTCGGCCTCCTCGCCCTCCTGCTGCTCGTCGCTCTCCGACTCCTCGGTCTCGCCCAGATCGATGTCGAGATCCTGCAGCATGCGGCGGGCGATCCGCGCATAGTTCGTCCTGATCGAGGATGGTGCGGTCGAGCTCGCCCAGATCCCGGGCGATCCGGGCCTCCAGCCACGGGCGCCACAGATCGACGACGCGCCGCGCCGAGGGCGGCGGCGGCTCGTCGGTCAGGGTCTCGCGAGTGAAGAGGCGCACCGCCTCGGCGATCGTGCTCTCGGTGCGCTCGGTCATGCGCTCGAAGCCCTGGCGGCGATATTGCTCGTCGAGCACCGCGGCGAGATTGGCGGCGACCCCGGCCATCCTGCGCGCGCCGAGCGCCTCGACCCGGGCCTGCTCGACGCGCCTCGAAGATGGCGCGCGCCGGGCTGCCGGGGACGCGGCGGCTGTGGACCGCGTCGTCGTGATAACGCAGCCGCAGGGCGACGCTGTCGGCCGCCCCGCGCACCTGCGCCGCCTCGTCGGCCGGCAGATCGCGCGGCGGGTAGCGGCAGCCGCACCCGGGTGCCGCTGAGCCCGGCCGCCTCCGGACCGAAGCCGACGGTCAGGTCGTCGCGCTCGGCGATCGCCCGCACGGTCGCCGCGGTGGCGCGCTTGAAGATCTCGGTCGGGGAATATTCCTGGGCCATCAGATCAGCGATCAATCCAGTCCGTCTTCCCCTTGCCCGGACTTGATCCGGGCATCCACGTCTTGTCGCCCGGTGCAGCCGAGCCGAAGGAAGGCGTGGATGGCCGGGGCATGCCCGGCGGGCGAATTCAGGTTCATCCGCGCGATTAGCCGCGGGTTCATCGGAGAGGCACCCTACACCAGGGTCGCGTTGACGCCGGTCTCGGCCGAGCTCGGTGCCGAAGCAGCGCTGGTAGTACTCGGCCACCGCGGGCCGCTCCATCTCGTCGCATTTGTTGAGAAAGGTCAGCCGGAAGGCGAACGCGAATCGCCGAAGATCGCCGCGTTCTCGGCCCAGGTCATGACCGTGCGCGGCGACATGACGGTCGAGATGTCGCCGTTGATGAAGCCGGCGCGGGTCAGGTCGGCCAGCGCCACCATCGCGCTGATCGTGCGCCTGCCCTCCTCGTTGTCGTAGCTCGGCACCTTGGCCAGCACGATCTCGACCTCGGCGTCATGCGGCAGATAATTGAGCGTCGCGACGATGTTCCAGCGGTCCATCTGGCCCTGGTTGATCTGCTGCGTGCCGTGATAGAGCCCGGTGGTGTCGCCCAAGACCGACCGTATTGGCGGTCGAGAACAGCCGGAACGCCGGATGCGGCCGAATGACGCGGTTCTGGTCGAGCAGCGTCAGCTTGCCCTCGACCTCGAGCACCCGCTGGATGACGAACATGACGTCGGGCCGGCCGGCATCGTATTCGTCGAAGCACAGCGCCGTCGGATGCTGCAGCGCCCAGGGCAGCAGGCCTTCGCGGTATTCGGTCACCTGCTTGTCGTCGCGCAGCACGATCGCGTCCTTGCCGACGAGGTCGATGCGGCTGATATGGCTGTCGAGGTTGACGCGGATGCAGGGCCAATTGAGGCGCGCCGCGACCTGCTCGATATGCGTCGACTTGCCGGTGCCGTGATAGCCCTGGATGAGGACGCGGCGGTTATAGGCAAAGCCGGCGAGGATGGCGAGCGTGGTGCTCGTGATCGAAGCGGTAGGCCTCGTCGACATCGGGGACGTGATCATCGGCCTGCGAGAAGGCCGGGACCTGCATGTCGCTGTCGAGGCCGAAGGTCTGGCGCACCGACACCGTGATGTCGGGCAGGTGAGAGAGAGCGTGTCGGCGTGCTCGTCTGGTCGCTGTCGGAGCCATTTCTTCTTGCGTCCTGATAGTGGAGCGGAGGGGAATTTGCGCGATGCCGGCCTGTGATTCAATTCAAATAGCCGATTCACCCGAAATAGCTGGCTTTCAGAGTGGCATAGGCCTGATTGATGATCTTGAGCTTCTCTTCGGCCGCCTTGTCGCCGCCATGGGCATCGGGATGGTGCAGCTTGACCAGCGCCTTATATCGCGCCTTGAGCCGCACCGGGGTGAAGGGCGGCTCGATTTCAAACACCGCGAGCGCCTGCTCCTGCGCCGAGAGCGCGCGACGCGCCGCCTCGCGCTCCGGCCGGTCGCGGTCCCGGCCGCCCTGTCGCCCGCCATGGCCACCGCCGGAGTAGAGATCGAGCGGATCGCGCACCCGCGCCGCCCAGCCCGGAACGTGCCGCTCGCCAAGCCGCCAGGTCGGCCGCTGCCAGACCGTGTCGCTGCGGATCTCGGCTTCGATCTCGCTGTCGCTCATGCCGGCATAGTAGTTCCAGGCCGAATTGTAGGCGCGCACGTGATCGAGGCAGAACCAGTAATAATCGTGCAGATCGAGACGCGATTTCGGCGCACGGAATTCGCCGCCGGCCGCGCATTCCGGATGATCGCACATCCGTACCGGCGTTTCGGCCGCGGCCGCGAAAACGGGATCCAGCACCAGGCGCCGCATGGGGATCAGTATGGGTGGCGCGCCGCCCGCTGGCAAGGACGCGCGGCGACGATCTGGTGATGGGCCGACGCGGGGCGCCGAGGGGTCAAAAAAAGAGGCCGACACCTCGAGGTGCCGGCCTCCTCGCGACGTGCGGAGGTGTTTAGTAGTCGTCCATTCCGTCCATGCCGTGGTCGTGCGGCATTCCCGGGGTGGCCTTTTTCTCGGGCTTTTCGGCGATCATCGCCTCGGTCGTGACCAGGAGCCCCGCGACCGACGCGGCGTTCTGCAGGGCTAGGCGCACGACCTTGGTCGGGTCGATGATCCCGGCCTTGACCATGTCGACAAATTCGCCCGACTGCGCGTCGTAGCCGTAATTCGGGTCCTTGCTGTCGAGCAGTTTGCCGACCACCACCGAGCCTTCGCTGCCGGCGTTTTCGGCAACCTGGCGGACCGGCGCCTGCAGCGCGCGGCGGACGATGTCGATGCCGACCTTCTGGTCGCTGTTCTCCGGGGTCAGCCCGTCGAGCGCCTTGGCCGCATAGAGGAGCGCCACGCCGCCGCCCGGCACCACACCTTCCTCGACCGCGGCGCGGGTGGCGTGGGTGGCGTCGTCGACCCGGTCCTTGCGCTCCTTGACCTCGACCTCGGTGGCGCCGCCGACCCGGATCACCGCGACCCCGCCGGCGAGCTTGGCCAGCCGCTCCTGCAGCTTCTCGCGGTCGTAATCCGAGGTGGTCTCGTCGATCTGCTGGCGGATCTGGCCGATTCGGCCCTGGATGTCGTCCTTGGCGCCGGCGCCGTCGATGACCGTCGTGTTCTCCTTCTCGATCCGCACGCGTTTGGCTTTGCCGAGCATGTCGAGCGTAACGTTTTCGAGCTTGATGCCGAGGTCTTCGCTGATCACCTGGCCGCCGGTCAGGATGGCGATGTCTTCGAGCATCGCCTTGCGCCGGTCGCCAAAGCCCGGCGCCTTGACCGCCGCCACCTTGAGCCCGCCGCGCAGCTTGTTGACGACGAGCGTCGCCAACGCCTCGCCCTCGATATCCTCGGCGACGATCAAGAGCGGCTTGGCCGACTGCACCACCGCCTCGAGCAACGGCAGCAGCGACTGCAGGCTCGACAGCTTCTTCTCGTTCAAGAGGATATAGGGCTCGTCGAGCTCGGCCACCATCTTCTCGGCGTTGGTCACAAAATACGGGCTGACATAGCCGCGGTCGAACTGCATGCCCTCGACCACGTCGAGCTCGGTTTCGAGGCTCTTCGCCTCTTCGACCGTGATCACGCCCTCGTTGCCGACCTTCTGCATCGCCTCGGCGATCATCCGGCCGATCTCGCGATCGTCATTGGCCGAGATCGTGCCGACCTGGGCGATCTCGTCGTTGGTCGAGACCTTTTTCGAGCGCTTCTCGATGTCCTTGACGACAGCCTCGACGGCGCGGTCGATGCCGCGCTTCAGATCCATCGGGTTCATCCCGGCGGCCACCGCCTTGGCGCCCTCGCGCACGATCGATTGCGCCAGCACGGTTGCGGTCGTGGTGCCGTCGCCGGCCTGGTCGCTGGTCTTCGAGGCGACCTCCTTGACCATCTGCGCGCCCATGTTCTCAAACTTGTCGGCGAGCTCGATCTCCTTGGCGACGGTGACCCCGTCCTTGCTGATCCGCGGGGCGCCGTACGATTTGTCGAGAACGACGTTGCGACCCTTGGGCCCCAAAGTCACCTTGACTGCGTTGGCGAGAATGTCGACGCCGCGAAGCATCCGATCGCGGGCATCGCTGTGAAAGCGGACTTCCTTTGCTGCCATTGGTCTCTCTCCTTCAGGCGGTCTTGTCGACGACACCCATGATGTCGCTTTCCTTCATGATCACGAGATCTTCGCCGTCGATCTTGATCTCGGTGCCGGACCATTTGCCGAACAGCACGCGGTCGCCGATCTTGACGTCGAGCGGGTGTAATTTGCCATCCTCGCCCCGCGCGCCGGGGCCGGCGGCGAGCACCTCGCCTTCCATCGGCTTTTCCCGAGCGGTGTCGGGGATGATGATGCCGCCTCTGCTCTTCTCTTCCTCCTCGGTGCGGCGGACCAGCACGCGATCCTGCAACGGTCGAAATGTCACGGGGTACCTCCATAAAGGGCCGAGCCTTGCGGCGATCTGTAGCACTCTTCGATTACGAGTGCTAACAAAATTAAAACAGCGCCCCCGGTGATTGCAAGCGCCGCGGAAACCGGCTTTGCGAAGAGCGAGCCTCTTGACCCCGCTAGGAACCGATCATAAATTTCCTTTTGTCGCCAACTCACCAGGAGGATGTCCGATCGACATGAGTCCACCTGAGCAGTCCGAGTTGCCGACCGCTTGGCATCGGCAACCGAGCATAAAGTCCAAGATATCGCCCGGATTGTAATCCCGGGTGCGAAGCGAATGCTTCACCAGCGACCCCCGCCGACGCCCGAGTGCGCGCGGGGGTCTTTGCTTGTCGGACTGGCCGATCCGGCTTTTCGCCGGAGCTGCGGGAGATTAGGGTCGCGGGTCGTCACGCAGCAACGGGACCCTCTGGATGACCCTCGACAGTTCCGGCCCGACCTCCCGCATCTACTTTTCGCAGCGCCTGCGGCTGCACTACGTCGATTGGGGGAACCCGGGGGCGCCGCCGCTGCTGCTCGTGCATGGCGGCCGCGACCATTGCCGCAACTGGGACTGGGTCGCCGGCGCGCTGCGGCGCGACTGGCACGTGCTGGCGCCCGATCTGCGCGGTCACGGCGACAGCCAGTGGTCGCCCGACGGCAACTATACGATCGCCGGCTATGTCTACGACCTCGCGCAGCTGATCCATCAGCAGGAACTGGCGCCGGTTACCATCCTCGCCCACTCCCTGGGTGGCGTGATCGCGCTGCGCTATGCCGGGATCTATCCCGATTTCGTCGCCAAGCTCGTCGCCGTCGAGGGGCTGGGCGCCTCGCCGCGGCGGGTGCGCGAGCGCCGGCAACGCCCGATCGAGGTCAGGATGCAGAGCTGGATCGACGAGCAGCGCGGGCTGTCCGGCCGCCTGCCGCGCCGCTACGCCTCGATCGAGAACGCCTTCCGCCGCATGCAGGAGGAAAACCAGCACCTCTCGCCCGAGCAGGCGCGCCATTTGACCCAGCACGGGGTCAACCAGAACGAGGACGGCACCTATAGCTGGAAATTCGACAATTACGTCCGCGCCGAGCCGCCCTATGAGATGACAATGGCCGAGATCGAGGAATTATGGGGCCGCATCGCCTGCCCGACCCTGCTCATCTACGGCCGGGAGAGCTGGGCCTCGAACCCACTCGACGACGGCCGGGTCAGGCACTTCCGTGACGCCAGGGTGGTCAGCTTCGAGAACGCCGGCCACTGGGTGCACCACGACCGGCTCGACGACTTTCTCGCCCTCATCGGCGAATTTCTCTGACCAAGGATCGTCAAACCCCTTGCCTGGGGTGGATGGGAACGGGCTGAAAAATATATGCTCGGTCCCAGTCTGAAGCAGTCGTAAACGGCGACGGAAGCATGAACGAGCCGCCTGAAAGCCCCGATCCCGAGAGTTGTGCGCGTTTTCTGCGCGAACTCGGCGCCTCCGAAGCGCGTGTCCTGCCGATCGCCGAGGCCGCGCTGGCCTTGGCCTCGTTCGAGCGTCGGCGGGTCGATTTCGCCCGCTACCGCGATCATCTGCGGCTGATTGCCCGCGATGTAGGCAGCCATCCGGGGGCCTCGAGCGATCTCGCCGGCCGCGCCGGCGCGCTCAACGAGATCATCCTGTTGAAGCATGGCTATTCCGGTGACGAGCTGACCTACGACGATGTGCAGAACGCCAACCTGATGCGGGTGATCGACCGTCGCAAGGGGCTGCCGGTGGTACTCGGCATCCTGTTCATCGACGCCGCCCGCGCCCAAGGCTGGGAGGCGGCCGGGCTCGCCTTTCCCGGGCATTTTCTAGTCCGGCTTTCCGACCGGGCCGAGCGGCTGATCCTCGACCCGTTCCATAGCGGCCAGATCTGCGGTGCTGCCGAATTGCGCGAACTGCTGAAGGCGGTCGTCGGCGAAGACCGCGAGCTGTCGCCCGAATACTACGCCCCGGTCGCGGACCGCGATGTGCTGCTGCGCCTCCAAAACAACTTGAAATCGCGGCTCATTCAAGAGCAGCGCCACGAGCGGGCGGTCAAGGTGGTTGAGACGATGCTGATGCTGGCACCCGACCTCGCCGAGCTGTGGCGGGAAGGGGGAATGCTGCACCGCCAGCTCGGCAACATGCGGGCCGCCGCCGCCGCGTTCGAGCAGTTTGTGCTGCGCGCCCCCGACGGCCAGGCCCGCCACCAGGCGGCGGCGATCCTGCAGCAGCTGCGGGCGCAACTGAACTGACGCCGCGCGCGGCCGGGAAGCCGCCTATAATGGTCGACGACGCATTCGGGAGGCAGCCATGGGTCTCGCCGTCGCGATCCAGATGGATCCGATCGACACGATCAACATCGATGCCGATTCGACCTTCGCCCTCGCCCTCGAAGCGCAGGCGCGCGGCCACGCGCTGTACCATTACCTTCCGGACGCGCTGACCTTGCGCGACGGCCGGCTCTATGCCCGCGGGCGGCCGCTCGAAGTCGTCCGCCGCCACGGTCATCACCACCGCTTTGGCGCCTTCGAGGAGCTCGATCTGGCCGGAGTCGATGTGATCCTGATGCGCCAGGACCCGCCTTTCGACATGGCCTATATCACGGCCACTCACCTGCTCGAACTGCTCCCCGAAAACGGGCCGCTGGTCGTCAACGATCCCGCGGCGGTGCGCAACGCCCCGGAAAAGCTCTTTGTGCTGCGCTTCAAGGAGCTGATGCCGCCGACCTTGCTGACCCGCGACCGCGACGAGATCCGCGCCTTTTGGAAAGAGCACGGCGACATCATCCTGAAACCGTTGTTCGGCATGGGTGGGGCCGGCGTCTTCCGGCTGCGCCCGGGCGACGAGAACCTGACCGCGCTGCTGGAAATGTACAACTCGATGCAGCGCGAGCCGGTCATGGTGCAGCGCTATCTGCCGGACATCCGCCAGGGCGACAAGCGCATTATCCTGGTCGAAGGCGAGGCGATGGGCGGCGTCCTGCGGGTTCCGGCCGAAGGCGAGGCCCGCGCCAATCTGCACGTCGGCGGCCGTCCGGTGAAGACCGTCCTGACCCGGCGCGAACGCGAGATCTGCGATGCCATCGGGCCGACCCTGCGCGCCCAAGGGTTGGTTTTCGTCGGCATCGACGTGATCGGCGACTGGATGACCGAGATCAACGTCACCTCGCCGACCGGCATCCAGGAGATAGCACGTCTCGACGGCATCGACATCGCCGGCAAAATCTGGGACGCGATCGAGACCCGGCTCGCCGAGGGCGCCGATCGCCGCCCGGCGTGAACGCGAGCGGTTGTATCGGTGCTGCGGGCCCGGCCGCGCCAGGCACCGCCCTCGTCTAGCGGGAAGCGCTGGCGATCTGTTGCCGCATGACGGCGAGAATGGCCTGCGCCCGCCCGCCGTTGCGCTCGACCACACCCTCGAGTTCGGAGCGCCCGTTTGCCGCCATGCTGAGTCCATCGATGATGACGTCGCTGACCTTGTAAGAGCCGTCGAGGGTTGTCAGGCGCCACTGGACCTCGATCGCCCGAGCCGTTGGCGCGCCCCCGTTCCAAGCCCCGGACCCGCGAGTGATCTCGCTCGATACGATGATCCCGTCGGGATCGGGCCGGCTGCCGGTCACCCTTAGGCTGCCGCCGTCGTCGGCATATTCCGACAAGTGATCGCTGTAGGCGAGCACGACGTAGTTCTCGAACAGCCCGAGAAATTCCTGCTGCTCCGACGGGCTGAAAACCCGCCAAAATCGGCCGAGGACAAACCGACCCAGGTCGGGGACATCAAAATCCTCGCGCAACAGCTCGCGAAATCCGGCCAGCCTCTACTCCGGGGAGGCGGTGTTGACCGCCGCCTCGAGCTGGTTGCCGAGATTGCCGATGAATGCGGCGGGATCGCCGGCGGTGGCGGGAAGCCCGGGCGCGAGTGTGCCGACGATCAGGACTGCCGCGGTGGTTAAACAGGAACGTCGTAACATCGGAGTCACCTTCGGGACGCTGCGTCGATTGAGGATGACAGCGGCGCGGTGAACGGCGTGTGAAACGGGCTGCAGGTTCGCCGATTTTTTTGATCCACGATACCCTCCCGCGCGCTCAGACCCCTTTGAGGTAGATGCGAATCGCGGGCGAGCCACAAAGGAAAGGGACCGGGGTGTCACCGGGCATGCTGCGATGCAACATTCGTGGAAGAACCAGGCGGAGGGATAGCCGAGTTGCCGAAAGCTTCTCTTGCGGGAGCCATCCTGCGGCGAGCTCCGGAGCCTTCTCCGGGCGAAGCGAACCGTGCACAGAATTGCCACAAGGGCCCCGTAGCTTGGTCGCCTGCGTCGAAGCAGGCAGGGAGAAGGAATGTGACCAACAGCGCGCCAACGTCATTCCGGATCGCGATCTGCGGGCTCGATGAGCTCGCCGACTGCCATGCGAACGGCGTCACCCATGTGCTGTCGATCCTCGATCCGGGCTGGCCCGAGCCCGAGGCTTTGCGTCTGTTCGACGTGCATCGGCGCTTGAAGCTGCACTTTCACGATGTAATCGAGACGTTGCCGGGTTGGGTCGCGCCCGAGCGCTGGGACGTCGAGCTGCTGCTCGCCTTTGCCCGGAACTTCGGCGGATCCGGTCGCCAGGGCGGCGAGGAGCCGACGCTGACGCATCTCTTGGTGCACTGCCATGCCGGCGTGTCGCGCTCGACCGCGGCCGCGATCCTGATCCTGGCACAGCGCGGACCCGGCCGGCCGGCGCACGAAGTTGTGCGCGAGGTCATCCGGCTGCGCCCGCGGGCGTGGCCCAATCTGCGGATGATCGAATTCGGCGACGCATTGCTCGGCCGCGGCGGCGAGATCGTCGCCGCCGTGGGCAGGCACTACCGCATGGCGCTCGACCGCGAGCCTCGCCTCGCCGGGGCGATGATCGACGGCGGACGCGGGCGGGAGGTGGCGGCCGCCGGCGACTCTAGCCGAAGTTGCGCTCTAACCGAGGTTGCGGCGGGCGAACGGCGGCGCCGCCGAAATCGCCGGCGGAGCCGTCCCGTCGCGCTGATAGAGGACCTTCAGCACGACGAACCAATGATAGTCGGGGTCGAGCACGGTCCCGTCCGGCCCGGCGAGACGGCCTTCAGCGGCGACCGGGATGTATTTCATCGCCACCGCGTTGTCGACGTTGCCGCCGATCACCTGGAGTTGCCCGGGCTTCATCCCGACGACGATGTCGCAATGGCCGGGAAAGCGGCCGGCCGGCAATTCCTCGAAGGTCACCGGCCGCGCGCCGCGCCACAGACAAATCAGATCGCCCGGTTGCGGCGCATAGTCCTGGACCCGCTCCGCGACCAGCGCCACTCCGGGATTGTGGGCGGCGGCCTCGTCGATATAATCGGAATGTGTCTCCGAATAGGGGAAGCTGCTGCCGGCGCCGGCCAGCCGCATCACATAGGAAATAAAGGCCGCCGACCAGGCGTAGTCGCCGTCGCGATCGGCCGGGAAGACCTGGCCGTTCTCGTCGTGTTTCCCGGTCCAGGCGCTTTGCCGCCAACTCGGGTCGAGACCGAGCCACCAATAGAGGCCGACCCGCTGCCACAGCCCGTTTTCGCGCTCCTCGTCCTCGGGCAGCTCCACGTTGGGGTAGGAGACAGGCTGACGAAAGGCGCGCCATTCCCCGAGCGCGATCTGCACCGCCGCTTCACGCGAGAACGACTCGTACGGCAAGCGTGCAAAGGGCGGAATATTGGCGGTCAGCGACGTTGCCGGCGACGGAAACGGGGCGATCCGCGGGCCCGGCGGCGGCGGCGCGGCGGCGCAGCCCCCGAAAAACAGCGCCAACAACAGGACGGCCGGTTGGCGCATGCTCGCCTCGATGCTGCGAAAGTGCTTTTTGGCCGGCGAAGGTGCTCTCGCAAGCCTCCTCAGGCCGGAGGGGCCGCGGGCGGCCCGCTCTCGGCGGCAACAGCCGGGCTCGCCTCGGGATCGTCGGTTGCCCGATCGTCCGCCGCCGTCGTCCCGGCGGGCGTCCGCAGCGGCGGGTCGGTGCGCCACAGACCGATGCCGCCCGTCAACCCGTCGGTGTTCGCCACGACCGTCACGTCGTCGGGCAATGGAAAGCTCAGGCCCTTGGCATTGCCGCCGCCGATGTAAAGGTGGTCGAAGCGCACGACCTCGCGCAGGACGTCGATCACCTTGGCGACGCGCTTGTTCCACGCCTTCTTGCCTTTTTTCAGGCGGGCGGCGTTGCCGATATACTCGTCATAAGTCTTTTTGCCGCGGATCGGATGGTGGGCGAGCTCGAGGTGAGGCATCACCTGGCCGTCGCGAAAGATCGCCGTGCCGGCCCCGGTCCCCAAGGTCAGCACCATTTCGAGCCCGTCGCCCTTGATCGCGCCAAACCCCTGAACGTCGGCGTCGTTGAGGACCCGGACCGGCTTGCCCCAGCGTTCGGCCAGCACCGCCTGCAGATCGAAGCCGCTCAGCACTTCAGTCCCGAGATTAGGGGCGGTCAGCACCCGCCCCTCGCGGATATAACCCGGGAACCCGACCGACACCCTCTCGAACGCGCCGAGCGGCTTCACCGCCTCGTCGATCGCGCGCACCAGCGCGTCGGGCGCCACCGGCTTGGGCGGGGTCGGCACGCGGCGGCGCTCGCTGACCATTCGGCCAGCATTGTCGAGCAGGGCTGCCTTGATGCCGGTGCCGCCGATATCGATCGCCAGAGTGCGGGTCTCGTCCATGACTCCCCTTCGACCTCAATTCCGGCCAAGGCCGCGAGCCTCGACAATAACGCAGCCCCGATCGCGCCACCAGCGCCGGCATTCGCGCATCGGTTCGGTTTTGCGGGTTCGCCAAGGCGGCGGCGCTGCCTCCGGGGGCGCGCACCAAATATCGAGATGCCGGCACGGCTCGGGCGTTGTCGGGCGCCTTCTCGACTGTAGGCGCCGGCAACGCAAGAAGCCTCTGCTTGGTCGTCTTTATTTACGATTGTGCAATTGTTTCAGATCAAATTTGCACTGGACCAAAGCGTCGTGCGATTTCAAAGAGAAGGGCAGTTATGAGAAATGCAGATGAAAATTCGTTCGGCAAATCGGTTCGCCGAACGTCCAATCCCGGCGCACGCTCTGCCGCACGCGTCCGTTTGATCACGGCAGCGTTCGGGCTGCCGGCGATGATCCTCGCCGGGGCGGCGATCAATGGTTCCGCGTCGGCCGCCGACGAGCATTCGTTCAAGATCTGCAGCGGCTATTACGCGCTGTGCGCGGCCTCGACCTGCACGCCGACGGGAAAGACGATTACCGTCAATGTCAGTGGCGGCGGCACCGCCCGCTACCCCGAAGCCGAGTGTACGTGTCCGGTCGAATCGGGCAAGGCGATTGCCGACGTCGTCGGCGGCAATATGAGAGGGTCCTGCCAACCACCGGGGGAGGGTGAAATCTGGTCGCTCTACGATCCGAAACAGTACATCCCGCAAGAGATCAATCATTGGGTGCCAACCGGCCCTGCGGCCGAAGCGCCGCTCCTGTACTGCAGCAAGAATTTCAACCTCGGGAACCAGCTGGTCAATTGCTTCAGCTTCGCGTGCAACAACGAGCGCTACATAAACGGCGTACCGGTTGCGAGCTGCTATTGCCCGATCGGGGAAGGGCTTGAAGGCACGGCGGTTGCCCCACATACCGGCTTTGTGACGCAGGCCGGTCAGGACGACTATTCATTCTGTGCCGACCACCCGGTTGGAGGACCGATCTCGATGCCGTAGCGCCGAGCGATCACCGCCGGCGCCACCCTGTCTGAGAAACTCCGGAATTAGGAGACCGCGGAGGGTTTTTGATCAGCGCTGCATCGCCTGGGTCACTGCGCCGCCGACCGCAGTGCGCCCGCCATCGACGACGTATTGCGCGCCGGTGATCGCGGCGGCGAGATCGGAGCACAAAAACAGCACGGTATTGGCGATCTCGTCCGCCGTCACATAACGGCCCATCGGGATCGCCGCCTGATAGCGGCGGCTGACGCTCGCCGGGTCTGCGGGGTCGAGCTGCGCCTCGAGCGAATGGATCATCCTGGTGTCGACCGGGCCGGGGCAGACAGCGTTGACCCTCACCCCCTGGCGGGCGACCTCGCCGGCGGCGGTCTTGGTCAGCCCGATCACCGCATGCTTGGAGGCGACATAGGCCGGCATCCCCGGCGTCGCCACCAGCCCGGCGACCGAGGCGGTGTTGACGATCGCACCCCGCTTCTGCTGCAGCATGACCGGCAAGACGTGGCGCAGGCCCAGGAACACGCCTTTGACGTTGACTGCGATGACCTGGTCGAACGCGTCTTCGTCATGTTCGGCGGTGTGCGCCCATTTGCCCTCGATGCCGGCATTGTTGAAAAAGCAGTCGATCGCCCCGTAGGCGTCGAGCGCCGCTTTCACGTAGTTCTGGACTTCGGCCGATTTGGTCACGTCGGCGACGACAAAGCGTGCCTCGCCCCCCAGCTGGCGGACGATCCCGGCGGTCGCCTCGCCGCCCGCCGTGTCGCGATCGACGACGACGATCTTGGCGCGGCTCCGGGCAAATGCCAGCGCCGTCGCGCGCCCGATGCCGTTTCCGGCGCCGGTGATCAGCGCCACCTTGCCGGCGAAATCGAGATCCATCGTTTCCTCCCTTAGCAAAAAAGCCAACGCAATAGGCAAGGGTACTTTGGTCTCGGAACCTAGGCGACTTCCGTAAAACCTTGGCTTGCCGCCGCGCCTTCAACCAGCTAACCGCCTCATCCTTTGCTGGAAAAACCTGTGAGACGATTGTCGTATGATGAGGGCCCTATTGAGGCCTTATCTGCCATCCGGCGTACCATTGAAGGCCATCCCGCGAGCATAAGGTGACCACGAACTAATCCCTCCTTATTTGGCAGGATAACCAGCTGCGTAGGGCGCATCCGTGAGCCGCAACAATCTCGGAGGTACCCTAGAACGATACTGGGTCGGGCCGTTTTCTTAAGGGCTACACACGGCCGATAAGCCGCGTCCAGCTTTCGAGTGCTGTCAGCATGTCGCGGATAAATCCGCGCGCCGCCTCATCGCTGAGGCGCCCATCGGCGTCGAATTTGCTCTGCGCCTGGCCGATTAACACCTCAGGCTTGTTGATCGGGTGCATGTCGAGAAAGACGCAGCTGCGACGCAGATCGTATTGCGCGCGGGCGGTCCCGGCCATCCCGGCGCCGGCGCCCATAAGCGCCACCGGCTTGCCGGCGAACGGCTGATCGGGCGGGCGCGAGGCCCAGTCGATCGCGTTCTTCAGCACCCCCGGCATCGAATAATTGTATTCGGGCGTGGCAAAGAGCAGCGCGTCGGCGGCCTTGATCTGCTGCCGCAGGGTCTCGACCGGCGGCGGAAAACCCTGGACGCGCACGTCTTCGTTGTAGAGCGGGATTGCCGAGATGTCGGCGATCTCGATCGTCATTCCGGACGGCCGCAACTCGATCGCGGTGCGCAGCGCCGCCATATTGTACGAGGCTCTGCGCAGGCTGCCGCAGATCCCGAGGACGGTCATCCCTGTGGCGTCGCTCATCAGCCGCTCCGCTTCGATGCCCCGATAAACTCGCTCGGCGAGCCTTAGCCCAGCTCGGCGATCCGGGCAAGGTGATTGCCGGGAAACCGGCTTGTGCGCTGGCGCGGTTGCCTCTAAACATCCCGTCGGAAACCAGAATCCGGCGAAGTTTTGGGAGGAAGCTACATGGTTCGCATCGACCGGCGCAGGCTGTTGAAGCTCTCCGGCGCCGGCGCTCTCGCAGCCGGCACCGGCGGCCTCGCCGGCATCCTCGCCTCCGGACGGGCGCCCGCCTACGCGCAGGCGACCACCGTTCACTGGCTGCGCTGGTCTGATTTCGTGCCGGCTTCCGACCAGCTGCTGCTCGGCAAGATCGCGCCCGAATGCCAGAAGGCGCTCGGCATCACGCTGCGCCTCGAAATGGTCAACGCCAACGACATCCAGGCGCGGGTGACCTCGGCAGTTCAGTCCGGGTCGGGGCCGGACATCATCCTCGCCCTCAACAACTGGCCCCAGCTCTATGCCGACAGCCTCGCCGATGTCAGCGATGTGGCCGAGAAGCTGGGCGCGGAGCAGGGCGGCTATTACCCGATCTCGAAAGCCGTCGCCACCGCCGGCAGCAAGTGGATTGGGGTGCCGTGGTGCGTCGGCGGCGGTCTCGTCGCCTATCGCAAATCCTGGTTCCAGGAAATCGGCCACGACAAGTTCCCGGACACCTGGGATGCGCTGCAGTCGGCCGGCAAAACGCTGAAGGCCAACGGGCGTCCGGTCGGCCAGGCGCTCAGTCATTCCTTCGGCGACCCGCCGGGCTTCTGGTACCCCTGGCTGTGGTCGTGGGGCGGCAAGGAGGTCGACGCCGACGACAAGACGGTTGCGCTCGACAGCAAGGAGACCCTTCAATCGGTCAAGGCCGCGGTCCCGTTTTGGAATGATGCCTGCGATACGGGCGGACTCGCCTGGGATGATTCGAGCAACAACCGCGCCTTTCTCTCCGGGAGCATCTGCGCCACCAACAACGGCGCTTCGATCTATCTCGAAGCCAAGCGCAAGCCCGACACCTACCTGACCGAGAAGGGAACGCCGCTGTACCAGGACATCCTGCACGCGCCGCTGCCCAAAGGCCCCGGCGGCCAATTCAACCTGCCCGGCCCGTTCACCAACATGCTGATGGGCTACTCGAAGAACCAGAAAGCGGCCAAGGAGTTCATTCTCTGGGTCAACTCGAAGCCGATCTTCGAGCAGTGGTTTACTTCGCAGCAGGGGTACACCGACGGGGCCACCAAATATTGGGAAAACGACCCGCTGTGGGGCAAAGACCCGATCCTGCTGCCGTTCCGCAATATCCCGAAGCAGGGGCGGCTGATGGGTTACGCCGGACCGCCCGGCCGCGCCTCGGCCGAAGCCCAGACCAAGTACATCATCGTCGACATGTATGCCAAGGCGGTTCAAGGCATGGCGGCGGATGACGCGGTCAAATGGGCGCAGGGCGAGCTGGTGAAGGTCTACGCGTGACCTCGGACTGGGCTGGCGTGGAGACTTTGCCATGACTTTCACCACCGTCGCGGCTGCGAGGAGGGCCTATGTCGGCTCGCCCCGGCGCGGGCCGGTCACCCGGCTGCTCGAAGACCAGCGCTGGCTGGCGCTGCTGCTGCTGCTGCCGACCGTGGTGCTGCTCGGTCTCTTTATCGCCTACCCGTTCGTCAAGGGCGTCATGCTGTCGGTGACCGACGCCAAGGTCGGCGTCCCCGGCCATTTCGTCGGATTGCAGAATTTTGAGGAGGTTTGGAACGACAGCATCTTTCGCGTAGCGGTGTGGAACACCTGCGTCTATACCTTGGTCGCCACCGTCTTCAAGTTGGCACTGGGCCTGTGGCTGGCAGTCTTGCTCAACCGAAACTTCCGGGGCAAGACGATTACCCGCGCCTTTATCCTGTTGCCCTTCATCATTCCGACGGTGCTGTCGACCCTGGCCTGGAAGTGGATGTTCGACCCGACCTTCAGCGTCTTCAATTGGATCTTGTTCAGGCTCGATGTGATCCACGGGCGGATCAATTGGCTCGGCGATCCCGATCTGGCGCTGATCTCGGTGATCATCGTCAACGTCTGGCGCGGGCTGCCGTTCTACGCGATCACTCTGCTCGCCGGGCTGCAGACGATCAGCCCCGAATTGCACGAGGCCGCAGCGATCGACGGCGCGCGAGCGTGGCAGCGCTTCCGCCACGTCACCTGGCCGCTGCTGCTGCCGGTCACCTTGGTCGTCACCCTGTTCTCGGTGATCCAGACTTTCGCTGATTTTCAGCTCGTCTATGTGCTGACCGGCGGCGGGCCGGCCAATGCCACCCAGTTGTTCGCCACTTATGCCTATCAGATCGGCATCGGCACCGGCCTGTTGAGCCAGGGGGCGACGATTTCGCTCGCCGTCTTCCCGGTCCTGCTGCTGGTGGTCATCGTCCAGCTCTTCTACATCCGCAAGGTGGAGATCTATTGAGCCATGATCGAGGGCACGACTTGGCGACGATGGGTCTTCTTTTACATCCCGTTGACCGGCTTCATCGTGTTTTTGCTGTTCCCGTTCTACTGGATGGTAATCACCACCATTCGGCCGGACGGCGAGCTCTATCGCCCCTGGAACTCGGTCAATTACGACCCGTTCTGGACCTGGCACCCGAACTTTGTCGCACATCAAGGATCTGCTGATGCAGACCCTGTTCACCACCTGGCTGCTCAACACGATGATCATCGCCTTGTCGGCGACGGCGATCTCGTTGTTCTGCGGCCTCTTGGCCGGATACGCGCTGTCGCGCCTGAAGTTTCCGTTTGCCGGATTGCTGGGCACGGCAATCTTCATCACCTACCTGGTGCCGCAAACACTGCTGTTTATCCCGCTCGCCGACATTATCCGCAACTTCCATCTCGGCAATTCGCCGTGGGCCTTGATCCTGACCTATCCGACCTTTCTGATCCCGTTCTGCACCTGGCTGATGATGGGCTATTTCAAGTCGATCCCCAAGGAGCTGGAGGAATGCGCCCGCATCGACGGCGCTGCCCGCTGGAAGGCGATGCTCTACATCATCTTTCCGATCGCTGTTCCTGGCATTCTGTCGGCCGGGATCTTCGCCTTCACCCTGTCGTGGAACGAGTTCCTCTATGCTCTGGTGTTTCTCTCCTCGCCCGGGGAAAAGACGGTATCAGTCGGCGTCACCTCCGAGCTGATTCGCGGCGACGTATTCTATTGGGGTGAGCTGATGGCGGGAGCGCTGCTCGGCTCGATCCCGGTCGCCTTTGTCTACTCGTTCTTTGTCGAGCACTACGTCGCCAGCGTGACCGGCTCGGTCAAGGGATAGCATCACCAGACGAGAGAGCGATGGCCGAGGTAGTCCTCCAGAACCTCAACAAGAATTTTGACGAAGTCTACGCCGTCAAGGACGTAAACTTATCGATCCACGACAAGGAGTTCATGGTCCTGGTCGGGCCCTCGGGCTGCGGCAAGACGACCACGCTGCGCATGGTGGCCGGGCTCGAATTCGATCAGCTCGGGCCGCATCCTGATTGACGACAAGGTGATCAACGAGCTGTCGCCGATGGATCGCGACATCGCGATGGTGTTTCAGAACTATGCGCTCTACCCGCATATGAGCGTCTACGACAACATGGCCTTCGGCCTCAAGATGCGGAAATTCGACCGCGCCGACATTGCCCGGCGGGTGCAGGACGCGGCCGAGATCCTCGGCATCCACCAACTCTTGAAACGCAAGCCGCGGCAGCTTTCGGGCGGCCAGCGCCAGCGCGTCGCCTTGGGCCGCGCGATCGTGCGCCACCCGCAGGTGTTTCTGTTCGACGAGCCGCTCTCCAATCTCGACGCCAAGCTGCGGGTGCAGATGCGGGTCGAGCTCAAAAAGCTGCACGACCGGCTCGGCACCACCGCGATCTATGTGACCCACGATCAGGTCGAGGCGATGACCCTCGGCGACCGCGTCGTGGTCATGCGCGACGGGCTGGTGCAGCAGGTGGGCGAGCCGCTCGAGCTCTACAACGAGCCGGCCAACCGCTTTGTCGCCGGCTTTCTCGGCTCGCCGGCGATGAATTTCGCGACCGTCGGGGTGCGCGAAGCCGCGGGCGCGCTGTGGGCCGAGGATGACGCCATCCGGATCAGAGTGCCCGGCCAGATCGCCGGGCGGCTCGGCCGTTATGCCGGGCAACAGGTGACGATGGGGATTCGCCCCGAGGATCTTCACCTCGCCTCCGAAGCCGATCCCAAGGATCTCGGTTTCGACGCCGCAGTCGAGGTGATCGAAAAGCTCGGCTCGGAAATCCTGCTCGACGTGGCGGTCGGCAGCAACACGATGGTGGCCTCGGTCGAGCCCAGCATCCGCGTCAATGTCCGCGACCGTCTGCGCTTGGCGCTGAACCCCGAACGCCTGCACTTCTTCGACGCGGCCTCCGAAGCGGTGATCTGAACGGCGCAGCCGGAGACGGTCGGGATCGCAGCCGGTTTGGGGCGCGCGCTCGCGCGATTTGACCGGGATCTCGGGGGAGAGGACAGCGGATCGATGCGATGGAACAGTGGGTGGCTATGGATCATCGGATTTTTAGGTGTGCTTGCTGTGGCGGATGCGCAAACTCCCTCGCCTCCAGCAGCCGGGACGGCGTTCGACGGCATATACGCGTTCGTCTCTTCGACAAAACTCAACGAAACTTACACGACGACAGCAACCGCGCATATCAAACGATGTGGCGACTTGCCGCCGCGCGGTCCGCTCACCATCGTGAACGGTCATGCGCGGTATAACCGACAGGAAGGAACAGTCGGATCGCAGGGCGAACTGGCGATGCGATTAGCCTCCACGCCCGGCAAAAAGGGTTCGGTCGGTATCGAGATCGTGACCACCGGCAGAATAGACGGAAACGGCACGGTACGCGCACGCCGCACAGGTTATTATTGTAGTTACGATTTGATCTGGCGTAGAGTAGCCAAGTAAAAAATGCCGAAGACGACAACAATGCAATACACCAATCGCCACCACCTATTGCCAGTTTCTACGGCCGTAGCGGTCGCGGCAAGCGCGGCCATTCACCTCGTCTCCTCAACGCCGCGGATTGGCAGTTCGTAGAGATCCGAGTCGAGCTTGCACGTAAGGCAGGACGGTCGAGGAACTCGGGAAAACCGGAGGGCAGGCGCATGCAGAAGAGCGTCGGATGGTTGTGGGTCGTGGGATTTTTCGGTCTGCTCGCTGCTGCCGCGAATGCGCAAACGCCGCCGCCTTCGACCGCCGGGCCGACGTTTGACGGCACCTACGCCCTCGTCTCTTCGACGAAAGTCAATCAGGCTTACACGACGAGGGGCGGGCGGCTATTCCAGTGTCCGCCGCTGAGCGCGGGACCGCTGACCGTTGCGCAGGGTCGGGCGAGCTACACCACCGCCACCGGCCACCAGCTGACCGGGACGGTCGGGCCGCAAGGGCAGCTGGCGATGGGGTCGGTGGCAGCGCCCAGCAGCGGCGGCGGCTACCGGCCGGTCGAAACCAATGTCAGGGGCAGCGTCGAAGCGAATGGCTACGCCCGCGCGCGCCAAATGGGCAACTCCTGCAGCTACGATTTCCTCTGGCAGAAATAACCGATTAATCATCTGTAAGAACTAGCGTATTGAAGGGGAGGCGAGCCAGTTTGAAATCCTCCCTTCTCACCATCCCGGCGAAAGCCGGGACCCATTGCCGCCATAGATACCGGCCTTCGCCGGCATAGTGAATGGGTGGTTGTACAGGGAGGCAAGAAAAATCGCACGAACTGGGAGGCTCGGTAAATACATGAAAAAGTACATTGGGTGATTGCGGCTCGTCTTATTCTTTGGACTGCTCGCCGCCGCGAATGCGCAGACCCCGTCGCCTTCGCCGCCTGTTACTAAATTCGACGGCATCTACGCGTTCGTCTCTGCGACAAAAGTGAATGAAAGTTACGCGACGATGAGAACGGAGCACATTCTACGATGTCCCGACCGAAGAGCAGCGAGACCGCTCGTCATCGTCAATAGTCGGGCGCGGTTGCTCCTGTACGAAGGGACGGTTGGCCCCCAAGGCGAACTGGCAATGAGAAATTTCCCGGGGCCCGTCAATAACGGCACTCTGCCCGGCACTGAAATAACTATCAGCGGTAGGATAGACGATACCGGCAGGGTACGTGCACGCCAGACGGGTTGAACTGTCAATACGATTTGGTCTGGCAAAAGGTATCCAAGTAAATCCAGATAGGAAGGAACAACGGTGCTACACACCACTCGCCGCCGTTTTCTGAGGTTGTCCGGCGCGGGGGCGCTGGCCGCGGGCAGCGGCGGCCTTGCCGCGATCTTAGCCTCCGGCCGGGCGCCAGCGTTTGCCCAAGGGACAACGCTTCATTGGCTCAAATTTGTCGACTTCGTGCCGCTCTCCGATCAGCTGCTGCGCGGCAAGATCACCGACGAGTGCCAAAAGGCGCTCGGCATCAAGCTCGAAATCGAGACCATCAACGGCGACGGGGTGCAGGCGCGGATCAGCTCGGCGATCCAGTCGCGGAGCGGGCCCGACATCCTGATGGCGGTCAACAACTGGGCGCAGCTCTATGCCGCCAGTGTCGCCGATGTCAGCGATGTCGCCGAGGCGATCGGCAAGGCGCAGGGCGGCTATTACGAAACCGCGCGCGATGTCGCCTACGCCGGCAATCGATGGATCGCGGTGCCGTATACGATCCTCGGCACCCTGTTGGTCAACCGCACCTCCTGGTTCACCGCGGTCGGCAGCGGCCCCGGCAAGTTCCCGCAGACCTGGGACGAGTACCGGGCCGTCGGCAAGCTGCTCAAGCCCAAGCAGCAGCCTTTTGGCCAGACCCTGGCCCACGCCTTTGGCGACGGCCCGGCGTTCTGGTACCCCTATCTGTGGTCCTGGGGCGGCAAGGAAGTCGAGGCCGACGGCAAGACCGTGGCGCTGAACAGCAAAGAAACGGTAGAGTCGGTCAAATTCGCGGTCGCCATGTGGAAAGACTGCTACGACGAGGGCGGCCTCTCCTGGGACGACGCCGGCAACAACCGGGCATTTTTGTCCGATACGATCAGCTCGACCAACAACGGCGCCTCGATCTATCTGCTGGCCAGGAGCAAACCCGACACATACCTGACCGAAACCGGCACGCCGATCTGCAAGGACATGTTCCACGCGCCTCTGCCCCAGGGACCCGCCGGGCAGTTCAGCTACCACGTGCCGTTCTCGAACATCGTCCCGGCCTATACGTCAAACCAGAAGGCGGCGAAGGACTTCCTTCTCTGGTTCCAGTCCAAGGACATCTACGAGCAGTGGTTCACCTCCCAGCAGGGCTTCTCGGTCGGCAGCACCAAGATGTGGGAACAGGATCCGCTGTGGCAGATCGACCCGGTGATGGCGCCGTTCCGCACCGCGGCGGAAAGCGGCCGCTTTGCCGGCTATGCCGGGCCGGCGGGCCGGGCGGCCGCCGAAGCGATCTCCAAATTCATCATCGTCGACATGTACACCAAAGCGGTCCAGGGCGCGACGCCCGAAGACGCGGTCAAGTGGGCGCATGGCGAGATGGTCAACGTCTATAACGCTAAGGGTTGAGCGACGCGCCGAGATATTCCACGTCGAGCGCGGGTTCGCCGCCGACGAAGTTCAGCGCGAGCTCGCCCGCCCCGGCGACGCGGTAGGCCGCCATTTGCGCCAGGCATTCTTCGGCCGTGCCGGCAATCGCGAAGGCATCGACGAAACGGCCGTCGAGCGCCGCTCGGCATCGTCGCCGCTGCGCAGCCGGCCGATCGCGGCGGCAAACTCCAGAATCCGGAATGCCGCTCCGCCCGACCATCGCCGCCCTGCGTGCGGGCCGGGTTTCGCCCAATGACCAGAACGCCGTCAGCATCGCGGCCAGCGGCGGAATGACCGCGCGGCGGGCCTCATCGCGCTCGGGGCGGGCGACGCAGGGCACGTATTGCACGATTTCGGGCCGTGTGCGGCCGGCCTCTGTCGCGGCGCGGCGGACGATCGCGCCGTCGTGCCGGGCATCGCTCACCAGACATTCTCGCCGAGGATGATGCTCTTGAGCTGGGTGACGGCGCTGCCCGGGCTGGTCAGGACCGGACAGTCGAGCACCGCGCTGACCGCCGGCGCGGCGCGAGCGGTCGAGAAATGCGCGAGCAGCACCGCCTCGCAATTCGCCAAACGGGGTGCTGCCGCGGCGAGCAGCCGGTCGTGCGTCGCCGAGTCGCCGGCCTTCAGCGCCGCCATCGCCTCCGGCACGCAACAGGTCTCGATCGTCGCCGGCGAATGCCGCGCCGCCGCCATCGTGCGGAACTCCTCCTCCATCGATTGGACGCTGGGCGCGAATGTCGCCAGCATGCCGATATGCCGGCCCGCCTGCAGCGCCGCCGCGAACATCGCCTCGTTCGGCTTCAGCACCGGGACCGATGCTTGCGCCGCGGCGGTCTCTATCGCCTCGCCGAACGCCGAGCAGGTGAACAGAATGCCGGCCGCGCCGGTCGACGCGGCATAGTCGGCCAGCGCCATGATGCGACGCCCCATCGCCACGGTCAGCATGCCGTCGCGCTCGCGGTCGAGGCTCAACGAATCGTCGAGGATGTTGCCGCACTCGGCCTCCGGCCACAGCTCGCGGAACGCCGTCTCGACCGGTGCGATCGCCACGGCGACGGCGTGGATCAGGGCGATACGAGAACTCATCGTCACTCCTTTGCTGCAGCGCGGCGATCGTCGGTTCATCAGTGGTGCGGACCTGGGACACCTGGTGCCGGCGAGCCCTCACCCGCCTCCCCCGGATCTAGTCCCGGGTCGGCACTATCTCCCGCAAATCGGAGAGGGGGACCCGGCCCGAAGGGACGGGTGGGTGAGGGCATGCGTGGGGATCATCCCTCTGGTCAGGACCACTCTCAAGCTCAGATGCCGCTTGCGTTCAGCGGCGGCCGAACAGGCGCTCGATCGCGGCGAGGTCGAGGGCGACATAGGTCGGCCGGCCGTGGTTGCACTGGCCGCTGTTCGGGGTCGTTTCCATCTGGCGCAGCAACGCGTCCATCTCCGCGGGCGACAGATGCCGCCCGGCGCGCACACTGGTGTGGCAGGCCAAGGTGCCGCACACGGTCTCGATCTTCTCCTTTAAGGACAGCGCGTCGTCCCATTCGGCGAGCTCGTCGGCGAGGTCGCGGACCAGACCGCCGACATCGAGCCCCGGCAACAGGGCCGGGACTTCGCGCACGACGACCGCCCCCGGCCCAAACGCCTCGATGACCAGGCCGAATTCGGCGAGCTCCGCGGCGCGGGCGGCGAGCCGCGCGACGGCGGCGTCGCCGAGCTCGACGATCTCGGGCAGCAGCAGCGTCTGCCGGGCGACCCCGTGGCGGGCGAGATCCTGCTTGATGCGCTCGTGGACCAGCCGCTCGTGCGCCGCGTGCTGATCGACCAGGACGATGCCGGTCGCGGTCTCGGCCAAGATATAGGTGCCGTGCAATTGCGCCCGCGCATTGCCGAGCGGGGCCTCGGTGCCGGGTGTCCGCCCGGCGGGTGCGGCGGCCGGAGCGAGAAAGGCATCGGCGCTCTCGGCGAAACCGGGGGCGGGGGCCGATGATGGCGGCGGAAAGGCAAAATAGAGCGGGCTGCCGGCGGCGAACCCACCCGGGTCCGCGACACCCGGATTTGCGTCTCCTGGTCGGAAGGCGGCGAATGCTGCGGCGGCGACAGTGGTCGAAGCGCGATGCCCGGCGGCGGCGAGGGCCGTTCTGAGCGCGCCGACGATCAGCCCGCGCACCAAGGCGGCATCGCGAAACCGGATTTCGGCCTTGGCCGGGTGAACGTTGACGTCGACCTCGTCGTCCGGCCCGTCGAGAAAAAGGGCCACAACCGGGTGGCGGTCGCGCGCCAACAGATCCTGATAGGCGCCGCGGACCGCGCCGACCAGGAGCTTGTCGCGCACCGGGCGGCCGTTGACGACGAGGTATTGATCGCGCGGCAATGCCCGGTTCAGGGTCGGCAGACCGGCAAGGCCGGAGAGATGGAAGCCGCCGCGCCCGGCTTCGATCTCCAGCGAATTCTCGGCAAAATCGCGGCCGAGCAAGGCCGCCAGCCGGGTGCGTCGGTCGCCGGCCGCCGGCAGCCGCAGCAATTGGCGCTGGTCCTCGGCAGCGAGCGTGAAGGCGATCTCGGGGTAGGCCATCCCGAGCCGCCGCACCGCATCGAGCGCCTGCTCGCGCTCGGTCCGCGCCGTCTTCAGGAATTTGAGCCGGGCCGGGGTGGCGAAAAACAAATCGCGCACCTCGACCCGGGTTCCCGGCGCCGCCGCGGCCGGCATCGGCGCGGATTTGGCTCCGCCCTCGACCGTGATCGCCCAGCCGTCAGGGGCGCCATGCAGGCGCGAGACGATGCGCAGCCGGCTGACAGCACCGATCGACGGCAGCGCTTCGCCGCGAAACCCGAGGGCCGAAATTTGTAAGAGGTCGTCGTCCGGCAGTTTCGAGGTGCAGTGACGCTCAACCGCCAGTCCGAGCTCGTCGGCAGTCATGCCGCCGCCGTCATCGGCGACCATGATCAGCGCCTGGCCGCTCTCGTGAACCGCCACGTCGATATGCCGGGCCCCGGCGTCGATCGCGTTCTCGACCAGCTCCTTGACCACTGCGGCCGGGCGCTCGACGACCTCGCCGGCAGCGATGCGGTTGACCAGGACGGGTGGCAGCAGACGGATCGTCATCGCCGCAGCTTACCGGGTCCCTCCGCTATCGGGACAGCGCTTTGTCAGGACCGTCCTCTGAATGAGCCCGGTCTCGGCCGGGGCGGCCGTTCTAGCGCGCGGCGCTGGCGGTCTTTTCTCGCATCAAATTCAGCAGATCCTGGACCTGGCCGCCGTGGCGCTGGATCACCGAGGCGAATTCGGAGCGTTGGGTCACCATCATGCTGACCCCCTCGACGATGACGTCGGCAATCTTGAACGCGCCGCCGTCGTTGACCAGCCGCCAATCGATCTTGAGCGGCTGCGGCGCCCCTGGCGTGATCACGTCGGTCGAGACGATGACCGCGTCCTGATCGGGCCGGCTGCCGCTGACCTTGAACTGCTCGCCGCCAAAATCGGACAACCGCGTCGTATAGACAAAGACCACATAATCCTCGAACAGCTTCAGGAACTCCTTCTGCTCCTCCGGGCTGGCGCCGCGCCAGTACCGGCCGAGGACAAAGCGGGCGATGCCTGGACAGTCGAAATCGTCGTGGAACAATTCGCGAAATTGCGCCTGTCTTTTGGCGACCGGGGTCTTGTTGTTGAGGACTTCGATCGCACGGCTCCACAATGTGTTCATAAACGCGACCGCCGGGGTGCTAGCGTCGCCGCTCGGCGCCGCCGCCATGCCCGGTCCTGCACCAGTCACCAGCACCAACGCCGTCACCAGCAAGCGGCAAGCCAGCGGCATGGCGCCTCGCCTCTCCTTGCGTCCCGCGACAGATTTCCGCCGGCTGGATAAAGCCATGGTCACTGTCCCCCCTCGGCCTTGGCTCGCTGCCCTCTAATACCGCGGCAGCAACCGCCTGACAATATCATCGCATCGTAACATCGGGTGCGAACACGCGCAGGTTCCGGTCAACCGGAAAGTTCCGCCCGGCAGACGACGACGGCGGCGGGCTTGTGGCTCAGTTCTTGACCTGCTGCCAAGCCTGCTGCGCTGCGGCTGGAAGCTTGCTCATATGCTTGAGGAACGGAGCCAGCGTCCAAATCCGCTGGTCGGAAAGCGAATCCGTCCACGAGGGCATGCCGGTCCAGCGGATGCCGTGCTGGATTTTCCAGAAGGAATAACCTTCGGGATCGTCCTCTACCCCGTCGATCGCCAGTTGCGGCGGCTTCGGATATTCGCCCCTGGCAACCGGTGAGGCCCATGCATCGCCTTTGGCCGGGACGGCCCCGCTTACCAGGACGATGTACCTGCCCACCACCGCAACAAAGATCGCCACCAGGACGCCCGCCACGAAGCCTCGCAACATCGCCATGCCCGCTTGCGCTGCCGGTCCAAAATCCCGTCCGGTCGCCTCCGAGCAAGCTGGCGTTTTCATCGGGCTCGCGCGACAAGCATTGGCGGCGCGAGGTCGCCTGCATACATCGAGACGGCAGTCCGCGATGCCGTCGGATATTGAGGAGAGGGAGCCAGATGTGGCCGTTGATGCGTGACAAGCTGGTCGTTCCCCAGCCACAGGAGTGCCTGCCAGGTCGTGCCGAAAGGATGAAGGTGCCCGAGCGGCATTTCGTCAACGGCCATCCGCTCGCCGGATCCTATCCGGCAGGGTTCGAGAAGGCGGTGTTCGGGCTCGGCTGCTTCTGGGGCGCGGAGCGCGTGTTTTGGCAGGCGCCGGGGGTGTGGGTCACGGCCGTCGGCTATGCCGGCGGATCGACGCCGAACCCGACCTATGAAGAGGTGTGCAGCGGCCGCACCGGCCACACCGAGGCCGTGCTCGTCGTCTACGACCCGGTGATCACCAGCTACGATGCGCTATTGAGGCTGTTCTGGGAGAGTCACGACCCGACCCAGGGCATGCGCCAGGGCAATGATGTCGGGACCCAATACCGCTCCGCCATCTACACCTATTCGCCCGAGCAGCGCCGCCTCGCCGAGACTGACGCGCGACGCCTACCAGCCGCGGCTGGAGGCGGCCCGCTACGGCGCGATCTCGACCGAGATCGCCGATGCCCCGCCATTCTATTTCGCCGAGGCCTACCACCAGCAATACCTCGCCAAAAACCCGCACGGCTATTGCGGGCTCGGCGGCACCGGCGTCGCCTGCCAGATCCCGGCGAAAGTCGCCGCCGACTGAAACGGGTTGCGAGCGGGCTCGTCCGCCATCGCGGGACCGGGCCTGCCGAGCGTCAGGCTCGCCAGAACGCCCCGGCGCGGTTCAGTCGGCGCAAGCGCTCGTGCAGCTTTGCTTCAGCACGGAGGAGGGCGCGCTCGTGCAGTTCGAGCAGCTGGCCGCCCGCTTCAGCGATTGGATCGGCGTGCTCGGCCTTGTTGCCGAGCTCGATGACCAGGCCATAGGCGACGCGGACGTCGTTCCCATGCCCGAGCTCGTCCTGGACCGGCTTTAACGACTTGACATACGGGCGCACGTCGCGCCGCGGATAGAGGCTGCCGAGAAGCTCGACCGTGTAGCGCAGCTTTTTGACGGCGATGCGCAGCTTGTGCCGCTCTTTCGGCGTCATCCGCGAAAAACCCCGGCTGCGCTTGCGTACCTTGCGTCGCCGCCGATCGAGAAGGTCCGGCGCGATCGTGTCGATCGGTGCGGTCAGTTCCGGCATCTCCGACGCCGGCGGCGCGCGCCAGCCGAACCCGTCGAACCAACGCAGCAGGCGGAGCACCGTTTCGGTATGCCGCGGCGACAGAATCTCCCTGGCGACCCGGTCGCGGGCGTCGCTGCGCGCCCGCTCGGCCACCGCAGCGAGATCGTCCCAGCCAGGCTCGCCGGGGCGTTCGCAGCGCAGCGGCTGCAGCAGCTCGGTGGCGAAGACATCGAGATTGCGCGCTGGACCGAGCGGAGCGGCGAGCCCGGCCAACTGGCCGGCAATCGTCCGGCGCTCGTCTCGCGGCAGCAGCTTTTTGACTGCGGAGAGGAGCGAGCGCAGGCGGCGCACCGCGACCCGCATCTGATGCACGCCTTCGGGCTGGCCGGAGAGAGCGGCAGGCTCGTTGCGCAGCAGATGCGCGAGGCAGGAGCGGCCGAGGCTCTGCAGGACGGTCTCGACGCTCATGCCGGGATCGAGAGCCGGGGTCCCGGCGCGGACGGCTGCGGGCTGCAGGCCGCCCTCGACGAGATGGTATCCGCGTTCCGATTTGCTGCGGATGTCGATCCGCAGCGGCGCCGTTTCGAGGAGTTTCAGGGCGAGGTCGTAAAGTGCCGCCGGGCTGCCGCCTTTGAGTTCGAGCTCGATCTCGCTGATCGGCTCGACCCGGCCGCCATCGACCGCGCGGATCTCGCCGACATCGATAGCCGCCTCGACCCGCGTCTCCGGCGAAGGCTCGATGTCGATGATTTCGCGGGTAACTTTGGTGACGAAGAGCGGGCGCAGCGTGCCGGCCACTCCGTCCGGCAGCCGCATTCCGCTTTGCGGGGCCTGCGGGTCGGGGCGGTTCTCGGCGACCCCGTCCTCCCATTCGCCGCGGGTCAATAGATTCGTCCCTACCGGATCGGCCGTCTTCAGCGTCTGGACGAACCGACCGTCCGCCTCGCGCACGCGCAGGCTCGATCTCGCCCGCTTCAGCGCGTGGTCCGGCGTGTCGAAATAGGTCGAGACGAGGGTCCGCCGAACCATCGGTGCGCCTGGTGCGATCGCTGCCAGGGCTCGCTCGAACTCGGGCAGATCGGCGGCCTCGGCGGCGAGCTTCAATTCGACTTCGATCGAAATAGCGGGCTCCGCACTGAGGGTTTCGAAATTGCTGGTGCAAACGCCGGGCCGAGCCAAATTGCTCACTCGGCGAAGGCCGCGGGCAACCCGGCGGTCGTGACCTTGCCCCAAAATCGCTCGACCGTCGATTCTCTGCTAAGCCTGATGCAAAGCGGCCGCCGCAACGCAACGCACGCGGCCAGGGTGGAAACGGGTCGGAGGGCGGGAATGGGCAGGGTGGGGTGGCCGCGCGGTCGGCGGGTTTTGCCCGGCGGCCCGGCGGAGGGTTATGCCCCGAGCGTCGCGCTCACGGCCCCGGCCCGTCGCGCCTGGCTGATCGGCCAGCCCGATTTCTGGCGGTTGTGGCTGGTGGGCCTGGTGGTCTTCGGGGTGCGCTGGCTCGAAATGCTGGCGGTCGCGGTCTTTGTCTATCAGCGCACCCGGTCGCCGTTCATCGTCGCCGCGCTGACGATGCTGCGGATGCTGCCGATGGCGCTGTTCGGGGCGGTGATCGGCGCCGTCGCCGAGCGGATCGAGCGGCGCACCACGCTCGTCCTCGTCGTCCTGTCGATGGGGCTGACCTCGCTGACCCTGGCCTTGCTGGCCTTTGCCGGTGCGCTCGCGGTGTGGCAGCTCGCCCTTGCGAGCTTTGTCAACGGCATCGGCTGGACGACCGACAATCCGGTGCGGCGCACGATGATCGGCGAGGTGGTCGGGCCCGAACGCATGGGTGCGGCGATGTCGGTCGATGTCGGCGCCAACAACGCGAGCCAGATTCTCGGCCCCGCCCTTGGCGGCGTTCTGCTGGCGACGTTCGGCATCGGCGGCGTCTTTTCGGTCAGCGTCCTATCCTACCTGGTGGCGCTCGCAGCGGCGTTGCGGGTGCGCCATCGCAATCTCGCCCGCCCGGCCGGCGCGCAAGGGATATTGGCGCGGATGATCGAGGGGTTTGCGCTCGTCCGCCGCGACCCGCGGCTGATTGCCGTCCTGATGATTACTGTCATCTCCAACGTGTTCGCCTGGCCTTCGACCAGCATGATCCCGGTGATCGGCCATGACCGGTTCGGGCTCGGCGCGGTCGGCATCGGCATCCTCTCCAGCATGACCGGAATCGGGGCATTCTGCGGCGCCGCGGCGATCGCGCTGCTGGTCCGGCAGCCTTTGTTCTCGCGCATCTATCTGGGCGGGGTTGTCGCCTATCTGATCATGGTGCCGGTGTTCGCGCTGGCGCCCTATCCGCTGCTCGCCGGCTCGGTATTGCTGATGACCGGCGTGGCCAACGCCTGCTTCAGCATCATGCAGGCGACTCTCGTCTATCTGTCGGCGCCGGCCGAGATGCGCAGCCGCGTCTATGGCGTGTTGTCGGTGTGCATCGGCATCGGCATGGTCGGCTTCATTCAGATCGGCGCGCTGGCCGCGTTGATCGGCGCCTCCTGGGCGGTCGCCGCGACTGGCTTTGCTGGTCTGGCGGTGCTGCTGCTGACCTGGCGCTGGTGGCGCCCGCTCCTGGTGCCTGCCTGATCGGCCGCCCGATTGCTCTGGCCGAGCACGCAAAAGCGCGATGAGCGTCAAAATTTCGTCCTGATCGGCGATTGCGATCGGCCGGCGGGATCGCCAGATCTCACGGATGTGTTCGGTCGGGAGCGGGGAATGGCAGCGGCGAACCCGGACCAAGACAACGGCGAGACCCTTTATCCGGTAGTAGCCAACATCGGGGCGTCGCTGGAATTTGGCGGCACGGTGGGCACTGACGCGCCGATCTCCTCGGAACACCTCGCCATAATCCGGGCGGACGTCCCGACCCAAATCGGGTGGCTCGATGGGATCGAGGTGGCGTTGTGCGAAGTGCGGCGCCATCTTCAGGACCCGGCCTTGGTCGAGGCCGCAGCGATGGCGAAGGAGTTGCGCGCCGAGGTTACCTCGGCACGCCCGCATGGCGCCGTGGCCAAACAGCTTTGGTTGTGCCTGTACGCAAGTATTTCGACCCCGTTTTTGGTCTATTACAGCTCAACGGTAGGAAGCGATCTGGGCCACGCCACGGCACACAAAATCATCGAGATCTTATCAGATCTGTCACATTACCTGAAGCTTTAAAAGGCGTACAAGGCGGAGGCAGGCCCGGCTGCAGGATTGTGGCCGGCCCGAACCGGACGTCACGATGGGCCATTAGCCAACGGATGCACCGCGAGCATCTGCGGGCCCGGACCATGCCCGGGTCATAAATCTTCACCACAAACGCCGCGCCGATGTATCCTCTGGCGGACGGCGCCGGCAGCGAGGAACCGCCGGCAAAAGGAGAAAAAATGGCGTCGATCGAGCTCGATTTGGCACCCGCCGAACCGCGCGGCACGGATTACGTCGAACGCGCCCGCGCTTTGGCGCCATTGCTCGAAGACGCGGCCGACGAGATCGAAGCGCAACGTCAGCTGCCCGAGCGGGTGGTCGAGGCATTAGTCGAGGGCGGATTTTTCCGGCTGTTGCTGCCGCGCGCGATGGGCGGGGCCGAGCTTCATCCGCTGACCTACGTCCAGGTGCTCGAAGAGATCGCCAGGGCCGAGCCCAGCGTCGCCTGGTCGCTGGGGCAGAATTCGGGCTGCTCGATGACCGCACCCTATCTCGACCCGGCGGTGGCGCGCGAGGTCTTCGGGCCGCCGCGCGGCATCCTCGCCTGGGGGCCGGAATTGCCCGGCGCCGGCCGCGGGGTGGCCGTCGAGGGCGGCGTCCGCGTCACCGGGCGCTGGGGGTTCGCCACCGGCAGTCGGCATGCCACCTGGCTCGGCGCGCATGTGCCGATCTTCGAAGAGGACGGCACCCCGCGGATGAACCCCAACGGGCGGCCCTTTGTGCGCACGGTGCTGTTCCCGAAGACCAGCGCCGAGATCATCGACAACTGGCAGGTCATCGGGCTCCGCGGCACCGGCAGCGACAGCTACGCGGTCGAGGATTTGTTCGTACCGCAGAAATACACCGCCTCGCGCGACAACCAGGCCGAGCGGCGCGAGCCCGGTCTCTTATACAAATTCACCAGCGGCATGATTTATGCCATGGGCTTCTCGAACGTGTCGCTCGGCATCGCGCGCGGCGCGCTCGAAGCGTTTATCGTGCTGGCGCGCGACAAGATCCCGCGCGGCGCGCGCAACCCGCTGCGCCAGAACAACGTGATCCAGTCGCAGGTGGCGCAGTGCGAGGCTCGGCTGCGCTCCTCACGCGCCTTCATCCACGCGACCCTGCGCGAAATGTGGGACGCGGCCGACCAGACCGGCGACTTCCTGCCCGAGCAGCACCCTCGGCTTCGCCTCGCCTCGACCTGGGCGATCCAGCAGGCGCGCGACGTGGTCGCCGCCGTGTACAGCGCGGCCGGGGCCACCGCGATTTTCAACGAGAACCCGTTCGAGCGGCGGCTGCGTGACATCCATGCCGGGACCCAGCAGGGACAGGGGCGCCCGGTCCATTTCGAGACCGTCGGGCAGATCCTGCTCGGCCTCCCGCCCGAAGGCCGAATGTTCCGCTAGCTGTTGTTGTTTATCGGGCAAAACGGCTTCGGAATGCGGGCGGGACCCCGACCCGAACCCTCTCCCTTGATGGGGGAGGGTTCGGGTCGGGGTGATGCGCCCAGCGCGTCGGCGGTCGTCTGATGGACGCCGTCGAGATTCGCTGGGCCCTTGTTGTTCCAAAACCGCAGAATGCGATAGGCCTTCGTTTTGCAGGGAACCCACTTCGAACTCGGCTTCTCGCGGCGATGAGCGATCAGCAGTCCCCCTGGACGCCTTCGTTTCGGCGCAGCTCCCCCGGGGATTTCCTTAACTCGAGCTTTTCGGCCGCGGCTTTTTTGCAGTTATCCCTTTTATGATCATCGGCCCCATTCGAATAATCGGCAAGTCCGGACGTTCTTTGCCCGACTTGCCAGCGTCGCGAAAGTAAGAATAGCCTTCCTGGATCGCTTCCCACCCAAGCCAGATCAGACCGGACGCGAACAGGAACAGGATTCCGAACGGATCGAGCGGCCCGCCTGTCCCCGGCCCGCCGCCCAAAAACGCCACAGCCGCCAAGATCAGAGCGAGGGCGGTGAAGATCATCCTGGCCGCCATGTCAGTCTCCAAGAGCCTCGGGTCGATCGCCATTGTCCGGCGTTTCGCCGTTGACCGCAATCGACACCTTCGCCCCGAATGTCCCGACAGCTCAGGCGCCGTGCCGCCTTCGGTCCTTTTCGGTAGATCGAGGCGCTCGATCGCTCTCGCGTTTTCGATGACGTTGGCGTAGATTACGGCTCTCGGCGGTTTTGAGCGGCAAAACATAACAGCCGCCAGCGTTCGGAGTCGTCTCCCGGGGCGGGCCGTGTGAGAACAGGAAGTCTTAGAGCAAGCGGGGCCAACCCGCGCGGCGTCGAGGGAGGTTGCGATGAAGCGCTTCGCCCGCACGGGCGGACTGGTTGCCGCGGCGATCTGCGTGGCTTGGTTATCGGCCTGTTCTGCTGTCAAATCCGATCCGCCGGCTCATTCGGCAGCGGCAGCAGCACCCTACCCGCCACCGCCAATGCGCGCCGAAATACCGTCGCCCGCCCGATCGGCGGATTCGCTGTGGTTGGTCGGCCACTGGAACTGGGACGGCGCAAGATATGCCTGGACGCCCGGTCATTATGTCCAACGCCCAACCCCGACCGCCAACTGGCTGCCGGGCTATTGGGAGCAGGGATCGGGGGGTTGGGTATGGACCGAGGGCCACTGGCAATCTTGAGGCGGCACTGATCGGCCGGTGACGACACGGTGCGGCGAAAATCGGCCGAAAACCCCGCCACGGAATGATCGGCGCCTCGTCGTGTTTCTACCTCTGGGAGCAGCGATCGGGCCCCCCGCGCTGCAGAAAGCCTGGAGGATCGAATGCAATATCTCGGTCGGGTGGTCGGCATCGCCGCGATCGCGTTGGGCGCCACAGCCTTGTCCGGCTGTGTTGCGCCGCCGCCCCCACCCTCGCCAGCTGCGGCTGTGACACCGGCATATCCACCGCCGCCTGCGGTCGGGATGGTCGCACCGGATCAGATGCCGGCATACCCGCCGCCGGTGGCAACGGTCGCACCGGATGAGACGCCGACATACCCGCCTGCGGCGTATCCGCCGACCGCGAATGCGGCGCCAACTCCATTGGCGCCCCCCAACTCCGACTATGCGACACCACAATACGGATCGAGCACCGGGCCGGCGATGGCGCCGAGCAGCTCGGGAACGATGAGCGGGTACGTGGCTCCCTATGCTCCGCCGCCGCCGCGGGTCGAAACTCCGCCGCCGTCACCCTCGCCGCTGGCGATGTGGCAGCCGGGGCATTGGAGCTGGAACGGCTCGCAGTACGCGTGGACGTCCGGACAATATGTCGAACGCCCGAACCCGACCGCGAATTGGCAACCCGGCTACTGGCAGCAGGGAGCCGGCGGCTGGACCTGGGTCGACGGCCACTGGACCAGCTGAACCCAGCTTGACGGCGCGGATTATCTGCTGCCGGCGAGCGCGAGGTCAATCAGCGGCAGCAAGGCGGGGGCGGTCGGCAGGGCGCCCTCGACGATCTCGGCGCGGCTGAGCCAGGCAACTTCGTCGGCGTCGTCGCCGGGTGCCCCTTCGCCCGCCTGCCACATGCCGCGGACGGCGACCAGGGTGTAGTGGTAGCGGACCCCGCCTTGGTCGTCGCGGTCGATCGTATCGATCACGGTCAAGATGTCGGCCGGCTCCGCGACGACCCCGGTCTCTTCGACCAGCTCGCGCATCGCGCCTTGTGCGACCGTCTCGCCCAATTCGAGCACACCGCCCGGAAACCCCCAGCGGCCGGCCAGCGGCGGGTTGGCGCGGCGCACAACCAGTGCCCTCTCGCCGCGCAACACCACCGCCAGCACCCCGACGATTGGGCGGTCGGGGTAGCGGCGGGCGTCGCCTCTGTGGTCGCTCACGTGTCCTCCGTAGTTCAGCCAAGGCGAATTACTCTGATCTGGCGTCAGCCGTGGGGAGAGAGGACAGGCTAAGCCGTCGCGCATCACGGCCGGATCAATCAGCCGTCCGCCGCCGAAGGCGCCCCCGAGAAGGGTCTGCGGCCGACAAAGTACGGGCTGCCCGACATGATATAGGCGGTCGAATAGCGGCCGATCACGATATCAAGATATTTGATCCAAAATAAGCTCCATTTTCCCAAATACACCATCCCCGCGTAAATTGCGTCACTGTTGAAAGATAGCGATATACCGAGAAAACGGATCAAGAGATCACAAAAGGTGGAGGCGGGACCGCGGCGCGAGCCGCTGGCGATCTTGTTAAATCGCGAGCACAGCAAATCCAATCCCGGTACGCTAAAGCGAGCAAAGTCCTCGGGATCGCGGTGATATACAAAGATGAACGGAACGTTCACAAAGATGATTCCGCCGGGGCGCAACACGCGAAAAGCCTCCTCGATTGCCTTGGGTGGTGAGGGCAGATGCTGGAGGACGCCGACAATGAACACGCAATCACCAGATTCAGAGGGGATGGCGCCCAGGTCCTGGGCGTCGGCGACGACATCGACGCCAGGGCCGGCCTCAATATCGATACAAACGACCGTCGCATCCGGTGGCGGACCACCGAAATAACCAGCGCGGCCTGACTTGGACCCGATGTCGTAGATCGTCGGACTGGGCGGCAGGTAGGTATAAATCGATGGGTTAAGGTTAAAATATTCGAAATTCGTCGATGGCGGGTCTGGTAAGTTGTGATAAATCCGACGGAGCATCTGCCCCAATTTGCTCTTACGACTTAAAAGAGCTTCACCCGCCATCAATTCAGTGCTGGGATTGGCTTACCTCCGGATCAGGCGCAGGCCCATGCCGTTGCCCGTCGCCCGCTCACAGCGAATGAGAGCGAGCGGCGGGCTTGGCTAAGATCAATCGGCTGCGGCCCGCGGCTGGCCGTGCTCGTCGGTGTAGATCTCGCCGCCCTGCTCGATGAAGGCTTTCGACTTCTCCTCCATCCCGGCGCGGGCGTAGTCGCGGATCTCCTGGGTGATCTGCATCGAGCAGAATTTGGGCCCGCACATCGAGCAGAAGTGTGCCAGCTTCGCACCTTCGGCCGGCAGGGTCTGGTCGTGGAACTTCTCGGCCGTCTCGGGATCGAGCGACAGGTTGAACTGGTCGCGCCAGCGGAACTCGAACCGCGCCCGCGACAGGGCGTCATCGCGCTCGCGCGCGGCGGGGTGGCCCTTGGCGAGATCGGCGGCGTGCGCCGCGATCTTGTAGGTGATGACCCCGACCTTGACGTCGTCGCGGTCGGGCAAGCCCAGATGCTCCTTGGGGGTGACGTAGCAGAGCAGTGCCGTGCCGAACCAGCCGATCATCGCCGCACCGATACCGCTGGTGATGTGGTCGTAGCCCGGTGCGATGTCGGTGACGAGCGGGCCCAAGGTGTAGAACGGCGCTTCGCCGCATTCCTCGAGCTGCTTTTCCATGTTGATCTTGATCTTGTGCATCGGCACATGGCCGGGGCCTTCGATCATGACCTGGACATCGTCCTCCCAGGCGAGCTTGGTCAATTCGCCCAGGGTTTGGAGCTCGGCGAACTGGGCGCGGTCATTGGCGTCGGCATTCGAGCCGGGGCGCAACCCGTCGCCGAGGGAATAGCTGACGTCATAGGCCCGCATGATCTCGTTGATCTCGCGGAAATGGGTGTAGAGGAAACTCTCCTGGTGATGGGCGAGGCACCATTTCGCCATGATCGAGCCACCGCGCGAGACGATGCCGGTGACCCTGGACGCGGTCAGCGGGATATAGGCGAGGCGCACCCCGGCATGGATCGTGAAATAGTCGACGCCCTGCTCGGCCTGCTCGATCAGCGTGTCGCGGAACAATTCCCAGGTCAGCTCCTCGGCCGCGCCGCCGACCTTTTCGAGCGCCTGGTAGATCGGCACCGTGCCGATCGGAACCGGCGAGTTGCGGACGATCCATTCGCGGATCGTATGAATGTTGCGCCCGGTCGACAGGTCCATGACCGTGTCGGCGCCCCAGCGCGTCGCCCATACCATCTTCTCGACTTCCTCGGCGACCGAGGAGGAAACGATCGAGTTGCCGATATTGGCGTTGACCTTGACCAGGAAATTTCGGCCGATGATCATCGGCTCGGTTTCGGGGTGGTTGATGTTGTTCGGGATGATCGCGCGACCGCGGGCGATCTCGTCGCGGACAAACTCCGGCGTCACATGGTCGGGGATCGCAGCGCCGAACGACTCGCCATCGACCGCACCCTCGCGCCGCAGCTGGTCGCGCCCGAGGTTTTCGCGGATCGCGACATACTCCATCTCCGGGGTGACAATGCCGCGCCGGGCATAGGCGAGCTGGGTCGGGGCGGCTCCCGCCTTGGCGCGCAGCACCTTGCGCCCGCCGCGATCGAACAGCGAGACGCCGCCCGCCTCGCCGCGACGCAAGCCGTTGTCCTCGGGCTTGACCTCGCGGCCCTGGTAGAATTCGACGTCGCCGCGCCCCAAAATCCACGGCCTGCGCAGCTCGGGCAAGCCGCGTCGGATGTCGGTCTCGACCGCCGGGTCGGAATAGGGGCCCGAAGTGTCGTAGGCGCGCACCGCCGGCTCGCCGGATGACGCTTCGAGGTCGATCTCGCGCATCGCGACCCGGATCTCGGGATGAGCCCGGCCCGTCATATGGACCTTGCTCGAGGCCGGGAACGGCCCGGTGGTGACCCGCAGCTCCTCGACTTTCGGCATGAGCTTTGCGGATGAGAGTGGAGCGGAATCGGGCATCGTCGATCTCCCGTGGCACCGGTTGAACGAAGATCCGTGGGGTATCCGCGAAGAGGAGGCCGGCCACCAGCCGATGCGTTCCTGTCCCTACGCCGGTACGACCCGGATCAGGTTCGAAGGGTTTCCGCGCCCCGCTGCCGCTCTTGTTAAAAGCGGACGGGCCGGCGGTATCTCAGCCCCCTGACGGGGCACCCCTTGGACAACGCGATTATCCGCAGAGTCGCGCGCCGCCGTCAAGGTTACGGTTTGATGTCGTAACGGCCATTCGCGCAAAGCCGTTGCGCTCGCCGCCAGACAGGCTATTTTTGCGACGACAAAGGGCAGGGGCTTCAGAAATGATCGCCGGGCGCGTGATCGGGTGGATCATCGTCCTCGCCGGTCTCTCGGTGCTGATCCGCGATGTGATCGCCTGGCTCGATACAAAGATCTGGGAGCCGATCGCGCTCGGCCAACTGTGGTACCAGCTCGACCGGCCGGGCCTGAACCTCGTCCAGGCGGTAATTCAGCGTTACGTCTCGCCTGTTCTGTGGGATCCGATCATCCTCAGCATTCTGCTGTGCTGGGCGTTCGCGGCGCTGATCGCCCTGGGCGCGGGGATCCTGTTGGCCTGCAGAGCAGGTCCGCGCCGCCGTAAGTGAGTGCGCGACGGGGCGACGCGAAGGGCGGCTCGGTCTCACCCGTGAATCGTGATCCGGCTGCCTCGACCGAGTAGCCGCACCAGGCGCAGCAAGACTTCCTTATCAACCGCGATGCAGCCCGCCGTGGGGGAGAAATCGGGACGCGCGATGTGCAGAAAGATGGCGCTGCCGGCGCCGGGTATGACTGGCGCCATGTTGTAGCCGATCACGACCAGCAGATCGTAGACCGCGTCGTCGAGCCACATCGGCTCGGCATGGGCGGCATAGGGCAAGGAAACCGGGCGGTTATAATTGCGGTCGGCGGCATCGTCGACCCAGGCATCGTGCGGCGACAGGGCGCGCATCGGCAGCCTCGAGAAAGGGCGCGCAATCCGGTCCGCCCGGTAAAATCCGCACACCAGCGGATAGCGCCCGGCAGGGGTGGCGCCGTCGCCCTCCGTCTTGTTCGCGCTCACGCCGGCCCGCCCGGCCGCCGCACGCGTGCTGCCCGCCGGCCAGATCAGCCGGCCGTCACGGTAATCGAGGTCGAGGGACGGCGCCGGAGCCGCTCGCACCAAACCCGCCGCCCAGAGCATCGCCGGAAGCGCGAGCAAGGGCCGGCGGACGATCGGCATCTCTCAATACATGTGCTGGCCGCCATTGACCGAAAGCGTCGAGCCGGTAATAAAATCGGCGTCGTCGGCGACCAGAAACAATACCGTGCGGGCGATGTCCTCGGCCTTGCCGAGACGGCCCACCGGGATGCGGGCGATGATCTTTTCCAGCACCTCGGCCGGCACCGCGCGCACCATCTCGGTATCGACATAGCCGGGGGCCACGGCGTTGACGGTAACGCCGCGCGCCGCCCCCTCTTGGGCCAAGGCCTTGGTAAAGCCGTGAATGCCCGATTTTGCGGCGGCGTAATTGACCTGGCCATATTGCCCGGCCTGGCCGTTGACCGAGCCGATATTGACGATGCGGCCGAAGCCGCGCGTCCGCATCCCTTCGATGACCGCCCTCGACATGTTGAAGCACGAGGCCAGGTTGGTCTGGATCACCGCGTTCCACTGCTCGAAGCTCATGCGGTGCATCGTCGCGTCGCGGGTGATGCCGGCATTGTTGATCAGGATTTCGGTCGGCCCGAGCGCCGCTTCGACCGCCTTCACTCCCTCGGCGCACGCGGCAAAATCGGCGACATCGAACTTGAACGCCGCAATGCCGGTCTCGTCCTTGAGCTGTTGCGCCGCCGCATCGTTGCCCGCATAGGTCGCCGCGACCCGGTAGCCGGCATTCGCCAGCGCTGCCGAGATCGCCCGGCCGATGCCGCGCGTCCCGCCGGTGACCACCGCCACCCTCGCCATGCGTCCCTCCCTATTGGCTTGGCCCTCGATCTGATCCGGAACGGGCTAATCGCGCTCGAGGCACATGGCGATCCCCATGCCGCCGCCGATGCACAAGGTCGCCAAACCTTTCTTCACGTTGCGCCGCTGCATTTCGTACAGCAGGGTGATCAGCACCCGCGCGCCGGAGGCGCCGATCGGGTGGCCGAGAGCGATCGCGCCGCCGTTGACGTTGACCTTGTCGACATTCCAGCCGAGGTCCTTGTTGACCGCGCAGGCCTGGGCGGCGAAGGCTTCGTTGGCCTCGACCAGATCGAGATCGCCGGCGGTCCAGCCGGCTTTTTTGAGCGCCATGCGGCTGGCCGGGATCGGGCCCGAGCCCATGATCGCCGGGTCGACCCCGGCGGTCGCCCACGAGACGATGCGGGCAAGCGGGCGCACCCCGCGCTTGGCCGCCGCCTCGGCGGTCATCAGCACCACCGCGGCAGCCCCGTCATTGATCCCCGAGGCGTTGCCGGCAGTGACCGTGCCGTTCTTGTCGAAGGCCGGGCGCAATTTCGCGAGCACCTCGACCGTGGTGCCGTGCTTGGGGTGCTCGTCGGTATCGACGACAGTTTCGCCGCGCCGGCCGGCAATCCTGACCGGAACGATTTCGTCCTTGAAGCGGCCGGCCTTTTGCGCCGCTTCGGCCTTCCCCTGCGAGGCGGCGGCGAACGCGTCCTGCTGCTCGCGGGTGATCTGCCAGCGCTCGGCGACGTTCTCGGCGGTGTTGCCCATGTGATAGCCGTTGAACGCGTCCCACAGCCCGTCCCTGATCATCGTGTCGACCAGCTCGGCATCGCCCATCTTGACGCCGTTTCTCAGATGGATGCAGTGCGGCGCCTGGCTCATGCTCTCCTGCCCGCCGGCGACGACGATCTCGCTGTCGCCGGTGCGGATCGCCTGCCAGCCGAGCGCTACCGTGCGCAGCCCCGAGCCGCACAGCTGGTTGACGCCATAGGCGGTGACCTCGAACGGCATGCCGGCGGCGATCGCCGCCTGGCGGGCCGGGTTCTGGCCTTCGCCGGCGGCCAGGATCTGGCCCATGATGACCTCCGAGACCTCCTTAGGCTCGACCTCGGCGCGGCGCAGCGCCTCGACGATCGCGACTTCGCCGAGCTTGTGCGCGGGCAGGCTCGCAAGCCCGCCATTGAACGCGCCGACCGGGGTGCGCGCGGCGCCGGCAATGACGATATCGGCCATCGGGAGATCCTCCTCGCAAAGTTTGCGGCTCATTTGGGCAGATTTCGCGAATGTAAAAGCCCTTCCGGGCGAAGTCCACCGGCGCCGGCCTCAACGCGGCCGCAGATGCGCGCGAAGCCACTCGGCGATCGGCGTCCACAGCATCGCCGGGGCCCCTGCCGCCGCCATCATGCCGACATGGCCGAGTGCCGGACGCAGTACGTCCGCCCGGCCGAGCGCCGCCGCCAACGCTTCCGCCGAGAGCGGCGGCACTATCCGGTCGCGGCCGGGGATCACGACGAGGGCCGGGCGGCGCAGCAGTCCGGGCTGTACCCGATCGCCGGCGACGCGCCAGGTCCCACACCCGGGCTCGTTGTCGCGATACCAAGAGCGGATGCAGTCCCGCGCCAGCGTCAGCCCCAGCGGGACCCCATCGTTGATCCAGTCTTCGAGCGCCACAAAGCTGCGCGCCGCTTCGCCGTTGGGATCGAACCGGGCGAGCCGAACGAATTTGCGTTCGGCCAAGAAGGGATCGAGCAGGAAGAAGAAGCTCTGGACGATCTCGACCGGGACCGCGTCGGCGACGGCTCCAGCCGGAGCCAGCCTGTCCGCGCCGAGGCCGAGCAGCCTCGCCAGGGCACCCGGTGCCGCATGGAAATCCCAGGGCGTCGCCAACAGCGCAACGCACGCGACCTGGCGCGGCTGCCGCAATGCCGCCGCGACGGCGAGCAGGCCGCCCATGCAGTAGCCGAGCATTGCCAGCGGAGCGCCGGCGCATTGCGCTGCGGCGGCGACGCCGCGGTCGAGGCGTTCGCTGTAGCCGTTGAGATCGAGCCGGCGTTCTGCGGCGCCGGGCGCGCCCCAATCGACGACCATCGGTCGCAAGCCGGTTGCCGCGAGATGGCGCAAAAAGCTGCGCTCGGGCAGCAGATCGAGGACGTAATAGCGGTTGATCAACGACGGCACGACCAGGACCGCGAAATCCGGCCTGCCGCCGCCATAGTCGAGAAGTCGTGTGGTCCCCTCCTCCCAGAGCACCGGCGGGTCGGGCGCCGACCGGCGATAGGGATGGCGGCGATAGGCTTCGATCCCGGCGAGATAGCTTTCGGCGCGCAGGGCGATCTCGTCGTCGAGCGCGCAGGCGACCCGATCAGGCCCGAACGCGTCGATTTCGGCGGCGAGGACGCGCAGCTTGTCCCCGGTCGCGCTCGACGGCAGCGACATGTTCTTCAACAACCGCAAGGCGGCGCGAGAGCTCAGCCACAAGCCGATCGCGCTCGCCAAATGCGCCGGAAAGGGGCGCGGCGCCAGCCGGCGGTCCGGTGCTGGCGGCAGGGTCACGCGGCAACGCCGCCTGGGCGGGATCCGACCCGGCGGCGCGCTGGCGCGGCAACGGGTCCGCGGCACCGGGGTCGGACAGCAGCGCCGTCAGATAATCCTCCCACAGCGCCAGATAGCGGCGCGCGAGGTCGCGGGCGTCGGTCATCGTCGGCAATATACGCCGCGAGCTCAGCGGCGGAAGTGCGCCCGGCACCGATGCCGCGGGTTTGATGAGGCGAACGCGCCGAATAGCGGTATTGTGGCGAGGAAGATTTTCCGACGGGAGACGGCGCGCGCATGAACACCCCGAACAGCGAAAGGCCGGGCGGCGGCAAGCCGGTCGTCGTCAAGAAATACGCCAACCGTCGGCTCTACAACACGGCGACGAGCAGCTACGTCACCCTCGACGATCTGGCCAAGCTGATCAAAGAAGGCGGCGATTTCGTGGCCCATGACGCCAAGACCGGCGAGGACATCACCCGCTCGGTGCTGACCCAGATCATCGTCGAGCAGGAGCAGAAGGGCCAGAACCTGCTGCCGATCAGCTTTCTGCGGCAGCTGATCGGCTTTTATGGCGACAGCATGCAGGTTTTGGTGCCGGGGTATCTCGAGCAGGCGATGATCGCCTTTGGCCGCAACCAGGAGCAGATGCGCAAAAGCCTGCAGGCCACCTTCGGCATCTTTCCGTTCGGGCAATTCGAGGAAATGGGCAAGCAGAACATGGCGCTGTTTCAGCGCGCCCTCAAAATGCTGGCCCCGTATGCGGCCGAGGAAAAGCCTCCGGCGGCCGATGCGGGGGCAGCGGCGCCCGCGGCCGGAGAAGATCCTCGGCTGAAGACGGCTGGAGGCGCAGATCGACGCGCTGACCCGGCAGCTCGAAGCGCTGGGGAGCGATCGCCGCGGCGATCAGCCCCACCCTTTACATAAGCAGGAATAATGGTTGCGGCCAAGATCTGCGGATTGTCCAGCGAAGCGGCGGTGACGGCTGCCGTCGCCGGGGGCGCCGCCTATCTGGGTTTTGTGTTCTACCCGCCGAGCCCGCGCGCGGTCACTGCAGCCGAGACGGCCCGGCTCTGCGCCGCGGTTCCTGCCGGGACCGCCCGGGTCGGGCTCTTCGTCGATGCCGAGGACGAGATGATCGCGGCCGTCCTCGCCACGGCGCCGATCGATTTTCTTCAATTTCACGGAAGCGAGAGCCCGGATCGTGTGGCGGAAGCCAGGGAGCGCTTTGGCCGCAAGATGATCAAGGCGGTGCCGATCGCCACCCCCGACGATCTCGTCCGCGCCGCAGAGCACGAGCAGGCCGCCGATGTTTTGTTGTTCGATGCGAAGCCGCCATCTCGGCCGGATGCGCTGCCCGGCGGCAATGGGCTTGCTTTCGACTGGCGGCTGATCGCCGGCCGTTCATGGCGGCGCCCGTGGATGCTGTCGGGCGGATTGACCGCCGCGCTGCTGCCCGAGGCGGTGCGTATTTCCGGAGCGGCCTGCGTCGATGTTTCGTCCGGCGTAGAGAACCGCCTCGGAAAGAAGGACCCCGACAAAATCCGCACATTTCTCGCCGCCGCTCGCGCGCTCTAGCTAGGGCATCATCCGATCAGACGTCGCCTCCGCGGAAGCGCGCGGCGGCGGGGTCCAGAGCCCGCCCCGGCTTGAACAGGGAATCGAATCGTGAGCCGACTCGCCCCTGGGTTCCCGCTTTCGCGACGCGAGAGGCGGGAATGACCACGATGTTGGATCCTTAAAGTTGCTTTTGAGCCGCTCTGAGGGCTGGCGGTGCGCGAGCGTCAGCGGGCGAGAGCGTGCCCGAGCCGGGCTTTGTCCATCTTCGAGCGGCCGGGGATGTTGCGGCGCTTGGCTTCGGCATAGAGCTCGGCGCGGGTTTTCTCGTGACCCTCGGCCTTGCCGCTTCCATGCGAGCGCGCCGTCGCGCGGGCATAGGTTTTCTGGGTGGCGCGGTGGCCTTCGGCTTCGTCCTCATAGGTCTCGCCGTGGCTCTCCTTGGCCTTGGTGCGGCCGCGGTTGTGGACGTTGGCCGCTTCGCTCTGTTGGTTGGAGGCGCCGGCCTCGCTCAGCGCGATCGCGATCGCCTGCTTCGGGTTTTTGACTTTTCGCGAACCGCGCGCGGTCTTGAGCTCGCCGTGCTTGAACTCGTGCATGACGCGCGCGACCGTGCGCTTTTCGGCGGAAGACTGATGGCTTGCCATGATCGGCTCCGATCGAATTGCTGCGACCGGGCCGCAAGGGCGCAGCACCACTTCCCGGCGCAACGCCGCTTCGGCCCCGCCATGCGAGACGCCTCGCGCCAGGGTTTGGTTCCGCTCTGCAGCCGAGAGCTGCGACGACGGCAGAGAAAACGCAGGCGGGCGACGGCCCGCCTCCTTCGGCCCCGCTCAGTCCGAGCGGGACGCCGCAAACGGCCCGGAACCCCGGACCTGTCCGAAGCCGAGATCCGGCAGGTGCATCTCCGCCTCCCGCGTCTCGGGGCCGAGCAGGGCGCCGACGATCATCAGCATCGTCGCCAGAACCAAGAGCACGATCGGCGTATAGAGATACGGCATCACATGCGCGAGCCACAGTGTGTAGATGCCGGCGAAGGAGGGGATCACCACCGCCAGACTGTAGCCGATGCCATAGCCGCTGGCGCGCACATGGGTCGGGAAACGCTCGCAGATATAGACGGTCACGATCCCCCAGGGCGAAAGCGCCAGCACGTGGAAAGCAGCGGCGAGGATCGTGGTGACCAGCGGCGTGCCGCCGTCGAGCGCGTTGGTGATCGTGGCGTAGTAGAGCAGCGGGCCGCCGATCAGCACCGCCGTCGAGGCGATCACGATGGCGCGGCGCCGGCCGATCATCTGGCTCAGCAGGGCATTGCCGACAAAGGCGAAGAACAACGCGATGCTGGCGAACAGAAAGCCGTTCGAGGTCAGCCGGCTCGGTACATGCAGATGCTGGACCATGATTGCCGGCAGTAGGGTCGAAGGCTGGCCAACCAGCCAAAAGCCGCTCATCATCAGAAAGATCTGGCCGAGCGTACGCAGATGTCTGCCCGACAGCACGTCCCTGAGCGGCCGGGCGCTCTTCTCGCTCGCCTGCCACAAGGTCGATTCGGGCACGCTCCGGTAATAGAACAGAAACGCGAAGGCGATAGCGAAGCCGAGCAGGAACGGGACGCGCCATCCCCAGGCGTAATACTGGGCCTTCGTGGTGAGGCTCAGCATGACCGTCGTGACCAGCGAAACGACGGCGAAGCCGATCGGGAAGGAGCCCTGAATCAGCCCGCCGACAAAGCCGCGCCGGTCCTTCGGCACCATCTCGAGCGCCAGCGTGTTGTTCGAGGTGTATTCGCCGCCCATGAACACGCCGCCGACAAAGCGGATCGCGATCAGCAGCACCAGCGACCAGATGCCGATCGCGGCATCACCGGGAATGCCGGCGATCAGCAAGGTGAAAATGCCGAACCCGGCGATGCTGATCATCGTCGTCCGGCGGCGGCCGATCTTGTCGGCCCAGTGGCCGAAGATCACCGCACCGCAGGGACGGCCGAGCAGGGTGGCGACGATCGTGAAGTAATAGATCGTGGTGGTTGCCGTCGAGCTGAGGCCCTGCGGCTCGAAATAGCTCATGACCGGCACCAGCACCAGGGCCGGCAGGTAGATGTCGAAGAAATCGACGGCAAAGCCGACGCTGCCGGCGACAATTGTGCGCCGCGCCGCCGGCGACAGCGGTTCGCTGCTGAACAGACCCGATTTCATGGCGGTCCTCCCGACGGGGCAACTTATCGCTCTGACTTTGCTCAAGTCTTAGCATCCGGCGGCCGGCTGGGACAACCCGGCGCCGGGCTGTTTTCGGACCACCGCGCGAACGACGCCGGCCCGCGGCTTTACCTCAGCCGGCGCGCGCCGGCGCCTCTTCCTCGGCGAGGATCTCCCTCAGCACGTCCCTGGCGCGCTCGATGCGCTGCCAACGCGCTCCGGTCAGCGGAAACTCGCTGCCGATCAGCATGCTCAGGACCGCGTTGACCCGCTCCAACCGCTGGTCGACGGCCGGCCCGGGCCCGTCGCGATCGCGGCGCACGATCATCTCGCCGCGCAGGGCAACGACGCCCCGCACCGCGTCGGTCAGTTCCGCCGCGAGCAGCGCCGGATGGTCGCGAAGAACGTGGTCGAGCCGAGCCAGCGCCTCGCGACCGCGGCCCGACACGTCCACGCCAGCCCCGGCAGGCTTCCCCGATCCGCTCATCCGTCCGGGTCCCGCGGCTCTCGACGCGCAAAGCGCAGCGACTGGCGCGATTGGCGCGCGGATTCGTTGCCGGCAAGCAGCACCGACCGGCGCAGCATCAAGCTCCCCGCCAGCACCGCGATAGACATGGCGACCGCCAGAATGGGTTGCCGGCGCCGCCGCAGCAGCCCGGCGGAATAGAGGCCGAGCGGCAACGCGACCATCGCCGAGGCCGCAATGCTGCCGGGGCTGATTGCCGAAGCCGGGTCATTCGAATCGTCGAGCCCCCGCTGGCGGCGCTGATGGTCGGCGCGGATCGCGGCAGCAAGCTCGGCGGCGCTCGCCAGAGCGGCGACGGCTTCAAGCCGCTGCGCCAACTCGGCCTCGCCGGCCGCGCGTTCGCCGAGCGCCAGCGCCGCCGCGGCGGAGGCGATTGCCGAGCCGGCGAACTCGGCCGCGAGCGGGCGAGGTGCTGCGGCCCAATAGGGCGTGCTGGTCGCCGCCAGCAACGCCGCGGTATAAGTGGTCATGCCCGGCCCCGGCGAGCACCGCCGGCAGTTGCGCGCCGCGCGCCGCGGCACGCCAGCCGCCGCCGTTGCCGCCCAGATATTCCGCCGCGGCGGTGACCAGGCTGAACAGGCTGAAGGTCGACAGCACATAGGTCCCGATCGACATTGGCGAGGTCGGCCGGAAGATCCGCAGCATGTTGTAAAAGCGGCGGGGGTAGTGCAGATCGGCGATCAGCAGCCCGGGTCCCGCGGCGACGGCGAGCAGCGCCAGAGTGCGCCCGCGCCGGACGATGCCGCGGCCGCGCTCGCCACCGAAGAGATCGGCCGCGGCCGCCAGCATCTGCGAGCCCCCGGAAAGACCGGCGACGAAGATGTAGAGCGCCACCCGCCAGCCATAGAGGCTCGGCTTCAGCTGCGGCTGATCGTAATAGGTGACGCCGTCCTTGCTCGGGGTCGGCGCCGGCGGCGCGTATTTGGCTTCGCGCCCATAGGGTGCGCGCGCCCTCATCGGGAGGTCTTCGCGCCGCTCATCAAGAGCCCGATCGTCGCCAGCATCAGGGCGGCCGACTGCGCCCAGCCCGGCTCCGAGGCTCGGACCGACGCGGTTGGAGGCGCGGGTCGGCGCCGCCGGCAAATTGTAGACCTCGGGCCGGTCGGTCAGCAGAAAGAACGCGTTCAGGTGCCCGAGCCCGCCGGTGGCGCCGGGCGCACCCGGCGCGCCGTAGAGATAGGCCTCGCCGACGCCGCGTTCGTGGAGTTCGGCGACGCGGTTTTCGGCGCGGTGCTGCAATTCGCCGATCTCGCCAAATTGGATCGAGTCGGTCGGACAGCTCTTGGCGCAGGCCGGTTCGAGGCTGTCCTTCAGCCGGTCGTAGCACAATGTGCATTTGTGCGCTCTGCCGTCGACGGCGCTCAGCTCGACGACGCCGAACGGGCAGGCCGGCACGCAATATGCCGCAGCCGTTGCAGATGTCCTGCTGCACCACGACGGTGTCGAATTCGGTGCGGAACAAGGCGCCCGTCGGACAGGCTTCGAGGCAGGGGGCGTTGTGGCAGTGCTTGCACACATCGCTCATCATCAGCCAGTTGCTCTGGAATGGCCGCATCTCGGTCGCGGGCTCGCCTCCCGCGCCGATCTTTTCGATGCCGGGCTTTTCGATAAACGCGACATGCCGCCAGGTCGTCGCCGACAAGCGCGCCGGTGTTGTCGTAGCTCATCCCGGTCAGCCCGCAGATCATCGGCCGGCAACAGGTTCCACTCCTTGCACGCGACCTCGCACGCCTTGCAGCCGATGCACAACGTCGTGTCGGTGAAAAAGCCATAGGAGTCGACCCGGCTCGACGACGATTCCGGAGGTCAGCTCGCTTTCGTGCGGGATCGGCCCGTCGAGCTGCGATTGCGGATAATCGAGGGCGCGCGGATGGACGCTCATGTCACCCCCGAGCAAGCGGCGCGGTTCGGCGCAGCCGCCCCTTGCGCAGGTTGCAGGTCAACGCCTTGCCCTCGTGGATCGAGGTGTTGGCGTCGCCGACGACGCTCGTCAGCACATTGGCGATGTCGCCGGTGGCGTACCCCTGCCAGCCGAAATGCCACGGCATCCCGATCTGATGCACGCGGCGCCCGGCGATCTGCAGCGGCCGCAACCGATTAGTGACCAACGCCTTGGCCTCGACCTCGCCGCGCGCGGTCGACAATATCGACCCAGTCGAGATTGGCGACGCCGTGTTCGGCGGCCAGCTCGGGTGCGATTTCGACGAACGCCTCGGGCTGCAAGCTCGGCGAGTACCGCCACCGAGCGCGTCGGGGCCCCGCCGGCATGATGCTCGGTCAGCCGATACGTCGTCAGAACGAACGGAAAGCGCGGCGTCGGCGATCTGATGATAAGGGTTGTCGTCGCGCGGCCACAGCTTGGCGACCGGGCTGCTCTGCTGCCGGTGCAGCAGGTTCGGGACCGGGGATTCGACCGGCTCGTAATGGGTCGGCAACGGCCCGTCCTTGAGGCCGGAGGGCACGAACAGCGAGCTCTTGCCGTCGGCGATCATCGTGAACGGCGAGCAGCCGTCGATCGCCTCCATCCCCTTCGGCTGCTGCGACCAGTCGGGCTCGTAATCGGGCCGCTTCGTTCGCTCGAAATCGACGCGTCGTGGCCGTTCCAGCGCCGCGCTCCCTCGTCCCACCACACCAGCTTTTTCTGTTCCGACCAGGGTCTGCCCTGCGGATCGGCGGCGGCGCGGTTGTAGAGCGTGCGCCGGTTGGCCGGCCAGGCGAAGCCCCAGCCGAGATGGGTGCCCGGCCCGTCCGGGCCCATCCGGGCGACGCGAGCGCGCCCGGTTGTGGTCGTCCGCGGGGAAGACGCCGGAATAGGTCCACACGCCGCAGGCGGTCGAGCCGTCGTCCTTCGATCCTGAAAGCCGGCGATCTGGCGACGGTCGGGCCAGGTGTAGCCGTTGATCTCCTTCAGCACCGCCTCGACCGAGGGCTCCTCGCTCGCACCGGTGGTCGGGTAATCCCAAGTCGAGCGCATTGATCGGCGCGTCCTCTGGGGTCGGTGCTGTCCGCGTAGAGCTCCTTGAGGCGACGCCCGAGGTGGAACATGAACCAGGTTTCCGAGCGGCTGTCGCCCGGCGGCTCGACGATCTTGTCGTGCCATTGCACGAGCCGGTGCGTATTGGTGAAGGTGCCGTCCTTTTCGCCGACCAATGCCGCCGGCATCAGAAACACCTCGGTCTTGATGTCGCGCGGGCGCAGCTCGCCGGATTTGACCGGGCTGGCCGGCATACCAGAACGATGCGGTTTCGGTCTCGGCGAAGTCGCGCACCACCATCCAGTCGAGCTCGGCCAAGCCGCGCTGGACCATGCCCGAGTTGCTGCCGCCGATGACCGGGTTTTGGCCGAGCACGAACAGGCCCGCGGATCACGCCGTCGCGCGATCGCCAACGTCATCGGCAGCTGCGAGTGGTCGCCGACGATGCGCGGCAGCCACTGATAGCCCCACTCGTTTTCGGGGGTCGCATGCTCGCCGTACCAAGCGCGCAGCAGGCTCACCGCGTATTTAGGGAAATTGTGCCACCAGCCCGGTCGGGGTCGTCTCGCTCTTCAGGAACTCCTCCAACGTCGCGTGCGCTTTGCCGGCCTGCGGCTGCGGCAGATAGCTCGGCAGCATGTTGTAGAGGGTCGGGATGTCGGTGCTGCCCTGGATGCTGGAATGTCCGCGCAATGCGAGGACACCGCCGCCCGGCCGTCCGGTATTGCCGAGCAACGCCTGGATCAGGGCCGCGGCGCGGATGATCTGCACGCCCGTCGTGTGATGCGTCCAGCCGACCGCGTAGCAGAACGCGGCAGTCCGCTCGCGTCCGGAAGCCGTGCGTCAGCGCCTGCGCCACTTTCAGAAAGATTTCGCGCGGGCAGCCGGTGATCTCTTCGACCTTCTCCGGCGTGTAGACAGAATAATGCCGCCTCAGGATCTGATAGACCGTGTTCGGATGCTGCAAGGTCGGGTCGCGCGGCGGCGGCCCCTTTTCCATCCGCTTGCGTCTTTTCGCTGAAAGACTCGGTGGTGTTGGTGTCGTGCTCGGCCAGCGACGACGGAACCTCTTCGCCCTGGTACTGCCAGGAATCGTATTTATAGGTGCCGAGTTTCCTCATCCCAGCCGGAAAACACGCCATCGAGCGAGGTCGCGTCGCCGAAACCGCTCGTCGATGATCGTCGAGAGGTTGGTGTAGGCGAGCGCGTACTCCCTGAACCAAAGATCGTTCTCGATCAGGTAGCGGATCAGGCCGCCGAGAAAAGCGATGTCGGTGCCGGCCCGGATCGGCGCATAAAGATCGCACAACGCCGAAGTTCGGGTGAAGCGCGGGTCGACATGAATGATTGTGGCGCCCTTCTCCTTCGCCTGCAGCACAAAGCGGAAAGCGATCGGATGGTTTTCGGCCATGTTGGACCCCATCACGATGATGCAGTCCGAATTGGCCAGATCCCATTGTGGCATGGTGGCCGCGCCGCGGCCATACGTGGCGCCCAAACTGGGCACCGACGAGCTGTGTCAGACGCGGGCCTGGTTCTCGATCCACACCATGCCCAAGGCGCCCCCGAACAACTTCTTGATCAGGTAGTTCTCCTCGTTGTCGAGGGTGGCCCCGCCAAGCGAGGCGATGGCCAGCGTATGATTGACGGCGACCCCGTCCGGCAGTTTCCGGACAAAGGTGTCGTCGCGGGTCTTGCGCACCAGCTGGGCGATCCTGTCCATCGCCCAGTCGAGCGGCCGGCGCTCCCACCGGTCCGCGTATGGTGCGCGATAGAGCACGTGATCAAGGCGCTGCTCGCTGGTCAGCCAGCCGAAGGTGGCCGCCCCCTTCGGGCACAGGGTGCCCTGGTTGATCGGGCTGCGCGGGTCGCCTTCGATATGGATCATCCGCCCGTCCCTGGCGTAGCCGAGCATGCTGCAGCCGACCGCGCAGTAAGGGCAGACGAGGGTCCCGACAGCATCGGCCTCGGCGAGCCTCGACTTCAGCTCGCGCGACAGCATGCTCTGCGCCGCCTCGGCATAGGGGCTCTGCCCAGCCGCCTGCCGCGGCAACGACCAGTCGCGAAAAAAACCGCTGACCCGGCTGGCGACGCTTTTGCGAATCTTGGTCATGGGGTCGCTCCCGAACTGGATTGGGCCTCGGTGCGGTCGCGGGTCGTAGAAATGTGGTGCGCCTCGGCTGCGACCAGCGCCGCGTTCGCCCGACACCGGACGACGACCGGAACCCTATCGCGTTTGAGGCGCAGCAGCTCCGCGCATTCGAGCGGCGCCTGGTGGGCGAGCACCAGCAGGCGGATCCCCCCAGTGTCGAGAGCCAGCTGAAACCGGCTCTCCTGCACCGCGGTCACGATCCCCTTGAGCACCATCGCACGCGCCGATCGTCTGCCGGTCCGCTGAAGGCAAGGTTCAAACGATCGGCCGGTTTGCAGGTTCCGCCGGCGAGGCCGAATGGGACGGTTTTCTGCCCCGCGCATGGCGTTTTCTGCCCGCAGCATTCAAGAAATACTACAATGTGCGGGACCCGGCGACGATCGAGCAGCGCGCCGACGCCGAAATCCCATTGCAGCAGATCATCGCCGACTGGCCGGTGGGCACCGACCCAGAAATCCACGTCGCCGCGATCGGCAAATTGTTCGACAGCGGTGTGAGCATCCTCAACGTTCTCTCGGGCCAGCAGGACCAGCAGAAGGTCAGCGAGTTCTACGGCGAATGGTGTTGCCGAAATTTGCCGGCATTGCGCCGAACACTTTCAACTGACGACGCCGATCGGCCCCGGTCCAGGCGTCACCCGAATTCGCTGAGGCGATCGGCCAGGCGGTTCAGTTCCCATTGCCGCGCCAACGCCGACGCTGCGGCCCAGCTCGGGGTCTGGTCGTCCAGAGATGGAAGCGGTGCGGCGGCATCCATGGTGGCGATCGAGCGGTAGAGCCGCAGCCTCTCCGCCTCGGCCGCGAACCGTCCGTCGGCCAGCGCCTGTTCGAGCGACCCGTAGCGGCGGAGCAGGGCTGCCGCACCCTTCGGCCCGACGCCCCTGACGCCCGGGATCTTGTCCGACGGATCGCCGCGCAATGCGATGAAATCGGGCACCTGCGCCGGTTCGACGCCGTAGCGCTCGCGCACCTCGGCGGGGCCGATCCGGGCGATCTCGCCGGCGCGCACCGGCTGGAGGATCGTCGTCGATTGGGAGGCGAGCTGAAACGCGTCGCGGTCGCCGCTCGCCAGCAGCGCGGTCCCGCCGCGCCGTTCTTCCTCAGCGACCGCGGCGGCGATGAAGTCGTCGGCCTCGTAGCCTGCCGCCTTCGCATTGGCAAATCCGCACGCGGCGACGAATTGCGGCAATATGTCGAGCTGGTCGATCAGTTCGGCATCGAACTCCCGCCCGCTCTGATAGCTGTCGAGCGCCCGGTGCCGGTAGGTCGGCGCGTCGAGCGTGTCCCAGCCGACCAGCACCGCGCGGGGCTGCTCCTCGGCATAGAACCGCAACAGGAAATTGGCGAACCCGACAATCGCCCCGCCGCCCTTGCCGCCGCTCCGCCGGATTGATTTCGGCAGCGCATGATAGGCGCGGTGGGCGAACGAGTCGCCGTCGATGACGAGTAGCGGCCGGTTCACGAGGCCCCTTGCTTTGCCGCCGGCGTTGCCCCTCACCCCGTTGTAGGGGTCCTCCCTCTCCGCGCCAGAGGGAGAAGGGCCGGGTGAGGGGCAGCTCGATCGCCGCGATCAGGTCATGCGGCTCGAGAACTGGACCGTCGTGGCGCGGGCGCGGTAGTCGGTCTTGACGTTGACCAGTGCCACCATGCCTTCGTCGACCTTTTTCTGCGCGCGCTCCAAGGCCGGGCGGATTTCCTCGGGCTGCTCGACATATTCGCCATGGCAGCCGAGTCCTTGCGCCATGATGTCGTAGCGGGTGTAGCCGAGATAGCGGCCGGGCTTGTTGCCTTCGGGGTCGGCGGTCCAGCCGCCGTTGAGGCTGATAATGCACAACAGCGGCAATTTGTGGCGCACCGCGGTGTCGAGCTCCATCGCGTTCTGGCCGAACGAGCCGTCGCCGTGCAGGCAGATGACCTGGGTCCCGGGCTTGGCCGCCTTGGCGCCGACCGCAAACGGCAGCCCCACCCCCATCGTGCCGAACGGCCCCGAGTTAAGCCGGTGGCCCGGCGTGTAGGTCGGGATCGACTGGCGGCCGAAATTGAGGATCTCCTGCCCGTCGACACACAGGATCGCGTCGCGCTTCATAAAGTTTTTGACTTCCTCGCACAGCCGCAGCGGGTGAATGTCGCCATCGGTCGGGTAGTTGCCGCCGGGACCGGTGCGCTTGGCCGCCTCTCCGTCAGCGAGCTTTTGACGCCAGCCCTGAAAGCGGTCGGCGGTCTTGCCGTCGATCGCGTCGATCAGCTGCGTCAAGCACCGACTTGCAGTCGCCGACGACCGGGATGTCGACATTGCGGGCCGACATGCCGAGCTCCTCGGGGTCGATCTCGATCCGGGCGATCTTGGCGTCCTTGTTGAAGCGCGGCGGTGCGGCATGGCCGATCACGTAGTTCATACGAGTGCCGAGAATGATGATCAGATCGGCCTCGCGAAATGCGCTGTTGCGCATCGTCAGATACGAATAGGGGTGGTCGTCGGGGACGACGCCGCGGCCCTGCGGAGTCGTGTAGAACGGGATCCCGGCCTTCTCGACAAATTCCCGCATCTCATCCCAGGCCTTCGACCACAACACCCCCCCGCCGGAGCAGATGATCGGCTGCTTGGCGGTGTTGATCGCATCGACCAGCGCGTTGATCGCCTTGGGCTCGGCATAGGGGCGCGCCTCGATGATCGCCCGCCCGCAATAGCTCCAATCGACCTCGGCCTCGTCGATTTTGAGGTAGAGCACGTCGCCGGGCATATCGAGATAAACCGGGCCCGGCTTGCCGTTCAGCGCCTTTTGGAAGGCGAAATTGACCTGCTGCGGGATGCGCTTCAGATTGTGGACCCGGTCGGCGTATTTGACGCAAGCCTTGAGCGCGGCGACCTGGTCGATCTCCTGAAACACCTGGCGGCCGAACTGGCTGATCGGGCTCGAGCCGCCAAATGCGACGACCGGGCAGCAATCGATCAGCGCGTTGGCGAGGCCGGTGCCCAAATTGAGGGTCGCAGGCCCGCTCGCCGCCATGCACACGCCGGGCCCCTGCGTCACCCGCGAATAGGCCTGCGCCATATAGGCCGCACCCTGCTCGTGGCGGGTGTCGATCGCGCGGATGCCCTGCTCGATGCAGGTGCTCTCGGTATCCAGCATCGGCCCGCCCATGATGTAGAACAGATCCTTGACGCCCTGCGCCTTCAGGCATTTCGCCAGGATCTGATAGCCCGCCAGTTCCGCCATCTCAGTGTCTCCTCTCCCGTGGTAGCCGTCATTCCTGCGCGACCGGACCTAGGAACGAGATTGCTTCGCTTCGCTCGCAATGACAGGCTGTCATTGCGAGGAGCGCAGCGACGAAGCAATCTCGCCCCGACGCAGCTTCGCGTGGGGGTGACGAAGTTTTGTCAGATCGCTCCTTCCTTGCGCAAGGCGTCGACATCGCCCGCGCTCATGCCGAGCCATTCACCGAACACCTCGGCCGAATGCTGGCCGAGCAGCGGCGCCGGTTCGAGCTTGGGCGGGGCGCCATCGAAGCGCACCGGCCAGCTCGGCATCTTGAACGGGCCCGAGGGATGCTGCGCCGTCTGCAGGATGCCGCGCTCGGTAAAGCTCGGCTCGTTCATTAGCTCCATCGTGTCGAGCACGGCACCCGCCGGCACCCCGGCGGCGCCGATCAGCCGCATCGCCTCGTGCTTGTCGCGCTGGTTGGTCCATTCGGCGACCATCGCATTGACCTCGTCGATGCGCTCGCCGCGGGCTTGCGCGGTCTCGTAACGCGGGTCGCCGATCAGCATCCTCGCGGCCGAGGAGCTTGAGCAGGCGGTGCCAATGGTCCGTCTGGCGGGCGAACACATAGATCCAGTCGTTGGGACCGCCCGGCGCGCAGGGGAAAATTCCCGAGGGCGCGGTGTTGCTGCGCGTGCTGTTGCGGGGGGCGGCCCGGCCGAGCACCGCCTGGGTCTGAAACGCGAAGCGTATGTAATGCAGCATCGCGTCCTGCATAGCGACTTGCAGCCGACGGCCCTGGCCGGTGGCGCGGCGCTCGTAGAGCGCGCCCAGGATGCTGATCGCCATCACCATGCCGGTGCCGGTGTCACCGAGCGAAGGGCCGGGCCTAACCGGCGGGCCGTCGGGCTCGCCGGTGATGCTCATGGTGCCGCCCGCGGCCTGCGCGATCATATCGAAGGCGAGGTTCTTCTCGTACGGGCTCCCTTCGCCGAAGCCCTTGATCTGGCAATAGATGATGCCGGGGTTGACGGCGCGGATCGCGTCATAGCCAAGGCCGATGCGCTCGATCGTGCCGGGCGCCATGTTTTCGACCATGACATCGGCTCGCCGCGCCATGTCCTTGACCAGCGCCAGGCCGCGTTCGGATTTGAGGTTGACAGTGACCGACTTCTTGTTGGCGTTGAACTCAAAGAAATAATACGAATCCGGGCTGCCCGCAGGCCCGGCAAACGAGGTGCGGCCGGGCTCGCCGCCCTTCGGGTTCTCGACCTTGACCACCTCGGCGCCGAGCCAGGCCAATGCCTCGGTCGAGGTCGGGCCGGCCTCGAACTGGGTCAGGTCGAGCACCTTGACCCCGGCGAGGCATTTGAGCGGCGTGCCCGTTCCATCCATCGCGTTTCACTCCTGCACGGATTTGGTTGCGCACGATAGCGCAGCCGATCCATGGCGGAAATCGAAACCATTTTGCGGCTGCCGTCGACTGGGCTAGTACCTCTCCATTCCGTCATGGCCGGGCTCGACCCGGCCATCCACGCGCCGTCGGGATTGCCTCGCAGGCCCTTCGTGGATGCCCGGAACAAGTTCGGGCATGACGAGCCAGAGCGAGGGGTCGAGGTCATGCCGGCTAAAGAGGGGGTGCGGATCGGAATCTTGGGCGCCAGCGGCTATACCGGGGCCGAGCTGCTGCGCCTGCTGCGCTATCATCCGCAGGCCGAGATCCGTGCCCTGACCGGCGACCGCCACGCCGGCAGGCCGATCGCCGCGGTCTTTCCGCATCTCGCCGGCGAAGGGCTCCCCGATCTCACCTCGATCGGCGAAGTTGATTGGCCGGGGCTCGACCTGGTGTTTTGCGGATTGCCGCACGGCACCACCCAGGAGGTCGTCGCCGGGCTGCCCGAGCATCTGAAGATCGTCGATCTGTCAGCCGATTTCCGGCTCGCCGACATGGCCGCTTATGCCGAGTGGTACGGCCACGAGCACCGCGCGCCCGAGCTTCAGCGCGAGGCGGTCTACGGCCTGACCGAGATCGCCCGCGAACAGGTGCGCGCCGCGCGCCTCGTCGCCAACCCCGGCTGCTATCCGACCGCCGCGCAATTGCCGCTGGTGCCGCTGATCCGCGCCCAGCTGATCGACCCCGACGACATCATCATCGACGCCAAATCCGGGGTCAGCGGCGCCGGCCGCGCGGCGCGCGAGGGGAGCCTCTATTGCGAGGTCGCCGAGGGCATCAACGCTTATGGCGTTGCCGGCCATCGCCACGCCCCCGAGATCGAGCAGGGCCTGTCGCAGGCCGCCGGCCGCGACATCGTCGTCAATTTCACGCCGCATCTGATGCCGATGAACCGCGGCATCCTCGAAACGATCTATGTCCGCCTCGCCGCCGGCGCCACCTTGGGCGATCTGCGCGCGGTGCTCGAAGGGGCCTACCGCGACGAGCCCTTCGTCCGCGTCCTGCCCGAGGGCAGCCTGCCGGCGACGCCCCATGTGCGCGCGACCAACCTCTGCCTGATCGGCCTGTCGCCCGACCGGGTCGCGGGCCGGGCGATCCTGGTCTCGGCCATCGACAATCTGGTCAAGGGCGCTTCCGGCCAGGCGATCCAGAACATGAACGTCATGCTGGGCCTGCCCGAAACCACCGCCCTCGAGCACCGCGCCCTCTTTCCCTGACCGGGGAGGGGATCGTCCCGGCTGGCGGCTCGGCTGATTGCCCGGCGCCAGAGGGTCCATCCACCCCAAGTCCGGGCAACGGTATTCTGGGTTCGCGACCGCGAGGCAGCCTCGGCCGAGCAAGAAAAAAGACGCGCCCCTCGAGGGGCGCGTCTTGGCCGGCGCGATGCGGGTTCCGGTCAGACCGAATAATACATCTGGTATTCGATCGGGTGGGGGGTGTGCTCGAAATTGTACACTTCCTCCCATTTCAGCTCGATATAAGATTCGATCTGGTCCTTGTTGAAGACATCGCCCTTCAACAAAAACGCATGGTCATGGGCGAGCTCGCCCAAGGCTTCGCGCAGCGAGCCACACACCACCGGCACGTCCTTCAACTCCTCGGGCGGCAGATCGTAGAGGTTCTTGTCGATCGGGTCGCCCGGGTGGATCTTGTTCTGGATGCCGTCGAGCCCGGCCATCAGCATCGCCGCAAAGGCGAGATAGGGGTTGGCGGCGGGGTCGGGATAGCGCACCTCGACGCGTTTGGCTTTGGGGTTCGAGACAAACGGGATGCGGCACGAGGCCGAGCGGTTGCGCGAGGAATAGGCCAGCAGCACCGGTGCCTCGAAGCCGGGGATCAGCCGCTTGTAGCTGTTGGTGGTCGGGTTGGTGAAGGCATTGATCGCCTTGGCATGGCGGATGATCCCACCGATGTAGTAGAGCGCCGTTTCCGACAAATCGGCATAGAGGTTGCCGGCGAACACGGTGTTCTCGCCCTTCCACAACGACTGGTGGGTGTGCATGCCCGAGCCGTTGTCGCCCAACACCGGCTTGGGCATGAAGGTCGCGGTCTTGCCGTATTGCTGGGCGACGTTGTGCACGACATATTTGTAGATCTGCATGTTGTCGGCGGTCTTGACCAGCGTCGAGTACTGAAAACCCAATTCGGCTTGTGCAGGCGCCACCTCATGGTGATGCTTTTCGACGAGCAGCCCCATATCGCTCATCACCGACAGCATCTCGGCGCGCAAATCCGATTGGCTGTCGACCGGCGGCACCGGGAAATAGCCGCCCTTGATCGGCGGGCGGTGGCCGGAATTGCCGTCGGGAAATTCCTTGCCCGAGACGTAGGGGCCCTCCTCGCTGTCGATCGCGTACATCGCCCCGTTCATGCCGACCTGGTAGCGCACGTCGTCAAAGATGAAGAACTCGGCCTCGGGGCCGAAATAGGCCTTGTCGCCGATCCCGGTCGCGGTCAGGTGCCGCTCGGCCTTTTTCGCGGTCGAGCGCGGATCGCGGGCATAGGGCTGCCCGGTCAATGGCTCGTGCACGTCACAAAAGATCGCAAGCGAGGTTTGCGCCGCAAACGGGTCCAACACCGCGGTCGAGCAGTCCGGCACCAGCATCATGTCGCTGTCGTTGATCGCCTTCCATCCGGCGATCGACGAGCCGTCGAACATCACCCCTTCGTTCAGGAAATCGTCGCTTATCGTGCGCAGATGATGCGCCAGATGCTGCCACTTGCCGCGCGGATCGGTGAAGCGGAAGTCGACATACTTGACCTCGTGCTCCTTGATCATATCCATTACTTTGCCGGTCTCGGACATCTCGGGATTCCGTTCTCAGGTTAATAAACGACAGGCCTGGCGAAGATAGCGGCCGACGCGGCATCCTCCGCCATGGTTCGGCCGTGCGAGGTGCGGAGGTGCAAGCTGCGGACCAACGGCCGATGCTCAGATCGCGTCGCCGCCGCGCTCGCCGGTGCGGATGCGGATCGCTTCGTCGATGTTGGTGACAAAGATCTTGCCGTCGCCGATCCGGCCGGTATGGGCCGCCTGCTGGATCGCCTCGATCGCGCGCTCGACCAGCGCATCCTCCATGACCACTTCGATCTTCACCTTGGGCAGGAAATCGACGACGTATTCGGCGCCGCGATACAGTTCGGTATGGCCCTTCTGCCGGCCGAACCCTTTGGCCTCGGTGACGGTAATGCCCTTGATACCGACCTCGTGCAACGCCTCTTTAACCTCGTCGAGCTTAAAGGGCTTGATGATTGCCTCGATCTTCTTCATCGAATTTCGATCTCTCCGGGCGAGCACGCGTCTGCGTCGCCCATGATGCAGCATAACCCATGCCAACCGATTTCCACAGGCGAGGGCATCATCGATAGCACAGCCGCGCCCGGAAGTGCCGGTGAACCAAGCATATAGCTGCCTAAAAAATAGTCAACGCGGCGATGCCGTCGCAGACGGGGCGGGCATCGCCAGGTTCCCCAATCGCCGGCCTATGCGCTCGATCGCTTCGGCGATGGCCTCGCGGCTGTTGGCATAGGAAAACCGCAGATAGCCCTCGCCGAATTCGCCAAAGCTGGTGCCGGCGATCGTCGCCACCCCGGCGTCTTCGAGCAGTCGCCCTTGCAAGGTGCGGGCGTCGAGCCCGGTCCCGGTCACGTTGGGAAAGGCATAGAAGGCGCCGCCCGGGCGGGCGCAGCGAAACCCGGGCAGGCCGTTCAGCGCCGCGACGACCATGCGGCGGCGCTCGGCGAAGGCCGCGACCATCTGCGCGACCGGGTCGCGCGGCCCGGTCAGTGCCGCGATCCCGGCGAACTGGGCGGCGGCGTTGACGCAGGAATGGCAGTTGATCGCCAGCCGCTCGGCCGCGGCGAACAGCGCCTCTGGCCACACCCCATAGCCCATGCGCCAGCCGGTCATCGCATAGGTCTTGCTCCAGCCGTCGAGCAGGATCAGCCGGTCGCGGATCGAAGGATAGCCGAGGAGGCTGACATGCTCGGCCCCGTCATAAAGGATCTCGCCATAGATCTCGTCGCTCATGACCGCGACCTGGGGGTGGTGCTCGAGCCCGGCGACGAGGCGGTCGAGCTCCTCGCGCGGCACCACGCCGCCGGTAGGATTGGCCGGGCTGTTGATAATCAAGAGGCGGGTGCGCGGGGTAATCTTGTCCAATACTTCGGCGGCGCTGAACGAGAAGCCGGCGCTTTCGTAAAGCGGGATCGGCACCGGCGTCGCCCCGGAAAAGCGGATCACGCTCTCGTAGATCGGGAAGCCCGGGTTCGGATAGAGGATCTCGGCGCCGGGCTCGCCGAACATCAGGATCGCGAAAAACATCGTGACCTTGCCGCCGGGAACGACCAGCACCCGGTCGGGCGACACCTCGACCCGGTGGCGGCGGTAGAGGTCGGCGGCGACCGCCTCGCGCAGCGGCGGGATGCCGTTGGCCGGGGTATAGCCGTGATGACCGTCGGCCAAGGCCTTGCGGCCGGCCTCGACGATATGCTCCGGGGTCGGGAAATCGGGCTGGCCGATGCCGAGATTGATGATCGAGCGGCCTTGTGCCGCGAGCGCGTTGGCGCGCGCCAATACCTCGAACGCAGTCTCGGTGCCGAGGACGCCCATGCGCCCGGCCATCTGCAACATCGGCAGTTCCTCCTGACGTGTTCCGCGGCTGCACCCTAGCGCCAAGATGGCCAAATGGCGACCCGGAACCGGCGGTCACCCGCCGTGCTGGTTCCTCGACCGCAAGCATGTCATGCTCGGCCCAGCGGCGTGAACAGATCGGCGTGACAGATCGGGGCCAGCCGAAATGGACGAGGATGCGCTCGGGCTGCCGCAAGGCGCCTTTGCCAAACTGGACGCCGAAGAAGACGAAATCTTCTACGAGCCGGCGCGGCTGGTCTGTCATATCGACGACGGCGCCATTGCCGCCTTGACCGATTTCTATCGCACCGTGCTGCCGGCGGGCGGCGTGCTGCTCGATCTGATGTCGAGCTGGGTCAGCCACCTGCCGTCCGAGACCGCCTATGCCGAGGTGATCGGCCACGGCATGCACGCCGAGGAGCTGGCCGCCAACCCGCGCCTCGACCGTTGGTTCGTGCAGAATTTCAACCGCGACCCCCGGCTGCCGCTCGCCGATCGCAGCATCGACGCGGCGATGATCTGCGTCTCGATCCAGTATCTGCAGCGGCCGGTCGGGGTATTGCGCGAGGTCGCCCGCATCTTGCGGCCCGGGTCGCCGCTGGTCGTCGGTTTCTCAAACCGCTGCTTTTGGACCAAGGCCGTGGCGGTCTGGCGCGCCCTCGACGATGCCGGTCACTCGAGGCTCGTCGAGCGCTATCTGCGCCACGCCGGCTTCACCGGGATCGCGACCCATCGCCTGGCCGAGTGGATCGAGGACGAGAGTGACCCGATGACGGCGGTAGTCGGCCATGCTCCCGCCGTGTAAAATCGCCGAACGCAACAAATAGCCGCGGGGACGAATGATGGAACTGGGGACATTGCTGCCCTTGGGCGATATCGGCGGCGACCCGGCGACGGTGCGCGAATACGCGCAGACCGCGGAGGCGATCGGCTACGATTTTGTCGAGGCGCCCGACCATGTGCTGGGGGTCAACGCTGCAAGCCGGCCGGGCTGGGACCGCAACAGCTCGGAGGATCTGTTTCACGACCCGTTCGTCTTGTTCGGCCATCTCGCCGGCTGCGCCCAAAAGCTCGGCTTTTCGACCGGTGTGTTGATCCTGCCGCAGCGCCAGACCGTGCTGGTCGCCAAGCAGGCGGCCTGCCTCGACGTCTTGTCGGGCGGCCGCTTCCGGCTCGGCATCGGGGTCGGCTGGAACGAGGTCGAGTTCAAGGGATTGAACGAGAATTTCCACAATCGCGGCCGCCGCTCGGAAGAGCAGGTCCAGGTCATGCAGAAATTGTGGGCCGAACCGCACGTGACCTTCAAGGGCCGCTGGCACACGATCGAGGACGCCGGCATCAACCCGCGACCGGCCTCGGGCAAGGTGCCGGTGTGGTTCGGCGGCCACCACGACCGCACCTTGGACAGGATCGCCAAATGGGGCGACGGCTGGATGCCGAACGCCTACCCGCCCGATCACACCGCGACCGAAATCTTCGGCCGCTTGCGCCACCTGACCGAAGCCGCCGGCCGCGACCCGGCCAAAATCGGGATCGAGGTGTGGGTGTCGATGGGCACCGGCAATGAATCCGACTGGGCGCGCGACACCCGCTTCTGGAAAGCGGCCGGCGCCTCGCACCTCTGCCTGACAACGACCTTCAACCGCCGCCACCACCAGCGCATCCCCGGCCACACGATGGCCGACCACCTCGGAGCACTGCGCCGCTACCATTCGGCCGTGGCCGATCTGCTGTAGCCCTCGCCGGTCCTATCAAACCCGGCCTCGCTCGGCACCGGGTTGTTGCCGCACGACTTCCCGCAGCCAGGTCAAATATTTCGATCTCGCCCTGAAGCGGACGCAGGGCCAGTTCGCGCCCGACATCGACAAGATCGAGGACGCTATGCTGATCTGCATTTGCAGCCGACCCGTCGACGCCGCGTCGCGTATTCGCGTAATGCTCGCCGCGTATTCGCGTGATGCCCATTGTCGTCGGCGCCTTATTGACCCGTGGCGCGCGTCTCCCAGTCGCGCGCGGCAGCCGTTGCGCTGCGTGATCCGCTCGGGACTGCGCTCGCCATGCGCCGCGCCGGTCAAGCTCTCGACCTCGAGCGCCATCAGCCACTCGGCGGAAAAGCCGATCATCTCGCGCAGCGGCTCGGCATCCGAGCTCTTCTCCAGCAGCATGCGTAGGCTTATCTTCGTGTTGGTCATTGAAATCTGCTCTATCACGCGCCCATCTTCTCGGCATCGATCCCCCTATCGCCCGAAGAACCGATTGACGCTGCCGCGGCCGCGGGCCACGTTGCTCGCACGAACGACGCGGGAGTGCGTGCGATGAAGCTGATGTGGTTTCACCTGATGCCCTACACCGAACTGCCGGACGATTTCCGGGAGAAGCATCCCTCGGTGTGGGTCGACATCCATTCCTCGCTGTTCGATCCGCGGCGCGCGCATCATATGTACAACGACTTTATGGACGAGCTCGAATACGCCGCCGAATGCGGGTTCGACGCGGTGTGCGTCAACGAGCACCATTCGAACGGCTACGGGCTGATGCCGTCGCCGAACCTGATCGCCTCGGCCCTGGCGCGGCGGACCAGCGACACGGCGCTGTGCGTGATGGGCAACTCTTTGGCGCTGTACAACCCGCCGACCCGGGTGGCCGAAGAATTCGCGATGATCGACGTGATCTCGGGCGGGCGGCTGATCGCCGGCTTCCCGGTCGGCACGCCGATGGACACCTGCTTTGCCTATGGCCAGAACCCATCGAGCCTGCGCGAGCGCTATCTGGAGGGTCACGATCTCGTCTTGCGCGCCTGGACCGAGCCGGAGACGTTTGCCTTCAACGGCCGCTTCAACCAGCAGCGCTATGTCAACATCTGGCCGCGCCCGGTGCAGAAGCCGCACCCGCCGATCTGGATCCCGGGCGGCGGCTCGGTCGAGACTTGGCAGTGGTGCGCGCAGATGGATTACGTCTACGCCTACCTGTCCTATTTCGGCTTCAAGGACGGGCGTGCCACGATGCAGGGCTTTTGGGACGAAATGGCCCGCCTCGGCAAGGACCGGAACCCGTATCGCGCCGGCTTTCTGCAATTCGTCGGCGTCGCCGAGAGCCGCGAGGAGGCGATGCGGCTCTACAAGGAGCCAGCCGAGTATTTCTACGGGCGCTGCCTGCGCGTCGACCCGCGCTGGGCGATGCCGCCCGGCTATATTACCGAGGCGACGCAGCGCGCCGGCGTCGTCGGCCAGATCGGCCGCGCCGCCAGCCTCGACGCCCGGCAAAAGGCCCGCGCCACGACCGATATCAACGACATCGTCGATCGCGGCTACGTCATCGTCGGCTCGCCCGACGAAGTCGTCGAGCAACTGACCGAGGTCGCGACCGACCTCAATGTCGGCCATCTGATGCTGCTGTTGCAGTTCGGCAGCATGGGCAAGGACCTCGCGGCGTACAACACCAAGCTCTTCGCGGAGCGGGTATTGCCGAAGCTGCGCGGCCTCTTCAGCGAATGGGAGGACAAATGGTGGCCGCAGCCAATGCCGCGGGTTGAACGCGCCGAGGTCGCGGCCTACCGGTCGCCGTTGGCCGCCGAATAGCCCACACGCGGTAAGCCCGCAAGAAATCGGCGCGGTCCCAGAACTCTGTGATCGCGCGGAAGACGCGGGGCACTCGTTTCTCTCGTAGAGAATTGGTCGGGCGACCGAAACAGCATCTGCTCGCTAAACTTGGGCGCTTGTTCCCTGCACCACGATCAAGATAATGTTGGTCGAAATCGGCGGATCGGCTGCCCGCGCGGCCGGCGGGCCCCGATCCGCCGCCGGGGGAGGATGCCATGGAGCTTCGCATGTTCCGGCTCCTCGCGATTGCGGGCGTCGTGTTCTACGGTCTCGTCGGCGCCCAAGCGCGCGCGCAAAACGCCTACATCACGAACTTCAATGACAACACCGTGTCGGTGATCGCCACGCCGACGAATGAGGTGATCGGCTCGCCGATCCCCGTCGGCAGCTCCCCCGAAGGCGTGGCGGTGTCCCCCGACGGCAGCACGGTCTATGTCACGAACTCAGGCGACAACACCGTGTCGGTGATCGACACGGCGAACAATACGGTGACCAAGACGATTAACGTCGGCGGCGGCCCCGACGGCGTGGCGTTGTCCCCGGACGGCAGCACGGTCTATGTCACGAACACCAACGACGGCACCGTGTCGGTAATCGACACGGCGAGCAATGCCGTAACCAAGACGATCAACGTCGGGGCCTTTCCCGACGGGGTGGCCGTGAGCCCGGACGGCAGGACGGTCTATGTCGCGGCCATCCAGCCAGTTCAAACCGCGGCCTTGTCGGTGATCGCCACGGCGAACAATACGGTGACCACCACGATCAACCTCGGCGCCAGCAGCGGCTCCGGTCCCAGGGGCGTGGCAGTAAGCGCGGACGGCAGCACGGTTTATGTTGCGGTCGCCACCGCGCCGACTGGAACCGGGATCGTGTCGGTGATCGCTGCGACGAACAATACCCTGACCACCACGATCCCGGTCGGCGGTTTCCCCCTCGGCGTGGCGGTGTCCCCGGACGGCAGCACGGTCTATGTCACGAACAGCGAAGACGGCACCGTGTCGGTGATCGCCGCTGCGAGCAACACCGTGACCGCGACGATCCCCGTCGGCGGCGGGCCCGAGGGCGTGGCGGTGAGCCCGGACGGCAGCGCGGTCTATGTCGCGAACTTCGGCGCCAACACCGTGTCGGTGATCGACACGGCGAGCAAAGCGGTGACCAAGACGATCACCGGATTCAGCGGACCCGTCGCCTTCGGCGCCTTCATCGGGCCGGCGCCAAAATTCGCGGGGACGCCCGGGTTTTCGAACTGCCACGGCGTCAGTGTCTCGGCGCTGTCCATTCAGTATGGCGGCCTCAGTGCCGCGGCCAAAGCCCTGGGGTTCCCCAGCGTGCAAGCGCTGCAAAACGCGATCAAGACGTTTTGCCGCGGATAACCGCACCACGATCGTGCCGAAGACGGCGAGATAGCCGATCGAGGAAAACCAGATCTAATCAACCAGTAGGTTCGATAGGAGCCCAAGGGCGATCACCGAGGGCGGCGGCGATGGCGATGATCGCTGCGCCAACGGTCCTCCACCGCATGGCTCGCCTGCGCCCCGGCTGAATGGACTGGGAAACCAAGCGGAGCCACGGCTGCTGTGAGAATTCAAGTAAACTGTCCCGTAATCAAGTAAACTGGCACCGCAACCCGCGAAATGGGGGATCGATGCTGGTGATGGATCTATCCGCCGCGTCGCGGTGGGTGGTTTCCGCGTTGTGGATCGGCTGGCTCGGCTATTGGGTCGTCGCGGGGTTCGCGGCGGGTCCTGCAGCCGCATGGGTGGTGCCGGCATTGTGGATCGGCTGGCTCGCCTATTGGGTCGTCGCCGGGCGCGACGTGAAGCCGACCCGCTGGCGCGAGTTTATGGCGTCGCGGCTCCGGCACCAGGCGCCGCTCGCGTTGGGCCTCGTGTTGCTTCTTCTGCCGCGTCGGCTGCCGCCAATGCTCGACACGCGCTTTGCCCCGATTGGCACCGCACTGCCGTTTGCCGGCATCCTGCTGGTCGCCGGCGGGCTGAGCCTTGCCGTGTGGGCTCGGCGCCATCTCGGGCGCAATTGGAGCAGCTGGGTTACGGTCAAGGACGGCCATGCGCTGGTGCGCACCGGCCCGTACCGGCTCGTGCGGCATCCGATCTATTCGGGTCTGCTGCTCGCCTTTGCCGGGACCGCGCTGGCGATCGGCAGATGGCATGCACTATTGGCACTGCCGTGCGTTTTTCTGAGCTTCGTGTTGAAGAGCCGGGTTGAAGAGGCGCAGATGCACCGCATCTTTCCGGAATACCTGGATTATCGCCGCCGCAGCTGGGCCCTGATTCCGCTGCTGTTCTAGCGCTCGGCTCACCGCGGCAAGAGGCTCGCACCCATCAGGAATTCGTCGATGGCGCGGGCGCATTGGCGGCCTTCGCGGATCGCCCAGACGACCAAGGACTGGCCGCGCCGCATGTCGCCGGCAGCGAAGACCTTGGCGAGCGAGGTGCGGTAGTCGATGGTGTTGGCGCGAACGTTGCCGCGGGGATCGAGAGCCACCCCGGACTGCTCGATCATCCCGGGCCGATGCGCCCCTAAGAACCCCATCGCCAGGAGGACAAGGTCGGCCTTCAACGCGAAGGCGCCGTCGGGGATCTCCTGCATCACAAAGCGGCCGTCGGGGTTCTTGACCCATTCGAGGCGGACGCATTCGAGCGCCGTCACCCGGCCGTCCTTGCCGACCGCCTGCCTGGTCAACACCGACCAGTCGCGCTCGCAGCCCTCTTCCTGCGAGGACGAGGTGCGCAATTTCAATGGCCAATCGGGCCAGGTCAGGGCCTTGTTTTCCCGATCGGGCGGCTTCGGCAGGATTTCGAGCTGGGTGATCGAGGCCGCTCCCTGCCGCACCGACGTGCCGATGCAATCCGAGCCGGTGTCGCCGCCGCCGATCACGATGACGTGCCGGCCCTTGGCGGTGATGGTTCCCTTGGGGGCGGCGCGCGCTTCGCCGTCGCCGGCATTGCGCTTGTTCTGCTGCGGCAGAAAATCCATCGCAAAGTGAATGCCGTCGAGATCGCGCCCCGGCAACGTCGAGATCGCGCGGCGCCTCGGCGCCGCCGGTCATCGCCACGGCAGCGAATTCCTCGACCAGCACATCCATCCCGATATCGACGCCGATTTCGATCTCGGTGCGAAAGATCACACCCTCGGCTTCCATCTGTTCGATCCGGCGGTCGATCAGTCGTTTGTCCATCTTGAAGTCGGGGATGCCGTAGCGCAGCAGCCCGCCGATGCGGTCGCTCTTTTCGAACACCGTCACCGCGTGCCCGGCGCGGGCGAGCTGCTGGGCGCAAGCGAGGCCCGCCGGCCCCGAGCCGACAACGGCAACCGTCTTGCCGGTCCGCTGTGCCGGCGCTACGGGCTCGATCCAGCCCTCGGTCCAGCCGCGGTCGACGATCGCGCATTCGATCGTCTTGATCGTGACCGGGTTGTCCTCGATGTTGAGAGTGCACGCCGCTTCGCACGGCGCCGGGCAGACGCGCCCGGTGAATTCCGGGAAGTTGTTGGTCGAATGCAAGGTCTTCAGCGCTGCCAGCCACTGATCGCGATAGACGAGGTTGTTCCAGTCCGGGATCAGGTTGTTGACCGGGCAGCCGTCGTGGCAGAACGGGATGCCGCAATCCATGCAGCGCGCCGCCTGCTTGCGCGTCTCCGGCGCGGGCAGCGGCTTGACGAACTCCGTCCAGCTGCGGCGGCGGATATCGGGCTTCTCATAGGGCCGGTCGCGCCGCTCGATCTCGAAAAACCCCGTCGGTCTGCCCATCGGTCGGTTCCTCGGTATGCCGCCCGGCAAGGACGGGCAATGTTGCTGACTTATATCGATGTTGCCTCAATTCGCTGGGCTCATCAACAACCGAGCTGCCGCCGCAGATTGAGGAATCAGCCCCAGGTTTACCCGATGACCGCGTCGGCTTGCGCCAACAGGATCGGGGGGAGGGTGAGGCCCAGCGCATTGGCGGTTTTCAGGTTGATGACGAGCTCGAATTTGGTCGGCCGCTCGAATGGCAGATCGGCCGGTTTCGCGCCCTTCAGGATGCGGTCGATATAGCTCGCGAGATGGCGAACCCTGTCGAAGATGTTGGCGCCGTAGCTGAGGAGCAATCCCGCATCCGTAAAATCGCGGGCCCCGCTGATCGCGGGCAGCCCTATAGCGGCAATCTCCGCCGCGTTCGACACGAGAAGCACGTCATTGTCGACGACGAGCGCATCCGGCTTGGCCCGCCTGATCGCGTCGAGCGTGGACGGGAGTTGGCTGGCCTCGCGGATCGGAAAGTCGTCTATGGTGAGCCTGTTGACACCGCGGTCTGCTGCCGCTCGCAACGCGCTCAACGCGGCGGCGCTGAAGGGTGTCTGCGCGTCTCGCAGCATCCCGATTCGCCGCGCATGAGGAAGTATCTCAACCAGCAGATCAAGCCATTTTCCGGGAAGTTCGGTGCCGACTTGCATCGACATCCCGGTGATGTTGCCACCCGGCCGGGCGAGGCTCGCGGCATAGCCCAGGCCAACCGGATCGCCGGTGAGCGCAACGATCGGGATCGTTCGCGTCAGCTTCGCGACGGCGCGCGTCGCGATGCCAAACGTCGAGATCAGGTCCGGCCGCGCTGCGACCGCCGCCGCGGCGAGCTCGGCCAGCCGAGCATAGCTGCCGTCGGCGTAGCGGTAATCGACGACCAGGTTGTGACCCTCTTTGTATCCGAAATCGCGCAGACCGGCCTGGTAACCCTTAAGGGTCTCCCCGGCGCTGCCCGCCGACCCGAGCCAAAGAAAGACGATGTGCGGCACCCGGCTCTGCGCATCGGCAGGTTGAGCAAGGTCAAGAAACGCACTCGCGAGCACTGCAGCGAAGTCGCGCCGCCTCATTCGATGACCTCGTCGGCTCGCGCCAGCAACGACGGCGGCACCGTCAGGCCCAATGCCTTGGCCGTCCTCATGTTGATCACCAGCTCGAATTTGGTGGGTTGCTCGATCGGCAGATTAGCCGGCTTTTCGCCCTTGAGGATCCGTCCCGCATAAATGCCGACTTGACGATAGGCCCACACACGACTCGGCCCGTAGCTTATCAACCCGCCCGAGGCCGCGAACTCGCGAAAACGATCGATCGCGGGAACTGCATAACGTATTGTCAATGCTACGAGCCGTTTTCTTCGGCTGGTAAAGAATGCATCGCCGCCGATCGCGAGAGCGCCGGCCTGTAGACCGGCAAGAGCCGCGAAGGCTGTGTCGATCTCGGCGTCGCTCCCGGCCTATGACCGGTGTCGTCGGTTGCTGCGCAGCGCTGGCTCGCGGGCACACGACCGCTCCGCCGATCAATGTGATAAGGTCGCGACGCCGCATCGGCTTCTCCGTCAGACGGAGCCGGACAGAGGCGCGGAGGCGTATTTCGCGCCGGCATCGGCCCCCCGGCCGGTTCGGGTGATCCTACTCGGCGGCGGCCGTGCGGGCCGCTTCCTGCTCACTGCGCAGCTCGAGGAGGGCGCGGCGGTATTCCTTGGGCGTGATCTTGATAAACGACGCCAGGGCATTATCCCAGTCTTCGAGCAGCATCCGGGCTCGCGCGCTGCCGGTGAACAGGTGGTGGCGCTCCAACAGAATGCGCAGCCGCGCGGCGTCGAAGCGCAACAGATCGCCCATGCCGGCATCCTCGACCGAGGGCGAGCGCTGGTGCGGCCGGTCGGGATCATCGGCCTCGTCGGGGTCGGTTGCCGCGACCGGCTCGAGATCGACGCCGGCGGGATTGCACAGGTCGCGGAACCGCGCGCTCGGGTCCCAGACATAGGCGATCCCGCCCGACATGCCGGCGGCGAAATTGCGCCCGGTGTCGCCGAGCACGACGACGACCCCGCCGGTCATGTATTCGCAGCCATGGTCGCCGGTGCCCTCGACGACCGCCACCGCGCCCGAGTTGCGCACCGCGAAGCGTTCGCCGGCGACCCCCTCGAAATAGGCTTCGCCGGCGATGGCGCCGTAGAGCACGGTGTTGCCGATGATGATGTTCTCGGTCGGCTCGCGCGTCGCCTCGGGCGGCTGGCGGACGATCAGGCGGCCGCCCGACAATCCCTTGCCGACATAGTCGTTGGCGTCGCCGAGCAGTTCGAGCGTCACGCCGCGCGCCAGAAATGCGCCGAAGCTTCCGCCGGCGTTGCCGCGGAAGCTCGCCCAGATCGTGTCTTGCGGCAGCCCGGCATGGCCGTAGCGCCGCGCCACCTCGCCCGACAGCATCGCGCCGACCGTGCGATGGACGTTGCGGATCGGCCGCTCGATGCGCACCGGTTCGCGCTCGTCGAGCGCAGGTTGCGCCGCCGCGATCAGCTCGTTGTCGAGCGCCTTGTCGAGGTGATGGTCCTGACCTTCGCAATTGTAGATCGCCACCCCAGGCTCGGGTGCGGCGCGGTGCAGCAGCCGCGACAGGTCGATGCCCTTGGCCTTCCAATGCTCGATCGCCCGGATCATGTCGAGCTTGTCGACCCGGCCGATCATCTCGTTGAATTTGCGGAAGCCGAGCCGCGCCATCAGCTCGCGCACTTCCTCGGCGACAAAGAAGAAATAGTTGATGACGTGCTCGGGCTGGCCGGTAAACCGAGCGCGCAACACCGGGTCCTGGGTGGCGATGCCGACCGGGCAGGTGTTCAGATGGCACTTGCGCATCATGACGCAGCCGGCGGCGATCAACGGAGCGGTCGCAAAGCCGAACTCGTCGGCGCCGATCAACGCTGCGACCACGACGTCGCGGCCGGTGCGCAACCCGCCATCGACCTGCACCGCGATGCGCCCGCGCAAGCCGTTCAGCACCAAGGTCTGCTGGGTCTCGGCGAGGCCGATCTCCCATGGCGATCCGGCATGAGTCAGCGAAGTCAGCGGGCTCGCCCCGGTGCCGCCCTCGAACCCGGCGATCGTCACGTGGTCGGCGCGTGCCTTCGCGACGCCGGCGGCGACGGTGCCGACCCCGACCTCGGAGACGAGCTTGACCGAGATCCGCGCCTGCGGGTTGGCGTTTTTCAGATCGTGGATCAGCTGGGCCAGATCCTCGATCGAATAGATGTCGTGGTGCGGCGGCGGCGAGATCAGCCCGACCCCGGGCGTCGAATGGCGCACCCGCGCGATGTTCTTGTCGACCTTGTGGCCGGGCAACTGGCCGCCCTCGCCGGGCTTGGCGCCTTGCGCCATCTTGATCTGCAGATCGTCGGCGTTGACCAGATACTCGGTGGTGACGCCGAACCGGCCCGAGGCGACCTGCTTGATCGCCGAGCGCATCGAGTCGCCGTTGTCGAGCGGCCTGAAGCGGGTTGCCTCCTCGCCGCCTTCGCCGGTGTTGGACTTGCCGCCGATGCGGTTCATCGCGATCGCGAGGGTCGTGTGCGCCTCGCGGCTGATCGAGCCAAAGCTCATCGCCCCGGTGGCGAAACGCTTGACGATCTCGCTCGCCGGCTCGACCTCGTCGAGCGGCACCGGCTCGGCCGCGAACTTCGAGGCTCATCAGCCCGCGGATCGTCAGCAGGCGCTCGCTCTGGTCGTTGATCGTCGCGGCGAACGCCCGGTACTCGTCCTGCGAATTGCCGCGCGCCGCGTGCTGCAGTCTCGCGACCGATTGCGGCGTCCAGGCATGGTCCTCGCCGCGCAGGCGAAACGCGTAGTCGCCGCCGACATCGAGCATCTCGTGATAGATCGGGTTGTCGCCGTAGGCGTGGCGGTGGCGCTCGACCGCTTCTTGGGCGATCTCGCGCAGGCCGACCCCTTCGATCGTCGTCGCCGTGCCGGTGAAGTATTTCTCGACAAAATCGCTGGCGAGCCCGACCGCGTCGAAGATCTGCGCCCCGCAATAGGACTGATAGGTCGAAATGCCCATCTTGGACATGACCTTGAGAATGCCCTTGCCGACCGCCTTCAGATAATTCTTCTGCACCGTCTCGGCGCTGAGCGGCAGCCCGTTTTCGACCCGGATCTGCTCGAGCGTGGCAAAGGCGAGATAGGGATTGATCGCCTCGGCGCCATAGCCGGCAAGCGCGCAGAAATGGTGGACCTCGCGCGCCTCGCCGGTCTCGACGACGATCCCGGTCAGGGTGCGCAACCCTTGCAGGATCAGATGATGATGGACCGCCGAGGTCGCCAGCAGCGCCGGGATCGGCACCCGCTCGGCCGAGGTCGCGCGATCGGACAGGATCAGGATGTTGTGGCCGGCTTCGACCGCCTCGGTCGCCTCGCGGCACAGCCGCTCGAGCGCCGGCACGATGCCGTCGGCGCCGTCGCGCGCCGGCCAGGTCGCATCGAGCGTGTCGGTGCGGAAGGCGCTGACCAAGCCCTCGATCCCGTGGATCTTTTTCAGATCGCCGTCGGTCAGGATCGGCTGCGCGACTTCGAGCCGGTAGTGGGTGCCGGCCTCGTGGCCCAACAGGTTCGGCCGCGGCCCGATCATCGACACCAGCGACATAACCAGCTCTTCGCGGATCGGGTCGATCGGCGGATTGGTGACCTGCGCGAAATTCTGCTTGAAATAATTGTAGAGGAGCTTGGGCTTGGTCGACAGCGCCGCGATCGGCGTGTCGGTGCCCATCGAGCCGATCGGGTCGTCGGCGTCGCGCGCCATCGGCTCGAGGAAGAACTGGATGTCTTCCTGGGTGTAGCCGAAGGCCTGCTGCTGATTGAGGTGCGCGGTCGGGTCGTTGGGCCGCGCCGACGCCTCGTAAGCGCGTCCCGGGTGTCCGCCGACAGCTCCGGCAACTCGGCGAGCTTGAACTGGGTTTGCTGCAGCCACGCTTCGTAAGGATGCTCGGCGGCGAGTTTGCGCTTGACCTCGTCGTCGTCGATGATCCGGCCCTCTTCGAGGTCGATCAGCAGCATCTTGCCTGGCTGCAGCCGCCATTTGCGGCGGATATTTTCCTCCGGGATCGGCAGCACCCCGGATTCCGAGGCCATGATCACGTGGTCGTCGTCGGTGATCACATAACGCGCCGGGCGCAGCCCGTTGCGGTCGAGGGTCGCGCCGATCTGGCGGCCGTCGGTAAAGGCGATCGCCGCCGGCCCGTCCCACGGCTCCATCAAGGCCGCGTGATATTCGTAAAAGGCCCGCCGCTGCGGGTCCATCAGCGGGTCGCCGGCCCACGCCTCGGGGATCAGCATCATCATCGCGTGCGCCAGCGAATAGCCGCCGCCGACGACCAGCAGTTCGAGCGCGTTGTCGATGCAGGCGGTGTCGGATTGGTCGGGTCCGATCAGCGGCACCATCTTGACGAGATCCGCGCCCAGCAATTCCGAGGTCATCGCCTGGCGGCGGGCATGCATCCAATTGACGTTGCCGCGCACCGTGTTGATCTCGCCGTTGTGGCATAAAAACCGATAGGGGTGGGCCAGCCGCCACGACGGGAAGGTGTTGGTCGAAAAGCGCTGATGGACCAATGCCAGCGCCGAGACCGTCAGTGGATTGCGCAGGTCTTCGTAGAAGCGGCCGACCTGCGGCGCCAGCAACAGCCCCTTGTAGACGACGGTACGGGTCGAGAACGACGGCATGTAAAGCTCGGGCAGACCGGGCAGATCGTGCCGTGCTCCGAGCGTCACGACGCTGTTCAGCGCCTGCTTGCGGATCGTCAGGATCTTGCGCTCGAAGGCGTCCTGATCGGCGAGCGCCGGGTCGGCGGCGACGATCGCCTGGCGGATCTTCCGGCATGGTCTCGACGACGCGAGCGCCGAGCCCGGTCGTGTCGGTCGGCACGTCGCGCCAGCCGACCAGCGTCTGGCCCTCGGCTTCGATGAAATGTTCGACATGGCGAGATCGCGAAATCGCGCGCGGCTCGGTCGCGCGGCAGAAAGCACATGGCGACGGCGTAGCGGCCGGGCATCGGCAGCGAGAGATCCTGGGACCTCGGCCCAATCGCGCAGCAGCGCATCCGGCATCTGGATCAGGCAGCCGGCGCCGTCGCCGACCAGCGGGTCGGCGCCGACCGCGCCGCGATGGTCGAGATTGACCAGGATCTGCAGGCCGCGCGCGATGATGTCGTGCGATTTTCGCCCGTGGATATTGGCGACGAAACCGACGCCGCACGAGTCGTGCTCGTTGCGCGGATCGTAAAGACCTTGTCTCTCGGGAAGTCCCTGTCTTTCAGGCAATGCCATCGCCGATGCTCTTCACCCGAACTTGTTTCGCGAATTTCGACGCCTTGCCCGCGAGCGAGGGCGCAAACGCGATAATAGGCATGTCCCGGCGCGCGAATCGAGGCTAAATCTCGCCGTATCGACGAGAGGGTGCGGCTCGACGATCGGCGCGGCGAATCGTCCCCGCGGAAACCGGGTTTTGCCAGCGTGGCCCCGGCTGCCGTCGGAATCCGCAGGGGTCGATTTCTGCGGATATGCAGCGCGATCGAAACGCGTAGGATATAGGCCCAGTCCCAGGATCGGCGACGTCGCAAACGGGGATGCAAATGACGAAACGTTTCATTGTCGATGCAGCTTTTCTGAGCTTTACCGCGTTGCTTATCGCATGTATTCAGTATTCACCTTGCCAAGCACAGACAAGTCCCGCACCGGCATGGACAATAAACCAACAGAAAACGACCTTGACAGTAAAATTGCCGAGCAACCCTCCGGCCACTCTGACCCTGGACACGGCCGACGTCGATAAAATGATCGATATGTTGGCGCAAATGCGCGCCGAAATGAAGCCGTCGCGGCCGATCGCCGGCCCTGCGCCGGGAGCCAGGATAAACGTCGCTACCGTGGGCAATTGGTGGGTGCAGCCGGACGGCACCGGTGTCGACCTCGCCATCCTTCATCCCGGCTACGGGTGGGTTGGTCTCGAGCTGGACCAGAATGCGCTCGAGCGGCTGAACCGGCGCCTGTCGCTCGCAATCCATCGGGCGCCGACACGAAGGCGGATCTACGAGCACAGATAGCGGGCCGCGCGCGACAAAACGGCGATCTGGCCACCGCTCGTTCGCGCACGCCCGCCCCGTCGGGGGCGCCCCGTCGTTTGCGTGGCCGGTCTGACGCGGCGGGCGTCGTCGTCAGCTGCGCGCGTCGGCAAGGATCATCGCCGCACCCTTTTCGGCGATCATGATGGTCGGCGCGTTGGTGTTGGTCGAGGTCACCGCCGGCATCACCGAGGCGTCGATCACCCGCAGCCCGTCGAGCCCGCGGACGCGCAGATGATCGTCGACAACCGCCATCGGGTCGGGTCCCATCCTGCAGCTGCAAGTCGCATGAAACACGGTCGAGCCGTATTGTCGGGCGTAATCGAGAAGCTCGTCGTCACTGCGGACATTCGCGCCCGGGAGGGTCTCGGCGACGACGTACTTCTTGATCGCCGGTGCGGCGAACAGCCGCCGCGCCAGCTTGAGCCCTCCGACCACGCAGCGCCGGTCGGCATCCTCGGCGAGATAGCGCGGGTTGATCGCCGGCTGCTCGGCCGGGTTTGGCGATCGAGCCTCGACATAGCCGCGCGACAAGGGGCGCATCTGCCACATGCCGACGGTCATGCCGGGCTTGTCGTCGAGCCGGCGCACCGGCCCCGGCGCAAAGCTGCCGGGCGAGAACAGGCACTGGATGTCGGGGGTGGCCAATTCCTCCAAGACTTTGACCGAGGCGCAGACGAGCGAGGAGGCATAGGTCAACATGCCGCTGCCGGCGACGAGGTAGCGCAGGACTTCGCCGGCAAACGGCAGTCCGCGGGATTTCTCGTTCAAGGTCCTGGCGCCGGCGACCGAGCAGGCGACGCGCGCGATGTAATGGTCCTGGAAATTCCGGCCGACCCCGGGCAAGGCGTGCCGGACCTCGATGCCGACTCGGCCGAGATGGTCGGGATCGCCCACCCCGGACAATTGCAGGACGTGCGGCGAGCCGATGGCGCCGGCCGAGAGGATCACCTCGCGGGCCGCATCGACCCGCTCGCTGTGGTACCCCGAGCCGTTGCGGGCGAATTCGACGCCGGTGGCACGGTTGCCGTCGAGCACCACGCGGTGCACCTGCGCGTTGGTGACGACCCGCAGGTTGGGCCGTTTTTTCGCCGCCCGCAGATAGGTGCGCGCGGCACTCTGCCGGCGACGGCCGCGACGGGTCTGCTGGACCCAGCCAATCGTGTCGCCGGAGCCGGCCGGCAGGTGGTTCACGTCGGCGCGATATTCGAGACCGATCTCTCGCCCAGCCTCGATCATCGTATGGCACAGCAGCGGCTTGTCGGCGGCGCTCGAGGTCAACAGCGGCCCGCCCTTGCCGTGAAACTCGTCGGCATCGCCTTCCCAGCTCTCGGCCTTTTTGAAATAGGGCAGCACGTCGTCCCACGACCAGCCGCGGTTGCCGAGCTGGCCCCAATGGTCGAAATCCTCGGGCTGGCCGCGGACATAGATCATCCCGTTGATCGAGCTGGAGCCGCCCAGCACCCGGCCGCGCGGATAGGGGATGGCGCGGCCGTTGGTGCCGGGATCGGGCTCGGCGTGATAGCCCCAGGTCAGGGTCGGATGGTCGAGCAATTTCATGTAGCCGGCCGGCACATGGATCAAAGGGTTGCGGTCGGGCCCGCCGGCCTCGATCAAGACGACGCGCGTCGCCGGGTCTTCGCTGAGCCGATTGGCCAACACGCACCCGGCCGAGCCGGCGCCGACGATCACGTAGTCCGCCTTCATCCCGATTTCCTCCGCCCTTCGCCCGCGGCCCGACAAGTCCCCTCCGGATTCCGCCGAATTACGCTCTCGCGGTTAGTCCGGCGAGTTTAGACCTTCCCTGCCGTCGCGGTGAAACGGGTTCTGGTTATTCGAGGCGGCCGAGCAACAGATGGCAGTTCCCCAGCCCGTGCTGCATGGCAGAAACCCGCGGGTCTCGCGGGCCGATCCGGATCGCCTTCTCGGCATGGGGAATGCCCTCCTCCGGCTGGCCGACATGCGTAAAGACGAGGCCGAGCCCGTAGAGCGCCGCCGATTTATTATGGTCGAGCGAGACCGCTCTCTCCGCCTCGATGCGCGCGTCGGTCCAGCGCGTCTGGCTGCGGCGCAGCGTGGCCCTGGCGAGATGCGCCAAGCGTCTTCCCTCTCCCCTTCCGCGGGGAGAGGGCTGGGTGAGGGGCGCTTTTCCTATGCTTCGAGCCCGAGGAGCTTGGCGGCGGTGCCGCCGAGGATCGCGATCTTGTCGTCGTCGCTGAGGCCGGGGATCGACATGACGTGGTCGACCGGCACCTTGTTCCACGGGAACGGGTAGTCGGTGCCGATCATGATCTGGCCGACGCCGCTCTCGGCGATCAGGTGCCGCATCCCCTCCCCGGTGAACATGATCGTGTCGAAATAGAGCTGACCGTCCTTCAGGTATTGGGTCGGCTTTTTCTTGGGCAGCGGGCCGACCCGGTTCGGGAAGGTGGTGATCACCGCGTCCGAGCGCGCGGCATAGGACGGCAGAAACCCGCCGCCATGCGCGGCACAGATCTTGAGCCCCGGAAACCGGTCGAGCGTGCCCTCGAAGATCAGGTGCGACAACGCGATCGTGGTTTCGAGCGGATTGCCGATCGTGTTGGTCAACAAGCCGCTGCCCTTGAGCCGGCCGCTCGGCTCCAATTCGCGGGTGCCGAGGGGATGCATGAAGATCAGGATGCCGAGCTCCTCGGCCTTGGCCCAGACCGGGTGGAATTTCGGGTCGGCCAATTCCTGCCCGGCGACGCTGCCTCCGACCGAAAGCCCGCGCAGCCCCAATGTCTTGATCGCGTATTCGAGCTGCTCGACGGCGAGCGGCGGGTGCTGCAACGCCACCGTCGCAAAGGCGACGAAGCGGTCGGGGGTGGCGGCGCAGAATTCGGCCAATTTCTCGTTCTGGATCTTGATCAATTCGGCCGCCGCGTCGCGTTCGGCGCGATACCAGTAGGGGTTGATGCTGAGCGCCTCGACGTCGATCCCCTCCGCATCCATCTCGGCGATGCGGTCGCCGAGGTTCTGCCACAACAGCCCCGGCGCCTCGAGCGGGTGTTTGATTACCGCCGCCGCCTCCGGGACGATGGTGTGGGCGTGGACGTCGACGGTCTTGACCCGCTTGCCGCTGACGACGACCTCGCGCCGCCGTCCGGGTTGTGTTCGACCCTGCGCGGCGTGCGCTGGCCGCGTATTGGCCAGGCTGCAGCCGACAAAGGCGATGCCGGCGAGCGCGCCGGTCAGAAGTTCCGCACCGATGGCCATGTCGCGTTTCCCCTGATTGATCTCGGTCGGCGAAATCTAAGCCGGCGACGCCATGCGGCGCCACCCGTTTGCAACTGGCGTCAGAACTGGAAAGGGTCGGAGCGCGGGGATCAGGAGCCCTTGGGCGGCTCGAGCAGATCGGCGAGCCTGGTCTCCATCATCTTCGCCTTGTAGGACGGGATCGCGTAGACCCAGCGCGATACCCGGTTATCGATCGTCCTCGCCTCGGCGGCGGCCTTGCCGGAACCAGCGGCGGCGAGCGCGATCCAGTTTTTGTTGTCGTGCTGGAACAGCCTGAGGCTGACCGTCAGCCCGTCGAAGCTCGTATATGACGCGGCGGTGACACGCTTGTCCGGCACCCTCAGTTTCGTCGCCGGCTGCACGTCATCGAGGTCGAGGGTCTCGAGCGCCATCGCCGGTTCGCCCAAGGCCGTCTCATCCTTGTATTTGGCGTTTGCTGGCGCGCCCGCGACCGCGAATTTTGCGTTCGGCACGGCCCGGTTGAGCACAAGGGTCGAGCCGTCGGGCTGGGTCAGGCTGACCTTCTCGACTCGGTCGTCGGGGATGTCGACGATTTTCCGGTCGAGCCAGTTGGCGGTGTCGTCGGAGAAGTCGAGCGAGCCGCGCGCCAGCCACGATTGTGGGTCGCCGGGCTGTCTGACATAGACCCCGTTATTGCCGGCGCCGAGCCGGTCGTAGCGCTGCTTGCCGACGATCAGCCGGGCCAGCACCGTCGAGGATTTGTCCCGTAGCGTGACCAGCGTCGATTTGCCGTTGCCCGAACCCTCGACTTCGAGGCGCGGGTAGAGGTCGGGCTCGCGCGTTTTCGCCTCGACCAGCGTCATGTCCGCCAGCGCCAGCACGATCCGGCGGATTTTCCCGGAGGTAGCGGGATAGTCGCCCTTTTGCGCCACCAGCCAGTCGTTTCCGTCACGCATGAATGTCAGGTCCAGGCCGCTGCGCCGAACCGATACCGATGCAACGTCACCGAGCTTGTCCGCGAGACCGGGCAACGCGCGCTGGTCGGGCAACGCGCGGTTGACGCTATAGCCGCCGGTAGCGAGCGCCACTGCCGCCACCACCACCAGGACAACGGTCGCAGCGGCCAGAGGGATCAGGCTGCGCTTCTGCATGGCGCCCTCTCGCTGGTTGCGGGTCTGGTGCTCACGCTTCCACCGTGCGCCGGCGGCGGCGCTTGACCCGCACCGCGCCGACGATGATCGCCACCGCCGCGACGATGATCGGGATCAACGCGATGTCGAGGAATTCGAGCTCTTCCTTGAGCTTCTCAATATTGCGGCGCAATGCCGCCTGCACGTTGCGCAGCTGGCGGCGGGTCTGCAGCATGTCGGCGCGGAACTGCCCGACAGCTTTGCTCTGATCGGGTGAGAGGGTGGCGGGAGCGTCGGCCCCGTCCTTCCCGGTCAGGTCGGCGAGCTTGGCTTCGGTGCCCTTGAGCTTGGCCTGTAACCCTTGCTCCTCGGCGCTGTAGCGCGCCTGGGCTTGGCGCTGGATGCGGTCGACCACCTCAAACGGGCGGGTCGCGGTGCCGCGGCTGCGCAAGCCGATCAGATCCTGGCCGCCGGCCAAGACGTCGATTGCATTGGCGACGAAGTCGCCGTTGTTGGCGATCGGCACGATGACTCGCTGGCCGAAGAAATTCTGGCTCTGCACCCAGACCCGGTCGTCGAGCATGTCGGTGTCGGCGACAACGACGACATTGATCGGATGCGCCGACTGTTTCAGCCAACTCGCTCCGGCAGCGTCTTTCGCGGCACCCGGCGTGGCCGCCGGCGCATTCGGTGCGCCTTTCGGCGGGCCGCCGGGAAACGCGGTGTCGACCATGCCGGTGACGTGGGCGGCGAGGATGTAGCGCATGCCGCTGGGCTTGAAATCGGCGAGCAGGCCGGCGACGTCGGGCATGCCGTCGAGCTTGTCGACCGGGATCTTGGTCGAATCGGGCGAGGTCGAGATCAAGGGCTCGATGCTGGTCTTGGCGCCCGGCAGCTTTTCGAGGATGCCGGCTGAGGCCAGATCGATGTGGCTCAGATCGGCGGTGATCATGTCGCTGCGATTGAGGTTCGCGGCGTGAAGGTCGAGCCAGGCGATATAGTCGAGCGGCTCGTCGCCATGGCCGGGGACCGGCACGCTGACCTCTTGCGCGTCGCGCCGGTCGCCGGCGACGTATTGCGGCGACATCTGCAACCCCCAGGCCTTGAACAGCGGCGCCAGATTGCTGGCGGTCGGCGAGCCCGGAGGGTTGAGCTGGCTCGGCTGCGAGGCCTGCAATTCGGAATGGGGGTCGACGAAGACCAGCGCCTTGCCGCCTTTCAGCACAAACTGGTCGATCGCGAACAAGGTCTTTGACTGGAGGTGCTGCGGGTGCACCAGCATCAGGACGTCGACATCGGCGGGGATGGCGCTGAGATCGCTGCCGAGCGACTGGACCTTGTCGAGCTGCTGCAATTGCTGGATCACGGCCATCGGCTGGCTCGGCCGCCCCTGCATCATCGCCATCATGTCGCCTTCGAGCGGCAGGCTGCTGATCAGCCCGACCACGGTCTTTTTCGGGAAGGCGAGGCTGTGTACGAGCTTGGTCAGATCGTATTCGAGAAAGCGCTCGCGCTCCGGCGAAAAGAACGCGATGACCTGCTGGTCGTCGGTCGAGTTGGTGCCGGCGAGGCCGAAGTAAACCTGGTCGCCCTCGCGATCGAGCGGCACCGCCTGCAGGCCGAAGGCCACCGCCTGGTCCTCGACATTCGAAAACGGCTGGGGATGGTAGATTTCGAGGCGCAGCTTGCCGTGCGCCGCGGCGACGTACTGGTCGAGCAATTGGCGGACTCGTTGCGCATAGACGCCATAGGCCGGGACCTCGTCGCCGAGCCGGCTCGAATAATAAAAGCGCAGGGTGATCGGCTCGTCGATCTTGGCGAGCGTGTGCAGGGTGCCGGGCGACAAGGTGTAGAGGTGCTCGGCGGTCAGATCGAGCCGCTCGGCAAAAAAGCGCGCGATGATGATGTTGGCCGATACCAGCATCAGCCCGATGCAGACGAGCGCAGCGGCCGCGACCGTTCGGCGCGAGGCAAAAAAGCCGGCAGGGCGGGACGTCGAGTTCATTTCACTCGGCCTTTTCGAGGTCGACCAGGATCGCGTTGGCGAACAGGAAGGCGATCATGATCGACACGAAATAAGCGACGTCGCGCACATCGAGCACGCCGCGGGTGATGGCGCTGAAGTGGTCGAGGAAACTCGCCCCGGTGACGGCCCCGATCAGCCATTGCGGCGCCCAGCCCTGGAGCAGCCCCAGCACCACCGGCGACCCGGCGACGATAAACACGAAGGCGATAGCCGCAGTCACGACAAAGGCGATCACCTGGTTCTTGGTCGCCGCCGATACGCAGGCGCCGATCGCGAGCAAGGCGCCGGCCATCAGCAAGCTGCCGATATAGCTCGCCAGGATCACCCCGTTGTCGGGATGGCCGAGCAGGTTGACCGTGATCCAGAACGGAAAGGTCAGCGCCAGCGCGATCCCGGCAAAGCACCAGGCGGCGAGGAATTTTCCGACGACCGCCTCGGTCATGCGGATCGGCAGGGTCAGGAACAGCTCGATCGTCCCGCTCTTGCGCTCTTCCGCCCACAGCCGCATCGACAATGCCGGGATCAGCACCAGGTAGAGCCACGGATGAAAAGCAAAGAAGGGCTGCAGGTCGGCCTGGCCGCGTTCGAAGAAATCGCCGACGAAAAACGTCAGCACCCCGGCCATGACCAGGAAAATCACGATGAACACGTAGGCGAGCGGCGTCGCGAAATAGCTCGCGAGCTCGCGGCGAAAGATGGTCAGGACGTTGCGCATTCGGGGTCAGGCGGCAGCGGGGAGCGGGGCGGTCTCGGCGGGTGTTGTGGTGATCTCGCGAAACACGTCGTCGAGCCGGCCGTGCTCGACCCGCAACAGCGCCACCTGCCAGCGGTGGGCGCGGGCGAGGTCGGCGACATCGGCGACGACATCCTCGCCGCCCCGCGGAAAGACCACGAGCGCGTCGCCCTCGCCGTCGATGACCGGCTCGACCGCGGCCACCGCCGGCAGGCGCAGCAGCTCGGCCCGGATTTGCGCAGGCTCGCCGCCGGCGACGACGAGGCGCACCGCATTGTGGTGGCGCGAGCGCCGTACGAGCTCGGCCGGGGTCGCGTCGGCGAGGACCCGGCCGCGAGCGATGATGATCGCCCGGCTGCACACCGCCTCGACCTCTTCGAGCAGGTGGGTCGAGATGATGATCGCCTTGTCGGGGCGCATCGCGGCAATGATCTTGCGCATTTCGTATTTCTGGTTGGGGTCGAGCCCGTCGGTCGGCTCGTCGAGGATCAGCACCTGCGGGTCGTGCAGCAATGCCTGGGCCACCCCGACGCGGCGCCGATAGCCCTTCGACAAAGTCTCGATCGGCTGGTGCAGGACCTCGGCGATATGGATCATCTCGACCACCCGGCCGATGCGCAGTTGCGCCTCGCGTCCGGCAAAGCCGCGGATATGGGCAATGAAGCCGAGGAACTGGGCCGGGGTCATGTCGGGGTAGGCGGGGGCGCCCTCCGGCAGATAGCCGATGCAGCGCTTGGCCGCGATCGGTTCGCTAGCGATGTCGTGGCCACAGACGATCGCGGTGCCGGCGGTGGGCGCAACAAAGCCGGTGATCATCTTCATCGTCGTCGATTTGCCGGCTCCGTTGGGCCCGAGAAACCCCAAGACTTCGCCGCGCGGCACCGCGAACGACACATCGTCGACCGCGACCAGCGGCCCGAAATGTTTGACCAGATGACGGATCTCCAGCATAGAGCAGGCCCCTAGCATGGCCGCGCCGTTTTGCCATTCTCCGCCGGTCCGCGCAGTGCGGCGCAAGCGCGCAGCACTGCGACCCGCCGGCCTATGGTCGACTGAACGCGCGCCGGCAATGGAACTCGCGATCGGGCACCATCCCCTTCGCCTTCGGGGCGCCCAATGATCCGCCGAGTGCGGCTTTTTTCGGGCATGGTGATGCTCGCCTATGTGACGATGCATCTCTTAGAATCACGCCACGGGACTCATATCGCTGCCGGCGATGGAGGACGTGCTCGTCTGCGTCTTTCGCTTCTGGTCGAACCCGCTGGCGCGGGCGCTGCTCTATGGCAGCTTCCTCGCGCATTACACGCTGGCGCTGTGGGCGTTATGGGAGCGGCGGACCCTGCGGCTGCGCGTCGGTGAGCTGATGCAGGTCGGGCTTGGCTTTGCGATCCCGATCCTGCTCGCCCGTCACGTCGTTGGGACCCGCATTTCCGACAGTTTTTTCGGCACCTACGACCTATATTACAAATATTTTCTATGGAACTATTTCGTTCATGCGCCCGAGCGCGGCGTGCTGCAGCTGCTAACCCTGGTGGTCGCCTGGAGCCACGCGATGATCGGTCTGCATTATTGGCTGCGGGTCCGGCCGTGGTACGCACCGGTGCACCCGGGCGCGCTCGTCGTCGCGGTGCTGGTGCCGGTCCTGTCCTTGCTCGGCGCGATCGAAGCCGGGCGGCAGGTCGCCGCCCTCGCCGCCGACCCTGCCTGGACCCGCACCGCCTTTGCCCATATGCGCCTGCCGTCGCCGGCGGTGGCGCGCGAGCTCGATCTGATCGGCGCGATTCTCGGATGGTTCTTCGCCGGGTCGATCGCCGCCGTGCTGCTGGCGCGGCTCCTGCGCCGGCTGTGGCAGCGCAGCCGCGGCTTGGTGCGCGTCGGCTATCCCGACGGCCGCCACATCGATGTGATCCCCGGCACCAGCGTGCTCGAAGCGAGCCGGCTCCTCGGCGTCCCGCACGCCCATGTGTGCGGCGGCCGCGGCCGGTGCTCGACTTGCCGGGTGCGGGTGCGCGGCGAGATCGGCGGCGTCGGCCCCCCCGGCGATACCGAGCGCCGGGTGCTGCGCCGCATCGCGGCCACCCCCAATGTGCGCCTGGCCTGCCAGTTGCGGCCAACGGGTGCAGTCGAGGTGACGCCGCTGCTGCCGCCCTTCGCCTACGCCATGGACGGGCGCCGTCGGGTCGATTTCGCGCAGGGCAGCGAACGCGAGATCGCGATCCTGTTCGCGGACATCCGCGGCTTTACCGCTCTTTCCGAAGGCCGGCTGCCCTATGACGTGGTGTTCATCCTCAACCGCTATTTCGCCGCGGTCGGGCGTGCGGTCGAGAGTGCCGGCGGGCGCGTCGACAAGTTTCTCGGCGATGGGGTCATGGCATTGTTCGGCATCGAGAGCGGCGCCCAGGTGGGCTGCCGCGAGGCGCTCGCCGCCGCCCGGTCGATGTCGCAGCGGATGGACGAGCTCAACGCCTCGTTGCGCGACGAAATCGAACAGCCGCTGCGCATCGGCATCGGCATCCACGCCGGGCCGATCATCATCGGTGAGATGGGCTATGGCGGCGCCACCGCGATCACCGCGATCGGCGATGCGGTCAATACCGCCAGCCGGCTCGAGGAGCTGACCAAGGAATTTGGCGTCGAGCTGGTGGTCTCCGAGGAGGTGGCGCGGCGCGCCGGGTCCGACCTTTCCGCGTTTCCGCGCCGTGACGTCGAAATCCGCGGCAAGCGCGAGATGCTGGCGGTCAGAACCCTCGCCAGCGCCGCCGAGCTGCCGCCGCCCGCCGCTGCGCCGTCCCTCCGTCCCGAGCCGGCCCCCGCCTGAGCTCAGCCTTTCGGAGGCAACAGGCGGTCGATTTCGCCGGTGATGCGGGGATCGGTCGGGGGGACCTGTGAGGGCCAGCCCCCGGCCAATTCGCCATCGGGCGCGATCAGGAATTTGTGAAAATTCCAGCGCGGCGTCCCGGCCTCGCCCAGGCTGTCGGTGATCCAGCGGTAGAACGGATGGGCTTGAGCGCCGAGGACCCGGCATTTCTGCGCCAGCGGGAAATCGACCGCATAATTGGTTTCGCAGAATTTCTTGATCTCGGCCGCGGGACCCGGCTCCTGCTGGCCGAAATCGTTGGACGGCACGCCGAGCACGACGAGGCCACGGTCGCGATAGCGCTGCCACAGATCTTCGAGGCCGCGATATTGCGGCGTGTATCCGCAAAACGAAGCGGTGTTGACGACCAGCACCGGCCGGCCGCGCCAGGCGTCGAGCGGCAGCGTCTCGCCATCGATCGAAACAAACTCGAACCGGTGGGCGTTCTCGGCATCGGGCATCGGCTACCTCCGTGCATCAGGGATCGCGCGCGGATCCCATCCCCGCGGCCAGCATAGCGCCGATCGCCTCGCGGGAAAGCCGCCGCATTGCGCATTGCGCCCGGCCGGCCGTTCCCGGAGAGTGACCCCGGTTTCCGCCCAGGACGGCCGCAGATGCTTCTGGTATTTCTGGTGAAGGGCATCGTGGTCGGCATCGTGATCGCGGTTCCGGTCGGTCCGGTCGGCATATTGTGCCTGCGCCGGACGATTTTCGAGGGCCGCCTCTCGGGGCTGGTGTCGGGGCTCGGCGCTGCGACCGCCGACGCGCTGTTCGGGGTCGTGGCCGCTTTTGGCCTCACGCTGGTTTCCCGCTGGCTGATCAGCTGGGAAGACTGGTTGCGCGCCGGCGGCGGCTTTTATCTGCTCTATGCCGGCGGTGCCGCCCTGTTTTCCAAAGCGCACGACAAGGTGACCGAGGAATCCGATCCGGAAACGCTGGTCCGCGGCTTCGCTTCCGCGTTTGCTCTGACCATCACCAATCCGGTGACGATCCTGGTGTTCCTGGCGATTTTCGCGGCGCTCGGGCTGGGCGGAGCACCGGCGGCGCTGATCCGCGCTGCGTTTCTGGTGCTCGGGGTGTGGGTCGGGTCGTTCTTGTGGTGGCTGGCGCTGAGCTTGGGGGTCGGCATGTTTCGCCGTTCGATCGAGCCGCGCCACCTCGTCTGGGTCAGCCGTGGCTCGGGAATGATCCTGTTCCTGACCGGGGCGGCATTGCTCGCCACGATCGTGGTAGAGCATCTGGGCTGACCGTAAGAGAAGAGGCTGCAATGGTCTATCTGCCCCCTGCCTTCACCGAGGCGCGGCTCGAGGTGCTGATCGCGCACATCGAGCGCCATGATTTCGGGCTCCTCGTCAGCAATGGCCCGGCGGGGCTGGTGGTGAGCCACATCCCGTTTCTGGTCGAGCGCCCAAATGGGGGCGAAGGGCTGCGCCTTCTCGGCCATCTCGCCCGCGCCAATCCGCAGGTCTCCGACCTCGCCGAATCCGGTCGAGCCGGGGGTGGCGAGGTGCTGGCGATCTTCAGCGGTCCCCACGCCTATGTCTCGCCCGGCTGGTATGCGAGCGGGCCGGCGGTGCCGACCTGGAATTATGTCGACGTTCACGCCTATGGCGCGCTGCGCCTGGTCGAGGACGATGCATGGCTGCGCCGCTTCCTCGAGCGCCTGTCGCAGCGTCACGAGGCCGGCCGCGAGGCGCCGTGGCGGATGGCCGACCAGCCGGCCGCCTATATGAGCGGGATGATCAGGGGGATCATCGGGTTCGAGATCGCCGTCACCCGGCTCGAAGGCAAATACAAGCTGAGCCAGAACCGCCCGGCGGCCGACCGCCCGCGCATCACCGCCGCGCTCGAGGCGCGGGGCGATCCCGAGGCTGTCGCCATCGCCCGGCTGATGCGCGAGCGCGAGCCCGATTTGGGTTGACCGCGACGATCAGCGGCCGCGGAAATGCTTGTAGAAGTCGACGACATCGGGATCCTGCTGAAAGCCGAGGACAAAGTTGAGGTCGCTTCCCTTGTGCCCGGCGAGCGCGATCGTCTCCTCGATATGGTCGGTCACGCCGGCGCGGATCTGGTCCGGGTCAAACCCAATGCGGACCGAAAACGGCTTTTTGCTGAGGATGGCGTGGTCGGGCCCGGTCACCGCGACGAAATAGTTGAGGTCGGCAGCGTCGCCCTTGGCCGCCGGTCCGCGCTGACCGACGACGATCACGTCGAGCGTCATATGCACCGCGTCGCCGGTGTACTCGCACTTGCGGTCGACCTCGCTCAACAGCCCGTAGAACGCCACGTTATCGGGAACCCGCTGCGGCGCCGGGCCGAACACCGCGGTGTTGGCCAGCGGCCGCAGGATCACCGTGCTCGGGCAAGCTTGGGGGGGGGTCGACGACGAGAACGGGAGCGAGCTGCATCCGGAAAAGGCAAGGAGACCGATGACCGCCGCGGCCTGCGCGACCCGCACCAGCCTCACAGCCCGCTGTGCGTCCCGTCGCAGAACGGCTTGCCGCCGGTCTGCTTGCAGCCGCACAGCCAGACCTCTTCGGTCGCCGACGCGGTGAACGGCACCGGGGTCAGCCCGGTGCCCTGATGCGAGCCGTCGCAGAACGGCTGGTTGCCGCTGCGCCCGCAGGCGCACCAGAAATACCGCTTGCCGGCTTCGACGGTGATGCCGTAGGGCTCTTTTTGCGCTGGGATCGGTTCGGCCACTGTTTCTTCCCCCATCCTTGTGGTCGCCGGGTGGTCGCCGGTTTCCGCGCGCTGCCGCGGCGTTCGAACGGCGCCGGGACTGTATTCGAGCCTCGCCCGGCGCACAAGTCCGGGCCGATGCCGGGAGCACGCGAACAGCCGATGGCGGTCTATACCGATGTCGCCGACGATGAGCTGAGATGCTTTGTCGCGCTTTACGACATCGGCGAGGTGCTGTCGTGCAAGGGCATCGCCGAAGGGGTCGAGAACTCGAACTTCCTGGTGACGACCGAGCGCGGCAATTTTATCCTGACCCTGTACGAGAAGCGCGTGGCGCGCGCGGACCTGCCGTTTTTCATCGCGCTGATGGACCATCTGGCGCATCGCGGCGTCGCCTGCCCGACGCCGTTGCGGGGCCGTGACGGGATGGCGCTGCGCGAGCTGTGCGGCCGCCCGGCGGCGATGGTGACGTTCCTCGCCGGGATGTGGCCGCGCCGCATCCAGACTTTCCACTGCGCCGGCCTCGGTCGAGCATTGGCGGCATTGCACAGCGCCGGCGCCGGCTTTGCGATGACCCGCGCCAACGACCTCTCGGTGGCTGGCTGGCGGCGTCTGTACGAAACCTGCGGCAGCCGCGCGGACGAGGTCCAGCCCGGGCTCGCCGACGAGATCGAGGCCGAGTTGACCCAGCTCGAACGCGCCTGGCCGCGCGACCTGCCGAGGGGTGTGATCCATGCCGACCTGTTTCCCGACAACGTGTTTTTCCGCGACCGCGAGGTGTCGGGCCTGATCGACTTCTATTTCGCGTGCACGGATTTTCTCGCCTATGATCTGGCGGTATGTCTGAACGCTTGGTGCTTTGAGGCCGACGGCAGCCTCAACGTGACCAAGGCGCGGCTGCTGCTCGACGGTTATCGCCGGGCGAGGCCGTTGGCGCCGGCCGAGCTCGCGGCGTTGCCGCTGCTCGCCCGCGGCAGCGCGCTGCGCTTTTTGTCGACCCGGCTGTTCGACTGGCTCAACCAGCCGCCGGGGGCCTTGGTGCGGCCCAAGGACCCGCTCGAGTTTCTCCGCCGGCTGCGCTTTCACCGCACCGTCGAGAGCCCGCGCGATTACGGTCTCGATGTCTGAAGCGGGCGGGGCTCGGCCGGCCGATGTCGACGTCTTCACCGACGGCGCCTGCAGCGGCAATCCGGGCCCCGGCGGATGGGCCGCGATCCTGCGCTATCGCGGGGTCGAGAAGGAGCTGAGCGGATACGAGGCCGCCACCACCAACAACCGCATGGAGATGATGGCGGCGATCTCGGCTCTGGAAGCCTTGAAGCGGCCGTGCCGGGTGCGGCTCTACAGCGACAGCCAGTATCTGCGCGACGGCATCACCCGATGGATCCACGGCTGGAAGCTGCGCGGCTGGCGCACCGCCGACCGGAAGCCGGTCAAGAACGTCGATCTGTGGCAGCGTCTCGACGCCGTCGCCGACCGCCACGAGGTCGCCTGGGAATGGGTGCGCGGCCATGCCGGCCACCCCGAGAACGAGCGCGCCGACGCGCTCGCCCGCGCCGCCATCGCTGCGGCCGGCGGCGCGACAGCCGAGCCGAAGTCCGCGGACTAGCGGAAATTCCGGCTGCGGACCACGATGTCGCGGGCGTCGCTGCCGGGCATTTTCTTCGGGAGCTTTACCGGCGGCTCGGCATCGCCGGAGCGCTCGCGCAAGGTGTTCAGGCGCGGCGTCAGATCCGCGAGACGGTCGGCGACGACGTGGATCACGCTCTCTTCGCGCTGCAATCTGCCGGTGCAGCAGAGCAGGGTGGCGCCGAGTGCGGCGCGGCGGAAGCGCTCGAGGATCGGCGGCCAGATGATCAGGTTGGCGATCCCGGTCTCGTCCTCGATGGTGATGAAAACGACGCCGTTGGCGCTGCCCGGACGCTGCCGGATCAGCACGATCCCGGCGATCGACAGCCGGCGGTCGACCGGCAGACGGGCGAGATCGGCGGCGGCGACCAGCCCCTCGCGGGCAAGCTCAGCGCGCAGAAACGCCAGCGGGTGGCGCTTCAGGCTGAGGCCGAGGCTGGCGTAATCCTCGACCACATGCTCGCCGAGCGGCATCTCGGGCAACAGCGCCATGGCAAAGATCTCCTTCGCTTCAACGCCGTCATTCTCCTCGCCCATAACCTTCCCCCTCTCCCCCCGCTCGCGGGAGCCCCCCTCACCCTGCCCTCTCCCCCGATCGGGGGGCGAGGGTTTTTCTTTTGCGGGAGTGGGTTTCGCTTCCACGGCGGCGAACAGCGGCAATGGCGGCTCGCCGCGCGCCTTCAGCGCCCATAAGGCGCGACGCCGGTCGAGCCCGACCGAGCGAAAGGCGTCGGCTTCGGCGAGACGTTCGCATGCGCCGCGTCCAAGCCCGCTGCGCCGCCACAATTCTTCAGTGTCGCGATACCCCTCGCAGCGCGCCGCGACGAGCCGATCCGCATTGGATTCGGAGAACCCCTTGATCTGACGCAGGCCGAGCCGCAATACCCAGCGCCGGCCGTCATCTTCTTTATTGCCCGCTCTCCCTCCGCCTGCGGGGGGAGAGGGTTGGGGTGAGGAGGGCAGCGCTGCAAGCTCCGGAGAAGCCCCCCTCCCCCTGCCCTCTCCCCCCGTCGGGGGGCGAGGGTCTTCCAGGATGCGGAGATTTGCGGCCGGCTCCAATGTGCAGTCCCATAGGCTGTGATTGATATCGACCGGCCGCACCTCGACCCCGTGCTCGCGCCCGTCGCGGACGATCTGCGCCGGCGCGTAGAACCCCATCGGCTGGCTGTTCAGCAGAGCGCAGGCGAACACCTCGGGATAAAAGCATTTGATCCAGGCCGAGACGTAGACGAGGAGCGCAAAGCTCGCGGCATGGCTTTCGGGAAAGCCGTAGGTGCCGAACCCTTCGATCTGGCTGAAGCAGCGCATCGGCGAAGTCACGCTGGTAGCCGTTTGCGACCATCCCGGCGACGAACTTGTCGCGGAACAGATGGATGTCGCCGTTGCGCTTGAAGGTCGCCATCGCGCGGCGCAGCCGATCGGCCTCCTCCGGGGCAAAGCCGGCGCCGACAATGGCGATCTTCATCGCCTGCTCCTGGAACAACGGCACCCCCAGCGTCTTGCCCAGCACCTGGCGCAACGCGTCGGACGGGTAGTCGACCGCCTCGCGCCCGGAGCGGCGGCGCAGATAGGGGTGCACCATGTCGCCCTGGATCGGCCCCGGCCGCACGATCGCGACCTCGATCACCAGATCGTAGAATTCGCGCGGTTTGAGCCGCGGCAGCATGGTCATCTGGGCGCGGCTTTCGACCTGAAAAACGCCTAATAAATCGGCGCGGGAGAGCATCTCGTAGACGGCGGGATCCTCGGCTGGGATCGTGGCGAGATCGAGCCGGCGGCCGTAATGCTTTTCAATCAGTGCGAAGGCCTTCCTGATGCAGGTCAGCATGCCCAATGCCAGGACGTCGATCTTCAGGATGCCGAGCGCGTCGAGATCGTCCTTGTCCCATTCGATGACGGTGCGGTCCTCCATCGCCGCGTTCTCGATCGGCACCAGCTCGGACAACGGCCCGCGGGTAATCACGAACCCGCCGACATGCTGCGACAGATGGCGCGGAAAGCCGACCAGCTCGGCGGCGAGGTCGAGCGCCAAGCGCAAAGTATGGTCGGCGGGGTCGAGCCCGGCCTCGCGCACCCGCTCATCGGCGATCGGGTCGTTGCTCCAGCCCCAGACGATGCCGGCCAAGGCCGCGACGACATCGACCGAGAGGCCTAATGCCTTGCCGACCTCGCGGATCGCCGAACGCGCGCGGTAAGAAATCACGGCGGCGGCGAGCCCGGCCCGGTCGCGGCCGTATTTCTGATAGATATACTGGATCACCTCCTCGCGCCGCTCGTGCTCGAAATCGACATCGATGTCCGGCGGCTCGTTGCGCGCGGCGCTGATGAAGCGCTCGAACAACACGTCGATACGCGCCGGGTCGACCGCGGTGATGCCGAGGCAATAGCAGACGGCCGAATTGGCGGCCGAGCCGCGCCCCTGGCACAGGATGCCGCGAGACCTCGCAAACCGCACGATGTCATGCACGGTCAGGAAATAGCGGGCGTAGTCGAGCCGCTCGATCAATTCGAGCTCGTGCGTGATCAGCTCGCGGATCTTGTCGGGGATGCCTCCGATCTCCCCCTCTCCCCCCGTTGGAGGGGAGAGGGTTGGGGTGAGGGGGGAAGCTCGCCACGGTTCGGACAAGCCCCCCTCACCCTGCCCTCTCCCCCCGACGGGGGGAGAGGGCTCTACTGTTACGGGGGAAGAGGCACGAGCAAAGCGCTCCGCGGCACCCTGCCAAGTAAGCTCCTCCAACTGCTGCTGCGGGGTGCGGCCGTCCTCGGCGGTCTCGTCCGGGTATTCGTAGCGCAACTCGTCGAGGCTGAAATGGCAGCGCCCGGCGATTTCGAGGCTGCGCGCCACGGCGTCTTCACAGCCGCGAAACAGCCGCGCCATCTCCTGCGGCGATTTCAGGTGGCGCTCGGCATTGGCGGCGAGGCGAAAGCCGGCCTCGCCGATCGTGCAGCCTTCGCGGATGCAGATCAGCACATCCTGCAGCGGCCGCCGCTCGGGGACGTGGTAGAGCACATCGTTGGTTGCGACCAGCGGCAGCCCCGCCATCTCGGCCAGTGCCGCGAGACGGGCGAGGCGGCGCGCATCGTCGCCGCGATAGAGATGATGAGCGGCGAGATAGGCGCGGCCGCGAAAATCCGCGGCGACACGGGCGGCAAAAGCGCCGAATTGGTCCGCGTGCGCCGCCCCGGAGGGCAGCACGACAATGATCTGGCCCTCGCCATGTGCTGTGACGTCGGCATAGTCGAGACGGCATTCGCCCTTGGGCGCGCGGCGCTTGCCCAGGGTCAGGAGCCGGGTCAGCCGGCCATAGGCGGCGCGGTCCTCGGGAAAGGCGAGCAGGCTCGGGCCGTCGGAGAGATCGAGCCGGCAGCCGACGACGAGGCGCAGCCCGACCTCTTTCGCCGCCTGGTGCGCGCGCACGATGCCGGCGAGGCTGTTATGGTCGGTGATCGCGATCGCCTTATGGCCGAGCGTCGCAGCGGTCGCCACCAGCTCGGCTGGATGCGCCGCCCCGCGCAGAAACGAGAAATTGGTGGTGACCTGCAGCTCGGCATAGCCGGGCAGGCGATCAGGCCCGGGCAGGCGATCAGGCAAAGATGCCATGGATGAACCATCTTGGCGGATGGCAGCTGCCGAAGAGGCCGGCCCGGAACAGCCAGAAGCGCCGCCCGTCCTCGTCCTCGACCCGGTAGTAATCGCGGATCGCATCGACGGCGCCGGATCTGCTCGGCTGCCACCACTCTTCGGCGATCCGCTCCGGCCCGTCGGCGCGCGTCACCCGGTGCGGGCATCGCCGCCAGGTAAAGCGAAACGGCGGGTCGTCGGGCAGCAGCCAAAAGGCTTCGACCGGCTCGGGCGGCTCGAACAGCCGGATCGGCCGCGGCGGTTTGCTGGAACGACTGCGCCACTCAGTGTCTGCCTCGGAAAACTGATTCGAGACCACGCCGCTCGCCCCCTCTCCGCCCGCTTGCGGGGGGAGAGGGACGGGGTGAGGTGGGTGGCGATGGCTGATCGCGGCTTCGCCCACCTCACCCTCCCCATCGCTGACGCAATGGGTCCCCTCCCTCTCCCCCCTATGGGCGGAGAGGGAATTATCGATCGGCACCCTGATCGAAGCCCGCTCCGGGATGTGGCTTTCGCGCGGCTCGATCCGGCAGAGCGCCCCGAGCCCGAGCCGGTTGCCGAGCCGGTCGAGCAGCGGCGCCACGCCGCTCGCCGCTCCCCCGGAAGGGCCGGTAAAATTGATCTGCTCGGGCGGCAACGGCTCGACGGCAAAGGTGGCGAGGATCATGTCTTCGATGCCGAGGCCCGGATCGACGGTGTCGAGCCGCTCCTTGAAGAGGGCGGCCAAGTGGTGTGGGTCGCGGCTGGGCCGTGCGGTCCCGAGCTGGATCCGCTCGACCCGGCCGTCGACCCGGTGAAAGGCGAGATCGAGCCGCCGCGCTCCGGCGCCTTCCCGCGCCAGGCGGCTCACCAGATCCTCGGTCAGCCGTCCGGCCGCGCGCGCCAGATCCTCGGGGTCGACGATCGGCTCGGCAAAGCTCAGCCGCACCCGGCGAACCGGCGCTTCGGCCAATGGCGACAACGGCTCCGGCAGGTCGCCCTGCGCCTGGTCGAGGCGCCGCACCACCGCTTCGCCGAACCGGCGCGCAAGGGCGGTGCGCGGCATCGCATAGAGATCGCCGATCCGCTTCAACCCGACCCGCCGCAATCCTTGGGCGGTGGCCGGATCGAGGCGCAATGCCTCGACCGGCAACAGGGCGAGGCCGGCGCGCGCGTCGCCCGGCGGCAGAATCGCGGCGCTGCCGCCCGCCGACGCAAAGCGGGCCAATGCCCAGGCGGCGCCGAGCGTATCGGCAATGGCGATATGGCAGGCGATGCCCTGACGGTCGAGCCGGGCTGCGAGATCGGCGGCGAGCGCTTCCTCCCCGCCCCACAGATGGGCTGAGCCGGTAATCTCGACCCGCACCCCGTCCGTTCCGTCGGGTGCGGTCCACGGGCTGTAGCGGCCGCACCATTCGGCCAGCCGACGCAAGGCGGCGGCATCCGCGGCGGGTTCGGCCGCGGCGGTGGCGAGACCCGGCAGAAACGAGAAGGCGTCGGCCAACGGCATCCCCGGGGCGAGGCCGGCAGCCGAAGCCGCCGGGTTGACCGCGGCCAGCAGATGCCGCCCGGCGGCATCGATTACCGTGGCAAACGGGGTTTCTTCAGCCGGTGCGCCGGAATTGTTCGTCCTGGAATTGTTCGTCCTGGAATTGTTCCGACGGGCCGGCGCGACGCGGCGCATCCGGTCGATCGGCCAGTGCGTCAGCCAGACATAGAGAACCCGTCGCATCCGTCACCTCCATTTCCCAAGAGGCCGGCTCGCCGCCGCGGCAGCGCAGCAGCTCGACCCGCCAGCGCGCATGCCCGATCCCCGGTCCAGTCCCGCGACCGCTCCCGGTCTGCTGTCCGTCACCCTCGCGAAAATGTCCGTCACCCCCTCGAAATCGGGGGCCCAGGGTCGCCAGCGATGTGCCGGAAGCCCCCCTGTTCAGATCAGGGGCAGGCTCTGGATCCCCGCTTTCGCGGGGATGACGAACAATGGGCAGGGGTGAATTCCGAATCCTGTGGGCAGGGGCCGGTATGGGAACTGGCTGCGACGGCAGTGCCGCGATGCGCCAGCGCGTCTCCGCCACGTTCGGCCGGTTGCGTTCGCGTGCCGCTTCGTCGCCGTCGCGCCAGCGCCGCAACACCAAGGCGGTGACGCCGGAATGTTCCGCGGTGAGCTGCAATCGCCGGCTCGCCACTGCGGCAAGCACGCCGACTTCGCCGACCACCGCGGCGACGCCGGGAGCGCGCAATCCTTCCTCCATCGCCCACAGGATCTCGGCGTCGCGCCGCACCCGGACCAGCACGAGCCGGCCGGGGTCGAGCCCGCACCCGGCAAGGCCGGGCCCGTAAATATCCGGCCGCGGCAGGCACCACAGCACGATCCCATCCTTCCCGAGCCGTGCCAGGATGCCGGCGGCGAAAGCGGCGGCGAGCGCGCCATCCTCCTCGTCGCCGCCCATTCCCAGGATCTCGTGCAAGGCGCCGCGCGCCAGCCCGCCGCCCGGCAAGGCCCGGTCGATCGCAGCGACGCCAAAGGGCGCCACCCCATGCGCCGCCGCCGTCGGCCGCTCGATCCGCCGAACCCGCTCGCGCAATGCTGTCAGAACCTCGCGGGACATGCCCGGCGAACACCTTCCGTCGTCGTTAGTTCTCTTTTTGTTCCGGATGAAGAGTGTTGTCAATCCCGCCCGCAAAAGAGCTTCCGTAAAGTCCCGGGCAGCAGCAGTTGCCGGCCGGCCTCGATCCCTAACCCGCCAGCGGCAGCCACTCGGCCAGGCGGCGCGCGGCTTCGGCCACGTCCTCGGTCGCGCCGGCGAATGACAGGCGCACCCAGCCGCCGCCGTGGAGCGGGTCGAAATCGAGCCCGGGGGTGATGGCGACACCGGTCTCGGCCAGCAGGCGACGGCAGAAACCGACGCTGTCGCGCGATACGCTCGAAATGTCGACATAGAGGTAGAATGCCCCCTCGGCCGGCGCGAAGCGGGTCAGCCCGGCGGCGGACAAGCTGGCGATCAGCAGATCGCGGTTGGCGCGGTAGCGCGCGACATGGCCGTCGAGCTCGGCACGGCAGCCGAATACCGGGATTGCGGCGAGCTGCGACAAGGCCGGCGGCGAGATGTAGAAATTCTGCGCCAGGCATTCGACCGAACGCGCGAGATCGGGCGGGGCCAGCATCCAGCCGAGCCGCCACCCGGTCATGCTGTAATATTTCGAGAACGAGTTGACGACGACCGCCTCATGGCCAAAGGCGCGCACCGTCGCCGCCGGCGCCTCGTAGGTGATCCCGTGATAGATCTCGTCCGAGACGAGGCGGATGCCATGGTCACGGCACCAGTCCGCGAGCCGCGCGAGATCGGCGGCGGCGATCATCGTGCCGGTCGGGTTGGCCGGGCTGGCGATGACCAGACCGTCGAGCGGCCCGGCCGCAGCCAGGAGCTCGGGGTTCGGCTGATAGTGGGTGTTTTCCCCGACCTCGATCAGCACCGGCTCGATGCCGAGCGCCCCCAAAATGTTACGGTAGGCGGGATAGCCGGGGGCGGCGAGGGCAACCCGGTCGCCGGCCTCGAACGCGGCGAGAAACGCCAGCTGGAAGGCGGCCGAGGAGCCGGTCGTCACCACCACCTCGTGCGCGTCGACCGCGACCCCGTATTGCGCGCCGTAATGCGCAGCGATCGCTTGCCGCAGCGGTGCGATCCCGAGCGCGTCGGTGTAGCCGATCGGCTGGTTCGCCAGCGCATGCCGAGCGGCGTCGCGCACGGTTTCCGGCGCCTGGGTCCCGGGCTGGCCGACTTCGAGGTGGATCACGGCCGCACCGGCGGCCTCGCGCGCGTTGGCGGCGCGCAGCACATCCATGGCGATGAATGGCGGGACCAGCCCGCGGCGCGACGGGCGCAAGGTCATCCGGGGCGGCACCCGCAGCAGTCCCGGTCCAACCTTGCTTCGCGCATCTTCGCCAGCGTGTTGAGCGGGCCTTCGCCGCCCCGCGCGAGGAGGTTGCCAGTTCTCGCCGGCTTTGGCTATGACAAGCCGCCGTTGGCCGCCCTAGGAAACCGCCCGAGATGACCGAGACCAAGCCGCGCCTGATCGGAATGTCGGGTAGCCTGCGTGCCGGTTCGTATTCGAACGCGGTGCTCGAAACCCTGCGCGAACAGTTCGCGGGCCGCGCCGAGCTGACGCTCTGGGACCTGGCGCCGATCCCGGCCTATAATCAGGATTTGGAAGGCGAGCAACGCCCGGCCGTGGTCAAGCAGCTGCTCGCGGCGATTGCCGAGGCCGACGGCATGGTGCTGTGCGCGCCCGAGTTCAACCACAGCATTCCCGGCGTTTTGAAAAACGCGCTCGACTGGGCCTCGCGCCCGGCCTTCACCTCGGTCATGGCATACAAGCCGACCGCGATCATGGCGACCTCGCGCGGCGCGTTGGGCGGGGCGCGGTGCCTCGAGCATCTGCGGGTGACGCTCGCTTCAGTGCTGGCGCGGGTGACGCTGGCGCGCGAGGTCGTCATCACCGCCATCGCCGACAAGATCCGAGACGGCCGGCTCGTCGACGAGATCTCGCTCGACTTCGCCTGCGGGGCGGTCGAGGCGCTGTTGCGCGAGATCGCCCTATGGCAGGCGGCCGGCGCCGGTCGCTAGGATCGGTCATCCTCAGCAACGACCCGATGCCGATCGAGTTTGAGGCGGACGGGTGGACAGTTCGGCGCAAACGTTTCGGTTGCCGCGGCCGAGCATCATTGCCGGGATGCGGCAGAACGCCGCGGTCGCGCGCGTCCGCGCCCTCGTGGCGGAGGCCGCGCCCCACGCCGAGCGATGACAATCGCCGGGATTAACCTACATTTTTATTGGGATTTCCGCGCCCGCAATATATGCTGATGGAGATTGGGAAGGCGGCCACAAGATGTTGTCCGAATCCGCAGGATGGCGCATCAGAAGGGGCGAAGGCGAGCCGACCGAAGCCTGTCGCGGACTGGAGCCGAGGGTCCGCACTCTCGCCACAAAGTCTTGGCATACTGGTTGCTTCGATCATGTATGCGGAACGATCCATGGTCTCGGGCGATCATGGTCTGGCTCCCTGGTCACGGGCCCGGGGCCGGCAAGCGAGAAGGGTCGCGGGCCGCCGAACTGCGATCGGAACCGATGCGGATTTCGGCGAATGGTTTTCAGCGCGCGGCGTTCTCTGACCAGACACCGCGCGGGATAGCAGAGTTGGGCCTTGGCGCCGGTTGAGGTGTGACATGAGATTCGACGACGACGGAATTTTCGGACTTTATTCACGGTTGTACGACAACCGTCGAGAGGTGGAGCTGTCGATCGAGGATTATCTGAGGAAGTGCTCGGACGATCCGTCCTTTTACGCTGGCGCCGCCGAGCGCATGCTGCCAGCGATCGGCGAGCCGGCGATGGTCGACACCAGCCAGGACGGGCGTCTTGGCCGCATCTTTATGAACCGCACGATCAAGATCTACCCAGAGTTTGCAGATTTCTTCGGGATGGAGGAGACGATCGAGCGCATCGTCGGGTTCTTCCGCCATGCCGCGCAGGGGCTCGAAGAGCGCAAGCAGATCCTGTACCTCTTGGGCCCGGTCGGCGGCGGCAAATCCTCGCTCGCCGAGCGGCTGAAGCAGCTGATGGAGAAGGAGCCGGTCTATGTGCTGAAAGCCGGGAAGGAGATCAGCCCGGTGTTTGAAAGCCCGCTTGGGCTGTTCGACCCGGTGACGCTCGGGGACGAGCTGGAAAGGCGTTACGGGGTCCCGCGGCGGCGGTTGACCGGCACGATCTCGCCGTGGGCGGTCAAGCGGCTCGAGGAGTTCGGCGGCGACATCACCAAATTCACCGTGGTCCGCCTGCAGCCGTCGCGTCTCAAGCAGATCTGCATTTCCAAGACCGAGCCCGGCGACGAGAACAACCAGGACGTCTCGAGCCTGGTCGGCAAGGTCGACATCCGCAAGCTCGAGTTTTTCAGCCAGAACGATCCCGACGCCTATTCCTATTCGGGTGGGCTCAACCGCACGACCCAGGGCCTGCTCGAATTCGTCGAGATGTTCAAGGCACCGATCAAGATGCTGCACCCGCTGCTGACCTCGACCCAGGAAGGCAACTACGTCGGCTCCGAGAATATCGGCGGCATCCCGTTTCAGGGCATTGTGCTGGCGCATTCGAACGAGGCCGAATGGCAGACCTTCAAAAACAACAAGAACAACGAGGCCTTCATCGACCGTATCTCGGTCATCAAGGTGCCGTACTGCCTGCGCAGCACCGAGGAGCGCAAGATCTACGAAAAGCTGCTGCAGAACAGCGAGCTGTCCGGTGCAGCCTGTGCGCCGTCGACCCTGGACATTCTGTCGCGCTTCAGCGTGCTGTCTCGGCTGAAGCCGCACGAGAACTCGAACCTGCACTCGAAAATGCGGGTCTATGACGGCGAAAGCCTGAAGGACACCGATCCGCGCGCCAAGTCCGGGCAGGAATACCGCGACGCGGCCGGGGTCGACGAGGGCATGGACGGCATCTCCACCCGCTTTGCCTTCAAGGTGCTGTCCAGCACCTTCAACTTCGACACCCAGGAGGTTGCGGCCGACCCGGTCCACCTGATGTACGTGCTCGAGCAGGCGATCTGGCGCGAGCAGTTCCCGGACGATGTCGAGAAGAAATACCTGAATTTCATCAAGGCGGAATTGGCCCCGCGCTACGCCGAGTTCATCGGTCACGAAATCCAGAAGGCGTATCTCGAATTGTATTCCGATTACGGCCAGAACCTGTTCGACCGGTATGTCGCCTATGCCGACGCGTGGATCGAGGATTTGGATTATAAGGACCCCGATACCGGGCAGCTGATGAACCGCGAGCTGTTGAACCAGGAGCTGTCGAAAATCGAGAAGCCGGCCGGGATTGCCAACCCCAAGGACTTCCGCAACGAGGTCGTCAAGTTCGCGTTGCGGGCGCGGGCCGCAAATTCCGGACGCAACCCGTCCTGGACCTCGTACGAAAAGTTGCGGGAGGTGATCGAGCGGCGCATGTTTTCTCAGGTTGAAGATCTGCTGCCGGTAATCAGCTTTGGTTCGAAGAAGGACAGCGAGACCGAAAAGAAGCACGCCGATTTTCTCGAGCGGATGGTGGCCCGCGGCTACACCGAGCGGCAGGTCCGCCGTCTGGTCGAGTGGTATATGCGGGTGAACAAAGCCGGCTAGGCGGGTATGATGCCCGGTCTGGTTTGACGCCCGGTCTGGAGGGAAGACGATGAACATTGTCGACCGCCGGCCCAACCCCAAGGGCAAGAGCCTCAGCAACCGGCAACGGTTCCTGTCGCGTGCGCGCGCCGAGGTCAAATCTGCAGTGCAGAACGCACTGCGCAAGCGCAAGGTCGCCGATGTCGAGCACGGCGAGAAGGTGGCGATCCCGATGCGCGGGATCGTCGAGCCGATCTTTCACCATAGCCGGCGCACCGGCCGCAACGAACATGTCGTGCCGGGCAACAAGGAGTATATCAGAGGCGACGAGATCCCGCGCCCGACCGGCGGCGACGGGCGCGGCGGCTCGCAGGGCAGCCCCGACGGGTCGGGCGAGGACGCCTTTGAGTTCACCCTGTCGAAGGACGAGTTCCTCGACATGTTCTTCGAGGATCTCGAACTCCCCGACCTGATCAAAAAAAGCCTGCGCGAGACCTTTGCGGTCGATCTGCAGCGCGCCGGATTCACGGTGACCGGCAGCCCGGCCAATCTCAGCATTCGCCGCACGATGCGCAACAGCATGGCGCGGCGAATCTCGTTGCGGCGGCCCAAGATGTGGCAGGTCGAGGAGCTGCGCGAGGCGCTGGCCGAAGCGCGCGGCCGCGGCGACGACGAGGAGGTGAAAAAGCTGGAGCTAGAGCTCGAGCGCGCCGAGTTCCGCACCAAGATCATTCCCTATATCGACCCGCTCGACGTCCGCTACAATCGCTTTGAGCGCGTGCCGCGGCCCAACACCGAAGCGGTAATGTTCTGCTTGATGGACGTGTCAGGGTCGATGACCGAAGCGATGAAGGACCTCGCCAAGAGGTTCTTCATGCTGCTGCACGTCTTTCTGATCCGCCGCTACCGTCATGTCGATGTCGTCTTCATCCGTCACACCAGCACGGCGGAGGAGGTCGATGAGGAGACATTCTTCACAGCCGCGAGACCGGCGGCACGGTGGTGTCGACGCGCTCGAAAAGATGCTGGAGATCGCCCGCGCGCGCTATCCGACCGACCGCTGGAACATTTACGCCGCACAAGCCTCGGACGGCGACAATTACGGGGCGGACAGCGGCCGCTGCGTTTCGCTGCTCGGCGGCGACGTATTGCCGCTCTGCCAGTATTTCGCCTATGTCGAGGTCGGCGACGGGATGGGCGGCAGCTTGACCGGTCTGGCGCGCGACAGCGATCTGTGGCGTGCCTACAGCGAGGTCGCGCCGGCGCATCCGCATTTCGCGATGCGGCGGGTCGGCGATCCCTCGCAGATCTTCTCCGTGTTCCACGAGCTGTTTGCGAAAGGGGGCGTCCGTGCCTGACACTGCTCTCGTGCCGATGGCGCGGCTCGAAGCCGCGACGCCGCTGTTCAACGGGCCCAACTGGGACTACGGCTCGTTGCGTCAAGTCTACGAGGCGATCGAACGGATCGCCGTCGACGAGATCGGGCTCGACGTCTACCCGGTCCAGGTCGAGGTCATCACCTCCGAGCAGATGCTCGACGCCTATGCCTCGGTCGGTCTGCCGCTGATGTACCGCCATTGGAGCTTCGGCAAGCGCTTTGCTTTTCACGAAACGCTATACCGCAAGGGGCTGCAGGGCCTCGCCTACGAAATCGTGATCAATTCCAACCCGTGCATCTGCTATATCATGGAGGAAAACTCCATGACCATGCAGACCTTGGTCATGGCGCATGCCGCCTTTGGCCACAACCACTTCTTCAAAAACAATTATCTGTTTCGACAATGGACCGATGCGAACGGCATCTTGGACTATTTGAGCTTTGCGCGCGATTATGTCGCGAAATGTGAGGAACGGCACGGTGCCGATGCGGTCGAACGGGTCCTCGATGCCGCGCACGCGCTCAAGGATCATGGGGTCAACCGCTACGCCCATCGCACCAAGCCGAACCTCGCCGAGGAGCAGCGCCGAGCCGAAGAGTGGCAGGCCCATGCCGAGGCGACCTACAACGATCTGTGGCGCACCGTGCCCGGCAGCGGCAAGGACAAGGAGGATCCGGACGCGACCGAAGCGCGCCTCCAGGAGATCAAGCGCGAGCTTGGCCTGCCTGAGGAGAATCTGCTTTATCTGATCGAAAAGCGGGCGCCGCGGCTCGAGGATTGGCAGCGCGAGCTGATCCGCATCGTCCGGCTGATCGCCCAGTATTTCTATCCGCAAAAGCAGACCCAGATGATGAACGAAGGCTGCGCCACCTTCGTGCATTACGAGATCATGCGGCGGCTGCACGACAAGGGGCTGATCACCGAAGGCTCGATGCTCGAATTTCTGCACTCGCATTCGAGCGTCGTATTTCAGCCGGATTTTGACGACCCGCGGTTCAGCGGGCTCAATCCCTACGCGCTCGGCTTCGCGATGATGTCGGACATCCGCCGCATCTGCGAGGAGCCGACCGAGGAGGACCGGGCCTGGTTCCCCGACATTGCCGGAAACGGCGACGGCTATGGCGTGCTGCGCCATGCCTGGGCCAACTACCGCGACGAGAGCTTCGTGCTGCAGTATCTGAGCCCGGCGATGATCCGCAAATTCCGCCTGTTCCATGTCTCCGACGACAGCACCAAGCCGTCGTTGCGGGTCGAGGCGATCCACGACGACGTGGGCTATCGCAGGATCCGCACCGCCTTGTCTCGGCAATACGATCTGTCGCGGCGCGAGCCTGACATCCAGGTGGTCGACGTCGATCTCCGGGGCGATCGCTGCCTAATTCTTGCGCATTATGTGCATAACGGCGTGCTGCTTGCCGAAAAAAGCTGCCGCGCGGTGCTGCGCCACGTCGCCGTGCTGTGGGGCTATTCGGTCAAGCTGCTGGAAATCGACGCCGCCACCGACAAAACTCTGAAAACCTACGAGGTAGCCCAGCAAAGCTGAGCGCCGCGGCCGATTTGCCCGAGCCGGCATGGGGTCGGCCGCCGGCCGGCGTGTACGCCCGATGATCGTCCTCGGCATCGAGACGAGCTGCGACGAAACCGCCGCGGCGGTCGTCGAGGAAACCTCGTCGGGTCCGCGCATCCGCTCGAACCTGGTCCACTCCCAGCTCGCCGACCATCTGCCCTATGGCGGCGTCGTGCCCGAGATCGCGGCGCGCGCGCATCTCGACCATCTCGATGGCCTCGTGCTGCGCGCCCTCGCCGAGGCGGCGACCAGCCTCGCCGAAATCGACGGTGTCGGCGCGGCCGCGGGCCCCGGGCTGATCGGCGGGTTGATCGTCGGCACGATGATGGCAAAGGGGATCGCCTGGGCCGCAGGCAAGCCGTTTATCGCCGTCAACCATCTCGAAGCGCATGCGCTCAGCGTCCGGCTCAATGGCGCCGTTGCCTTTCCTTATCTGCTGCTGCTGGTCTCCGGTGGCCATTGCCAGCTGCTCGCCTGCGCCGGCGTCGGCCGCTACACCCGCCTCGGCACCACGCTCGATGACGCCGCCGGCGAGGCGTTCGACAAGACCGCAAAGCTGATTGGGCTCGGTTTTCCGGGCGGCCCCGCGATCGAGCGTGCGGCACAAGGCGGAGACGAGCGGCGATTTGCCCTGCCGCGCCCCCTCGCCGGCAGGCCCGGCTGCGATTTTTCCTTTTCCGGGCTAAAAACGGCAGTGCGCCGGATCACTCTCGCATGCGACCCGCCCGGCCCCGGCGATCGGGCCGATCTGGCGGCTTCGGTCGAGCTCGCGATCTGCGATGCGCTGTGCGACCGCACCGCCAACGCCATCGTTTGGTTCCGCCGTGACCATCCCGAGGGCAAGAGCCTCGTCGTTGCCGGCGGGGTTGCCGCCAATGCCCGGTTGCGCGATCGCCTCGCCGACCTCGCGCGTTCGGCGGGCCTTGATTTTCTGGCGCCGCCGCCGGCGCTCTGCACCGACAACGCGGCGATGATCGCCTGGGCGGGGTTGGAGCGGCTGCGCCTCGGTCTGATCGATGGTCTCGATGCCGCCCCGCGCCCGCGCTGGCCGCTCGACCCCGTGGCCCCGCCGCGGCCGGGAGCCGGGGTCAAGGCGTGATCCCCTGGATGGCGTCTCGCGGCATGTCGCGCAAAGGCCCGGATCGGTGAAGCGGCTCGCGATCATCGGCGCCGGCGCCTGGGGGACGGCGCTTGCCGTCGTCGCCCGCCGCGCCGGTTCCAGTCCGGTGTTGTGGGCGCGCGATCCTGCTGTCGCCGCCGCGATCAACGAACGGCACGAAAATCGGTCCTATCTCCCCGGCATCGCGCTCGATCCGGCGATTGCCGCCTGCGCCGATATCGAAACGGCGGTGGCCGGTGCCGATGCCGCGCTGCTGGCGGTGCCGGCACAGTTTCTGCGCGGCGTGCTCGACCGCCTGCGTCGGGCGCCGCCGCAGGGGCTTCCGGTGCTGCATTGCGCCAAAGGGATCGAGGCGGGCTCGCTCGCCATGATGTCGCAGATCGGGGCGGAGATATTGCCGAATTCGCCGTCTGCGGTGTTGTCGGGGCCGAGCTTCGCGATCGAGGTCGCCCGCGGCCTGCCGACCGCGGTGACCATCGCCAGTGCCGATGCCGCGCTGGCCGAGCGCTTCCTGGCGGCTCTCGGCAGCAGCCGTTTTCGCCCCTATCTGTCGTCGGATCCGATCGGCGCGGAAATCGGTGGGGCGGTCAAGAATGTGCTCGCGATCGCCTGCGGGATCGTTGTCGGGCGTGGTCTCGGCGACAATGCCCGGGCCGCGCTGATCACCCGCGGCCTCGCCGAAATGGTGCGGCTCGGGCTCGCGCGAGGGGCGCGTGCCGAGACCTTTCGCGGGCTCTGCGGTCTGGGCGATCTGGTGCTGACCTGCAGCGCCGGCCTGTCGCGCAATTATGCTCTCGGGCTGGCGCTCGGCCGCGGGCAAAGCCTCGACGAGGCGCTCGGCGAGCGCCTCTCGGTGGTCGAAGGGATCGCCACCGCGGGCGCGGTCGGTGCGCTGGCCGCCGGGCTCGGGGTCGAAATGCCGATCAGTGCGGCGGTCGATGCGGTGCTGCACCGCGGCGTGCCGATCGACGCGATGACCGACCGGCTGCTGCGCCGGCCTTACCGGGCGGAATAGCAGGCGGTGTCGCCGCCCAGCCCGCGCGTTCGGCGGAGCCGGAGGAAAAACCTTTTCCGGGCCGGCCGAAAACCAATATCATGAGACAGCGAGCGAGGCGATCGGTCCGGATCGAAATGAGCGACAACGGAAAACGCAGTGAGGAAGGACCGGGTACGGGCGTCGTCGTCAAGGCCAAGCCGAAGACGAAAAAGCCTTCGATGTACAAGGTATTGATGCTCAACGACGATTATACGCCGATGGAGTTCGTCGTCCACACTCTGGAGCGGTTTTTCGGCAAGAGCCGACAGGAAGCGACCCGCATCATGCTTCACGTGCACCGCCGCGGGGTCGGGATTTGCGGTGTATTTACCTACGAAGTGGCCGAGACCAAGGTCACTCAGGTCATGGATTTCGCCCGGCAGCACCAGCATCCGCTGCAGTGCACGCTGGAAAAGGACTAGCCAAGGAAGGAAGGGCGGGAGTGCTGTCACGCAATCTCGAGAAGTCGCTGCATCGGGCGCTCGCCCATGCCAACGATCGCCGCCACGAGTACGCCACGCTCGAACACCTGCTATTGGCGATGACCGAGGACCAGGATGCAGTCGCCGTGTTGCGCGCCTGCAGCGTCGATCTCGACCGGCTGCGCCGTGAGGTGCTGACCTATGTCGACAATGAGCTCGGCAACCTGGTCGCCGTGCACAAGGACGACGCCAAGCCGACGGCGAGCTTTCAGCGGGTCTTGCAGCGCGCCGCCATCCATGTCCAATCCTCGGGCCGCGAAGAGGTCACCGGCGCCAATGTGCTGGTGGCGATGTTCGCCGAGCGCGAGAGCCACGCCGTCTATTTCCTGCAAGAGCAGGACATGACCCGGTTCGACGCGGTCAACTACATCTCGCACGGCATCGCCAAGGCGCCCGGCCGCTCGGAAACGCGACGTGTCCAGGGCGCGGACGAGGACGAGCGCAGCGACAAAGCGCAAAAGCGCAGCCACGATGCGCTCGACGCCTATTGCGCCAACCTGAACAAAAAGGCCAAGGGCGGCCGCATCGACCCGCTGATCGGGCGCGACGCCGAGGTCGAACGCACGATTCAGATCCTGTGCCGGCGGTCAAAGAACAACCCGCTCTATGTCGGCGACCCCGGCGTCGGCAAGACCGCGATCGCCGAGGGGCTGGCGCGCCGCATCGTCCAGCGCGAGGTGCCCGAGGTGCTGGTGAATGCGACGATCTATGCGCTCGACATGGGGGCATTGCTCGCCGGCACACGCTATCGCGGAGATTTCGAGGAACGGCTGAAGGCGGTGCTGTCGGAGCTAGAGGCGCAGCCCGGAGCGATTCTGTTCATCGACGAAATCCATACCGTGATCGGCGCCGGGGCGACCAGTGGCGGGGCGATGGATGCTTCGAACTTGTTGAAGCCGGCACTGGCCGGCGGCGTCATCCGCTGCATCGGCTCGACCACCTACAAGGAATACCGCAACTATTTTGAGAAAGACCGCGCGCTCGTCCGACGCTTTCAGAAAATCGACGTCAACGAGCCGACGGTCGAGGACTCGATCAAGATCCTGCGCGGCCTCAAACCCTATTACGAGCGGCACCACAAGGTGCGTTACACGACCGACGCATTGCGCGCCGCCGTCGAGCTGTCGCATCGCTACATCGGCGACCGCAAATTGCCGGACAAGGCGATCGACGTGATCGACGAGACCGGTGCGGCGCAGATGCTGGTCCCCGAAAACCGGCGCCGCAAAACCATCACCGCGCGCGAGGTCGAGGCGGTGATCGCGACGATGGCGCGGATCCCGCCGAAAAGCGTATCGCGCGACGATCGCGAGGTATTGCGCAATCTCGATCGCGATCTGAAGACGATGGTGTTCGGCCAGGACAGCGCGATCGAAGCGTTGGTGTCGGCGATCAAGCTCGCCCGCGCCGGTTTGCGCGACGCCGAAAAGCCGATCGGCAGCTACTTGTTTTCCGGGCCGACCGGGGTCGGCAAGACCGAGGTGGCGCGCCAGCTCGCCCGCACCCTCGGCATCGAAATCACCCGCTTCGACATGTCGGAATACATGGAGCGGCATACCGTCTCGCGGCTGATCGGGGCGCCGCCCGGCTATGTCGGCTTCGACCAGGGCGGCCTGTTGACCGACGCGATCGACCAGCACCCGCACAGCGTGCTGCTGCTGGACGAGATCGAAAAAGCCCATCCCGACCTGTTCAACATCCTGCTGCAGGTGATGGATTACGGCAAGCTGACCGATCACAACGGCAAGAACGTCGATTTCCGCAACGTCATTCTGATTATGACGACAAACGCCGGAGCCTCCGATCTGGCCAAGCCGGCGATCGGCTTTGGCAGCGGCATCCGCCAGGGCGACGACAATGAAGCGATCAACCGCATGTTCACGCCCGAATTCCGCAACCGGCTCGATGCGACGATATCGTTCGCGGCGTTGTCGCCGGAGACGATCGGTCGGGTGGTCGACAAATTCGTGCTGCAGCTGGAAGAGCAGCTGGCCGATCGCAACGTCACGATCGAGCTCGACCCGTCGGCCCGCGCTTGGCTTGCGGAAAAAGGCTACGACCCGCTGTTCGGTGCGCGACCGCTCGCCCGGGTGATCCAGGAGCATGTCAAGAAGCCGCTCGCCGAAGAGCTGCTGTTCGGCCGGCTGGCCAAGGGCGGTATCGTGCGGGTCACCAAAAAGACCGAGGAAGACACGCTCTCCTTCACCTTCGAAGAAGGCCCGGTGGCGCCGGCCGCGCCCAAAGAACCGATGCTGGTCGAATAAGCCGAATAATCTGCGGTTGTAACGGCGCGCCCTATTCCGGAAATCCGGTGGGACGGCCCGATCTCTGCCCACCGGACCAGTCGGGATCGATCAGCCGAGCCCGCCGCTGTTATTGAGGACAATGCGGACATCGCCCGCCCGGCGGGTGGCGCCGATCCGATCAAGATATTCGAGGATGCTGATCGCCAGGTTGCGGCCGACGCCGGTGCGGTCCTTGAAGGCTGCCGCGGTAAAGGTGCCCTCGGGCGAGGCGTCGGCCAGTTCGCCTGCGATCTCGGCGAGGCTGGCCAAGGTTTCAGGCAGAAAAAATCGATTGTCGGCGACTTTGGCGATGCGCCCCAGGCGCTCGGCGCGCCGCAGAAAGCGGTCCACCGGCTCGGGCTCGAGCGCCAGCGACGAAGCGATCTCGCGCACCCGTGGCGGACGCAATTTGGCGGCGGCAAGCATCGGACGAACGCGCCGCCACAGCTTTTCGTCGGCGTTGGTCAGCCGTGGCTGATGCTCGGGCAGGCGCCACAGGGCCCCTTCGCGCATGACCCGACCGGCGCTGGCGAGCGTGGAGAGCGCTGCGTCGAGCGCCGCTGCCGGCGCCTCGGCGCGCAATTTCTCAAAAAGGGCCGGGCGCGGCGGGCCGAGAACGTCGGGTTGCGCCCGGTGCCAGCCGGCGAGTGCGGCCACGATGGTCTCGCCGAGTGCCGCCATCCGCTCGGCAGCGACGGCCACCGGAGTGCGCTGCGGCCCGACCCGCAGGAATTCACCCTTCTGGGTAATCGCGTCGAGCGCGGCCGGCGTCAAATTGCGCACCAGTGCGAAATTCGCCAGGTCGACCACCCCTGAGACCGCCAGCATACCGGCCAGCGCCGCGGCCGGGTCGGCGGCAGCCATCGCGTCGAGCAATTCGAGCCGGGCCGGCAGTCGGCGCCCGCGCCGCGGCGCCAACGGGTCGAGGACCCGCCCGCCGGCCAAGGTAAGCCGCGCGGCATGGTCGCGCAGCACGACCCGGTCGCCGTAGAGCGCGCCCACCGTCTGATCGAGGTCGATCTGGACAAAACCGGTGTCGCCGGGGGCGATCGCGCGTCCGCTCAGCACCGCGGCGCGGCCGACGACGTCCTCGGTGCCGAGATGCAGGTGGACCGGCAGCCCGTCGCGCAACGGCGCCTCGGCATAGCGCGAGGCACGCACCGACAGATCGAGGCGCCGCGCCGGCAGGTGTCGCTCGGGCGCCAAAAGCCAGTCGCCGCGGCGCGGCTCGCTGCCCTCCGAAAAGGAGCCGACGATGTTGACGGCGCAGCGCGCGCCGGCGGCGGCGGTGTCGATCGTCCGGTTCTGGGCGTGCAGCCCGCGCACCCGGACCGGGTCGCCGTGCGGACTGACGATCAGCCGGTCCCCGACCGCGACCCCGCCCGCCGCCACCGTGCCGGTCACCACGAGCCCGATCCCCGGCAGGGTGAAGGCGCGGTCGATCGGCATGCGGAACAGGCCCGATGGCGGCTTGGCGGCGCGGGCCTGATCGGCGGCGCGGGCGCTGCGCTGCAGATGCGAGGTCAACGCGGCGATCCCGTCGCCGGTGCGGCTCGACACTGGAAAGATCGGGCTCTGGTCATAACTTGCCGCGGCGAGCAATTCCCCGACCTCGACCTCGACCGCTGTGACGCGGTGCGACTCGACCCGATCGATCTTGGTGACGACGGCAGTGATCTCGGCCACGCCGATCAATTCGAGGATGTCGAGGTGCTCGATGGTCTGCGGGCGCGGCCCGTCATCGGCGGCGACGACCAGGAGCACCCGGTCGATCGACAACACTCCGGCCAGCATGTTGGGCAGAAACCGCTCGTGGCCCGGAACATCGACAAAGCCCAATTCGGTGCCGTCGGGCAGGCTCGCATAGGCGAAGCCGAGATCGATCGTCAGCCCGCGCCGCTTTTCTTCGGGCAGGCGGTCGGCATCGACCCCGGTCAGGGCGCGCACCAGCGCTGTCTTGCCGTGATCGATATGGCCCGCGGTGGCGAGGATCATGATGCTGCGGCGGGGAAATCGGCAAGCTGGTCGAGCAACCCGGCCTCGTCGTCGAGACAGCGCAGGTCGAGGACGACGGCGCCGGCTTCGATGCGGCCGACGACCGGGACCGGCAGGGTGCGCAAGGCGCGCGCCAGCGCATCGACCGCGGCGCCGGATTTCCTGTCACCAAGCGGGCGCAGCGTGAGCGCGGTGCTCGGCAACAGCGACACCGGCAAGGCGCCGCTGCCGATCTGGCTGCGCGTCTCGATTAAGCCAACTTCGGCGACGCCTTCGAGCGCCTGAGCAACCACGGGCAAGAGGCGGCGGGCGAGTGCGTCGATCTCGGCCGCAGGACGGGCCAGCAGCCGCAATGTCGGCAACCGTTCGGCCAGGCGGTCGGGATCGGCATAGAGCCGCAGCACCGCTTCGAGTGCTGCGAGCCGGATCTTGTCGAGCCGCAGGGCCCGCTTCAGCGGGTTTTTCGTGAGCGTCGCCATCAGATCGGCGCGGCCGACGACAAGCCCCGCCTGTGGGCCGCCCAGCAATTTGTCGCCGCTGAAGGTAACGAGATCGGCGCCCTGTTCCAAGGCCTCGGAAACGGTTGGCTCGTGCGGCAGCCCCCACGCCGCGAGATCAATCAGCGAGCCGCTGCCCAGATCCTCGACAAACGGGATCGCGTGCTCCCGCGCGAGCGCGGCCAGCCTTGTGGCCGGCACCGCGGCGGTAAAGCCCTCGATTGCGTAATTGCTGGTGTGCGCCTTCAGGATCAGCCCGGTCTGCGGCCCGATCGCCGCGGCGAAATCGGCGAGATGCGTGCGGTTGGTGGTGCCGACCTCGCGCAGCCGCGTGCCCGAGCGCGCCATGATGTCGGGCAGGCGGAACGAGCCGCCGATCTCGATCAGTTCGCCGCGAGACACGATCGTCTCCCGCCCGTCGGCCAGCGCGTTCAACGCCAGCACCAGGGCGCCCGCATTGTTGTTGACGGCGAGTGCGGCCGCGGCCCCGGTCAGCCGCTTCAGCCAGCCCGAGACATGGTCGTCGCGCTCACCGCGCCGGCCGGTTTCGAGGTCGTATTCGAGGGTCGAGGGACCCCGCATCGCTTCCGCCGCCGCGGCGATCGCTTCCTCGGGCAATGACGCCCGGCCGAGATTGGTGTGCAGCACGGTCCCCGTCAGGTTGAAGACCCGGCGCTGCGACGGCCGCACCAGACGGGTGAGAATTTGTGCGCTCTGCTCGACGACCTCCGCGACCGACGCTCCGGCCCCGAGGTCCCGCCGCCGCGCCAGCGCCGTCCTGACCGCGTCCAGTACGAGGGCCCTCCCATATCGCGCGATCAACGCGGCCCCCCGACTCGGATCGCAGCACCTTGTCGACCGCCGGTAAAGCGGCACGGGCTCGGTGTTCGGACCCAGTCATCAGGCGGTGACCGGATCGGGCACGAATTCCGCGGCCCCGGGTTCGAGGCGGACGCGCGGCTCGGCGCCGCTCGCCCGCGCGACCCGGCCGATCACGGCGGCGCGATAGCCGAGCGCCCCGAGCCGGTCGAGGCAGGCGGCGGCGCGCTCGGCCGGGACGCCGGCGAGCAGCCCGCCGGCCGTCTGCGGATCGATCAGGAGCGCCGCGATCGGATGGGTGTCGCCCGCATCCAACGCCGCCAGCGCCGCGAGATTATCGGCGTGCAGCGAGCTGGTGATGCCGCGGCCGAGCAAGTCGAGGGCGCCGTCGAGCGCCGGGATCGCCTCGGGGTCGAGCAAGGCGTCCCGGTTCGAGGCGCGCAGCATCTCGAGGAGATGCCCGAGCAGCCCGAACCCGGTCACATCGGTGCAGGAGGTGGCGCCATGGGCGAGCAGGCAGGCGGCGGCGGGGGCGGCCGATTGCAGCATCGTCGCGATCGCACTGTCGAGGATCCGTGCCGGCGCCAGCCCGCGCCCGTCGGCGGCGAGAATGACACCGGTGCCGAGCGGCTTCGATAGGATCAGCCGGTCTCCCGCGCGCAACCCGCCCTTGCGCAGCAGCGTCCCGGAGGGCGCGCGCCCGGTCACGGCGAAACCGAGCGCCAGCTCGGCCCCTTCGGCACTGTGGCCGCCGACCAGCACCGCACCTGCCGGTTCGAGCACGTCGAGCCCGCCGCGCAGCATGTGAAACAGATCGTGCTCGACGATCTCCGGGCGCGCGGGCGGCAGGGTGGCGATGGCGAGCGCGGTTTCCGGCCGACCGCCCATCGCGTAGATGTCGTTGAGCGCATGAGTGGCGGCGATCCGTCCGAACAGATACGGGTCGTCGACCATCGCGCGGAAAAAATCGACCGTCTGCAATAGGGGCGGCGCGCCGGGGAAGGAGATCAGCGCCGCATCGTCGGCGCCGTCGAGACCGATCATGACCAGATCGCTCGCCGCGGGCCGCAGCCGGTCGATGACCCGGCCCAGGATCGCGGCCGGAACCTTTGCCGCGCAGCCGCCGCAGCGCATCGGATCTTCGCCCGGCTCGGGCAGCATCGGGGGCAGCTCCCGATAGCGGCGCATCCAGCGCCGGTCGATCCGGTCCTTGAGCCGCCACCACGAGGCGCCGTAGCCGGCAAAGGGTCCCCGCGAGGCCACCGCGTGCCGGTCCCCGGTGCCGATCAGCGCCAGCCCGCGGCGTTGCGGCACGGCGCGCCGCAGCCGCTTTCCGGCGAGCGCACGGCGCAGATTGGCGGTTAGCGGCGGCCCTTGGCGGACGGCGTAGACCCCGGCCTTCTCCCGCGGATGCGCGGTCATCGTCGCGACGTCGCCGGCGGCGAAGATCCGCGCATCGGCCGGCGAGCGCAGGGTTTCGTCGACTGCGATGAAGCCGTCGGCGGTCAGCGGCAGCCCGGTCCCGGCGAGCCACGGCGCCGCGCCGGCATCGGTGACCCACAGCGCCTCGTCGAATGCGATACCTCGGCCGTCGGCGCAGACCAGCAGCCCCGGCTCGACCCGGACGACCGCGCTGCCGGTCGTGACCATGATCCCGCGCTCGGCGAAAATCCGGGCGAACAGCCGGCGGACCCGGCGGTTGTGCGAGGGCGCTAGCCCGTCACGGGTGACGAGGGTCACTTCCAGCGGTGCCACACCCGAGGCAGCGAGCCGATATTGCGCGCACAGCGCCAGCTCGGCGCCGGCGGCGCCGCCGCCGACGATGGCCAGGCACAGGCCGGGCAGTTGCCGCGCATGGGCCAGCAACGCTTCCCAGCGTGCCGCGAATTGGGCGATCGGCTTGACCGCGACGGTGTTTTCGGCAGCGCCGGGGACGTCGTGCGCGCGCGGGGTCGAGCCTATGTCGAGCGACAAAAGGTCATAGCGGATCGGGGGATGCGCTCGACTGATGACATGGCGCTTTGCCAGGTCGAGGCCGATCGCCTCGTCGCGGATCAGGCGCGCGCCGGCAAACCGCGCCAGGCGGCCGAGATCGATATGACACTCGTCAAAGGCATAATGCCCGGCCACCCAGCCCGGCAGCATGCCCGAATAGGGCGTCACGACCTCGCGGGCGACGAGGGTCACGCGCACCCCGGCGATCGGCCGCATGCCAAAGCTCTTCAGCACATGGACATGGGCATGCCCGCCGCCGACGAGCACGAGGTCCTGGGCGATCGCAACTTGCTGCCGCATCGGCCGCACTATGCCGGAGCCTCGACGGGAAGGCGAGAGAACGGCAACCGCCAGTGCCCGGCCGTAAACACTCGAACCGTCATGGCCGGACATGTCCCAGCCACCCACGACTTACGGCATAAACGCTGTCGGGTCCCGTGGATGCCGGGCACAAGAGGTGCATGACGAGTGCGTGAGACCGCGCCATCTGAATGCCTAAGCGCCAGCGGTCGAGGCTTCCGGCTCAGATCTCCTCGTCAGAAATAGGGACCGGGTCCTCCTCCAGCCACGCCTGCAGGAGGGTGTAGGCGACCGCGAGCACGACCGGGCCGAGAAAAATGCCGACGAGGCCAAAGGCGATCAGGCCGCCGATCACTCCGGCCAATAGCAGGATCAGCGGTATGTGCGCACCCTTCCTGATCAAGAGCGGGCGCACGATGTTGTCGAGACTGATGACGATCAGCGACCAGACCAGCAGAAAGGTTCCCCAACCCGCCGCCCCGCTCCAATAGAACCAGACTACGGCAGGGATCAGCACCAGGCCGGGCCCGAGCTGGGCGATGCACAGCATGAACATGACCGCGGTCAGCACCGCGGCGAACGGCGTCCCGGCGATCGCCAGGCCGATCCCGCCCAGAACCGATTGCAAAAGCGCGGTGACAACCACGCCGAGCGCCACGCTGCGGATCGCCTGACCGGCCAACCGCACCGATTGGCGGCCCCGCTCGCCGGCGAGCCGATGGCCGAAACGCTCGGCCATGGCCGCGGCGTGCTCGCCTCCGGCATACATGACCGCGGCAATGACGAGGGTTAAGAGGAATTGCACGATGGCGATGCCGAACCCGCTCAACACGCCGGCGAACCACCCGGCGGCACTCCCCGCATAGGGCGCCGCCTTGGCCGCCAATTCGTCGATGCCGCTGGCCTCGATCCGGTGCCACAGCACAATCGATCTGGCTGCCGAACAGCGGAATGTTCTCCAGCCATACCGGCGGCGGCGGCAATCTGAACGACGCCATCGCGTTGGCCCAGCCGACGATGCGTTCGAAGTTCTGGGTAATTGTCGCGACCGCCAGCCAGAACGGCCCGATAAAGACCAGCAGCAGGGCAAGGGTCATGACCGTAACGGCGAGCCAGCGCCGGTGCCACAGCCGGCGCTGCACCCGCAGCATCAGCGGCCAGGTCGCGACTACCAGCGTTGTCGCCCAGATCGTCGCCGGCACAAACGGCCACAGGATCCAGAACGAGGTGGCGATCAGCCCAGCGACGAACAGCACCGCAAGAATGGTGCGGACGAGGTCCAGCGGGTTCGCCGGCGGGGGCCGCTCCGGGATCGGCTCGGACCAGCGGCGCGCCGGCGGCGGCCCTTGGATACCGGTCAATCGTTGCGAGAGCGGCAGCTCGACCCGCATCAGAGGCCGCAACAGGGCAGCATAGCGATCACATTACCCCGTCGTCATGGCACATCACCCGGTGACACGGCCCTGACACATCGTTCCCTGCCCCCGCATGTCACCCCGAAGAGCCGAGCATCGCGGTGCGACGCCCCGTCAGGCGCCGATCGCCGATCAGCGCCGCGACCACGGTCAACAGCATGAACACGGCGCTGCTGCCGAAAATCCAATGCGGCATGCCGCGGTCCATGATCCAGCCGAACAACATCGGGCCGATCGTGCCGCCGATGCTGAAGCCGATGGTGACGATGCCGAACGCGCGCCCGATCGCTCCGGCGGGCGCCGCAGCGCGCACCAGCATATCTCGCGACGGCATGATCATGCCAGACAGAAAGCCGGCGAAACCCATCGCCACGACCAGCAAGGCCGAGCCGAGGCCGATCGTGCCGATCAGCAGCACGAGAATAGCGTTCAGCCCAAAACCGACCGCGGCGACCTCGCCGTGGCGGCGGGTGATGTCGGCAACAATGCCGCCGCCCAGCACGCCGAACGCGCTCGCCGTCAGATACGCGGTCAGCGCCAGGTTGGCCGTGGCGAAATGCAGGCGATAGGCGCTCATCAGCGCCGGAACCGAGAAGTTGGTGATGCCGCTGGTCGACAGGCTCAGCAGGATGAAAAACACCATCAGGCCGAGGATCGCGGGGGTGAAGGCCGAGCCGGACCGGGCCGATCTCAGCCCGTCTCGGCGAGCCGCGGCGGACCTGACCAGCGCGTCGCCCTCGACCGCCGGGGCGCAGATCAGCGGGATCGCGACCAGCGGCCCGACCAGCCCGGCCATGATCAGCGCCGCCCGCAATCCGACCATCGGAGCGAGCACCAGCATCGCCACCGGCGCCGCGGCGTTGCCGAGCATGCCGGCGAAGGTATGGACCGAGAAGGCGCGGCCGATGCGTGTCGGTGTCACTGCTCGCCGACAGAATCGCATAATCGGCCGGGTGATAGACGGCATTGGCGATGCCCGAGAACCCGGCCGCCACAAGGAGCCAGGCGTAGCGATCGACGACGCCTACCGAGGCGAGGGCAAAACCGCCGATGCACAGCGCGAAAATCAGCAGCTTGCGCGAGCCGAAGCGGTCGGCGAGATAGCCCATCGGCAGCTGGGCCAGCACCGAGACCATGGCGTAAACCGTCAGCGCCAACCCGAGCTCGACAAAGCCGACCCCCCACCGCGCCTTTAAGAGCGGAAACAGCGGGGGCAATACCAAGCCTTGAAAATGTGCGACGAAATGGGCCGAGGAGATCAGCCCGATCGTCTTGAACGCGTCGCCTTTCGCGATCTGCGGCGCGGCGATCGTGTCGCTCACCATTTTTATTGCCCTTGAGCGGTTTTGTTGTCGGGCAAACATAAGCGGTAGAGGTGCGGGCGGCAATCGCTGCTGCCTCTAATTTCGGCAACAGGGTCAGGCGGCTGCAGAAGCGAGGGATTTGAGCCGGTCGTATTCGGCGCGCACGGGCTCCACGCCATAGGCGCGCTCGAGCCGGCGCACGGTGAAATGGCCGCGCGCCAGCTCCTGGAAATGCTCGATATAGGCGAGGTTGAGCGCAGCCCCGCCGACGGCGCCGACGACCGCTACCGCCTGCGCTGCGACCTTCTCCGAGACGACGGCGCCGAAACGCGAGGCGATCGGCGCCAGCATGCGCTGGGCCACCGCCGACCCGCCGCGCAGCGCACTCTTGTCGACTACGATGTCGGCGGCCTCGGCCAAACCGCGGGCGAGCAATGCGCGGACCGCGAAATAGCCGCCGTCGGCACCCTCCCCATCGGATTTCGGGCCGCCCAGGGCGAACACTTCGAGGCAGGCGAGCCCGGTGCGCGGGTCGGCCAGGTCCTCGCCCTCGTCCTGCGCGATCGCCGCGATCGCGCGCAGCATGATCGTGGTCGACACCGGCAATTCGATCCCCAGTGCCGCAACGCCAAAGGCGCCGCCGATCGCCCCTGAAGCCGATGCCAGGGCCGAATGCAGCACCCGCGCGCCCCCGGGCCACCCGGCTCCGAGCCGCCCACCGGCAAACCGTCCGTCGCGCAGACTGAACAGCGCCACCTCCAGCGCCCGTTCGAGGGCCCGCTCCGCGACCCTGGCGACTACCGCCGCCGCCGGGCCCGGCAACGCACGCGCCACCAGCGCCGCCGGCTGGCCGGCGAGCAGCGCCAGCCGCCCGGCGAAACCCGGCCGCTCCAGCCGCCGCACCGCCGCCGCCAGCGCCGCCGAATCAGCATCGGACAGAACCATGCCCCCTAGCTGACCCTGCCGCCATCCCGGCGCAAGGCCACGGGACTGTCCGCGTACCCACAGGCCGAGTTTTCCGGTCCACGCTCTCGCTGTGTTGGGGTAAGAAGCCCGGCACAGCAAGAGGCCGCATGACCCGCCATCTGACCCCCGATCTGTGTGTCATCGGCGCCGGTGCGGGCGGGCTGGCGGTCGCCGCCGGGGCGGCCCAGCTCGGCGCCGCAGTCGTGCTGGTCGAACGCGGCGCGATGGGCGGAGACTGCCTGAATTTCGGCTGCGTGCCGTCGAAGTCGCTGCTCGCCGCTTCCCGAGTCGCCGATCTCTGGCGGCGGGCGCCGCGGTTCGCGATTGCTTATACCGCGCCCAGGGTCGATTTCGCGGCGGTCGGCGACGGCGTTGCGCAGGTGGTCGCGCGCATCGCGCCCAATGATTCGGTCGAACGGTTCGAGGCGCTCGGCGTCACCGTCCTGCGCGCCGAGGCCCGGTTTACCAGCGCGCGCACGGTGCAGGCGGGCGACGTCGAAATTCGGCCGCGAAGGTTTGTGATCGCCACCGGCTCGCACCCGGCGGTGCCGCCGATCCGCGGGCTCGACCGGGTTCGCTATCTGACCAACGAGACCGTTTTCGCCAACCGCGACTTGCCCGAGCAGCTGATCGTGATCGGCGGCGGGCCGATCGGCATCGAGATGGCGCAGGCGCATCGCCGGCTCGGCGCGGAGGTCACCGTGCTCGATCTGGGCCCGCTGCTGCCGCGCGACGATCCCGAGCTCGTCGACCTGCTCGGCAAGCGGCTTGTGGCTGAAGGGATTGCGCTGCGCCCGCAGGCGCGGATCGTTTCGGTCGAACCGGACGGCCCGAGTGTGTCTGTGGTGCTGGAAGGCGGCGAGCGAATTATCGGGTCGCATCTCTTGGTCGCCGCCGGGCGGCGGCCTAGCGTCGAGGCGCTCGATCTCGCCGCCGCCGGGATCGCCGCCGGTCCGAGCGGGATCACCGTCGACGCGCGGCTGCACACCACCAACCGCCGCGCCTTTGCCGTCGGCGATGTCGCAGGCGGGCCGCAATTCACTCACGTCGCGCTCTATCATGCGGGGATCGTGATCCGCAACGCGCTGTTCCGCATCCCGGCGCGGGTCGATTACCGGGCCTTGCCTTGGGTTACCTACACCGACCCCGAGCTCGCCCAGGTCGGGCTGACCGAGGCGGCGGCGCAGGAAACCGGCGGGTCCGTGCGGGTGCTGCGATGGTCCTTCGCCGAAAACGATCGCGCCCAGACCGAGCGCGACACCGAAGGCCTGGTCAAGATCGTCACCGGCCGCGGCGGCCATATCCTCGGCGCTTCGATCCTCGGAGCCGGAGCCGGCGATCTGATCATGCCGTGGGCGCTGGCGATCTCGCAAAAGCTCAAGATCGGTGCGCTGGCTAATCTGGTCGTGCCCTATCCGACCCGCGGCGAGGCCGGCAAACGCGCCGCCGCCAGTTTTTACACGCCGGCATTGTTTTCGCAGCGCACTCGCCGCATCGTAGGTTTCCTGGCGCGGTTTGGCTGAAACGCGGACGATTTCCCGTGCTGCTCCGGAGCCTGTCGGCCCGTCTTCTCGTGCTGACCATTTTTTTTGTGATGGTCGGCGAAGTGTTGATTTTTGTGCCGTCGGTCGCGCGCTTTCGCATGACCTATTTCGAGAACCACCTGGCCGCCGGCGAGCTCGCGACCTTGGCGCTCGAGGCGAGCCCGACCGGGCGGCTCGACCGCCGTCTCGTCGACCGGTTGCTCGCCCAGGTCGGCGCTCATGGCGTGATCCTGCACCGCGCCGACGGCGTGGTGCTGATGCTCGACCGTCCGGTGCCGCCAAAGGCGGATCTGACGATCGACCTGACCCATCCCAGCATGATCGGCGCCATTCGCGGCTCGTTCGGCGCGCTGTTTCACGGCGGCAATCGCATTCTGCGGGTGCTCGGCCCGTCGCCGACCGGCAGCGGCGAGACGGTCGAGGTGCTGCTCGACGAGGCGCCGTTGCGGGCCGAGATGTGGGGCTTCGGCGTTCGGATCCTCGAATTGTCGATCGTGATCTCGCTGGTCGCCGCGGCACTCGTTTATCTGAGCCTGCAATGGCTGCTGGTGCGGCCGATGCGGCGGCTGACCGCGAGCATGATCGAGTTCCGCGAAGGCCCCGAGGACGGTTCGCGGATGATCGCGGCGGGCCGCCGAAAGGACGAGATCGGCGTCGCCGAGCGCGAGCTTGCGATCATGCAGGAGACCGTGCGCCGGGCCTTGGGCCAGCGCGCGCGGTTGGCGGCGCTCGGCACCGCGGTTACCAAGATCAATCACGATTTGCGCAACATCCTGGCGACGGCGCGGCTGGTCACCGACGGATTGACCTCGAGTGCGGCGCCCGAGGTGCGCCGTATCCTGCCGCGGCTGATCGAAGCGATCGACCGCGCCGCGGCGTTGTGCACGCGCACCCTCGATTTTTCGCGCGAGGGCGCCGCACCACTGGCGCCGAGCCGGTTTCGCCTTGGGAAGCTGATCGACGAGATCGGCTCCGGCCTCGCGGTTTCCGAGCACGATCTGGCAGTCGACTGCACGATCCCGGCCGATCTCGAGGTCGAGGCCGACCGCGATCAGCTCTACCGGGTGCTGTTGAACCTCGCTCGGAACGCGCTCGAGGCCGGGGCGCGGCGGCTGCGTTTCACGGCGGCGCGCGACAACGGATCGGTTACGATCGATGTGGCCGATAACGGCCATGGCCTGCCGCCCAAGGCGCGTGAAAACCTGTTCCGACCGTTTTTCGGCTCGGCCCGCCGCGGCGGCAGCGGCCTCGGTCTCGCGATCGCCCGCGAACTGGTGCGTGCGCATGGCGGCGATCTGACCTTGGTCGGCAGCACCGGCGCCGGCACCATCTTTCGCTTGACCCTGCCGACTGCCGCCGAGCGCGCCGCCGTGATCAGTCGAGCGCCAGCGTCGTCGCCTTGAGATAGGCGGTTTCCGGGAGCGCGGGATGAACCGGGTGATCCAGCCCGGCGCCGGCATGGCGCAGGATGCGGAAGCTGCGGCCGGCATCGGCGAGCCCGCGCCGCACCGCCTCGGCGAATTCCGTGGCGCCGACATTGTAGGAGCACGAAGCGAGGAACAGAAGGCCTTCGCGGGCGGCCAGCGATGCGGCCAGCCGCGCCAGCTTGCGATAGCCGCGCAGCGCCGCCGGCACCTCCTTGCGCGATTTGGCGAAGGCCGGCGGGTCGGCGATGACGATGTCGAAGCGCTCGCCGGCAGCAGCGAGCCTGGCCGCTTCGCCAAACACCTCGGCGCGGCGAAAGGCGCAGACGCCGTCGACCGCGTTCAGCTCCGCCGCCTCGGCCGCCAAAGCGAGCGCCGGCTCGGATCGGTCGACGCCGAGCACCGCGGCGGCGCCGGCATGCGCCGCCTGAACTCCGAACCCGCCGGTGCAACAATAGAGGTCGAGGACACGCGCTCCATGCGCCAGGCCGGCGATCGCGCTGCGACTGTCGCGTTGATCGAAAAACCAGCCGGTCTTCTGTCCGGCGAGCGGGTCGACCGGGAACACGGCGCCGCCTTCGTGGACGAGAACTTGTTCGTCGAGGGCGCCCAGGGCCACCCGCGTCTCCAGCGGCAGGCCCTCTTGCGCGCGCACCGGGCTGTCGTTGCGCAGCACGATCGCCCGCGGCTGCAGCAGTGCCGCGAGCGCATCGACGACGAGCGGCTCGATCCCGGCCATGCCGGCAGCATTCGACTGCACCACCGTGACCTCGCCATAGCGGTCGACGACCAAGCCAGGCAGGCCGTCGGCCTCGGCATGGACGAGGCGGTAATAGGGCGCCACGAACAGGCGCTGGCGCAGCCGCAGCGCGCGTTCCAGCCGGCGGGCGAGAAAGCGCCGGCCGACCGGCCGGCCGGCATCGCGGTCGAAGAGGCGCGCAGCCAACAGACAATGCGGGTTGAACATCGCCACTCCGAGCGCGCTGTCATCGGCGCGGCGCAGGGTGACGAGAGCGCCGGGCGCGAGCGCGCGGGCCGCCTCGTCCATCCGCACCTCGTTGGCGTAGATCCACGGGTGCCCCAGTTCGGCGCGCTTGTGCCGCGCCGGCAGCAGCGTCACGGAGGGCCGGGTCGCCGGATCGTCGGCGTCCGCCTTATCGAGAACGCCTGTCTCGGGGTTCATGTCTCGACCACTTTCGGTTTGCCGATGCCGGGTGCGCCATTATCGGCCCGCGCCGCGCGCCGCCGGTGCGCTCTATGTCGCGCTCCCCGATCCGGCTTGCCTTTTCGGGCGCCGCCGGGGTAGTTGTAGCCGCCAACGCCGACGGCTCGCTTCGCCGCATGCGCCCGTAGCTCAATTGGATAGAGCACCAGACTACGGATCTGGGGGTTAGGGGTTCGAACTCCTCTCGGGCGCGCCATTCTGTCGCACAGCCGGGGACGAAACCGACGCGTCCTCAAGGGACCGGCGGTGCGGCGGACCCCGTCGGGGGTACTCCGCGCGGCTCTCCCCGAGCCAGGCCCCGGTGACCAGAAGGGCTTAGCCGTTGCCGGCTAAGCCCTGATTTATTGGTGGAGCCAACCGGGATCGAACCGGTGACCTCTACAATGCCATTGTAGCGCTCTCCCAGCTGAGCTATGGCCCCGGACACGTTCGCGCTGTACGGCGCGGAAACCCGGACGCGCAGGATAGTGAACGCCTCCGAGCGCCGGCAAGCAAAAAACTGCGGCCTCACCGGCGACGGCAAGCTCAGCGCTCCTCCTCTTCGACGTTTTCGATGACCTCGGCCATATCGTCCTCGTCTTCGCCGAGCTCGGAGGCGTCTTCGAGCAGCTCCTCGTCTTCCTCCTCCGCTTCCTCGAGCGGGAGCGCTTCCTCCTCTTCCCCGGCGGGCTCGGCCTCCTCGGTCTCGACATCGGCGTCGAGCTCTTCGGCGCCGGCCGGCGCAATCTCCTTCTCCACGGGTGCCGCCGGGCGCGCCCGGCGCGACTTCAAAAACGCCTCGGGATCAAAGGGGGTGCTGCATTTCGGACAGATCACGGGCTTGCGCAGCAAATCGTAATATCGTGTTCCGCAGCTCGGACAGATCCGTTTGGTGCCCCATTCGGGCTTGGCCACCGTCAACTCCATTAAAGGTTTGTCGGGCAGAGGTTCGCCGGGGTCCGACGACGCGCCATTGCCACAGCGTCGTCACCCTGTCAAAAGCAAATCTGTGCAGCGGCGACCCGACGGCTTCCGCATATGGGCCGGCGGTGCCGACGCCGCAACCGCCGACCCCGGATTTCGAGGCTGCCGCCCGCCATGGCCCACCCGCCTTCGCCCCCTGTGCCCCAGCCGCTCGCTGCGACGCGGCCGCCGCATACCGCTCGCCGGCAGCACCCGCGTGCCCGGCGACAAGTCGATCTCGCATCGCGCACTGATGCTGGGTGCGCTCGCGGTCGGCCGGACCGAGATCACCGGGCTGCTCGAAGGCGAGGACGTGCTCGCCACCGCCGGCAGCACTGAATGCGCTCGGCGCCGCCGCCGGCCCCCGTCGGGGATGGCCGATGGACCGTCGACGGGGTCGGCGTCGGCGGCCTGGCAGAGCCCGGAAACCTGCTCGACCTCGGCAATTCGGGGACCTCGGCGCGGCTGCTGCTCGGCATCCTCGCCACCCATCCGCTGACGGCCTTTGTCACCGGCGACGCCTCGCTGCGGCGCCGACCGATGGGGCGCGTCACCGAGCCGCTGAGCCGGTTCGGCGCGCATTTCCTCTGACCCGCGAAGGCGCTCGGCTGCCGCTCGCCGTGACCGGCGCCGCAGAGCCCGGTCCCGATCGACTATCGCCTGCCGGTGCCGTCGGCGCAGGTCAAGTCGGCGGTGCTGCTGGCCGGGCTCAACACGCCCGGGCTTGACGACGGTCGATCGAGCCGCAGGCGACGCGCGACCACACCGAGCGGATGCTGCGCCACTTCGGCGCGACGGTCGCAACCGAGCCGGCCGAAGGCGGCGGCCTGCGGATCACGGTCGAGGGCTTTCCCGAGCTCGCTGCGGCGCCGATCGTGGTGCCGGGCGATATTTCCTCGGCCGCCTTTCCGCTCGTCGCGGCGCTGCTCGTTCCGGGATCGGAGGTGAGGATCGAGGGCGTCGGCGTCAACCCGCTGCGCGCCGGCCTCCTCGAGTGCCTGCGCGAGATGGGCGCCGACATCGCCCTGCTTAAACGAGCGCGAGGAGGGCGGCGAGCCGGTCGCCGATCTGCGCGCCCGCGCCGGCGCCTTGACCGGCGCCGACATCCCGGCCGAGCGGGCGCCCGGATGATCGACGAATACCCGATCCTTGCCGTCGCCGCCGCCTGCGCGCGCGGCCGCACCATCATGCGCGGGCTCGCCGAGCTGCGGGTCAAGGAGAGCGACCGGCTGGCGGCGATCGCGAGCGGGCTCGCCGGCTGCGGCGTGCGGGTCGCGGTCGAGGGCGACGATCTGATCGTCGAGGGCGCCGGCAATTTCCCGGCCGGCGGGGCGACGATCGCCACCCGGCTCGATCACCGCATCGCGATGGCGTTTCTGGTGCTCGGGCTTGCTGCCAACGAGCCGGTGCGGATCGATGACGGCGCGCCGATCGCGACCAGCTTTCCGGACTTCGTCCCGCTGATGAGCCGGCTCGGCGCGACTTTCGGCGACGCAGGTTGATCGAACCTCGGGAGGGATTGGGCGGATTGACCGCAGGCAGGGCCTCCCGTCAAAATCAGGCAGGCAGGCAGGCGGGCGGGCGGGCGGCGACGGCAACGAGAGAGCGAAGCCATGCCGAAATGGCAGCTCGACCGGCGATTATTTCGAGAACTGCAACTGCGACGTGGTCTGTCCGTGCCTGGCCTCGACCGCGGCACCACTGACGGCGCGGCCGAGCCGCGGGGGCCTGCGACGTGGCGCTCGTCTTCCACATCGATCAGGGTAGCTATGGCGACGTTGCGCTCGACGAGCTCAACGTGGTGCTGGCCGCGCATGCGCCCGGCCCGATGGCCGACGGCAACTGGGCGGTCGCCGCCTATATCGACGAACGTGCCGACGATCAGCAGACGGCGGCGCTCGGCGCCATCTTCACCGGCGCCGAGGGCGGGCCGATGGCGGCCTTCGCACCGCTGGTCGGCAGCCCAGCTCGGCGTCAAGAAGGTGCCGATCCGTTATGCGATCCAAGGAAAAGCCGCTCGGTGGAGATCCCCGGCATCATGCAGATGGCGGTCGAGCCGATCCCGACGATGCACCCGAGCGGCGAGATCTGGACGACGCTCGGCCACCCCGTAGCGCCGGACCGGCTGGCGCTCGCGGTCGGCCGCCGGGGCAGCAGTTTCGCCGACTCATGGCATGCGCTGGGACAATTCCGGGCAGGAACGGCCATTATGCGCCGATCAGCTGGTCGAACTAGCCGGATCGCCACCGCTGCGGACGGACATTAATGCAGCGCCGCGCTTTGCTCGCCTCGCCGTCTGCCCAGCGCAACCTCGTTCTGCTGATGCTGCTGACGGCGGCGGCCGCATGTTGGGCCCTGATCCTGGCGCAAGCGGGTGCCGATCGGGGCATGGCGATGGCCTCGCCGACGATGGGCCTGCCCGCGCCCGCGTTCCTCGCGATCTGGACGATCATGATGGTCGCGATGATGTTTCCGACGGCGGCGCCGATGATCCTGACCTTTCATCGGATCCAATCCGGCAAGCGCGCGCGCGGCGAGGCTTTTGTCTCGACTTGGCTGTTTGTGGCGGGCTATACGCTGATGTGGGCGGCGGCGGGGATTGCCGCCTATTTGGGCGCCGTCGCGGCGGAAGCCGTCGCCGCGCGCACCGGGCTGTCCGCAGCCATGGCCGCCCGCATCGGCGGCGCGCTGGTGATCGCGGCCGGGCTCTATCAGCTGACGCCGCTCAAGAATGTCTGCCTGTCGAAGTGCCGCTCGCCGATCGGCTTTATTCTGACGTCGTGGCGCGGCGGCTCCTTGGGCGCACTGCGCATGGGCCTGCTGCACGGCGGGTCCTGCTTTGGCTGCTGCTGGCTCCTGATGGTTGATGCTGTTCCCGCTCGGCATCATGAACCTCGCGGCGATGGCGCTGATCACGCTGATCATCTTCGCCGAGAAATCGCTGGCCTGGGAACGGATGACGGTGTACGGCACCGCGGCGGCACTGGTGATCTACGGCCTTGTGGTCGTGGCGGCGCCGCGGGCGCTGCCGACCTTTGCCGCACCCGGTCCGGCAATGGCCATGCCGGGAATGGCGAAGCCGGCTGGCCCAGTCGCGATGCCGGTCCCGGCCGCATGCCGATGGGCATATCCGGGCCGCACCGGCGAGGCGATAGCTGAGCCGGCCCTTCGTCGTCGCGATCGACGGACCGGCGGCATCCGGCAAGGGGACGATCGGCCGGCGGCTCGCCGAACGTTTCGGTCTTCGCCCATCTCGACACCGGCGCGCTTGTATCGGGCGACGGCGCTATCGTCCTCGACAGCGGCGGCGATGCGGCCGACCCGGCCGACGGCGGCGCTGCCGCCCGGCGCGGTCGATGCGCCGCTGCTGGCGGACCCGCGGCTGCGCGACGAAGCCGTCAGCCCGGGCATCCTCGGTCGTCGCCGCCATTCCGGCGGTGCGCCGGAGCATTGCTCGAATTTCAGCGGAATTTCGCGGCGCACCCGCCGGCCGCCGGCGCGCGGAGCGATGCTCGACGGCCGCGACATCGGCTCGGTCGTGTGCCCGCAGCCGACATCAAGCTGTTAGTCACCGCCGCCGCCGAAGTGCGCGCCGGCCGCCGGCTCGACGAGTTGCGGGCGCGCGGGACCGCCGGCTATATACGAAGAACGTCTTGCAGGAATTGAAGGAACGCGACACGCGCGACGCCGGGCGTGAGGTTGCTCCGCTGACCGCGGCGCCCGGCGCCGTCGTCATCGATACGACGACGCTCGACGCCGATATGGCGTTGGCGCGCGCGTCCGACATTGTCGCGCGGGCGCTCGCCGGTTCGCGCTGACGCTGCGCCGCGAATTGATGTAAGGTCCCCGGACAAGCAGCCGGCGACCGGCCCTCGCAACTCCGGGGCCGGGTCGATGCGGCGGCACCCGAAATGCCGGCGGCTGCGTGCTCCGCGTCGATCCCGGCGGAGCTGAATTACCGATGCGGGGTCGAGGAGAAGGAATGGCACTGGCAACACAAACCGTGGAAGCGTCTGCGAAAGAGAGTTTCGCGGCACTTCTCGATGAATCCCTGGGCATGGCCAACGGTCTCGAAGGCACCGTCGTCAAGGGTCGGGTCATCGCCGTCGAAAACGACGCGGTGCTGATCGATGTCGGCCTCAAATCCGAAGGCCGCGTCCCCTTGAAGGAATTCGCCGCCGGCGGCGGCGAGCCGAGCCTCCATGTCGGCGACACCGTCGAGGTCTTTCTCGAACGAATGGAGGACAAGAACGGCGAGGCCCAGCTGTCGCGCGAAAAGGCGCGCCGCGAAGAGGCCTGGACCCTGCTCGAAAAAGAGCTTTCAGGCGAACGAGCGGGTGACCGGAGTGATCTTCGGCCGGGTCAAGGGCGGCTTCACCGTCGATCTGAACGGCGCCGTCGCCTTTTTGCCGGGCAGCCAGGTCGACATCCGGCCGGTGCGCGACATCACCCCGCTGTTGGGCTCGCAGCAGCCGTTTCAGATACTGAAGATGGACCGCTCGCGCGGCAACATCGTCGTGTCGCGCCGCGCCGTGCTCGAGGAGAGCCGCGCCGAGCAGCGTTCGGAGCTGGTCGCCAGCCTCAAGGAAGGCCAGGTCCTCAACGGCGTCGTCAAGAACATCACCGACTACGGCGCCTTTGTCGATCTCGGCGGGGTCGACGGTCTGCTGCACGTCACCGACATCGCCTGGCGGCGCATCAACCATCCCTCCGAGGCGCTCAACATCGGCCAGAACGTCAAGGTTCAGGTGATCCGCTTCAACCCCGAGACGCAACGCATCTCGCTCGGCATGAAGCAGCTCGAAGCCGATCCGTGGGAAGGCGTCGAGCTTGAAATATCCGGCCGGCGCCAAGTTCCGCGGCCGCGTCACCAACATCACCGATTACGGCGCCTTTGTCGAACTGGAGCCGGGGGTCGAGGGGCTGGTCCACGTCTCCGAAATGAGCTGGACCAAAAAGAACGTGCATCCCGGCAAGATCGTCTCGACCAGCCAGGAGGTCGAGGTCATGGTGCTCGATGTCGATCCGCAGAAGCGGCGCATCAGCCTCGGCCTCAAGCAGACCTTGGCCAATCCGTGGGACAGCCTTTGCCGACGAGCACCCGATCGGCAGCGAGCTCGAAGGCGAGATCCGCAACATCACCGAGTTCGGGCTGTTCATCGGCCTGCCCGGCGAGATCGACGGCATGGTCCATCTCTCCGACATCGACTGGAACCGATCCGGGCGAAGACGCCCTCGACAACTACCACAAGGGCGAGGTGGTGCGCGTCAAGGTGCTCGATGTCGATGTCGAAAAGGAGCGCATCAGCCTCGGCATCAAACAGCTCGAGGCCGACCCGTTCGAAGCCGGCATGTCCAAGCTGCGCAAGGGCGAGGTCGTCACCGGCACGGTCGCCGGGATCACCGAGGGTGGTGTCGAAGTCTCGGTCGGCGACGGGCTGCTCGGTTTTATCCGCAAGTCGGAGCTGTCGCGCGACCGCAGCGAGCAGCGGCCCGACCGTTTCGCCGTCGGCGAAAAGGTCGACGCCAAGGTCACGACGATCGACCGCGCCACGCGAAAGGTCAGCGCTGTCGATCAAGGCGCGCGAGGTCGACGAGGAGAAGCGCGCGATGGCCGAGTTCGGCTCGTCGGATTCGGGCGCCAGTCTCGGCGACATCCTCGGCGCCGCGATCAACCGCGCCCGCCGTCAGGACGCCGAGCGGCAGGACGAGACCGAAGACAAGAGCTGAGGCTTCGCACCGCCGAGGCTTTGCGCCGGCTTCGCTCACCGGGCCCGTCGCGCAGGCCTCTTCTCCGACGTTGCGCGAGAGGAGATCGCGTGAGCGAGGCGGAGCCGGCCCTCCTGCTTGACGCTCGCCGGGCGGTTTGACAGGCTGATCGCGTTTGCGGTGCGGGGTGAGGACGATGACCAAATCGGAGCTGGTGCAGAAGCTGTCCGAAACCAATCCGCATCTTGTACCAGCGCGACGTCGAGGTCATCGTCACCGCGATTTTTGACGAGATCGCGGCGGCGCTCGCCCGCGGCGACCGGGTCGAGCTGCGCGGCTTCGGTGCGTTTTCGGTCAAGCGCCGCGACGCCCGCGTCGGCCGCAATCCGCGCACCGGCGACAGCGTGCGGGTCGCCGAAAAGCACATTCCGTTTTTCAAGACCGGAAAGCAGCTGCGCGACCGCCTGAACCAGAGTGCGCCGCACGCGTAAACGGCGGACGCTCGCCGGCGAGGGCCATCGGATGAGCCCCGCCGGATGAGAGCCATCTGATGAGGGCCATCTATTGGGCGGCGGTCCTGGTTGTTGCTGCGATCCTGGGCCTGTTCGCCGTCTCCAATCGCGAAGCTGTGACGCTGGGACTGTGGCCCCTGCCCTACCTCGTGGACGTGCCGCTCTACCTGGCGGTCTTTGTGTCGCTGCTCGGCGGCTTCATCATCGGTGCGGCGGCCGCGTGGCTCGGGGGACGCCGCGGCCGGCGCGAGTTGCGGCGCTGCCGACGGCGCAGCGAAGCCTTGGCCCGCGAGCTCGCCGTCACTCAGCAACAGCTCGCCGGCGAGGCCCGAGACGGCAGTGTCGGCCATACCGGCAACCCGCTGAGTTCGTTCGCCCGGCCGGAACAAAGCTTTTGACCACACCGCCGCGTCGGGTTCAGTGTGCAGCCGCGACCCAAGGACAAAAAACGGACCCCCTCGATGGACCTTCCTGAAAGCGTTGCCGCCCTCGGAGAGCGGCTCGACGGAACCGGCGCGATCGTGCCCGATCCGCAATTGTTGACCGGCGCCGACGTGTTCGCCAGCGAGCGGGATCGGCTGTTCATGCGGCCGTGGATCGCCGTCGATCATGCGCGGCGGCTCGATCGGGGCGACCGTTATTTCCGCTTTGACGCCGCGACCCGCTCGATCCTGGTGACCCGCGCCGCGGACGGCCATCTGCACGCATTGCGCAATGTGTGCATCCATGCCGGCTATCCGGTCTGCGAGGCCGAGGAGGGACCGGCCGAGCGTCTCATTTGCCCCTACCACGGCTGGGAGTTTCGGCTCGACGGCCGCCTCGTCGAGCCGGACCTGTCGGCGCGCATCGACCCGGCGCGGCTGCGGCTGGCGAGCTACCCGGTCTGCGTTCGCGACGGCCTGATCTTTGTCGACCTGTCGGGCTCGGCCGGGGCCGACGACGTGACGCCCGAAACGCTGGCCGCGCCGCTCCCCGATTGGCTCGCCGATGCCGAGGTTACCCAGCGAACCCGCTGCAGCACCAATTGGAATTGGAAGCTTGCGCTGCAATTGCTGAAATCGTCGCCGCATCTGGTGTTCGACGAGCCCGGCGACGCCAGCCATACCGTTTTCGGCCCATTGAGCCTGATGATGACGCAGCCGCAGCAGGCGGCATTAATTCGCGTCATTCCGAAATCAGCCGAGCGCACCGACATTCAGCTGATCCGGATGGCGCCGCGCGGCGCGCCCCTTTCGACCGAGGCTTTCGACGGCGCCGATCGGCTGGCCGAGGGGTTGCGAGAGGCCGGCGATGCCCAGGCGGTGGCCCGGTCGACCGAGCTCGATCGGCCATTTTTTGCCTGGTACTGGTCGCTGATGTCGGCCAACTGAGCGACCGGCCCCGCGTCGGTCTTTGGCGATGGCCTGCGCCACCGGTGTCATGGCGCCCGGCGACATGGGGAGAGCTGAAGCGTGGCCGTGGCCAGCATGACCGGGTTCGCGCGGGCACAGGGCGAGGTGCACGGGATCTCCTGGGTGTGGGAGGTCAAGAGCGTCAACGGGCGTGCGCTCGATCTGCGGCTGCGGCTCGGCGCCGGCTTCGACGCGCTCGAGCCCGCATTGCGCGCCGCCGTGGCGCAGCGGTTCCGTCGCGGCAATTTCTCGGCCAATCTTTCGGTGACGCGCACCGCGCCCTCGTCGCTGCGGATCAACCGCGAGGCGCTGGCCCAGCTCGTCGCCTTGATCAACGAGCTGACCGGCGAGATCGAGGCGGCGCCGCCGCGTCTCGACGGGTTGCTGGCGCTGCGTGGCGTCGTCGAGACCGTCGAGGACGAGGACGAGGCGGTGGTCGAGGCGCGCCGGCGTGCCGTGCTCGCCGGCTGGACCATTTCTCTCGACCATTTGGCGATGGCCCGCGCCGAGGAAGGGTCGCGCATCGCCCTCCTACTGGAGGGCCAGCTCGACGAGATGGCCGAGCTCGTCGTCGCCGCCGAAAGCTGCGCCGCGGCCCAGCCGGCGGCGATCCAGGAGCGGCTGCGCACGGTGCTCGCCGGCCTCGCCGATCAGATGTCCTCGATGCCCGAAGAGCGGGTGGCCCAAGAGGTTGCCCTGCTGGCGGCGCGCTCCGACATCCGCGAGGAATTGGAGCGCCTGCGCGCGCATCTCGAGCAGGCCGGCGAATTGCTGCGGCAGGGCGAGGCGGTCGGCCGGCGCCTCGATTTTCTGTGCCAGGAATTGAACCGCGAGGCCAACACCTTGTGCTCGAAATCGGCCGACATCGCGCTGACCCGCGTCGGGCTCGCGCTGAAGGCGGTGATCGAGCAGTTCCGCGAGCAGGTGCAGAACATCGAATGAGCATGGCACCGATCCGGCGGCGCGGGCTGCTGCTCGTCCTCTCCTCGCCGTCCGGCGCCGGCAAGACCACGATCGCCCGCCGGCTGGTCGAGCAGGACCCCGGCCTGACCCTGTCGGTGTCGGTGACAACCCGCCCACAACGGCCGAGCGAGGTCGATGGGCGCGACTACCGGTTCACAGACCAGCCCAATTTCGACCAGATGGCGGCCGGGGGCGAGCTGCTGGAGCACGCGCGCGTTTTCGGCCATTGCTACGGCACGCCGCGGGCGCCGATCGAGGAGGCATTGGTCGCCGGCCGCGACGTCGTCGGCGATCTGGACTGGCAGGGGACCCAGCAGCTCGTTCGCTCCGTCCGGCCGGACCTGGTCGCGGTCTTCGTGCTGCCGCCGAGCCTCGCCGCACTCGAGCACCGCCTGCAGGCCCGCGCCCAGGACAGCGCCGCCACCGTCACCGCGCGCATGGCGAAATCGGCCGAGGAAATGAGCCACTGGGCGGAATACGATTACGTGATCGTCAACGACACGGTCGAGGCGAGCGTCGCCAAAGCCCGCGCCATAGTCGCCGCCGAACGCCTGCGCCGCACCCGCCAACCCGGCCTCGCCGACTTCGTCGCCTCCCTGCGCAAGGCCTGAATAGGGGGCGCCTCGCCAGGAGGCGCCCGGTCCGCCGTCAGTAGGGTGATTGGCCGTTGTCGAGCCCGAGGCCCGGTAGAATTTGGCTGCCCTCTTTCGATCGGGCTCTGGCCATACTTGGCGGAAATGACGATCAGCGTCGAATCGTACTCATCCAAGGCGACGCGGGACCTGATCTCGACCGGATAAATCAGGTGAAACAGGCGATGCCCGAGCGGTGCGGCGGTCGGGCCGAGGGCCGGGTCCGGCTATCCCTCTTCGATCGCGCGGGCGAGGGCGCAGAATTGGGCGACCGTGAGTTCTTCCGCGCGGGCGGTCGGCGGAGCGCCGGCCCGGTCGAGCAAGGGGATGACCGGGAGGCCGAGGGTGGTGAGGCTCGAGCGCAGCATTTTGCGGCGCTGCCCGAAGGCGGCGGCGGTGACCCGTTCGAGCGCGGGCTTGGCGGCGGGAGCCAATGGGGCGGAGCGCGGGGTGATCCCGACCAGGGTCGAAATCACCTTGGGCGGGGGGGTGAAGGCGCGGGCCGGCACATCGAACAGCAGGCGCGGCTCAGAGAGCCACTGGGTCAGCACCGACAGCCGCCCGTAGGATTTGGTGCGGGGCGCCGCGGTCAGGCGCAGCGCCACCTCGCGCTGGAACATCAAGGTCAGACTGGCGAACTCGGCGATCCGGTCGAGCCAATGGAGTAGCAGTGCCGTCGCGATGTTGTAGGGCAGGTTGGCGACGATCTTGCGCGGCGGCGGCGTCAATGCCGCCGGGTCGATCGCCAGCGCGTCGCCGGCGACGAGCTCGAGACGGCCGGGATAGGCGGCGGCCAGCTCGGCCAATGCCGCGAGACAGCGCGGGTCGCGTTCGACGGCAACGACATGGCGCGCACCTTCGGCCAAGAGGGCGCGGGTCAGACCGCCGGGCCCAGCCCCGATTTCGATAATCGTCGCCCGGTCGAGCGGCCCCGCGGCGCGGGCGATCCGGCTCGTCAAGTTGAGATCGAGGAGGAAATTCTGACCGAGCCGCCGCCGGGGGGCGATGCCGTGCCGGGCGATGACCTCGCGCAGAGGCGGCAATGACGCCGGCCCCGGCGGGGTCGGCGGCTCGCTCAGCACTCGACCCGAAAAGAATTCTGGAAAATCACATTGGCCCGCGAAAGCGGGAACCCAGCGCGAGCAACGTGCGGCCGTCCCTGGACCCCCGCTTTCGCGGGGGCGCGGTAAGATATTGGGATCGTTCGCAGCATTTCGGGTCGGACACTCAGACCGCCTGCCGGCGCTTTGCCGCCATCTCGGCCGCCAGCCGCAGTGCGGCGACCAGGCTGCCTTCGCGGGCGATGCCCTGTCCGGCGATGGCGAAGGCGGTGCCGTGGTCGGGCGAGGTGCGCACGAACGGCAATCCCAGGGTCACGTTGACGCCGCCGTCGAAATCAATGGTTTTGATCGGGATCAAGGCCTGGTCGTGATACATGCACAGGGCCGCGTCATATCCAGCGCGCGCCTCGGCGTGGAACATCGTATCCGCCGCCAGCGGGCCGCGCGCGTCGATGCCGAGGGCGCGCAGCCGGGCGACGGCCGGGGCCACGATCTCGATCTCCTCGTGGCCGAGCGCCCCCGCTTCGCCGGCGTGCGGGTTGAGCCCGGCAACGGCGAGCACCGGGGCGGCGATGCCGAAATCCCGGCGCAGCGCCGCCGCGGCGATGCGGCCGGCGTCGATGATCGCCGCTGCGCTCAGGCTGTCGACCGCGCGGCGCAACCCCAGATGGATCGTGACAGGGACGACGCGCAATTGCGGACAGACCAGCATCATCACTGGGGTCGCGCCCTCCCCGGCGAGCTCGGCCAGGTATTCGGTGTGCCCAGGATGGTGGAAGCCGGCGCGATAGAGGCTCTCCTTGTGGATTGGGTTGGTGACCAACGCCGCGGCGCGGCCGCCACGGACATCGGCGACCGCGGCCTCGATCGCGGCCAATATGGCCGGCGCGTCGGCCAGGTCGGGATGCCCCGACCGGCCGCGCAATGCGGCGCCGACCGGCACCACCGGCAGCGCCTGGCCAAAAATTTCGCACGCCTCGCCGGCTGCCTCGATCGCCCGGATCGGCACCGGCCAGTCGAGCCTTGCGGCGAGGGCGGCGAGGCGAGCGGGATCGTCGATCAGGTAGAAGACCGGGTCGTCCGGACGGCGTCCGAGCCAAGCCTTCAAGGCGATTTCACCGCCGATCCCGGCGGGCTCGCCCATGGTCAAAGCGAGCGGCAGAACCACCGGCTCACACCCGCACATCGACATAGGCGGTGCGCCGCAGATCCTCCATATAGCGCCGGGCGAGCATGTCGAGCCGCTCGCGCATCAGGGTCTCTGCGACGTCGTCGCGCGTCGCGTTCACCGGTTTGGGTTCGGCCTTGTCGCAGACCATGATGACGCCGACGCCGTTCTTTTGCAGAATTCGGCTGCGAGGGCTGGCCGACGCCCAGCTGCAGCACCATGCTGCGCATCGCCGGGGCGATCTGGCTGACCCGCAGATCGCCTTCGCTCGACAGCGGCGACGCCTTTTCCTTGCCGATCCTGATCATGTCCGCGCAGCTCTTTGCGTCGGCCCTGACCGACTGGGCTGCGTCGAACGCGGCACGCCGGGCTTCCTCGCTCGACTGCGGGGTCAGCGGGAATACCACCTGGGCGAGGTGCAAGACCGTATCCTCCTCGCTGACCGCGCGGCCGTTGCGCCGGTCGAGCACGAGCATCAGGTAATAGCCGCCCGCGGTGCGGATCGGCGGCGACAGTTCGCCCGGGCGCATCTGAGACACCGCCTTTGCCAAGGTCGGACTGAGCTCGTCGGGGTGAATCCAGCCGAGGTCGCCGCCGACGGCCGCGGTCGGTGACTTCGAGAATTGCTGGGCTACCGCAGAAAACCGTGCCCCCTGCTTCATCTGCTCGACCAGCCGCTGGGCGAGTGTCAGTACTTCGCCATCCTGCTGCGGGTTGTCGACCGACAGGAAGATTTCGGCGACTCGGCTCTCCGGCTCGTTTTCGTCCTGCTTGAGCCGCTTCAGGGTTTCGTCGATCTCGGCGTCAGAGACCGGGTCGGTGTCCGCCGCAATCTGCCGAACCAGCTTGGCCCATAGGATGGACGCCTTGACCTGGTCTACCAGCGCGCTGCGCTCGATGCCGTTCGCCTTGAGGACTTGATCGAGCTGACCGGGCTTCATGTTGTTCTGCTGCTCGATCGAGGCGATCGCCTTGTTGATCTCGGCCTCGGTCGCGGTGATGTTCTTGCGCTTGGCCTCCTGCATCTGCAGCTTCTCGTCGATCAAGGTGCGCAGCACCTGGGCGGCGAGGCGCTGCCTCGCCTGCGGCGTATCCGCGATGCTGGTGGACAGCATGACCATCCGGATCCGCGAGGCGAGGTCGGAGACCGAAATGACCTCGTCGTTGACGACGGCGGCGATCCGGAATTCGGGATACTGGCCAGCCGGTACCGGCGCCGGCCGCGGGGCGCCGGCCGCGGTGGCAGAGGCGGGAACACCGCAGACCAGCAGCAGCACGGCGAGCCAGCGAATCCTCGTCATCGTCTTCCAGCCTCGCATTTTCGATCGAGCATCCGACATTACACCGTTGCCCGTGCGCCGTCGCCCGCGTGCATCTTTGGAGACGGACCTGGTAACCGGGTCCCTGAGCCCTGGTCTGCGCACTGCCATTCTTTTCGGCTACGGCAGCGAGCCGCCGGAAACCTCGGCAACCGTCCCGCCGATCTCGCCGAGATTCTTGAACACGACGCTGAACTGCACCGAGACCCCGGGGGTTACGGCGCCGTTGCGGATGCCGGATTGGGTCAAGGACCCGATAAAAGCCATGCATTCATCCTGATAGATGGCGGCCAGAGTAGCGTAAAGGCTGCTGCTGCTCGATTCCGGCGTGGCCACCCCGTTGACGATGTTGGAGCTGCCGGTGAGATTGATCGTCTCGCTGCCTTGCAGCGACCAATAGCGCGTCAGCTTCGCGGTGAGCGCAAAAGCAAGCTGCTCCTGCTTGCCGTAAAGGACGTTCTGACCGGTAACCGGGTTGGTCACGACCTCACTCGGGAGCTGTGCGGGGATCAGCACGTAGTTCGCGCTGACCCTGAGGTTCTGCGGTCCGGTGGCGATCGTCGCCTGCTGTTCGCGATAAGCCAAATCGCTGGCGGCGAGGCGAAACCGATAAATCAGGTCGAGGTACGAGCTCGGCGCAAGCACGACCCGCCCGACGACATCGGAAAGCCGGTTTTCCGCACCCGAGCCGGGCGGCAGAAACGGATTGGTCTCGGCTCGATAGCTTTGACCGATCAGCACCCGATAGCTGCCGCCGTTGCTGTCGTAGAGGCCGAATTTGGTGCCGTAATCGACCCGCTGTCCGGTATCCAGTATGTCGTAGCCGGAGAGGCGGTCGGGCCGGAACAGGTCGGTGTCGTCATAGTTGAAGGACAGGCTGTCTTCGTCCGGAATCTTCCGCTGGTTGCCGCCGTTGGGCCCGGCATAGACCGCGACGATCGGCTCGATCAGCGGGGTCAGCGTATCGCCCGGGTGGATCAGCGGGTAGCTCCACTTGAGCCCGATCTGGGGGAAGGCGCGGCCGGTGAAAAAATTCGTAGCGATCGGCTCGGCCGCCGGTTTCCCATCTACCGGAAAATATGCCGAGGGCAGGTCCGGGTTCGACACCGGGCTCAGATCGGCGACCGAATAGGCGTCGCCGCGCAGGCTCGCGGTAAACAGGTACTGGCCGCCTATGCCGTCCCTGAAGCTGCGGTCCCATTCCGAGCCGAGCGAGAGCCGGCGGGTTTGGGTGCCGACCTCGCGGACGATGTCGAGAAGATTGGCGTTGAGGTTCCAACGCCCGCCGAGTGCGTCGGGCTCGCTCTGCCAGTTACGGTTGATCACCGGCAGGACGATCGGCTGGGTCGAATCACCGAGGCCGGGCAGCAGCGGCTGAAATACATAGGCGTCGACGTCGGTCGCCCCGCGGGCGTCGAACCCTTCCAGGTAACCGCGGCTGATCTCCGCGTTCAGCAGCGGGTTGCCATAGCCGAACTCCAACAGATAGCTCTGGTCGGAAACGCGCTGCACGTCCAGGCCGGTGCGCCAGGTGTCGTCGAGGTCGAACACGCTGTGCTCGTCGATGTTGCCGCGCACGATGTCGCCGGTGTCCTTGGTCCCTTCGGGGTTGCTGTAATTGAGGCTGCCGTCGGCCTCGAGCTCGCCGTTGTCGAAGCGTTCGCGATACTCGCCGCCGAGCACCACACCTGCCTTGGTGGTGAAGCGCGGCGACAAGGTGAGATCCTTATCCGGGCCGAGCACCAGAAAATAGGGAATTGCGATGTGCTCGCCTATGGTGCTGGAGCTGCCGAAAGACGGGGCGAGAAAGCCGCTTGCGCGCTTGACCCCAGGTTCGGGAACCGAGATGTACGGGGTGTAGAAGATCGGCCACCCGTAGAGATCCATCGTGGCGTCGCGAAATTCGACCAGCTTCGAGGTTTTGTCGTCATCGATCACGCGGGCCTCGAGCTGCCATTCCGGCGGCGCGCTCGGGTCTTTCCGGCACAAGTCGCAAGGCGAATAGACGGCGCGCCGCAGCTCGATCCGATTGCCGTTGGTGCGCCGCGCGGTGTTGGACGCCAACCGCGACCGGTCAGCGAGCAGCATGCGCACATCCTTGGCAAACCCCTGGTTCATCGCATCGCGCAGCTCCATGTAATTGGCGAACAGGATCTCGCCGGTCGGTTGCGACAGGCTGACGTTCCCCGATGCCGTGATCGTGTCGGTGCGCTGGTTATAGGTGACCGTATCAGCCAGCAGGACCTCGCCGTTCTGCGAGATTTCGACGTGCCCGCGGGCGATCGTCAGGGCCAGGTCCTCGTTGTACTCGACCTCGTCGGCGCGCAGCGCGATCGGAGCATTGGCGTTTTGTTTCTGAGCGCCGGCAAGGCCGATCTGGGCCGCGGCCGGAGGTGCCGCAATGGCGACAGCAAGGAGCCCGGACAGCAGGGCGCCGAGCGCGTGTCGCGACACGATTCGGGAGCCGAGCGGGTGCCCGGGGCGAGCCCGGCGATCCCCCATCAGCCATCCTCCAGATGCAGCAGCATCGAGGCGCCAAAGATCAGGCTGACCCCGGTCGGTGTCCAGGCGGCGAGGACGACCGGAACCTTGGCGGAAAGCCCGAGGGCAAAGACGATGTCCGAAAGGACGTAGAGCGCAAAGCCGCTGGCCACGCCGCCGACGATCATCAAGGTGGCGCCGCCACGCCGCTGCATGCGCAGGCTGAAGATGGCAGCGATCAGGACCATCGCGCACAACAGAAAGGGACGCGCCAGCAGCGCGTTGAAATGCAGCTGATGGCGCTGGGCCGGAAAGCCCGATCGTTCCAACAAGGCGATGAAGCCGGGCAGCTCCCAAAACGACATCGTGTCAGGGGAGGCAAAGCTTTCTTCGATCTTATGCGACGTCAGCTGGGTCGGCAGGCGCCACTGCGAGAACGGCTGCGGCGGTGTGTTCGGCCGCCAGCGAACACCGTTCTCGACCACCCAAGCGCCGGTTTCGAGCTGTGCCGCTCGCGCATCGATCCGCGAGATGAACTGGGTCCGGGCGCCAAAGAAAAACAGTGTGACATCATTGAGAGTGAGACCCGGGCCGGCGAGCCTGGCCGCATGGATGATGATCTGGTTGCCCGCCTCGTCACTTTGCCGAAGCCACAGCCCCGCGTTCGACAGCGACAGCTGATCCGATCCTTCACGCAAGACGCTGCTGTCGAGCCTTTCGTAGTTCGCTTCCGCCACCGAGGCGACCGGGTTGAAGACGGTGACGGCGAATATGCCGATCAGCAATGCGACCAGCACGGCGGGGGTCAAGAATTGCCAGACCGAAATTCCTGCCGCGCGCGCAACCACCAGCTCGTTGCTTCGCGTCAGCCGCCAAAAGGCGAGCATGGTCCCGAACAGCACCGCAAACGGCAGCACCTCTTGGGCGGTTTGCGGCAGCTGGAGCGCCGCCATCTCGAACAGCAGCCCGAGAGTCGCTTGGATTCTCGACCCGCCGCGGCGGATCAGCTCGATGTAGTCGAGCAGAAAGGTGACGATCGCCATTGCCGCGAAGACGCCGCAGAACCAAGCAAAGAACTGCCGCGCGATATAGGCGGAAAGGGTTTTGGCGAGCTGCACGAGCGGAGTGGCCTTTGGGACGCGGGCGCGCTCAGCGTGCCTGGCCGACAACAAAGATCGGCCGCCCTAAACCCGGTCTGATCCCCTCCTGGAGCAGAATTCCCAAGCTGACGGCGGCCGGAAACAGGACGATCACGTAGCTGAGCGGGATCACGAGGGCAAAGCGGGCGGCGAGATCGTTGATGCCGAAGCCAATCAATTCGAACGCAAACGCGGCGCCGACGGCCAGCATGATACGCTTCAGCTGTCCTCGCCGGTTGAAGTCACCGGGCAGCAGGAAGGCGAGCGGGATCAGCGAAGCGCCGCCAGCAGGGCGCAGAGCGCGGCGCTCGAAGCTGTGTCCTGAATGACGCCGCCGCCGGTTTCCGACAACCAGAATTCTTCCGGGAGACCGAGCATTCCGACCAGCCAGTCCATTACGTGCGTTTCCAGTTCGGTGCACGCCGGGCTGGTCAACCACAGCATTCCCTGCACACCTAACCCGGAAGAAAGTAGATCGCCCAGAATCCCAGGGCCCGATGCATTGCATGGAAAGTAGGCGAAGAAATTCGGCGACTGCCAATGGGTGATGCCCGGCAGAATCAACTGCTCCACATCCTTCAACCAGGCCGCAAACGGCTCGCCCTGCGCCGGAGGATTCGCCGGAAGCGCGGCGCGAATCTCTCCCGGCTTTACTTGCGACAGCCTTACGCCTGCTGTGTTATCGACGCTTGCTGCAGTATTCTGGCGTCCGATGTGGCGTTCGGGAGGCGGTGACTATGGAGATCGATACCGAGCGCGTGGACGCGGCGGTTCTCGCGCTGCTCCTGCTGGGTCTGCATGACGGTTGTCGCGCATGGAAGGGTTCGATTGGGACGCGATGGAGCGGCTGCACAAGAAGGGCTTCATCTCCGATCCCGAGGAAGGCGAAGTCGGTCATCCTGACCGAGGAGGGACAGCGCGAGGCTGAGCGCCTCTTTGCGAGATGTTCGCCGTCCGCCGATGATCCGGTCGCGCGCGACGCTAAATCAGCAACACTAAAATTGCCATAATGTTCGTGTCTCATGAACTTCGGGAAAGTGCCGATGCGGGGCGCCGGGTGACGGGGCGAGGTGGAGCAATGGCTGCTTATTTGGCTGCAAATAACAGCAAAAACAGCGAGGAGAGCTGCGGGGAGAACCGAGCCTGATCTGCACCTGATAAAACAGGTGGAGCAGGTGACAGTTGTTTTGGAGGCTCGGCGATGCTCATGCTTCGATTAAAACGCCGCTATGATGGAGCGATGAAGGCATGCGGCGCGGATCGCCCTGGGAAGACAGCCATGCAGCCGTTGCGGAGTTTTCTGTTTGCGCCGGGGAACCATGCGCGGCGGGTCGAGAAGGCGCTGTCGCTCGACGCCGACGCGGTGATCCTCGATCTCGAGGATGCGGTCGCGACGGCCGAGAAGAGGGCGACGCGCGAGGCGGTGATCGCGGCACTGGTGCGCCCGCGGCGAGCGCTGCTCTATGTCCGCGTCAATGCGGTCGACACCGAGTTCTGTTACGGCGATTTGGCGGCGATCGTCCGCCCGGGGCTCGACGGCATCATTCTGCCGAAGGTCGAAAGCGCCGCCGGGCTCGCGACGGCCGACTGGCTGCTCGCCCAGCTCGAGCGCGAGCAAGGGCTGGCGCCGCGCACGATCGACCTGGTCCCGATCATCGAGACTGCGCGCGGCCTCAACCAAATCGACGCGATCCTCGCGGCCGGCACCCGGGTCAAGCGCGTCGCTTTCGGCGCCGGCGATTTCACGCTCGATGTGAACATGGCGTGGAGCCGCGGCGAGGCGGAGCTGGCCTATGCCCGCGCCAAGATCGTCACCGCGTCCCGCGCCGCCGGCATCGAGGCGCCGTTCGACACGGTGTGGGTCGATCTGGCGGATGAGGAGGGGCTCGAAGCATCGGCCCGCACGGCTCTGGGGTTCGGCTTCCAAGGCAAGATGTGCATCCACCCGAACCAAATCGCGGTCGTCAACCGCGTCTTCACCCCGAGCGAGGCGGAGATCGCCTTCGCGGAGCGGGTCGTCGCCGCCTTCGCGCGGGCCGAGGCCGAGGGCAGCGCGGCGATCCAGCTCGACGGCAAATTCATCGATTACCCGATCCTCTACCGCGCGCAGCGGGTATTGGAAAAGGTCGCGGCGATCCGCGCGCGGGAGCGGCAGTGATGACAAAAGCTGCGGCCGGTCCGCTCGACGGCGTCACCGTCCTCGATTTGTGCAGCTATCTCGCCGGCCCCTATGGCTGCACGCTGCTTGCCGATCTCGGCGCCACGGTGATCAAGATCGAATCACCGCAGGGCGACATGCTCCGCCAGTTTCCGTCGAGCCTTGCAGGCGAGAGCCGCTTCTTCCTCGGCACCAACCGCGGCAAGCGCGCGCTCGCGCTCGATCTGAAGCAGCCGGAAGGGCTGGCGGTCCTCCACAGGATGGTCGAGACCGCCGACGTCCTGGTCGAGAATTTCCGGCCGTCGGTGCCGGCCCGGCTCGGCATCGACTACCCGCGGCTCAAGGCGATCAACCCGCGGCTCGTCTATTGCGGGCTGACCGGCTACGGCGACAGCGGACCGTTGAGCGAGAAGGGCGGCTTCGACCAGGTCCTGCAGTGCCTCAGCGGGATGGCGGTCTTTCAGGGCGGCGGGGCCGACAAGCCGCAGGTGGTGCTGGGCTCGGTCCTCGATTATTTCACCTCGGCGCTCCTCGCCTACGGCGTCGCTGCCGCGCTGTTCAAGCGTGAGCGCAGCGGCGTCGGGCAGTATTTGAGCCTCTCGTTGCTGCGCAGCGCATTGACGATCCAGGCCGGGCGTTTTGTCTGGGCCGAGAGCGAGGGCCGCGAGGTCGCACGCGATTCCGGCGCCGGCGGGCTGACCGGGATCCATCCGACAAAGAACGGGTTTCTCTATATCTCGGTTCATTCGAACCATTTCTTTGCCGCGCTGTGCGAGCTGGTCGGCCGGCCGGAACTGGCCCGCGACCCGCGTTGCGCGACGATGCGCAGCCGCGCCGCGCATGCCGCGGAGCTCGTGCCGGAGCTGCGCGCTGCGCTCGCCGAGCGCAGCGCTGTGGAATGGGAGGAGATCTTCGGCGAGCGCGTGCCCTGCGCAGCGGTGCGGCCGATCGAGGACATGTTCGACCATCCCCAGGTTGTCGCCGAGGATCTGGTCGCCACGCTCGATCATCCGGTCGTCGGCCGCTATCGCACAATGACAAAGCCGATCAAATTCGCCGACACGCCGGGGCCCCTGCCCTCCCCGTCCCCGACCTTCGGCCAGCACAGCGACGAGATCCTCGCCGGGCACGGCTATTCGGCCGCAGAGATCGCGGCGCTGCGCGACCGCGGTGTCGTGAAATAAGGGAGCTAACGCTCAGATTCACACGGCTGATTTACTGGGATGCGTCGGTTCTCGTCTTCCCGGCGAAGGCCGGGACCCATGTGTGGCATGGGCACCGGCCTTCGCCGGTGTGGCAGAAACTTTGATGTCAGCCTTGGTTTGCTTGGCCGAGTGCATCTTCTGAATGGATCTCAACACTAGAGCGCTACCCTTACTCCGCGGCGGCGCGGCGCTTCGCAGGTTTCGGCCAGCGCGCGGCGACGAGCGGCAAGACCTCCTCGATCAGGCGGCGGGTCTGGGACAGCATCTCGTCGTCGCCGCGGGCGGCTGGGCGCAGGATGAATTTGGAGATTCCGGCGGCGACATAGGCGGCGATGCGCTCGACGACCGCCTCGGCGTCGCCGATCGCGAAATAGCGCAGCGGATCGCGGCCGGTGCGCTTCTTGTAGGCTTCGAACAGCCGGTCGAGACCGGGATCGTCCGCCCGGCCGAAGCGGAACGGGATGCCGGCGCCGTAATGGTCGTCGTCGATCGGGCGGCCCTCGGCGGCTGCGGCGGCGCGGATGCCGGCGATAACGCCGGCGACCTGGTCCGGCGTTTCGGCGCCCGCCTGCCAGCCGGTGCCGAACCGCGCGGTGCGCCGGATCGCCGCCTCGGACGAGCCGCCGATCCACATCGGCAGATCCGGCTGCACCGGCTTTGGCGAGATCGAGGCGCCGGACAGGTGGTAATGGACACCCTCGAAATCGACCGTTTCCTCGCGCCACAGCCGGCCGATGATCTCCAACCCTTCGTCGGTCTTGCGGCCGCGCGTCTTGGTGTCGAGGTTGAGGGTGCGCCATTCCGGCGCGAGCGGGCTGCCGATGCCAAAGGCCGGCAGCAGGCGGCCTTCGGACAACACGTCGATCGTCGCGCATTGCTTGGCGACCAGAACCGGGTCGCGGAACGCCAGCGAGAGCACATTGACGCCGAATTTGAGGCGGCGGGTCCGTCCGGCGAGCGCCGCCATGACCGACATGCATTCGAGGATCGGCTCGCGGCTGACGACCCGGTCGGTCTGCCACAGCGAGTCGACGCCGCCCGCCTCGCACAGATCGACCCAGCGCCAGAACCCGCCGACGCCGGAGAACGGAAACTCCATCAGGCCGAGCCCGATCGCGACATTCCTCGGCATCGTGGCCTCCTCTACGGTTACCGAGGGTAGCAGCAAAAGGCTCCTCACGACCCTCGGCACCGGCGGGTAGTATTGCGGCGCTTCGGAACGGTCGAACATCCCGTAATCACGGATCACGCGGACGCGGCGGTGGCGAATATCCGCGCCGCCATGCGGCGAGCCTTCTGCAGCCGCCGCATCACGCCACGACGTAAGGAGAATGAATTTTCCGGGCTGGACGATGCTTTCGAAAACATCCCAGTCGACAAGTCCGGGATTGGCCGTGTCGAGCGCTCCGAGCCGGGCGGCAACGGTGCCGGCATCGGGTTTGTCCGGCAGGCCTTCCGGAGCGGCTTCCGACAATGCGATCAGCTTGGCCGCGGCCGCCGTCTCGTCAAACCGCTGCTCGCGAAGCACCTGGCCGGCAGGCAGCCGGTTATCGGCGATGATCTCTCCGACCCGGAGATGATAATCGCCGAAGACCTCGGTCCGGCCCTTTTGCTGAACTTCGTGGTGACGGGCGCGGGTGCGCCAGCGGATCACCGCCTTCTCGTCCCGCCATATCGACAGCGACAGCAGCCAACCCTCTCGGCGCAGGCTGGAAAAGCGCTCGTTGTCGATAAACCCGTCGATCTGCTCCAGTTCGGGCCGCAGCAGTTTGGCGTAGCCGAGATAGGCGTCCCACTGTTCCGGCTTCGGGTTCACCTCGAAAATCACGGCGAACATGATCTCTGCTCCTGGTGAAGATGTATCGTTCACTCGGCAGACGGTCCAACGCGATCAATACGGCCAATTCCGTAGTATCGCGCGATGACATCACGGCGGCGCAGGCTTAATTTTCACGGCATGGAACCAATTCAGCCATCGCTCGCCGAAGTCGCCGCGCTCGTCGGCAATCCCGCTCGCGCCAACATGTTGACCGCGTTGCTCGACGGCCGCGCCTTGACTGCCACCGAGCTCGCCTTTGCCGGCGGCGTCGCGCCGCAGACCGCGAGCGGCCATCTCGCCAAACTGACCGAAGGCCGGCTTCTCACCGTGGCAAAGCAGGGCCGGCACGCCTATTACCGGCTCGCCTCGCCGATGATCGGCCGAATGCTCGAAAGCATCATGGCGGTCGCGGCAGACGGTCCGCCCCGCTACCAGCCGCGGTGGCGCGGCGGCGACGCGCTGCGCAATGCGCGCACCTGCTACGACCATCTCGCCGGGCGGCTTGGCGTGGGTTTGGCCGATGGTCTCGTCGAGCGCGAGCATGTCGCGCTCTCGGAGGATGGCGGCATCGTGACCGCGGCTGGGGAGGAATTCTTACGCGGCTTCGGCATCGAGCTGCGCGAAGCGGGTGGAACGAGGCGGGTATTCTGCCGGCCGTGTCTCGACTGGAGCGAGCGCCGCACGCATCTCGCCGGCGCCCTGGCGCCGCGCTCGCGGCCCGGTGCTTCGAGCTCGGCTGGATCAGCCGGATCCGGGACACCCGCGCAGTGCTTGTTACGGAGAAGGGCAAGCACGGGTTCTCCGAGACATTCGGCATCGCATCGGCCGCCTGAGCCTTGCGTTCGTCGGACGAGTTGTGGCCCGATCCTGACCGATTGGTCGGGAGGGCAGCGGATGCGCGTATTCACGACACTGCCGCAAGAGGATTTGCGCAAGGTCGCGGAGGCGGCTCGTGCGATCGAGGCCGAGGGCTATGACGGCGTCGCCTCGATGGAGAACAAGCACGACCCGTTTCTGGCGCTGGCGGTGGCGGGCGCCGCGACCGAACGCATCGAGCTTCACACCAGCGTCGCGATCGCCTTCGCCCGCACGCCGATGGCTGTCGCCAACGGGCTGGGACCTGGCGGGCGCGACCGGCGGCCGCTTTGTCGTCGGACTAGGCTCGCAGGTCCGGGCCCACAACGAGCGGCGCTTCTCGGTGCCGTGGACGCCGCCGGCGCCGCGCATGCGCGAAACGTGCAAGTCCTGCGCGCGATCTGGCATTGCTGGAAAACCGGAGAAAGGCCGGCTACGAGGGTCAGCACTACCGTTTTACGTTGATGACCCCGAACTTTGCGCCGAGCCGATCAACGCGCCGCCGCCCCCGGTGATCATCGCCGCGGTGGGCCCGGCGATGCGAAGTCGCGGCCGAGGAATGCGACGGCGTCAAACTGCACGGCTTTTGCACTCGCCGATATATCGAGGAGGCGGTCATGCCGCGCCTCGCCGAAGGGCTCGCAAAGAGCGGGCGCAGCGCGAGAACTACGAAATCTCGGCGGCGGCTTCTCGCGACCGGCCCCGACGACGCAACGGTTGCGCGCATGTTCGAATGGGTGCGCGACGCGTCGCCTTCTACAGCTCGACCCAGGCCTATTGGCGGGTCTTTCGGTCCACGGACTCGAGGATCTCGGCCATAGCTCAACGCATGACCCGGCAGGGAAAGTGGAGCGAGATGGCCAAGGAAGTGCCCGACGAGGTCGTGCATCTGTTCGCCGCGATCGGCCGCTACGACCAGATCGTCAAAGCCATCACCGAGCGCTTCGGCGGGTTGACCGATGCGCTGAAGGCGCGCGCCAATGCAGCGGAGCCGGCCACCCGCCGCGCGATCTGACGAAGACACCGCCGATCCCTCACGCCTTTCAGGGTTTCGGAGCGCCGATGCCTGGACCGGCGCTCTCTTCGCCACCTTACAGGCGGCCGCCTCTGGCAGCTCGTACCACCGGTGCCGCCATCGACGTCGGAGTGCCGATGCGAGCTTCACCGCGAGCCGGGCCTTGGGGCGAGCGCGCCGGTGAACCACGCATCGAGCCGATCAAGGTAGAGGAAGCGATTGGCGTCG
>CAVPFB010000009.1:0-88992 GCA_963703665.1 uncultured Alphaproteobacteria bacterium | reverse complement strand
CTAGGGCGTAAGTATTTTAGCAGATTTGGCTTAAAGCGGCCTGAGCCATAAATCTCGTACGCGATTCGAGCAACGCGCCGTTAAACCGAGGTCGGGCTCCGTTTCCGAGAAGCCTCTGCGGTGTCGGAGCGTTCTGGACGTAGCCGGTTCCCTGGTCTCGCCGGTGCTGGTCAATTCCGGCGGTTTTCTGACCGGGAACGGGACCGTAGGCGGGCTCTTGGCGGCGAGCGGCGGCACGGTGACGCCGGGCGGCTCGATCGGTAAGCTCAATGTCAACGGCAATGTCGCCTTCGCGCTGGTTCGACATTTGTGATCGTGGCCGATCCGGCTGGACAGGCCGGCAAGATCGCGGCCACCGGCACGGCGTCGCTCGCCTTCGAGGGCACCGAGGTTCTCCGTCGCCGGCGTGCCATCGGCCCGCGATGCCGCGCCGGTCGGGGCGGGGATCGACCTCGTCGTCTTGCCACGGGCGCGTCTGGGCATCGCCTGCGGCGGCCAGCTCGGCGGCGGCGTGTCCGATAAGGCGGTCGAAGGAAAGATCGCGTGGCCGTTCTGATGTGGCCGTTCTGATAACGTTGCCGTTGGTCGCTGGAGACGTCTTGCGAGGCTGCGGATTTCCATTATATTTGCGGGACAACCGCATAGGTCCGCGGCGCGGACGGTCTCGCCGAGTGGGCCGATGGCCCACTTGTCATATGGACGCACCGGCAGTTTGGCAGCAGAGGTCGGGTTTTTGGTCGATACCAACGGCATCGCGCAGATGATCGAGCCGTCGCTGGCGGCGATGGGCTATCGCCTGGTCCGGGTCGCGGTCACCAGCGGTCGCCGCGCGACGTTGCAGATCATGGTCGAACGGATCGACGATGCGCCGATGACGGTCGACGATTGTGCGGTGGTCAGCCACTCGGTCTCGGCGCTTCTCGATGTCGCCGATCCGATCGCCGGCGCCTACACGCTCGAAATCAGCTCGCCCGGCATCGATCGCCCGCTGGTCCGACCCGAGGATTACGACCGCTTCAGCGGCTTCGAGGCGAAGATCGAGCTGGCACAGCCGATCGGCGGGCGCAAACGCTTTCGCGGCCGCCTGCTGGGCACCGCCGGCGGCGAGGTTCGCTTGGCCGATGCGGCGGGCGAGACCCGACTGCCGCTCGCCGCGGTGTCACGGGCGAGGCTGGTCATCACCGACGACCTGATCGCCGCCTCGCGGCCGCGCGCGAGCTGAAATCCGCGCGACGCTCGCGCACAATCCTCGAGAGCACTCCGGAAAGCCATGGAAAGCACTGTCACTTACGCCCGCCCCGAACTGCTGCAGGTCGCCGACACCGTCGCCCGTGACAAGGGGATTGATCGCGACGAGGTTCTGGAGGCGATGGAGCAGGCGATCCAGAAGGCGGGCCGCTCCAAATACGGGCAGGAATACGACATCCGCGCCGAGATCGACCGCCGCAACGGCGAGATCCGGCTCTTACGCTTCCGCGAGGTCGCCGAGCCGATCGAGAACGAGGCGACTTCAGATCGCGCTCGCTGAGGCGCAGCGCCTGAACCCGGAAGCCGAAATCGGCGATTTCATCACCGACCCGCTGCCACCCATCGATTTCGGCCGGATCGCGGCGCAGACAGCGAAGCAGGTGATCGTGCAGAAGGTGCGCGACGCCGAGCGCCTGCGCCAGTTCCTCGAATTCAAGGACCGGGTCGGCGAGATCGTCAACGGGCTCGTCAAGCGGGTCGAGTTCGGCAATGTCGTGGTCGATCTCGGCCGGGCCGAAGCGATGGCGCGCCGCGACGAACTGTTGCCGCGTGAGAGCTTTCGCCAGGGCGAGCGGGTGCGCGCCTACATCTACGACGTGCGCCAGGAGCCGCGCGGCCCGCAGATTTTCCTGTCTCGCACCCACCCGCAATTCATGGCCAAGCTGTTCGCCCAGGAGGTGCCGGAGATTTACGACGGCATTATCGAGATCAAGGCGGTGGCGCGCGACCCCGGCAGCCGCGCCAAGATCGCGGTGATCTCGCGCGACAGCGGCATCGACCCGGTCGGCGCCTGCGTCGGCATGCGCGGCAGCCGGGTGCAGGCTGTGGTCGGCGAGCTGCAGGGCGAGAAGATCGATATCATCCCGTGGTCGTCGGACCCCGCCACCTTTGTCGTCAACGCGCTTGCCCCGGCCGAGGTCGCCAAGGTGGTGATGGACGAGGAGCAGCGCCGGGTCGAGGTCGTCGTGCCCGACGATCAGCTGAGCCTGGCGATCGGGCGGCGCGGGCAGAATGTCCGCCTCGGCTCGCAGCTGACCGGGTGGGACATCGACATCCTGACCGAGGCCGAGGAGTCGGAGCGGCGGACCGAAGAATTCCGCAGCCGCAGCCGCCTGTTCATCGATGCGCTCGATATCGACGAGGTGATCGCTCAGCTGCTGGTGACCGAAGGCTTCGCCTCTCTCGAAGAGGTCGCCTATGTGGCGCCCGAGGACCTCGCCGGCATCGAAGGGTTCGATGCCGAGATCGCCGCCGAGCTGCAGGACCGCGCCCGCGGCGCGCTCGACCGGCGCGATCGCGAATATGAGGAACGCCGGGTCGAGCTCGGGGTCGGCGACGATCTGGCCGCGCTCGATGGGGTGACCCCGGGCATGCTGGTGGCGCTCGGCGAAAAGGGGATTGTAACCCTCGACGATTTCGCCGACCTCGCCGGCGACGAGCTGCTAGAGCTGCTCGCCGCCTCCGACAAGAGCGGCGTCGGCCTCGAACTCGAGGCCGCCAACGCGCTGATCATGCGCGCCCGCGCCCATTGGTTCGAGGACACGGCCGTCTCGGCTGCGCCGGCAGAGCGGGAGTAAGCGCGACGGCCGTCAGCAGCAGAACGCCCGCGGCGCCGGTGCCACTGGCCGAACCGGGTCTCGAACCTGCCCAGCGGCGGTGCATCGCGACCGGCGAGATCCGCGACCGCTCGTCGCTGCTGCGCTTTGTCATCGGCCCGAGCGGAGAGCTCGTAGCCGATGTCGGGGCGCGCCTGCCGGGACGGGGTTTGTGGTTGACGCCGCGTCGGGATATAGTGGAGCAGGCCGGGGCCAGACGATGGTTTTCGCGCGCTGCGCGCCGGCCGGTGACGGTTCCGGGTGACCTCGCCGATCGCCTCGAAGCCCTGCTGGCGCGGCGCTGCATCGACGCGATCGGGCTCGCCCGGCGGGCCGGCTTGGCGGTCGCCGGGTTCGAACGGGTGGCCGTGGCGGCGCGGGGCGGGAAGACCGCGGTGCTGGTCGCCGCGATCGACGGGGCAGAGGGCGGTCGCCGCAAAATCCGCGCGCTCGCACGCAATGCTCCCCTCGTCTGCGTGCTGACCGCGGCGGAGTTGGGTGCGGCCTTTGGCCGCGAAGAGGCGGTGCACGCATCGCTCGGGGCCGGCGCGCTGAGCGACCGGCTCGTTGCCGATGCCGAGAAGATGGCTGGCTTTCGCACCGGAGCCGTCGTGGAACCAGCGCCGAAGCCCGATCCGGGCGAGCCGGCGCGGCAGAATGCCGGTACAGCAGAATGACCGTATTGGAGCGAGATGAGCGACGCGACTGAGCAAGAGCAGAAACGGCCCCTGACCCTGGCCCGCACCGGCGCCAGGCTCGAGCTGCGCAAGGGCGTGGAAACCGGGCAGGTCCGCCAGAGTTTTTCGCACGGTCGCTCCAAGACCGTGACCGTCGAGGTGCGCAAAAAGCGCATGATCGGCGCCGGCGTCCCCGATCTCGGCCGGCCCGAGCCGGCGCTGACGGTGGCGCGCGAGGCGGCGCCGACAGCGCGTCCGCATCCGGCGCGAGCCGGCGCGGCGTCCGGTGGTGATCCCGCGGGCGCTGACCGCCGAGGAACGCGCCGGCCGGGTGCGCGCGGTGCAGGACGCGCACAAGGCCGATGAGGAAGCGCGCCGCCGCGCCGCGCTGGTCGAGGCCGATCGCCGTCGCCAGGAGGAGCAGCGCGCCGCCGAGGAAGCGCGCCGCCGCGCCGAAAACGAGGCCCGCGCCAGGGTTGAAGAGGAGGAGGCGCGCCGCCGCGCCGCCGATGAAGTCGCGCAAGCGCTCCGAGGACGAGGCGCAGCGCCGCAAGGAGGAGGAATCGCGGCGCGAGGTCGCCGAGCGGGCGGGAAAGGCGGCCGCGGCCAAGGTCGCCGCGCTGGCGGCGGCCGGCAAGGTCGCCATCCCGGCCGAAGAGGAAGAAGGGCCGGCGGGCGCTCCTCGCCGTGGCGCCCGGCCCGAAATCCGCCGGCCGGCGCCGCCGCCGCGCCATGAGATGCGCCGGCGAACCGGAAAGATCACCGTCACCCGCGCGCTGTCCGGCGACGAAGGCGAGCGGATGCGCAGCCTCGCCTCGGTCCGGCGGGCGCGGGAGCGCGAGCGCCAGCGGCTGCATGGGGGCGAGCAGGAGCCGGTCAAGGTGGTGCGCGAGGTCGTCGTCCCCGAGACCATCACCGTTCAGGAATTGTCGAACCGCATGGCCGAGCGCGGCGTCGACGTGATCAAGGCGCTGATGCGCATGGGGGTGATGGCGACGATCAACCAGGTCATCGACGCCGACACTGCCGAGCTCCTGGTCACCGAGTTCGGCCACCGCCTGCGGCGGGTTTCGGAGGCGGATGTCGAAGTCGGCCTGCGCGGCGAGGAGGACCCCGAAGAAACGCTGCGATCGCGCGCGCCGGTGGTCACCGTCATGGGCCATGTCGACCACGGCAAGACCTCGCTGCTCGATGCGCTGCGCGAGACCGATGTCGCAGCCGGCGAGGCCGGCGGCATCACCCAGCACATCGGCGCCTACCGGGTCAACCTGAGGAGCGGCCAGCAGATCACCTTTATCGACACGCCCGGCCATCAGGCGTTTACCGCGATGCGCGCGCGCGGCGCCAACGTCACCGACATCGTCGTCCTGGTGGTCGCCGCCGATGACGGCATCATGGAGCAGACGGTCGAGGCGATCCGCCACGCCAAGGCGGCGCACGCGCCGATCATCGTCGCCATCAACAAGATCGACAAAGAGGATGCGCGGCCCGAGCGGGTGCGCCAAGAGCTGCTGCAGCACGACATCGTCGTCGAGCAGCTCGGCGGCGAGATGCTCGACGTCGAAGTCTCGGCGCTGAAGAAAACCAATCTCGACCGGCTCGAAGAAGCGATCCTGCTGCAGGCCGAACTGCTCGATCTGAAGGCCAACCCGAACCGGCCGGCCGAAGGCGTCGTGCTCGAAGCGAAGCTCGAGCGCGGCCGCGGTCCGGTCGCCACCGTGCTGATTCAGCGCGGCACCTTGCGCGTCGGCGACATCTTTGTCGCCGGCAGCGAATGGGGCCGGGTGCGCGCGCTGGTCGACGATCACGGGCAAAACCAGACCGAGGCCGGCCCGTCGACGCCGATCGAGGTGCTGGGGCTCAACGGCGTGCCGCTCGCTGGCGACGATTTTGTCGTCGCCGAAAACGAGGGTCGCGCTCGCGACATCGCCGATTTCCGGCAGCGCCGGCGGCGCGATGCGAGCGCCGCGCTCGGCGGCCGCGGCACGCTCGAGCAGATGTTCTCGCAGATCGCCGCCGGCACCGCGAAGGAGCTGCCGGTCGTCGTCAAATCGGATGTTCAGGGCTCGCTCGAGGCGATCATCGGCTCGCTCGACAAGATCTCGACCAGCGAGGTGTCGATCCGGGTGCTGCACTCGGCGGTCGGCGGGATCACCGAAAGCGACGTGATCCTGGCCAAGGCGTCGGATGCGGTGATCATCGGCTTCAACGTCCGCGCCAATCCGCAGGCGCGCGATCTGGCGCGCCGCGACGGCGTCGAGATCCGCTATTATTCGATCATCTACAATCTGATCGACGACATGCGCGGCGCCTTGTCGGGACTGCTGGCGCCCACCTTGCGCGAACGCCTGCTCGGCAACGCCTCGATCCGCGAGGTGTTCAACATCACCCACGTCGGCAAGGTCGCGGGTTGTCTCGTCACCGAGGGCACGGTCCGCCGCGGCGCCAAGGTGCGCCTGCTGCGCGACAACGTCGTGATCCACGAAGGCACCCTGAAAACGCTGAAGCGCTTCAAGGACGAGGTGCGCGAGGTCAGGGAAGGCTACGAATGCGGCATGGCCTTCGAGAACTACCAGGATGTGCAGACCGGCGACGTGATCGAATGCTTCGAGATCGAAGAAGTCGCACGCACCTTGTAATGCTGCATGATGGTGGACCACGGGACCGCGGCAGATCATGACCGGCAGCAGAGGCCGGCGGCGCTCGCGCGGCGGCGAGCGGGACCAGGGCGCCGGCCAGCGCCAGCGGCGCGTCGGTGAAGAGTTGCGGCATGCGCTGGCGCACATCCTGCGCGGCGACGGCTGTCGCGATCCGGCGCTGCGCGATGCCAGCATCACCGTGAGCGAAGTGCGGATCAGCCCGGACCTGCGCAACGCCACCGTCTACGTAATGCCGCTCGGCGGCGCCAACGCCGATGCGGTCATGGCCGGCCTGAAGCGCAGCACGCCGTTTCTGCGCGCGCATCTCGCCCGAGATCTGCCGCTGCGTTATGCCCCGAACCTCGTCTTCGCGCTCGACAACACCTTCGACCAGGCGGACCGGATCTCGACGTTGCTGGCGCCGGCCCGAGGTCGAGCGCGACCTTGATCCGCAAACCGCAGGGGGCGAGAACGCCGACGATGCCGGCTGAACCCGGACTGCACGGCTGGCTCGTCATCGACAAACCGCTGGGTCTCACTTCCCACCGCGTCGTGGCGCATATCCGTCGCCGCACCGGCGCCAAGGTCGGTCATGCCGGCACCCTCGATCCGCTGGCGACCGGCGTATTGCCGGTGGCGCTCGGCGAAGCGACCAAGACCGTCGCCTATGCGATGAACGGGCGCAAGCGCTATCGCTTCTGCATCCGCTGGGGGATTGCCAGAGCCACCGATGACGGCGAGGGCGAGATCGTCGGCGAGAGCGAGGCCCGGCCGGGCATGGCCGCGATCGAGGCGATGCTGTCGCGCTTTATCGGCATCATCGCGCAGCGGCCCCCGGTCTATTCGGCGATCAAGATTGGCGGGCGTCGGGCCTACGCGCTGGCCCGCGTGCCGAACGCCGCCGTCCCTCGCTCCACGGCTGGTCGAGATCGCCGAGCTGCGGCTGATCGCGACGCCCGATCGCGACCATGCCGAATTCGAGGCTGTGGTCGGTAAGGGCACCTATATCCGCGCGCTCGCGCGCGATCTCGCTGCCGCGCTCGGGACCTTCGGCCATGTCGCCGCGCTGCGCCGCCTCTCGGTCGGGCCGTTCACCGTGTCGCAGGCGATTTCTCTGGAATCCATTGATGACCGGCAGCATATTCTGGCGGCGTGCGGGCGTCTGCTTCCGATCGAGACCGCGCTGGACGGCATCCCGGCGCTGGGCTTGGCGGCAGCCGAAGCCGGTCGGCTGCGCTGCGGCCAGCGCGTGCGGCCGGCCGATCCCGACCGGCGGGAGCAGCTCGACCGCCTCGGGAGCGGCGCCGTCGTCAGCGCGTGGCACGATCATGCGCTGATCGCTCTGGCGAGGATCGAAGACGGTGGTCTTCGACCATTGCGCGTAATCAATTCCTGAAGAGGCTCGACCCGATGTCGATCACCGCCGAGCGCAAGCAGACGCTCATTTCCGAATATGCGACCAAATCGGCCGACACCGGATCGCCCGAAGTGCAGGTGGCGATCTTGAGCGAGCGCATCCGCAACCTGACCGATCACCTCGGAAGCCATAAGAAGGACTTCCATTCGCGGCGCGGCTTGCTGGTCATGGTCGGCCAGCGCCGGCGGCTGTTGGATTACCTCAAGCGGTCGAACGGACCCGCTACGAGACGTTGATCGGCCGGCTCGGGCTGCGCCGCTGATGTTGGGCCGAGACCCCGCGCCAGCTCGATCCCTGCGGCGCCCCGGATTTGCCGAAAGGGTGGGTTGCCCGGGACCGTCGAGGGTGTCGAATTGGCAGGCCGCCGGACATTTCGCCGGCCGGGGTGTGGCGTTGGTGCCGCCGGCATGCTCGCCGCGCGATGCTTTTTCGAAAAGGATGATTGGGAATGTTCCAAGTTTATCGCAAGGAGCTGAACTGGGGCGGGCGCCGGCTCGTCCTCGAGACCGGGAAGATCGCGCGCCAGGCCGACGGCGCGGTGCTCGCCACCTATGGCGAGACGACCGTGCTGTGCACCGCCGTCGCGATGAAGAGCGCCAAGCCCGGGCAGGACTTTTTTCCGCTGACCGTCAACTACCAGGAAAAGACCTTTGCCGCCGGCAAGATCCCCGGCGGCTTCTTCAAGCGCGAAGGCCGGCCGTCGGAAAAGGAGACCCTGGTCTCGCGGCTGATCGACCGGCCGATTGCGGCCGCTGTTTGTGCCGGGCTTTCGGAACGAGACCCAGGTCGTCTGCACGGTCCTGAGCCACGATCTGGAAAACGATCCCGACATCGTCGCGATGGTCGGCGCCTCGGCGGCGCTGACGATCTCGGGCATTCCGTTTCTCGGGCCGATCGGCGGCGGCGCGGGTCGGCTATATCGACGGCAATTATGTACTGAACCCGACCCTCGGCGAACTGCCGCGCTCGCGCCTCGATCTCGTCGTCGCCGGCACCGCCGAGGGCGTGCTGATGGTCGAATCCGAGGCGCAGCGAGCTGTCCGAGAGATCTATGCTGGGTGCGGTCACGTTTGGTCATCGCGAATTCCAGCCGGTGATCCAGGCGATCATCGATCTGGCCGAGACCTGCGCGCGCGAACCGTGGGATGCTGCCGCCGCCGTCGCCCGAACACGACGCGATCGAAGCGCGGCTGCGCGAGACGGTCGGGCCGCTGATCGAGGCCGCCTATCGCGAGCACGGCAAGCAGGACCGCAGCAACCGGCTCGACGCCGCCAAGGCGCGATCGCCGAATTGTTCGCCGACGAAGAGCAGCGCGCTCTGGCGCTCGAAGCTGTTCAAGGATCTCGAAAAGGAGATCGTGCGCGGCGCCGATTCTGCGCGGCAGCAGCCGCGGATCGACGGGCGCGACACGCGCACGGTGCGGCCGATCGCGGCCGAGGTCGGCATTCTGCCGCGCGCCCACGGCTCGGCGCTGTTCACCCGCGGCGAGACCCAGGCGCTTGGCGGTGGCGACGCTCGGCACCGGCCAGGACGAGCAGATGATCGACGCGCTCGAAGGCGAGTACCGCGAAAACTTCATGCTGCACTACAACTTCCCGCCCTATTCGACCGGCGAGGCCGGGACGGATGGGCTCGCCCGGCCGGCGCGAGATCGGTCACGGCAAGCTCGCCTGGCGGGCAATTCGGCCCGTTGCTGCCGTCCAAGGAGAGCTTCCCCTACACGATCCGCGTCGTCTCCGAGATCACCGAGTTCGAACGGCTCCTCGTCGATGGCCTCGGTGTGCGGCGCCTCGCTGGCGCTGATGGATGCCGGCGTGCCGCTGCCGCGTCCGGTCGCCGGCATCGCGATGGGGCTGATCAAGGAGCCCGAGGGTTTCGTCGTGCTTGTCCGACATTCTCGGCGACGAGGACCATCTCGGCGACATGGACTTCAAGGTCGCCGGCACCGAAAAGGGCGTCACCGCGCTGCAGATGGACATCAAGATCACCTCGATCACCGAGGAGATCATGCGCATCGCGCTGGACCAGGCGCGCGACGGGCGCGTCCACATCCTCGGCGAGATGGCCAAGGCGCTGACCGGCGCGCGCGACACGGTCAGCGACAACGCGCCGCGCATCACCACGCTCTACCATCCCGAAGGACAAGATCCGCGAAGTCATCGGCTCGGGCGGCAAGGTCATTCGCGAGATCACCGAGACCACCGGCGCCAAGATCGACATCGACGACGACGGCACGATCAAGGTCGCGGCGGTCGACGGCAACGCCGCGCAGGCGGCGATCGATTGGATCCGCGGCATCGTCGCCGAGCCCGAGCTGGGCGCGATCTACAACGGCAAGGTCGTCAAGACCGTCGATTTCGGCGCCTTTGTCAACTTCCTCGGCTCGCGCGACGGGCTCGTGCATATCAGCGAACTGGCGCCGCACCGCGTCGGCAAGGTCGCCGACGTCGTCAAGCTCGGCGACAACGTCAAGGTCAAGGTGCTGGGCTTCGACGACCGCGGCAAGGTCAAGCTGAGCATGCGCCAGGTCGATCAGCAGACCGGCGAGGATCTCGGCAACAGACGCGTCCGGAGCCGGCCCGGACGCCGGAACTGGCTGAGGGATCGAGCCCTGACGCCGATACCGACCGCGCCGAGCGGTGCGGCCCCGACGTTTCGCGCCGCGCCCGTCGCCGATGGCCCATCCGCGATCGGCCGCTGGCAGCCGCTCGTGCCCGAGACCTGGATCTGCCGCCGGTGATCGGACATCGCGGCGCGGCGGCGTGCGCGCCCGAGAACACGCTTGCCGGGTTGCGCCGGGCTGACGCGCTCGGTTGTCGCTGGGTCGAGTTCGACGTGCGCCTGACCGGCGACGGCGAACTGGTGCTGTTGCACGACGAGCGGCTCGAGCGCACCACCGAGCGGCCGCGGCAGGGCTCGGGCGCTGCCGCTTGTCGGCGATCCGGCGACACGACGCCGGCGGCTGGTTCGATCCGGCCTTTGCCGGAGAACGGGTGCCGACCCTGCGCGGAGGCGATCGCGGTGCTGGCCGAACTCGGGCTCGGCGCCAATGTCGAGATGAAGGCCGCCCGCGGTCGCGGCGCCGTCGAAACCGGGACCGCCGCCGCCGATGCTGCTGTCGCGGCTGTGGCCGGCGCAGCTGCCGGCGCCGCTGATTTCGAGTTTTGTGCCCGAAGCCCTGACGGCGGCGCGCGACCGTGCGCCGGCGATCGCCCGCGGGCTTGCTGGTCGCGGCGCTCCCGCGGCGATTGGCGCTCGCGTGCCGACGCGTCTGGGCTGCGCGACGATCAACGCCGACCATCGGCTGCCTGCGGCCGGCGGTCGTGGCCGAAATCCGCAAGCGGGATATTCTGTGCTCGCCTACACGGTCAACGACGCCGGCGCGGGCGCGCGAATTGTTCGACTGGGGGGTCGCCTCGGTCTTTTCGGATGTTCCCCATATGATCCTTGCCGGTGGCGGCCGGGCGGTCGCGGCACGAAGCCGCGCACTGGCAGCGCGTGTCCCGGCGATAGCTCGACGGGAAGCCCGGTCGTGAGACCGCTCGAACCCGCTGGTGATCTCGGGCCGCGAGGTGCTGCCGCTGGTCGAAGGCGGCAAGGGCATCTCGGTGTCGAACGGCGAAAGCTCGGGCGCCTGGGCGGCGACCGGCGGCGTCGGCACGTTCTCCGGGGTCAACGCCGACAGCTACGGCGAAGCGGGCGAACTGATCCCGCAGCTCTATCACGGGCGCACCCGGCGCGAGCGGCATGAGGAGCTCGTCGCCTATGCGATCGCCGGCGGCATCGAGCAGGCCCGCGTCGCCCACGAGCGCGGCAACGGCGAGGGCCGCATCCACATGAACGTGCTGTGGGAGATGGCTGCCGCCGAGCGGGTACTGCATGGCGTGCTCGAAGGCGCCAAAGGCCTGATCCACGGCGTCACCTGCGGCGCCGGCATGCCCTACAAGATCGCCGAGATCTGCGCCCGCTACGGCGTCCACTACTATCCGATCGTGTCCTCGGCGCGGGCGTTTCGGGCGCTGTGGAAGCGCGCCTATCACAAATTCTGCGACTGGCTCGGCGGCGTCGTCTATGAAGATCCGTGGCTCGCCGGCGGCCATAACGGGCTCTCCAACAGCGAGGATCCGCTGCAGCCCGAGCCGCCCTATCCGCGGGTGCGCGAGCTGCGCAGCATGATGGCCGAGTTTCGGCCTCGCCGCGACGCCGATCTTTATGGCGGGCGGGCTGTGGTATCTGCGCGAATGGAGCGACTGGATCGACAACCCCGAGCTCGGCCCGGTCGCCTTTCCAGTTCGGGACCCGGCCGCTGGTGACCCAGGAAAGCCCGATCTCGGAGGTGTGGAAGCGCAAGCTCCTGACCCTGGGCGAGGGCGACGTCTACCTGAACCGCTTCAGCCCGACCGGGTTTTATTCCTCGGCGGTGCGCAACGGATTTTTGAACGAGCTGCAGCAGCGCTCGGAGCGCCAGGTCGCCTATTCGGTCGAGCCGGTCGGCGAGCATGTCGCCGCCTTTCACGTCGGCGCCCGCAATCGCATCGTCTATCTGACCCCGCACGACCGGGAATCGGCCGAGAAATGGGTCGCCGCGGGGTTCACCGAGGCCCTGCGCACTCCCGAACTCGACGCTGATTTTTGTCACCCCGCAAAAGGCGATGGAGCTGCGCACCGACCAGATCAACTGCATGGGCTGCCTCAGCGCCTGCCAGTTCTCGAACTGGGCGCAGAACGACGCCCGCTCGACCGGCAAAAAGGCCGACCCGCGCAGCTTCTGCATCCAGAAGACCCTGCAGGCGATCCGCCACTCGGACGATGTCGAGCAGCAGCTGATGTTCGCCGGGCACAACGCCTATCGGTTTGCCTCCGACCCGTTCTACGCCAACGGCTATGTGCCGACGGTGCGCGAACTGGTCGAACGGCTGCTAACCGGCGACTGACGCCGGCAAGGTCGCAACGCGGTTCGTTTATTCTGACCGGATAACACCCTATATATTGCTGATGACCAGGTTGCAGCCCGCCTCTTCGACCGCTCTCGACCGCCTGCGCGCCGCAGGCCTGCGGCCCACACGCCAGCGCCTCGGCGCTCGCGCGGCTGCTGCTCGGAGAACGGCGACCGCCACGTCACCGCCGAGCAGCTGCACGGCGAGGCTGCGGCGAGCGCGCATCCCGGTATCGCTCGCCACCGTCTACAACACCCTCCATCAATTCACCGAGGCCGGGCTGCTGCGCGAGGTCGTGGTCGAGCCGGGTCGTTCCTATTTCGACACCAACACCGCCGACCATCACCATTTTTTCTGCGAGGCGAACGGGATGCTGCAGGACATCCCGGCCCTGGGGATTGCCGTCAGCGGTCTGCCGGCGGCGCCGGCCGGCACCGCGATCCGTCGCGTCGACGTGATCGTCCGCGTCGGTCCGCAGGGCCGCCGATCGTCGCCTCGTTGACCGGACCCATCGCCCGGAGCCTGCGCAGAAGCGCCGCTCGCAGAATGCGAGATTTGCGGCGAGCGCAGTGACCGCTGGCGGACATGGCGATCTCGTTCACGGCATACGTTTGTTGTCCGCGCGGAAGCGCGGCGCGGCGCCGGGCAGCGGGTCAACCGCCGATCCGGCAGCACAATTGACGACACTCGTCCGCTCGCGCCCCGCTTGACAGTTCCCATGCCGTAGCATAAAATCATTCCAAGGTGTAGGCTCGGCCTGCATCGACCCCGGCTTGGCACGCTGGCGGTTCACGCGGAGCTGGCGTCGAGGTCGAATGGGGAAGCGTACGGCGATGCGAACCCGTGCAGATCGCGGGCTGTCGGCGCGCGACCGTGGATCACGACAGCCGGGAGCCGACGATTTTCCGACGAGCGACGGCGATTAGCAGCAACTCACCACCGAGACGATCCAACACCAAGGAGGAGGGCGCAAGATGGCTTATCAAGAACGACATCGCGTTTGATGGCGCACCTGATGCGGCGGGCGGGTTTCGGCGCCGGTCGCGACGAGCTCGAAGCGCGGGCGGCCAAGGGGTACGAGGCGACGGTCGAGGAATTGCTGCATCCCGAGACGCAGCCGCCGGTCGACGCCTACACGCTTGCTGCGCTACCAGCCGGCGTCGCTGCTGCCCGGCGGCCAGCCGCCGATGGGCAACGTCAACTGGATGTACTATCTGGTCAACACCCAGCGGCCGCTCGAAGAGAAGATGGCGCTGTTCTGGCACCACGTCTTCGCGACCGGCAATTCCAAGGTCGACAACTACGACCAGCTGCTGGAGCAGATCCAGCTGTTCCGCGAAAACGGCATGGGCAACTACCGCGATCTGCTGCTCAAGGTCGCAAGAAACCCGACGATGATCTTCTGGCTCGACAACCAGCAGAATCATGGGACCGCGGTCAACGAGAATTGGGGCCGCGAACTGCTCGAGCTGTTCAGCCTCGGCGCCGGCAACTACACCGAGACGGATGTCCGCGAATGCTCGCGGGCCTTCACCGGCTGGACCTTCGAGACCAAGATCCCGCGCGCGCCCTATGGCCGGTTCCCGTGGAAGTTCGAGTATCGCCCCGAAGACCACGACGACGGCGAGAAGGTGTTCCTCGGCCACAAGGGCCGGTTCAACGGCGAAGACATCATCGACATCGTGGTGCAGCAGCCGGCTTGCGGCCGGTTCATCTGCCGGCACCTGTACAACTTCTTCGTCGCCGACGAGCCGCAAGTGCCGGCCTGGCCGATCGAAGCGCCGCGCGACCAAAAGGCGATCGACACCCTGGTCGGTGCGTTCCGCGACTCCAAGTTCGACATGCGCTCGGTGCTGCGCGTGCTGTTCAACTCGGACTTCTTCAAGAATGCCCGCTTCCAGCACATGAAGTCGCCGGCCGAGGTCGTGGTCAGCACGTTGCGGCTGGTCGGCGGCCACGAACTGCCGAAGCCGGGATATGGCGAGCTGTCGATGCAGCCGACCTATATGGGCCAGGATCTGCTCAACCCGCCTTCGGTCGAGGGCTGGCACACCGGCAAAGAGTGGATCAACAGCGGCTCGCTGATGGCGCGCGTCAACTTCGTCGCGGAAAAGGTCGGCGACACCTCGCTGCCCGGTGTCCGCGCATCATCAACCGGCTGAAGCAGCACGGTTCGCTGAGCCCCGAGCAGCTGGTCGATGGCTGCCTCGACCTGATCGGCCCGGTCGCAAGTCGGCGCCGACACCAAGCAGGAGCTGCTTTCCCAGGCGAAGGAATGGGGCCAGATTACCTGGGACAGCGATGCCAACGCCAAAGTCGCCGATCAGCATGCCGCCGAAATGCTGCAGCTGATCGTCGCGACCAGAGAGTATCAATTCGGCTAACGGTCGAACCTATCAGACGAGGAGGAAGTTGCAATGCCAGCAACACAAGAGGCCAAGAAGGATCCCGTCATCGTCGTTCTGCAGTTGACGGGCGGCAACGACTATCTGAACACGGTGATCCCCTACAACAACCCGCTGTACCGCGACAACCGGAAGGCGGTCGGGATCCCCGACAACCAGATCATGCATCTCGACAAGGACTACGGCATCCCGCACTACATGGCGCCGATCAAGCAGTTCTGGGATGACGGCAAGCTCGCCATCCTGCACGGCGTCGGCTGGAAGGAGTTGCCGCGCTCGCACTTCCGCGCCATGGACATCTGGCACACCTGCGAGCCGATCAAGGTCGGGACCGAAGGCTGGCTCGGCCGCGTCGCGCGCGAATTCGACCCGAAGAAAGAGAACGTCGTCACGACCGTCAGCTTCGGACCGAGCCTGCCGCGGTCGTTGGCGGTGCCGGGCGTGCCGGTGGCGTGCGTCGGCGGGCCGCTGGAACGGTACGGCTTTCTGCCGACCATTCAGGGCGCGCAGCGCAAGCAGGTGCTCGAGCGCTTCGCGGCGATGTACAAACCGGCGATCGGCACCGGCGCGGTCATGGACTACATGGCCGACACCGGCATCGATTCGCTGAAGGGCGAGGACATCCTGAAGGTCGCGCCGCAGAAATACTCATCGACGGTGCAGTATCCGAACACCCCGATCGCCCGCAAGCTCAAGGGCATCGCGCAGACCCATCTGGCCGATCTGGGCAGCCGCATCTTCTACTGCGACCACAGCACCTTCGACACGCATGCCGGTCAGAACCCGGGCCACGGCAATCTGTGGAGCGCGGTAACCGAGGGCGTCGACGCCTTCATGAAGGACCTGCGCGAGCACGACCACGCCGACAACGTGATCATGCTGCTGTTCTCCGAGTTCGGCCGTCGCGTCCGCGACAACGGCTCGGGCACCGATCACGGCGCCGGCGGCGTCGCCTTTGTGCTCGGCGAAAAGGTCAAGGGCGGTCATTACGGCGAGATGCCGTCGCTGAAGCCCGAGCATCTGGTTCAGGGCGACCTGAACCCGAACATGGACTTCCGCAGCGTCTACTCGACGATCCTCGACAAGTGGCTGAAGCTCAATCCGGCGCCGATCGTCAACGGCACCTTTGAGCAGCCGGCGTTCCTGAACTGACGGTAAAGCTGCCGGCCCGCTCTCCTTTCCGAGGCGACAATCTGCGGGAAGGGGGCCGGTTGGCGGCAGCTGGCGAGTGCACGCAAACAGGTCGATTAGAGAGGAGGAGCGCTATGCCGCTCACAACGGTCTCGGAAGGACGGGTCTTTGATTGGAGCCATGCGGTCGGGCGCAACGCCGCCCGCGGCCCGGGTTCAATTACATCCAGACGATGTGCCTCGGCAAAAACGGCGTTCTCTACGCCGCCAATCGCGGCAACGAGAACAATTTCGGGATGCATGTCAACAAGGTGCAGCTCGGTGGTCCGGGCGAAGAGGAATTGGTCGCCGACTTCTGCGAATACGGCGAAGGCGACGGCCATTGCACTTGGCCGTTCGGTGTCGCCGTCGACAACAATGACCATGTCTATGTATCGGACGACTGGACCAACACGATCTCGGTGTTCGACAGCAGCGGCAAGTTCATGCGCAAATGGGGCACGACCGGCAGCGGCGACGGCGAGCTTCTGCATCCGGCGGGTCTGGCGGTCGAGAAGAGCGGCAACATCATCGTCGTCGACAGCGGCAACAACCGCCTGCAGGTCTTTACCCCCGACGGCAAATTCGTCGGCAAATGCGGTCGCGCCGGCAACGGCGACGGCGAGTTCAACCAGCCTTGGGGGATCACCCTCGACAAGGACGGCAACATCTACGTCGCCGACTGGAAGAACCATCGCGTCCAGAAGCTTTCCCCCGAGGGCAAGTTCCTGATGAAATTCGGCCAGTACGGCAAGATCGAGGAACCCGAAAATGCCTACGCCGTGACCATGTTCGGGCCGTACGTCTCGGCCAGCCGGCGAGACGGCGGACTATCCGAAGCCCGGCCTGCTCAATCACCCGACCGATGTCGCGGTCGACAGCGACGGCGACATCTATGTCACCGATTGGGGCAATCACCGGGTCTGCGTGTTCGATGCCGAGGGCAAGCCGATCGCCAACCTGATCGGCGATGCCCAGGTGCTGTCGAAATGGGGCGCGCAGACCGTCGACGCCAACCCCGACATGGCCAAGGCGCGGCGCCGCGTCAAGAGCCTCGAACCGCAATGGCGTTTCTGCTTCCCGACGGCGGTCGAGTTTGATCCGGCGACCGACAGCGTGATCGTCGCCGACAGCCAGCGCAACCGGCTGCAAGTCTACAAGAAGGTTCGCGACTACAGCGACTTCCAGGCGAACCTGTAGGAATCTGTCCACCGCCGGCGCAGTCGCGCCGGTGGTGGCGGTCCCCGGCGTTCCTGCCTCCATCACGTTGCGATGGGGCAGGGGTGCCGCTTCCGAAGCGCAGATCAGGCCGGGACGTTTGCAAAACGGCCCGCTGTAAAAATGCGACCCGATGCAATACGGCTGTTTATTTTTATCGGTGGTCGATCTATATTTGAGGCATGAATAAGACGTTCACCTCCCCGACCGTGTTGAAGTGCCTGCGCGACGGTCGGCTTGCGCCCGACGCGTCAGCGCCTGTCGCTGGCGCGGCTCCTTCTGGAGGGCGGGGACCGTCACGTCACCGCCGAGCAGCTTCACGGCGAAGCGTTGGCGTCGGGCATTCGAGTGTCGCTCGCGACCATCTATAACACCCTTCACCAATTCACCGAGGTCGGGCTGTTGCGCGAGGCGGTCGTCGAACCCGGTCGCTCGTATTTCGATACCAACACCGACGATCACCATCACTTCTTCTGTGAAGCGACCGGCGAGCTGCGCGATATTCCAGGACATCATCTGGTCGGTCAGCGGGCTGCCGGCGCCGCCCTCGGGCACCGAGATCAGCCGCGTCGACATCATCATCCGCGTGCACCCGGACAACGGCTGAATTTCGGGTCGCATCGTCGTCATCGGCTTGAGGTTGACGAAATTCTGCTCCGCAGGCGAGCGGTAAAGCCGCCGGCGCGAATGTCATTTTCTGCGGCGCACGGTTCGTCACAATCAGCATCAGATACCGCTTGAAAATGTCGAGGCTGCGCCTCGGCGACGGATTAATCTGGCTGCGACCATCGACCGGGGTCGGCGACGCCACGCAGTTCTGCGGCGCGAGGTGTCCGCTCACTCAATAGCTTATGTGACAAATTATATCGATTCTAATCTATTGATCCGATCTGCTGCCTCCCCATATGGCGTCGGTATCGGCGAGGCCGCGTGACTGTAGATCGCTCGGCACAGCTCGCTGACACCATAACGCGGAGGGTTTGCCTCATGAAAATGGATCGCGAACAGCTGGTGCGCCTGCAGGAACGATTGGAACGGGAGCGAGGCCGCATCCTCGCCGATGAGGCCGTATCGGCATTGATCGGGCGGCTGCCCGCACAGCTGATCCGTGAGCTCGCCGATATCGATATAGCTGCGCGCTCCGTCGCGGCCGAAATCACCCGGCGCACGCCAAGGCTGGGTTTTGGCTCGGAGGCCTGACATCGAAGGCCACGGCCACGTGTCGGCGGTGTTCCGCTGCCGCCGAAGGCGGGACCGGCCATGCCGACGGTCATCTCGAATACCTCGAAGAGGTCGGTGATCCGGTGACCGGCAAGCCGATCAGTCCGACCGCGGGCAACCTCGCCGCCGCGGTCGCCGGCGAGACCCGCGAATACACCGACATGCATCCGGGGATGGCCCGCACCGCGCGAAGTGGGCTTCGAGGAAATCGCCGAGTAGTTCGAAATCCTGGCCAAGGCCGAAAAGTCTGATGCCGGCCGCTTCCAGCCGGCGCTGGACCACCTCGTCTGAAGTCGCGGTCGCGCCGAGACTGCGACCGCATCAGCGGGGCCGGCGAAACATCAGGGGGCCGGAGCGCAGGCTCCGCGCCCCTTCCTTTTATATCCCGCAGGCAAGCAATGCGGACGATCAGAGACAAATGATCAGGGAAGGCAGCCTCCACGCTCCGACCGGGCACGCGATCCCGTGGGAGGATCCCGATTTTGCCGATCGGGCGAAAACTGAGGCGGAGATGGCGCGCGTCTTTGACATCTGCCATACCTGCCGGCGGTGCCTCAACCTGTGCGAAGCGTCTCCGCGGCTGTTCGACCTGATCGAGCGATGCTCGGGCCATGGCGGGTCGTGGGGCGTGCTCGAAAAGAATTTCGCGACGGCGCTAAAGATCGGCAAGCCGGTGGTGCGGCGAACCCTGAAAAACGCGACCCGGTTCGTCGCCTCGGAGTGCCCGCTCGCCGGCATGCACATCGCCCAGGGGAGATCGAGGCCGACCTGCGGGACCGTTGCCGCCGCGCCAGCTGCGCCCGATCGAACTTGTCGCCCGCGCCTATGGCATCGCCGAAGCATGGTCCGACCCAGATGCGAGGAGCCAATGACCGGACTGCTTTGGGGACAAAGTCGCCAACTGACGGCGGCCCATATCCTGCCGCGCTCGGATTATCTGCCGGTGCGGCGCGAACGCCGGCGGCAGATCAGCGAGCTGAAGCGGCGGCGCCGGGTCGAGGTCGGGCCGTTCGCCACCTTTCATTTCGAGAATTTCGCAACGATGCGGCAGCAGGTCCAGGAAATGCTGTATGTCGAGAAGGGCGGCGAGGCGCAGCTCCAAGGCGAGCTCGACGCCTATAATCCGCTGATCCCACAAGGAAGCGAGCTGGTCGCGACGGTAATGTTCGAAATCGCCGACCCGGGGCGCCGCGCCGCGGCGCCGGGGCGCCTGGGTGGCATCGAAAACCACGCCTTCATCGAGGTCGGTGGGTGCCGGCTGCGCGGCGAGCCCGATTGCACACGCGAGAACACCAGCCCCGAGGGCAAGGCCTCGGCGGTCCAGTTCCTCAGGTTTCGCTTTACCCCCGAAACGGTCTCACGCTTCCAAACCCCGGCCGCGCAGATTATCCTCGGCTTCGACCACCCGGATTATGCTCATATGGCGATGATGTCAGAGCCGGTGCGGGCGGCGCTGGCGGAGGATTTCAGTTAGCGCGGGATAGGCCGGCGCGATGAGCGACCAAGACTCCTTCCAGACCACCACCGAGCGGCAGGAGCGGCGGCTCGCCGAGGCGCGCCGGGCGTTCGGCGACGAGCACCCGCATACCCTGACGGCAATGCTCGATCTGGCCGAAGCGCAGTGGGCGCAGGGCCGGTTGATCGCCGCGCGAAAGCTCGAAGAGCAGGTTGTCGCCGGCCGCCGCAATCTGTTGGGCGAGGATCATATCGACACCCTGAAGGCCATCGGCAAGCTCGCGGTGACGCTGGCGGCGCAGGGCGATCTGCCGGAGGCCCGACGGCTGCAGGAACAGGTCGTCGCCGGGATGCGCGCCCAGGGCGGCGAGACCGGCCGCGACACGTTACGGGCGATCAACAATCTCGCGGGCACGCTTGCCGCCCAGGGCGACCTGTTCGGCGCCAGCGCGCTGCTGCAATCGGTCATTTCAGTGTTGGTTCGCGAATACGGCGAGCAGCATCCGGACAGCCTCGCGGCGATGGGTAATCTCGCCGCCATGCTATGGCAGATGGGCGAACAGGCCGAGGCCTACGAGCTGCAGCGCCAGGTGGTCGAGCTGCGCCGCCAGGCCGGCGGGGAAACCGACCAGACCGCACTCTTGGCGGCGGCGATGCTCGACATGATGGAGCGCGACACCGGTTTCGGGTAAAGATCGCGCCTCGCGGCTCTCCCGCGACGGAAAGGTCGGACGCCATGTCGATTTACACGCTGATGCCGCTTCATCAATCGCTCGGCCTAGCCGTAATCGGCGTCGATCTGAGCGCGCCGATCGACGTCGAGACCGGGGAAAACCTGTCGCGGCTGTTGGCCGAGCACTTGGTGCTGGTGTTTCCCGATCAGTCGCTGACGCCGGCCCAATACCTAGCCGCCGCCGCGGCGTTCGGGCCGCCGATGCGCCAGCATTATTCGCAGCACCACATGCCGGGCTTTCCCGACATCGGCATGGTCTGGCACCGAGATGGCCAGCATGCGGCCGAGACCTGGCATACCGACCACACCAACCGCGAGCGCCCCCCGGCGGCGACAATGCTCTACGGGGTCGAGATCCCCTCAGCCGGCGGGGGCACCAGCATCGCTGACATGCGCGCCGCCTATTGGGCTTTGCCGGAGACCGAACGCAGCCATCTCGAAACTTTGCGAACGGTCAATAGCCTCGACAGCGATCGCACAGACACGCGAGCCGACGATGTGGCCCAATTCGGCGCGCCGGTTGTCCACCCGATGGTGCGCACCCATCCGGTCAGCCGCGAGCGGGCGGTCTATTTTCATCCGACCAAGACAATGTACATCGAAGGCATGACGCCGGCGGCGAGCCAAGACTATCTCTCCGACCTGGTGAAGCGGATGATCCAGCCGGAGGTCGTCTACCATCACAGCTGGTGCAAGGGCGACGTGCTGGTCATCGACGACCGTGCCACGATGCACCGCGCCCACGACGATTACGACCACAGCGAGAGCCGGGTGCTGTGGCGGATCATCGTCGAAGGCGATCGCCCCACCCTCGTGTAGCGTTGTCGCACGCGTGTGGTGCCGTGAGCGACGGGTAGTGTCCCGAATCCCCGGTTACGGCCGTTCGTCGCGTTGACGATGCTCTCGTGGCTGGCGCGTCATTCCACGTATGATCGTTGAGCCTAGTCGGATAATCGGAACATTCGATTCCTCTTTTACCGATCTAAAGCTATCGCGAATTAGCTCCCACTTAAACCAAACAAGCGCAGTCAAGCCTAAGAACAAAATTCCAAATGGGTTGAACAGGCGCCCAACTCCAAGCGCGTCTCCCCAAAACGCGTAAATCGCCAAGAGGAAGATCATTACCGTGACGGCTATTCTGGCGATCACGGATACCTCCTCTTCCCGAGCATAAGGTTACACTCAGCTATCCGTTTTCGTGTCTGCGGAGCCGATGGTTTCGCATTGTCCGTCGCGATCTCGCTCTCTGCTCCGCCACGATCACCGCCCTAACCGCAGTTCGCGGGCTATCGACCGGCGGTCGGAGCACGATATCACGGTGGTGCCGTATCTCAAATTAGGACACTACCCAGCGACGAAGGCGCTTGCGTCGGCGATGGGCTCCAACTAAGCTGGTGCTATGATACGTTCGATGGCCGCATTCAGGCCCCGCCATGTTGCGCGATTTTGGTACTGCCGGTACATGACGGCGGCCTAGGATAGCGCACTGCGTTTTCCCGAAGCCGCCCGCGCCCGAGGCGGCTTTCGCATTTCATGCTCTCGCTGATCCGAATGTCGCCGATGGTGGAGCGGCCTCCAACCCCCGGAGGCGATGCATGACCAAACCGAACTCCGCCGAGACCCGACAAGATGGCCAGGAGGTATCGTGATATGACTGAAAAATGGTCCCCCGAGAGCTGGCGCGGCCTGCCGATCAGGCAGGTGCCGGGCTATTCCGACCAGCGCGCGCTCAGTCGGGTCGAGGAAACCTTGCAAAATTTCCCGCCGCTGGTTTTCGCCGGCGAGGCGCGGCGCCTCGAAGACCGGCTGGCCGCGGTGGCCGGCGGCAAGGCCTTTCTGCTGCAGGGCGGCGACTGCGCCGAGAGCTTTGCCGAATTCCACCCGAACAACATCCGCGACATGTTCAAGGTGCTGCTGCAGATGGCGGTCGTGCTGACCTTTGGCGCCGGCTGCCCGGTGGTCAAGCTCGGCCGGCTCGCCGGTCAGTTCGCCAAGCCGCGCTCGTCCGACACCGAGACGCGCGACGGCGCCACGCTGCCCTCCTACCGCGGCGACATCATCAACAGTCTCGACTTCGACGAGGCCGCGCGCGAGCCCGACCCGCAGCGCATGATCCAGGCTTACAGCCAGTCGGCGGCGACACTGAACCTGCTGCGCGCCTTCGCCCAGGGCGGCTATGCCGACCTGCACCGGGTCCATGCCTGGAACCAGGACTTCGTCGCCGACTCGCCGCAGGGCGAGCGATACCAGGCGCTTGCCGACCGGCTGACCGAGACGCTCGATTTCATGGCTGCCTGCGGGCTCGATTCGGAAACCACGCCGCAGATCCGCGAGACCGAGTTCTACACCTCGCACGAGGCGCTGTTCCTGTCTTATGAGCAGGCGCTGACCCGCGTCGATTCGACCACCGGCGACTGGTACGACTGCTCGGCGCACCTGGTCTGGCTCGGCGACCGTACCCGCCAGGTCGACGGCGCTCATGCCGAGTTCCTCAGCGGCATCAAGAACCCGATCGGCATGAAATGCGGGCCGACCCTCGAGCCCGACGATCTGCTGCGCCTGATTGACCGGCTCAACCCGCACAACAAGCCGGGCCGGCTGACCCTGATCACGCGCATGGGCGCCGACAAGGTCGACGCTCGACTGCCGCGGCTGATCCGGGCCGTCCGCCGCGAAGGACGGGAGGTCGTGTGGTGCATCGACCCGATGCACGGCAACACGATCGCCTCTTCGACCGGCTACAAGACCCGGGTGTTCGACCGCATTCTCGACGAGGTGCACAGCGCCTTCGCGATCCATGCCGCCGAGGGCAGCTATGCCGGCGGCATCCATTGCGAGCTGACCGGACAGAACGTCACCGAATGCGTCGGCGGCGCCCAGGCGATCAGCGAAGCCTCGCTCGCCGATCGCTATCTGACCCATTGCGACCCGCGGCTCAATGCGACCCAAGCGCTCGAGCTTGCCTTCGAGATTGCCGAAGCGTTGAAGCGCGCGCGTCGCGGCAACGGCGCGCCGAGCAAAAGCCGCCTCGCCGCGGTCTTGTGAGGCGGCGCCGATGGCGGTGGCGCATGGGTCCGGCCCCGAGCCGGACCCGAGCCGGCAGTCGGGGCCGCCCTCGCTGGCGGCGCAGACCGACAGCTATTTCCTGAAGTCGAAGGCGATTGTCGGCCGGTTCGGCGATCGCCAGGCGACCTATGCGGTGTTTCTGCGCCGGCCGGTGATCAGCACGCCGCGCCTGGCGATCGAATTTCTCGAGGGCACGGCGGCCGAACGCGGCGCCGATCTCGTGATCGAGCTGAACTGGCCGGAGGGTGCGCTGGTCGGCGCCGGCGAGCCGATTTTCTACGTGACCGGGCCGCTCTATCACCTCGTCGATCTCGAAACCGTGCTGCTGCAGCGGCTGGGGCCGGCCTGCGTCGCCGCCTACAACGCCTATGCGATGTGCGCCGACCTGCCAACGGTTGCCTTTATGGCGATGGACGCACGGCACTGCGCCGGACCCGAGATGGCGGCGATGATGGCCTACGCCGCCGCGGTCGGCTCGGCGGCGGCGCGGCGCGAAGTCGGTGCAGTCGGGTTCGTCGGCTGCGCGGCGGAAGCGACCGCCCGTTTTTTCGGCGAGGAAAAGGGCGCCGGGACGATGCCGCATGCGCTGATCGGCTATGCGGGCTCGACCGTGCGCGCGGCCGAGATGTTTCGCGAGGTCTTTCCCGACGAGCCGCTGACCGTGCTCGTCGACTATTTCGGGCGGGAGATCACCGACGCGCTCGCAATCGGCCGGCGTTTCCCGGAGCTTGCGGCTGCGGGCCGGCTGGCGGTGCGGCTCGATACTCCCGGCGGCCGCTACTGCGAGGGGCTCGATCCGGCCCGTTCCTATGAGGTCATCGAGCGGCACGCGCCCAAATCGATCCGCGGCTACCGCACCGAGGAAGAGCTGCGCTATTTGGTCGGCACCGGGGTTTCGGCGGCGGCGATCTGGCGGATGCGGCACAGCTTGGACGAGGCCGGGTTCGCCGGGATCAAAATCGTTGCCAGCTCGGGCTTCGGCCCGGCCAAGTGCCGGATGATGGCCGCCGCCAATGCGCCGATCGATGTGATCGGCACCGGCTCCTACCTGCCCGAGCTGTGGAGCGAGACCTATGCCACCGCCGACATCATCGCCTATGACGGCAAGCCGATGGTCAAGGCCGGCCGCGAATTCCTGCTGAGGAAGCACGCCGGCGGCTAGTGCGTCAGGCCGCCCTGGCCGTCGCGCGGGCGGCCGCCGTTCATTCCGGCAATGGCGGTTTTCAGGATGTCTGATGACAATCTTTCGGCGTCGACCTAAACTGAGCCTTCGCCCGCAGCTCGACGGTCGAGCAAGGCGAGCAAAAAAACCCCGCCCTGAGGGGAACGGCTGCAACACGTCGAACCGGCGGCAGTCCGTGCGGACCCTGGAAGCGGCGAGGCGCCGGCGGCGAGCGACGCGCCGGCTCCATCTGCTCCGTTCCCGCATGCCGTGCAAGGGGTCGATCAATCTGGGAGGTCGCCATGGAAGACATCCGTCCGGTCGCCCGATCGGCAACGACCGCCAGCTTCGTCCTCGGCCGCAAGCTCGACAGCATTGCGTTCAGCCCCTATCACCTGATGGTGATCGCCGTGCTCGGGCTCGTCGGCTTTGTCGACGGCTACGACCTCGCGGTCACCGGCTCGCTGCTCGTGCTGGCGAAGCGGCCGCTGCATCTGACCCCGGCCGATATTCGCTTTCTGGCCGTCGCCTCCACCTTGATGATCTGCGTCGGCGGCTTCATCGCCTCCGCGATTTCCGATCACTGGAGCCGCAAAACCATCATGCTGATCGGCGTGGCCGCCGTGACCTTTTCCACCTTGCTGATCCCGCTGGTGCAAAATGGCGAGCAGCTGATCATCGTCCGCCTGCTGACCGGCCTCGGCGGCGGCTTTGCGGTCTCGGCGGCGTTTCCGATCGCCGCCGAATTGATGCCCGCACGGCACCGGCGCACCTTCAGCGCGGTCTACGAGATGGCCCTGGCCAGCTCGTTCACGGTGCTGCCGTTCGTCGGTCTGCTGCTCGCCGGCAACGGCAACGCCTTCCGGCTGATCGCATTGCCGGGCGGCCTCGCGTTTTTCGTCGTGCCGGCGCTGATCTACTATCTGGTACCGGAGAGCCCGCGCTGGCATTTGAGAAAGGGTCAGGCCCAGCTGGCGGTCGACACCGTCAACGAGATTAATCGCCGGGCCGGCGGCCGACTGGCGGCGCTGACTGTTGAGGCGCTCGGGGATAACCTCGTAACGATCCCCGAGCGGCTGCCGCCTTATTGGGCCTTGTTTCGCCCCGGCCAGCTGCGCTGGACCGCGGTCGGCATCCTCACATTTATCTGCGCCAGCACCGCCTTTTTCCTGATTTCTGTGCTGCTGCCGAAGGCGCTGGTCGATCAAGGGGCGGCGGTCAGCTTGAGCTTTGGGGTGAGCTCGCTGGTGTTCGCGGCGAGCATTCCGGGAAAGGCTTTTACCGGCTTCTTGATGGAGATCATCGGGCGGCGCTGGACCATCACCTACGCGCTCGCCGGATCGCTGCCCGGGCTGTTGCTGATGCTGATGGCGCACCGGGCGGGGCTGTACGCGACCCTGGTCATGATCACCGGCGCGCTGATCACCGGCTTTACCGCGCTGTCGGCGGCCACTGCCTTCCGCGTCTATCTGTCCGAGCAGTTCCCGACGGCGCTGCGGGGCCGCGGGCATATTTTTGGCGAGTCGTTCGCCCGGGTGTTCTCCGGCGTCTCGGCGCCGTTCTTGATGGAGCCCTATGTCGGGTCGCCGACGATCTTTTTCGGGGTGATTTTGGTCGTGGTCGCGATCGGCGCCTTCATCCCGCTGGTTTTCGGCCGCGAAACCGTCGGCCAGCTCGAAACCGTGACCGAGGGGTCTGCCGTGCTGGTTTGAGGCGGCACGATCGCCCGACTGCATGATCAGACGCGCGGCCCGATCGGGCGCGCGTTTTGCCGGATGACAATTTGCCGCAGCTGGGCTACGCTGGCGGCATGGCCCACCCCGGGTCGGACGGGCGAGCAAAACAACCGCCGCCTTACTTGAAACAGAGGCAACACATCGATCCGGTGGCATCTTGTGGGGCTGCCAGAACTTGCGAGGCGTCTCGGCCAGAGTAATCGGCGTATCTCAGAAGCCAACCAACCAAAGAAGCGCTCGGTCTCAGTCTCGCTCGCTTTAGGCTCCGCACGGTTCCCCTCGGGTTCGGCCAACCTGGGAGGCTCACCATGGCAGAAATCCGTCCGATCGCCCGATCGGTAACCAGCGCCGGTTATCTGCTCGGGCGCAAGCTCGACAGCATTCCGTTCAGCGGCTACCACGTATTGATCATTGCCGTCCTCGCGCTCGTCGGGTTCATCGAAGGCTACGACCTGGTGATGACCGGCTCGCTCCTGGTTCTGGCCAAAAAGCCATTGCATCTGACCGAGACCGATATCCGCTGGCTCGCAGCTGGCCCGACCTTTATGCTGTGCCTCGGCGGCTTCTTCTTTTCGGCGATCTCCGATCATTTGAGCCGCAAAAGCATCGTGCTGATCGGTGTCATAGCGACAACTTTTTTGACGTTGCTGATCCCGCTGGTGCAAACGGCCGAGCAGCTGATCATCCTGCGTCTCTTGACCGGCGTCGGCGCCGGCGGGGTGGTTTCGGCGGCGTTTCCGATTGCGGCGGAGCTGATGCCGGCACAGCACCGGCGCACCTATGGCGCCGTCTACGAGATGGCGCTCGCGACCTCGTTCACCGTGGTGCCATTCATTGCCGGCCTGCTCGCCGGCAACCCTGATGCGTTCCGGTATCTGGCATTGCCCGGCGGGCTGGCGCTGGCCGTCGTCCCGGTGATCGTTTATTTTGCGCTCCCCGAAAGCCCACGCTGGTATCTGCGCAAGGGGCGGCCGGAGATCGCGGTCAATCTCGTCAACCTGATCATCAGGCGAGCCGGCAGCCGCGTGCCGCCGCTGAATGTCGAAGCGCTCGGCGACAACGACCACACCCGACCCGAACAGCTGCCGCCCTATTGGGCATTGTTCGCCCGCGGCCAGATACGCTGGACCACGGTCGGCATTTTGGCCGGAATGTTCGCCGGAACCGCTTACTTTCTGATTTCGGTGCTGCTGCCAAAGGCGCTGGTCGATCAGCACGCGATGCTGCCCGCGGCGGCTTTTGGCCTGACTTCGCTGGTGTATTTCGCCAGCATCCCGGGCAAGGCCTTCACCGGCTTTCTGATGGAGATCATCGGGCGGCGCTGGACCATCTTCTATGCGCTCGCTGGATCGCTTCCCGGCATCTTCCTGATGCTGATGGCGCACCGGGCCGGGCAGTACGCGACAGTCGTGCTGGTCACCGGCGGATTGATCACCGGCTTTACCGTGCTATCGGCCTTCACCGCTTGCCGTGTCTATCTCTCCGAACAGTTTCCGACAGCGCTGCGTGGCCGCGGCCACATCTTCGGCGAGTCGTTCGGCCGCTTGTTCGCCGGCGGCGTGGCCCCGTTTCTGATGACGCCGTACACCAGTTCGGCGACGATCTTCTTTGGAACGATCCTCACTGTGGTGGCGGTCGGCGCCTTGATCCCGGTGCTGTTCGGCAAGGAAACCGTGGGTCAGCTCGAAGCGGTCTCCGAGGGCGTCACCGCCCCGGCCTGACGCATGCCGGCCGGGCGAAAAGACGCGAGCGGCAGCCATCGCCGCCGATTTGGAACAGGAACGACACGTCAACCCGATCGAGCGCCGTTGCGGCCATCCCAACCGATGAGGTGTCGGTAAAGTATAGAATCTCCGCCGAAGAAGCGAAGCACCGGCCTCGTCCGCGTTGCGGTCCGCACGGCTTTCCGGGGGTCGACCAATAATCTGGGAGGTCGCTGTGGCAGAAAGTAGCCCTTTCAGCCGGTCCGCCACATCGGCCGGCCACTTGCTCGGGCGCAAGCTCGACAGCATTGCCTTCAGCCCCTATCACCTGATGGTGATCGGCGTGCTGGGGCTCGTCGGCTTTATCGACGGCTACGACTTGGTCATGACCGGCTCCTTGCTGGTGCTGGCAAAGCACCCGTTGCATCTGACCCCGGGCGACGTCCGCTTTCTTGCGATTGCTTCAACCTTGATGATTTGCGTCGGCGGTTTCATCGCCTCGACGATCTCCGACCATTTCAGCCGCAAGACCATCATGCTGATTGGCGTCGGCGCGATCACCTTTTTCACCCTGCTGATTCCGCTCGTGCAGAACGCCGAGCAGCTGATCGGCCTGCGGCTGTTGACCGGCCTCGGCGGCGGTTTTGCGGTGTCGGCGCCATTCCCGATCGCCGCCGAGCTGATGCCGGCGCAGCACCGGCGCACCTTCGGCGCTGTCTACGAGATGTCGCTTGCCGCCTCGTTCACGGTGCTGCCCTTCGTCGGCTTTCTTTTTGCCGGCAGTCCCAACGCCTTCAGGATGATGGCGCTGCCCGGTGGCCTCGCGTTTTTTGTCGTGCCGGCGCTGATCTATTTTTTGATTCCGGAAAGTCCGCGCTGGTATCTGCGCCGAGGCCGGACCGCGGCGGCGGTCGACACCGTCAATCGGATCATTCGCCGGGCCGGCGGGCGGGTGCCGGAACTTACTGCCGCGGACCTCGGTGACAATGTGCAAGGGGTGCGCGAACAGCTGCCGCCCTATCGGGCGTTGTTTGGTCGCGGCCAGCTGCGCTGGACGGCGATCGGCATATCCAGCTACGTCTTTTGTGGCACCGCGTTTTTTCTGATCTCGGTGCTGCTGCCAAAGGCGCTGGTCGATCAGGGCGCCGCGGTCAGTTTGAGCTTTGGCGTCAGTTCGCTGGTGTTCGCCGCGAGCATCCCCGGAAAAGGCTTCACCGGCTTTCTGATGGAGATCATCGGGCGGCGCTGGACGATTTTCTATGCAATGTTCGGCGCCCTCCCCGGCCTTGTGCTGATGATGATGGCGCACCGCGCGGGACATTACGCGACAACCGTCATGGTCACCGGCGCATTGATGACCGGCTTCACCGCCCTTTCCACCGCGACCGCCTTCCGAGTCTATCTCGCGGAGCAGTTCCCGACGGCGCTGCGCGGCCGCGGGCATATCTTTGGCGAATCGGTTGGGCGGATCTTCTCCGGGGTGACCGCGCCGTTCTTGATGGAGCCGCATACCGGGTCGCCGGCGATCTTCTTCGGCACGATCCTCGTCATGGTCACAATCGGCGCCTTCATCCCGCTGATCTTCGGCCGCGAAACCGTCGGCCAGCTCGAAACCGTGACCGAGGGAGCCGCGGCGCTGGCCTGAAGAGAGATCGGCCCTCAGCTCCGCTCGCGGGCTCCTTGAAATGCAGCAGACAAGATCAGCTTTCGTTAGATTTAGCTAAACATCGTAGTGACGGGAGGTTAAACTTTACGCACCTCAATCGCGTTGAACGAAAACTGGATCCCATAACGTATCAGTCTTATATTTGGTGCTGCTCTTGCTGCCGCTAACGAGCGCGGAGAGAACTCGGCGGCAACCAGAATTCCTCGCACCGACGTGGCTTCGTCCATCAGTTCTCCGATGTACGCGAGAATCTGTCCTACAGCATCCCGATCCGCACGACCCGCCTTGAGCTCGATTACGACCATCCCGCCAGAACGATCCTTCGCCAGGATGTCGATGCGTCCACCAGATTCAACTCGTCGCTCTCGATCCCCATCCACGATCGTCAAACCAGGTTCAAGCTGCGCAATATTCCTTCGTAACGCCTGCCTGTAGGTCTCGCTCCAGCCCAAAGGTCGTCTCGACAGCCTCTACTATTTCGTCGCTCTCGGCGTTGACCTGGGCGGGGAGAACCATGGCTGGGTTTCGCATGGTAATCCACGCCCTAACCGCGCTCACCTGACCAGGCGTCACGCCGAGCTGCTCAGCAATGTCGTAGCGGCTCATTCCTTGAAGCAACAACGTGCGAATCTCCGCCTTTTGTTCATTCGACATTCGCTTCAAGGATACGGCAGGCCTTGATGGTGTACCTCTTCGATCAAATCTTCCCCGAAGGGCATCGGTCCAGTCCGCACTCTCCGGGATGTCGCTCGTATCGATTTCCGAATCCGGCAAATCCGCGAGCGCGGACAGCTCCGCCGCAGCTTTGTCAGATGCCTTCATGGTATCTCTGCCTTTCCCTCGGTGTCGCCTTGCGAGCCGAAATAATTCGAACGATTTCTTCTTCGCCGTCATCGCTGACGGTATGAGCTACGATCAGAACAACGATGGCATTGACGAGGCCCATTGTCTGCCAGCGCTCCTCGTCCCCCTCGAAGCGATCTTGGATTGATAGCTGATTCGGATCCTCAAACACCCGTGATCTCGAAGCTGACACCGTGTTTGCGCAGATTGGCGCGGCTCTTGTCCCGGTCCCAGTCAAGGCGCATCCGAGCAGCACCAGCATCAGTGGGTCGAGACCCACCAGAGTAACAGAGGCCATTTGGCTAGTCACCTCAGCTCTGCTCGCGGGTCTCCTTGAAGCGCAATGCCGGCCATTCCTCGATCGTCGTGCGCAGGTCCCAGGCGTTGCGGGCGAGAAACACCGGGACGCCGTCATGGTCCTCGGCGCTGGCCGACGGGTTCTTGAGGCGGAAGCGCTCGATTTCGGCCGGGTCGTCGGCTTCGAGCCAGCGCGCCGCCTGATAGGGCGCGCCGTCGAGCCGGGTCGCCAGCCCATACTCGGCTTCGAGCCGTGCGGTCAGCACGTCGAGCTGCAGCGCGCCGACGACGCCGACGATCCAGTCGCCGCCGGTCAGCGGCTTGAACACGCGGGTCACCCCCTCCTCGGCCAGCTGCTCGAGCGCATGGCGCAGATGCTTCGACTTCATCGGGTCGTCGAGCCGCACCCGGCGCAGGATCTCGGGGGCAAAGCTCGGGATGCCGGTGACCCGGATCTCGCCGCCCTCGGTCAGGGTGTCGCCGATACGCAGGCTGCCGTGATTAGGGATGCCGATGATGTCGCCGGGCCACGCCTCCTCGGCGAGGTTGCGCTCGCGCGCCAGGAAAAACACCGGGGCCTGCACCGACATGAGCCGCCCGGTGCGGACGTTCTTCAACTTCATGCCGCGCATGAAACCGGCCCGAGGCGAGCCGCACAAAGGCGATGCGGTCGCGATGCTGCGGGTCGATATTGGCCTGCACCTTGAAGACAAAGCCGGCGACCTCGGGCTCCTCCGGCCGGATCGCGCTGCGGCCCGTCGGCTCCGACCGCCGGCTGCGGCCGCGGCGGCGGCGCCAGTTCGGCGATGCCGTGCAACAACTCGCGCACCCCGAAATTGTTCAGGGCGCTGCCGAAGAACACCGGGGTCAGATGGCCCGTCGCGAAACGCCTCGCGGTCGAACGGCGGGCACAGCCCGCGCGCCATCTCGACCTCCTCGCGCAGTTTGCGCGAGCGCCGCTTCGCCGGCAGCCGCCGCGCCAGCTCGGGATCGTCGAGCCCGCTGCACCTGACCGGCTCGACGACCTGGTCGTGGGCGCCGCGCTCGAACAGCAGCAGCGCGTTCGTCGAACAGATCCCAGGTGCCGAGAAAATCGCGGCCCATGCCGATCGGCCAGCTCGCCGGGGTCACGTCGAGCGCCAGGCTCTGCTCGATCTCGTCCAGCAGGTCGAACGGGTCGCGGCTCTCGCGGTCGAGCTTGTTGATGAAGGTCACGATCGGCACGTCGCGCAGCCGGCACACCTCGAACAGCTTGCGGGTCTGCTCCTCGATGCCGCGGGCGGCGTCGAGCACCATGACGGCGCTGTCGACCGCGGTCAGCGTGCGATAGGTGTCCTCGCTGAAATCCTGGTGGCCCGGCGTGTCGAGCAGGTTGAAGGTCAGCCCGTCATGCTCGAAGGTCATCACCGCCGAGCTGACCGAGATGCCGCGCTCGCGCTCGATCGCCATCCAGTCGGAGCGCGCCCGCCGCCGGTCGCCGCGCGCCTTGACCTCGCCGGCGAGCTGGATCGCGCCGCCGAACAGCAGCAGTTTCTCGGTCAGGGTGGTCTTGCCGGCGTCCGGATGCGAGATGATCGCAAACGTCCGCCGCCGCGCGATCTCGTCGCTAAGGGTGCTCATCATTCCGCTTCAACTGTTCCCGCGACGCAGGCCGTCGCTCGCAAGCGCCCCATTATACCGGCGCTGGTGGGTGGATATGATGGGTGTGCGGCGCTTTGCCAACTGCGAGGAGGGCGGCTGAAGGCATCGACGCGACTAGGATGGCCCGCGCATCTGGTATCATCGGCAATATTCGCGTTTGACGTTGCAGAGCCATGACCGAAATCCGCACCCGCATCCTGGTTGGGCCCGATCACCGGATCACCGGCACTGCCCCCGCTGTCGTGCCGGCCGGCGAACACGAGGTCACCATCGATGTGACGGCGCCGCCCGCCCGCCAGCGACCCGCTGCGCCTTTCGACGCCGACGCCCTGCCCAGTCACGATCTGGGACCCTGGCCCGTGGGGTTGAGCCTGCGGCGCGGGGACATCTACGACGAAGACGGGCGGTGAGCTTCGTCGATACCAACGTCCTCGTCTATGCTACGGCCGAAGGAGCGCCGTTCCGCGATCGAGCCCGGGCTGCGCTCGCCCGGATGGCCGCCGACGAGCCGCTCTCGATCAGCCGGCAGATACTGCGCGAATACATCGCCGTAATGACGCGTGCTCAGACCTGGGGAAAGCCTCTCAGCCTCACCGAGGCGACGGCGGACGCTGCGGCATTCGTGCAGCGCTTCGCCATCCTTGAGGACGGCCTCGCAGTATGGGGTCAGCTGATGGAGCTGACCCGCCGTTATTCCTTTGGCGGTCGCCAGGTCCATGACGCCAATGTCGTCGCGACGATGCTCGCGCATGGCGAACGCCGGCTGCTGACCTTCAACGAAGCGGATTTTCGTCGTTTCTCGGCGCTGATCGAGGTCGTCACACCGTAATGCCGATTTTCCGCCTGACGGGCCGTCGACCGCAGTCGGGGTACGCTGGGTGTCTTCGCTGAAATCCTGGTGGTCCCGCGTGTCAAGCAGGTTGAAGCTCAGCCCCTCGTGCTCGAAGGCCATCACCGCCGAGCTGACCGGGATGCCGCGCTCGCGCTCGATCGCCATCCAGTCGGAACGCGCCCGCCGCCGGTCGCCGCGCGCCTTGACCTCGCCCGCCAGCTGGATCGCCCCGCCGAACAGCAGCAGCTTCTCGGTCAGAGTGGTCTTGCCGGCATCGGGATGCGAAATGATCGCAAACGTCCGCCGCCGGGCGATCTCGTCGGTAAGAATACTCATCTTTCCATTTCAGACTGTTTCCCGCGCTGTGCCGGCATCGGCACTCAGAGCCAAAGCGTATTTTCCAACGCTCCAGCCGGATTTTTCGCGATCGGTGAACCGGCTCAGGTTCGACGATTACCCCTCCAGGCTGCGCGACCGGAGGAAGGGTGGGGCTCAGTCGATGCCGGTTGCGGCGCCGAGGGTTTCGCCGATTGGGCGGTGCAGGACGAGGTCGGCGATATGGTCGAGGCCGGTCGGCTCGCGGTTGACGATGACCAGGGCGGCGCCGTTGTGTTTGGCCAGCTCGGGGAACGCCGCAGCGGGATAGACGACGAGCGAGGAGCCGGCGACGATGAACAGATCGGCCGCGTTGGTCTCGGTCGCGGCCCGCCGCATCGCCGCTTCCGGCATCGCCTGGCCGAACGAGATCGTCGCGGTCTTGACGAAGCCGCCGCATTGGTCGCAGACCGGTGCCGCCTCGTCACGCTCGAACGCCCGGCGCAGCGCAGAGAGCTCGTAGCGCGCGGCGCAATCGAGGCAGCTGGCATAGGTCGTGTTGCCGTGCAGTTCGATGACCTGGTCCGCGGGAACCCCGGACGCCTGATGCAGCCCGTCGATGTTCTGGGTGACGACCGCCGTCGCCTTGCCGCGGCGGACCAGTGCCGCAACGGCGCGATGGCCGCGGTTGGGTGCGGCGGCGCGAAAGGTTTCCTCCATCGCAAAGCGGCGCCGCCAGGTTTCGCGGCGCGCCTCCTCCGAACCCAGAAAATCGGCGAAATCGATCGGCGCCATCCGGGTCCAGATGCCGCCGGGGCTGCGGAAATCGGGAATGCCCGATTCGGTGCTGATCCCGGCGCCGGTAAAGACGACGGCGCGCCCCGCCTGGTCGATCAGACGGGCGAGCTCGGCGGTGTCGCGATCGAGAGCCATCCGGCGACTGTGACAAAACTCCGCGGCCTCGCCAAGCCCCGGCATATAATCCGAAGAGGATCGTGACCAGCCGCGCCGCCTATCTCGCCGCCGATGGGTTCGAGGGCGAGCTCGCCAAGGAGCTGGGTGCGGTCGAGCGCGCGCATGGGCGGTTGCTGGTGGCGCCGGGGCCGGCGCGCCCGGCCGCGTGGGCGGCCAACGTCTGGCTCGACCCGCAGCAGATCGCGGCCGCGTCGATCTCCGATGCAGCAACGAAATTGCGCGCGATCCAGCGCAATTGGGCGGTCTATGCCCCGGTGCTGCATCGCCGCGCTATGCTGATCCAGGAGCAATTGCCAAAGGTGTCGGCGAAGCCGCTGGTGTTCGGCACGCCGCCGCCGAGCGCGCCGCTCGGCGCGTGGACCTTGCTCGATGCGGAGACGGTGCTGGCGGCGCCCTGTTGCACGAGCCCGTTCCCGAACGGCGAAGTGCGGTTTGTCGAGGACCGCTCCGGGCCGCCAAGCCGCGCCTATCTGAAATTGTGGGAAGCGCTGACCCTGATCGGCTGCCGGCCGCAGCCCGGCGAGGTGTGCCTCGATCTCGGCAGCAGCCCCGGCGGCTGGAGCTGGGCGTTGCAGCAGATGGGCGCGCGGGTGATCAGCGTCGACAAGGCGCCGCTGGCCCCCGAGGTCGCACGCCTGCCGGGGATAGAGCATCGGCTCGTCAGCGCCTTTGCCCTCGACCCGCAGGCGCTCGGGCCCGTCGACTGGCTGTTTTCCGATGTCGTGTGCTATCCGGCCAGGCTGTTGGCGCTGGTCGAGCGCTGGCTCGCCGCCGGAAGCTGCCGCCGGTTTGTCTGCACGATCAAATTCCAAGGCGAAACCGACCACGCCGCGGCCCGCCGCTTTGCCGCCATTCCGGGTTCCGAGCTGCGTCACCTTTTTCACAACAGGCACGAATTGACCTGGAGCAAAATCGGTTAGCCTTCGGGCAGCGGGCGAGCGGCGTGCTGTCTCGGTGGTTCGAGTGCACCCGGTGTCATTGCGAGGAGCCGGAGGCGACGCGGCAATCTCGATGAGGCTGGGTGGAGCGGCACGAGATTGCTTCGCTGCGCGTGCAATGGCACGGTGAATTTTGATTGAGAGGACGCAATGGACCTCGGGTTGCGCGGGAAGAAGGCGCTGATCACCGGCGCGTCGAAAGGGATCGGGCGGGCCTGCGCCGAAATCCTGGCCGAGGAGGGCTGCGATGTGGCATTGGTGTCGCGCACCGCGGGCGATCTCGAAACGGCGCGGGCGGCGATCACCGCCAAGCACAACGTCGCGGTGCGGGTGTTTCCGCTCGATCTCTCGGACAGCCGCAACGTCGACAATCTCGCCGCCGAATGCTGCGACACCGAGATCCTGGTCAACAATGCCGGCGCCATCCCCGGCGGCAATCTCGACGCGGTCGACGAGGCGCGCTGGCGCGCGGCTTGGGACCTGAAGGTGTTCGGCTATGTCAACATGACCCGGCGCTTCTACGCGCTGATGCGCGGGCGCAGAACGGGGGTCATCGTCAACATCCTCGGTGCGGCCGGCGAGAACCCCGATTTCGACTACATCGCGGGATCGTCGGGCAACGCCTCGTTGATGGCGTTCACCCGCGCGATGGGCGGCACGGCGCCGCGCGACGGGCTGCGGGTCCTCGGCGTCAACCCCGGCCCGGTCATGACCGAGCGGCTCGTGACCCTGATGCGCACTCGCGCCCAGGACCGCTTCGGCGACGCCGAGCGCTGGACCGAGCTGATGAAGCCGCTGGCCTTCGGCCGCGCCGCCAAGCCCGAAGAGATCGCCTGGATGGCCGCCTTCCTCGCCTCCGACCGATCCGCCTACACCACCGGGTCGATCGTCACGATCGACGGCGGTGGCTCCAGCCGCAGATCGGCGCTTTAGGACACAGGCTGCGCATCGAGGCGTCGAGCTCCGTTGCCGATGAACGAAAGACGACTTCTTCAAGTCGTTGTCGCCGGCGCCTCACTGATCCCGATCGCGGCCGGGGCTATGGGAGTGCTGCTCGGTCCGGCGATGGTGCATGTGGATTTTGCGCCTGCCGCGGCCGACAGCCATTACCGCTATCTGTCGGGATTGCTGCTCGGCATCGGCTGCGCGTTCGCCAGCACCGTTCCGCGGATCGAACGTCTTGGCGCCCGCTTCAGGATGCTGACCGGAATTGTCGCGGTCGGCGGCTTCAGCAGGCTGCTGTCGCTGTTGGTGCGGGGATACCCGGATGCGCCGATGCTGTTCGGACTGGTCATGGAATTATGCGTAACCCCAGCATTGGCCCTTTGGCAGTGGCGTTTGGCTAACCGGACAATGCCACGGCCCATCGCCGCTCGATCGTCGCCGCGCGATGCAGGGCGCCGCTAGTGGTTTGAACGATACAGAAGATTCCCTTTGGGTCGTTTCCGTGCCGTGATGTGGGATGCGAAGCGATGTCGAGGTCCGGCTCGGGCCGGGGGATCGGGAGCGGCTGGAGGCAGTCGCCGGGGATGGCAACAGTGCCCAGAAGCATGTGTGGCGGGCGCGGATCATCCTGGCCACGGCCGAGGGCTGCGGCACGGCCGAGGTGATGCGCCGGGCCGGCGTGTCCAAGCCCTGCGTGTGGCGCTGGCAGCGCCGCTTCATGGAAGCAGGGGTGGATGGGCTGTTGCGCGACAAGAGCCGCAAGCCCGGCAAGGCGCCGGTACCCGACCCGGTCGTGGCGCGGTTGATCGAGCGCACGCTCGACGACCCACCGGGCGAGACCACGCACTGGACCAGTCGGGCGATGGCCGTCGCCATGGGGCTGGCGATCAGCACGGTACAGAAGATCTGGCATGCCCATGGCCTGGCGCCGCATCGGCTGAGGACCTTCAAGCTCAGCCGCGACCCGCAGTTCACTACCAAAGTTCGCGATGTCGTCGGGCTTTACGTCGATCCGCCGGCGCACGCGGTGGTGCTCTCGGTCGATGAGAAAAGCCAGATCCAAGCACTCGATCGCACCCAGCCCGGCCTTCCGATGAAGCGGGGTCGGGCCGGGACGATGACGCACGACTATATCCGCAACGGCACGACGACGCTGTTTGCCGCCTTGAACGTTCTCGATGGCAGCGTCACCGGGCAATGCATGCAGCGCCACCGGCACCAGGAGTTTGTGCGCTTCCTCAACCGCCTCGAGCGCGACATTCCGGCTGGCAAGATCGTGCATGTGATCCTCGACAATTACGCCAGCCACAAGCACCCCAAAGTCAGAGCCTGGCTAGCTCGTCACCCGCGCTGGACCTTCCATTTCACCCCGACCTCGGCGTCGTGGCTCAATGCCGTCGAAGGCTTCTTTGCCAGGCTGACACGGCGACGCCTGCAGCGCGGCGTCTTTCATTCGCTCGTCGACCTGCAAGCCGCGATCAACCGCTTCCTGACAGACCACAACCAAAGCCCAAAGCCGTTCATTTGGACCGCTGATCCAGATACCATCATCGCCGCGGCAAACCGAGGGTACCAAGTGTTCAGATTCAATCCACTAGCAGCCCAATAACAGCCAAAAATCGCCTCTAATGATGCGGCGCTCTGGCTATAGCCAACCGGCGCGGAAGCGGGCATGATCCGCGCGGCGGGGATTGTCCCGCGAATTGGGGGTCAGCGGAATGTTCAAAAAAGTTGGTTTGGCGCTCGGCGCGATCGGATTGGCGGCCGGCATCTCGGCGCAGGGGACGCCGGCGCTGGCGCAGGCCGGCGTTCGGGTTGGAACCTTGAGCTGCAACGTCGCCGCCGGATGGGGATTTGTCTTCGGCTCGTCGAAGGCGCTGCGTTGCGTATTTTCGGGCGCTCCCGGCCGATACGACCATTACGCCGGCAGCATCTCTAAATTCGGGGTCGATATCGGCTATACCCAAGGCGGCGTGCTGGTCTGGGCGGTGTTCGCACCGACCGCCCATATCGGGCCGGGCGCGCTCGCCGGCAGTTATGTCGGCGCGACCGGCAGCGCCACGGTCGGGGTCGGGGCCGGCGCCAATGTGCTGATCGGCGGCTCGAACCGGACCATCTCGCTGCAGCCGGTCAGCATCGAAGGCAATACCGGGCTCAACGTCGCCGCCGGCATCGGCGCGATCAATCTGCGCTACGCGCGCTGATCAGCGGCTTGGGACGGCGGTAGTTCGGCCGCCGGCTCGGCGTTACAACATCTGTCCGCCATCGACGGCGATGTTCTGGCCGGTGACCCAGCCGGCCAGCGGCGAGCACAGGAACAGCACCACCCGCGCGACTTCCTCCGGCCGGCCCAGCCGCCCGAACGGGATGCTGCGCAGGATCGCGCCGTAAAGGTTCGGGTTGCTGTTCTTCGCCCGCGCCCAGGTGCCGCCGGGAAACTCGATCGAGCCCGGCGCGACGCAGTTGACGCGGATGCCCTTGCGGGCGAATTGCGCCGCACTCGTCTGGGTGTATTCGAGGATCGCCGCCTTGACCGCACCATAGGGCGGGGTGCGGGCGGAGGCACCAAAGCCGGAAATCGACGAGATGTTAACGATGGCGCCCGCTTTTGATTTTTCGAGCCACGGCAACGCCGCCCGCGTGGCCCGCACCGTCGCCAACAGATCGACCGAGATGCTCTTCGCCCACCCGGCTTCGTCGTCGCTGGCGCCGAATCCCGAGGCGTTGTTGACCAGGATGTCGATCCCACCGAGCGCATCCGCCGCCTCGGCGATGTAGCCGGCGACTGCCACCTCCTCGCCGAGATCGCAAGCGGCGGCGTGCGCAGCCCGACCGTGCCGCGCGATCTCGGCCTGCGCCGCGGCGAGCGCCACGGCGCCGCGGGCGCAGATCGACACCCCGGCGCCGGCCTCGGCGAAAGCCAGCGCGATCGCCCGGCCGATCCCCCGGCTACCGCCGGTCACCACCGCTCGTTTCCCGGTCAGATCGATGTTCATGCTCGCTCCCGCTGATCCTGCGCGGCTCATTGTCACCGGCTTGCTCCGGCCTGTCGAGGAGCACCGGGCAGGCCAGCCGCCCCGGCCGGCGCCAGGAACTGTCGGTCTCGTGTCGCGGTTATTAAGGCAGCACCAGCGGGGCTTCGTGCGCTTTGGTCCAGCGCACGCTCTGGCCGCTGCCGTAAACCCCGGTCGAGAGGACAGTCATTATGGCGAAAACCGTCGGCGACTTTATTGTCGAACGCCTGCATCAATGGGGGGTTCGGCGGATCTACGGGTTTCCCGGCGACGGCATCAACGGGTTCTTCGGCGCATTGCAGCGGGCCAAAGGAAAGATCGAGTTCGTTCAGGTGCGGCACGAGGAGATGGCCGCCTTCATGGCCTCGGCGCACGCGAAGTTCACTGGCGAATTGGGCGTCTGTGTCGCCACTTCGGGCCCGGGCGCGTCCCATCTGGTCACCGGGCTTTACGATGCCCGACTCGACCACATGCCGGTGTTGGCGATCGTCGGGCAATCGGCGCGCAGCGCGATCGGCGGCCACTATCAGCAGGAAGTCGATCTCCCTGCCCTGTACAAGGATGTGGCCGGCGCGATGGTGCAGACCGCGATGGTCCCGGCGCAGGTTCGTCATCTGGTCGACCGGTCGGTGCGCATCGCGGTCGGCGAACGCCGCGTAACCGCACTGATATTGCCGAACGACCTCCAGGATCTGCCCTACGAAGATCCGCCGCGCGCGCACAACACCCTCCATTCTGGCGTCGGCTACGACCGGCCGAAGACCGTCCCCTACGAACGCGAGCTCAAACGCGCGGCCGATGTGCTCAACGCCGGGAAAAAGGTCGCGATCCTGGTCGGCGCCGGGGCGCTGCACGCGACCGACGAGGTGATCGCGGTGGCCGACAAGCTCGGCGCCGGCGTCGCCAAGGCGCTGTTGGGCAAGGCCGCGCTGCCCGACGATCTCCCCTGGGTCACCGGCTCGATCGGGCTGCTCGGCACCAAGCCGAGCTGGGACCTGATGACCGAATGCGACACGTTGCTGATGATCGGCTCCGGCTTTCCCTATTCGGAATTCCTGCCCAAGGAAGGCGCGGCGCGTGGCGTTCAGATCGATTTGGCGCCCGACATGCTGAGCTTGCGCTTTCCGATGGAGGTCAACCTGGTCGGCGACAGCGCCGAGACCCTGCGGGCATTGCTGCCATTGCTCAACGAAAAATCCGACCACAAATGGCGCGACCGGATCGAAGGCTGGACGCGCGATTGGTGGAAGACCTTGGATGACCGTGCCAAGCAGCCGGCCCATCCGATCAACCCGCAGCGCGTCGCCTCTGAGCTTTCGCCCCGCCTGCCCGAGCGCGCGATCGTGACCAGCGATTCGGGCTCTTGCGCCAACTGGTACGCGCGCGACCTGAAGATCCGGCGCGGCATGATGTGCTCGCTGTCGGGCGGGCTCGCCTCGATGGGTGCGGGGGTGCCTTACGCGATCGCTGCCAAGTTTACCCATCCTGGCCGCCCGGTCATAGCACTGGTCGGCGACGGGGCGATGCAGATGAACAACATGGCCGAGCTGATCACGGTCGCCAAGTATTGGCGGAAATGGGAGAGCCCGCATTGGATCTGCGCCGTCTTCAACAACGAGGATTTGAACCAGGTGACCTGGGAAATGCGGGTAATGGAGGGAAATCCCAAATTTGAAGCCTCGCAGGACATCCCCAACGTCCCCTATCACAAATTCGCCGAGCTGATCGGGCTGAAGGGCATTTATGTCGACGACCCGGACCGGGTCGGCTCGGCCTGGGAAGAGGCGTTCTCCGCCGACCGCCCGGTCGTCGTCGAATTCAAAACCGATCCCGACGTGCCGCCGCTGCCGCCGCACATCACGCTCAAAGAGGCGAAGGCATTCATGGAGACCCTGGTCAAGGGTGACCCGAGAGAGGGCGGCATCATCATGGGCGCCGCGCGCGAGGTGCTGGCCTCGGTATTGCCGGGGAAAGGTTGATGGATGAAGGCGGCCGCGGCGCGGTTCGGGCGGGCTCGGCCGCCGGCGCCCTGGCCGGCTCGGTGGACGATGCCGGGGGTTTGGACGCGACGCAGCGCGATGCCGGGTCGTTTCGCAGGCCGGGACCAATGGTGGGCCGAACGACGCTGCTGATCGGTCTGGCGGGGTTCGCCATGGCAGCGGCGGTTGTGCTGGCGCGGCGCCTCGGCAAGAGGGGCAAGGCCGCCTGCAGCGGCCCGTCCCCTCGTTCGGAACCCCGATGCCCATCGCAAACGGCGGCACGGCGGCTCGATCGTGCTGCGGCCCTGCTCGCCGCCTCGGCGCTGACCGACAGCGCACTCGAACATTACCGCGGCTCGTTTCACAACAAGTTCATGTATGCGCCGCTCGTGGCCTCTGCCCTGACGCTTGCGGTCAGCGCGCAGGGCGGGGACGGGCTGCCGGGATTGCCGGTCCGCCGCGATGTCGTCAACGTCGTGGCGGTCATGACCGGGATCGTGGGCACCGGGTTTCACATCTACAACATCGCCAAGCGGCCCGGCGGCTTTTGCTGGCTGAACCTGTTCTATGCCGCTCCGCTGGGCGCGCCAGCGGCGCTGTCGCTCTCCGGCCTCTTGGGGGCGGCCGGCCAGCACGTGCGAATGGATGACGGGCTAGTCAAGGGCCCGCTGCTCGCCGGGCTGATTTCAGCGGCGCTGCTCGGCACCACCGGCGAGGCGGCATTGCTGCATTTCCGCGGCGCCTATCACAACCCGGCGATGATGATCCCGGTCACCTTGCCGCCGGTCGCTGCGATGCTGTTGGCTCGGACGGCCGTGTCGCGGCGCGCGACCGTCGCCGCGCGCTGGTGGCTGCGGCTGCTGACCGGCATCGGCTTTGTCGGTGCCGCCTTCCATGCCTATGGCGTCCATCGCAACATGGGCGGGTGGCGCAACTGGTCACAGAATTTGTTGAACGGCCCGCCATTGCCGGCGCCGCCGGCGTTCACCGCCCTTGCCATGGCCGGGTTGGCGTCACTCCAGTTGATCGAAGGGCCGAAGCCATGACCGAGCGCTACCCCGGCTATGACGTGCTCGCCAAGCGGCGCACGCCGTCATGGAACGAGCAGACGCGGCGAGTGATCGACCGCCGGCTGGCGCTGCCGCGCGAGCCGCGCTTTTTGGACGAGGCCCGGTGGCGGACCCTCGACGCCGTGTGCGGCCGGATCGTGCCGCAGCCGAAAACCCGGCCGCCGGTGCCGATCGCCGCGATGGTCGACGCGAAACTGTTCGAGGGCCGCGCCGACGGCTACCGCGATTCTCGCCTGCCGCCGCTGCGGGAGGCCTGGTTGCGCGGGCTGCAGGCGATCGACAACGAAGCGCGCCGACGCCACGGGGTCGGGTTCGACGCGCTCGAGCCCGACGAGCAGGACGCCTTGTTGCGCGCTGCTCAGGAAGGTCTGCTTGTCCGATCCCGCCTGGGAGGGGATGCCGCCCGCCATCTTTTTCTCCAAGCGCCTGCTGCTCGACATCGTCGAAGCCTATTACGGCCATCCGACTGCTTGGAGCGAGATCGGCTTTGGCGGGCCGGCGAGCCCGCGCGGCTATGTGCGGATGAATTTCGACCGACGCGACCCGTGGGAAGCGGCCGAGGCCAAGCCCGGCCATGAGGCTGAAGCCGCGAGGAAAAATTCCCGTGTCGGATGATCCGCAACTGGTGCCGCGCGGAAAAGACGGCCGCGCGCCCGATGTGCTCGCGCCCGGCGGCTGGATGCCGATGCGCGAATATGCCGAAAGCGAGGCGGTCGATTTCGCCATCGTCGGCACCGGGGCTGGCGGCGGCACGCTCGCCTGCCGCCTCGCCGAGGCGGGGTTTTCGGTCGTCGCCTTCGACGTCGGGCCGTGGTGGCGGCCGCTCGACGAGTTCGCTTCCGACGAAACCGATCAGCGGAAGCTCTTTTGGACCGACGAGCGCATCTGCGACGGCGCCGACCCGATCGAGCTCGGCGACAACAACAGCGGCCAGTCGGTCGGTGGCAGCACGGTTCATTTCGCGATGGTGTCGCTGCGCTTTCGACCGGAATGGTTCAAGTCGCGCAGCCGGCTCGGCTACGGCGCCGACTGGCCGATCGACTGGCGCGAGATGTGGCGCTATTACGCCGAGGTCGAGCAGGCGCTGAAGATTTCGGGTCCGGTCAACTATCCGTGGGGACCCAAGCGCCCGCGCTATCCCTATCGCCCGCACGAGCTGAATGCCGCGGCACTGGTGCTGGCCCGGGGCGCCGAGGCAATGGGGATCGCCTGGGCGCCGACCCCGCTCGCCACCGTTTCGGCGCCGCGCGGCAAATCGCCGCCCTGCGTCTATCGCGGGTTCTGCACCTCGGGGTGTGCCACCAACGCCAAGCAGAGCGCGCTGGTCACCTGGATCCCACGCGCAGTCGAGGCCGGGGCCGAGATCCGCGACCTCGCGATGGTCGGCCGCATCGAGACCGATCCGCACACCGGGCGCGCCACCGGCGTTCATTACTGCCGCGAGGAAAGTTGGCGGTTTCAGCGGGCAAAGAACGTCGTCGTCGCCGGTTATGCGATCGAGACGCCCGCGGCTGCTGCTGAACTCGGCCGACCAGCGCCATCCCGACGGCCTCGCCAACAGCTCCGGTCTCGTTGGCAAGAATTTCATGGTGCAGTCGAACCAGGCGGTCTACGCGACGATGGAGCAGGAGGTGCGCTGGTACAAAGGGCCGCCGTCCCTCAGCCTGACCGAGCACTGGAACTACCGCGACGAGGGCAAGGATTTCCACGGCGGCTACTGCTTTATGAGCCAGGGGCCGCTGCCGGTGACCTGGGCCTCGGTGATGGCCGGCGCGCGCGGGCTGTGGGGCGAGCAGTTGCGTACGGAAATGGAGAAGTACAACCATCAGGTCGGGCTCAAGATCGTCGGCGAAATCATGCCGAATGAGAACAACCGGGTCAGCCTCGCCGAGGAAAAGGACCGCTTCGGCCTGCCGATCGCGCGGGTGACGTTTTCCTATGGCGAGAACGACAAGAAGCTGATCCGGCACGCGATGGGCTCGATGCGGCAATGCCTCGAACTGGCCGGCGCGCGCGAGCTGTGGGACGAGAACGACGACACCTGCCATCTGAACGGCACCGCGCGCATGGGCGACGATCCGCGCACCAGCGTCGTCAACGGCGATTGCCGCAGCTGGGACATCCCCAATCTGTGGATCTGCGACGGCTCGGTGTTCCCGACCGTCGGCGGCGTCAACCCGTCCTTGACGATCCAGGCGATCGCCTGCCGCACCGCCGACCGCATCCGCGCGCTCGGCGCCCGCGGCGAGTTGTGAGCGCGGGGGTTGGCGCGACCCGCTCCTGCTCGCCGGACCGTTGGGCCATGTCATTGCGAGGAGCGCTTCGTGCGACGAAGCAATCTCCGCCTGACGGGGGCTTGTCCGTCCAGGATGCTTCGCTTCGCTCGCAATGACCGCCTCGGATGGCGGTTCAATTTTGAGCGACACCCGGCTACTGGTACTTTTAGTTCTGGCGCTGTTGCCGGATCTATGGGGTCCTCAGCCGGCTCAGCCGGTTTTGGCGACCGGCTCGGCATAATAATGCTCGAGCGTGATCTTGATGCACACCGCCACCGGCACCGCGATCAAGAGCCCGACGACGCCGAACAGGATCGCCCCGCAGACAAATGAAATGATGATGACGACCGGATGGATCCGGGCCGCCTCGCCGAGCACGATCGGGCCGACGAGATTGTCGATCGACAGGCGCAGCGCGATCGCGAACCCGAACAGCAGCGCCGCCGCGACGATCCCGCTCTGCTGGACGGCGATGATGCCAACGAGCGTGGCCGAGGCGAGGGGGCCGATCACCGGAACGAGTTCGAGCATCCCGACCGTGAGCGCCAGCAGGACGGCGTTCGGCAGATGGAATACCGGGCCAAAGCCGATCCAGGCGACGGTGGCGGTATAGGAGACGACGATCACCAGCCCGATCAGATACCGCCGCAGTATCGGGACGATTTTGGGCAGCAGATCCTCGACCGAGTGCCGGTGCTCGGGCGGCAGCAGCCAGATCGTTCCGGCTGCGATACGCGGTGCGGAAATCATGAAATAGGGCATCAGGACCAGCGTCAGGAACGTGGCGAAGATCGCCGAGGCGGCCAATCCCACCGCCTGCCCGACGACGGTCAGCCCGACCGCTCCCTTCACCACGTCGCCAAAGGCCTGCACCAGCTTGTCGGGGGTGTAGCTCTGCCCGAACAGGGTGACGCCTTTGCCGCCGATCAGTTCGCCGAGGAAATGCCGCAGGATGTCGGGGGCTCTCGCCACCACATGCACGAGGCCGTGCGCCGCCAAGGCGCCGAGCCAATATCCGGCGGCGGCCAATATCGCCAGAACCAGCACGTAGAGCCCCACCGCCACCGGCCAGCGCGGGACGCCGAGCCGGCATTGCAGGCGCCGGATCAGCGGATCGAGCACAAAGGCGACGGCCACCGCGAAAATGAATGGCAATAGCGCAATGCGGATCTCGTAGAGGAGCACCGCGAGAACCGCCAACACCGCGGCGATTGACCACCCGCCCACGCGCGAGCGGCGCATCCCCGGGGCCGCGCCATCCCTCGCGGAGCCTGGCGCTGCGGCCTCCGGCGCTGCGGTCCGCCCGGCGCGACCCTCGCCCTCCTCAAGACCCACGCTCTGAGGGCTTCCGGTGGAAGTCGTATTTCCGTCCCTTCCAAGTCACCCCGCCGCCACGGCGCAGCAGAAAGCTGTGGCAGGCGAGCACGGCGGCAGCGGTATAGCCGCACGGCATCAACAGTCCGAACACCGCCGGGATGCGAAAGTGACGGACCGTGCCGAATTGCACCCCAAGGACGATCGCCGAGCCGGCCAAGGTCAGGCTGACGCCGATCAGCTGCGTCGCCGAGGGGCGCGGAAGGATCGTCGCGGCGATGGCGATCGGCAAGGCCAGCGACGTCCAGCCAACCAGCATGCCGGCGGCCGATGCGGCCAGGGTGGCCCTGCCCGTGCCGAGGATCTCGATCGCGTTCTTCGACAGGCCTTCCCACAGCGAGCTCAGGTCGCGGTACATCCGGGTGGTGGCGAAGTGTTCCGCAGCCAGCACGCGAAAGCGGAACCCCGCGCGTTCGAACCGGAGGGCGAGCGCCCGGTCTTCACAGATTTCCGAGCCGACTGCGGCGTGCCCGCCGAGGTCGAAATACGCCTCGCGCCTGACCAGGATGAACTGGCCGTTGGCGTCGGCGGCCGAAGACCCTGAGCTGTTCGCCGCGTTCAAGGCTTTGGCGCAGGCGATGATCAGCAGGCCCGCCGGGATCACCAGCCGCTCCCAGAAGCTGCCGAGTTGTTGGAACGGGTGGAGCGACAGCATGTCGATCTGCTGCGCCTCGGCAGTCTCGATCGCGGCGGCGACGAGCTGCGGAGCGATGCTGACATCGGCATCGATGAAGCACAGCCAGGCGCCCTGCGCCAGCGTTGCGCCGCGCCAGCAGGCATGCGGCTTGCCGACCCAGCCCTTGGGCAGCGGGCCGGCGGCTATCAGCGTGATCGGGCAGCCGCGCTCGATCTGCTGCTCGACGGCAGCCGCGGTGCCGTCCTGCGACCCGTCGTCGACGACGATGATCGAAGATCCGGCGGCGAGACCCGCTTGCTGCGTCAGCCCGACGAGGCAAGCGGCAATGTTGTCGATCTCGTTGCGGGCCGGAACGATCATCGAGACCACGGGCGGCAGCGACGCCTGCGAGGCTGGCGCAAGGGCTGTCGCGCGATGGGCGCGAAACTGCCGCATCGCCCGCCACAGCAAGCAGCCGACCAAGCCCGCCCACGCCACTCCGCACAGTAGGGCCAGCATCACGCGCCGCAGGATCGAGGCGCGGCGCCCGACCGGCGCGGCCGGCGAAGGTCGTAATTGCGCAGCAGCGACGATCGGGAGATCCACAATTCGCGGTGATCGCGCAGGAAAGGCAGGCGCGGCAATGCGGCAGGGTTGAAGGCCCGCGCCAGACCCCACAGCAGAAAGTCGTCGCCGAAATCGTGCGCCCGCCGCAGCAGGGAGCGGTCCGAGGCGACCTCTTCAAACCCGTAACGTTGGATCACGCGATGCAATTGCGTGCGTCGTCGGCTGGAGAGCGCGGCCTCGGCGCGAAACGCCTGCACCTCGCTCCACGCGCTCTTGCTCTCGACGTAGCCGGCCAGAGCGCCGAGCGAGCCTGCGACCTGGTCGCGCATGGCCCGGGCCCATGCGAAGCTCGGCCCGTCGCCGGTGTAGCGGGGCAGGTGCTCGTTCCAGAAATGCAGGGTCCCGACCACATCCCCGGCCTCGATCCGGGTTCCGTCGCGCAGCGATAACGGGGTCCGCGTTTTGCTCAGCCCGATCCGAAACACGCAGGTCGGGTCGTCGGTGAACTCGTAAACGCCGTAGCACGCCCGCAGAATGGCGTCGCACCAGCTGACCGAGCCGACCCACAGCTCATCCGGCCAAGTCGCAGATGCGGCGGCGAGCACACCGGCGATCGGCCCGTCGTCGGCCGAGGTGGTATACGAAGCCATAGTTTACGCCGCCGGGAAGGTCGGTCGCCGATCAGGCGATCCTCTCCGATGACACAGCAGACGCTCGCGACCAGCACAAATCGACTTGGGCCGATCGGTTCGGTGATTTCTTTGCCCCAAACCATGTTTGCACAAATCTTTGGAAATACGCTCGAAGATGTTCAATGAATTGATGTTTAATTGGGCCGTCCCCAGGTCCTGCTGCCGATCGGACCCCATGGAATTACCTCCAACACGCTTGATCGCATGCGCTTAACGCAAATCTTAGCACTGTGATCCCGCGCGCAACGTAAAAACATCGGATCTCCTCTCGGGTGATGCATCCGCGGAATCGGGAGCCCGACCGCCCCGCTATTCGAACGGGGTTTGATCGCCGGCCCGGTCGCCGAGGAGGTCTTCGACATAGGCCATGCGGACGATGACCAGGGTCGCGGCGACCAGCGGCGTCGTCAGCAGCAAGCCGAGTAATCCCGCGAGCCCGCCGAGGACGATCTGGGCGGACAGGGTGAACGCCGGAGGCAGATGCACGGCCTGCCGCTGCACCAGCGGCACCAGCAGGTAGGCCTCGGTCAGATGAATGCCGAAAGAATGATTACGTAAAGCGCCGGATCGAGCCGGGCGGCAGCAGCACGGCCGGCACGGCCGAAGCGATGCTGCGCCGGGTGGCGCCGGGTCGAGGCGCTGGCCGGCGGGTCGGGGCTGTTCTCGGAGCAGGCCGACGGCCGCTCGCGGCTGCTGCTCGGCAACGTCCCGATGATCTTTTCGCACGCCGAATATGCGCGCGCCGTTTTGCAGCTGGCGGGGGTCTGGCCGCGAGACGTTTGAGCGCGATTTCGCGCCAGAGCCCGGGCGCGGCACAGGAGAAAACGCAAGGAACCAATCCCAAGTACTCACGTTCAAGGATACTCAAGAGCTGCCACGGGGGGCATCGGGTGGCGATCTTCGGCCCGCGCGCGAACACGCTGATGAACGCGGCGCTGATCGCAGCCGGGGCTGGCGCCGTCTTCCTGTTGCTGCTGATCTGGCTGGTTCCGGTGATGGGCTACAACACGCAGGTACGGTACATCCCGCCGCAGCCGGTGCCGTTCAGCCACAAGCATCACGTCAGCGGGCTGGGCCTCGACTGCCGCTATTGCCACACCACGGTCGAAGTCTCGCAGAACGCCGGCATTCCGGCGACCGAGATCTGCATGACCTGCCATTCGCAGATCTGGACCGATGCCGCGATCCTGGCGCCGGTGCGGCAGAGCTTTGCCGACCAGGCGCCGCTGCGCTGGACGCGCGTCAACACACTCCCCGACTACGTCTATTTCGATCACAGCATCCACATCGCCAAGGGTGTCGGCTGCACCGAGTGCCACGGGCCGATCGGCGACATGCCGCTGACCTGGAAGGCCGAGACCCTCTACATGAGCTGGTGCCTCTCCTGCCATCGCGATCCGGCGCCGCATCTGCGTCCGCTCAGCGAGGTGTTCAACCCGCACTGGCGCCGCACGCCCGGCACCCCGTCCGGCGAGGAATTGATGGCTGCCTATCACATTCATCCCAAGACGCTCAGCGACTGCGGCGTGTGTCACCGATGAGCGCTCCCGGCCGGAATTACTGGCGCAGCCTCGAGGAACTGGCCGAGACGCCGGAATTCGCGGCGATCGTCGAGCGCGAGGTGCCGCGGTTTCGCGACGTGCTGGGCGGGGTCGATGTCGACCGTCGGCGCTTTCTGCAGCTGATGGCCGCGTCGATGGCATTGGGGGGGCTCACGGCCTGTGGTCCCGAGCCCAATCCGCGCCAGCTCCTCCCTTACGTCGAGCAGCCGCCCGGCATCATACCGGGGCGCTCGCGCTATTACGCCACGGCGACGACGCTCGACGGCTATGCGACCGGGGTGCTGGTCGCCAGTCAGATGGCCCGGCCGGTCAAGGTCGAGGGCAACCCCGACCACCCGGCGAGCCTCGGCGCGGCCAGTGCTGCGATGCAGGCGACGATCCTCGGGCTCTACGACCCGCGACGAGCGCAGTCGATTGTCGGCCATGGACAGATCGACACCTGGGAGGGCTTCGTCACCGCGCTGTTCGAACGCCGCGACCGGCTGATGGCAAGCCACGGCGAAGGGCTGCGGCTGCTGACCGGGAGGCTGACCTCGCCCTCGCTCAACGCGCAGATCTCGGCGCTGCAGCAGAAACTTCCCGCACTGCGCTGGCACCAATGGGAGCCGCTGCACCGCGATTACGAAATCACCGCCGCCACACAAGCATTCGGACGGCCGCTCGACAGCGTTTACAATGTCGGCTCGGCCGATGTGATCTTCGCCGTCGAGAGCGACCTGATCTCCGCCGTGCCGGGTTGGCTGGCCTACGCCCGTCATTTCGCCGCGCGCCGCCGCCCGGATCAGACCGGCGGCAAGATGAGCCGGGTCTATGCGATCGAAAGCACCCCGACCCTGATCGGCGCCAAGGCGGATCATCGTTTGGCGATGCGGCCGGCCGAGATTGCGGCAGCGATGCGGTGGCTCGCGGCGGCGCTCGGCGCCGGGCCGCAGCAATGGTCGCAGGCGGACATCAAGGACGCGGACTGGCTGAAGGCGGCGGCGCAGGATCTGAAGCAGCATCACGGCCATGCCCTGGTCCATGCCGGGCGCGAGCAGCCGGCCGAGATCCATCTGCTGGCCCATGCGATCAACGGTGCACTCGGCAGCTTCGGCGCGACCGTCCGGCTGATCGAGCCGGTCGCCGCAGCTGCCGGGTCGCAGCTCCAGTCGCTGCAGGAGCTGGTCGACGACATGACGGCCGGCAAGGTCGACACCCTCCTGATGCTGGAGACAAACCCGCTCTACACCGCACCGGCCGATTTCGATTTCGCGGCCGCGCTCAAGAAGGTGCCGTTGTCGGTGAGCCTCGCCCTCTACGCCGACGAGACCGCGCTTGCGAGCACCTGGCAGATTCCGGCCACCCACGAATATGAAGCCTGGAGCGATGCTCGCGCCTTCGACGGCACGATCACGATCCAGCAGCCGCAGGTGCGCCGGTTATACGGCGGCCACTCGGCGCAGGAGCTGCTGGCGGTACTGCAGGGCAATACGATGCCGGTTGATTACGATCTGCTGCGCGCCTTCTGGCAGAGTGCAGTGCAGCAGCAGGGGCACGGCGATTTCGAGCAGTTCTGGCACGAATCGGTGCGCGTCGGCGTCGTCGAAAACAGCGCCGCGACGTCGGCAACCGCGATCCCTGCGGCCGATATCGCCGCCCATCTGCCGGCCGCGGCGCCGGCGGCAACCGGGCTCGACATTCTGTTTCGCCCCGACGAGGCGGTGTGCGACGGGCGCTACGCCGACAATCCGTGGCTGCTGGAGATGCCGCGCGCGTTCACGCGGCTGACCTGGGACAACGCGGCGCTGATCGCACCGGCGACGGCCGAGCGGCTCGGCCTCAAGAGCGAGGATGTTGTCGTGATCGCCGCCGGACATCGCCAGGTGGGCGCGCCGGTCTTTGTGCTGCCCGGGCAGGCGCCCGATTGCGTCACCCTGCCGCTCGGCTTTGGCCGGCGCGCCGGCGGGCTCGGCGCTGGCGTCGGTTTCGACGCGTACGCGGTGCGAAATGCTGCCACCCCTTGGCTGGTCGAGGGCGGGTCGCTGACCAAAACCGGGGACGTCTTGCGGCTCGCCACGGTGCAGGGGCACGACCGCATTGCCGGTCGCGATCTGATCCACGAGGGCACGCTCGCCGAGTTCGAGAAAAACCCGCATTTCCTCGAGCACAAAGAAACTAACCAATCGCTCTACCCCGCCTACAAATACCCCGAGAACGCCTGGGCGATGGCGGTCGACCTCAACTCCTGCATCGGCTGCCAAGCCTGTGTCGTCGCCTGTCAGGCCGAGAACAACGTGCCGGTCGTCGGCAAGGACCAGGTACTTGCCGGCCGCGAGATGCACTGGCTGCGCATCGACCGCTATTACTCGGGGCTGCCCGATGCGCCTGAGACGGCGTTCGAGCCGGTGCCGTGCATGATGTGCGAGGACGCGCCCTGCGAGGTGGTCTGCCCGGTGCACGCCACGGTGCACGACCACGAGGGCCTGAACCTGATGGTCTACAACCGCTGCGTCGGGACCCGCTTCTGCTCCAACAACTGCCCCTACAAGGTGCGGCGCTTCAATTTCTTCGCCTACGCGGTCAACGAAGACCGGCCGGCGGAATCGTGGAACCCGGAGGTGACGGTGCGCGGCCGCGGCGTCATGGAAAAATGCACCTATTGCATTCAGCGCGTCCGGACGACGCAGATCGATGCCGACCGCGACAACCGGCCGATCCGCGACGGCGAAATCGTTACCGCCTGCCAGCAGAGCTGCCCGACCCAGGCGATCATCTTCGGCAACCGCAACGACCCGAACAGCGCCGTCGCCCGCCGCAAGGCGAGCCCGCTCGACTACGTGCTGCTCGAAGAGCTCAACACCCGGCCGCGCACCAGCTATTCCGCGCTGATCCGCAACCGCAACCCGCTGATCAAGGACGACGAGGCATGACCGTCGCCGAGCTGCCGAGCGAGGCGCCGGTCGTCCGGCCAGGCGTCACCATGGCCTCGCTCAGCGAGGAGGTCAGCGAGCGGGTGTTGCGGCCGCATGCGCCGCGTTGGTGGTGGATCGGCTTCGGCATCTCGCTCCTGCTGCTGCTGACCTTGGTCGTCGCGATCGCCTGGCTGTTTATCAACGGCATCGGCGTCTGGGGGGTCGAGATCCCGGTCGCCTGGGGTCTGGCGATCGCCGAATATGTGTGGTGGATCGCGCTGGCGAGCGGCGGCACGATCGTCTCGGCATTGTTTTATCTGACGCGCTCGCCGTGGCGCTCGGCGACCAACCGGATCGCCGAATCGATGATGCTGAGTGCTGCGGCCTGCGCCGGCGTGATGCCGATCCTGCATCTGGGCCGCCCCGGATTTTTTTACTGGCTGTTCCCGTATTCGACGGTGATGGGGGTATGGCCGCAAGTGCGCAGCCCATTGTGGTGGGATTTCATCTGCCTGCTGTGCTACATTTTGATGTCGGTCATGTTCTACTACGTCGGGCTGTTGCCCGATGTCGCGACCGTGCGCGATCTGGCGCAGACGCGGCGGAAGCAGATCCTCTACGGGATCATGGCGCTCGGCTGGCGCGGCTCGGCGCGGCACTGGCGCAACCATCAGACCGTCTATTTCATCATGTGCGCGATCATGGCGCCGATGGTGATTTCGGTGCACAGCGTGGTCGGCCTCGATTTCGCCGGCGGCCTGACCCCGGGTTGGCATTCGACGCAGTTCCCGCCGTATTTCTTTTTTGGCGCGGTGATTTCCGGGCTGGCGCTGGTGATCATGCTGACGATCCTGGTCCGCCGCGGCTACGGGCTGCAGGACGTAATCACCGAATATCATTTCAACGCACTGGCCAAGGTCATGCTGGTCGGCAGCGTGATGCTCGCCTACTCCTATCTGTGGGAGGCGTGGGGTGCGATTTACGGCAGCAACGTCGCCGATCGGAGCGAGTTCTTTTTCCGCATCTTCGGCTTCTATGCCCCCTCATATTGGGCGAAGATCGCACTCAACATCCTGATCCCGCAGCTCCTATGGCTGCCGTCGGTGCGCCGCAACGAGATCCTGCTGTTCCTGATCTCGCTCGGCATCATCGTCGGCATGTGGCTCGAGCGCTTTGTGATCGTGATCCCGAGCCTCAGCCACAACTAGATGCCCTCGGAGTGGGGCGTTTATTACCCGACATTGTGGGACTGGGCGACCTTGGCCGGGACCATCGGGCTGTTCCTGACGATATTTTTTGTGATTCTGCGGCTGCTCCCGATCGTCTCGATCGCCGAGGTGCGCGAGATCGTCGACCGGAGGAGCTCGCAGTGAGCGAGCAGCGGCTCTACGGCATGATCGGCGTCTTCGCCACCGCCGGCGCGGTGACGGAGGCGGCGCGGCAGTTGCAGGCACTGGGCTTTCGCGCGGTCGAGGCGCACACGCCCTACCCGGTCGAAGGGCTCGACGAGCTGCTCCGCCCCGGCCGGCGCACCTGGCTGCCGCTGGCGATCGCGATCGGCGCCCTGTTCGGCGCGGTCTGCGGCTACTTCATCCAGTATTGGGACGAGGCGCTCAATTACCCGATCAATGTCGGCGGCCGTCCGTACAACAGCTGGCCGGCGTTTATCGTCGGCACCTTCGAGTTCACCGTGCTGTGTGCGGTCGCCGCCGGCTTTTTCGCGCTGCTGGCGTCGTGCCGACTGCCGCTGCTCTATCACCCGATCTTTGCCGCCCCCGAATTCGACCGGGCCTCAGCGGACCGCTTCGTCCTGTGCGTCGGAGCGCGCGACCCGAGCTTCGAGCCCGACCATGTCCGCCGCATCTTCGAGCGCCACGGCGCCGAGCAGGTGGCCGAGGTGCCGGCATGAGGGCTAAGCCGCTGCTCGCGGCGGCCGGTCTGTGCCTCGCCGCGGTGGCCTGCGACAACATGGCCAACCAGCCAAAACGGCTGCCGTTCGAGCTGCCCTACGGCGCGGAGGCGAATTGGCCCGCCCTGCCGCCGGCGCACGTCATCGCGCGCGACGATGTGCCGGTGCCGATCCCCCCCGTCACCGTCGCTTTGCTGGAGCGCGGCCAGCAGCGCTTCGACATCTACTGCGCCCCCTGCCACAGCCGCGTCGGCGACGGTCACGGGATGATCGTGCAGCGCGGCTTTCCCTCGCCCCCCTCCTATTACATCGCGCGTCTGCGCGAGGCGCCGGTCCAGCATTTCTACGACGTGATCACCCATGGCTACGGCGCCATGTTCCCCTATGCCGACCGGGTGGCTCCAGCCGACCGGTGGGCGATCGTCGCCTATATCCGGGCCTTGCAGGCGAGCGCCGACGCCAAGCTCGCCGATGTGCCGGCCGAGCAGCGGGCGTCCCTGCAATGAGCGCAGACCGCACCTGGCACCGGCTCAACCTCGCGGCGCTCGGCGCACTGGTGCTCGGCGTCGTCGGCTGTGTGGTCGGCGGGGTCATCGACCCCGCCGGGTTTTTCCGGGCCTGGTTGTGCAGCTTTTTGCTGTGGCTCGGCGTGCCGCTGGCCGGGATCACGCTGGTGATGGTCCACGATCTGAGCGGCGGACGCTGGATGGCGACCGCCCGCCCGGTATTGAACGCGGCGATCGCGACGATGCCGCTCGACCACCCTCGCCGGGATCCCGGCCTTTATCGGTCTGCACGCCTCTACAGCTGGACGCATCCGGCCGCCAATCTTCCCAATACGTTCTATCTGAACAGCACTGGGTTTTATCTGCGCTATGCGATTTACCTGGTGCTGTGGAACCTGCTCGCCGCCTATGCGCTGCTCGGGTCGCGCGCCGAGGCCGGGCCGATCGCCCCCGGGCTGTCCTGGCTGAGCGGTATCGGGCTGATCTTGCTTGGCCTTTTCCGCGGGCTTCGCCTCGATCGACTGGATGCTGTCGGTCGAGCCGGACTTCTGGTCGTCGGTGTTCCCGATGATCGCCGGGGCCGGCTGGTTCAACACCGGATTCGCGCTGGTGCTGCTGGTCGTCGCCGTCGCCCGAGCGCCATTGGACACTCCCTCGCCAGGTAGTCGGCGTGACCACATGGCCGACCTCGCCGCCATTCTGCTGGCGACGACGATCTTTTGGGCCTATGTCGAATTCTGCCAGTTCCTGATCATCTGGGAGGAAAACCTCAAAGACGAGATTCCCTGGTATCTGATCCGCATGGCCGGGATCTGGCAGGCGGCGTTGTATGTCGCCGCTGCGCTCGGCTTTTTCGTGCCGTTTTTTGCGCTGGTCTCGCAGCCTGGCAAGCGCAGCCGCGTCGTCGTTGCCGCGGTCTGCGTGCTGATCCTGTTCGGTAATGCGGCTGACAAATGGTGGCTGGTGCTGCCGGTGTTCCGCCGGGCCGGGCCGTTCTGGCTCGATGCCGGCGCGGTCCTCGCCCTGGGCGGGCTCCTAATGCTGCTGTTCTTGTGGTGGCTACGCAATGGCGCCGCTGTTGCGCTCGGAGCGATGCAGGGCTGGAAGACGCATCATGGCTGAGCTCGATCGGCGCATCAAGGACAATCCCGAAACCGCTTTCGAGCCGTCAGACTGGCCGCTGCGCACGGTCGGCATCGCTTTTCTGGGAATCTTGGCGCTTCTGGTGATCGGGGCCTTCTTGCTGGTCGGCGCGTTTCCCGGGGCGGTGTCGGATGTCAGCCGGCGCCTGAGCGTAGAGCCGCCGCAACCGCGCCTGCAGATCGATCCGGCTGAGGATCTCGCGAGGTTCCGCGCCAAGGAGGAGAAAGAGCTGGATAGTTATTACTGGATCGACAAGAAAAGAGGCATCGTCCACATCCCGATCGCCCAGGCGATCAAGGAACTCGCCGCGAAAGGGATTCCCGGCTTTCCGAAGGCGCCGCCGTGAGACCCCGGCTGGTCGCGCCGCTCGCGGCGATCGTGATGCTGGCTTTGGCCGCGGCGGTGCCGGCATCGGCCGCCGATTTCTCGGGTCTCGCCTTTCAGCCGCATCCGGGCGCGCACCTGCCGCTCGGTCTGCGCCTGCGCCGACGAGCACGGCCGCGCCGTCCCTCTCGGTGCAGTTTTTCGTCGGTAAGCCGGTGCTCCTGGTGCTCGAATATCTGCACTGCAAGACCTTGTGCGGGCTGGCCCTCGGCGCTCTCGCCGCAGCACTCGACCGGGTCCCGCGCGACGCCGGCCGTGATTTTCAGGTGGTCGCGATCAGCATCGACCCGCGCGACACGCCGGCCGACGCGACAGCGGCGAAAGCCAAATATCTGAGCGATATATCGCCATCCGGACGCCGCCGCCGGGTGGCATTTCCTGACCGGGCCGGAAACCGCGGTCGAGCGCATCGCCGCCGCGGTCGGCTTTCCCTATCGCTACGATGCGGCGCTCGACCAGTACATGCATCCGGTCGGCTTCGTCCTCGCCGCCCCGAACGGCACGATCAGCCGCTATCTGCGCGAAATCGACCCGACGCCGGCGGATCTGCAGACCGCGTTGGACGGCGCCGCAGCAGCGGAGGTGCAGGGGCCGCTGTACCGGCTGGTCTTATGGTGCCACGGCGAGGATCCGTTGCTCGGTCCCTACACGGTGCCGATCGAAACCGCCTTCGCCGTCATCAACCTGGCGGCGATGGCGGGCGGCATCGTCGTCTTCTCCGCGATCTGGCGACGGCGTCACGGTTGAGCCGGCGATGTACCAGTGGGTCCCGTTCTGGCCGAACACCGCTGCCGTCAACGGCCAGGTGGTCAACGCGCTCTATATTGCCGAGCTTGTCGTCTCCGGTCTGATCCTGCTGCTGGTCTGCGGGCTGATGCTGGTGTTCTGCCTGCGCTATCGGCGCGGCAGCAGCGCCTCGCGCGCCGACCCGACGCAAAAGAGCTGGGTCTTTGAAATCGGCTGGACGGTTGCGACCTTGGTCGCGTTTCTGGTGCTCTTCGTCTGGGGTGCGATGGTCTATATCTGGCTTTACAAGTCGCCGGCCGGTGATCTCGAAGTCTTTGTCGTCGGCAAGCAGTGGATGTGGAAGATCGAGCACCCGGGCGGCCAGCGCGAGATCGATGCGCTGCATGTGCCGGTCAACGAGACCGTCCGGCTGGTGCTGACCTCGCAGGACGTGATCCACAGCTTCTTTGTTCCGGCATTCCGGATCAAGCACGATGTCCTGCCCGGCACTTACGAAACGGTGTGGTTCAAAGCGACCGACACCGGCCGATACCAGATCGAATGCACCCAATACTGTGGCACACAGCACGCGCATATGATCGGCGAAGTCTATGTCATGAAGCCCGCCGATTATGCGCGCTGGCTGACCGATCAGGGAGTGCACGGATCGTTGGCGCAGCAGGGCGAGGCACTGTTCCGCGAGCGCGGCTGCAGCGGCTGTCACGGCGCCAACAGCACGGTCCACGCGCCGCCGCTCGAAGGCGTCTACGGCAGCCTCGTGCAGCTGCAGGACGGCTCGACGGTGCGGGCCGACGAGCGCTATCTGCACGATTGCATCCTCGAGCCGCGGACCTTCACGGTTGCCGGCTATCCACCGGTCATGCCCGATTTTTCGGGCGCAGCTCAGCGAAGACGAAGTCATCAAGCTGGTCGCCTACATCCAATCGCTCGCCACCAGGACCGCCGCTCAAGGAACCCTCGCCCAAGGAACCGCCGCCATGACGTCGATTACGGCCGACGTTCCGACCAGTTATCTGACCTCCGAAAACACGGTTCGCTCGTGGCTTCTGACCAGAGACCACAAACGCATTGCGTTGCTGTTCTTCGCCTCGATTACCTTTTTCTTTTTTATCGGCGGCTTTGCCGCGACCATGATTCGCCTGAACCTGGCGACGCCGACCGGGCTGCTGCAGCCCGACATCTACAACCGCATGTTCACGATGCACGGCGTGATCATGGTGTGGTTTTTCCTGATCCCGTCGATCCCGACAACGCTCGGCAATTTCGTGCTGCCATTGGCGATCGGTGCGCACGACCTGGCGTTTCCGCGGATCAACCTCGCCAGCTGGTACGTGTTCAACCTTTCGGGCCTGATCCTGCTGTTCGCGCTGATCATGGGCGGGGTCGATACCGGCTGGACCTTTTACACGCCGTATTCGACTTTGTTTTCAAACGGGTATGTGGTCGCCGCGACATTGGCGGTGTTCGTCAATGGGTTCTCCTCGATCATGACCGGGCTCAATTTCGTCGTGACGGTGCATCGGCTGCGCGCGCCCGGCATGACCTGGATGCGGCTGCCGCTGTTCGTCTGGGGGATCTATACGGTCAGCCTGGTGATGCTGCTGGCCACCCCGGTATTGGCGATGACGGTGTTTCTGGTGGCAATGGAACGGGTCATGCACGTCGGTATTTTCGATCCGTCGCTCGGCGGCGATCCGCTGCTGTACCAGCATATGTTCTGGTTCTACTCGCATCCGGCCGTCTACATCATGATTTTGCCGGCGATGGGCGTGATCAGCGAGCTGGTCACCTGTTACGCCAGAAAATCGATCTTCGGCTATAAGGGCATGACCATTGCCCTGATTTCGCTCGCGGTGCTGACCTTCTTTGTCTGGGGACATCACATGTTCGTCGCCGGAATCTCGATCTATTCCGGCGTGTTCTTCTCGCTGATGACCTTCTTTGTGGCGCTGCCTTCTGCGATCAAGGTGTTCAACTGGACCGCCAGCCTGCACAAGGGTTCGATCGTCTTCGATGCGCCGATGATCTACGCGCTCGGGTTTGTCGTCCTGTTCACGATCGGCGGCCTGACCGGGCTGATCCTGGCGACTGTGGGGCTCGACGTCGATCTGCACGCCACCTATTTCGTCATCGCCCATTTCCACTACATCATGGTCGGCGGCACGGTCAGCGCCTTTTTCGGCGGATTGCATTATTGGTGGCCAAAGATCACCGGCCGGCTCTATCCCGAGATGTGGGCGCGGTTTGCCGCGATCCTGACCTTCGTCGGGTTCAACCTGACCTTCTTTCCGCAATTCATTCTCGGCTATCTGGGCATGCCGCGGCGCTACTATTCCTATCCGCCGCAGTGGCAGTCCTGGAATGTACTGTCCTCCGCCGGGGCCTCGATCCTGGCGGTCGCCTATATCATGCCGCTCGGCTATCTGGTGTGGTCGCTGTTCTACGGCGAGCGGGCGGGCCCGAACCCGTGGCGCGCGACCGGCCTCGAGTGGCAGACCTCGTCGCCGCCGCCCCAGTATAATTTCGCCCGCACGCCGGTCGTCACCGTCGAGCCCTATGCCTACAACGCTGAAGACGGCAGCTTCACCGCGCAGAACGGCGCGACCAATGCATAGTCTCCGACCCGAGCTTCAGTATGCGACCTTGGCGCAGCAGCGCGAAACGGCGCAGCTCGGCATGTGGGGGTTCATCGCCACCGAAACCTTGTTCTTCGGCGCGCTGATCTTCACCTATTTCATTTACCGCAACGCCTATCCGCATGAATTCGCCGCGGCCGGCAAGGACGCGGTGCTGTGGTGTGGCAGCGTCAACATCGGGCTCTTGCTGACCAGCAGCCTGACCATGGTGCTGGCGATCGACGCGGCCGCCGAGGGGCGCCGTCGCTCGCTGGTGCTCTGGCTGCTGGCCACGGTATTTCTCGGCATCGCCTTTGTTTGCGTCAAAGGCTTTGAATGGTACCTCGATTACCAGGACAACGTGGTCCCGGCTGTCAACTTCGTCTTGAAGCCGGGAGAAGGCCCGGCCAGCGAGCTGTTCTGGGTGTTCTACTTTATCGCCACGCCGCTGCACGCGCTGCATCTGTCGATCGGGATCGCTCTCGTCCTCAGCATGCTGGCGCGAGTGCGGCGCGGCGAGCTGACCCCAGCCTATTACGCGCCGCTCGAGGTGGTCGGGCTCTACTGGAGCTTTGTCGACACCGTCTGGGTGTTCCTCTACCCCGCGATCTATCTGGTGGGACGGTGATGAAAGGCGCAACTGACGGCGCCGCCGCGCAGGGCTCGGCGCTGGCTTACGTCATCGCCTGGCTGGTGCTGCTGCTGCTGACGGGCCTCAGCATTTTGAGCGCCTATCTGCATCTTGGCAGATTCGCTCCGGCCGCCGAATTCGGCATCGCAGCGACCCAGGCGGCGATCATCTTCGTCCTGTTCATGCGGCTGAGAGGGCCCCCGTCGCTGAAATGGGTGTTCGCCGGCGCCGGCTTTTTCTGGCTGCTGTTCCTCTACGGGCTCAGCATGACCGATTACGCCACCCGCCGCGGCTGGCCGCTGCATTAGCCCATCCCACGCCGGCGAACGCTGCCGATGCGTATCAGGCTGGCCGCTCCGACCAGCATCAGCCCGAGGAGAGCGGCGGCGGCCGCATCGCGGTGGCGGCTGGTGAACATCTCCCATGAAAGCTTGCGCGCGCGGGCGTCGAACCTGCCATGCGCACCGAACTCGCCGTCCACTGTTTCAAACAGGTTTGCCGGCGCATCCTGGGGCAGCGCCTCGTCGGTCAGCTGGCCGTTGTAGCCGGCTTTCGCGAGGTAGCGGTCGAGCAGGCCCGGCATCACCGCGTTGCCGACGATCGCCTTGACGGTCGAAAAGCCGACCCAGATCTCGCGGCGATGCGGGTGCTCGGCGGCAAAGGCGATCGCTCTTGCCGGCACTTCAGGTTGAAAGATCGGCGGCACCGGCTGCGTGCGCCGCCCCATCTTGTTCAATGCCCAGTCGAACTGCGGGGTGTTGACCGCCGGCAGATGAACCATGACCAGGTTGATCGCGCATCGGTCGTGGATCAGCTCGCTGCGCAGCGAGTCGGTGAACCCGCGCACCGCGAACTTGGCGCCGCAATAAACCGATTGCAGCGGGATCGCCCGGTACGCCAGCGCCGACCCGACATTGACGATCGTGCCGCGATTGCGCGGGCGCATATGCGAGAGCGCCGCCATCATGCCGTGGACCTGACCGAGATAGGTGATTTCGGTGGCGCGGCGGACTTCCTCGGGGGTGATCTCGGCCACCGGCGCGAACGCCGTCGCCATCGCGTTGTTGACCCAAAGGTCGATCGGGCCGAGCTCCTGCTCGACGCGGGCGGCGGCTGACTTCACCGCGGTGAAATCGGCTACGTCGGCGACCACCGGCAATGCCCTGACGCCGTGCTTGCGGATCAGCCCGGCGACGGTCTCCAGCCGCGGCAGGTTGCGCGCCAGGATCGCCACGTCGCATCCGCGTTTGGCAAATTCCAGCGCGGTTGCGCGGCCGACCCCAGCGCTGGCGCCGGTCACGACGACGATCATCTTTTCTCTCCATGCCGGTCGGCGGTCAGGCGGTAGACGATCTGCTGGCGATAAGTCTCGCCCGGCCGCAGGATCGTCGAGGGAAAATTCGGCTGGTTCGGCGCATTCGGAAAGCCCTGCGGCTCGAACGCAAAGCCCGCCGATTGGCGGTAGAGGCCGCCGCGACCCGGCGCCGAGCCGTCGAGGTTGTTCCCGGCGTAGAACTGCAGGCCCGGCTGGGTGGTCAGGATTTCGAGCCTCCGGCCGCTGCGGGGGCTGAAAACGCGCGCGGCCAGGCGAAGCGCTCCCGGCGCATCCTGCGGCAGAACGAAGTAATGGTCGTAGCCGCGGCCGTAGCGCAGCTGCAGGTCCGGCTCGCGGATGCGCTCGCCGATATGCCCGAGGCTGCGGAAATCGAGGGGCGTGCCCGCTACCGATGCGATCTCTCCCGTCGGGATCTGTCTCTGGTCGGTCGGCAGATAGGATTGGGCGAAGATCTCGGTCTCGTGATCGAGGCAGTCGCGGGCGAGCGGCCCCTCGAGATTGAAATAGGGATGCGCGCTCAACGACAGCGGCGTCGGCTTGGTGGTGCTGGCGGTAAAGGCGAGCGACAGGTCGGCGCCGTCGAGCTGCCAGACGGCTTCGGCCGCGACCGCGCCTGGGAACCCCTGGTCGCCGTCCGGACTGACCAGAGCCAGCCTCAGACGCTGCCCGTCATGTTCCGCGACCGACCAGAACCTCTTGCCAAAGCCCTCGACTCCGCCGTGCAGGGTCGAGCCATTCTCGTTCTTGGAAAGTTCATAAGCCTGCCCGTCGATGACCATCCGACCATCGGCAATGCGGTTCGCGGTACGTCCGAGCAAGGCGCCGAACGAGCCGCGATTGTCGAGATATCCGGCGACATCGTCGAAGCCGAGCACGACGTGGTCGCGCACGCCGCCGCGGTCGGGCGCCTCGAGCGACACCAGCACCCCCGCATAATCGGTGATATGGGCGCGCAGCATGTCGCTCTCGAGGGTGAACAGGCGCGCCGTCCGACCCTGCGCCCGACCAAAGGGAATGCTTTCCGAGACAGAGCGCAACGGACCGTCCTCCTCCAGGGGCCGAACCGGCGCCGACGTGGTCCGGTTCCTCGATAAACGCCGACCGTCGATCGCCGCTCCCTCAGATCTCGACTTGGGCGCCGATCTCGATGACCTGGTCGGCCGGGATGCGGAAGAAATCGTTTGGCCGGCTGGCGACGCGGGTGAGGGCGATGTAGAGGCGCTCGCGCCAGCGGGCCATCCCGGACCGCGGCGTCGATCTGACGTTGGCGCGCCCCACGAAGTACGAGATCTTGTCGAGATCGAGATCGAGGCCCGGGATGTTCGCGCGCAGCAGCTCGCGCGGCAAATTCGGCGTCTGGGCAAACCCGAAACGGGCGTCGATCTGCCAAAAACCCCGGCCGAGGTCGCGCGCCTCGATGCGGTCCGGACCCATGATCCGGGGGACGTTGCTGGTCGCCACCCGGGTCAGCAGCACCCTCTGGTGCAGCACCTTGTTGTGCCTGAGGTTCTGCGTCAGGGTCGGCGGGACGTGCTCGGTCCGGCTGGTCAGAAACACGGCGGTGCCCGACACCCGCGTCTCCGCCGCCGTGTCGCAGCTCGCGAGAAAGTCGGCCAATGACATCGTCTGGCTCGCCAGCCGGTCCAGAACCAATCGGCGGCCGGTGCGCCAGGTGGTCATGACCGTGAACATGACCAGGCCGATCACCAGCGGAAACCACGCCCCGCTCGGGATCTTCAGCGAATTCGAGCTAAACAGTGCCAGGTCGACAGTCATGATCGGCGCCAGCACGGCGGCGATCGCCGGCCACCGCCAATGCCAGACGGCTCGCATCACGGCGCCGACCAGCACCGTCGTCAGGGTCATCGTTCCGGTGACGGCAAAGCCGTAAGCCGCGGCAAGGGCGCTCGAGCTGCGGAAGCTGAGGACCAATGCCAGGACCGCCACCAGCAGCAGCCAATTGAGCTCGGGAATATAAATTTGGCCGCGCGCCTCGGCCGAGGTCTGATAGATGTCGAGCTGCGGCAACAGGCCGAGCTGGATCGCCTGGCGCGACAGCGAAAACGAGCCGGAGATCACCGCCTGCGAGGCGATGACGGTCGCCGCGGTCGACAGCAGCACCATGGGGATCATCCCCCAGCCCGGCATCATCCGAAAGAACGGGTTGTCGATCGCCGTCCTGTCGCCGAGGACCAGGGCGCCCTGTCCAAAATAATTGAGGACGAGGGCCGGCAACACCAGTCCGAACCAGGCGAGCCTGATCGGCAGCTTCCCAAAATGGCCCATATCGGCATAAAGCGCCTCGCCGCCGGTGATCGCGAGCGACACCGCACCGAGCACAAGAAAGCCCCGCAGCGGCGACTCGATGAAAACGGCGACGGCGTGCGCCGGGTTCAGCGCCGCCAAGACGCGCGGCGCGGCGGCGATCCGGATCAGCCCGTCGATCCCGATCACCGCGAACCAGACCAGCATCACCGGGCCGAACAGATGCCCGACCTTGGCCGTGCCGCGCTTTTGAATGAGGAACAGGAGCGCCAGCACCACGACCGTGATCGGCACGACGAACCGGCCCAAGGCCGGGGTCGCGACGCCGATCCCCTCGATCGCGCTCAACACCGAAATCGCCGGCGTGATCATGCTGTCGCCGTAAAACAGCGCGGCGCCGGCGATGGCCAGGAGGACCAGAACGGTGCGCCCGCGCGGGCTCTTCACCGCCTCCTGGGCGAGCGCCAGCAAGGCCAGGATGCCGCCCTCGCCCTGATTGTCGGCGCGCATGATCAGGAGAACGTATTTGACGGCGACGACCAGGATCAGCGCCCACACGATCAGCGACAGAATGCCCAGCACGTTCTCCGGCGACAGCGGCAATCCGTGCTCCGGGTCGAAGCATTCGCGGAAGGTGTAGACCGGGCTGGTCCCGATGTCGCCAAACACGATGCCGAGCGCCGCGACCGAGAGCCCGGCGAGAGGCGCCGGGTGTGGCGACTGCTCGTCGTCGGCGTCCGGCGCGGCGTGCCCGGCCGGAATGATTACGGGCGCAGATGCAGAACTGCCGCTGGGGTCCGTCATCGAGCTCTCCTGCCTGCGGGTGTCGGGCGATCTACTAACGCGGTGCGCTCCGGAAGCGGGCGGTGCTGCCGCGAAAGCGCGGGCCTTCAGAAAAATCTTTTGCGATGTTGCGCAGCGCTCCACAACAACGCTGTTCGTCCGAAGGTCTCCCAACGTTCAATGCTCGCAGCCTCTTGCGTACCCTCTCGGCGCCGTCCACGATAAGCTGCGGCTTGATTGCGCCGCCGGCGACCGCGCGGCAGAGAGGAATTCGCCATGGAATTCGGCATGTTTCACCAGTTTCCGTCGCTGCCGGGCCGGTCCGACGCCGACACCTTCGCCGAGGCGTTCGAGCAGATCGACGCCGCCGAAGAGCTCGGCCTCGACGTGATGTGGCTGGCCGAGCTGCATTTCGATCCGCAGCGCTCGGTCTTGTCGGCGCCGCTCAGCATCGCCAGTGCTGTCGCCGCCCGCACCCGCCGCATCAAAATCGGCATCGCGGTTCAGGTGTTGCCGCTGTGCCACCCCTTGCGCCTGGCGGAGGAGGCCGCCACGGTCGACCAGATCAGCCGCGGCAGGCTGATTTTCGGGGTCGGCCGCAGCGGCTTGCCGCGAACTTATGAAGATTATGGCGTATCCTATGGGGAAAGCCGCGAGCGATTTGCCGAAGTTCTCGACATCGTCGAGCAGGCCTGGTCGCAGCCCGTTGTTCACTACGAAGGCCGGTACTATCGCTTCAACAACATCGCGGTGACGCCGAAGCCGTTTCAGCAGCCGCTGCCGCCGATCCGCATCGCCGCAGCCAGCCCCGATACCTATCCCGCGGTCGGCGAGCGCGGTCTGCCGATCTTTATCAACGCCCGCCACGGCTCGTTTTCCGAGTTTGCCCCGGCGGTCCGCGAATACCGCGAGGCGTACAAGGCGGCCGGCCACCCGGGCCGCGGTCGGGTATATCTGCGGGTGCCGACATATCTCGCCGAAACCGCGGGCATGGCGCGGGAGGAGCCGCGGGACAGCCTGATGCATTTCTACCGCGAGCAGACCGAGCGGCTGCGCGAACTCGATGTCTCGCGGCGGCACGCGCGCGATCGAAGGCCGGGCGGAGCGCCTCGAGCGCCTCGAAAAGCTGACCTACGACGAAGCCTTGCAGGGTCAGGTGCTGATCGGCACGCCGCAAGCGGTGGGGGACAGGCTGCGCGATTTGCAGCAGGAGCTGGGCATCGACGGGATATTGGCCGAGCTGAATTGCGGCGGCCTGATCCCGCATGCGCAGGTCATGACCGCACTGCGGCTGCTGTGCGACGAGGTCATGCCCCAGTTTCAGTGACCGGCCCGCCTGCCGGGGGCCGCGCCGGGGGCGAGGCGGCCGACGGAGACCGATGCCTGCCTATGACTGCGTAGTCTGTCGCATCGTGGCCGGCGCCGGCCTGTGCGGGTGCGTCGAACGCCGCTAGCTTGCCGAACGCGAACCGCGCCCACATTTATTATGTCTCTCTTGACCGACGCAGCCGATCCCATGGCCGACGCCGGGAGGCAGGCATTTCCGATGAGCGAAGCAGACAACCTGTTTACGACTTTGCGGCAGTCGGCCGATCCCGACGCGGCGGCCGCCATCGAGAAATTGGTCCGCGAGGCGCCGGATCACCGGCTCTGCCGGATCAACGCGCTCGATTTTGCCGCCAAAAGCGGGATCGATACCGAACGCGCGATCGCCGCCTTTCTGCACGCGGCTCGGCTCGGTCTGTTCGAATTGTCGTGGAACGTGCTGTGCCCGAGTTGCGCCGGCGTGCTCGAGGAGAGTGCCACGCTGAAGACCGTCGTTCGCGAAGAGTACCACTGCGCCTGGTGTGCCGCGGATTACGCGCCGACGCTCGACGAAATCGTCGAGGTGACCTTCACCGTCAGCCGGCGGGTGCGCCGGATCGCCGCGCATGATCCCGACGAATTGCCGTTCGCCGAATATTTTCGCCAGATCTTCTGGAGCTCCGGGATCGACCTGCCCGACGATCTCGACCAAGTGATCGAGGAGATCACCCTCGAAGCGATGGAGCTGCCGCCCGGCGGAAAGGCGCTGCTGTCGCTGCAATTGCCGGCCGAGTTCGTGATCATCCTCGACCCGGTGACGCATACGAGCCAGTTCCTCGACGTCAAAGGCGAGCCGACGCGCGAGCGCCAGAGCCTCTCTCTGGTCTTCGACAGGGTGCGGGCGCCTACGGAACGGATCGAGCTGCGGCCCGGGCCGCTGCACCTGTCGCTCGAGAACCACACCGATGCGCGCGTCTTGCCGGGGTTGTGGATCGCCGGCCACCAACTCGAGGAATTGCTGCGCCGGCGCCGCCCGTTCCTGACCGCCAAGCGGCTCCTGACCAACCAGGTGTTCCGCGACATCTACGGGACCAACACGATCGATGCCGAGCAGCGGCTCAAGATCACCAGCCTGACCTTTCTGTTCACCGACCTCAAAGGCTCGACCGAGCTCTACGAGCGGGTCGGCGACCTTGTCGCGTTTGACCTGGTCCGCGCGCATTTTCAGCTACTCAACGAGATCGTCGCATCCGAGGCCGGGGCAGTGGTCAAGACCATCGGCGACGCGGTGATGGCGACGTTCCCGACCCCCGACCGGGCGGTGGCCGCAGCCCTACGGATGCGCGAGGCGATGCGCGATCTGGGCAATGGCCATAACGGCCACGACGGACACGCGCGCGAGGATCTGCTGCTCAAGATCGGCATCCACGAGGGGCCGTGCCTGGCGGTCGTCTTGAACGACCGGCAGGATTATTTCGGCCAGACTGTCAACATCGCCGCTCGCGTGCAGGCGCTCGCCGATTCGCGCTCGATCCTGGCGACCGGCTCAGTGGTCACCCACCCGCAGGCCTCGACCCTGCTCAAGACCAGCGGGCTCAAACCAGTGTCTCAATCGCGCTCGCTGCGCGGCATCGCCGACGAGGTGGCGGTCTACGAGATCCCGTGATCACCGGCGGCCCCGCAGCTGATCGAGGAGCTGACCCGCAAACACGACGCCCGCCGGGTTCACCGGCACGCCGGCCGCTCGCAAGGCTTCGGCCGCCCAGGTGTTGCAGGTATCGGAAAGGTCGTAGGTTCCGGTCGCGGCGTAAAAGACGCTTTGCGGATAGGGGCCGGCGCCGAGGTCGCGCAGGCCGCCGTTGCAATTCTCGACCAGACTGTCCCATAAAAACCGCGACAGCCGCGCGGCGCCGCCGGGCGAAATCGCCAGTGGGATGGCGTTGGCAGCCCCGGCGAACGCCGCCGCCGAAATCGCCAAGGGAACCACCAGCACGACCGCCGGCCCAGGTGTCGCCGCCCGCATCAAATCTTCGAATCCGGGGTGGCGCGCCATGTAATAACCGCGCGCTCCCCAGCCGAAGACCAGAGACCGGGCGCCCGGAAAGCGGACCGCGAGAGCCTTCAGCGGGGAGTCGATCGACGCCGCCGGCAGGGCGAGCTCGGTGTGCCAGCCGCCGGCGATGACATAAATGATCTGCGCCCCGGTGGCCGCCGGCGAGCCGGATTGCGCCCGCACCGCGGCGCCGGCCGAGACCATGAAGAGCGGGCAGAGCACCGCGCCGGCGATGCCTCTCCAGGAGCGGAGCAGCAGATCCATTGCCGATCTCGATCGGGTTTACAATGGGCAAAATCGAAAGCAGCGCACCGGATCATAGCATTTGCCAGCGGCTTCGGGCGGCTGGGCTTGGGGTAGCCCGGCTGCGGCGGCTGGTGGCGCGGCGGCGTCGATGGCGTATGATGGCGCCGTGACCGTGATGCCGCTCCCGCTGGTTCTCGCCGCCGCGATGGCGCTGATGCCGCTCGATGCCGGGCAGCAGGCGCGGCTCGCCGCCTGGCTCGAATGGGCGGCGGCCTATCGCGACTGCTATGAGCCGGCGCCGTTCAGCTTGCGCATCGACCAGGGATGGACCGCCCGCTGCATCGAACGCACTCTGCGCCGGCAGGAGCGAGCCGGGTCGACCGACCAGCGTGCCGCAACCGATGCGCTGATCGCCGCGACGCCGGGGCTGATCGGGATGCTGAACGCACCGGTCGGTCGGGACCGCAAAGCGGCGAACGCCGGGAATGCTCCGACGCCGCCGTCCGGCCTGCTGTCGCCCGGCCTGAGCGGCAACAACGCCGCCAACGCCCGCCAGCAGAATTTCCGACCGAATTGAACTGCAGGGCGGGATTTGTCATCGCGAGCCCGCGGGCCCTGCCCGCGGACAGGCTCCGCGAACCGATCTCGGGGCGACACAAACTCGTCAGGTCGAGATTGCTTCGTTGCGCGATGCGCGTCGCACCGACCCGCGTTTTCTTCGGGTCATCGCGTCAAACTCGGTCGGAAACCGAGCTCGTGCTCAGACGCATTCGGATGGTGCGGTCTCCCCTCCATCGTCATGCCCGGCCCCATGCTGCCTCGTGCCGGGCATCCACGGAAACCGACGGAGTTTGTGCCGCGGCTCGTGGATGACCGGGATAAGCCCGGTCATGACGGGGCATCACGGGTTGAGTAATCGTGCGTCTGCGTCTGAGCACCAGTGTCTCGCGATCGGTAGAAGATTTTAAGCTAAGCCCACTGCACCCGCCGCGCCGGCGCAGGCCGGTGCCCATGGTTGGCGTTGGTCCCGGCCTTCGCCGGGACGGCGAGCAGGGCTGGGCTGCACGGACCTGACGAATTTCTCGATCAGGGCACTGGCGGACAACGCGATCAGACCGAATTTTTTACAGGCCAAATATTTCATCAGCGCCTCTACTTCAGCGGAAGCCTGTCGTTTTTAGGGCAAAATTAACCAGAAACCGGTTTGCTGGCCCCGGCGGCCGGGACCGTCGAGCCGCCGTCGAGCACCCCGCACAGCGAGGCCGCCGGTGAACAGCATAACGCAGCCCTATCTTTGGAACGAGCGGGCGGCCCACGCCAAGCTCGAGGACATCGTCTGGCCACGCGGTCCGGTGTGTCCGCGTTGCGGCGCCGCCAATCGGATTGGAGCGGTGACCGGCAAAGGCGCGCGCATCGGGTTGAAGTTCTGCGGCCATTGCCACAGACAGTTTCGCGCGACGATGGGCACCATGTTCGAGCGCAGCCATGTGCCGCTGCACAAATGGTTTCAAGCCTGCTTTCTGCTGGCGGCCTCGAACCACATGATCAGCGCCCATCGGCTGCACCTGCGGCTCGAAGTCACCAGCCAGACGGCGGCGAGCATGTTGCGACGGCTGGAACGCGCGATCGGCGGCGTCGCTCGCGACGGTTTTGCCGCCGGCCTTGCTCCCGCCGATTCCCGTTGGACCGAGAGTTTGGGCCACGCGCGAACTCGCCGATGGGGCAGCCTGCCGGCGCGCCGTCCCGTCGCCCTGGCGAACGGCAGTGTCGCAGATGTTTCGGAGCGCGACCAAATGCCGTGGACGCATTCATCCATAAATATCGGAACGGCTTCCGGGGCAGGATTCATGCCGGCGCCCACCCGGCAATTTCTCGGCTTTGTAGAGATGGCGCAGGCGTTCGATTATCCCGACGGCGCGCCCAGCTTCGACGCGGTGCTGGCCAGGGTCGGTCGTCGGAGGTTGGCCGAGGTCGCGGGCGAGTGAGCCTTCAGCCGCTCGAGCAGGGCTCGATGCGGTCCGCCAAACGCCGAAACGCGCAGAATTCGCTGACCGGGAGAGGTCGTAAAAGTATCTGGTTCTCCACACGACCAATTTTCCGGGATATTTCGTCGGTAATACTCGCATAGATTGCGCAGGGAACATGATCCTGTGTGTCTAAACGAACATAAAGGAAGCATCCACTGCAAACGGCCTAGAATTTGTTTGATCTCTTTGCGGTTTGGCCTATGACGAAGGTGGCAAAAGCGAATGCGGGAGCAATGCGCTGATGAATGACGAAACCACCCAAAGAACCGGCGGACTGCGTCCGGTAACGAAGATCATCGCCAGCTATGTCGGTAATCATACGCTGGCGCCGGATCAGCTTTCGGCCCTGATCGTGTTGGTCGACCAGACGATCCGACACCTGGGGACGACGCCGCCGCCGCAACCGGCGCGGACTCCGGCAGTGCCGGTCAAGCGGTCGGTGCAGCACAATTACGTCGTCTGTCTCGAATGCGGCTTCCGCGGCAAGACCCTGCGGCGGCACCTCGGCACCCGGCATGGTCTGCAGATCGCCGAATACTTGCGGCGCTGGCAGTTGCCGAGCGATCATCCGCTGACCGCTCCGGCGTACTCCGAGCAACGCTCGGCGATGGCAAGGCAGCTCGGCCTCGGCCGCAAGCGCGGCCGGGCGCGACCCAGGACGCGACGCCCGAAAGCCTGACCGCGCCGTTTGGCCGATAAGCGCGGCAAATGAGGCGCGGCAAACGAGAGCCTGACCGGAAAAAGAAGAAGATCAAACTCTCGGCCGTCATTCCCGCTTTCGCGGGGGCGACGGCAAGGTATCGGGATCGGGTTTGCCACGTTTCCGGCCAGACACACTCGAGCGATCCGAAAATCGCCTAGCTCGCTTGTCATAAGACGATCCGATCGCTGCGCGGGAACCGATGGCGCAGGATGGCGGAGAACGCCGATCGATGGTCGATCGATACGCCCGAAGCGCCGCTGCTCCGGGCGCCCGAGGGCCGGTCGCCAAACCTCGCCCGGAAGCCCGCGCGCCGGGTTCGCCACGATCGAGACGATCGCCGGCTTGGCGCGGTCCAGCTCGATCTTCAGGTGAAATTTTGCTGCTGATCTGTTGTAGATGCAGCCGCCGGGCATCGCCTCGCCCATCTTCAGGTTGCATCGGCGCGCGGCCGAGCCCGCCGCCTGTTTCGTCCGTGCTTCCGGGCAGCAGGCAGCGGCTTTTGCCGCGCCGTCGCGCGAGCGGTGTGGTATTTTGCGCTCGAAGCGGCTGGTGCCCCGCAAATGCCCCAGAACCGGCCTTGCGGGTTGCGCGGCGCCCAAAAAGCCGTGGGTTGAGGCTGACCGTCGACAGGAGGTTCGTTATGGCGACCAGGGCTCCAGCGACCAGGGCTGCATTTTTGAAGATGCGTTATGGTGGCTACTTTCACCGCGAAATCCCCGATGAGGATGCCGAATTGACCCATGTCGGCCCCGGCACGCCGGGCGGCGAATATCTCCGCCGGTTCTGGCAGCCGGTGTGCTTTTCCGACGAGCTCGGCGAATTGCCCTATCGGGTCAGGATGCTGGGGGAGGACCTGGTGACGTTCCGCGACAAGCGCGGCGCCGCCGGGCTGCTCGAGCTGCATTGCCCGCATCGCGGCACCTCGCTCGAATTCGGGCTGGTCGGCGAGCGGGGCATTCGCTGCTGCTACCATGGCTGGGTATTCGGCGCCGACGGCGCGATCCTGGAGACGCCTGGCGAGCCCGCCGACAGCACCTTGAAGAACCGCCTCTATCACGGCGCCTATCCGGTGCACGAATACGGCGGCATCGTTTTTGCCTATATGGGGCCACCCGAGGAGCGGCCCCCCTTCCCGGTCTACGACACCTTCGTGCGGCCGGGCTATCGCATGATCCCGGGCCGCAAATACGTCTACCCGTGCAACTGGCTGCAGATCATGGAAAACACGATGGACCCGGTCCATACCGCGTTTCTGCACACCATCGTCAGCGGTGCGGTATTCACCGAGGAGTTCGGGGTATTGCCGGAGCTCGAATTCGTCGAGACCCCGATCGGCATGATCTACATCGGGACCCGCCGGGTCGGTGACAATGTGTGGGCGCGGATGGTCGAGGCGGTGCTGCCCAATTTGCAGCAGGTGGCGCCGATCTGGGAAACCGGGCGCAGCGAGCAGCGCTTCAGCGGCCCGATGATGAGCCGCTGGAACGTGCCGCTCGACGACAGCCATACGATGCTGATCGAATTCCGCCATGTCTGCGAGGAGGAGGGGGTGACGCCCCTATGGTGGGCCGACCGCGGCATCATGCTGCCGGGCCAGCTCGCCGCCGAATCGTATGAGGAGGGCCAGCTGCACCCGGGCGATTTCGAGGCCCAGGTGTCGCAGCGGCCGATCGCCGTCCACGGCCTCGAGCACCTCGCCGAGAGCGACCGCGGCATCAGCATGTTCCGCAACCAGATCAGGCGCGGCCAGCGTGCGGTAAAGACCGGCAACGACCCGGCCGGCTTGCGACGCGAGGCCGATGCCGTGATCCCGACCTATTGCAACAACACTGTGTTGCGGCAGCCGGCGAACGGCGATACAGGTGCGGACAAGCAGTTGATGCGCCGGATCGGGCGGGAGCTCGCCCAATCCTATCTGGAGCAGCCACCGCTAATGGCCGGCCGTTGAGGCCGACGCCGCGGCGCCGGACCGCGGGCGGAAGCGGCGGAAGTCGGGCATCGGCGCCGTGGGCCGGCCCCTGCTCGCGGCGCGGCCTGTTGCGGACGGCGCTCCCCGCTGCGGCGCTGGCGTTGGCGAGCGCGCAGGTCGCGGCGCAGCCGCGGGTGTCGCCCTCTGAGGCGCAGTATCAGGACCGGCCGAAGGGCGGCTTCAGCTGCGCTGCCTGCGCGCTGTTCCGCCCGCCTCGCAGCTGCGTCGTGGTGCGAGGCGAGATCAGCCCGCGCGGCTGGTGCCGGTTTTTCGATTTGCCGGATTGAGGCCGCGGGTCCACCTTTTGGTCGAAATGCAACCTGCAAGGTCACTATGCCGTCATCGGTTGGCCGGCAGCTTTCGCCTTGCGTCGTCTACGCGCGCGACGTGCCGAAATATTTCCCGAACCCGAATGGTCCGTCCCGATCCCAGGTTGTCCGGCAAACGAGCTCGGGCCGACGCCGAGCGCTTCGAGAATTCAATCGCCACCAATCGTAATTTCTACACGCCGGCTCGCTATTCCTGGATCTTCACCAGTCTGTCCGCGCCCCCTGCGGACTAATCGGTTTGCATCGACCCCATCCGCAGCCAACGCGTTCGCCACCACCAGCGCCCGTTGCTGAGACAGCGAGACATCCGCGGGCGGGCTGCCGGCGCTATCGGTGTATCCAATGACGGCGACCGGCGCGGTGGGTTCGGCCCTCGCGCGCTGCGCGGCCTCCGCGATCAGGCTGCGCGCCGGCGCATCGAGCTGAGCCGAGCGTTCTTGGAAATACACAAGATAGGGCGAGCTGTTTGGGGCAAAGACGGCGCAGGCCGACAACACCGCCAGAAGCCACAGAAGCGATACGAACCGCATTGACAGCTCCTTCCGAGAGCGTGAATTGAGCCGAGCTTATCAGAGGCTCGCGCCATCGGCGATATGAGGAGTGCCGTCGCCGCGGCCACGATCCGGCATCCGGCGGTCGAGCCGCGTCGCCTCAGCTATCGCGGCAGCACTGTGCCGGCGATCGTCGAATTGGTCGGCCCGCAATTGTCGAGTTCGGAATCAAAACGTTCGCCCTATATCAGGCGATCTGCGACGGCCACCTAGCTCACTCCGGTTCATTCGAGCGCAGAATGTGTCCCGCATGGGTATCTCTCCCGCGGACTGGCCCGCTCGACACAGCTTCGATCTGCCTCATTGCCTACGTCGGCCACACGGCTCCGCGCAGTGGCCGCCTTCAAGGATTGTGGTGCACGCAGCAGGCTGTCTGAAAAGGATCGTTGCGGATCTTGCGCGTTCGGATACCTTTGGTCGCTGGGGTGATGATGCAGGCGTCAATCAGATTTGTCGTAGCTTTTCAGGTCATAGACCTGAACGCGGGTTCGGGCGGATCATCCGCTGCGAGCGATCCGAGCGATTGCGAACCTGGCGCTGGCGGTGTTGTCGGGCGAGTTCACGGTGCTCTATCGGCGCCGACCCGGTACGACGCCGACTTTGTCGAGGAGATGCTCGACTGGCCCGCTCCATCATTGCGACCGTCGGATCAGCGATCCAGGGCGAGCCGACAGCTGCCGGCGCAAGCGACAGAAGCGCTGGACAAGCCGTGCCGGCTTGCGCAAACAGCGCCGGCCTCGCCATGATCATGGCTTGCCCCGGTGGGTCCACAGTGGACCTCCCGCGCTCCGCTGCGTCGGACTCGTGGCGGTCACTTCGCTACGCGCGGGTCCCTCCCCGGCCTCCGCCGGGGCAGGCTCTATGGACTACCGGGACAAGCCCCCGAGCACCGAGACTGGGTCAAGATTCTACCGGCGAAATCGAGCAAACTGGGTCAGGATTTGACCGGCGTTGACACCCAATGCGCGATGCCTACCGGACCAAGAAAACCGATACCACCGCGGCGGCTGTCATCGGTGCTATTCGCAAACGGAATGCTCGGTTGAGCACGGCCTATGAACGGGTCCGCGACGTGTGCTATCGGATTGGGTCCAAGTTGGATCCAAGACGGCGGAAGCTGGCCGATCGTTCCCGCTGGGGTGTGTCCAAGGGATTGATCCAGTCGTCAGGGATGGGTGGCCGAGCGGTTTAAGGCACCGGTCTTGAAAACCGGCGTGGGCGAAGCCCACCGTGGGTTCGAATCCCACCCCATCCGCCATTTATCGCAGTTTTATACATTAGAATCAAATAGTCACGGATGACGCTACCCACCTCCTACCCGTGCCGCGAAAGCGAATGCTGGCGAATGGTAACGGCCTCGCCCGCGCGGCATCCCGCCGCACCAGCGTCTTTTCGCGCCGGCCGCGATCCGGCTGGGCATAATCTGCCGTTTGAATGAAAAAGGCGCGGACTCAGAAGCGGCGCGTCGAACGGGAGGATGTCGCCATGGTGCATCGCGCCGCTTACGTGCTCTGTGCTGGGCTTTGCTTTGCCGCGCTCGCCACAACCGCGCGGGCCGATCTCGTGACGTATACCTGGGAGACGCTCTCGGTGTCGACGTCCCCCGGCGACCTGTTTCCACCCGCACCGCTGACGATCTCCTACACCGTAGACGGCAACGTCCAGTTCTTCGCTAACAGCGAGTACACCGTCCTCGGCAGTACCCTGACCCCGCCAGGGCCGCCGGGAACTCCCTATCCTCTGCCGCCTGGACTGATCGCCTTCAATTTCCACGTCGGGGATCTTACGATCGATCTCCAGAGCTTTGTGTTTGGGCTGCCTGGCACGGGACTCGGCAGCTTTGGAGCCGAAGGCGGCTATCCCGCTTGGGTCTTTGATCTCAGCGGGGGCGCATTCGCCCTTGCCTTTGACAGCGGTATGCAATCGGACGACATCAATCCGGCGTCTCTCAATCTGCTTACGCTGCGACTTTTTACGGTGGCGGGGTAGAACCACTTACCTATTTTTCGGACTTTATTGGCACCGGCTGCAATCTTGGCTGCGTTTACACCGGCGTGCTCGTCTCGTCGGTCTCGTCGGTCTCGTCAGTTCGGGAGCCACCGAGCCTTTGGGTCCTAATCGTCGGACTCGGCGTGATCGGGCTGATCCGCCGGCGCCCCGGCCGTAGATCAGGCGACACAGTTGCTGCTTGACCTCACGGAAGACGAACGCCACGCCCTCGTGCAGCTCGTCCGCCGCACGATCGAGGCTGATCCCCATCCGCTGTCGCCGCGCCCGGTCGGCTGCACGACATGGGGCACAACCGGCCGGGCCATGGGCCACACCCTCGCAGCAATCATTCGCATTGGAGCGCCTCAACCCATCGTCGAGCAGGGCCGCATCGTCGGCGCCAAACCCTTCGCGCCCGACTCGCGACTATCCCGGCGCGCCACGCGCGTTCGCCGCCCGCTTCGAGGTCAATTCACGGTTCATCCGGCTGCTCGACGATTCGCGCCGCAATTCGCGCTTGCCAGCCGCCCTGGTGGCGACAGGTTCGAGAATCTCCTCGAACTTTGGCGCGGTACTCTTTGCAGCATTGGCAGCGCGGAACACTCTCTGTTTACGACGGGCTACATCCCCTATTGGGATCAATATCCAGGACCTCATGTGCCGGCACCGCTTCAGATCGGCTCCGCAGGCGACACTGACATGCGGGAACCCGCCAGGGAGATCCTGGCGCTCAAAGGAGGGCAATGATCAGAATGCCGACGAACAGCAGGCCAATCAACGCGAGGTAGAAGTTGAGGTGCCCCGACTGGATGATTCGAAGCCGCATAGCGATCGAGCTGACAAGCTTTTCCAGCGGCGCAAACAGATACGGTCCAAAAATCGGCGCGACATCGTGCGTGAACACGAGCCGTCGCGTGAAGTAGGGCTGACCATTCCCCTCTTTCGCTTGCTCGCGCTCGGTCTCGACGGTGGGTCTATAGACGAAGCTGTAGAACGTGCGCAGCGCATTGGAGAAAGTGAGCGCTGTCGTCGCCGAGCGGCGCGGGTCTTGTTCCCGTCCACCGTACCAGACCGGGGCGAACCGCACCGGACGACGCATGGAAACGAGCAGCAATCCGATCGGCAACAGCGCCAGCAGCGGCATCGCGATGATAAGTTTGCTCGGTGAAATGAAGGCGAATGTTTCCATCAGCCTGATCGGATGGCCCGTTGCCGGCACCAGGATCCAACCGACGTGCATTTTTTGAACCGCCGTATTGGCTGATCCATTCGGGGCGGCGGCTCCTAATAGGTTGAGCCACTCGGGCATGCCGACGGCCAAGGCAAGGACCAATAATCCGAGAATGCCCACAGCGATAGCGTTGGGAAGCGGGACGGAAGTGCCGCCGTTCTCCCTGCGGCCGAGAAGCCCAATACCGAAGACTTTCACGAAAGTCGCAAAGGCGATTGCCGCAGTGAGCGCCAAGCCCGCGCCGGCGAGTGCCGCCGTCAGTCGGCTCGCGAGGCTCGACAGGTGGAAGCCCTGGAAAAATGTCTGGAACAGATACCACTCGCTGACGAAGCCGGCCTGCGGCGGCATCGCCGCCAGGCTCATCGCCGCGAACAGCGAGCCGAGGCCGAAAATCCACGAGCTACGACCGAGGATGCCGCGCTGCACGAGGGTATAGTCACCGACACTCCGATATACGCCATCCGCCGACAGGAACATCGCGCCCTTCGCCAGCGCATGTCCGGCGAGATGAAGAAGGGCGACGATCCAGGCGAGACCCGCGAGATCCATCAAGCCGTCCTGGCGAAACATGAGTGCCGCGCCCAAAAGACAGACGGCGATCGATCCGTTTTCGGCGGAAGACAGGCTGAGAAGCTCGCGCCAGCCTTCCTGCTGGAAGGCGTAAAGGGCGGTGAGGATGGCGCTGAGCACGGCGATGGCGACGATGAAGATACCGGCGATCGAGATCGGCAAAGAGTGATCAATCGGCAGCCAATTCATCAGGCCGCGGCTGAGCGCAAAAAATGCGGCATTCAACACGACGCCCGACATCAGGGCGCCTGTCGCGCCGCTGCCGGCACCATACGCGCCAGGAAACCACTCATAGAACGGCAACAGGCCGAGCTTTGCGCCGAAACCGATCAGCAGCAGAAATCCGACGAACAGCTGCTCCGGGCGCGGCATCGCCAGCGCACCGCTCGCAAAATCGGAAAAGGACAGGCTGTTGGCATGCCCAGCCAAAAGAATAAACGCGAGGATCAGTGCAACGGCGCCGGCTTCGAGGAGGCCGAGCATGAAGAGCACCGGGCGTCCCTTTTCCGATGCAAGATTCTCCCCGAGGATCATCACGGCACCGCCCAAACTCATAATTTCCCAGGCGATGAGGAAGCTCGCAGCGTCTTGTAGGCCAAAGACGCCGAGAGCGCCGAGCAAGCTCGCCGCTGCGCCTAATATCCAAGTCGGCGGTTTCGCGCTCGGCGTACCCAGCCAGACCGCGAGGATCGCGCCAGGCAGGCCGAATCCCAGGAGCCAGAACGCGTCTGGCGACAGCCTGAAGGTCGACGAGCCGATGCCGAGAGGAAGCGACACGGCGGTCGAGGCCGCCGGCAAACTGGCAATCGCGAGGACGAGAATGGCTATGCCGCCAAGACCGAGCAATGCCCTGCCGATTGCCGAAAAGCGCCCTGTCAGCGCCAGCATTCCGGCGATCACCCAGGCGGCTGCGCCGATCGCAAGAAGGCTATTCGCCAAGACGCCCTCCCTTCGCCTGCTGTGGCATTCGATCGAGGAACATCAAAAGCGCCTGGATCATGGCCGCGGGGTTCGGCGGACAACCCGGTAGATAGAGATCGACGGGAAGGACCCCTTCGAGGCCGTTTCGGCACGCGTAGCCGCCGCCGGCAACGCCACCCGAGACCGCGCAGGTACCCATGGCCATAACCCAACGCGGTGCCGGCATGGCTTCATAGGTCCGTTTGAGGGGCTCGTGCATCGCATAGGTGACCGGCCCTGTGACCAATAGCAGGTCGGCGAAGCGCGGCGAGGGAGTGAAAAAGATTCCGAGGCGATGCAGGTTGTAGAATGGATTGTTGAGCGCCTGCAGCTCGGACTCGCAACCGTTGCATGACCCGGCATCGACGTGACGGATGTGCAGGCTTCGGCGGAACCCTTTGCGAGACTCCGAAGCGTGCTGTCGGTCTGGCATGGCTTCATCGCCGATCGACAGCAACAGATCTGATCGATTGCGGGCGCCGAAAGCCCAGTCGGCGGAAGCGGTCACCGCTTCCGTCGGACAAGCTTCGACACAGAGCTGGCAGGCGACACAGCGGCCGTAGTCGACCTCAAGCCGCTGCTCGCCGCTTTGCTCAGCATGAACCGTAATGGCAGTTGTTGGGCAGACGGCGGCGCACTCGTTACACGCGGAATTCGCACTGGTCGGGGTCAAATCGCGGCATTCCGAGGACGCCTTCCTGACCTGTTGGCAGATCGCGTCCCGGCCAAGGCGTGGTCGCCTTTCCTTTCTGCAGGCCAAAAAATGTCCAAAACGGCATGCAGACCTCCTAACGATCGCATCCCGCGACGGTGAGGCCGAAGCTTGCCTCGTTGATGGCGTAGTCCATCATGTTGCTGTCGTGGACCGTGAAGGGGAAAACCCGCCAGTTCGAGAACGAGGGTGACTTGATCTTGACGCGCGCCAGCCTGCCGTCGCCGTCGACGTGGACCGCGTAGAAAAGAGAGCCGCGGGGCGATTCTGCCCAGCCGAGGCCTTCAGAGTTTGGCGGCGGCGTACAGTCAGCGCGAATCGGGCCGTCCGCGAGAAGAAGGAGGACGCGCTGAATCAGCCCGATGCTGGCATCGATTTCCGCGATACGAACCTGCGCTCGGGCGTGGGCATCGCCGCTCGCCCGAACCGGCACCTCGAACGCGAGGGCATCATAGCCGGCATAGGGATGATCCCGGCGCAGATCGCGATCGAAACCCGAGGCTCGCTGGATCGGACCCGTTGCACCTTGATCGAACGCCACTTCGCGCGAGAGGACGCCCGTCGTGATGAGCCGATCCAAATGGCTGTTTGTGTTCTCCAGCATTGCGACATAGGTCGCGATTTCTTCCCGCAGCTGCTCGAGCTCTCGGACCGAGCCAAGACTTTGGATCGAGATCGCGGCGTAGACCGCCTGGAACCAGCAAGCTTCGAAGAAAGCGGCTTCCCGTCAGATGTCCATTGATCTGCTTGGTGCGTTCTTCGAGAAGCTTGCCCTCGGCCTCTCCGACCTTCAGCGTCGTCGTGTGAGACAAATGGCCGAGATAGTGAAGATGGTTGTAAAGCCGCTCCAGCTCCGCGAGGAGCGAGCGCAGCATCCGGGCGCGCTGCGGCACCGTGCAGCCGGCCGCGTGCTCGACCGCTTGGCAGAAAGCGAGCGCGTGAGAAAAGCTGCCGACGCCCGAGACGCGTTCTGCCAACACCGTGGCGCTCGCTAGAGAGCGCCCTTCGAAGCGCTTTTCCATGCCCCGATGCTTGAAGAAAAGCTGGGGGTGGAAATGGAGAATGTGTTCGCCGACGTAGAAGAAAATGAGCTCTGCGGATTCGACGACGTCGGCGCGGACCGGCCCGAACGGCAGCCGCTGGACGTCGGGGTTGTCGATCTCCGGCAGGCCGCCATCGGCCGGCTCGAACGGGATCATGTCGTCTGTAGGATATGCCGGCTCGAACGGCGGTAACACCGGATGGGCGCCTTCATGCAGGACCAATCGGTGCGGCTCGGGCTGACCGCTGAACTCGACGCCGAACAAGTCGGCCATTTCGCGCTCATACCAACCTAAGAGAGGGCTGACCGGGGCGACGCTGGGAACCGGCCCGTCGGGAATGCATCGCCAGGTAAAGAAAACTTCCGTCTGGCCGCGGCTGCCGACATAGCGAAGCTCGATGATGCCGGCGGCGGTGCGCCAGGCATAGGCCATCTGCATGCGGCCGCCAGCCGCGATCACTTCGCTCACGGCTGTTGGCAGACGATCCGGCTTGATCAGGGCGATCTCGGTCGCCTTGGCGTCGCTCTCCGACACGATCGTCATGGCACACCCGGCGACAGGGATTGCGCAACCGAGGTCAGATACGTCCAGATGTCCGCAGGCCACCAGAGGCCGAGCACCAGGAGAGGAAATAACGCCAGCCACATCGGCACCTCACACCAGGCGCTCACCTTCCCCATCGGCGCCGGTTCGTCAAATGCCGGCCCATAATACATGGTCCGAAAGTGGTTCATGAACCCGATGAAGATCACGATCAGAAGGATCGCCATCACGTAGACGGCCCAGGAGAAGGACGGCTTCAGCCCGGCCCGCATGATGGTGAATTCGCTCAGGAACAATCCGAAGGGCGGCGCTCCTGTGATCGCGATGGCGCCGGCAAGCCATAGGGCGCCCTGGACGGGGAAGTATTTGTTGACGCCGTTGATATGCGCAATCTCCTTCGTTCCGTAAGCGCGCATCATGTTGCCCGCGCCGAAGAACATCAGCGATTTGTTGAGCGAATGATTGAGCATGTGATAGAGCGCGCCGCCGACGCCGAGCGGACCGCCAAAGCCAAAACCGAGTGCCACCACGCCCATGTGCTCGATACTCGAATATGCCATGAGCCGCTTGATACCGTGCTGGTGCACGATGAAAAGGGCGCCGATTAGGAGCGACAGTGCACCGAAAGCAACGAGCACCAATTGAGGAAGATGACCGAGATCGGCGGCTCTGGTAATGCTCAGAAATCGAACGATCCCGATCATCGCCGTGTTCAGCAGCGCTCCGGACAACATTGCCGACACCGGCGCCGGGCTTTCGCTATGGGCATCCGGTAGCCAGCTATGCATTGGCGCCAGCCCCACCTTCGTTCCAAAGCCCACGAGCACCAGCAGGAAGGCCAGGATCAGCAGAACAGGATTCATCTTTGGCGCAGCCTCGGTCAGGACTGCCCAAGTCATCTGATAGGTTGGCCCGAGGACGAAGCTGCCCGCCCAATAAAACAGTATGGTGCCGAGCAGCGCCAAGCTGATCCCCGCCGAGACGACCATGATGTATTTCCAGGCCGCCTCCATGCTTTCGGCGACGCGCTCAAAAGCGACCAGGAATGTGCTGACGAGCGTGGTCAGCTCGATCGCGATCCAGTAGATGCCGACGCTGTTCATCAGCGGTCCGACGAGTGTGGTCAGTCCGAACCCTGCGAAAAGCGCGTAGAACCTGAAAAGGCGCTCATCCTCCTTCAGCAGACGCATGTAGCCGATGGCATAGATCGAGGCGAGGAAGTAGACGATCGACGTGCACAGAATGATCCACGCCGACGCCCTGTCGATGATGATGTAGTCGCCCCAAAACAACGTCGCCCGACCGTCCACGAGGAATGGAAGCGGAAGTGCACAGGCGAACGATATCGCGCTGGCAATCACGTTGAACGCCTCACAAAAGCGAGGGCGACGCACGACAAGGCAACCGACCAGGGCTACCAAGGGCGCGAAGGACAGCGCGAGGAGTGGTCCGCCGAGCATCAGCCGACGAGCCTCTTGAGGTCGAGCGTGCTGGTCGTGCCCGCATGCGTCATGAGATAGTCGACGAGGACGCCGAAGCAGGCGACGATGATCAGGAGGTCGAACAGGATCACCAGCTCGATCAACAGCGGCATGCCTGGTACGAGAATTTGCGAGCCGAGAAAGATTCCGTTCTCGAGGACAAGGAGGCCAAGGATCTGGCTGACCGCCTCGTGCCGGACCGCAAGCATCAGAAAGCCGATCAGCTTCATCGACAGCATGACGGTCAGCGCCAGTACCGCGACCGTGAGCTCCAGGTGAAATTCTGTCGCAACGCGAAACGACACGGATAGCGCAAACATGACGAAGAACGCGCCGACGACGAGACCAGTGCTAGGTTGTAGAATTAGGTGAATTTCACGGCCGACATCAAGGCGTCGAATGATCCGCCAGATCAGATAGGGTAGAAGCATACCGCGAAAGAGCAACGTGAGCAGCGCGATGAGGAAAAGCTCGGGATAGCTTCCGTAATACGCGACTGCAGCGGAGAGCGCGGCAATAATCCAGGACTCGGCTGCGAAGGCGTAGAGATAATTCTTGAGCCACCGTGACCCCAGCATGACGAAAGACAGCAGGAGACAGGCGATCGCGAGGAGGCTGAACAAAGATGACGCAAGTGGGTCGAGGTGCTGGATCAGCATGGCGCTAACTCAGTATGGCGCTAACTCAGTTGGGTGCCGATAATCGATAGGACCGCCAAGAGAAAGGATGCGGCGAGCGGCTCTTGGTAGCGATAGAAGCGTAGACGAGACTGGGCCGTCTCGACGAAGACGACGACGCAAGCGACGATCACAAACTTGATGATCAGACCTGCCGCCGCCCCGAGAGCGCCTAACGCGGCGCCTTTGATCGACAATCCCCAGGGTAAGATCAGCACGTTGCAGAAGATAGTGTAGAGGATGAACTGCTTCATCGCTGATGCCCATTTGAGGAGCGCCAGCAACGGTCCCGAATATTCGAGTATTCGAGCCTCCTCGATCATATAGACCTCGATATGGGTACTCGAATGAATTGGCATGCGGTCGGTTTCGACCAGCAGCAAAATGAAGAAAGCTGCGACCAGAAAGAGGTGCGCCGGGCTCCAATAAATCGGCCAATTCGACACGAGTAGGTGATTGACGACAAAGGGCAACATCGATTTTGCGACAAGCGTGATTCCGACGAAGACCAGAATCAGCGTCGGTTCAGCGAGGATCGACAGCATCACCGCGCGGCTTGAGCCGATGCCGCCATAGGCGCTCGATGTGTCGAGGCCGGCCAGGATGATCATGAACGACCCAAGCGTGAGGATGAGTCCTCCGCCGAGGATGTCGCCCATATCGGATTCGCGGCAGCGGGAAATTGGTCAGCACCGGGATCAAAATCGGCACCACGAGCATGCAGGTGAACGCGACAATGGGTGTGACCCAAAACAGCCACGATGCCGTCTGCGGTACGACGATCTGCTTGTGGAAGAGCTTCCAGAGGTCGCGATAGGGCTGGAAGATGCCGGGCCCTTGCGAGCGCTGCACGCGTTCTTCGAATTGGAGGATGATGCCCTGGATCAGCGGCGCCAGAACCACCACCGTCAGGACCTGGGCGACCTGGAGCAGGATATCCCGCGCGGTCACCGCGAGCGCTCCGGCTGCGGCAGGAAGGGCGGCTCAAATGGGCGTGCTGAGCTGGTTCGGGTGGGTCGCTGTAGGCCGCTCACGCAAACTCCTCCTGTCGTCAGCAGACGTATCGGAGGAGTCATCAGCCCAAAGGGCGGTTAAAAGGCGAACTCCATCACCTGTAGGTGCTCCGAGGATGGTGTTGTGGTCGTGGGTTGTCAATAGCGAAAGCTTCTGACGCCATCCTCACTACGCTCCGCACGCAAGAAATGCACCCGCTCATCGTCGAGGAACGAAGCGAAATCGGCGTGCGGTAAGTGGCAGGAGTCATCAGCCTATGGAGCATAGCGGGGGGCTCCATCCCTTTGAGGAAAGGTAGGTTTGCCTCCGTACAGCGTCAATGCCCGGCAGCGACGGTGGCCAGGTTAAGCCCAATATACAAACCTTTTCGAAGGCTTACGATCCTTTTGCGATTGCCCCGCTCACAACGATCCAGCTGCCGGGGCGAGATGCGCCGTTTCGTTGACCCGAAGGACGCAGACCCGACCTTCGATGATATCTATCTCGTTGATCGCGCAGGGCCCTTGTGCGATGCGCCAATAGGCGGACAAGGGCTGATCGAGGAGCTGTAACATCAAGGCCCGATTGACGCTGTCATGGCCGACCAGCACGACCGTCTCGTCGTCACCGGAATGGCTGGCGAGGACGAAGCGAAGCGCGTCGGCCGTGCGAGCAACAAGATCCTGGAGGGAGTCACCGTGCGGAAAGCGCACGAGATGGGGTCGTTCCTGCCAAGCTGTGAGGAGCGTGGGATTTTCCAAACGAACCTCGGCAAACGTTTTCCACTGCCATTCGCCATAATCGAGATCATTGAGATCTTCGAGTGCCTCGCCCGCGACGCCGCAGGCACGGGCGATTTCACCTCCGGTCGCGACGCAGCGGGTCATCGGACTCGTGTAGACGACCTGCGGCTTCCAGCCGCTCGCAATTCGTGCGGCGACGGCTCGGGCCTGGGACTCGCCCTTTTCTGTCAGCGGTACGTCCGTGCGGCCGCGGAAGCGCTCGGGGCTGATGCCTTCGACGTGCCCATGGCGGGTGAGGATTATCTTGGTCATGGATCCACCTGTCGGAACTGTTCGAGCATGAGGGACGCCATCGGTAACACCTTGATGCCTTGCGCCGCCGCCCTTCGCGTCAAGCGCCCGGTGTTCGCCGGAGAGTTTCGCTACCGGCCAGGCGGCCCGCCTTGAGCTGGTAGGTCCAAGCTATACGATCGCCCGGTTCCGTGTTGGCGGCGATGGAGCTCGCCCTAAAGCTGTAAGCGCGGGCCACGTTTGCCCTCGGCTCAAAGCCGATCGTCACGGCACCGGTGACGACCGCCCGCCCCATCTTGACCCGAAGGTGCCATACATGACGACACCGGCGAACGGCTTGGGTCGGGTGGGAACCGAACCGTCCCCGCGTGTGGCGACCCGGCCGGAAAAAGTCGACGAGTGGACGCGGATCGTGATCAAGGCAGGCGAAGCATTGCTGTCCTTCAAGGTCAATTCCTGGCAGAACGGCGTCAATCGCAACGTCGAGGGCCGCACCGTGCAGCGCGTTCTGGGCTACAATGGCGACGGCGCGCATTTCCGGCGAACGACCGATGAGGTCGCCAAAGGCGGCTACCAGGAATTCGCGTTCCGGTAAACTCGGCAAATCAGATAATGAACGGACCTCCGCCGGAACGCGCGGCAACGACGAGGATGTGCCGATTCCAACTGTTCGCCTGACGACTATCGATCGGCTCAGGTCGACCGGGGAAACCGAGCCAGAGAATCTGATGTTTGGCAAAACGGTTAGGGCGAGGCTGACGCCCGAATCGCTGGTTTCATAGCATTAGCGCTTCGTGTCGCTTTGGGGAGGCCGTGAGACCGGAGAGCCACCGCTAGGATTGGCGGAGCGGGTTCGCCGCCAACGCGCCACGACCTGATCAACATCCAGTGTGCCGAGGCGCGTCGGCGGCCCCTCCAGCACGGTGGCGTTGACCTTGGCGATCTCGACGTTGAGAGCGGAGACCCGACGACGGACGGTTGCTTCGTCGTGGAGCTTCTCGATCGCGGCGAGCTCCTTGTCCACCTTGCGGAGTAGTTCGAGCGAGGGCGGCAGGATCGAGATCTGCTCGCGCTGGACGAGCTGCTTCACCCACCAGTCAGGATCGTATTCCTGACCGAGATACGGGAGGGGTTTACCGGCCCCCGGCAGGTTGTCGAAGGCTCCCTGTTCCCGGGCGACACGGATCTGCGCTTCGATCCACGTCTCCCAGCTCGTTCCCGGAGGCTTGCGCTCAGTCATGGTCCTCCAGTCTCCTCGTCAAAATGACAGCACCTCATTCTAGCCGAATATAGGGTTGCTGAACCGTGGGCACAGTATCGCATGCGCCCGTAAATCGCTTTACGGCCGGCCGGGCCGGGCGGCCGACTCCAAACATACTCCGTCGCGGCACCGATCCGATGAAGGTCAAGAAGGCGCAACAAAGTATCTGCGATACCCTCAACGATCATTCCCAAGCTCTGCGGAGCGAATGACGGCTTCGGGTCACTTTCGGTAGATGGAGACGGCCGGAGTGTCCTCTTTTAGTGGGATCGCGAGTGACGGCTGAGGGACATCAAGAGCGGTTCGCGCCGCCAAGGCTGAGCGGCCGTTGCGAGTTCGAAAGCGATCCTCTGCTGGCGACGATTGGTGCTCGGCATCGGACCGTTGGAAGACGGCGCGCGGCTGGTTATTGTATGCTCAAACACGCCCACACGGAGGCTGGCCGCTCGGCTCCGTGCAAAGGAGACCACATCCATGACGATCGATGTAGCGACCGGCATTAGCCGCATTCTCAAGCAGGAGGGTGTGGGTTGGGTATCGACCTTCCCGGTCTGCCGGGTGAACAACGCGCTCGGCCGGGAAGGGGTGCCGATGCTGATGATGCGCGACGACCGCTACGCCGTCGCGGTCGCCGACGCGTTCTCACGCATCACCGCGGGTTCACGGATCGGGGTCGCCACCTTCCAAGGGGGCGTCAATGCCGCCGGCATGCAGTACGCCTATGCCGGGATGGCGCAGGCCTATGAGGATGGCTCGCCGGTTCTGTGCATCACCGATGGCGTGCCGGCCGGCAGCTCGGGCAACAGCCAGTACGACGTCGCATCGGCGATGAAGACCGTGTCGAAGTGGTTCGGCTATCTCGACAAGCCCGAGCGCACGCCTGAGCTGATGCGCCGCGCCTTCACCATGCTGCGCAGCGGCCGGCCGGGCCCGGTGATCCTGGCTATTCCCAACGCGACGGCCACATACGACGAGACCGCCGACCCCTACCATCCCGTCAAGGGCTGGAAATCCGCACCGGACCCGGCGGATGTGCGCGCTGCCGTCGACCAGCTCCTCAAAGCCCGCAACCCGCTGATCTACGCCGGCGAGGGGGTCATCTACGCGGGCGCCTCGGAAGAGCTGAAAGCGCTGGCGGAGCTCGTCAATGCGCCGGTGATCACGACGCTCAAGGCCAAAGGGGCGTTCCCGGAGGACCATCCGCTGTTTGTCGGCGTGCGCGGCGACCAGGTGGCGCACTACCTGAACAAAAGCGACCTGATCCTCGCCATCGGCTCGAGCCTGTCGCCGGGCCGCTTCAGCCACGGCATTCCCGATCCGGCGAAGAAGACCATCATCCACTGCAACGTCGACGAACTGCACATCAACAAGATGTATCCGACGGCGCACGCGGTGATCGGCGATGCGCGCCTGACCTTGCAGGCGCTCCGCCAGGAAGTGTCCGGCCGCACGGCGTCCGGCGCCGGACGGAGTGCGGGTGATGTGGCGGCGGAAGTGAAGGCGGCGCGCGACGCAGGCGCTCGCCCGATACCGGCAGGTCATGAACTCCGACGAGAAGCCGATCAACCCCTATCGGGTGTACGGCGATCTGATGGAGGTGCTGGATCTGAAGAATTCGTTCGTGACGCACGAAAGCGGCAACACGCGCGACCAGCTGAGCACCGTCTTCGACACGCTGATCCCGCGCGGCTTCCTCGGCTGGGGCAATGTCTCGACGCTCGGCTTCAGCCTGGCTGCCGCGATTGCCGCCAAGAAGGCGTTTCCGGACAGGGCATCCGTGGCGGTGACCGGCGAGGCGGGCCTTGGCTACATGCTCGGCAACCTCGAGGTTCTGCTGCGCGAGAAACTCGGGGTCACGGTCGTGCACATCAGCAATGGCGGCTTTGCGGGCTATGGACCCGGCTTCTGGGGGCCGGGACACGATCCCTTCACCCATCGGGTGCTGGGGCCCGACGAGGTGGACATGTCGAAGGTGATCGGCGCCCTCGGCTTCCACACCGAGCGGGTCAGCGAGCCGGCCGAAATCATCCCGGCCCTGCGGCGCGCGCTCGACGTCAATGCGTCGGGCCGCCCGGCCTATATCGAGTTCATCTGCTGCCAGTACCCGGTCTACGGCCAGTG
>CAVPFB010000008.1:0-183346 GCA_963703665.1 uncultured Alphaproteobacteria bacterium | reverse complement strand
TCGAGGAGCCTGAGCGGCACCCGGCCGGTGCCTCCCTCAAACAGGTGCTTGCCGGTGCCGACCACGAGCGGGTGTACCAGCAGGCTGAGTTCGTCAAGCAGTCCTTGCTGGAGCAGGAACCGGACCAGGGTCCCGCTGGCCCCGGTGCTGATGTTCCTGCCGGGCTGCTGCTTGAGATTGGTGAGTTCGGCGGTGACGTCACTGCTGATGAGCGTCGTGGGTCCCCAGTCAGGATGCTCCAGGGTGGTGGACACGACGATCTTTGGCGCGTTGGTCATCATCTCCCCGTGCGGCGGGGCGGAGGGGCCGCTGAACACCGTGCGGAACAATTCATAGGTGCGCCGCCCGTACAGCTGCGTGTCGGCGTCGGCCATCTGTCCCATGACGACCTGAGTCATCTCGTCGTTGTAATAAGGAGGGCTCCCCTTCTCCGGCGCCTCGATGACGCCGTCGAGCGTGATGAACAAGCCTGCGGTGATCTTTCTCATGACGGTCCTTCCGTGCATGCCGGCCCGGTCAGGGAATCACCTGCACGAACGGATATGACGGTTACCGGCTGAGCTCGCCAGGTCCTGTTCACGTGGTCCTGGTCATTCGCAGGCTGGATGATCAGCTGCGTGCCGCTGACCCCCTCGAGCGTTCCCGCGGTGATGTACATCCCAGGGCATCCGTGCACGGCGGCCAGTCCTAGCGTCAGCTACCTCGGCCTCATCAAATAGCCCGCGCCGCGGGCGGCACAGCCTGCTGCGGCGGGGAACACGGCGGGCGGCGCGGCCCAGGGAACACGGCGGGAAGGCGGCAGCGGCCACGCTGGTCCGAGTAGCCGTGCAAGTTTCACCGGACGGGCACTGGCGTTCAGCTGGATCGGGAGCTGCCTTGCTGGTCAGCGGTCTGCGGTCGGCGCTGCTGACGGGGGCGCGGCGGGTGCCGTTGACCGTGGCTGCCCGGCTCGTAGCGTCAGGGCGTGCACCTCTCCAGGCTCATCCGGCGCGGCCGCCTCCTTCTGGTGGCGCTGGCCCTCGCCGCGGCCGGCATGGTGGCGATCCAGCCGGCCGCGCACGCGGCACCCTCCCCGAACGGCGAGTTCGACTACGCCGAGGCGCTGCAGGACTCGATGTACTTCTACGCGGCGCAGCGCTCCGGCCAGCTGCCGCCAGACAATCCGGTGGACTGGCGCGGCGACTCGGACCTCTCCGACGGCTCGGACAACGGGGTGAATCTCACCGGCGGCTACCACGACGCCGGCGACCTGGTGAAGTTCGGCCTGCCCGAGGCGTGGACGATGAACATGCTCGCCTGGGGGCTGCTGGACTACCAGCCGGGCTACACCGCCGCCGGGCAGTACCAGACCGCGCTGGAGAACCTGCGCTGGGGCGATGACTACATCCTCGCCGCGCACCCGTCAGCGAACGTCGTTCTACGGCCAGGTGGCCGACCCCGGCACCGATCACCAGTACTGGGGTCCAGCCGAGACCAACCCGACCACGCGGCCGTCCTACGCGGTGACCTCATCCTGCCCGGGCTCCGACCTGACCGGGCAGGCGTCCGCCGCGCTCGCCGCTTCCTCGATCGTGTTCAAGACCTCCGACCCGAAGTACTCGGCCCAACTGCTGTCCCAGGCGGAGTCGCTGTACAGCTTCGCCGACAGCTACCTGCGGCAACTACGCGAGCTGCATCACTTCCGCGGCGGACTACTACAACTCGTACAGCGGCTACTGGAGCCAGCTCGTCGCCGCGGAGATCTGGCTGTACAAGGCGACCGGCACGGCCAGCTGGCTGTCGGCGGCGGAGACCGACTTCGCCAACCTGCCGCTGGCCCAGCAGTCCACCCTGCACGAGTACAACTGGACGGTGAACTGGGACGACGACAGCTTCGCCGACTACATCTGGATGGCCCAGCTCACCGGCCAGCAGCAGTACCTCACCGACGCCGAGGACAACCTGGACTGGTGGACCACCGGGTTCGGCGGCACCGGAGGTCAGCTACTCACCGGGCGGCGAGGCGTTCCTGAGCAGCTGGGGATCGCTGCGGTACTCGGCGAACGCCGCGTACCTGGCCCTGGAGTTCAGCAACTACCTGACCGCCAACGGGCTGGACGCCGCCCGGGCCACGGCCTACCACAACTTCGCGGTGCAGCAAATCAACTACATCCTGGGCGACAACCCGAACGACGATGAGCTACGAGGTCGGGTTCACCAACAACGGCACGAACACCGCCTGGTCGCAGTACCCGCACAACGCCCCGGCGCACGACTCCTGGGCCGACAACCTGACCACCCCGGCGCAGACCCGGCACCTGGACTACGGCCTGCTGGTCGGCGGCCCGGCCTCGGCCGATGACGGCTTACCGACCAGCGCAGCAACTACCAGGAGACCGAGGGGGCGCTGGACTATAACGCGCTATTCTCCGGCGACCTGGCCGCGCTGACCCAGCAGTACGGCGGCACGCCGGTCGCGGATTTCCCGCCGCCGGAGACTCCGACGGGCCGCAGATCTACGTGCAGGCCGCGATCAACAACCAGGCCAGCAACTTCATCGAGATCAAGGCGCTGATCAACAACCAGTCGGCCTGGCCGGCCCGGCAGATGCACGAATGCCAGCTTCCGCTACTACTTCACCCTCGACCCGGGCGAGACGCCCAGCCAGATCAGCGCTGAGCTCGCTCCTACAACCAGTGCAACGCGCCGGCCGGCCCCGGTCCAGTACTCCGGCAGCACCTACTACATCCAGGTGTCCTGCGCCAATCTCAACATCGACGGCTGGGGTCGCTGCGCCCGCCGCGATCGCGGCCCGGACGCCGGCCGCGTAGCCTTTTGACAGCAGCCGGTCGAGCGGGTTCGCCACAAAGGCCGGGTCGCCCAGATCGGCGTTGCGGTCGGCGTAGCCGCGGCGCATCGCCTCGACCATCAGCGCGACCGCACGCGCCGAGCGAACGCCCAGGGACTTGATGTCGTAACCCTTGAGGATATCGAGAATTTCGCAGATCGTCGCCCCGCCCGAGCTCGGCGGCGGCGCCGACACGACGGCATAGCCGCGGTAGGAACAGGCGAGCGGCGGACCCTCGGTTACCGTGTAATCGGCGAAATCCGGTGCGGTCAGAAGCCCGCCATCGGCGCGGCTGGCCTTGGCGACCGCTGCGGCCACCGGACCACGGTAAAAATCATCCGGCCCCTTCTCCGCAATGGCCGCGAGGGTCGCCGCCAGGTCTTTCTGCACCAGGCGGTCGCCCGGCCGCAGACGGCCGCCATCAGGGCGCAGGAAAATCTTGGCCGCAACCGGGTCTTGGGCCAACCGTCCGACCTTGGCGTCGAGCACCGCGACGTCGTCCCGGCTCAGCACAAAGCCGTCGCGCGCCAAGGCGATCGCCGGCGCCATCACCGCCGCGCGCGGCAGGCTGCCGTATTCGCCGAGCGCATGGTCGAGCCCCATGACCGTCCCCGGCACGCCAATGGCGCGCCAGCCGTCGCGGCTGAGATCGGTCAGCGGCTTGCCGGCGGCGTCGAGATACATATCGGCGGTCGCCGCCCTCGGTGCGGTCTCACGGAAATTGATAAAGGTGTCATGCCCGGCGGCGAGGTGAACGGTCATGAACCCGCCGCCGCCGATATTGCCGCAGCACGGCTCGACCACGGCGAGTGCATAGCCGACCGCGACCGCCGCGTCGATCGCGTTGCCGCCGGCGGCGAGTATGCCGGCGCCGACTGCCGAGGCGATGTGCTGCGAAGTCACGACCATGCCGTGCTCGGCCTCGACCGCTTGAGGCGGGGCCGCCGTCGCGTCGGCGGCCGATACGGCGATCAGCGCCAGTGACGCCGCGGCGACGACGCGCCGGATCATTTGCTATGGGTCATTTGCGGCGGGCCAAGGTCTCGTGATCGTAGCCGGCAACCCGCTTGTAGTTCTCCGACATCGCCTGCAGCTCGTCGCGGCTGATCACCGCGTCGATATCGTCGAACGGCCGGTCGCCGGTGCGCAGATAAACCTCGCGCAGGATCGCGTCGGGCGGGTTGGTGCGGTTGGTCAGGACGACCTTGCCGGTGGCCTCGCGCCGCACTGCCTCATAGGCGCGCAACGCCGCGACCGGATCGGCGGTTTGCGACAGGCAGTCGGCGAGCGAGCGAGCGTCGACGATCGCCTGGCCGGCGCCGTTCGAGCCGCGCGGCACCATAGGGTGCGCGGCGTCGCCCACAAGCGTGACCCGGCCAAAGCTCCAGCGCGGCAGCGGGTTCTGGTCGACCATCGGAAATTCGAGGATCGCGTCGGCGGCGCAGATCATCGCCGGCACATCGAGCCAGTCGAAGCGCCAATCCTTGAACGCGCCGAGAAAATCGGCGAGCGCCCCCGGGCGGGTCCAATCGCGCGCCTCGTGCCGCGGGGTCTCGACCTCAGCGACCCAATTTATGAGCTGCCGGCCCTCGTCGTCGATATCGTTGCGGACCGGATAGATCACCATCTTGCCGGTGGCGAGCCAGCCGGCGCGGACCATGCTGGCGCCGGACAGAAACCGCGGCCACCGCGTCACCCCGCGCCACATGTTGTAGCCGGAATAGACCGGCTCGCCCTCGTCGGGGTAGAGCTGCTTGCGGACGACCGAATGAATGCCGTCGCAGGCGATCGCGACCGTGCCGCGCTGCGCCGGCAAGCTTTCCCCGCTCTCGGCATTCTCGAAACGGACGGTGACCTGCCTCTGATCTTGCTCGAACCCGATGCAGCGCCATCCGGTGTCGAGGCGATCGGCGCCGGTGCGGCGGATAAAGGCGTCGGCCAACACCTGCTGCAGATCGCCGCGATGGATCGAAAATTGCGGCCAGGCATAGCCGGCCGCCCGGCCCAGCGGCTCGCGATAGATCAGCTGGCCGAACCGGTTGAAAAAACAGGCCTCGGCGGTGGTGACCCCGACCCGCGCGAGGGCTGCTTCGAGGTCGAGCTCAGCCAGCTCGCGGGTCGCGTGCGGAAGCACGTTGATGCCGACCCCGATCGGCGCGATCGCCGTGGCCGCTTCATAAATATGGCAGGGAATTCCGGCGCGGTGCAGTGCTAACCCCAAGGTCAGCCCGCCGATCCCGGCGCCAATGATGATCACATCCATCGCATGCCTCCGGCGGCACCGCGAACGGTGTCAGGCGTTGCCGCGCTGCTCGCGATAGAGGCCGAGCTTTTCCTGCACCGGCCGATCGGAATAGCTGAACAGCACAGCCTCGCCGTGCGCCTGGTGGCTGACCGTCGTCCAGCTCGGCACGACAAAGACATCGCGCGGCTCCCAGTGCAGCACATGGTCGCCGACCCGGCTCTCGCCCGAGCCCTCGACCGCGACAAACACCGTGCCGTCGGTCGAGCGGTAGAGGCGGGTGGCAAAGCCCTGCGGCAGCAGCTGGATAAAGGCGCCGATCGTCGGCATCGCGAAATCGCCGCTCGCCGGGTTGACGTAGCGCAATTTGTGCCCGTGGCAGGGATCGGGGCCCTCGTTGCGGCTCAGCACGTCGAGCGACTCGCGCGAGCGCGCATAGGGATAGTTGAACACCGGCGAGGTCTTGACCGCCGGCCTCCAGTCGACCGGCATCAAATTGTTCGCAAAGCGCGCGGCGTTATCGCCCTCGGGCCGGGTGACGGCCTGCACGTCGGCCAGGCCCGGCTCGGCAAAGCTCGCATCGAGCAGGCGCACGAGCGGGACGTCGAGCCCGTCGAGCCAGACCATTGGCTCTTGAGTTGCGTTGCCGTGGTCGTGCCAGGTCCAGGAGGGCGTGATGACAAAGTCGCCGGGGTGCATCGTCGTGCGCTCGCCGTCGACCGCGGTGTAGGCGCCATTGCCCTCGATGACGAAGCGCAACGCCGACTGCGTGTGGCGGTGCGCCGGCGCCACCTCGCCCAGCAGGATCAGCTGCAGCCCGGCGAACAGCGAATGGGTGATCGAGGTCTGGCCCTTGAGCCCGGGGTTTTCGAGGATCAGCACCCGGCGTGTCGCCTCCTCGGCGCTGATCAGGCCGCCCGCCTGCATCAGGTATGGGCGCACGTCGCGGTAGTGCCAGATCGCCGGCAGGCATGGCGTCACCGGCTGGGCAGTGACGAGCCCGTGCAGCCGCTCCCACAGCGGCGCGAGGTTGCTGGCGCCGATCTGCTGGTAGAAGGCCTCGCGCTCCGGGTTGCGGGCCGCAATTGCATTGGTTGCCATGCTTCGATCCCTCCTTGTCTACGGGATTGCTTCGCTTCGCTCGCAATGACTAAAGTAATGTCATTGCGAGGAGCGGAGCGACGAAGCAATCTCGACCGGGTCCCCGCTTCTCTGCCTTTACTCTGCGGCGGCCCGCTGGCGGCGCTCACCCAGGGTAAATCCGATCTTGCCGAGGTCGGCGATCAACGCCGCCGATTGCGCCCGGTCGAGCGCGGTCAACGGCGGGCGCACCGCGGCCCAATCCGGATCGTCGTGGAAATGGGCGACGACCCGCTTCAAGGCCGGCACCATCGGATAGGCCTGCATGGTCTTGCGCACGGTAGTGACTTCGGCCTGCAAGGCGCCGGCCTGCGGACCCTGCCAATTGGCATAGAGCCTGGCAATCCCCGACACGTTGATGTTGCCGGTAGCGGTGATGCAGCCGGCCCCGCCCTTGCGCAGCGCGTCCAGCAGGAACACCTCGGAGCCGGGGAACACGGCAAAGCCCGGATAGCGCTCAAGCAATCCGGCGGTGTTGCTCCAGTCGCCAGAGCTGTCCTTCAACCCAACCACGGTCTGCGGATAGGCCTTGATCAAGCGCCCGACCAGGTCGAGCGAGTAGCCGACCACCGCCACCGGCGGGATATGGTAGAGGTAGACCCGCAGCGCCGAGGAAGCGACCCGGTCGATGACCGTCGACATGAAAGCAAAGATACCATCGTCGCTGACCGGCTTGTAGTAAAAGGGCGGCAGCATCAGGACCCCGCCGCAGCCACGCCCGACCGCGTGCCGCACCAAAGTGGCTGCGTCGGTCATCGCACAAGCGCCGGTGCCGGGCATCAGCTTTTCAGCCGGGATGCCGGCCGCGACCAGATGGTCGAGCAGAGCCATGCGCTCGGCAGGCGACATCGAGTTGGCCTCGCTGGTCGTGCCGAAGATCGCGAGCCCGCCCGCCCCCTGTTCGAGCAGCCAGCGGCAGAACGCGGTAAACCGCCCGGCATCGGGCTCGCCCGCCGCGGTAAACGGGGTCAAAACGGGGACGAGCACCCCATGGAACGGCTGCGCGGTCATCTGAAGGCCCCTCCGGCCAGTGTGCACCATCGCGGCAATAAGCGACGCCGCCGCCTCGCGCGTCAACTCCCGTTTGCGGTCCTTCGATTGAGGCTGACAGCTCCGTCGACGCCTCTGTGACAGCCGACCGGACGATGTCGGTTTGGCCGAGGCGCACCACGGCGACCTCGCCGACGCGGAAGCGTGAATAGGATTGGTCGAGCTGCGGGCGGTCGTCCTGCCTCGTGATTGGGACATCAGCAGTCTGTTCCGACGTGGTCTAAACCCGGTCAGGCGTGAAGCGCGTGCCCGACGGCCGACCTATCGTGTAAGATCAGCCGATCGCACGCCGGGTTCGCGTGCGCCCACAACACGGCCGGAGCTTCAGGAATGACCGACACGCCCGATTACATGCCGCCCAAGGTCTGGAATTGGAACAAGCCGAGCGGCGGCAGATTCGCGAACATCAACCGCCCGATCGCGGGTCCCACACACGAGAAAGAGCTGCCGATCGGCCGCCACCCCTTACAGCTCTATTCGCTGGGCACGCCGAACGGCGTGAAGGTCACGATAATGCTCGAAGAGTTGCTCGCCCTGGGCCACAAGGGCGCCGAATATGATGCCTGGCTGATCAAGATCGGCGACGGCGACCAGTTCGGCAGCGGCTTCGTCGCGATCAACCCAAACTCCAAGATCCCGGCGCTCTTGGACCGTAGCGGCCCGACGCCGATCCGAGTCTTCGAGACCGGCGCTATCCTGGTGCACCTCGCCGAGAAGTTCGGCGCATTCCTGCCGAGGGAGACCGTCGCGCGCGCCGAATGCCTGTCGTGGCTGTTCTGGCAGATGGGCAGCACGCCCTATGTCGGCGGCGGCTTCGGCCATTTCTACGCTTACGCACCGGTCAAGATCGAATATGCGATCGACCGGTTCACGATGGAGACGAAGCGGCTGCTCGACGTGCTCGACCGCCGCCTCGCGGAAAGCGAGTACGTGGCCGGCCCCGCCTACACGATCGCCGACATCGCGATCTTCCCGTGGTATGGCGGGCTGGTGAAGTTCGACCAGTACGGCGCGACCGAGTTCCTCGCGGTGCACGAGTACAAGAACGTGCAGCGCTGGGCCGACATGCTGCTCGCGCGGCCGGCGGTGCGGCGCGGGCGCATGGTCAACCGCCTCTCCGGCGAGCTGTCGAGCCAGCTGCACGAGCGCCACGACGCCGCCGACTTCGACACCAAGACACAGGACAAGCTCGCCGCCGCAGAGTGAGCGCGGGCCGGCGGGCGAGCATTGTCTCGCCCGCCGGCGTCCGGCTGCGGGGGCGGGTCGCCCTCGGCGTAGGGCGCAGGGCGCGGGTGCGGGAGGCCGACATGAACGCTGCGCTCGACGTGCCGTTGCTGAGATCGGATACACCCGGCGTGGCCAACGTTCTGCACTTCAACAACGCCGGCGCGGCCTTGCCGCCGCGTCCGGTCTTCGAGGCGGTAACGAGGCACCTGGCGCGCGAGGCCGCTATTGGCGGCTACGAGGCCGCAGCCGAAGCAGAGGGTCGCATCGCCGATGTCTATGACGCCCTCGCCACCTTGATCGGCGCGCACCGTCACGAGATCGCGTTCGTCGAAAGCGCCACGCGCGCCTGGGACATGGCGTTCTACGCGGTTCCGTTCCGGGCGGGCGACCGCATCGTCACCGCGCGGGCCGAGTATTTTTCGAACTATCTCGCCTTCCTGCAGATCAAGGCGCGCGTCGGAATCGAGATCGACGTGGTCGACGACGACGCATCCGGGCAGGTCGACCTCAAGTCACTCGAGCGCGCGATCGGTCCGCGCACCAAGCTGATCGCGATCACGCACGTGCCGACGCAAGGCGGGCTCGTCAATCCGGCGGCCGAAATCGGCCGCATCGCCGCGCGCCACGGCATCCTCTATCTGCTCGATGCCTGCCAGTCGGTCGGCCAGCTCGCGGTCGATGTGCGGCAGATCGGCTGCCACATGCTCTCGGCCCCGGGCCGCAAGTATCTGCGCGGGCCGCGCGGCACCGGTTTCCTCTACGTGCGGCGCGACACCATCGGGATGCTCGAACCGCCCTTCATCGATCTCGAGGCCGCCTCCTGGGTCGACGCCGACACCTACGTCGTCCGTGACGACGCGCGCCGGTTCGAAAACTGGGAGCGATTCGTCGCCGGCCAGATCGGCCTCGCGCGTCGCCGCCCGTTACGCGATGCGGGTGGGCGTCGACGCGATCGAAGCACGGGTCAAAGCGCTCGGTGCGCTGCTGCGGCGGGAGCTCGCGAAGCAACCCGGCGTCAGCGTGCACGATCTCGGCGTGGAGCAGTGCGGGATCGTCACCTTTCTCAAGGACGGCGAAGCGCCGGGCACAGACGCGCGACCGGCTCTCCGCCATGAACATCAACGTCCACGTGTCCCGCTCGCCGCGCGCGCCCGCGCTCGATCTGCCCGCGCGCGGATTGGACGCGCTCGTCCGCGCCAGCGTGCACTACTACAACGACGAGTCCGAGGTGGAGCGCTTCGTTCGGGCGGTGGCGGGATAGCTAATCCGCGGCTTCGGACGCGTCGGGGTAGCTGTCGGCGCGCCATCGCCGCGGCCCCGATCGGCCCAATTCGGATTCTGCACCCCACCGGTCCCAACCGGGTCGCGAGGCGCGCGCAAACAGCTCCAGATAAGGTCCCTCGCACAGCGCTTCGATGCGCTGATAGGCTTGGTCGGGCTTGCGGCTGTGTTCGCGGCGGGGCGAGACGATCAGCTTGCGCACATCGGCGCGGCGGCGATGCGGATGACCGCGCGTCGCCAGCAGGCACAGCTCCGGGTTGGCCCGCGTCCAGAAGCCCAGCCCGGTGAAAAAGGAGGCATCGCGGTAAGCCGTCGGCTCAGCCGATTTGTTGAGCTTGGCCCAATAGAAGCCGACGGTCTTATAGGTAAATCCCCAGGCGCGGATCACCTCGAAAGCGGTCTGCAGCAGTGGGTCGGTGATCCACAACAGCAGCACGCAATCATCGGCCGCCCAATTGGCCACCGGCAGCGCCTTGATGTCGGCGAGCGACATGCAGTCGTAATAGGCTTCGGCGCTGCGCCCCTTGCCCTTGCGCGAATAGGTCGAGAAGGTCCAGGGCGGGTCGGCATAGATGACCCGGTAATGCTTCGGTCGCGGCGACGCGGTCATTGGCCCCCAGCGCTGATGCGGAGCAATGCTCGCGTTTGGCGCCGGGCGGGTCAATCGCGGTCCTGTCCGCGCTCAGTGCTCCTCGTCGCTGTCGTCGGCGGGCTCGTCGGTTGGGATGCGGTAATTGCCTTTGAGCCAGCGGCCGAGATCGATCTGGGCGCAGCGCGCCGAACAGAACGGACGGTGCGCCAAGCTCGCCGGCTTGCCGCAGATCGGGCACCGCCGGGGCCGCGGAATCGGCGAATCGCCAGTCGGCAGATCGTCAGGCATGGCAACGCCGATATGGTCACGGCTGGGCGATTTGAAAACCTGCGCGGTCGAGGCGCGGATCGGCCGCGACCGCGATCTCACGCCCGAGCCGCTGTTCGAGATGGCACCTCGCCGCCGCAGCCCCGCCGGCCAGCGCCGCCGCGACTTCGGGTGCGACGACCAGCCGCCAGCGCCGCCCCGGCTGCGCCCTCGCTTCACGGCGCAGCGCGCGCAGGGCTTCGAGCGCCACGGTGACGGCGGTCCTGACCAGCGGGCCGCCCGCAGCCAGTTCGAGCAGGGCCTCGGCGAGCGGGCGGGTGCGGCGCGGGCGCACCAGCTCGAGATGGCCGAGCCGGGTCCAGCCGAGGAGCTGCGGCTTTGCCGGATCGGCCATGAGCGCCCGGGCGAAGGCGGCGCGCACCCGCTCGCGCGCCCGCCGGTCGTCGAGGCCGACAAAGTCGACGACGATCCCACCGCCGAGGCTGCGCAGGCGGATCTGCTGGGCAATCAGCCGGGCGGCGGCGAGATTGACCGCCAATGCCGATTGCTCGGGCGAGCCGGTTTCGGGGGACCCGCTGTCAACGTCGATCAAGGTTGCGGCCCGCGTCGCCTCGATGTGAACCGAGCCCACGCCGGCGAGCGCCAGGGTCGGCGACAAGGCCTCGTCGAACAGCGCGTCGAGGTCGACCGGCCATCGGCTTTCCGGCCGATGAGCGACCTCGGCATCGGCAAAGGCCGCGCGGATTTCCGGCATCGCCGCCGGCTCGTCGACGAAGATTCGGTCCGGGGCCGGCAGCGCGCCGGCGAGGGCGGCGGCAAAGCTCGCGGGCGGATGAAGACGCGACGGCGGGTCGAGGCGCCTGGCACGCTCGCATAATTCCGGCCAGAAATCTGCGAGCGCTGCCGCCTCGTCGGCAAGTGTCTCGATCCGCGCGGATTGCAGCAAACGGAGCCCGATCGTGCCCTGGACCGGCCTCTCACCCGCGATGGTTCCGAGCAGATGCACACGGTCGTGCGCCGACAGCGCGCCATCCCCCATGATCCCGGGCCGGCCGGCCACCAGTTCGACAAATCGGCCGCGCAGGGCGACGGCCGTCGTCAGCCCCGGCGCTTTGCCGCCCTGCGCTTCGCGGCGCACTTGCACGACGCACCGCTCGCCCTCGTCAAGCCGGCGGCCGCGCGGCAGAATTTCGCTGTGCGGCAAAAACGCCGGCCGGTCGCCACCGATGTCGACCAGCGCCGCGCCGAGCGCCGGCAGCAGGCGCAGCACCCGGCCGAGATGGATGCTGCCGGCCTCGCCGCCGTCGCCGCGCTCGATCCGCAGCTCGACGGCAGCACCGTCTTCGGTGAGCGCCGCGCGCCATTCGCCGGGGCCGGCGGCGATTACGAGCTCGCGGCGCATCGCGCGCGATAGCCGCGGCCGGCGAGCAGCTGCGCGGTCTCGAACAAGGGCAGGCCGACGACATTCGAATAGGAGCCGGAGACGAACCGGATCATCGCCGCGGCGCGTCCCTGTATCGCGTAGCCGCCGGCCTTGCCTCGCCATTCACCGCTCGCCAGATAGGCGGCGACCTCGTCCGCACTCAGCCGCTTGAACCCGACTTGGCTCGCGACCCGGCGCAACGCCAATCGTCCGTCGGGGCTCGACAGCGCGATGCCGGAATGGACGCGGTGGCGCCGCCCGGACAATAGTTCGAGACAGCGCCGCGCGGCGGCCTCGTCCGCCGGCTTCGGCAGGATCCGCCGGCCGCAGGCGACGACGGTATCGGCGGCGAGAATGTAGGCGTCGGGATGGCGCGGCATCACCGCCCGCAGCTTCTCCTCGGCGAGCCGCAGCGCATGCGCGGCCGGCTCCTCGTCGCGGTGCAGACCCTCGTCGATCGCCGCCGGATCGACCCGGTCGGGCACGATCCCGATCTGCCGCAGCAATTCGAGCCGGCGCGGCGAGGCCGAGGCCAACACCAGCGGAGGCGCCGTCACGGGCTCGGCCCTCACCCGCGCAGATGCAGCACGCAGATAAGGGTGAACAGGCGCCGCGCGGTCGCGTGGTCGATCGCGACCTTGTCGGCGAGCCGTTCCATCAAGAGCGCCGAGCCCTCGTCGTGCAACGATCGCCGCCCCATGTCGATCGCCTCCACCTGCGCCAGCCGGGACGCGCGGACCGCCTCGTAATAGCTCTCGCAGACCATGAAATAATCTTTGACAATGCCGCGGAACGGGGCGAGCGGCAGAACGATGGTTTCGCCCGACCCGTCAGACTGCGAGCGAATGTCGAGGTTCAGCCGGTTCTCTTCGATCGCCAGGTGCAGATCGAACGGCCCGTTGCGCCCGGAGACCGGGGCGAACGCATTCTGTTCCAACAGATCGGCGATCGCCGTCGCCCGCTCGTGCTCGATATCGGCGCTGCGGCGCACGACCGTATGCTCGTCGAGCGTGATGCGGACAATGCGGCGGCCGGTCTCGGTTTCTCCCTTCGGCCGATGATCCATGGTCGTTCGCTTCACGCCTCGTGCTGCCGGTCGAGCCGGATTGCCAAAGACAGCGCGTGGGCCTCGAGCCCTTCGGCCTCGGCCAGACGGATCGCTGCAGGGGCGAGTGCCGCGAGGCTCGCCGGGTCGCAGCGGACGAGCGAAGTTCGCTTCAGAAAATCGAGCACGCCCAAGCCCGAGGCAAACCGCGCGCTGCGCGCGGTCGGCAGCACGTGATTTGGTCCGGCGACGTAATCGCCGATCGCCTCGGGGGTCCAGCGGCCAAGAAAAATCGCGCCGGCGTGACGCACCCGATCCGCCACCCGATCGGCATCGTCGATCGCCAGCTCGAGGTGCTCCGGGGCGAGGCGATCGATCAGCGCCGGCGCCTCGCTCCAATCGGCGACGAGCACGATCGCGCCATTCTCCCTCCAGCTCGCGCGCGCGATTTCCGCCCGCGGCAGCAGCACCAGACGCCGCCCGAGCGCGGCCTCCACCGCCACCGCGAAATCGCTGTCGTCGGTGATCAGGATGGCCTGTGCGGCACCATCGTGCTCGGCCTGCGACAACAGATCGGCGGCGATCCATTCGGGGTCATTCTTGGCATCGGCGACGACCAGGATCTCCGACGGCCCGGCGATCATGTCGATGCCGACCCGGCCGAACACTTGTCGCTTCGCCGCCGCGACATAGGCGTTGCCCGGCCCGACGATCTTGTCGACCGGACGGATCGTCGCCGTGCCCCAGGCCAGCGCGGCCACCGCCTGCGCGCCGCCGACCCGGTAGATTTCGTCGATGCCGACGAGCTCGGCAGCGGCGAGGACCAGCGGGTTCAGCACCCCACCTGGGGTCGGCACGGTCATCACCAGACGCTCGACGCCGGCGACTTTCGCCGGAATTGCGTTCATCAGCACCGATGAGGGATAGGCCGCGGTGCCGCCCGGCACGTATAGCCCGGCTGCAGCCACCGGGCGCCAGCGGGCGGCGAGCCGCACCCCCAGCCCATCGACATAGTCGAGCGCCGCCGGCAATTGGCGGCGGTGAAAGCTCTCGATCCGCTCGGCCGCCAGCCGCAGCGCCGCCAATGTCTCGGCCGACGCCGCCGCCGCAGTCTCCCTAATTTCTCGACGCGACAGCCGCAGGCCGGCGGGTGTGAGATCGATGCCGTCGAAGCGGCTTGTGTAATCGATCAGCGCCGCATCGCCGCGGCCGGCGACGTCCGCGATGATCGCGGCGACCGCGGCATCGACATCGGCCGCGGTTTCGCGCTTAGCGTCGACCAGCCGCGCGAAGGCCGCGGCAAAATTGGCGTCGCGGGTCGACAACCTGGCCGGCATCAGCTTTTCTCCGGCGCAGCCGTGGGGCGACCCTCACCCTTCCCGTCCCCGCGGCTCAAGCCCTCGGGCTGGCGGTTGACGCCGCGATGGGCCCCTTCCCTCTCAGGTATTGCGGGAAAGGGTGCTTCGCCGACCACGATGCGGAAGCGCTCGATCCAGTCGCCGACTTCCTCGGGGCGCGTCTTCAGCGCCGGGCGGTTGACGATCAGCCGCGAGCTGACCTCGGCAATGCGCTCGATCTCGACGAGCCCGTTCGCCTTCAGGGTGGCGCCGGTCTGAACCAGGTCGACAATGTGCTGGCACAGACCCAGCCTTGGCGCCAGCTCGATGGCGCCGTTGAGCTTGATGCATTCCGCCTGCACGCCGAGCGCCGCAAAATGGCGGCGAGTGACCTCGGGGTATTTCGTCGCCACCCGGATATGGCTCGCCCGCCGCCTGTCCTCGCGCGCCACCCAGTCGGCGGTCGCCGCGACCGCAATCCGGCAATGCCCGACTTCGAGATCGAGCGGCGCGTAGATCTCGGAATAATCGAACTCCATCAGCACATCATTGCCGGCCACCCCGAGCTGGGCCGCGCCAAAGGCGACGAAGGTCGCGACATCGAAGCTGCGCACCCGGATCAGGTCGAGGCGCGGATCGCTGGTGGCAAAGCTCAGCCGACGCGACGCCGGGTCCTCAAAGGCGGGCTCCGGCTCGACCCCCATCCGGCGCAGCAACGGCATCACCTCGGCGAGAATCCGGCCATTGGGCAGCGCCAGGATCAGGCGGTCTTCGACCATGCCCTTCACCCCCCCTGCTCCGCGTCGTCATGGCGCGGATGCCAGGGGGTCGGCCAGGGCTCGCCTAAATCTTTAGCACGGCACAGGATGCGGGCGACCTCGAGCCGGATCGCGGCGCCGCCGGAGAACTCGAGATGAACCGCCGGGCGCTCCAATCTCGCCGGTCCAGCCCGCAGCGCCAGCAGCGCCAGGATCCGGTCTTCGTCGGTGCGGCGGAAGCCGCGATAGGACACGCCGAGGACGGCGGCGAAGGAGACCGCGCACAGGACCCGCTGACGCTCGCCTTTGCCGGGCGCCGGGCGCATCCCACCCTCCCAGCGGAAGCGGTTCGCGACAAAAACGAAAATTTGCTGGTCGGGGACATAGGCGAGGTCGCGAACCGGAACCAGTGCGTCCTGCAGACAAGCCGACAGCACCACCAGATCGTCGGCATCCTCGGCCCGCAATTTCAACGTGCCGGGGCCGTCGTCAGGCGCCATCGCCCAGCCTCTCGATTCGCGCCCCGCAGGCCGCCAGCTTTTCCTCGAGCCGTTCATAGCCGCGGTCCAAGTGGTAGACGCGGCTGATCACGGTCTCGCCCTCAGCCGCCAGGCCAGCCACGACCAGCGAGACCGAAGCGCGCAGATCGGTCGCCATCACCGGCGCCCCCATCAGCCGCTTCACGCCGCGCACCTGCGCTATGGCACCCTGGACCGCAATTTCCGCCCCCATCCGCGCCAGCTCGGGGGCATGCATGAAACGGTTCTCGAAAATCGTCTCGGTGATGGTCGAGCCGCCCTCCGCGATCGCCATCAAGGCCATGAACTGCGCCTGCAGATCCGTCGGGAACCCCGGATGGGGTGCGGTGCTGATGTCGACGCCGGCGAGGATGCCGTCGCGCCGTCGCACCGTGAGCCCATCCGTTGTCGAGGATACGGCAACGCCGGCGCGCTCGAGAACCTCGGCGACGGCGGCGACGAGGTCGAGCCGGGTGCCGGTCAGCCGCACCTCCCCGGCGGTCGCCGCCGCCGCCATCATGTAAGTGCCGGTTTCGATCCGGTCAGGCAGGATGCGATGACTGGCGCCGCGCAGTCGGCCAACCCCGAGGATCCGCAGACAATCGCTGCCGATCCCCTCGATATGCGCCCCCATCGCCTGGAGGCAGGCGGCGAGATCGCCGATTTCGGGCTCGCGCGCGGCATTCACCAGCACCGTCTCGCCCTGCGCCAATGCCGCCGCCATCAGCAGATTCTCGGTGGCGCCGACCGACACCGAGGGAAACACGACCTCCGCGCCGTGCAGCCCTTTGGGGGCGCGCGCGTCGACATAGCCCTCGCGCAATTCGATCTGGGCGCCGAGCTGGCGCAGACCCTTGATGTGCAGGTCGATCGGCCGGGTGCCGATAGCGCAGCCGCCGGGCAATGACACGCGCGCCCGGCCGCAGCGCGCCAGCAACGGCCCGAGCACCAGAAACGACGCCCGCATCCTGCGCACGAGGTCATAGGGAGCCGTCGTCGAAGTGATGTGCGCAGTCGCCAGATCGAGCCTGCGCCCAGCCAGGCCGCCCAGCTCAGCAATGGCGATGGCGGTGCCGTGCTGGACCAGCAGATTCGCCATCGTTGCGATATCGGCGAGGTCGGGGACGTTTTCGAGGGTCAGAGTCTCCGCAGACAGCAGGCTCGCCGCCATCAGCGGCAGGGCCGCGTTTTTGGCGCCGCCGATCGCGATCACCCCGTCGAGCGGCACGCCGCCCCTGATGCGGATCCTATCCATCGCCTCGGCTCTGCGTGCCGCGCCGGCCAGACGGACCTGACAGCGGCAGCGGGGGGTCAGCCGGCGGTCGTCCCGCCGTGCCGCTTGATTTTACTGGAGACTGGGGTGCGGCTCAAGCCGGAGGCGTCGCTCAACGGGGAGGGTCGCTCGATGGAGAGGCCTCGGGCGGTGCTGCGACGCGATCTTCCCGCGCACGCGACTGATCCTTGCGTCGGCGCAGATTGTCGCGCAGGGCGCGGGCCAGGCGCTCGTTGCGCGCGGTCCGTGCCGCCTGTTTGTTCGGGGTGAAGTCGAGAGTCCTGCTCATTCGCCAAAGCAGCGGGACGGCCGCCCCGCTGTCAAGCTCCGCATCATGCCTCGGTCCGCAAATTCACGTGCGCCGAGAGGATCACCGCGACCGCGCGCTTGGCCGCGTATTCGGGAGCTTGCTCCGGATGGGCGAGGCGCCATGCCGCAACCCCGGCGCGATAGCACTCGACCGAAGGCCGGCCCTCGGCCCGCGCCGCCTCGAACGCCCTCAGCACCGCTTCCGACGTCGCGTTGCTGCCGGGGTCGGCGGTCGAGAGGCCATTCATCGCATTCTGTCCCTTTCGGCCGGCAGCGGACCGCAACGATCCCCCGACGGTGTACCTAACGCGCCCGCGCCGAGGCCGTTCCGCTTGCCCCTCGCCTTGCCAACCGCCGCGGCCTGCTGTATCTCTCGGGGCTCGCGCGGAACGGGTTGCGCGCGGCGCGCTGCCGTAGCTCAGTGGTAGAGCACCCCCTTGGTAAGGGGGAGGTCGTAAGTTCAATCCTTACCGGCAGCACCAGCGTTTCCGGGCGGCCGGGTCGGTCTAGGCCCCCATGGAATCGCTGAAGCGACCAACAGAACGTGAACACTGCCCTGCCGGGCGGTACGGGACGGTGCCGCTTCGTTCGCCACGTGCCCCCTTACCGACAGCGTCATGTCGCACCCTCCCGTGTCACCGGACCCCCTGCCGATCGATAACGGCAGCGAAGCGTCGAGCCTCCCCTGCGCCCAGCGTCGCGGCGTCCGATTGACCCTCGGCGCGGCAAGGTCCTAGGATCGGGTTTTCGGAAAGGAGTGCCGCGATGGCCGATACACCCCGCCTCAACGGCGTGATCCGGGCCTTGGAAGAGAGCAAGCCCGCCTTCGTCACCTTCGCCGCGGCGGAGGTCAGCGTGGCGCAGGCGGTGGGCGCCGCCCCCTACGACGGCGTGGTGTTCGAGATGGAGCACCGCGCGTACGACATCCGCGCCTTGCGCGACAGCCTGCAATACATGCTCGACCGGCGTCAGATCGCCCGCAGCGGCAGCCTGGCGCCGGCGGTGACCCCGTTTGTGCGGATTCCGCCCAATGGCGGCGAACGGAGCCAATGGGTGGCGAAGCAGGTGCTCGACCACGGCGTCTACGGCATCGTCTGGCCGCATGTCAGCACCGTCGAGGAGGCGCTGAACGCGGTCACCGCCTGCCGCTATCCGCGCCCGCGCGCAGCCGCCTATTACGAACCCGCCGGTCAGCGCGGCGACGCCCCGGCGGCGGCGGCGCGCTATTGGGGGCTCTCGGCGCAGGAATATTACGAGCGTGCCGATGTCTGGCCGCTCAATCCCAAGGGCGAGATCCTGGTCGCGATCATGTGCGAGGAGGTGCGCGCGATCCGCAACCTGCCGAAGATGCTCGAAGACGTCCCCGGCATCGGCGTCGTGATCATCGGCGAGGGTGACCTGTCGCAGGATTTGGGTTATCCGCGGCAATACGAGCACCCGACCGTGGCCGCCGCGATCGACGAGATCCTGGCGATCTGCAAGGCGCACAACGTCCCGTGCGGCCACCCGCATGTCGATGCCGAGAACATCGAGGCCTTGCTCGAAAAGGGCTTTCGCTATCTGATGCCGGCCCCGGCCTATTCGTTTGCCGCGCTGGAGCTCGGCCGCAGGGCCTCGGGCCGCTGACAGCGAGCCGATAGAGCGGGCTCCGACAATCTTAGAGAAGACTGCCGGTCTGTGAACTGGTTCACACGAGCGGCCATCCGGACTGCGTAAGTTCGGCGTAAGGCATTCTGCACCCTTGGAGTGCCGAAAAGGCGGCGCGACGCCATAACGGTGCTTATTGCGCCTGCCGTACCCGGATGAAGGAGGCTGCGGATGGTCGACGAAGCCAAATTGCATCAATTTGTCGGACAGATGCTGTCGGATCTCGGCGGTGCTGCGAGCGTCGCGCTGGTGCGGATCGGTGATGCGTTGGGGCTCTATAAGGCTATGCACAAGAGCGGGCCGATGACCGCGGTCGAGCTGGCCGCGGCAGCCGGCGTCAACGAGCGCTATCTGCGCGAATGGCTGGCGCATCAGGCGGCCTCGAACTACGTCGCCTACGACCCGGCGACGCAGCAATTTACCCTGCCGCCGGAACAGGCGATGGTGTTCGCGATCGAAGACAGCCCGGTCTTTATGCCGGGCGCCTTTTCCTGCATGGCCTCGCTGCTCGACAATCAGCCAAAGGTCGAGCCGGCGTTCAAGACCGGCGGCGGTGTCGCTTGGGGCGACCAGGCGGGTTGCCTGTTTTGCGCGGTGGCGCGGTTTTTCCGCCCCGGTTACCACAATAACCTGGTCAGCAATTGGCTGCCGGCGCTCGACGGCGTTGTCGCCAAATTGGAGCGCGGCGCCAAGGTCGCCGATGTCGGCTGCGGTCATGGCGTATCGACCGTGATGATGGCCCAGGCGTTTCCGAACTCGCAATTCGTCGGCTACGATTTCCATTCGAGCTCGATCGAGCATGCCCGCGCCCATGCCAGCGAGCATCGCGTTACCGCGAACACTCGGTTCGAGGTCGGGACCGCGAAGGACTACCCGGAAAGGGATTTCGACCTCGTCGCCTTCTTCGACTGTCTGCACGATATGGGCGATCCAACCGGGACGGCGGCGCATGTCCGGCAATCGTTGAAGCCCGACGGCGTTTGGATGATCGTCGAGCCGATCGCGGGCGACAAGCTCGAAGACAATCTTAACCCGATCGGCCGAATCTATTACGCCGCCTCGACAATGGTGTGCGTACCGACTTCGCTGGCGCAGGAGGTTGGGGCGGCGCTCGGGGCTCAGGCCGGCGAGGCTAAATTGCGCGAGGTCATCACCGCCGGCGGGTTTCGCCATGTCAGGAGGGCAACTGAGACGCCGTTCAACATGATCCTCGAAGCGCGGCCGTAACCACGACCCCGGAGGCGGCCCGGCGGTTCATGTACGCGGTGCCACCGGGCCGCCGACCAACCGCAGCCAGTCGATCGCATCGCCGAGCTTGAGCCGGCGTCCGGCTTCGGGCAGCGGGTATTTGAGCCCGCTGGCGCAGTTGAACAGCACCACCCGCTCGTGCGGCCCGACCCGGCCGTCAGCCACCGCCTGCCGATAGGCGGCAAAGGTCGCGGCACCCTCGGGGCACAGCAGCAGCCCCTCTTCAGCTGCCACCTGCCGCCATGCTTCGCGCGATGGCGTCGTCCTCGATGGCGATGGCGAAGCCGCCGCTCTCGCGCACCGCGCGCAGGATCAGAAAGTCGCCGATCCCCTGCGGCACCCGGATGCCGGCGGCAAAGGTGTGCGCATTCTCCCAGCGGGTCGCGTGCTCGACGCCATCCGCCCAGGCCTTGACCATCGGCGCGCAGCCCGCCGCCTGGACCACGACCATGCGGGGCCGCTTGGACCCGATCCAACCGATCTTTTCGAGTTCGTCAAAGGCCTTCCACATGCCGATGATGCCGGTGCCGCCGCCGGTCGGGTAAAAGATCGCGTCGGGCAATTCCCAGCCGAGCTGCTCGGCCAATTCGATTCCCATGGTCTTTTTGCCCTCGATGCGATAGGGCTCGCGCAGGGTCGAGCAGTTGAACCAGCCGACGGTCTTCTCGCCCTCGGCAACCAGCCTGCCGCAATCGTCGATCAGCCCGTCGACCAGGAACACCCCCGCACCCTGCATCGCGATCTCGCGCACGTTTACCGGGGGCGTGTCGTCGGGACAAAAGACGTAGGATTTGATCCCGGCGCGCGTGCAATAGGCGGCCATCGCCGCCCCGGCGTTGCCGTTGGTCGGCATCGCCATGGTCGCGACGCCCAGCTCCTTGGCCATCGAGACCGCCAGCGCGAGACCCCGCGCCTTAAACGAGCCGGTCGGCAATCGCCCCTCGTCCTTGACCAGGATCTCGCCGCCATGCGCCAGCCGGGCGGCGATGCGCGGCAGCGGGACCAGCGGGGTCATCACCTCGCCCAGGGACAACACATTCTCCGCCCGGCGCACCGGCAGCAGCTCGCGGTAGCGCCACAAGGTCTGCGGCCGGCCGGAAAGCGCCTCGCGGCCGAACGCCGCCCGGACGCCGTCGAGGTCGTAGCGCACCAGGAGCGGCCGGCCGGCGCCGGACAGGGTCTGCAATGTATCCGCGGGATAGCGCTCCCCGGTCAGGCTGCATTCGAGATGGGTGACAAAACCCGGCAAGTCGCCGCCGGTCCACTGATAATCAGCCATTGATGAGTCTCCCCCCGAGCAGCGCCGGCGCCCGGCGTCGGGATCACCGAAGGTTCTTGTCAAATTCGCAGCCGATCCTAGGCCCGCACGTGCTCGCATGTCATGACGAAGCGCCACGGGCGCACCGTCCATCGCTTGCGAGGTCTTATTAGAATAATTATAATAAATAGGCACTCAGGGAGGGTCGCAAAATGCACGCGCCGTCCTACTCGACGCTCGACGACGCCTTGGACCAGATCGTCCCCTACGGGATCGAGCTGCGCAACGGGAACAGCAATCACGCGCCGATGGTTGCCGAGGCGTTGTGTGCGCTGGGCCGGCCCGAGGCGGTCATGCCGTGGATAGCGCGCTATCGGCAAAGAATGTCGCCGCGCCCCGCGGCTGGCGAGCGCATCCGCAGCGACGCGTGGCGCCCGGCGCTCGGCAAGCGGGACCGGTTCACGGACTGGAGCCGGTTTTTTGGCGAGGAGCTGAGCGAAGCGCCGTGGCGCGAGGTGCTCGACCGCTGGGTCGGGCGTCTCGCCCCCGGTTTCTGCGCCGCCGCGACGCACGGGGTCATTCGCGTCGGACATGCAGCACGGGGCCTCGCCGCAGGCGCGACTCAGCCGCGGGTGCGCGAGCTCGCCGATGCGCTCGCCGGCTGGGCGGCGACCTGGCAGGAATTGCCGGCAGGCGATCCGATTGCAACGGGCACGATGGCGCCGCGTCGGGCGATCGCCGAGGTGCCGCTCGTCCCCGCCGAAAGACGGCGCGCCGGAAACATCGCGATGGCGCTGGGCGCGCTGGACGGCTTCGCCGGGTTCGCGCCGGTGATCCGTATCCTCGATACCGGTGGTGCCGTCGCCCCGCTCGTCGCGGAGCTGACCGAGGTGTTCGCGCGGGTTTACCTCGCCAACGCCCGCGATATCCCGACAGTGATCGCCTTCATCCATGGCGTCACCAGCCACGCAGCGCTCGGCAACATTGCCCCGCACGTCAGCGAAGCGACTGCGCGGTCCGCGGTGCGCTACGCCTGGCAGACCGGGTGCGGGCTCTATGCGTGCTACGGCGGCGGCACGGCGATGACCGAGGATTTCGAGCAGCCCGATACCGGACCGGAAACGATGATCGATCGCGCGATCGGCAACGGCGACGAGCATGTGATCAAATTCACCGAAGCCTGCCTCAGCCGGTACGCCCTCGATCCGTCGCCGGCCTATCTCGCCGCCGCCCACCATGCGGCCGGGATGGTCGGGCGCCGCTGACCCGGCGGCCCGGCGGCCTGGCCGGCCTGTCACGAGGACGTGACTCGACTTCGAAATCGGCATCAGCAAAAATCTGACCTGCGGCGGTCCTTCCAAACCGAATGGGCAGCGCGGGCCCGCCGCGACAACGCGCCTATCGCTCGTGAACGTTGATCCCATGACAGCAAAGGGAGGACGCATGTCTCGGTGCAGATTTATTGGTTCGATTGCGGCGGCCGGCTTTGTCGTGCTCTGGGGCGGCTTGGCCCATGCGGATGAATACTCGGCGCGCTTGTCTGGGTTCAACGTGACCGGCGGGCTCAATGCCGAAACCGGAGCGATCCTGACCGACGGCGCCGGCACGTTGCGGCTCGAACTCGATAAAAAATCGCAGATGGCCACATATACGCTGACCTTTTCCAACCTCAGCTCGGCGGTGACCCAAGCGCACATTCATTTCGGCAAGGTGCATGTGCCCGGCGGCATCATCGTCTGGCTCTGCCAAACTGTGACGAAGCCGAGCCCGGTGGGGTCGTTGACCCCGTTCTGCCCAACGGCGGGCGGGACGGTATCCGGCACGATCACGGCAGCCAGCGTGGTCTCACCTGGTACAGCTCCACCTGCTAACAGGGTGTGACGGCGGGCGACTTTGACGCGCTCACGGACGCACTGGTCTCCAACACCGCCTATGCCAATGTCCACACAGTGAATTTCCCGGCGGGCGAGATCCGCGGTCAGGTCCGCGGACAGGAACCGGACCATCACTGATCGCCTGTTGTCGCAACGACGCTTTCGGGACAGGGGTCGGTTGCCCCGCGTCGCAGCCCGGGTAACTCGGCCGAACGGCAAGGCCGCGCAGGCAGCAGTGCGCGTCGGTGACAGACCACCGGTCTCCAGTGGTCAAGATCGACGGAGGGCGCCCGCGGACACCCTCACCCATCCGTCCCCCGGATCGAGTCCGGGACAGCCTCTTCGGGCCGGGTCCACCCTCTGCTGCATTGCGGGAGAGGGTGCCGAGGCCGGCCGATCCGGCCTGACGCTCCGGCGCGAATTCAAGCTCGCCCGGGCAGTCGGACGTGTTCGGGGCGAAACCCGAGCCCGATCAGCCGGGCCGGCAGCCGCAGCAGGAAGGGGCATTTCCCAAACAGACGCAGAACCAGCGGCGCCGACAGCTTTCCGCTGGTCTGCAGCACCCGGCCGATGATCCGGTTCTGCGCGAGCACCTGAAGCCGCTGCGTCGCCCGAGTCGGAAATTCGCGCCTCCGCTGCACCGCGCGCAGATCACGCTCGGAGACCGTCCCCTTCAGCAGCGGCGACGCCAGGATGTTGGCGGCGGCGACCGCGTCCTGGATCGCCAAATTGATGCCGACCCCGCCGATCGGCGACATCGCGTGCGCGGCGTCGCCGATGCAGAGGAGTCCGGGCCGGTGCCACACGCGCAGGCGATCGACGGCAACGCTCAGCAAACTCACATCCGACCAGTCGGCAAGCTCGGCGGTGCGCTCGCGCAGGTAGGGAGCAAGCCGGGCGATTTCCTCGCGGAACGCCGGCAAGCCTCGCCGCCGGATGTCTTCGAATCCGCCCTTGGCGATGACAAAGGCGCATTGCCAATAGTCCCCGCGGTTGATCATAATCAGGATTCTGCCGGCGTCGATACGGCCCAAGGTCTGCCCCGGATCGTCCGGATGGCGCGACAGCCGCATCCACAGCACGTCCATCGGGGCGCCGAGATCGTCGACTTCGAGGCCGGCCTTGGCGCGCACGGTCGAATGGCGCCCATCGGCGCCGACGACCAGGTCGGCACGGACCATCAGAGCGCCCTCGGGGGTTTCGGCCCGCACCCCGACCACGCGCTCGTCTCGTTCGATCAGTCCGGTGACTTCGGCGCGCATTTTCGACTGGAAGCAGGGGTAACGCCGGCCTTGCTCGGCGACAAAATCGAGAAAATCCCACTGCGGCATCAGCGCGATGAAGCGGCAATGGGTCGGCAGATGGGAGAAGTCGGCGAGCTCGATAAAGTCGTCGCCGATCTGCGCCCCGAGACTGCGCGCCTCCTGGTGCGGGCGGCGCAGGAACTCGTCGAGCGAGCCGAGCTCGTGCATGAGCTCGAGGGTCGAGGGATGGATCGTGTCGCCGCGAAAATCGCGCAGAAAATCCCGGTGCTTTTCGAGGACCAGCACCGGGACTCCGGCGCGCGCCAGCAACAGGCCCAGCATCATGCCGGCGGGGCCGCCACCGGCGATGCAGCAGCTGACCGAAATTTCGCTCTCGCTCACCCTGGCTCCTCCCGGGCACCCGCCAATTTCAAACCGTTCCTCCGCCTCACATCGAGAGCGACGGCCAGGGATGAAACAGCCGCCGCGATGCTTTGGCTTTTTCCAGACGGGCCGCCTCCTTGGCCGCGACATAAAGGCGATAAGCGGCGCGGTCGTCATCGGCGACGGTCGCCTGGGTCGGCACCACGCACACCGTAGGGCAGCGGGTGACGCTCCGGGTGCGCAAAAACAGGGCGACCGCGGTCTCGTAATCGGTGGTCTCGTGATCGGCCCGGGGCATGACCGATTCTCCGTTTCGGTTGGGGGTACGGCCCCTGATAATCTAAACTGGTTAACGACAGGTTTAGGGGAAGATCTGGAAAAACCCCAGGATTGCCTTGGCGACCGCGCGCACCCGTATAGCTTTTTTTGTCAAATGCGACGATATTGAGGGTGACGGGGGACGAGCAAGTTAGGACCCGGATCTTGGTCCAGCCGAATTACACGGTGCGGTTTTGGGGTGTGCGCGGCAGCATCGCCTGCCCCGGCCCGGATACCGTTCGCTACGGCGGCAATACCTCCTGCGTCGAAATCAGATGCGGTGACCGGCTGATGGTGTTCGACGGCGGCACCGGGCTTCGCCTGCTCGGCAACGAGCTGATGCGGGAGGGAAAATCGGCCGAGCTCGACCTGTTCTACAGCCACAGCCATTTCGACCATATCTGCGGCTTGCCGTTTTTTGCCCCGTGTTATGATGCGCGCAGCCGAATCCGGATCTGGGCCGGGCATCTCGACGGCATCGGCATCGAAGCCGTGCTCAACAGCATGATGATCGCGCCGCTGTTTCCGATCCCGATGGGCATCTTCACCGCCAAGATCGAGTTCGTCGATTTTGCCGCCGGCAAAAAGCTCGCCCCGCATCGCGGGATCCGCATCGCCACCGCGCCCCTCAACCATCCAAACGGCGCCACCGGCTATCGCATCGAATATGCCGGCAAGGCGGTTGTCTATATCACAGACACCGAGCATCGCCCGACCGGGCTCGATCGCAGCATCCTGGGGCTGGCCGACAGCGCCGACGTGATGATCTACGATGCCACCTATACCGACGCCGAATACCCCAGCCACAAGGATTGGGGGCATTCGACCTGGCAGGAAGGGGTGCGCCTCGCCGATGCGGCCGGCGCGCACACCCTGGTCATCTTCCATCATGATCCCGGTCACGACGATCAATTCATGGACCGTATCGCGGCCGAAGCGGCGAGCGCGCGGCCGGGGACGATCGTCGCTCAGGAGGGTTTGGTGCTGCGGCCGTGAGGTGACGGACCGTCCGGCCGATGCCGCGCCGCCCGCATCGTCGCCGGGACCGGCGGCCGGCGCTCGGTGATGGGGCCCGGTCTTAGTGATATGGATCAGCGGCGTCGCGCAGCCCGTCGCCGAAAAAGTTGAAGGCGAGGACGGCGACGATGACCGCCACCACGGGCAGCATCAGCCAGGGATAGAGCGCCACGACGTTCATATTCTGCGCGTCGCCCAACAGCACCCCCCAGCTGGTCATCGGCGGCCGCACCCCGAGGCCGAGAAACGACAGCGCGGTCTCGCCGAGAATCATGCCGGGGATCATCAGGGTCGCCGAGGCGATCAAATGGCTGGTGAAGCTCGGCAACAGGTGGCGGCCGATGACCCGCGATGGCCGCGCGCCCATCAGCACCGCGGCGGTGCAGAAGTCCTCCTCGCGCAGCGCCAAGAGCTTTGAGCGCACGGCGCGGGCGAGATGCGTCCAGTCGATCATGCCGAGGATCAGGGTGATGCCGAAATAGACGAAGATCGGGCTCCAGCTGACCGGCAGAATCGCCGACAGCGCCATCCACAACGGCAAATGCGGGAAGGATTGGATGACCTCCATGCCGCGCTGGATCAGGATGTCGGTCCACCCGCCATAGTAGCCGGCGATCCCGCCGATGACGATGCCGAGGGTCAGGCTGACCGCGACGCCGAGCAGCCCGACGGTCAACGAGACGCGCGCGCCGTAGATCATCCGCGACATCAGGTCTCTGCCGAGCCGGTCGGTGCCCAGCAGAAACAGCTGGCCGCCCTTGGCCGGGCAGACGAGATGCAGGTTTCCCGGAAACAGGCCCCAGAACTGGTACTCGTCGCCATGGCAGAAGAAGCGCAAGGTCTGCCGCTTGTTCGGGTCGGGCGTGTAGATCCGCTGCAGCCGGAGCATATTGAGCCGGTAGTCGTAACCGTAGACGTAAGGAGCGGCGAGCCGGCCCTGGTAAAAGATGTGCACCGGCTGCGGCGGGGCATAGATGAAATCGGTGTTGCGGGTATCGACGCCGTAGGGGGCGAGGAACTCGCAGATCGTGATCCCGAAATACATCGCCGCCAGGATCGCCCCAGCGAGAACGGCCACGCGGTGGCGGCGCAGCTTCCACCACATCATCCGCCATTGCGAGGCGACGTAGAAGCGCTCTTGCGCCGCGGTCATCCGCTCGACGGCATACGGATCGTACGGCGCGGTTGAAACGTAGTGCGCCAGCGGCACAGCCGCGGCGCCGCCCTCGGCGCGCTTCGGGCGACGCGCCGGGAACCAGCGTCAGGTCGCTCATTGGCGCCGTCCGGCCTGCAATCGGATGCGCGGATCGAGCAATGCCAGCGCCAGATCGGAGACAAATACTCCGATCACGGTCAGCGTCGAGATGAACATCAGGAACGAGCCGGCCAGATACATGTCCTGGCTGCGCAGCGAATCGAGCAGCATCGGCCCGGTGGTCGGCAGCGACATGACGATCGACACGATCGCCGCACCGGAGATCACCTGCGGCAGCAACGACCCGATGTCGGAAATGAACGGGTTCAAGGCCATGCGCAGCGGGTATTTGAACAGCACCTTGAGCGGATGCAGGCCCTTGGCGCGCGCCGTCACGACATATTGCTTTTGCAGCTCGTCGAGCAGGTTGGCGCGCAACCGGCGGATCATCGCCGCGGTTCCGGCCGAGCCGATGACGATGACCGGGATCCAGATATGGGCCAGCAACGACAGGGTCTTCCCCCAGCTCCATGGCCGATCGACATATTTCGGATCCATCAGCCCGCCGATCGATATCCCCAGATAGACATTCGCCAAATAGAGCAGCACCAGCGCCAACAGAAAGCTCGGCGTCGCGAGCCCGAGAAAACCGAGCAAGGTCAGCGCATGGTCGCTCCAGCTATATTGATGCGTCGCCGAATAGACGCCGATCGGAAACGCGACGAGGTAGGTGAAGATGATCGTGGTGATCGACACGATCGCGGTCAGCAGCATGCGATCGCCGACCACCTCGTTGACCGGCAGGTCGTAGGAGAACGAATATCCCATATCGCCGTGCAGAAGCCCGCCGACCCAATAAAGATATTGCTGCCACGCCGGGCGATCGAAGCCGTATTCGGCTTCGAGAAATTTGACCTTAGCGAGATCCGCGGTTTCGCCCGAGCTCTGCAGCTCGGCAACATAGGTGGTGAAGTAATTGCCCGGCGGCAGGTTGATGATGGTGAAGATGACGATGCTGATCGCGACCAGGGTCGGCACCATGATCAGCAGACGGTGGATGATGTAGCTAAGCATGACGCGATACCGTTAATACTGGACCAAACGCTGCGCTCGCGTCGTCGACGGGCGCGGGTCGGGTGCTGTGCCCGAGGCCGGGCGATCGCGCAGGTGACGCCAGCATCGGGTCATGGGGTCGCTCGCGGCGGCGCCAGGCCGGTCGGGATGGCGGAGGCTGATTTTGCCGCGGGCGGCGGCGGCCCCAACCAGAAATGGTCCGGCCTGTACATGCCGAAAAAGGCGCCGGGGTCCCAGTTGTAGATCCCCTTTTCGGGAAGGTTGTGCAGATTGTCGCTGACCACGACCGGCTGCAGCACCCCGGCGACGGTCCCGATCGAAAACACCTGCTCGGCCCAGACCTGCAGGATCTGGTTCCAGATCTGCGCGTGCTTCTCTTCCGATGCGGTGCCGAGCCAGGCGTTATAGAGGTCTCTCAGCTGAACCGCCGACGGCAAATCCGGCGGTTTGCCGGCCATCTCCTTGGTTTCGTAGTATTGCCCCCATTTTGGCCATTCGAGCTGCTCCTGGCTCGTCGGCGCGAATTCCCAGGGCGAGGAGGACGCGTTGGGCAGACCGTCGTCGACCCCCTTGTCGATCGACATCAGGGTCTTGCCGGCGAACACCCGGCGGCGGAACAGCGTCAGCTGCAACGGCTTGGCGAACAGGCTGACGCCGATGTGGCGCCACGAATCGCGGATCAGCTCGAGCACGTCCGACATCTCCGGCCATTCGCCCGAATCCTCGACGACGATTTCCATCGGCCGGCCGTCGGGCAGCAGGCGCACGCCGTCGCCATTGCGCTTGGTCAGACCGATCAGGTCGAGCAGACGATTGGCCTCGCCCAGATCATATTGCGCCCAAGCCTTGCGAAACGCGGGCTGGTAGAGCGGGCTCTGCGGCAGCACCGTGTTCTGCCCTTCGATCGCCAGCCCGAAATAGAGCACCTCGTTGAGCTCGTGGCGATTGACGGCGAGCGACAGCGCGCGGCGAAAGCGCACGTCCCGCACCAGACCGCGCCATACCGGATCATCGACGTTCAGATTGGGATAAAGCGCAAACTGGCTGCCCGGGCCGGTTCGCCACAAATGGACCTGGAAATGGTTGCGCTCCTCATTGCGCCGCAGAAACGTATAATCGTCGAAGCTCAGATAGCGGGCTTGAAGATCGCTCTCCCCGGCAGCGGTCTTGGCTGGGATGATCCGGCTGTCAGCGATCGACAGCGTCACCTGGTCTATATACGGCAACTGGTGCCCCGCCGTGTCGACGCGATAATAATAGGGGTTCCTTTCGAAGACCAATTGCTCTGCCGGCGGCTTGTTCTTCAGTACCCATGGCTGCAGACTTGGCAGCTTGGGATTGTCGTCCCGATACATCGCATTCATTCGATTGTGCAGGGCCGCCCAATTGTGAACTCTCATCTTTTTGACGAGAGCGGCCAATTTCGCCTTGTCGGCGTATTTCTCGTTGAACTGCTTCAGATAATGTGCCGGGCAATAGATGTACAGCGGGTCGGCGCCGGCGAGGGCCGGCAAAAACAGCGGGTTCGGCTGCTCCCAGCTATAGCGGACCGTCGTGTCGTCCAGCACTTCGAAGCGCGGCGGCTGGCCCTGCGGCAGCAATTCCACCGGCAGCCCCGACGGCGACAGCTTGGGGTTCTCGGCCACATCCTGGAACCAATAGCGGAAATCCTCCGCAGTAAAGGCATGCCCGTCCGACCATTTCATGCCCGCGCGCAGATGCAGGGTAAACACCCGGCCATCCTCGACATCGATCGACTTGAGGATGTCGGGTTCGAGCTTGAGCGCCGGGGTGTAGCCGACCAGCCGCGCATAACCATAGACCGTCATCATGCGAGTGTCTTTGGGATGGGCCATCAGCATGCGCAGCGTGCCACCGGGCTTTCCGGAGCTGTCGACCACGCTGGGATCGGCCGGCACCCGGTCGTCGACCTTGGGCAGCTTGCCGCTGGCCACCGCTTGTTCGAAGAACGGGGTCTCGACCAGCGCCGGCCGGTCGGCGCGAGCCGCGACCGCAACCGACACCAGCAGCGCCGCCAGAGTCAGCGCGAACGCGACGCGGCGTGTCACCGCGATGCTCCCGATCGCTTCGGCCGCTCCTGTTTCGTTGGCGTGCATTCCCACTGATGCCCTGGCTCTTTCATGCCCAGTTCTCTCATGCCCGGGCCAAACCGCCCGCCAAGGCCGGCAATGTCGGCAAGGCTTGCGCTTCGACGGCATGTCCGGGGGCGACCTCGATCAGCCGCGGCGGGTTCGCCGCCTCGCGCCGGAAGGGTTCGGGCCAGGCCGCCGGGTTGGAGGCCCGGTCGGCCATCAGCCGGGCGAAGTCGAGCGGACGGGTCAGATCGGGGGCCGGCACCGCGGCCAGCAGCGCCTGGGTATAGGGATGCACCGGCCGGCGGAACAAGGTCGCCCGGTCGGCGATCTCGACGATGCGGCCGGCGCACATCACGGCGATCCGGTCGGCGATATAGTCGACCACCGCCAGATTGTGGGAAATGAACAGATAGGTCAGCCCCAGCTTTTGCTTGAGGTCCATCAGCAGGTTCAGGATCTGCGCCTGGATCGAGACGTCGAGCGCCGAGGTCGGCTCGTCGCAGATCACCAGGTCGGGCCGCAGCGCCAAAGCTCGGGCGATGCCGATGCGCTGGCGCTGGCCACCGGAAAAGCTGTGCGGATAGCGCCGCAAATGATTTCGGTCCAGACCGACCAGGCCGACCAGCTCGTCGACCATCTCGCGCCGCGAGCGCGCGGCGCCGATCCCGTGAATCGCCAGCGGCTCCTCGATGATGTCGAACACCGTCATGCGCGGGTTCAGCGAGCCGAACGGGTCCTGAAAGATGAATTGCACCTGGCGGCGAAACTGTTTCAGGCCCTCGCCTTCGAGCGCCAGCACGTCGACCGGCCGGCCGCGGTCGTTGAAGGCGATCGAGCCCGCGTCGGGGGTCACCGCGCGCAGCAGGACCTTGCTCAAGGTGGTCTTGCCGCAGCCGCTTTCGCCGACCAGCCCGAGGCACTCGCCGCGTTCGATCTTCAGGCTCACATCGTCGACCGCAACGACCTGCGCCGCGGCGCCGGCGAACCAGCCGCTCTTGCGGATCGAAAAGGATTTGCGAATGCCGCGGCATTCGAGCAGCGGTGCCGAGGGTCCCGCCGGCCACGGCGCCTTGTCGGCCATCAGATGCGGCGCGTCGCCGGCCGCGACCTCGCGGATCGGCACCAGCCGCTCGCCCGGCTTCATGTCGAAGCGCGGCACCGCGCGCAACAGGGCGCGCAGATAGGGGTGCTCCGGATGCCGGAAAATGTCTTCGAGCGTGCCGCTCTCCACCACCTCGCCGCGGTACATGACGACGATTTCTTCGGCGACGTTGGCCACCACCCCGAGATCGTGGGTGATCAGCAGCACCGCCATGCCGAGTTCGTGCTGCAGCTCGAGCACCAGCTTCAGGATCTGGGCCTGGATGGTCACGTCGAGGGCGGTCGTCGGCTCGTCGGCGATCAGCAGTGCCGGGCGGCAGACCAGCGCCATCGCGATCATCGCGCGCTGCCGCAACCCGCCCGACAGCTCGAACGGATAGCTGCGCAGCGCGCGGCCCGGATCGGGAAAGCCGACCAGGCGCAGGGTATCCCGCGTCAGTTCGGCGGTCTCGGCGGCGCCGACCGGGCGATGCAGCCGCAGCGCCTCGCCGACCTGATCGCCGATCGTATGCAGCGGCGACAGCGAGGTCATCGGCTCCTGAAAGATGATCGAGATGCGCCCGCCGCGGATCGCCCGCATCGCACCGCCGTCCCGCGGCAGTTTGACGAGGTCGACCGCCGTGCCGTCGCCGCGCGGGTCGGCGAACAGAATTTCGCCTTGGGTGATCTGTCCGCTGCGCGGCAGGATGCGCATGATCGCCTGACTGACGACCGATTTTCCGGAACCGGATTTGCCGACCAGCGCCACCGTCGAGTGCGGACGCACCCGGAAGGATGCGCCGGTCACGGCTCTGATAAACCCGCCCGGTGCGGCGAAGCGGATATGCAGGTCTCGGATCGTCAGAAGGTCGCTCACGCCCGCACTCCGTCGGCCGGGTCGGCCCCCGGAAAGCTCGGGGGAAAGGCCGGCGAGCGAATCCCGAGCGCCTCGAGATTGGCCGCAGTCGCCGGGCTCAGCGCCAGCCGGCGCGTCGCCGCCGCCGTCGCCGACCGCTCGACCAGCCGGGCAAACCCGTCGATCCGGCTGTCGAGCCGGATCACCGACCAGCCGGAACGCAGCTCGAGCTGCATCCAACCGTCGCGGCGGTCACGACGGGTCGAATAATAGGCGAGCTTGATCCGGTCGAGCTCGGCCCAGCGGATCGCGGCGCCGAGGGGGCCCGAGGCGGAGATCCCGGTTTCGGTCACCTCGATCCGGGTGCGGTGGCGCAGCGCGGTGCGGACGCCGAATACCGAAAACAGCGCCGCGAGGCCGCCCAATATAGCGGCCGCGACGGCACCGAGCGGGGCGATCGCCAGGATCGCCGCGGTCGGCACCAGGCCGGCGGCGGCGCGCAGATAATCGCCGAGCATCGCCGAAGCCGGATAGGCGTGCCGAGTCATGGCGGAGCAGCGTCCCCCGAGCCGCCGGCTGAGGGCAGCCCGATCGCGGGCGCGAGGATTTCTCCGCCCGCCGCCGACCGCCCGAGAGCCGGAGCGAAGACCTCGCCGCCGGCTAGCCAGCGGGCCGCCGGATGGGCGGTGGTCAGCGCGATCAGCCGGCCGAGGAAAGCGCCGGTGGCCTCGTCTTGAACGAGGTGATGGGTCAGGATCCCGCTCGGCTCGCCGCGATCCGCGGCGCCCGTCCGGCGCGCCTGCAGATGCGCGATCAGGCCGGCAAGCGCCGCGGTCTCGCCGAGAAAGCCGCGGTCTCTCTTCCAGGCGACGAGATCGACATGGACATTGGCCTCGAACACGCCCGGCGACGGCCATGCCGCGCGGCGCGGCCCGAGGCGCGAGACCGCCCCGATCCCGCATCCCGGGAGGAGCGGCAGAAAGCTCTCGTCCAAGCGGTTCCAGGGCGGCGCCAAAACGGCCAGCACGCGGGTCCCGAACAGCGCCATGAGCCGGGCCCGGCCGGCGCATAGCTCGACGGTTACCGATCGCGGCGAGCGTCCCGCCGGAAACTCGCTCTTTTTGTAGCGAAACCCGAGTTTTTCCGATGAAAACCCGCTCTTTCCGGACCCCGCTGCGTGATTGGAATGGCGCCAGCCATGCTGCAGGATGGTGACCCCAGGAGGCTCGGTCGGCGGCGGCTCGATCGGCGGCGGCTCGATCGGCGGCGGCTCAGTCGGTCCCGTGCCGGGAACGCCGAGCCGGGCGGCGAGGCCAAGCTCCGCTGCCGCCGGAATGACCGCAAGGGCCACCGGGACAGTGCCGGCGATCTGCAACAGGCGGTCTAAGCGCCCGCACGGTGCCGCCGCGTCGTCGTCACGCCACCACAGCGTAGCGATCCTCCCTTCATCTCCCCAGCGGTCGAGTTCTTGCGCCAGATCGGCCCAAGATGCGGTCGCGGCCGGAGAGGCTTGCGAACGATGTATCATTTGCCGATTGTATAGTCACCCGGCGACATTACAGAATCCTCAATCGCCGCTCTTTCCGGGCGGGCGGAATGGGCGGCCATGGCCTCGCCGATCATGCCGGCGACCAGCAGGGCGGTGCGGCGGGCGCCCGCGGTGTCGATGGCGAGCGTCGGCGCCCGGCGTCCGGCCGCGCGTTCGATCGCAGCGGCGAGCCGATCCGGCGACAGCGCGCCCGGCGTCAACATTTCGACGACCCCGCGATCCGCCAGCCGCTCCGCCCGCAACGTCTGCTCGCTCTCGCGCATTTCCGCAAACGGCACCAGGACCGCGGCGGCCCGGGCCGCGAGAATGTCGAGCACGGTGTTGTAGCCGGCCTGGCTGATCGAGACCCGGCAGCGCCGCAGCATCTGCGGAAAATCATGCCGGTAGCGCTCGATCGCGACACCAGCGGGAAGTCCCGCCGCCAGCGCCGCGAAATCGCTCTCGGGCAGGTTCGGTCCAGCGAGAAGGCGCCATACGAGATCGGCGAGACAGCCGCGCCGCCGGGCCTCCAGCGCCGTCGCCAGCAGCGCGCCGCCGACCGCGCCGCCGCCGGCCGAGACCAGCACCTCGCCGGCGCCGGCGCCGTCGTCCGCGCCGGCCCGTTCTTCGGGCGCGCCGACATAGCCGGTGTAGACGAGCCGGTCGGCGATCTCGCAAGCCTCCGGAAAGCTCGCTTCGAGCGTGACCAGCGCCGGATCGCCGTGCACCAGCACGGCGTCGAAATCGGCCTCGACGCGAGCCACGATCGCGCGGCGCCGCGTCATATCCTCGGGTGCGACCACGATGTCGCGCAATGAACACAGCACCAGCGCCCGCGGCCGGCGCGCGCGGGCGGCGGCGATCAGCGGATCGAGCTCAGAGCGGAAGGTGCGTCGACCGAATGGAAACGCCTCGATCACCACGGCATCGGGCTGCACGGTCGCGAAGGCATCGAGCAGCGCATCCCGGCGGCTCGCCCGCAGCGCGTCGTCGACCGGCCGGCCGTCACGGTCGACGAGAACCCTGAAGCCCGCGTCCTGCGCCCGGATCGGCGCCAGCTGGATGACGCGCCGAGCCGCGGCACCGGCCAGCTCCGGCATCGGCTCGCCGCCCGAGACCAAGGTTACTGCGAGCCCCTCTTCCGCCAGGGCGTCGGCGAGATTGAGCGCACGCCGCAGATGCCCGATCCCGAGCAGATGCTGAACGTAGAACAGGACGGAGCCGGTCACGAGGCCGCGATCGCCGCGGATCGGCGCGATCTAGGCGGCACAGGCCGGCCGCAGTGCGTCGATCACCGCAGCGAGGCGTCGGGCCGCGGCCGGAATATCGTGCTCGTCAACGACGCGCCGCCGCGCCGCCTCGGCAAGCCGCGCCCGCAGGTCGTGGTCGAGCACCAGCCGCCGCACTGCCGCGGCAAAGGCCGCCGGGTCGCCCGGCGCCACGAGCAGCCCGGTCTTCTCCGCCGCGACGACCTCGCCGACGCCGACGCCGGCCCCGGCCCCGGCGACCACCGGCAGGCCGCTCGCCTGGGCTTCGAGCAGCGCCATGCCGAAGGCTTCATTGATTGCCGGCCACACGCAGAGGTCCGCCTCGGCGAGACCTCGGGCGATCGCCGCCGCATCGCACGCCCCGGCCCAGCAGACCCGCGCGCCCAGCGGGGCGAGCGCGCGCTCGACCTCGGCTCGGGCAGCGCCGTCGCCGACCACCTCGAGCGTCCAATCAAGATCGGTCAGCTGCGCCAATGCCGCGCCCAGAATTCGGTACGAGGCGAGCTTGTCGCCCGGACGCATCATCGCCACCGCGATCAGCCGGGGCGGCCCGTCGCCCGCGCGCCCCGGCGACGCATAGTCTCGGGCGTCGAGAAAGGGCTTCATCGCGACCCAGCGCGAGGGCTCGGCGAGCAGCGGCAAGACGCAATCGCGATCGGCCGGGTTGAGCCCGATCACCGCGTCCGCGCGCCGGATCGCACATCCGGTAGCGCGGTGGCCGGCGGCCCAAGGACCGCCCGCCTGCTTGGGCGCAAACGAGGCCTCGGCCACGACATAGGGAATGCCGAGCGCGCCGGCAATGTGCGGCCCCAGCCAATCCGGCGCTTTATGGTAGAGGTGATAGGTGAACCACAGATCGGGAGCGGCTGCCGGCGCCGTCCCGCAGCGGCGCAGAAACCGCGCGGCGAACATTCGCCCGACTGCGGCGAGCCGCGCCTGGCGGGAGGGGTCTCCCCGCCCCTCGAAGCTGCGAAAGCGCGGAGCAAGCACCGGCTGGTGCCCGGCGCGGCGCAGGGCCGACATAAACAGCTGCGCCATCCGCCGGTCCCCCGAGGGAACCGGATGGTCGGGCGGCTTCAGCGGCGCATAAAAAGCAATGCGCATGGCTACCGCGCAGCGGCGAGCTCCGGCGTGCCGAGCTCCGCGTCTTGCGGGTCGGCAGCGTCGAGCCCAAAGCGGCGCGCGAGCAGATCGATCCCGGCCTGCATCGCAAAGGCGCTGCGCACCCGCTGCTCGCCGGCGGCGCCGAGCGCCCGGCGCCGCGCCGGATCGCCGATCAGGTCGGCGAGTGCCAGGGCCAGCGCCGGCGGGTCGCCGGGCGGGACCAGCACCCCGGTCACCGCGTCTTCGATCAGCTCGGGGATGCCCGAAATATCGGTCGCGAGGCAGGGGACGCGCTGGCTCTGCGCCTCCATCAGCACATTGGGCAGCCCGTCGCGGTCGCCGTCTGCGGTCACCTTGGCGGCCAACACGAAGAGATCGGACGCTCGATAGGCGGCCAGCACCTCGGGTTGCGGCAAGGCCCCGCGCCAGGAAATCCACGGCGCCAGGCCGAGAGCCTCGGCCCGCGCCCGCAGGCTGGCGGCGAGCTCGCCGCCGCCGATATGCACGAGGCGCCAGGCGAGACCGGCCGGCAGCAGGGCCAGTGCCGCGAGAAGATCGTCATAGCCCTTTTTCGCCACCGCGCGGCCGACCGAGAGCAGCACGACCGGCTGCCCGGGATCGCTGCCGTCGCCGCCCGCGGGCCGCACCGGCGCAGGCGAAAAACGATCGAGATCGAGACCATGATAGCACAACATCACCCGCTCGGGGCACGGCGCCAGGCTCGCCAGGTGAGCGCGCCCGCTTTCGGTGCAGGTCGCCACCCAGCGAGCTGCGCCGAGCTTCTCCCGCTTTTCCCAGTCCGGGATCGTCCAGATGTCCTTGGCGTGCGCCGAGACCGACCAGTCGCGGCCGGCAACCAGCGCCGCATAGCGCGCGACCGAGGCAGGCGTGTGCAGAAAATGCGCATGGAGGCGATCGACGTCCTCGGGCAGTTCCGCCGCCAGCACCAGCGCCTGGCCGAACCGCCGCAACCGGTTCGGGGTCGGATCGCGGACCAGATCGGCGAGCCACGCGCGCCGAGCGGCTCGATAGCCCGGCGCCCGGCGGGCACGCCGCCAGCCGCGCCAGACCCGCGACGGTTCCCGGTGGAGATATTCCGGGAGGTAGAGGCGGGCGGCCCGGATCGCCTGGTGCATCGGATGGACGGCGCGATCGGTCGGCTGGCGCAGCGAGACGATCAGGATGCCGAGCCCGCGCCGTTCGAGCGCCAGGATCTCCTGCGCGACGAAGGTTTCCGAAAGCCGCGGATAGCCCTTCAGCACAAAGGCGACCCGACCCCGCGCCACGGGCGAGCGCGGCACCGTTCAAGCCCCGATGCGCGCCCGCACCGCGACGCGACCCGCCCGGGCTCGGTCGAGCCATTTTTTTGCCAGGCGGTTGACGTTGGGCATGCCGTCGAGCAGGCCGGGGATCACGACCGTCGACGGCGCGGGCTGGCCCGGCAGCCGGCGCAACGCCGCGGCCATGACCCGCGGGTCGCGACCCTGCTGCTCGGAGATCATCGCCACGAGACCGAGCTCGGCCGCCCGTTCGGTGCGGATGAACTGCTCCAGCCGGGGGGCGGTCCGCGGCATGATCAGCGCCGGCTTGTCGAAGGACAGGATCTCGCAAAAGGTGTTGTAGCCGCCCATTGCCACGACGCCTGCGGCGCGCGCCATCAGCGCCTCGAGCCGGGCATTGAAGGTGATGGCCCGGACGTTCACGAGCCGGGCAGCGCGGGCGGCGAACGCCGCGCGCTGCTCGGGCACCATGAATGGCCCGAAGACGATCAGCGCCGGCAGCGGGATGCCGCGATCGTGCTCATAGGCCGACAGCACCAGATCGACGAGCGCGTCGCCGTCGCCGCCGCCGCCCGGCGTGACCAGCAGGAACTCGTCGTCGACAAGCTCCTGGAGGTCCGGCGTCACCGCCAGATCGGCAGCACTGCGCCGCAGATAGCCGGTATAGACCATCCGCCGGCGCACGCTCGCCGGCACCGGCAGCCCGGCCAGCGGGTCGCAGATCTGGGGCAGGCCATAAACCCACAGCTCGTCGTAATATTCGGCCAGCGCCGGCACCGCGTTCTTGCGCTCCCATTCGCTTTCGAGCGCTTCGGGATCGTCCATCACGTCGCGCAGCCCGAGGATCACCGTCGCCCGCCGGCGCTGCATCAGCTGCAAGGTGTCGCGCACCTCACCGCGCAACCCCAGCGGCTCCTTGTCGACAATCAGCAGGTCGGGGTCGAAGATGTCAGCGGTGTGCCGGATGATCGAGGAGCGCATCGCCAAGGTCTCCTCGATGTCGATGTGGAGGCCGAGCGAGACGTACTCGCCGTTGCGCAGCTTGATGACGCCGGGCACCCGCACGAAATCAACACGGGCACGAAAGTCGAAGCTGCCGATGATCGGCGACCCCGACAGGATCAGGATCGACAGCGCCGGGTCGGCATCGACTAGGGAATGGGCGATCGCTCGGCAACGGCGCAGGTGCCCGAGGCCAAAGCTGTCATGGCTGTAGATGAGCACTCGCTTGTGACGACGCCGACCAGCCACTTACGACCCCCTTGCGCATGCCTACGCTTTAACTATTGCATAGCGTCGCGGGCGGCGGAATGATCTTTTTATGAAAGGATCGGGATCGACGGAACAGGAATCGGGCCGCCGCTGTCCGGGGGCGCGGCCAGCGCCGCGCGGACGAACCGGCGACCATTCGTGTCGGCACGCTCCGGCGCTCGCGCCAGCTCCGGCCAGCGCGCCCGCCCCGGCCGGTTTCGCTGAGTTTCCGGGCGCGATCCATGGCGATCGTTTGGGAACTGTCGGCGCCAATTCTTCGTCAACACTCTTATCAATCCGATTGCACAGCCGACCGCGTTCTACTGCTGCTCGATCGACGGTGCTTTTATGGCCGCAGGGCAATGACCGGGGACGCGGAGCCCGCCGGGCGCGCTATCATCCTTGTGCTGCTGGTCGCCGCGCTCACCGGCAGCTGCGGCCACATCCGGGTCGCCGGCGACGGGTCGGAGCCGGACGGCCGGCTTGGCGAAGGCTGACTTGGCGGGATGGCTGGCGATCTCGGGCGTCGCGGCTCGCCGCCGCCGAACGGGGATAACCCCGCGCGGGCGATGAATGGAGGGAGGAATGAGCCTGAAACAGGAATTCGAGCTGCTCCGGCGGGTGCCGCTATTCGCCGAGATCGAGCCGTCGAGACTGAAGCTCTTGGCGTTCATGAGCGAGCGCGTCGGCTACGACCCGGGCAAGATCGTGGTCCGCCAGGGCGATGCTGCGGACGCGGCGTATCTGATCATCGACGGGCATGCCGAGGTCATTGCCGAAACCCCCGCCGGGCCGGTGATCCTGGCGACGCTCGGCGCCAACGAGACGGTCGGGGAGATGGGGATCCTGTGCAACATGCCGCGTAATGCGACGGTACGCGCCAAGGACCGGCTTGTTGCGCTGCGCATCGCCAAGGAGCCGTTCATGCGCATGGTGCGCGAATTCCCAAACATCTCGGTCTCGATCATGCAGGAGCTGGCGCATCGGGTCGACACGACCAACAACCAGCTGCGCGCCGCACTCGCCGAGGTCAAAAAACTGCGCGAACAGGCCGGTTTCGGCAGCTGACCCGCCCGCCTGGCCGCGATGAGCCGGCTCGACAGCTTTATCCGCCGGCTCGAGGCCCAGCGTGCCTGCCTCGATCTTGCAGCCGCGCTGCTCCGCGGGTTCGACGGGCCGGTGCTCGAGCTCGGTCTCGGCAACGGCCGGACCTACGATCATCTGCGTGAGCTGTGCCCGGATCGCGACATCTATGTGTGCGAGCGGCGCGTCGCCGCCCACCCCGATTGCACACCGCCTGGCGAACTCCTGCTGCTCGGCGACATGCGCGAAACCCTGCGCGCGGCGCGGGAGCGCCTCGAAGGCCGGGTGGCGCTGGCCCATCTCGACCCCGGCACCGGCGATGCCGCGGCGAGCCGGGCGCTCGCCGATGAGCTCGCGCCACTGATCGTGCCGCTGCTGTGCCCAAACGCCGTACTGGTCAGCGAGCCCGCGGTGACCGCGGCCGAACTGGCGCCTCTGGCGTTGCCCGGAGGGGTGGCCGCCGACCGCTACCACCTCTACCGATATCGAGGGCGGAAAACGTGACACACCAGCCGAGACTGTCCGGGTTTTCGCGCCGCCACGCGCAAAAAACGCGGCGGCCATACGTCCGCTTGACGGAAGAAATCAAAGCCGAGAGGGCGTGACACGATGGGGGTGCACGACAACCCCCATCGCCATCCGATACCGAAGCCGAGCCTGTTCAGTGAGACAGCTGTCGCGCAAGTCCGTCGCGGAATGGGGCGGACGCGAAGGCGACCCGGCTTGTGGGCTACCGCTGGTGTCGTTGCTTCAGCCCAGCGTCAGCATGACCGGCACATGGTCGGAGGCTTTGTCCCAGCTGCGGCTGTCGCGGTGGATCTGGGCCTCGGAGAGCGCGGCGGCAACCGCTCCCGTTACCCAGATATGATCGAGACGGCGACCGCGGTCGGAGGCCGCCCAGTCGCGGGCGCGATAGCTCCACCAGGTATAAAGGCGCTGCGGCGCTGGGACAAAATGCCGCACCGCGTCGACAAAGCCTCCGGCCTGCGCCAACCGGTCCAGCCGTTCGACCTCGACCGGAGTGTGGCTGACGACGTTCAAGAGCTGCTTGTGCGACCAGACATCGGCTTCGAGCGGAGCCACGTTGAAATCGCCGACCGCGATCATCGGCCGGCCGCCGCGCTCGGCGGCAAACCAACCGGCGAGCTCGTCGAGAAAACTCAGCTTGTGGGCAAATTTCGGGTTGGCCTCAGGATCCGGCAGATCGCCGCCGGCCGGGACATAAATATTGTGGAGCTCAACCCCGCCGGGCAGCACCGCGATCGCGTGGCGGCAATCCGTGCGGGCACACCAGTTTCGCGTTTCCGGCGATTCGAACGGAAGCCGCGACAGGATCGCCACCCCGTTATAGCCTTTCATCCCATGGACCAGCCGGTGGCCGTAACCGAGCTCGGCAAAGGCCTGGTGTGGGAACCTCTCGTCCGGCGTCTTGGTCTCCTGCAAGCAAAGGACGTCCGGGGCCCACTCCGCGATCAGGCGACGGACATTGTCGATGCGCAGGCGCACCGAATTGATGTTCCAAGTGGCGAGCCGTAAGCTCACGATAGGGGGTGCCGGACCGCCGGGTGCGGCCTCAGCGCCGGCCGCAGCGTCCGCGCCAAATGCCGGCCTCGCCGCAAATGCAATGGCGCCCGGTCGGGGGGGAAGACCGGGCGCCTGCATGTCAGAAGCGTTTGGGGGAAATCGGGCCCGCAGGGGAAACGGGACCGCTTTTTGAGAGGGCTAGCTGCCCTCCCCGCTTCTGGAATAGAGAGGTGGGGCGCACCTGAGGGAAAACCAACCCCGATTCGTGCATGCCCGAAACAAAAAAATCGCATGCGGGGCATGGGAACTATCGTCGGCTCGCTCAGGCCGCGCGCGCCGATCGGGCGGGACCCGCAGCGGTGGCATGACAGGCTCGACCGAATGCCAGGAACAACGCCGCCGAAACCGGGTTCTCCAGCACCTTGTGTTCGGGATGCCATTGAACGCCGACAACAAACCTCGCCTGGGGCAGGCTGACCCCCTCGATCTGGCCGTCGGGCGCCATCGCCTCGACGCGAAGCCCCGGCGCCGGGTGGTCGATGCCCTGCGAGTGCAGCGAATTGACCATGATCTCGGTGCCGCCGGCGAGTGTCGCAATCAGCCCGCCAGGGGTCAATGTCACGCTGTGCGCCGGCCCATAAGGACCCTCCGGCGCTCCCTTACGCGGCCGGTGGCTGATCCGGTCCGGCATATCCTGCAGCCGCTGGTGCAGGGTCCCGCCGAGCGCCACGTTCAATTCCTGGATGCCGCGGCAGATTGCCAGCACCGGCAGGTCGCGCCGCACCGCTTCGCGGATCAGCGGCAGGGTTGTCGCGTCGCGAGCCAGATCGTGCAGAATCTCGGCGTCGAGCGGTTCGCTACCGTATTCGCTGGGGTGAACATTGGACGGGCTTCCGGTCAGCAGCAGGCCGTCGAGCATGTCGAGCACCGCGGCGATGTCGATTTTCAACCCGACCGCCGGGATCGCGATCGGCAGGCAGCCGGTCGCCTCGATGATCGCGCTCGGATACTTGTCGGCAAGGGTGTGAACCACCCGCTCGTTGATCGTGCGCAGGCAGGCGGGAATGCCGATGATCGGTAAGGGACGGGCTGGCATCGGGCTGGGGCTCAATTATCGTTGTATCGAGCGGACGGGTGGTACGGATCCTGGTATACGAACAGGTTGGGGTCGAGCGCCATACCGAATTGCTCCTGCGACAGCGATACGGTCGTCACGTGGCGCTGCTGATCGACCACCGTCCACTGGCGCAGCGCCATCGGCTCATTGGAAAAGATCATCGTCAGACTGCCGTTGTCGGGCGCCTTGGGATCGACGACGGTGATCTGCAGCGAATTGTCGCCGCGCTCGAACCGGGTGACCACTAGATCGTCAAAGCTGATCGGCACCCGCAGCAGAAACCAGGCCGGGGTAAACTTCAACCCGACTTTCGACATCTCGGCCAGCTGGGTGTCGACGTAATAGACATAAAAGCGATCCGCGAGCAGCAGAGTCGGGTTCGGCGGGTCGTATTGAAAGCGCATCCGGCCGGGCCGCTCCATCCACAGCCAGCCCTCGGCGGTGCCCCCATTGACCGTATATTGATGAAAGCGGGCGGTCATCGTGCCGATGCTGTTCAAGTAGGCGGAGATGCGCTGCAGATCGGCCTGGTCGTGCGCTGTCAGCGGTGTCGGCTGCGGCGGCGCGTCGGCTCGTGAACCGGCCGGCGCCAAAAGCAACGCTACAGCCAGACCCACCGCTGCCAGCGTCGACCGGCCGAGACTTCGGCCCGCGTGTAAGATCCCATCCTGCCCCCGGCGTTCCGCGATCCCGGCCATCTGCCCTTTTCCGCCTTGCTGTCCGCCCCGCAATGGGGCTGCCGGGAAAATGAGATCAATGGGCGCCGGGTTCAATTGCGGTCAATCGCCGCCGCGCGCCAGGACCTCGCGCTTGCCGACATGATTGGCGGCGCTGACGACGCCCTCGGCCTCCATGCGCTCGATGATCCGCGCCGCGCGGTTGTAGCCGATCTGCAGATGGCGCTGGACAAAGCTGGTGGAGGCCTTGCGCTCGCGACAGACCACTGCGACCGCCTGCTTGTACAGCGTATCCCCCGATTCGCCATCGTCCTCGCCGGCGAGCGGGTCGAACGGCGCGTCGTCGTCCTCGGTGATCTCGTCGATATAGTCGGGCTCGCCGCGCGCCTTCAGGAAGGAGACGACGCGCTCGACCTCCGCGTCCGAGACAAACGGGCCGTGCACCCGGGTGACCCGGCCGCCGCCGGCCATGTAGAGCATGTCGCCACGTCCCAGGAGCTGCTCGGCGCCGCCCTCGCCAAGGATCGTGCGGCTGTCGATCTTCGAGGTCACCTGAAAGCTGATCCGGGTCGGAAAGTTGGCCTTGATCGTGCCGGTGATCACGTCGACCGAGGGCCGCTGGGTGGCCATGATGATGTGGATGCCGGCGGCGCGGGCCATCTGTGCGAGGCGCTGGATCGCCGCCTCGATGTCCTTGCCGGCGACCAGCATCAGGTCCGCCATCTCGTCGACGACGACGATGATCAGCGGCAACTCGCTGGTGTCGAAAGGCTGCGCCTCAAAGATCGGCTGGCCGGTTTCGTCGTCGAAGCCGGTCTGCACCTTGCGCACCAGGCTCTCGCCTTTGGCTGCCGCCTCGGCAAGGCGGGCATTGAACCCCTCGATGTTGCGCACGCCGAGCTTCGACATCTTGCGATAGCGGTTCTCCATCTCGCGCACCGTCCATTTCAGCGCCAGGACTGCCTTCTTCGGATCGGTCACGACCGGAGCGAGCAGGTGTGGGATGCCGTCATAGACCGACAGCTCGAGCATCTTCGGATCGACCATGATGAACTTGCAGCGGTCGGGCGGCATCCGATACAGAATCGACAGGATCATCGTGTTGATGCCGACCGACTTGCCCGACCCGGTGGTGCCGGCGATTAAGAGATGCGGCATCTTGGCGAGATCGGCCAGCACCGGCTCGCCGGAGATGTCCTTGCCCAGGCTCAGGGCGAGCCGCCCGGGGTGCTTTTCGTAGACCGGCGAATCGAGCAGCTCGCGCAGATATACGGTCTCGGCCCTGCGGTTCGGCAATTCGATGCCGATGACGGTGCGCCCCGGCACCACCGCGACACGCACCGAGATGGCGCTCATCGAACGGGCGATGTCGTCGGCAAGGCCAATGATCCGCGACGCCTTGATCCCCGGCGCCGGCTCAAATTCGTAGAGCGTCACCACCGGGCCGGGGCGGACCTGCATGATCTGGCCGCGCACACCGTAATCCTCGAGCACCGTCTCGAGCATCCGGGCGTTTTTTTCGAGCGCCTCCTCGTCGATCGCGGCGGCCTTCGCGGCGTGCGGCTTCTCCAACAGATCGAGCGAAGGCAGCACCGGCGCTTCGTCGGGGACGAGGTCGAGGCGGGGCTGGCGCTCCTGCTCGCGGCGGCTGCCCGGCACCCCGGGCCTCGCCTGAGGCGCCACCAGCCGAACCAGGCGGCCGTGGTCGCGCTCGCCATTCGGGGCTTCGGACGCGGCCGCGCGGTCGAGTCGCGGCTCGCGCCGCTCCGGCATTGGTGTCACCGATCGAAGCTGCGGTCCGGATTGCGCCGCGGCGGTCCCTGCCGGGCCCGACCGAGCCCGCCACCAGCGCCACACCAGCCTGCCGCCGAACCCCGCCGCAGCGACGGTCCCGCGCCCCGAAAAGACGGCCAGGCGGCCGGCCCCGCTGCCGGCGCCGGCGCCCAGATCGCGCCAATCGCGCCACGAAAGCCCGAGAATCATCAGCAGCAAGAGACCGAGCCCGGCCGCGGCCGCCATCGAGATCGGCAACGCCAGCGAACCGAGATCGAGCACGGACAACAACCGTCGCAGCCCCCAGCCGACCACACCGCCGCAATCGACCGTGGCAGAGGACGTGCCTTGGTCGAGCACCGACAAGGCCAGCGCCGCCAGCAGCAAGGCGAACGGAAGCAATGCAAGCTTGACCGGCAATCGGTTCAGCGGGCGGTTCAGCAGCAGCCGCAAGGACCAGCCGAACAGCACGAGCGGGATCACGAAGGCCGCCAGTCCCAGGCCCTGGCGTAGCAGATCGGCAAGAACCGCGCCGTCATGGCCGAGGAAATTGTGCGCCGCGCTGTCGACCGCCGTGTTGAGCGACGGATCCTGCCGGTCATAAGAAACGAGGGCCGCGGCCACCGACAGCGCCGACAGCAGCAGGCCAAAGCCGAGAAGTCTCGAGGACGCGGCGCTTCACGCCGGCCAGCGCCTCGGCCCAGCCGTGCCGGCGGCGCTCGTCCGCGCCGGTCGAAAACCCGATTGATCTGGCCATGCTTCCCCCGATGCCGGCCCTCGCCAAATCCCCGCTCTCCCCTAGCCCATGCTCCCCATCCGCGTAAAGCAGAGGGTTGAGCGGCACGCCGGTTCCTGACGCGATACGGCAGCTCCAGGTTATGCCATCTCCGCGCGTCGCGAAAGCCCGCGTCGGATTACCGCCGGCGAGCGGTTACGCAACGGGGCGGCTGGACAGCCCCCCGCCGTCGCCCCATGCTTTGGCGATGAGCGATGATGCCGAGCTGCTGATCGCCGGCGGCGGCCTCAACGGGCTGCTGCTCGCCATCGCCTGCGCCGGCGCGGGGCTCGCCGTCGCACTGGTCGATCGCGAAGACCCGGCGGCGATGCTCGACCAGGGCTTCGACGGGCGCAGCTCGGCGATCGCCTACGGCTCGCAGCAGGTGCTGGAGGCGCTCGGGCTGTGGCCGCGCGTCGCCGCCGAGGCCGAGCCGATCCGCCAAATCCGGGTCGCCGACGACAATGCGCCGCTGTTTGTCCATTACGACCACCGCGCGTTGGACCCATCCTCGCACCCGATCGATGCCCCGCTAGGCTGGATCGTCGAGAACCGGGTGTTGCGCCGTGCCCTGATCGAGCACGCGCGATCGCTCCCCACCCTGGCCCTTCTCGCCCCCTTGGCGGTTGAGGCGGTCTCGACTTCGGCCGTGGCCGCCGAGGCCGCCTTGTCCGACGGGCGCCGGCTGACCGCCCGCCTCGTCGCCGCCGCTGACGGCGCCCGGTCGCCATTGCGCCGCGCCGCCCTCATCCGCACCGTCGAATGGCGCTACGCTCAGACCGCGATCGTCACGACGGTGCGGCACGCCCGCCCGCATCTCGGCATCGCGGTCGAGCATTTTCTGCCGGCTGGCCCGTTCGCGATCCTGCCGATGACCGATGATCCTGGGCCGGCGCACGCCGCACTTGCGTCGAGAGGGCGTTCGTCGATCGTGTGGACCGAACGCGACGAGCTGGCGCCGCGGCTGATGGCCCTGTCCGACGCCGGGTTCGCCGCCGAGCTCGCGGCGCGCTTCGGCGATTTTCTCGGCGCCGTCGAACCGGTCGGGCCGCGCTGGTCCTACCCGGTCGGACTGCTGTTGGCCGAGCGCTATGTCGGCCGCCGGCTGGTGCTCGTCGGCGAGGCGGCCCACGTGATCCACCCGATCGCCGGCCAGGGGCTCAACCTCGGCATCCGCGATGTCGCAGCCCTCGCCGAGATCGTCATCGACCAGCGCCGGCTCGGCCTCGACATCGGCGACGATGCGCTCTTACGCCGCTACCAGCGGTGGCGACGCCTCGACGCGCTGCTGCTCGCCGCCGTGACCGACGGCCTCAACCGCCTGTTCTCGAATTCTTTTCCCCCACTGCGCCTCGCCCGCGATCTCGGCCTTGCCGCCGCCAACCGCCTGCCGCCGGTCAAACGCTTTCTGATGCGCGACGCGATGGGCATCACCGGCGACCTCCCCCGGCTCCTCCGCGGCGAGAAGCTGTGAGCTCGTAGTCAGCCCTCAATATCCCGACCGTGAATCGAGCGGTCACTGCTGCCGGAGACGCCGATGAAGCGACCAAACCGACTCGCCAAACCGGCGCAGGCCGGTGCCTATGGCTGACAGGGGTCCCGGCCTGAGAGAGTGTGAAGAAATCGTTCCTGACAACAAACGTCATTCCGGGGCGGTCCCGAGGACCGAGCCGGAACCCGAGCCCGGACCCAAGAACACCTGCTTTTCCGATATGTTATAGTGCGGTGGTCATAGGTTCCGGGCTCGCGGGCGTTGCCCGCGCCCCGGAATGACGCTGCTGGGCATTTTTTCACGCGCTCCCTCGCCGGGATGACGAGAATGGGGAGCCACGATCACAAGGGTCTCGAAGGCCCCGGCTTTCCGGACCGGCTTGTGCAATCGGCTTCGGTGAAGCAGCGATTGATCACCGGCCGGTCGCTTTCGCTCGCCGGTGGCGACGGCACCGGGCAAACCCGGCAAGCGCCGTGGCCAGCAGCGCGAGCGAAGCCGGTTCCGGAACCCCGGACCGCGACGGGATTGGATTGCCGATGCCGAGGCCCATACCAGCCGGAAGAGCGGTTCGCTGGCAATAAACATTCGATTTTTCCGGTGCCAAGCTCACAGGAGATACAGTTGAATCGGCCGCAACACTTGTCTCATATTCGGACTTGTCACAGGCTAGCTTGCAACCCCCATGCGCGGGCTCGACCCGCGTATCCACGTCTTTGTTTCTGCCGGCCGAAGACGTGGGTGGCCGGGTCAAGCCCGGCCAAAGCGAAATAAGCGAGCCTGTTCCATCCTTATTTCCGCTACGAAATATTGTTGGGCAATGGCTTCACGCAACCGGGACCAGGGCCGCCAGCGCCCAGAGCCCGAAGCGGATGCCGATCCGGTCGAGCTCCGATCTGCATTATGTCAGCAGCTTTTCGAGCGCTTCGAGGGTGTCGGCTTCGCGGCAGGGCTTGTCCCAGCGGATGCGGTGGATGCGGGGGAAGCGCATCGCCACGCCGGATTTGTGGCGGCTCGAGCGGTGCACGCTGTCGAAGGCGATTTCAAGGACTATGGCGGGCGCGACCTCGCGCACCGGGCCGTAGCGCTCGACCGTGTTGTTGCGTACCCAGCGGTCGAGCCGGCGCAACTCGTCGTCGGTAAAGCCCGAATAGGCCTTGCCGACCGGCACCAGCACGTCGCCGGCCCAGGCGCCGAAAGTGTAGTCGGAATAGAATGACGAGCGCTTGCCGTGGCCACGTTGGGCGTACATCAGCACCGTGTCGAGGGTCAAGGCGCCGCGTTTCCACTTGAACCACGAACCTTTCGGCCGGCCGGCGACATAGAGCGATTGGGCGCGCTTCAGCATCAGCCCTTCGATGCCGCGTTCGCGCGCACCATCGCGCAATTCGCGCAATTCCTCCCAGCCGGCAAACCCCACCAGCGGCGACAGATCGAGGCCCGGTCGCGATGCCCGCGCGTGCCATGCTTCGAGCCGCCGGCGGCGTAGGGCGAAGGGCAGCCCGCGCAAATCGTCCGGCCCCTCGCGCAAGATGTCGTAGAGCCGCACCGCCGCCGGATAATCGTGCAGCATCTTCGCGGTTGGGGTCTTGCGGTTCAAACGCTGCTGCAGATCGTTGAACGGCGCCGCCTCGCCATCGCGCACGACCAGCAGCTCGCCATCGAGGGTCGCCCCGTCGGCGATCGCCGCAACGACATCGGGAAACGCCCTGCCGATCTCGTCGCCCGAGCGCGAATAGAGCCGCTTTTGCCCATTGCGGCCGACCAGCTGGACGCGGATGCCGTCCCATTTCCACTCGGCGAGGTAGTCGCGCGGGTCGAGCGCCGCAAGGTCGGCGTCTTCGAGCGGCTGGGCCAGCATCAACGGAGAGAAATTCGGCAGATCGCCGGCCTGCGGCGAGGGTGCCGCGCCTTCGAGCCAGGCGAACAATGGCCGGTAAGGCGGTTCAAGCCCGTGCCACACCTCCTCGATCCGGTCGATCGGAACCCCGCTCCATTCGGCCAGCGCCACCTTGGCCAGACGCGCCGAGACCCCGATCCGCAGACTGCCGGTGACCAGCTTCGAGCAGGGCCCAGCGGCCGGTCGCATCGAGCGCGTCGAGCCAGGGTGCGAGCAGTCGGCCGACCTCGGCCCGGCCCGCCGCTTCCAGTCTCTCGACGATCTCGGCGAGGCTCGGGACCGGTCCGGCCGGCTGCACCGGCGCCGGCCAGATCAGCGACACGGTCTCGGCGAGGTCGCCGACAAAATCGTAGGACCAGCCGAGCAGCTCGCGGTCGACCCGCTCGGCGGCGAGCGCGCGCACCTGGGCGGGCTTGGCCTCGGCAAAGGACAGCTCGCCGGTCAATGCCGCCAAGGCCCAGCCGCGCTCCGGATCGGGCTCGCCGGCGAAATATTCCTGCAGCAGCCGCAACTTGCCGAGGCGCGAGGGCGTGAACAGCAGCGCGTCGAGCAGCGCCGCGAACCGGTTCACTCGTCCTCCTCGAAGCCGACGAGCGCCAGGCGCGGGCGCGGTAGCCTTTTTGCGTCGCGTGATGGACGAGCGCCTCTTCGCGCCCGTGGGTGACCCAGATTTCGTCGGCGGCGACCTCGTCGAGGGTTGCCGTCAGCTCGTCCCAATCGGCGTGGTCGGAGATCACCAGCGGCAATTCGACCCCGGCGGCCTTGGCGCGCTGGCGCACCCGCATCCAGCCCGAGGCCAGCGCCACCACCGGATCGGGCAGCCGGCGCGACCAGATGTCGGCGAACGCCGCCGGCGGGGCCAGCACGATGCGGCCCTTGAGCGCCTCGCGCGCCACCCCGGTCGCGGGCAATACCGGCCCCAGCGGCACGCCGAGGCTATCGTACAGCTCGGTCAGCCCGATCAGCGCGCCATGCAGATAAACCGGCTCTTCGTATCCGGCGCGCCGCAACAGCGCCAGCACGCGCTGACATTTGCCCAGCGCATAGACGCCGACGAGATGGCAGCGTTCCGGGAACAGCGCCACGGAGTGCAGCAGCTTGTCGATCTCCTGGCCGGCGGGCGGATGGCGGAAGACCGGCAGCGCAAAGGTCGCCTCGGTGATGAACAGATCGCAATTTTGCGGCTCGAACGGGGGGCAGGTCGGGTCTGGCCGGCGCTTGTAGTCGCCGGAGACCACGACCCGGCTGCCGCGATAATCGAGCACGATCTGGGCGCTGCCGAGCACATGGCCGGCCGGCGCGAGCCGCACCGCGACCTCGCCGATCGCCAGGCTTTGGCCATAGGCGAGCGGCTGCAGCGCCCGGCCTGCCGCCCCGCCGTAACGCGCTCGCATGATCGCAATCGTCTCGGCTGTGGCCAGCACATGCCCGTTGCCGGAGCGCGCGTGATCGCCATGACCGTGCGTGATCACGGCGCGCGGCGCCGGCTGGCGCGGATCGATATGGAAATCGCCTGGCACGCAATAGAGCCCCGCCGGACTGACCTTGATCCAGCTTTCGGGCGACGGTGCGGCGATCGTCATCGGGGTACCGGCGGTGGCGGATTTTCGGTATAGGGCGCCTGCACCCGGGCGCAAACCGTGCGGCGACCGTGGTTGCGCGCCGTCCAGGTGACGGCGTTGCGCTCAGATCAGCCGCTCGAGCGCGGCGGCATCGCGGATCACAATCGCTCCCCTGACGAGCTCGATCAGCCGCGCCCGGTGCCAAACCTGCAGCTGCTTGTTGACGCTCTCGCGCGAGCTGCCGACGATATGGCCGAGCTCGCTCTGCGACATGTGCAATTCAAGCACCCGGCCATCGACGCCGGGCTGCCCCGAGTGTTCGGAAAGATGCAGCAAGGCCTTGGCAATCCGCCCTTCGAGGTGGCGGAATTGCAGATCTTCGACCTGCTCGCTGGTCTGGCGCAGCCGCTGGCACAAAATCTTGATCAGCATCATGCAGATGTCGGCGCGATTTTCCAGAAACGGCATGAAGTCGCGGCGGTTGAGCACCAGCAGCTCACAATCGGTCTTTGCGACGGCGTCGCCGCTGCGTTCGCCACCGTCCAGGGTTGCGATCTCGCCGACAATCTCCCCGGCAGTGATGATGTTCAGGACGATTTCCCTGCCGGTCAGCGAAATCGAGCTGATCCTGACGCTGCCCCGCAACACAATCATCATGCTGTTGCCGGGCGAGCCCTTGGCGAAGATTTCCTCGCCAGCGGAATAACGCTCGACCCGCGAATAGGTCAGCAGCGCGTCGATTTCGCGGCTGCTGAGCTTCCCCAGCAGAAAATTTTGCTCGAAGATCCGGCGCTTTTCCGCATAGGTCGGGCCGGTCATGATGGTCTCCCGCACGCGATCGCGAAACAAGCGCGCCTTCGGCCTCGGCCGGTGCTATGCTTGGCAAGTTAACCTAACCGGCCGCGCAGTATAGCCAGTTTCACCGGCGCTTGTCTCGCACCATCGGCAAATTTCCACCACCGAACCAGCCCCGCAGCCGGCCCAGCAAAGCTGGAGCGTGGCCCTTCGAAAAGAAATGCTGAGCAGCGGCCACGGGGCAGGCCGCGATGTTCTGCGGCTCGCGCTCGGACATGGCCATCGCACGCATCTGCTCGGCCTCGGCTTCCTCGGTCCAGCGCAGCAGCGTCGACCTCCGCATGGTCATGACGGTCTCCTGACGTTTTTTCGGACGCGACCGTCAGATATCACTGATTTTGCGCCGACCCCTGTGACCCGCCTCACACTCCCTCAGGCGTTCAGCTTATTTTCAGCTTACCGGCCGAACCGCACCGACGCCGATCGCATCCGCCCGCCCCCGGCGAAACTTGTCAATCTCGGCGCGCATCGGATATTGTTAACTCTCTCGCCGACGCAGCATCCCCGGCGCGATCTCGGAGGCCGGATATGAGATGCTCACGGTGCGATGCCGAGAATCCCGCCGGTGCCAAGTTTTGCGGCCGATGCGCAGCCTCGCTCGACCTCCACTGCGCGTCCTGCGGCGCCGTCAACCCGCCGCAAAACCGCTACTGCGGGCAATGTGCGACGCCGCTCAAGGCCGCTCCGCCGCCCGGCTTCGCCGAACCCGCGGCCGGGACGCTTCTCGCAACCGGCCAGACCGCCCGGCCCGTTTCCGCCGGCGAGATCAAACAGGTCAGCGTGCTGTTCTGCGACATCGCCGGCTCGACGGCGCTGACCGAGCGCCTCGGAGCTGAGGCGATGCGCGATCTCGTCACCCGGTTTCTCGAAATCTCGATCGCCGAGGTTCAGCGCTATGAGGGGAGTGTGCCGCAATTCACCGGCGACGGCTTCATGGCGATCTTCGGCGCGCCGAGAACCCAGGAAGATCACGTGCGGCGGGCTTTGCTGGCGGCGCTCGGCATTCGCCAGGCGCTGGGTGGAGGCAGCGCTGCGCACGACAGCGATCGGCTCGACCTGCCGATCCATATCGGCATCCACACCGGCCCCGTCGTATTCGGCCCTATCGGCGGCAGCTTTGCGATCGAGACCGCGATCGGCGATACCGCCAACTTCGCCGCCCATCTGCAGCAGGCGGCCGGGCCCGGCATCATCCTGTTGAGCGAGGCGACCCGCTTGGCGGCGCAGAGCTATGCGCGCGTCGAGCCGGTCGGGCCGCTCGCGGTCAAAGGCAAAGCCGAACCCATCCCGGCCTATCGCCTGATCGGAGTTTCGCTTCGGCGCGCCGCTCGCGACGGCGCGATGCCGGAGCAGACAACGAGCTTCGTCGACCGCACCAGCGAGGTCGCCGCCTTGCAGCAGCTTCTGGAGCAGGCCGAAAGCGGCCGCGGCCGTGCCGTCGGCATCGTCGGCGAACCCGGCATCGGCAAGTCCCGGATCATCGACGAGGTTCGCCGCCGGCTTGCTCCTGGACGCGCCACTTGGGTCGAGGGCCGGTGTCTTTCCTATGGCGCGGCGGTCCCCTACCTGCTCGCCCTCGATCTCTTGCGCAGCAATTGCGCGATCGTCGAGACCGACACCCCCGAAGACATCAACGGGAAAGTCCGCGCCGGCCTGCACGAGGTCGGAATGAATCCCGACGAGGAGAGCCCGTTCTTGCTCCATGCGCTGGGGATCAAGGGGACCCCGGACCCCTCGCTCGTGTCGCGGCCCGAAGCGGTCAAGGAAAAGACGTTCGAGATCCTTCGCCGGATGGCGGTCAACGGCAGCCGGCGGCGCCCGCTCGTGCTGGTTCTGGAAGATCTGCACTGGATCGACACGCTGTCGCACGAGTTCGTCGGATATCTGGCGGAAAGCGTTCCCGGCGCCGGGATCCTGATCCTCGCCACGCATCGCCCCGAATACCGCCCGCCCTGGACCGACAAACCCTATGCCGGGCAGATCCCGCTGCAGCCGCTGAGCCCCGACGACAGCATGCACGTGGTCCGCTCGGTGCTGCGCGACGACGCCTTGGCCGGCCCGGTCACCGATCAGATCGTCGCCAGGGCCGACGGCAACCCGCTGTTTCTCGAGCAGCTCACGCTGCATGCCGGAGAGGCGAAAAGCCAACGGTCGGAGCTGACCGTGCCGGCCACGATCCACGACGTGGTTATGGCCCGCATCGATCGCCTGCCGGAGGGCGCGAAGCGGTTATTGCAGACCGCCGCCGTGATCGGCCGGGAATTCTCGCTGCGGCTGCTGCGCGCGGTCTGGCCGCAGCACAGTCGGCTCGAGCCGCTGCTGGGCGAACTGTGCCGCCTCGATTTCTTCGAGGAATGGCCGGATGATGAGGGAACCAGCTATGTGTTCCGCCACGCGCTGACCCGGGAGACGGCCTATGCCAGCCTCTTGGAGCGGCAACGGCGGGCGTTCCACGCCGCCATCGGCCGTGCGCTCGAAACCCTCTACGCCAGCCGCGCCGACGAGGTGACGGAATTCCTGGCGCTGCATTTCGGGCGCAGCGACGAAACCGAAAAGGCGGTCGATTACGCGATCGCCGCCGCCGAAAAGTCGCAGCACCGCTGGGCCAACACCGAGGCGCTCGGCTATTTCGAGGACGCGCTGCGCCGCCTCGACGGGCTGCCCGACACCGCGCCCAACCGGCTGCGCCGCATCGACGCCGTCCTCAAGCAGGCCGAAATCAAATTCGCCCTCGGCCAGCACACCGAGCACATTCAAGCTCTGGACAGCATTCGCGGCCTTGTCGAACAGGCCGACGATCCGCGCCGTCGGGCTGCTTGGCATTACTGGACCGGATTTCTGCACAGCCTGACAGGGAGCCGGCCGGAGATCGCGATCGGACATTGCCGCGAAGCAGCCAAAATCGCTTCGGCTTCAGGTATCGAAGAAATTGATGCCTTTGCCGAGTCGTGCTTGGCCCAAGTCTATATCGTTGCAGGCAGACCGCGTGATGCGATCGAGGCCGGCGAACGTGCGCTCGCGAGCTTCGAGACGCGCGGCGATCGCTGGTGGGCGGGCCGAACTTTATGGCACCTGAGCTCGGCGGCGAATTACTTGGGCGAGTGGGAGGCCAGCCGAACATACTCTCAACGTGCGCTGGACCACGGCACCGCTCTCAACGATTTGCGGCTCAAGGCGGTCAGCTGGTGGCGGATCGGAATTGCTCACATCCAGCAAGGCGATTTCGAGCGTGGCCAGCAATGCTGCAGCGAGGCGCTGGCGTTAGCGCCCAGCCCCCGTGATGCCGCGATGGCCAGAGCGGCCCGCGGCTACGCCGAAATCAAGGGCGGCAATGTTGACGCGGGGATCGCCGAGCTTTCCCAGACCGTTACTTGGTTTGAGAACTCTAACCTGCGCTTCACCCGCCTGCATTATGCTTTGTGGCTTGCCGAGGGCCTGCTTCGTCGCGGTGATCGCGCCGAGGCGCGGCCGCTGATCGAGGAGGCGCTCAGCGCCAGCCGAATGACGGGGTATCTTCAGTTCGAGGGACGGGCATGCTGGTTGATGGGCGAGTGCCTTGCCGCTGACGCACCCGATGCCGCGGCCGATTGCGCCGAGAGCGCGGTGCGGATTTTCGAAATTGCCAGTGCCCAAAATGATCTCGCAAAGGCGATGGTTACATCTGCAGCGCTCCACCAGCGGGCCGGAGACGTCGTGACCGCGCGGAAATTGCTCGACGAAGCCTACGCGATCTTTCACCGGCTGGAAACGCACGGCGAGTTCGTAAAGGTTGAAGCGGCGCTAAGCGCGCTCGATCGGGACTCTCCGATCCCGCTGCTATCGGGTGGCTAATGACGGTCCGATCTGCCGTCCCGCGGCGCGCTGAAAAGTCGTCGGATGTGAGTTGGCTCACACCAATGGCGCCGCGACGGCCGTAAGTTGCCATACACCGATTTAGGCTGGTGAGTAGCCGGTACCCGATGGCGCCGGGACGATTTGTTGACCGAAGTTCTCGCTTAAGGCTGACAACAGTTCCGTGGGTGCAGCAAGTTTAATCCTAGAGGAGGACCACGAGATGTCGACGCCAGAAGAAGATCTTGGCACGCTAATCTGCATGATGAACCCGTACACGAACGGGGCGGTAGGCAGCATGGACCCGCATATGTTTGTCAAGTCCTGGTCGGCCACCCCGACCACGCCCTCGGCGGGCGGCTCGTCCGCCGGCGCGGCGATCTCTCCGCCCACCGGCCCAACATCCCCCTCGCCCACTGGCTCGAATGTCTCCGAAATGGGAAATTTCTGGATGGAAATAGACGATAAATACCCTGCATCGTGGAGCTTCAAGGGGCAGCCGCAAAAAGTTAACACGGCTTTGCGGATCGGATATCGTTGGAAGAAGACGGTTCCAGGACGGCCGGATATCTGGGTGACCGATTATTTGCTCGTGGGCTTCGAAGGATCAGGTGGAGGCGAATAGCAGCACCAAATCCTCCGGGCCCGCGCCGCTGGTCGCGTCCGCGGGCTGTCTTCCCACCGAGCAAGGCCAAGAGTAGGCTCCTTACCTCCGGTTGGGCGGATCGTGCGGGAGGGAGGACATGAAGCGAAGCACCGAGCGCATTCTAACGACCCATGTCGGGAGCCTGCCGCGGCCGGCAGATCTGCTGGCGCTGATCCAGGCAAAGGAGTACGGCGAGCCGCTCGATACCGCGCGGTACGCGAGCCGCGTCGCGAGCGCTGTCGCCGAAGTGGTCAAGAAGCAAGCCGACAGCGGGATCGACATTGTCGCCGATGGCGAGATGGGGCGGTTCGGATTCATCCCCTATGTCAACGAGCGCCTCGCCGGCATCGAGCCGCGCCGGGGCGGCGGGAGCCGCAGCGGCTGGGCCGGCTCGCGGGAGCATCAGGCCTTCCCTGAATATTACCAGTGGGCGGCACAAATGCCGGGCGCGGCCGGCCGGGCGTCGCCGACGCAATGGGTCTGCACCGGCCAGGTTTCCTATCGCGGGCACGACGCGTTGCAGCGCGACATCGCCAATCTGAAAGCTGCCCTTGCCGGGGTCTCGTGCGAGGAAGCGTTCATGCCGGCGGTCTCGCCAGCCAACCTCGCCAATTGGAACAGCAACGAATACTATAGGACCGATGAGGAATTCCGGGTGGCGCTGGCCGACGCGCTGCACGAGGAATACCGGGCGATCGTCGATGCCGGCCTCATCCTGCAGATCGACGACCCGCAGCTGGCGAGCCATTGGGCGATGCACCCGGAGATCGACCTCGCCCAGTGCCGCAAATGGGCCGGCGCCAGCGTCGAGCTTTTGAACCACGCGCTCACCGGCATTCCCGAGGAGCGGGTGCGCTATCACACCTGCTACAGCATTAATATGGGTCCGCGCGTCCACGACATGGAATTGAAGCACATCGTCGACATCATGCTTGGCGTACATGCCGGCGCCTATTCGTTCGAGGCCGGCAACCCGCGCCACGAGCACGAATGGCGGGTGTGGGAGACGGCCAAACTGCCGGCGGGAAAGATGCTGATCCCCGGCGTCATCACCCATGCCTCCAACCTCGTCGAGCACCCGGAGGCGATCGCCCAGCGGATCGCGCGGTTTGCCGAAGTCGTCGGCCGCGAGAAAGTCATCGCCGGCGCCGATTGCGGCTTCGCCAGCTTCTCGACCTCCTGCGAGGTCCATCCGAGCGTCGTCTGGACGAAGCTTGCCGCTTTGGCCGATGGCGCGCGGCTCGCCTCGAAGGAATTGTGGGGCAGAGCCTAGTCGGCAACGGCGGAGAGCGGCCGCGCCACGCTCTCCAGGGATTGCCGCTCGGCCTTGATCCCGATCGCGAATTCGGTCAGCGCCGCGACGATCATCAGGCCGGCGCCGAGGAGATAGCCGGCGAAGACGGCGCTGCGCTCGCCGGTGCCGACCAGCATGCCGAAGAGCCAGGGCGACGACGACCCCGCCGGTGGCGGTGCCGAGCGCGTAGAACAAGGCGATGGCGAGCGCCCGCGCCTCGAGCGGAAAGCTCTCGCTGACCGTCAGATAGGCCGCGCTCGCCGCCGCCGAGGCGAAAAAGAAGATGCCGGTCCAGCACGCCGTCAGTTGCGCGGCGTCGAGCGCGCCCTCGGCGGAACAGCCCAGCCGACGATCGCCAGCAAGATGCCCGGAGAGCGCGTAGGTCGCGCCGATCATCGGCTTGCGGCCGAGCGTATCGAACAGCGGTCCCGAGCAGCAGGGGCCCGATAAAATTGCCGAGCGCGAACGGCAGGATGTACCAGCCGACCGCGTGCCGAGGGGACACCGTAGAACCGGGTCAGCACCAGCGCGTAGGAAAAGAAGATCGCGTTGTAGAAAAACGCCTGTGCGCCCATCAGCACCAGGCCGAGAAGGGCGCGCCGCGGGTAGTCGCGCACGATCGCCAGCATCATCCGCCACGACCGGGGTGCGCGAGGACGCGGCGAGGCGGATGCGCTGGTCAGCCGGGACCGGGGCGAAGGCCGCCCTCCCCGGCCCGGCGCTCGATGTCGCCGATAACCGTCTCGGCTTCCGGCAAACGGTCGTGCAGCATCAGCCAGCGCGGGCTTTCCGGGATATGCCGGCGCAGCAGCAGGATGCCGAGGCCCGAGCACCGCGCCGATGCCGAAGGCGGCGCGCCACCCGACATCGGCGGGCAGCCAGCCCGGCCGCAGCACGGTGACCGCACCGCCGGCGCCGAGTGCCGCACCGAGCCAGAAGCTGCCGTTGATCGCCAGATCGGTGCGCCCGCGAAACCGCGCCGGCACCAGCTCCTGGATCGCCGAGTTGACCGCCGCATATTCGCCGCCGATGCCGGCGCCGGTCAGAGAGCGGAAGAGGGCGAAGCTCCAGAAATCCCAGGAGCCGGCGGTGGCCGCGGTCCCGGTCAGATAGACCCCCAGGGTCACGAAAAACAATTTGCGCCGGCCGAACCGGTCGGTCAGGTAGCCGAACAGCAGCGCGCCCAAGACGGCACCGGCGAGATAGGCGCTGCCGACCGCACCCACCTCCGCTGCCGAGAAATGCAGCACCGGGCTCTCCTGCAAAGCGCCTGCGATCGAGCCCGCCAGGGTCACTTCGAGCCCGTCCAAGATCCAGGTAATGCCGAGTGCCGTGACGACGAGCGTATGAAACCCGGTCCACGGCAGCCGGTCGAGCCGCGCCGGAATGTCGGTTTCGATGATCGCGGTGGTGTCGCGCATGGAGAGCTAACGCTCGCCGCCGGACTGGTTCGCCAAGAGACCGGCCGACCAGCGGCGACGGCAGGCGCCTACACCTCGATCCTGGCGCCGGTGCGCTCGGTGATCAGGCGGTAATGCTCGATGCGGCGGTGCTTGTCGAAATTGAACACGGTGCGCCGCAGATAGTCGCCGAGATCGAGGTCGAGATTGACGGCGATGACCTCGTCCTCCTCGCTCATCGCCTGCGCCGCGATCTCGCCGGTCGGCGCGACGATCGCCGAGCCGCCGATCATAGCAAACCCGTCCTCGGCGCCGCATTTGGCCGCGGCCAACACCCAGGCCGCGTTCTGGTAGGCGCCGGCCTGCAACGACAACAGATGGTGGAACATCCGCAGATGCTCGGGCTCGCGGTGGTGAATGTTTTCGATCGGCGTGTTGTAGCCGAGCGCGACGATCTCGACCCCCTGCAGCCCCAAGACGCGCCAGGTCTCGGGCCAGCGCCGGTCGTTGCAGATGCACATGCCGACGACCGCGTCAAAGGCGCGCCAGACCCGGAAACCCTCGTTGCCGACATCGAAATAACGCTTTTCGAGATGCTGGAACGGCGCCTCAGGCAGATGCTCGGAATGGCCGGGGAGGTGGATCTTGCGGTAGCGGCCGACGATCCGGCCGTCGCGTTCGACCAGGATCGAGGTGTTGTAATGCCGCGCCTCGCCCCTCTCCTGGGTCAATTCGGCATAGCCGAGGTAAAAGCCGACCCCCAGTTCCTTAGCCAGATCGAACAACGGCCGGGTTTCGGCGTTCGGCATTTCGCGTTCGAAAAAGCGGTCGATCTCGGCCTGCTCGGTCATCCACCAGCGCGGGAAAAACGTCGTCAGCGCCAATTCCGGAAAGACGACAAACCGCGCCCCGCGGCCATATGCCTCGCGCAGCAGCGCGATCAGCCGCTTGATGACCGCAGCCCCGCTGTCGGCGCGGTGGATCGGCCCGAGCTGGGCGACGGCGGCGTTCAGCTTGCGGGACAAGGCCATTCTCCTCACGACAACGCTCGGCCGCCGAGCTTACCGCAAACAATTACGTGCGCGCATCGGCCCGCTGTTCCCGCTGATCTCTGCAGCGAATCTGCAGCAAAACCCTCGGCCGATCTCTCCCGCCGCCGCAAAGCGGCGCCGCTCGTTCGACAAGCAGCGAGGTGGGCCGCCGACCCGCGGAAGCGCCAGACCAATCCTCCCGAAATGCCCCACGCATCCTGTTCCGCCTGTTTGCAGGTGATTAACAGGCTCCTCCGCCCGCGCTGTCGGCAACGACACCGAGAATGTCGCAATGCGCCCGGCTCCCGAGCACCGTCTCGGCCCGCACCATAGGATGCGATTGCGGCAATTTTATCGCGCACCGGCTTCGAAGAATGGCGGAACGCGCTTCCGCTTTTCCGCCCTACCCCTACTGCTCCGTCCGGGAACTCGCGGATGGGCAACAGCTCAGTTGGCCCATCGGGTGGCTCCCCCACGACGGCCGCGGCTGAGCCTGCAGCACAATCCCGACGCTTATGACCGCAGCCACCAGCGTTCTCGCCTTCCCGGCGCAGGCCGGGACCCATGTCCGACATAGGCACCGGCCTTCGCCGGTGTGGGTATCGTTCGCCAGAATTGCCGACTGGCTTCTGGACAAAGGCTCGACTAGGGCAATTCGAACACCGTGCCCCCGCCGTCGCCATCCTCAGCAATACCACCGGCGTGGCCGCCGCCCTCGGCGGTCGTGCCGTAAAGATGCCCGGCGGCGTCCATGATCAGTCCGGCGTAAGGATGAAAGCCATCGACGCAGGGCTCGCCGCCCGCGCTCCGCGCGCAAAAATTGTACAAAACTGTTTCCGTCCATTTGGTCTTGGCCGCGTTCGGGGCCAACTCGAACACCGTGCCGCCGCCACCTGAGTAAGGGCCGCCCCCGATCGTCGTGCCGTAAAGGTCGCCCGTCCGATCCACGATCAGGCCGGACCAAGGATTCCAGCCGTCGTTGCGCGCGCCGAAGCTGTGCAGCACCGTCTCGGCCCATTTGGTCTTCGCGGCGTTTGGGGTCAGCGCGAACACGGTGCCCGAATTCGCACCGTGAACCGCACCGCCGTATGAGGTCGTGCCGTAGAGCTTGCCGGTCGCGTCCATAATTAGGCCGGAGATGTAAGGGCCGTCATAGCTATAGGCGCAGTTCGGCAGGCCCTGAACGCAAAAACTATACAGCACAGTCTCGGTCCATTTGGTCTTGGCCGCGTTGGGGGCCAGCTCGAACGCCGCGCCGCCGTCGCGAGCGCCGCCCCCTACGGTCGTGCCATACAGCTTCCCTGTTTTGTCCAGAAGCGGGCCGGCGTAAGGCGACACACCATCGGTACAGGTCTTCCCGCTGCCACTCTGTGCGCAGAAGCCGTAGAGCACCGTCTCGGCCCATTTGGTCTTAGTGGCGTTGGGGGTCAGCTCGAACACCGTACCCCCATCATGAGGTCCACCGTCCAGGGTCGTGCCGTAGAGGCGCCCCGTGGCGTCCATGATTAAACCAGCGTACGGATACGAGCCGTCGGCGAGACCGCCGTGAAAGCTGAAAACCACGCTTTCGGTCCATTTGGTCTTCGCGGTGTTGGGCGTCAGCTCGAAGACCGTACCGTCGAAATGAGCACCGCCGCCGGATGTCGTGCCGTAGAGATGCCCTCCCGCGTCCATAATCAGACCGGCAGTGGGCCACTCCCCATCGGGGCAAGCGGTCCGCGCGCAAAAATTGTAGAGTACTGTCTCGGTCCACTTAGTTTTTGCGGCATTGGGGGTGAGCTCGAACACTGTGCCCTGGCTATGAGCGCCGCCATCGTATGTGGTGCCGTAAAGGTGTCCCGCCGCGTCCATCGTCAAGGCAGCATAGGGATTGGCGCCATCGATGCAGGTCTTCCCGCCTCCGTCCCGGGCGCAGAAGCTGTACAGCACCGTTTCCGGCTCCAAAGAGGGGGCTGCCGCGGCGATTACTTTGGGCGCGATGGTTGCTGCCGCCAGCGCCGCCGCGACCGGCACCAAGAGCCGGCTGGGCACAAGTTTCTGCATCGCCCCAATCCTCGTTTGCTGCTTTTGTGTGCGGTAATAAACCGCCGATTCCCCGGCCCGTCTACTCCTTTGGTATTAACCTTTGCCCTCGTTTGGCGCCCGCGCTGGCCGGCGGCAGATCAGAGGCTCGCGGATTGCGAGCGTGGCGGGCTTCTTGTTCGCCATACCGGCCCACGGGTCCGGCCTGCGGCCGGCCCCGAGGACAGGCCGCCGCTGGTGCCTATGGCAGGAATGGGTCTCGGCCTCCGAGTGTGTGAAGAAATCGAGGCGGGCCGGAGATGCCGGTGTGCAGCATGCTGTGCGTGCTTCGAGAAGCGCCCAGGGGCGCTCCTCAGCATGAGGTATGCTATTGGTGACATTTAGGAAAACACCTCATCCTGAGGAAGCCGCAAAGCGGCTGTCTCGAAGGACGCACCAAAGGCCCGATCGGAAGCGGATGCCGGCAGGGCGGGCGGCGGCGAGAGTGTCGGGGGGAGATGCGGTTAATCCGGGACCAGGTCGAGCACGGCTTCACCGGTGTGGAGGCGATCGGCGAGTTGGGTGTGGAAGCGCTGCAGCCAGGCGACCAGCTCTTCCGGAGGTTTGATCGGTTCGAGACCGTACTCTTCGCTGATCAGGCTCATCATCGTGCGCATGTTCTGTACTTCAACCCGGCCGAACGGGTAATGTACAGCAGCTCGTAATAGAATGTGTAAGAGCCGGTGCAATTGTTGGGCTTCATTCGCAGCCGCTGGATTTTGGCGAGCCGAGTTCTGACCTCGCCGCGAAAATGACCGCGTCGCTCTGATGGGAAGTCGAAAACCCAGCAGTTTCACCAAGTGCTGGTTTGGTGGATATTCCAAACCGATGATGATGTGTTCGAGATATTTTCTCGGATATGCCATTTCCATGGTTGCATCGAGCTTCATATCGTCACCATCGGCAGGCGATGTCGCGATTGATGGGTTTCACTTTGTTCAACCCATCCTACCGGTGTTTTGCCGGGACCGGGTTTACACCAGTGCCGCGCCCCGCGCTGCGGCGAGGGCGAGGTCGGGGACTGGCACGCCAGCGGGTCCTTTTCACGATGCGTGCGGAACGCCTATCGAAAACCGCGAGCGGTCCTGTCCCGCTTTTCATAAGGTCGAGATCGAGGTTTCCTGCGCAACGGCGTTCGGACGCGGATTCGGGCGCACCGCCGATCAGCGTCTTCCAGTCACCGGCCTACAAACGCGCGCGGCCAAAGCCGCGGTCGGGCGAGGCGTTCGGGCGAGAACACCGCTCGATCTCCCAATGCCGCCGGCACAGCCCGGGTTCGCCCGGCGAGCGAGGGCCGCCTGCTGGCGCGGCCCTCTCCCAACCGGGCGGTCGCTCCCGGACCTATAGTCCCAGCACGTCGGTGAGCTGGCGGCCGGCTTTCGCGACCGAGGCTGAGGCATCTCGGCCATTGCGGAGCTTGCTCAGCGTACCGTCCCAAAGCCCGATCCGGGCTTTGATGGCGCGGCACGCGGCATGAAGAGCCCGCTCCTGGCGATCCGGCGCGTCCGCCACCAGAGCGTCGAGCAACTCACGCCCCATCGGGCCGTGACTGTCGCCGTCGAGCTCGATATGCCGGTCGATGTAGTAGATGAAATGACGCAGGCGATCGTTGTCGTGATTTGCGCCGAGAGTGTCGAGGAGCCGCTGGAACATCTGGGGGATGATGTCTTCGCGGCCGTAGAAGAACGCCGCCAATACCTCCTCGGTCGAGCCCGAATTGGCGAGCGCCATTGTGTGGCCGACAAAGGCTCGCACATGGGGCGGCGCGCCGATCCGCGCCAGCGCTGACTCGACCGGAACGCCGATCTGCGCCAACGAGCAGAACGTATCGAATTGCCTTGTGCTGGCTCCGATGTCGTCCATCGCGCGCCGGTAGAGATCGAGATGGCTGACATAGCAGCCATCGGGGCCGAGATCGGTCTCCTCGCCGATCACGATATCGTTGATCAGCCGCGCCGCCCGAGCGTCGTCCGCTGGAAACCACGGCACGCGGATGCAGGTCATGTCCTGCTGAAGGCGCTTCAGCAGCGACATGAAATCCCACACCGCAAAGACATGGTCTTCCATGAACCGCCTGAGATCGGCGGCGCCGGCGACCTGCGCGTAAATAGGATGCTCCAGCAGCATCCCGCGCAGGCTGCCAAGGTCGTGATGGTCGTGATTCTGGCATGCTCAATGCTCCGGGTCGAGGATGAGTTCCGGGGTTTGCCGCCGACATGGTCGGTCGCCCGGTCCTCAAGACACCGGCAGATGCGGGCGTAGCGAGCGTTTCTCAATCGCTGCGGATTTGATGGGTCAATGAGAGACATTCACCAATGACCCGCGGGGGGCAAGCCTCGGCGCCGCGGGTCTCGTCATTTGACGCGTCTACTCGGCGGCGAACCGGTACTCGAGCGAGGCTCGGCCCGATGCCGACCCGCTCGCGGTGCGGAGCATGTCGATCAAAGCGCGCAGCGCCGACGGCACTTGCCGATGGCCGGGATAATAAAGAAAGAACCCGTCGAAGGCAGGCGACCAATCCTCGAGCACGCGAACCAGCTGTCCCGAGCGCAGAAACGGTTCGGCGACGGCTTCGACCGTGTAGGCGATGCCCAAGCCGTCGACCGCGGCGCGCACCGCCAGATCGGTGTCGTTGACCGTGACCCTGCCATCGACCGCAACCTGACGCTGCTTGCCGTCGCGCTCGAACGGCCAGTCGAACGCGGCGCCATCCGCCGCCCGCCGATACTGAACGCAGCTGTGGCGGGCGAGGTCGTCGGGAGTGCGCGGAGGGCGCCGCCGGGCGAAGTATTCGGGAGCGCCGACCACGGCCACTTTCATCGGCCCGATCACCCGAACCGCGATCATATCCGCCGCCGCCCAATCTCTTGGACCGATACCGGCATCGAACCCCTTCGCGACGATGTCGACCGGCGCCACGTCGGTGTGGAGTTCGAGCTGGACATCGGGAAAGGCCGATAGAAAGCGCGCCCAAACCGGGGCGATCGCCGCGGCACCGGCGAGATGGGTGAGGTAGAGGCGCAGCCGCCCAAAGGGATGACCCTGCTCGCCCTTGAGGTCGTCGAGCCCGCGCGAGATCTCTTCGACCGCCGGCCGCAGCCGATCGAGCAGCCGCCTTCCCGCATCGGTTAGCGAGACGCTGCGCGTCGTGCGGTTCAACAGGCGAACCCCGAGACGTTCCTCAAGCTGGCGCATCATGTGGCTGAGCGCCGACGGCGTCACATCGATATATGCCGCCGCCGCCCGGAAGCTCAGATTGTCGGCGATGGCGACAAACGCGGTCAGATCGGCGAGGTCGGCGCGGCGCATTAGTGAGTTCCTTTCAGCACCTAATGCCACAAATCTCGGATTTTGATCTGGGCCATCGGCTCAACACATTGAAGGTTCAAAAGGCGCAACCGCTGTCACAGACGCGTGATCCGCGGCTGGCGCGAAAGGAACCATCGATGCAAGAGTCAAGCAAACGCAGTGCCCGGCCGAGGATTGGAAGGGCTCTGGGAGCCCTAGCGGCCGCCCTCTTATGCGTGGCCGCGCTAAGTCAGCCGCGCCCGGCCGACGCAGAGATGCATGGCGGCGGAGGATTTCACGGCGGCGGGGGGTTCCATGGCGGCGGGTTTCGGGGCGGCGGGTTTCGGGGCGGCGGGTTTCGGGGAGACCGGTTTCACAATGGCCACTTCTTCGGCGGCTTCACCGGCTTTGGCTATCCATATTTAGGCGACTACGGTTACGGCGGCTACGGTCCGCCCTATTCCCAAACGTGGTATTACTGCTCCGTTCCTGCCGGCTATTACCCTTATGTGACGGAGTGCAGCACCGGGTGGGTGGCGGTGCCCGCCAGCTGACGCCCCGCAGCGGGGCTCCCGCAGGGGCTCAGCACGGGTCGCGCAACGCCACACCGATCACCGTCGGCTGCACATTGTTCAACCCGCCCTGGTCTCTTGCTTAGAAACAACGATCTCTCACACCAGCGCCGCGCCGTGGGCGGCGGCGAGGGCCAGCTTCGGGGGCGGGGGTGTTGGCGGGTTTGGCGAAGGTGGAGAGGGCGCAGGGCAGGAATTCGCCGCTGCCGCGCTGCGGCGGCGAGCGCGCCGTCGTCGACGACGATGCGGCCGCGGCTCAGCACCGTGACCGGCCAGCCGTGCAGCTGGCGGCCTTCGTAGGGGGTGTAGCCGACATTGTCGTGCAGCATGCGGCGGTGACCGTGACCTCGCGCTCGGGGTCCCAGATCGCGATGTCGGCGTCGCTGCCGACCGCGATCGTGCCCTTTTTCGGGTAGAGCCCGTAGAGCTTGGCGTGGTTGGTCGCGGTCAGGGCGACAAAGTGGTTGAGGTCGAGCCGGCCCCGGCCCACACCCTCGGAAAACAATAGCGGCAGGCGCAATTCGATGCCGGGGACGCCGTTGGCGATGTCCTTGAACGTCGTCTTGTCGCCATGCGGCAGCTTGCCGGACGCGTCGTAGCGATAGGGCGCGTGGTCGGAGGAGAACACCTGGAAGGTGCCGTTCTTGAGCCCGGTCCACACCGCCTCCTGCGCGGCGTGGTCGCGCGGCGGCGGGCTGCAGCAGAATTTGGCGCCTTCGAGACCGGGCTTGGCGATGTCGTCGGCGGTCAGGAACAGGTATTGCGGGCAGGTCTCGCCGTAGATCTTGAGGCCCTTGGTCTGGGCGTTGCGGATCACCTCGATCGCCTCGGCGGCCGAGACATGGACGATCAGGATCGGCACGTCGAGCAATTGCGCCAGGGCTGACGGCGCGGTTGGTCGCCTCGCCCTCGGCGAGCCGGGCGTGGCTGACCGCGTGATAGCGCGGCGCGCCGAGCCCGCGCTCCAAGAGCCGCGCGGTCAGCCATTTGATCATGTCGTAATTCTCGGCATGGACCATGACGAACGCGCCCTCGCGCCGCGCCAGGGCCAGGATGTCGAGCATCTGGCCGTCGTCGAGCTGCAGCAGATCGTAGGTCATGTAGACCTTGAACGAGGTGTAGCCGTCGCGGATCAGGGCCGGCAATTCCTGGCCCATCACCTGCTCGGTCGGGTCGGAGATGATCAGGTGAAAGGCGTAGTCGATGACCGCCTTTGGCCGGGCCGCCTCGTGATAGTCCTGCGACGACCTGGCGCAACGACTGGCCGCGATGCTGGGCGGCGAACGGGATCACCGTCGTCGTGCCGCCAAACGCCGCCGCCACGGTGGCGCTGTAGAAATCGTCGGCGCACACGACCCCGGCCGACGAGCGCTGCTCGATATGGCAATGGCTGTCGACGCCGCCCGGCAGCACGAGCTTGCCGGTCGCATCGAGTCTCGCGCGCGCCGGCGCCGAGGCCGCGGCCGAGCGTCGCGACGACGCCGTCCTTGACGCCGACATCGCACTCGATCGTGTCGGCCGCGGTCGCCACCGTGCCGTTGCGGATCACCAGATCGTAGTCGCTCATCCGGTCTGCCTCTTCGCTGCGGTTGCGGCCGATCGCTTCCCTGTTGTGCCAGAAAGCAAGGCGGTGGCCCAATCGGATTTGCACCGCATCATCGCGCCGCAGGGGTCCGCGCGACCCGCTCGCGCAACGCATCGTAGATCGGCGCGGTGCGCAGCCGATTGGCCGCCACCATCGCGGCAAAGCACGCCGCCAGCATCGGCAGCAGGGTGGTGAAGGCGCGCGGTCATCTCGGTCGACGAGCACGATCCCGGTCACCGGGGCCTGGACGACGCCGGTGAAGAACGCCGCCATGCCGACGACGGCGAAGGCCTCGGGCTCGATGCCGAGGCGCGGGAAAGGCCAGCCGGCACAGCACGCCGCAGACGAGCCCGAGCTGGGCGCCGAGCACCAGCAGCGGCGCGAACAGCCCGCCCGGCGTCCGCGCCGCGTAGCACGCCGCACCGAGGCCGAAGCGCAGCGCAAAGGCCAGCGGGATCATGCTCAACGCCGCGCCGCCGGCCAGCACGCGCTGGGTGATCGCGTCGCCGCCGCCGATCAGCCCCGGCGCGAACCAGCCGACGATCCCGACCAGCGCGCCGATCGCCCCGCCTGGCAATTCGACCGGCCAGCGGTGGTCGAGCCGCGCGGCCAGCGCGATGGCGCCGAGAATCGCCCGGTTGTAGAGCGCGGCGGCGATCCCGGCGACGACGCCGAGCGCCACGATAGAGCGGCCAGGTTGCGGCGGCGGCATAAGGGCAGCGGGCCGGTCGCGGTCGTCGGCTTGCGCCGATACCGCCACCTGGAAATCCGGGGCGTCGCCGAGAAACAGGCGCGAGATCAGGATCGCCGTCGACGACGCGCCGAGCGCGGCGATCGCGATCCGGGTCTCGAGCCGACGCACCAGTTCCTCGAGCACGAACACCGCACCGGCGATCGGCGCGTTGAACGCGACCGCGAGGCCGGCACCGGCGCCCGCAGCGAGCAGCACCCGCAGATCCGGCCAGCGAGCGGCGGAACCGTCTTGCCCGACGAGCTCGGCGACGACCGCGCCCATCTGCACGCTCGGGCCTTCGCGGCCGAGCGCCATGCCGGCGCCGATCGCCAAGAGCCCGCCGACGAACTTGACCGGGATCAGCCGCGGCGGGGCCGGCGGCAGGTCGCCGGTCGAGCGCCGCCTCGACCTGCGGGATGCCGCTCCCCGAGGCGTAAGGCGAAAACCGCCGCACCAGCCACGCGGCGAGCGCCACCGGCAGCGGCGCTGCCGAGCACGACGAGCACGAAGCCGGCGAACGGATTCGCGGCTGATGGGCGCCGGCGATCAGCGCGTCGCGCCAGCGATCCGCCGCGGCTCAACGCCAGGCGAAAGATCGCGACGATCAGCCCCGACCCGGCGCCCGCGACCAGCGCCAGCAGCGCCAGCGCCAGCAGGCTGCCCTCGCCGGCGCCGCCTCGGCGCTTCGCCGGCGGTGGGCGCGAGCGCCGCTCGCGCCGCCATCTCACGGCATGCAACCGTTGCTACGAGTGTGCACGCGACATTTCACCCGCAATCCCTCGTCATCGCGACAACGCCTCTTCTGTCGGCGGCCGGTCAAGCGCTACTGTGGCGCAGACCAATCTCGCGCAAGGGGCTCGCCATGACCGCACCGTTCGCGCACCGCCCGACCATCGCCGTGACCCGCCATGCGATCGCGGCCGGCCATTACCTCGCCGCCACCGCCGGGTTTGCGATCCTCGAAGCCGGCGGCAACGCGATCGACGCCGGGTGCGCCGCCGGGATCGCGCTCGGCGTGCTGCAGAGCGACCTCGTCGATGTCGCCGGGGTGGCGCCGATCATGATCTACCTCGCCGACAAGCCGCGAGGTCGTGACGATCGCCGGGCTCGGCCCCTGGCCGAAGGCGCTCGACCCCGAATTGTTCATGCGCGAGCACGGCGGCAAGATCCCGAAGGGCGTGTTGCGCACCGTCGTCCCGGCCGCGCCCGACGCCTGGATCACCGCGCTCCGGCGCTGGGGCACGATGAGCTTTGGCGAGGTCGCGGCGGCGGCGATCCGGCTCGCGCGCGACGGCTTCCCGATGTACCCGCTGATGGCCGAGAGCCTGAAGCGGCACGAGGCCGACCATCGCGCCTGGCCGTCGTCGGCGGCGATCTTTCTGCCGGGCGGCCGCGTGCCGGAAGCCGGCGAACTGTTCCGCCAGACCGATCTCGCCGCGCTCCTTGCAATACATGGCCGACGAGGAGCGCGCCGCCGCCGGTCGGGGCCGCGAGGCCGGGCTCGAAGCCGCGCGCGACGCCTTCTACCGCGGCGACATCGCCAAGAAGATCGTCGCCTTCATGAAGGAGGAGGGCGGGCTGCTGTCGGCCGAGGATCTGGCCGAATACCGTTCGCCGGTCGGGCCGCCCGAGCGCCGCCGCTTTGGCGACCTCGAAGTCTTCACCTGCGGCGCCTGGTGCCAGGGGCCGGTGCTGCTGCAGACCCTGGCCCTGCTCGAGGGCACCGACCTCGCCGGCCTCGGCCACAACAGCGCCGACTACGTCCACCGCTCTGACCGAGGCGCTGAAGCTCGCCTTTGCCGACCGCGAGGCCTATTACGGCGACCCGGCGATGGTCGAGGTGCCGCTCGCGACCCTGATCTCCGAGGAATACGCCGCCGAGCGCCGCAAATTGATCCGCCCCGACCGGGCCTGGCCGGAGATGCCGCCGCCGGCGAGCTCGGCGGCGAGATCGGCCGCGGCTTTGGGCGGTTTCCGCGCGGCCGTCGGGCGACCCGAACCCCGAGCCCGACACCTCCTATGTCTGCGTCGCCGACCGTCATGGCAATCTGTTCTCGGCGACCCCGAGCGACGGCTCCTACGGCTCGCCGGTGGTGCCGGGGACCGGGCTCATCCCGTCGAACCGCGGCTCGCAGTCGCGCCCCGACCCGCGCCATCCGGCCGGCGTCGCCCCCGGCAAGCGGCCGCGGCTGACCCCGAACCCGGCGCTTGGCGATCAAGGGCGGCGACCGCTTTCTGCCGTTCGGCACGCCGGGCGGCGACGTGCAGACCCAGGCGATGCTGCAGGTGTTGCTGAACCGTTTCGTCTTTGGCCAGGACTGCAGATCGGCGATCGAGAGCCCGCGTTTTGCCAGCTACAGCTATCCCTCGTCCTTTGCGCCCTTCGACTATTACCCCGGCCGGCTGGCGATCGAAGCGCGCATCCCCGAGCCGGTCATCGCCGAACTGGCCCGCCGCGGCCACGAGATCCAGCGCTGGCCCGACTGGATCTGGACCGCCGGCGCGGTCTGCGCGATCGACGTCGACAAAAAGCGCGGCGTCATCGAAGCCGGCGCCGACCCGCGCCGCGCCGCCTACGCGCTCGGGTGGTGAACCTATTGATAATTGAGTTTTTGATACAAGTATTTCAGCACCTTGGAACCAATATCATACTGCCGTTCAAAAGACTGACTTCTTACCCATTGGCGAAACGTCTGACCACCCGTGAATGTGAGCGTTTCACCCGTTTTTGCTCCAGAAAGATACTTATTCGTTGAGTAGAAGCGGCTAATTGCACGATGGAGCTTGATCGACACTGGCACTACGTTTCTGATGTTCTGGATAGCTTGCGCCCCAAAGCGGTCAATGTTGGCCTGGTTTTGTTCAACAACGTGATGAACTTCTGACCTAAAGCCGGGCGATCCCAAATATTTCTTCAAGGTCGCAAAGGTTTTGAATGCACCCACAGCAGCCTGCCTGGTTCCGGCTGCTGCGGCGGCGTCCCCTTCAAGTTCCGCTGGGACAAGGGGAGTTTGACCGCCCTCCGTCCCGAGCTCGGCCACGACGATCGGAATTAAGCCTGCTGCGAACGTAACGCCGCCAGCTAAATTGCTCGCGGCGTCAACTGCCTGCGCGTCAGCCGGACAAGATGCCGAGAACTCGTCATCACTGTTCGATATGTAGCCCTGCACTGGGCCGTCTATCGGTTGGCCGTTGAGCAGTAATCTAAGACCGGAGGGATCGGCGCCGGTGATTGGATTTCCGTCGGCGTAAGCATAAGTGTTGAGCCCCCCGTCGAGGCCGATCGGGTCGCTTTCGAGGTAGCGGCCGAGCGAGGGGTCGTAGTCGCGGAAGCCGTTTTGGTAATAGCCGGTCTCGGCGTCGGCGTATTGCCCTGGGAAGCGCAAATTCTGCGCAGTGCCGGCGACCAGGGTCCGGGTCTGGCCAAACGGCTGATAATCGGCCGACCAAATGGCACCCTGGCCGCTGCCGGTCAGCTGCTGCGGGGTGTCGAGCAGCCCCGTTTCGTAGTAGGCGACGGCGCCACCGGGCGTGATCATGCCGATCGGCCGATCGCCGAGGTAGATGTAGTCGGTCCGCGATATGCCGCCGAGAAGCTCGCGCTGTTCTGTCAGATGGCCGGCCAGATCGTATTGATAGGCCGTCTCGACGCCCGGATTGCCGAGCTGCTTTTTCTGCAGCCGCTGGCCAAAGGCATCGTAGAAATAGTCGTAGCTTGCGGCGCCGCCGGATTTCGGCTGGTTCTTGACCGACGCGAGGCGGCTGTCCTCATTGTAGGCAAGCGCGATCTGCCGCAGCGATTGCTGGTCCGAAGCGATATTGCCTTCCGGCGAATAGGCGAACTCGCGAACCAGAGCGCTGCCGCTTTCAACCTCGGTCAGCCGGTTGCTGTCCGCCGCGTAGACGAGGCTCGTTATCGCCGTTCCGTTGGCGATACGCAGCAGGTTGCCGACCGGGTCGTAGCTGTACAGCGGGCTGCCGTAAAAGCCGGAGGCTCCCGACAGGCGGTCGAGCGCGTCGTAGGTGAATTTCTGCGTGCCGAAGACATTGTCCGCAACCGAGAGGACGTCGTCCGCCGCGTTGTAGGCGTATTTCGCGGTGCGCACGGCCTTGTTGCCGGCATCGCTCAGCGCAGTCAGCCGGTAATCGAGATCGTAGGCGCGGGTCTCAGTGATGCCGTTGCCAAGGACGAGGCCGGCGACCGGGCCAAACGGCTGATAGGCGATCGATCGGGCGACCGGGACGGCCGCACCATGCGGCGGCTTCGCGGCGACCGCGGTAACGCGCCCCATCGCATCGCGGGTGTAGAGGGCGGCCCAACCCGAGGGGTAAGTGATCGATGCGATGCGGCTCGCCGCGTCATAGGCATAGGTGGTGGTCAAGATCGCGGCGCCGAGGGTGCGGGTCTCCTTGAGCACATTGCCGCGCTCGTCATAGCTGCGGGTCAACGTGCCCGCACTGTCGGTGACCTTGGTCAATTGCCCGATGCCGAAGCCGGCGCCCGACTGGTCGTAGACATAAGCGACATTTTCAGCCGCATCGCCCGGATGGCTGCGCGCGGTCACCCGGTCGAGTGCGTCATAGGCCCAGTCGGTGACGATGTCGGTCTTGTCGCCGATCCCGAGCACGGCGCGCTTCACCAGATTGCCGTCCGCATCGTAATAAAACACCGTGTCGCCGGTGTCGGGACTGCGGATTTCGATCAGGTCGCCAAACCCGTCATAGACGTAGTACGTCGCATTGCCGTTCGGGTCGGTGACGGTGACCGGCTGGTCTTGCGGATCATAGCCGATCGTCGCCACTCCGCCGGCCGGATCGGCGATCCGCACGAGCCGGTCGAGCGCATCGAAGGCTTGGCGGGTCACCCGGCCCAACGGGTCGGTCGTGGCCGTGGCGTCGCCGTTCGCGTCATAGGCATAGGACATGGTCTGGCCGACCCCGCCGATATCCTTGAGCAGGCGGCCGAGCGCATCGAAATCGGCCGAGTGCCGGTCGGCCAGCCTGCTGCCCGCAGACAGGCTGGCGGCGGTTTGGTCGCCGAGCGGATCGAGCGCGTAGCCGACGTGGTTTCCCAGCAGATCGGCGATCGCCACCAGCCGGTGCGCCGCATCATAGGCGTTCGCGAGCGCCGAGGCGTCCGGCAGCGTGATCCGGATCAGATTGCCGACGCCATCGTAGCCGAAGCGGGTGGTCAGCGGCCCGGCCCCGGTCGCCACCGTGCTCGACTGCAAGCGGTCGCGCACATCGTAGGCGAGGGTGGTGGCGACCCGGTTCGGATCGACAATGGTCTGCGGCAGCCCGCCCGGCAGATGGCTGGTGATCCGAGTCACTTGACCCAAGGCGTTGGTGATCGCCACCAGCGCGCCGCTGCCGTCCCATTGAAACCGGGTCGCGGCGCCGCGCGGATCGGTGGCCGAGGCCGGCAAGAAATCGGCCCAGATAAAATGCCACGTCCGGGCCTGGCCCTTGGTCGAATAGGGCGCGGTGTTGCTGGTCGCGTCGGTTTCGGCGCGGGTCAGCAGATCGCCGCTCGCGTCATAGGCGAAGCTGGTGGTCAGCCCGGGCGCGGCGATCCTGGTCGGAAGGTGGAAGGTCGACAGCCAGGCGATCGTCGTCGTCCGCTGCTCGGCTGTCCTCGCCGCCTCGGTGATGCTGGTCGGCAGGCCGCGAGCGTCGTTGACGTACACGATCTCGTTGCCGTTCCAGTCGGTGGCGGCGGCGAGATAGCCGTTGCTGTCATAGGCAAAGAGGCGCCTGGCGGCCTGCGTCGTCGGCGAGGCCAGCCGATCGATCTCGGTGACCTTGGGAATGCCCTGCAACGTCGCGAATTTATAGATCTGTTGTTGGCCCAGCGCGTTGGTGACGGTGCGGCTGCCGTCGGTGTCGTCATAGGCGACCCGGGTCAAATCGGCGCCGCCGGCATGTTGGCTCGAGGTGGCGCGCCCCGAACTGTCATAAGTCCAGATGGCGTAGCGATTGCCGTTCTCGTCGACGATGCCGGTCAGCGACAGCGGCAGGCCGCTGTTTTCGTGAAGATAGGTCTGGCTCGTTTGCGGACTCGTCGAATAGGCGACCGAGGACAGGCGGTCCTCCGCCGTGCCCGAGAGACCGCTCGCCGTATAGGCGTAGCTCAAGACCAGCCCGTCGGGGGTTTTTACCGTAGCCAGCAGCCCATTTCCCGCATAGGTAAAGTTTAAAGTCCGGTTATAGGAATCGGTAACCGACGCCAGTTGTTCGTTCGAATTATATTTCAGCGTCTGGGTATAGCCGTCGCGGGCTCGGATCGAGGCCAGCCGCGACACACTTGTCGTGCTGTCGCTGGTATAGGTTTCGACGGTGTCGTCGGCATCGGTCAGCGTCCAGCTCGATCCCGATCGCGTGAGGCCGAGGTCAACGTCGCTGTCGGTCACCCATTTGCCGCCGCTCAGGGTGAAATCGAGCATCTGGCCGTCGGCCCGCTCGACCAAGACCATCGAGGCCGAAGAGGCGTCGACATAGCTGTCATAATTCGAACGCCAGTTTTGCCCAAGCGCAGAGGCAAAAGCAGTGGGATTATTCATGCTGTTGTAATAGCGGGTAAACGCCATTCTATTTTGGCCGCTGGTCTCGTAATCGGTCACTTGCTCGAACAGGTTGCCGGTCCCGACAGTAATCGGATCACCGCAATCAAGGCTGCCCGGCACGTCGCAGGCCTCGCCGAGATTTTTGACGATTGCGGCCGGGGTTACGATGATGCTGCCGGATATCAGATTTCCTCCGAGACCGAAGTTGCCGACGTAATCAGCCGCCTTGATCGCCTGGCTTCCCGGCGAGGTCAGAGGCGCGAACGTGAGCAGATAGACGCGTACGCCATTGACCCCGTACGGCGGCTGATGAACACAAGCAACCCCACTATCGATAATAAATTCGGTTCGCGTGGCGTCGTTCGAGCCCACGTCTTGAAGGCACGAAGAACTCAACCATGGAAGATTCAACGTCAGTGCGGCTGATAAAAGATCTCCGCTGGAGCCATCTATGGTCATCGTCCCGGACATCGACGCGATGTTACCGGTCGTGACATCTTTAAAGGTTACGTCCGAGAGCGTGGCGGTAAAGATCTGGGAGGAACCGGTCGCTGCTTCAGCGCGGCCAGCGCCCGGCAGCAATGCCAGAGCGTACACGGCAAGGCCGAGCACCCCTCCGAGAACACCTCGCATATGCTCCTCCGGCTCGCGCGGGCCGACCGCTTGGCCGATGTTCCGCAGATCCAAGCCTGGGGTCGGGCGCTCAATTACGATTGGCCAACGTGGTACGATTGGGCAAGGCGGCCCAACCAGCAAGAGAATTCTGGCGCGATCGGAGCGTCGATGCACTAAGGTGCCCCGCTGGTGCGGGGGCGCTCGAGCTCGGCGGGGCGGCGATGATCGATCTCTACACCTGGGCGACGCCCAACGGGCACAAGGCCTCGATCATGCTCGAGGAAACCGGCGTCGAATACGCCGTCCACCCGGTCGACATCGCCAATGACGAGCAGTTCGCCCCCGACTACGAGGCGATCAACCCCAACGGCAAGATCCCGGCGATCGTCGATCAGGAGGGCCCCGGGGGCGGCCCGTTCACGGTGTTCGAGTCGGGCGCCATTCTGATCTACCTCGCCGAAAAAACCGGCAGCTTGCTGCCGGCGACGCCGCGCGAGCGTTCGCAGACGCTGCAGTGGCTGATGTTTCAGGTCGGCGGGCTCGGGCCGATGCTGGGGCAGGCGCAGCACTTTCGCCGCTTCGCGCCGCAGCCCCTGCCCTACGCGCTCGAGCGCTACTCGAAGGAGGCAGCCCGGCTCTATCGGGTACTCGACAAGCGCCTCGGGGTCAGCGAATTTCTGGCCGGGAACGGCTATTCGATCGCCGACATCGCATGTTTTCCGTGGGTTGGGCGCCATGAATGGCAGGGGGTCTCGCTCGCCGATCACCCCAATGTGCAGCGCTGGTTCGCAGCCGTCGGAGGCCGCCCCGCGGTGCGGCGGGGCATGCAGGTGCCGCAGCTTTAGCCCGACAACGCCGGCAGCATCCAGGCGAGCCAGGTGGCGAAGGCGAGAAACGGGCCGAACGGCACCGCCGACCGGAGGCCGAGCCGGAACCCGGCGAGGCGCAGACAGGCGGCGGCGAGGAGCCCCGCGAGCGCGGCGATCAGGACCACCAGCGGCAAGCCGCTGATGCCGACCCACGCCCCCGCTGCCGCCAGCAGCTTGGCGTCGCCGTGGCCCACGCCCTCTCGGCCGCGCAATGCGCGATAGAGCATGGCGATCCCGCGCAGCGCGAGGTAGCCCGCGGCGGCGCCGAATGCCCGATCGAAGAGACCGTCGGGGTCGAAGGCCACGGCGGCGGCGAGCCCGGCGACGATCAATGGCAGGGTCAGCGCATCGGGCAAGAGCCAGTGGCCGACATCGATCCAGGCGAGCGCCAGCAGCCACCAGCCGAGCAGGCAGTCGAGCCAGACGGCCTCGCCATTGTCGAATGCCGCCGCGACGACGGCGACCGCCACGGCGGCGAGCTCGATCGCCGGGTAGAAGCCGCCGATCGGGCGGCGGCAAAAGCGGCAGCGGCCGCGGGTCGCCAGCCAGCTGAGCAGCGGCACGAGGTCGCGGGGCTTCAGGACCGCGCCGCAAGCCTCGCATCGTGAGCGGGTCCAGATGACCGACCGGGCTTCCGGCAGGCGGCGGACCAGAACCCCGAGAAAGCTGCCGACAAACGGCGCGGCGAGCACCGCGAACCATGCTGCGGCGCCCGGAGCGGCGATCCGGTCGACCAGTTCCGCCCCGAACATGCCCTCCCGCTCCCAGCGTCAATCAGTTATTGTGGTGGTTCGGCGATTATCGTGGGTGATCGGCGACCCTCTCAGCGCTGGCGCCGGTGAGGACAGGATAGCGTCATGACGTTCGAGGCCGCCGCTCTGCCCACTGCGCGCGACGCCGCCGATGCGCTGGCGCGGCTGGGCCCGGCTCTGATCGGCAGCGGCGCCGTAGACCAGCGCACCCTGGAGCGGGCGCGACGGGTCGCATCCGAAACCGGCGGCCGGCTCGACCGGGTGCTGACCCAGCTCGGCCTGGTCAGCGAGCGCGCGCTCGCCGAGGCGTTGGCACAGCTGGTCGCGGCCCCGATCGTCACGCCGGCAGACTATCCCGGCGCCGCCCTGTTCGTCGACCGGCTCAAGGCCAAGTTTTTGCGCCGGGCGCACGCGCTGCCGATCGCCGACAATGAAGACGGCGCGGTGCTGGCGATGGCCGACCCGCTCGACGTCTTTACCCGGAACGCGGTGGCGGCGGCGTTGGGGCGCCCGGTGACGGTCGCGATCGCGGTGCCGATCGAGCTCGAAGCGGCGTTTGACCGGCTCTATTCGGAGCAGGGCGAGGGCGGCGACGGCGAGGCGATGCTGGACGAGGTCGTTACCGACGCCGAGCCGGCAGAAGAAGACGCCGAGCGGCTCAAGGACCTCGCCAGCGAGGCGCCGGTCATTCGGCTGGTCAACCAGCTGATCGCCCGCGCGGTCGAAACCCACGCCTCGGACGTCCATCTCGAACCGTTCCCCGACCGGCTGCGCGTGCGCTACCGCTATGACGGCGTCCTGCACGAGATCGAGGCCCCGCCGCCCCGGCTGCAGGCCGCGGTCATTTCGCGGATCAAGATCATGGCCCGGCTCGACATCGCCGAGCGCCGGCTGCCGCAGGATGGCCGTATCAAGCTGACCGTGCGCGGCCACGAGATCGATTTCCGGGTGTCGACGATCCCCGCACTCTACGGCGAGAAGGTCGTGCTGCGCGTGCTCGACCGCACCGCGGTCGAGTTCGACTACCACAAGCTCGGCCTGCCCGAGGACATCCGCGCCGGCCTCGAGCGGTCGCTCGATCTGCCGAACGGCATGGTGCTGGTCACCGGGCCGACCGGCAGCGGCAAGACGACGACGCTCTACACCGGTCTTCTCAAGCTGAACACGGTGGTGCGCAACGTCGTGACCGTCGAGGACCCGATCGAATACCAGCTGACCGGCATCAACCAGATCCAGGTCCGCCCGCAGATCGGGCTCAATTTCGCCAGCCTCTTACGCTCGATCCTGCGGCAGGATCCCGACGTGATCATGATCGGCGAGATCCGCGACCTCGAAACCGTGCAGATCGCGGTGCAGGCGGCGCTGACCGGCCATCTGGTGCTGTCGACCCTGCATACCAATTCGGCGGCGGCGACGATGACCCGGCTGCGCGACATGGGGCTCGAGGATTATCTGTTGACCGCGACCTTGAAGGCGGTGCTGGCGCAACGGCTGGTGCGGCGGCTCTGTCCCAAATGCAAGACGCCGGAGGCGGCGCCGGCGGCATTGCGCGAGCGCTTTGGCCTCGATCGGCTCGCGGGAAGCGGCCCGATCACGCTCTATCATCCGGTCGGCTGCCCGGAATGCCGCAGCACCGGGTTTCGCGGGCGCCGCGCGATCGCCGAGCTGCTGGTGCCGAGCCGGGCGATCGACCGGCTGATCTTCGAGGGTGCGGACGACAGCGCGATCGAGCGCGCCGCGGTCGAGAGCGGCATGCGGCCGATCTTCGACAGCGGCCTCCTGGCGGTGCTCGATGGCGACACCACGATCGAGGAGGTGGTTCGCTGCATCAGAAGCGAGGCGTGACCGTTGCTCGGGTGGCGTTGACGACGGCAGGCCGGATACCTAAGCTCGATCGTGGCGGCGGCGAGGCCGATCGGCATTTTCGTCCCCTTCTTCGGCGCTCGGCATGAGCCCGCGGCCGGAGCCTTGAGATGCCATCGTTCCGCTGGTCGGCGATCAATGGCGGCGGCGAAGTGGTGCGCGGCGTCATGGACGCCCCGGACCGCAGCGCCGTGGTCGAGCGGCTGCAGCGCCAGGGGCAGACCGTGCTGCGCGCCGACCCGGCCACCGGGCGCCGCGGGCTCGGCGAGCTGCTGCAGCTCGAAATCGGCGGTGCGCGAGGCCTCGACAAGAACGCGCTGAGCGAGGCCACCCGCGAGCTGGCGATCATGCTGGCGGCGGGGCAGGACCTCGACCGCGCGCTCCGCTTCGTTGTCGACAACACCCGCAGCGTCCGCGCCCGCGCCATCCTCGGCCGGGTCCGCGACAAGGTGCGCTCGGGCAGCTCGCTGGCCGCCGCGCTCGGCGGCGAGCCGCGCAGCTTTTCCAAGCTCTATACTGGCCTGGTGCGCGCCGGCGAAGCGGGCGGCGCCCTGCCCGCTACTCTCGAGCGCCTCGCCGCCCTGCTCGAGCGCGAGCGCAGCCTGAGCGCCAGCCTGCGCGCAGCGCTGATCTATCCGGCGCTGCTGGTGGTCGCAGCGATCGGCTCGATCGTTCTGCTGCTCGACTACGTGCTGCCGCAGTTCGTCCCGATCTTCGAGCAGTCCGGCGCGCAGCTGCCGACTGCGACCCGCATCTTGATGACTCTCGGCGCGGTGGTCGGCGCCGCCACTCCGTGGCTGCTGGCGGGGGCGCTGGTCGCCGGCGTGGTCGCGCGCCAGCTGCTGGCCCAGCCCGCCTACCGGCTGCCGTTCGACCGGCTGCTGCTGCGCCTGCCGGTCGCCGGCGGCCTGATCCGGGAGACCCTCGCAGCACGGCTGACGCGCACGCTCGGCAGCCTTCTCGAAAACGGCGTGCCGCTGATCGTCGCGCTCGGCATCGCCAAGGACGCGCTCGGCAACCTCGCCGCGGCCGACGCGGTCGAGGCCGCCGCGCTCCAGGCCAAGGGCGGCGCCGGCCTCGCCCGCCCGCTCGCCGCCTCCCGGGTGTTTCCGGCGCGCACGATCCACCTGTTGCAGCTCGGCGAGGAAGCGGCGCAACTGGCCGCGATGTCGCTGAAGGCGGCCGACATCCATGACGAGGAGGCGCGGCTGAAGATGCAGCGGCTGGTGGCGTTGGCGGTGCCGCTGATCACGATCACGATGGGTCTCGCAGTGGCCGGCATCATCAGCGCGCTGCTGACGGCGATGCTGAGCCTCAATGACCTCGCCCACTGAAGCCGGCCCGCCGACGTGCCTGCGCCGCCGTGCGCCCGGCATCGCGCGGTGCCGGGGCTTCACCTTGATCGAGCTGCTGGTGACGCTGGCCGTCATGGGCCTCGCACTGTTGCTGATCGCCGGCTACAAGGCGCCGTGGAGCCGCACGCTGGGGCTCGAGGGCACCGCCGCTGAACTGGCCTCGGGCTTGCGGCTGGCGCGCTCGCAGGCGATCGCCGACAACCGCCCGGTCGCTTTTGCGATGGACCTGGCCGGTCATCGCTATCGGGTCGGCGACGCCCCGCCGCACCCGCTGCCCGCGCGGCTGGCGATCGGGCTGTTGACGGTCAACGGCGAAAAGCTGAGCGCCACCGCGGGCGACATCCGCTTCAATCCCGACGGCAGCTCGACCGGCGGCCGGATCATGCTGGCCGATGGGACGCAGCGGGTGGCGGTCGGGATCGACTGGCTGACCGGGCGGGTCACGGTCGCCGATGTGCGCTGAGCGCGCGCCGGACGATGCCGGCTTCACCCTGCTCGAGGTGGTGGTGGCGCTGGTCATCGCAGCACTGGCGCTGGTGGCGCTGTTTCAGGCCGGGAGCGGCGGGCTGTTTGCCGTCGACATCGCGGCGCGATCGGAGGAGGCGCTGCAGCGCGCCCAGTCCCACCTCGCCGCGCTCGGCCGCGATGCCGCTCTGATCGAGGGCGATTCGAGCGGCGACGACGGCGCCGGCTACCGCTGGCGGCTGCGGGTTCAACCGGTGGCGCAGCGGCAGGGCGTGGCGGCGGACGGGGTCACGCCGCAGACGACATCGCTGTTCGACGTCGAGGTCTCGATTTCCTGGCAGGACCGCGGCCACCAGCGCGCGGTCGTGCTGCGCACCTTGCGGCTCGGCAGCGGCGGCGCCAGCGGTTGACATGGCGGCAGCGGGCATGGCGGCAGCGGGCATGGCGGCAGCGGGCACGGCGGCGGTTGAGCCGGGCATCGGCCAACAGGACGCAGTCGGCGGGCAGAGCGGGTTCACCTTGCTCGAAATGCTCGTCGTCGTGGTCGTGCTTGGCCTGCTCGTGGTCGGGCTCACCCAGGGCGTGCGCGGCGGCCTCTCGTTGTGGAGCGCGCAGCAGCGCCGCCTTAACGAAACCGCCGATTTGGACGATTCGGCGCGCCTGTTGCGCACCATGTTGACCGGCATCGCGGCAGCTCCGGCGGACGGGTCGGCCGCAGGCGCCACCGTCGAGGCGATAACCGGGGAAAGCGATCATCTGAGCTTTGTCGGCGACCTGCCGACCGGGCTCGGCGTCACCCGGCGCGCCGACATCACGATCGCGTTGCATGGGGGGCGCCTGGTGCTGAGCTGGACCCCGCACCTGCACGAAATTTCAACAGCGCCAGCGCCCCGGCCGACCGAGACGGAGCTGATCGCGGGCGTCGCCCGGGTCGAGTTCCTGTATTGGGGCTCCGCTTCCCCGGACCAGCCGGCGGCGTGGCAGACGCGGTGGGACGGCCCGGCGGCTCCCGAGCTGATCCGCATCCGCCTCGTCTTCGTCAAGGGCGACCGGCGCCGCTGGCCCGATCTGATTGTCGCTCCCGTGCTCTGAGAACGGTCGGCGATTCGCAGTGGGGTGGAATTTGTCGCGATCGAGGGCCGCGACAGAGCTCTCTTTTTCAGCAGTCAATCAGATCGTAACACCCGGCATGGAAGAATTCTGTCGCTGTCCGAGGGGCGGTTGACCGGCGCTTCTGCTGCAAACGCCATGATCGGGCCACATTCCGGCACTTTGTTGTCTGGGCCGCGGTTGGTCTCCTGTCGGCCCTTGCCGCGCGTGCGGCGCTCTGTAGCATGACGGCACGGCTTCTGGCGGATTTGGATCGGTTCGGTTCCAGGTCATGGTGCGCGATTTCTTTCGCTGGTGGTTCGGACAGCTGGCGGACCTCTTGCCCCAGCGCCTGCGCCGTTCCGATCCGACCGTCGCCGACGCCACGGTAATCACACCCGTTGCCGCCGAGGACGGGAGCTTTGCGGCGATCGCGGTCGGCCTGCGCCGAAACGGCAAGGAGACGCTGCTCGGCCATTTCGCGCTCGGCGCCGCGGGGCTCGCTGAATTGCCGCGCGCGTCCGGCAAGCCGGCGGTGCTGCGCCTGGGCGAGGCGGAGGTGCTGGGCAAGACGCTGATGCTGCCGCTCGCGGCGGAACGGGAGATCGATCAGGCCTTGGCCTTCGAAATGGACCGGGAAACCCCGTTCACGGCCGAGGAGCTCTACTGGAACCACCGCATCCTGGCGGCAGACCGGCAAACCGGACGCATTTCGGTGCGCCTGCTGGTGATCCCAAAGGCGAAACTCGACCCGCTGATCGCGATTCTCGGCCAGACCGGCCTGCCACCGGTGCGGGCGGAGATCGCCGATGGGCCCGATGCCGGCTCCTGGTTGCCGCTCGACGGCGACGGCCGGCCGGTCCATCCCGGCGCCAGCCGCCTGATCCGGCCTGCGGCGGCATGCTGCGCGGTGCTGGCGCTGGCCGCGGTCGCCGTCCCGTTTGTGCGTCAGTCGACGACCATGGCCGGGCTCGATCGGGAGCTGGTGTCGGGGCGCGCCGCCGCCGCGGAAGCCGAAAGCCTGCGCCGGGAAATCCGCCAGCTGTCGGGCAGCGCCGACCTGGTGGAGAAGGAGCGCAACACGGTCGGACAGCCGCTCGCGGTGCTGGCCGCGGTGACCGGCGTCATGCCCGACGACAGCTACCTGACCGAGATGGAGCTGCGCCAGCGCAAGCTGACCTTGAGCGGCCGGTCGGCCGCCGCCGCTCGGCTGATCGGGGCTTTTGCCGGCGACGCGGAATTCCGCAATCCGGCGTTTGCCGCGCCGGTCACGCGGATCGAGGCGCTGCACCAGGAAATCTTCACCATCATTGCGGAGGTCGCGCCGTAATCTCGCTCACTGCCATGCCGACCGGTCGGCGAGGCCAATTCCTGGCGTCGGGTCTGGTTCTCGTCACCTTGGGGGGCCTGTATTTCCTGGCCGCCGCTCCGTTGCTCGGGCTTTATACAGACCGACAGGAGCGGTTGGAGGACGGCCGCATGCTGCTGCCTCGGCTGCAGGCCGCCGCCGCCGCGCTGCCGGAATTGCGGGCGCAGGTGGCCGAGCTGCGCGCTGCGGCGCGCACGCGCAAGGTCACCCTCGACGGCGCCAGCGACGCCATTGCTTCGGCCAACCTGCAGAGCCGTATCGAAGGTTTCGCCGCCGCCGTCGGCGCAACGATCGGCAGCACCGAGAGCCTGCCGCCCGAGACCCGCGACGGCTACCGTCGCATCGGGCTGCGGTTTGCGTTGAACGGGCCATATGAGACTTTGGTGAAGCTGCTGGCCAAGCTGGCGGAGGCGACGCCACCCCTGATCGTCGACAATCTGCAGATCCACGGCGTGCTGCGGCGGCCGGGGTTGCCGCAGGACGCCGAGGCTGATCCCGGTCTCGATGCCGGGCTCGACGTCTATGGTTTCCGCAGCGCCGACAAATCGGCCGCGAACGAGCCATGATCGACCGCCTGACATTGCCGCTGCTGCTCGCCGGCTGCCTGCTGCTCGCAGCGATCCTCGTCGTCGAGGTCGAGCCCTCTCCGGCCCCCTGGAAGATCGCGACCGCCGCACCCCCGGTGCCCAGCATTGCTCCAACCCCGCTGCGCCGCAGGGCCGGCAGCCCCTCTGACGCGCTCTCGGCGACGGCGCTCGCGCGCCCGTTGTTCAGCAGCACGCGACGGCCACCGCCGCACGGCGGCACCGACGGCGCCGCCGATTCGGGTCTTGCCGATACCCGGCTGGCCGGAATCCTCACCGAGCCCGGGCGCCGGATCGCGATCTTCGCTCCATCCGGCGCCAAACCCGCTGACCGTGACCGAGGGCGAAACCGTCGGCGGATGGCGGGTCGACAGCATCACCCCCGTCGAGGTCTCGTTGAGCGGCCCGGGCGGGATCAAGACCATGCAGCCGAAATTCGATCCGAACCTGACGCCGGCCGCCGGACCACCTTCTTTCGTCAACCGACCGGCCGTCGGGCCGGGCGGCGCGCCGTTCCCGTCCTTCCCCGGGTCGGTGCAGCCGGGGGTCCGGCCAGGGGTGGTGCCGCCGGTCTTCAACCGTGGGCCGCCGCGCCCGGGTCTGCGAGGGCGGCCGTGAACCGCCGGCATCGACCGGTGCGGCTGCCGGTTTTGGCCGCGGTGCTGATCCTGCTCGCTTCGTGCCAGGCGCCGCCGACCCCCAGCCTGACCCCGCTCGAGCAGCCGGCCGCGCTGCAGCCGGCAGCGCCGCGGGTGAGCGGCCCCATTCCGGGACAGGAAACCAGCGAGCGCGCCTTTGAGGACCGTCGGGCCCCGAGCCGCATGGCCGCCGGCTCGGCCGGTCCGCCGCCGCCCGGGGTGGTCGCCGGAGAGGGTGGCGACGTCACCCTGAATTTCGTCGACACCGACATTCGCGAGATCGCCCGCACCATTCTCGGCACGACGCTGAAGCTCGATTTCACCATCGACCCTTCCGTCCACGGCACCGGATCGATCGAGACCGCAACGCCGCTGCCGCGTTCGGCCCTGCTGCCTGCGCTCGAAACCCTGCTCAACCAGAATGGCGCGACGATGGTCCAGCGCGGCGGGCTCTATGCCATCGTGCCGATCGCGGTCGGCGCGGTCAGCAACCAAGCCTCGGGCGCCAGCCCGGTCGGCGCCGGCGCGCAGGTCGTCCCGCTGCGCTACACCTCGGCCAAGGACCTCGCCAAGATCTTGGAGCCTTACATCGGCGAGGGCGGCAAGATTGCCGCCGACCCGGCGCGCAATGCGATCCTGGTGACCGGCGACGCCGCCGTGCGCCAGACGGTGGTCGGCCTGATCCGCGCCTTCGACATCGATATTCTCTCGGGTCGGTCCTACGCGCTTGTTCCCGGTCGGCGACGGGGATCCGGCCAAGATCGCGGGCGAGCTCGAAAAAGTCCTGCAGGCCCAGACCGAGGGCCCGCTCGGCGGCATTGTCCAGGTGCTGCCGATGGAGCGCGTCAGCGCGGTTCTCGTGGTCTCCTCGCAGCCGCGCTATCTCGACGCCGCGGACCGCTTTTTCAAGCTGGCTGACCGGGTCCAGGACGCGACCGCGCGAACCTGGCACGTCTATTATGTGCAGAACGGCCAGAGCACCGATCTCGAGAGCCTGCTGCAGCGCGCCTTTACCCCGGCCACGTCTCGCCGACTCCGGCCGCACCCGGCAGCACCGCCCCCGGCGCCGGGCAGCAGACCGCGGGTTTCGGCAACACCGCGGGCGGGGCGGCCGGCGGCGCCGCGGGCGGCACGACCGGGCTCGGCGGCGCCGGCGGGACAACTGGTCTCGGCACCGCCGGCAGCGGTGGCCAGACCGGCGCCGGCGGAACCCCCGGCGGGCTCGGCTCGAGCATACCGGCGGCGACAACGACCGCGGCGGCGGGCACCCCGGCGACCGAGCCGCTGTCGGCCGAGACCGGGGGCGAGGGCGCCGGCGCCGAGAACCGGATCCGCATTTTGGCCAACCAGACCAACAACGCGCTGTTGATCTATGCGACGCCCGATGAGTACTCGGTGATCGAAGGCATGCTGCGCAAGATCGACATCGTTCCGCTGCAAGTGCTGATCGATGCCACGATCGCCGAGGTCGATCTCAACGATCAGCTGCAATACGGCACGCAGTTCTATTTCAAGGCCGACCATATCGCGAATACCTTGGGCAGCCCGTCGCCGAGCGGCTTCCCGTCGCTGACAAGCCTGGCCTTCCCGTCGGCCTCACCGTATTTCATCTTGAGCAAATCGCCGAATTTTGCGTTGGCGGCGCTGGCCGACGTGACCAAGGTCAAGGTGCTGTCGGCCCCCGAGGTCATGGTCCTCGACAACCAGCCGGCGCGGCTGCAGGTCGGCCAGCAGGTGCCGGTTTTGACGCAGACGGCGGAGAGCACGCTGACCGTGGGCGCTCCGGTCGTCAACAGCGTCGACTACTACGCGACCGGGGTGATCATGCAGGTGACGCCGCGGGTCAACACCGGCGGCCTCGTCACCCTCGACATCGCTCAGGAAGTCAGCGACGTCGCCGCAGCGGCGACCAACACGGTGACCGGCTCGCCGACCTTCGACGATCAGGTGTTCCGCACCCGGGTCGCGGTCCAGGACGGCCAGACGGTCGGTCTCGCGGGGCTGATCCGCGACAACGTCTCGCAGCAGAACGCCGGGCTTCCCTTTCTCAAGGACATCCCGATCCTCAGCACGCTGTTTTCGACCCAGGCCAATTCGCGGATGCGCACCGAGCTGTTGGTGCTGATCACCCCGCATGTCGTGCACGACCAGCGCGACGCGCGGGCGCTGACCGAAGACCTGCGCAGCCAGCTGATCAACGCCGGGCTGGTTCCGCAGCAGGTGGAGCGGCAGGGCGCCTCGGGCTCGGCCAACCCGAACGGCCTGTGAGCGCGATGCGGCGGCCGGCGCCGCGCAATTCTTTGCGCCGCAGCGGCGGCTTTGCGCTGCTGATCGTGCTGTGGACGTTGGTGCTGATCGGCTTTCTCGTGCTCCATCTGACCGCAAGCGGGCGAACCGAGATCCGCATTGCCGACAATCTCGTCGACAATGCGGTGACCGAAGCCGCCGCCGACGGGGCCATTGCCGAAGCCATCTTCAACCTGTCGAACCCGCAACCCGATCAACGCTGGCTGCTCGACGGGGCCGCCCATGTGCTGACCATCGGCCACGCCCGCGTCGTCGTGCGCCTCGAAGACGAGGCCGCGCGGGTCAATCCGAACCTGGCGTCGCCGGCCCTGATCGAGGCGCTGCTGCGCGCTGTCGGCAGCGACCCGGAGACGGCGCGCAGTCTCGCCGCGGCGATCGCCGACTGGGTCGGCACCAGCGAAACGCCGCGGCCGCAGACGGCGATGCTGGCACAGTACAGCGCAGGCGGTCTCGATTACGGGCCGCCCGGGTCGCCGCTCGAGACCCTGGACGAGCTCGGCCGGGTTCTCGGCATGACCCCGAAGCTGTTCGCCGAGCTGCGACAGCATCTGACGTTGTACGGCCCGGCCGACCCCGATCCGGGCGGCGCCGACCCGGTGGTCGCCGCGGCGCTCGCCCAGCTCGCGCTCGCCGCCCCGGCCGACCTTCCGGCAAACCAGACGCCGGCCGATGTGCTCACCGTGCGGATCGTCGCCGCGGCGCTCGGACCGGGAAACGCCCGGGTCACCCGCACCGCCATCGTGCGGGTGGGATCGACCCTGCCGCAAGGCTACGTGGTGTTGGCCTGGGGAAGCAGGGTCGATTGACTTTGGCGGACGCGGCAGCGATCTGGTCGAAAGCCGGTCACTCGTTGGCGATTTCCGCATCCGAGCCGGTGCCGCCGGGCTTTCCGGTCGGGCCCAGCGAGTAGAGATCGTAGTCGTGCCCCGGCCGGTCGCTCGGCATGCGGTAGAGGAAGGGGCGACCCCAAGGATCAGCCGGCACGTTTTCCCCTTTGAGATAGGGCCCGCTCCAATTGCTGACGCCTTCGGGGCGCACCAGCAGCGCCTCGAGCCCCTGATCGGTCGTCGGGTAGCTGCCGACATCGAGCTTGTAGATGTCGAGCACGCTGGCCAGGCGTTCGATCGACTGGTGGGCGATCTTTTCCTTGGCGGAGCCTAGCTGGCGCAGCGCCGCGGGCGCCACCAGGCCGATCAGCAGGCCGAGGATGGCGAGCACGACCAGCAGCTCGAGCAAGGTGAAACCCTGCTGCCGACGCCGGCCGTCGCACGCGGCATTGAGCGGATCGACCGAGAGGAATTTGCGGTTGCCCAAGAGGTATGACCGGAACGCCGAAGGATCTGCTCGACTATCGCCGGATATAGGCAAATTCATGACGCCGAGATGCCCGATGGTCCGATCGGCTGGGTTTCTCGCGGGTGTTTCGCCGCCGCCAGCCGGCGATCTGGCTCACTCGCCCTGCCCCAGGGGCATGATCGTCCGGGGGTGATCGTCCGGGCGCAACAGATCGTTCAAGGCGGCCGCCCGCGGCGCGTGGCGGAAATCGCGGATCAGCGTCAGGACTTTTTCGATCCGCTCGTCCGAGAGACCGGCATGCGGCACCAGCGCGCGGCATTTGGCGTCGATGTCGGTCCACGCGATGCCGAGCATCCCCGCCCCCTTCGGCACGAAAACGGTGCTCGTGCGGGTGCGGCCATCGGTCGTGCGCAGAGTGACGGTGGCGCCTTGCCGGTACCGGGCGACATTTTCCGAGGGCTGCGGACCCACCCGCACCGTGTCGATCAGCCGGTGGATGACCGGATCGGCGATCTTGGCCGCGGTCGCGTGAGCCCAGGTGAACTCCCTGTCGGCGGCGCCGGCGGCGAGAAAATAGGCCGGGCTGTGCGCCATATCGATCAGGCCGGCCGGGTGCAGCGGCCCGGCGAGCGCCGTGACGCCGGGGCGCGACAGGGTGATGCTCTCGATCTCGTCCGGGGCGATCCGTCCCTCTCTGGCGGCGTCGGCGGCGGCCTCGGCCAGCGCATGGTGCGGATGTCCGCCGGGAACGAGCTTCACCGCCATGTCGGTGACGATGTCCCACGATTGTCCGAGGGCGCGCATGGCCTGCGCCGCGGCATCGGCGCCGTCGACCCCGCCATAGACCGCGAAAAACCCGTGGGGAGCTTCGAGGATGCTCGTTTCGGCCTGAAAGCCGCGCTCGGCCGCGAGCGCCGCGTTGACGCCGAGCAGCGCCGCCAGCCCGGCATGGTATTCGCGCGCCACGCTGGTGTTCGCCGCCGCGGCGAGCCCGCCGATCGAGGTCGCCGACAAGGCGATCGCCTGCGCCGTCTGCGCCGCGTCGAGCCGCAGCAGCCGGGCGGCGGCCACCGCAGCGGCGAAGATCGCGACGAGGCAGCCGTGAAAGCCGCTTCTGCGGAAGCCCGGGGTGATCGCCTCGCCGATCCGGCCGGCCGCCTCGTAGCCGAGCACGATCGCGGCCAGCACCTCCTCGCCGCCGGCGCCGGTGCGCTCGGCGATCGCGAGCGTCACCGCGGTCAACGGCGTGCCGCAGTGGACGATGTTGCGCAGATCGCTGTCGTCGCAGGCCGCGGCGTCGCTGGTCACCGCGTTCGCCTGCGCCACATCGGCCATCGGCAGCTTGGGCCCGGTGTCGAACCACAGCGAGGCGTCGGGCCGGCCGCCGCGCTCGCGGGCCAATGCCCGGATGATCGCCGCCGATTCGAGGCCGGAGCCGAAGGCCGCGCTGGCGATCGTGCTGGCGATCAGCATCGCGGCGTGGTCGATCGCCAGGTCCGGCAGATCGGCGGCGGAGGTCCCGGTCAGAAACGCGGCGAGGTCGCGGGCGACGGTCATCGCGCCGGCACTACCGGGATTCGGTCCAGCTCTCCGAGAACGCCAGCGCGCAGGTGCTGAACGGTCGCCCTTCGCGCTCGATCGGCCATGGCCGGCCCGCGGCTTCGCTGCCGTCGAGGGTCAGGCGGGCGCCGAGCGCCGGGATCAGCAGGCTGCACACCCCATACCGGCGGCCGCCTTCGTTGGGCTGGGTGTGGATCAGCATCGGATCGCCGATCTCGTACCAGGTCAACGCCACCTCCTCGTCGCTCGACACCACCCGCTCGGTCCAGAAATATTGCGGGTCGCCCGATTTGACGAACTCGGCGTCGGTCACCGGGATCGCCGTGTCCGCGGTCTCGGGATTGAGCATGCCCTGAACGGTCGCCTGCAGCCAGCGCGCCATCGCGATGTTGTCGGACCAGATACGCCAGCGGTTTTCGGTCAACTCGCTCTTCAGGTAGAGGACATGCCCCGGCCCGGCCGGGCAGGTGATGATGCGCCAGAAGCTGGCATTGGTGGTCTGCTGGCCGCCACTGGCGGCGCTCAAGCGAACAAACGGGTTTTCGCCGGTCAGGATCACGCGGTTGGGATCGGCGGGCATCGCGAAGTCCTCCCTCCAGGCACGAACCGGCTCATCGTAATCGATGGCCGGGCGGGGCGCCACTGGCGCTAACTGAGCGCGTCACATCAGGAACACGCCCTTGCCGGTGGTCTGGGTGTCGAACAGGCGATAGGCTTCGTCGGCTTGATCGAGCTTCCATTGGTGGGTGAACAGGCGGTCGACATCGAGCTTGCGGTCGACGACGAACTGCGCGCATTCGGCCTGGCCGATCGAGGAAAAGGTCCACGAGCCGATAATCGTCAGCTGCTTCCTGAGCATGTCGGGGCTCACGTCGATCGTCACGTTGTTGCGCTCGCCGACAAAGGCGACGGTGCCCCACACCTTGGCGCTGCGCACTGCGGCGATGCGGCCTTCGGGCTGGCTCGAGGTGTCGAGGGTGCAGTCGGCACCGCCATGGGTTAGGTCCTTGATCGCGCCGACCGGGTCGTTCGAGCGCGGGTTGACGGTCTGCCAGGCGCCGAATTCCTTCGCGCGCTGCAGTCGCTCGGGGCTGACATCGAGGGCGATGACCCGCGCCCCCATCGCCGCGGCGAGCTGGGTCGCCGACAGGCCGACCGGCCCCTGGCCGAACAAGGCGATCGTGTCGTTGCCGGAGAGGTTCAGCCGGCGCAACGCGCCATAGGCGGTGCCGGTGCCGCACGAGATCGCGGCGCCGGCCGCAAACGACAATTCGTCGTGCAGCGGCACCAGGGTGAAGGCCGGCACCTTCAGCCAGCGCGCATGCCCGCCATGGGCGTTGTTGCCGTAGACCAGGACCGGCTCCTCCTGGCACAGCTGCGACCAGCCCGAGCGGCAATGGCTGCACACGGTGCAGCCCTTGTAATGGTGCACCATGACCCGCTGGCCGATCTTGGCCTGTTTCGCATCGACGCCGGGGCCGACCGCGGCGACGACGCCGCAGGGCTCGTGGCCGCCGATCACCGGGTTTGGATTGACCGGCAAGCCGCCGATCGACTCGCCTCCAGATTTCGGGCGGCGGTACTGGTGCAGATCGCTGCCGCACATGCCCGAGGCCTTCATCTCGACGACGACCTCGCCCGGCCCCGGGGTCGGATCGGGGAATTCCATCAGCTCGATTTCCCGCTCGCCTGTGAACACCACGCCGCGCATCGCTCCCTCCGCACCGGTTGGTAAATCCTGCGCGGAGCCTACGCCGTTTCAGCCGGGCCTGGTATGCAAACCGGGAGCGCGCAGGATTGCTCAGGAAAACACGGCTACAATCTGACGTGTTCAATTTCCGTATCACGAACAACTTTGCATCGCCGTGCGCCGGCTCGACCGCGCATCCACGTCTTTGTTTCGAGCGGGTAGAAGGCGTGGATAGCCGGGTCAAGCCCGGCCAAAGCGGAAGAGGCGAGCTCATCCCTCAATTTTGCCCCGGCAAAGCTCTACCCGGACAGCCCTGCCGCGGGCGATTGCCGCGCGCTATGCCGCCGGGGTAAAGCCACACATCCGCTGCTGACGAGGAACGAACAATGCCGTTCGACAAGCCGCATCTGGAATTTCACCGCCTCGATATGAGCGCCGGCTGGGAGACGCCGCCGGGCTATCCCGCCGGCATCGAGCAGAAGGTCCTGGCCGGCACGCTCGACGAGCAGGCCAAACGCGGCCGGCGCACCCGCCTCTTGCGCTTTGCGCCGGGCGTATTCACGACCGCTCCCTTTGTTCACGACTACTGGGAGGAAGTTTACCTGGTTTCGGGCGACCTGACCGTCGGCAACGACGCCACCGGCCAGGGCGGAGAGAACTTCGCTGCCGGCACCTATGCCTGCCGGCCGCCGGGGGCGGTGCACGGCCCGTTCAAGTCGAACGGCGGCTGCCTGCTCTACGAAACCCACTATTACGCGGACTGATCGATCAGGCGGACAGACGGCGGCACGAGGCTCAGCCGGCGAGCTCGAGGACATTGCCCTCCTGCAGCCGGCACATCCGATCGAACCGGCCGCGGCGGCGGCGAAGCTCCTCGGGGCTGCCGTCCTCGACGATCGCACCCCGCTCGAGCACGACCACCCGGTCGAAATTCGCGATCGTCGACAGCCGGTGAGCGATCGCCAGCACCGTGCGGCCGCGCATCAGCTCGCCGAGCGCCTGCTGGACTTCGATCTCGGCCGCGCTGTCCAGCGCCGAGGTCGCCTCGTCGAGCACGATGATCGGGGCATCTTTCATCAGCGCGCGGGCGATGGCGATGCGCTGCCGCTGCCCGCCGGACAGCTTGGCGCCGCGCTCGCCGACGATCGTGCCGTAGCCTTGCGACAGCTCGCGGATGAAATCGTCGCAGCGCGCCGCCTTCGCCGCGGCCAGCACATCGGCATCGGCGGCCTCGGGTCGGGCATAGCGGATATTTTCGAGCACCGAGCGATGCAGCAGCGAGACGTCCTGCGGCACCACCGCGATCGCGGCCCGCAGGCTTTCCTGAGCCATCGCCCGGGTGTCCTGATCGTCGATCAGGATGCGGCCGTCATCGACATCGACCAGCCGCTGCAATAGGGCGATCAGAGTCGATTTGCCGGCGCCCGACGGGCCGACGATCGCGACGTGCTCGCCGGGCCTGACCCGCAGGTTGAACCGGCGAAACACCTCCTGTCCTGCGGGATAGCAGAAATCGACATCCTCGAAGGCGATGCCGCCGCCGAGATGAACCCATTCGGCCGCGTCCGGAGGGTCGAGCACCCGATGATTTTCGCCGATCACCTCGATCAATTCGGCGATGCGGCCAAAATACTGGGTGGCGTTGACCATGGCGAAGGCGAAATCGCGCGACCCGTGCAGGATGCGCAAGGCCAGCGCGACGGTCAGGACCACGTCGCCAGGGGTGATTGTTCCCCGGCTCCACAACAGCAGCGTCCAGGCGAGCATGCCGCCCGCCATCAGCCACAGACCCAGGTCGTGGAACACGCGCAGGCGCTCGACATACATCAGGCTGCTGCGATGCGCGCTCTCCTCGCTGTTCAGCAGCCGCTCGAACCGGGCGCGCTCGCGGCTGCGCGCCGAAAACGCCTTGACCAGCCAGATGTTCGACAGAACATCGACCAGCTCGCCGCCGACCTCGGCGGCGCGATCGGCATGCAGGCGATGGCGCGGCGCGCCGCGATGGCTGAACCGGGCGAGCATGCCGGCCATCACCGCGACAAAGGCGCAGAGCGCGGCGACGAGCTGCCATTTCACGGTCGCCAGCATCGCCAGGGCAGCGACGAAATCGGCGCAGACCGGGACGATGTTGAACAGTGTGATCGAATGCACCTGCTGCAGCGAATCGCCGACGGCAGAGACCCGGTTGGCCAACGCACCACCCATCCGGTCGGCAAAATACCGGCTGCAATGGCCGCTCAGATGGTTGAACAGATCGAATTTCGCCTGCGCCTTGTCGCCCAGCATGGCGCGGTAGCCGAGCCAGCTGCCGACGCGCCACAGCATGCTTTCGCTGGCCGTCAGCGCCACAAACACGCCGAGCGCCCACCAGACCTGCGCGATATGCTGCGGACCGGCCGCCATCCCGTCGACGATCAGCTTCAAGCCGTATTGGGCGACACAGGCGAAACTGGCGGCGCCGGCGACCGCGGCGATCGCCGTCAGGTGCAGCAGCGGCCGCCGCCTGGCGTAGTGCCACAGGAACGCAATTGGCCGACGGGGAAACGATGCGGCCCCCGGATCGTGCCCGGGCTCACGCGCCAGGCCCCGCCCAGGCTCACCCGCCCGGTGGCGCCGGTCGGAAGGGGGCTCGGCGCCGCTGGTCCCGGCGACTTTCAGCCGCGCGGTCGAGAACCGGCTCCGGCAAGGTCCATCGATGGCTTGCTGTGAACTCATCACCTATTTCCCGATCTCCCCAAAGTTGAAGGGCGACGCCTCAACCCAAGCCGACAGGATTTCTGCCTTGACACGATGTTGACATGAGTGATCCCCCGAGCTTCATTCCATATCCGCGGCTCCGGATCGGACCGCGCCAGCGTCAGAGACGGGCCTACTGAAGCGCTAACGGGATCGCGAAGAATCTATTCCTGCTTGGAGCGGCGCACGCTGAAGCCCAGCTGTCGAATACTCTATGCCCGCGGCGGTGGGCGCGGGTCCGCGTCGATCCTGCGGTGCGATGTCGCACCCGCGCACGGCGTCCGCCGACCGGCGATCGATGTGGGCTCGCAAGCCCCGGAAATTGCCCGCCGGTGGCGTCGCGTCGTTCTCCCGGCAGCGCTAGCCGCGATCGTCGGCCTCGCCCTTGCGCCGGGCTTGACGCAGGCGCTCGCCGCGACCGACGCGCCGGGCGGCGGCGCGGCGCAGCATGGGGCGGGTCTCCAGCGCGTCCCGGAGGATTATCTGAGCACTATCCTCGGCAAGGACGTGGTCAGCGCGACCGGCGAGAGGATGGGACCGATCGTCGACGTGCTGTTCGACGGGAGCGGCAAGCCGCGGGCCGCGATTATCGATTTCGGTGGGTTCCTCGGGGTCGGGACCCGCAAAATTGCGATCGACTGGGCCGCCTTGCTGTTCGACACGGGCGATCAGAAAAACGTCATCGCCCTCGATATCGCACGCAAGCAGCTGGAGGCCGCTCCCGAATACCAGGGCCCGGACAAGCCGGTCTCGATCGTGACCCTGCCGCGATCGGGCCCTGACCGGCCGCCCCCCGACGTTCCCCGGTGATGTCATTCGCAATCGCGTCTCCAACGATAGCGGGCATCGGGGGTCGCCTGTGGCCGCTTCCTCGGCGGTGAACCGCCGGCTGCGCAGCCTCGATTGGCTGAATTTCTTTGTCGCCAACTTCCAGACCGGCTTCGGCCCGTTCATCTCGGTCTATCTGACCGGCGCGGGCTGGACCTTGGGAGCAATCGGCGTGGTGCTGAGCGCCGGCACGGTCGCGGCGATGGCGAGCCAGGTGCCGGGCGGGGCCTTGGTCGATGCGATCCGCAGCAAGCGCGCGGCGGCGGGCGCGGCGATCGTCGCGATCATGGCGAGCGCGCTGTGCATCGCGCTGTGGCCCGCGTTCCTGCCGATCGCCTCGGCCGAGGTGCTGCACGCCTTCGGCAGCTCGGTTGTGGGCCCGGCGATCGCGGCGCTGAGCCTGGCCATGGTCGGCCATCGCGCTCTCGGCGAGAGGCTCGGCCGCAACGCGCGCTATGCAGCACTCGGCAACGCATTCGCGGCCGGCTTGATGGGCCTGTGCGGCTATTATCTGTCGGGCCGCGCCGTCTTCCTGTTGACCGCGGCTCTCGGCTTTCCGGCGCTGGCGGCGCTGCAGACGATCGGCCGGGTGCATTCCTCGCGCCGGCAAGGCGGTGCGCCCCCGACCACCTCGTCCGCCGATTCGCCCGAGCCGCCCGCAGCTCTCCTCAGGTCATGGCGGTTTCTCGCCGATCGCGGGCTGCTGGTCTTTGGCCTCTGCGCCGCCCTGTTCCAGCTCGCCAACGCCGCGATGCTGCCGATCGCGGCCGGGCTGGTGACACAGCGTGCGGGCCGCGCGGCGCCGCTGGTGATCGCCGCCTGCATCGTCGGTCCGCAATTCATTACCGCGCTCGTCTCGCCATGGGCAGGGCGGGCCGCCGAGAGCTGGGGGCGCCGTCCGATCCTGCTGCTCGGCTTTGCCGTATTGCCGATTCGCGGGCTGCTGCTAGCCGGGATCGCCGACCCATATATGATGATCCTGATCCAGCTGCTCGACGGGGTGAGCGCGTCGGCCGTCGGCGTGTTGACGCCGCTGATCGTCGCCGATATCACCCGCCAGACCGGCCATTACACGACCTGCCTCGGTCTGGTCGGGCTGGCCGTCGGCGGCGGCGCCACTTTGAGCACGACCGCAGCCGGGCTGGTGGCGGACCGGTTCGGCGCCGCCGCCTCTTTCCTGAGCATGGCTGGCGTCGGGCTGTGCGCCGCCGCCCTGGTCGCCGCGGCGATGCCGGAAACGAGGCCGCCGCCGCCGTCGCTGGACCAGGCTCGCCAATCTCGTCTTGCGTAATGCCCCGCTGGCAGAATGCGCGGCGCGTCTGTCCGTTAGCAGGCGGCGAGCGCGAATGATCAGAAATCGAGGTCGGCGTAATGCGCGGGCGGCGGCACCCCCGGCACGTGGTCGGCGAGAATCGGGCGGAAGCTCGGCCGCGACTTGATCCGCGCGTACCATTCCTTGGCCGGCTCGTGCGCCTCCCAAGGCACGTCGCCGAGGTAGTCGAGGCTCGACAGCTGCGCCGCCGCGGTAATGTCGGCGATCGAGAAATGGTCGCCGGCCAGCCAGCGCCGACGGTCGACCAGATAGCCGATATAGTCGAGGTGGTGCGGCAGATTGGCGTGGCCGGCGCGAATCGCCTGCGAGTTCGGCTGACGATCGCCGAGATAGCGCTTCATCATCTTCTCGCCGAGCAGGTTTTCGGTGACTTCGAGGTTCATCTTGATATCGAACCACGCGGTCAGGCGCCGCACTTCGGCGCGATCGACCGGGTTGATGCCGATCAGCATCTTCTCGCGATAGACCTCGTCGAGGTATTCGACGATCGCCGCCGAATCGGCGAGCACGGTGCCGTCGGGCTCGATCAGCACCGGCACCTCGCCGGCGGGGTTGAGCGCCAGAAACTCCGGCCGCCGCTCCCAGGTCTTTTCGGCCTTCAGCGTGAAGTCGAGGCTCTTTTCCCGCAGCACGACGCGCACCTTGCGCGCGGCCGGGGACAGCAGGACGTGATAGAGAACGCGCATCGAGCGAGTGTAGCGATCACCACCGCGCCCGGACAACGCCCGATCGGCGCCCGACGGCGACCCGTGCTCGGCCGCGGCGCCTGCGGCCGGCGGCACCGGCCCGCCCGGCCTCACAGCTTCTCGAACACACCGCAGGTGATTCGGTATTCGGCGCCGAGCCAGTAGAGCTTCGCCATCGAGCGCTTCCACCGCGTCAGCGACAGGAACGGCACCGGAAAGCGGGCGACCTGGCGCAGCAAAATCCACGGCCGCTCGCGGACCTCGTCGCGATAGGACATGCCGGCGCCGATGATCGCGGCGTCGAGCCGACGCGCCCCGGCGAACAGCGCGGCCAGTTCGGCGGGGTTTGGCCGGTACATCGTGTCGATCGGATCGCGGTGGTAGGGATAGCTGAACGGCACGGTGGCAAAAACCAGACCGCCGCTCTCCAACAGGTCGAGGCAATGGCGCGCGAGCCGCTCGGGGGCGCTGACGTGCTCCAACAGGTTGCAGCACAACAATGCCCGCGGCCGGCGGGCGCGCAGCGGCGGCAGATCGGCGGGATCGGTCAGGTCGGCGCGGACATCGACCCCCGGCACGTCACGCATATCGACATGGACGACGTCGATGCCGCGGGCGCGCAGCGGGCCGAACAGCTGGCACTCGGTCCAGGGCTGCGCCTGCTCGCGGAACGTGGCCGAGCTGCTGCCGAGATTGAGCAGCGGCGACAGCCGGTCGGGCGCAAACCCGTCGAGCGCGCGGCACAGCCAGCGAGCTTCGGCTTCGAACATCGCGAACCGGCTCCCGAAACCTACTGATGTCCCACGGCCGGGAGCGACGAGAGGGCGCCGCGCACGAGCGTCAGGAGAGCCGGCGCCCCCAGCTGAACATCGAGCTCGGCGCCGAGTTCGAGCAGCGGCACTGTCCGCTCGTGGACCGCGACGCCGCCGAGCCCGCCGAGGCCGGTGCTCACCGCTCCTGACCGCCGATCGGCCCTGCGTCGCAGCGACGCGCGGCTCGGGCCCGGTCACGAGCGCTCATGCTGACGAAACCGCCATCCTTGAAACAGGTCTCAAACTGAGTTGAACTCCGCCCACCGTGCGTCATAGTCGAATTCGCTGCGCGGCGGCCCCGATTTCCCTTGCTACAAAAGCAGTCCCGACAAACCGGTGTCAAGGCGGCAGACCAGCTCGGACATCCGTCTTCCCGCCGGGAACCGGCCACTGCCGTCGCCTTGTAAGATTGCCGACAGGTCCAAGCGGTAGCACTGCCCTCGCTTGGTTCGGAAGCGGCAAGCAGATCCGATGCGGCCAGCCCCGCCGACGCAACCCCACCGCAAGCGATTCGGTGCCCGCGGAATGGTGCCGTCTACCTGATCGACGATGAGCCCGGCCAGTCATGGACATCCGTTCACCGCTCCCGCCCTGCCGATGACATTTCCGCCGCCGCTGCGCGCGAGCGCTTTTCCCGATGCCACTCCCCTCAATGCGTTCTTTGCGTGGAACGAGGCGCGCCGCACGACCGATCGCCGTTACCGGGTCGCCTGCGACATCCATCGGCTGCGGCACGGCTGGGGCAGCGACGTCTGCCTCGCTCACCTCGCGGGCCAGCCTCTCGGGTTGCGCCGCGTCGGCGGGCGGATCCTCGCCTCGCCGGAGGCGGCCGCGGATGCCCGCCAGCTCCTCGCCGAGGCCGCCGACGCTGCCCCCGTTATCGCGGCGCAGCGGGTGATCGACGCCCTGCACTCCGCGATCGGTTCTGCCGAGATCGCACGGCACGCAACGGTTTTCCGCGCGTTCGAGAAGCTCGCCGACAACGTCGATCTCGATGCCCTGTCCCGCCTGCAGCCGCAGCCCGGCGCCTGGCGGCCCATGTCCCGCCCGCGACGCGTCCTGATCGTCAAGCTCGGCGCGCTCGGCGACTTCATCCAGGCGCTCGGCCCGATGCCGGAGATTCGGCGCCATCATGCCGACGATCATCTGAGCTTGCTGACGACCCGCCGCTACGCCGAAATCGCGCGGCAAACCGGGCTGTTCGACGCCGTCCTGGTGGATCGTCGGCCGCGGATGTTCGACCTGCGGGGCTGGCTCGAGCTGCGTCATATGCTGTGCGCCGGGCATTTCGACCGGGTCTATGATTTCCAGACCTCCGACCGCTCCAACATCTATTTCCGGCTGTTGCGGGCGGACCGGCAGACCGAGTGGTCGGGAACCGCCCGGGGCTGTTCGCACCCGCATGCCAATCTCGGCCGGGACCGCCAGCACACGATGGACCGGCAGGCCGAGCAGCTGCTGATGGCGGGGATCTTTCCGGTCTCGCTGACGCCCCGGCTGCCCTCCGTGGGCGCGTTGCCGCCAGGGCTCGCCGGTCGGCGGTTTGTCATGCTGATCCCAGGCTCCTCGCCGGGCCGCCCGGCAAAGCGCTGGCCCGCGGACCGCTTCGGCGAGCTGGCATGCCGGCTGGCGCGCGCCGGCTGCCTGCCGGTCATCGTCGGCGTCGCCGGCGAAGAGGCGATTGGCCGGGCCATCGTCGCCACCTGCCCCCAGGCGGTCGACCTCGTCGGCCGCACCGACGTAGCCGGGCTGGCGGCACTGGCGCAGGCCGCCGCGCTGACGGTCGGCAACGACACCGGCGCCACGCACGTGGCCGCCGCCGGCGGCAAGCCGGTGGTGGTCTTGTTCTCCCAGGCGTCGAGTCCGGAGCTGTGCGCGCCGCGGGGCGCTGCGGTGCGGGTGCTGACCGAGCCAGACCTTTCGGCTCTCCCGGTGGCGAGTGTGCTCGCCGCCGGTCGGGCTGCGCTCGCCCCGGCCGATACCGCAACCGCGCGATGACCCCCTATCTGCCGCCTCTGAGGGATCTGCTCGGGGTTGCGACGACTTGGGCGGTGGGCGCCGTGCTGCTGCTGGCAGGCGCCGGGTTGACCGGCCGCCGGATCATGCCCGAGTTTCAGCTCGGCGCCGGTTGGGGGGCGTTGTGTCTGGTGCTGACGGGCTGGGGTGTTTTCGTGCCGCTCGACCTGCGGGTTCCGGCATTGGCCTTCGCCGCCGCGGCATTCACCGTGCTGCTGCTGCCGGGGCGACGGCCATCCACCGCCGCCTGGGTCGGGCTCGGCCGCATGCTGGCGCTCTCGCTGCCGCTGTGGCTGGTCATGGCGCCGATCCGCCCATCGCAGCCCGACACGTTTCTGAACCTCCTGCCGAACGCGTTCTATCTGGTCGATTACGGCCGGCTGCCGAGCGCCGGCTCGCCGCCGAGCTTCTCGCTGCTGCCGGCAGCACCCTACGACACCCAGTTCCTCAGCTTTTTAGGGGCACTCGTCAAACCGGACTATCCGGCAGCCGGCATGTCGCTGGTCAACGTCATGCTGCAGCTGGTGGCCGGGCTCGCGATCGCCCGTGCGCTCTGCTCGCCTGCGCGGCCGCAGCCGGCGCCGCCGTCCTGGGCGGCGATCGCCTTTGGCCTGCTGCTGGCGACGTTGCTCAATCCGGGCTCTGTCCCGCGCATCGACTTCACCGCCTATGCCGAGCCGGCACTGGCCGCGACGGCGCTGCTCGCCGCCTGGCTGTTCGTTGCCGGCCAGGGAGAACTGGCGCTCGGCCGCCCTCCCACGCGGCAGTTGACGTTGGCGCTCGTTCTCGCGGCGATGGTCGACATCAAGCAGTCCGGCATCGGCCTCGTCGCCGCCCTCGCAGGCGCCGCGCTGATCACCCTGGGGGCCGAGCGCGCGGTTCGGCGGGCCGGCGCCGTCCACTTTGTGACCGCAGCATTGTTGCCCTCGGTGCTGCTTTACGCGGTGTGGCGCTATTGGGTCGCCCATGCCGGCGTCGCGGAATTGACGCCGCTGCCTTTTGGCGATTGGAACTGGAGCGATCTGCCGGCGACAGCGGCGAGCGCGCTCGCGGTGGTCCTCGGCAAGGCGCCGTATTTCGGCTGCGTCCTGATGGCGTTCGCGAGCCTCCCGCTGCTGCTGTCGCGACAGGGCTGGACTCCGACGACACGGCTCCTGGCTTTCTTCGCGGTGCTGTTTGTCCTCTACAACGCCTTTCTGCTGGTCACTTATATCGCCGTCTTCCCGGTCGCGATGAGCGCGGCGGCCCACTCCTATTTCCGCTACAACACCCACCTCTCGCTGGTGCTGGTGCTGGCATTGGCGCTGGCGGCCCGCGATCTGCTCCCGGCCGCATGGTTCGAGCGCCGCTGGTCCGCGCCGATTGCGGCGGCTGTCGTGGCTGTGGCCCTGTTGGCGCCGGCGGCGTTTGCCCGGAGGCTGCGGTTCGACCTCGACATGCCGCAACCGCTGGTCTGGGGCCTCGCCAAACACCTTACGCCGTACCTGCATGCCGGCGATCGCCTGGCGTTGCTGCTGCCCGGCGACAATGGCAGTGTCGCGACCATGCTCGCGGGCGTCCTCGCCGACACGCCGCCGCGCCGGCGCGACCTCGACCTATTACGCCGCGACCGCGCCGATCGGGCCGCGCTCGACGCCGCCGCCAGGCGCGGCTATTCGCTGGCCCTGGTCTCCTGCACCCCGCAAGGTTGGGAGGATGTGCCGCCCGGAGAGGCGGCGCTGCTGCGCCACGGCGATTCTGGCTGGCATCTGCTCGCCGCATGGCCCTATCCCCCGAATGGCGCAAAACAGCGGTGGCAACACATTCTGTCGTGGGGCCCGCTGTGCCGCTAATCTTGACCACGGGTCTGATCGTTCAGCCCCCTGCGCCGGGACAACCGGGATCGGCGAGGATCGAGAAGAGCTTGAAGTTCGGCTGTTGGAAGAACGGCCGCAGGCAGCGCCTCTGCGTCACCGCAAAAGGCTTGCGGCTGACGAAGGCAATAAACTCGTAATGGACGAGCACCGGCGCCAGACGCGCCCGCACCGCAGGGTCGCCACCGACAAAGGCTGCCCACAGCAGTGCCGGCTGCGCCGCGGCGGCGAGCGCCGCCCAAGGCGGCCGCAGCTCCAGCGGCTGCTGCCCCGGAATGGCGAACAGGGTCGGCACAAAGGCGGCGCGGCGCACCACCGCCATCGCCGCAAGATGGACTTGCGGCACCGCGACGACGTGGACGGCGTCGGGACAGGCGACGGCGAGTTTGGCACCGCGCGGCAAGGCGTCGATTGCGGCGAGGTCGGCGGCGTAGATTTGGTCGGCCCGGCGCCAGACGCGCTCGACCACCGCCATCCGCAGAGTCAGCAGCAGCGCCGCCGCGGTCCCGATCGCGATGGCGGCGCGCCGGCTCGGCCAGCGCGGCGCGCTGCCGGCGATCAGCAGCAGGAAGAGCGCCAGCGGCAAGCGGTGATCGGCGCCGGAGCCGCCGTAGATCTGGCTCGGCATCAACAGATAGGCGGCAAAGACCAGGGCCGCCGCCCAGCCGAGCCGCGGCGCGAGGCGCAGCCGTCCGCTGGCCGCAAGCCACAACCCGAGCGCCAGAAACAGCGCAAAACAGGCGATGTCGAATGCGCGGTCGTAGTTGTCGAAAACGCTGAACAGCAGATCGGCCTTGCGCGCAAACCCGGCATGGCTGACGCCGCCGGCGCCCGCCTCGTGTCGCCAGCCGAGAAACAGCGCTGCCGGAACCACGAACTGGGGTGCGAAGACGGCGACGCGGCGGCCGAGGGCCGGCCAGGCACGGGCACGCAGCTCGGCGAGAGCCATCGGCATTTCGACGCCGCAGAGCGCCAGCCCGTACACCCCGAAAGCGGCGATGTGGCTGAAGAAGCAGGTGAGCGCCAGCATCGTCGAGGCGAGAACCCGCTGCCAAGCGAGGCGCTGTTCGAAGGCCAGCCACAAAGCGAGGCCGCAGAGCGCGACGCCGGTCCCGAACAGATAGTTCAGAAAGCCCCACAGCAGAATGCGGTTGTAGAGCAGCGAAAAGGCCAAGAGCGGCCACAGCCGCCAGCCTCCGGCGACCACTCGGTTGAGGCACAAAACGCCGCCGGCGATCAGCGCGAAGATCATGACCAGGAAGAGCTCGCCGGCGGTCGCAAGCGGCATCAGCCGGGCGAGCGCCGGCACGATCAGATCCTCGGCCAAGTTCGGCAACGGCGCCCAAACGACGCGGTAGAACCGGTCGCCGCCCTCGACCAGGAGGTGCATCCGCGCCAAATGGTTGGGATAGTCGAACAGGGGCGGCAGCACGGTCGAAAATACCGGCAGCGCCATCAGCGCCAGCAGCAATGCGAACCCGCCCCACACCCGCCAGGCCGGGCCCCTCAGCGGCGCGGGCGCGAAGTCCGGCCGGGGTGCCGCCCGGGTTAGCGCTCCGATTGCTGAGATCCGAGTATCAAACACTGTGCTTTACCGACGAATCGAGCGGGTGAAAGAAATGCCGCATTACCGCTGTGCGTGCTTCGAGACGCGCCCTTCGAGCGCTCCTCAGCATGACGAACATCTTTGGGAACATCAGGTATTCGTCATCCTGAGGAGGCCGCAAAGCGGCCATCTCGAAGGGCGCACGGGCGCTCGTCTAGCGCGATTGGAATTCTCTATAGGCTCGAAAACCAGGACCCGTGCCAGCGATGGGATACCCGGATTTCGCCGGCAAGGCGAGCAAAGCAAGGATTAAATCAGCCTGATGAAATCCTCAATCGCGATGCTAAAGCGATTTCCGATCAGGTAGCGCCACCAATCCCCCGTTGGGTCATTGCGAGCGAAGCGAAGCAATCCCGAGCCATTGGCGCTTGCTTCGTTCGAGATTGCTTCGTTCGCTGTGTTCCCCGCAATGACGCCGCTGCAGCTTGGTCTAGAAGCGTTCGACCCACGGCCGTAATTCGACTTCCCAGGCCCAGGCCGAGCGCGGCTGAGCGAGCACGCCGAGATAAGTCGCGGCGATCGCGTCGGGATCGAGCATGCTGTCGGGCTTGTCCGCCGGCTCGACCCGGCCCGGATTGCGGATCGCCCCGTCGATCACAAAGTGGGCGACGTGGATGCCCTGCGGCGCCAGCTCGCGCGCCATGCTCTGGGCAAGGCCGCGCAGCGCGAACTTGCCCATCGCAAAGGGCGCCGACAGCGGGTAGCCCTTGACGCTGGCCGAGGCGCCGGTGAACAGCACCGCCCCCTGCCGTTTCGGCAGCATCCGGGCGACCGCCTCGCGCGCCACCAAAAACCCGCCATAGGCGCTGACCATGATCGCGCGCTCGACCTCGGCCGGGACCAGCTCGGCGACCGGGCCGCGGGCGCGGGCGCTGGCGTTGTAGACGACGACCTGCGGCGCGCCGATGGCGCTCTCGACCGCGGCGAACATCCGCGCCACCTGGGCCGGGTCGACCGCGTCGCAGGCAAAGGCCTTGGCCCCGGTCTCGGCGCACAGCGGCGAGAGTTTATCGGCGTCGCGCGCCGCCAGCGCCACCTGCATCCCCTCGCCGGCAAACAGCCGCGTCAGAGAGGCGCTGAGGCCCCGCCCGGCGCCGACGATCAGCGCGGATTGATAGCTCGATTTCGCCATGTTCGGATTCTCCTGACGGAACGGTTCGGGCATGTTCCGGCGCGACGATAGCGCCGGCTCTGCACGGAGCGCCAGCCGGACGCCGATTCAGCCGAGGCGTTCGAGCTCGTCGATAAAGCCGGTGACGACCGACAGGCCCTTCGACCAGAATGCCGGGTCGGCGGCGTCGAGGCCGAACGGCGCCAACAGCTCGCGGTGCCGCAGGGTGCCGCCGGCGCGCAGCATGTCGAGATAGCGCTCGGCAAAACCCAGATGCGCGTCCTGGTAAGCCGCGTACAGCGAGTTCACCAGGCAGTCGCCGAACGCATAGGCATAAACATAAAACGGCGTGTGGATGAAATGCGGGATATAGGACCAGTAATGGCGGTAGACGCCGTCGAGGCGGATCGCCGGCCCGAGGCTCTCACGCTGCACCTCCAGCCAGATTTCGGCGAGCCGGTCGGGGGTCAGCTCGGCCTCGCGGCGCTCGTCGTGCACCCGGATCTCGAAGGTGGCGAAGGCGATCTGCCGAACCACGGTGTTCAGCATGTCCTCGACCTTGCCGGCGAGCATGATCTTGCGCCGCCGTGGGTCCGTTTCACGCGCGAGCAGCGCGCGGAACGTCAGCATCTCGCCAAAGACCGAGGCGGTTTCGGCCAGGGTCAACGGGGTGTCGGCCATCAGATAGCCTTGCCGGGCGGCCAGCACCTGATGGACGCCATGGCCCAGCTCATGCGCCAGGGTCATCACGTCGCGCACCCGCCCCTGATAGTTCAGCAGCAGATAGGGGTGCGCCGCCGGCACCGTCGGGTGGGCAAAGGCGCCCGACGCCTTGCCCGGCCGCACCGGCGCGTCGATCCACGGGGCGGCGAAGAAGCGCCGGCCGACCATCGCCATCTCCGGCGAGAAGGCGCCATAAGCCGACAACACCGTCGCCTCGGCCTCGGGCCACGGGATCAGCCGGTCGTCGTCCTCGGGCAACGGCGCGTTCCGATCCCAGAACGGCAGGGCCTCGACCCCGAACCAGCGCGCCTTCATCCGGTAATAGCGATGCGACAGACCGGGGTAGCTGTCGCGAACCGCGGCGATCAGCGCGTCGACGACTTCGTCCTCGACGACGTTCGCGAGATTGCGCGACGAAATCGGCCGCGCGAACCGACGCCAGCGATCCTCGATCTCCTTATCCTTGGCGAGCGTGTTCGTGATCAGCGCAAAAGTGCGCGCGTTTTTTCCCAGCACCTCGCCGACGCTGTGGGCGGCGTCGCGGCGCAGCTCGGGGTCGCGGTCGGATAGGAGGTCGAGCGCCTCAGCTTCGGTCAAGTCCCGGCCTCGAATGGGAAAGCGCAGATCGGCGACGGTTTCGTCGAACAGCCGGGTCCAGGCGGCGCGGCCGGCGACGTATTTCTCGTGCAGCAGAGTTTCGGCTTCGTCCGACAGCTGGTGCGGGCGAAAGGCGCGGATGTCGCGCAGCCACGGCCGATAGCGGGCGAGCGCCGGGTCGGCCGCTTTCCCGGCAAGGGCGGCGTCGTCGAGGCGGTTCAATTCGAGGGTGAAGAACAGAAGGGTCGTCGAAATCGCGTTGATCCGCTCCTGGATCGTCTGGTAGAAGCGGCCGATCTCGGGATCGGCAAGATTGCCGGCATGGACCAGCGAGGCGTAGCTGATGATCCGGCCGCTCAGCTCCTGCATGGCCTCGTAGTTTTCGACCGCACGGCCCAACTCCGCCCCCGAAAGCTCGGCCAGCCGCCCCTCGTGGCGCCGCCGAAAGGCTTCGGCATCGTCGGCCAGCCGGACCAGGTCGCGAGTGAGCTCCGGACTGTCGGGGCCGGGATAGAGGTCGGACAGATCCCAATTCGGCAACGCGCCGAGCGCCGCCTTGCGCTCCCCCGCCGCCATTTCCGCCGCTGCCTGCACGCGCATCGTTTCTCTCCGACCGAAGACACGTCGAAAGATATGGGGCGTGGGCGGGAGCCGCCAAGCATCGGCCGGCGCGGCGCGGCCGGGGCGTGCTAGCGGGTCTCGACCGAGCGCGTCCTGCCGGGGGCGGCGACGAGCCGGGCGCAGGCGCGCGGCAGATCGCCGATCAGAAGCGGCCGCGCGTGCGAGGGCGGCGGATGGCGCGCCTCGGGGGTAAACCACCAGGCGAGCTGCTTGCCGCAGCCGTCACCTGGCGGCGGCGGGGGCTGATTATGGCATTCCGGCTCGCCCGCCGGGCAGGACAGGCGCAGATGGAAATGCGAGGTGTGCCCCCACCACGGCCGGATCTTGTTGAGCCAGCCCCGGTCCGCCCCGGCCTCGCGGCAGAGCGCGCGCTTGATCGCCGGGTTGACGAACATCCGCGCGACCTGCGGCTGGCGCGCGAACGCCTCGAGCACGCGGCGGTCCGCCGCCGTCCAGACCGCAGGATCGACATCATCGCCATCCGCGGCGACGACGTGGACCGCCGACATGTTGTCGCGATCAGAGAGGCTCAGCCGCCGGTCGGGCATCGGCGTCAGCCAGATGTCGGCCTCGATCCCGAGCTGATGCGAGCCGTGCCCGGTCAGCATCGGGCCGCCGCGCGGCTGGGCGATGTCGCCGATCAGCAGCCCGGGCCAGCCGGCCTCTTCAGGCAATTTCGGCGCCAGCCGCTCGATAAAACCGATCAATGCCGGGTGACCCCAGGCGCGGTCGCGCGACGGGCGCATGACCTGCCAGTTCGGCCCGTCGGCCGGCAATTGCACCGCTCCTTCGAGACAGCCGCGCTCATAGGCGCCGATCGCTTGGGCCGGACCCGGCGCCGGCGTCTCCTCGCGGCCGAACAGACGCTGCGCCGCATCGGCCGGCAGGCGGTGCAGCACCGCCGCGCGGTTCGCCGCCTCCTCGGCCGCATTGTCCTGCGCCGCCGCCGCTCCGCTGAACAACAACGCCATCAGCAAGACAAGGACGGCGCGCATCAACGCCGACCCCACTTCTGGTCCGCCGAGAGCTCCCCGCCTAAACCAAAGCCGGGGCCGCCGCTGCCGGTGAAAGCCGCGGTCTGCGCCTCGCGCAGATGGCAGGCGACATGGTGGCCGGGCGAGACTTCGCGCATTTCGGGCGCCTCCTGCGAGCAACGGGCGAGCGCGTAGGGGCAGCGGGTGTGAAAGCGGCAGCCGGAGGGCGGGTCGATCGGGCTCGGCACGTCGCCTCTGAGGATCATGCGCCGGCGGGCGGCCTCCGGGTCGGGGACCGGCACCGCCGACAGCAGCGCCTCGGTATAGGGGTGCTGGGGACGCGTGAAGAGAGCGGCCTTCGGGGCGATCTCGACGATCTTGCCCAGATACATGACGGCGATGCGGTGGCTGATATGCTCGACGACCGCGAGGTCGTGGGCGACGAACAGGTAGGAGAGACCGAATTCCTGCTGCAAATCGCCCAACAAATTGATGACCTGCGCCTGCACCGAGACGTCGAGGGCGGAAACCGGCTCGTCGCAGACGATCAGGCGCGGGTACAGGGCGAGCGCGCGGGCAATGCCGATGCGCTGGCGCTGGCCGCCGGAAAATTCGTGCGGAAAGCGGTCGAGCGCGTCTTGCCGCAACCCCACCTTGAGCGCGAGGTCGACGACCCGTTGTCTGAGGCCGCGGCCGCCGGCGACGCGGTAGTTGATCAGCGGCTCGGCGATGATGTCGCGGACCCTGAGCCGCGGGTTCAGCGACGAATACGGGTCTTGGAACACGACCTGCAGCTGGCGGCGGAAGGGGCGCATCCGGTGGCGCGACAGCCGGTCGATGCGCTCGCCGTTGATGCTGATCTCGCCGGCGGTCGGCTCGATCAGCTTGAGGATCGCCTTGCCTGCGGTCGATTTGCCGCAGCCGCTCTCGCCGACCAGGCCCAGGGTTTCGCCTTGCGCGATGTCGAACGAGATGCCGTCGACGGCGTGGACCTGGCCGACGACGCGCCGGAACAGCCCCTTTCGGACCGGGAAATGTTTGACCAGGTTCCTGACCGAGAGCAGCGGGGTGGCACCCCCGCCCCAACCTTCCCCCGCTCGCGGGAGCGGGAATGTCAGCGGGCGAGGAGCCTGATCAGTCACGAGCGGCTACCTGATCGGCCACCCGATCGGAATGAAAGCAGGCGGCGAAATGGCCGGGCTCCTTCGCCTCGAACGGCGGCGCCTGGCGACGGCAAATATCGGTCGCAAAGGTGCAACGGTCGGCAAACGCACAGCCGACAATCGCCTCGCTCAGCGAGGGCACGGTGCCAGGGATCTCGGCCAGGCGCGGCGGATATGCCCGGTCGAGCGACGCGCCGAGCCGCGGCACCGATTTGAGCAGCCCCCTGGTGTAGGGGTGAAGCGGCCGGCGGAACAGCGCCGAAACCGACGCCGCTTCGGCCATGCGGCCGGCATACATGACGACGACGCGCTGCGCCATCTCGGCGACGACGCCCAGATCATGGGTAATCAGCACGATCGCGGCGTCGATCCGCTGCTTCAATTCGCGCATCAGGTCGAGGATCTGCGCCTGGATCGTCACGTCGAGCGCGGTCGTCGGCTCGTCCGCGATCAGGAGCTTCGGGTTGCAGGCGAGCGCCATCGCGATCATCACCCGCTGACGCATGCCGCCCGAGAGCTGGTGCGGGTATTCGCCGATGCGCCGCGCGGCCTCGGGAATGTGCGCCAGACGCAGCATGTCGACCGCCCTGGCGAGGGCGGCGGCGCGGCCGAGCCCCTGATGGAGGGTCAAGGTCTCGGCGATCTGACGGCCGATCGTCAGCACCGGGTTGAGCGAGGTCATCGGCTCTTGAAAGACCATCGAGATCTCGTTGCCGCGGACCTGCCGCATCCGCGCCTCGCTCAAGGCCAGCAGGTCGCGGCCGGCAAAATGGATCGCGCCGGAGACGATGCGCCCGGAAGGCGACGCAATCAGGCGCAGGATCGAGAGCGCGGTGACGCTCTTGCCGCAGCCGCTCTCGCCGACGATCGCCAGGGTTTCACCGGGCAGCACATTAAACGACACCCCGTCGACGGCGCGGACCACGCCGTCTCGGGTGAAGAACCAGGTCTTCAGATCGGCGACCTCGAGGATCGGCTCGGCCGCGACGTGCGGCGCCGCCGGGATGGCGGCGGCGTAGGCGGCGGCGGTCCCGGCCATCCGCTACATCCGCCGGGCGAGGCGCGGATCGAGCGCGTCCCGCAGCCCGTCGCCGAGCAGGTTGATTGCGAGGACGGCGACCGACAGAAACGCCCCGGGGAACAGCACGATGTAATATGCGACCTGAAACAGGCTGCGGCCCTCGGCCATGATGTTGCCCCAGCTCGGAATGTTGGGCGGCGTGCCGACGCCGAGGAACGAGAGGATCGCCTCGACGATCATCGCCGAGGCGGCGACGTAGGTGCCCTGCACCAGCAGCGGCGGCACGGTGTTGGGCACGATGTGGCGCCACAGGATGCGCGGCAGGCTGGTGCCGCTGGCCAGCGCGGCCTCCACAAACGGCAGATCGCGCAAGGTGAGGACAATACCGCGCACCAGGCGGGTCACTCGCGGGACCTCGCCGACGGTGATCGCGAAGACCACGTTCTGCAGGCTGGCGCGGGTCAGCGCCATCAGCGCGATCGCGATCAATACCGACGGGATCGACATCAGCCCGTCCATGATCCGCATCAGGATCGCATCGGCCCAGCGGTTGAACCCGGTGACGAGCCCGAAGACCAGCCCGAACGCGACGCTGAGCAGCGCCACGCTGAGCCCGACCGTCAGCGACACGCGGGCGCCGTAAACCGTGCGGCTATAGACGTCGCGGCCGAGCATGTCGGTGCCGAACCAGTGCTGCCACGACGGCCACTGCAGCCGATCGATCGGCGCCAAGGCCTGCGGGTCGACGGTGCCGAGATAGGGCGCCAGCATCGCCATCAGCACCATCAGGCCGAGCAGGACGGCGCCGACGACGACGGTCGGATGGCGGCGGACATAGGTGCGCAGCCCGCGGCGGCGCATGGCCGGGGCGGCGATAACGGCAAGATCGGTCGGCGCTACGGTCATCTCGCCGCTTCTTCTCACCTCTGTTCTGTATTCGTCTTCATCGGGTTTGTCCCGGTGATCCACGCCTTTGCGGCGGCCAAGACGTGGATCGCCGGAACAAGTCCGGCGATGACGTGTATATTTTCTGTTGATTGGCCCATTCTGGTCAAATTTCAATAGCGGATGCGCGGGTCGAGAAAGGTGTAGCTGAGATCGACCAACAGGTTGACCAGCACATAGCCGGCCGAAAAGATCAGGATGATCCCCTGGATGATCGGATAGTCGCGGCGCAGGATCGCGTCGACGGTGAGGCGCCCCAGGCCCGGGATCGCGAATACAGTCTCGGTGACGACGACCCCCGAGATCAACAGCGCGAAGCCGATGCCGATGATCGTCACGATCGGCACCGCCGCATTCTTGAGCGCATGCCCGAGCAAAATTTTGTCGTTCGACAGGCCCTTGGCCTGCGCGGTGCGGATATAGTCCTGCGCCAGCACGTCGAGCATGCTGGCGCGGGTCATGCGTGCGATCAGTGCGGTATAGACCATGGCCAATGCCAGGGTCGGCATCACCAGATGCGACACGAACGGCCACAGGCCGCGGTCGAGGCCGACAAAACCCTGGACCGGCAAGAGATCGGCGCGCACCGCGAACAGATAGATCAGCACGTAGGCGATGACGAAGACCGGCACCGAAAACCCGAGCACGGCAAAGACCATGACGGTGCGGTCGATCCACGAGCCCGCCTTCCATGCCGCCAGCACGCCCATCGGGATCGCCACCAGCACCGAGACGAGGAGGGTCGAGATCGTCAAGGTCACGGTCGGCTCGATCCGCTGCACGATCAGGGTCGAGACCGGCATGTTGGTGAAGATCGAGATGCCGAAATCGCCGTGCAGCAGGCCCCAGACCCATTCCCCAAACTGGACATAGAGCGGCTGGTCGAGCCCGAGCGCGTGGTGGATGCGGGCGATGTCGGCCGGGGTCGCGGTGTCGCCGGCGATGATCGCCGCAGGGTCGCCGGGGCTCAGATGCAACAGCGCGAACACGAACAGTGCCACCACCGCCATGACCGGCACGGTGGCGAGGATCCGTCTGACGATGTAGGCGAACACCGCCGATCCTCTCAATCCTTGGCGACGCTCCAGAAGAAGACCACCGGGGCGATGATGATTCCGTGAAGATTTTTGCGGTAGGCCGTCGGGATCACGAACTGGCCGGTCGGCACATAGGGCACGTTGCCCTGGTAGGCTTCGGTCTGGATCGACTCGGCGAGCTGTTTCTGCCCGGCGAAATCGGGCGCCTTGAACCACTGATCGATCAGCCCTTCGAGCTTCGAATCGTTCGGCCAGCCGAACCAGGCCTTGCCGTCATTGGCGCGCAGCGCGGCGTTGACCGCCGGCGAGGCGAGGTCGGGAGCGGCGATCCAGGTGTGGAAGATGCTCCACCCGCCCTTGTCGATCGGCGCCTTCGAGGCCCGCCGGGTGATCAGCGTGCCCCAATCCATCGCCTGCAAATCGACATTGAGCCCGGCCTGGCGCAACGCCGCCAGAGTGACCAGCGCCTGCCCGTGCACGATCTGCTGGTCGGTCGCATCGAGCAGCACGATCCTTTCGCCCTTGTAGCCCGATTGGGCGATCAGCTCTTTGGCCTTGCCGAGGTTCGGCGCCTTTAACAGCGCCTCAGCGCCGGCATTGGTCTCGAACGGGGTGCCGCACCCGAACAGCGCCGCGCAGGTCTTCCAATATTTGGGATTGCCGGCGGCGGCGCGCATATAGTCCTGCTGGTCGACGAGGTTCAGCACCGCCAGGCGCAGCTTCACATTGTCGAACGGCGGCTGCGTCTGGTTGAAGCGCAAGATCCCCTGGTTGCCGAGCGGATCGACGGTGGCGACGACGACGTCGGGGTTGCTGGCGAACACCGGCAACAGGTCGGTCGGGGGCTGCTCGTACCAGTCCGCTTCGCCGGAATTGAGCGCCGCGGACGCGGTCGCCGAATCCGGGATGTAGAGCCATTCGACGCGGTCGACCTTGGCCACCTTGCCGCCCGAGGCGAAGCTCGGCGGCTCTTTGCGCGGCACGTATTCGGTATTTTTGACAAACACCACCTTGTTGCCGGGGACCCATTCCGATTTGACGAATTTGAACGGGCCGGAGCCGATCGCCTCCGGGATCTGCTGGTATGGGTCGGTCTTGGCCAAGCGTTCAGGCATCATGAACGGCACGTTGCTCGACAATTTGCCGAGCGCGCTGAGCAGCAGCGGAAATGGCGTCTTGAGGCTGATCGCAAAGCTCTTGTCGCCAGTTGGCTTGATCTCGCCGACCGCCTCCATCAGCTTTTGGCCGAACGGGTCGCGCTTGCCCCAGCGCTCGATCGAGGCCACGCAATCGACGGCGCGGACCGGCTGCCCGTCATGCCATTTGAGGCCGTCGCGCAAGGTGAAGGCGTAGCTGAGCTTGTCGGCGCTGACGGTCCAGCGATCGACCATCTGCGGCTGCGGCTTGAAGTTCTTGTCGAGCGCGAAGAGCGTGTCGAACACCAGATAGCCGAAATTGCGCGTGACATACGCGGTCGTCCAGATCGGATCGATGCTTCTGAGGTCCGCCTGCGGGATGAAGCGCAACGTCTTTATGGTCGGCGCCGACTGCGCCCATGCCGATCCCGCAAACAGGCACAGCCCGAAGGCCGCCAGTCGCAGGGTTCGGGAGAAAATGCTCATCTGCCCCTGTCCGCTTTTCGTTGTACCGCCGACCTTACGCGATCACGTCTCCCGCTCACAGTGCAAAAGGCGGGCCAGCGGGGCGGGGGCGGAGGCGGGCGATGTCGGCGCTTGCAGGTAGCAGTAGCACGCTTCGCGCCACCTTATGGGCTCGTAATGGGCTCATAACCAATTCGGCAGTCCGAAGATGAGCAAGACGATAACCCTGCGCGAGGCTAATCAGGCTTTTGCCCGCTGCATCCGCGAGGTCGAGGCCGGCGAGGAATATGTGATCACCCGCAAGGGCGCGCCGGTCGCACGCCTGGTGCCGATCCTTGGGCGCCGCGTTCTGACCCCCGAACAGGAGGCCGCCCTCGCCCGCACTCGCGCTCGCGTGGAGAAGGGTTGGCCGATCGGGGCGGGTCCCCTTGACCGCGACGCACTGCATGAACGGCGATAGCGAGCGCTTTTCCCTTGATACGAACCTCCTGGTCTACGCCATCGACAGCCAGGCCGGTATACGACACGAGCTTGCCAGAGAGATCATCTGGAGAGCCGTTCGCTGCAACTGCTGGCTGACATTGCAGGCGGTGGCTGAATTCTATTCGGCCGTCACCCGTAAACGCGTTCTCCCGCGTCACGAGGCTGCCGCTCAAGCCGGCGACTAGTTGAGAACTCTTTCGTTGCGTCGCGCCATCTTCGAGCTGTGTGCGCAGTGCGCTTGCCGATTCGACTGCTGGGCGCGCGCCTGGGACGCCCTTCTGGTGGCAACGGCCAGAGAAGCGGGATGCTCGTTTTTATTGACTGAGGATTTGGGGCACGGGACCGATTCTGGGGGCGTGCGGATTTGCAACCCGTTCGCTTCCTCGGGAGGGCTCGATCCGATGGCGCGCCGTTTATTGGGCTTCGACCAAACCGCTCCGTGAAATCGTCCCGGTCGGGCCTCGGTTTTTGGCGGCGGTGGGGATTTCGACGCCGAAATTGCTGAGAAAGCCGTCGCGACCGGGCAGAGTGATCGCGACGGCGCGGCTGTCCTTGACCCGCTCGATCCAGCCGAGGGCGAAGCAGCGCTGGGCCAAGGCCGCGCCGACCGCACCACCCAGATGCGGGCGCCGTTCGCTCCAGTCGATGCAGGGCCGGCAGAAGCGGCGGCGCCGGCCGGCCGCACCCGCGAGATCGAGCCCCAAATCCCCGAGAAACCGGGCGCCGGCTTCGGTGATCTCGCCGCCGTCCTCGTCGAGCACGACGTGGCCGTTGCCGGCGAGGCTGTCGGCGAGCGCGACGCCGAGCCGCCCGGCGAGATGGTCGTAGCAGGTCCGCGCCGAGCGCAGCCCTTCGTCGCGCATCCACGCCGGCCGATAGCGCGGCGCGCGCGCCACCGCGACCGCCATGATCTGTTCGAGCATGCGTGCCACGGCCGGCGAGGCGAGCCGGAAATAGCGGTTGCGCCCTTGCCGTTCGTCGGCCAGCAGCCCGGCGGCGACCAGCTTTGCCAGATGGGCGCTCGCGGTCTGCGGGCTGACATGCGCGGCATAGGCGAGCTCGCCGGCGCTGCTTCTGCCGCCGTCCATCAGCGCCGAGAGCATGTTGGCGCGCGCCGGATCGCCGGCCAGGGCCGCGATCTCGGCGATGTAGGGTGCGTTCGTCATCAGCCGAGAATAGCATGCGGCGTCGCCGACTCGCGGGCAAACGCTTCGGCCGCGGGCGAAGTTATAGTACGGTCCGCCCGCCGGGTGCTCCGGCGACAGCGAGCGAGGGATCGGCTGCGGCGATGGAAGAAATTTACACCTTTGCGGGCAACCCGCTCGACCGCGTCAGCCAGCGCCGGCAGGATGCCGGGTGGGTCCTCTCCCTGCTCGACGATCGCCAGACCCGGCTGCTGCCGCTGCGCGAGCTGAAGCCGCTGGTCCGCGACGCTGCGAAGGCAGAGCTCGACTGGCAGCCGGTCGCACCCTGGCGCCCGGCCATCGACCAAGGCTCGCCCTTGATCCTGCTCGGAATCGGCGACGGACGCGCCCATTTCGCGCTCGATGCCAGCGCCGCACCGCTCGCTGCCGAGGCCGAGGGGCCGACTGTCGACGTGCGCAGCCTGGCCGCCGCGCTCCCCGCTGGCGAGGCCGCGATCCTGGCCGAGGCGCGCTCGCTGCTCGACTGGCATGCGCGGCACGGCTTTTGCGCTCAATGCGGGACGGCGAGCGTGGTCGACGCGGCGGGGTGGGGCCGGCGCTGCCCGAATTGCCGCGCGCACCATTACCCGCGCGTCGACCCGGTCGTGATCATGCTCGCGGTCAGGGGCGAGCGCTGCCTCCTGGGCCGCGGCCGGCGGCGGGTTGGCGCGCGATTTTCCTGCCTCGCCGGGTTTATGGAGCCTGGCGAGACGATCGAGGAGGCGGTGCGGCGCGAGGTGCTCGAGGAATCGGGCGTAAGGGTCGGTCGGGTGCGCTACCTAGCCTCGCAGCCATGGCCGTTCCCGTCGACCTTGATGATGGGGCTGTTGGCCGAGGCGCTGACCGAGGAGATATCGGTCGATCCCGAGGAAATCGCCGAAGCGCGCTGGTTCGAGCGCGACGAGGTCCGGGCCATGGTCGAGCGGTCGCGCTCCGACGAACCGATCCCGGGGCTCGCGACCCTGCCGCCGCCCCTGGCGATCGGCCATCAGCTCGCCCGGCGCTGGGCGTTCGGGATCGACAGCGTTTAGTCCGCCGGTGGCCACCCCTTCGACAGCCCCTCACCCACCACCGCTGCGCGGCGGTTCCCCCTCTCCCGCAATGCGGGAGAGGGTCGGGGTGAGGGCATGAGGACTCGTTAGGTTAAAGCGTGGCGAACAGCGCAGCCGAACGGGTCGGGATCGTCACCGGGGCGAGCGCCGGGATTGGGCTTTATACGGCGCTGGGTCTTGCGCGCACCGGCCTGCGGGTTGTCATGGTCGGCCGCGACGCGGCCCGCACCGAGGCGGCGCGCCGATTCGTCATCGAGCGAGCAGGCGGAGCAACGGTCGAGACCGCGCTCGCCGATTTCGCCTCTCTGGACCAGGTGCGCCGCCTCGCCGGGCAGATGTTGGCGGCGCATCCGCGCTTGGATCTGCTGGTCAACAATGCCGGGTTGTTCGCGCCGAAATTCGAGCGCTCGGCGGACGGCTATGAGCTGACCTTCGCCGTCAACCACCTCGCCCCGTTCCTGCTGACGAATTTGTTGTTCGACCGGTTACGGGATTCGGCGCCGTCACGGATCGTGACCGTCGCCTCGCGCGCGCACCGCGGCAACCGTATCGACCTCGCGACCATCGCCGGACCGCGGGACTGGTCGATGATCAAGGCCTACGGCCGCTCAAAGCTGTGCAACATGCTGTTCACCCGCGAATTGGCGAGGCGGCTCGAAGGCTCGGGCGTGGTCGCGGTCTCGCTGCATCCGGGCGTCGTCGCCACCAGGCTCGCCCAGCGCGGCGGTATCGTCGAGCTCGGCTGGCGGCTGATGAAGCCGTTTATGGTCAGCCCCGAGAAAGGTGCGCAGACCTCGCTGTTTTTAGCGACGGTGCCCGACCCGGTGCCATTCGCCGGCGGCTATGTCGTCGGCAAGGCGCTGACGCGCCCCGACCCGGCGGCGCTCGACGACGACCTCGCCCGCCGCTTGTGGGAAGAGAGCGCGCGTCTGATCGGTCTCTGATCCGACCCGACGAAAAGGCGGATGTGAGCCCCGGCCTCAGCCGTTGCCCTCGGCGTGATCCGACCCGAACGGAGGAACAAAGTTAACGCGAATGTGATCGGCCGATGGCCGCCGACGCATCGATAATAAGCTGTCGCTCGCACCAGGCTCACCGTTTGCAGCGGAACCGCTGTCGGCAGGGCGCGCGAATATTGGTGCTGCCGAATGGCGACCATTCGTCCGCGGGGGAGGCGATGCCAGTGGAGCCCGCGCTGATCGAAGCGCACATACCGGGGCTGCGCCGATTTGCCTGCGCCCTGCTGCACGGCGACCGCGAGCGCGCCGACGACCTGGTCCAGGATTGTCTCGAACGGGCATTGGCGCGATGGCACCTGCGCCGCGCCGAGGGCGACCCGCGCGGTTGGCTCTACACAATCCTTTACAACCGTTTCCTGACCGAACAGCATCGCCAAAAGCGGCGTGGGGTCCACGACGAATTGACCGAAGCCACAAAATCCGAGCTGCTGGTGGTCAAGGGCGGACAGGACGAGGCGCTCGAGCATCGCGATCTGTTGCGGGCCTTTGCGGTGCTGCCCGAAGAGCAGCGATCGGTGCTGGCGCTGATCGGCGTGGAGGATCTGTCTTACGAGGAGGCGGCGCGGGTGCTCGGCGTGCCGATCGGCACGGTCATGTCGCGGCTGTCGCGCGGCCGCGAGCGGCTGCGCCAGCTGATGAGCAGCGAGGTCAAGGCGCCAGGCCGAACATCGAGAAGCGCCAAATGAACTCGGTCGCCAGCCCGGTCGACGAGCATGAGCTGAACGCGCATCTGGACCGGCAGTTGCCGCCCGATCGCGCTGCGGCGGTGGCTGCCTATTTGGCGGCGCATCCCGAGGCGCAGGCGCGCTTGCGGCAATACGCGCACCAGCAGCAAACCCTGCGGGCAGCGATTGCGGCCCAAAGCACCGGGCCGATCCCGGCCGGCCTGCGCGTGGCACGGCTCGCCGCCGCCCAGCGCCGTCGCCGATCTTGGCGTCTCGCGGCGGCCGCCGCTGCGGTGCTGCTGTTTGTGCTGGGCGGGGTCGGCGGCTGGGCCGCTCGAGACGCGGACATCGGGCTGGCATCATTGCCGCATGGAGGCGCGGCGAATGCGGCGGCGCGCACGACAACGGCGGCCGCGATCGAAGCCTACCGGGTTTATTCGGTCGAGGCTCGTCACCCGGTTGAGGTCGCCGCCGCGCAGGAAGCCCATCTCGTGCAATGGCTGTCGAAGCGGCTGGGCCGCCCGCTCGTGGTCCCCGATCTTGGCGCCGTCGGGTTTCGCCTGATGGGTGGAAGGCTGCTGCCCAGCGCAGACGGCCCGGCGGCGCAGCTGATGTACGAAAACGCCAAGGGCACACGGCTGACCTGCTACTATCAGACGGTCGGGTTCGGCGGCGAGACTGCGTTCCGCTATCGCCAAGAGCGAGGAGTCGGCGCATTCTACTGGTCGGATGCCGGCTTCGGCTATGCGATCACGGCGCGGGTAGACCGGGCGTTGCTGTTGAAGATCGCCGAGATCATGTACCGCCAGATCGACGAGGCCGGCAACAAGGCCAGGCCGCCGCCGCCGCCCGGCAAGGCGAGCTGACCCGGTTCGCGGTGTCGCCACATCAGAACATGGTCCAGACGTAAACGAAGAGCGTGTTGTTGGCGTTCGCGTTCTGTCCGATGCCGTCGATATTGGTGGTGGCGCCGTCAAATTTGGTCCAGTGCGTGTATTGTAGGCCGATACGAAAATTCAGCCATGGCCAGAATGACGGGCCGCCGTGGCTGAACGGCAGATAGGCGAGCTCGAAGATCCAGCCGGCGCTGTTCGGGCTGCCGGTCGCGGTGCCGTAAAGCGTCGCATCGGTGGTGCCGCCGATCGCGACCCGTCCGGCGCTCAGGCTCCACGTTTTGTCGTAGATATACGAAACCGAAGCATTCAAGGATTGCAGCCGGTCGTTGGAGTTGTCGGCGAGCCCCAGGGCCTGGCTCGCGCCAGTATTGTGGTTCTCGTGGATCCAGGCGGCACGCAGAGTCACCGCATGCGGATCGCCAAGATATTGATACTGGGTGTCGATGCCGATGTCGGTGAAGGAGTTGGTACCAGCCTGGGACAAGCCCAGCGGCAGCACCCGGGCAGCGAGGCCGAAGGTTCCGGCCTCCAAGGAATGATCGCCGAAATTCTTCTCGAACGCCGCCCGCCAATAGGGGGCAGTCCCGCTGATCGGGCTCTGCCCCGTGGTATCGACGCCGAGCGCCAGCTGAGTATTGGTCGATAACGGACGGTAGCCGCCAAGCTCGAAATAAAACGTGTCGTCGAAAAAGCCGTAGGCGCTGAGACCGGCAACTTGCTGGGCGTAGACCTGCTCGATAAAGGTTGCCGCCGTCGGTGACGGCGCCAGGGCTGAGCTGATATACGGAAAACTCCAGGCCGGAATCGTGTTCCACACATCCTGAACGGTTGGGTTGTTGTTGGCGGTAATCCCCCACAGCAGAGTGTGACTGCCGAGCGTGATCGATTTGGCATAGCGGATATCGGTATTGTCCCAGCCAAACCGGTGACTGACGCCGTCATAGGTGCCCTGGATAAAGGCGCCTACATTCTCGGTAATTCTGCCACCGGTGAACAGGCTGACCTGCTGCATGGCAAAATCGTTGTTGGCGCCAAATCCGGGTGCGGCGCCGCCCGGCTGGCCGGCCTGGGTATGCGTAAAACCTGGCTGCAGCATCACCGCAATTGGCGGCCCTTTCCAATCGCCGCCATCGAGAGTGTAGCCGCCGAGCTTAAAGCGCCGCCCAAAAGGCGTAAGCTCGAGAAACGCCGTGTGGCAGGTGGCGCAGGGTTGTCCCGTCTGCCGGGCATAAAGCGGCAGAGCCAATGCGGGGCGCAGCGCGAACGAGTCGGCAATGAGCGCCGTCAACACCAGTGTGCCCAGGAGGCGAGCGGACCGGCGGGCGAGCAGGTGGGCGGACAATAACGCGACGCAGCGAGGCCGTGCGGGCTGCGCCGGGCGGCAGCCTTTCTTCATCAAAGCTTCCCTCGTTCGAGCGGGCCGTTGCACCATTCGCTGAACGGCAACCACACTTGATTGATCGATTCTGGCGGACGCCTCGCCTCGCCGAGCTTTATCAGCCCAGTGGCTCGGCGCTGTAACGTGATCGGCGCGCGTTCTTCTTCAAGCGAACTCGATCCTAGTTATCCGATCAGCGCGGCTTGCACTGGCTGTGCTGCCTGCCGCAGCGGCGTGAAAATACGGCAAAACCCCTGCGGGCTGATCGGACCGTCGACCATTTTGCAGCTCCCCGGCGGTTGGAATTGCGCACATTTGCTGCACTGCCTGTCGCCGTTCGGATGATCCTGATAGGCGACGGCCGCCTTGGAAATCTTGATGACCGCTGCAGCTTCTTTGGCTTGCGCAGCAATGACCGCGGCAGCGCCCAGCGCTGTCTTTTGTAACAATAGCCGCCGGGACAAGGCGCCCCCATGGCCCTCGGTTTCCTTTGCCATGCTGCCCCCTTTATGCCGGATTCAGTGACTGGCTATGGGATCGTCTTGCGCAATCAATTTCGGTGCCGATCGTTTCGGGCAGTACGACTCGCCGTGTTGTGGTTTATTCCGTGGCCGCGGTGCGCCGCCTGTCGGCCGAAATCCACCGAACCCAGAGTGAACCGATCCTAAGGACACGCCAGCTCACGACAATGTGATCAGATATCCGCCGCTATTGCCCAAGCGTTGCGGCGGAATGCATGGTCAAGGTCGATTTTCAATGCGGAATAAAGCCCGCTCCGACGAGTCGAAGTGAGGTCAGCGAACGTTGCCGGCCGGCGCCCGTCGGCGCAGCGGCGGCGATTCGTCGCTGCGGCCGGAATATTGCCGGCATGCCATCCCAGGGAGGACAAACAACATGAGACGCATCACCCAAAGCCTGTTTCCTGCGTCGCTCATTGCAATTTGCCTGATCTCTGCAGCAGCGGTGCGTGGCGCGGTCGCCGCCAATCAGGCCAACCGCTACGTGGTCACGAAATTGACCTCCGACCTCAAAGGCGCGGCGAACCTCGATCCGATCCTGCAAAATGCTTGGGGTATCGCGTTTACTCCGGCCGCCAGTCCTTTTTGGATTTCCGATAATACCACCGGGTGCTCGACGCTATATGACGGGCAGGGAGTGCCCCAGGTACCGCCCACACCGCTACAGGTTAAGATCCCGCTACCGGGCGGCATCGTGCCCGCGAGCGCCTGTCAGCATTTCGATCCGAACCATCCGCCGAGCGTAACCCCCGCGGCGCCCACCGGCCTCGTGTGGAACCCGACGACGAGCACTACGACCGGGTTCCTGGTCCCTAAGACGAACCTGCCGGCCAGCTTCATCTGGGATACTGAAGACGGAACGATTTCAGCCTGGACCGGCGGCTTGACCCCGGCCAACCAAGCGGTGCTTGCGGTCGACAATTCGGCTGTCCCAACCGCCAAAAACGGCGCCGTCTATAAAGGCCTCGTCTTTGGGGTCAATGCCAGCGGCGTCTTCCTGTTCGCGACCAACTTCCGCGCCGGGACGGTCGACGTGTTCGACCACACCTATGCCAAGGTCACCACGAAAGGCGGCTTCGCCGATCCCAAGATTCCGATGGGCTTTGCGCCATTCGGAATTCAGAACATCAACGGGGATCTGTTCGTCACTTACGCCAAGCAGAATGCGGCAAAGCATGACGATGTCGCCGGTCCGGGGAACGGGTTTGTCGATGTGTTCGACACCGATGGGAACCTGCTCCAACGTTTTGCATCGCGTGGAGTGTTGAATTCGCCATGGGGCGTCGCGCGGGCATCGTTTGCCTTTGGCCGGTTCAGCGGGGCCATCCTGGTCGGGAATTTCGGCAACGGGTGGATCAACGCGTTCGATTCGGACGGACAGTTTCTCGGGACGCTCGGCGGCCCGAATGGGAAGCCGGTCGCGATTGACGGGTTGTGGACCCTGACTTTGGGCGGCGGCAAGAACTCGATCTCCGACACCCTGTATTTTACGGCTGGCCCCAACGGCGAGACCGACGGCCTGTTCGGCACGATCGCGCCGGCGGCGGCACATCCCTAGTCGTGGCAGTCTGCTCGGGCCTGCTGGTGGCGAGCCGGCCCACGCAACCCATCTATCCGAGTGGCTCACTGCGAACCGAAATCGCCACTCGATGATCTTGACGCCGATCCCGCGCCGCGATTTGGCCGAAGCCCTCAATCGCTTCGCCGCCGATCTCGGCGACGCGCGGTCGCGCCGCATGTTCCGGCTCATCCGCGCGTCCTCCCCTGACCGCGCCGTCGGGCTGGAGGCGGAGCAGCATCGGCTGGGCGCATTGATGCTCGCCCGCAGCTATGGCATCAAGGTGCATCCGCCTTGGGTCCGGTGCCAATTCAACTGGGACGGGGCAGCGCTGAACGGGGCGACCGAGGCTTACGTCATCCTGCACGAGGTCGCGCATTTCGCGCTGGCCCGGCCAGAGCGTCGCCGCCTCGTCGATTTCGGCCTGGGCCCAGGCCCAGATACGATCGACCGCGATCGGGCGGAGCGCGAGGCAACGGTGTCGCCGTTGGCGCGCGAGGAGGATGAGGCCGCAGCCTCGCTGCTGGGCATCCTCTGGGAGGCGGCGCTCGGCCAGCCGGCGCTCGCCTCGTTTCTCGACCAGAACTGGCTCGAAGGCCTCGGCCGCTCGGCCGCCGGCCATTTCGCCGGCGTGCTTGTCCGCCTGCGGCGGCGCGGGTTGCTCGGCCCGCTTCCGCAATCTGCGGCCGGGCCGGACGTCGTCTTGCCTCAGTCTGCCTCGGCGATCGGGCGGACCCGATAGACCGCCGGCCTGCGCCGGTCGCCGAGCCGTTCGAGCCAGAGCGACAGGGCCAGGCTGCACGCCGGCTCGGACCGGGCAAAGCCCGGCCGCCGGGTGCCGGGTCCGGCGCGCTCGACCCGCCAACACTGCGCCGCCGAGCGGTTAATTTGGAAGCCGATCGCCCTCAGCCGATCTTCGATGCGGTTCATTGGCAGCCCTCGCAGCCCGATGCCCGATAACGCCGGCGGGCGGCTTGGGTTCCAGGATTGCGATCCGGCCGCGACGGCACCCCTCGCCGGGCCATCCCGCGCATCGCGGCAGCGGGTGCCGCGCGCAGGGTGCGCGTCCGGCGCCGGCCTACCGGGTCTCGCCGACAAAGCCGTTCTGCAACGTCCTCAGCCGATCGAGCGCCGGCGGCGGCAGCGCTCCCTTGCCGATTGCGGCGGCGGCGACTTCGAGCTGTTCGAGGGTCGAATAGCCGACGAGCGCCGTCGAGACCGCGGCATCGCTGACCACGAACCGGATCGCCGCCTCGACCAGGCTGCCGGCAAAGCCTTCTCGCACCAGCGGCTGGAGCCGCCGGGCGCGCTCGACATCGACCCGGTAATCGCGGCCCGAGCCAATCGGCTCGACGCTGGGCGAACCCAGCGGATGGCGGTCTTCGGTGCCGCTCAAGGCACCGGCGGCAAGCACGCGGATGGCGATGACGCCCATGTTTGCCGCTTTTGCGTGGGTTAAGAGATTGCCGAAATCATGCGCCGGATAGCTTCCCGGAACCGTTTCCCCGGCGCTCGGATTGAGCAAATTGTAGCTGACCTGGGCAGTGTCGAAGGCGCGGGCGTCAACCACCCGGTGGAGCGCCGCGGTGTCGCCGACCGCGGTGATCCCGCAAAATCGGGTCTTGCCCTGTTGGCGCAGCCGTTCGAAGGCCGGCACGACCTCGCCGAGCACGATCTCCGGCGAAAGATCGGCCTCGCCGCCATCCGGCATAATATGATTGTGGAGCTGGAACAGATCGACCTGCTCGCGCTGCAGCCGCTGCAGGCTCGCCTCCAGCGAGGCGGCGACGGCGGCGCCGATACGGCCGCGCTCGGCGGCCGGAACCCGCACCTTGGTGCCGAGGGTCAGCTCGGGCTTCAGGCTCTTCAGCACGCGGCCGAGATTGCGCTCCGATTCGCCGTTGCCGTACATGGCCGCGGTGTCGAAATAGGTGATGCCGAGTTCGAGCGCGCGCCCCACCGCCCGCTCCTGGTCGGCCGGGCTGCCGCACACCATCAGCCCGCCTACGGCCCCGCAGCCAAAGCCGAGCACCGAAACCTCGATCCCGGTGCGGCCGAGCTTGCGTGTCTGCATGGTTTCCTCCGTTGTTTCCGAGCGCGGCGGCATCGCGGGCCCGCACGGGCATCCTCGTTGCGAATGGATCAAATCCTCCACCCCCAGGGCTGTCAATCGCGCCCGCGGCCGGCTGTGCGGCGGCCTTTCCGCGAGAATTGGACGCGATCGAGCGCTGCGACCCGCCGCAACCGGCTTCTGCAGCGAAAATCCAGCCGCCAGGAGATGATGTCTTACTGACGAATTATTGACCACCGCCTGTGTAGCCTCTCAACCCTCACGTTCCGTTAGGACCATCCGAGGAGTAGGGGAAAGCCAATGAGAAGACTTTTTGGGGGATTGGCCACCGCGCTGTTTTTGACCTTGGGCATCGGCACCGGAGCGGGGCTACCGGTCGGCGTGTCGGTCGCGCAGGCCGACGATTTAACGCAAAATCCCTGTGCGCCGCCGTCGCAAATCAGCCCGACCATCGAACAGACGGCCTGGCAGCTGTGGGTCGCGGCCACCTGCCCGGTGAACCAGAGCAAGTACCCGTACGTCGTGTGGGAAAATTGGATCGAGCAGGCGCAGATGTATCCGACAGACCCCAGCAAGGGGCTGGTCGTGCCGAATGCTGCAGCGTCGTCGGGCGAGACCATGCATCAGCTGCACGGCAGTCCCTTGGCGCTGATCAAGAACCCGAAGCTGCTCAAAGTCGTACCGGGTCTGCTCGGCGGCGCCAACGAGAACTGCAACAAGGCCAGCACCCCGCCAACAGGTCAACCCAACCTGATGATCTGCGAGGAGGTGCGGCTGAACGGCCTGACCGAAGACTACATCGCCGGGAACGATTTGTGGAACCGCCCCGGTCAGGCGGAGACCGCGCTCTACGCCGCGGAAATAGCGTTTCCGGCGCCGGCGGTCGAAATCAAGGCCGACTGGATCGAGCTGTCGAGCATCGGTCTAAATTGTGCGAAGCTGCCGCCCTGGTTCACCGAATTGATCCATGTCGAGACGGTCGACGGCAACTGTTTCGGGCTTGCCGGAATGCACCTGATCTCGAAGCTGCTGAACCAGTGGATCTGGGCCACCTTCGAGCCGCAGAACCTCACCACTAATCCCAACCGGTGCAAGGTGTTGGGGTGCACCGACGTATTCGGATCGACCCCGGCGGCCACGCACGGGGCCAACACGCAGCTGACCAACCAGCTGAAGGCACTGATGTATGCGGCGAATTTGGCGCCGGAATGGTTCAACTACCGGCTCGACGGCGTGCAGACCGGCTTTTTCAGACCCAAGCTGCTCGGCAATTCGATCATCGAGGGAGAAAACGCCGGCGTGCCGTTGACCCAGTCCTCCTGCATCAGCTGTCACGCCGTCTCCTCGGTCAAGAGCAACGGCACCGACGGGATCACGCTGTTGACCTCAAACCCGGTCGGGTATCCGGCAGCGCTGCCTTCGCTCAGATGGATCCGGCGCGACTTCGTATGGTCGCTGTCCGACGCGTGCGCGAACAGTCCGTTCTACCCGGCCCAGCCCTGCGTCGTGCACTGAACCGCCGAGCCAGGCTTCGTTTTGCCGGGTCCGCTGGCGGGTTTACGCCCGCCGGCGGTCGGCCGGAACTTCGAGGTTCAGGAGGCGCGCCGCGTTGCCGCCGAAGATCGCCCGGCGCTCCGAATCGTCGAGGCCGGGGCAGCCCTCGATCATGCCGACCGGGTCGACCTCGCCCATATCGGCCGGATAATCGGTGCCCATCAGGATGTGGTCGGCACCGTATTCCTCGACCAGATATTCGAGCTGGTGGTGGGTGTAAACGAGCGCGTCGAAATAGAGCCGCTTCAGATAGGTGGTCGGCATCCGGCGGATCACTTCGCAGGCGTCCGACCGCGCCGAGGCGGCGTGGTCGATGCGTCCCGAATAGGCCGGCAGGTAGCCGCCGCCGTGCGAGGCGACCAGCTTCAGGTTCGGATAATCCTGCAGCACGCCGCCAAAGATCAGGTGGTGCAATGCCACCGTCGTATCGAGCGGGTTGCCGATAATGTTGGTGAAATAATGGTCGGCGAAGCGCCCGGCCTCGGTAAACCCGTCGGAGTGCATGAACACCAGGAGGCCCAGCTCCTCGCAGCGGGCGAAGATCCTGCGGAAGCGCGCGGCCGACAGATCCTCGCCGGCGACGTGAGTCATGATCTCGATGCCGCGAAAGCCCAAAGATTTGTGCAGCCGGTCGAGCTCGGCGATCGCCAGCTCGGGTGCCTGGAACGGCACGGTGCCGAGCCCGACAAAGCGGTCGGGATATCTCCCGCAGATCTCGGCGATGAAATCGTTGATCGCGCGCGCCGTCGCGAGCCCGAGGTCCGGGTCGGCGCCGTAATAGGTCTGGCGGGGCGCCGGCGAGATCGCCTGGATGTCGATCCCCATCCGGTCCATGTCGGCGATGCGCTGCTCCGGCGACACGCTCTGCTGGTCGGTGCGCTCGCCATTTGCCCGGTTGATCGCCTGGCTCCGCGGGCCGGCCTGGGTCTCGGCATACCAGCGCGAGACCTCGGTGTGGCCCTCGACCATCCGCGTTGCCGCGGCGCTCCTGACATGGCAGTGGATGTCGAGCGTGAACCATTTGCCGCGGGCGTGCACGGGCCCCGGAAACCGGCCCGGGATCGGCGCCCCCTCCGGCAAGCATTTGAACAGCATTTCAAGTTTCTCCTGTTCCGGTCACGCCGGCGAAGGCGGCGCCCATGTCCGACATGGGTCCCGGCCTGCGAGCGTGTGAAGAAATACCGAAATGCTGTCATTTCGGGGCGGGGGCGCAGCCCACGAGCCTGGAACCTATGAACACCGAACTGCAAACACATTGGGGATGCCGGTGTTCTTGGGTTCCGGGCTCGGCCCTTCGGACCGCCCCGGAATGACCTTTTTAGAAATGAACAATTTCTTCACACGCTCCGGCGCCGAAATGACCAAGGTTGTTGCGACGAATTCAGGTTTGCGCGGCAGGGATTTCGATATTCAGCAACCGCGCGGCGTTGCGGCCGAGGATCGCGCGGCGCTCGGGATCGTCGAGCCCCTTGGCGCTCTCGACAAAGCCGATCGGGTCGATCTCGCCCATGTCGGCCGGATAGTCGGTGCCCATCAGCACATGGTCGGCCCCGTATTGCCCGACCAGATATTCGAGCTGGTGACGAGTATAGACGATCGTGTCGAAATAGAGCCGCTTCAAATACTCCGTCGGCATCCGGTGGATCTGCTCACAGGCGTCGGGCCTGGCCGAGGCGGCGTGGTCGATTCGCCCCGAATAGGCCGGCAGGTAGCCGCCGCCATGCGACAGGACCAGCTTCAGATTGGGGTGATCGTCGAGCACGCCGCCGAAGATCAGGTGATGCACCGCGACCGTCGTGTCGAGCGGGTTGCCGATCACGTTGACGAGGTAATGGTCGCCGAAGCGGCGCGCCTCGGGGAACCCGGTCGGGTGCATGAACACCAGGAGGCCGAGCTCCTCGATGCGGGCGAAGATCTTGCGAAAGCGTGCCGCCGACAGATCCTCGCCGCCGACGTTGGTCGCGATCTCGATGCCGCGGAAGCCCAATGAATTGTGCAGCCGGTCGAGCTCGGCGAGGGCGAGGTCGGGCGCCTGGAACGGCACCGTGCCGAGCGGGACGAAACGGTCGGGGTGACGGCCGGCGATGTCGGCGAGGTTGTCATTGACGACCCGTGCCGTGGCGATCCCCAGATCGGGGTCCGCGCCGTAATAGGTCTGGTTCGGCGACGGCGAGATCGCCTGGATGTCGATCCCCATCCGGTCCATGTCGGCGAGCCGGTTTTCGACCGAGGTGAATTGAATGCGGTTGCGTTCGGCCTGCTGCCGGTTGACTTCGCGAGTGCGCTCGTTGGCGTAGACCTCGCGCGGGTGGCTCGTCGCGGCGGCGTTGCCGGCGACCATCTCGGCAGCCTTGGGGGTCAGCACATGGCAGTGGATGTCGACCGTGAACCATTTGCCGCGCGCGTGGGCCGGGCCCGGAAACCGCCCGGGAATGGGCGCGCCGGGCGGCAGGCATTTGAACAGCATCTCGGGCTCCTCCTCGAAGATCGGCTTATTAGGCGGTGCCCGGCCCTCAGATCAATGCCTTCGCTAGTTCCTGCGCCCGGCCTGCCGGCGGCCATTGCCCGTTCGCGAGTTGGGCCATGCTGCTATTGCAGGGTCTCGTCGGGGAGAACGCCCCAGACGGCGCTGCGCTGCACCCAGCCGCTGTAGCCCCCCGCTTCGATCCGGCACCAGGGTCCGCGGCACTCGAAGAGCCGGGCGATGACGCCGGGCTCGGCCCGCGCGACAATCGGCGAAGCGGGGTCGGGCCGTCCATAGAGCGGCCGGACGGCACCATCGACGATGACCCCGCGTTGGTCGATCAGCATGCGGTCGAGAACCCAGCCCTTGCTGCCCTGCCAGTCCTCGATTCGCCGCCAGTCTTGGAACCGCTCGATGATCTCGACCGGCATGCCCCGGCGCTGGTAAACCCATTCGATCGGGTAATTCTCGCCCGGCCCGACCCGCAGATTGACCTCGGCGGAGCGCAGGCTGGCGAATCGCGGCAGCTGGTCGCCGGCCGTCTGCGCCTCCAGCACCAGCGGCATCGTCGCCAGCGCCGCCGCCGCCACCGCCAGAAATCGCGCGCGTGTGCGGTCTGTCCTCGGTCCCCTCGACATCCAGCCTTCCCGTCGACCCCGGCGCACGTCTGCGCCCCTCGCCGGCCCCTGCGCCGGTCCGCCACCGTGCGGTAGTGTCGACGCCCGGTTGTGTTGCTGCCCGCCCATTTCGCCCGTCCAGACGCCCGATGATGGAAGCTTTCGCCGATCGGCTCAATCTCTCTCACGGATTGTCGCAGAGGACCGTGCGATCGTGTAATAATGTGTCGGCGGGCCCTTGGCAAAAGGGTCGAGCGGGCACGGGGATCGGGCGATGAAGAATTTGCTGGCCGTGGTCGGGGATGGCAGGGCGACGCCGGTCCTCGAAGCCGCCATGCTGGCGGCGCGGCGCTTCGACAGCCACATCGTCGGGTTGCACAGCCTCACGACCGAATACGCCGTGGTTTTCGGCGGCGAGATGGGGTTTTCGATCTCCTCGGAGGTCGACCGCACCCTCGAGCGCGAGGGTCACGACCGGCGCGATCACGCGCGGCGGCTGTTTCGCGAGTTCATGACCGCGCGCGGCGTGCCGATCGGCCCGGTGCCGCCCGGGCACAACGGGCCCAGCGCGTCGTGGCGCGAGGAGGACGGCCGGCAGAACGCCATTGTCGGGCTGATCGGGCGGGTCTTCGACCTGATCGTGGTCGAGCAGCCGGAAAAGCTCGCCTCGATCGCCGAGGCCACCCTCGAAGACGCGCTGTTCGAAAGCGGGCGCCCGGTGCTGATGGTGCCGCAGCGCGCCCCCTCGGTGTTGGGCGAGGTCATTGCCATCGCCTGGAACGGCAGCACCGAAACCGCGCTGACAGTCGCTTTGGGCATGCCGTTCCTCAAGCAGGCGCGGCATGTGGCGATCGTCGCGGTCGGCGGCCAGCACATGCCGGAGCCGGGGCCGGAGGGCGACGAACTCGCCCGCACGCTCGAACGGCACGGGATCGATGTCAGTCTGCGGACCGCTTACGGCCGGCAAAAGCCGCAGGGCGAATCGTTTTTGAAGGAAGCGCTCGCGGCCGGCGCCGATCTGTTGCTGAAGGGCGCATACACCCAGAGCCGCATCCGCCAGATGATCTTTGGCGGCGCCACCCGTCACATCATCATGGAGTCGAACCTGCCGGTGCTGATGGCGCGCTGAGCGCCCGCCTGCCGGCGCCGACCACGACGCAACCCGACAACAACATGCAGGCCAGGTTCTCCCCGCTCGTCAGTGTCGTCATTCCGGCCTACAACGCGCAGCCGTACCTCGGCGACACCTTGCAGTCGGCGCTGGGTCAAACCTATCGGTCCTTTGAGATCATCGTCGTCGACGACGGCTCGACCGACGATACCGGGGCGATCGCCGAGAGCTATCGCGAGCGTGGCGTTATCGTGCTTTCGCAGACGAACGCCGGCGCCGCAGCGGCTCGCAATCGGGCATTGTCGGTCGCTCGAGGCAAGCTCGTTGCCTTGCTCGACAGCGACGATCTGTGGCAACCGGATTACCTTGAAACCATGGTGCAATTCCTCGACCGGCATGCCGAGGTGTCGATCGCCTTTTGCGACTCGCGATTCTTTGGTGAATCGAAATTTGCCGGCAAGACCTACCAAGAAGTATACCCGCCCACCCCGCCGATCACCTTTGCCAAAGTGGCCGGCGGTGTTTCCCACATTTGCCTTGACGCAGTATTAAGGCGGGACGTGTTCAGTCGTGTCGGCATGTTCGACGAAACGCTGCGGGCTGTCGAGGACTTTGACCTGTGGCTGCGCGCCCTGCAGGTCGGATGCCGTATTGAGCCCGTCCCGCGTGTCTTGGTCGATTACCGGCGCCACGCCGCCAGCGTCTCCGCCAACAGCACGGCGATGTATTCCGCGATTCTGCAGGTGCTGGACAAATGGCGCGGCCGAGCAGGTCTCGGCGCCGAGGAAAGGCAAGCAGTCGAACGTACGTATCTGCAGACGCAATTTCAGCTCGATGTGAGGCATGCGGTCGATCACATCCGCAACGGCGAAATTCTGCTTGCCAGAACCGCGCTGCGCCGGGCCTGTGCGCACCAGCCGAAGTGGCGGTACCGAGCCGTTCGGATCGGTCTGGCGGTCGCGCCGGGGGTGACCCGGCTGGCGCTGCGCGGACGGCGCTGAATGGCCGGCTGCCGGCTGGACCGCAGCCGCGTCGAGCGGGTCCGCGGTTCACCGGCGACTCCCCTCACCTCGCGTATCTTGCGCTGAGAATGCGCACGAGAAAGCACGCCGCGACGGCGCAAATCCCGTAGCCCTCATGGACCTCGAGCAACAGGATCACCCCGAGGAAGCCACTCGCCGCCGTTGCCGCCCAGAGCACGCTGCCGAGCACTGGATGCCCCGCGATTTTTGACGGCAATGCGGTCATTTGCGCTAGCCTGCGACCACCGGCGCACCGGAAACCGCCCTGACCAGCCGCCGCTCGATCGCCGGCAGATATCGCCGCAAACCCAGGGCCGGCCTCTCGACATAATGCCAGGAAAGCATCGCCACTCCCAGCGCGCAAGGCAGCGAAACCATGATGTTGAGATACCAGTGATGCACGGCCGGGCCCAGCGAAGAAAATGCCTGCTGGAGCGGAAAACCGTACAGATAAAGCCCATACGAATAATCGCCCGACTTCAGAAAGTTGATTTTCCGTGGATTGAGCAGCCCCAGATAGATTGTGACGTAGGAAGCCGGAAACGCCAGATAGTCCGACCCGTGCGGCAGCGACGACAGCAGCAATGCCGATATGGCCATCGCGCCGAACAGGGCGGCGTTCAACCGCACTCTGTCCCGATAGATATGAAGCAGCAATCCGACCAGAAAGCACAGCACCAGGATCGCCCCCGGTGCGCCGCCGGAACCGCCGTCGTCTCCCTGTCGCCACGCATGCAGCACCCAATCACATTGCGCGAGAATGACGGTCAACAGCAGAATCCCACCCCGCTTGTTGGCGATGCCGATCACCGACAGGGCGCCCAAGGCCAGGTAGCATTGCAGCTCGTAGGGGATTGTCCACAGTTGCGCGTTGACCGTTTTCGGACAGATATTGTAAATAAACAAACCAGGCAACTCATAATGAATATATCCGAAAATATTTAGAAAATAAACAAAGAATTCGTGGTTCGAGAAATAGGACCATAAATCAACCGACGTCAACAGCGGACCCAGCACCAGCGCAGACAGGGTTATTTCCACCGCCAGGGCGGGGGCGATCCTTAAGATCCGCAATCCAAAAAATGATACGAGCGTGTCGCACCGATCGAGGCTGCCGGCGACCAGGAAACCGCTGAGGGCAAAAAACATCGGCAACGTCAGATGCATCAGCACGCCGATCGGGCCGCGCCAGATTGTCAGCTCGTATTGGGGCCCGTAGCTGGTGGTGATGCTGTGCCAGCAGACGATCGAAGCCGCCAGCAATATTCGAAGATAGTCAAAGCCCGAGGTCCGGTTGTTGCCGGCGATCATTCGCTCCATGATCGACGCTCCGCCGAGCGAGCGGGACGCGATCGATCGCAGCGGCGCCGCCCAGGCCCGCGTCAGCGCCGGCGGCATATCGAGGCCAACGAGCGGAGCATGTCCCACCGGCTGATCATTTGTCGTCCTTTCCGGCCGCAACGCGACGCCGGCGCGACGATCTGATGCTCTCCGCAGCCGAAATCGTCGCGGGCGAACCACCCGGCTCGGAGCGGCGCGAGTGTTTGCTCTGCCGAATTGTCATGGTGTCGGCGTCGACCCTTCGAGCGGTTGCGATCAAATTATCCACCGGAAGGGCAACAACATCGCCGCCCCGGGCATGATCGTTCTCCTCCGCCCCCGAGCCGACAGATCGAGACCGACGACCATCTGCCCCGTCCGGCGGATTATTCTTCCAGTCATCAAAGGCCGCGGAGAATACCACGATCGGCATCGAATTTCATCAGCTTCGGCGCCGAAGCGGCGACAGGGCTCGACGGGATCGCCCGCGCCTTGCGTGCCGCAAAGAGGCGGTGCGCTCGGGCATCACATTGGCAAATCGATGATCGCCGTGGAGTATATCGAAATCGATCGCTGGTCTTTCTGCCACAAAGGTCCCTGATGACCGCTTCGCCGCACGCCCGTTCGGTTCTTGTCTCCAGCCACTTTCCACCGCTGCGCGGCGGCGCCGGGGTCGTTTACGATCAAATCTGCCGCCATTTGATGGGCCGGGTGACGGCGTTGAGCGCCGCGCGCGATTATGCGACGAATTTGCCGATCGCCGCGGCCGGGAAGTTTGACGCGCAGGCCCCCTACCCGATCGTTCGCGCCCCGCTGCTGCGTCCACCCTACAGGCATCATCGCCGCAGTCGGCTGGCCGCGCTTCTCGCCGTGCTCGTCGTCGATTTGCCGATATTGATCCGGACGTTGGCCGTCGTCGCGTGGGTGAGCCTGCGCTCGCGAGCACGGATTGTTTGTATCGGCGACCTGATCTCTCTGGGCTGGATGGTCTGGCCGCTGCGTTACATTCTGCGGCTGAAGGTGATGTTCTATGTTCACGGCGAGGAGATCTCGGTCGTCGGCGCCGGCCTGCTTTTCCGCTTGCGCCGCTCGTCGCTGGGCCGGGCGCATGCGATCATCGCGGTCAGCGCATTTACCCGGGATTTCCTGGTCATGCGTCTGGGCATCGATGCCGCCAAAATCCTTGTGCTCAGCAACGGCGTGGATCTGGACCGGTTCAGGCCGGGGCCGGTCGATCGCGCGACGATCGAAGCCTTCGGCATCGCGGACGGGCGCCTGATCCTTGGCGTCGGCCGCCTGATCGAGCGAAAGGGCTTCGATACGTTGATCGACGCGATGCCGGCGGTTCTCGCCAGGGTGCCCGACGCCTGTTGCGCGATCGCCGGCGAGGGGCCGCTCCATGCCGAGCTGGAGCGGCGCGTCCGCGCGGCCAATCTGTCGGGCCGGGTCAGGCTCCTCGGAGCGGTCGCCGACCAGGGCCTGTTGGCGCTCTACCGGAGCGCCGAAATCTTTGCCATGCCGAACCGGACGACCGCGGCCGGCGACACCGAGGGCTTCGGGCTCGTGTTTCTCGAAGCCAACGCCTGCGGCAAGCCAGTGGTCGCGGGCCGTGCCGGGGGTGCGGTGGAGGCGATCATCGACGGTTGCAACGGCGTGCTGGTCGATGGAGAGAGCCAGGCGCAGGTTGCGGCCGCGCTGATCCGGCTGCTGACCGACGCGCCGCTCTACGCGCGGCTCAGCGCCGGCGCTTGCGCAAGAGCCGGCGCCAACGGCTGGCCAAGTCGCGCCGAGAGCTACCAGAAATTGTGCGATGCTCTGACAAAATAGGCCGGCGAACCGGCCCGACGATTGCGGGATGCCTTCGCGCGCGGCCGACCGCCGAGTCGAACGAATGCTCATCGCCACCGGACCTTGCACCTGCTGACGGCCTTCGCCGCGGTCGCGAATGCTATGGCCTCGAGCCCGTCGGGTCTGCGCGCAAGAAGCCACATGACCGTCAAGGTGCCGAGATAGGCAGCAGCGCCGCCGGAGATCTTGACGACCAGGCTCGCAATCAGCGGGAGCTGCGTCGCCCGATCCAGCACATAGAGCACGAGAACCATCGCCAGGGCCGCGGCGGCCGGGCGATAAAGGCAGCGAGCGACATCGGCGAAGCCGACCCCGACAGCCTGCCGCAGCATCAAAAAATCGGCGGAAAGGGCGAGGACGCCCAACACCGCCTGCGCTTCGGCAACGGCCGGGGCCCCGCCCCAGCGCCCGGCCACGACGAGGGTCGGAACCAATAAGGCCAGCCGCGCCCAGATCGCGATTGCCGTCAACCGCAGATTGTTGGTTACGGCCAAAATCGAGTAGATGGCAAATCTCATACCGACCGGTATCGCCCCGATCCCGAACCAGAAAACCAGCGATGCGGCTTCTCTCCACTGCGGCCCCAGCAGCAGCAGGGTCAATTCGCGCGCAATCCCGGCCACCCCCGGACCTGTCGCCAGACAGACCGTCGCGGTCGCGGCGATCAGCAGAAACGCGGCCGAGCGCAGTCGCAGCGGGTCGCTCAGCAGCCGGGAATACACCGGAAAGATGGCACGCATCACCGGGTGGACCAGATCGACGGTCGGCGTCACCGAGATGTCGGCTCCGACGGTGTACGCGCCCATCGTTGCAGCGCTACCGATCGCGCCGACCACATACTCGTCGGTTTTGGCGGCAAAGTGCCGGCCGTGCGCGATGACCAGCATCCAAGACGAGTACGACCAGATCTCGCGGGCCCGGTTCAGCCGGAACCGCGGTCGAAACGGATGCATTCCATAGCTCAACGCCACCGCGGCTGCTTTCGACAGCACGACCCCGATCGCCAACCCCCAGACGTTGCGCAGGGCCAGCACGCAAGACAGCCCCAGAACGACGTCGGACAGCTTACGACAGACAAAATATTTGAAATCTTTTGCAAAATTAAAGTCGATTCGAAAAAAGACGATGCCGATATTCGTGAAACCTTCAAACAATAACCCCAGCGAAAGAACCCAAATGATCAGCTCGACTTTCGCCGAGTGGAAGTAAATCCGAGCGAGAGGCGCCGACGCCACCGTCAATCCGAACAGCACGAAGCCGGCGATGACCTCGATCGTCCAGGCGGTATCGAAATAGTCGCGGCTCGGTCGACCCATTCTGATCAAGGCCAAATCTTGGCCGTTGACGCCGAACATGGCGATGATCGCCAAAGTCAGCATGGCCATCGCCATCAGTCCGAAATCGGCCGGCGTCAGCAACCGGGCCAAGATCGCGGTGCTGGCGATCCCCAGCGCCCTGACCGCCCACTGCAAGCCCATCATCCAGGCGGCGCCGCGGACAGCATGAGCACGGATATCGCCGTCGTCCGCGCCCGGTCCGGGTCCGGCCGGGTATTTAGCCTCCTCGGACGCGGTCATCGGGCACCGTTTCTCGGCGACAGAGAATTAGAGACACGGCGTCAGACGGCGGTTCCGACACGTTCCTCGCGCATCGCGCCTTTTCCGGCACCGCCATCGACCTGTCGCAGAAACGATTCGAACATCGACAATGTCCACAGTGCGGCACTGTGGTCGCGCGTGCCCGACTGGTGCTGGTCGAGCAGTCTGGCGATCGTCGCCATCTCGAACAAACCCGACTGTTTCAGCACCGGCCCCTCCAAACGCTGACGCACGCGTTGCCGCAAGGCCCCGCGAAACCACGCGGCCAGCGGCACGACGAAGCCCTGCTTGGGTCGGTAGAGAATCTCGCCCGGAACATGCGGGGCGAGCGCCGATTTGAAGATCGATTTGCCTTCTGTGCCGGACAGCTTGAAGCGCGACGGCAGCCGCGCCGCCCATTCGACCAGCGGATGAGCGAGGAGCGGAACGCGCACCTCCAGCGATGCCGCCATGCTGGCCCGATCGACCTTGGTCAGGATATCGCCGGGCAGGTAGGTTTTGAAATCGGCATATTGGATCCGCGACAACGGATCCTCGCTGCCGCACCGGGCCATGTGCAGCCTCACGACGTCCGCGGCATCGTAGCCTTGCAGACTTCGCGCGAAGTCGCGGCTGAACAGCCGGCGCCGCTGATCCTCGGTGCTGATCGAGACCGAGGCGGCATAAGCATCCGCAGCGTTGCTTGCCAGCTCGGTCAATATCGCTTTGGCGCGCAACGGGCGCGGCGCCCAATCGAGCTTCGGATAGATCGAGCCGAGAAGGCCGAACAGAGGGCCGCGCACCGGCGCCGGCACCGTCCGCCGCACCCGCTCCTCGAGGCAATGCCAACGATAGCGCCGGTAGCCGGCGAAGACCTCGTCGCCGCCGTCTCCCGACAAAGCGACGGTGACGTTCTCTCGCGCCACGGCGCAGAGCCGCAAGGTCGGCAACGCCGAACTGTCGCCGAACGGCTCGTCATAGATCGCGGCCAACCGATCGACCAGATCAAACACGTCGGGATCGACATCCCTGACATGGTGATCGGTGCGGTAACGCCGGGCGATGGCGGCGGCATGCGCCGATTCGTCAAATCCCTTCGACCCGAACGCGATCGAGAAGGTGCTGACCGGCTGAGCCCGCAGCCCCGCCATCATCGCCACGACGGCGCTCGAATCGACGCCGCCCGACAGAAAGGCGCCGAGCGGAACATCGGCGATCATCCGCAGGCGCACCGATTGGCGCAGGCGGCCGATCAGCTCCTCCTCGGCCTCTTCCCGGCGCACCGGGCGGCCATCGACAAACCGCAGGTCCCAATAGGCGCGGGGCTCCCCGACCTGTTGGCCGCGACGAACGACGAAGCAGTGAGCCGGCGCGAGCTTTTTGACCCCGGCGTAGATCGAGCGCGGGTCCGGGATATAGCCGAACGCAAAAAACTCCTCGATCGCCTGCGGGTCGAGCCGGCGATCGATCGAGGGGCTGCACAGAATCGATTTCAGCTCGGAGCCGAACAGCAGTCGGCCGTCGTCGAGAAGGCTGTAATAGAGGGGCTTTTCGCCAAACCGATCGCGCGCCAGGAACAGCGTCTCGCGCCGCTCGTCAACCAAAGCAAAGGCGAACATCCCATCAAAGCGGTCGAGGCATTTCTCGCCCCACTCCTCCCAGGCGTGGACGATCACCTCGGTGTCGCAGCGCGTGCGGAAGACGTGGCCGGCCGATGACAGCTCGGCCATCAGCTCCTGAAAATTATAGATTTCGCCATTGAATACCACGCAGACCGTGCGGTCTTCGTTAAACAGCGGCTGATCGCCGCCCGCCACGTCGATGATGGCGAGGCGACGATGCCCGAGCCCGACGCCCGGAGCCCAATAAAAGCCCTCGCCGTCGGGCCCGCGATGGTCGAGGACATCGGTCATGCGGCGCAACAGGCGCCGGTCGCTCTCGCCGCGTCCGCGGCAGTCGAAGATGCCGGCTATTCCGCACATAGATCCGCGCAGCGACCTTTAGAAATCGACTTTAACACGCGCGCCGAAGCGGTGCAGCGCATATTCCAGCGACAGGATTCGCGCGAACTGGGCCGCATTCCCGATCCGGTCGAGCCGAAACAGCCGGTCGAGCACCATCGTCCCGGCAGGCAGCGCCGCCTCCCGGTACGGTTGCGCCAGATAGCCCGGCCAATCGGTGGACGGCCGACGGCCATGTTTGAGCCGATAGGTGTAGCGACGCAGCCAGGGCGGCCGCAGATAGGTGGTGTAATCGTGGAGCCGGCGTCCGAGCGGCGGCGGCCTGGCGAAGTCGTGCCCATAAATCGAGCGGTACCCGGCCAGCCGCCCGTCGACGCGCCGGATCAGCTCGGCCTCATAGGCCCCGTGATTTTTCCACGACAGCCGCAGCGCGCTGGCGTGCTCGGTGATCGAGCGCTCGAGATAGGGCATTGCCGTGGTGCCGTATCTGGCGGCGATGCTGTCGACCTTGCCGTCCCAGGCGCGGCAGCGAAAGCTGTGATAGAGCCATTCGACGGTGGGTCGCGGCAGTCGGCGCTCGTCGCTGCCCAGCACGTCCATCACCTTTCTCTCCAGTCCGGCGTAATAGCTGGAGCGGTCGAACACCGGGGTGCAGATCGCCGGATCGAACTGGCTATAGAAGCTCCACAAAAGTTCACGAATTGTGTAGTCTCGGTCGGGAAGGAAAAAGAAATTGCGGAAAATTTCGCCGCCGCCGCCGTTGAACGCGACCGCGTTGCCGCGCACCCTGCGCGCCAACTCGGCGACCTCGGCGCCGTTGTGAAAGATGCCGCCGTAATCATAACCGTCCGCGGCGAGAAAGTTGCGGTGCGCGGTCGCCGCGAACTCGCCGGGCGGAACGATCGGCCGGTCGCTCTTATCGATCACATCGAGTGAAAAACCCTCCCGCCCGGCTATTTCCATCGCCAGGCGAACATCCGTCTCGCCCTCGCTGCCATAAACATAGACGCGCGGCCTGGTCTGGTGACGTCGCAAGCAGGCCAGGATCAGTCGCGAATCGTAGCCTCCGGAAAGCGCGCATCCGACGCGATCGCCGAAGCTGGAGGTGACCGCGCCGAAATAGCGGTCGAGCAACGCGATGCTCTGCTCGAGAGAGGCCGCCCGCGTTTCTGCAGTAAAGGCCCGAGTGACGCGCAATACCGGTCGGACCACCTCCAATCCGCGTGAGCCAACCCGGACCGTGGCGCCGATCGGCGCCACCGCAACTTCGGTGAACAGCGTCTCGTTGCCCGAGACCACCCCATTGAACACAAATTCGCATGCGCTCTGCTGCGACAAGGTCAGCCGGCCGAGGGCCGAGCACACAGCGTAGAACGAGGAGGAGACAATTCCCGCTTCAAGGTTGTAAAAAACATGGTAGCCGCCGAACCGATCGAGGGTCACCGTGGTAAGATCGCCTTTTTTGAGGATTGCGGCATAATGACCCATCAAGGCGTCGCCGGCCGGCGACGCCGCTCCGGCACATTCATAGAGCGCGGTCGCGGCCGCGGCCCCGCGCTCGCAGACGCAGGTGCCGCAAACAAAGACGAAATCGCCATTGGGATAGCGCTGCGCCGCAATCGATCGGCTCACGAAGCTCGGATAGGCGGCGAAGACGTAATCGTCGGTCTCGACGATTTCGGGAGGCGCAAAGCCGAGCTCGGCAAAGGCCGCCCGCAATCTCGACACCTCGGCCGAGCGGTCCTGGTGCGGCCGGATGCAGACGAGAAAAAAGCCGCCCATCAACGATGGCCCGCCGCCGCTCGGCCAGCCGCTGTGCGCCGCGGGGGCAGCCGAGCCGTCAGCTGGGCCGCCAGCCGTCGACCATCGACTTGACCTCGGAGCCGGCGCCGAAATCCCTGAGCCAGCGGAAGCGGCACCCGTCCCTCAGCCAAACCGAGCCGTCTTCCGGCTCGTCGTGCGGCTGATCGTCGTTTCGCGAAACAACAAGGCATCCGCCTTCCCGCATATATCCGTGCAGATGCCCGATCGCGCGGTGAAGTTGGGGCCGGGCGAAATAGCCGAGGTTCAAGACGTTGCTCGCGCGAATCGCCGCGATTCGATCTTTTAAGCACTCCTTGAAAACGAGGCAATCGAGTTCGGTGACGGTGATCCCCGGCTCGCCGCGGGCGAGAGGGTGCACCAGCGAGATCGGCACGTCGAGGTGCATCGACCGCCGAAACTGCTTCATTCGCAGATAAAGGCGGGCCAGCAGGTTGTCGCCCGAAGGCACTCCGCGGCGCGGTTTTGCCAGACGCACGCCGAGGGGGCCGGCGCGGACCATGATGGGTTCGCCGTCGGCGGCGCGATATTCGACGATCGGGCCTCGCCGATAACGCAGCAGCGACAGGTTCACATCGGCGAGAAGCGCCCGCACATCCTCCCCAAACGCCCGTCGCAGCGCGCGAACCGCCTCCACCGTGGTAATGCCGTCGGACGCCCCCAGATCGAGAAAGGTAAGGGGCCGCAACGCGGGGGAGATGTATTCGCACAACATCTCTTCGGTCCGCCGCAGCCTTCCCGGATTGGTGCGCTTCCATGCGCCGCCCATTCTCAGATCGTGCAGGATCAGGCTGAAATCGTCGGCTCGCTGTGGTCCGGCCGGACCAGACCGCTCCAGTCGGCGCGCGATATCCAGCAGCGCGTCCGGGTCGGTCATGCACCGCGACCTGAGCGCCGCGAGCCGAGGCAAAGGTCCAGAGACGACAAATTGGATCACGACCGGGCTCAGCCTCGTCGGCTCGATGGCCTGCGCGGCACCGCCTCGCGGATCAGCCCCGCCCAGATGACCGGTGGGGCCGCAGCTCCAATTCGGTCACCCGCGGCACCTCCTTCGGCATGCTCACAGGCCATGATCCAAGCCGAAGATCAGCGAATAAGCGGTGAACATGCGGTCCTGAGAAAACATCTCGACCGCGCGCCGGCGATTGTCGCGCCCCAGTCGGGCCCGCGTCGCCGGGTCGCCGAGCAGCCGTGATACCGCCCGCGACAAGGCCCGGACGTCATCGCGCGGCACGACGAACTCGCGGTTGGCCGCACAGATCATGTCCTTTACGTCGCCGACATCGACAGCGGCGACGGCGCGGTTCGCCGCCATCGCTTCGAGCACAGCATTCGGCATCTGCTCGGTGTCGGACGACAGCGCAAAAACGTCGAATGTTCCGAGCACCGCTTCAGCTGCGACCTGCCCGGTGAACACGACGCGTTCGGCGAGGCCAAGCTCGGCGGCCAGCCGCACCAGCGCCGCCCGCTCGGTCCCCTCGCCGGCGACGATCAGCCGTGCGGGCGGCGAACCGTCGAGAGACGGGTCGTCAAGGCCGGCGAAAGCGCGCAGCAGCCTCCCGATATTCTTTTCCGGCCGCAACGGTGCGACGGTGCCGACCACCAGCTCGCCGGGCCGTCGCGTGAAGCCCGAGATGAGGTCGCGAGGCGGGTCGGCAAAACGCTCGACATCGACGCCGTTGGGAACATAAGCCACCCTCTCGGGCGGCAGCCTCCAGACCCGGCGCGCCAAATCCTCGAGCCCATGGGAGGGCACGACCACCGTGCCGGCGCGGGCGAGCGCCCAACGGCGAAACAGCACGCGGCGTCGAAGCTGAGCGTCGGCCTCCTCCTTGCCAAAACCGGCCTCGACGTGGAGCTGGCGGGCAAACGGAAACAGACGGTTGGCCATCGCCCATTCGATCGCGCCCCAGTTGTAGGTGACCAGCAGGTCCGGCCGCAGCCGCCGCAATACGGATATTCCGGCGCACAGCGTCCGGATCATTCCGCGGCGATGCTCGCCGAGCGGCAGCAAAGCCAAGTCGAGATCGTCGGCGAAATTCCGAGCGGCCTCAAAATTTTCGTCGAGAGCCACGAGGGTGTGGCGCAATCGCGAGCCAAAATGGTTGATGATTCGCGCCATCCGCAGCGGCAGCCCGCCGATGCCGAAGCTGGGAAAGACGTGGAGCAGGTGTTGCCGGGAGCTGCCGGCGGCAGCCGCCGACGCGACCGCGTTTGGCCGCGGCGCCGAGGCGGCCGGCGGCAGCTTCAGCGGAGCGGGCGGCAGCAACCTGCCGGACCCGGCGGATTCAGGAAGTTTGCACCTGTTCGGGACATGCTGAGGCAAGTTTGCCGGGCGCACAGGGTCCTCGTCGCTCGCATCGCGGCCATCGTTGTGTTACCCTACGTTACAATGCTGCTCGTCTCAAGAGAGTCCAGATTTCACCGGTTCGACGAATATCGGCGTTTCATCCTCGCGCGCAGCGGCAAGGTCCGGCACCAGCGGCCGGCGCGCAGGGTGCGCAGCTCTAATCGCTGTTGCTGAGGCATGCTCGACCCTAGCACCTGGAGGATCATCGACTGGCCGGCGGACGATCCGCCGATGTTGGTCGTCGTGGTCGACACCGAAGCCGAATTCGACTGGGCGCGGCAGCAGCCGCGGCGGGCGGCGGGGGTGACCTCGGTCAGACGCCAGATGCAGACGCTGCCGATCTTCGAGCGCTATGGGGTGCGGCCGACCTTCGTGCTCGACTATCCGGTCAGCACCACGCCCGAGGGGTACGAGTTTGTTCGCGACCTGCACCGTTCGGGCGCGTGCGAAATCGGCGCCCATCTGCAACCCTGGGACAATCCGCCGTTCATCGAGCAGACCACCGACGAAAACTCGTACCCCGGCAACCTACCGTTCGAGCTCGAGCGCGAAAAACTCGTCCAATTGACCCGTGCGATCACCGACAACGTCGGGGTCCGGCCGCGTATCTACAAGGCCGGCCGCTACGGCGTTGGCCACGCAACCGCGCAAATCCTGGCCGAACTCGGCTACGAGATCGATGTCAGCGTGGTTCCCGGCACGGATCTGCGGCGCAAGCTCGGGCCCGACTTTTCGCATTGCGACGCCCGCCCCTATTGGTTCGGCGCGGACCCGGCGCTGCTCGAAATTCCTCTGTCCATCGGCTATGCGGGCCTGCTGGCGCCCAGCGGGCCGATGGCCTATGTGCTGACCATGAACGAACGGCTGAAGGCGCTCCATGTGCCGGGCATTCTCGCGCGCCTCGGCCTGATCGAGCGGATCATGCTGACCCCGGAAGGGATCTCGTTCGCAGAGCAGCGGCGACTGACCTTGGCGCTGCTGCGCAAGGGTCATCGCGTCTTCAGCCTGACCTATCACAGCCCTTCACTCGCGCCGGGCAACACGCCCTATGTGCGCACCGAGGCCGATCTGCAGGCCTTTCTGCGGCGGATCGAGCAATATTTCGAGTTTTTCACCGGCGAGCTCGGCGGTCGAGCCGTGACGCCATTTGAAATCAAGGCGCTTGCCGAGCGATGCGACCCGGTGCGCGGCAATCCCGGCGCCGAGGCCGCGTGGCGCGGAAAGCCGGGCAAGGTGCCGCGCTAATGGATCCGTTCTGACGTTTAGCACCCGCCCGCTTAGCGCTTCGTCATTCCCGCGAAAGCGGGAACCCAGGGCGGCGGGCACCGAGCGCTTGCCGTGGACCCCGGCTTGCGCGGGGGCGACGGTTAGAAGGTTATGGGAGTCATTTGTCAGGTTCGCACCACTAGCTCGAGACGGCGTCGGGCCGATGCCCGTCAGGCCGATGCGACCGCAGCCAACGACGGGCTTGGGCAACTCGTCGCCCGTCGGCGATCGGGAACTCCCAAGAGCTCGGCACCATTCGCCCTTGACCGGCGATCGGCCTCAGCCGATCTCACTCAGCCGCCGGCTTGGCCCCGACTGCGCGGGCGTCACGGTCGAACTCCAGGCTCAGCTTGTCGAGATATTCGGGCCAGGGCTGGCTGTCCCGCAGAAAGCGCTCGAGCTGATCCTCGGCAGGGTCGCCGGGATCATCCATGCTCGCCGACACGGCGACAAAGGCAGCCAGCGGCGAGCGCCGCAGCAACACGGCGCGCGCCTGCAGCAGCTTGGTGCGCAGCAGACCGGCGGCGATTTTCCGGTCGACCAGACAGAACGACCACACCAGCCGGCGATAAGACCCGCGGACGATCTGGGTGCTGGTCACCCCGATCCTCTGACCGTCCAGCAAAACCTCGGCCGGCCCTTGTCGCGCCACTCGCCAGGCACGGTCGTCGGCGATCCGGTTGTCGGTGTTGGTCAGCGCGTTGCCGACGGCGCGCAGGCGGTAGAGCGCGACATAGCGGACGACAAGGCCGGAACCGGGTGCCGCGAAGCTCTGCAGAAACTGACGGTCGGCGCCGTGCACCACCGGCCTCCAGCTCACGCCGGGATCGGCCACGGCGTGCCACGGCGGAGCGACAGCCGGGCTGCCGGCCGGCGGTGGCGCCGAGGCCGAAAACCAGCCATCCATCTGGGCGGCATAGGCCGGCCCGATCGCCGCGAGCAGCAACGCCGCCGGAACCGTCAGGGCGAACCGCCGCGGCGCCGGGTTCGCCGCGGGGCTCGTCGACCGCGGTCGGGGTTGCCCGCCTCTTTCGACAAAGGCCATGCCGATCGCGATCAGCAGCACGATCACCAGCGAAAAGAACAGCCAGCCATAGAGAACATGGTCGGCTTCGACCGCCGCGGCGCTCCCTTCGAGATGCGCCAGGTAGATGATCCCCAGGGCGCGCATGCCGTTGGCGCCGATCGGCACCGCCAACGAAAGGGCGATGAACAGGGCGCGGCGCAGCCGGCTGCGGTACATGACCACGGCAAAAAAACAGCCGAACACTGCCGAGGCGATCAGAAACCGCAGGCCGGCGCAGGCTTCGGCGATCTCGAAACTGCCTTCGGGGATTTCGATCATATAACCGTCGGAAAACACCGGGATGTGCAAGGCGTTCAACCCGGCAACCGTGATGTCGGCGGTGATCGTCTGCAACGACGGGACGAGAAAGGCGCCGGTCGGCACCAAAAAGAACAGAAACAGCAGCGGGGCCAGCAACATCCTGAAAATTCGGGGGCCGAGCGCCGCCAGCAGCACGATTTCGAACATCGCGACGACCGCCAGTTGTCGGCCCTCGTTGACATCGAGAATGGCGGCGACGAGCCAAACGCCCGACAGCAACGGCATCAGCAGCAGCGGCCAGAACGCCGGAATGGGCGACGCCGCAGCGATCGCCGTTCGCCGCTCCCACAGCAGAAACCCGACGAGCGGCAAAATCAAAAAGCAGTGATTATAGGCGGTGGAACTGATCCACACGCGCACCGCCGCGGCCAAGTCGTGGTGAAAAACAACGCCGAAGACGAGGCTCGCCAATCCGATCAGACCGACCGCCAGCCGCCATCCGTAGACCGGCGAGGCAAGACCAAGCGGCCGGCCGTCGGGAATGTCTGCCGACGGCACCGCCAAAGGCCCCGCCCTCTGGTGCGAAAAGCCCGACCGCGGCGCCGGAGCCATGTTCAGCCGATTCCTCTGACAATCGATGGGCCGAGCCGGTTCGCGAGCGGCAGCGGCAATCGCTTCCAGGCGGCGACGAGCAGCCGCAGCTTTGGGTTGAGCGGGTTCAAATCGGGCATGCGGCGCCCTGCCGCCAACCGGAACTGATAGACGAGTGGCGTCGGCTCGAACCCCCAATGGCACTTGAAGGCATACGCTCCGGTGCCGAGCTTGCTGCGTCCGAAATCGTACACGCGGCAGCCTCGCTCGCACGCCCTGCGCATGACCTCCCAATATAGGAAGTCGTTGGCCGCCAGCCGGCGCGCCGCGCCAACGCCGCCGCCGTAAAACGGCAAAACCTCGTCGCGAAAGTAAAAATTGAGCACCGAGGCCACGGCCGCGCCGCCGGAGGTGATGGTTACGATGTCGCAGCAGCCGGCAAATTCCTCGACCAGGATGCGAAAATACGATTTGGCGAACACCGGCGTTCCGAGATTGTGGACGCTTTCGGCGTAAATGCGATGGAGCCGATCGACGCCGTCATCGATGTCCGACCGCAACCCACCGTCGATGCCCTTGCGGATCATCGCCCGCTGCTTGCGCGGGACGGCTTTCAGATTGGCCTCGACCGAGGGGTCGATCGGCTTGCGGAAGGTGGCGTAGAGGCTCGATCTCCGGGGCCAGTCGGCACGGCTTGCCGCGTAGCTGCGCAGTTCCAGCACCGGCGCCCCGATCGTGTCCATCAGCCGCGCCGCGGCGCTCTCCAGAGCCCGCAGGCTGTCGTCGTCGGCAGCAATCGGACCGCCATGAACGGCGAACGCGTTCGAGATCAGAGACGACCCGAACAGCGCCGATTTGACATGCGTGAGCGGCAGCACGCCGGTGACCGTGCCGGCGCGCTCGGCCAACAGGTAATGCGTGCGGTGGCCAAAGGCGCGGTCGATCACCTGCCGCCACGGCGACAAATGAAAGAAGGTGCCGCCGGCGCAGGCGCGGACAAAATCGTCCCATCGCCCGGCGTCCCCGGCGCGGAACGGCCTTACCGTGACCGCGAGCGATGATCCATCCATGCCGTGATCAGCGGAAACGGGCCCGAACTCCTCGGTCAGGAACAGCTGGTCCATGCGCGTCCACCCGAAATTCCGCAGCAGTCGCCGCAGCCGCGCCTCGGTGCGGCCGAGATTGAGGTAGTGGCGAAAGCGCGAGCGCAACGGCGCCTGCCGCTGACGCGGCTGCTCCGGATCGATCTCCCAGGGATGGAGGTAGAAGATGGCGGGGCATCCTTCGGCGCGGCCGGCGCGGGTCAGCAACCATCGGGTCAGCGGGTACGGATAAAGGCGGAAATAGCCGCCGCCCGAGGCCGGTACGTCGATGCCCAGCAGGCGCACCGCGGTCAGCGGGATCTCGATCATTCCAGGGCAGGGCGCGAAGGCCGCGCGCGGCGCGTCGGGGCTGCCATAGAGATCGTGCCTGACCGGATAGACGCTCGAGCTGTAGCAATAGCCTTCCTCTGCCAGGATCGCATGCGCCCAAAGTGTGGCCGGGCCGATCGAAAAGGTCGGGGCGCGGTAGCCGCGGACGGCGACACCGCCGGTATCCTCGAGAATTTTCTTGCTTTCCCGGATATCGGTGCGGAACGCGGCCGGCGATTGGCGATCGACCCGGCCGTGGTCGGTCCCGTGGCTCGCCAACTCGTGCCCCTCGGCGACGATACGCCGGGCCAGCGCCGGATGCCGCTGCGCGATGCACCCCAAAGTGAAAAAGGTCGCCTGCGCCCCGGCCTCGGCGAGGATATCGAGCAAGCGATGGGTGTTGCGCTCGACCCGCGAGGGCAGCCGGTCCCAATCCTCGCGATCGATCGTCGAGGCAAAGGCTTCGACCTGGAAATAATCCTCGACGTCGATGGTCAGCGCGCCAAGGGCGCCCGATCTCCCGGACCTCGCCGCGGCGGGGTCCGCGGCTGGAACTACCCGATCCGCGCGACTCGCCGCCGCCGTTCCGAGCGGGTCTGCCGATATGCTCACTGTCGTTCACCCTGGAAATAATGCGCCGCAATCTCGATCGCGCGCCGGATCAGGCGCTCGTGCTTGTCGACGCTGCGTTCGAGCACCGCCACGCGCTCGGCAAACTCGGGAACAGCCTCGCCGAGCGCGCCCTTTCCGTTGCTGCCGGCAGCGCCGGCGGGATGAACGGTGACGACAGACATTTCCTCGCGCAGATCGTTGGCGACCTTGTCGACCGCATCTGCGGAGAGGGTGTGCAGCTGCTCGAAAAACCCGTAAAGCAGCAGCCGCGAGCACAGCGTGTTGATCCGCCGCGGCACCCCTTGGGTGTGCCGATAGATCAGCGGAAACGACGATTCGGCGAAATGCGGGTCGTCCTTCCAATCGGCCCGGCGCAACCGATGCTCGATATAGGATCTGGTTTCGGCTTCGTTGAGCGGGCCGAGATGATAGGCCGCAGTCACCCGCTGGCGCAGCTGCTCGAGCCCAGGGCTGCCCAGGATTGCCCGGAACTGCGGCTGGCCGAGCAGGAAGCTCTGCAGCGCCATCGTTTTGTCGACGACGATGTTGGACAGCATGCGCAGCTCCTCGAGCGCCTCGAACGACAGGTTCTGCGCCTCGTCGACGATCAACAGCACGCGCCTGCCGCTGCGGTGCTGGGCCAGCACGAAATCGCTGATCCGCTGCAGCAGCGCTCCTTTGGCCAGCCCCTCCTTGGCAATGCCGAAACCGGCGGCGACCATGTGCAGAAGATCGTCGCCGCCGAGCTGGCTGGTGACGATCTTCGCCGTGACAAAGCTGTCCTCGCTGATCGTCGCCAAGAGATTGTCAACGAGGATCGTCTTGCCGGCTCCGACCTCGCCGGTGATGATGATGAAGCCTTCGGCGTGATGAAGCCCATAGACCAGATAGGCCATGGCCTGCCGATGCACGGTGCTCTCAAAGAAAAAGCGGGCATCGGGCGTCAGCTGAAACGGTCGGGTGGCGAGCCTGTAGAATTCGGCGTACATCGGCTCAGAACGCCTTGGTGAGCAGCAGCTGCAGCGTATTGACCAGAACGTCGCCGCTGCGTCCGGAAACGACCGCGCCGCCGTTGGGCTCATAAGTAAAGGTGTAGAGAACCGAGCCGGTCAAGTTCCTGCTGAGCTGATAGTTGACGCCGATATTCGCCGTCACGGTGTTGATGCTGCTGACCGAGGCCAGAGTGGTCGGGCTGACGGCGTTGGCGGTGTTGGCGTAGCCGATCGACGTGTAGCCGTTGAGGTCGGGCCTGATGTCGCGGCTCCAGGACAGGGACGCCCCGACGCTTGTGGTCGGCGCCGTTATCGGCGGCGTCAACGGGGCCTGACTGCTGTAATAGCCGTACAGCCCATAGCTGTTGCGCCCGATCGTATCGCTGATTTGGGCATTGAACAGGTGCTGTCGGTAAACGCCGTTGGTAAACCCCGCGCCCGGCAGGTAAAAGCTGGTCGGCAGACCGGTCGACTGATCGACAATCCCGCCATAAGGGCTCAATGTCGAGCTCGCCAGTGAGGTTTGCAGAAACTCCGCAGGAGAGCTGATCCCCTGCACCAGGTCCGCCGTCACGGTGATGGTCGGGGTCAGCTGGTACAGGGCGGACCCGGTGAAGCCGTAAACGCCTTGCTGCACACCGTATTCCAGGCTGACATAGCCGTAATTGCCGCCGAGCCCGAGCCGTCCGCCAACCAGCCAGGTCGGGCCGACAAACGACGCCGCCGGGGCAAGCGGATACTGAATGGTCTGGTACCCGATGCGGCCCAAAGCCGCGATGTCCGGCGTGATCTGGTATTGGAGATCGTCAAAACCGCTCAATTGCGTGTTGCGGTTCTCCGAGCTCGAGTTGAAGCTCGAGGCGTCGATCGTCAGCCGCGACTGCGCGCGCTGGAAATCCCGCCCGGTCCCGGCGGTGAACGTGCCTTCGTTCAGGGTTCCGCTCGCGAGACTGGTGTTCGCCGGCGTCAGCGTCGGCGAGGTCGTCAGAGTATCGCCGCCGCCGAAATTGGTCGAGCCGAACCGATAACGCAGTTCGGTATCGACCTTGCCGTCGAACGATTCTCGCAGATAGGGCGAGATCGTGTTGGCAAATATTTGGGTCTGCTGGGTGCGCGGCAGCTGGCTCGCATTGAGAAAGCCGAGACCGGGCAGGGTCGAGGCTTGCGAGATGCTGCTCTGCAGGTCGACGAACAGGTGCTCGGGCAGGATGGTGACGGTGCCGTTCGCGTAGAGGTTGGCGAACAGCTGGTCGAGGGTGCTCGTCGGTATGTAGGCATCGCCCTCGACCTGGGCGGTCATGACGCCCTGCAGTCGCGGCGTATCGGCCGAAACCGTGACTCCGGGGATCAACCTCGTCTCCGCCGCCGCGGTCCGATCGGTCGAGCTGTAAAACACGTTATCGGTCAGGGTTTCGCCGAGCGACAGGGTCGGCTGGATCAGAATCGCCGGTGCGTTCGGGTCGTATTGCTGCAGCGTGGTGATCCCGGCGCCGGGCGACGGCAGCGCCAGCGAATACGCAGGCTGCTGGGATGCGGCCGGGGTGATGCCGTTGGGCAGCGCATTGGGCGGCGTCAGCGGGTTCGGCAGACCAAACGGGCCGATTGGCGGGGGCGGGAGAATGCTGGGCGCGAGGCCGCTCGGGGCGAGGCCGGTCGGGGCGAGGCCGGTCGCAGCGCCGGTCGGGACGGTTCCGGTGGTCGGCTGCGCTGCGGCCGGCACCGTGCGCGCGAAACCGGCAGCGACCAGGAGCAGGAGAAACGGACCAGGATGCCAGCTCGGCAACGGGCCGCCCGCGCGGCGTCTAAGCCGGCGCCGGTGCATCCGAGCGCAGTTCATCGCCCTCGCCACCGGGGTAGTGATAACCGTAGCCGTAAGAGCCGAAATGGGCGCTCGCCAACTCGCCCTTGTTCAGCAGCAGGCTGATTTCGGGGACAGGAGCTGAGCATCCCCAGGCTGGATTCGATCTCCTCCTGTTGGGTACGGTGCGCCTCGACGACAAACACGGTCTGGCTGACGAGCGGGGCCAGCGTGGCGGCGTCGCTGCTCGCCATGCAGGGCGGGGTGTCCAAAATAATGAAGCGGTCGGCAAAGCGCCGGGTCAATTCGGCCATCAGCGCGCCCATCCGGTTGCTCGAAAACAGCTCCGGCACTAGCGGTCCGCCGCGGCCCGACGGCAGCACCAGGAGGTTCGGGTTAGTGGTGCGCACCAGTGCCTCGGTCAAATCGAGGTCGCCGGCGAGAACGTCGACAATCCCTGATTGTCCAGGTATCCCAAGGATCGTTCTCAAGTTGGAATGATGAGTGTCGATATCGACGAGCAGCGACTTGACATCCCTCTCCGAGGCGAAGGCCAGCGCCAGGTTCAGCGAGACGAAAGTCTTGCCTTCGCCCGGGTGGGTGCTGGTGACCATAATCGACCGGCCGTCCCGCCGGCCGTCGATCCCATTGCTCGGGGACCATGCGGCCATCAGGTTGCGCTTGATCAGGCGGAACTCCTCGACGGTCCGCGATCGCTCCGACGACGGGATCTGGACCCCGTAAGCGGCGAGCCGGCCGCGGTCGAGGATCAGCTGAGGGCCGGCATCGGTCGCGGCCTCCGTCGCCCTCGGCTGGGGCTCGACGGATACCGGGACAGGCGCGGCCGCAGGCAGCGGCGCGCCGGGCTCGGGCGCCTCCCGTTGGCGCAGCAGCGCCGCCGCCCGCTCGATCAAGCCAATCGATTCTGCCATCAGGAAACGCTCACCGAATGGAGGCCGAAAGTGATCGCCAGCAGCGTTCCGTACACCGCGATCAGGACGATCGCGCTGGCGCAGACCCCGGCCAGCTGCAGCGTCGCTCGACGCCGCGCGGCGCCGAGCGAAAGCCGGGTCACGCTGCCCAGAATCGGCATCCCGAGACTGCGCAGCTGGCCGAGCGTGGCAAAGGAATGGTCGAGCTGGGTCATCGCCAACGGTGCGGCAAAACCGACGCCGATCCCCAACAGCAGCACCACCGAAACCAGGAACGGCCGATGCGGTGCGACCGGAACCAACGGCACCCGCGGCGGATCGACCACACGGAACTGGATCTTTTCGGTCTTGGTGTCGGCCGCATCCGCAATCCCCGCGGATTCGCGCCGCGCCACCAGCTCCTGGTAATTGGTCTTCAGCACGCCGTAGTCGCGATCCATATCGCGCACCTTTTCCAGAATGCCGGGCGCCGATTGGACGATCTGTTCGATTCGGGCTTGGTCGGCCTCGGCTTCGGTGAGGCGGCGCTGGGCAGTGGCGACCGCACCCTCGGCGTCGACGAGCTCGACCTTGAGCCGATCGTAAACCTGGTTGGCGATCTGGGTCTTATTGTCTGCCCGCGCGCCGCCCGGACCCGAGTGTTTGACCTCGGCTTCGAGCTGCGCGATCTCCTCTCGGGTGGCGATCACATCGGGATACTTGTCGGTATATTTCAGCCGCAGCGTGTCGAGATTTCGGTGCAGCTCCTCGAGGCGCGCCTCCTCCGGGCTTGCCGACTGGCCGCCGGTGACGATGACCTGCGGCGCGCGATCGACGTCCAGCATCGGCGGCACCGAGGCGATCGCCTTCTGCAACGCGTTCCGTTTGGTGACCGCATCGGCGAGCTCGTCCTTCGCCTGGAGCACGGCAGCGCGTGCCTGGCTAAGTCGGCTGCCACGGTCGATTTGGGGGGTCCCGGAATTGGGCAGAGTGTCCGAAATCAAGTCGGGATACTGCCGCGCGAGGTCTCCCCGCCGCATCTCGGCCGCGCGCAATTGATCGCGATAGGAGACGATCTCCTCGTCGAGAAAGCGCTGGGCGCTGTCCATCTCGCTGCGGCTGCTGCCCGATGTCCTCTCGGCGAACACCGTCAGCAGCGACTGCACGACATTCTTCGCCACTTGCGGGTCGTGGTTACGGTACGCGATGGTCATCAAGTTGGTGGTGATCGGCGTGACCTGGATATTTTGCGCCAGCTGCGAGAACAGCGCTTCCTTTTGCGCCGGCGTGGCGACGTCGACGTCGAGGTCGGTCAGCCGCACCAGCTGCTCCAGATTGGGCCGGCTCAACAGAGTGCGTTCCATGAAATCGAGATGACGGGCCGGGTCGGTGTTCGCCGCCAATCCGGCCAGCAGCGGGGTCAGCACCGGATCGGCGTCGAGATAGACGCGCGCCGAGGACTTCGTATTCGGTCGGAATAAACGCGATCGCGATCCATCCGACGGTGCAGACCAGCCAGGCCAGACCGACGCCGAGCCATCGCTGCCGCCACATCGCCTGCAGGATCGGCAAAGCTTGCGCGCGAATCGAATTCATCTGCGGCTCCACTCGGATCGATCGGGTTCGGCTACTCCCGACAATTTGACCCGCTGCGGTCGATCTGGCTGGGGACGGCCGCCCCTGCTGACGCGCTCCGGCATGTTCAGAACAGGCGTTGTGGGATGATCAGAATATCACCGGGCTGCAGCGCAACGTTGCTCGCAACGTCGCCATCCTTGATCAAATCGTCGAGATGCACCGAATAGGTCGTCTGTCTGCCGCCGATGGTCCGCACGATTACGGCATCGTTTCCTGCCGCATACCGCGTCAGGCCGCCGACCTCGATCATCGCGTCGAGCACGGTCATGTCGGTTCGATACGGCAGCGCGCGCGGCTGCGAGGCTTCGCCGACAACGCGCACCTGCTCGGTAAAGGGACCGACAAACCCTTCGGCGATCACGGTGACCACCGGCTCCTTGATGTACTTCGCCAGCTGCTGCTCGAGATCGCTGCCGAGCTGGGTCGGGGTCTTGCCGATCGCGACCACGTCATTGACCAGCGGGATTGATATGCGCCCGTCCGGTCGGACCGGAACCGTAACCGACAATTCTGGGTTGCGCCAAACGAAAATGTTCAAATTGTCGCCAGGGCCGATGATGTACTCGCTCGACGGCAGCGAGGAAGCCGGCGGCGCGGACGGCAACGGCGGTGCGTTGTGACATCCGGCGATGACCAACACAACAATCGTCCCGGCGGCGCGAAGCAACGTGCGATGCACCCCTGCGCTCCTCTACAGCGTTTCCCGACCCGGGATGGACATCGACGCGCTGCAGCCATGCGCCGCCGAACGCCGCACTCCCCGTTGCCCACGCATCGCGGCAAGGTACTTCCGCTCGCGAAACCGCCTATAGCACCAAGCCGTTCGACACGCAATAAAGTTGTGGTTCGCGCTTCGCCTTGTCGGGCGACAACAGAAACAGCAAAAGCGAGGTCCGCAAGTGATCGCTTTCCTGGTTCGGTGACCGCGGGCCGGGGCATGCCGCTCGCCGATTGCCGTCCCGAGCCGAGCGCGGCGGGCGGCCGCGGTGGAGAACCGGCGCGGCACAGCGGCCGCGGGCCGGCTTGCAGCTTCGCCAATTTCGCCCGCCAATTCCAGTGCAACATTCGCCCGATCCTGATCGACCGCGTTTCCGGAACCATGTATCCGGCTCGCGGCGGCGAAGGGTCGATCACTTGCATGAACAAATGATAAAGCCTCCGAATGAACAGATGATGAAGCCTCGCGGTCTCCGCGCCCCGCGCGGCGGTCAGGCTGCCAGCATCTGCGCCAGTCCCGCAGCGACCGGCGGCGAGCCGGGGAAAATGAGGTCGAGCTGGCGATCGGAGAGGCGCAGATGCGGCCCGAGGATGGCGCCGAGCGCCGCACGAAAATCGGTCGTGATCGCCAGGTCGCGCCGCTGATAGAGTTGGGTCGGCGCCAACCCGGGCCAGTCGCCGTAGACCCGTCCGCCCTTGATCGCGCCTCCGGCGACCCAGATGACGTTGCCGTGGCCGTGGTCGGTGCCGCGATCGCCGTTCTCGTGAACCGTCCGGCCAAACTCCGACAAGACGATAATCACGGTATCGCGCCAAGTCGGGCCGAGCCCCCGCGCCAAAGCGGCGAGCCCCTCGCCGAGCGGGCGCAGCCGGTTGGCGAGCTGCCCCTCGTGGCCGCCCTGATCGACATGGGTATCCCAACCGCCGAGCGCCACAAAAGCGAGGCGGATGCGCGGGTCGCCGCCGATCAGATGCGCGAGCTGACCGGCCCGCGCCGCAAAACTCCCCGGCGGGGGCGCGCCCGCATCGGCGATGGCCTCCTCATGCGCGAGATCGCCGGCCAGCTCCGCCCGCGCGCGGCGCCCCTCGCGATAGGCCCGATCGAGGGCGTCGTTGCCCGAATAGAGCCGATCGAACATGGCGGCGATCTGCGGCCGGTCGATCGGCAATGCCCGGTCGGCGTTGGGCCCGAGCGCCAGATTGCTGGCCGGCGCCGCACCGGAGAGGATGCGCGGCAAGGTCGGACCGATGCTGATCGCCGCCGCCGGATCGCGAGGACCCGGCAGCACCTGCAGCAGCCGGTTCATCCACCCGTCGGCCGTGGTGCTGCACCCGGGCGTGCCATTCTCGATGTAGCGCTGCGCTTCGAAATGCGATCGGTTCGGATCAGGCGAGCCGGCGGCGTGGATAAAGGCGAGGTTTGCGGCCCGCCACAGCGGCATCAGGCTCGCCAAGGCCGGGTGCAGCCCGAAACGAGCATCGAGCGCCAGCGCGCCGCCCTCCTCGCCCGGGCGGGCGATCGCGATCGTCGGCCGCGCCGCGTAATAGGCCCCCTCGCCACACGGCACGACGACGTTGAGGCCGTCGACCGCACCGCGCAGCAGGAACACGATCAGGCGCTGCGGGCCGCCCTCGGCGGCGGCCGCCCAGGCCCCGTTGCCGAGCGGCAACAGAACAGCCCCGATCGACGCCTTCAACAGGGTGCGCCGCGGCCAGCCGAGCCTCTGTCTCATCGCCGTCTCCTATCTGCGCATGAAATCAGGGCTGCCGAGGATCAGCGCGGCGCGCAGCCCGGCGGGCGCCGCCACGACCGCCGCGTGGGTCGAGCCCGACAAGGTCGCGCCGAAAATCTCCTCGAGACGGGCGGCATCGACCGGATCGGGCCGATGCGGCGCCAGCGCCGCCCCGTCTTGATCGCCGCTCGGCTCCGCGCTGATCGGCACGGCGCCGCGGGCAAAGCCGGCGGCAAAGCTGATCCGCTCGATCGTGGCCTCCGGGCTCAGCCAAGCCTCTTGCGTATTCTTGTAGCCATCCGGCGCCTCGCACCCGTAAAGCGGCATGCCGAAGCGGCTCATCCAGGCGATCAGCGGGCGCAAATTGTTGATCGGGACGCCGGCCGCGCGCACCGCAGAAATCACATATTCATAAGGGGTCTTGTATTTCTGCCCGCGGCTGTCCCAGAATTCGGGGCTGTCGAACAGCGCCCTCAAAACCTCGCGGATGTCGCCGCCGGTGACCAGAAAACGGGCGGCGAGCCGGTCCACCAACTCCGGCGGCGGCGCGTCGGCGACAAAATATTGCGCGAGCTCGTAGGCGATGTGGTGCGCGGTGGCCGGGCTCCCGGCGAGGATGTCGAGCACCTCTTCGCCCTCTGCCCGGCCCCGCGCGCGCAGCTTCCGCCCCAAAAAGACCTTGGGGCCGTCGTCATGGCGCGCGCCATCGAAGATTGCCGCTACCCCGGGAAATTTTTGCGAATTCGGGCGGGTTCACCCGCCAGCCGGTAAACACCCGCGCCAGGGTGGTGACATCCTCCTGGGTATACCCGCCATCGACCCCGAGGGTGTGCAGCTCCATGATTTCTCGGGCGAAATTCTCGTTCAGCCCGCTCGCGGCGCCACGGGCCCCGGGGCTCCCCGGCGCCGCGTTCTGGGTGTTGTCGAGATAGACCAGCATCGCCGGGTGCCGGGCCACGGCGAACAGCAAATCGCGAAACCGACCGAGCGCATGGGGACGGATCGCCTGCTCCTCGTAATTGCCGATCCACACGCCATCCAGCCCCTTGCCGGCGAAAATGTTGAAGTGGTTGAACCAGAAGTTCACCATCACTTGCTGGAGCTGGCGCCGGCTCAGCACCGCTTTGAGGATGCGCGCCTCGGCGGCCTCGCGCCCGACCAGCCGCGCCCGCCCTTGCTGCTCCCTGATTTCGTCCAGGCTCGGCTTCAATCCGAGGACCGGGCGCAGCGGGCCGTAGAGCTCGCGGAGCTCTTCGGCGTGGAGGTCGAGAGTGGGAAGCTGCGCCAGACGATATCGCAGCTCGATCGGCTCGTCGATCGCAGCGGGATCGAGCTGCTCGGCAATGTAGCGCTCGACGCCGATCGTCTTCACATAATTGAAATCATCGAGGGTCGGCCCGAACGCCAGCCGGTTCAGCACGTGAAGCACCTGGCGGTCCGAATCGACGGCGCTCGCCCGCACCGGCAACAGCAGCAGCAGACACGCCGCCCCCAGCAACCCGGCATATCGGCTCGACATGTATCTTCAGGCTCTAACCGCAGACGTCGTCTTAGCAGGCCGACGGCGATTATATCTCTTTTCCGCGACAGCCGCCCGTGTGTTGCGCTGCCGCCCTCGGCGGTGAACTCCCAGCCCGCCGAGTGGGCGAACCCGGTGCTCGACTAAGCGATGATCTGCGGGATCAGCAAAAACAGGTCGGTGTCGCCGGTCGCCTCGCCGGCTGCGGTCAGCATCGCGTGCGCCTGGCCGCGATGATGGGTCTGATGATTGAAGAAATGCGACACCAAAAGTTGCTTTGGCGCGCATATCTCGCGATTGGCAGCACCGCTGAACCATACCAGGTCCTCGCCGAGCCAGGTATCGTCGACCTGGCGCGCCCAGCGGGTGATATCGGCGTCCGCCTGCCGCCGCGCCGCCGCCAGCTCGGCGAAGTCGTCGATCATCTGCGCGCTTTGCTTGATCGGGGTCGCGGGCTTCGGCCAGTTGTCGAACCGCGACATCCATTGCCGGTCGCCCCACAGGATGTGGGTCAGGGTGCCGTGGATCGAGCCCCAGAACGCGCCACGTGGCGCCCGGCGTTCAGGCTCCGACAGACGCGCTGCGGCATCGAACAGGCGGCGGTTCATCTCGGCGTTATAGGCGGCCATGGTGCGGACGTAAGCGGCGGTGATCATCGCGGCTCCTCCTCTCTGATCTCGAGCCTTTCAGCGGCCCTTGAACGGCCCCGGCCGGCGTTTTTCGGCGAAGGCGAGCGCCGCCTCGTGGAAATCCTCAGACAGATAGAGCTTTAAGGGTGCGGTCTGCATCAGCACCTCGCGCTCGAGCTGCTCCATGTACCAGCGCCGGGTGCGCACCGTCGCGCGCACCGAGAGCGGCGGATTTCTCGCGATCTCGGCGGCCAGCTCGCGCGCGATTTCGAGATGCCGGCCCGCCGGCGCCACGCGGCTGACGATCCCGGCCGCCAGCGCTTCCTCGGCGGTGAAGAACCGCCCGGTCAGCGCCACCTCGGTGGCGAGCGCGGCACCGCCGCGGAAATTCAGCAAGGCCCAGTATTTCGAGCCGCCGAGCCCGCGTGCGGTTTCGGTTACCTGGAACTTGGTCCCGGCTTCGGCGACGATCAGATCGCATTCGAGCACGATGCCGAGGGCGAGGCCCATCGCATAGCCGTGCGGCGCCGCGATCACCGGCTTCCAATTGACCGACCGGGTCAACAGATCGGCGGAGTTAGCGGTCCAGCCCCCCGGGCCGCCATGTTCCAGGAATTCTTCGCGGCGGCGCAGCTGGCGCTGATGCACGTCGGCCCCGCTGGAAAAAGCGCGGCCGGCGCCGCAGATGATCGCGACCCCGGCCTCAGGGTCGAGGTCGAAACGCCGCAATGCGTCGGCCAGGTGGCGGACGAGATCATCGCTGAAGGCGTTGAGCTTTTCCGGCCGGTTGAGGGTCAGGGTCGCGACCTGGTCCCGGCAATCGTACTCGACCAGACGGTCGGCGCTGGTCTCGGCGGCCATGCTGTTCTCCCCTCTCGCGCGGATGCGAGCGGAAGATAGCGCGTAACCGGGCCGCGCCGCCAGCGGCTCGGCGTTTGCGTGCCGGCGAGCGCATCAGGGTCGAGCAGGCTCCCGCGGGCAGCGGTCGCTCGCTCGGGTCGAGCGGCTGCGGGCGGCTATTTGGCGCGGTTCGCGGGACTGGTGTTGGTCCAGTTGCTGGCGCCGCTGCCCGCCGTTCCCGCTCCGCTCGACGGCGTCAATGCGCCGGGCGCGCTCGACCCCTGACCGCCATCAGCGCCGAGCAGGCGGTTCAAGGTGTCCTGATCGAGCCTGGCGGTCGCCGGCAGGCCGTTCTTCTGCTGATACCGGCGCAGCGCCTGGCTGGTCTCGGGTCCCATCAGACCGTCGATGCGCCCGTGATAGAGGCCCTCGCCGCGCAGCTTCTGCTCGACCTGGCGGACCTCGCTGCGGGTGACCCGAGCGGCAGCCGTCCCCGAGGGCGAGCTGTTCGCCATATAGGGCTTGTTGTACTGGGAGCTGCTGCCGAGCGGCTGCGTCGCCGCGGCGCCGGCCTGCGGCATCGACGATTGCGTCGCCCCGGTCGCCGCCGGCTGCGGCGTCGTTGCCCCCGGGGTCGCCACCGGTTGCGTTACCGTGGAGCCCGGCGTGGCCGCGGTGTTTTGGGCGGCATAGCTCGGGGCGAAGCCGGCGATCCCGAGCGCAACTGCCGAGACCGTCGTCAGAATGAGCGTTCTCATCCAAACGTCCTTTCGGATGGTTGGGCGCACAGCGCGCACGTCGCGCAAACCCCGCCTCGCGCGGCGCGTTCCCGACTATCCAAGGGGTGTCGATGCCAGCGCGCCAGCTGTCGCTGTGGGATCGCGAGCCGCTTTTGAGGGTTGCGGCGATGCAGCGCCGGCGCTCGGGCAGATCAGCCGACGCCGAACCGCTGGATCGCGTCCCTGCTGAATGCGAGGCCGAGGCCGGGGGCGGTCGGCATCGCCAAGAGGCCGTTCTGCGGCACCGGGACCTCGTCCCACAGGTGGAACAGGCGCGGCATGTATTCGACGGTCAAGCCGTTGGGAACCGCACCGACCAGATGCACATGGATCTCGGGCACCCCGTGGCTGACCACCGGCAGGTTGAAGGCCTCGGCCATGGCGGCGATCTTGAGCCACGGCGTGATCCCGCCCGAGCGCACCTGGTCGATCATCACGATGTCGACCGAGCGGGCTTCGACCATGTGGCGGAACGGCACGATGCCCCAGAGGTATTCGCCGCCGGTCACCGGGGTCGACAGCGCCGCCGCCACCCGCGCCAGCCCGGCATAGTCGTCGTGCGCGCTCACGTCCTCGAGCCAGTAGAGGCCGACGCCGGCGTCCTCGACCCGGCGGCCGATGTCGATCGCCTGCTCCGGCCGCCAGCGCTGGTTGATGTCGCACATCAGGTCCATGTCGGGGCCGACCGCCTGGCGGATCAGCCGGGCCTGCTCGACCTCGCGCGCCGGCGAGGTGATGCCGGGCAGGCCGAGCTGCATCTTGGCCTGGCGGTGGCCTTTTTCGCGCAGCCGCCCAGCCGCGGTGACCGCCTCCTCGAGCTTGAGGCCGCGGCGCAAGGCCCCGCTGGCATAGGTCGCGATGTGGTCGCGCCCGCCGCCCAGCAATTTCCACAAGGGCACGCCCAATGCCTTCCCTTTGATGTCCCACAGCGCGACGTCGATCGCCGACAGCGCCATCGTGAAGATCCCGGCGGGACCGGCGGAGACCGCAGCGGCGCGCAATTTGGCGGCGACCGCCTCGACCCGCAGCGGGTCCTCGCCGACCGCCAGCGCCGCCAATTCGTCGACCGAATGGCGCAACGCACGGGTCAGCGCGCCGCCGAAATAGGTGACGCCGATCCCCTCGACCCCTTCGTCGGTGCCGAGCCGCAGCCAGACAATCGGGTTCTTGGCGTTCGGGTTCTCCGAAAAACCGGCGAGCGGCTCGTCATTGGGCAAGGCGACGATGCCGGTCTCGACCTTGGTAATCTTCATTTGGATTTCCCCCGTCATTGATGAACGGCCTCGAGCTTATGGCCATAGGGATCGAAGACGAACGCCGCGTAGTAGGTCGCGCCGTATTGCGGACGCAGCCCCGGCTTGCCGCAATCAGTGCCGCCGGCACGCAGAGCCGCCGCATGGAACGCGGCCACCGCCTCGCGGCTCGGCGCGGCAAAAGCCAGATGAAAGCCCGGACCCGGAGCCGCCGCCTGTCCCGGTTGCGAAAAAAGCGCCAACCTGTCACTTCCGCCTTTCTCTCCGAAGCCGGCCGCGTGCGGCTTGGTCCAAACCCGGACGTATCCAAGTGGCGCTAAAACCTCATCATAGAATGCGGCCGAAAGGGCGAGGTTTTCGACGCCAAACGAGATGTGTCCGAGCATCGATTATGGTCCCTGGCTGGTCACGCGGCGAACCGGTCGATGGTCTCCTGGTTGAAGCTCAGGCCGAAGCCGGGGCGTTCGGACAACACCCGCTCGCTGCTGGCTGGGTCGAATTCGGCAACCCCGTCGAACAGTTTCAGCATCCGGCCCATGCGATCCCATCGTCGGTGCCGATCCGCACGATCACGATCGGCCGCGCCGCGTTCGGGTTTTCCGGCATACGCGCCAGCGGGTCGGACTCGGGCAGCACCAGAATCTGCGAACGAACGCTCGATATCCTCATGGCGCTTTGCCCTCTGCTGACGCTCTTCACAGCTACCATAGCACGCTGCCGCCCCGGGCGAGGGCGGCTCGAACTGATCGGCTATGCGCAGGTTCGCACGACAACGACACACCGGGCCACCGAACACTTTTTCCGTTCGTTACACGAAACTGAAGCAGGGGACACGAAACTGCAGCAGCGGCGCCCCTCTGTGACGTGCTTCACACACGTTTTCGGCCCATCGCTGCATAATCCGATGGTGCTGTCGCCTCGAAGCCGATTGGGGGAGGCACTCTCCAATCAAGCGCGAGGCTCGGGCAGAGCCACGGCACGCGTTCACACCCGGAGGACGTTATGAATACACCTCGAGGCAATCAGCCCGCGACCGGCGATGGTCTTCGCGCCGCGCTTCACTCCTACATCCACGTCGCCAGGCGCCCGAACGTCAGGCCCTATTTCAAGATGGGCCGCACCGGACCCGCTGCGCGCGCGGCGACCGACGGCGGCCCGTGGAACGTTCCCGATCTGTGCAAGGCCTATGATTGGCCGACCGGCCTCGCCGGCGGCGGCGTCATCGCCATCGTCGAGCTCGGCGGCGGTTGGGTGCAGTCGGACATGGACCAGTTCTTCGGCGGGATCGGCCAGCCGGTCCCGAGCATTACCGATGTGTCGGTCGACGGCACCCGGAACACTCCCGACCCCGGACCGAACAGTGCCGATGGCGAGGTCGCGCTCGATATCGAGGTTGCCGCCGCCGCGTATTTTGTGGCGACCGGCAAACCGGCGACGATCCGGGTCTATTGGGCTCAGGACATTGCCGCCGCGGTGCGGGCCGCCACGGCCGACGGCTGCGACGTGTGCTCGATTTCCTGGGGTGCCGACGAGGCCATGTGGGGCGCGCAAGCCGGCCAGGACATGGAGCAGGCGGCGACCGACGCCACCACAGCCGGGATGATCGTGTTCGCTGCATCGGGCGACAACGATTCCAGCGACGGTGGGCCGAGCCCGGCCAATGTCGATCTTCCCGCCTCCGCGCCGCATGTCATCGGCTGCGGCGGCACGAAAAAAACCCAGACTGAGGAAACCGTCTGGAACAACGACCCCGGCAATGCGAGCGGCGAGGGCACCGGCGGCGGCTTTTCGAACTCTTTTCAAGCCGATGCCTCCCTGGCAGGCCGGGGCGCCGCACGGACCCGGCCGGATGGTGCCCGACATGGCCGCCAACGCGGACCCGAACACCGGCTACAACATCGTGCTGCACGGGGCGCAGGCGGCGATCGGCGGGACCAGCGCCGTGGCCCCGCTCTACGCCGGACTGTTCGCCGCCTTCGGCACCAAGCTCGGCTTCGTCACCCCCGAACTATGGCTCAATCACCTCTGCTTCAATGACATCACCAAGGGCGACAACGGCGCCTTTCGTGCCCGTGTCGGACCTGACGCATGCACTGGGCTCGGCTCGCCGATCGGCCAGAAGCTGGCCGATCTGCTGACCCATCCGGCGGCGAGCGGGACCCGCAGAGTGAAGGATCTCGAGGCCGAGAACGAACAATTGCGCGCGACGATTGCGCGACTTACCGAGAGGTAAGACACCACCGTCGTTGCGGGCCGGCCCACCGCCGGCCCGCACCTACCGCTTGAAGACCAGGGCGAGGGCGATCGCGACCAGAGCCGCGGCCGCGATGTAGAGAGGCAGCACTACGAGCCAGGCGCGCTTGGCCTGCTCGGCGGCATGCGCGGCGATCGACTCGGCGTGCAGAACCACGCCGTCGCGCGACATGTCGCCGACCAATGTGTCGAGGCTGCGGACCAGCCGCGGCAGCCGCTCGGCGATGTCGGCGACAGTTTCGAGCCGCTCTCGCAGTTGCGCCTCAATGCCGCGATTGTCCCGCACCCAGGCTTCGATCGGCGGCTGGGCCAAGATCCAGACGTTGATTTCCGGGTCGAGACGCCGTCCGATTCCTTCGATCAACACCATGGTTTTTTGCAGCAGCAGGAGCTGCGGCTGGGTCTCCATGTCAAACTGCTCGGTCACCTGGAACAGCTGGGCGAGCAGACGGGCGACCGAGATGTCCTGCAGCGCGCGGCCGAGGATCGGCTCGCCGATGGCGCGGCAGGCCTGGGTGAAGTGGTCGATCGAGCGGTCGCGCGGCACATAGCCAGCGGCAAAATGGACTTCCGCCACCCGCCGATAGTCGCCTGACAAAAAGCCGATCAGCATGTCGGCGAGGTAATAGCGGGTGGGGCGATCGAGCCGTCCCATGATCCCGAAATCGACGACGACGATCGCCCCGGACGCATCGACGAACATGTTCCCCGGGTGCATGTCGGCATGAAAAAAGCCGTCACGGAACACCTGGTTGAAAAAGGCGCTGGCCGCCTTCCGCCAGCAGCTCGGTCGATCTGGTGCCCAGCGGCCAGCAGCGCTGCACGATCGTCGATGCGGATGCCGGAGATCCGCTCAAGCGTCAGCACATTGTGCCCGGTGCGCTGCCAATCGATCCGCGGCACGCGAAAGCTCGGGTCGCCGGCAAAGTTTTCGGCCAGCTCCGACCCGGCCGCAGCCTCGAACCGGAGATCCATCTCGAAGCGAACCACCTCGGCCAGGGTCTGCACGATCTCGACCGGCTTCAAGCGCCGCGACGGCGGATAGAGGCGCTCGACCCAGCCGGCGAGCCACAGGAACAGGTCGAGGTCGCGAGCGAAGGCCTGCGCCACTCCCGGCCGCAACACCTTGACCGCGACGTCCTGGCCGTCCGGGGTTCGGGCGAAATGAACCTGGGCGATCGAGGCGGCGGCAACCGCGGTTTCGTCGAACGAAACGAACAAGGTTTCGAGCGGCGTCCCGAACTCGCGCTCGATCGCCGCGCGCGCCTGCGCGCCCGGAAACGGCGGCAGGCGGTCCTGCAGGCTCGCCAGATCGGCGGCGAGCTCGTCGCCAAGCAGATCGGCGCGGGTCGACAGCAGCTGACCGAGCTTGATGAAGCTCGGCCCCATCTCGTCGAGCGCCACGGCGAGCCGCTGGCCCGGGCGCGCCGCCGCCGGGCGGCGCCGGCGCGCGAAGCAGCCGGGCGACCCGCAGGTAAAAGGCGACGACCGGGACCGCGGCAAACGGGAACAGCGCGTCGTGGCGCGCCAGGATCAGCCCGATCGCGGCCAGGCGGGCGAGATTGCGCAGGCTGCGCAGCAGCCCGAAGTCGGGCCCCAGAGCCGCCGAGCCTCAAAGACGCCAAGCCGAGTGGAGCGCAGCAATGCCCGCCGTCAGGTTGCGGTATCGGACCTGCTCGAGCCCCGCCGCCGGCAGATCATCTCGGCGAGCTCGCCCTGGCGCGGAAACCCGCGGATGCTTTCGACCAGATAGGTATAGGCCTCGCGATCGCCGGCGACGATCTGGCCCGAGCAACGGCACCACATGAAAGCTGTAGAGATCGTAGAACGGCTGCAGCAGCGGCATCACCTCCGGGGTGAATTCGAGGCACATGAACCGGCCGCCCGGCCTCAGCACGCGCCGCGCCTCGGCGAGCGCCGCGTCGATACGGGTCGACATTGCGCAGCCCGAAGGCGATCGTATAGAGATCGAAGCTGCGGTCGGCGAAGGGCAGCCGCTCGGCATCGGCGCCGAGCCATTCGATGCCGTCGAGGATGCCCCGGTCGAGCGCGCGGGCGCGGCCGATCTCGAGCATGCGCAGCATTGGCGTCGCAGACGACGGCCCCGCCCTCACCGGCATCCTGCCTTCGTCGCGATCCCGCCCGCACCGGCGCGCCCTCGGGCGCCAGTCGCGGCAGCGCGCGCAGCGCGACGTCGCCGGTGCCGCCGGCCACGTCGATCAGGCGCTGGCCGGGACGCGGCTTGATCCACGCCACCATCTCGGCCTTCCACAACCGGTGGACGCCGCCGCTCATCAGGTCGTTCATCAGATCGTAGCGCGAAGCGACGCTGTCGAAGATCGCGCGCACCAGCGGCGCCTTCTCGTCCGGCCGGCAAATGGCGGTAGTCGCGGGCGGCGCTGCCGCTTGTCTCTTGCTCGCTCATCGGGCAGGAAGATAGCCGCCATCGGGCCGCGCGCGCCACGCCGCGGCCGATAGGCGCGGAAACCATCTGTCGCAATGCCCGAGCTGCCTGAAGTCGAGACCGTGCGGCGCGGCCTGGCGCTGAAAATGAGCGGCCGCCGGATCGTGCGCGCCGAATTGCGCCGCCCCGATCTGCGCCGGCCGTTTCCGCCGGCCTTGGCCGAGCGGCTCGGCGGCGCGCAAATCGGCGCGCTCGGCCGCCGCGGCAAATACATCCTGATCGAGCTCGACGCCGACGGCCTGCTGCTGCTCCATCTCGGCATGTCGGGGCGGATCACCGCCGGCGACGCGGCGCAGCCCGACCTGCGCGCACGACCACGTGGTGCTGACCCTCGACGACGGCACGGTCGTGCGCTTCAACGACGCGCGCCGCTTCGGCCTGCTCGACTACCTGCGGCGCAGCGAGGCGAGCCGCCACCCGCTGTTGGCCGGGCTCGGGCCGGAGCCGCTCGAGGCCGGGGTTCGACGGCGCCTATCTCGCGGCGAAACTCGCCGGCAAGCTGACCTCGATCAAGGCGGCGCTGCTCGACCAGCGCGTCGTCGCCGGGCTCGGCAACATCTATGTCTGCGAGGCGCTCTATCGCGCCCGCCTGTCGCCGCGGCGGCTCGCCGGAACGATCGGCCGCGGCCGGGCGGAGCGGCTGGTCGCGGCGATCCGCGCGGTGCTCGGCGAAGCGATCGAGGCCGGCGGCTCGTCGTTGCGCGACTATGTCCAGGCCGAACGGCGAGCTCGGCTATTTCCAGCACCGCTGGGCGGTTTACGGCCGCGAGGGCGAGCCCTGCCCCGGCTGCGACTGCGCCGAAGGGGTGCGCCGCATCGTCCAGTCCGGCCGCTCGACGTTCTTATTGCGCGAAGCGGCAGCGTTAGCCACAATCCGTCATTGCGAGGAGCGCATCGCGCGACGCGGCAATCCCGTTCTGCAGTCGGTCCTCTCGACCACGAGATTGCTTCGCTCCGCTCGCAATGACAGCCTGTCGTCCCAGCTTCAGCGAGGACTCCCGATGAGCGAGCAGCAGGCTTACGACAACATCCTCGTCGAACGCCGCGGTGCGGTCGGCATCGTCACCCTGAACCGGCCGCAGGCGCTGAACGCGCTGAACGCGGCGCTGATCGCCGAGCTGGCGGCGGCGATCGACGAATTCGAAGCCGACGACGCGATCGGCGCGATCGTCCTGACCGGCAACGACAAGGCTTTCGCCGCCGGCGCCGACGTCAAGGAAATGGCCGGCAAGACCTATCCCGAGATCTATCTCGAGGATTTCATCACCAAAGGCTGGGAGCGGGTCGGGCAGTGCCGCAAGCCGGTCGTCGCCGCGGTCGCCGGTTTTGCGCTCGGCGGCGGCTGCGAGATCGCGATGATGTGCGACATCGTCATTGCCGCCGATACGGCGCGCTTCGGCCAGCCCGAGATCCAGCTCGGCACGATGCCGGGCGCCGGCGGGACCCAGCGCCTCGCCCGCTTTATCGGCAAGGCGAAGGCGATGGATCTGTGCCTGACCGGGCGGATGATGGACGCCGCCGAGGCCGAGCGGGCGGGTCTCGTCAGCCGCATCGTGCCGGCGGCCGACCTCTTGCCCGAGGCAATCAAGATCGCCGAGCGGATCAGCGAGATGTCGCGGCCGATCGCGATGATGGTCAAGGAATTGGTCAACCGCGCCTACGAGACGAGCCTCGCCGAAGGCGTGCGCTTCGAGCGGCGGCTGTTCCATTCGACCTTCGCCACCGAGGACCGCAAAGAGGGCATGGCCGCCTTTATCGAAAAGCGCAAAGCAGCCTTCCGCAACCGCTGACCCCGCCCGGGAGAGGGTTATTTGCGCGACTCGGCTTAAACATAGGGTGGGGGGGTACCCAATGACAAACTCCGACCCGATCCAGACCTTCATCACCGCGCCAGCGGAGGGTGGGGTCGGCCAGGAAGCGGATTGAAGAACGCCTCGGCGGACGGTTATCGTGCCGATCAGATGGTCGGATGGACCGACATATGGGGGAATGTCGGGTTAAACAAGAGGAGGTCACCATAACTGAGAGAACAGATGACTACGACGAGATAGTGCGAGTCGTGCAGCTCTACGTCGACGCCTTCAATGACAATGATGTCAAAAAGTTGAAGGAGGCTTTTGACGAAGACGCCTGGATCTTCTACATCGGCGCCGACGGCATCCTTCATAAAAATCTAATCTGTGACTGCTTTGAGGCATGGGCGGCGCCGCCCAGTTCGGGTGTTGTGGGTCGATTCATCTCGGTGACTCAGGTGGGAGATGCTGCCGCGGTCCAGCTCAGCTTTGACGCCGACAAGTCCCGTGGGTGGATCGACTTCCACAATCTGCTCCGGATCAACGGGGTTTGGAAGATTACAAACAAGACCGCCACTCACAGCAGCAGGTAGGTCCCTGGTCTCGACTCTCTTCCTATTCGAGTATGTGACCGTCTTTCAAAGACGAGCTGTTGGTTTCGCGAATGATCGGCATAAGCCATGGGAATCGCAGGCCGGGCAAATCGGGAACGGCAACGTTCCACCCATTTCGGAAGTTCGGCCGCCGGCTAGAGCCGGCGCGGCTTACGGCGGCGGTCGAAGGCGTCGCGGACATTGTCGAAAGACGGGCCCAGCGGCCGGCGCGATGAGCGCGATTCGTATTCGCCGCGCTGGGCCGCTAGCTTCTTACCGAGGCGAAAGCGTGGGCTCTGAGCGGCGTGTCCGGAGGTGCCGTGCTTACGGCTGCCCATGCCGCCGCGGCCCTGCTGCATGATGGGGTTCAGCGCGGAACGTCGCCCCAGACGACGTAGCGATTGCGCCGCCGCGGCTCGAGCCCCTCCTCGGTCATGCGCTCTACCTGCGCGTCGACCAGATCGGTCAGTGGGTCGCCGCCGACGTTGACGAGGCCGTGGGCGCGCAGCAGCGCTTCGATCTCTTCGCGCGGGCGGCCGCCGAGAAACGGCAGCCGGTCGCCGACCGCGGCATATTCGGGGCTGGTGCGGGCATTTTCCTGGCAGCCCGGCTGTGCGCCTTTGACCCGGTCGCTGCCGTCGAGCACGGCGCCGTCGACGACAACCAAGCGGCCTCCTGGCCGCAACACGCGGATCCACTCGTCGATCGCGGCCTCCGGGTGCGGCAAGGTCCACAGCACATGGCGGCTGATCGCGAGGTCGAAGCTCGCCGGGGCGAACCGCAACTGCTCGGCATCGCCCTGTTCGAAGTCGCACCGAGAGGCCGCGCTCGGCCGCCTTGCGCTCGGCCCGTGCGATCATCGAGGGCGCGAAATCGACGCCGGTGACGCGGTGTCCGCGCGCCGCCAGCTCCAGGCTCAAAAATCCGGTGCCGCAGCCGAGGTCGAGCGCATCGAGCGCACCTCCATCCGGCAGAACCAGGCCGAAAACGCGGTCCCAGGCGGCGCGCTCGGCCGGGGTGCGGATGCTGTGGCCGAAATCCTCGTCGAAATGCGCCGCCCGCCGGTCCCAATGGGCGGCCACCTGCTCTTTGACCCGGTCGGTATGCGCTGAGGACATCGACGTGCTCCTTTTTTGACGGCCTTAGGCGAACCCGGCGACCGCGGCCAAGGCCTCGACCTGCTCGGCGTAGTGCCCCACCGGGTTCAGCAGCAGGTGGTTGGCGCCCATCGCCACCAGCTCCTCGAGCCGCTCGCGAACCTGCTCGGGGGTGCCGTGGATGCCGGAGGCGTCGGTCCCCTCGGGATTGTGGTAGACCTCGGTGAACCAGCGGTTGAGCTCGGCACGGGCCACCTCCGGGCGCTCGTCGACGGCCATGAACAGCCGTTTCGAGATCGGAAAGGTTGCCGGGTCGCGCCCGGCCTTTTCCAGCGCCCCGCGCAGGATCGGCACCGAGCGCCCGAAGGCGGCGATGCTCGACCCGCCCGACCCCATCCAGCCGTCGGCGAGCACGGCGGCGCGGCGCACCGCGTCGGGATGGCCGACCCCCATCCAGATCGGCAAATGCGGCTGCTGCACCGGCTTCGGGCGCATCGTGCCGCCTTCGAGCCGGTAGAGGCTGCCCCGGTATTCGACCCGCGGCTCGGTCCACAACGCCCGGATCAGCTCGACCTCCTCGCGGAAGCGCCGCACCCGACGCTCGCGCGGCACCTCGAACTGGGCATAGTGATGGTCGCGGCCCAATCCGACGCCGAGGATCGCGCGGCCGCCGCTGACATAATCGAGGCTCGCCCATTGATGGGCGACCAAGGCCGGGTGGTGGATCGGCAGCACCACCACCGACGCGCCGAGGCGGATCGTCGTGGTAACCGCGGCCGCATAGGTCAGCACCACCACCGGATCGAAGCAGAAGACGTGGTCGAGCGTGTTCTCGGTCACCCACAGATCGCGAAAGCCGAGCGCCTCGGCACGCTGCGCCACCGCCGCACCGAGGCCATGTCGATCGGCTCGGGCGAGCGGTGGGGCAGCGCCATCCCCAGCGCGATTTTATCTTTGAGCGCCACTCCTGGGAGAGCCATGCCCGGCTCCTTTCTGGCGCGCCGCTGAGCCCGGACCGGGCTCAGACCTTTTCGATCAATTCCATCTGCGCGCCGTCGGGCGCTTCGATAAAGCACACCCGCCGGCCGTTGTTGGGCGCCATTTCCTCGAGGATGCGCACGCCGTTCTTGCGCATGCGCTCGACGGTCCCGGCATAGTCGTCGGTGTCGACGGCGATGTGCTCGATGCCGTAATGCTGCTCGTGGCTCTGGCTGGCGATCAGGGTGGTGATGTTGAGCTGCAGCCCGTGCAGATCGAGGCGGAAGCCGCGGCCCGCGATCTCGGCCTTGAGGGTGGCGCCGAAATTGTCGACGTAGAATTGCATGGTCGCTTTGGGATCGCGGGTCTTCAGGTGCACATGCTGGACGCCATAGGCCATGATCGTTCTCCTTGTCGGTTGTCGCGTTGTTGCGCGGCTTGTTGCTCGGACGGTTGGTCGCTCGAGCGATGGGTCGCCAGGATATCGCGATTGCCCGGCGACAGCGAGCCTTTGTTGACCGGCGCCGGCACATCGACGGCCTTGGCCATCGGGTGTTGACGCAGCCGCGGCCCGCTTATAGAAGGGCTGCCTCATTCACTCGGCGAAGCAGCATGGCCACCCACAAATCGGCGGAAAAGCGCATCCGCCAGACTGCGAAGCGCACCGCGATCAACCGCTCCCGGATCAGCCGGGTTCGCACCTTCGTCAAAAAAGTCGAGACGGCGATCGCCACCGGCGACCGGCAGGCGGCCCAGTCGGCCTTTCAGGTGGCCCAGCCCGAGCTGCATCGGGCGATCACCAAGGGCGTGCTGCACAAGAACACGGTGGCGCGCAAGCTCTCGCGCCTCGCCACCCGCATCAACGCCCTCTGAGACCGCTCGCCGCCCGACGACGGCGCCGCGCGAGCGAGGCGCTGCCGCACGAACTCAGCCGAATTCACGGCGATCCGGATCGGCGAAAAAATGTTGCCGTGTTCCGCTTTCGGGCTGCTTGCCATCGTTTCGACACGTAAGCTAGCATCGTCGTATTGCGCCATCAAACAATACGTTGGCGTCTTGTAAATCCAGGTCGAGGCAATCGCGGCTTGCTCGGGCCTTGTGGTTAATAATGCCGCGCACAGGGGGAGCATTCGTTTCGCGGAGCGCGGCGGCTGAGCCGTCGAATATTTACAGTATCGAGGAGTGAGATTCACCGGGATTTGAACCGGGCGGTGCTGCCGTCCTGATCGGGGGAATGCGGTGGTGGCGGAAACAGCTCAAGCAGAGAGTGCCGAAGGGTCGACATCGGCGTCTCAATCCCAATGGAACCGAGTTCTCAGCCAGCTCAAGCAAGAGGTCGGGGAGACAGCTTATCGCAGCTGGCTCGTCCCGATCAGCGTGCAGCGCGTCGATGGCGGCGAGGCGGTGATCGCGGCGCCGGCGCGGTTTTTTCGCGATTGGGTGGCCTCGCATTACGCGGATCGGATTCTGGCGCTGTGGCGGGCAGAGAACCGGCAGATCAAGCGGATTTTGGTGGTCGTCGCACCGGACCCGCGCGCGGCCGGATCACCCGATTTCCCACGCAGCGAGGACCCCATGGCGAATCGTCCGCCGCCGGGCCCGGTGCTGGACCCGGTCGGCGCGCTCGAATTCGGTGAGGAAAGGACGCAGCCCTCGGGGCTCGATCCGCGCTTTACCTTTGAGAATTTCGTGGTGGGCAAGCCCAACGAGCTGGCCCACGCCGCGGCTCGCCGGGTCGCCGAAGCCTGCGCCAGCCCGGTGCGCACAGTGCCGTTCAACCCATTGTTTCTTTATGGCGGGGTCGGCCTCGGCAAGACCCATCTGATGCATGCCGTAGCCTGGCATGTCCGCAAGCAGGCCTGCGGCCGCAAGGTCATTTACCTTTCGGCCGAAAAGTTTATGTATCAGTTCATTCGGGCGCTGCGATTCAAATCAATGATGGACTTCAAGGAGGAGTTTCGCTCCGTCGACTTATTGATGATCGACGACGTCCAGTTCATCAGCGGCAAGGAATCGACCCAGGAAGAGTTCTTCCATACCTTCAACGCACTGGTCGACCAGAACCGCCAGATCGTCATTTCCGCCGACAAGTCGCCGTCCGATCTCGAAGGGGTTGAAGAGCGCATGCGCTCGCGCCTCGGCTGGGGGCTGGTCGCCGATCTGCACCCAACCACCTACGAACTGCGCCTAGGCATCCTGCAGTCGAAGGCGGAACAGACCAATTTATGTATCCCCTTGAAAGTCATGGAGTTTCTCGCTCACAAGATCACCTCGAACGTGCGCGAGCTCGAAGGTGCGCTGAACCGCATCACGGCCAACATGGAGCTCGTCGGGCGCGACATCACGCTCGAAAGCGCGCAGGAGGAATTGCATGATCTGTTGCGCTCGCACGAGCGGCGCGTGACGATCGACGAGATCCAGCGCCGCGTCGCCGAGCATTTCAACATCAGGCTGGCCGAGATGACCTCCGACCGGCGCGCCCGGATCGTCGCCCGGCCGCGCCAGGTCGCCATGTACCTCGCCAAGCAGCTGACGACCCGGTCGCTGCCCGAGATCGGGCGCAAATTCGGCGGCCGCGACCACACCACTGTGATCCATGCGGTGCGCAAGATCGAGGAGCTGATGCTGACCGATCCGGTGCTCGCCGAAGATGTCGAGCTGCTGCGCCGGATGCTGCAAACCTGACCCGGCGACTCGGCGGCGGTCGCGAGCGCGGTCCGCGAAACCCGGTGCTGAGGCCGGGATCGTTTTATGCTAGGATGCCACCCCGTCCGCAGCCTTTCGGGTTGGTGTGACGGGGGCATCGGCCGAGCATCCGGTCGGCGCCGACCGGTATGTCAACCTGCGTGTAGCCAAATGAAACTCACCATCGAACGGGGCGCTCTTCTGAAGGCTCTGGGCCATGTGCAGAGCGTCGTCGAACGACGCAACACGATACCGATTCTCTCGAACGTGCTGTTGCAGGCCGATGCCGGCGGCGCCTCTTCCGGTATTGGGTCGGCCGCAGGCGGCGGGTCGGGCGCCGGGGCACTGGCGCTCAGCGCCACCGACATGGATCTCGAGATCGTCGAGCGCGTGCCGGGCCAAGTCGAGCGCGCCGGGCGCACAACCGCGCCGGCACACACCCTTTACGACATCGTCCGCAAATTGCGCGAGGGTGCCCAGATCGAGATCGAGGCGCCAAATGGCTCGGAGGGCGGCGAGCGCAACGCGATGGTGCTGCGCTCTGGTCGCTCGACCTTCACCTTGGCGTGTCTGCCGCCCGAAGATTATCCGGTGATGGCGAGCGGCGAGCTGGCGCACAGTTTCAGCCTGACCGCCGCCGAATTGCGCGGGCTCATCGACCGGACTCGATTTGCGATTTCGACCGAAGAGACGCGGTACTATTTGAACGGAATTTACCTGCACGCGACCAAAAACAACGAGGTTCCGGTGATCCGCGCAGTCGCCACCGACGGGCACCGTCTCGCCCGGGTGGAAATGGTCATGCCGGAGGGAGCGGCCGGGATGCCGGGTATCATCGTGCCGCGCAAGACGGTCATCGAGCTCAGAAAGCTGGTCGAGGAGAGCGAGGACGAGATCGAGGTGGCGCTCAGCGAGACCAAGATCCGCTTTGCCCTGCGCGGATCGGCTGAGGGGAGTGGCGCGGCGCTGACCTCCAAGCTGATCGACGGCACCTTTCCCGATTACGATCGGGTGATCCCCGCCAACAACGACAAGGTCCTCGAGGTCAAATGCAAGGACTTCGCCGAAGCAGTGGACCGGGTCTCGACCATCTCGAGCGAGAAGAGCCGGGCGGTCAAGCTGGCCATCGCACCCGGCGTCAATGGCGGCACCCTCGCGGTGTCGGCGACCAGCCCGGAGAACGGGACCGCCGTCGAGGAAATCGACGCCACCTATCTCGCCGAGCCGCTCGAAATCGGCTTCAATTCCCGGTACCTCCTGGATATCGCCGCGCAGATCGAGGGCGAAGGCGCGCAATTCGTCATGTCGGATTCGGCCTCGCCGACGATTGTGCGCGATCGCGCCGATCAGAGCGCCCTCTACGTGCTGATGCCGATGCGGGTTTGAGCATTCGGGCGGGTTTGAGCATTCGGGCGGGTTTGCGCATTCGGGCGGGTTTGCGCGTTCGGGCGGGCTGGGCCGATCCCGACCGGGTGGATAAAAGGGGCGGTCGGCCCCATATCATCAGCATGCTCACCGAGGCACAGCAAGCCCGCGGCAGCGCCGGTGCCGCGGCCGCTTCGCCGTTCGCTCGGCGGCCCGGCGTGACCCGCCTGGTGCTGACCGATTTCCGCAACTACCGCAGGGCCAGCCTCACGCTTACCACCGACCCGGTGGTGCTGACCGGCCCGAATGGCGCCGGCAAGACCAATCTGCTCGAGGCCGTGTCGTTCCTGGCACCCGGTCGCGGGCTGCGCGGGGCCAAGCTGACCGATATCGACCGGCGGCGGACGGCGGATTGCGAAGACCAGTCCGAGCGATCGCTGCGGGGTTGGGCGGTGGCCGCAGAAGTGGCTGCCCGCCGCGGCGTCGTGCGCATCGGCACCGGCCGCGACCCGGGTTCTCAGCCGCGGCACGAAGTGCCCGGGGATTTGCCGCGTGGGTCGGAGACCGAACGCCGGATCGTGCGGATCGATGGCGAGCCGGTGCGCAGCCAGGCGCTGCTCGCCGACCGGCTCGGCGTGGTCTGGCTGACACCGCCGATGGACCGCCTTTTTCTCGAAGGACCCGTTGGCAGGCGGCGGTTTCTCGACCGCCTGGTGCTGGCCCTCGATCCGGCGCACGCCGCACGGGTCGGCGCCTATGAGCGCGCATTGCACGAACGTTCGCATCTGTTGCGCAGCGGCTTTTCGGGCGGGCGGGCGGCTGATCCCGCTTGGCTGACCGCGCTCGAAGCGGTCATGGCGGCGCAGGGCGTCGCGGTCACGGCGGCACGGCGCGATTTCGTGCAGCGGCTCGACCGCGCCTGCGCCGCGGCTGAAGGGCCGTTTCCGCGCGCCCGCCTCGTCCTCCTCGGCGCCGTCGAGGACTGGCTCGACGATATGCCGGCGCTCGCCGTCGAGGCAAAATTGGCCGAGGCATTCGCCAATGGGCGGCGCAGCGATGCCGTCGCCGGAGGTGCAGCGTTCGGCCCGCAGCGCTCCGATTTGGTGGTCAGCCTGAGGCAAACCGGGGTTGCGGCGGAACATGCCTCGACCGGCGAGCAGAAGGCGCTGTTGATTTCGATTCTGCTTGCGCATGCCGGGCTGCAGCGGGCATTGCGCGGCGAGCCGCCGCTGCTGCTGCTCGACGAGATCGCTGCCCATCTCGATGCGAGCCGGCGCGAGGCGCTGTTCGACGCGATCGATCGGCTGGCCAGCCAAGCGTGGCTCACCGGCACCGAGCCGGCGCTGTTCGCACCGCTGCGGCATCGCGCTCAGTTTGTGTCGGTCTACGGCGGAAGCTTGACGCCGCCCTCTCTCTGACCCGAGCAGGCTCAATCACAAAGGCTTCGATCACCAATACATGGCAAACATTCCCGCCTCCGATCCGCACCCGTCGACCGGCGCCGCCTCCGGGCAACCGCCGGCTGCCGCCGTCCCCGACGCCAGGGTTCCCGCGGCGATTTCCGGCAACGGCGCCGCTCACGACAGCGGCATCGACGAAACCTATAACGAGCAGTCGATCGAGGTGCTGCGCGGGCTCGACGCCGTGCGCAAGCGGCCGGGCATGTATATCGGCGACACCGACGACGGCTCCGGCCTGCACCACATGGTCTACGAGGTCGTCGACAACGCGATCGACGAGGCGCTCGCCGGCTATTGCGACACCGTCGTCGTGACCCTGAACGCCGACGGCTCGGTCACCGTCACCGACAACGGCCGCGGCATCCCGGTCGGCATCCATGACGAGGAAGGGGTTTCCGCCGCCGAGGTGATCATGACCCACCTCCATGCCGGCGGCAAATTCAATCAGAACGCCTACAAGGTGTCGGGCGGGCTGCACGGGGTCGGCGTTTCGGTGGTCAACGGCCTTTCCTCGCGCCTCGATCTGCGCGTCTTTCGCGGCGGGTCGGAATGGTTTATCCGGTTTCGCGACGGCGTGCCCGAAGCGCCGCTCGCCGAGATCGGGCCGGCCCCGGCCTGGCCTGAAGGTTCGACCCGGCACGGCCCGGCCACCGGCACCGAGATCACCTTTCTGCCGAGCACCGAAACCTTCACCAAAGCCGAGTTCGACTTCACTACCCTCGAGCACCGGCTGCGCGAGCTGGCCTTTCTGAACAGCGGCGTCACCCTGGTGCTGAACGATGCGCGCGGGGTCGAGCCGAAGAGCGTCACCCTGCATTTCGAGGGCGGGCTCGAAGCCTTTGTCCGCTATCTCGACCGCTCCAAGCAGGCGCTGCACGCGCCGCCCTTGGCAATCCGCGGCGAGCGCGACGACATCCTCCTGGAAATCGCGATGGAGTGGACCGACAGCTATCACGAGACGATGCTGTGCTTTACCAACAACATCCCGCAGCGCGACGGCGGGACCCACCTCGCCGGCTTTCGCGCGGCCCTGACCCGCAGCGTCAACGCCTATGCCAATGACAGCGGCATCGCCAAAAAGGAAAAGGTGGCGCTGACCGGCGAGGACATGCGCGAGGGGCTGACCTGCGTCTTGTCGGTCAAGGTGCCGGACCCGAAATTCTCCTCGCAGACCAAGGACAAGCTGGTTTCCTCGGAGGTCAGCCCGGCGGTTGGGGGCATCGTCGCCGACAAGCTGACCCAATGGTTCGAGGAGCACCCGGCCGAGGCCAGAAAGATCGTCGCCAAGGTGGTCGAGGCGGCGGCGGCGCGCGAGGCGGCGCGCAAGGCGCGCGACCTGACCCGACGCAAGGGGGCGCTCGACATCGCCAACCTTCCGGGCAAGCTCGCCGATTGCCAGGAGCGCGACCCGGCCAAGAGCGAACTCTTCATCGTCGAGGGCGACAGCGCCGGCGGCTCGGCCAAGCAAGGCCGCGACCGGCGCTTTCAGGCGATCTTGCCATTGAAGGGCAAGATCCTCAATGTCGAGCGCGCCCGCTTCGACAAGATGCTTGGCTCGGCCGAGATCGGGACCCTGATCGCCGCCCTCGGCACCGGCATCGGCCACGATGATTTCAACCCGGAAAAGGCGCGCTATCACCGCATCATCATCATGACCGACGCCGATGTCGACGGCAGCCACATCCGCACCCTGCTGTTGACCTTCTTCTTCCGGCAGATGGCGAGCCTGATCGACAAGGGCTTTTTGTACATCGCCCAGCCGCCGCTCTACCGGCTGCAGCGCGGCAACCAGAAGGCGGTCTACCTGAAGGATGATCCGGCGCTCGAGGCTTATTGCATCGATGCGGCGTTGCGCGACGCGGTGTTCACCCAGCATGACGGGGTCGAGCGCGCCGGCCTCGATCTGCGCGCGCTGCTCGAAGAGGCGCGGGCCCAGCGCCGCTCGTTGCAGGCCTTGGCGTCAAAGGTCGGCGACCTCGCGGTGGTCGAGCAGGCGGCAATCGCCGGGGCGTTGTCGCCGGCGCTGCTCGATGACCCGAACCGCGCGATCGAGGCCGTCCGCCGCACCGCCGAGCGCCTCAACCTCGCCGCCGCCGAGCACGAGCGCAACTGGCAGGGCGCGGTGATTGCCGGTGACGATGGCCGTTGGGGGCTGGTGCTGAGCCGCACCCGGCAGGGCGTCGCGGAACGCCGGCTGATCGACGCCACATTGCTGCGCAGCGCCGAGGCGCGCCGGCTCGACGCCGACGGCGAGGGGTTGCGTCAGACCTACGCCCGCCCGGGCACGCTTGCCGCACGCGACAGAACGACCCCGATCGCCGGTCCGACCGGCCTCGTCGAAGCGGTCATGGAATTGGGCCGCCGCGGCATCGAGGTGACGCGCTACAAGGGGTTGGGTGAGATGAACCCCGAGCAGTTGTGGGAGACGACCCTCGATCCCGAGGTCCGCGCGCTCCTCCAGGTCCGGGTCAGCCATGCCGATTCGGCGGAGGAGACCTTTTCGACCCTGATGGGCGACCTCGTCGAACCCCGACGCGATTTCATCCAATCGAACGCGCTCTCGGTCGCCAACCTCGACGTGTGAAGCGTGCGGCCGGATTGGTCGGGAGGGCTGGATTGGTGGTTGCGGGGGCAGGATTTGAACCTGCGACCTTCAGGTTATGAGCCTGACGAGCTACCGGGCTGCTCCACCCCGCGGCGGGTGTGTGTGGGGGGCCGGCGCCTTCGCCGGGGGGTCGTTGGGGCGTTTTGGCATGGTTGGGGGGTTGATCGTGATCCGCCGAGCGGGGCGCGGGGCGGGGGGTTGGCGAGCCTGGCGGCGACCTGCTCTTCCGCCGCTTGAGCGGCAGTACCATCGGCGCTGAGGGTTTTCACGGCCGAGTTCGGGATGGGATCGGGTGTTTTGCCCCTCGCTGTGGCCACCAGGCTGGCCAACCCCCCGTTTGGCCCGTGGCGGAGCCGGTTTGGCCCGTGGCGGAGCCGGTTTGGCCCGTGGCGGAGCCTCGGCGCGGCCGCGGGCCACCAGGCTGGCCAACCTGCCGGACCCATGCTCGCGCCGGCCGGCGGCCTGGGGGAGTGCGGGATTTGTGAAGGTGACAGGGCGAAGCGTTCGGGGGCGAAGCGTTCGGGGGAGAAGCGTCTGGGCGGCGGCGGCGCAACCGGGCGGCGATCGCTCGATCGGCGCTGGCGCTGGCCGCTGCACGCGGGCGGTGTCGGGTTGGCCACAGCCAACCGATGGATCGGGCGGGTTCGAGCGATTAGTACCGGTCAGCTCCACGGATTGCTCCGCTTCCACCCCCGGCCTATCGACGTGGTGGTCTTCCACGGCTCTCGACGAGACCTGGTTTTGAGGAGGGCTTCCCGCTTAGATGCGTTCAGCGGTTATCCCGTCCGCACTTAGCTACCCGGCGCTGCGGCTGGCGCCACAACCGGTCCACCAGAGGTGCGTCCCTCCCGGTCCTCTCGTACTGGGGAGAGCGCCTCGCAAGTCTCGAACACCCGCGGCAGATAGGGACCGAACTGTCTCACGACGTTCTAAACCCAGCTCACGTACCGCTTTAAATGGCGAACAGCCATACCCTTGGGACCTGCTCCAGCCCCAGGATGCGATGAGCCGACATCGAGGTGCCAAACGACGCCGTCGATATGGACTCTTGGGCGTCATCAGCCTGTTATCCCCGGCGTACCTTTTATCCGTTGAGCGATGGCCCGTCCACGTGGGACCACCGGATCACTATGGCCGACTTTCGTCTCTCCTCGAGCCGTCGCTCTCGCAGTCAGGCGGGCTTGTGCCATTGCACTCGACAGCTGATTTCCGACCAGCCTGAGCCCACCATCGCGCGCCTCCGTTACTCTTTGGGAGGCGACCGCCCCAGTCAAACTACCCGCCATGCAGGGTCCCGGACCCGGAAACGGGCCGCGGTTAGATGCCAGAGAGCTCAAGAGCGGTATTTCAAGGGTGCCTCCACCCCAACTGGCGCCAGGGCTTCATCGGCTCCCGCCTATCCTACACATGAGCTCCCTAACACCACTGCAAAGCTGTAGTAAAGGTGCACGGGGTCTTTCCGTCTGACCGCGGGAACTCCGCATCTTCACGGAGAATTCAATTTCGCTGAGCCGGTGTTGGAGACAGCGGGGAAGTCGTTACGCCATTCGTGCAGGTCGGAACTTACCCGACAAGGAATTTCGCTACCTTAGGACCGTTATAGTTACGGCCGCCGTTTACCGGGGCTTCAATTCGGAGCGTGAACCCCTCCTCTTAACCTTCCGGCACCGGGCAGGCGTCAGACCCTATACGTCGTCTTGCGACTTCGCAGAGCCCTGTGTTTTTAGTAAACAGTCGCCACCCCCTCCTCTGTGCCCCCCACCCCTGGTTGCCCAGGAGCGGGGCCCCCTTCTCCCGAAGTTACGGGGGCATTTTGCCGAGTTCCTTCAACACCGTTCTCTCAAACGCCTGGGTATGCTCTACCAGTCCACCAGTGTCGGTTTCGGGTACGGTCTGTAGCGCCGGCGCTGTTTCCCGGAAGTCCCAGGCCGCCCCTCCAATCCGATCAGGAGAAACGGCTTTCGGCCTTCGTCACGCACGGCAGGCGGAGGAATATTAACCCCCTTCCCATCGGCTGCGGCTCTCGCCCTCGCCTTAGGGGCCCGGCTAACCCTGCGCGGAATGACCTTGCGCAGGAACCCTTGGACTTTCGGCGTCAGGGGTTCTCACCCTGATTTACGCTACTCATGTCAGCATTCGCACTTCCGATGCCTCCACAGGGGCTCGCGCCCCCGCTTCGCCGGCCTACGGAACGCTCCGCTACCACTCCAGAAGACAGAGATCAGAGGTCAGATGTCAGAGATCAGAACTGCCGCGATGCAGGGCCCAGAGCATCCGGGCGATCTCCCGGTACTCGCCCCGCCAGCGATCCGCCACATCGGCTCCGATATAGCCGAGATCACGGCAGTAAAGCGTCCAAACCTGCATTTCGTCGGTCGAACCCAACGCCATCATCACAAACCGGCGAACCTCCGGCTTCGAGACAGGTTGGCGGCCAAACCCTTCGGCCAGGTTGGCGCAGATCGATTTGGAGGGCTCGCCGAACCTGGTCGGCCAGCGCCCACTGCTCGATCCGCGGGAAGTCGAGGCTCGCGCGATGCACCTCGAGCGACAGCCGATAGGCCCGCCGGAACATCTCGAGCTCTTCAAATCCTCGAACCCACTCGCTCCTCTGATTTTTGCTTTCCATCTTCTTTCTTGATCTCTGATCTCCGATCTCTGTCTTCTGAAATCCGCAGCTTCGGTGCGTGGCTTGAGCCCCGTTACATTTTCGGCGCGGGTGGGCTTAGATTTAGACCAGTGAGCTATTACGCTTTCTTTAAAGGATGGCTGCTTCTGAGCCAACCTCCTGGTTGTCTTGGCCTGCCCACATCCTTTCCCACTTAGCCACGACTGGGGGACCTTAGCTGGCGGTCTGGGCTGTTCCCCTCTCGACGACGGACCTTAGCACCCGCCGTCTGGCTGCCGACCTCCACTCGCCGGTATTCGCAGTTTGGTTAGGTTTGGTAAGGCTCGCGCCCCCCTAGCCCATCCAGCGCTCTACCCCCGGCGGTGAGCAATCGACGCTCTACCTCAATAGATTTCGCGGAGAACCAGCTATTTCCGGGTTTGATTGGCCTTTCACCCCTAACCACAAGTCATCCCCTACTTTTGCAACAGTAGTGGGTTCGGTCCTCCAGTGCGTGTTACCGCACCTTCAACCTGCCCATGGCTAGATCACCCGGTTTCGGGTCTGATCCCGGCAACTGTGGTCCGGTGCGCCGGTTGCCCGACAAACCAGACGCGCGCCCGATTGAGAACTCGCTTTCGCTGCGCCTACGCCTAGCGGCTTAAGCTCGCTGCCAAGACCAACTCGCTGACCCATTATACAAAAGGTACGCCGTCACTCAGAGATCAGATGGCAGAGATCAGATGTCAGAATTGCTTCCGATCTCTGATCTCTGGTCTCTGACCTCTGGAGCTCCGACTGCTTGTAGGCATCCGGTTTCAGGAACTGTTTCACTCCCCTCGTCGGGGTGCTTTTCACCTTTCCCTCACGGTACTCGTGCACTATCGGTCACTGAGGAGTACTTAGGCTTGGAGGGTGGTCCCCCCATCTTCAGACAGGATTGCTCGTGTCCCGCCCTACTCGAGGACCCATGTCCCGGTGTCCCGTACGGGGCTCTCACCCGCTCCGGCCCGCCTTTCCAGACGCTTCCGGTACCAAACACATGAGCCGCTGGCCTGGTCCGCTTTCGCTCGCCACTACTCGCGGAGTCTCGGTTGATGTCCTCTCCTCCGGCTACTGAGATGTTTCAGTTCGCCGGGTTCGCCTCACCACCCTATGAATTCAGATGATGATACCCCCGGATCAAGTCCGGCGGTGGGTTGCCCCATTCGGAGATCCCCGGGATCAACGATCGCTCGCATCTCCCCCGGGCTTTTCGCAGCGTGCCGCGTCCTTCATCGCCTCTCAGTGCCAAGGCATCCACCAGATGCCCTTTTGTCACGCTCGATCCAAAAAGAGCGCCCGCCGCGCCCGCCCCGTTGCAGGGACAGCCCGGCAGCCGCTCGCAGAACACCGCCGCGCACAGCGGCCAGCCCCAGACCAGACCCCAAAACCGGGGGCCTCGGCCCGAAACCCGCGCGCGCGGCCTCGCATGAAGATACTTCTCCCGGACAGCCCGAGACCCTCGGCCCCGGGGCCGCTCGCCGCCGGCCCCGATGAGCGCTTGCCCACCCGGTCCAACCCGATCGCCCGCCGCCGCGGCCCAAGGCTGTCCGCCTCGGTCACATTCACAAATCCGCTTCACCCTTCAATCAACACCGCCCCGCAACGGCCCCTCTGCCCGAGGCGCCGTTGCGGGAACCCGCTCGCTTCTCTTCCGAACCTCGCCGGCCGCGGCCGCGACCCGGCCCAGACGACAGACCCGGCCCAGACGACAGAACCAGGCCCAGACGACAGACCCGGTCCGCCGTCCTCCGATCGCCATCCTGCGACCGCCGGCCGCCGATCTGTGCCCGCCGATCTGGGGCCGCTGATCTCGGTTGCGTGGAGGTGAACGGGATCGAACCGATGACCTCCTGCTTGCAAAGCAGGCGCTCTCCCAACTGAGCTACACCCCCAGAGGACCGGAGACAGACGACCGACGACGAAATCCTGTCCGCTGTCCGCTGTCTTCCGTCCTCCAATTCCTGGTGGGCCAGGGAGGATTTGAACCTCCGACCTCACGCTTATCAAGCGCGCGCTCTAACCAGCTGAGCTACTAGCCCGGCGCCACGGGCGACCCCGACGCCGCAGCCGGGGAAACCCCGACCCGCGACCCGGCCCGACCCGCGAACGGCGTTCGCCCCGAGATTCGGGAGAAGGGATGCGCAGACGGCGGCGGTTGCCAGAGATCAGAGATCAGAACACAGAGATCAGATCTGCCAAGCCCTGACGTTGATGGAAACCGGAGGAGCGATCATGCCAGACATCATTTCTGATCTCTGACCTCTGATCTCTGACCTCTGGACATCCAGAAAGGAGGTGATCCAGCCGCAGGTTCCCCTACGGCTACCTTGTTACGACTTCACCCCAGTCGCTGACCTGACCGTGGTCGGCTGCCTCCCCAGTTACCCCAGGGTTGGCCCGCCGCCTTAAGGTCAAACCAACTCCCATGGTGTGACGGGCGGTGTGTACAAGGCCCGGGAACGTATTCACCGCGGCGTGCTGATCCGCGATTACTAGCAATTCCGATTCATGCTCTCGAGTTGCAGAGAACAATCCGAACTGAGACGGCTTTTCGAGATTGGCTCGAGGTCGCCCCCTTGCCGCCCTCTGTCACCGCCATTGTAGCACGTGTGTAGCCCAGCCCATAAGGGCCATGAGACTTGACGTCATCCCCGCCTTCCTCCGGCTTGTCACCGGCAGTTTCTGCAGAGTGCCCGGCGTCACCCGATGGCAACTGCAGATGAGGGTTGCGCTCGTTGCGGACTTAACCCAACGTCTCACGACACGAGCTGACGACAGCCATGCAGCACCTGTGTCCCCGCCGGCCGAACGAAGAAGGCGATCTCTCGCCCCCATACGAGGCATGTCAAGGGCTGGTAAGGTTCTTCGCGTTGCGTCAATTAAACCACATGCTCCACCGCTTGTGCGGCCCCCGTCAATTCCTTTGATTTTAACCTTGCGGCCGTACTCCCCAGGCGGTGTGCTTACAGCGTTAGCGGCGACACCGGAGAGCTCGGCCCCCCAACGTCTAGCACACATCGTTTACCGCGTGGACTACCAGGGTATCTAATCCTGTTTGCTCCCCACGCTTTCGCGCCTCAGCGTCAGTCTCGATCCAGAGCGCCGCCTTCGCCACCGGTGTTCTTCCCAATATCTACGAATTTCACCTCTCACTGGGAATTCCACGCTCCTCTCCCGAACTCCAGCACCACAGTCCCAAGCGCCATTCCCAGGTTGAGCCCGGGGCTTTCACGCCTGACTTCCAGCGCCGCCTACGCGCCCTTTACGCCCAGTAAATCCGAACAACGCTCGCCCCCTTCGTATTACCGCGGCTGCTGGCACGAAGTTAGCCGGGGCTTCTTCTCCCGCTACCGTCATCATCGTCGCGGCGAAAGAGCTTTACAACCCGAAGGCCTTCATCACTCACGCGGCATTGCTGGATCAGGCTTGCGCCCATTGTCCAATATTTCCCACTGCTGCCTCCCGTAGGAGTCTGGGCCGTGTCTCAGTTCCAGTGTGGCTGATCATCCTCTCAGACCAGCTACGGATCAAAGCCTTGGTGGGCCGTTACCCCACCAACAAGCTAATCCGACGCAGGCCCCTCCTAGAGCGAGTCAATCTTTCCCGGCGATCTCTTGCAGTCGCCGTATGCCGTCTTAGCCCACCTTTCCTCGGTTATCCCCCACTCCAGGCAGGTTCCCACGCATTCCTCACCCGTGCGCCACTCCGATCACCAAACCTTCCAGCATTCGACTTGCATGTGTTAGGCATGCCGCAGCGTTCATTCTGAGCCAGGATCAAACTCTCCAGTTCATGCCAAGCCCCACCCCAGAAGGCAGACCCGCACCACCACTAGTCACTGCGACAGCAACCCCCAAGGAGGACCCATCATCAGGCCACCAAACATTCACTTCAATGCCCCAGACACCAGCAACCACCCCCACCGTCCGCACATCCCTTCCCATCTCCACACTCTCAATCAAGACAAACCCCACCAGAGCCCAGCCGAGCGGGGCAAGCTGCTGCCCCCCAAACCCAAGACCCCCGTCA
>CAVPFB010000007.1:0-316550 GCA_963703665.1 uncultured Alphaproteobacteria bacterium | reverse complement strand
TACGAACGCGCGCTTGCCCTTGACCTGCATAATTTGCTCGCGATGACAGGGCTGGCGGCGGTGCTGCAAGAGCGCGTGACCCAAGTTCGCCAGCAAGGACCCTGGAGCCGACATCGCGCGTGCGAGAACGAATTGATCAATGCGGCTTTGGCCCTTCAGCCTGACAATTCGTGGGCCCATAGCATCAAGGGCTGGCTTTTCTTCGCGAAGCATCAGTATGGGCCGGCTACCGCGGAGACAGAAACGGCGATTGCGGACGACCGCAACAATGCTGACGCTCACGCTGCCGGAGGCTTTTTCAAGATGTTTCTCGGCCACGCCGAGGATGGCTTCGCCGGAATTGAAACCGCGCTTCGGCTAAGTCCGCGCGATCCCGGCGTGCCGTTTTGGCAATTCTTCATGTGCCACAACCACACCCATCTCGCCCAATGGGAGCAGGCAATCGAATGGTGCAGCAGGTCAACCGCGGGCGACCCTACAAATTTTTTCCCGCTGGTGGACCTCGCCGCCGCCAACGCCTGGGCCGGTCACGACAAGGAGGCGAAGAGCGCCTGGCCAGTACGAAGCCTGCCGGCTTCTGCGCGTCCAGACCTGGGCCGGCATCCATTGGTCCGACGATCCGACCTTCAACACGCAATATCAGCGCATCGTCGAAGGCCTGCGCAAGGCGGGCATACCGGAGGGCGAACAGAAGACGAATTGAGCGGCCCCGACCATGTCCAGTGTGCGTCTGGCGAGGCGGCGGAGGGTCCATTTTCAAGTCGAAGCCGTGAGAGTCTTGCGCAACGAGAAGGTCCGTTTCGTGCGGTGAAGGCTGTTTCGTGCTCGCAATGGAATGGCGGCTTTGGCGCGAACCCGGTCCTTCCCGACGCGACCTCTGTGGGCGCGCTTACCGCCCAATTGAGGCGTCCAAGACCATCGTCTGCAACGGCCGCAATACGTCGATTGCGGGCGTTCCATGGGCGACGACCGTACGGTCGCTCTCCGCCCACTGCCGACGTTCACTCCGAGTAAACCACGCCCAGACAGCCGGGAACCGTCACGGAGGTGGGAAGCCCTTGTTAGGAGGCTTCGACCGGCTAAACTCAACAAGCGGGGCCACACGGCATGGGGGGATGCCACCAAACCGAAGGTGGCTCATCGCGGTTCGGACAGCCCCTCGATGAGATTGAGGTCAAGCGCCCCGCCCCAGCCTGCCGGAACTCTCCGTACAAGCGGCACGCGGTGACCTCCTTGGCCGGTATCGAGCGGGTCAGTTTGACCATCACGCGCATCGTGAAGCCAAGATTGTCGTCGAACTCGCTCTCCAGGTAGTGCTCCACGCCGGCCGGCGAGATCGGTCGGTCCTTGACTGCCCGGACTGTCGGACCTGCTCATGACCGGCACGGCCCGGTGCAAGAGTGCGACGTGCAGGGTGGTTCCCGCCTTCGCCTTCTGGAGGCGCTCGTCGACCGCTTCGGAGGACGGCTCGAATAGCCCGAGCGAGACGCCCTCGGAGTAGGCGTTGAGGCCCGCGTCTGCGCGTCCCAACGTCAGCGCGGTGTCGTCATCAGCCCCGGTCGCGGTTTTCATGGCATCTGCTCTGGCGCGGCTTCCTGGCACCCTGGCGTGCCAGACGCCGAGAGTTCGTGCAGTTACCTGCAAAGTTAGCGTGCCTGCCAACCACGCGGCGGCCTCGCCAATGCGTCTCTCCGCCGCAGTCGTGTCCCGATGCGTCCCTGTCTCTCACGCTCTCGCCTGAAAAATAAGTCGTTTCCGCGATTTTCGATCTGTCTCTGGAGACGGGTCTGGGCGGCTCAGGGACAGGCGAAAGACGTCCTTGAGAGACAGCGCAGCGACCAAGCCAACGCAGGGCTTCGGCTTCGCCTTGGGCGAGCCCGCAGAGTCCGTGGAGGCCGCCATGTCTGGTACGCCGCCCTGCTGGCGCGCGAGGTCTCGGTCTGGGCCTGGCGCAGAAGTACCTCAATCGGGGGTGGAGCATCATCGACACGGTCGCTGGTCCCGCGCTTCCTGACCTCGCGGATCGCTCCGGCAGGCGGCAGGAGGTCGAGACCCTCGACGTCGTCAATCCTGCGAGACGAACGCTGTCTCCCACACCGCCGGCGCACGGAAGCACATCACGACCAGATCACGTTCGTCCTTGACAACGGCTAGAGAGTTTTCGACCTACGCGGCAGGCTTTGGCGAGCGTCGGTTCTTCCGCGCTCCGGTTCTCCGCGCATCTGACCAAGTCCCATCTTCTTCGCCATCGCCGATCGTTGAGAGGATCAATTTGCCTGGATGCCGCATCCGGGTGCGCGAGCAGTCTGGCGAAACGATCATTCTCGTCGGCGCTGCCGCCGCGATGCGCTACGCCGACTTCAATTTCGGGGTCTGAGGAGCCAATTCTTCGTTCGCCTAAATCCAAGGCTCCAACGGACCCACCTCATAGTGAGGCCAAAACACCGCGTCGCGCCATCCTTATGATTTTAGGCCATGCGGCCTTCGTATTGTAGAGCGGAACCGAGGGTTCGACTGAAATGACGTCCTCGCCTCTGAGGACCTCGAACTGATAAAGCTGCATCGGTTTCCTCGCTAAGAGCTGGCAAAAACTCTCATGCGTCTGCTGAGAACTTGTTTTTGGCGATGGCCGTCCAACGAAACGACCTTGCAACGCCTAACGCAGTCTTATGGCGGCGGTATGACGCGGGGCAGTTTTCAAACTCCGTGGCGGGCGCGAGGCGAGCGTCAAGGCGCTAAATTTTCAAAGTGAGACGCTGCCGTCTCGTCCAGGACATTGACATCGCCCGCGTCCAAGAAGCCCAGTTGCTCGAACTGCACGCCGCGACCGACCCGGTGGCGACGCGGAGTTCATGCCGGATGGCCCCAGGCAGAGGAAGGCCGAGGACCAGAAAAAACGCCCCGCAGAACGGGGCGTCGAAGGGAGGTCAAACCGCCGGTTCCATGACCCGCGTGACGGATTGGTGACAGCCGCAGTTCCGCAGTTCGACCGACCCCAGGCATCAGCTCTGACTCTATTCCAAAGGATGACTGGTCTGCGACGTCGACGGCCGCTACACTCCGTTGCACGTCAGCGGTTGTACGGAATTAGAAACATGAGCAAAGCGTTCTTTCACCCGCTCGCCCGAGCAGCGCGCGTCTGGCGTGCCGAACAATCGGACGGTTCGGAGCAGCGCGTGCTCGTCGTCGTAACCACGATGGAGTTCGAGCCGAAGAGACCGATACAAGAAGAAGCTGGTCGATAGGCTTTCGCGCGCGGCGAAGGAGCGCTTGGCGCAGTCATCCGAAGCGGACGGCTTCGTCATCATGAACCCTTTCCGTCACTGGAGTACTGCGAAGGCCGCGTAACAAAAAGCGGATGGGAGGGGTCAGGCAAGACCGGATTGTATCTGACGCCAGATGGCACAGGTTCGGGCCGGACCTCTACATCGGAGACGATCGATGACTGAAAAATTCATTGTCGAGCCCGACCCGTCCCCCAAGGGCGGCTGGCTGGTGGTGCGCGTGGACACAAGCGACGAACGCTTGGTGACGCCCCGCCTCTTCCGCAAGCAAGCCACCGCAACTCCGTGGGCCTACCAACTGCAAGTGAAATCCGAACGGCGGCGCAACCGCATTCCCTGCCTAGGAGACTGAGACCGTGAACAAAGCCAGGGTGCTGAGACGGTTTCAATACCCCCCCGGCCGGGCCTCTCGCCGCTTCGCGCCAGTCTTCGGTGCAGGTAATTGCAAGAGGTATGCAGGCGCGCCTACGTCCCACGCTTGATGCAGGCGTCGGCGAGGTCTTCAAGCGCCGTCTCAGCGAAGTCGCGGTGCATCTGCTCGACGCTGTTCGTACCGCCGGCGCTCATCCAGGTGACCGCCATGTCTCTGTAGTCCGGCATTTCGAGTCCTTCGTCACTTCATGACGGCGTCGAGCAGCTTGTCGAATTCCGCGCTGCCGGGCCTGACCGCAGGGGCTTGATCACGCTACAGCCGCATTTCATGGGGTATCGCGGGCGGGATTTCCCAATGATTTCAACGTAATGACTTTTCGAGAATTTACCGTCGACGTCAGATCGGTCCCTCCCGCCCCCTGGGAGGCCGTAGGACCACGTGCAGACTCCTCGGGGTAGATGGGTGGTGGTTACTTGCTGGTCGGGCTTGGGCGGCCGTTTGTGTGTGTTTGGGGCGCTATTTGGTGGAGGAGATGGCCCGATCCCGAGCAGGCAGGTGGAAGAGCAACTGTGCAGGTAATTGCACGGCCTCGCTCCTGGACCCTTTTGTGCGGGCTAGTGCCCCAGTGCCTTCATCAACGCGCGTTCCTTGCCCGACAAGCCCCGGCCCTTCTTGGGACGTCGAGCGAAGCTTACGCAGACCTTAGCCGCTCGCCGCCCGGCCGTTCTCGTTCCGGCGCTAAAGCGTCGCAAATAGCTCAGAGAAAGGGCCATGGACGCCTGCCTCATCTGAGGTGGGAAGGGAGCCGCTGAAGCTGCCCCGCAGCGTGTCCTTGTGGTTTTTGGGGAGGTCGGACAGGCGCAGTGGCCTTCATCGTCCTCGCTCATGTCCGGCTCCGCCCAGAACTCTTCGTCGGTCATGGTGAACTTCTCTTCCTCCACCGGTCTGCCCATGACCAGCCTTACCGGCGTCTGTGCAGTTAATTGCATTGGAGATGGGACGAAAGCCTTATCCATGGCCACCATCTTCGCCTTCAACGCTTTCTGGGCCTCGGATTCGGAGGGGGCCTCTCGGCAGATGCCGTCTTTCGTCAACTTCAAGTTGTTATGAGACATCCATGTGTTCACGGCGACGCGGAAAGAACTTGACCAAAAACTCAATTCTGGGCTCGCCTGGAAGCTCGGCGACCGCGTCGATCGCGGCGAGCGCCTCCTCGGCGCTCGAATATTCGAACAGCCCCTGCCCGACCGGATAGAATTTGCTGAACCCGGTGCGCATCGTCACCACCGGCCGCCCCGCGGCGAGATAGCAGACGCTGCGATCGCTGAACCAGCCGCTGTTCGGCCGGACGTAGATGTCCTTGGCGACGGTGAACTCGCCGCGCGATCCGGCGATAAAATCCCGATAAGGGGACATGCCGGCCGAGATCGGACCGGGATCGACGAGGCTCCAGCCGGCTCTGGTGACCTCCTCGCGCACCTTGGCGTCGGGCGGGTCCATCGCCAAGGCAAAGCAGGTCTCGGGCCGACGTCGCGGCAGATCGAGGAAGCGCAGAAAATTCATGTGCTTGGACCAGAGATAGCGCGACCCGGCGAACTCGATGTCCTTGCCTTTGTTCTGCCAGGTGGCAACGGTCGAGAAACAGCGCGGGGCATCGCCGGGCTCGGGCCACAGCGAGGGCACCACGGGCGGCCGGGTCGGGCGCCATCCGATCCCGGACAGCGGCACCGGGCAATCGGCCGCGCCCAGGTTCTCGCCGTAGCTGAAAAAGTGGGTATGCGCATCGAGATAGGCGCGCGCTGCGAGGTCGGATTTGGCGTATTTGATCTGCTCATAGACCGGATCGGTGTCGATCATGATGCGCACCGGGCAGGCAAGATGCTCCTCGCGCAGCCGGGTGGCGCCGCACAGATTGATCAGCCCGTCCGCCTCGGCGTAGAGCCGTTGCACCCGCTCGCGCTCCAGCCCATGCCAGACATCGTTGATCGCGTCCCAATAGGCCCACCGCTGGCCGAGCCCGTGGCTTGCCATCGCGCGCCGCAGATAAGCGACGTTGTAATCGCATTCCATCATGACGCTGGCGATGCGGGGGTCATAGGGGTTGGCCCCGCCATCCTCGACATACCAGACCTCGTAGCCGAGCTGCTTGAGGCCGAGGAGGTAATGCATCGCCTGCCAAGCGATGCCGGCGAGCGGCATCTGACCGACGAAATGGAGAACGAGGATCGTGCCGCGCTTGCTCAAAGGTCGGATCCCCCAATTCGCATCTGTCGTCTCACGCGCAGCCACAACGGCCGGTGCGGCGATTACATTTCCGCGGTCTCCTTGCTGCGTCCGCGATCGGATTGGGTGCGGGTGCGCGGCAAGACCACACACTATGTGGGGTTGCCCGTGCTCGGTGCGGCATGCTAGGCACGGGGCCATGATTGACAGCATCCTGGGGTGGTTGACGGGTGCGCCCTCGGGCGGCGGGACAGAGACGCAGGACGAGCTGCAACTGGCTCTCGCTGCACTGCTCGTCGAGGTGGCGCACAGCCACGACCATTTCGACGAACGGGAACGCGCCGTGGTCGCGCGGCTGCTCGAACGGCGCTTCAAACTGTCGCGCGAGGATGCACGGGCCCTGCTCGTCGCCGGCGAGCGTGAGGCCAGCCGCTCGGCCGAGCTCTTCCATCTCACCCGAATCGTCAACGAGCGGCTGTCTTTTACGCAGCGGATCGAACTGGTCGAGATGCTGTGGGAAGTCGCCTACGCCGACGGTGTGCTCGATCAGTATGAGGACAGTCTGCTGCGCCGCGTCGGCGGGCTGATTTATGTGCCCGATCGCGAACGCGGCATGGCGCGGCAGCGCGTTCTCGAGCGGCTGGGGCTCGACGCGACACCCCTGATCCGTCGCCGAGCCGAGCCGAACCGGCCGCCCGAAGCGCCCAGGAGAAGAAGCCACCACCATGACCTATGTCGTCACCGAAGCCTGCATTCGCTGCAAATACATGGATTGCGTCGAAGTGTGTCCCGTCGATTGTTTCTACGAGGGCGAGAACATGCTGGTCATCCATCCCGACGAGTGCATCGATTGCGGGGTGTGCGAGCCGGAATGCCCGGTGGACGCAATCATTCCCGACAGCGAGACCGAAGCCGAGCGCTGGGTCGAGCTGAACCGCGAATACGCGGTAAGCTGGCCCAATATCACCCGCAAAAAGCCTTATCCCGAAGATGCCGACGAGTGGAAGGACGTCCCGGACAAATACGAGAAGGAGTTTAGTCCCAAACCTGGCGGCAGCTGACTGGGGCACGACGCGGCCGGGTATGTCCGCGAAGCATAGGTGACCCGCTGGCTTCAGGGGGTTTTCTATGGTATTGTCGTGACGTGCTATTGACGCGTTCCCGTCCGGTTCCGCGCTCGTTGCCGAGTTGTGGGTGGTCGCCGTCGCCGCAGTGCGCCAACGGCCTGAAGCGTCCCGGCATTATCACTCGGTCGATTGTGAGAGACGGACAATGACGTCGGAAAAGCCTCTATTCTCTACGGGTGATCTTGTCGTCTATCCGACGCATGGGGTGGGCAAGATAGTCGGCATCGAGACCCAGGAGATCGCCGGTTATGCGCTCAGCGTCTTTGTCGTCGCCTTCGACAAGGACAGGATGACCTTGCGGGTGCCGCTGGCTAAGGCCAAGGTCTCGGGCCTGCGCAAGCTGTCGAGCCGCAAGGAAATGGATGCCGCCCTCGCCAAGCTGCGCGGGCGCTCGCGCGCCAAGCGCACGATGTGGAGTCGCCGTGCGCAGGAATACCAGGCCAAGATCGCTTCGGGCGATCCCGCCTCGATCGCCGAGGTGGTGCGCGATCTTTACCGAAACGTCGGCCAGCCGGAGCAATCCTACAGCGAACGGCAGATCTATCAGGCTGCGCTCGATCGCTTCGTGCGCGAGTTCGCCGCAGTCGAGCGCATCGACGAGACGACTGCGACGCAGCGGGTCGAGCAGTTGCTGACCGCCTGAAGCGCGGCGGCCATCCGAGGCCGAAGCGGGGCGAGCGGTGAACCGATATCGCGCATCTGCGGGCAGCACGCCGGGTTTGGGCGATCGCCGCCATTCACGCCGAGGCGTCGCGCCTGGTCCGCCTGCACGACCGGATCAGCGAGCGCTTTCAAGAGGGCAACCGGTTGTATATCTGGGCAATTACCTCGGGCAGGCGAAGCGGTGCGGGCCACGATCGACGAGCTGCTCGATTTCCGCCGCCGGGTTTTCGGCCGCCGGCGCGGTTTTGCATGCGACGTTAGTTTCTGCGCGGAACCCAAGAAGAGATGTGGCAGAAGCTGCTGCAGCTGCAATTTGCGCCGAACCCCGGCGAGGTCCTGCGCTGGATGGTGAAGGCCCGCGTCGAGCCGCCCGTGTGCGCCTATGGCGGCGATTTGCGCCATGGCTTTGCCGCTGCCCGCGACGGCCCCCCGCACGATCACCCGGTGGACCGGGGCACTGCGCGCGAGATGAACGCGGCTCTCGGGCATGACACGTTGTTTTCGGCACTGCGCCGCGCCGCCTTCACCGAAAGTCGCGGGCTGCTCCTTGTCCATGCCGCGATCGCTCCGACGCGCCCGCTCGCCGCGCAAGGCGACGCGTTCTGGTGGGGCGGCGACGACCTCCTCGCTCTCACTGCTCCATTCGAAGGCTTTCGCCGGGTGGTCAGAGGCGTGGACCGTCAGCAACGCGGGCTGGTCGAGCGGGAGTTCGCGGGGTCGCTCGACGGCGGCGCCGGCCGTGGCGGGCGCTTGATCGCCGCCTGCTTCGCCGCCGACAGCAGCGTTCTCGACCAGGTCGAAGCCTGAGCGGTCAGCGGGGAGATCGGGTCAGATCGCGGTGTAGCCGCCGTCGACGAGCAAATCGCTGCCGGTGACAAAGCTCGCGCCGTCGCCGGCGAGAAACACCGCAGCGGCGGCAATCTCGGGTGGGCGGCCGAGGCGCCCCAAGAGATGCTTAGGGCCGATGGCGTCGCGCGCCGCCTCGAAGCTGCCGTAGCGGCGCACGATCCGCTCGGTCTCGACCGCTCCCGGCGACAAAGTGTTGACCCGGATGTTCTCCCGGGCATGGTCGATCGCGATGACCTTGGCGAGCTGGATCAGAGCGCCTTTGGTCGCACAATAGGCCGCACGTCCGGCGCTGCCGACACGCCCGAGTTGCGAGGCGATCAGGATGATCGACCCGCCGCCTCCGGCGATCATCAGCGGCAGAACCGCGCGGCTGAGCAGAAACGAGCCAGTCAGATTGACCGCGACCACGCGGTCCCAGTCGGCGAGGCTGGTCTCCAGCACCGTGCCGCCGGCATCATGCGGGGCGGCGCCGCTGACCAGGATATCGAGCCGGCCGAAGGCGTCCTGCGCCGCGGCAGCCGCCGCCCGCGTCTCGTCCTCGACGACAACGTCGCAGCGCCGGGCGAATGCCCGCCCACCCGCCAGCTCGACCAGCCGTACCGTCTCCGCCGCGCCGGCCATGTCGATATCGCAGCAAGCGACCGCCGCCCCGGCCTCGGCAAAGGCCTGCGAAATCGCCCGGCCGATCCCCCCCGCCGCACCGCTGACGAGCGCCGCTTTTCCGCTCAGGATCATGCTGGGCTCGCTGGACCGCGCGGGATCAGACCACCAGTTCGGTGTGCGGGTCGATCAGATGCATCCGGTTGAGGTCCGCGACGAGCGGCATCGCCTCGCCGACCATGCCAGCCGAGGTCGGGTTGACGCGGCCGCATACCTCGACCCCGTCGACGTCGAAATAGACCATCGTCTCCATGCCCATCGGCTCGACGACATCGAGCCTGGCAGAGAACGACACGGCACCCGGCACTGATTCGCCGCGCGCTTCGGTGATGTGCTCCGGGCGCAATCCGAACAGGAGCTCGCTGCCGACTTGGGGACGGTAATGCGCTTCGCGCGAAGGCGGCACCGGGAAGGAGAGCCAATCCGATAGCCGCACCGTCAGCCCGCTGCCGTTTTGGACCAGGCGGCAGGGCAGCAGATTCATTGTCGGCGAGCCGATAAAGCCGGCGACGAACCGGGTCTTCGGACTGTGATAGACCTCGTACGGCGTGCCAATCTGGTCAATCCGCCCGCTGTTCATGACCACCACTCGGTCGGCCAAGGTCATCGCTTCGATCTGGTCGTGGGTGACATAGACCGTTGTCGTCGTGACCTTCTGATGCACCTTTTTGATCTCGGTGCGCATTTGCACGCGCAGCTTGGCGTCAAGGTTCGACAGCGGCTCGTCGAACAGGAAAACTTTCGGGTTGCGGACGATCGCACGGCCCATCGCGACGCGCTGGCGCTGCCCGCCCGACAGCGCCTTTGGCCGGCGGTCGAGCAGGGCGGTGATGTCGAGGATGCGGGCCGCAGCCTCGACGCGCTCCTTGATCTCCGCTTTCGGGAATCTCTTCAGTCGCAGGCCGAACGACATGTTTTCGAACACGGTCATGTGCGGATAAAGCGCGTAGTTCTGGAACACCATCGCGATGTCGCGGTCTTTCGGCGGCACGTCGTTGACCAGCTGGTCGCCGATATAGATCTCACCTTCGGTGCACTCCTCGAGCCCGGCGATCATCCGCAGCGTTGTGCTCTTGCCGCAGCCCGATGGGCCGACCAGGACGATGAACTCGCGGTCGGCGATGTCGAGATCGATCCCCCGCACCGCCGGGGTCTTGTCGAAGGTCTTGACGATATTCCGAAGCGCAACCTGCGCCATGTTATTCAGCCTTTCGTCGTGCCGGCGGTCAGGCCGGAATGTGGAGGTCATCCGACGTGCACCCCGGGTGGCGTTGCGTCCATTCGCCCGAGCGCTGTCACCTTACAGCAGGCTTACGACCCTTACGCCGGAGTGTTGCGCCGATTGTAGCGCAGCCATGCGAAATCACATCATCCTATTTTAATGCGGGCGGGAGGCGTGCCAAGGCGGCCGAACTGCAGGCTGCCGCAAGGCGGGCGATCCCGGTTCGGCTATTTTTGTCCGTGCTGCGGCGTCACCGTCGAATCGCCGGAGGCGGGGCTGAAGATGCCGGCATCGTCCTGCCGCGCGCCGCGGTGGCGTTCGAGCTCGTGCGCGTAGCGACGCAGGGCATAGGCCTCGCTGAGATAGCCGAGGACGCGGCGACCGTCGGGGTTGTCGATGACCGGCAGCATCTCCTGCGCCGCCTCGCTGAAGCGATCGAGCGCGGTGCGCAGGTTGTCGCCCGGCAGCAGAAACGGGGCGGGTTCCGAGACCAGGTCGCCGACGGTCTTCGCCTCTCCGGCGCGTTCGGCGCCGCTCGCCTCGGTCGGGTCGATAATCCCCGACAGACGGCCCTCGCCGTCGACGACGAAGACCTGCTTGGTGCTGCCGGCCGGAAAGCGGCGGTGCAGTTCGTCGAGCGGCAGGTCGGCGGCGATCACCGCCGGATCGCGCCGCATCATCGGGCCGATAAACAGCTCGTTGATCCAACCGATGTCCTCGGGGCTGCGGATTGCCAGGCCGCGCAGATGAAAGCGCCAAGTGGCAAAGGAATAACCGAACCAGTGCCGCACCGCGATCGCCGCGGTAACGACGCCGACCATGACCCCTATCGTCGCCGAAAAATCGCCGGTCGTTTCGAGCACCAGCATGATCATCGTCATCGGCGCGCCGACGATCGCGGCGGCGACGGCGCCCATCCCGACCAGCGCGTAGATCAGCGGGTCGGCGGCTAGGCCCGGCCCCAGCCGCGCCAGCAGATCGCCGATCAGGCTGCCGAACAGACTGCCGAGAAACAGCGAGGAGCTGAACAGGCCGCCGCGGAAACCCGAGCCGATCGAAACTGCCGAGGCGACGATCTTGGCGACCACCAGCCCGGCGAGAAAGGGCAGGTCGAAGCCCGAATGCAGCGCGCTCAAGATGCCGCCGTGACCGCTGCCGAGAACCTGCGGGAAGGGGAAAGCGATCAGGCCGATGATCAGCCCGCCGACCACCGGGCGGGCCCAACGCGGCACCGCTTGCGAGCGGAACAGGGTTTCGGTCGAGGTCACCCCCTTCATCGTCAGGATGCCGAGCCCGGCCGAGGCCAGGCCGAGGCCAAAAAAGGCTAAATAATCGGATGGCGACAGGGCGATTTCGTGCCACACCACAAAGATCGGATTCGAGCCGACGAGCCCGCGTACCACCAGTGCCCCGGTCAGGGCGGCGATGCCGACCGGCGCCAGAGTTTGCAAGGTATAGCTGCCGATGATCAGCTCGAAGGCATAAAAGGCGCCCGTCAACGGCGCATTGAACGCCGCTGCGATCGCCCCGGCGGCGCCGCAGCCGACGAGCGTGCGCACGTCGTCGCGACGCAGCTCGACGCTGCGTCCGAGCCGCGAGGCGAGTGCCGCGCCGAGCTGGGTATAGGCCGCTTCGAGCCCGACCGATGCGCCGAACCCGCCGGAAAGGATTGTCACCCAGACGAGGCCGAGGCTGTCGCCGAGCGACATCCGACCGCCGAACAGCGCATTCGCCTCGATGGCGTCAACCACTTCGCGCGGGCGCCAGCGTCGCAGCAGCATCGAGGACACGCCGACAAGGATCCCGCCCAGGACCGGCATCAAAATCAGACGGGCCGGCTCCACAACGGCACCGGCTTCGCTGAGGTGGCCTTCGTCGGGGACAGCGAAGGCAAAGTGGCGGATCAGATCGAGCAGCAAGTCGGTGACAACAACGCCGAGACCGGCGGCGATCCCGGCGGCCAAGGCGAGCGCGAGCAGAAACAGCTCGCTGTCGCGCAACCGCGCATCGGCCCGGCGGGTGTCGACGGCGGTTTCGTTGCTCTCTTCTGGCCCCGCTACGGGTGCGATCTCGGCCACGCGCCTGCGCATAGGCGAGTTCGTCGCAACTGGCAAGGGCGGCCTGGTAACTGCATCCCATGCTGCGGGCGCGCCAGCGACTTGCTCAAACCGCCCGAGGCAACCTGGCGGTTAATGGCGCAGAAAATAGACGCGGTAGAGCTGCTCGCGGAAACTCGCGCTCGTGTCGATCGCCGATTGAAAATCGGCCTTGCCGAGGACGAAGGCATCGCTCGGCTCGGTGGCGAGGACGGTGGCGTTGCGCGGCTCGCCGCTGATCAACGCCACCTCGCCGAAAAAATCCCCTCTTCCCAGCCGCGCCACTTCGTGCTCGGCCCGGATCACGTCGACTTCGCCGTCGGAGATCAGGAAAAATTCTTCGCCCGGCTCGCCCTCGCGAATGATGGTATCGCCGGTCCCGAAGTGGCGTTTTGTCATCTTTTCCGCGACATTGGTCAGCTGGGTCGGGGTCAAAGCCCGGAACAGATCGACCGCGCGCAGGAACTCGCAGATCCGCAGCGCATCATGCAGCACCACATCGGACACGATCCGGCCGTCGACCATGTGCACGAGGCGGTCAGCGGATTCGATGATGCGGTAGTCATGGGTGACCATGATCACCGCGGCGTCGTGCTCGACCGTCATCTCCTTGAGCAGATCAATGACGGTGCGCGCCGAATCCCGGTCGAGTGCCGCGGTCGGCTCGTCGGCGAGGACGAGGCGCGGGCGGTTAACCAGCGCGCGGGCGATCGCGACCCGCTGCCGCTCGCCGCCCGACAGCAGCCGCGGCTTGTAATCGACCCGGTGGCCGAGCCCGAGCCGTTCGAGAATGCCGATGCCGCGCTGCCGCATCTGGCTCGGCGGCTCATCACCGAGCTGCATCGCCATCTTGACGTTTTCATAGGCGGTCAGCGCATCGAACAAATTATGCATCTGAAAGACAAAGCCGATGTGGCGGCGCACCGCCACCAGATCGTGCGGCGCCAAACGCGACAGATCGCGGCCCAAGACCCCGATCCGCCCCTCCTGAACCGAGCGCAAGGCCCCGATCAATGTCAGCAGCGTGGTTTTGCCGGCGCCCGACGGGCCGGTCATCACCACGAGCTGACCCGGCGGGATCGCGATACTGTTGTCGAACAGGACCTGATTGCGCGCGACACCTTCGCCGTAAAAGTGGTTCAGGTGCTGGACCGCCACTACTGTCGGCGGCGCGGGCGATGCCGCGGCCGGGAGCGGCGCCGCCGGTTCGGCGACCATTGCGGAGCACATCAGAACACCTCGGCCGGATCTGCGGCGATGACCCGGCGCACCGCGATCACGGCTGAAATAAGGCACATGCCAACAGTGAGGCCGAAGCTCACCAGCGAGATCCCAACGCTCATCCGCAGCGGCAGCAGAGCCACTTCGCTGATCGCCCGATAGAGCACGAAGCCCAAAAGCCAAGCCGGGAGCCAGCCGGAGAACCCATTCAAACCCGCCTGCACGAGCACCACCCGCACTAGATAAAGCATCGGATATCCCATCGCCTTCAAAGTCGCGTATTGCGGCAACTGGTCGGCCAGGTCGGCATAGGTGATCTGGTAGGAGATCAGCATGCCGACGACAAAGCCGACCACGGTCCCGATCGCAAAAATCGGTCCGGCGGAGGAAACATTCGCCTGATAGGCGCGTTCGAATGCGACGAGCTGGGCCTTGGTCAGGACTGTGATCGTGTGGGGCAGGGCCTTGCCGAGGGCGGCCTGCACCGCGGTCGGGTCGGCGCCGGGCGCCAGCTTGATCACCCCGGCTTCCATCCCCGGCGGACTTCCGGCGGCGCCGCGCAGCACGTCGGCAAACGTGCGGTCGCTCATCATGACCGTGCCGTCGCTCTGAAAATCGGGGCCGAGGGCAAAGCTGCCGACGATCTTGACCTTGGCCCCGTTCAATTCGGATTGACCGGCGGCCCGGCCCATGCCGAGAAAGCGTCGGGAGCGCCGGTCGACGAGGACGGTGTCGGGAGCGCTCAGTCGCTGGCGCTCGGCGTTGACTTGCGCAAAGGTAAAGACCGGCTGGTCGGGCGCAAAGGCAAAAGCGCGGACCAGGAACAGCTTGCCGTCGAACGGATTTTTCCAGAACAGGTCGTACCAGTCGGCATAGAGCGGCCGCGCGCTCGCGACTCCGGGGACGGTCCGCGCGATCGCCAGTTCCGAGACCGGGATCGGGTCTTGCGTCGCGAACTGGTACTTGTGCGCGCTTTGCAAAAAGATGTCGCCGTCGAGGCTGCGGATCACCTGCAGCGAGGCGTCGAAGAAGCCTTTCTCGAAGCCGAGCTGCATCAACATCAGCAGCACCGCGAAACCGATTCCGCGCTTGACCGCAACAGTCGGCGCTTGTTGGCCATGAGGTTGCGCCAGGCGAGCGGAACCGGACCCTGAGGCAGGCCCGTTCGGCCACGGAGCAAGGCGGCAATCGACAAGCTCGGCGGTCCCGGCTCAAAACACGTCGGCGGGATCGGCGCGCCGCAAGCCGCCGAGCGCCAGAAGCGCCGAGATCGCCGCCATCGCCAGCGCCGCACCGAGCACCGCCGCGGCGTGGCCTGCCGTCATCGTCACCGGCAGCAGGGTGCGCTCACGGATCAGCTGGTAGACCCAAGCCGCCGCCGCCAATGCCGGAGCGAAGCCGGCGGCGACGAGCAGCAGCGACATTGCCGCGACCGTGACAGCGAGCGCGCCGTCGCCATAGCCGATCGCCTTCAAGGTAGCGAATTGCGGCAGTTGCCGTCCCACCTGGGTCGAGACGATCTGGTACACGACCATGATGCCGACCACGACCGCGATCAGCAGCCCCGACCCGAAGATCAGCCCGACCGAGGTCCGAGTTGTCCAATACGACGCTTCGCGGCGGGCGAGCTCGGCGCGCGTGAAGATTTGCGTGCCGGGGCCGGCGAGCCCGCGCAGCTGCGCCGCGGCCGAAACGGGGGCGACCCCCGGTTTTATTTGGATCAGGCCGAGATTGACCTCTTTAAGGCCGCGTCGGGGAAACAGGCGGACGAAATTGGCCTCGCTGGCGATGGCGACGCCGATGCCCATAAACCCGGTTCCGAGCCTGTATCGCCCGCCGATCGTAACCGCACGATCGCCGATCTCGACCACCCGGCCGGTTGTGAGCGGGCCGAAGAGCGAACGGGACGTGCCGTCGACGAGCACCGTATCGAGCCGTTCGAGCGCCCCGAGCCGCCGGTTGATGCTGTGGGGCCGAAAGACGCGACTGGCCGGGTCGAAGCCGATCACAAAGAGGTCGGGCCATACCCCGCCTTCGCCACCTTTCCATTTCGCCACGCCGAAATAGAGCGGGGTCGCCGCGGCGACATCGGCGGCAGCGCGCACCCGATCGAGGCGGCTCAACGGGAACACACCCGGCTGCGCCTGATATTCGTACTGGTCCGAGACCAACAGCAGGTCGAAGCGGACGTTGTCGTAGAGCAGCATTCCCCCCTGCGGCACCGCATAGAACAGCCCGAGCTGGATAAACACCAGCAGGATTGCCATGAAAATCCCGACCAGCGCCAGCACCGTCCGCCCCTTTTGATGGGTCAGAATCCGCCAGGCGAGCGAAACCGTCACGATTGGCCGAACTCCCGACAAAACCCTTGCTGGAGCATAGCAAGACCCTGCCTCATCGCTGCGATGAAAGCTGGTGTTTATTTCGGGAACCGGCCCCGACCCCGCCTTCGCCGCAACAGGCTCGCATCATCGCCGATTACCGGTCGAGGAGGTCAATCCGATCGTTCGGATTTTGACCTACAGAGCGGCCGAGGTTCGATCGACCGGCAGCCGACCGCGCGATTTCACCGCTCGTTGCGCTGCGTCAGCGATATCCCTCCTCGTCTTGATCCGGGAGCGGCGGAATCTCGGCGCGAATCGCCGCGATCGTGTAGTGCTCGACCTCGAGCGTCAACGGCGAATCGATCGCCGTTTGCGGCACCCCGGCATAGGGCAGATACAATGCCAGGTTCGATACGTAGAGGGTTTGGCCGTCGGGACTGAATGCCGGGCTTGCCGGGAACAGCAGGCCCTCGATCGTGCCGTTCCGGCTGATGCCGTCGAAATCGCCGCGCTTGGCGACCACCTTCGCCACGGCATTGCCCAAAGCATCGACCGCGTTAGGGGCGATCACGTCGATCTCGTCCTGCTGGTTGGCGACGACCCAGAGGTTGTCGTGCCGATCGACGGCGATGCCGTCGGGAGCATTGATGCCGGTGGTCAGCACCGCAGCCGGCTTCGCCACCGAGACCGAGCCGTCATGGTTCAAGGTCAGCGGCACCTCGACGATCGAATGGTAGGCGGTGTTGGCCACATACATTTCCGTGTACTCGTTGTTGAACTCGACGCCGTTGGCGCCGAACGGAGGGACCAGGATCACCCCGGAGGCGGCCTGCGGCGACAAGGTCTGCGAACTGGCGAAGACGGTCGGGGTGCCGCCATTGGGACCGGTCTTCCAAATGACGCCTTGGAACGAATCCGAGACGTAGACATTCCCCGCCTTGTCGAAGGTCAGACCGTTGAGGCCGGAACCCGATCCCAATCCAGTATTCATGAACACGCTCGCCTTGCCGGTGGTCGGAGCGGCCTGCCATACGATGCCTTGATCGAGGTCGCAGATCAGCACGGTCTTCGAGGACGCTTGAAACACCAGCCCCAGCAGGTTGGCGCTGGGCTGCGGCGCCGGGGCCGGAACCGGATTGACCAAGGCGACATTGTTGCGCAGCCGGCCGTTCGGCCTGAACGAGAACAGATGCGGCGGTCCGACGACCGGGCCTTTGCGGTTGACGCCGAAAGACGGCGTATAGACCGTGCCGTCCGGGCCGACGGTCAGCCCCTCGATATCGACCGGCACGTTGCCGGGCAGGTCCGGCACGACCGCGAATGTTTCGGTCTGTCCACGATCCCAGGCGTTCGCCGGCCGGACAGCAGAGAGCAGCAGCAATGCCAGGGCGGCTCGGCCGAACAATGATGTGCGCATGATCTCCTCCCAGGGCTTATGGTTAATTCTTCTTTGGAATCGAGAACAAAATCCCCGACCGAGCGAAAGCAATGCTTGTCTGTGCGAGCCTGTCAAGCGCGCGCTGCGCGAGGTCACGGCGCCGAACGCATGACGCGCCTGCGGTAGGAGTTCGGCCATGCCGGCCGCTCGACCGATCATGAGGAGAGCGCCGATCAAGATCGCCGGTCGCGAAATCCGTTCCTCGACGCCAGCCGGCGGAACTCTCACCAGCCCAAGCTGGCCCAATTCGCCACCGCCAGTTTTGCGCGATGCGGCCCGGTATTCATTTTAATTTTAGGGCAGAGAGCAGACGAGACAAGGGAGTTCGTCGCCGCGTCGTCCGTCCTGATGCGCCCGATTTATTATCATGCCCGATTGGGCTTTGCCGACCGCGCCGACCGCACTCGGTGCATCCCCAAGGGATCGTTGTGCTGCGGAACTTCGGTCCCCGCATGCTGTTGCGTTCATCGGGCGATGTGTCGGCGAGGGAGCTTAGAACGTTGCGGCGGGGACAGGCGATCGCTCTCATCCTCGCCGGGGCGTTGGCGGGATTGGTTTGCTGGAAGCTGGTTGATCTCGCGTCCGGCCGCCCCGCTGCGCCGGCGATGGCCGAGGCCGTTCCAGTGACGGCGGCCGAGGTCAAAAGCCAAGATGAGCCGGCCGTCGTGCCGGCGCTCGGGACCGTGCAATCAGAAGACACGGTCAACGTGATGCCGCGGGTCAACGGCCAGATCATGGGGGTCTATTTCAGGCAAGGGGACGAGGTAAAAGCAGGACAGCCGCTGCTTCTAATCGATCCTCGGCCCTATCAGGCGGCGCTCGATCAGGCCCGGGGGCAGCTTGCGCACGATCAGGCGGTGCTGGCCGAGGCCGAGATGGATCTCGCCCGCTATCAACGGCTCGTCGGGCAAAACTCGATTGCGACCCAGACCGAGCAGGATCAGGTCTATGTCGTCGGGCAAGACCAGGGGACGGTGAGGGTTGACGAGGCCAATGTCGCCACCGCCGCGCTCAATCTCGCCTATTGCCATATCGATGCGCCGATTGCCGGCCTGACCGGCGCGCTGCAGGTCGATCTCGGCAATTATGTGCAGGCGTCGAGCAGCGCGCAGTCGTCGAGCAGCGCGCAGGCCTCGAGCGAGCGCGCAGTCCTCGACGACCGGCACCACAACCTCGGCCGGCGTCACGCCGCTGGTGACGATCACTCAGACGCAACCGATCTACGTCAGCTTCAGCGTGCCTGAGACCGAGCTCGATACGATCCTTGAAAACCAAGCCAAAGGTGCGCTTACCGTCGAGGCCTATTCGCAGGCCGGTAAGCTGCTTGCGCGAGGCAGCCTGACCTTGATCAACAACCAGGTCGCTACGACGACCGGCACGATCCTGCTCGAAGGCACGTTCGCCAACCGGCGCGAGCGGCTGTGGCCGGGCGAGTTCGTGGCGGTGCACCTGGTCGAGTTCATCCGGCACAGCGCGATCACGGTTCCGGCCGAGGCCATCATGACCGGTCCGACCGGCTCCTATGTCTACGTCGTCGGGGCCGCCGACAAGGTGAGCCGGGTCAACGTGCAGGTGACCGCGACCCAGGGGAACATCGCGGTCGTCGGCAAGGGCCTGCAGGCCGGCCAGCAGGTCGTCACCACCGGGCAGTACCGGCTCGACGACGGGGTAGTGGTCAAGGTCCAGGCGCCCCAGGGTGCGGCAGCCGCCAGCTGATCCCTTCATGAGCGTATCGGAACCCTTTATCCGCCGGCCGATCGCGACCGCGCTCTTGATGGCGGCGCTGCTCGGGTTCGGCATCCTCTGCTACAAGCTGCTGCCGGTCTCGGCGCTGCCCAATGTGGAATTTCCGACGATCTCGGTGTCGGCGCAGCTGCCGGGGGCGAGCCCGGCCACCATGGCCGATACCGTGGCGACGCCGCTCGAAGAGCAGTTCACGGCGATCCCGGGCCTCTCCTTCATGTCGTCATCGAGCGGGCTCGGCTCGACCTCGATCACCTTGCAGTTCGCGTTGACCACCGACATCAACGCCGACGCGCAATTCGTGCAGACCGCGATCAACGAGGCGGGAGGGGTCCTGCCGAAAACCCTGCCGACCCCGCCGACCTATCGCGAGACCAATCCCGCGCAGACGCCGGTGCTGATCTACGCGATCTATTCGGGAGCGATGCCGCTCTATGCGATCGACCAGTACGCGAATGTGATGCTGGCCGAGCAGCTGTCGACGGTCAGCGGGGTCGGGCAGGTTATCATCGCCGGACAGCAGCAGCCGGCGGTGACCGTCGAGGTGAACCCGCAGGCGCTCGCCGAGCGCGGGATCGGCCTCAGCCAGGTCAGCACGGCGCTGTCGGACGCGACGCTCGATGCGGCCAAGGGCAATCTCGAAGGCCCCCGAACCGAATACCCGCTCGACGCCAACGACCAGCTGTTCGATGCGACGCAATTCAAGAACGTGATCGTCGCCTACAGCAACGGCGCGCCGGTCGAGGTGAAGGACATCGCCCGGGTGATCAACTCCTCGGTCAGCCCGCGAACCGGCAGCTGGTTTGGCACCATACCCTGCGAGCTGCTGCTGATCGAGCTCCAGCCCGGGGCGAATACGATCCAGGTCGTCGACCAGATCCAGGCGAAGCTGCCCGCGCTCGAAGCATCGATCCCGCGCGCCGTAAAAGTCGATCTGGTTTCCGACCGCTCCGCCAACATCCGCGCCTCGGTCTCGGATGTCGAATTCACCCTGGCGCTGACCGTCGGGCTGGTGGTGCTGGTGATCTTCGCCTTCTTGCGCAAGCTGTGGGCGACGATCATTCCGAGCATCACCCTGCCGCTGGTCATCATCGCGACCTTCAGCGGGATGTATTTCCTCGGCTACAGCGTCGACAATTTGTCGCTGATGGCGCTGACCATCTCGGTCGGCTTTCTCGTCGACGATGCGATCGTGATGATCGAAAACATCGTGCGCTTCATCGAGGCGGGCGATCCGCCGCTCGAGGCGGCGCTCAAGGGTGCGGGACAGATCGGCTTCACCATCATCTCGATGACCTTGTCGCTGATCGCGGTGTTTATCCCGCTGCTGTTCATGTCCGGGGTTGTGGGCCTGCTGTTCCACGAATTCGCGATGACGGTGACCTTGACCCTGATCTTTTCGGCGGTGGTGTCCTTGACCCTGACGCCGATGATGTGCGCGCTGTTTCTGACGCGCGAGAACGAGACGGAAAAGCGCCGGCCAAGCCTGTTCGAGCGCGGCTTCGAGCGGCTGCGCGACGGCTATGACCGCGGGCTGCAATGGACCTTCCGCCACCGCCTGCCGATGCTGCTGTTGACCATCGCCCTGATGGCGCTGACCGGGGTGCTGTTTGTGATGATCCCGAAAGGGTTTCTGCCCGAGCAGGATACCGGGTTCATTTTTGCCGCGGTCCAGGCGCGGCAGGACACCGCCTTTGCCGCGATGACCAGGATCGAGAACCAATGCGCGCAGATTTTCCTGCACGACCCGGCGGTTTCGGGGGTGGTCGGCTTCGCCGGGGCGACCGGCTCCAATGCCAGTGAGAGCACCGCGCGGATATTCGTCCAGCTGAAGCCATTCGCGCAGCGCCCGGCGGTGCAGCAGGTCATGGCGCGGCTGCGGCCCCAATTCAATGCCGTCATCGGCGCCGATGTCTTTATGCAGGCCGGTCAGGACATCAACATCGGCGGGCGGCTCGAGCAGGCGCAATATCAATACACCTTGACCGACGCCAGCATGACCGAGCTCGACCACTGGGCGCCGATCCTGCTGGCCGCTATGCAAAAGAGCAAAATCCTGACCGATGTGGCCTCCGACCTCGAGGTCGCCTCGCCGAACGTCGAGGTCGAGGTCGACCGCAACACCGCCTCGCAGCTCGGGCTCTCGATGTCGGCGGTCGATGCGACCCTCGGCCAGGCGTTCGGCCAGACCCAGGTCACGACGATCTATTCGCCGACCTATCAGTCGAAGGTCATTTTGGAGGTCGAGCCGCGGTTTCTGTCGCAGCCGACGAACTTAGCGGACGTCTACGTGCAGAGCAGCACCGGGGCCGAGGTGCCGCTGTCGGCGGTGGCGCACTTCACCACCAAGGCCGAGCCGCTGACGGTCAATCACCAGGGATTGTTCCCGGCGGTGACCTTGTCGTTCAACCTGGCGCCGGGCGCCGCGTTGAGCCAGGCGGTGGCCGCGATCGGCGCGTCGCGCGCCCAGATCGGCGCCCCGGCAACCCTCAGCGGAGCGTTCGAGGGCACCGCCCAGGCCTATCAGCAGTCGCTGGTCACGATCCCGCTTCTGATCCTCGCCGCGATCGCCGCGATCTATGTGATCATGGGGGTGCTGTACGAAAGCTTTGTTCACCCGATCACGATCCTCTCGTCGCTGCCGGCGGCCGGGGTCGGAGCGCTGGTGATCCTGATGCTGTTCGGCTACGAGCTGACCCTGATCGCGATCATCGGCATCATCCTGTTGATGGGTATCGTCAAAAAGAACGCGATCATGATGATCGATTTCGCGATCGAGGCCGAGCGCAACGAGGGCAAGAGCCCGCAGGATGCGATCCACGAGGCCTGTCTGCTGCGGTTCCGGCCGATCTTGATGACGACCGTATGCGCGCTGGTCGCCGGCCTGCCGCTGGCGCTCGAATCAGGCGCGGGATCTGAATTGCGCCGGCCGCTCGGCGTCGCGATCGTCGGCGGGCTCCTGGTCTCGCAATGGCTGACCCTCTACACGACCCCGATCGTCTATCTTTATCTGGATGGGCTGGCCCAGAGGTTCAGCCGGCGTCCGCGCGCCGCTCGTGTCGCGCCCAGCCATCACCGCGCCTAAGCGGCGAGCATATCGTCCGCGGCGGGACGATGAGCCATCCTCGGAAGCACGCGTCAGCGCCCGCGGAGCGCGATTTCCGGCACGCCGGCTCGGCCGCATCAGGGCCAGGGCGGCAAGCGGCATTCGTTGAGCGGCGGCACGCGTCCGTAGAGTTCGCGGGTCAGCAGGCGGGGTACACCGGTCGGTGCGCCGACATAGATGGTGGCACCGGTGTCGGTGTTGGCGACGGCCTTTTTGCAGTTGCGGAAGAACGATCGCTGGCAGGGATAGGGGCCGGCGATCTGGTAGCCTGCCGGCGAATTTTGCGGGCTGGCGACGGTGACCGGACAGGAGCAGATGATCTGGTTCTTGGCCAGCGGCTTGGCGAAGCCCGGAAACGACTGCCCTTGGCTGCTGGTGAAGCACACGCCGCCGTCGCATTGCGCATAGGCGCCGTTCGAGGTGCCGGACGGACAGTCGTAGAGCGCCTGGTCGCCATTGGGGGCGACGACCGACGGCGGCAGGCTGTAGGTGCTGACCATGTACCCGTTTTTGGCACCCTCGGCATTGACCGTGCAGACATTCTGGTTATGGCCGAAGTTGAACGGCAGGCTGATGCTGTCGCCTTTTTTCACGTCGCATTGGCAATAGGAGAGACCATTGAGCACAAAACAGCTGGCGACCGCGCACAGGGCGTAAGTCTGCTGCGTGCAGATTTTGAAGACGCGCGGTGAGGTCGAGAAGAAGGCGGACGCCGGATCGTCGGCGCGGGCGACGCCACCGGTCACCACAACAATCGCGCCGAGCAGCGCCGCAATCCATCTGGTCCTCATTCGACAGACTTCCCTGGAACCGTAAATTTTCCCGGCTTGGCCGTATTGCACGTCGGCGGTCCACGCCGAGGGAAACCAAAACCGGCTTTCTTCCCCGGATACCATCGATCGAGTTAACGAAAGCCAAAGGCACGTGCCGCGCAAGGAGCGCCGGGCGAGCATCGGCAGGCAACCCGGCGGGCGGCGGGCCGGCGAAGCGTTGACAATCTCTTGTTCGGACGGTCTGATCGGAGCGGGATTTCCGGAATTCGGGAGGGGGCCTTGGCCAAGTTCAGGATCGCGACGCCGGCGGGCGCCAGCTTTACGGTCGCCGGCGGCGGCTACGGCTACGAGATGGAGGCGCTGACGCCGATCGATGCCGAGATCTATGAGATCCCGGCCGGCTCGGAGGAGGAATTCGTGATTGCCGCGCGAGACGCCGATGCGCTCTACGCCAAGGGCCGGCGGATCACCAAGAGGATGATCGACGGGCTGCAGCGCTGCAAAATCATCTCGCTCGGCAGCGTCGGGGTCGACACCGTCGATGTCGAGGCGGCGACGGCAAAGGGCATCCCGGTCACCAATTGCCCCGATACGTTTATCGAGGAAGTCGCCGATCACGCGATGACCTTGATCCTCGCCACCCATCGCCGGCTGATCGAGCAGGACCGGATGGTGCGCGACGGGCGCTGGGCCGAGGGGCGGCCGGCCTTGCTCAAGATTCCGCGCCTCAGGGGCATGACCCTGGGGCTGATCGCGTTCGGCCATGTTGCCCGCGCGGTCGCCGAGCGCGCGAAGCCGTTCGGGCTGCACATCATCGCCTACGATCCCTTTATCGAAGAGATTGTCATGGTCGAGCGCGGGGTCGAGCCGGTCAGCCTGGCCGAGTTGTTGGCGCGCGCCGACATCATCTCGATGCACACGCCGGCGACCGAGAGCGCCAACCGGCTGATCCGCGAAGAGCATTTCCGCCAAATGAAGAAGACCGCGATCTATGTCTCGACCGGGCGCGGGCCGACCACCGACGAGGCGGCGCTGATCAAGGCGCTCGACGAGGGGCTGATCGCCGGCGCCGGGCTCGATGTGCTCGAGCAGGAGCCGCCGGGCGGCAACAACCCGCTGCTGCGCATGGACAAGGTGATCCTGACCGCGCACGTCGCTTCGGCGACGGCGCGGTTCGATCCGGCCCGGCGCAGGCGCGTGGGGCTCGAGCTGTCCTTGGCGTTGAGCGGGAGGTGGCCGATGTCGTGCGTCAACCCGTCGGTGCTGGCCAAGAGCGACCTCAGGCGCTGGCAGCCGGTGTCGATGGAGCGCGGCCCGAATTCGTAGCGGCGGGTCATTGTCATTCCGGGGCGCCGCAATGCGGCGGGCCCCGAACCCGGGAACACCAGCTTCGAAAGAGTTGGGGACACACGTCCGTTCCAACCCGGCGGCGACTGTGTTCATAGATCCCGGCTTCCGGCCTTCGGCCGGTCCCCGGGATGACATCCATTTGTAAGGGAGAAGGAGGCAATGCCCGACGAACCGATCCGCTATCCCGATCCAGGCATCAAAATCCTCGACCCGCGGTTTGCGGCGCTGGTGCTCGGCAATGCCGCGATCGAGCGGATCGCGGGCGGCTGCCGGTTTACCGAAGGACCGGTGTGGTTCGGCGACGGCCGGTTTCTGCTGTGGAGCGACATTCCCAACGACCGGATCATGAAATGGGAGGAGGAGACCGGTGCGGTCAGCCTCTTCCGCAAGCCGTCGCATTATGCCAACGGCAACACCCGCGACCGCCAGGGTCGGCTCATCACCTGCGAGATGGACGCGCAGCGCCTGACCCGCACCGAATATGACGGCACGATCACGGTGCTGGCCGAAAGCTTCGACGGCAAGAAGCTGACCGGGCCGAATGATGTCGTGGTCAAATCAGACGGCTCGATCTGGTTCAGCGACAACGGCGCCGGCACGCGCGGCAACTACCTCGGCCACACGGCACCTTGGGAATTGCCGCTGCGGGTCTACCGGGTTCGATCCCGCCACCGGCGAAATGACGATCGCGGTCGGCGACATGGAGCGGCCGAACGGCCTCGCCTTTTCGCCCGATGAGAGGCTGCTCTACGTCATCGACACGCCGGGTCCGGGGCGGCGCTCGATCCAGGTCTACGATGTCGTCGATGACGGCACCCGGGCGGTCAACCGGCGGCAGTTCAACGCCGCGGAGCCGGGCGGCAGCGACGGCATGCGGGTCGACATCCATGGCAATCTGTGGTGCGCCTGGTCCGGCGGCGAGGCCGAGGACGGGGTCGCCGTCTTCGCCCCCGATGGCACGATGATCGGCCGCATCATGCTGCCCGAGCGCTGCGCCAACGTCTGCTTTGGCGGCATCAAGCGCAACCGCCTGTTCATGGCGGCGAGCCAGTCGGTCTACTCGCTCTATGTCGAAACCCAGGGAGCGGTCGGCGGCTAAAGCGCGTGTCCACAACGCGTCCGCTAGGGATAAGCCCGCAGCGCCGCCCGGACCGCGTTGTCGAGGGCGCCGAGAAATCGGGAGCGGTCCGCTTTGGCAAAAGGCGCCGGCCCGTGCCCGCCCGTGCCGAGCTCACGCAAATGCCGCGCCAGCTCGCGGCCAGCGAGCGCGTTGCCGATATTGGCCGAGGTGAACGGCCGCCCATTGGGCGGCACGACCCGCGCTCCCGTGGCGAGAACGCGGGCGGCGAGCGGAATGTCTGCGGTGACGCAGACATCGGGGCCGGTGACATGCTCGGCGATCCAGTCATCGGCGGCGTCGGCTGCCTCGCCGACGATCACCATTCGCACAAAGGGTAGATCCGGCGGCCTGATCGGCCGCGACCCGTTCGACACGACAAATACGTCAACCCCGAGCCGGCCCGCCACCCGGTAGACCTCCTCGCGCACCGGGCAGGCATCGGCGTCGACGTAGATCCGGGTCAACAAACCTCTCGGGTCCTCTGCGAGAAGCGGCGCCAGGAAGCAATCCCGATCCGGATGCGCACCCAGCACGAGATTCCTTTGCGGAGCCTCTCCTCGGGCGGCCCCTGGGCCGGACCCTGGGGCTCCAAGGATCGGCTTAATACGGGCTCGAGCTGCCGCCGGCAGGCTTCGCCGAGGCACCCCCGCGCATTTCCTGCACCGCCGCCTGGCCGCCCATCGTCACAAAGCGGGTGTCGCCGCCGACCGTGACGAACATAAAGCCCATCTCGATCATCTGCTTGGCATAGGCCGGCGCGCCGCAATGGATGCCGGGCTTGACGCCGTGCTTTTTGCAGCCGTCGAGCACCTTTTTGAGCGCGGTCATCATCCACTCGTCGGGCTTGTCGCCGCCCGGCGGATAACCGTGCGAAATCGACAAATCGCTGGGGCCGACATAGACCGCGTCGAGCCCCTTGACCGACAGGATCTGGTCGAGATTGGCGATCGCCTCGGCGGTCTCGATCATGCCGAAAGCGACGACGATGTCGTTGGCCTTGGCGTGGTAATCGGCGCCGCCATAGAGCGAGGCGCGGATCGGCCCCGAGCTGCGGTGGCCGAGCGGCGCATAGCGCATCGAATTCGACGAGCTTCTCGGCCTCGGCGCGGGTGTTGATCATCGGGCAGATGATGCCGTAGGCGCCGGCGTCGAGCGCCTTTTGGATATAGGCCGGGTCGTTCCACGGCACCCGCACCAGCGGCACCGTCTCGGTGGTCGAGATGCCCTGCAGCATCGTCACCATCATCTGGTAGTCGATCATCCCGTGCTGCATGTCGACGACCAGCGAATCCCACCCGGCATGGGCCATGACCTCGGCCGAAAAGCTCGACGGGATGCCGAGCCAGCTGTTGATGACGGGCTTACCCGCCTGCCACAATTCCCGCACTCGGTTCGCCCGCGCCATCCGACCCTCCTATGCATGCAATGCCGCGATCCCGCCAGCTAAGCACGCGGGAGTCAAGCGCTAGCGCCTCGCCTCGCCACTTCACCGCCAGCACGGGGCCATCTCCTGATCCTGGTGAACGCGGCTGTTGCGGCACTACTCCTGTTTCTATAGCGGTGGGAAAACGAGCAAAGCCAAGAACGCATGACGACGCGGGGCACTCGCTTAAATGAAGCGGCGCACCGCGCCGCGCGCAGTGCTGACCGCCGCCAAGGCGTCCGAACTCGTCAGATGTATCAGCGGGTCGTAGTCGGCGGCGTGCCGATTCTCTTGCAAATCGACGACCGCCGCAAATGCCTTGATATTGGAACCGAAGCCGTTAGACGGTTGATAGGGCGCGTACTTAGCCGATAATGTCGGCTTAATCACTTCCAGACACGATGCACGGAGAGATCGATGATCCACACTGCGATAGACGAGGCTGTATTGGGCGGTCGATTGTTCTGTTACGCCAATGAGCTGATCGGCAGCAGCGATCAGGGTCGCGTGGAATAGCCCGTAACAGGCGCTTGAGACCGCACGACTTTCTCGACGGTCTCGGCAATTGTTGAAACATCGAGCATATCGGAAAGCTGGCTCAAGCGTGATACGAACGCGAGCATAACAAGTACCTATTCCGCCGCCATCGCCGGGCGCTCTCCGAGGTGGTGGAGGCAGCGGTCGACCCAAAGCTTCGTCAGCTTTTCCTGGGCGCCATTCTGGGAGAGGCGGCGGCGCAGGGCGGCGAAATCGACCTGGTCCATCTCCTGGTCCTGGTTGAAGCAGGAGAACACCACCGTCTCGGTGCCGCTGATCGGGTCGCGGTGGCGCTGCAGACACTGCGCGCAGATCTCCTTCATCATGCATTGCATCGGCGAGTTGATCGAGGCGATCGCCCGGTGACCCGGCCGGAAATAGCGTTCGAGCGAGGCCCGGCGCGCCTCGGCGACCGCGTTCATCATGCCGTCCGAGCCGATCGCGATAATCCGGTCGACTTCGGAGAGCGGGATCTCGACCGGGCCCAGCGCGCCCGAACCATAGGCGGCGATCGCCTCGACGATGTTGCCGACAAAGGCCAGATCCTGCGGCCGGCCGGGCGCGAAGCCGGGCGCCTCGTCGCAGCACCACACGACGCTGTCTGCGGCATGCTCGATATCGGCAACCTTGTAGCGGTCCTCGATCGCCTTGTAGCCGGCGAAGTAGAGGACCCGCGAGCCCTGCGCCCGCAACGCCGCGGCGATCGAGAACAGGACCGCATTGCCGAGCCCGCCGCCGACCAGCAAGACGGTCTCGCCGGAAGGCGTCTCGGTCGGGGTGCCGGTCGGCCCCATCAGGATCACCGGCTCGCCCGGCTTTAAGAGAGCGCAGAGGTCCGACGAGCCGCCCATTTCGAGGACGATCGTCGACAACAGCCCCTGCTCGCGATCGACCCCGGCGCCGGTCAGGGCCAGCCCCTCCATCGCTAGGGTCGTGCCGTCGACCCGCTGCGCCAGGGTCTCGTAATTCTGCAACCGGTAGAACTGGCCGGGGTTAAAGGCGCGCGCCGCCATCGGCGCTTTGACCACGATTTCGACGATTTTTGGCGTCAGGCGGATGACCTTGTGCACCCGCGCGCGCAATTCGTCGTCGAGCCGTGCTCGCATCTCCGCCGGCGAAGGCGCGGCAGGCTGGAGTTGCGACAGCATGCGGCTGACCACTGGATACCCCAAGGTGGCTCCGCCCATCGCCTTGACCACATTTCCCGAAAAGCTCGGATGAAGATCGCCGAAAAAGCTGACCGCGCGGCCATCCTCGCGCAGATGGGTCAAGACGCGCACCGCCTTGGGTTTGGCGACCCGCTCCGGCGTCGCCGGGTTGCCGTCCTCGTCGAGGGCGCGGAAATAGCGGCCGTCGAGCACGACGTTGTCGGGGTCCTCGCGGGCGAGCACGGTATTGGGCTGGGTTCCAGCGGCGACCAGGATCGTGCGCGCCGGCAACACCAGCTCCTCGCCCGCCCCCTGATCGGGCTCGGGCCGACCCCCGCCGACTTCCTCGCGGCGATGCTTGGTCAGCCGCAACGCCGCCGCCTGGCCGTAGAGATCGACCTCGACCGCGACCGGGGTCAATGCCTCGGCAAAGCGGATGCCTTCCTCCATCGCCTTCGCCACCTCCTCGTGGTTGAGGGTGTAGCTCGGCGCGTCGATCAGGCGTCGGCGATAGGCGATCGTCACCCCGCCCCAGCTGTCGAGCAATGCCGCGAGATGCGGCCTGCGGCCCTCGCGGCGGGCGGCGTCGCGCTCAGCGCGAATCGCGCGGCCATGGGCGACGAATTCCGCGGCGGCCTCGCGCTCGGCGGCGTTCCACTGCCCGCGCACGGCCTCCTCGCCGCGCTCGAGGACGAGCGTCTCGTAGCGCGCCAGGAACTTCTCGACCTGCACCGGATAATAGGCGAGCGACTCGGTCGCGGTGTCGATCGCGGTCAGCCCGCCGCCGATCACAACGACCGGCAGGCGCACGGTCAGATTAGCGATGCTGTCGGTCTTGGCGGCACCGGTCAATTGCAACGCCATCAGAAAATCCGAGGCCTGGCGCACTCCCGGTGCGAGGTTGTTCTGCATCGGGATCACGGTCGGCCGGCCGGCCCCGGCGCACAACGCCACATGGTCGAAGCCGAGCGCAAAGGCGCTGTCGATGCCGATCGTGCCGCCAAAGCGAACCCCGCCATACATCGCGAACTCGGCGCGTCGCTCGAGCAGCAGGCGCACGATCTTCAGGAAATTCTTGTCCCAGCGCACGGTGATGCCGTATTCGGCGACCCCGCCGAAACCGGCCATGACCCGATCGTCGAGCCCGTCGACGAGGCTCGCGACATCGCGGATCGGGCGGAACGGACGCCGGCTGCCGTCGAGCGCGACGCCGGAGATCTCCGACGGCAGCGGCTCGATCTTCAGCCCGTCGATTGCGGCGACGAAATGGCCGTCGTTGATCAGATGGTGCGCGAGGGTGAACCCCGCAGGCCCGAGCCCGACCACCAAGACCTTGTAGCCGCTCGCCGGCTTAGCCAATGGCCGGCGCAGGTTGAGCGGGTTCCACCGGGTCAAGAGCGAATAAATCTCGAAGCCCCAGGGCAGACCCAGCACATCCTTCAAGGTGCGGGTCTCGACCTGCGGGATGTCGACCGGCTCCTGGCGCTGATAGATGCAGGACTTCATGCAGTCGTTGCAGATGCGGTGGCCGGTCGCGGCGCAGATCGGGTTGTCGACGGCGACGATGGCCAAGGCGCCGAGACTGTTGCCGCGCGCCTCGACCAGATTCATCTCTGAGATCTTCTCTTCGAGCGGGCAGCCGGCGAGGGTGACGCCGAACACGCTCTTTTTGAAGGCGCCGTCCTTCTCCTTGAGGCCCTTCGAGCAGCTGTCCTTGCCCTGGTTGTGGCACCAGATGCAGTAATTCGCCTGGTCGAGCGCGCCCGTCGAGGTCGGTGCCGTGGTCGGTCAGCGCGAAGCCGTCGCGGATGCCGCCATTCGTCCTCGCGGCAGCCGCAGCATCGCGACGCCGTCGCGTTCGATGGTCTCGACCGGGACCAGATGATGCATGTCGAGCCGGTGCGGCACCTTGAACAGCACGCCGCGGCGGTGCTTCCTGCGGCCCTCCGGCGACAGGGTGGCCCAGGCGGCGTAGCGTTGCGCGGTGTCGAGCGCCGCGGCATTGCCGGCCTCGTCTGCGAGCCAATTCGTAACATGCTCGGCATAGCGCCGCTCCCAGGCGGCGATCGCCAGCTCGGGCGGCGCATCCATCAGCCGGTCGAGCGCGCCGGCGAGGCCCGACCCATCGAAGGCCGCGGCGTCCGCTTCCTTGACCCCCTTGACCGCGCGGCGCTGCACGAAGAGCCGCTTGACCGAATAGAGCGGCGCCAGCGCGTGATGCCGCGCCTGCAACGCCCGCACCTCGGCCGCGATCCCGAACAGATTGCCCGAGAAAATCCTCGACATGAGGCGCCAACTCGACCAGCAGATCCGACTCGTCCTGATGGCCGAGCCCGTCTGGATCGCGCCGCGCCGTCATCAGCCGGTCGTGCAGTCCGGCATCGCTCTCGGCGAGATCGGCCGACGAACGCCCGATCGACGCGCACCAGCCCGTCGCGGTCGTAAAGATCGGCGAAACAAAGCCCGTGCGCGAGAACGAGTTCGGCCATACCACCTAGTTAGGGGATGGAGCGCCGGGAAACCAGCCGGCAATTCGCCGCGACAGGGTTGCACCGACCGACACGCTGCGCCCCGGCATCATTTAGCATCATGTAGGATGAGTTGAGCGCAGCGAAACCCATCACATCCTGAAGCGATCGGCCGATGACTGGCTATCGCCGAGACTTGATATCCGGCGCACCTACTTCTTCACCGTAAACTTGGCCGAGCGGCAATCGCGGCTGCTGACCGAGAACATCGGGTCGCTGCGCGCGGCGTTCCGGTACACGCGGCTCCGGTATCCGTTCACGATCGACGCCATCGTCGTCCTGCCCGACCACCTCCACGCGATTTGGACATTACCCCAAGGCGAATCCGATTTCGCGGTTCGCTGGCGGCTCGTCAAAACGACGTTCTCGCGCAGCCTGCCGGGCGGGGAGTGGGTGTCGCTCAGCCGTTCCCGTAAAGGCGAGCGCGGAATATGGCAGCGGCGATATTGGGACCACACCATCCGGGATGACGACGATTTTGCACGGCACGTAGATTACATCCACTTCAACCCGGTCAAGCATGGCCATGCCGGGCGGGTGGTAGATTGGCCGTATTCGTCGTTTCACCGCATGGTGCGGCTCGGGCTCTGCCCGGCGGGATTGGGCGGGTGAGGTCAAAGACAGCGACGAAAGCGGTTTCGGCGAGCGATGATGGGTTTCGCCCTGCTCAACCCATCCTACGTGTTGATGAGATTTTGGCGTTTGCATTCCGCACTTTCTTCAATGAGCAAACGGATTAGCGACATCTTGCGGCAGACGGGCCGAACAATCGGCGGGGTGGCCCGCGTCATAGGCAAAATTGCGCTCTGGTCTATTGCAGCGCTCGCCGGTCTGTGGATCTTGGGGAAGGCTGGCGCGGCGGAAGCGGAGAAGGCGGCACGAAAACCTCCAATTCTCACCAGGTTTGAGGGGCATGAGAATACCTACACGGCGCCGTTCATCACTCACGGCCCCTGGCAACTTTCCTGGGAGGGAAATCTCGACAGTGAGGTCTGGCTAGAGGAACCGAATAGCACTCCTGTCGGTTACGACCACGCGGCGGGAAACGGTGAATCGGCTTTCTTTCCCTCGGCGGGGACGTTTTATCTCGTAATTCGGCTGTCGGAGCCGGGATGGTGGTCGGTTGCTGTTCGCGCCCGGTAGTCTGAGGGCAGGTGATGCGCCGCCGCATCTGCGGTATCGAGGAGCGCGTTCAGCAGCACGGCGCAGCCGGCCGTCAGGTCTTCGGGCTTGGCGTCCTCGATCTCGTTGTGGCTGATGCCGTCGACGCAGGGGACGAAGACCATCGCGGTCGGGGCGATGCGCGCCATGTAGACGGCGTCGTGGCCGGCGCCGCTGATGATGTCCTGATGCGGAGAGCTCTGTGCGGTTGCGGCGTCGCGCACCGCGGCGATAAGCGCGGGGTCGAACGGGGTCGGCGGGAAGTGCCAGAATTCCTTGACCTCGACTGCGACCCCGCCGCTCCTTGCCGCCGCCTCGGTGCAGGCTTGGCGCAGCTCGCGATCCATAGGGTCAGCACCGCGTCGTCGGGGTGGCGGAAATCGACCGTGAAGAACACCCGGCCGGGGATCGTGTTGCGCGAGTTCGGGCTGACCTGGGCAAACCCGGCCGGTGGCGCGGGCAGCGGGCGCATGCGCCGACCCCGATGCGATTGACCGCGTCGATCATCCGTGCGGCGCCGACCAGCGCGTCCTTGCGCCGCGGCATCGGCGTCGTTCCGGCATGCGCCTCCTGGCCGGTGACGGTGATCTCGTACCAGCGCTGGCCCTGCGCGCCGGTGACGACCCCGATCGTGTCGCCGGCCGCTTCGAGGATCGGCCCCTGCTCGATGTGCGCCTCGAAATAAGCCGCGACCCTGCGCTGGCCGACCGGCTCCCGGCCGGCAAAGCCGATGCGTTCGAGCTCGGCGCCGAGGGTGAGCTCGGGGACGTTGTTGTCGCGCGTCGCCAGAGCCTCCTGCAGCGCGAACACGCCGGCGAACACCCCCGATCCGACCATCGCCGGCGAAAACCGCGAGCCTTCCTCGTTGGTCCAGGCGACGATCTCAACCGACGCCTCGGTCTCGTAGCCGAGATCATTGAGGGTGCGCACGATCTCGAGCCCGGCCATCACGCCATAGGCGCCGTCGAACCGGCCGCCGGTCGGCTGGGTGTCGAGGTGGCTGCCGGTCATGACCGGTGCGAGGCTCGGGTCGCGGCCCGGGCGGCGCGCGAAAATGTTGCCGATCCGGTCGATCGTAACCGTGCAGCCGGCTTCCTCGCACCAGCGGATGAAGAGCCGCCGCGCCTCGCCGTCGAGTTCGCTGGCGGCGAGCCGGCACACCCCGCCCTTGGGCGTGGCGCCGATCCGCGCCAATTCCATCAGGCTCGCCCACAGCCGCTCGCCGTTGACTTGGAGATTGCGCATGATCGCCTCGGGGCTTCTGATCCGGTCCCTGAAGTAAAGCGAAGCGCACCCATTCGATCAAACGCTTTGATCCGGCCGGCCCGCCTCGCAGTCCTCAGGTGCAGGCGCGGGGTACCGCGGTCCATATCGGACCATTCCTTGCAGATATCGTTAATATAGCATTTAAAGCTATTGACAATTTCGCACTCGTTCTGTAAGGTGGGCGCTCATCAGCCTGATTGCAGCAGAGGCCGAGATTGCCATCCCGGCCGCGCTCAAACTCCACAACTGGAAGCCGGCTGGCAGCAAACGCGTCTCCTGACGCACCCCGCTGATCGAGCACCGCGCCGGCTGCTATATCGTCCGCCGCGATCGGATCTCGAACGGCTCTTTTAAGGACTCTGCGGCCCGGGCCGACCTCGACCGGCTCTTGCGCGGGCTGGTCGTTGTCAAATCCGCGCTGGAGGCGAAAAACCTCTGCCTGGCGCAGATCGCTGCAGTCCAACTGCGGGTTCCGGACCTGACCGATTTCTTGGCCCGCGCCGAGCTCGAAACCGAAGACCGGCTGATCAAATTCGAACGCGGCGGCGATGTTCTGGCGCGCGCCGGCTGGGACCCGGACAAGCACCCGCGCGCCGGCACGCCGCCCAACGCTGGCTGGTTCGCCCCAACCGAGGGATCGAGCCCGGAAGGCTCCTCGCGCGAGAGCGCGGCGCCGATACTGCCGGTCGCCGAGCGCAGCACCGGCAACCCCGATTATGCCGCCCGCGCATTGCGGATGGACCGGAACGTCCTTAGCGATATACTTCATGATATTAAACACCACGTAGGTCTTACCGGGGATGACGATGTGAAGATAATGATCCCATCGGGCGATGTTTACTATGGTTCGGAGTACATCGGCAATCTGAGGGAGTAGTGGAATCAGGATGGCTCAGGATAACGCCGCCGGCATACATTGCCATGCGCTGATGCAGTTCTCGGGTGAGGATCTCGATCCCGAACGCATATCGAGACTGCTGGATTTAAAGTCGTCTTCCTCGAAGAAGAGAGGCGACCCTCTCGGCCCTCCTCGGCCTGGCCGCCCGGCGCCCCTCGCTCGCAGGGGAGGGATAAGCTATTCGACCTATCGCAGCATCGTTAGCGATGATATAAATGATCACCTTCGCTACTTGCTGAACGCGGTCCTGCCCGTTTCCGAGCAGCTCAAGGCGTTGGCGGACAAAGAGCATCTTCGCTGGGGTATTGTGCTGTTTATTGACGATACTCCTGTGGATTGGCGCTCTCTCCTGGAAAAATCCGTCGCCAAAAACCTCGACAGTCTGGGGATCGAGCTGGTCTTGGACGATCCGAGTACAATTACGGTCGTAGAAGAAACGTAATGGTACGAACCATACAGATGATTCCTTTCGTCGCTCACTGCACCGAGATTGCTTCGTCGCTCCGCTCCTCGCAATGACAACCATTTACACTGTCATTGCGAGCGCAGCGAAGCAATCTCGGTGTCGGCGCTTCGGTGCCAAATGTCAGTTTCGCACCACTACCAGCGCGCGTCGGCCGGGACCCGGACAAGCACCCGCGCGCCGGCACGCCGCCCAATCCGGGCTGGTTCGCCCCGACCGCAGGATCGACCCCGGAAGGCTCCGCGCGCGATCACGGTCGTCGAAGAAACCTAATAGCACGGCTCACGCCCGCGCACCGCGCGGTCGAGATCGCTGGCGGCGAGCCGGCACACGCCCCCTGGGCGTGGCGCCGATCCGCGCCAGCTCCATCAGGCTCGCCCACAGCCGCTCGCCGTTGACTTGCAGGTTGCGCATCCCGCCCTCGCGGTTTTAGCTTGCCTGATCCCAGCCATCGGGGCCGCAGGCCGAAAGGAGCAGCAATGGCCGGCGACGACGCCATCGCCTATGCCTCGGCGATTTCGCTGATGGAGTTGTACCGAAAGCGCGTCTTGTCGCCGGTCGAGGTGGCGGACCTGCTGTTCAATCGGCTCGACGCGCTGCAGGCCAAGATCAACGCCTTCTGCATCGTCGACCATGACGGCGCGCTCGCGTCCGCGCGCGCCTCGGAGGAACGCTGGCGGCGCGGCGAGCCGATCGGGCCGCTCGACGGCGTGCCGGTCACGATCAAGGATCTGATGCCGATGCGCGGGTTTCCGACGCTGCGCGGCTCGCACCTCGTCGACCGCGACCAGGACTGGTCGGAGGATGCGCCGGCAGTGGCGCGGCTGCGCGAGGCCGGGGCGGTGATTCTCGGCAAGACCACGACCCCCGAATTCGGCTGGAAGGCCTTGGGCGACAGTCCGTTGACCGGGATCACCCGCAATCCCTGGGACCTGTCGCGCACTTCGGGCGGCAGCAGCGCCGGGGCCGCGGCCGCGGCGGCGTCCGGCATTGGCCCGCTGCATCTCGGCAGCGACGGCGCCGGGTCGATCCGCACCCCGTCGGCATTTTGTGGGGTCTTCGGGTTGAAGCCGAGCTTCGGCCGGGTGCCGGCCTATCCGCCGTCGCCGCTGGGCCTCTTGTCCCATCATGGGCCGATCGCGCGAAACGTGGCCGACGCGGCGCTGATGCTCGGCACCCTGAGCCGCCCCGACCATCGCGATCCTTACGCCTTGCCGTTCGATGAGCGGGATTGGCCCCAAGGGCTCGACGATGGCATCAAAGGCTGGCGCATCGCCTACAGCCCCGACCTCGGCTATGCGCGCGTCGATGCCGAGATCGCCGCGGCCGTGACGGCGGCAGCGCGGCAGTTCGAGGCACTGGGTGCGATCGTCGAACACGTGGACCAGATGTTCGAGTCGCCGCGCGACGCGCTCTACACCCTGTGGGCGGCGGGGATCGCGACGCTGCTGCGAACTTTCCCGGACGAGCGCAAGGGATTGGCCGACCCCGGGCTCGTCGCCACGGCCACGGCCGGCGAACCGCTCAGCGCGGTCGATTGGGTCGGCGCCGACCTGGTGCGCAACGCGCTCGGCCGCACGATGGGCGCCTTTCACCAGCGCTACGATCTGCTGCTGACCCCGACGATGCCGGTCCCGGCCTTGCCCGCCGGCCAGGATCTGAACGATCCGGCGAGCGAGCGGCATTGGATCGACTGGTCGCCATTCAGCTATCCGTTCAACATGACCCGGCAGCCGGCGGCCAGCATCCCTTGCGGGCTGACCCGCGCCGGATTGCCGATCGGCCTGCAGATCGTCGGCCCGCTCTATGGCGACGCGCGCGTGCTGCAAGCGGCGCGCGCCTTTGAGACGACGCAGCCGGTCCGCCGCCCGCCTCCGCTCGCCTGAGGCGCCTGGGGATCGCGCGCGGTTGACGCAGACCGCGGCTTTCGCCAAATCTGCGTCTCCGGGCTGCAGCGTCCGATATTCGCGCGCGGCCGTCCGTGTCGGCGAGGGAGATGCTGCATGAGCGTGGCTGCGATGAACCACTTCACCGTTTTGAGCGACGACCTCGAGGCGACGCGCCGCTTTTATTGCGATCTGTTCGGGTTCCGGGTCGGCTGGCGTCCGCCATTCCAGTTTCCCGGCTGGTGGCTTTATGCCGACGGCGGCGACGCGCCGATCCTGCATGTGATCCACCGCGATCCGCTGCCCGAGGAGCGTGCCGGAGTGCTCGACCATATGGCGTTCAGCGCCAAGGACCTGCCCGGCACCGTCGCGATCCTGCAGCGCGAGGGCATCGAATACGAGTTGCGCCGGTTGCCGGGCGGCGGCATCTGGCAATTGTTCTTCGACGACCCGCACGGCGCCAAGGTCGAATTCGACTTTGACAAGGACGAGAGAGCGCCAGCGGATCACGCCGCGGTCTGACCGGCGGAATCCGGAGGCTGTCTGCGGCTGCGGCCGATCGGCTGGCCGTCGCCGCCTCCACGAGTATCGCGGCCATTTTTTCATCGCCCGCGCGGCTTCAGCCCGCGGACTTATCCCGTGGGGAAAGCGGGGGCCAGGGTTACGAGCGAGGTGCGGGTTGCGGTGGCTACCCGCCTCCGCCGAGGTGATGGGCCGCCCTGCAGGGCGGCCGGGAAGGACGTCTAGCGCCGCCCGGCATGCTGCGCCGCGAGCCGCATGGCCTTGTCGAGCTGGGAATAGAAATGCGTTGCCGCGATGCCGTGCGGGGATCGACCGTTGCCGATTGCGTCCCCCCAGGCGCCGAGATCGGCGCAGCTGACGGGCGCTGCGGGAGTTCGCGGCGGGCGCTTCGCGGATGTGCCGTCGCACAGGCCGCTGTCGTGCAGAACGCGTCCCAGATAGGCCGAGACCCCGACCGGGGCCCGGTCGGCGGGCCGCCCCGCCTTGACCCAGGTATCGAAATTGCCGATGCCCCAATTGTAGGCGGCGATCGCGTCGGGCCAATCGCCATAACGGTGGTAGAGCTGCGCCAGATAAGCGCGGCCGATTTCGCGATTTTGCTCGGTATCGAAGCGGTCGCCGCCGCCGACATCGGTTGCCGCGGCCTCGCTGACCTGCATCGGCCCCTGCGGCCCGGTGGGATCGATGCGCCACATCGCCTCGTCGGCGCCATGGCTCGATTCGGCACCGTCCACCGCGAAAGCGACGCGATCGAGCGAATTGCTGGCGAGCGAATTGCCGGCAGGCGAATTGCCGGCAGCCGCAGCCGCAGCCGCAGCCGTCGCCGGGCTCAGCGTCTTGCGCTCGCCTGCGATCGTCGGTACGGCGATGACTTGGCTCAGCAACAGAATAACCACCGCCGGTCGCGAACAGCGCATGTCGAGGTTCCGCAATCGATTGGTAACCACGAGCATACGCGACGTTGGCGGACAGTCAATGCAACAACCTGCGATTCTATGGCAATAAAGGGTTAATACGCGCTGAAAACAAGATATAGTAGTCCAGTCGAGACGAATAGTAGCGTATCTTGGGTAGCCGATCAGATAGTGGAAGTAAGCCCGCGACCGCGACCAGCGGCGTTCGACCAGCCGCGTTCACAGCACCTCGAACAGCCCGGCGGCGCCCATGCCGCCGCCGACGCACATCGTGACCACGACGAAACGCACGCCGCGGCGCCGGCCCTCGATCAGGGCGTGGCCGACCATGCGCGCCCCCGACATGCCATAGGGATGGCCGATCGAGATCGCGCCGCCGTCGACATTGTAGCGCTCGGGGTCGATGCCGAGTTGGTCGCGGCAATAAAGCGCCTGCACGGCAAACGCCTCGTTCAATTCCCACAGGCCGATGTCGTCGACCTCGAGCCCGTGCTGCCGCAACAGCTTGGGCACAGCGAACACCGGGCCGATCCCCATCTCGTCGGGCGCGCAGCCGGCGACGGCCATTCCGCGATAAAGGCCGAGCGGCTGGAATCCGCGACGTTCGGCCTCGCTTGCTTCCATCAAGACCGAGGCGGATGCGCCGTCGGAGAGCTGGGAGGCATTGCCGGCGGTGATGAACCGGCCCTCCACGATCCTCTGCCCGTCGCGGAACACCGGCTTCAGCGCAGAGAGGCCGGCGAGCGTCGTCGACGGGCGGTTGCCCTCGTCTCTGTCGAGGGTCACGGGGACCGAATTCGTCTCGCCGGTGTCGCGGTTGTCGACCCGCATGATCGAAGGGAACGGCGCAATTTCGGCGGCGAGGCGGCCCCCGGCCTGCGCCACCGCCGTGCGCTGTTGCGATGAAAACGCATATTCGTCTTGCGCTTCGCGCGTCACCTGATAACGCTCGGCGACGATTTCGGCGGTCTCGATCATCGTCATGTAGAGGTCGGGCCGGTGCTCGACGAGCCACGGGTCGTGGGCGCGGAATTCGTTGCGCTGGTCGTTCTGCACCAGCGAGATCGAACTCGACGCCGCCGCCGACCGCGATCGTCATGCCGTCATGCACGATTTCTTTCGCCGCGGTCGCGATCGCCATCAGCCCCGAGGCGCATTGCCGATCGACTGTCATGCCGGCGACCGAGACCGGCAACCCGGCGCGGATCGCCGCTTGGCGGGCGATGTTGTAGCCGGAGGAGCCCTGCTGCAGTGCCGCCCCCAGCACTACATCCTCGATTTCTCCCGGATCGACGCCGGCGCGCCGCACCGCCTCGGCGACGACATGCCCAGCCATCTGCTGCGCCTGGGTGTCGTTGAAGGCGCCGCGATAGGCCTTGCCGATCGGGGTGCGGGCGGTCGAAACGATGACGGCTTCGCGCATGACTTCCTCCTGTTCCGAAAGGTCGATCGGCCGGATCGCTGCCTCGCTACCGGCAACGGCCTCCAGCTAGGCGGGGTCGCCGGTATCGGCGACGAGACCGGCGCAGTTGATGCCCCAGACGGCGCAGGCTTCGTCGTTCTCGGAGGTGTCGCCGCTGATCCCGACCGCGCCCAAGATGTCGCCAGCGGCGTCGCGGATCAACACGCCGCCTGGAACCGGGATGACCCGGCCTCCGGAAGCGACGCCGAGCGCCTGAATAAAGACCGGGTTGGCGGCGGCGCGCCGGGCAACTTCGCGCCCGCCAAAGCCCATGCCCAAGGCGCCCCAGGCTTTGCCGCCGGCGATCTCGGGGCGCAGCAGGCTCGACCCGTCCTCGCGCTTCATCGCCTTTGGATGGCCGCCGCCATCGAGCGCGACCACGGTCAAGGGCTTGAGGCCGAGCTCGCGCCTCTTTTCGAGCGCCTTGTCGATGATAATCGAGGCCTGTTCGAGGGTCAGCATGGCTTCAGCGCCCGGCGTTGCTGCTCAATGTCGAGCTTGCCGGATCAGCTCGGCCCAGCGATCGAGCACCGGCAGGATCTCGTCGGCCTTGGCCGAGGGCAGGGTCACCACGGCGCGGGCGATGCCCTGGCCGCTATAGCGTTTCAGCCGGTCGAGGTCCTCGGGCGCGCCGAAGATCGAGACAGGAATCGTGGCCGGGTCGCGTCCGGCATCGGTTGCCATCTGCCGGAACTGCGGCAGGAATTCGGTCACGTCGGGATAATTGGGCCGGCTGGCGTTGGGGACCCAGCCATCGCCATAGCGGATCGCGCGCCGCGCGCTGTGCGGGAAGGCGCCGCCGACGATGACCGGCGGGTGCGGCTGCTGCACCGGCTTGGGCCAGGTCCGCATCTTCGGAAAGTCGACGATCTCGCCGTGGTATTCGGGCTCGGATTGGGTCCAGATCGCCCGCATCGCCTCTACCTGCTCGCGCATCTTTTTGAAGCGGGTTTTGAACACCGTGCCGTGGTCGGCCATTTCCTCCCGGTTCCAGCCGCCGCCGATGCCGAACAAAAACCGCCCGCCCGAGACCTGGTCGAGCGAGGCGACGAGCTTGGCGGTCTGGATCGTGTCGCGCTGGATCACCAGGCACACCCCGGTGGCGACCTTCAGGCGGGTGGTCGCCATCGCCGCCGCGGTCAAGGTCACGAACGGGTCCATCACGTCGTAATACTGCTTGCCGAGCGCGCCGCCCGAGGCCGGCTGCGATAGGCGCGAGGACGGAATGTGCGAATGCTCGGGCGCCCAGACCGACTCGAAGCCGCGGGCCTCGAGCGCCTGGCCAAGCTCGCCGGGGCTCATCGAATAGTCGGTGAAAAACATCGACGCGCCAAAATCCATCTGCGTTCTCCGATCAACGGTTGTCGCATCCGGTGAACGAGGCCGGCCCGCCGCCCTGCAGCGTTCTCCGGCGCCCGCCTTGCGAACCGGCCTCGCCCTATTGCCGCTCGTATTTGACGACGCGGCGCACCCGCCCCCACTCGCCCGGCTGCACGACGTAGAGATCCTTGTGCGAGTCGCACCAGATGCCGTGGCAGGAGCGGTTGACCGGGCCGTCGCCCCAGCGCGCCAGCCGCTCGCCGTCGAGGGTCAGGATGCTGATCATGCCGCCATTGTGCTCGGGGATGTAGACGGTGTCCTCGTCGTCGACATAGAAAAACGCCGGCCCGATCAGTTCGGTCGACCAGACGGTCAACAGCTTGCCCTGCTGATCGAAGACCTGCACCCGGTCGTTTTCCCGGTCGGCGACGAGCAGCCGGCCGCGGCGGTCGATCCACACCCCGTGCGGCAGGTTGAACTGCCCCGGCGCATTTCCCGGCTCGCCCCAGGAAAACAGGTATTTCGCGTCGGCCGAAAATTTGTGGACACGGGCGTTGCCATAGCCGTCGCTGATGAAGAACTCGCCGCTGGGCGCAAAGGCGATGTCGGTCGGCAGGTTGAACGGGCCGCCGCCATGGGTGACCTGCTTCCAGGCGGACGATGCGAATTCGTCTGCGGGCACACCGGTTTCGGAGCGCTGGCCCTTGACCCCGATGGTTTGCAACAGCCGGCCATCGGTGGTGAATTTCATGAACTGACCATGATATTCATCGGTGAGCCAGACGTGATCGTTCTCGTCGATCCGGATCGCATGCGGAAACGAGAATAATCCGGCTCCCCAGGACGAGAGAAAATTTCCATCGCGATCAAAGATGACGACCGGATGCTCGGCGTTCCGATTAAAGCAGTAGACATGATCTTGTGAATCGACGGAAACCGCGCACGCCCTTACGTCCATGCCGGCCGGTGGGCGCGCCCAATCCTCGTGGACCTTGTAGGTATATTTGCCGCTGCCGACGATTGGGTCCATCATTTCCCCTTTCCGTTTTTCTGATCAGAAACGACTGCATCGAGGCGGCATGATAGCAGCATTTGCCGTCGCCGCGCGGTCTCGAATTTAGCGCTTGAGACGATCGCCCGAAAGCGTTTGACGCTCAGGCAAAGAAAGCTGACAGTCGAGCACAAACATCCTGCTGCTCGCATATCGCTCGTATGGACCGTCGGCACCGGGCGGCGATAGAGTGAGGTCGAGGCCGCGCCCGGCGGCGAGGAACCACGACCAGGAGGAAATCAGATGCCGAACGATCCGACCCCCGACACCAACGGCCAAGCCATGAGCGTGCAGCGCGGCGCTTTGCACGGCGTACGGGTGGTGGACCTGACCCAGTTCGAGGCCGGAACGTCCTGCACCCTGACCCTAGCTTGGCTCGGGGCCGAGGTGATCAAGGTCGAGGAGCCGACCAAGGGCGAGCAGGGCCGCGGCGCGTCAACCGACAAAAAAGGCGTCGATTCCCAATATTTCATGCTGCTCAACGCCAACAAGCGCAGCGTCACCGCCAACCTGAAGCACGAGAAGGGCCGCGCCATCCTGCGCGGGCTGATCGAAAAGGCCGATGTCTTCGCCGAGAATTTCGCGCCCGGGGTGATCGAGCGGCTCGGCTTCAGCTATGACGACGTGCGGGCCATCAATCCGCGCATCATCTATGTCCAGGTCAAGGGGTTTGGCGACGACAGCCCCTACAAGAACTACCTCGCCTTCGACATGATCGCACAGGCCACCGGCGGGGCGATGTCGATTACCGGCGAGCCCGACGGCCGCCCGATCAAACCCGGTCCGACGATCGGCGACACGGGCACCGGGCTGCACGCCGCGATCGGCGTGCTTGGGGCGCTCTATCAGCGCCAGCTTACCGGCGAGGGCCAGCGCATCCAATGCGCGATGCAGGAATGCGTCATCAACTACGGCCGCATCTCCTATGCCGCCCAATATCTGTGGGGCCATGCTGCTCCGCGCATGGGCAACCAGAGCATCATGGGCACCAACTCGCCCAGCGAGACCTATCCATGCAAGGGCGGTGGCCCGAACGACTATTGCTATATCTACACGTCACGCGCCAACCAACAGCATTGGGAACGTATCCTGAAGATGATGGGACGCGAGGATCTGATCGGCGATCCGCGCTTCGACAGTCCGGAGGAGCGTTTTAAAAACCGTCATGTGGTCGACGAAATGCTCTCCGAATGGACCAAGCAGTACAACAAGCTCGAGGTCATGAAGCGGCTCGGCGAACAGGGCATCCCGGCCGGCGCCGTCATGGACACGATGGAATTGTCGGAGGACCCCGACCTCAACCGCCGGGAAATCTTCGTCACCGTCAAGCACCCGGTTCGCGGCGATTTCAAGATGCCGGGCTGGCCGGTCAAGATGAGCGGCTCGAAGGTGCCGATCACCGCGTCGCCGTTGCTCGGCGCCGACACCGAGGAGGTTTATAGGGACCTGTTGGGGCTCAGCAAGGAAGAGATCGCGGCGCTGCGCGCGGAAAAGGCCATCTGACCCGATCCCCAGCCATTCCCTCTCCCGCTCGCGGGGAGGGAATGGGTGGGGTCATCAGGGAGACCGGGGCGATGAACACAAGCACGGCTCCGACGCTCGGCGCCGCATCACCGGTCGTGCCGGCTTCGCGATGGGAGCCGGCGCAGAGCTATCCGGACCCGGCGATCCGCGCCCTCGACCCGCGCTTCGATGCGATCAAGCCGCCGTTCAACGCCGCCGTGGAGCGGCTCGCCAACGGGCTTCGTTGGGCCGAGGGCCCGGTTTGGTTCGGTGACGGGCGCTATCTGTTGTGCAGCGACATTCCCAACGACCGCATCATGCGGTGGGACGAGGAAACCGGCGGCGTCGGGGTCTTTCGCAAACCCTCGCGCAACGCCAACGGCAACACCCGCGACCGCCAGGGTCGGCTCGTCACCTGCGAGCACCTTGCGCGGCGGGTGACCCGCACCGAATATGACGGCGCCATCACCGTCATTCTCGACAGCTTCGAGGGCAAGCGCCTGAATTCGCCGAACGACGTCGTCGTCAAATCGGACAATTCGATCTGGTTCACCGATCCGCCTTTCGGAATTCTCGGGAACTATGAGGGCGACCGGGTGCCCCCCGAACTGCCCACCAATGTCTATCGGGTCGACGCCCGAACGGGCCGCGCCGCGGTGGTCGCCGGCGACGTCCACGGGCCGAACGGGCTGTGCTTTTCTCCCGGCGAATCCCGGCTCTACGTTGTCGAATCGCGCTCGGTGCCGCGGCAGATCCGCGTCTTCGACGTCGTCGAAGACGGCACCCGGCTCGCCAATGGGCGGGTGTTCGTCAACGCCGGAGAGGGAACGCCCGACGGCTTCCGGTGCGATGTTCAGGGCAATCTGTGGTGCGGATGGGGAATGACTCCGGCGCTCAACGGGGTCGCGGTGTTCGCTCCGGACGCGGCGATGATCGGCCATATCGGGCTGCCCGAGCGCTGCGCCAATCTGTGCTTCGGCGGCGGCAAGCGAAACCGGCTGTTCATGGCCGCCAGCCAATCGATCTACGCGGTCTACGTCAATACCGAGGGGGCGGTCGGCGGCTGAACGGCCGCTTCGCGGCAGCGTCTCGATCCTCCCGCTCGACCCCCAGAAACCCACCCGATTGCCCGGCTGAAAGCGTTTTGCTGCTAGTGTGCTCGATTGAATTCACATATCCTGCGGCGCTCAACTGCCGGAGGAACAGATGAAACGCCTTTTCCTGCTCTGCTCGCTCCTTGTCCTCGCCGCATGCGCGCAGCCGGCGCCGCCGCCGGTTGCCACAGCCCCGCCGCCGCCCCCGCCGCCGCCGCCGCAAACCACCTTTACGGTGTTTTTCCCATGGGACAGCGCCGAGCTGACCCCTGAGGGCGGTCAGATCGTGCAGTCCGCGGCCGGTGCGTTCAAATCCGGGCCGCCCATCACCGTGCAGGTCACCGGGTACACCGACACCTCCGGGTCACCCGCCTACAACCAGCGGCTCTCGGAGCGGCGCGCGCAAAGCGTCGCCAGCGCGCTGGTGCAAGACGGCGTGCCGCAGGCCGCGCTGGCGGTCAGCGGGCAAGGTCAAAACGACCTTCGCGTGCCGACTCCTGCGGGCGTGCGCGAACCGCAGAACCGGCGCGTCGAGATCGTCGAGGGCGGAGCTCCTCCTGGCCCGGGAGCACCTCCGCCCCCACCGCCTGGAGCGCCCCCGCCGCCGCCCCCGGGCTCGTAGCAACTCAGCGCCGACCCGCGAAACGAAGAGGGCGCCTCCTGGGAGACAAGGGGGCGCCCTCCAACTCCGGCCGCGGCGCTCCCGCCTTGCGGTGCGGGCAGCGCCAAAGAGCGGCGATCAGATCGGTTCGTAGGCTAGGCGGCGGATCTTCTCGACGTTTCTGCCTTGACTTCGATTAGCCGGGTCGGCCCATTGCGGCGCGGCGAATGCGGGTCGCCCTCGTTGTAGACGTAAGCCATTCCTGGCGTCAGCGAGCACGGTCTGACCAGCCGCACCTTGCCGGGCTTGCCGTCGGCGGCCGGCTCGACCAGCTCCCAGTCGCTCATCACCGTCTCGCCCTTGGCTTGGCCACAAATGGCCGAGGTCGGACCGTGATCGTGCGGCTTGCTCTCCTTGGCGCCTTCACACACGTGCCCCCAGGATGCAAAACCGAGTTCCGGGCCCTCATAGAGATCTTGCGCTCAGGCACATCGTCGCCGAGCTGCGCGGCGACGAATTTCCGGTCTTTGAGGGCTTCCTGGATCAACCCGCATAGTTTTTTTTGCGGCCTGAGGCGCCAGGTTCAGCGGCGAGCGCGTCGTGACATCCTGCCGAAAGCTGATCGCGCGAAAGGCTCGTCATTCGATCTCCTCAAATCCGGATACGCTCGCGCCGCTGCGGACGGAACCTCGCCCGCCGGCCATGCCCGTGCAACTTCGAGACGCCGGCGAACGAGAACCGCGCAACCTCGCGCCGACGATAGCGGATGATATCGACCGATCGGCGGCGGCGGGGCAACGCCGCGATCAGCCGAAGCGGGGCGCCATCGCAACTCGGTCGCGACACCGTGGTAAGATCGGGCGATGGCGAGCGATGTGATCGATCTGCGGGACTTTTACCTGACCGGCCTGGGGCAGGTTGCGCGCCGCATGATCCGCCGCGCGATCCGCCGGATCTGGCCCGATCTGCGCGGCCTGCGGCTGTTGGGCATCGGCTATGCGACGCCGTTTCTGTCGGCGCTCTCAGCCGAGACCGAACGGACCGTGGCGTTGATGCCGGCTCTGCAAGGCGTGCTCGGCTGGCCGCCCGACGGGCGCAACCTCGTAGCGCTGGCCGACGAGGGTGAACTGCCCTTCGCCGATTATTCGATCGACCGGGTGCTCTTGGTGCATGCGCTCGAATCGAGCGAGCCCGCCGGGCCCATGCTGAAAGAAATCTGGCGGGTGCTGGCGGGCGGCGGCCGACTGTTGATCGTCGCCCCCAACCGGCGCGGCATCTGGGCCCGGCTCGACCGCACTCCGTTCGGCTCCGGCCGGCCCTATACGATGTCGCAGCTCTCGCAGCTGTTGCGCGAGGAGCTGTTCACGCCGGTCGCGACCGACACCGCGCTGTTCATCCCACCCGCCGGCGAACGCATGGTCCTGCGTTCGGCCCCCGCCTGGGAGCGGGTCGGCAAGCGCTGGTTCCCGCGCTTTGCCGGGGTGGTGCTGATCGAGGCGACCAAGCAGATCTATGCGAAGCCCGCGGCGGCGCGCGCGCCGCGCCGCCACCTCGTTTACGCCCCGGCGACGCACGGGCTGTCGCACCGCGTCGGGCGGCTGTAAACCTCGCTCAGATCCCGATGTGAAATAGATCGGCTTGGCCAATCAAGCCCGACTGCACCGCGGCAAGAGCCCTGGGCCAACCCGGCGCGATTCTCTTTGCCTTGATGCCGTGAGACGGGTCGGCCGTCCTCAGGCGGAAATGTCGTCCAGCGATCGTCGCCGGGTTGGAGCGGCGGCTTGCGGCCTCCGGGTTTCCTTGTTACGAAGCGGCATGGGTTCGGATGTCCGGCACCGCTTTCGCGACCGGGGCGGCACCCGCGCGGGGCGCTGCGGCCGAGGGGGTGCGGGCAAATGACTGTCACTGCCGGCGCCGGCAAGGGCGAACTGCGGATGCACCCCGCGCGGGGTGTTCCGGGTCTGCTCACTCGGCTGCGGCGCGACGCTCTCCAGGCGCTCGCGGCCGGCCCGCTCTATCGCTATACGCTGATCGGCCGGGTTCCGCCTGACCCGCAAATAAAGATCGCCCTCCCCTGGCCCGGCGACCCGAAGCGCGGCGCCGCGATCGCCGCCGGCGAGATCGAGCTGGCCGGCGAGCTGGTCCGCAACCCGTCCCCGCGCTGGTTTCCGCCCTCAGCCGGCGCGGAATGGGTTGCCGCCTGGCATGGCTTCGGCTGGCTGCCTGACCTCGTCGCCGCCGGGACTACCGGTCGCCAGACAGCTCGCGAGCTGGTGCAGAGCTGGCTTGCCGCACGCATCCCTTGGCACTCCGTCGCCTGGCGCTCGGACGTGCTGGCGAGCCGACTGTTCGCCTCGATCGCCTCCTTAGACGACGTCGCCGGGCGTGACAAAGACCCCGAGTTTCGCCGCGCGATGCTGATCGGCCTCGCCGGTCAGCTGCGTCACCTGGCGCGCACTGCGACATGGGAGCAGGAGGGCGCGGCGAGGCTGCGGGCTCTGAAAGGGCTGGTTGCCGGCACTGTCGTGCTCGGCGGTTCGGCAGCGCGGCGGGCGAAGGTCCTGAAGGCGCTCGCCCGCGAGCTGCCGGCGCAGATCTTCGCCGATGGCGGCCACCTGTCGCGCAGCGCTTCGGTGCAGCTCGAGGTCCTGCGCGACCTGATCGATACCAGGGCCGTGTTGCGAGCGGCGCAGACCGAGCCGCCGGGCGCGCTGCAGGACGCCATCGAACGGATGGCGCCGGTGCTGCGGCTGTTTCGTCACGGCGATCGCCGCCTGGCGCTGTTCAACGATTCGCTGGAGGAGGACGGGGTCATGATCGATCTCGTTCTGACCGGATCGGAAGCCAAGGCTCGCGCGCCGACGCACGTGCCCGACACCGGTTTTGAGCGGCTGCAGGCCGGCAAGACCCTGGTCCTGGTCGATACCGGAAAACCCTCGCCGCCGGGCTTCGACGAGCATGCGCATGCCGGTGCCTTGTCGTTTGAGATGAGCCACGGACGCGATCGGATCATCGTCAATTGCGGCGCTTATCGCGGCCCCAAGACAAATTGGTGGCGGGTCGCGCGGGCGAGCGCCGCGCATTCGGTGCTGGTCGTCGCCGATACCAATTCGGTCGAGATCCGAGACGACGGCGTTCTCGGCCGCGCCCCGATATCGGTCAGTTGCGAGCGATCCGAGCATGATGGCCAGCAGTGGATCTCGGCCACTCATGACGGCTATCGCGACCGGTTTGGCCTGACCTATACGCGCGAGCTGTTTCTCTCGGCCGACGGCGAGGATTTGCGCGGCGAAGATCGGCTGACCGGTCGGCCGGGCGCCAACTTCGCCGTGCGCTTTCACCTGCACCCGTCGGTCGAGGCCTCGCTGATCGCCGACGAGACAGCCGCGGTGCTGCGACTGCCCGGCGGGACAGTGTGGCGGCTGCGCGCCGTCGGCGCCGAAATGAGCGTCGGCGAGAGCGTCTATCTGGGCTCGGGCGAAGCGAGAAAGACCCAACAGGTGGTGCTGAGCGGAACCGCGGCGCCCGGCGGAACCGGCGTGCGCTGGGCATTGCGCCGCGAGCCCGCAGAGGCTGCCGATTAGCTCGCCGGGGATCGGCCGTCTCGATTTTGGCCACCTCGATTTCCATCAGGCAGTCCTGGCCGCGGCGATGGTTGCCGCGACCGCCGTCGTGTCCGGTTTCGCGACGCGGGCGCTGATCCCGATCCTGCGCCGGCGCAACATGCTCGACCGCCCCAACGAGCGGTCGTCGCACGTTGCCCCCACCTTGCGCGGAGGCGGGATCGCGCCGGTCGGCGTCGTGCTGCTCGCCTGGACGGCGCTCGGCCTCGCCGGATCGGCGCCGCCGGCGATCGTCGGCATCCTCGCCGGGACGGTGCTGCTGGCGGTCGTCTGCTGGCTCGACGATCAGCGCGATCTATCCCCGGCGACGCGTCTCGCCGCGCAGGCCGCCGCGGTCGCCGCCGGCCTCTGTGCCGTGCCCGACACTCCGATGCTGCACTGGCTCGGCCCCGAGGCATTTTTCGCCGCCGTCGGCCTCTCGTGGATGTGGTGGGTCAATCTGTTCAATTTCATGGACGGGATCGACGGGCTCGCGGGCAGCGAGGCGGCGGCGATCGGCGGCGGGCTCCTGGCTGTCGGGGCGCTGGGAAGCGGGGTCGATCCCGCAGCGGCGCTGCTGGCCGCCGCGGTGCTCGGAGCGGCACTCGGCTTTCTGATCTGGAATTGGGCGCCGGCGCGGGTTTTTCTGGGCGATGTCGGCAGCGCCCCGCTCGGCTATTTGACCGGCTTTCTGCTGATCGCCATCGCCGCCCGCGGTCGCTGGCTGGCGGCGTTGATCCTGCCCCTCTATTTCCTCGCTGACGCGACCATCACCCTGGCCCGGCGCCTGCTGCGCGGCGAGCCGGTTTGGCAAGCGCACCGCCAACATTATTATCAGCGTGCGGTTCGCTCGGGGCTCGGCCATGCCGCGGTGGCAAAGCGGGTGATCGCGGCCGACATCCTGCTAATCGGCTGCGGCTGGGCGGCCGAGAACGGCTGGGGATTGATATCCCTCGCCACTGCTGCCGCTTTGGTTGCGGTGCTGCTCGCGGTTCTCGCCTGCGGCCGCTAGCCTAGGCCCACGGGCTTGTCCGGGACCGCGCTCGATCTTATACCCGGCCGATGAACGCCTCGCCGCCAACGATCCGCTGCGCGCTCCTCTCGGTCGCCGACAAGACTGGGATCGTCGCTTTTGCCGGTGCGCTGGCAGCGCGCGGCGTGGCCTTGATCTCGACCGGCGGCACCGCGCGGGCGCTGATGGCGGCAGGGCTGCCGGTCACCGAGGTCGCCGCGGCAACCGGCATGCCGGAATTTCTCGGCGGCCGGGTGAAGACCCTGCACCCGGTGATCCATGCCGGCTTGTTGGCGCGCCGCGACCGGCCGGATCATCTTGCCGAGCTGGGCGCGCGGGGCATCGCCTCGATCGATTTGCTGGTGTGCAATCTTTACCCCTTTTCCGAGACCATCGCCGCTGGGGCCAGCCGCGAGGAGGCGATCGAGAACATCGACATCGGCGGTGTGGCGTTGCTGCGCGCCGCCGCCAAAAACCACGACAGCGTGACCGTGGTCGGCGATCCCGCCGATTACGATCGGGTGCTGGCCGCGATCGAAGCCGGGGACGGAGCCGTCGGTGCTACGCTGCGCCGCAGCCTCGCGGGCAAGGCCTACGCGGCGACCGCGGCATACGATGCGGCGATCGCCGAGTGGATGGCGCACGAGGACGGCGGAACATTTCCCGAAACCCTGGTCGTCGCCGGACGGCTCTCACAACGGCTGCGCTATGGCGAGAACCCGCACCAAGCGGCTGCCTTCTATCGTACCGGCGAGCCCCGCGCGGGGGTCGCGAGCGCGCGGCAGCTCCAGGGCAAGGAATTGTCCTACAACAATCATGCCGACGCCGATGCAGCCTTCGAGCTGGTGGCCGAGTTCGCGCCGCCGGCGGCGGCGATCGTCAAGCACGCCAATCCCTGCGGCGTCGCTATCGGCGCGAGCCTGCGCGAGGCCTGGGCCAAGGCGCTCGCCTGCGATCCACAGAGCGCCTTTGGTGGCGTCGTCGCCGTAAACCGTCCGCTCGACCCGGCCACGGCGGAGGCGATCACCCGGATCTTTGTCGAAATCGTCATCGTCCCCGACATCGGACAGGAGGCGGCGGCGCTGCTCGGCCGCAGGCCGGCGCTGCGGCTGCTGGCGACTGGCGCCATGCCCGAGCCGACGGCAGCCGGGCTCGCCTTTCGTTCGGTATCGGGCGGGTTTCTGGTCCAACAGCGCGATCGGCTGCGGGTCGGGCGCGAGGCGTTGCGCATCGTCACCAGCCGGATGCCCGGCGAAGACGAGATTGCCGACCTGCTGTTCGCCGAGCAGGTGGTCAAGCACGTCAAGTCGAACGCGATCGTCTTCGCCCGTGGCGGAGCCACGGTAGGCATCGGCGCCGGCCAGATGAGCCGCGTCGACAGCGTGCGGGTCGCCGCCGCCAAGGCCGCAGAAATCGCTCGCCAAGCGGGATCGCCGGAGACTCCGACCCGAGGCTCGGTGCTCGCCTCGGACGCGTTCTTCCCGTTCGCCGATGGGCTCGAAGCGGCGATCGCCGCCGGCGTCACCGCGGTGATCCAGCCCGGCGGATCGGTGCGCGACCCGGAAGTCATCGCCGCCGCCGACGCCGCCGGCCTCGCCATGGCGTTCACCGGCATCCGACGGTTCCGGCATTGATCGCGAACGGGGGCTGAGCCATTCGGGCAACAGTCAATGCCTCTATGACCCTCGGCAGCAGTGGCCGCGCCGATTCGGCCGGCGTATGCCGAGGTCGGATCGTGGCCGACGTTTTGGGTCATCGAGTTTGGGGGCGGCCCGGCCATGCAGCTCAATCCGGCACAGAAAACCATTCTGGTCGTCGAGGACGGCCCTGATGTTCGCGACTATGCGAGCCGCGTCCTGGAAGAGCATGGCTACGCCGCGGCGACCGCACCCGACGGCGCGGCCGCGCTCGCGATGCTGCGCCAGGGGCACGCGGATCGACGTCCTGTTCACCGACATCGTAATGCCGGGGCGCGACGGCATCGAGGTGGCGCGCCAGGCGATCGAGCAAATGCCGGGGCTCACGATGCTGTTCGCCTCCGGCTACGCGGCCGGGTCTGGTCCCCTGTCGCGCCTGCTGAAAACGCCCGATCGTTCCCGGCAACTCGCCGGCGAGATCGCCGCAGCGCGGGGCGACCAGGGAGTGCGAGCGCGCCTGCCGGAAAGTCCGGTCGCCGGCCCGCTGCCTGCGCTCAGAGGACGCGGATGTTCTTGAACTGCCACGGGTCGTCGCGGTCGAGGTCTTCGGCAAACAGCGTTTCGCGGCCGTCGAGCGGGGTCCAATCGCCGTAGACCCCGACCACATCTCCGAGATAAGGCCGAGCGATGTCGAGGATACGCGCGAAATCCAGATCCTCGGGCTCGACCACCCCGGCGCGAGGATGCTCCAATGCCCACACGACCCCGGCCAGGACCGCCGCGGTCACCTGGAGAGACGTCGCATTGTTGTGCGGCGCGACCCGCCGCGCTTCCTCGATCGTCAGCCGGGAGCCGTACCAGTAGACCCCTTTGGGCGAACCCATCAGCAGCACCCCCAGCTCATCGGTCCCCTGCGTGATCTCGACCATCATCAGACGCTTGCGGTCTTGAAGCCGCCAGTTTTTGCCGGCGAATTCGTGCACGCTCAGCACCGCGTCGTCGCACGGATGATAGGCGTAGTGGCAGGTCGGCCGGAAATGCGCGTTGCCGCCGCCATCGGCCACGGTCAGGAAATCGGCGATCGAGATCGATTCGCCATGAGTGATCAGAAACCCGTGATAGGGCCCTTCGAGCGGCGTCCAGCTGCGCACCCGGGTGGCGGCGCCGGGCCGCAACAGGTAGATCGCGGCACCGCTGCCGAAATCGTGACGGCCTCCGTCCACCGGGAAATGGCGTTCGTGGGTCCCCCAGCCGAGTTCGGCCGGCTGCGAGCCTTCGCTGACGAAGCCGTCGATCGACCAGGTGTTGACGAACTCGCCCGGCATCTTGGGAACCGTCGCGACCTGGGTATCGCGTTCGGCGATGTGAATGACCTTGATGCCGAGACCCTGGGCGAGGCGGCCCCACGCGGCGCGATCCTGCGGAACGGCGACGCCGGGCGCCAAATCGCGGGCGAGATCGATCAGCGCCTGCTTGACGAAGTGCGAGACCAAGCCCGGATTGGCCCCGTGGGTCACGACCGCGGTCGGCCCGTGCGGGAAGCGGCGGCGCAGCGCCAGCGCACTGTCGCGCAGCGCATAATTCGAGCGCGCCGAGGGCGAAAGGTTTGGGTCGGTGTAGCCGCCCGGCCAGGGCTCGATGCAGGTATCGAGATAAAGTGCGCCTCTCTGCTGGCACAGTTCGATCAGCGCCGTGCTCGACACGTCGACCGAAAGGTTGAGGAGAAAATCTCCGTCGGCAATCCGGGATGCCAACAGGTCCCGGTGATTCTCTCGGGTCAACGCGGCTTCGACGAGCGCGACGCCGTACTGGTCAGCAACATCGCGGCCGCGCGCTTCGGCGGTGAGGATCGTGATCTGGGCCGGCTCGATCTCGAGATGGCGCAGCAGCAGCGGCAAAACTCCCTGGCCGATGCTGCCAAAGCCGACGATCGCGAGGCGGCCGGGGAAAGCGGCGTGCTTCTGGTCGAACATGACGCTCCAATGCTGATCGGAGGGCGTGAACCCGTAGGGTCGCGGCAACAGGATGTCAACCCGGCCCCGGCCCCGCAGCGCCGAGCCCGGCGGCCGAGGGCGGATTACCCCGCAAGGATTGCAACGGCCGGCAGCTGAGGTAGTGTGCGGCGGCTTCATGGCGCGACCGAGGACCATTTCGCTGCAGACCAGGACCGCCCTATTGCGCGACCCAGCCGCCATCCACCGACAGAGCGGCGCCGGTGATCGTCCTGGCGGTCTCGCCGCACAGAAATACCGCAAGAGCGCCGATCTGTTCCGGTGTCGTAAAGTCGAGCATCGGCTGCTTTTCGCGCAGCAGATCCTCGCGCGCCTGCTGCACCGGGATGCCCTCGGCCGCGGCGCGGGCTTCGATCTGCTGTTGCACCAACGGGGTCAAAACCCAGCCGGGGCAGATCGCATTGCAGGTGACGCCGTCGTTCGCGGTCTCGATCGCGACCACTTTGGTCAAGCCGACCAGCCCGTGTTTGGCGGTGACGTAGGCGGCCTTTTCGCCGCTGGCGACAAGGCCGTGGGCCGAAGCGATGTTGACGATCCGGCCCGATTTGTTTGCCATCATGTGCGGCAGCGCCGCCTTGATCGCGTGAAACGCGGCGTTCATATTGATCGCGATGACCGCGTCCCACCGGTCCTCGGGGAAATCGACGATTTTGGCGACGTGCTGAATACCGGCGTTGTTGACCAGGATGTCGACGCCGCCGAAACGGCGCAGGGTAGCGCCGACCAGATCGCGGATCTGGGCAGGCTTCGACATGTCCGCCGGGGAATAGGCGACCTCGATGCCATGCGCGGCGGCCAGTTCCGCTCGCAGCTTTTCGATCGCGCCAGGATCGCCAAACCCGTTCAGCATCACCGCGCAGCCTTCGGCCGCGAGCGCCGTGGCGATGCCGAGCCCGATCCCGCTGGTCGAGCCGGTGACGATTGCGATTTTACCTTTTAGCATGAGTTTTTTCCTCATATCGGCTACCAGGGCGATGCCGGCGCTGCCCGTGCCGTACTATACCGCGGCGCGATTGCGGCAAATCGCTCCAGGCGAGGCATATCCGGTGACCTGGGATGACGTTTTGCAGATCCCGCGCCATATGCCGCGGCGGGCGCCGCTTGATCAGCCGTTAGGATGACCTGCCGGCGCGGCATCTCAGTCGAGGAGGAATTTCAGGCGATATGTCAGCAATCCAGGCCCGATTGACGGTACCCGACGACCGCGGGGTGGTCGGTCTTCTTGCGCCCGCCGTCACAGAATTCCCCTCGCTCAAAATCGCCACTTACAACATTCATGGCTGCGTCGGGGTCGACCGCCGTTACGACCCGGCGCGGATCGCGGCCGTGTTGCACGAGATCGATGCCGACATAACCTGTCTACAGGAAGTCGGGGTGCGCCGCGCCAACGGCTTCAACGATGATCAAGCGGCCTATCTCGCCGAGGCGACCGGCCGCCGCGTCGTTCTCGGCGCCGGTGCGCGCGGTCGTCGCGGACGGTTTGCCAACGCGATCCTGACTCGGTTTCCGGTCACCGCCGCCCGCGCGATCGACCTCGCGGTATCGGTTTACGAGCCGCGCGCGGCGCTCGACGCCGAGCTGAGGATCGGCGACCGGGTATTGCGCGTGCTCGCCACCCATTTCGGCCTCCACGCCGGCGAGCGGCGGTGGCAGGCCGATCGGCTGATCGCCGTGCTCGGCGAGCCCTCCACATCTGGCCGCCGGGCGGCGGACGCGGTGCTGCTGGTCGGCGATCTGAACGAGTGGCGCCCTCGCAGTGGCGGCATCCGCGCCCTCGAGCGCTGCCTCGGGCCGAGTGCCGCGCCGCCCACCTTCCCGTCCTGGATGCCGATGCTGCCGCTCGACCGGATTTATGCAGATGGCCCGGCGGTGTTGCGCGAGGTTCACGTCTACCGCTCGCCGCTCGCCCGCCTCGCCTCCGATCATCTGCCGCTGGTCGGCAATCTGTGGTGGACCGATGACGACGCCAGCCGGCGCGAGCCATCGCAGGCGGCGCGCCGCAGAGCGGGGGTCCAATTTGGCCGCGTCGCCGCGCTCGACTGAAGACCGCGACCGGACACGGCGGCGGGCCAGGCCGATGAACTTGCGTCTGCCGTTCCGGCGGGCTAAGCAGACGGCATGGCATCCAAGCGAAACCCGCTCAATCTCAATGGCCTGCAGCTAAGGACCTTGACCCTGCTTCAGGAGCTCGCGCGCCTGCCCGATTATTCGCGACCCGGGGAGGAGCCGGGCAGCGTCGTGCTCACTCGCCTGCCCCAGCCCCACGGCGACCACTTTCATGTCGGCGAGGCGGTGGTGGCCTCGCGCGACGCCACCGGCCTGCGCAACCCGGCGGTGTGGACGGCCCTCGAGCGCAAGGGCCTGATCCGTTCGTTGCCGCCGACCGCGATCATGACCCCGACCGGGCTCGGCTACCAAACCGGCCTGCGCGATACGATGCTGCATTCGGCCGGCCACTGAGCGGTCGAGACCCGTCCGAACGGTGCCGACCGCGGAACGTCACCAGCAAAAGCGGCCCGCGACCGCAACCGGAGCATAGCTGCCAGCGCCCAGCGCCGAATCGATCCGCGCGAGATCCGGCTCCCCCGCGCCGGCCATGCCGAACTCTTGCGCATGGATGCCGCCGGCGATGAAGAGGCTGTCGAGACCGGCCGCTGCGGCCCCGGCGATATCGGTGCGCAGGCTGTCGCCGACCGCGAGGATGCGCGAGCGGTCGTCGATGCCGAGCAGTGCGAGGCAGCTGTCGTAAACCGAACGGTGCGGCTTGCCGTGCCAGCGCACATAGCCGCCCCCCTGCTCGTACCATTGCGCCAGCGCACCGGCGCACAGCGCGAGCCGTGCGCCGTGCATGACCACCAGGTCAGGGTTGGCGCAGATCATTGGCAGACCCTTCGCCAAGGCGCGGTGCAGCAGCGGCGCATAATCCTCGATCGTGTCGTCCCAGCCGGCAGGCCCGGTGTTGAGGATGAACTCTGCCGCCGCGGCGTCGTCGACATATTCGAGCCCGAGGCCGTCGCGAATTTCGAGGTCGCGGTCCGAGCAGATGTGCAGACAGCGCCGGCCGAGCGCCGCGTAGAACGGGTCGTCGCGGCGGTGCAGATGCCGCCAGGCCTCTTCCCCCGACGACATGACGCAATGATAGGTGCCGCCCGGCACGCCGATCTGGGCGATGCGGCCAGCGACGTCGTCGGCGCGGCGCGGCGCGTTCGACAGGAGAGCGATGCGCTTGCCGGCCGCGATCAGGGCGTGCAGGCAGTCGATGGCGCCGGGCAGCGGCGCGACGCCGTCATGGATCACACCCCACAGATCGAGGATGAAGCCGTCGTAGCGGGCCGCCACTGCGGCAATTCCGGGTATGCACGGCACGGTCATGGGGGCAGCCTGGGTGATGGCGCAATGGGGGTCAAGCCCTCGCGAGTGGCTCGCTTCGCTGGACCTGCGGCCGGCGTGATTTATTGATGAGATATTGACGCGTCCGCTGATATATACATTGCTGCCATGATCTTTACCAATATTTACGATAATTAGCGGAGCATTGCCCTGCCTGTTCGGTTATATAGATGGAAAGGCGCGGTTCGCGCCGAGGAGAGATTCATGAAGAGGGATCTGCTTATCGGCCCGCTGATCGAGCGCAGCGGCAAATTCGCCTATGACACGTTTTCGCCGGCCGAGGGGCTGCGGCATTCGTTTCGCTACCCGCGGATCGAGCAAGCCCGTCACGATCAAAGAGCGATGATCGCCGAAGCCGACTCCGACCCGCGGCTTCGCGTTCACGTCTGCGAGACCGTGGCGGAATTTGAGCGGTTGGCGGCGGCATCCCGCGACGGCGAGCCAATTCCGGAGGCCATGCGATCGAACGAGCTGTAAGGCAGGCTGTCAAGCTCGGTCAATCCCCAAGCGTCAGGCTCAATAGGCGAATTCGGCGCTGGCGGCACGGGCCTCGTCGTCTGTCGCTGAGAACGCCTGCGAGCGCTCGTAGAGCCCGGTCATGTGCATGTTGCGCAGGCCGTGCTCCTCGCGCACGCCGCGATAGAGCGGCTCGTGCTCGGGATGCGAGTGGATGTCGATCAAGTCCGGGCAGGACCAGCCGGTCGCGGCCGTCGACGACCCGGTCCGCCGGACCCTGGTAATTCTTGCCGAGAAAGGCGATGCAGTCGTCGGCAAAGGCAATGTCGACATCGCGACGGTAGACGTGCCGTGAGGCGCCCTCGTCCCAGGCGACGACCCAGTCGGCGCTTCTGATCACGGTGACGGTCATGGCGGCGGGACCTTTCTCGCGGGCACGGCGGGAACGCGGATGATATAGGCAAAACTTTCGGAGGAGCGAAACCCGTATGGCCAAGAGCGGTCTGCGCAATCTGATCACCGACGTGCCGGGGATTCTGGTCGGCCAGGCCGAGGATCGGGGCGGCGTCAGCGGCACGACGGTGGTGCTGGCCGAAGTGCCGGCGACCGCTTCGGTCGATGTCCGCGGCGGCGCGCCCGGCGCCCGCGAGACCGAATTGCTCGCCCCCGACGCGCTGGTCGACCGGGTCGACGCCGTGGTGCTGTCGGGCGGCTCGGCCTTTGGCCTCGATGCGGCTGCCGGGGTCATGGAATGGCTCGCCGCGGCCGGGCGCGGCTTTGCCGTCGGCTCGACCATGCGTTCCCCACTGATCCGGGTGCCGATCGTCCCCGCGGCGGTCCTGTTCGACCTGACCTTTCCGGGACGGCGGACGTGGTCGGGCGAGCCGCCCTATCGCGCGCTCGGCCGCAGCGCGGTCGGGGCCGCAACGAAAGAGTTCGCCCTGGGGAACGCCGGGGCCGGCCTCGGCGCCACCGCCGGTCGGCTTAAAGGCGGCATCGGCAGCGCATCTCTCGCTCTTGCCGGCGGCGCCACGGTCGGCGCCGTCGTCGCCGTCAACAGCTGGGGCGCGGTGGTGCGGCCCGATTGCGGGCGCTTCTGGGCGGCCGATCTGGCGTTGCCCGGCGAGATCGACCCGCAGCCGGCGGTCCCCGAGGCTCCTTCGATCCCGAGGATTTCTCGCGAATGCAAGGTCGTCGTCGCCGGCGTCAACACGACGATCGCCGTCGTCGCCACCGACGCGGCACTCGACAAGACCGGCTGCCGGCGTCTGGCGATCATGGCGCAGGACGGGCTCGCCCGCGCGATCCGGCCGATCCACACGCCGTTCGACGGCGACAGCGTGTTCGCGCTGGCGACCGGAACCGGCCCGACGGCGCACCCCGCCATGCTGCTGCGGCTCGGCAGCGCGGCGGCCGATTGCCTGGCGCGGGCGGTGATGCGCGCCTTGACCATCGCCGAGCCGCTGGGCGGGGTGCCGAGCTGGCGCCAGCTCTGGCGGCGGCCGCACGCTGCGGCTTGACAGCGCCCGGCGGCTCCAACCATATGGCCCCGGGCAAAACCATAACACTCGATCAGGAATGGGAGGTCGCGAGATGTTCCGCCGTCATATTCTGGCGCTGAGTTGTGCTGGCATCATGCTCGCCCCGGCGGCGGCGTGGGCGGCGGAGACGATCAAGATCGGCTTTCCCGATCCCGCTGTCGGGTCCGACCGCGGTCTATGGCGAGCCGGTGCTGAAAGGCGCCGAGATGGCGGTCGCCGAGATCAACGCCAAGGGCGGCGTGCTCGGCCGCCAGCTCGAAATCCTGCCGCGCGACAGCAAGGCCAACGCCGACGAGGCGGTCCGCCTCGCCGCGCGAGCTGATCATCAAGGACAATGTCGATTTCCTGGTCGGCACCCTGACCTCGGCCGAGGCGCCGGCGGTATCGACCGTCGCCAAGGAAAACAAGATCGTCTTCATCGCGCCGACGTCGAAGAGCACGATCCTGACCGATCCGGCGCACATCCACCCGTACATTTTCCGCGTCTCCTCGAATACCGATGTCGAGGGGCTGGCCGGCGCGACCGTGATGGCGCGCTGGAAGGACCGTCAAAACCGTCGCCACGATCGCGCCCGATTACGCCTATGGCCGCGACTCGATCGCCGCCTTTATCGCGGCGCTGAAAAAGATCCGCCCCGACATCAAGATCGTCGATCAGCAATGGCCGAAACTGGGCGAGCCCGATTTCACCGCGTTCATCACCGCGCAGATGGGCAAGAAGCCGGATGCGGTCTATTGCTCGCTGTTCGCCGGCGACTTCGTCACCTTCACCAAGGAGGCAACGCCGCTCGGCTATTTCAAGGCGATCGACAATCGGCTGGTCGACGGCGCCGAAGTCGGCACCACCGACGAGGCGCAGGCGCTCGGGCAACGACTATCCCTATGGCATTATCGGCGACGCCTACGACCCGGTGATCTGGGTCGGCAACGAGCCGCCCGCCCACAAGAAATTCATCGAGGATCTGAAGGCGTTCACCCACGCAAAATACGCCTCCGGCTGGTCGATTGTCGGCTACCAGTCGATCTAGGCGCTGGCCGCGGGCATCAAGAAGGCCGGCGGCACCAAATCAGCGACGATGTCGCCAAGGCATTGCCGGGCCTGACGTTCGACACGCCGGTCGGCAAGCGGACGTTCAGCGTCAAGTCGCACGAGACCTTCGCCCCGGAATATTGGGGCGTCATGGTCAAGGAAGCGGCCTATCCGTTTGCCGTCATAAAAAATCCGGAGTTGTTGCCGCCGACAACCGAAACCAATTGACGACGGCCTAAGCCGCGGCACCGGGTCGCCCGGTGTCCGAGCGCGCGGCGGCGAGAACCTTGGGAGATTGACCGCGCGGTGTCGGCGTCGTTCCTGTTCAGCCAGTTCATGGGCGGCCTGACCACCGCGATGTTCCTGTTCCTGATCGCCTCGGGCCTGTCGCTGGTCTTTGGCGTCATGCGCGTGATCAATTTCGCGCATGGCTCGTTCTACATGATCGGCGCCTATCTGGCCTGGCAGGCGGTGCAGTGGCTGCACCCGTCGGGCGGCGGGTTCTGGCTGGCGGCGCTGTTTGCGGCGGTCGGCGTCGGCATTCTGGGCGCGTTCGTCGAACGGCTGTTTTTTCGCTCGCTTTACGGCCGCGAAGAACTCTACCAGCTGCTGTTCACCTACGCGCTGGTGCTGATCCTGGGCGACGCCGCCAAGTTCATCTGGGGCACCGACCAGCTCTCGGTGTCGACGCCGCCGGTGCTGCGCCGGCAGCGTCCAGATCTTCGGCACGACGCAGCCGCTCTACAGCCTGTTCATCGATCGCGATCGGTCCGGCGATCGCCTTCGCCGGCTGGCTGGTGCTGAACCGCACCGGCGCCGGCCGGATGGTGCGGGCGGCCCAGATGGACCGCGAGATGCTCGACGCGCTCGGCGCCAATGTCGGCTCGATCTACACCGGGATGTTCGTGGTCAGCGCGTTTCTCGCCGGTCTCTCCGGTGCGCTGGTGACGCCGATCGAGAGCATCGTGCCGGGAATGGACGTGCTGATCATCGTCCAGGCCTTCATCGTCGTGGTGATCGGCGGCATGGGCTCGATTTGGGGCACGTTCTGGGGCTCGGTGATCTACGGCCAGGTGCTGTCCTTCGGCATCCTGATCTTTCCCGGCTTCTCGCTGTTCTCGGTCTTCGCGCTGATGGCGGTGATCCTGATCGTCCGCCCGTGGGGCCTGTTCGGCCGGCCGCTGTCGATGACCCGTCGTTCCGCTCGTCGCCGGCCGCATTCCGTGGACCCTGATCGTCTTTCTGGCGGCCTGCACGGTGCCGTGGCTCGGCTCGCGCTACGACACCTTTCTCGCCGCGCAGATCGCGATCGACGCGCTCTTTGCCGTCAGCCTCAACCTGTTGCTCGGCACGACCGGGCCTCGTCTCGTTCGGCCATGTCGCCTATTTCGGCGTCGGCGCCTATGTCTGCGGCATCCTGATGAAGACCTACGACGTGCCGTTCGTCGTCGCCTTCCCGGCGGCCGGGCTCGGCGCCGGCGCTGTTCGCGCTGGTATCCGGCTATTTCTGCGTGCGCCTGATCAAGCTCTACTTCGCGATGCTGACCCTCGCGTTTTCGCAGATCGTCTGGGCGATCGCCTACAAGTGGAACGACGTGACCGGCGGCGACCAGGGCCTGCCGGAAATCCCCTATCCCGATCTCGACTGGATGTCGGCGATCCCCGGCCTCGGCGATCTGCGCATCGGCGACCGCTTTTACCTGCTCACCCTGGTGCTGGTGGCGGTGTCGCTGGCGGTGCTGCACCGGATCGTGCGCTCGCCGTTCGGCCGCATGCTGACGACGATCCGCGACAATCCCGAGCGCGCCGCCTTTATCGGCCTCAACGTGCGCGCCTACCAGCTCGCCGCCTTTGTCGTCGCCGGCGCCTTCGCCGGGCTCGCCGGCGCGCTCTACGGCATCTTCAGCCGCGGCGTCTTCGCCGATTACGTGTTCTGGTCGAAATCGGCCGAGGTCATCATCATGACGATCCTCGGCGGCATGGACTATTTCTGGGGACCGCCGGTCGGCGCCGCTGGCGCTCGTCTGGCTCAACCAGGCGATCACCGACTACACCCAGTATTGGCCGTTCGTGCTCGGCGCCATGCTGCTCGTGTTGCTGTTCGTCTTTCCCGGCGGCATCGTCGGCGGCCTCGTCGCCGGGTATCGTCTCGCCAGCGGCGGCTGAGCGCCGCGCGATGCTTGAGGTGCGCGAGCTGCGCAAGTCCTTTGCCGGCTTTGTCGCCGTCGGCGGGGTCAGCCTGACCGTCGAGACGCGCCAGATCGCCGCGGTCATCGGGCCGAACGGCGCCGGCAAGTCGACGCTCTTCAACCTGATCACCGGTCACCTGCGTCCGGACGGCGGGCACGGTGCATGCTCGACGGCCGCGACATCACCGGCGCGCCGCCGCACCGCATCTGCCGCATGGGCGTCGGGCGTTCGTTTCAGCGCACCAACATCTTCCCGCGGCTGTCGGTGTTCGAGAACCTGCAGGCGGCCTTTCTCGCCCATCGCGGCCGCGGCCGCAATTTCTGGTCGCGATGCCGAAGATTTCTACCGCGAGGAGACCGCAGCATCTGCTCGCCTCGATCGGGCTCGCCGGCCAAGAGGACAGCGGTCGCCGGCACCTTGAGCTACGGCAACCAGAAGCAGCTCGAGCTCGGCCTGGCGCTGGCGAGCGACCCGATGGTGCTGCTGCTCGACGAGCCGACCGCCGGCATGTCGGCGAGCGAGACGCACGAGACGATGCGGCTGCTTGCAGCGCATCGCCGGCGAGCGCGGGCTGACCCTGCTCTTCACCGAGCACGACATGGAAGTCGTGTTCTCGATCGCCGAGAAGATCGCGGTGCTGCATCAGGGCCGGCTCCTCGCCGAGGGGACGCCCGCGGAAGTGCGCGGCGACCCCGAGGTGCGTCGCGTCTATCTCGGCGAACATCGCATGATGCCGCTGCTCGCGTCGAGGAGATCCACGCCGCCTACGGCCTGAGCCGGGTGCTGTTCGGCATCTCGCTCGAGATCGACGCCGGCGAATGCGTCTGGCTGTTGGGCCGCAACGGCGTCGGCAAGACGACGACGATGCGCTCGGTGATGGGTCTGACGCCGCCCGGCGCGCGGCCGCGTCCTGTGGCAAGGGCCGCGACATCGCCGGCTGGTCGCCGCACCGGGTGGCGCGCGCCGGCATCGGCTTTGTGCCCGAGGACCGCCGCATCTTCGCCGAACTAACGGTGCGCGAGAACCTCGAAGTCGGCGCCCGCGCCGCGCGCCGGCCGGGGCGCTGGACGATCGAGGCGGTCGGCGAACTGTTCCCGGTATTGCGCGAGCGGCGCGACCAGCGCGGCGGCTTTCTGTCGGGCGGCGAGCAGCAGATGCTGACGATCGCGCGCACGCTGATGGGCAACCCCGAACTGCTGCTGCTCGACGAGCCGTCCGAGGGGCTGGCGCCGCTCGTCGTCGAGACCCTGCGCGACAAGATCGGCGAATTGAAGGCGCAGGGCCTGACCATCCTGTTGGCCGAGCAGCGCGTCGATTTCGCGCTGGCGCTCGCCGATCGCGTCTACGTGCTCGAAAAAGGCACCGTCCGCTTTTCCGGCGCTGCGGCCGAACTGCGCGCCGACACCGCGCTCGTCGATCGCCTGCTGTCGCTGTAGGGCGAAACTCTGCGTCAGAGGATGCGCGCGCGGCACTCGCCGAAGCCGATCGGCGCGTAGCCGGCGCGGCGGCAATGGGCGCGGAAGATCACCTCGTCGCCGTTGTCGACAAAAGTCCGCGTTTCCCCCGAAGCGAGCGTCGTCAGCCGGGTTCCATCGGCGCTCAATTCCATCAGGCTACCGTAGCCCTCACGGGTCGGGCCGGAGATCGTGCCGGTGCCAAACAGGTCGCCGGCGCCGAGGTTGCAGCCGCCGCTGGTGTGGTGCGCCACCAATTGCGCCAGGGTCCAGTAGAGGTCGGTGGTGTTGCTCCCCGACATCCGGTGCGGCGGCAGCCCTTTTGCCCGCAGCCCCTCGGTCAGCAAAAAGGCTTCGAGCTCGATGTCGAAGGCGCCGGCGCGCTGGTCGGCGTCGTCCCACAAATGCGGCAGCGGCCGCGGGTCGCCATCGGGCCGCGCCGGCTGGGCCACCCGGAACGGCGCCAGCGCCTCGGCGGTGACGATCCAGGGCGACACGGTCGAGCCGAAATTCTTGCCGAGGAACGGGCCCAGCGGTTGCGATTCCCAGCCCTGCACGTCGCGCGCCGACCAGTCGTTGACGAGCCCGAGCCCGAAAATGTGGTCGCCGGCCCCCGCGATCGGGATCGGCTCGCCTTGAGCGTTGCCGGGGCCGATCCACAGCGCGAGCTCGAGCTCGTAGTCGAGCTTTTGCGATGGGCCGTAGCTCGGGGCCGTCTCGTCCGGCGCCTTGCGCTGGCCGTTGGGGCGGCGGATCGGCACATTGGAAGGCCGCACCGAGGAGGCGCGGCTGTGATAGGCCACCGGCACGTACTTGTAGTTTGGGCTGAGTGGGTTGTTCGGATCGCGCCGCCGCCCACCGTTGGTCGCATGGTGGATGCCGGCGAAGAAGTCGGTGAACTCGCCGATCGCCGCCGGCAGATGGAGCGTGCATTGGGCGGCGGGATGCAACAGCCGGGCGGCGCCCGCTTCGAGCTTCGCCCGCTCGCTGCCGTCAGCGGCGAGCAGGGCCGAGACCCGCCGGCGCAACGCCAGCCGCGGCCCTCCTCCGAGCGCCATCAGCGGGTTCAAGACGGGACCTGCGGCGGCCTCAGCCGCCCTCGCCGTCTCGTCGGAAAACAGCCCCGCTTCGAGCGCCGCGCGCAAATCGAAGATCATGTCCCCGATTGCGATCCCGCCGCGCGGCGCGCCGCTGGGCGGACTGAACACCCCGAACGGCAGGTTCTGGATCGGGAACTCGCTGTGTCCCCTGGCCGAGGGGACCCAGCTTTCCCGCTTCGGGTCATGGGTCTCGTCGATCCCGCTCATCGCCCTCACCCCTTGTCGGCCAGCTGCCTCAGCGGCGATCATCCTCCAATTCTGCCGCCGAAAGCGAGCCGCAAATGACCGAATTATGGGCGTGTGAGGCTGTCCGTCTCCGGCGAAGCCGGAGCTGATGCTCCACTTTCTACTGGCGCTGTGGCATGTCGCGGGGCTGCTGCTCGCGGCCGTGCTGGTGACCGAATTCGGCGTCGACGGCTGGCGGCGGCTCGTCCGCTGGCTACGCTGGCGCCGCACCACCCGGCCCGATCGCGCGGCCGCCGCCGACGCCTATGCCGGCGCCCAATGGTCGGCCGCCTATTTTGACGAGTTCCGCCGCGCCGTCCGGGTCGACTGGAAGCCCTACGTCGAATGGTGGCAGCGTCCGTTCCGCGGCGACTATGTCACGATCGACCGGCGCGGGCTGCGGCCCACCCCGGGCGAGGACCGCGCCGCAGCGAAGGGGACGGTCCGCATCCTGTGCTTCGGCGGCTCGACGATGATGGGCATGGGGGCGCGCGACGCGAACACGATCCCGGCGGTGCTCGCCCGCCGGCTCGGCGAGTTGGGGCACCGGGCCGCGGTGACCAATTGGGGCCAGCTCGGCCACAACAGCACGCAGGAGGGGATCACCCTGCAGCAGCTCCTGAAAGCCGGCGAGCCGATCGACATCGCGCTGTTTTACGACGGCATCAACGAGATGGCCTGCGCCGAGCAGACCGGCCGCGCCGACGGGCTGTTCAACGAGAACAGGCGGCGCGCCGAATTCAACCTGCTGCACCCCGACCGGCGGCGCGATCTGATGACGGCGGCGCTGGTCGCCGCTGCGCCGCGCACCCTGCGCCGGCTGCGGCAAGTGACCGGGCTCGAGCTGCGCGGACCGATGCCGGCGCGCGAGGCCGACCTGTCGCAGGTCGACCTCGCCGCCCTCGCCGCCCAAGTGATCGCCGCCTACGCCGCCAACCTGCGGCTGATCCGGCTGCTGGCGCGAGAATACGGCTTTCGCCCGATTTTTTTCTGGCAGCCGGCTCTGTTGACCAAGCGGGTTTTGACCGCCGACGAGCAGCGCTGGGACCAGGACTACACCAAAGACCCGCAGGCGCGGCGGCGGCTCTATGCCGCGATCCTCAACGCGCGCCGGGATCGCCGCGACATCGCCGGGGCCGCCGACACGGTCGATCTCTCGGCCTTGTTTGACGATTGGGGCGAGCCGGTCTACATCGATCTTTATCACCTTTCGGAACCGGGCAACGCCGCCGTCGCCGAGGCAATGCTGCCCGCCCTCGCCGCGGCTATCGGGCAACGAGGCTAGCGCATGGAGTTTTCTATCTTATTGGGTCTGATGCTGGCCGTTTTCGGCGTCGGCGCGGCCTCCCGGCTGCGCCGATCGCGCCGTCGGAGGTCCGGAAGGGAGACCAAGAACATCTATCCGCTGTGGTAGTCGTTCGGCGCCGACGCAGACGCCCAGCGACGAACGTCGCCCGCCTTCCGATTTCAGCCACGGGCTTCGCGCTGATGACAGCCTTGCGGCCGCGCACTAAGCTCGGGCGATGGACGGCGAACTTTCGAGCGGTATTATCGAGTTGCAGCGGCCAGGCTCGGACCGGCTGCCGCTGATTCTGTCCTCACCGCACAGCGGAGCCGACTACCCGGCCGAGTTCATCGCCGCTTCGCGGCTTGATGCGGTGTCGCTGAGGCGATCGGAGGACAGCTTTGTCGACGAGCTGTTCGCGGCTGCCCCGGGCCTCGGCGCGCCGCTGCTGTCGGCGCGGTTCCCACGCGCCTATCTCGACGTCAATCGCGAGGCCTACGAGCTCGACCCGGCAATGTTCTCTGACGCGCTGCCGGAATTTGTCAACGCCGGCTCCCCGAGGGTGCGCATGGGCTTGGGCACGATCGCCCGAATCGTCGCCAGCGGCGAGGATATTTACATCAACAAGCTATGTTTTGCCGAAGCCCGGCGGCGTATCGAAGGCCTCTATCGCCCCTATCACCGGGCGCTGCGCCAGCTCGTCGGCGAAACCGAGGCGCAGTTCGGCGGATATCTGCTGGTCGATTGCCATTCGATGCCATCGGCCGCCGGCTCGGCCTGCGGTGCCGACGGGGTCGATATAGTTCTCGGCGATTGCCATGGTGCGGCCTGCGCCCCGGCCATCATCGAGGCCGCGCGCCGCTTTCTGGCCGGTCGCGGCTTTGCGGTGGCAATCAATGCGCCCTATGCCGGGGGGTTCACTACCGATCATTACGGCGATCCGAACCGGCGCCGCCATGCGTTGCAGATCGAGATCAACCGCGCGCTCTATATGGACGAGCGGAGCTACCGGAGAAAGCCGCGTTTCGAGCAGCTCGCTGCCGAGATGGCCGAGCTGATCCACCGGCTGAGCCTGGCCGCGCAGGAGTGCTTGGCCGGCACCGTGGGCTGAACACCGAGGCACCCTCTCGTCAAACGACAATTGATCCGCCGTGCGTCGATCCTCATTTAACCGAGGGCAAGCGCGGAGAGGTCGATGAGCAGCACCGGGCCGGATGCCGCCCCGGATTTCACGATCGAGCAGGATTGGCAAGGCTATGGCGAGGAGCAGCACGCGGTGTGGCGGCTGCTGTTCGAGCGCCAGCAGAAGCTGCTGGTCGGACGAGCCTGCCGCGAATATCTCGACGGGCTCGGTGCGCTCGGCGTTGCGGCGCGGGGCATTCCGGATTTTCGCGGGCTCAGCGAGGTGCTCGATCGCGCCACCGGGTGGCGGATCGTAGCGGTGCCGGGCCTCGTTCCGGACGCGGTATTCTTCGCCCATCTCGCCCGCCGCCGTTTTCCGTCGACCTGCTTTATCCGCCGCCGCGACCAGCTCGATTACCTTCAGGAGCCTGACATCTTTCACGACATCTGCGGCCATGTGCCGCTGCTGGTGAACCCGGTTTTCGCCGATTACCTGCAAGCCTATGGCGAGGGCGGGCTAAAGGCGCAGAGCCTGGGGCATCTGCAGCGCCTGGCCCGGCTCTATTGGTACACGGTGGAGTTCGGACTGCTCTCGACCCCAGCGGGCCTGCGCATCTATGGGTCCGGGATCCTGTCGTCGGCGGGCGAGTTCGGTCTATTGCCTCGACGATCCGCGTGCCCATCGCCTGGGCTTCAATCTGCGCCGGGTGATGCGCACGCGCTATCGCATCGACCGGTTTCAGGACACCTATTTCGTTATCAACGATTTCGCGCAGCTGTTCGACGCGACGCGGCCCGATTTCGCCCCGATCTACCGCGAACTCGCGGCGTTGCCCGACCTTGATCCCGATGCGGTGCTGTCGGGGGAACGGCAATTTGCCGCCGCGTCGGGCACCGGCCCCGGGCAAAAAAATTGGGCCGCAACTCAGCGCGGCCCAAGTTTAGGGAGGAAACGCCTAGAAGACGTACGGTAAGACCACAACCGGCGATCGTTACCGCACTGCACAACCTAATGCGTTTCGCTGCGATGTCAAGCCGATTTTTTCGAAACCTCTGGCATCGTTGGAGATTCCAGGCCAGATCAGGGAGTTAGGCACCGCCGGTCCAGGGCTTCATGTGCAACGCACAAGGGACAGATTTTTGACGATCAGCACGCTGCCGGAATCCCTGCGGCCGCCGCCGCTCGACCTGGGCTCGGCGCTGTTTCTCGATGTCGACGGAACCCTGCTGGAGATCGCCGAGCGCCCCGATCGCGTCCAAGTCCCGTCCGTATTGCCGGCGCTGCTCGGCCGAGTGGCGCAGCAGCGCGGCGGTGCGCTGGCGCTCGTCAGCGGTCGTCCGTTGGCCGAGCTCGATCGACTGTTCCAGCCGTGGCGCGGGCCAGCCGCAGGCCTCCACGGCATCGAGCGTCGTCGGGCCGATGGCACCGTCGATCAACGAATCGACAGTGCCGCCGCAGCCGCACTCGACCGCCTCCGCCCGCCCCTCGCGGCGCTGGCAGGCGACAGCAGCGGCCTCATTCTCGAGGACAAGCACGGGACCGTGGCGCTGCATTACCGTGCGGCGCCGGAGCGGGAGGACGAAATCCTGGCTCTGGCCCTGGCGTTGCACCGCCAGGCGGAGACTGCCCTGCGGCTGATCGCCGGCAAGATGGTCGTCGAATTTCAGCCCCGCGGGGCCGACAAAGGAACCACGATCGCCGCGTTTCTCGACGAGCCGCCATTTTTTGGCCGGCGTCCGATCTTTGTCGGCGACGATGTGACCGACGAGGACGGATTTTCCGAAATCGACCGCCGGCACGGGATAGCGATCCGGGTCGGACGGTCTGCAGATACACGCGCGCGCTACGCCCTGCCCTCGGTCGCGGCGGTCCTCGCCTGGCTTGCGGAAAACCGAGAGTCGGCTGAGGAATCAAGCCTCTGAGGGAACATGCAACGATTGTCAGCGTTCAGCGAAAGAACGACGAGCGGGGATGAACATGATGCAGGGTGATGGCATTGCAAGCAGCGCCTCGGGCGCGGCCGTGCGGGCCTGGGGGGCCGAACCCTTCCTGCAGCGCGATGCGGGCGCAAATCGCCGGCTGGTCGTCGTCTCCAATCGAGTTGCGGTCGACAGCGGGAAGCCGGATTCGGGCGGTCTCGCGGTCGCCATCCGCGCTGCACTCGAAAACAGCGGCGGTATCTGGTTCGGCTGGAGCGGAGAAGTCGAGGAAGAGGCCGGGGCCGAACCGGCGGTGACCGCGCGCGGTCCGCTCACCTTCGCCACGCTCGACCTGTCGCGCCGTGATTTCGATGAGTATTACCTTGGCTTTGCCAATCGAGTCCTTTGGCCTCTGTTTCATTTCCGTGGGTCGCTCGTCGAATATACGCGGCGCGACTTGGCGGGTTATCTGCGCGTCAACCGCATGTTCGCACGGGCATTGGCGCCGATGCTGCAGCCGCAGGATCTGGTCTGGGTGCATGACTATCACCTGATCCCGCTCGGGCGCGAGCTGCGCCGGCTCGACAGCAGCCAGCCGATCGGGTTTTTCCTGCACACGCCGTTTCCGCCGGCGGAACTGCTGCGGGTGCTGCCCAGCCATCGCGATCTCGTTGAAGCGCTGTGCGCCTACGACCTTGTCGGCTTCCAGACCAAATCGGACCTCCATGGTTTTTGCGACTATCTGATCCGCTGGGCCGGCGCGGAGGATTTCGGGCACGGCGTGCTGCGGGCCTTCGGTCGCATCGTGCGGGCTCAGGTTTTTCCGATCGGGATCGACGTCGCCGCGGTCGCGGCGCAGGCGGTGGCGGCCGACGGAACCCGCCAGATGCGGCGGCTCGGGCAGAGCCTCGGCGAGCGCACATTGATGATCGGTGTCGATCGGCTCGACTATTCAAAGGGTCTGCCGGCGCGGTTTCAGGCCTTTGCCCAGTTGCTCGAAAGCTGCCCCGATACGCGGGGCCGCATCGTCTTCATACAAATCGCCCCACCCTCGCGCTCGGAGGTTCCGGAATATCAGCAGATCCGCCGCGCCCTCGCCGCCTCGGCCGGCAACATCAACAGCCGTTACGGCGAATTCGACTGGACGCCGCTGCGTTACATCAATAAGAGCTTTAACCACCGGGTTCTGACTGGGTTCTTTCGGGCGAGTTCGGATCGGCTTGGTGACGCCGTTGCGAGACGGCATGAATTTGGTTGCGAAGGAGTATGTTGCCTCGCAGCCGGAGGCGGATCCGGGGGTGCTGGTGCTTTCCTGCTTCGCCGGCGCGGCGCAGGAGCTGGGAGAGGCGGTGCTGGTCAATCCTCACGACATCGAGGGCATGGCCGAGGCGATTCGGCAAGGGCTGACCATGTCGCTCGGCGAACGCAAGGAGCGATGGACGGCGATGATGGCGACCATCGAGCGCAACGACATCACCCGGTGGCGCGAGAACTTCGTCGCCGCCCTTGCCGCGAGCGGCGAACGTCGGTGATGACGACGGCGAGTGGCCCGTCGGGCGCTTCGGGGCCGGTTGCCGAAACCTGGCTGGTCGGCGACATCGGCGCCACCAACGCCCGCTTCGGTCTCGTCTCTCCGAGCGCAAAGATCCTGCATTGGCGCAGCTACGCGATCGACCATTATCCGACGATCGAAGACGCGCTCGCCGACTATCTCGCCGCCCCTGGCGAATGGCCGATGCCGCGGAAGGCTGCGATCGCCATCGCCTCGGCGGTCACCGGCGACCGCGTGTCGATGACCAACCATCCCTGGAGCTTTTCGATTGTCGCGCTGAAGTCGCGGTTCGGCTTCGACCGGTTCGAGGTGATCAACGACTTTACTGCACAGGCGCTGGCGCTGCCGCATCTCGGCCCGGACGATCGGATGACGGTCGGCGGCGGCACGGCGGCGCCGGGCGCGCCGCTGGCGGTGCTGGGGCCGGGATCGGGGCTCGGAGTTTCGGGGCTCGTCGTCTGCGCCGCGAGCTGGGTCGCGCTGACCGCAGAAGGCGGTCATGCGACGATGGCGCCGGCGACCGATCGGGAAAGTGCCGTCCTCGACCATATGCGCCGGCGTTTCGACCATGTTTCGGCGGAGCGGGTGCTGTCGGGGCCGGGGATCGTCAACCTCTATAACATTTTGGCTGAAATCGACGGAACCTTGTCGCGTGGCTATACCGCGGCGCAGATCACTGATCTCGGTATGCGCGGAGAAGATCCGCCGTGTGTCGAGGCGACGATGATGTTCTGCGCGATGCTGGGCACGATGGCGGGCAATCTGGCGTTGACCCTGGGCGCCCGCGGCGGCGTGTATATCGCCGGCGGGATCGTGCCGCGGCTGGGGCGTTTCTTCGCCGATTCGCCGTTTCGCGCCCGCTTCGAGGCCAAAGGGCGGTTCGAAGCCTATCTCGCGGCGATCCCGACCTATGTCGTGACCCATAATTTGGCGGCGTTTCTCGGCTGCGCTGCACTGCTTTCCGGCTGAAGGGCGCTCGGGAGAATGCCCCGCCCGCCCGACCCTGCCGCAGACCGTTCGGCGCAAGGCCCGACGCCGCATCCGCCGCCCGGCACGCCGCCGCAGCCGCCCCCCGATCCGGATCGCCCGCGGCCGATCGAAGAACCGCCGGTGCCGGTGCCGGTGCCCCCGGTCGAACCTCCGCCGCCGCCGGTTCGAGATCCTCCACCCGCGGCGACGATGGCGCTTTGGGCATCGCGCACTGCGCAGATAATTCCCACCTCGCTCGCCGGGTGCCTATAAGTTAATCAACGTGCGGCGGGCCGTCCTAGAGCATGATACTATGCTGGCCGAAGCTGTTGGCTGCGGCATTGCGATGGAGAAATAGCCATGGGCCTTATCCTCATCATAATCTTGCTGATCATCCTGTTCGGCGGTGGCTTCGGCTATTACCGCGGCGGCTATTACGGCCGCGGCGGCGGGTACGGTGTCGGCGGCGTGCTCGGGGCGATCATCCTGATCCTGGTGATCCTGTGGCTGCTGCGCGGCGGCGGGTATTTCGGTCATTATTGAGGCGAAGAAATACCCGGGCGAGGCGGGCGGGGCCATGCTTTGACCGCTGCGTTCGCTCGACGGTAGGTTCTGTCACCCGAACATGGATCGCCTGATGAGCGCAGCAGCAGTTGATCGAGGTGTCGAACCCGGCCGGCGCGAGCGACGGCGCATTCGGACCGGGGAGTTTTCCGGGTCCACGGCGGGTCTGGCGGCCGGAAATGTCCAGGCAAATCTGGTGATTTTGCCGAAAGCCTTGGCCCATGACTTTCTGCGCTTCGCGCAGGCGAACCCCAAGCCCTGTCCGGTGCTGGCAGTTTCAGAGCCGGGCGATCCGCGCCTGCCGGGCCTGGGCGAGGACCTCGACATCCGAACCGACCTGCCGAAATACCGGGTCTGGCGCCGGGGCGAGCTGGTCGAGGAGCCGCTCGAAGTGCGCCATGTCTGGCGCGACGATCTGGTCAGCTTTGCGCTCGGCTGCTCGTTTTCGTTCGAGCAGGCTTTGGTCGAGGACGGGATCGAACTGCGCCATCTCACCTGCGGCTCGAACGTGCCGATGTACCGCACCAATATCCGTTGCCGGCCGGCCGGACCGTTCGTCGGTCCGCTGGTCGTCTCGATGCGGCCGCTGGCGCCGGCAGATGCGATACGGGCCGTCCAGATCACCTCGCGTTTTCCCTCGGTGCACGGTGCGCCGGTGCATATCGGCTTGCCCGCGGCGATCGGCATCGAGGATCTGGCCAAGCCCGACTACGGCGACAGCGTCCCGGTCCGCAGCGGCGAACTGCCGGTGTTCTGGGCATGCGGCGTCACGCCCCAGGCGGTGATCGCCGAGGCCCGGCCCGATTTCTGCCTCACCCATGCGCCGGGTTCGATGCTGATAACCGACCTGCTCAATACCAGGCTGGCGAGCCTGTAACGGTTTGCTCGCGATGGCGAGAGCAGCCGACCCCCGTTCGCTCGTCGACCGGATCGAGCGCATGATCCAAACCGATGTCGGCCGCAACATCGGCGCCTTGTGCGCGGCCGCCAGCGGCGGATTGCGCGGCGCTGCGACGGCGCTGGCCTCGGCGCAGCCATGCCGGGTCGGGCTGATCACCGGCTTTTATGTGCCCTCGGGCTCGCCGCCGGCGGCTGAAACCGATGGCCCGGTCGGCGCGGCTTTGCTGGCCAGGGGGCTTGCAGAGGTCGGCATTCCGTGCCGCCTTGCCACTGACGAGCCATGCCGCAGCGCCTGCGCGGTGGCCATGGCGGTGGCAGGTGCTGACGAGGTGCCGGTCGATGCGGTCGCCGTCGGCGCGCCGCTGACCTCGCTGATCGAAACCTGGCGTAACGCCGGGATCACCCACGCCATCTCGATCGAGCGCTGCGGACGCAGTGCCGACGGCACGCCGCGGAACATGCGCGGCCAGGACATCAGCGCGCACACAGCGCCGCTCGACGATTTGTTCGCGGCCGGCCCATGGGAGACGATCGCGGTCGGCGACGGCGGCAACGAGATCGGCATGGGTGCGTTGCCGCGCGGCCTGATTGCGCAGCACGTCACGCATGGCGAGCTGATCGCCTGTGCTACCCCGGCCCGGCATCTGATCGTGGCCGGCGTTTCGCATTGGGGCGCGTATGGGTTGCTCGGTGCGCTCGCCTGCCTTCGCCCGGATTGGCGCGGGCCGCTGGTCGGATACCTCGACGAAGGGCTCGAGGGACGGGTGCTCGAAGCCATGCTCGTCGACGGGCCGGCGGTCGACGGCGTCTCGCGGGTGCAGGCCGCGACGATCGACAATCTCCACCTCGCCGTCCATCACCGGAAACTGCGCGCGATCCGTGCCTTGGCCGAGAGCCGGCATGAGGCCTAGCGAGTTCGTCTTCGAGAGTTATCGATATGATCCGGCGACGGCTGCGCTGCGGCTGCGCTATCGGTTCGCCGACGGTCCGGGCTTTGAAGAGACGCTGATCTTCGAATTTCCGCAGCGGGAGCTGTCGCCAGCGGCGTCCGAGGTGCTGGACCGGATTTTCCGGCTGATTTTCTTGCTGTCCGGGGTCAGCTACTACAAAGCCCTGGTGCCGGAAACGCTGCGTTGCGACGCGTTCCCGCTCGATCGGGACACCGCCCTGTTCCTGCAGGATTTCTACGAAAAAGGTCTGGCCGAATTCGCCTGGAAAAACCGCATCTCGCTGCGCGGGCGCTGCCGGTTTCGCGTCGATCCGATTGAACCCGCGGCGCCGATTGCGCTCGAATTGCCGCGGCGCACCTGCGTGCCGGTGGGCGGCGGCAAGGATTCGATCGTCACCCTCGAGTGTTTGAAGGCCGGCGGCGAGGACCTCGTCCTGTTCTCATTGGGCGATGCGTCGCCGATCGCCGCCTGCATCGCCGCGGCCGAGCTGCCTTACATCCGGGTCAGCCGCCGGCTCGACCCAGCGCTTATGCGGCTCAACGACGGCGGCGCGCTGAACGGCCACGTGCCGATTACCGGGATCCTGAGCGCGATCGTCTTGGCCTGCGCCGTGCTCTCGGGCTTCGATGCGATCGCCATGTCCAACGAACATTCCGCCAGCGCGCCGAACCTGACGGTCGGCGAAGTCGCGATCAACCATCAGTACAGCAAATCCTTGGAGTTCGAGCGGGGATTTGCCGGCTATGTCTACAATCACGTCTCGCCGAGCCTCGCCTACTTCTCGCTGCTCCGGCCGTTGTCGGAAATCGAGATCGCCCGGCGTTTTGCCCGACACCCGCAATATTTCGGGATATTTCGCAGCTGCAACACGGCATTCCGGCAATCTCCGGCCGAGCGCGGCCGGCATTGGTGCTGCGACTGCCCGAAATGCCGGTTCGTGTTCCTGGCCTTGGCGCCGTTCGTCGCAAAGCCGCAATTGGTCGGGACCTTTGGCCGCGACATGCTCGATGACGAAACCCAGATCGACGGCTTTGCGGCATTGTGCGGCCTGCGCGAGCACAAACCGTTCGAATGCGTCGGCGAGATCGCCGAGAGCGCTGCGGTCATAGCGCATCTGCGCCATCATCCCGACTGGCGTCACGACGCGGTGGTGCGGCGGCTGAATACAGCGTTTCCGGCGCTGCGCAAGATCGACCTGGCCGGGTACGGCGCGCTGTTTGCGGCCCGGCATCCGCACCGGGTGCCGGCGGCCTTCATGGCCCTGCTCGATGCGTGCGGCTGATTTCGGCGCGGCGCGGGTCGCGATCTGGGGACTCGGCCGCGAAGGCCGCGCGGCAATCGGCTTCCTGCGGGCGCGGCACCCGAGCCTCCCGTTGCTGCTGCTGGACGATGCCGAGGATGCCTCGGCGCCGGCCGGGTTCGACAATATCGACTGTGCTTTTGGCGCCGAGCGGGTTGCCCGCGCTCTCGGCGACATCGACGTGATCGTCAAGTCGCCCGGCGTCAGCCTCTATCGTGACGAAATTGAAATCGCCCGCCGGAACGGGGTCAAAATCACCTCCCTGTTGAACCTGTGGTTCGCCGAGGGCAGCGATGTCGCGACGATCTGCGTGACCGGGACCAAGGGTAAGAGCACGACCGCCTCGCTGCTCGCGCACATCCTGGAAAAGCTCGGCCGGCGGGTGGCGCTGATCGGCAATATCGGGGTCCCGATCACCGAGACCGATCCGACGGCCGGCTACGCGGTCATCGAGGTGTCGAGCTATCAGGCCGCGGATTTCGACGCGGTCTGCGACGTGGCGGTGCTGACCTCGCTGTTTCCCGAGCACATCGACTGGCATCGCACGCTCGACGCCTATTATCGCGACAAGCTCAACCTCTTGGGCCACAGCCGCTGTGCGATCATCAACCGCGAGGCGGCGTCGGCCGTCGAGGGGTCGTCCCGGCCTCTGCCACCGTACATGGCCTTCTTCAATGACGAGCACGGTGTCCATCGGCGCGGTTCCGAAATCTTCGACGACGGCAGGCGGATCGGCGAAATCGGCAATCGCTACCTGGCCAGAGCGCACAATGTCTCGAACCTGTGTGCGGCGCTGGCCGTCGCAAAGCGGCTCGACATCGATCTTCCGGCCGCTCTCGAATTCGACCGGCGATTTCCGTCCGCTGCCGCACCGCCAGCAGGAGCTTGGTGAAACCGGCGGGGTGCTGTTCGTCGACGACAGCATATCGACCGCGCCCGAATCGACGATGGCCGCGCTCGCGGCCTATGCAGGGCGCGACATCGCCGTGATCGTCGGCGGATACGACCGCGGCATCGACTATGGTAAGCTGATCGCCGCCCTGGCCGCAGGTGCTGCCCGACGGATCGTCTGCCTCGGCGCCAGCGGAGAGCGGATCTATGCCGGCCTCGTTGCCGCCGAGCGAGCGGGGCGCGAAACCGTCTTTACCGCGTATCGCGCGCAGTCGATGGAGGACGCGGTCGCCTATGCAAAGCGGGCGATGGCGCCGGGCGGCGTGGTGCTGCTGTCGCCGGCCGCGCCGAGCTACGGCTACTACCGCGATTTCGCCGAGCGCGGCGACGACTTCGCCGCCAAAATCGGGCTCGCAGCGCAAGGTGCGGAAGCGCCTCGATGAGACCGCTTTTGCGGCGTTGCTCTGGCCCAGCGATACGCGCGCTGTGCCTGATCGTGGCCGGCTCAATGCTCGGCTGTGCGGAAAAGCCCTTTTTATCGAATGGCGATGCGACCTCTGCCGCGGTCGGCTATGGCGGCGACCTCGCGGATGCAACTGCCGTAGCGAGGCAGCATTGCGCGCGTTATGAGCGGGTGCCACGCTTTTTGGATGCTGAAGAGAACATCGCGTATTTCGCCTGCGAGGAGCGGTAACGCTCTCTGTCCGTCGACGTCGCGGCAATGAACGACCGGTCGAAGCACAATCGGTCTGGGCTGAGCCGGCAAGCCTCGCCTCGGTCGCTGCTGCGGATCGCGATATTGTGGCTGGCGGGCGCCGATCTGCGTATGACGGTGCTGGCGGTCCCCCCGGTCCTGCCGCTGATCCATCGAGAATTCGCCCTGAGCGAGCGGGCGGTCGGGGCGCTTTCCGGGCTGCCGGTGCTGCTGTTCGGGTTGGCCGCGATTCCGGGATCGCTGCTGATCGCGCGTCTCGGGGCACGTCGGGCGGCGGTCGCCGGCTTGCTCCTCGTCGCCGCGGCATCGGCGGCGCGCGGCATCGGGCCGTCGGCGCCGATGCTGTTCGCGATGACGTTTTTAATGGCGGCCGGGGTTGCGGTCGTGCAGCCGGCCTTGCCGGCGCTGGTCGGCGAATGGTTTGCCCGCCGGCCCGGTTTCGCCACCGCGGTCTACGCCAACGGGCTGTTGATCGGTGAGGCCCTGCCGGCGGCGCTGACCATACCTCTGGTCCTGCCGCTGGTCAGCGGCAGCTGGCCGGTGAGCTTTGCGGTCTGGGCGGCTCCGGTCGCGGCGACGGCGCTGGCGATGGCGCTGTGCCGGTCGGACACGCCCCGATTCGCCGAACGGACGCCGGCACGCTGGTGGCCCGATTGGCGTCACCGCGAGACCTGGCAGCTCGGCCTGATGCAAGGCGGCACCGGCGGTCTCTATTTCTCCTCGAATGCTTTTATCCCGGACTACCTGCATGCGGTTGGCCGGCCGGAAGCGGTTACGATATGCCTCGCCGCGCTGAACCTCGGCCAATTGCCGGCCTCGCTGGCGCTGCTGCTGTGGGCGCGGCGCCTCGGCGGCAGTCGGATGGCGATCGTGCTGATGCAGGTCCTCGGCCTTCTTGGCCTCGGTGGGTTTCTCGCGCCGCAGCCCTGGGCCGCTGCTGTCGGCGCCGGCATCATCGGCTTTTGCTGCGCCTTCACCCTGATCGTGACCCTGGCGTTGCCGCCGCAGATCGCCCTGGTCGGCGATGTTCACCGGCTGTCGGCCGGGATGTTCGCGGTCGGCTATTCGCTGTCCTGCGTCGTGCCGCTGCTGGGCGGCGCTTTTTGGGATGCGACCGGTATTCCCGCCGCGGCTTTCCTCGCCGCTGCCGGCAGTGCTGTGATCGTCCTCGCCAGCGCTCTGACCTTCCGCTTTCCAAACACCGACCGAGTCGCGATCGAGAGATAGTCTGCTAAGCTGGCGTGCGAGGCCGCCTTGGGCTGCGCCGCAGGGAGAGAAGCGCCATGAACCTCAAATTCACCAATCCATGGTGGGTGGTGGTCGGCGCGGTCACCGGGCTGTTCGTATGCAACGGGCCGGTGCTCGGCTTTACCTTCGGCGTGTTTCTGAAGCCGATCATGGTGGATATGGAGTGGACCCGCGGCACCGCGTCGGCGGCATTGTCGGCCGGTCATATCACGTCGGCGCTGGCCGTCCCGGCGCTCGGCTACATGATGGATCGCTGGGGCATCCGTCGGGTCGCCCTGCCCGGGCTCGCGATCTATGCCGGGTTCCTGTGCCTGTTGGGCCTGTCCCCGCATTCGCTGCCGATCTTCACCTTGCTCGTGGCGCTCGCCGGCATGACCAGCGCGATCCAGACGCCGCTCGGCTATGCCAAGGCGATCGCGGCCTGGTTCGACCGCCGCCGCGGGCTGGCGCTCGGCGTCGCGATGTCGGGCGTCGGGCTCGGCGCCTTTGTGATCCCGCAGCTCGCGCGCATCCTGATCGACCGGCTCGGCTGGCGCGGCGCCTATGCTGTGCTCGGACTGCTGACCTTTGCCATCGCGTTTCCGGCGGTGGCGCTGTGGATCCGCGAGCCGCGGCCCGGCGAGGGCGAGCGGCGTACCCACCTCGCTGCCGCCGCTCTTCCCGGCCTCAGCGTGCGCGAGGCCGCCCGCACCGGGCGGTTCTGGGTGATGGGCGGCACGTTCTTTCTGGTCGCGGCGGCGATCAACGGTACCGTCGCGCATGTTGTGCCCTTGCTGACCGATCACGGCCTGTCGCGCGCGGCGGCGACCGCGACTCTCGCCGTTTTCGGCCTGGCGACATTGAGCGGGCGCCTCTTGGCCGGCTGGCTGGTCGATCGGATCTATGCCCCTTATGTGGCGTCGCTCTTTTTCCTGGCGCCGATCGCCGGCCTTGTCTTCCTCGCCAGCGCCGCGGGCGCGCTGCCGGTGGTCGGCGTTGCGCTGCTCGGGCTCGGGCTCGGCACCGAGATCGACCTGATCGCGTTTCTGATCACCCGCTATTTCGGCCAGCGCGCTTTTGGCCAGATCTACGGCTGTTTCTTTATGATCTTTGGCCTCGGCTCCGGCGTCGGGCCGAACTCTCGGCGGCGTTACTTATGATCGCGCCGGCTCTTACAACCCAGCGCTAATCGGCGCCGCGTTCACCCTCGTCGCCGCAGTCGTCCTGGTCAACCGCCTCGGCGCCTACGTCTACCCGGTAGATCATCGCATCGCGCCCGATCTCGCCGCCGAGCCCGCGGCTCCCTAAAGCCGGCGACGCGACAGCTTTCGAGGCCTAAAGGCGTCCTGACGCAGGCCGGTTATCCGTGATCCGCGGTGCGCGCAGCACAGCGCGACTTCTCGGCCCGAAATCAGACCGGGGCGATTGCAGCTTGAGCGCCGAGGGCGCGCGCGATAATGCTCGCCCTTTCGCCGGCAGCGAATGACAGCAAAGGTGAACCCGCGATGCCCATCGAACTCCATACCTGGAACACCCCGAACGGCCGCAAGATCAGCGTCGCGCTCGAAGAGATGGGGCAGCCCTATACGGTGCACCCGATCAACATCTCCAAGGGCGAGCAGTTCGCCCCGGAATTTCTGAAAATCAGCCCGAACAACCGCATCCCGGCGATCGTCGATCCCGACGGCCCGGGCGGCAGCCCGATCAGCATCTTCGAGTCGGGCGCGATCCTGATCTATCTCGGCAAGAAGACCGGCAAATTTTGGCCCGCCGATCTGCGCCGTCAGGTGCCGGTGCTGGAGTGGCTGATGTGGCAGATGGGGGGTTTTGGCCCGATGCCCGGCCAGGTGCATCATTTCTTGCAGGTCAAGGATCAGCAGGACCGGCGCTACGGCCTCGAACGCTACGCAAAGGAGACCCGCCGGCTTTATGGCGTGCTCGACAAGCGGCTCGGTGAGGTCGAGTTCGTCGGTGGCGACATCTCGATCGCCGATTTCGCGATCCTGGGCTGGGCCTGGCGGCACGAGCGCCACCAGATCGACCTCGCCGACTTCCCCAACGTCAGGCGCTGGTACGAGACGATCATGGCCCGGCCCGGGGTCAAGCGCGGGTTCGAGGTTCCGCTGAGCTGAGCCCGCGAACGAGCGCCTGAGCGGCGGACAGCGGAGCTGCTGAATGTTCCACCGCGAAGCCGGCGTGTTCAAGACCAGCTATGCCGCCGACATGGCGCTCTACCCGCTGCCGATCGCGCGATGGAGCGTGGCGGCCCTGGCGGCGTTGTTCGTGGTGATCGTGCCGCTGACGTTCAGCGAATACTACGTCTCGGTGCTCAACCTGATCCTGATCGCGATCGTCGGGGCGCTCGGCCTCAACATCCTCGTAGGCTACACCGGGCAGGTCTCGATCGGCCACGGCGCCTTCATGTCGGTCGGCGCCTACACCGCGGCCAATCTGATCACCCGGCTGGGCATGCCGTTCTGGGTCGCGATCCCGGCCGGCGGGCTGATGGCGGCGCTGATCGGCGTTGTCGTCGGCATCCCGTCCCTGCGAATCAAAGGAATCTATCTGGCGATCGCGACCCTGGCGGCGCAGCTGATCATCGAGTGGACGATCAACCACGTTCAGTGGATCTCGGGCGGCGTCCAGGCGTCGATCGAAATCCCGCGCCCGTCTATTTTCGGAGTCGTGCTGAAGCACGAAGCACAAATTTATGGATTCCTGATGTTTTTTGTGGTGCTGGCGATCGTCGCCACCCTGAACCTGGTGCGCGGCCGCATCGGGCGCGCCTTTGTCGCCATCCGCGACCAGGACATCGCCGCGGAGATCATCGGCATCAACATCTTTCGCTACAAGCTCTATGCCTTCGCGATCTCGTCTTTTTATGCCGGGGTGGCCGGAGTGCTCGAAAGCTATTATCTCGGGATCGCCAATTACGAGCAGTTCCAGATCGACGTATCGATCGACTATCTGGCGATGGTCATCATCGGCGGTCTCGGTTCGGTGCTGGGTTCGGTTTTGGGTGCGATCTTCGTCACTTTGCTGCCGATCGCGACCCGCTGGTTCCTCAACTCGTTCGGCGGCCTGATCTTTTCTCACGCTGACCTCTTGAACGTGGTGCCAAATCTGCGGCTGGTGATCTTCGGTGGATTGATTATTCTGTTCCTGGTCGTCGAGCCGGAGGGGCTGAACCGGCTGTGGCGCAACATCCGGAATTACTTTCGGATCTGGCCATTTTCGTATTAGCTGGTGAAAACAGCGGAGGGAGCGACGATGACGAGGTTAACGAGGGGCATCTGGGCGCTCGCGGCCGGCGCCGCTGGCGGGTTGGCGATCGCTGCGACCGCCATGGCCCAGCCAAAGGAGATCCTGATCGGCGACCAATGCGACCGCACTGGCCCGACCCAGATTGTCGGCACGGTTCTGTGCCCGGCGATGCAGGATTACTACAAGCTCATCAACTCCGAAGGCGGGGTCGACGGCTGGATGATCCGCGGCGACGAGATCGACAACCAATACCAGGTGCCGCCGGCGATCGAGGCTTACGAGCGGCAGAAGCAGATGGGCGTCGCGATTATGACGCTTTACGGCACGCCGCAGACCGTGGCGCTGAACCAGCGGCTCGAGCAAGACCATATGCCGACGACGTCGCCCGGTTTTGGGATCGCCGCCGCAGCCGATGGCACCCGCTACCCCTATCTGTTCCCGATCGCCGCCAGCTATTGGTCGCAGGGTGCCGCCGCGGTCAAGTTCGCCAAGGACAAGCTTGGCGGCAGCCTAAAAGGCAAAAAGATCGCTTATGTCTATTACGACAATCCGGCCGGCAAAGAGCCGATGCCGATCCTCGACGCTTTGCAAAAGTCGGAAGGGTTCGAAATGAGGACCTTTGCCGTACCGCCGCCGGGGGTCGAGATGGGCGCGCAGATCCTCGACATCACCCAGCGGTTTCATCCTGATTTCGTCATCATGCACCTGTTCGGCCGCTCCCCCTCGGTGGCCATCAAAGGGCTGAAAGGAGCCGGCTACCCGCTGTCCAAGGTGATCGGTCTGGTGTGGGCCTCGGCCGAGGCGGACATCAAGGCGGCCGGCGGCTGGGGCGTGGCCGAGGGCTACAACACGCTGCAATTCGCCGGAGCCGGCGACAACTATCCAGTGCGGCAGCAAATCAAGGCGATGTATAAGAAAGAAGGAAAAGATCCGCCGCAGACAATGGACGACACGGTCATCTATAACCGTGGACTGCTCCAGGCGGCGATCCAGGTCGAGGCGATCAAGAACGCGCTGAAGATCAGCGGCGGGCAGAAGCCGACCGGGCCCCAGATCAAGCAGGGCCTCGAAGAGATCCACGATTTCACCTTGGGCGGCCTCGTCCCGCCATTGCAGATCACGCCGACCGATCACGAAGGCGGCGGCTGGGTGCGGGTCTTCCAGGTGCATGACGGGAAGTTCGTCGCCGAGACCGACTGGTTCCGCGCCTACCGCGATGTGGTAGAGCACGCGATCAAGACCGCGGAAGTCGATTAGGCGGCCCGGCGAGGGGCGGCGTCGCCAATCCACGAGCGTGCCCGATGCTGGCGCTCAACAATATCGAAGTCGTCTATGACGGCGTGATCCTGGTGCTGAAGGGCGTCTCGCTCGGCGTCGAGGATGGTTGCATCACTACCCTCCTCGGCGCCAACGGCGCTGGCAAGACGACGACCTTGAAGGCGATTTCCGGACTGTTGCGCAGCGAGCGCGGCGAGGTCACCAAGGGCACGGTCGAGCTCGACGGAGAGCGACTCGACCGTCTGCCGCCGCACGATGTGGTCAAGCGCGGTGTAAGTCAGGTATTCGAAGGCAGGCGGGTCTTCGAGAACTTGACGGTCCATGAGAACCTCATTGCCGGAGCCCATACCCGCAGGGACTTCGCCCGCGTGCGCGAGGGAATCGACGGGATCTTCAACATCTTCCCGGCATTAAAGGAGCGGCGCCACCAGCCTGCCGGGTATCTTTCGGGCGGCGAACAGCAGATGCTGGTGATCGGCCGCGCCTTGATGTGCGAGCCCAAGGTGATCCTGCTCGACGAACCCTCGCTCGGTCTAGCGCCGCTGCTGGTCGGCGAAATCTTCGGTATTATCCGCCGGCTGCGCGAGGAGCGCGGGCTGACCGTGCTGCTGGTCGAGCAGAATGCCGCATTGGCGCTCGACATCGCCGATCACGGCTATGTCATGGAAAACGGCCGGATCGTGCTCGAAGGACCGGCCGAGGCCTTGCGCCGGAACTCCGACATCAAGGAATTCTACCTGGGCCTAAACGAGGCGGGCGCGCGCAAATCCTACCGCGACCTCAAGCACTACAAGCGCCGCAAGCGCTGGCTATCGTAGTAAATCAAGCAGCCGTAGCCGGGCAATCGCGTCACGGCGGCGTTGTTGGCGGGAGGCCGGCTCCGCCGCGGCCGGGTACGCGGGCGGGAGGCGCCGCAGTCCCCGATCCAGGTGGGATATTGGGCAGCGGCGGCGGTTCGGCGCCGAGGATCGGCACGTTCGCAAAGCGGCGCGTCTCGCCGGGGCTGCTCTCTGCCGGTCGGATCAGCGCCTCGAGCTGCCGGTCGGTGAGCTGGACGCCGTAATACAATTGATAGAAGCCGCGTGCGTTGGTGCGCAAATCTTCTTGATAGAGATCAGGGTATAGCAGGTTCGACAGCCAATAAAGGCCGATCGCCCGGTTGACCCCTGGCGGGTCGTCGATCCAGCCGAACGGGGCCGCCGGCGCCAGATAGACCCGCCTGCTGCGCACCGCAGCCAGGCCGCGCCACTGCGGACTGTGGAGCAGTGCATTGTAAAAGCTGCGCTGTTGGGCGATGATGACCTGCGGGTTCCAGGCAAAGATCTGCGCGGGCGTGACCCAGGTGAGCCCGCCGCGGCCGAGCCCAGCGGCGACGTTGATGGCACCGGCCTGCTCGATGTCGCTGGCCGCCGGAGAGCCGGGTAGAGCGGTCTGGAGCCCGTCGCCGCCGCGCCCGTAATACACCAGCGGCCGGTCGGTCGACGAGCTGATCAGCAATTGCCCGCGCAAGGCTTCGATCGCATGGTAGGCATAGCTGGCGACGGCCAGCCGGCGATCGCCTGCGCCGATCAGCGCGCCGACCTCGGTCAGCAGCTCGGGCATCAGCTGGATGCTGTCGTCGAGCAGAATGTAGGGGACCCCGGTTTGCTGCTGGACATGGTCGGCGAGCGCCACGGTCGGTGCCGACGGCACGCCGTAGCCGATGATCAGATCGGGATGTAGCCGCGCCACATCCTCGGCCGTCGCCGTCGGGTTCGGCCCGCCGAGCTGGCCGATCACCGGAAGCCGCGCGAACCTCGCCGGCAACAGGACCAGCTGAGCCCGCGACAGTGGCTCGGTCCAGCCGATCAGCTTGTCCGGAACCAGCGCATAGATAAAAACTGCCGAGGCCGGTCCGGCCGGCATGATGCGCTCGATCTGATCCGGCACCGTCACCCGGCGCCCCGCCGAATCGACAAACACCGCGGCGCGAACCGGGGCCGTGCACAGCAGGCACACGAGCAGGACGGCAATCCGCGCGGCAGGCGTTCGAAGCGGCATCTGCATCCCCGGCAAAGTCTTTGAGGAAGGCGGTCCGGACTATAACCCTGAGGACCCAACTGGCAAGCGCTGCCGGGGGTTGCGCGAGCCGGGCTTCAACCGGCCGCCCGATCCAGGAGATTGTGCGCCGCCAGCTTGCGAGGCAATGTCATACATGAGCGCGGCCCCGAGGCGAGTCCGCGAGGTTCTTCTGTCCGGGTGCATGCGTTTTCTTTTGCGAGCAGGCGGAGAGTCGGCAAAGAGCTGGAGGCTCGAAATGGAATACGGCTTGGCGGGCGGTTGTGCCTGCGGTTCGGTGCGGTATCGGCTCGATGCCTCACCGATGTTCGTGCATTGCTGCCACTGCCGCGATTGTCAGCGCCAGACCGGGAGCGCGTTTGTCATCAATGCGCTGATCGAGACCGATCGGATCGCGCCTCTCTTACGCAATCCCGAGCCCGCGGCGATGCGCACCGACAGCGGCCGCCCGCATCAAATCTATCGTTGCCCCGACTGCCGGACGGCGGTCTGGAGCGAATATGGCGGTCTCTCTGCGCTGCGTTTCGTCCGTGTCGGCACGCTCGACGAGCCGGCGGCACTGCCACCGGACGTGCACATCTACGTCCGCTCGAAGCTGCCATGGGTCATCCTGCCCGAGGGCATCCCCGCCTTCGACGCCTATTACGAGTCTCGGACGCTATGGCCTGCAGCCAGTCTCGAGCGCCGGCGCGCGATATTCAGATGACCGAGCGCCGTCACACGCGTTCGATCCGGCGCCGGCCGAAGATGCCTTCGGGGCGGATCATCAGGACCGCGATCATCAGCACATAGGGGACGAAATCCTTGGTGCCGCCGCCGACATAGGGGTCGAGGTAACCGGCCGCCAGATTTTCGACGACCCCGACGATCAACCCGCCGACAACCGCACCGATAATCGAATCGAGACCGCCGAGGATCACTACCGGGAACACCTTGAGGCCGACCAGCGCCAATTGGTTGTCGACTCCGAGCATCGCCCCCCAGACGATGCCGCCCAATGCCGAGACCACCCCGGCCATCGCCCAGGCGAGCGCAAAATAGCGCTGCACGTTGATCCCCATCGCCATCGCCGCCTGCTGGCCGTCGGCGACCGCGCGCATCGCCACCCCGACCCGGCTCTTCAGAAAAAACCAGGTGAAGCCGGCGAGAAAGACCAGGCTGACCCCGGCGCCGACGAGCTGGACCGGCGGCACGCTGATAAAGCCCAGCGAGACCGGCGAGTCGCCGACCGGCATCGTGATCGCCCGGGTCCCGGCGCCGAACGCGAGGACCGCAGTCCCCCTGAGCACAGCGGCCAAGCCGATCGTCGCCATGATGACCGAAATGATCGGCCGACCGATCATCGGCCGCAGCACGACGCGCTCGAGGCCAAAGCCCAGCGCCACCATGCCGACGACCGCGAGCAGGGCCGAGACCCAGAAGGGCAGCCCGGCGAGATCGCCGGCCCCGGCGGCGATAAAGGCGGCGAACATGACGAACTCGCCCTGGGCGAAATTGATCGCGTCGGTGGCCTTGTAGATCAGCACGAAGCCGAGCGCGATCAGCGCGTACATCAGGCCGATCATCACCCCGTTGACCAGCAGGACCAGGGTGAACTGCCAATCGAGGTCAGGCACCGGCAAGCTCAGGCGAAGACAGGCTCCCGCGCCGGCTCGGCTTCGCCGGCAACGGTGTCGATCGCCATCCTTGCCTCGAACGCGGCCTTGCGCCCGTCCTCATAGCGGATCTCGGTAACGAGATCGACCGCATCCCCGTCGCCATAAAACGCCTCGACCACGGCTGTGTATTTTTCAGCGATGAAGCGGCGTCGGACCTTGCGGGTGCGGGTGATCTCGTTGTCGTCGGCGTCGAACTCTTTGTTGAGCAGCAGAAAGCGGCGGATCCGCGCAGCCGAGGGCAGGCCGGCATTGCAGCGGGCGATCTCCTCGCCGATCAGCCGCCGTATCTCGGGCTTGGCGCTCAAATCCTGGAACGAGGTGTAAGCGAGATTGTGGCGCTCGGCCCAATTGCCGACGGTGCCGAGATCGATCGCGATCATTGCCGCGACAAACGGCCGTTGATCCCCGTAGGCCACCGCCTCGGCGATATATGGGCTGAATTTGAGCTTGTTCTCGATGTATTGCGGAGCAAAGGGCGTACCGTCGGCGAGCTTGCCGACATCTCTCGCGCGGTCGACGACGACGAGGTGACCGCGCGCGTCGATAAAGCCGCAATCGCCGGTGCGGAACCACCCGTCGGCATCGATCGCCTCCCCGGTCGCCTCGGACTGCTTATAGTAGCCCTGGAACACCGCCCCGGAGCGGACCAGCACCTCGCCCCCTTCGGCGATGCGGATCTCGGTGCCGGGGATGGCCGGGCCGACGGTGTCCGGATCGGCCATCCCGTCGCGCTGCAGCGAGGCGAGCCCCGACAGCTCGGTCGAACCCCAGACCTGTTTCAGGTTGATTCCGAAAGAGCGGAAAAAGCGGTAGGCATCGGGGCCGAGCGGCGCCCCGCCGGTATAGACCCACCGGGCGCGGCGCAGGCCGAGCTGGTCGCGAACCGGGGCGTAGACCATGATGTCACCGAGCGCCAGGCCGAGGCGCTGCAGCATCGACGCGCTTCGCCCAGCGCCGCGGGCGACCTCGACCCGCTCGGCCAGCCGCCGGAAGGCCTCGAATGCCGTGCGCTTCAGCGGCGTCGCATCGGCGGCCCGCACCCGCAGCTGGGTCAGCATGTTCTCCCAGATCCGCGGCGGCGCCAGAGCCACCGTTGGGCCGAGCTCGCGCAGGTCACGCTGCACCGTTTCCGGGCGCTCCGGGCAGTTGCAGGTGAAGCCGACCAGCAGGGTCAAGACCAGCGAAAACAGCGACTCGCCAATCCACGCCATCGGCAGGTACGACAGAATGTCGTCGGTTGGGCGGATATCTTCGGCGGCGACAAAGCCTTCGGCCGCGGCCAGCAAATTGGCGTGCGACAGCATCACCCCTTTCGGATGCCCCGTGGTTCCGGAAGTGTAGGTCAGCAATGCCACGTCTTCGGCTGCACCGGCTTCGATTTCGTCCTCGATATAGCCGACGTGGGTCGCGGCGAAATCGCGGCCGGCGGCCTGGACCCGCTCAAATGGTTCGAGCGCCGGCGTCTGGTAATGCCGCATGCCGCGCGGATCATCGTAAACGACAAGATCAAGATCGGGCAGCTGCGTTTTCAACGACAGGATCTTGTCGACCTGCTCCTGGTCCTCGGCCACGACCACGCGGATTTCGGCGTGGTTCAGGACGTAGGCCATCTCGGCGGCGATCGCGTCCTGGTAAATCGGCACCGCGATGCCACCGAGGCACTGCGCCGCGAGCTGCGCCCAGTAGAGCCGCGGCCGGTTGTCGCCGATCACCGCAAGCTTGTTGCCGCGGCGGAAGCCGTGCGCCGCGAGCCCGAGAGCGAAATCGCGCACCTGGCGCTCGTATTCGGCCCAGGTGAAGGTCTGCCAGATGCCGCGGCTCTTTTCGCGGATCGCCGGCCGGCCGGCCATGGTCGCGGCGTTGCGGCGCAGCAGCCGCGGCAGGGTCGTCGGCGTGGGCGGAGCTGGGGCGCCGGTCATTCCGCCGCCTCCGCGCGCACCGGACCGCCGAGATAGGCGCGAATTACGTCGGGATGGCGCTGTACCTCGGAGGGCGTGCCGTCGGCGATCTTGCGGCCGTGATCGAGCACGGCGACCCGCTCGGAAATGTCCATCACCACCGCCATGTCGTGCTCGATCAGGATGATGGTCGTGCCCCATTCCCGGTTCACCTCGAGGATGAAGCGCGCCATGTCCTCCTTCTCTTCCTGGTTCATGCCGCCCATCGGCTCGTCCAGCAGCAAAACCTTGGGGTCGAGCGCCAGCGCGCGGCCGAGCTCGACCCGCTTCCTCAAGCCGTAGGCGAGTCCGCTGGTCGGCTGCTTACGCAGATCCTCGAGCTCGAGGAATTCGATCAGCTCCTCGACCCGGGCGCGATGCGCCACTTCCTCGCGCTGCGCGAAGCCCCAATAGACAAAGGACGACAGCACCCCGGCATGCATCCGCACGTGACGGCCGAGCATGATGTTGTCGAGGACAGTCATACCGCTGAACAGCGCGATATTCTGAAAAGTGCGGGCGATGCCGAGGGCCGCGATCCCCGAGGGGCGCGTCCCGGTCACGTCCCGACCCTCGAAGGCGATCGAGCCGGTATCTGGCCGGTAGAAGCCGCTGATGATGTTGAGCAGCGAGGTTTTGCCGGCGCCGTTCGGGCCGATGATCGAGGTCAGCCCGCCGCGACGCACCGAAAGCGAGATGTCCTCGACCGCGCGCACTCCGCCGAAATGCTTGGAAACCCCCGAAACGGCGAGCACGTCACCGTCCGACTCAGTCGCGCGGCCGCTCAACCCGCACGACACGATATCGTCCACATTTGCTCGCCTGCCTGTCAGCTATCCATGCCGAGCGATTATGGCCGTCATGATGCTGACGCAGGACAGGGAATGCAACCCTTCGGTAGAGGCCGGGCGAGGACAGGTCTCCCGCTTGCCTGCGCACCCCTCCCGTGAAACCATAGGCTAAGCATTACGCGGCCAGCACGGTCAATGAGGATGCCCGACCCGGAAACCTTGCCGACGACGTTGCTGACCGGTTTTCTCGGCAGCGGCAAGACCACCCTGCTGCGCCGCGCGCTCTCCTCGCCGGCGTTTGCCGACACCGCGGTCGTCATCAACGAGATCGGTGAGATCGGGATCGATCACCTCCTCGTCGATTTTGTCGAAGGCAGTGTCGTCGAGCTGCCGGGCGGCTGCCTGTGCTGCGCCGTGCGCGAGGATCTGGCGCGCACCCTGCGCGGCCTGCTCGACCGGCGCGCGGCCGGCGAGATCCGCCCGTTCGGCCGCATTGTCGTCGAAACCACCGGGCTCGCCGATCCGGCGCCGATCCTCTACACCTTGGGCGCCGAGCCAATGCTCGACCACTGCCTGCATCTCTCCGGCGTCATCACCGTGGTCGATGCGATCGCCGGGGCCGACACGCTCGACCGCTTTGCCGAGGCCGCGCGGCAGGCGGCGATCGCCGACACCTTGGTCATCAGCAAGACCGATCTCGCCCCGCCCAGCCCCCAACTGATGCGGCGGCTCGATCGGATCAACGACCGCGCCCCGCGGATAATGGCGGCCGAGGCGGGCGATCCCGGCTCGGTGCTGTTCGCTGCCGGAAAGCGTACCCTGCTGGCGCCCTCGCCGAGCGAGCCGCTCGCCGCTCACAGCCACGGGATCAGCACTTTCACGATCAGCCTCAACGGCGAGATCAGCCGGCTCGATTTCGCCATTGCGCTTGGCGGGCTCGCCCGCGCGCGCGGCAACGATCTGCTGCGGGTCAAAGGGATCGTGCACTTTTCCGACCGGCCGGAGCGCCCGGCGGTGGTGCAGGCGGCGCAGCACGCGATGTTCGCGCCCGAATGGCTCGACGACTGGCCGGTCGACTGGCCCCCCGATCATCGCGGCAGCCGCAGCCGGCTCGTCTTTGTCGTCCACGAGATCGATTGCGCGGAAATCCTTGAGCATTTTGCCTTCGCCGCCCCCGTGCTGTGGCACGCCTGAAGTGCGGGGCGTCAAGGATGCGCGCCGGCAAACAGCTTCAATACCCCGATAATCGTCGCGGTTTGCGCAAAACCGATCCCGACCACCCACCGGATCAGCTCCGACCGCACCCGTTCGATCTCGATCAGCAGAGTGGCAATATCGCCTTTCAGATCGGCGCGCACCGTACTGATTTCCCCGTCGAGGTCGACGCGCACTGCATTGATGTCACCTCTCAGATCGGCGCGCATCGCATTGATGCTCGCCTGAAGCCGGGTTTCCGTCTCGCGCAGATCCGCCTTGGTGGCGACGTTGTCGTGGATCGCATCGAAGATCTCGGTCGCGATGTGCTCCGCGGCGTCTCGCGAGATGCCGCCATTCTCCAGCGCGTGTGCGAGCGTCAGCCGATCCGTCATCAGCGTCTCTTTGGACTCTATCGCGACACGGGAGTGTAACGACATCGGCGGCCCCAGCCCAGCCAGGCAAAGTCGCACTGAGAGATCGGACGAAACTGTAGCACTGTGCGACGGAGAGCAGACCAGCGCTAGCAGGAGGGAACATGAAGATCGGTTTTGTCGGGCTCGGGATCATGGGCCATCCGATGGCGCTGAACCTGATCAAGGGCGGACACCAGCTGTTCGTCTACGGCAAGCGACGGCTGCCGGCGGATGTCCGCGAGGCAGGCGCCACCGTGTGCGACACCCTGAAAGCGATCGCCGAGCGTTCGGAGATCGTGATCCTGATGGTGCCGGATACGCCCGATGTGAAGAGCGTGCTGTTCGATCCGGAAGGGGTGGCCGAGGGGCTGTCGCCGGGCAAGATCGTCGTCGATATGAGCTCGATCTCGCCGATCGAGACCAAGGAATTCGCCGCCGAGATCGCCGAGAAGGGCTGCGGCTATGTCGACGCCCCGGTCTCGGGCGGCGAGGTCGGTGCCAAGGCTGCGTCCTTGACGATCATGGTCGGCGGTTCGGAGGGCGATTTCGCCAAGGTCAAGCCGCTGCTCGACCTGATGGGCAAGAACATCACCCTGGTCGGCGAAGTCGGTGCCGGTCAGACAACCAAAGTCGCAAACCAGATTATCGTCGCCTTGACGATCGAGGCGGTCGGCGAGGCGCTGCTGTTTGCGTCCAAGGCCGGCGCCGACCCGGCCAAGGTGCGGCAGGCATTGATGGGCGGGTTCGCCTCGTCGCGCATTCTCGAAATCCATGGCGAGCGCATGATCAAGCGCACTTTCGATCCCGGCTTCCGCATCGAACTGCACCAGAAGGACTTGAACCTGGCGTTGCAGGGCGCGCGCGCGCTCAGCCTGTCATTGCCCAACACCGCGACGACCCAGGAATTGTTCAACGCCGCCGCGGCACTCGGCGGCAAGGGCTGGGACCATTCCGGCCTGGTCCGCGTGCTCGAACACCTCGCCCGCCACGAGGTCGCGAAGGAGAAGTAGGCTCCCTCGCCTGACCCGCAGCAAGAAAAGGGGAGATGTGAGAGGCGCTGTGGATCAGCCCTTTGCGCGGCCTAGGATGCGGTCGAGGGTCTTGATGGCGTTGTCGGCACCTGTCTCCTTGTCGGCGTAGGCTGTCGCCAAATGGTCATAGAGCCGGGCAATCGCGGTGTAGATGTCGCGCGACGGCGGGTTCTCTTCGAGAAAATCCGAGATTTCCTGCATCTCGGCGACCCAGCGATAGGCCTTGTCGTACATCCGCGGGATGCCGGACCGCATCCGCGCCAGCATCTCGGGCTGGCTTTCGGTCAGCTCGGCGATCAGCGCCTCGCCGCAGCCGAAGCGCGCCGCGCCGAGCAGCATCGCGCAAGCGATCGCGGTCGTCCCCTTGGTGATCCCGGCATAGGACATCTTCAATGCCGAGGCGGCGCCGACCGGGCCGTCGATGACGCGCCAATCGATCCCCCAATCGCGCAGCACCGCGGTCTGGCTCGCCGTCGGGCCCGAGGCGTAGATCGTCGGGCTGTAGTTCGGCCGCGGCGGCCCGCCGACGATCCCGGCGTCAACGAAATCGGCGCCGGTTGGCGCCACGATCTCGGCGATGCGGATGGCGCTCTGCGGGCTGACCGCGTTGCAATCGATGTAGACGGGCTTGCGGTCGAGCGCCTTCAGCGCCGGCGCCAGATAGCGGGCGAGCGGCTCGGCCTCGCCCGGCGGCAGGATCGACAGAAAGAAATCGGCGCCGGAAAGGAGGGCCTTTTCGTCCGCCGCGGCTTCCATCCCGCCCGCTCGCGCGCGTTCAGCGCTGGCAGTGCTGCGGCCTGACAGCAGGGTGCGGACCTCTGCCCCGTTTTCGTGCAGCCGCCGGCCGACGCCCGACCCCATCATCCCCTGCGCAATGATCGCGATTACCGCCATCCCAGATCCTCCAACCAAACCAAGTGCCGCTCAAGGTATCGGTCGGCCCTGCTGTTGGGAAGAGTGGGGCGGCGCCGCGTCGAGCCACCCGTGGCGGCCGACCCATTCCTGCGTCCAGCGGCCGATCGCCGTCGGGTCGGCGCCAGCGGCGCGCCAGCCCGCCCGCAATGCCGCGATCCGGTCGAGATGCAGCTCCCATTCCGGACCGAGGCGCTGCTCCAGCATCCGCCGCATCAGCGCGGCGAGACCGGGGCTCGTGCCGTTGGTCGAGATCGCCACGGTCAGATCGCCGCGCCGGAACACCGCGGCCGAGTGAAAGTCGCTGCGCCGCCGGTCGTCCTCGACATTGACCAACACCCCGGCGGCCTGCGCCATGAGGCGGATCTCGGCTGCGATCGGCTCGGCGACACCGGCGACGAAGACGAGCTGCGCGCCCGCGATCTCGGCGGGCTGCGGCAGCCGCCGGCGCAGCCTCGAGCCGGCTATCGCAGCCAAGGTGGGCTCGGGCAGCGGCGCATATATCTCGAGCGCATCGGCGCCGGCCTCGTCGAGCAGCGCGAGCCGGCGACGCGCCGCAGCCCCGTCGCCGACCAGCACCACGCGGATCTGCGCGAGATCGACGCTAATCGGCAGCATGCGCGCGTGCCTTGCTGTCGCGTGCGAGCGCCTGCCGCAACGCCGGCAACCCGACGCGGTGGCAGAAGTCGCCGAAACCCTCGCCCGCGACGCGATCTGTGGCGTAGAGCGCGAAGAGCGGATCGAGCGCGTCGCCGATGGCGCCCAGCGCCACCTTGTCTTCGATTGGGGTATTGAGACGGGTGCCTTCGAAATCCCCGCCGACGAACAGCGCGTAATATCCCGGCATGCGGCCGACGATGCCGATGTCTCCAGTGTAGGGCCGCGCACAGCCATTGGGGCAGCCGGTGATGCGGATGCTGAGCCGCTCGCGTTCGAGGCCGTAGCGGGCGAGGCGTTGTTCGATCGCGCCGACGATGTCGTCGCGTACCCGCTCGGCCTCGGTCAAGGCCAGCCCGCATGTCGGCAATGCCGGGCAGGCGAGTGCCCAGCGCTCGGCCGGCGATATGTCTTCGGCGAGCCGCACCCCCTGCTCGCGCAGCAACGCGGTGATCGCCTCCCGATCCTGGGGGCGGATCTCGCTGAGGATGATATCCTGGCTCGGCATCAAAATCGGGTCGACGCCGAAACGGGCGACGATCTCGCGCAGGGCGGTGCGGATCTGCGAGCTTTCGTTATCGACAATGCGGCCGCTCGCCACGGGGATGCCGAGATAGAGCTGGCCGTCACCCTGCTCGTGCCAGCCGAGATGGTCGGGGACTGCGAATGGGGGCAGCGGTCGGCAAGGAGCGAGTTTTTTGCCGAGATATTCTTCGAGCCGCTCGCGCGCCCAGTCCTCGCCGTTCTCGGCGATCACGTATTTCAGCCGAGCATGGCGGCGGTTGCCACGGTCGCCATGGTCGCGATGCAGACGCACAACCGCCGCCGCGGCCTCGACCAGGTCCTCCGGCCCGATAAAGGCGACCGGGCTGGCGAGGCGCGGATAGGTCTTCGGCATGTTATGCGTCATGCCGTGACCACCGCCGAGCAGAAAATCGTAGCCGGCGAGGCGCTCGCCTTCATAGATGGGCACGATCGCCAGATCGTTGGTCAGCACGTCGATCGTGTTGTCCTCGGGGATGGCGAGGCCGATCTTGAATTTGCGCGGCAGGTAGCGCTCGCCGTAGAGCGGGTCGGGCTGCTCCGCCGCGTCCGCTTCCGTCCTGCCACTTCTCGCCGTCGACCCAGATCTCGTGATAGGCGCCGGTCTGCGGCAAGAGATGGGTCGAGAGCCGCCGCGCGTCGGCTTCGAGCCGGTCGTGGGCCGGATCGCGGATCGGCGCCGGCACCGTCGTCACCGTGCGCACGACGTCGCCGCAGGCGGCCAAGGTCGTCAGCAGCGCGCCATCGACCTCGGCGATCGCCGCCTTGAGGCCGGATTTGACGACGCCGTGGAATTGGATGCTCTGCCGCGTCGTGATCCGCAGCGACCCGTCGGCCCAGCGGGAGGCGATCGCGTCGAGACCGAGATACTGCTCGCCGGTGAGCCGCCCGCCCGGAATCCGCACCCGTACCATGAACTGCCAGAGCTTGTCCTCGCCGCGCTGCTTGAGCGCGGTGGCGCTGTCGCGGTCGTAGCCCTGATAGACGCCATGGAATTTGAGCAGCGAATAGCCCTCCTTGTCGAAGGGCACGCTGGTGTCCGCAAGGTCGCGGGCGATATGGCCGCGCAGTTGCCGGCTCTGCTGCTTGACCGCCTCGGCTTTGGAAATCGTGTCGATCTGAGCCATGTCATCCTCTGCCGGCGGGCAGCAAATACCGCCAAATGCCGTGGCTCAGCTAATTATGACATCTGTGACATGTCAATAGGAGACTTTATAACATTATAAAACCGTTATATATTCGCCAGTGCACGCTCGATATCGGCGAGCAGATCGGCCTCGTCCTCGAGCCCGGCCGAGAACCGCACCAGCTGGTCGCCGATCCCGAGCTCGGCCCGCGCCTCAGGCTTCAGCCGCGAGTGTGTCGTCGTCGCCGGATGGGTGACGAGGCTTTTCGAATCCCCGAGATTGTTCGAGATATCGACGAGCCGCAGCGCATCGAGAAAGCGGAAGCATTCCTCTTTGCAGCCGGCAACTTCGAAGCACACCAAGCTGCCGCCCGCTTTCATCTGGCGGGACGCCAGCTCGTATTGCGGATGGCTCGGCAGCCCCGGATAGAGCACCCGGGTGATCTTCGGATGGGTTTCGAGATGGCGTGCGACCGCGGCGGCGGTGCGGCATTGTCGCTCGACGCGCAGCTCCAGCGTTTCGAGCCCTTTCAGCAGCAGCCAGGCATTGAACGGGCTCAAGGACGGCCCGGTATGCCGGTAGAACAGGCCGAGATCGTCCTTGATGAATTTTTCCGAGGCGAGGATCGCCCCCCCGAGAGAGCGCCCCTGTCCGTCGATGTGCTTGGTCGCGGAATAGACGACGACATCGGCGCCGAGCGCCAGCGGCTTTTGCAACAACGGCGTGGCAAAGACGTTGTCGACGACGAGGAGGCCGCCGGCGTGGTGGGTCAGCCACGCTACCCCGGCGAGATCGACGATCTCCATCGCCGGGTTCGACGGGCTCTCGCAAAACGCAGCGGCGGCGCCGCCGGCGAGAGCGGCTTCCCAGGCGCCGAGATCGCGGCCATCGACGAGTACGGTCTCGATGCCCCAGCGCGGCAGCAACTCGGAAACGATGTAATGGCACGAGCCGAACAACGCCCGGCTCGACACCACCCGCTGGCCGGCGCGCAGTCGGCACAGCAATGCGGCGAACACCGCCGCCATGCCGCTCGCCGTGGCGCGGCAAGCCTCGGCCCCTTCAACGAGCCGCAGCCGTTCCTCGAACATCGCCACGGTCGGGTTGCGGTAGCGCGAATAGACATAGCGCGAGCCGTCCTGGGCGAAGGCAGCCTCGGCCGCTGCGGCATCATCGTAGACAAACCCGGAGGTCATGAACAATGCCTCGCAGGTCTCGTCGTGCGGGGTGCGGGTGGCGCCGCCGCGCACCAGGATCGTGGCGGGCGAGACGCTATCGGCGAGGTCGGCGGGCAGCACGGGCTTGGTCATCGGCAGGTCTCTCCTATCCGAGGCCGCGCCGAACCCAGGCAAAAGAAACGCCCCGGTCCCGCGCGGGCCAGGGCTCCTTTCAGAACACCCGACCTTTTAGCGCTTGTTTAACGTGGCCGCAAGCCGGTCGGCTCAAATCCACCACGATGGCCGCGTCCTACCGCGCCGGGCTTCCCGCTGTCAAGCCGCGCGTTCGACGCACAGAAGGATCAGACGCGTCCGATAAGATCGGGTCGCCGACGGTGGGCATAGCTATGGAACTGTGGATGCCCGACGCGATAGGCTGGTCGGCGTGGCAGAGGTCGTTCCATTCGAAAGGCCCGGCGTTCGCGGCTTTCTGCATCGGCCGGAGGGCGCCGGCAAGCGGGGCTTGGTGGTGACCCACGGCGCCGGCGGTAATTGCCGCTCGCCGCTGTTGACCGCAGCCGCGGAGGCGTTCAGCGCGCAGGGCGTATGCGTCCTGCGCTGCGACCTGCCATTTCGCCAGCGTCGGCCTGCCGGGCCGCCTTCACCGGCGACCGCCGCCGCCGACCGGGAGGGCTTGCGCAGCGCCGTCGAGTCAATGCGCGGCCTCGTGTCGGGACAGATATATCTCGGCGGTCTCTCATACGGCGGACGTCAAGCAACGATGCTGGCGGCGGATGAGCCCGAGGTGGCGGCAGCCCTGCTATTGTTCTCCTATCCGCTGCATCCGCCCGGCAAGCCCGAGCGGTTGCGCACCGAGCACTTCCCCCGGCTGCGGTTGCCGCTGGTGTTCGTGCAAGGGACCGCCGACCCGTTCGGCTCGATCGAGGAGCTGCGTTCGGCGGCGACGCTGATCTCATCGCCGGTGCGGATTATCGCGATAGCCGGGGCCGGCCACGACCTCAAGCGGGGGCGCTTCGATCTAGCGGTGCTGGTCACGGCACTATTGGAACACGGCGCGTCCTGATGGTCCGGCAAAGCGCTGCCGGCTCCCCCAGAGGCGGTCCGCGTCAGGCCTTTCTGCGACGTGCCGAGGTCGCCGCCGGCGGGAGTTCGGCCGCACCTTCCTCCTTGGCCTTGCGTCGTCTGGGTGCAGCCGGAGCGGCCGGCTCGGCCGCGGGCTCGTCCTTGGCCCCCCGACCTCCCGCGACCGGCAGCAGCAGCGAGGGCTGGCGACGGTCGCCTGCTCGTGCGCGCCGTGCCTCCGCCGGGGCGGCACCATTCCCCGGAACCGGCGCCTCTTCCCTGGCGAGGCTGCGCTTCAGCGCATCCATCAGGTTGATCACCTTGGGCGGCTCGGCGATCGCCGGGGCGGCCCCGGTCATCTCACCTTTGAGCTTCTGTTCAACCAATGCGCGCAACGCATCCTGGTACCGGTCATGGAAGCTTGCCGGCTCGAACGCGCCGGATTTGCGCTCGATGATGGTCTCGGCGAGAGCGATCAGTTCGGGGTCGATCAGACCCTCGCCCTTGGCAGCGAATTCCGCGGCGCGGACCTCGTCGCTGGCGCGCAGGGTCGACATTATGAGGCCGGAGCCGCGAGGCTCGACCAGCACCAGCCGCTCCCGGCTCGACAAGGTGATCCGGCCGAGCCCGACCTTGTTGGTGCGCGCCATTGCCTCGCTGATAACGCGGAAGGTCTCGGTCGCGATCTCGCCATCGGGGTAAATGTAATAGGGCGCATCGAGATAGAGCGGATCGACCTGGTCGCGGCTGACAAAGCAATCGAGGTCGATGATCTTCGAGGACTCGATCTGCAGCTCCTTCAATTCGTCATCGCTGATCGTGACGTAGCGGCCGCGGTCGAACTCGTAGCCCTTGGCGATCTGGTCGCGGCTGAGCTCGTCGCCGGTCTTGGAGTCGACCAGCCGCTGCGACACCCGGTTGCCGGTCTCGGAATTGAGCTGATTGAGCCGTATCCGCTTCGACTCGGTCGTTGCCGGGCTCAGATAAACCGGGCAAGTGACGAGAGAAAGACGCAAAAACCCGCTCCAACTCGCGCGCGGCATGCCGATCTCCTATGCAGCAGCGTTTACGAACCACATTATGCGCCGGTCCGCAACGTCAAGTGACCGGGGCCGGCGCAGGGACGACGTTTTGACGAGGTGATCGCCGACGATGGCGCTGACCGAATACCGGCGGAAACGCGATTTCCGCAAGACGCCCGAGCCGGCCGGCGCGGTGGTGCTCGATGCCCCATCGCGGCCGCTGTCCTTCGTGATCCAAAAGCACGCCGCGCGCCGGCTGCACTACGATTTCCGGCTCGAGCTCGATGGCGTGCTGAAGAGCTGGGCGGTGCCGAAAGGTCCGAGCACCGATCCCGGCGAAAAGCGCCTCGCCGTCCATGTCGAGGATCACCCGCTCGAATATGGCGGGTTCGAAGGGGTCATTCCCGAGGGCGAATACGGCGGCGGGACGGTTCTGCTGTGGGACCGCGGCACCTGGACGCCGCTCGATCCGACCCCGGCCGAGGCTTATGGGAAGGGCAACCTCAAATTCATCCTCGACGGAGAAAAGCTGCACGGAAAATGGGTGCTGGTGCGCATGGGTGGGAAAGCCGCGGCCGAACGCCGCGAAAATTGGCTATTGATCAAGGAGCGCGACGAGGCGGCGGCGCCGCAGAGCGGCGATGCGGTGGTGGTCGACAACCCGCTGAGCGTCGCCACCGGCCGCCCGATCGACGAGATCGCCGCCGACCGCGATCGGGTGTGGGGTCCGAACGGCGAGGAGCGGCCCGCGGCTGCCGAGCCGCGCCAGCACCCCGATCCGGAGCGGGTTCCCGGTGCCGCGAGGGGTCGGATGCCGGCCAAACCGAGGCCGCAATTGGCGACGCCGGCTGACGAGGCGCCCGACGGGCCGCAGTGGTTTCACGAAATCAAGCACGACGGGTATCGCCTGATCGCCCGGATCGGCAACGGCAGCCCGCGGCTGCTGACCCGCAACGGCCTCGACTGGACCGGAAAATTTCCGGCGCTCGCCGATACGCTCGGCGGGCTTTCGGTCGAGGCGGCGCTGATCGACGGCGAACTAGTCCATCTCGAAGCCGACGGCACCAGCGATTTCGGCCGCCTGCAGGACGCGATAGCGAACGGCCGCACCGACGAGCTCGTCTTCTACGCGTTCGACCTGCTCTATCTCGACGGCTACGAACTGAAGGGGGCGGCACTCGAAGACCGCAAGGCGGTGCTGGCCGGGCTCGTCCCCCCTCATTCCGACGGCATTCTGCGCTACAGCGACCATCAAGTCGGGCACGGTCCCGAATTCTTTCGCCATGCCTGCGGCTATGAACTGGAGGGGATCGTCTCGAAGCGCCGCGACCGCCCGTACCATGCCGGCCGCAATGACAGCTGGGTCAAGGTCAAGTGTTCGAACCGCGACGAGTTCATCGTGATCGGCTTCACCGACCCGGCGGGCCACCGGCAGGGCTTGGGCGCCCTGCTGCTCGGCTATTACGACGGGCACGGGACCTTGCATTATGCCGGGCGGGTTGGCAGCGGCTTCGGCGATGCCCAACTGGCCGCGCTGCGGCCGCGGCTCGACCAGGTCCATCGGGCCGCAGCCCCGGTCACGGCATTGCCGAAGGGCGTCTCGCTCAAAGGAGTCCATTGGACCGAGCCGGCGCTCGTTGCCGAGGTGCGCTATGCCGGCTGGACCGCTGACCAGGTCCTGCGGCACGCGACGTTTGTCGGATTGCGCGAGGACAAGAGCCCGGCCGAGGTGGTACGCGACAGCGACCCGGCGGCGGTGCCGGCCAAGCGCGCTGCGGCCGCGGTGAGACCGGCGGCGGTTTCGGCTAAGCCTCTCGCGGTGGCGAAGCTGAAAGCGGCGCGCATCGCTCGCGACGGCAGCACCGAGTTCGCCGGGGTGCGGCTCACCCACGCCGATCGCGTCCTCTATTCCGGCGAGGGCATCACCAAGCTCGATCTGGCGCGCTATTACGCCGAAATCTGCGACTGGGCACTGCCCTATCTAGGGCATCGCCCGCTGAGCTTGGTGCGCTGCCCGAATGGCCAGGGCGGCGAGCAATTTTTCCAGAAGCATGCCGGTGCCAGCGTGCCCGAGGCGGTTAGGCGGATCGAGATCGACGGCGAGACCCATCTTGCCGTCGAGAACCTGGCCGGGCTGGTGGCGCTGGTGCAGATCGGCGTCCTCGAAATCCACCCTTGGGGCTCGACGGCGGACCGGCTCGAAACCCCCGACTTGGTCACCTTCGATCTCGACCCCGATGTCGGCCTGCCGTGGTCGCAGGTCACCGCAGCGGCGCTTGAAATCCGCGAGGCGCTGGCCAGCCTGGGCTTGCGCAGCTTTGCCAAGACCACCGGCGGCAAGGGGCTGCATGTCGTGGTCCCGCTTGCCCCAAAGCTCGATTGGGAGGCGATCAAGGCTTTTTCGAAGGCGGTCGCCGAGCAGATTGCAGCCGGGAGCCCGCAGCGCTACACCACCAATCAGTCGAAGCGGGCGCGGCAAGGCCGCATCTATATCGACTATCTGCGTAACGGCCGCGGCGCCACCGCGATCGGCGCCTACTCGACCCGCGCCCGTCCGGGGGCGCCGGTCGCGACGCCGGTGTCCTGGGAAGAGGTCGAGACCGGGGTGCGTCCCGAAGGCTTTACGGTAGCCACCGTGCCGGGCCGACTCGCGAGCCTGAAATCGGACCCGTGGGCCGAAATCGGCAAGGTCAGACAGAAGGTCACCGCGGAGACGCGGCGCAAGCTAGGTCTATGAACCAGCGAAGCAGAGTGCCGAGTGGCGCGATCAAGCCGCATCGGGGATTTCTGCGGCTTGGGCTCGTCCTGGTGATGCTGTGGTTCCTGTTTTGGACGTGCGCCCACATAATCAGGCCGCAGGCCTCGGAAAACTCGGCGTCTCTGATCGACCCGCAGCTCTCTTCGATGAGCGACAGCATTCTCCTCGCCGCCGCCGTTTTTGGCCTGTGGTGGGTCGTCGAAGGTTTCTGGCCGGATTAGGCCACGACCGGAATTTTCACGTGCTTGGGCGGGGCCGATCGTTCAGGATGAGGCTCATCCGTGTCACAGTCCCGGACCGCCGCCATGCCCGAAAAAGCCGTCTCCGAACTCGCCCCGACCGGGGTCCTGCGCGCCGCGATCAATATGGGCAATTTCCTCCTGGTCACCGGCAAGACCCCGTCGGGCGATCCGCAGGGTGTGTCGCCCGACATGGCGGCGGCGATCGCCGCGCGGCTCGGCGTGCCGGTCAAATACATTCCTTATGCGCGGCCGGGCGAGATCGCCGACGACGCCGAGAAGGGTCTCTGGGATATCGGGCTGATCGGCGCCGAGCCGCAGCGCGCCGCCGTGATCAATTTTACCGCGGCATATTGCGAGATCGAGGCGACGTACTTGGTGCCGGCCGGCTCGCCGATCCGCTCTATTGCAGAGATTGACCAGCCAGGCCGCCGGGTCGCGGTGACGGCCCGCAGCGCATACGGTCTGTGGCTCGAGAACAACTTCAAAAGGGGCGAATTGCTTCAGTTCGACAATGCCGCAGCGGCGCTCAAGGCGTTCGACAGCGAGAAGCTCGACGCCTATGCCGGGTTGCGGCCGGGCCTGATCGAAGTGCAGCAGGCGCGGCCCGGTGCGCGCATTCTCGACGGTCAGTTTACCGCGGTACAGCAGGCGGTCGGCACACCGAAAAAAAACACGGCCGGCTTTGCCTTCCTGAAGGAGTTTGTCGAAGCGGCGAAACGCTCGGGGATCGTGGGGAGCTTCATCGAACGCCACGCGGTCACCGGCCGGCTTTCGGTGGCTCCGCCCGCCTGAGCGGCTAGTTTATCGAGACCTCTCCCGCGGAGCGTCAGCTATGCCCGATGCCATGACTTCGCCCTCGAATGACTTAGCGTTCATGACCATCGCCGAGGCGGCGCGGCGGATCGCAACGAAAGAATTGTCGCCGGTCGAGCTGACGACGGCGCTGGTTCGCCGGGCGGAAGCGCTCGACCCGCAGCTCAACGCCTATCTGCTGCCAATTTTCGAGCGCGCGATCGATCGGGCCCGCGCGGCGGAGCGGGAGATCACTGGCGGCGGCTATCGTGGGCCGATGCACGGCATCCCGTTCGGGCTCAAGGACATCTATGCGACCGCCGGCATCCGCACCAGCGGGCATTCCAAAACCTGCATCGATACCGTCCCAACGGCCGACGCGACGACGGTGCGCAAGCTTTACGACGCCGGCGCCATCCTGACCGGCAAGCTCGCCACACATGAGTTTGCCCACGGCGGACCGAGCTTCGATTTGCCTTGGCCACCGGCTCGCAACCCGTGGAACCGCGAGCATTTCACCGGCGGCTCGTCGAGCGGCTCGGGGGCGGCGGTGGCGGCCGGGTTGGTTCCGGCGGCGCTCGGCTCCGACACCGGCGGCTCGATCCGCGGGCCGGCGGCGCTGTGCGGGATCGTCGGGCTGAAGCCAACCTATGGCCTGGTCAGCCGCTGCGGGGTCTATACCAACTCCTTCAGCTTCGACCATGCCGGGCCGATGACCTGGACCGTCGAGGATTGCGCGATCCTGCTGCAGGCGATCGCCGGCCACGATCCCAAAGATCCGGCGAGCGCCGCGCACCCGGTGCCGGATTATCGCGCGGCGCTGACCAGCGACATAAAGGGCTTGCGCGTCGGCATCGTGCGCCACCTGCACGAGGACGACTGCCCGGTGACGGCCGAAGTCGCCGCGGCACTGCAGGAGGCGTTCGCGGTCTTTCGCTCGCTCGGCGCCACTCTGGGCCAGGTACGGCTGCGGCCGGCGCAGAATTATTACGACGTCAAGGTCACCATCGCCGAAAGCGAGCTGCTCGCCGTGCACGAGCACGCCCTTCGCACCCGGCCCGGCGATTTCGGCGAGGATTTTCTCGGCCGCGTGTTGCCGGCCGTGCTGATCGGCGGCCGCGATTACGTGCAGGCGCAGCGCGAGCGGCGACGGATATTGGCTGAGATGGCGCCGGTCTATGCGGATCACGACGTGCTGGTGACGGCGACGGCCGGCGGCCCCGCGCCGCTTCTCGGCAGTTGGCGGACGATCGAGTTCTGGCGGCGGCCGTCCTTGACGACGCCGTTCAACGTCACCGGCGGTCCGGCCTTGGCGCAGTGCATCGGCTTCAGCAGCAACGGGCTGCCTTTATCGATGCAGATCGCCGGTCGGCCGTTCGACGACGCGACGGTTTTGCGGGTGGCGCACGCCTATGAGACGGCGACGCCGTGGCGGGCGCGCCGGCCCCGGCTCGACCCCGCGGCGAGTTTCTCGACCGAATTGCCGCCGATCCCCGACCCGGATACCGGAGACCTCGATTCAGCCGCCCGCGATCGGGCGGCTACCGCCTGCCGTGCCGCCGGCCTCAAATTGTCCGAGCGCGAGTTCGCGATGGTCTGCGCCGCCGCACCTTATGTCGAGGCGATGACCGGCCGGCTCTACCGCGAGCGCAACTGGGCCGAGGAGCCGGCCAATGTATTCCAGTTCGGCGGTTAGCCGGCGCTCCCGTCAGCCGATCATGCCACGGACAAAGGCGCCGCCGGCTTCGATCGCCCGACGCCCGGCCGCGAGCTCGGGATGGAACAGGTGCCAGACATGGATCATCTCGGGCCAGATCTGCAGATCGACCCGCACATCGGCGGCTCCGGCAGTCCTGGCCAGCCGCACCGCGTCGTCGAGCAGGGTCTCGGCGGCGCCGACCTGGATCAGCAGAGGGGCCAGCCCGGTTAGATCGGCATAGATCGGCGCGGCCAGCGGCGAGCGCGGGTCGGCGCCGTTCAGGTAGAGCCGGGCCATGTCGAGAAGGCCCGCCTTCTGCACGGTCGGGTCGGCGGTGGCCCGGCTCGACATCAACTCGCCGATCGCCTCCATGTCGACCCAAGGCGAGATGCACCAGCCGCAGCCCGGCTGCGCCAGCCCGGCGTCGCGGATCGCCAGCATCGCCGCGACCACCAGGCCGCCGCCGGCGCTGTCACCGGCGATCGCGATCCGCGCGGGGTTGATGCCGCGGGCCAGCAGAAACCGGTAGCCGGCGAGCGCATCATCGACCGCGGCCGGGAACGGATGCTCGGGCGCCAGCCGGTAGTCGAGCGCCAGCGCGGCGATCCCCGCGGCGCGGCCTGCCTCGGCGACCAGATGGCGATGGCTGTCGCGCGAGCCGATCACATAGCCGCCGCCATGCAGGTAGAGGAGGGCGGCGTCGCGAGCGTCCTTTGGCGTCGCGGTCCATTCGGCGCGCACCCCGTTCGCGGTCACCGGCTCGACCCCGACATCGGGCGCGAGCCGATATTCGCGGCCGCGCGCGTCGATATCCCGGCGGCGTTGCCGGTAGTCGTCGGAACGCGGCCTCAGCGCCAGCTTCGCGCGCAACGCGCCAATCTCTGCGTCGCTCATCTAGATCTCCTGTTGCTGTTTTAAACTTACAGCAAATCCGCCACCGCCTCGCGATACCGGGTGATCGCCGCCAGATGCTCGGCGGCGCTGTGTCCGGCAATGCGCTTGTGGTGGCTGCTGGCATAAGTGGTGTGCGCAGTCAGGTGGGTGACCCCGGCCGCCTTCCAAAAGGCGATCTCGCGCCGCCAATCCTCCGGGACGCCGGCGCCGGGCGAGACCCAGACCTCGATCCCGATCGCCGCCGGGTCGCGCCCGGCTTCGCGGGTCAAGGCGCGCAATTTCGCAAAGGCTGCCGAGGCCGCGTCGCCCGGCGGGTAAGCCAATGGAATGAACCCGTCGCCGAATTTCGCGCAGCGGCGAAAGGTCGCCTCGGCATGGCCGCCGTACCAGATCGGGACGCGGCCGGAAGCCGGGCGGGGATTATTGATGCCAGCGTCGTCGATCTGATGGAATTCGCCGGCAAAGCGGACATGCGGCTCGGCCCACAACGCCTGCATGACCGGCACCTGTTCCGCCGAGCGTTTGCCGCGGTTGTGGAAATTCTGATTGAGGCCGATGAACTCGACCTCGTTCCAGCCGACCCCGATCCCGAGCCGAAACCGGCCGCCGCACAGCACGTCGAGCGAGGCCGCCTGCTTCGCCACCAGCACCGCCTGCCGCTGCGCCAGGATCAGGACGCCGACAGCAAAAGCCGATCCTCCGCGTGCACCCCGACTGAAACCCGAACAGCACGAACGGATCATGATAGGCGTTCTGGGTGGTGCCGACGCGCTGTCCGGGGTGGTCCGCGGCCGGATTGGCCCCGAGCACGTGATCGGGCGCCATCAGGTGAGCAAAGCCCAGTCCTTCCGCGGCCTGTGCGAAGTCGCGCAATACCGCGGGTGCGGTGCCGATATCGGCCACCGGTAATGAGGCTCCGAGTTGCATGCCCCCGCTCCCCTTCCAGCTCGAATGCCGGGAGGGTAGCCGAGATCCGGAAAATTTGCAGCGGGCGACGATCGGGGCGCGTTCGGGCGCAGTGGTGAAGCAGGTTTCGTGATCCCTGCTGAGAGGAACACGCCTCCGGTTACGGCTTCAGCCGCAGCTTCCCAATGACCGCTCCGGATTCGAGTAGTTGGTGCGCACGAGGGGCCTCGGCGAGCTACGCGCCGCGACTCAATCTTCGGCGACGAGCGGGTTGCGCAATATGCCGATGCCGCCGACCTCGACCTCGACGACATCGCTTGGCTTCGTCCACAATGGCGGCTTGCGGGCGCAGCCGACGCCTTCGGGCGTGCCGGTCGAGATCACGTAGCCGGCGACGAGCGACGGCGTCGCGCCCCGAAGCGTGGAAGCTGACGAGCTTCTTTTGAGTTTTTCCTCCCGGTTGATGGGCCGGTTGACTGGTCAGAACGCCGCAGTAACCCAGCCTGAAGCCGATTTCCTCACTCGGCTCGGTCGTGACCATTTGCGGGTGCAACGCCGCCGACCGATAAACCCTCTCCTAAGTTCGATGCCGGTGGTCGGAACGACCTTCCGCGATCGGCGGCGGCCGTCCTGCACCTCGGATCGGCGTCTCGGCACAGCAAAGTGGCTCCCCGCCTCAATCGCTTTCGCCGGCCAGGCAGAGGAAGACCGGCAGCCCACCGCCTCGCCTCGGGTCCCACACTTTGCGGATTTGGCTCTCGACCGGCAGACCGCTGCCGGTCGTCGGACTATGTACCCGTCGCCCCGGCATTCTTTCCTTATCCGAATCGCCGACCAGGCGATCGATGGTCGTCTTGTCGCGGCGATGCCAGCGGCGCAGGTGTTTCTCAATCGAGCGTTGGTCCATTCTCGGTCCTCCCTGGCGAGATCTTGGGGAAGGCCGAGACAATTGCAACAGTTGTCGCGAATCAGGTGTTGTTGCAATGGCTTGCGCGGCAAACTCAGCGAGAGACATGCCACCTACGGTGCCTTTTGTGAACGTAATACGTTCCTATTCGGCTGGCCTTTGCAATTGACTGGACGTGCCTGTCCCACCAGCGACTCGTCGGGGCTCCGGTTCCACTCTCCGATCCCGTCTGCGCGGACTGAGTATCGATCAGGCGATGGCGGTGGTGCTCATGCTCGTCATCGATAAAGTGCTGCGGTCGCCAGTTTGACGTTGTTCTAGTTGCTGCGCCCGGCCTGAACCAGCCCGGGAAAGTCCGGCGGCGGCCGGCGGGCTCGGGTCGCCTGCTCGAAGGCATAGGCGAGGCGTAACAGGGTGGGCTCGCTCCACGCGCGACCGGTAAAGGTGACGCCGAACGGGTATTCGGGGGTTTCGCAGCCGGCGCTGCCGCTGACAAAGCCGGCCGGCACTTGAACGCTCGGATAACCGGCCTTGGCGGCGATCGCGGCGCCGACGGCACCCGGAAACAGCACCGCGTCGAGCCGATGCCGGTCCATATACGCGTCGAGACCGAGAGTGCGGGAGGCGCGCAGATCCGATTGCCGCGCCGACACATATTCGGGCTCGCTCAAGTCACCGCGCGTCGCCGCTGCGGCGAGAAACAAATCCTGGCCAAACCGCAAGGCATGCTCGGCATTGGCCGTGTTGAACGCAACGATGTCGGCAAGGCTGCGCATCCCGGTCTCGCTCGCCCAATCGCGCAGGTAAAGGTCGAGGTCGTGCTTCAGCTCGTAGACGAAGACGAGCGGCGGGCGCACCGGCCGCAGCCAGGTCCGGCTCTCGGGGTTGCGGTTCAGGATCGCGATCTCGGTGCCGGGGCCGCCGATCCAGCCGGCGGTCGGCATGTTGGCGCGCACGATTGTGGCGCCGAGCTGCTCGATCGCGGCGATCGCGGATGCCATGACCGCGGCGGCGCGCGGCGACAGCGGCCCGTAATAAACGTCGTTGCCGCGGTCGGCGGGGTCGCTCGGCACCCCGATGCGCGCACCCTTGAGCCCGTCCCGGTCGAGCGCGCTCGTATAGTCGGCCGGGCGCCGCAAGCCCTCGGTCGGCGGATCGAGCGGGTCGGCGGCCGCCAGCACGTTCAGCAGCACCGCCGCGTCATGCACGGTGCGGGTCAACGGGCCGGCCGTGTCCTGGCTGTGCGCGATCGGGACGATCCCGGCGCGGCTGACGAGCCCGACTGTCGGCTTGACCGTGACCAACCCGCATTGGCACGCCGGCGACAACAGCGAGCCCGAGGTTTCGGTGCCGATCGCCGCCGCTGCGAGCCCCGCCGCGACCGCCGCCGCCGAGCCCGCGCTCGACCCGCCCGGCGGAACAATCGGAACGTCCCGCTCGTCGAGCTGCGGCGCGTAGGGGTTGCGGACCTGGCCGCCGAGCGAGCTGTAGCCCGCCGGCATGTCGACCGCGAGGATGTTGGCGAACTCGGTCAAATTGGCCTTGCCCAGAATGACCGCACCCGCCTCGCGCAGCAGCCGCACGACGGTCGCCTCACGCGCCGCCCGCGCCTCGGCCAAGGCCAGCGAGCCCGCGGTCGTGTGCTGCCGGTCGGCGGTCGCGATGTTGTCCTTGAGGAGGATCGGGATGCCGGCGAGCGGGCGGCGCGCGGCCGGCGCCGCGCTGTCGAGGCCGGCGGCAATCGCGCCCGCGTCCGGGTTGACCTCGCGCACCGCATTGATCGAGGGGCCGGCCCGGTCATAGGCCGCGATGCGCGCCAGATAGGCATGGACCAGCGCCGCGGCAGTGACGGCGGCCGCCGACAGCGCATGCCGCAAGTCGCCGATCGTCGAGTTTTCGAGGTCGAGCTTCGCCATCAGCAGGCCCGGAGATTGGCAGAGACGGGTCTCCGGCGCAGATTAGCACCGGTCATCATCAGGCAGCGCATGTTCGATCTGGTCTTTCTCGGAACTTCGGCGGCGGTGCCCTCGGCGGAACGCGGCTCGCCGGCCCTCTATGTCAGCCGCGGCCCCGACCGCTTGCTGGTCGATTGCGGCGAAGGAACGCAGCGCCAATTGATGCGCGCGCGGCTCGGCTTTCGCGGGCTGCGCCACGTGCTGTTGACCCACGCCCATCTCGACCACATCGCGGGGCTCGCCGGGTTTGTCGCTACCCGCGCCCTCTACGGCATCGAGGAGCCGATCGACATCGTCGGCAGCGCCGAGACGGTCGATTATGTCGGCCACTATCTGGCGCTGACGGTCTGCCGGGAGCGTGCGGCCGGCTATCGGCTGCGCGCGGTCGAGCCCGGCCCGGTGCAAGAGTGGCCGGGCTGGCGGCTCGACGCCTTCGCGGTCCGGCATCGCGGGACCCAGAGCCTCGGCTACCGCCTCGAGGAGAGCGCGCGGGCGCCGCTGCTGCCCGACCGTCTGATGGCGCTCGGCGTGCCCGACGGCCCGGACCGCCGCGAATTGGCGGAGGGCAGGCCGGTGACCCTCGCCGACGGCCGGCTGATCACGCCCGAGATGGTGCGCGGCGCGCCGATAGCCGGCGCCAGGCTCATCGTCGTCGGCGATGTCGAGGAGGACGCCGCCCCACTGACGCCGCAGGTCGCGAACGCCGACGCGCTGGTGATCGAGGCGACCTATCTCGACCGCGACGCCGCGCTCGCCCATTCGCACGGCCATCTGACCGCGGGGTCGGGGGCGCGGCTCGCGCGCGACGCCGGGGTCGGCGAGTTGCTGCTGACCCACATCTCCAGCCGTTATCGCCCCGAGGAAATCCTCGCCGAAGCCGCGGCCCTGTTTCAGCGCTCTCGGGTCGTTTCCGACCTTGACCGGATTGCGGTGCGCGCCGGGTAGCATCCGAACCGGAAAGGCTTTACGTCACGGGGTGGCAGGCTCACCGTCCAGTCGGGCAATTCCGCAGAACGGGTGTTATGGGAAATGCGGGGGTTGACCTATGCGACCCCGCACAACGGATTCTGAATAGTAAAAACTGACGACCCCATGCCTATGGGCATATGGGCTATTGGGCTGCGTTGCGTTGCCACACCAAAACCAGCATAGCAAAAGCTGTCCCAAATAAGATTAGAGTTGGAGGTTCTGGCACCGGCGCAGCAGTTGCGTCTATAGAGACCGCATCTAAAAAAATGCCACCATTCGCACCGCCAACCGTCTCATCGAATGCTAGTGTCGCAGATGTTCCTGTTGCCGTGAACGCCATGTCAAACGGAGTCCAATTCAGGCCCGACGTTGTGGACGTACCATGGCTGATGGATTGATTCAGTAGGGTGCTTGCCCCACTGGTGATCGTCAGATCGGCTGAGACGGGCACGGGTACTCCGGGGCCGGGATTATTCGCATAGGCGAAAGAAAGTGTGTACTGTTGACCCGGTGTAGTCGCAACCGTCTGCTCAACCCCACCTGTGCTCCCGAATCCAACTAAATCGAGCCATTGAACACCATCGAATGCTGTCCCTCCCAAAAATCCGTTCGATACAATGTCTACTGTGTTAGTTGTCACAGTCCACGAAAATCCGGCAGGTTCGCCGCCTACGCCAAAATCAAGAAAGGTGGCAGGTGGCATAACTGGTTTTCGAAGCTTCCGTTCACCAATAGATTTGCATGCGCAACGGCCATGGGAAATTGCACTGCCGCAGCAGCTAATAACAATAATACCTTGTGCATTTCTCCCTCCCTATCGGTTCCCCGTCGGTTTTGAAATACGATGGCTGACACGGCGTCACTCGGCAAGGAACTTTTCCTTTCAACAGACTGAAATCGTCTGAAATCGGCCGGAAGGATTTCCCGTTTCATAATTCAACGATTTCGGGAAGGCCGTGCGCGGCAGTGGGTCTCGGCGGGCGCGCGAGGAATGGCTCGCGCGGGCCGCTCTCTTATTTCCAGATTGCATATTATCCGACAGTGACATCTGTATTTGGTGGACACGGCGCTAACACCCGCGTCAAGAGCTGCCGCCCGGCGCGACACCCGCGGCATAACCCGTAGGAGTGGGCTCGTGCAACCTGTCATCCCGCCAAACCGACGAAGGGTTGCGCTGCGCTTCACCCGCTCTCCGACCTCCCTCGCGCCACCGGGCGTGGAGTCGCAATTACCAAAGATTTATACGGACGCCGGCTGCGCGACCGTAAAGGATAATCGCCCATTGGGGCTGGGGGCAGTTTTTATAAAAAGGGAGACAATATGAGAAATCGTCTGCTGGCTGGAGCATCGCTGCTGGCGCTTCTCGCTTGGGTCCCAGGTGCCCGGGCTGCGCCGTTCGACTTCACTTTTACGGGCAGTCTCGTCACCTTTACCGTGCCGGTCACCGGCACTTACCGGATCCTCGCCTTTGGCGCGTAGGGCGTGTGTGGACGGCCCTGTTGGTGCAAGGGGGGTGAGATGAGAAAATCCTGCCGGTGCGGTTGCGGTCGTGTGTCCGGCCCCCGCTTTCGCGAGGGCAGGCTCTGTTGCGCGGCCCGTGCCGCTGGCCCAGATGGGTTCCGCGATCCACCCCCAAACGGATGAGAGACCTTGCTGGCCGCCACCCTACACGGGTTTTGCGGATCGTCGGACCGACCGATCAGCATCTTTTCCCTCGCGAGCCCTGCACCCGCGACAAACGAGCGGTCAGGCGGCGGCCGGTAGGCCTCCCCGCGCGTCATCATGGCCCACACGATGCGGGCCGTCTTGTTCGCCAAAGCCACCGCGGCAAGCTTGCGCGGCTTGCGGCCGAGCAGGTTGAGCAGCCACGGCGAGGCGGTTGGCCGGCCGGGCTTGGCATGTTGGATGACCGCGGTCGCGCCCAGCACCAGCAACTGGCGCAGCCGCTCGTCGCCGGCCCGGCTGATGCCGCCCAGACGCTGCCGGCCGGCGGTCGAGCATTCGCGCGGCACCAGCCCGAGCCAGGCCGCAAAATGGCGCGCCGATTTGAACTGCGTCGCGTCGACCCGCAACGCCAAATTCAGCGCCCCGATCGGTCCGATCCCCGGGATCGCGGCCAGCCGCCGACTGACCGGGTTGGCCTTGTGCTGTTGCAGCAGCGTGGCGTCGATGGCGCGGCGCCGCGTCTCGATGTGGTCCGCTTCCCGGCCCAACAGCGCGATGGCTTGCTTCGCCGCGGTCGGCACCGCTGCGTCATCGGCAGTGGCGATCTCAGCCCGCAGCTCGGCCAGGCCTTTCTCGCCGAGCGGCGCCACCACCCCCATCTCGGCGGCATGGCCGCGCATTGCGTTGACCAGCTGGGTGCGCTGCCGCACCAACAGCTCGCGCACCGACAACAGCATGGCTGCGGCTTGCTGCCCGGCCGACTTCACCGGCACCGCGCCGATCGAGGGCTGCGCCGCGGCGACGCTGATCGCCGCGGCGTCGTTGCGGTCGTTTTTGCTGCGCTTGACAAACGGCTTGACATATTGCGGCGGGATCAGCCGCACGCGGTGCCCCTGCGCCGCCAGCGCGCGCGCCCAATGATGCGCGCCGCCGCACGCCTCCAGCGCGACCTCGACCGGCGGCAGTCCGTCAAAGAACCGCAGCAGCTCGCGCCGCCGCAGATTGCGCCGCAACACCGCGCGGCCGGCGCCATCGACCCCGTGCAGCGTGAACACAGACTTGGACGTGTCGATGGCGATGCGCGTAATCTCGATCACGGACGGCCTCCAGTTCGGGTTCGACGGCCGAACTTTGGCACCAGATGCCGCGGGGCCGTCCACCCCAACGGATACGCAAACTCAGTCAGCGGAATGGGTGGTCTCGGCGCCGAGATCGGCGGTGACTTCAGCCTGACCGCCGGCGAGGTATTGCAGATCGCCGTCGGCGGCAGCGGCTTCGGTGCCGGCCTCGGCTTTGACGGCGGCGGCGGCGGCGGCAGCTTTGTGGTCGGGCCCAGCAATATGCCGCTGGCGATCGCCGGCGGCGGCGGCGCCGGCTACGACATCAACGGCGGGGGCGGCATGACCGGCACAGCCGGCGGCCTCGGCGGCCTCGGCGGCGGCGGCGGCAGCGGCGGCAACGGCGGCGGCGGCAACGGCGACGACTTCAGCGGCGGCGGCGGCGGCTTCATTAGCGCCGGCGGTGGCCGCAGCGGCGCCGGCGGCGGCGCGTTTCCGGGGCTTGCCAGCAGCTACAGCGGCGGCGGCGGCGGCTACAGCGGCGGCGGCGGCTACGGCGACTTCGGCGGCGGCGGCGGCGCCGGCCCCGCCCACTACGGCGAGACCTTGGGCGGCGGCGGCGGCTACAGCGGCGGCGGCGGTGGCCACGGCGGCAATGGCGGCGGCGGTTCCTTTGACGCCGGCCTCAACCAGATCCTGATGGCCGATGTCCGGTCCAGCGACGGCGAGGTCGTGATCACTTTTATGCTTGCGGGCACCCCCGGAAACGCAAACTGTCAAGGCAAAAGCGTCTCGGCGCTCGCGCGCCAGAATGGCGGGCTCAGTCACGCCGCTGCGGCGCTGGGATATGCCAGCGTGCAGGCGCTGCAGGATGCCATCTCAGCCTATTGCGCCGATGTTCCCGGCTGATTCATTGACCGGCGCTCTGACCGAGCCCGTCGGCAGTACAGACCCAGCACCCGAGCCGAAATCTACTGCGCTGCTCGGTGTGCTCCGCTCGCTGGTCTTGCTGTCGTCTGGCGGCGCAGAGCGGCTTGCATCTCGGCGTAGGTGCCGTTCTTCCAGATGTAGAAAACGCACTTCGGGTTGACGAGGCTGTTCATTGAGCAGTGGCGGTGCAGCCGTGCCCGCGAATTTCTGGGGGCGCTCAACCCTGAATTGCACAAAGAGTCGGTGAGAATGTCCGCGCCGGCGATGTCCTGCTCGGCGTTGCTGGCTTCTTTCAAGGCTGGCCTTTGTCTCAGTTGCAAAATTTAAGACTTTCAGAAAATTCGCTTTCCCCTTGCAGAGCAAGGGGTTGCGTTAGTCGTAAGATATGGCCGAAGCTCGGCGAAAACGCGGCCGATCGGCTCGGTGCACGTCTGCACCACGCCCGGGCTTACTACTCTAAACCACATGTCCGCCGAGGACGGGCGACCCGTCTCACAGTATGCAAGTGACGAGGGTGGCGCCGGGCTGGCCGGTGCCGAGCGTCATGCACCCATCCCCTTACCCCTTTGTCATTCCCGCGAAAGCGGGAACCCAGGGCGGCGGGCACTGAGCGCTTGCCCCCTGTTCTAGCCAGGGGCAGGCTCTGGACCCCCGCCTGCGCGGGGGCGACGGGTAGGAGGTGATCGGAGTCTTTTGTTAGGTTAGCACCAGCAGCTCTGAGTCGGCCGTTAGCACGGCAGGGCGCAGCGAACTCGACCGCGGCGGCGATTTGGACGACAATCCTGCGACGACAATCCTGCGGAATTTTCCCGGCGGAGCGCGCTCGCGATGAACTCGACCGACCCTACGCCGCTGATCCCGGTCACCTTGCTGACCGGCTTTCTCGGCAGCGGCAAGACCACCGTGCTGAACCACGTCCTCCAGCAGCCGGGCATGGCCGAGACCGCGGTCATCGTCAACGAGTTCGGCGAGATCGGCATCGACCATCTGCTGGTCGAACGGGCGACCGACGAGGTCGTGCTGCTCAACAGCGGGTGTCTGTGCTGCACGGTGCGCAGCGACATCGCCGACACCTTGCTCGATCTCTTTGTCGGCCGCGCCAACGCCAGGCTGCCGCAGTTCCGCCGCGTCGTGATCGAGACGACCGGTCTTGCCGACCCCGCCCCGATCCTGCACACCCTGATCTCCGACCCGCTCGTCGCCGCGCGTTATTCGCTCGACGGGGTGGTGACCACGGTCGACGCGGTCAACGGCGCCGGCACGCTCGACCGCCAGCCCGAGGCGGTCAAGCAGGCGGCGGTGGCGGACCGGCTGTTGCTGACCAAGGCCGATCTCGCCGATCGGGCAGCGGCGGCGGCATTGACCGCCCGGCTCGCCGCCCTCAACCCGAGCGCCCCGATCGTGCGGGTGGCGCAGGGTGCGATCGACCCGGCCTTGTTGTTCAATCTCGGCTTTTACGATCCGCAGACCAAGAGCGTCGATGTCCAGCGCTGGCTGCGCGACGAAGCCTTCGAGGCCGGGCATGAGCATGACCACGATCACGAGCAGCTCGACGTGAACCGCCACGACGAGCGCATCCGAGCCTTTTGCATCACCCGCGACGAGCCGATCTCGTGGGCGGCGTTGTCGACCTGGCTCGACGCGCTGGCGACGATGCGCGGCGACGATCTGTTGCGGCTGAAGGCGATCGTCGCGCTCAGCGACCGCCCCGGCGAGCCGGTCGTTGTGCACGGCGTGCAGCACCTGTTTCATCCTCCGGTGCTGCTGCCGCAATGGCCCAGCGAGGACCACCGTACACGAATGGTGTTCATCACCCGCGACCTGCCGCGCGAGGCGATCGAAAAAACCCTTGCGGCTTTCGAAGAAGCGGTCGCGGAACCCGGATAGCGGCGACCGGCACGCACGGTCTGCCCGGCTGCTCCGGCCCGGGCCGTGATCCGCCCATGGGCCTGACCGCGACGAGCATCGCACTCGGGGTTTGCATCATCGTCCTCGGCGCTGCGATCGTCCTCGATCGCCGCCCGTACCACCCCGGCAAGCTCAACTATATCCCGCTTATGATCGTCGCGCTCGCCGCCGGCATGGTGCTCGGTCGGCATCTCTTGGCCCTGCTGCTGTAAGGCGGCCGTCGTGCTGGCAGTATCATCATTCGCCGCCGGTGCAGTGGCGCAGATTGTAGCGTTCGTCTTCGTAATCGTCCATCGCAGCCTGCAATACGCTGTCGGGCGGCAAGGCCTTCAGTGCGGCGGTGATCGCTTTAATGGTCGCCTCGTTGTAGGTCACCGGCTTCGGACATTGGCAAGCGGCGATCTGGCCCATGCTGCTGCAGCCAGCAACGATCACAACCGCGGCGAGCGCCGCAAGCCCGATACCCACCCGCGATGCCATGCCCGCTCCCCCGCCCCGGTGCCGCGCACCATGGCGGGGGTGGGCCCTTCGATCAAGCCGGAACGGCGTCGCATCCAGCAATGCATCATCTTGACGGGCAGGCGAACTGTCGCGGCCTATACGCCGCTCGGGCTGGTGGTTTCAGCCATATTTCCCGGTTCGATGTGAAGCTTCAGCCGAAAATCCTTCGGCTCGGTGCTTGGCAGATGCGAATCGAAGTCGGACAGCAAGATCAGATTAAGTCCGCTGCCCATCCAGGTTCCGCCGAACGATCCGCCCTTGTTGGACCGGACGGAGCCGACCTTGGCTTCGGCAGGTGCGATTACGCAAGATTGGGAGCAACATGGACACCTCTCAATTTTATAGCTCTGACTCGGCGGCCCGAAATGGTCGGCTTGTGTCCCCTACCCGATGCGGACAGCTCGCTCCTAGACCGACCTGATCTTCTCCGGCGTCAGCACCGCGGCGAGGCCGGCGAGCGACACCAGCACCTGGATGACCCCCTGCAATACCGCGTCGTCGATGTGAATGCCGGCTGCGGCGAGCAGCGCGCCAGCACCGGCGTAGGTCGACGGCTCCTTGAGGCGTGCGAGCAGGAAGGCGAAAGCGTTCACGGCGATCTCCTTAAAAACACAGACACGTTTTCGGAAAATGAGCCGACGGCGGGCGCTCGCATTGGCGCAGCTTCTATGCTTACCGAGCGGCAACGACGATACGCAAACCGTCCGGGCCGAAATTGAACTCCTGACTGGCGCCGTTCGAATTTCGCAGCAGGCACAAGCCGGTTTCGATATTGGCTGACAGGATCAGCCCCGGCACGTCCGCCATCGTATCGCGGCGCACGATCTTGTAGCGGCACCGCTCGCTTTCCGGATCGACTGCGGTCAGTTTGCGCGGCAGCATTGTACGCTCCTCGACAGCCTGGGGGTTCGGGCAGTTTCGAAGCTCATTTATTTTCGGTCCTGTTTTTGCACGATTTGGGTGCGCAGATCGCCGATGGCGTCGATGATCCGCCCCAGCGCGGCGCGCATCTCGGTCTGGAAATCGCGGTCGTCGAGACGGCGTTGATCGAGCGCGCGTTCGGCCGCCTCGATGCGCAGCTCGTGCGAAGCGATCTGCACGCCGAAATCGGCGCGCAACTGCTCGATATCGCCGCGCAGGCTGATATAGCTGGTCACGGCGCCACCGCCGACGGTCAGCACCAGCACCGCCGCCTGCATGACATGCCCGAAATTGATCTCGGGCGAAAACCGCGGCTTGAAGGTCACGGGACGAACGGCGCCGCCGGGGTCGCCTTCAGCAATTGCGCCAGCACTCCGGCCCAGACCGGCTGACAGGTGGCATCTTCCAGCGCCATCTGCACCGCACGCTTCTCTTCGATCGCGGTCAGCAGCCCAGCCGAACTGCCGGCCGCGGCGATCGTGTTCCCGGTAGCGGCTAGCACCGGCCAGCAGGCCGCACCGGCACTGTCGCCGACTGCAGTCGCGATCGCCGTCGCGTTCTGCGCGTCGCCGGCGGTGAATTGCCCGAGCTGGGCGCAGCCGCCGAGCCACAGCGCCAGCATTATCGCGAGCGACACTGCCCCCACCGTGACGATCCCGTCTCCGAGCCCGATCGCACGGGCGTCCACATAGTTCCACAGCCTCGACATCCGCGTCATGCTCCCGTTGTGCCGATGAAGGTCCATGCCAAATTGGCGAGAGTTGCGTCCGGCATCGCCGGCGCCACCAGGGTCAGCACGTCCCCGGCATTGAAATCCGTTGCCGACGTCATTGTGAAAGTCGCCGTTGTCGCCGCAGCAGCGAACACCATGGTGCCGACATTCGCCCCGTTCTTCTGCACCTCGAAGGTGGCCAAAGCCGTGGCCGCGGTTTCGGCAGTTCCCTGACTGCCCGCAAGCCCGGCCGGAAACGTCACGGCCGTGGCAAAGACATAGCGCTGCAGGACGAGGCTGGCGGTCGGCTTGCCATTGACGAACGTGCCAGTGACGACACTGACGGTCGCCTGTCCGGCGCCAGTGATCGTGTAGGTGTAGGCCGGCACCGAGGCCAGATCCTGAATTCCGCCGCCGACGATGTTCAGCGAGACGAATTTCAGATAGATCGTTTGCCCGATCAGATTTGCCGGATAGGGGAAATGGCCGATGGCACCATTGAGCAGCGCGAACTGGCTGCCCGAGGGATGATCGGAGATCGCCGTGCCATAGGCGCCGCGGTACAAGGTCGTCAGATTATATTCGGAAGCCCCGGTCAAGGTGGCCGTCTGATAAGCGAGCAGTTCGCCCCCGACATAGCTCAGGGTCGCCAGGTTCTGCGCATCGGTCGCCGAGACCGAGACCAGCGAACCCCGGCTCTCCGTCAAGTCGACCGACAAGGTGTCCACCGTGTCCGGTGATGAATGCGGCGGCAGATCGGCGGTCGACAAACCTTGCGTCGCCGGCGCGTCGACCGTGTCGGCCAGTGCGTAGGAGCTGCCGTCGCTCGAGATCCAGACCTGCGCCGAACCCCAATTCGGGCCGCCGGACAGCCCGATCCAGATTTCCAGGTCGCCCGACAGCAGCCCCGCAGGCGGCTCGAAAATCAGCGGCGGATTGATGCCGCCAGATGCCGAATTGTAGTTCGGCACATAGCCGGCCGCACCCTGTTTGGGATAGAGCACTGCCGTCGAATAACCGCCGAAAAAATCCTCGGCTGTGATCGACAGTGTCCCCTCGTCGTCCTCTTCGACCGCGGTGACGCGTACGGTCAGCGCGGCGGCGCCGAGCCGCGCATCGCTAATCTCGACCAGGTCCATCGGCTCCAGCAGGCAATATTTCCAGCCGAGCTGAAACGTGTAGGTATTGCGGAAATAGAGGCTGCGCTGCAGCAGCAATTGCGCCGCGACCGGCCCGGTATAGGTCGCGTCGACGATCGCGTTGCCTTTCAGCGAGGTGTCGCGGCGCACGCCGTAAAGGTCGATCGAGGCCTGGTCGAACGCCTCGACGATCGTCGTATTGTAGCTGTTCGAGCGATCGAGGCATTCGACCTGGATCATGTTGTTGGCGTCGGCCGGGGTCGAACGGACAATGTGCACCGGGTCGTCGGTAAACCCGCCGGTGATCGGACCCGCCCCCTGCCGCAATGCCGGCCCGCCCGGATTGACCCCGAGATTGGTGCCGACGCTCAACTCCTGGACGATGAAATCGTCTTCGCCGAGGCTGTAGAGCACGCTCGTATTCGGGGTAAAGGTATAGGGCGCGCTGGTCGCTCCGACCGTGATCGTCTCGGGGCCGCTGGCGCTTCCGGTGATCGTGGTGCCGCCCTGGGCCTGGACGATGACCAGCGAATCGACCGAGCTGGACGCGTAAATGCCGTAGCCGCCCAGGGTTCCGTTGCCGGCCACCTGTTGCGCCAACCCGGCGGCAGCGCTGGTGTACGAGGTCTGGTCGGCGAGGCTGGCGCTGTAGGTGACCGTGATCGGCGATCCGGCGATCGCCGGGTTGGTAAAGGTCAGGCTCAGCGTATCGCCGGCGACGATCGTCCCAGACAGAAAGATCATCGTGTAGGTGGCGCTGAGCGGCTGGTCGCCATAGGGCAGGATCTTCAGCAGCGCGCCCGACCAGACGATCGCGCTGTTGGTGATCTTAGCGATGTCGCCCAAGGATTGCTGCGCCTCCTGCTGGGTGTCGAGCAAGGGCGACAGAAACAGCCCGGCAGCGGCACAATATTCGGAATAGACGCCGAGGCTGTCGAGATTGGCCGCCGGAAAGCCGGCGCCATAACGCGGATTGGTCAGGAAATCGGTGATGATCGCCGCCGGATTCGCGTCGTAGCCATTGATCCCGCTGGCTGATTCGATGCCGATGACCTCGAACGAGAAATTGGGCAGGGCCGCGGTCATGCCCAGCTGGTAATTGTCCAATGTGACGTTGGCGGTGCCGGAATAGTTCAATACCGTCGCCGGGTGATTGGTGACCCAGAACGGGTCGGCGGCTTGGCCGTCCGCACCGAGATTGATCGTCGACAGCCCCGGCATGGCGACCAGCGGCGCCGTGTTCTTGTTCCACCACACCATGCCAAAGTCGGTAACCGGCCCCTGACACACCCCGAGAATGACCGAGGCGCTGTAATTGTATTGCTGGTTGCCCGACTTGCCGGCGCCCCCGCCCTTGCCCTTGAGTCCCGAACTCACCGGCGTCGGGGTGAAATCGTCGTACTGGATCAGATTAGGCGCCGCGCGGGTCGTCCCGTAGACGAGCGGGATCACACCGCCCTTCTGCGAGGTCTGAAATTGCAGCGAGCCGATCGCGCTCTTCTGCTTGGCGTTCGACCCGCCGCGGAGAATGCCGGTCATTCAAATTCCAAGGGTCAGAAGTCAGATGTCAGAGATCGGCGAAGGGGCAGAAAAACCGAACCACACGGGTGGCTAGCTGTCCCTGGCCGGCGTCGGCATAAACGACCCCGGCATTGTGCCAGGCGTGGATCACGCGCGGCCACGCAACGACGATCGCGCCATGGGCAAAGCAGCGGCCGAACCTGAACAGCACGGCATCGCCCGGCTGCGGCGAGGGATCATCAACGCCATTGGGGATCTCGCGGGCATAGCGCATCAAACCCTCGAGGTAGCGTTCGAGGCCGCGGTGCAGGTGCCAGTCGGGCGGGTAGAACGGCACCTCGACATGCGGGATGACCCCCGCCGCCTCATAGACCTCGGCCAGCAGCATCAGGCAGTCGGTGCCGCCGCCCTTGACCCGCCCCATATGGTGATAAGGCGTGCGCAGCCAGCTCGCCGCCTCGGCCACCACTGCCGGGCGGCGGGGGTCGCTCATACCGCGGTCTCCGGGGTCGGAATATAGGGCATGCCGCCAAAATGGACGGCATTATTGAAGACGTTGGTGCAGGTGGGGAGCGTCCGGTCGCAGCCGGGCAGCAGCTGGAACTGGTCGCCCACCGCCGGAGGCGAAAGGAATGGGAGCCTGACCGTGACCGCCCCGTTGCTCATTTGCGCGATCGTCCGGCTGTAGCCGGCGTTTGCCCCGGTCAGGCCGATGATCGTGCCTTGGACATAAAGTCCGGCCGGCGTCGGGTTAACCGTGCTGAGGATCTAAGTCTCGACCGAGCCGGTGAGGCTGGCAAAACTCGCTTGCAGACTGGCCCGGTCGAACTGGCACATCGCGTCGCCGAAGACATGCGTGCACGAGGGCTGCCACAGCCGACGCGGCATCTGGATGTTCAATAATTCCAGGTGCGAGCGGCATTTCATGTCGATTCCGGTGCGGCTGCAGTCGAGGTCGGAGATGCGGCCGGCGAACAGGATCACGGTCCCGGGACTGGTATCGGCATAAATCGGCATGAACGCGCGTTCGAGCTGCAACAGCGCACCGTCGAGCTGGCCCTGCCACGCGGCCTGCAGCCAAAGCGTGTCGCCGATCAGGTCGGTGGTCTCGGGGTAAACTTTGATGTCGAGTTCGTCGACCTGCGTGCCGATCACGGTCTTGGTCTTCGAGCGCTCGAATTTGGGCCCGAGGGCAAAAGTGAAGCCGTTGGCAACAATCGCCGTCGGCGCCGACGAGTAGCGCAGCACGCTGCCGCCGACCAAAGTGAATGTGTAGAGATCGGCCATCACGAACTGCTCGGAAGAATTGAGCAGCGCGATCAGAGCCGGCGAGGCGGGTTTCATTCGACGCGCTCGATCATTGGAATCTCGACGACCATGCCGACTGGGCAGCGGCAGACCAGGCGCGCAGATCGTTGCTCTGCGACGCCAGCCGCTGGCGAAGATCGACATTCCAAACGGCGTTCAGAGCCCTTTCCATTCCGGCGATATCGCCGGGCGAGGCCTGCGCGTGGGCGCCGAGCCACGGGATCGCGGCAGACCCCACCACCGGAAGTCCGACGGCAGCCGAATCCGCCGAGACGATGTTGAAGGTCTCGGAGAACGACACCTGCATCGCAATGTCCGTGGTTGTCGCCAAGCTCTCCAGAAATTGCTGATGCGGCAGCCAATCCTGCTCGACCAGTAAATGACGCCCACCGGCGGAGGCCGAGAACAGGTCACGCAGATTGCGCAGCACCGGCGACGCACCGCCCTCGATCCGCCCGGCGTTGACGTGGAAGCGCAGTTTCAGGCCCTGAGCGTTGGCAAACGAGATTGCGGCGATGGCCTGCGCCAGATGGTTCTTCAATGGGCGGATCGCACCGAAACACCCGATATGGACTTCGCCTTTCATTACCGGCGAGCGCGGCGTCACCGCAACCTGGCCGGGAAAGGGATAAAAATTCGGCCCATAGGTGACCAGCGTTTCTGCGCTGCCGAAATCGGCGGCCATGGCCTTTAGCTGAGCCTGTGCCGGCATCGAGTTGCACATGATCTCGATGCCGCGCTGCAGATAACCGGCGATCCATGAGGTCGCGATCCCCTCATTGGAGAGAAACGGCGCCTCCGAATGACTGCGCACGATCCATTGCACGCGCGGGTGAATTTTTGCCAAAACATCGAATTTCTCGGGCACGACCCACAGCGCCTCGATGATCGCGTGAGTGGCTCGATAAGCCGACACCTCGCGATCGATCGCGTTGTTGTCGACGACTTCGACCACTTTCGCCGCCACGCCAATCCCTGCCAGCATGTCGACGAGGAAAGAGACCGAGTTGCTCAGCCCGGATGACAAATCCGCGCCATAATGCTCACCCGGACCCCAATAACCGCGACGCCGCTTGCAGAGGAACAGAACGCGCGAACGGCGACGCGGCGCCGGCGATTGCAGCAGCATCACGTCCTCACTGAAATGAAGGTCAGCTTTTTGAGCTGCCACAGCCGGTACATGAAATTTTCGAAATCATAGCTGTCGTCGACAAACCTGCAGCGGAACCAATAAGAGAAATCTGCGGTGATCACGAGACCGGTGCTGGGCGGGATCACGAATGTCAGCAATCCGGTATCCGGATCGACGCTGTAGCCCGACGGGCTTTGGATAACGCCATCGAAATAGATCGCGTCGACCAGGTTGGGCGCGACGATCGGCTCGACAAAGCCACCGCTGGGTAACGCCGCCCCCATCGTGCGCTGCAACTGAAAGATGTTGATGCTTGAGTTCCCGGTGCCGAGATATTGGTCGGCTACCTGATAATCACTGGGGTCCTGAAACATAAATTCTCCATAGGCGCCCTGGCACGACATATAGAACCCGAGCAGCGTGCGTAATTCGTCGAACCCCGCCGCCGGATTGTCGCGCAGAACCGCAAAGACCAGCGTGAACTGCCACAGCGGGTAAGGATAATCGAGCGCCCGCAACTCGCGGCCCGAGACCGCGCGCTGAATCCGGGTCTGGAAGATCGGCGCCTTGATGACGCTCCAAGCGAGCCCGGGCAGGGCCGGGAAAACCAGTGCCATCAGGCGCTCCGCAGAGTTGCCCCGTTGCGCGTCGCCCGGTTGATAGCGGCGACCAGGACGCTGCCGTTCGACTGAAAGAATTTTGCGACGGACTGGCTGTCGATGGCCGATACATTGAACATGACGTTCGCTCCGCCGCCTGATGCGCCGCCCCCGCCCCCGCCCCCGCTTCCGGCGATCATCGACTGGAGCCCTTGGCTGATGTTCGCAGGCAGCACCATTTCATTGGCGTGCAGCATCGCCAGCGAAGTCGAGGGCACCATCCAGCCGCCCTGCGCCGACGGCACGATGCCGCCATGCTCAAACCCGAACAGCGAGCCTATGCCGCCGAACAGGCTGCCGAAGATCCCGCCGCCCGAAACCAGGCTGCCGAGCCCGAGCGCGCCGAGGAGGCCGCCGGAACCGAACAAGCCCTGGGAAACCCCGCCGCCCACGATGTCTTCGCCGGCGCCGGTGATGCCGCCCAAGAAATCCTGATCGCCACCGCTGCCGCTGCTTCCACCGCCACCCGCCAGGCTCGATCCGAGCAGTTTGCCGAGCTGGCCGAACACGCTCTTGATGGCCGAATTGACGAACTCGGCGATGATCGATTGTGCGAGGTTCGACAGCGCTTTTTGCACCGTCGTCGTGCCCAGGATGATCCCGGTGATCGAGGTGTCGAGCGCGCGCTGGATCGGCTGCAGCAGGCTCTCCCACTGCTTTTGGCTGTCTTGTACCGCCTGGGTGTCGAGCTTCTGCTTGTCGGTCAGATACTTCTGATAGGCGAGCTCCTCTTCTTCGGTCAGCTTTTCCTGGGTGCGCGCATCGTTCTCAGCAGCGGCCAGCTTTTTCTCGTAATAGTCCTGCTGCAGGGCCCATTCGCTGTCGAGCAGGTCCTTAAGCTGCGCAATCTCCTCGCTGCCCGATTCCTTGCCTAGCTGGGTCTGTTCTTGGATCGCCGCTTTTTTGCGGGCGTAGGCGGCGTCGGTGACCTTCTCGTCAGCATCGAGCGAGGCGAGGCTATCGCGCTCGGTCTGGACTGCCAGCTGCTTTTCGAGCTGGTAGATGTTGCTTTCGACCGCCAGCTGTTCCTTCGATCCCGCCTGGGTCAGCGCCAGCTTGTCCTGCCAGAACGCCAGCTCCTCGGACTTCGAATCGGCAAAAAAGGACTGCTCGTCGGCGAGCTGGCCTTGCAGCTCGGCGCGCCACTCCTGCGTTCGATTTTGAGCATTGCTGCCGGATTGGCTGGCGCCCGCCTGGGCCACCGAAATTCCAGCACTCTGCCCGCCCTTGGCTCCGGCAGCGGTCATTTGCGCCACGCCGCTGCCGGCCGAGCCGGCAAGGTTCGCCGCCTTGGCCTGCAATGCGCCGACCGTCGACCCGATCTGCGCCGCCGCGGCGCTGATATGGGACTGCGCCTGCTGGGCCGCGGCGCCGAGACCGGCGAACTGAGCCTTCATCGCCTCGGTCGCAGTTTCCACTGCACTCGCCGCGGTCTGCATTCCCGATTGCAGATCGCCGGTTTGAGCGGTGATCGCCACGCTGGTTTCAATATCGGCCAAGTCAGCCTCTCAATAAAAGAGCAACGTCAGGGCGTCCGTCCCGGCAACGGCGCAGCGGCGCGCCCTTTGCGAAGGTCTTAATCAGCCGATCTGGCCCGGCGCCTCAGCTCGGTGAAATCGAGCACTACGGGAGCCAGGCCCGCATGCACATCCCCACCGATGAAGCTCGGCCCAAGCTCGGCGAGGACCGCGCCGATGTCCGAATTCGCGCCCGTGCCGCGGCGTTTGGCGGCCGAGGATTCAAAGCGTGCCCGTCTGCCATTGGCCTTGCCAACCCCAAGGTAGGCGGCGACCGTCAAGTGCAATGGCGGATGATCGATCCAGTAACGGGTCAGCTCCTCGACATCGAGGAGGGTCATCGCATCGATTACCGGATAGCTGTAGCCGCAGGCGGTGGCGAGGAGGCCGTAGATAGCTCCCCAGCCTTCGCTGGGCTCGACGCCGGTGCTGTCGTGCTCGCCCCCGAGCTCGGCCCGGGGGCCGCCGCTTCCCCCGGCGATCGCTCCCGTGGCCTCAGACCCGAACCGGTCAGGACCGCATTCAACACCGGCCCGGCGTTGCCGAGATCGAGCAGGTTCTCGACGGTCTCCGCCGTCATATCGGGATAATTGCGTTGCAGCGCCGCGGCGACGATCTCGACCAAAACGCCGATCTGGGTCTCGCCCATCTGCGCGCCGATCTCGGTCAGCTGACGCACCTTCGGCATCAGCCGGCGGAGCTGGCCCAGGGTCAAGGGCGGCACGGTCCACTGTTGTCCGCCCATCGCGACCATCACGCCGGGGATCATTCCCTGTTCCCGCCGCTCACGAAGACCTGAGGTTACGAGGGTGCGCCTCATTCGATGGTGCTCAAGTAGCCGATCGTGCCCGAAGCGTCGGCGAAGGCCATGAAATCGAGCTCGCTGATCGACCAGTCGTCGATCTTGGTCGGCATTGACAACTTGTTGGCGGTGCAGGCATTGAGCCGCAGCGCCAGTCCTTCCCCTCCATAGGTTGTATAAAACGTCGACTTGAAAGTCGGCGTCGTGCCCATCAGCTGATTGGTCAGAGTGAGCTTGTTGCCGCTGGTCGTGACGTTATAGGTGTAAGACACCAACAGTGCGGCACTGGCGTCGGCGGCCGAGAAGGTATAGATGCCGCTGGCAAAATTGACCGAGTATTGGCCGGCGGCAGACGGCGTGGTCACCCGGTTGAAGCGCTTGCCGGTGGCGGCATAGACGACGCCGAGGTCGTCATTGTAAGTCGCCGCATTGGCGACGGTCACCGTATAAGGCGTTATCGCCGGCACCGTGGCAGCCTCGAGCTGGGACACCGCGAACTGCCCGGTGGCGGCGGTCGTGCCGAAGAAGATGTCGGAATATAAGAGACCGAGGATCTGGGCGAACTTGGCCTTGCCGCTGATCTTGCCCTGGCCGCGGGCGATCGCCACCGGGAACTGGAGCTGCCCATATAGCTCCTTGTCGGTCCAATCGAAATCGATCTGGATGTCCTGGAGCACACCGAACTGGCGTGGGCCGATGCCCGAGCCGGCAACGTCGGTGCGTTCGCCCCAGACAGCGCCGGAGCCGAAGCTTAGCTGCATTTCAAATACTCCCTTGCAAATCTTCGCCGTCGAGTTCCGCCCCTGCTTTTGCCGGAGGCGGGCCCTGCGCCGGGCTCCGGTCCTGAACCAGCAGCCGCTTCAGCATTTCCTTCGCGGCGTGGGCGACGTTCCAGGCCGCGGTGTCGCGAGCCACGGCCGAGCCCGGGAAATGCTCCTCCCACCAACGCTCGATCAATTGGTCCACTAGGCTCGGCGGTGTCCCCACCGTCGCGTCGATTTCATCCATTGTGCTCTCCGATAATGCAGGCCGTTGGTTTCGGCGATGGAGTGCCCGGACGATGCGACAGGCCGCCACCCGACGGTCTGGCGATGTCCCGATGGTCAGACGCACAGGATCTCGACCGGGACGATGGCGATCGCCTGGTCGCCGAGAACTCCTTCGTCGGTTTCAATCTTGCCGGCGATGTAGGCGTGTTGAACCATCAAAGGCAGCCCGAGCGTCTGGAGCCCGGTCGCCGCCGATGGTGCCAGCGCCCGTTCGAGCGCGTCGAGCAGCGGGTTCAGGATCGTCGCCGGCGCCGCGTAGGGATCGTCCGAATGGACGTAGATGTAGAAATCGGCATAGAGCGCCCACACGATCGGTGCGCCCAATGCCTTGACTTGCGCATGACCGCCCTTTTCGCTCATGAACAATGCCGGCTGCTCGGCTGGCGCCACATCGGCCCAATGTCGCAGCCGGCGATTGGCGCTAGCAAAACCGCCGGAACCCGAAGCCAGGGTCCATAGCGCCGCGTAAATGGCTTCGCGAATAATCATCGGGCGATCGCCTCGCGCAGTGCGTCTTCCACACTCTCACCGATATCTGAAGCCATGTCGTCGAGCGCCGAGCGCAGGAACGAGCGTTCTGGCAAATTCATCCGGCGGCTGTGCGGGGCTACGGCGATGGTCTTGGCGGTGATCGGGCGGCCGAACGCCTCCTTGATCTGGCGCAGGCTCGCCCGCACGTTGACGGTTCCGGAAAATCCATATTCCTGAGCCGCGGCATAATCGAGATCGGTGAAGATCGTCGCGGTGATCGTGCTCGTGCCCCGATCGGTTGCGACGTCGATGCTCGACTTCAACGCGCCGCTGCGGATGGCGAGCACCTGGCCGCTGAGCTTATCCTGCTGAACATGGTTTTGCAGATCGCGGCCGAGCTTGGCGATCGCGCGCGCCGTCCCCGTATTGGCCAGATCGGGAAGCGCGCGCAGCCGCTCGAGCGCCGGCCCGGCGCCGAGGACAGCGGCGGCAATCATAGCGCCGCCACGAGGGTCGCCGGGTCGGTGCTGGTCGGCGCCATTATCACCGCATAGCCGGCGATCGGCGCCACCACCCGATACTGCTGCAGCAACGTCGCAATCGGCAGGCTCATGTCCTTTTGCGCGTAGGTCACAGTCTCGCCGCCGCCCACCGACTTCGAGACCTCGCCGACGCGCGCTCGCTCGCGATAGCGCAGGGCGACCAGTTCGATGCAGGCCTGGGCGATTTCGGGAGGGGTCGTCGGGTATCCTGCCGTGTAGGTAACAACGACGTTCTGCGCCCGGCGCGTAAAGTGGTACCCGCGCACCGCCAGCTGAGTCGGCGAAAATACGTATCCGGCGGTCAAGCCGCTGCTCGGCGAGGGCGGCGGTGCGGGCGGGATCGCGAGGCCGTCGATGGTCAGCGACAGGACTGCGGAAACCGGAAAACAGGCGAATTGCATTCGCTGGCCCCCGGTCCCGTCACGCACCTCGAGATAGTCGGATTGCGTGATCTGGCGGTTGAGCCAGGTTTGAATGTATTGGCTTGCCGCAGTGATCAGCCGAGTCAGCAGTGCGTCGTCGGTTGGCGGAAACGCGTTCTGTCCGGTCTGCAGCCACGCCTTGACATCGGCGAGCATTGTCAGATCACCGTACGCCATCAGGCGCGTCCCTGTGGCTCTACCCTGGAATCCGCGGCTAATGCCAGCAGCGGGCCCCAGGCACCTTCGAGCCTCGCTACCTCTTCGTACATCCTGCCACAGGCGGAGCGTGCCTCATCGCCGCCGACCGCGGCGATCAGCAGCGACATCAGGATCGTGCTGACCGCGTCGAGGGCGGCCGGCCATCCGTAGGTTTGTGCTGCGTCGGTCACCGACGGATTTATCGCCTTGATCGCCCGCCTCACGGTCGCGGCGTAGACCGGCTCGCTGATTTCAGACACCCTCACCCCCTCGCCTCACGCGCCTCACGCGCCGCTGCCTGCTGCTTGGCTGCGGGCGCCGGCTTCGTTGGCCTGGTCGGCTTTCGTGCCGGTCCCGGGCAGCAGAGCGAACCGTCTTCCGGCGCCGGCACGAAGCCGTGCGCCGTCAGATCGGCCACTGCCGCTGCCGGAACCAGCACATCGCCATTTTGGTCGCTTGGATAGTTGCATCCAGCGTAGCTGCATCCGGCGGCATCGTCGTGATGCAGCCGCACCAGGCAATTTCGCTCGGTTTCGTTAGGGTAGGCTTCGGCGGCTGCAACAGCGGTCGTCTTCGCCAAGGCGAACCCTCCTTTGCTGATCAAAAAAACGACAACTGCCGGGGGTACATGCACCAGCCCCGCACCGTCGACGCGATAGCGCGCCGTGCCGTGATTGGCCTCGTCCTGGCCGAACACGGCACGCAGCGCTATCAGCTCGGGCGGCAAGATCAGCCGTTGGTGATGTTGGTGATGACACCCATCGCAAACGGCGCGTAGACCGCCAGCACCTCTTCGGCATAAACGCCGACCTGGCGCTGGCGGGTCACGATTGGCCAGTCGATTTGGTAATAGTCCTGCCGGGTCTTGACCTCGGCGACGTTCGGGACTTCGTTAGACTGGTACTGGATCGGCAGGTTCTCGGCCCAACCGATGATCGTGCCCGGCGGGACCCGCGGGTGGATCTTGATCGGGATGCGCAGCCCGCCATAGATGGCGAACGGGTTGTAGTAGAACTGCACCACCCCGGACGCGGTCAGCTGGTACTCGCCCTGGCTGCCATCGGCCGGCGTGTCGTAGCGCAGCAACGGCCCGGAACTGTTCGACAACACCTTTGTCGTAATGTTTTTCAGTTCCTGGGCGTTGACATAGAGCACGGTCGGCGATAGCTCGAAATTGTTCCACATCGTCTGGAACATCGTGTCGATCTCGACGACCGAGCCGCGGCCCGATGGGGTCAGCGTCGTGCCGGTACCTGCCGTGCCGGCCGGCAGGATATTGACATAGGCGTTCGACCCATTCTTCAGCGCGGTGGTCAGCAACCCGTCGTAGGCATAGCTCGGATTGGCCGAGTTATCGGTCGTGACCGCGGTCTGCGACTGGTTGCCGGTCGACAGCGGCGCCGAGATCGCGAGGCTGTTGATCGTGGTGATCGCCTGCAAGGTCTCGGTCCCGGTGGAGGTCGAGACGTACCAGGCATAGGCGATCGCGCCCTGGATCGTAGTGACGCTGCAGTAGAGGGTCTGGCCGAGCGTCACGGCCACGCTGGCCTCGGCGCTGATATTGGAAGAGCCGCCGCCGAGGGTAAAGGTCTTGTTGTCGACGCCGGTTATCATCTTGGTGGTGGCGACACCGTTGGACACGCTGGAATTCTGGTAGCCCTCAAGGGTCAGTTCCACGACCTTGACGTAATAGGTCGCGGTCGGGAGCGTCGCGCCGGTGCCGGACGCCGACAGCACCGGCGTCGCCGGGGTGCCGAGCTGCAGCGAGGCGTTGCCGGCGAGGATCGCCATCTCCTCCTTCAGCATCATCTTCTGCAGCAGGCGGAAGGTCATCAGCGCTTGGATGTCTTCAAACTGGCGGCCGGCTGAGATCGCTTCGAAGGTTGCGGCGTCTTCCTCGCCGATGGTCACGAAAGTGGCCGATTTGCTCGAGGTCGAATACGACATCTGGCCCGAGCGCTGGCCTTCCGGGACCCATCCCATCGCGTCGAAGCCGGAGCCGATGATGGCGTTGACCTGGCGCCAATTGGTCGCCGTGCCGGTGCCGCCGCCGACCCGCGGCATGACGTTCCTGATCGGGGTTACGAACGGATAGAGATTCTTGGCCGGCGCCTGCAGATCGTAGGCGACGAGGCCGGTCGCGGTCGAGATCGACTTGGCGAGCGCGTCGTTCGGTGACGCCAGAGCCCTCTTCAGCAGCTCCAGCGATTCCTGGGTGATTGAACTCATCAACAGTTCCTCCCGAAAGGGGGGCAAAGAAAAACCCGCCAAAGGGCGGGTTCGGTTACGACCAACGGGCCGGATTTTGGTTACTTCTTGGCTACAACATCCAGTAGCTACACCTTGACAGTCGATATGATGCGTCAGTAGGTGTCGTTCTCACACACGCCGGTGAGATTGTTGGGGCTGCGCCGGCAGTCACGCCCCCGAACGAATTGGCATCAAGCAGAGAGCCAGCAGCCAGATCAGGTAGGTCCATCGCCACCGTCGCGACCTTCGCCGCCGACCCTGCCGCAACGCATCCCGGCGATCCCACCAGATTGGATCGAAAAGGGCGATATACCTCCAACCAGGCGATAAAAACACCCATTCCGAAAAGAATGCTGCCGAGCGCAACATAGAGTGACCGCGCAAACAAGGTTGACGCGTGTGGGATCACGGCTGCATTGTAGGCAATGCTAAAGCTCAGTCAGATTTATGAGCGCCGCTCTAAATCTTTGGTAATCTGAGACGTCCGTCCGAAACATGCTGCTAGGACGAGCGCCCGGTGGAAGGAAATCTACCGGCGCCATTGCTTTCATGCACATTCCGGCGGAGACGAACAACCCCAGCCCGGCAATTCCGAAGGAGAGGGGCAATCCCCAATTTGGGCGGGCAGCAGAAATTAATGTTATCGCAGCGGCAAACAAAGCCACTCCTACTGCGCCAAATACACCCATCGTGGGTTACGGCGCTGGTCCGATCCTTGCGCGAGGGCCAGCGTACCATGGGCCCTATCTCGCCTTGGCGCAGAAGCTCCTGCTGTACCGGTTCCGGGATCGGTGTCCAAAAACCGGGGTCAAGGAAATCCGGGTCTGCTGACATTGCACTGCTCCGAAGCAAAAACACCGTGATTTGGCGGCGAGAATGGGCCTAAGGCTCATTCGCCCCGCTGGTCCTTCGCGGTGGCGGGCGCGAGGCCTGGAGGGTGGATCGGATTGGCATAGCTCGCCTTGATCAGGGTCAGGGTCTGCTCTTCCTTGCTCATCCGAGAGAAGGCGGCGGCGAGATCGTCGGGCGTTGCCCCGCTGGCACCGAGCCCCCAATCCTGCTGCTTCGAAATCCCGGTTACGCTCTTGCTCATGGTCAGCGGCGGCAGCGGCGTGCGCGCGATGTCCTCGACCCGCTTGGTCAGCTGGTCTAGGCGCGGCACGATGTCGGAAAGGGTCGCGATCAGCGCCGCCTTTTCCGCCCGTTCGCCGGCCAACATCTTGGCCAGATTGCCCGCCGCGGCCTTGCCGGTCTCGAATTCCGTCCCCTGCCATTCCGCCTCGGGGACAAAACCCGCCGCATCGCATTTGGCGCCGGCGGCGACCAGATGGTCATGCGCCTCGGCCAGCCGCTGCAAGGTTTCCTGCGAATGGCGGGCGCCGGATTTAACCGTGGCGCAGCACGCCCCGTCGGTCAGCTTGCCGATGCAGTCATGCGCCACGTCCATCAGCGCCTGATGACCCGATCCGCGCTTGTCCAGCGCGGCCGCGATCATCTCCATCACGCCCTCGCCGGCGGGCGAGGGCGGTCGCTTCGACGTGTCGACCGTCTCGTTCTGGCCGGGACGGAATTCGCCCGCCGGCGGCCGAGCCATCGGCGAAGGGACCTCTGGGTTGCGGGCCGTATTGACGGTCGCCTCCTCACTCGGGGCTGCACCCGCCGCCTTCAGGGCGTCGCGGGCCTTGCCCAGGCGGCTCTTTTCGGCGAAGAGCAACCCATCCATGCCCATGCACTTGTCGACCGCATGATGAGCAAGATCGAGCAGCGCCTGATCGCCCAGGCTGTGCTTGGTCTTTGCGAAAAGCGCGGCGGCAAACTTCTGCAGCTTCGGGCCGCGCGCGTGGCATAGATCGGCCACATGCACGGCGCCGGCCGCGCCGGCAGCCATGATCAGAACATCCTCAATATCCGGGCGCCAGGGCGCGCCGCCGATCTCCGCATCGTCGAGGATCTCGCCGGTCTCTTCGGCCACCAGCGCATTCAGAAAACCGCACAGCTCGGTGATGATCGCCTGGAGCCGCGCCGGCTGGGGCGACTTCGTCGCCCTCCATCGCTGCCTCGACGGCCAGGCTGTCCGCGAGCCAATCGAGATCGAGAATGATGCGCGCGACATGGCCGACATCCCACAGCGCTTTGGTCAGCGCCGCCTGTCCCGAGTTGCGTGCTGCCTTGTTGCCGTCACCGACTGCGGCCGGGCCATCTCTGTCAACTTTTTCTTTCCACGCGGCGACGATCCTGGCCTTGATCTGGTCGAGTTGTGTCGTGGTGTACCGTTGCGCGTTGCTCGGCCGCTGGATAAAGTTCCAGGCGGCCCGGATGTGCTCTTCGCTGTCGATCGGGTAGCGCTTTTTGCCGTCCGCCTGATAGCCCGGATCTGCGTACTCGACCGTGCCGTAAGGGGCGTCCCCTCCGGTCTTGTTCTGGGCCTTTTCGAGCGCGCCTTCGGCCGTTGCGATGGCACTCCTCGCCGCGGCGATCAACTCCACGCCGGATCCGCCGCTCTCGCTCGTCCGAGAGAAGCCGGCGACCCGCACGCCACGCTCCTGGCATCTCAAAGCCTCGTTCTTGGCCAGGTGGCGGTGTTCGGGCGTGCCGCAGGCCCAGATTTGAATCGGCGGATTGAACCGGGTCTCGGGCATGATCGAAGCTCCTGCGGCTTTCCAATAGTCGAACACCGCCTCGGGATTGGCCGGGCGGTCGACCAGCGAGATTTCATTGAGGACCAGTCCGGTGATCGTCTTGTAATCGGCCGGATCTCGCTGGGTGACGAGACCGCCGATCGAGTAGCCTTTGTAGACGCCCTCGACCACTTTCTGCCACGCTTGGTCATCGACGATCCGGGCGCCGACATAGAGGCCCCTATCGTCGACCGCGGCCTCCCTGGCGACGCCGACCGCCGAGAGCTGGTGCATCTCGCGGATGTTGGCAAACCGCATGTAGTCGCCGAGCGCCGCGATCAGCGCCTCGCGCCTGACCACCTCACCTTGGTCGTCGCGCGCTTCGGTCGAGGCATAACCCCACACCTCGCGCCGGGCGGCATCGACCTTCGCGATCGGCAGGTAGATTTTCATGATACGATTTCTGACCTTTGCTTCGGGTTGCGATGCGACAGGGGCGCTGGCCGCCATCGTCGCTCAGATCGAGAGCTTGGCGCGATGTCCGGGTATCAGGGACCAGGCGGCGCGCACAAAACCGTCGAGTTGAGCTTCAGCACGCGGCCGTCGCTGAGGTTGGCGGTAGCCTCGAGCACATAGGTGCCCCCGATCGCCGAAGCCGGCATACCTCCGACCGACGCAACCGAAAAAGACCCCGTCCTGGTTTGCAGCGAGCCGTCGAGGGGTGAGCGAAGCTGAATCATCGTCTGCGCCGATGCCGACAAAATCCGCGATTGCGGCGTCGGGTCAATCGCCGTCTGATACGGTGCCAGCGTGCAGGTCCAGCTCCTGGACAGCATCGTCGCGGCACCCACATCTGCCGTGAAATCGAAGGCGAAGTTATCGATTTCGCTGATCTCGATCGGATCGAAGGCAGTGGGCAGATGCATCTCAATTTCTCCTCACCAGACGAACCCGGCCCGGGGTCGCGAGCAGCCGGACCCGGCTCGGCCCGGATTCGAGCGAAACCAGCGCCGTGGGCATCGTCTGCTGCCATTCCAGCGGCAGCATCGTATCCGCGATCACTATTGCTCCGCTCCCCAACCACTCGATCGAGCCGGTGGTGTCTTGCGCAAGCCCGGCCAGCGTTTCCGTCGCCAGCTCCGCCCCGGCATCGGTGCGGCTCGTCGCCAGCCCCTCGGCCGTCAGGCCCCAATCGGAGCGCACCGTCGCGCCGACCTCGATCAGCAGCGGAGTATTGCCGGTCACGGCGACAGAGGCAGTTCCGAGCGACTTTATCGGGACGTTGGGATCGATCCGCGTCGATTGCAGCGCCTCGGACAGCGGGACCAGTTCGCTGCCCAACGTCGCTGCGGCCTCGATCGGCAGGCCGCCATCGCTCGACATAAGGCCGGAATTCTCGAGCGGCGCCGAACGGTCGCTCGACACTCGGCCGGAGCTTTCGGTCACGACCGCGCAATCGGCAGCCGGCGTCGCCAGGATCGCAAAGGCGAGACCGCTGTCGGTCGTGACCGTGGTCCCCGTGGAGGGCAGCGAGAACAGGTTCAGCCGGCTCGACGGCGCTCGATATAGCGATCGCATCCCGAGGTGCGCCTACGCTGGAGCAAGCGGCGCGGCGGACCGGCGGGTCCGCCTTCGCCGGAGCTGGGTGATTGGACGGCTGGCGGACGAGCAGCGCATGCCTCAGCCGTTCCCGGTGTAGATGTCCCAGATTTCCGATGGCGCCAGCGCGCGGTCGTAGAGCCGCACGTCGCCGATGCTGCCGGTCATCGCGCCGTCGCCGCCGCTGTTGTTGCCGAACTGCACCGGCTGGCCGATGCCGGTGCCCAGCACGAAAGAGCTGGCGGCCTCGGCGCCCAGCACGCCGTTGACCCAGACCGAGATCGTCGTCCCGTCATAGCGGCCGCACAAATGATACCAGGTCTCGGCCGAGAGCGCTGGGCCGGCCCCGCTGTTCGCAGCGGCCGAGCCGTTGGAGATAAAAAAATACGGCGCGCCGCTGATCACCAGCAGGTCGAACTGATCGGCCGGGCTGCCGAGGTTGTGGGCCACGGTGACGGCATCGCCGCGGGCCAGGAGGGCATAATTCACCCAGGCGCAGACGCTCACACGACTCGTCTGAACCGGGCTGTTCTGCGCCGTGCCGACGTAGCCCGAGCCGCCATTAAACGACATTGCCTCCTGATACGGCCCTGGTGGGCGAGAGGCTGTGTCCCAGGCCGGGAAGCCGCCGTTGACGACAACGGTGCCGTCGTTGGCCCGGCCGGAGATGTCGTGCACTGTCGGGCCGACGCCCTCGAAACACGGCCAGCAACCGACCAGCCCCTTGGCCGTGGTCCGAAACGGCTGCACCCGCGGCATCCGCGGCAGGCTAGGCATTGGTGTATTGCACCGGGGCGTATTGCAGCGTAGTGGCGCCCAAGGTCACACCCAAATCGTGGACGATGAAGACGCCCCAATGATCGGGCATCGTGCCGCCGAACGCCTGCGCGACCGAGCACGGGCCGAAATCATAGGCGCGCGCCGTCGTGTCGGTCTGGCTGATCAGCGCCACCCGGCTCATCAGCTGCTTGACGCCGGTCGTGGCCAGCGACAGATTCGCGTCGCCCGAGCCGGATGCGCCGGCAGTGTAGGTGGTGCCGCCGTTCCACGAGCCGAACAGCCAAACTTCGATAAAGGTGCCGGCGGTCGGGGCCGAGCCCGGCGCTGCGATCGCCCCGCCGACCAGGCTGTCCACCGCCAGATCCGAGCTGTTGTTGGCGATGTTCGACTGCCGGCCGGCCAGCAGGTTCGCATCGCTCGCCAGCGACCCGGTGGTGATCGTCAGCGAAACCGGCGAAACGTAGGATGGCTTGAGCGTGGTCATTTGGCGGCGGCTTCCTTTTGCAGCGCCGTCACCGACGGCGAGGGGTCGGGTAGGCTATTGGGTAAGCGCTCCGTTTGGCCGCAAGATCGTAGCCGAGCTTCCAGGCGTCATGATCGGCTTGGTCGAAGCGCATTCAGCGTCTGTCGAGCCGCGCGACGATCAGCCCAAGGCCATTGAGATCGACCCGCAGCTTATCGATCGCCGCTTGCGCTGCGGCGATCTGCTGACCGTGGGTTTCGTCAGACGCGTAGAGCTTGTCCGACGCCGCGCCGATCATCGTCCGCAGCGCGCTGACGTGCTGATCCCAGGTCCAGCCATTGACCGAGGGATGATGTTTCAGCAGAAACGTCACCGGCCGAACAAACTCCTCGATACCAAGCAGAACCTGCTCAAAATTCTTGCCGTCAACGTTCTCAAATGGCATAGGAAACCTTCATCAAGCGGATCAGCTCGCCGGCAGCGCGATGCCGGTCAGACCCCAGTTGGTGTTCCACTGGATTTCGGTCGCCGCGCCCGCTGGCGTATTATACCATTGCTTGTAATAGCCCCACAGGCCGGCGATCGTGTCGGCGGGCAGCGGTTCCGCCACCAGCCAGTACCAGGCGCGCGCGACCATCGCCGCCAGCGCCAGGTTGGTGACGATCTGCGTCGTGTTGGTCAGATCGCCATTCTGCGCGACAGATTTGAGCACCGCCTGCTGCGCTGCGGTCAATTTGGCGACGACGCCCGGCACCAGGCTCGGTGTCGCCATCCACAGTCCGGCCCCAGGACCGCTCTGCTGCACCAGGTAAAGACCCATGATGCTTTCCTGGGCGCACGTGCCCATCAGCAGGTCGTGGGCGGTCTGCGAGTAGGGGATGCCCGCCGGCGCCAGCAACTGCAGGGCCGGGATCACCACCTGGGTCGAGAGGTCCGAGGCGAGGATGCTCATGTCAAAACTTCCGATAGCCGGCAGGCAAATTGTCCCAGCGAAGCCCGTCTTCATCGCCTGGCTGCGGCGGGTCTCGCGTAAACGCCGCGCGCCCGGTGCCGTCACGCCATGCGTATGCGCCGCCCCGTCCGCCGCCGAGCGACGAACTCCAGCGGACGACGGCCATATCGTCCCACTGATCGCAGACGAGGATTTCCGGACCCTGCGGCGGCACGCCGCCACCACCGGGATCGTCCGGAGGCGGCTGTGTGCGCGGCGCGCTGTCCATAGTCTTCCAGTCGGCGATCATCGGCGCACCGGCACGATGCGCAGGCCGTCCGGCCCGAAATTGTGCTCCTGGACGGCGGCGTCGGCGCCGCGCAGCAGGCACAAGCCGGTTTCGATATTGGCTGACAGGATCAGCCCGGGTACGTCGGTCATCAGGTCGCGGCGCACGATCTTGTAGAGCGCGCGCTCGCTTTCCGGGTCGACCGCGGTCAGCTTGCGGGGCAGCATCGGTTCTCGCCTCCGTTTATTGCGGCGTCAATGGTTGCGCCGGCATCGACAGGTGATCGCGGACATGGATCAAGCCGTCGCGAAAAGCCTGCCACTGCCCCGAGCAATCGGCGGCGTATTTGGTCTCTCCGTGACGCTCGATCTCCTGGTCGAGCCACACCAGAAGTTCCCGACTGTCGCGTTTGGTTTTGGGCATCTCCACAATCTCCTTTATTGCGGGGTCAGCGGCTGCGACGGCAGCGTGTTGGTGTCGGTGCGCGGCACGATCGCCCAGCTGGGGTCGGCGGCGAGGCTGCCGCCGGTCAGGAGCGGCTGGTAGACGTTGGCCTGCATCCACGCCTCGGCCTGGACGGCGCCGGGCACGCCCGCGTCGACCAGGGTCGCCAACGCCGCCGAGGCGTAAGCGTCATAGCCCTGGCTCGTGAGCATGCCCTTGAAGGTCAGGGGCAACGGCCCCTGCCCGCTCAGGGCGGCAATTTCGGGGTCGCTCGGGTTGGTGCCGGTCAGATAGTCCGAGGACATCTCGCCGGCGACCTGCGCCCAGGTGGTCAGAAACGTGGAGCCCTTGGCGACCGGGAGGATGTACGAGGCGATCAGGTCGGGATAGCCGGCGTTGATCATGCCGGTCAGGAACTGCCCGGTCGCCGTGAGCAGGGGCTTTGCGGCAAACCCCAATTCCGTCGCCCGCCCGATCGAATAGACCGTGTAATTGTGCATCCACACGTCATCGACCGCGGAGATGGTGCTGTCGGTCCAGGCGCCGGCCGCGACGTAGCCGCCGATCTGGGCGGCATCATAGACGTTGGCCCCCCAGGCGATGCCGGTCGGCGGTGCTGCCGGCGGCGTCCCGAACAGGGATGCGCTCTCGGGATCGCCGGTCTGCTGCGCCCACTGGTATTCGGCGGTGCCGCTCAGCACCGGGTCGGCAACGCCCTTGGCACCTTCCCAGCGGGCGATGTCTTCCTGCGTCAGGATCGTCAGGTAGGTCTTTTCCGGATCGCTGTCCCCGGGGCTGCCGTCGCAGGAGCCGGCGGCAGTGGCATCGCCAGGGCCGGCGGCGGACGAGACGCAGTCCGGTGCGGCGAACGCCGCCTCGGCCCGGCTGCGGAGGATCCAGCCGTCGCCGCGCACCTGGTTCGAGGCGCCGCCCTCGTCTCCGGTCGGGCCGCGGCCGTTGACGCCGCCGTTGGGGCCGCCGATGCTCTCGGCCGCGTCATAGTTGGCCCAGTTCTCCAGCTCTTGCAGGTAGAACGGGTCGCCGGTCAGGACGTAGGGGATGAAGAATGGCCCCGGCTCGTGCGAGCCCTCGACATCGCACCACGGCTGATTGGTGTTGACCGCGCCGACCACCTTGAACAGGTCGGAGGCGAATAGCGCCGTAGCCGTAGAGGACGGTGCCGCAGCCCTGCACCCCGGTCGGGCCGATGGTCTTCCGATCGGTGGTCGCGAACGGCAGGCCATAGCCGCTGCCGGTCTGGCCGCCGGTGGGGACCGGGTCGGCCCGGTTGAGGCGCTTCGAGGGATCGGTCTCGCGGGTGTTCGTCGGCCACGCGGCGGCGATGTCGGCCATCGCCAGGCTGAGCTGGCGCATCCGCCAGTCGCCGCCATAGAGCCACATCGCGTCCCAGGTCGGCTCGGGGCCGAGATCCTGGCGCGCCCCGGTGGTGCCCATGCCATTGGTCCACGCACCGCCGTCCCACACGCCGTCGTACATGTCGTGCGGGATGTTCGTGTAATAGGTCCCGCGTACTCATAATTGAGCGCGGCGGCGGACAGCGTCACCGAAGGGTCGTAGTTCGGGACCCAGCGCGTGCTGTCGAGATAGGCGAGGTTGTTGTCGATGTTGACTTGCAGGTTTGGCGTGCCGCCCCCCCCCGAGCCAAAAGCTCCTTCGATCCACACGCTCATGTTCCAGTCGAGCTTCGGATTGGCGGCCTGGTCGCCGGAGAGATCTTCGGTCGCCTCGGTCGCCGGGCTGGCCTGGCCGCCGGTGATCGTCAGGGTGTAGGCCAGGTCTTCGAGCTGCGTCGTCTTGTCGTTCTCGCCGACCGCGCGGACGAACACCTGCTTGGTCGCCGGCCAGAAGGTCGCGTAAACGCGCGGCCGAAACGGCTGGTAGCCATCTCCGAAGCCGAGGTCGTACTTCGCCGCCGGGCTGTCGTCGCCGAGGATGATGGTCTGTGCGACCGGCCCCGAGGTCCACAGCGTGTAGTCGCCGTTCTGCAGCATCGTGCGCGCGTCGGCGCTCGCGGTGACCGGGTTCGCGGCGATGGCGGTCGCCGAGCAAATGACACCGCGGTCCCGGCGGTCCAGTTGTAAAACGAGGAGAGGTCAAACCCGGTGGGCGGCGGCGAGGCATAGCTGATCGTCGATCCGGCCGGCCCGACAAATTCCCCGGTCCACGAGGCCGGGAACAGGACGCTGGCGCCGGGGATCGCGGCCGCGACCGCCGTATTGATGGTCGTGCCGCAATTGGCGCCGCAGCTCGACAGGTCGATCCTGGTCACCACCTCCGGCGTGCCGTTGATGCTGATCGTAAAGCCGCCATTGGTGATCGACGGCCAGTTGCCGTTGACATAGAGCGCCTGGTTGGCGGCCGAGATCACCGCACCGGTGATATGCGCCGTCACCGCCGGGGTCCCGCCCACCAGCGTCATCGCCGCGTCGAAATTGTAGCTCGGATCGAGCATTTGCGCCTGGGTCAGCGGCGTGTTGGGCTCGTTGGCCGCGGCGGTCGGCTGGAAGGTCGAGCTGCACCGCGCCATTGGCCGGGATGCTCGGGATCACCGCGGCGATGACCGCGAACTCGACCGAGCCGTCGGGATAGCGGTTCTTCACGTCCGCCTGGGTCGGGACCGAAGTCCCGTTGACCAGCACCTGCGGCAGCGCGCCGGCCGGGACCGCGCCGTCGACAAACGGCCGGCCGAACTGCAAGGGGTAGCCGGTCTCGCCCTGCCCGCTCGCGTCCGTCAGGGTCATCGTGTTCGGCGGTGCTGCCGATGCCGCGATCTGCACCGAGAGCGTGCCGGAGGCGGTCGCGGCTGGCTGCCGCGTTGCCGCCGGCGAGCAACAGTGCCGCCAGCACCGGCACGATCCGCTGCAATGTCATGCCCCTCGCCGCACGCCGTTGGCTTACTGCTGCGACGCGCCGACGGTGTAGGCCTCCGTCGCGTTGCAATCGGCCGCGGCGATGCCATTCGGCCCGACCACGACATTCGAGCCGGCGACCACGAAATCGGCCGCCGCCCCACTCGGCGCACCCGGTGCGGGGGCAAGCGAAAAGGTGACCGGATTGCCGTCGCCGCCCACGGTCGACAATGCCGACACGACAGTGCCGGCGGCTACTTCGCAGGCTTCGTTGACGGTCGACGGGTTGATCATCAGCGCCAGCGCCGGCGGGGCGATGACGATGGTCAGGGTGCCGCTGACCGAAGCGGCCAAAGCATGCGTGACGCAGATCGGCGCCGCGAACGGAGACAGAGCGAGAGAAACACAAGCAACGAAAAGGAAATGGCGCATGGGATGACCTCGTCGACGAGCACTCTTGGCGTCGTTATAAGCAAAGCAGTGAGGTACAGAAGCGGGAAAGATGGTCTTTGAGCGCGGGCGCGGCACGCAACAGTTTACCGTCTCGCTTCCTCGCCTCCTTCCGTTGACCCTTTATTTTCTTCGGCCGGTCAGGTCGTGGTACCCTGCACCCGCAGATCGGCCGAGCCTTTGTAGGCGGCGGTACCGGCCGGCAATGTCAGCCGCAGCCACACCCCCTGTGCACCGGTGTTGTTGGGTGCAGCCCCTGAGGGCAGATTACCGGCACCCGGCACCGAGACAAAGGCCGGCTGTGTCACGAACGAACCCGCACCTGAGGCCGGTACAGTCTGGCGATTGATCGTCGTGTTGGCGTCGTTGAGCGAAGTGCAGAGCGCGATATCGAGGAGCGCGCCGGAGGGCAGGCTCGGTGCTTCGCTGGCGATCTCGACCTGTGCGCCAGTCAAGGCCGTCGTGGTGTTGTTATTGACGGCGAACACCTTCTCATAAAAAATCCGCTGCGATCCGCCGGGAATATCAGCCGCTACGGTGGAAAAGCAGCGAGTGATCGCCGTCACCGCATTGGGCGAAATCTCGAACAGGATGCCCTGAACGATAGTATAGACACTGGTGGCATCCGGCACCGCGGTCCAGTCGCGGTTGATCGCCACCACGTCGGTGCCATAGCCGGTAGTCACGATGATCTGGCGCAACTGGTTGGCGCCGGTGCCGCTGGTGATCCGGATGATCTGGCCGGCCGCGACCAAGGCGCCGTCGCCCGATTGCAATTTGGCGATCGGCGGCGTGGTTCCGCTGGTATTGGCCGATCCGGTCTGCATCGTATGGGCCGAGAGGACCGGAGTGTGGGCGTAGACCGCCACGTCGCCGACTGCTGCAGTGCCGCCGGGGCTGGTCAGCCCGGCGATGGAGCCGCCGGTGATCACCGCCGCCAGCAGTCGCTCGAAGCTCTGCGAGCCGGCGACCGGCGTGGTGCCGGTCAAGGTGACCGCGGCCGGCGTCTGGATCACGCCGGTCGAATCACGACCCGAAAGCTGCATCTTAGTCCCGGTGTCGCTGGCCGAGCTCGAGACCACATCGACGGTGCCGGCGGGGGTGATGTCGTAAAATGCGATCCGCTTGGTGAAATCGACCGGACCGCCGATGGTGACGCCATCAGCTTCGGGCATGTTGGCCGCACCATAGGCGATAATGTTGTTCGGAGTGACGCTCATCTTGGAGGCTCCTGTTGACTATTGCCCGTCACGAACCGCAGGTCCGAGGCGCCGCATCGGCAATCAGCATTGCCCCCGGCCAATAGAAGCCCAGGCGAGGAGGACGAGCAGACCCCGATCGGCTCAAAGACTCGGCGAGACGCGCTCGCCGGCGACAAGCGCCACTATGGGCGGAAGCTTGCAGCAGGGCTCCAGCAAGCCCAGCGCGCCGCCGGACTTACGGCTCGTCCATCAACTTTGGGGCGTGCGCCAGAGGCAGCGGAACCGGACCCTGGGCAGTCTGAAACAATGTTCGATCGCCGCCCTCGACCGGGGCGAGCCCGAGAATGTCGCGGGCTTCATTCAGGGTGTAGACCCCGTTTTTGACATAGATGTCCAGGATCGCGGCCTGATCCTTGGAATTGGTCGACCGCGCATCCGACCAGATGAATTCGAGGTCGGCATGACCCATCCGATCCTGAATGACGCTGTCGACGAGCCGCTTGACCCAGCCCGACAGCGGCGCCAGCCCCTCTTCGAGAGCAGTCTCCTGCGCGGACTGCGCCGTCGCCCGATTGACCTGCGGCGTAAACGCGGTCGGCGGCAGCGAAAAGGCGTAGCAGACGATGCGCACCAGCCACTCGTCGAACTCGTCCTTGTAGGGCGCTTCCTTAAAGGCCTGGTACTTGGCCCCGGTCGGAGCCCAAATCAGCCGGGTGCGGCTGCCGGTATTACCGGCCAGGATCGAATCGAACCACTCCTGGAACTGACCGATCTGCTCGGCGTTCCAGCCGTCCGGCGCATTCAGCAGCCCCGGCGGGACATTGCCTTCGGTGAAATGCTGCAGCTGCATCAACTGGCGGCGCAGACCAATGTTGATCGTCATCACGATCTGTTCGCACGGGCCGAAGCCATAGGCCTTATGCGGCCGCTTGTTGCGCGGCAGATAGAGCAGGTGTTCCGAAGTCAGCAATCGCCAGGGGCGCCCGTGAATGATCTGCTCGTAAGCCGGCGCCGGCGGCTGCGGGCGTCGGCCGGTGTCGTCGATCAGCACTTTGATCGTGGCACCGTCGACGACGTCGAGACCGATGATATCGCCGGCGCGGTTGCGACGCAGTTCGAGCGCCGGTGCATCCAGAACCAGCACATCTTCCAACAGCTCACGCAGCCAGCTCGCAAAGGGCTGCTCGCCATCAGTTTGCGCCAAAATTCTGTCAGCTTCGCGATGCGCTCGGGGGCGTCGGTCGCGGACTGCTTCTCGTCGCGAGATCTGATCGCCCAGTCCAGCTTTTCGATCTGATCCTTGCGTGTCTCGATCGCCAGCCGCGTGATGTCGTGGTTTTCTGCCAATGCACGCAGATCATGAAAACCGATCGGCTCATACGAGCGCGGCGTATAGATCGTGTTGTAGCCGACCGGGAAATCCCATAGCCGCACGCGCTCGCGCTCGGGCGGAACCAGTGGATAGCCAGGCGAAAAGATCCCCTGATCGGGCTGGAAGACATCGCGGAACTGGGTGATGTCGTTTTGCGAGCCGAACCCGCCCCAAGTGTAGGAGGCGAGCGACGTACGTTTTCCACCGGGCGGGGGCATCGGATTACCTCGGGAAGCCATGCGCGCCACTGCGCAGCGATCTTGCCGCAACGCCTACGGCGTCGGACATCATGTCGTCGTCGGGAAAGATCAAAAATCCAAACGGGTCCTGCAGCAGGTCGAAGATCGCCTGATCCGGCAGCACCGTGTTCCAGGCAGCGGCAAACAGCATCACCCCGTCGAGGTAATTTCCCTCGTTGACTCCGGCCACCACCGAATTTCCAAAGTTTGCCTCGTCCCATTGATTGACGGGTTTCGCCGAACCCGAGATCGTGCTCTTGACCTGGCCAAAGAATAAACTGGCGGCACCGGCATTGTAATCGAGAGTCATTGCCGCGGCAAAAGGCTGGCCCAACACCACCGACTGGGCGAATGTTCCGGTCGTCGCTGTGGTCGTGACCCAGTCGATGAAAAAGCTGGTGCTGTTCGCGGCAATCTGCATCGACGCGCGCCGCAGCACGGCATGGCCCTCGATCCCGATTAGTGTCTGGGCAGCCGTTTGCACGGTGTCGACCTGGGCGACGACAAGCATCGTCTGTTGCGCCGGGCTCATCGACCATGGCCCCCGGCCGGCTCCGATCGACGTCCAGATATACTGCGAGTTCCCGTTGAAGCCGCAGCCTTGGCCCGCGGTCGTAATCGCCGGGTTGAATGCCGCGAATTGCGTGCGATAGGGGTAGCCGCGAACAGACAGGCCCCACAACGGGGCACCAAACGTCCCCTGATTGGCATCATAGGCCGATCCATCGAAATGCCACGCGTCCGCCAGAAACTCGGTCACCGGATCGTCGGCGAGGCGGGGGAATCCCGGCGGCCGGTACAGACCCCGATAAGGCCGCATCGGATGCTGAAATGCCGATGCCGACCGCGCCGCGACGAGCCCTGCGCCACCGGCGGCGAGACCGCCCAAAAAATCCCGCCTGCTCGGTCGTTTCCCTGGGATCGCGGCGGGCGGAACACGCGGACCATTGGTCCCCCGTCGACGGAGCGCCCGGGGGCGAGATAGAGTCAATATTGCACTGCTGTCGGAGCAAGGACGACGCTGTTTCCGGAAGCATTCAAAGTCTGGCCGCTGTTGTTCTGGCATATTACCTTGAAACGCAGCGCCGGCAGGCGCACCAGGCCTTGAGACAGAAAGGTCGCGGTCGCCGCCAATGCCGCTGCCGGCAACGGAAATACGACGTCCGGCGCACGCGGCGGTGCCGCGGTGCCGCTTTCGAAGGTCACGCCGTCGAGCGATTGCAGGAACCAGCACGACAGATTGCCTCCCGTTTGAAATGCACCGGCGGTCGAGCCGAGGGTCAGCACCAATGGCGACCAGATTACCTGCCCGGTATTGGAATTGCTGAACACTCCAGCGGCGCCGCCGACGCTGCTGAGCGCCACAGCCCCCGAAGCGACCGCACTGAGTTCAACCGACATCAGCGTCAAAGCCGACGCATACAAGCCGGTGTTTTCGGCGCCGGGCTGCCACAGAAACGGCGTCGCCGCCTGGGCCGGGAGCGACGCGCAGAGAACAATGACGGTGGCCAATAATCGTCGCATCTTCAATTCACCCAAGAGTTGCCGTTGGCGTCGCAGGTCACGGCCCGCGCTTCATAGGGAGGCACTCCCGCCGTGCTGGCGTTCATGACAAAACTGGCGGCAGCGTCGATGGTCCCGGACGATGGTGCCAGCGTGATCGCGTTTGCCGAGTCATTGCCGGCGCCGTCTTTGATCAGGAACGTAAAGCCGGCAGCGCACGTATAATTCACCGAGGTCGGCGCCGGCGTCGTCTTGTCGACGACGATCAGGTAATCGGTCGTCGGCGACACGGCGACCGGCCCCGCCGCCGTCACGATCCGGATTGGCACGAACAGCGATCCTCCCCAGGTTGAGGTGCCTGAATAGACGTTGTTGCCGGAGAACGTCGTATTCGAAGGAAACGCGCTCGGTAAACGTGCGGCTGGCAATGTGCCCGATGCAATGTTGCCGGCGTTCGTCGTATCGACAGAACAGGAAGCCGCTGCACCCGCCAGGTCGCTGCAGGACGGTTGCGAAGCATGCGGCATCCCTGAATTCGAGATGCCGTCTAGCCAGTTATGGGTAACCGGCGCAAGGCTAGCGATGCCGCCCAAACTGCTGGAGCTCGGCAGCGGAAGATCGCTACCGACAATGGCCCGTGGTGCCATCGCCCCGCTGGAAACACTCGGCGATGCCAGAAACAGGTTTGCCGCCTGAGGCACTTCGCTCACCGTCAAAGTCCCGGCCGCAGTGACCGGAGAGCCCGAAACCGTGAGCCATGACGGCATCGCCAGCCCGACGCTTGAGACGGTTCCGGCCGGGCTCCCACCGTCTCGGATCTGCCCCGATCCCACCCAGGCGGCAACATCGCCGGGGGTCACCGACCCGGATTGGGCGACCCCGCCGCTGCCGGTGCTCGGCCCATACTGAACCGACTGGGCCCAGAGAGGCGCGGCCTGCAGCAGCAGAGCAAGCGCGCCGGCGACAGCAGCACCAAACCTCATTGCGCCCGTGCTTTGAAGAAAGCGGTCGGACTCGCCGTCTTGAGAAAACACCCGGTGGCGCTGAATACCGCGACGATGCCGGTCGAATAGATGTCAGGAGGCCCATCGAAGCTGATCGAGATTGTGCTGTTCGCCGGCGCCAGGACGCACTCGACTGGCGTCACTGCCCCGTCCGCCGGCGCTGCATCGGCGTTGAACGTCATTAGGTACCCCGCGGTCGCAGCCGTCGTCACGTAGAGAGAGTAAAGGTTGCCCGGCGCGGCCTTGATCAAATGGCTGGCCTCCGCCACGGTTGAAACGACCGGAACGATTCCGGGTTCATAGGCCCGGGCGTGCGATGCACAGACAACGCATGCGAGCAGGCATGCGAAGGAATTCAGGCCGCGCATTATCACACCTCAGAACGTCGAAAGCGCAGCACGCTTCCAGGTATTGGGCGCGATGCAGAAGTAGAGATAGTTGCTGTCCGCCTGAAGCTGCCCGATGCTGCATGCGGCCGTGCTCGATGCCGGTGTGCCGGGCGAGATCAGGCCGCCGAGATCGTTAATGGTCTGCGGCGTCGCGCTGGTGATCCTGAAATTGCTGCCGTCGAAGCGCAGCTGCAGGTACTCATAGTTTTGTCCCGTGGCCAAAGCAATGGCTGTGACCGAACTCCCGCCATTCGCCGGTTCCAGGATCGATCCACCGGAAATCCCGTTGACCTGCACGCTCAGCGGTTTGCCATTGTCGGTCGCAAACCCCATCGTCCAGCCGGGTCCGATCGCCGCCGTGGACGGCAGCGTGACGGTCAGGCCGGCGGCAGTATTGTAGCTCGACAGCGCATTGCCGTTGTCGCTCTGCCCGGCCGCGTAGGTGGCGGCGGTCGGGAAATTCCAGCGGTTGACGTCCGGCGTCGAGCCGGCCATTCCGATCACCGCGGCGGTCGCCGGCGTCGCCTCGGTGATACGAAAGTTAGCGCCGTCGAACCGCAATACCAGAAGCTCGTAGTTACCCGATGCCAGGGTCGCCGAGCTGACCGTCGTGCCGCTGCCCGGATAGAGGATATGGCCGCCGGATGTACCGTTGACCTGGGCCGATATCGTCTTGCCGTTGTCGCTTGCGAGCGCCAGGGTCCAGCCCATCGGGATCGCCGTGGTCGCCGGCAAGGTCACGGCCATGTAGGAAGCCGGGCTGTTGTAGCTCGAAACCACATTGCCGTTGTCGGCTACGGTTGCGGTATAGGCGCTGGTCGACGGAAAGCTCCAATGGCTGATCGAGGCGGCTCCGATCATCCCAATCGACTGTGCTGTCGCCGGCGTCGCCCCAACCACGCGAAAGTTGCCGCTGCCGTCGTATTGCAAGGCCAGGAATTCGTACGCCCCCTGGCTCGTGTTTGCCAAGGCTACAGAGGTCGAGGACGCGCCGGCCCCCGGCCACACGATGTGCCCGCCGGAGGCCCCGTTGACTTGGACCGAAAGGGACTTGCCGTTGTCTGTCGCGAAACCGATGCTCCAGCCGGTCGGCAGGGCGGTTGTCGAGGGCAAGGTCACGGCCAGCCCGGCGGAGCTGTCGTAGCTCGACAGGATGTTGCCGTTGTCGCCGAGGGCCGCCGCATAGCCTGACGCGGTCGGATAAAGCCAGTTGCTCGGCCACGGCGGTGGCTCGAACCCCATATTGAGCCGGGTGTTCCGCGTCGACGAGACAACCCGCCAATTATTACCGTCCGACTGTACCCGCATGTATTCGTAATTACCGCCGCCGAGCGTGACCGTAGAGACGAATTTGCCGCCGAGCACGATGCTGCCGCTCGGCGCAGTGACCGTCATCCCTTTCCCGCTGTCGGTCGCGAAGCCCATCGACCAACCGGGATTGACGTTGGCGATCGGCGGCAGGGTCACCGCCAGCGACGCGCCGGGGGCGTTGAAGCTCGAGATCGACATCCCGTCATCGATCGGCGCCGCCGTGTAGGTCGCGGTCGGCGGAAACATCCACTGCGGGCGCGATCCGGTTCCCTGCACCGCGATCCCATCTGAATTCGGCCCGTAATTGACGACATTTCCGCCATAATTGGGATTGACCAGCGTATTGCCGACACTCGCCGTTGCATTGACCGCGGTGACACAGTCGAAATAGGGCGACACGAAGGTGTTCAGCCCATTGTGATTAAAGGTTATCGACAGGCAGGTCGGCGAGTTCTCGAGGTCGAGACCCGAGAACGTATTCGAAAAATCGTACCCATTCTCGAGCACGACGCCACGTCCGCCGGCGGCGGATGCGGTGCCGGCCCCGGAGACCCGAGAAAATTGGGTCTGCTCGAAGGCCATTCCCGCGGCGCCCCCCGCTGAATCGCACACTGCATAGATATCGCTGTCGAGCACATAATTGAATTGACAGGCGCCGGCCGCCGCACTGCTGCTTGCATTATTGACGATCAGGTGATCGACCTTGGCCGAGTTGTGAGCGTCCGAGAAATCGGCCTTGCCGAAGACGACGGCATAGGCCGGGGTATCGGCGTTGACGAACAGCGAGCCTTCTTCCTTAAAATAGAAACAACCGGTCGGGTCGGCCGGGGTGCCGCCGCCGCACTGGATCTGCAGCACCGGCCCCGCGGAAATGGCGCGGCCGTCGATGACCGCCCCTCGGGAAAGCAGGCGAAAGCCATTGCCCGCCTGGCCGGCATAATCGATCGTCAGTTGCGAGGTGATCTTATAGGTTCCGGCCGGCATGTGCACCGGCCAATTGTTGGCTATGGCGCTGTTGATCGTGCTCTGGATCGCGCTGGTATCATCATGGCTGTCGTCGCCAATGGCGCCGTTGCAGCGCACGTCGATCCACGGCCGCCCCGAGCACATCAGAGCGTCGCCGCCCAATGTCGTGGTTCCGGTCGTCGTCAGACTGGAGAAATTGCCGGGAGACTGAGCAAAACTCGGCAACGCGACGGCAACACCCGCAGCGCACGCCGATATGGCTAGAAAAAGCTTCACCGCTTGACGCCCCTTGGGTGCGATGGCCACCGCACAGACGGTTGCGGTTGCGGCGTGCCGGAGGGCGGGCGCTGCGGCGATGGGCATCTGAGGTTCAAATATCGTAGGCATCTTGACGCGCAGGCGTTCTTCGGCAGGAAGCCGGAGGCGATCCCGCCTCGCCTGTCGATGGCTACCAGCGCCGTGCCGCGAATGCTTGGCCCCCAGTGGCGCCATAGAGGCTGACCGGCCCCGCCGGCCGGTAGCCCGAAGGCGTGGCGAAAGCCGCGCCGGGTGCGATCGGGATCGACGCCCCGCCCGCTGTCGCAATGCCAACGTCCGAGACATAGACCGTCGCTGACGAATTATTGGCGACGAGCCATCCGTTGCCTGGCGCGACGCCGCCAAATAGGACCTGTGCCGTCCCGCCGACATTAACGGTGCCGCTGCCGTCGACCGCAATCGACCCTGCAGCGTTGATGACCGGCAGCGGCGCCGCGGCGCTGGCAGGCGTCGCCACCCCGCCGACGATCGCGGCCGGCATATGCAGCGGCACCAAATTGCCGACGCTGTCGAGCCCGGTCGACAGCGCCTGGGTCGTCGTGTTCGCATCTTTTACCAGCAGCGTCACCGATGGACTCCTTTGCAGCGACGGGCACGTTCGTCAGGAAGAAGGTCTCCGGCGAGGCGTTTGCGACAGCTCCCCGCTGAGCCGACGATAAGCTTCATAGATCCCCTCGCCCGGCATCGGCTCGACCAAGAGATCGGTCAGAGCCCAAACCAGGGCATCGACTCGGTCCGGGGAATTTCGCTCGCGACGAAGGTTGGCATCGTCGCGCGCCCCCTGGCGGAGGTCGCACATCTGGTCTTCGAGCTGCGGAAACGCGCCGAGGTGATGGACCCGGCCCTGCTCATAGAGCGCGGCCACCGGTTCGGCGCGGACAATCTTGCCGCGCGAGGCGTAAACCGGGACAAAGGCCAGGTTGGGGTCGATGACCCGCAAGGTCGCCTCGACCATCTCGCCGCCGTTGTTGACCTCGGCGACGACCCGGTCGGCACGGTGCGCGCGATAGGCCGCGATCACCGCTTTTGCCCACTCTGCAGGCTGATATCGACCGGAAAGGTCGGCGAGCACCCAGCCATGACCCTGCCCGTCTTTGCCGGCGACAATGATGCCGGTCTCGTCGGCCCCCTCGCCCGAAGTGGCGGCCGGATCGATCGCCACCACGATTCTGACCAGGTCAGGTGCCGTCCGAACGCGCGCCGCCTCGATCACGCCGCGGCTCCACAAGCCACCCGGCAGATCGTCGAGGATCTCGGCTTCGATCTCCTGCCGCCCGAGCCGGGTCCCTTCGTACTTTTGGACGATCTGCTCGATAAAATCCGGGGCCAAATTGGCGCGGTTCTCATAGGTGTTGCCGCGGGTGGTCGTTACCGTCCGGTCGGCGGCGAACCCGCGCAACAGCTTTGTCGGGCGAGGGGTGGTCGTGACCACGACCCTCGGATCGGTCCCCAAGCGCAAGCCGAACATCAGCATGTCCCAAGCCTCGGGATAGCGCCAGCTGGCGAGCTCGTCGCACCAGGCGGTATCGTGCTGCGGTCCGCGCAGGCGTTCGGGCTCGTCGGCGCTGTAAAGCGTCGCGATTGCCCCGTTGGGCCAGGTGAGCCGCCGCTTCGACGGCTCGTAGCGGGGCCGATCCCAAGGGGGCGAAACCGCCAGGATGCCGCTCTCGCCCTCGACCATGACATTGCGGGCGTCGGCGGCGGTCGGGGCGACAAGCGCCACCCGGCGCGCCGTCCGCGCCGTCACCCGGGCCCGCATCAGTTCGGCGCCGGTGCGGGTCTTGCCGAACCCACGGCCGGCGAGGAGCAGCCACACCCGCCAATTACCTTCCGGCGGCAGCTGGTTGGCCCGAGCCCAGAACGGCCAGTCGTAGAGCAACGCGCGAGCCTCCCGAGGGCTCAGCGCCGCGATGAGGCTATTCCTCAGTGCCTCCGGCAGCGAGGCGAGCCAAGCGGCGTGCAAGCACCTCACGCGCATCCTCCGCAAGATCGGCCGATGCGCCCTCCCGTTGCTGCTCGGGCGGCCGCACAAACATTCCGAGATGGCGGGCAATAGCGTCGAGCGCCGCCTTTTTGTCGTAGAGCTTCACCCGATAGCCCCCGCTCCCGGCGCCAGCCGTCGTGATTTCCGAGATCGCCGCAGCATCCGCGTCGTTTAGTGCATCGTGCGTCTTCAACACCAGCCCGTCCGGTCCCCACTCGGCGAAGCGGCGTAAATCAGCAAAGGCGATGCGTGCGTATTCCTGCAGTACCCGCTCAGGCGTTACCCCGAGCCGCGCTGCTCGCTCGACGATCTCGTCCGGCACGCTTTCGACAGCGTCCCGAGGCACCGGCTCGGTCGCGGGCTTGCCGCGACGGCTGCCCGATGCCGAGCGCGATGTCGGCCGACGACCGGAACGGGATGCCAAATTTGATGCTCTTGCCTGTTTTAGCCGATGGTCGTTTTTTTCGCCGCCCCCGCTGTAGGAACTCTGGGACAGTTCATTTCCCGCAGCCGAGTGTTGGGCGCGGAAGCCCGCTGCGCTGCCGATCTCCGCACACGCGGTAGAGAGACGCCAGAGGCGGTGCTCCGGTGGCTGTCAGCCGCCGCCGGCCGTTGCCAATTTCGCCAGTGTGAAGCTCTTATACCTGATCGATCCGGATATGTCAATATCAAAATTCTATTTTCGCAACACCCGTCGGTGTTGGTAATGCGCCTCGAGTGCTCCGAGCGCGGCGATCAGGATGCCGGAGGCCGCCTCCTGACTGACCCGTCGTCCGCTCCAGCCCTGCTCGATCGCCCATTCCTTCAGCGAACGCTCCCAGCCGACGACATGCCACAGGCACGAACCGCCCGGCGAGCCCAGACCGCCAACGGCTAGAATCGCGCCCCACACGGTCCGCCGCGCGCCTTCCACTCGCGACCCCGGCTCCTCGCCGCCTCTGGGCCGTGCAGCCGCGCCATCTCTCGGTCGCGAATAGTCGAGCGCGCGCAGCGGATCGAGATGGGCAGCGGCAAAACGCCCTCGAAAATCCTCTCCGGCCTGGCGCATTGCAGCGGTGATCGAACCTCGGCGCTCCATCATCGCCAAGGTGTCGACCGCGCGATAGGGACGGGCTGAGCGGCCCGCCTCATCAGCGATTGGCCGCTCCGGGCGCTCAACCAAACCTCGCTGGAAACGTTCGGGGGTCGGCACAATCCCGGCCTCGGCAACACGGGTCTTGCCGGCGGAATAAGGGTGAGCCATGCATATCTCCAGAACATAACAAGAACACTTTTGGTCACAAAAAAGGCCGCACCGCTTGTTCGAGCTTTCTGAGAAAGCGTCGCGTAGGTGCGGGGGCGTTGTCTCCGCGGCGCCCGCCGACCGCTGTGGCAAGGGCTTCGACCTCGCGCAGCCGCTTGGCTTCCGCCGTGGTCCCCCCCGCGAGATAGCAAAGCGCATGGTGCGCCGGACAATATGATGAGCCGGGCCGCCGCCCCGCCCCGCAGGACGGGCGGTGATCATCGCCCTCGATAATGTAGCGGCAGCCGGAGCCATCGCGAGAGTGCTGCGAACCTGAAAGCCGCGAAACGTTCCCCATTAAAATGTCCTCCATTCAACAACGCAGCACGCTTGTGATCATCGCATTATCATGATAACATGATCTGGATCAATGTCAATATGGGAATTGTGATTGTCACATGGATACGTATTGGTTCCATCAGGCCCTCGAGCGGATGGGGGCGACCCAGGCGGATCTCGCTCGGCATTTGCGTCTTGCCCCATCGGCGGTTTCCCGCATGCTCAAGGGCGAGCGTCAGATGAAGCAACTCGAAACCGTGCAGATCGCCGGATTTCTCGGCGTCAGCCCGGACGAGGTGTTGCGTCACGCCATCGACAGTACGACCTCCGCGAGGGATGGCGATTCACCTCGCCCGGGTCGCGGCCGTCCCCCTGGCACCGGCGCGGGGGCTGCTCATCCCGCAGACAGGATCCCGGTTCGCAGCGGCGGACGCGGCGGCAGCGATCAGGAGATGTTTCTCAACGACCCGGTCGACTATACGGCCCGACCGGCCAATCTCTCCGGTGTGCGCGAGGCCTATGCCATCTACATGGTCGGCGACAGCATGGAACCGCGCTACGAGCAGAGCTGGCTATTGCACGTTAACCCGTTCAAGCCGCCGAAGCGCGGCCGTGACGTTGTCGTCTACAAAAAGGGGAATGTTGTCCTGATCAAACAATTTATCGGCTGGGAAGGCGATACTCTCGTGCTCCGCCAGCTCAACCCGCCGGATACTTTGCGTATCGCACGCGAGGAGGTGCGCGAATGCCACCTAGTCGTCGGCGTCGATCAAGAAGGCTAAAGGGCATGGGCGCCAATTCTACACCCGAGCGCAAGCCGGAAAGAACGGCTGCGAGGCGCTCAGGCAGCTTCGCGCCTGGCCGCCTCCTCGATGACGAGACCCTTCTCGCCGGCCGTGACATGCACCATCGATCCGTCGGGAATACGCCCTTCTAGGATCAGTTCGGCCAGCGGGTTTTGCAACTCGCGCTGGATCACCCGCCGCAACGGCCGAGCCCCATAGACCGGATCGTATCCGGCATTGCCGAGCCAGGCCATCGCCGATGCGTCGAGGTCGAGGGTGATCTTGCGATCGGCTAGCAGCTTCTTCAGCCGATCGATCTGGATTGCCACAATCCCCTTCATATCGTCGCGCGAGAGCCGGCGGAAAAGCAGGATCTCGTCGAGCCGGTTAAGGAACTCGGGCCGGAAGGCGGCACGCACCGCCTCCATCACGGCCTCGCGCGCGACCGAGACATCAGCTCGCTCCGGCAGCCGCGCCAGCGCCTCGCTGCCGAGGTTAGAGGTCAGCACAATGAGGGTGTTGCGGAAGTCGACGGTGCGGCCCTGACCATCGGTCAGGCGGCCGTCGTCGAGCACCTGCAACAGCACGTTGAAGACGTCGGGATGCGCCTTTTCGACTTCGTCGAACAGGATCACCTGGTAGGGCCGGCGCCGCACCGCCTCGGTCAGCGAGCCGCCCTCGTCATACCCGACATAGCCCGGCGGCGCGCCGATCAACCGCGACACCGAGTGCTTCTCCATGTATTCCGACATGTCGATGCGCACCATCGCACCTTCGTCGTCGAACAGGAATTCGGCGAGCGCCCGCGTCAGCTCGGTCTTGCCGACGCCGGTCGGCCCGAGGAACAGGAACGAGCCCATCGGCCGGTTCGGATCCTGCAGCCCGGCGCGGGCCCGGCGGATCGCGTTGGAAACGGCAGTCACCGCCTCGCCCTGACCAACAACGCGGCGCCCTAGGGCATCCTCCATGTGCAGGAGTTTCGCGCGCTCGCTCGACAGCATCTTATCGACCGGGATGCCGGTCCAGCGCGACACCACGCCGGCGATATGCTCCGCGGTGACCGCTTCTTCGAGCATTCGCCCGGATTCGGCCTCTTCGACGCTTTTCAGTTTGCGTTCGAGCTCGGGGATGATGCCATAGGTCAGTTCGCCGGCGCGGCTCCAGTCGCCGCGGCGCTGGGCTGTGTCGAGTTCGGCGCGCGCTTGGTCGAGCTGCTCCTTGAGTTTTGCTGCACCGGCGAGCTTGTCCTTTTCCGCCCGCCATTGCGCGGTCAACTCGGCCGAGCGCTGCTCGATTTCTTCGAGTTCCTTGATCAGCTTCTCGAGGCGATCGCGCGATGCCGCATCGTTCTCCTTCTTCAGCGCCTCGCGCTCGATCTTGAGCTGGACGATGCGGCGGTCGAGCTCGTCGATCGCCTCGGGCTTCGAATCGACCTCCATGCGCAGTCGCGAAGCGGCCTCGTCCATCAGATCGATCGCCTTGTCCGGCAGAAAACGATCGGTGATGTAGCGGTTCGACAAGGTCGCCGCCGCGACGATCGCCGCGTCGGTGATCCGCACCCCGTGATGCAGCTCGTATTTCTCCTTGATGCCGCGCAGGATCGAGATCGTGTCCTCAACCGACGGCTCAGTAACAAACACCGGCTGAAAACGGCGCGCGAGGGCAGCGTCCTTTTCGATGTTCTTGCGATATTCGTCGAGTGTCGTCGCGCCCACGCAATGCAGCTCGCCGCGCGCGAGCGCCGGCTTCAGCATGTTCGAGGCGTCCATCGACCCTTCCGCCTTGCCGGCGCCGACGAGGGTGTGCAACTCGTCGATAAAGAGGATGATTTCGCCGGCCGCCGCGGTGATTTCCGCCAGCACTGCCTTGAGCCGCTCCTCGAACTCGCCGCGGAATTTGGAGCCGGCGATCAGCGCGCCCAGATCGAGCGCCAGCAGGCGCTTGTCCTTCAATCCTTCGGGCACGTCGCCGTTGACGATGCGCAACGCAAGACCCTCGACGATGGCCGTTTTGCCGACACCGGGCTCGCCGATCAACACCGGATTGTTCTTAGTGCGCCGCGACAACACCTGGATCGTGCGGCGGATCTCTTCGTCGCGGCCGATCACCGGATCGAGCTTGCCCTCGCGCGCGGCCTCGGTCAGATCGCGTGCGTAGCGTTTGAGCGCGTCATAACCCTCCTCGGCCGAGGCGCTGTCGGCCTTGCGGCCCTTGCGCACATCTTCGATCGCGGCGTTCAGTTTCTGCGGAGTCAGCCCGGCCGCGGCGAGCGCCTTGCCCGCCGGTGTCTCCCGGGTCATCGACAGCGCCAGCAGCAGCCGCTCGACAGTGACAAAGCTGTCGCCGGCCCTCTGCGCGATCTGTTCGGCCTGTTCGAAGACGCGCGCGATCTCGGGCGACATATAAACTTGGCCGGCCCCGGAACCCTCGACCCGCGGCAGCTTGGCGAGGTCGGCGTCGATCGCTGCCAGCGCGGCCGGCGAATCGCCCCCTGCCGCGCGGATCAGGTTGGCGCTGAGCCCCTCCCTATCCTCGAGCAGCACCTTGAGCAGATGCTCCGGGGTCAGCCGCTGATGGCCGCTGCGCAACGCCAGCGCCTGGGCCGACTGGATAAACCCCTTCGACCGTTCGGTATATTTTTCGAATTCCATGACATGCTCCGCAAAGCCGGTCGCGGCGCTCCGCTCAGGCAGCCCCGCGATCCCCTTCTCGGGCGTATATGGCGCGGCTTAACAGCCAGGCAACCCCGTCATTCTGCCCGCGACGGACCCGGCCGGGTAAGATCGTAAGCACCGTCACATCGGCAGAACCAACGCCATTCCGCCGCGGAGCACCGCTCAAAAGCGAGGGGAGCACCGCTCAAAAGCGAGGCGGCTGGTCCTCGCCCGGCAACATCGGCAGCGACGGTTGCAGCAGGCCGTCGTCGCTTTCGCTGCGTTCTCCCTCGGACTCGCCGATATCCACATCGGCGGGCGTCATTGGCCGAGGTGCCCCGTGTTGATTGGCGTCGCCGTTGGCGTTCATGACCCGAAAGTAGTGCTCGGCATGTTGATATAGGTTTTCCGCCGCGATCCGGTCACCGCTGGCCGCCGCCTCGCGGGCCAAGGCGACATAACGCTCAAAAACCTGGTAAGCGTTGCCGCGGATTTTGACGTTCGGGCCGTTGCTGTCGAAATTCTGAATGCGCTGGGGCATTCGCGGGCGGTTGTGATGCGGATTATTTCCGTTGTTGCGGCCACGCGATCGCTTGTTTGGGCCTGGTCTCATGACACCTGTCTGATCTCGGTGGAAGACGGTCGGAACTTGGTCCGATAGGAGCGTTCGTGGTCCCCTGCACAATCTCGGACAGGGTAGTCTCGTGCATATATCCGGCGCTCCCCTGCGCGGGATCGAACTCTCCAGCACCGCAGCCTAGACGGGACGGCGACATATTCCAAGATTTTTTTGCCCACCCGAGCGCGCTGGGAGTCGGCCGCCTTTGTCGAGGCGCGCTACGACGCAGCGCTCGACGCCGGCGAGATCGCACTCCACGGCGTCGATCGTCAGGCCGCGGGCTTTGAAGATCGCGGCGACGCCAGGAGCCTTGCCGCCGCCCACCTCGACCGCCAACACACCGCCGGACGCCAGCATCGCCGGCGAATCCGAGGCGATGGCTCGATAGGCGCGAAGACCATCATCGCCGCCATCAAGGGCGCGCTGCGGGTCATAGAGGCGGACCTCGGGCGGCAGCTGGGCAAGCTCCCCAGTGCCGATATAGGGCGGATTGGCAACGATCGCCTCAAACCGTCCCGAGAGCGCTCCGCCCCAGTCGCCGACAAAGAACCGGGCGCGATCGGCAAACCCCAGCTCGGCAGCATTGCTGCGGGCGGTTCGGATCGCTCCAGCGGCAATGTCTGTGCCAAAACCGATGGCGGCCGGGCATTCGGACAACAGCGCGAGCAATAGGCATCCCGTCCCAGTCCCTAGATCGAGAAAGCTGGGGCGCGCGCTGCGATCGGTTATCCGGGCGAGCACCGCCTCGACCAAGGTTTCGCTCTCCGGTCGCGGGTCGAGGGTGTCCTCCGATAACGCAAAACTTAACCCCCAGAACTCGCGCCGGCCGAGGACGCGGCTCAGCGGCTCGCCCTCGACCAGCCGCCCGAGCGCTTGGTGAAGGCGATCGGCCTCGTCCCGTTCAAGCTCGTGGTCCGGATGACTCAGCAACTCGGCCTCAGACCGACCCGACACACCGGCCAGGAGGCGCCGGGCGCGGCGGCGCGGCTCGTCCAAGTGAGCCGCCGACAGCGCTGCGGCCGCTTCGGCGAGGAATGACCCGAGAGTTCTCCGCCACCCGAACCTTTATCCATCCACCGCCGCCAGTCGCGCGGCATGATCCTCGGCCAGGATCACGTCGATAATCTCGTCGAGCGCCTCGCCGCTCAACACCTTGTCGATCTTGTAGAGCGTTAGGTTGATGCGGTGGTCGGTTACCCGCCCTTGCGGAAAATTATAGGTGCGGATGCGCTCGGACCGATCGCCGCTGCCGACCTGGCTCTTGCGCTCGGCCGCGCGGGCAGTGTCGCGCGCCTGACGCTCCATCTCATAGAGCCGCGAGCGCAGCACCTTCAGCGCCCGCGCCTTGTTCTTGTGCTGCGATTTCTCGTCCTGCTGGATGACGACCAGCCCGGTCGGCAAATGAGTAATCCGCACCGCGCTGTCGGTGGTGTTGACCGACTGGCCCCCGGGTCCGCTCGCCCGAAAGACGTCGATACGAAGATCCTTGTCGTCGATCCTGACATCGACCTCCTCGGCTTCGGGCAGCACCGCGACCGTAGCCGCAGACGTGTGAATGCGGCCCCCGGCTTCGGTCTCGGGCACACGCTGCACGCGATGCACACCGGATTCGAATTTGAGCCGGGCGAACACGTCGCGGCCGGTGATCGAAGCGCTGGCCTCCTTGAAGCCACCGAGCCCGGTCTCGGACAGGTCGAGCAGTTCAAACCGCCAACCGCGCAAACCCGCATAGCGCTGATACATACGAAACAGCTCGGCCGCGAACAGCGCCGCCTCCTCGCCGCCGGTCCCGGCGCGGACCTCGATGATCGCATTGCGCTCGTCGTCGGCGTCCTTGGGCAGCAGCGCCAGCTTGACCACGTTCTCCAGCGCCGGCAGGTGTTCGCGCAGCGCTTGCAGCTCCTCCTCGGCGAGCGCCTTCAATTCCGCGTCGTCCGAGGACCGCGTCATCTCGGCGAGAGAAACGGCCTCACGCCGCGCCCGGTCGAGTGCATCCACGCCTTCGACGATCGGGGTCAGCTCACTATATTCCTTCGACATTCTGGCGAATTCGGCACCGCCGAGTCCACTCCCGTTCAGTGCGTCGCGCAGCTCGGCATGGCGGCGGCGCAGCTGTTCGAGACGCCTATCGAGCCCGAGGTCCACCGCTACCCTCAGGCGTAGAGCCCAGTCAGGCGTGCGCGCAATTCGCTCAAGTCCGGTGCCAAAGGCAACTCACTTTGTTCGCCCGTATCCAGATCCCGCAGAGTAACGACCTCGCGAGCGGCCTCATCTTCGCCGATCAGCACGGCGGCGCGGGCGTTGACGCGGTTTGCGCGTCGCATGCGACGCGAGAGGTTGCCCGCGTAGCTGAGATCAACCGCCCAACCGTGACGGCGCAGTACTTCCGCTATCACCAGCGCCATCGACTCTCCCGGTTCGCCGATCGGGACCAGCGCGACCGGTCGCGGCGGCATCGGCGGCTCTGCAATGAGCAGCGCCAAGCGCTCGATACCGGCGGCCCAGCCGACCCCGGCCATCGAAGGCCCACCCATCAATTCTATCAGCCCGTCATAGCGGCCGCCCGCTAACACCGTGCCCTGCGCCCCGATATCGCTGGTGACGAACTCAAACACGGTGTGCGTGTAGTAGTCGAGCCCGCGGACAAGACGCGGGTTCAGCCGGTGCACGATGCCGATGCGGTCGAGCCCGTTGCGCACATGGGCAAAGAACGTGCGCGACACCTGGCTCAGATATCGGTCGAACGCCGGCGCATCGGCGTTGATGCGCATGTCGCTCGGGTCCTTCGAATCGAGGATGCGCAGCGGGTTGGCGTCGAGTCGGCGGCGGCTGTCTTCCGACAGCTCGGACTTGTGCAACGAAAAGTAGGCGATGAGCGCCGTCCGATAAGCGACGCGGCTTTCCGGATCGCCGAGCGTATTGAGTTCCAGCACCACCCGGTCGCCGATCCCGAGTTCTGAGAGGATGCGGCTGCCGAGCGCGATGACCTCGATATCGGCCTGCGGCTGCGGCACGCCCAACAACTCGACGTCGATCTGGTGAAATTGCCGAAACCGGCCCTTTTGCGGCCGCTCGTAGCGGAACATCGGCCCGCAACAGAAGAATTTGAGCGGCGCCGACTGGGTCAATCCGTTCGATAACAGCGCGCGCACGATCCCCGCCGTAGCCTCCGGCCGCAAAGTCACCTCTTCGCCGCCGCGGTCGGTAAAGGTGTACATCTCCTTCGACACGATGTCGGTGTGCTCGCCGATTGGCCGCGCGAAGACCTCGGTGAATTCGAAGATCGGCGTTGCCATCTCGGCAAAGCCATAGAGTTCGGCTACCACTCTCGCGGTGTCGCTGACCCGTCGGTGGCGCCGCGCCGCCTCGGGCAGGAGATCCTGGGTGCCGCGCACCGGCTGCATAGCCCGCATCAATGTTTCTCCGAACCCGGATCGGCGTAGCGCCGGGTCGCGATACCAAGAATAGTCGTTGGACTAGTTCGCATAAGATGCTTCCTTCCGCCCATCTCCTCAAGACCCGGCGCCACGCAGCCGCGGCATATTCACGATCGTCGGCCGATTTGTGGCCCGCAGGATTTGACTTCCGCGGGCCTCCCCCCTATGTTCCGGGTTCGCGGAGGAGCCCCGGAAATGAAGATCGTGAATTCTCTCAAGACATTGAAAAAACGTGATAAAAATTGCCGCGTTGTCCGGCGCAAGGGTCGCGTCTACGTCATCAACAAGATCAATCCGAGGTACAAGGCGCGCCAGGGCTGACCGCGGCCTGGGCGCCACCCGCGATCGACGCCGATGAAGATGCCGACGCCCGACGCCGCGGTTCTGCAGCGGCGCGCCGAGATTGTCCAGGCGTTGCGGGAGATAGTGCCCGGCGAAGGAGTTATCGTGTCCGAGGCCGAGCGCCGCGCCTATGAGAGCGATGGGCTGACCGCCTATCGCCAACTGCCGATGGTCGTCGTATTGCCGTCGCGCGTCGAACAGGTCGCGGCAGTCCTGCGGTATTGCCAGGAGATGGGGGTCAAGGTCGTGCCGCGAGGCGCCGGCACCTCTTTGTCTGGCGGTGCGCTGCCGCTCGCCGATGGTGTGTTGCTCGGCATGGCCAAGTTCAACCGCATTCTCGACATCGATTACGAAAATCGCTGCGTCACCGCCCAGCCCGGCGTCACCAACCTCGCGCTCACTGATGCGGTCGAGCATGCCGGGTTTTATTACGCGCCCGATCCGTCGAGTCAGATCGCCTGCACGATCGGCGGCAATGTCGCGGAGAATTCGGGCGGCGTGCACTGCCTCAAATACGGGCTCACCACCAACAATATCCTCGGTATCGAGATGGTGCTGGTCGATGGCGAAATCATCCGCCTCGGCGGCAAGCACCTCGATTCCGAGGGCTACGACCTGCTGGGTGTGATGACCGGGTCCGAAGGGCTGCTCGGCGTCATCACCGAGGTCACCGTGCGCATCCTGCCCAAGCCGACTGCGGCGCGCGCGCTGCTGATCGGGTTCGCGACGGCCGAAGACGCCGGCGACTGCGTCGCCGCGATCATCGCCGCCGGCATCATTCCGGGCGGCATGGAGATGATGGATCGGCCGGCGATCCACGCCGCCGAGGCGTTTGTCGGAGTGGGCTATCCGCTTGACGTCGAGGCGTTGCTGATCGTCGAGCTCGACGGCGCGCCGGCTGAAATCGACCATCTGACCGGCAAGGTCGAGGCGCTCGCTCGCGCGCACCGGGCCACGACGCTCCGGTCGAGCCGCGACGATGCAGAGCGTCTCGCCTTCTGGTCGGGCCGCAAGGCCGCCTTTCCGGCGGTCGGTCGCATCTCGCCTGATTATTACTGCATGGACGGCACCATCCCGCGCGCCCGCCTGGCCGAGGTGCTGAGCCGGATGCGCGCACTCTCGGAGCGGTACGGCCTCGCCGTGGCGAATGTGTTTCATGCCGGCGACGGCAACCTTCACCCGCTGATCCTCTATGATGCCAACAAGCCCGGCGACATCGAGCGGGCAGAGGCGTTCGGCTCCGACATCCTCCGTCTCTGCGTCGAGGTCGGCGGCGTGCTGACCGGCGAGCACGGCGTCGGTGTCGAAAAGCGCGATTTGATGGGCGTCATGTTCGACGAATGCGATCTGGCGCACCAGCAGCGCCTGAAATGTGCTTTCGATCCCGATGGCTTGTTGAACCCCGGCAAGGTGTTCCCGCAGCTGCACCGCTGCGCCGAGCTCGGCCGTCTGCACGTCCACGCCGGCCGATTACCCTTTTCGGAGTTGCCGCGTTTCTAAACGCTCGGGGACCATGACCCGCCTTACCCCCGCTGATCTCGGCGAGTTGCGCGACGCGATCGGCGAGGCGCTCGCAGCTGAAGAGCCGCTCGAGCTTGTTGCCGGCGGCACCAAGCGCGGACTCGGCCGTCCGCTCCACCTGTCGCGTACCCTCGACTTATCGCACCTCTCCGGTATCCGCGACTACCAGCCGGCCGAATTGGTCCTGACCGCCGGGGCCGGAACCCCACTCGCCGAAATCGAGGCCGCGCTCGACCCGGCCCGGCAGATGCTCGCCTTCGAGCCGCCGGATTGGAGCGCGTTGCTCGGCGTCCCGGACGCCGAGGCCGGGCGGCGCACCATCGGCGGTGCGCTCGCCTGCAATTTGTCGGGGCCGCGCCGCGTCAAGGCGGGGGCGGCGCGCGACCATTTCCTGGGCTTTCGCGGAGTGAGCGGCCGCGGCGAGGTGTTCAAATCCGGCGGCAAGGTCGTCAAAAACGTCACCGGCTACGATCTCTCGAAGCTGATTGCCGGCTCCTATGGCACGCTCGCCGCGATCGAGGAAGTAACCGTCAAGGTGTTGCCCCAGCCCGAGCACAGCTCCACCGTGATGCTCTGCGGGCTCGAACCGCCGGCGGCGGCGCGGTCGATGAACCGGGCGCTCGCCTCACCGCACGAGGTCTCGGGCGCCGCCTATCTGCCGGCCGCCTCGACGGCGGCCCTAACCTCGCTGTCCGGCATGCCGGGTGTCGCCGCACTTCGCCTGGAGGGGCCGGCACCCTCGGTCGCATTTCGCCGTAAGCGGCTGTTGGCCGAACTCTCAGCCGATTGCGAGTCGACGGTGATCGAAGGCCCAGCCTCCGCTGCATTCTGGCGGGCGATCCGTGATGTCGAGCCGCTCGCTCGTCGAGCTGACCGCGCCGTGTGGCGCGTTTCGATCGCACCGTCCCGCGGCGCCGAGCTCGGCGAGGCGATCGCCCGCCGGCTCGACGCGGTGTGGTATCTCGATTGGGGCGGCGGTCTGATATGGGTCGCCGTTTCCGGAGCCGAGAATGGCGGCGCTGAGGAGATCCGCGGGGCCATCCGCGGGGCCGACGGGCACGGCACCGGACACGCCACCCTGATCAAGGGCTCGGCGGCGTTGCGCCGCGCTGTACCGGTGTTCGAGCTCCAGCCGCCAGCGCTGGCGGGGCTCGCCGCGCGGGTCAAGGCCGGCTTCGACCCGCGGCGAATTCTGAACCCGGGGCGTATGGTCGAGGGCAGCTGAGAAGATGCGCACCGATTTCACGGCCGAGCAGCTCGTCGATCCCGATACCGCGCAGTCCGAAAAGATCCTACGCAACTGCACCCATTGCGGGTTCTGCACCGCGACCTGCCCCACCTATCAGCTGCTCGGCGACGAGCTCGACGGGCCGCGCGGCCGCATCTACCTGATCAAGGACATGCTCGCCCGCGACGAGGCGCCCACCGCCGACACCGTCAAGCATATCGACCGCTGCCTCTCGTGCCTTTCGTGCATGACGACCTGCCCGTCGGGCGTCAATTACATGCACCTCGTCGACCATGCGCGGCGCCGGATCGAGGAGAAATACCGCCGGCCGCGGGGCGAGCGGGCGCTGCGGCGGATGCTCGGAACCGTGCTGACGCGGCCCTCGCTGTTCCGCTGGGCGCTGCGCTGCGCTGCCCTTGGCAAGCCCGTCGCGCGATTCCTGCCTGCACGCCTCGCGCCGCTGCTGGCGCTCACTCCCGCTTCGGTCCCGCCTGCCTCGCCGTCGGAGCTGCAGCGCGTATTTCCGGCTGAGGGTGAGCGGCGAATGCGGGTCGCGCTGCTGGCCGGCTGCGCGCAACGAGTATTGGCTCCGGAAATTAACGAGGCGACGTTCCGGCTACTGGCCCGGCACGGCTGCGAGATCGTCGTGGCTCGGGGCAGCGGCTGCTGCGGGTCGCTCGCCCACCATCTGGGCCACGAGGCAGCGGCGCTCGCCTTCGCCCGCGCCGATATCGACGCCTGGGAGCGCGAACGCCTCGCCGGTGGGCTCGATGCGATCGCGATCAATGCGTCCGGTTGCGGCACGACGGTCAAGGATTACGGATTCATGCTACGCGAGGACTCGGCCTATGCCGAGAAAGCAGCTCGAATTGCCGCTTTGGCCCGCGATGTTACCGAGATCGTCGAGACGCTCGGTCTGCGTGCGCCCACACCGGAAGTTGCCGGTCTCGGCCGGCGCGTCGCCTATCATTCCGCCTGCTCGATGCAGCACGGCCAGCGCATCCACCGCGGGCCGAAGGCGCTGTTGACCAGGGCCGGGTTCGAGACCCTCGAAGTGCCGGAAGGCCACCTTTGTTGCGGCTCGGCCGGGACCTACAACTTGCTGCAGCCAGAGATCGCCGAGAAGCTGCGCCAGCGCAAGCTGGCCAACATTGCGGAGACCCGACCCGATCTGGTCGCCACCGGCAATATCGGCTGCATCACCCAGCTCGCCTCCGGCGCGGCCGTGCCGGTCGTGCACACGGTCGAGCTGCTCGACTGGGCCACCGGCGGCCCGACGCCAACAAGGGTCAGAATCAGTCAGCCGGGCCGTCGGCGGACAATGGCGGGGATCAGCAGCGACAGCCCGAGCGCCGCGGCGCCGATCAGGGCCGGTGCGAGCCAACCAGCTCCGCCAAGCGCGACCCGCTCCCCGGCCGCGCCGAAATCGACATAGGCGATCGTCATCGGCAACTGTCCGATGAGGGACCCGAACGCGTACGCGCCCAACGGCATCCGCGTCAGCCCGAGACCGTAATTGCCGAGGCTGTGCGGCATCACCGGGATCAGTCGAAGCAATGCAACCGCGCGCCATCCGCCGCGCTCGATCCGATCGAGTACCGGTCGCAGACGGACGCTGCGGTTGAGACCGAAAACGCCAGAATTGATGTAGCGCGCGACCAGGAACCCCGCGATCGCCCCGGCGACGCTGCCGATCGCCGCCCAAAAAATGCCCGATCCAATGCCGAACAGCAACCCGGCCAAGATCGCCAGCAAGGTGCGCGGAACAAACAGCAGGCTGGCCGCGACATGGACAGCGAGGAAGATCAGCGGTGTTGCCGGATAGCGGCCCATCGCCGCCGCGACGGCCGCCGGGTCGAGCACGGCCCGCCAATGCCAGGCAGCGGCGATCCCGACCACGAGCACTCCGAGCAGGAGAATCCCGACTATCCGGCCGAACCCGCCGTAAGACAGGTCCGACGCCGTTCTCTCCTTCGCTGTCATCGCAATGTCGGGACCGAGGTCGAAGCCGACCCGGTTGGCTCGATCTCAGCAGGTTCGACCGGTGCCTCGCCGACAAGGTGCGGTCGCGCGGCGCGGCGCTGCAGCCAAAGCATGCCGAGAAGATCGACAATGCCGACGCCCAAACGATCGAAAACGCCATATTTCGAAACGCCGGCGGCTCGCGGCCGGTGATTGACCGGCACCGAGCGCACCGTTCCGCCCGCGCGCAGCACCAGCGCCGGCAAAAACCGGTGCATGTGGTCGAAATCGGGCAGATCGAGAAGCAGCGCGCGCGGAAACAGCTTCAGACCGCACCCGGTGTCGGGGGTGTTGTCGCCGAGCAGCCGAGCCCGAATCCGGTTTGCGATTTGCGACGCGGCACGCTTCGACCAGCGGTCTTGCCGATTGCCGCGATAGCCGGCGATCAGCAGCGGCGGGTTGGCCGGGGCAGCCCGAGCAAGAGCCCACAAGCGCGGAAGATCGGCCGGATCGTTCTGGCCGTCTCCATCGAGGGTCGCCACCCACGCCGCGCGCGCCGCCCGAACCCCGGTGCGAATCGCCGCACTCTGTCCGCAGCTTTGCGCGTGTCGCAGAAGTCTCAGCCGCGCCCCGAGCCGGATGATCTCGGCAGCGGTCGCATCGGTGCTGCCATCATCCACATAGATGATCTCATATGTAATCAACCCGTCCAGCGCCCCGGCAATTTCGGCCACCAGCGGTGCGATGTTCGCAGCTTCGTTCATGACCGGGATGACGACAGAAAGATCCATGAGCCCGATGATTTAGACCTCGGATCGGGGCCGCTGGCGGCAGAGCCGTTTGGCGCAGCATCCCTTTGGCAATACGCGGCGGATGTAGCATGCTTCCCCGGGCTGGAGCAAATTGCCCTGGGAGCAGGTCTTTGCCGGACAAGACCGACGCGACCGCGCAGCCGGCGGGGCGGCAAGCTGTGGTGCTCAAGCCGAGGCGCGGAGTTTCGCAAGTCTGGCGCGCGCTGCCTGGCTGGCGCGTCGGCCCAACGCGATTCGGCCTCATTCGCATGTCGGTGCTCGCATTCTCGGTCGGGGTCGTCGCCGGGCTCGGAGCCTTTGTTTTCCGCGAGCTGATCGGCCTCGTCCACAACCTTCTGTTCCTGGGCAAATTTGCTTTCGAGTACGACGCAAACCTGTTCACGCCGGCCAGCCCGTGGGGGGCGCTGGTCATCCTCGTCCCGGTCGTCGGAGCGATCGTAGTCACCTTCCTCGTCGTTAACTTTGCCCCCGAAGCCAAAGGGCACGGCGTCCCGGAGGTGATGGACGCAATCTACTACGGCGGTGGTGTCATCCGCCCGGTGGTGGCGGTGGTGAAATCCCTGGCCTCGGCTTTCGCCATAGGCAGCGGTGCTTCGGTCGGGCGGGAAGGTCCGATCGTTCAGATCGGTTCTTCGTTCGGCTCGACCCTCGGGCAGCTGATCCGAATGGACCCCGGGCAACGGATCATCCTGATCGCCGCCGGCGCCGGGGCCGGCATCGCCGCAACCTTCAACACGCCGATCGGGGGGGTGTTGTTCGCGATCGAGCTGATGCTGCCGGAGGTCAGCGTCAACACGTTTCTGCCGGTGGCAGTGGCAACCGGGACGGCGACTTTTATCGGGCGGATCTTCTTTGGCGCTCACCCCTCATTTCAAGTGCCGGCGATAGTCGCGCTTCCCACTGAACCGGCGACAGCTGCACTGATCATCGCGCTCTATATCGTGCTTGGCTGCCTGATCGGAGTCGCCGGTGCTGCTTACATCCGCAGTTTGTATGCACTCGAAGATTTGTTCGATCGCATTCCCGGGAATTATTTTCGTCACTGCTTCGGCATGCTGCTGGTCGGTGTGCTGATCTACTGGCTTCACGAGAGCTTCGGACACTACTTTGTCGAAGGGGTGGGCTATGCCGCTATTCAAGCGATCCTGACCGGCCAGCTCAACGCTGCGGGGCTTCTCGCCTTATTGTTCGTCTGCAAGCTGGCGGCGACCTCTCTCAGTCTCGGCTCGGGCTCGTCGGGCGGCATTTTTTCACCCTCGCTGTATATGGGCGCAACGTTGGGCGCCGCGTTCGCCGGGTTCGTCACGCTGATCGCCCCGGGAATCCCGGTCAATCTGCCGGCCTTCGCGATGATCGGCATGGGCGCCATGGTCGGTGGCGCCACCGGCGCGGCGATGACCGCCGTGACGATGATCTTCGAGATGACCCGAGACTACGCCATCGTTCTGCCGATGATTTTGGCGGTGGCTGTCGCCCTCGGCGTTCGCCGCCTCTTGTCCCGCGAAAACATCTATACTTTAAAGTTGACGAGGCGCGGCCATACGATCCCGAAGGCTCTCCAGGCCAATATGTTTCTGGTCCGCAAGGCGAAAGAGGTCATGGAACGGGATTTTCTTGTTGTGCCCGCCGATCTTTCCCTCAACGCCTTCTTAAGGCAGCCCGACCATCATGGCGCCATGCGCCATATCGTCGTGACCAAGGGCGACCGAATCGTCGGTGTCGTGCGCATCAATACCGCGCTCAGGCAACGCTTGGTCGAGACCGGAGCGGACATCGCGTTCGGCGATGTCGCCGCGCGGGACTTCACCCTCGTCAGAGAGGACGATGTCGCCTTTGACGTGATCAGGCGGATGTGGCGGCGTAAGGCGATCATGGCAATCGTGGTGCCCTCAGGGGGGCCCCGCTTTCGCTTGCCAAGGCCGCAGGACGTGCGAGGGGTGATTACCAAGGAGCATGTTGCCGACGCCGTCGCCGGCAGCATCCAGGTCTATCCGCGATAAACGGGCGCCGGCCTCGCGAGCACGCTCCGAGCCCAGCCGCGGACAGCGCCGGACCGGGTTCCGATCGTGTCCCGCGCCCACACGTCACCCCTCGACCCAGGCAATGCGAAGGATGTTGGTCGCGCCGGGGGTGCCGAACGGTACCCCGGCGGTTATGACGATCCGCTGGCCGGACTGCGCGACCTGTTCCCGGTGCGCAATGCGCGACGCCCTTTGCACCATATCCGCGAAGCTTTTGACATCTCGGGTATGCACGCAATGAGCGCCCCACAGCAGGGCGAGCCGACGCGCGGTGCCGAGGTTCGAGGTCAGCACCAGGATCGGCGCCTCGGGGCGCTCGCGCGCAGCGCGCATGGCCGTGGCGCCCGAGGTCGTGTAGGACACGATCGCTGCGGCGCGGACCGTGCTCGCGACCTGACAGGCCGCGGCGCTGATCGCGTCCGGCGCGGTGTGTTCGTGCTCGATTCTGGTGCCTGCGAGCATCGTGTGGTAGAGAGGGTCCTCCTGCACGCGACAAGCGATGCGGTCCATCATCGCCACTGCTTCGACCGGGTAACGCCCGGCCGCGGTTTCGGCCGACAGCATCACGGCGTCCGCCCCGTCATAGACCGCAGTGGCGACATCTGAAGCTTCGGCCCGCGTCGGGGTCGGCGACGCGATCATTGATTCGAGCATCTGTGTCGCCACGACGACCGGCTTGCCAGCGAGACGGCAGGCATGGACCACCTGCTTCTGCACCCTCGGCACGTCTTCAGGTGGCATCTCGACGCCGAGGTCGCCGCGTGCGACCATCAGCGCGTCCGCAAGTTCGATGATCTCCGCCAGCCGCTCGATCGCCGACGGCTTTTCGAGCTTGACCATGACCCCGGCGCGGCCGGCGACGAGCTTGCGGCCTTCGGCTACGTCATCAGGGCGCTGGACAAACGAGAACGCGATCCAATCGGCGCCATGGTCGAGCGCGAAAGCGAGATCGGCCCGATCCTTTTCCGTGATCGCCGACAGCGGCAGCACCGCGTTCGGCACATTGACCCCCTTGCGGTCCGAGAGCGTCCCGCCGACCCGGCATACGGTGTCGGCGAAGCCGGGACCGCAAATCTCCGCCTCGAGCCGCACCTTGCCGTCGTCGAGCAACAGCTCGGTTCCCATCGTAAGTGCCTCGAAGATCTCGGGATGCGGCAGCGGCGCCCGCATCCGGTCTCCCGGACATCGATCGAGATCGAGGCGGAAATGGTCCCCGGCAGCAAGCTCGATCGGACCCTCGGCAAAGGTTCCGAGGCGCAGCTTTGGCCCTTGCAAATCGGCGAGAATGCCAATCGGACGGCCGGTCGCTTGCTCGACCTCGCGGATCGCTTCGAACCGGGCGTGGTGATCCTCGTGTGTTCCGTGGCTGAAATTGAGCCGAAACACGTCGACCCCCGCGCCGAACAAAGCCCAAATCCGCTCGTGGGTCGAACTCGAAGGCCCAAGGGTGGCAACGATCTTCGCGCTGCGCCGGCGCCGCATATCCATCTCTCTTCCGCTTCAGGCGAGAACCAGAATCGCCCGGAAATCGTTGACGTTGGTTAATGTCGGCCCGGTCACGACGAGATCCCCGAGTGTCGCGAAAAAACCGTGTCCGTCATTGTCGGCGAGCGCTGCCGTGGCCTGGATTCCGCGGGCCGCAGCACGCGCGAGGCTGTCCGGATAGAGGATCGCCCCGGCATTGTCTTCGGTTCCGTCGATTCCATCGGTATCGCAGGCAAGCGCCGATATGCCGATGGCACCGGCGAGCGCCACGGCGAGCGCCAGCAAAAACTCGACGTTACGCCCGCCGCGCCCCTTGCCTCCGACCGTGACGGTGGTCTCGCCGCCCGACAGCAGCACGGCAGGCGGATAGACGACCCGGTCGCCCACGCGGAACTCTCCGGCGCGAAGCTGTCGGGCGATCGCAGCGTGAACCAGCGCCACATCACGCGCCTCGCCCTCGATCCGGTCGCTCAGGACGATGGGAGTGATATTTCGCCGCAGCGCCGTCGCAGCGGCGGCCCTCAATGAGCCTTGCGGGCTGGCGACAAGTTCGAAACGCGCTCGGGCAAAGATCGGGTCACCGGGCTTCGGGGTCTCCTCTGCCGCGGTCGCGAGATGCGCCATCACGGCGGCAGGCCCGCTGATCCCGTGCTTGGCCAGGACCGCGCGGGCGTCGGCAAAGGTCGTCGGATCGGGCACCGTCGGGCCGGAGGCGATGACCGCGGGATCGTCGCCCGGAACATCGGAAATAGCCAGTGTCAGGATGCGCGCCGGCGCCGCCGCCGCGGCCAGGCGTCCGCCCTTGATCGCACTGAGATGCTTGCGCACCGAGTTGATCTCGGCAATCGTCGCGCCCGAACGCAGCAATGTGCGGGTCACCGCTTGCTTGTCGGCAAGGGTGAGACCCGGCGCCGGAAGGGCCAGCAAAGCCGAGCCGCCGCCCGAGGCAAGAAAGACGAGCTGATCGTCGGGACCCAGGCCCCGCGCCAAGCCAAGCATCCGGTTTGCCGCGCGCTCGCCTGCGGCATCGGGGACGGGGTGGCTCGCCTCGACAATTTCGACGCGGTCGCAGGGAACGGCATGACCATAACGGGTGAGAATTATACCTTCCAGAGGGCCGGGCCAGCGGACCTCAAACGCACGAGCCATTGCCGCCGCGGCCTTGCCGGCACCGACCAGCACCGTGCGCCCCGGCACCGGTTCGGGTATCCTGGCGGCGAGCGCCCGCTCCGGATCGGCCGCGGCGAGGGCGGCGTCGAACAGCGCCCGCAGCAGCTCGCCAGCCGTTGCTTGATCGCAAATGGTCACGTCACTGTTCCGTCTTGCCGAGGCTACTGTCATTTCATATCGAGCGCCCGGCAAACGCCAGCGTCGGGTTCCGTTCGCGGCATGCATCGGGCATGCGGCAAGCAGCCTGGATGAAGGAAGAGTTCTCGTGAGGTGGTGCGGCTGCCGCGGTGCGACACGAGCGGCGTTGCTCACGCTGCTGCTTACCGCAGCAGCGCCGAGCTGGGCCGACTCCTCACAGTCGACGCCGTTCTCCGAAGTGTTCGCCCAGTTGGCAGCGAGGCTGCTGAGCGTAGTGGTAAACATCTCTACCACACAAGGACCCGCCGCAGGGGCAGCGAAGACCACGTCCGAAATCCAGCCGCCCTCGCCGCTCGACGAGTTTTTCCGAGACTTTTTCGGCGACAGGGGAGCTCCGGGCGAGCTCAATGGATTGGCGCCGCCGATTGCCTCGCTCGGCTCTGGCGTTATTATCGACCCTTCTGGGCTGATCGTCACCAACAACCATGTGATCGCCAATGCCGAGCAGATCACGGTCACCCTCTCGGACAACACGATGTTGCAGGCCCGAGTTCATCGGGCGGGATCCGATCAGCGATCTCGCGCTGTTGAAAGTTGACGCGAAGGTGCCGCTGCCGGCGGCTAGCTGGGGCGATTCGACCAAAACCAGAGTCGGGGATTGGGTGCTGGCGATCGGCAACCCGTTTGGCCTCGGCGGCACGGTCACCTCGGGCATCATTTCAGCCACGGCACGCGACATCCATGCGGGACCCTACGACGATTTTCTGCAAACCGACGCATCGATCAACCGCGGCAATTCGGGCGGCCCGATGTTCAACCTCGCCGGCGAGGTGATCGGCATCAACACCGCGATTCTGTCGCCTTCAGGGGGCTCGATCGGTATCGGTTTTGCGATCCCCTCTGCTCTCGCCCGGTCAATCGTCGATCAGCTCAGAGCGACCGGAAAGGTCGAGCGCGGCTGGATCGGCGCCCAAATTCAGCCTGTCACCGACGACATCGCCGAAGCGATCAGTCTCGACAAGAGTCGCGGCGCGATGATCGCGTCGATCGATGCGGCAAGCCCGGCGGCGCAGGCAAAGCTGCAGCCGGGCGACGTAATCCTGGCTTATGACGGCCGGCCGATCGAGCGCAGCCGCCAACTGCCCCGGCTCGTCGCCGATACCCCGCCCGACAAGTCGGTGAAGCTGTCGATCTGGCGCGATGGCAAGACGCAAGAGATCCAGCTTAAGGTCGCGGCGCTGGATCCGAACCGTCCGCCGTCGCCGCCGCCCGCGGCGGAAAAGCCCAAGCCGCCGGCGAGCTTCGATGCGCTCGGTCTCAAGTTGGCTGAGCTCACCCTCGACCTGCGCAAACAGTTTTCTCTCTCCGACGCGGTCAGGGGCGTCGTCATTACCGACGTCCCGCCCAACAGCGCAGCGGCGACGCAGGGCCTGCGCCCGGGCGATCTCGTCGTCGGCGTCGGCCGCGCCAGCGTCACGACTCCCGAAGAACTCCAGCAACGGACCGCGGTGGCCAAAAAAGCCGGCCGCACCAATCTCCTCGTCCGTGTCGAGCGCGACGGTATCACCCGCTTCGTAGCACTCCCGGCAGAGGGTGGATGAGGGCTATTCCGCCGCCATCGCCGGCGCGAAGGGGTGCGAGCGCAGACGGGTCAGCAACGCCGCCTCCTTCGCCTTGGCGCGGGCGAGGTTCGCCTCCTTAATATGGCCAAAGCCGCGGATCTCGAGCGGCAAAGATGCGAGCTCGACGGCTGTGGCGTGATTGACAGACGACAGTCGGGAGAGGATCTCCTCGATTACCGCCTCATGTTCGCCGATCAACCGACGCTCGGTGCGGCGCTCCTCGCTGCGCGCGAAGATATCGAAACGGGTGCCTCGCAACCGGCGCAGCCTCGCCAGCAGCCGAAAAACCGCCAGCATCCACGGGCCGAACTCGCGCTTGCGCAGATGCCCGGTCTGCGGATCGCGGTCGCCGAAAATGGGCGGGGCGAGATGAAAGCGCAGCTCGTAGGGACCCTCGAACCGGTCGGCCACCCGTTTCACAAAATCGGATTGGGTGTAAAGCCGAGCCACCTCGTACTCGTCCTTGTACGCCATCAGCTTGAACAAGGCTCGAGCCACCGCCTCGGTCAGCCTTGTTTCGCCGGGCAGGTGCGCGGCCTCGGCTTCGTGCACGCGCCCGACCATGGCTGCGTAACGCGCAGCGTAGGAGCGATCCTGGTATTCGGTCAGGAAGGCGATGCGGCGCTCGATCATCTGATCGAGAGTTTCGGACAGACGATGGCTGGCCGGGATCGCGGTGGCCGCCACCGCCCGCGCTTCGACGAGCGCCGGATCGGCTGCAGCGCGCCGGCCCCAGCGGAAGGCGCCGAGGTTGAAGTCGACGGCGACTCCGTTCAACGCGATCGCGCGCTCGATCGCCTCGGCCGACAACGGCACCAACCCGCGCTGATAAGCGTAGCCGAGCATGAAAAGATTGCTTGCGATCGAGTTGCCGAACAGGCCCGTGGCGAGTCGCGTGGCCTCGACAAACTCGGCGTTTTCCGGACCGGTTGCCTCGGCGATGCTTTGTTCCAGCGCGGCGGTCGGGAACACCAGATCGGGATCGCGGGTAAACTCGCCGGTGATCGTCTCGTGGCTGTTGACGACCGCGCGGCTGTAGCCGGGCCGCAATTTCGACAGCGCGTCGGGGCTGGCCGCAACCACAAGATCACAGCCGAGCAGCAATCGCGCCCCCCCGGCGGCGATGCGCACCGCGTGGATCTCGTCCGGGCGCCGGGCGATTCGGATATGGCTGTAGACAGCACCGCCCTTCTGCGCGAGCCCCGTCATGTCCAGGATCGTGCAGCCCTTGTCTTCGAGATGCGCGGCCATCCCTAGCAACGCCCCGATCGTGACCACTCCTGTCCCGCCGACGCCGGTAACGAGGATGCCGTAGGGTTCGTCGAGCGCCGGACCGGCTGGTTCCGATAGTGCTGGCAGGACATCCTCGGTGAGGTCGCCGGCGGCTCGCTTTTTGAGACCACCGCCATGCACGGTCACAAAGCTCGGACAGAAGCCTTCGACACAAGAGTAGTCCTTGTTGCAGCTCGACTGATCGATCGCCCGCTTGCGCCCGAACTCGGTCTCGACCGGGACGACCGACAAGCAGTTCGAGGTCTTTGAGCAGTCGCCGCAGCCCTCGCACACCAAGTCGTTGATAAAGACCCGCTTGGCCGGATCGGGAAAGCGGCCTCGCTTGCGCCGTCGCCGCTTCTCGGCGGCGCAAGTCTGGTCGTAGACGATCGCGGTGACGCCTGGGATCGCGCGCAAATCGCGTTGCACCGTATCGAGATCGTCGCGATGGCGCACAATCACGCCCGATGCGAAACCGGCGCTCGGCGGGTACTTTTCCGGTTCGTCGGTGACGACGACGATCGGCCCGACGCCTTCGGCGGCAAGCTGGCGGGTCAACACCGGCACGGTCAGTCCGCCATCGATCGGCTGGCCGCCGGTCATCGCCACGGCATCGTTAAACAGGAGTTTGTAGGTGATGTTGACTTTGGCGGCGACCGCGGCGCGGATCGCCAGCACCCCCGAATGAGTGTAGGTGCCGTCGCCGAGATTGGCGAAGACGTGCGGGGTGTCGGTAAACGGCGCCTGGCCGATCCACGGCACCCCCTCGCCGCCCATCTGGGTAAAGGTTGCGGTCGACCGGTCCATGAATTGCGCCAGGTAATGGCAGCCGATGCCGGCCAACGCCCGGCTGCCCTCGGGCACCTTGGTCGAGCTGTTGTGCGGACAGCCGGAGCAGAAATACGGGGTGCGGGCGAATGGCACGATGGCGCCGCCGAGCTGGCGCTCCTTCGCCTCCAGAAAGGCGAGCCGCTCGGCGATGCGCGGCGAGGTGTGGAAGCGGGCGATGCGTTCGGCGATCACTCGAGCAATCTGGGCCGGCGTCAGTTCGCCGTTCGACGGCAGGATCCAGTTTTGGTTTTCGTCGAACTTGCCGATCACTCTCGGGCGGACGTCCTCGCGCCAATTGTAGAGCTGCTCCTTGAACTGGTTCTCGATGACCGCGCGCTTCTCTTCGACCACCAGGATTTCTTCGAGTCCCTCAGCAAAATGGCGAATCCCCTCGCGTTCGAGCGGCCACGACATTGCAACCTTGTAAAGGCGGATGCCGATTTCGGCAGCATGCGCCTCGTCGATACCCAGATCGTCCAACGCCTGGCGCACGTCGAGATAGGATTTTCCAGTGGTGACGATGCCAAAGCGCGGGGATGGGCTGTCGATGACCATTCGGTCAAGCCGGTTGGCGCGGGCAAACGCGAGCGCTGCGTAGAGCTTGTATTTGTGCAGCCGGTGTTCCTGGTCGAGCGGCGGATCGGGCCAGCGGATGTTGAGCCCGCCCGGCGGCATCTCGAAATCTTCGGGCAAAACGATCCGGGTCCGCTCCGGGTCGAGCTCGACCGAGGCCGAGCTGTCGACGGTCTCGGCGATCGTTTTGAAGGCGATCCAGCACCCGGAATAGCGCGACATCGCCCAGCCGTACAGGCCGAGATCCAGGATCTCCTGCACGCCCGAGGGGTTCAGCACAGGGATGCACGCGTCCATGAACGCGTATTCGGATTGGTGCGCCAGGGTCGAAGATTTGCAGGTGTGATCGTCTCCTGCCAGCAGCAACACACCGCCATGCAGCGCCGAACCGGCGGCGTTGCCGTGCTTCAGCGCGTCGCCGCTACGGTCGACGCCAGGCCCCTTGGCGTACCACATCGCAAAGACGCCGTCGTATTTGGCGCCGGGGAACAGGCCGAGCTGCTGGCTGCCCCACACCGCGGTCGCGCCCAGCTCCTCGTTGATCGCCGGCTGAAATCGAATGTGGTTTCTCTCGATGAAGCGGCGCGCGCTCCACAGCGCCTGGTCGAGCCCGCCCAACGGCGAGCCGCGATAGCCAGAGATAAAACCACCGGTGTTGAGGCCGGCAGCGGCGTCGCGCTGGCGCTGCATCGTCGGCAGACGCACGAGTGCCTGGGTCCCGGTCAGATAGATGCGTCCCTCGTCGACAACGTATTTGTCATCGAGGGTGACCGCCTTGAGCGCCATCGCGATCTCCCGAACCCGCCGCGCGGATCCAGGAAACTTAGTGTATCGTCGGTGGCCGCTCAATGACGCCCGCAACCGAATCGCGAAAAGCAATGAAACGCCGGCGCCACCCATTTTCTGGCGCGAAATGACAATGCCGACGCGGCCCACACGACACGTCCGGCATGGTCACCCCGCGATACGCGTTGCGGCCGTGACGAGGCGGGAGTAATGCTCGCGCTTTCCGGGACCCACAGGCAATTTTCGGTCGCCGCCATGCTCGCACCCGCTTTCCATCGCGAACCGTTCGCCTCTTCGCTGCTCGCCGGCCTGCGCCAGCTTCTCGGCGAGCGTCTGTCGCATTCGGCGGCGGTCCGCGCCCAGCACGGCAAGGATGAGTCCTATCACCCCGCCCACGCGCCGGACGCGGTCGCGTTCCCGCAAACCACTGAAGAGGTGGCGGCGATCGTCAAACTCTGCGCCGCGCATCGAGCGCCGGTGATCGCTTTCGGTGCCGGCACCTCCCTCGAAGGCCAAGTAGCCGCGCTCGCTGGAGGCGTCTCGGTCGATATGACGCAAATGAACCGCATCCTGCGCGTCAACGCCGAGGATCTCGACGCCACTGTCGAAGCTGGGGTGACCCGCAAGCAGCTCAACGAACATCTGCGCGATACCGGGCTGTTTTTTCCGATCGATCCGGGCGCCAACGCCTCGCTCGGCGGCATGGCGGCGACCCGCGCCTCGGGAACCAACGCGGTGCGCTACGGCACAATGCGCGAGAATGTGCTGTCGCTGAACGTGGTCCTCGCCGACGGTCGGGTCATCCGCACCGCGCGCCGCGCCCGCAAATCGGCGGCCGGATACGACCTGACCAGGCTTTTCGTCGGCTCGGAGGGCACGCTCGGCATCATCACCGAGCTGACCGTGCGGCTCTATGGCATCCCGGATGCGATTTCGGCGGCGGTCTGCGCCTTTCCGACACTGGAGGCTGCGGTCGACAGCGTGATCCTGACGATCCAGAGCGGCGTGCCGGTTGCGCGAATCGAGCTGCTCGACGAATCGCAAATGGCGGCAATCAACCGATATTCCAAGCTCGACCATAAAATCGCTCCAACTCTCTTCTTCGAATTCCATGGCACACCGGCCGGCGTTGCCGAGCAGTCCGAGACCGTCAAGGCGATCGCTGCCGAACATGGGGGCGACGATTTTCGCTGGGCGACCACGGCAGAAGCGCGCTCGAAACTCTGGCAGGCGCGACACGACGCCTATTACGCCGCCCTGGCGATGCGGCCGGGGTCCAAGGGCTGGGCCACCGATGTGTGCGTTCCGATTTCGCGGCTCGCGGAATGTATCGGCGAAACCAAGCAAGACCTTGCGAGGTCGTCGATTCCTTCGGCACTGGTCGGGCATGTCGGCGACGGCAATTTTCACCTCGTCTTCATGATCGATCCAGATCGGCCGCAAGAAATCGCCGAAGCCAGCCGCCTCAATGATCGTATGGTCGCCCGCGCTCTGGCAATGGAGGGAACCTGCACCGGCGAGCACGGAGTAGGATATGGGAAAATGGAGTTTCTGATCGCCGAGCATGGCGAGGCGGTCAGCGTTATGCGCACCATCAAAAACGCGCTCGACCCTGACGGGATTATAAATCCCGGAAAGATCGTCCGCGGTTGATCGTCGAAGGATCGAGGCGGCGGCCGCTCGTTGCGGGTTTGCCGGGAACCCGATAAACTGCTTCACTGTTTACTTGGCAGAGTGTATTATAGGCGTCAGAAAACGGGCCCTGATGGCGCTCTTCGCGTCAGGCGTCGGCAAGCCGCCCGGCGGAAGTGTCGCGCTAGCCCTCGATTACAAGCCTCGTGTCTTTCCTTGATTTTGGATCGGCGTCGCGCCTGGAAAACGATGCGAGCCGAAGACCAGAAGACAGAACACAAGAATCGCAGCCAAAGGTTCTTCGAATGGAGAAGTCAAGCAAAAGAGGGAAAATTCCCCAGCAGGATTGGCCATCGATCATCACTCGATACGAATCCGGGGAAACTTTGGCGAGCATCGCCCGCACTTACGACTGCTCGCCGCCGGCAATAAGCTATATCGTGAGTCGAAGCCGCGCCCGCAGCGCTGCGGCCGAGATGGCCGGACAGAGCGCGCCATCCCCGACAGAACCGCAGCTGGTCAAGGGGCCTGGTATCGAGATGCCCACAAATGGCATAGTCGCCGGTCAGACCTTGCATGGCGAACCGAATGTCGGAGAAAACCGGCTATTGGATGTGGCGGCGGTCGAGTCGCGCCTGACCCCGCGGCCCGCAAATTCGCAGCCAAATACCCGACAGCAGCTATTTTCTGATGAGCCGCAGTCCTCGCGTCAAATGCACGAAGGCTCGTCGTCGCCGGATGAGAACACTTTAGTATCGCGTCACGGGGAAGCTCAACGCGATTTGAGCCAGACGGGGCACGGCAGCGTCGCGCCCCCGTTTGGAGTGCCCGGGGCGGCGCCGCAGAACAACGAAACCCGGCGCAAACTCCACCTGCCGATGCCGCACGGGAATGGGGGCTCGCACGCCCCCGAATCCTTGCCGGGCGGCCCGGGAGCAATGAATTCGAGCATTGGTCAAGGCAGCCGCGCGGCCCAAAGTCCGCCAAATTGGCAACAGGGTTCAGCTCGACCGGCGCAAGCGGCGCTCGACCCTCCCTCGCTGCTCAACGCGCCCACTGTCCCGCCGGGGCGATTCGGAACGGGCAACGTCACCGGACCGCACCGGGAAAAGGAGGCAGCTGTATTCATAGACCAAGCGCTGCGCGAGCGGGTGCAGGGGGACATTGCTGTCTTTCTCGCGGCTTTCGACGCAGCGCTCGCGGGCGACACTCCAGAGAGCCGGATTGGGCTTCGAGAGGCAACCGACCGGTTGTTGCGCGCCGGGGCCCGCACCCGGATCGAATTGGAACGCCTCGAGGCCCGCTCTCCGTTGCCTCTGCGCGACAAAAACAGTCAACATCCGCCGCTGCTCCGGCGCTGACGTGTTGCCGCTCTGATACAAGGTAGGGCCGAACCGCGCGTTTCTTCCTAGCGGGGAAGACAACGCGGGCCCGGTGCCGAGGGTGAGCTGCCTACCCCTGGTTAGACCCGAGGCTCATGCCAACATATTGCGTGACGCCATGTCGATTGAGCAGCAGCAGCGCCGTCTTTTTTGGCGATTTCGCCGCCTGTTCCAGTTTAGCCGCTGCTTCCTCCGGGGTATGCACCGGCTGCTGGTTGATCGCGACCACCACATCGCCCTCGGTAAGGCCAACGTCTTCCGCGGCGCTACCGCCATCGACCTTGGTCACGACAACCCCGTCAATACCCTTGGCCACATGCAGCTCGCGCCGCAAATCGTTGGTCAGTGGGGCGAAATGCATACCGGCCGCCGTTGCTTGCGCCGATTGCTCCTCACCCGGGCTGCTATTCGCCGAGGCGATTCGATTGTTGTCGGGCAGCGTCCCGAGCTTCGCCTGAAGCTCGGTGGTTTGCCCATCGCGCCAGACCGTCACCGTCGCCGCGCTGTTGGGCGCCACCGCCGCGACCAGCCGCGGCAGGTCGTGCAGGTCATTGATCTTATTGCCATCGAACGAGAGGATCACGTCGCCCTGCTTGAGGCCGGCCTTAGCGCCGGGGCTGTTTGGGGTGACGACGGCTACAAGAGCGCCGTGGTCGCCGTCTAGGCCCAGGCTCGCCGCGATCGCGGGCGTCACCTTCTAAATCTGCACGCCGAGCCACCCGCGGCTGATTTTGCCGTGTTCCTCCAGCTGCGCGACGATAGTTTTGGCGACGTTTGAAGGTATGGCAAAGCCGATGCCTACGCTGCCGCCGTTCGGCGAATAAATCGCGGTGTTGATGCCGATGACCTGGCCATCGAGATTAAAGGTCGGGCCGCCCGAATTGCCGCGGTTGATCGGCGCGTCGATCTGCAGGAAATCGTCGTAGGGGCCTTCGTTTATGTCCCGCCCACGCGCCGATATGATCCCAGTGGTCACGGTTCCGCCGAGCCCGAACGGATTGCCGACGGCCATCACCCAATCGCCGACCTGGGCCGCGCTGCTGTCGCCGAAGGCAACATAGGGCAGCGGCTTGTCGGCCTTGATCTTCAGCACCGCGAGATCCGTCTTGGGATCGCGGCCGACGATCTTGGCGGTGTATTTGGTTTTGTCTTGTAGGATCACTTGTACCTTTGCGGCATCGCCGACTACGTGGTTGTTGGTCACGACATACCCGGACGGATCGATGATGAAACCAGAACCGAGCGCGATCCGCTGGGCTTGGCCTTCCGGCATTTGCGGAAAGAAATGATGCTCGCCTCCGGGGTTCTGCTGGTCGAAGAAGCGGCGCAGCATTTCGTCGAACGGAGAATTGGGAAAGCCCTGGAACGGCTGGTCCTGCTCTTCCGCCATCTGATCTGCTCCGGTCTTTTGCGTGACCGATATGTTGACGACGGCGGGCAGCACCTTTTTCACCAGCGGCGCGAAGCTCTGCTGCTGAATCAAGGCGACCGGAGACGTCATGGTCTGCGCAGGCGGAGCCGACTGCGTCGGGTTTTCAGCCCAGCACATCGGCGATAACGCGAGGGTCGCGCCAAGCCCAAAGGCAGCGGCCGCAGCTCGGCCCCGGGTCAGCCGCGGCAGGCGAGTCTTTTGGGCGGGAGAATCTAGCATTCTATCCTCATATCGAGCAGTGGGTGCCCACGCCGATCGCTCAGAGCGTGATCGGCGAGGGCGGGATCAGCGAGAGAATTGGCGCGGCCACGTGACAGCCGGCTGTCGCAGGAATTAATTCGCTGTAACCTCGACGCGCGAGCCCGGACAGGAGGAGAAAATTACCCCGTTATCGTGACATTACCCCGGCCGAGATGACCCCGGCCCAGCGCCGGGTCCACGATTTAATCGTCGCCGGCCGGCGCGGTCGGTTCGGCGGCCCTTTCCAGCTCCTGATCCGCGCTCCAGAGATCTGCGAGCCATGCCTCGCAGCTGGGCGAGCACCTGCGCTGGGGCACCTCGCTGCCAGACCGCCTCTCCGAGCTGGCGATCATCACCACCGCCGCTTTTCATGCGGCTTGCTGCAATCCTCGCTCCAACAGCTCGGCGAGACGGCGCGCGAACGCCGGCGGGTCTGGAAGCTGCTCGCCCTCGATAATCCGCGCCTGATCGAGCAGCAGCCAGGCGAATTGGCCGAGCTGATCCGAGGCTCCGGTTTCGCCGACCGTTGCGGCCAGGCGCTCGATCAGCTTGTGCCTCGGGTTCAGTTCGAGAATCCGCTTCGCCGCGGTGTCGAGCTGGCGATGCTGCTTCAACAGCCTCTCCAGATGCATGTCCACATCACCCTCGTCAGCAACCAGACAGACGGCGCTGTCGGTCAGCCGCTCGGAGCTGCGCACGTCCTTGACTGCGTCGCCGAGCGCCAGCTTGAAGATCGCGATCAGGCTGGCGAGCTTGGCCGGCGGCGCCGGCTTGTCGCCCCCCTCCCCTGCAGGTTTTGCGATCTTATCGAGATCGATGCCGCCACGGGTCGCGGACTTGAACGGCTTTTCCTTGTAGGCGCCAATCGCCGGCAGCCAAAATTCATCAATCGGATCGGTCAGCAGCAGCACGTCGACGCCGCGGGCGCGAAAGCCCTCGAGCTGCGGGCTGCGCTTGACCACATCGAGATTGTCGCCGGTGATCGTATAGATCGCCTGCTGCCCCGGACGCATCGCCGCGACATAGTCGTCGAGCGACACCAGTCCCTCGCATGCCGTCGAGCGAAAGCGTGCAAGCCCCAGGAGCGCATCGCGCTGCTCGCGGTCTTCGTACAGCCCCTCCTTCAGCACCGCGCCGAAATTGTCCCAGAACTTTGCGTACTCTTCCGATGCTTCGGCCGCCTTTTTGCCGAGCTCGGTCAGCACGCGGCGGGTCAGCTGCTGGCGTATTTTTGCCGCCGTCGGGTTCGATTGCAGCATCTCGCGGCTGACGTTGAGCGGCAGGTCCTCGCTGTCGACGACGCCGCGCAGAAAGCGCAGATAGGCCGGCAGCAGTTCGCTGCCCTCATCGGTGATGAACACCCGCCGGACATAGAGCTTGACCCGGCTCTTGCGCTCGGGGTCGAACAGGTCGAACGGCTTGGTCGACGGCACGAACAGCAGGCTCGCATATTCGAGCACTCCCTCGGCCCGGTTGTGCAGGGTCAGCCATGGATCGTCGAAGCTGTGGCCGACATGATGGTAGAACTCCTTGTACTGCTCGTCGGTGATCTCGGATTTCGGCCGGGTCCACAACGCCGAGGCAGTGTTGATCGTCTCCTCTTTGCCGCCGGCTTTGAGCACGATCGGCAATCCGATGTGGTCGGAATAGGTGCGCACGATCGGGCGCAGCCGGGCCGGATCGAGATACTCATCCTCGCCCTCGCGCAGATGAACGACGATCGCGGCGCCGCGCCTCGCATCGGGAAAGGGCTCGATGGTAAATTCGCCCTTGCCGTCGGACACCCAGCGCCAGCCCTCGGCGTCGCCAGCTTTGCGGGCCAGCACCTCGACCCGGTCGGCGACCATGAAGGCCGAGTAGAAGCCGACGCCGAATTGGCCGATCAGGCTCATGTCCTTGCGCGAATCTCCCGACAGCTGGCTGACAAAGGCAGCCGTGCCCGAGCGCGCGATGGTGCCGAGATTTTCGATCAGCTCGTCCCGGTTCATGCCAATGCCGTTATCGGCAATGGTCAGGGTACGGGCCGCTTTGTCGGGGGTCAGCCCCACGCGGAAGTCGGTATCGCCCTCGGCCAATGCCGGATCGGTCAGCACGGCATAGCGCAGCCGGTCGCATGCGTCCGAGGCATTGGAGATCAGTTCGCGCAGAAAGATTTCCTTTTCGCTGTAAAGCGAATGCGCGACGATTTCGAGAAGGCGGCTGACTTCCGCCTGGAAGCTCCTGGTTTCCTGAGTCATTGTCTGCCGTCGCGGTTGGCGTTGACGCGCCGAGGATATGTGGCGAAGTTGCCGCCCATACAAGATCGCAGCGGGGTCGCGGCGGGCATCGCGCCCGCGGTACCGCCAACGCAAGTGGCGCTCGCTTTTAGCCGGCGATCGCGCCTCCGATCAGCTTGCCGAGGCCAAAAGTCACTCCGGCTGCGGCGAGGCCCACCACCAGCTGTCGCGCTCCCGAAAACGCGATCCCGCGCCCGGTAAACAGCGCCGTGCCAGCCCCGATCAGCACCAGCGCGACACAGCTCGCGGCGAGGCTGGCGATCAGCGCCGACGGCCCGGTCGACATGAAATATGGCGCCACCGGAAAAATCGCGCCCAGCGAAAACAGTAGAAACGATGTGCCGCCCGCCGCCCAGGCCGAGCCGCCGAGCTGGTCGGGATCGATTCCCAGCTCCTCGCGCACCAGAGTATCGAGAGCCGTCTGTTTATTGGCGATCAGCTGGCGGGCCAAGATTTGCGCCAGATCTTCGGGCAGGCCCTTCGCCTGGTAGATCAGCGATAGCTCCTCCTGCTCCTCTTCGGGAACCTGATCGAGCTCGGCCGCTTCGGTATCAATCTGGCGCTGTGCGGATTCTCGCGCGGTATTGACCGACAGCCATTCGCCGAGTGCCATCGAGCAGGCCCCGGCCAGCAGGCCGGCGAGGCCGGTGACGAGGATCGTGCGCGCCGCCAGCTCCGCGCCCGCAACCCCCATGACCAGGCTGAGGTTGGAGACCAGCCCGTCATTGGCGCCGAGCACGGCGGCGCGCAGCGCGTTGCCGCCCATGCCGCGGTGCCGTCCCTCCAGCCGCGCGAGGACGGGACCGGTGAACCCAGCCGCCGAGGGAGAGGCCAGCGCCTCAATGATCCGGGCATGCGAGCGCTCGGCCGCCGGGAGCCCGCCGGCCACCGCCTCCGGCTGGCCCGCGTAGGTGCCGCTGTCCATTTGCTCGAGGGTGTTGACCGTCGGCAGCACGAAAGCGGGGCCAAACCGGCGGGCGAACCACGCGAGCGCGCGGGTCCGGAAACCCGGCCGCAATTGCGGCACGCGCTGGCCGAGAGCCGCGATCTGGCGCCTCCAGAATTCGCCATGAGCTGCCTCTACAGCAGCGAGGCGAGCATAGATTTGCGCCAATTGCGGGTTCTTCTCGGCCTTCGACAAGGTCTCGTAGAGCGCCGCGCTATCGACCTCGCCCTGAAGATTGGCGGTAAAGCGATGCCGCGAATCATGCTCGGCCATCAGCCTCTCCGTTGCCTGCCGGGGCGATGTTGCCGATTACGAGGCCGGCGGCCGGCGGCTCGATCGTGGCGTAGTATCGCCCCGACCATATCGCCGCCAGGTGGCGTCGAGCGAAGATCCCGGCCAAGATCGCGAGCACGACCAGCAGCACCAGGAGGGCTGCCAGTGCCCAGCCGGGCGTGGGCCACCCGCGCCGGCTCCAGGGCAACGGCGGCGATTGCGAGCGCGGCGGAATTTCGAGCCGCGGCACCATCGGCGCGAGGGATGCGGCATCGAGCGTCGGTACGCCGCGCGGGGACGCGATGCCCGGAGCCTCTCCGCCGCCGTGCGCCTCGGTGGCTCGCGGCGCGTGGCGCCAGGCGTAGCCGCAGTTTACGCAGCGCACGATGCGGCCGTCCGGCCCGGCAAGTTCCCGCTCGTCGACGCGATAGCGGGTGGCGCAGGCGGGACATGTCAGGATCATCGATCGAGCGCGCGGCGAGGCCGGCTAAGAGCGGCGACCGCGCCGCATCATTCCGCGGCCGGCGAGCCGCCGCGGCGGGCGAGCTCGCGCAGATGATGATCGGCGTCGCCGAACATCAGATCGATCATCGTCGCCCGCTTGAAGTAATGACCGACCTTGTACTCCATCGTCATGCCGATGCCGCCGTGCAGCTGGATCGCCTGCTGTCCGACCAGCCGGCCCGAGCGGCCGATCTGCACTTTCGCCGCCGAGAGAGCGTCGCGGCGCTCGGCGACGCTGTCTTCGCCAGCCATCATCGTCGCCAACATCGCCATGCTGCGCGCCTGCTCCAGCGCCACCAGCATGTCGACGGCGCGATGCTGGAGCACCTGAAAGCTGCCGATCTCGCGCCCGAACTGCCGGCGGGTCTTCAGATATTCGACGGTCAGCTCGTGCATCACCGCCATCGCGCCTACGGCTTCGGCGCAGAGCGCCGCGATCCCCTCGCCGACGACGCGCTCGACCAGCGGGAATGCCGCCCCGGGCTCGCCCAGCACTCCCTCCGGCCCGACCCGCACCCCGGCAAGAGCGACCTCCGCCGCCCGCAGCCCGTCCTGGGTCGGGTAGCCGCGGCGCGACACGCCCGCAGCGTCGGCGTCGACGATAAAGACGCCGACTCCCTCGCGGTCGCGCCGCCCGCCGCCGACCCGCGCCGTAACGATCAGCTTCCCGGCGCTGTCACCGTTCAGCACCACCCCTTTTTCGCCGTCGAGCACCCAGCCGGCGCCGGCGCGCACCGCCTTTGTCGAGATGTCGGCGAGATCCCAGCGCGAATGCCGCTCGGTGTGGCCGAAGGCCATGGTGAGACTGCCGTCGGCGATCCTGGGGATCAGCGCGGCGCACTGCTCGCCCGTGCCGCCATGGCGCAGAAACCCGCCACCGAGCACCACCGTCGCCAAGAACGGCTCGAGCGTGAGCGCGCGGCCGAAGGCCTCCATCGCCAGCATAGTCTCGACCGGGCCGCCGCCAGAGCCGCCGTAGCGCTCGTCAAACGGCAGGCCGAGCAGCCCGAGCTCGGCATATTGCCGCCATACCTCGCGACTCCAGCCTTCGGAGCTCTGGCCGTACGCCTTGCGCTGCTCGAACGCGTAGCGGTCGGCGATCAGCCGGTCTAGGCTCTCCTTGAGCAGCCTCTGCTCTTCGCTCAGGTCGAAATCCATCGCCTAGAGCCCCAGGATCGCCTTGGCGATGATGTTCTTCTGGATTTCGTTGGTGCCGCCGTAGATCGAGGTCTTGCGCCAGTTGAAATAGGTAGGTGCCACCGAGCCGGCCCATTCGGGTCCGATCGGCGGCTCGTTCCAGCGCTCGTCATCTTCGTGCTCAGGCTGGTAGGGGAGAGCGTAGGGGCCGACCACTTCGAGCAGCAATTCGGTCGTCGCCTGCTGGATTTCCGAGCCCTTGATCTTGAGGATCGAGGAGGCCGGGTCGGGCTTGTTGTCGGTGCGGTGGCGTTCGGCGGCGACGACGCGCAATTGCGTCATCTCAAGCGCCTTCAGTTCGACCTCGACCGCGGCGAGCTTCTCGCGAAAGCGCTCGTTCTCGATCAGCGGCGTGTCGCCGTCGCGCTCCAACGCCGCCAGCTCTTTGATCCGGCGGATGCGCTCCTTCGACAGGCCGACGCGGGCGATCCCGGTGCGCTCGCGGCCGAGCAGGTATTTGGCGTAGTCCCAACCCTTGTTCTCCTGGCCGACGAGATTTTCCGCCGGCACTTTGACGTCATCGAAGAACACCTCGTTGACTTCGTGCCCGCCCTCGATCGTGATGATCGGGCGCACCGCGATCCCCGGCGTTGTCATGTCGATCAACAGAAACGAGATGCCCTCCTGCTTTTTCGCCTGCGGATCGGTGCGCACCAGGCAAAAAATCCAGTCGGCGTGCTGCCCCAGGGTCGTCCAGGTTTTTTGCCCGTTGACGAGATAGTGGTCGCCGTCGCGCTTGGCCGAGGTTCGCAAGGAAGCGAGGTCGGAGCCCGCACCCGGCTCGGAAAAGCCCTGGCACCACCAATCGTCAAGATTGGCGATGCGCGGTAGAAACCGCTTTTTCTGCGCATCGGAGCCGAACGCGATCATGACCGGACCAACCATGGTTACACCGAAGCCCAGAGGCTGCGGCGCCGGAGTTTGCTGCAACTCGTCCTGAAAGATGTATTGCTGAACCGGGGTCCAGCCGGTGCCGCCCCATGCGACCGGCCAGTTCGCCACCGCCCAGCCCTTTTTATTGAGGATGCGCTGCCAGGTGATGATGTCGTCCTTGGCGAGATGCTTGCCCTCGACCAGCTTGCTCCGAATGACTTCGGGCAGGTTGGCGCGGAAAAATCCCCGCACCTTGTCGCGAAACGCGGTCTCTTCGGGTGTAAAGCGGAGATCCATGGCGAGCTCCCTATTGCAGGCTGGCGAAGCCGCGCCCCTCGGCGGCAAGGCGGGCAATCAGCGAGGCCGGCCGCAGGCTGGCGTCGTCCGAGCCGTCGGCAAAAAACCCCAGTCGGTCGCGCAGGTGCGCGAGCCCGATCCGGTCGGCGTAATACAGCGGGCCGCCGCGCCACACCGGCCAGCCATAGCCATACACCCAGATCACATCGATGTCGCCGGGACGGCTGGCAATCCCCTCCTCGAGGATGCGCGCCCCCTCGTTGATCATCGGAAAGATCATTCGCTCGAGGATCTCGGCGCGCCCGATCGGCCGACGGGCGATGCCGAGCTGCGCCGAGGCGTCGAGAATGATCCGCTCGACCTCGGCGTCGGGGACCGGCGCGCGCGAGCCAGCCTCGTAGCGGAAATACCCCTTGCCGGTCTTCTGGCCGAAACGCCCGGCCTCGCACAGCGCGTCCTCGATCACCGCATGCTCGCCACGCCCTTGGCGGATGCTCCAGCCGACATCGAGCCCGGCCAGGTCCATCATCGCGAACGGTCCCATCGGTAATCCGAATTCGACCAGCGCGGCCTCGACCTCCTGCGGCAAAGCGCCTTCGAGCAACAGCCGTTCGGCCTCGACCGAACGGCGCGCCAGCATCCGGTTGCCGACAAAACCATAGCACACGCCGACCACAGCAGGCACCTTGCCGAGTTGGCGGGCGAGCGCCAGGGCGGTGGCGATCGCATCGGGCGCGCTCTCAGCACCTCGCACAATCTCCAATAGCCGCATAACGTTGGCCGGGCTGAAGAAATGCGTACCGACCACATCCTGTGGCCGGTCAGTCGCGCGGGCGATCGCATCGACATCGAGGGTCGAGGTGTTGGTGGCGAGCAAGCCGCCTGGTTTTGCCACTTGATCGAGGGCGGCGAAGACCCGCTTCTTGAGGTCCATGTCCTCGAACACCGCCTCGATCACGACATCGGCATCGCCGGCCGCGCCAATCCCGACGGCGCCGGCGATCAGACTCATGCGGCGCTCCAAGTCCTCGGCACTGAGCCCGCCCCGGGCCATTGTGGCGCGATAATTTGCGACGATGCGGTCGAGACCCTTCTGCAGCAGATCGTTCCCGGTCTCGATCAGGGTTACCGGAATTCCGGCATTGGCGAAACACATGGCGATGCCGCCGCCCATCGTGCCGGCGCCGACGACCGCGGCGCGGTCGATGGGTCGCGCCTTTGTATCTGTGGAAATCCCGGGTACCTTCGCCGCCTCGCGCTCGGCGAAAAAGACGTACCGCTGCGCCTTCGACTGATCGCCGGCTACGAGCTTCTGGAACAGCTCGCTTTCGCGCCTCAACCCTTCCTCAAAAGGCAGGACGATGGCGTTGCGCACCGCCTCGACACAGGCGGCCGGCGCCTCTCGCCCGCGCAACCGCTGCGTCAACGCCGCCGCGGCATCGGCGAAGCCCTCCGCCACAAGCTTGTCGTCGCGATCGCGGACCAGCCGCAGCGCCCGGCGCTCGGCCACGACGCGGCGAGCAAAGCCAATCGCTGCTTCGGTCAGATCACCTGCGGCAATCTCGTCGACGATGCCATCGGCGAGAGCTTCCGCCGCGCCGACCGGCTCGCCGGTGACGATGATCTTCAACGCTTTCTCGGGCCCGATCAGGCGCGGCAGGCGCTGGGTGCCGCCGGCGCCCGGCAACAGTCCGAGCTTTACTTCGGGCAGGCCGACGCGTGCCCCGGCGACGGCCACGCGAAAATGGCAGGCGAGCGCCAGCTCGAAGCCGCCGCCGAGCGCGGTCCCGTGCAGTGCCGCGACTACCGGCTTCGTCATCGCCTCGAGTTGGACGATGACGTCACCGAGGCTCGGTGTCTGGGGCGGTTTGCCGAATTCGGTAATGTCGGCACCCGCAAAGAAGGTGCGCCCGGCGCAGGCAATCACCACCGCGTTCACCGCGGTATCGTCGCGCGCCCGGCGCAGAGCATCGGCGAGCCCGGCGCGGACCTCGTGCTTCAAGGCGTTGACCGGCGGATTGTCGACCGCGACGATCGCGATCCGGCCCTCGCGGTGGAGGTCGACGCTCGGGTTGATATTGCCCATAGTTGGTTCCCACTCTTTTCTCCCGGTCGAGATTAGACCCGTGCGCTCTTTCGATGAAGGGGGCGAGGCCGATTCCCGACAGGCCAGTCTAGGCCGCTCTCTCGACCGAGAGTGCGCGAATGAAACGCGCGACCATCGCCTGCGGATCGGCGGTGCGCATAATCTCGCCCATAACCGCGACGCCGCGCGCACCGGCGGCGCGGCAAGTGGCGGCGTCGTCCGGAGTGACGCCCCCCAGCGCTATCACCGGGCCGGGGGCGCGGGCGGCGATGCGGGCCAACCCTTCAAGCCCCAGCGCCGGGCCATAGCCGGGCTTGCTCGCGGTCAAAAAGACCGGACTTCACGGTGACGTAATCGGCCCCGGCGCGCAGCAGCGAGGCGGCTTCCGCGGCGGAATGAGCCGAGGCGCCGATCAGCGCGCCGGGCAGCCGAGCGCGCGCCGTCTGCGGATCGCCGCCACCCGGCAGATGCACGCCGTCGGCGCCGGTAGCAGCGACTGCCTCGATGTCCCCGTGCACCGTCACCGTGGCCCCATAGCGATGCCCGAGCACCACCATCGCCGCCAAGAGAACGCGCCGTTCGGCGGCGGGCAGGTCTTTCTCGCGCAGGCTGAACCAGCGGCAGCCGCCGGCAAAGGCCGCCTCCGCGATCCCTTCGAGCGGCCGCGGTGCCTGGCAGCGATCGGAAATTACGAGCAGCGGCGGTTCGGGCAGCGGCATCGCGCACCGGCTATGGGTGGGGTGGGCCGAGCAGCAGATCGCCCGTGACGGTGACCCGGATGACGGCCTCGCCCGGTTGGCCTACCGGAGCCGCGGCCATCGTCATCGCGGCGAAGCGCGGCATCGGCCCCGCTCCAGTCTCGGCATTGCCAACCTGCAGGTCGCGGTAGCGCAGCACTGAGAGATGCACCCGATCGGCGATCGATGCGGCTCGGTGGTCGAGCCCAGCGAGCGCTTCAGCGGTCAGATCCTCTTCCGCGCCGCGCACGGTTTCGGGGGACACCCCGTAAGTCATCGCCGAGGTCAACAGGCCGTCGGATTGCAGCGCTCCGGCGAGCTTCAGGACGGCATCCGAATTTGTGCCGGTCAAGATCAGAGCTTGACTGGCGCGCCACCGCGACGGGGCGTTCTGCGGCTGCTCCGCGTCGACCGTGTAAGTACCGGTTTCGACCTCGACCCCTTGCACCTGGTGCGCTCGGTCGAGCGCCGCTGCCATCCGGCGGTTGTTCGCCGATTGCAGCGAGAGCGGGTCGGCGCCGGTTTCCTCGACCCTCAGCTCGATCCGCAAGAGGTCGCGCACGACCTTGCGCTCGGCGGTCTGGCTGAGGTGGAGTACGGTTGGCTGCTGCTCGATCGCCTGCGCCAATGCCGGAGTTGGCGCAAAAAGGAGGAGACCCATCAGCAACAGACCCCTCACCGCGGCCCTCTCCCCGCGAGCGGGAAGAGGGCGGGACCGGCGCAGCGCGAGAGGGTAAGGGGCGACACCAACCGAATTCCTATAGTTTATCAATCGGTACACCGTCGTCAGTTCGGGAGCGGAGGCGGCCTCCGGAGGGCAGCCGCCTGAAGGCCATATAGCCAGCGACGTGACCAAGCTCTATCGCCAGCGACATGCGATGTCCTCCTGCCTCGCGAAACCGTCGGCCAGCACCTGGGGGGCGGGCGCTCACGGCGGCTGCTGCGATTATGGACGAGTGCTCCTGTTTCGGCTACGGGGCTAGACCCTTGCGGCGGCCCCGGCTTTCAGCGATGAAGGCCGATGGTTTCGATCGCGCAGCGGCAGCCGATGCGGGCGCTCGTCACGCGGCCGCACGAGGAGGCGGAAGGCCTGGCGGCGGCGCTGGCAGCGCGCGGGGTCGAGGCGTTGATCGAGCCGCTGATGCGGGTTCATTACATAGATCTGCCAATGCTCGGTCTCGCCGAGGTGCAGGCGGTGCTGTGCACCAGCGCCAACGGCGTGCGGGCGTTGGCGCGGGCGACGGGCGAACGCCGGCTGCCGCTGCTCGCTGTCGGCGACGCCACCGCCGCGCGTGCCCGCGTTGAGGGCTTTGCCTCGGTTGCGAGCGCCGCCGGCGATGCCGCCGATCTCGCTCGTCTCGCGGTAGAGGAACTGGCGCCGCAAAGGGGGCTGCTGCTGCATATCTGCGGCAGCGAGGTCGCCGGCGACCTCGTCGGCGCCTTGCGCAAGCTGGGTTTTGCGGCCGAGCATAGGGTGCTTTACGAGGCCCGGCCCAGTTCCGCGCTGAGCCCCGCCGCGGTGCAGGCGCTGCGCTCGGGTGCGATCGACCTTGCTCTGTTCTTTTCGCCGCGCACCGCCGGGATCTTTACCCGGCTCGCGGGCGATGCCGGCGTCGGCCAAACCTGCGCAGGAATCGCGGCTCTCTCGATCAGCGCGGCAGCCGACGCGGCGCTCGGCACGCTGCCGTGGCGCGAGCGGCTGATCGCCGAAAGGCCAAATCGATCGGCGCTGCTCGACGGGCTCGACCGCCTGCTCGCCGAACCGCGGCGGAACTGAACGCGGAAACGAGGGCCATGTCCGAAGAGCGCGCTGAGGCTCCGGCCGAGGATTGCGGTGCTCCGCCCGCCGGCCTGGAGACGGTCCCGACCGGCGAAACTCCCGTGCCGGCGTCGCGGCGGCCAGGCGCGGCCCGGCAAACCGCGGCGTGGCTCGCAGTGTTGCTGGTCGCAGCCTTGCTGGTCACTGTGATCGCCGGGGTAGCTCTCTCTCCATTCTGGGCGCCGGCGGTGGCATCCCTGCTGCCGTGGGGCGGACGCTCAAGCACCGCTGGCAAAGATTTCGCCGCCCTTGCTGCACGGGTGACCGCGCTCGAGCAGCGCCCCGCACCGCCTGCCGTCAAGATCGATGCGATCAAATCGACCAGATCGGCGCAAGCGGCTCTGGCGCAACGCGTCGACGGGCTGGAGGCGACACTCGACGGGCTTCGCCAGAATCAAGCGGCCGCCGCCGCGGCAAGGACCGCGCTGGCTCAGCTTGCGCAGCGGCTCGACGCGAGCGACGCGCGAACGGCGGCCGAGGCCGCAGATACCGAAAAAATCGGCCAGCAGTTGGCGCGTCTCGGGGGCCTCGCGACCGACCTTGGCGATCGCGTCACCGCACTTGAGCAGCAAGCGCGCGCGCAAGCCGGTGCCGACCGCAGCGGCGCGGTGCTGTTGCTGGCGCTGTTGCAGATGCGCGAAGCGGTCGACGAGGCCCGGCCCTTTCCGGCCGAATACGGGGTCTTCAAAGGGCTCGCGCGCGACGATCCCAAGCTCGTCGCCGCCGCTGAGCCGCTGGCTGTCGCCGCTCGCGACGGAGTGGCGAGCCGCGCCAGCTTGCGCCGCGGCCTCGCCGATCTCTCCGGGCAGATCGCCGCCGTGCGCGAGCCCGCCGGGCCCTCGAGTTGGTCGGCGCAGATGCTCGCTCGGCTGCGCGGGCTGGTGACGATCCGGCACATCGATGGGGCCGCGAAGACCGGGCCCGAAGCGGCGGTCGACGCCGCGCAACGGGCGCTCGCTCGCGGTGACCTCGCCGCCGTCGTCTCGGCTCTCGACGGACTGACCGGGGCAAACGCGGATGCCGCGCGCCCATGGCTGCAGATGGCGCGCCAGCGGCTGGCGGCCGATGGGGCGTTGGCGCATCTGCAGGAACTGCTCGCCGTTCGGCTCGGCCCCGAGCCAGCGGCTTTTCCGGCCGCAGCGCCGGAGCCGAGCAAGGCCGCTCCGCCACAACGTTCTGCAACGCCGCGAGCCCCATCCTGATGCGCGCGATCGGTGGGCTCGTCGCCATCGCGGTTCTCGTTGCCGCGGCGGTCTTCTTCGCTGACAACCCGGGCCGCGTCGAGATCGCATGGCAAGGCTGGCAGGTCGACACCTCCGTCGGCGTGCTGGTCGCCGCGACCATCCTGGCGGCGCTGGCGGTGGCGCTGGTGTTTTGGCTGTTGTCGTTGATCCTCGGTAGTCCGCGTGCGTTTCTGCGGCATCGGCGCGAGCGGCGGCGGCGTGCCGGATACCAGGCGCTGACGCGAGGGATGGTCGCGGTCGCCGCCGGGGATCCTCAGGAGGCGCGGCGTCACGCCCGCAGGGCCGAGGCGCTTCTCGCCGAGCCGCCTCTGACCTTGCTGCTGTCGGCACAGGCGGCGCAAATCGGTGGCGACGACACCGCAGCGAAACGGTTCTTTACCGTGATGCTCGACCGGCGCGAAACCGAGTTTCTCGGTTTGCGGGGCCTGTTCAATCAGGCATTGCGCGAGGGTGACCGGCGCACCGCACTCCGCCTCGCCGAGCGCGCGGCGGCGTTGCGCCCGAGCACCGGCTGGGCGCTGCAAAGCCTGTTCGATCTCGAAACGCGCGACGGGCGATGGCAGTCGGCGCGCGTGACGCTGGCTAAGGCCGTGAAAGCCGGAACCATCGCGTCGGAGCCCGCCCGGCACCATCGCGGGGTGATCGATTACGAGCTGAGCCGCCTCACCGCAGCGCGGGGCGATCGCGAGCAGGCCCTGAGCTTGGCGGCGCAGGCGCGGACTTTCGTCCCGGAACTCGCCACGCCGGCGGCGCACCATGCGCGCTTGCTGCTTCAGGAAGGACGCACCGGGCCCGCGGCAAAGGCAATCGAACGCGCTTGGCGCACCTCCCCTCATCCTGAGTTGGCGCAGGTCTATCGCGCAATCTGGAATGCCGAAAATCCGCTTTCCCAAGTGGTGCATTTCGAGCGGCTCGCCGCGCAGAACCCGGTCGCGCGCGAAAGCCATTTGGCCCTGGCCGAGGCGGCCTTGGCGGCGCAGTTGTGGGGCGAGGCTCGACGTCACCTCGATCAGGCGGTGAGGGCCGACCCGGTGGCTTCGGCGCCGCTTCCGGCAAACCCATCACCGACGACTTCGCCATTGCTCCCAGTAAGCTCGGGGGAAAGCCAGGGCGGCGAATTTGCCCGCGCCACCCCGCGCCTCTGCCTGATGATGGCGCGGGTCGAGGAAGCCGAGCACGGCGATCTCGCGCGAGCGCGCGAATGGCTCGCCCGCGCCGCGCACGCCCGTGCCGATCCGCGCTATGTCTGCGCGAACTGCGGCGGCGACCGCCTCGAGTGGAGTTCGCTTTGCCCCCGCTGCGGCGCATTCGACACGCTCGCCTGGCGCACCCCCGCTTGGACAGGGCCGGACGCGGCCTTGCCGGTCGCCGCCGAAGGTCGGGTCAGGGCCGATCTCACCCTCGCGGGCTCCCCTGGTCTGCCGAGCGTCAACCCGGCCGCCGGCTGACGGCCTGCATCTGCCAAGCCGCTTGGCGGGGTTGCCGGAACGCGCTATGAGTGATGCCGTCGCCCCGGTAGCTCAGCGGTAGAGCAACCGCTTCGTAAGCGGTAGGTCGTCAGTTCGAATCCGACCCGGGGCACCGTCTTTTATAGTTAAAAGTTGCTGATCATCTGGGCGATCCGCCTCCCATGCGAGCTGGATATTCGCTGGCGCAAACCAGGCACGAATTGGACAGAAGCGCCTGCGCTGTACCAGATTGAACCGGGCTGATACCAGGGCTTGTGCGCAGCCGGTGCGGGTTGCGGCGGCTGGCCGCCAGTGCGCTGGCGGTCAGAACCCGCGCCGCTCGAAGAAGCGGTTTTCGGGGCGGGGGAGGCCGAGGTTTTCGCGCAGGGTTCTGCCTTCGTATTCGCGGCGGAAAAGGTCGCGTCGCTGCAGTTCCGGGACGACGCGGTCGACGAAATCGTCGAGCCCGCCGGGGACGTAGGGGAACATGATGTTGAACCCGTCGCAGGCGCGGCGCGCGAGCCATTCCTCCATCTGGTCGGCGATCATCGCCGGCGTGCCGACCAAGGCGAGGCCGCCATAGCTGCCGGCGATGCGGGCGAGCTCGCGCACGGTCAGATTGTCGCGCCGGGCGCGGTCGATGACCCGTTGCCGGCCGCTCTTGCTGGCGTTGGTTTCGGGAATGTCGGGCAAGGGCCCGTCGAGATCGAACTGTGACGCGTCGTGGCCGAGGGCGATCGACAGTGAGGCGAGGCCGCTGTCGGGATGCACCAGGCCGTCGAGCAGCGCGCGCTTGTCGCGGGCTTCGGCCACGGTGTCGCCGACTACGACGAGGGCGCCGGGCATGATCTTCAGATGCTCGGGGTCGCGCCCCAACGCCGCCATGCGGCCCTTCACATCGGCATAAAAAGCCTGCGCGTCGGCGAGGTTGCCGCCGCTGGCGAAGATCATCTCGGCGGTTTCGGCGGCGAGCTGGCGCCCGGCGTCGGACGCGCCGGCCTGGACGATGACCGGCCAGCCCTGGACCGGGCGGGCGATATTCAACGGGCCGCGCACCGACAGGTATTCGCCCTTGTGGTCGAGGATGTGCAGCCGCTCGGGGTCGAAATAGACGCCGTTCTCGACATCGCGGATAAAGGCGTCGTCGGCCCAGCTGTCCCACAGCCCGGTGACGACATCGAAGAACTCGCGCGCGCGGCGATAGCGCTCGCCGTGCTCCATATGCTCGGTCAGGCCGAAATTGAGCGCGGAATCGGGGTTCGAGGTGGTGACCAGGTTCCAGCCGGCACGCCCGCCGCTCAAATGGTCGAGCGAGGCGAACCGGCGCGCGACCAGATAAGGCGGCTCGAAGGTGGTGGAGGCGGTGGCGATCAGCCCCAAATGCCGGGTCACCATCGCCAGGGCCGGCAACAGGGTTAAGGGGTCGAACGAGGTGACCGTGGCGCTGCGCTTCAATGCCGCCATCGGCATGTTCAAGACCGAGAGATGGTCGGCCATGAACCAGGCGTCGAACCGGCCGCGCTCCAGCGTCTGAGCAAAGCGGACCAGGTGCTCGAGGTTGAAATTGGCGTCGGGATAGGCGCCCGGATAGCGCCACCAGGCGGTGTGGATGCCGACCGGTCGCATAAAGGCGCCCAAACGCAATTGACGCGCTGCCATTATCTCCGAACCGCCGCTGGTTGTTACGACGAGATGTTACCCGCCGGGGACGTTGGTGCATACTGAATTGTGTTGAGACACGGCGATTAAAACGCACAACGGTCGAGCTCACCTGGATGGTAACTAGAGATGATGAGCCGGACCTTCGCTCCGGAATTACCGATTTTGACTTGTTCGCCACCTCCTAGCCGATCTGCTCGATGGCCTTCAGGGAAAGATCGCTCGCTTTCGCCAGCTCGTCGATTTGTCAGGTGCGCGGGATCATCGGGCACGATGCTCTATGGGGGCGAAACTACCGTGCCGCATGGCGTGAGGCTCAATGGAGCTTCATCCACGGAAATTTTACCGCCACGGTCATGCTTTGCCAGGGACTCGCCGAGCATATATTGGCTCTTCGCTTGAATGCGTAGGCGAAAGAAAGTTCTATGGCGTTGATTAACGAAGTTCCATTCCATATCAGCACCCGTAACGCGCTCATTGGGAAATTCAACGATGATTTTACCACGACCAAGGGAGACTAGGCCACCCATTATCAGGTCCGTAACGGACTCTTCCCGAAATCCGCGACGAAGCGAACGACCACTCTGAAGGAAGTCGGCAACAATTATGGGGAACTGATCGGCAAATTCACAAAGCATGGGTTGGCGCCCGCGAAACGAAATCACATCATGATAGCCGCCTATATGCGGAACGGGTGCATACTAGAAGCGCCTGATCGAGATGGGAGTAGAGAGGCATGAGCGCCGCCAGCCGTCAGATGCATCTTGGGGTTTTTGTCCTCGGCACCGGTAACCACTCGGCCGGCTGGCGCTATGACGGGGCGGCGATCAGTAACCTCGACCTGTCGGTCACCCAGGAGATCGCCCGCATCGCCGAGCGCGGCAAATTCGACCTGTTGTTCATCTCCGACGGGCTCGTCATGGACCCGGGCGACCATCCGTCGTTTTTGTGCCGCTTCGAGCCGACGACCTTGATCTCGGTATTGGCTGCGACGACCCGGCATCTCGGGCTTGGCGCCACGGTCTCGACCAGCTTTGGCGAGCCCTATCACGTCGCCCGCGCCTTTGCCTCGATCGACCATATCAGCCTCGGCCGCGCGGCGTGGAACGTCGTCACCAGCACCGCCGCCAAGGCGGCGCTCAATTTCAGCCGCGAGCGCCACATGGAGCACGATCTGCGCTACGAGGTCGCGAACGAATTTGTCGATGTCGTCAAAGGTTTGTGGGATTGCTGGGACGACGACGCCATCGTCGCCGACAAAACAACGGGCGACTATATCGACCCGGCGCGGGTCAGGCCGCTCGACCACAAGGGGCGGTTTTTTCAGGTCAAGGGGCCGATGAACATCGCCCGCTGCGCCGCAGGGCCACCCGGTCATCATCCAGGCCGGCGGCTCACAGGCGGGGCTCGAGCTCGCGGCGCGGACCGCGGATGTGGTCTTTTCCGTCGTACAGCAGCTCGAAAGCGCCAAGACGGCCTATGCCGATCTGAAGGGCCGGCTCGCCAGGTTTGGCCGCCCGCCCGAGGCGGTTGCGGTTCTGCCCGGCGTCATGCCGATCATCGGCGAGAGCGACGCCGAAGCAAGGGACAAGCTGTCGCTGCTGCAAAGCTGGCTGACCCCAACCAACGCGGCGGTTCTGGTCTCGGGCCGGATCGGCTACGACGTCTCGGGGTTCCCGCTCGACGGCCCGGTGCCGCCGCCACCGTTGGGCGAAGGCGGGCGCACCTTTTCGCGGGTGCTGTTCGAAGCGGCACGGCGCCAGAACATGACCCTGCGCGACCTCTACAACCTGACCGCGGCGGCGCGCGGCCATTGGGTGATCTGCGGCACCCCGCGGCATATCGCCGACATTCTCGAAGAATGGTTTGTTGCGGGGGCCGCCGACGGGTTCAACATCCTGCCGCCCTATTTCCCCGGCGCCTTCGCCGATTTTGTCGATCTGGTCGTCCCGGAGCTGCAGCACCGCGGGCTCTACCGCCGCGACTACCACGGCACGACGTTGCGCGACCATCTCGGCCTCGCCCGCGTCCCCGCCTCTAGCGCACGCGAACGCGCAGTCGGCGAAGGCTGAGGCCAGTGCCTCGATGGATCGCTTGGGAATATCGCTGCTCGCCGGGTTTCGGGTCGTCCAAATCGGCGACGGATCGGCGGCAGCAGTGTTTGGGCGGCTCCTCGCCGATGTCGGCGCTGAGGTCAGCGCCATCGACCCCGACCGGGCGACGCCGCTCGCCGAATGGTTGAATCGCGGCAAGGCGATCGTGTCCGACGAGCCGGCCGCCGCGCGCGCGGCACTCGGGAGCGCCCGGCTGATCGTGTGCGAAGGCCAGCCCCGCGATCTGCGCGCGCGCCATTGCGACGCCGATAGCTTGCGCCGGCTCAATGCCGAGGCGGCAATCGTCCTGATCTCGCCCTTTGGTCAGACCGGGCCGCGCGCCGACGACCCGGCGAGCGACCTGACCCTGTTCTTCGACAGCGGCATCGCCCGGATCTTGACCGGCCAGGTCGATAATCTGGCCGAGGCGCCGATCCGCCCGGTCGGGGGGCAATCCGCGTTTATCAGCGGGCTCGCCGCCGCCTGCGCCGGCATGCACGCGGCCCTTGCCGCCGAGCCTGGCGTCGTGATCGATGTTTCGATGCACGAAGCGCTGGCGACGATGGCGGTCGGCGAATTGGCCAATGCCGGGATCGGCGGCATCAGCCGGCCGCGCCGGCGGGTCGGCGACGGCAACGGGGCCACGGTCACGATCCTGCCGGCGCGCGACGGGTATGTAGCGATCTCGCCGCGCGAGGACCGCCAATGGGCGGCATGGCTCGAGGTGATGGGGCCCCCCGACTGGGGCAGCGAACCGGGTTTCGCCACCAAGCCCGACCGGGTCGCCAATTGGGACGCGCTCCATGCGCTGATGTCGGCGTGGAGCCGGCAACACGACAAGCAGTGGATCGCCGACCGGGCCCAGGCGGCTCATGTGCCGAGCTTTCCGTTGCGCGAGCCGGCCGAGCAGCTTAATTCGGCGCAGCTCGCGCACCGCAATTTCTACCGGCCGGTCGCGATCGCCGGGCGTCAGGTCAAGATGCCCGGGCCGCCCTTTGGGCTGAGCGTCAGAAATTCCCGGCGGCGCGGCGGATCTGCCCCGGGCTGGCGCCCCGATGCCGCTCACCGGCGTACGTATCCTCGACTTCAGCTGGGTCATCGCCGGGCCGACGGCGACCCGTTATTTGGCAGCAATGGGCGCCGAGGTGATTAAGGTCGAGGCTCCTGGCCGCGGCGACCCAGGCCGCGCCTCCCACTTGCACACGGTCCTCGGTCAGGCCAAGCGCGGCGTCGTGCTCGACCTCAAGCAGCCGCAGGCGGTCGCCGTTGCCCATGCGCTGGCCGCCAAATCCGACGTGCTGATCGAGAATTTCGCGACCGGCGTCATGGACCGGCTCGGCCTTGGCGCAGAACAGCTGCAAGAGGCCAACCCCGATCTGATCTATGTCTCGGCCTCGGGGCTCGGGCGCATCGGGCCCGAGGCGCACGCCGTCGCCTACGGCACGTTGCTGCAATGCTATGCCGGGTTCGCCGGGCTCAATCGCCACCCCGGGGCGGCGCCGCGCGTCGGCTTTGCCTGGCTCGACCCGATGTGTGGGCTGATGCTGGCGTTTGTCGTCGCCGCCGGGTTGTGGCATCGGCAACGTGCGGGCGGCGTCGTCCGGGTCGATTTCTCGATGACCGAGGCGCTGCTGTGGACCATGGCCGAGCCGTTGCTGGCAACGCAGCTCGACGGGGCGCCGCAACCTCGGGGCAATGATTCCGACCGCTATGTCCCGCAGCGCGCCTACCGCTGCGCCGGCGCCGACGACTGGCTCAGCCTCACCATCGCCGGCGATGAGGAATGGCGAGGCTTGTGCGCGATGGTTCCGGCCTTGATGCCGATGGCCGAATTCGGGCTTGCCCAGCGCAGGGGACAGCGCGCCGCGATCGATGACGCGCTCTCGACCTGGGCACGCCCGCGGGCTGGCGCGACCACCGCGGCCGAACTGCGGCATGCCGGCATCCCGGCGGCGGCGCTCGCCGGCGCGCTCGACCTCGTTGCCAGCGATCGCCTGCGCGAGCGCGGGTTTTGGGATGCGCATGGCGGCGGCGTTCTGCCGGGGCTGCCGTGGCGCGCCAGCTTTGGCCGGACGGTCGGCGCGGCGCCAGGGCTCGGTGCCGACACCGATGCGGTCATGGCCGGCGTGCTCGGACTGACGGCCGACGAGATCGCAGCGCTGCGCCAGTCGGGCGCGCTGGGCTAGTCGGTACGAACCCGACACTTGCCTCATACCTGCTGCCGTCCCAGCGCAGGCCGGGGCCCATCCCGGCCGTGGGCACCGGCTTTCGCCGGTGTGGTGAAAAACCGGGCGCTATCCCATCAGAAGTCATCGGCTAAGTGCTTCCGCTCGCATTCTGACGCCAACAACGCGCTATATCTCGCGGGATATAGTGATATGATCACATATCGGCAGGCGGAAGAGGGGAGCATGTGGACAACGGCGAATTCGAGCGGGCCGCGATTCCCGTCGTGGTCATACGGCCTGATGGCTATTGGCGCGGCGCTGGCGTTGGCGCTCTCTGGCGCTCCGGCTCCGGCGCAGAGCCGCGGCGTGCTGGTCTTTGCCGCTGCCAGCCTCAAAAATGCCCTCGACGACATCGACACCCAGTACCAGCAGCAGACCGGCAAGCACGTTACCGCGTCGCTGGCGGCGAGCTCGACGCTGGCCAAGCAGATCGAGAACGGCGCGCCGGCCGACATCTTCATCTCGGCCGATCTCGAATGGATGAACTATCTCGCCAAGAAGAAGCTGATCAAGCCAGCCACGCGCAAAGACCTGCTCGGCAACGAGCTGGTGCTGATCGCGCCCAAGGGCAGCGCTGTGCGGGTCAAGATCGCGCCGGGCTTCCCGCTCGCCAAGCTGCTCGCCGGCGGCCGGCTGGCGATGGCCGACACCAGTGCCGTGCCGGCCGGCATCTATGGCAAGGCGGCGCTCGAAAAGCTCGGGGTCTGGGCGTCGGTCGAAAGCCGGATCGCGCAGGCCGAGAACGTGCGGGTGGCGCTGGCGCTGGTGGCGCTCAATGAGGTCCCGCTCGGCATCGTCTACCGCACCGACGCCGCGGTCGAGCCGAATGTCAGGATCGTCGGCGTGTTCGCCGACGACACCCATCCGCCGATCATCTATCCGCTGGCGCTGACCGCCGCTTCGACGAACCCGGACGCCGCCGGCTTTCTCGCCTATCTCGAATCGCCCAAGGCCGCTTCGCTGTTCGAGAAGCAGGGCTTCAAGGTCCTCGGCCAAGCCACCCCGTAGCCGCGCAATGCAACGGCGAGCACAGAGAAAGCGTGAACTGGTCGTCGCTGTTCGATTTCGCCCCCGCCGAGCTGGTCGCGATCCGCCTCAGCCTCAAGGTGGCGGCCTGGGCCGTGGCGACGAGCTTGCCATTGGGCGTGCTGGCGGCGATGGCCCTCGCCCGCGGCCGGTTCTGGGGCCGGGAATTGCTTGATGTGGCGGTCCACCTACCGCTCATTTTGCCACCGGTCGTGACCGGCTATTTCCTGCTGCTTCTGTTCGGCCGAGACGGGCCGCTCGGCCGGCTGCTGTTCGAAGCGGCCGGGTTCGTGTTCGCCTTCCGCTGGACCGGGGCGGCGCTGGCCTCGGCGGTGATGGCGTTTCCGTTGATGGTCAGCGCCATTCGTCTCTCGGTCGAAGCCGTCGACCGACGCCTCGAGGAGGCTGCCGGGACGCTCGGCGCCGGACCGCTGTGGGTCTTCCTGACCGTGACCTTGCCGCTGATCCTGCCGGGTATCGTCGCCGGATCGATCCTCGCCTTCGCGCGCAGCCTCGGCGAGTTCGGTGCGACGATCACCTTCGTCTCGAACATTCCCGGCGAAACCCAAACCCTGCCGATCGCGATCTATACGTTTACCCAGGTCCCGGGCGGCGATGCCGGCGCGCTCCGGCTGACCCTGGTCGCGGTGGCGATATCGACAGCGGCGATCTTTCTCTCCGGGTTGGTCGGGCGGCGCGTCGCCCGGCGGGTAGTCGGGCTGTGAGCGTCGAAGTCGACATCCGCCACCGGCTCGGCGCCTTCACCCTGGATGCGCAGTTCACGACGCAGGGGCGGCTGACGGCGCTTTTCGGGCATTCCGGCGCCGGCAAGACCTCGCTCGTCAACATCATCGCCGGGCTGCTGCGCCCCGACCGCGGCCGGGTCGCGATCGACGGCCGGGTGCTGGTGGACACGGCGTCGGGCGCCTTCGTGCCAAGGCATCGGCGGCGGATCGGCTATGTCTTTCAAGAGCCGCGGCTGTTTCCGCATCTCAGCGTCCGCCAGAACCTGCTCTACGGCAACTGGTTTACGCCGGGCCGCGAGCGGCGCGAGAGTTTTGACCGGGTTGTCGAACTCTTAGGCATCGGCGCTCTGCTCGGCCGCCGGCCGGGATTGCTGTCGGGCGGCGAAAAGCAGCGCGTCGCGATCGGCCGTGCACTGCTCGCCAGCCCTCGCCTCTTGCTGATGGACGAGCCGCTCGCGGCACTCGACGACGCGCGCAAAGCCGAAATCCTGCCCTATATCGAGCGGCTGCGCGACGCGAGCCAGGTGCCGATCGTCTATGTCAGCCACTCGGTGGCCGAGGTGACGCGGCTCGCTTCGACGATCGTGCTGCTCGCCGACGGCAGGGTGGCGGCGAGCGGGCCGGTGCCGCAGGTCATGGCGCGGATGGACCTGCTGCCGCTGACCGGCCGCTGCGAGGCCGGTGCGGTTATCGAAATGCGGGTCGCCGCGCATGACGAGCGTTATCAGTTGACGACGGTGCGGTCGGCAGCAGGCGAGCTGCGCCTGCCGCGGATCGATCTCGCCATCGGCGCGGCGGTGCGCGTGCGCATCCTCGCTCGCGATGTCGTGCTCGGGCTCGATCCGCCCAAAGGCTTGAGCGCGCTCAACGTGCTGGCCGGGCGGATCGCCGAGATCGGCGCGCCCGACGGCCCGATCGCCGATGTGCGGGTCGAGTTGAACGGCGCGATGCTGCTGGCGCAGGTCACCCGCCTGACGCTCGATCGCCTCGATCTGACGCCCGGACGGCCGGTCTTCGCGATCATCAAGACCGTCGCCATTGACCGCCGCAGCCTGGGGTGGGTCGGGCCGCTGTCCGACACCGTCGATTTCGACGAGATTTCTTTATGAAGGCCGCGGCTCGCCGAACCGGCGTTGCCGAAGCTACGCCGTGACCAAGCTCAGAATGGTCCGAAAATATTCGAGCGCCTCGGCCAGGCTGCGCGCGCTGCGCAGCCGCTGCCGCCCGCTCTGGACGATGAATTCAGCAGGTCTGGCCGGTGTCGGCACCAATTTGAGGATGACGAAGGTCGGCGACTCATGGGTGTGGCGAAACACCGAAAACCGGGCCGTTCCGACGCCGTGGTCGATCGCATAATCGCGCCACTCGCCGCGGATCACGTGGCGGCTGTAGAGGCCGAGAAGCTGGTTCAGCTCGGAGCGGGTGAAATACACGATGCGCTGCCGCGCCCGATAATCGCCGAGCGCCAGTACCGTCGCGTTCTTCCGGCTCATCGCTGCCCTTCGCACATTGCCGCGACCGGTGAGTGTCGGCGATTTCGCGAACGGCGTCCAGCCGCCTCGTGCAGGCGCCGCTCTCGAGCCGAACCCGCGGCCGCCGCGGGGCGCGTAAACGCCTCCCGGGGATATTCGGCAGAATGTCTCGCTGCGGGTCGTGTCGCAAGGGTCGCCGCGGGCGGCGGGCTTCTGCGGCGCTTGACGAGGCCCTTCGCCGGGCGAAAAACAAGATCGGCAGCAGGCGGCCGCTCCGGTTCGGCGGCCCGCGACCGGCGGAGGAGACAAGAGGGTGGATGAGGTCGAATGCGCGGTGGTCGGCGCCGGGGTGATCGGTCTCGCCGCGGCGCGGGCCCTGGCGCTCACCGGCCACGAGGTGCTGGTGCTCGAGCGCGCCTGGACGATCGGCTTCGAGACCTCGTCGCGCAACAGCGAGGTCATCCACAGCGGGATCTACTACCCGCAAGGAAGCCTCAAGGCGACGAGCTGCGTCGAGGGGCGCCGGCGGCTCTACGCGTATTGCCGCGAGCACGGGGTCGCGCACGCGCAGCTCGGCAAGCTGATCGTCGCCGCGCGCGAGGGCGAGATCCCGGCGCTGGAAAAGATCGCCGCTGCAGCGCGGGCCAACGGCGTCGACGATGTCGAACGGCTCAGCGCTTCGCGGGCGCAGGACCTCGAACCGGCAATACGTTGTGTCGCGGCACTGCTGTCGCCGTCGACCGGGATCATCGACAGCCACGCGCTGATGCTGGCCTATCAGGGCGAGGCCGAGGCCGCCGGAGCCACGGTCGTGCTGCGCACGCCGGTCCTCTCCGGCATGGTGCGCGCCGACGGCTTCGAGCTTGCGACCGGCGGCGGCGAGCCCGGCATCATCCGCTGCCGCTTTCTGGTCAATGCCGCCGGGCTCTATGCGCCGGCGCTCGCCCGCACCATCGCCGGGGTCCCGCTCGAGACGATCCCCGCCGCCTATTTCTGCCGCGGCGTCTACTTCACCCTCGGCGGGCGCTCGCCGTTTCGGCGGCTGGTCTATCCGGTGCCAGCGCCGGACGGGCTCGGCGTCCACATCACCCTCGACGTCGCCGGCCAAGCCCGCTTCGGCCCCGATGTCGAATGGATCTCCGAGGTCGACTACATGGTCGACCCGACGCGCGCCGAGGCGTTTTATGCCGCAGTTCGCAGCTATTGGCCGGATTTGCCCGACGGCGCCCTGCAGCCGGGCTATGCCGGCATCCGCCCGAAGATCAGCGGGCCCGGCGAGCCCGCCGCCGATTTTGTCGTGCAAGGAGCGGCGACGCACGGCGTTCCGGGGCTGGTCAACCTCTACGGCATCGAATCGCCGGGACTGACCGCGTCCTTGCCGCTGGCCGACGAGGTGGTCAGGCGGCTGAGCTCCGGCTAGGCTTTCGGCCTCGACTCTCGGTCAGCCTCGGTCGCTGCACCAGAACCATAAGGCGAGCGGCCAAGCCAGCACCGCCGGCAGGCTATTGCGAAATACCCCGACCTGGGCGCGCCAATCGAAGTCATCCGGCACCGCCGGCGAGCGCGGATGGGCGAACAGGACGGCGCCGACTGCGAGGTAAATCATCGCCAGGGTTACCAAGGTTGCCATTGCTGCCCGTCGCGAATGCGAGGTTTGGAGCGGCGAGGCTGCCGCCCTTAGGCCAAACCGGCCTTATCAATCGCGCTGAGTATCCCCAGATTTCCGCTGGTTCTCTATGCTCGACCGGTTGCGGCGTATTGTCGCGGGCCTGGAGCAATTATCGGTCAGGGCCTCGGAGACAGGGCGTCGACGGCGGGCGCAGCGCAGAGGGCGGCGCGCCTGCCGTGGCGCGGAGGTGGTGCGATGCTGATCGGTGTGCCCAAAGAGGTGAAGACCCACGAATACCGCGTCGGCCTCGTTCCCGGCAGCGTGCGCGAGCTCGCGCATCGTGGCCATCGGGTCGTGGTCGAAACCGGGGTCGGCGCCGCGATCGGCTTTGATGACAGGGCCTACGAGGCGGCCGGCGCCCGCATCCTGCCGAGCGCCGCAGAGGTCTTCGAGACGGCCGAGCTGATCGTAAAGGTCAAGGAGCCGCAGCCGCAGGAGGTTGCGCTCCTGCGTCGCGGCCAGATCCTGTTCACCTATCTTCATCTCGCCGCCGACCGGCTGCTGACGCTGGGCCTGATCGGCTCGGGTGCCATCGCGATCGCCTATGAAACCGTCACCGATGCGCGCGGCGGCCTGCCGCTCTTGGCGCCGATGAGCGAGGTCGCTGGTCGGATGTCGGTGCAGGTCGGCGCGCACTGTCTCGAAAAGGAGCAGGGCGGCATCGGCGTATTGCTGGGCGGGGTTCCCGGCGTTGCCGCGGCCAAGGTGGTGATTCTCGGCGGCGGGGTCGCCGGCACCAACGCGGCGCGGATGGCGATGGGGATGGAGGCTTATGTCACGGTCATCGACCGCTCGCTGCCGCGGCTCTACGAGCTCGACCTGCAGTTCGGGGCGCAATTGCATACGCTCTATTCGACGATGGAGACGATCGAGCGCGAAGTCACCGCCGCCGATCTGGTGATCGGCGCGGTGCTGATCCCCGGTGCGGCGGCGCCAAAGCTGGTCCGCCGCGAGCTCGTTCGGGCGATGCGGCCGGGGACCGTGGCGGTCGACATTTCGATCGACCAGGGCGGCTGCTTCGAGACCAGCCGGCCGACCACCCACGCCGCTCCGACCTATATCGAGGAAGGGGTGGTGCATTACTGCGTCACCAACATGCCCGGAGCGGTGGCGCGCACCTCGACCGTCGCCCTCAACAACGCGACCCTGCCCTTTGTCCTGGCGATCGCGGATCACGGCTGGCGGAAGGCGCTCGACGATGACCCGCATCTCCGCCATGGGCTCAACATCAGCCGCGGGCGGGTCACGCATCCGGCGGTGGCGCACGCACTCGACCTGCCGCAGACGCCGCCGGAAGAGGTACTGGCGGATTGACCTCGCGCAAATGTTCGCCGAGCCGGCCGGCCGTCTTGACCCAGCTCGATTTTTCCGCCTTCGATTTTTCATCGAGCCGTTTTTCTCCTATGGACTGCCCCAGCGCCGCTCCCTATCTCCCGTCAAGCACGCACGAGACGGGAAACACGCACGAGACGGAGGAAATGACGCCGCTCCTTCCGAAGCCCGCCATAGGGCGTGTCGATGAGCTCTTCGATCCTTCCGCCGGGATCGAATTGCCGCAATTGGCGCAGATCGACGCCGCTGCGCTCGCTGCGATCACTGATCTTTATCGTCAGATTCTGCCTACCGGCGGAGCCATCCTCGACCTGATGTCGGGCTGGGTCAGCCATCTGCCTCCCGAAATCGCTTATGCGCGCGTGGTCGGGGTCGGGCCCAACGCCTGCGAGCTGGCCGAGAACCCGTTTCTCGACGAATGGCGGGTGCAGGATTTGAACCGCACCCCCCGTCTGCCCTTTGCCGCCGGCGAGTTCGACGGTGCCGCACTGTGCGTTTCGGTCCAGCATCTGACGCGGCCGGCCGAGGTCATCCGCGAGGTCGGGCGGGTGCTGAAACCCGATGCGCCGCTGGTCGTGACCTTTTCGGAACGGTGTCGGCCGGCCCGCGCCATCGGCTGCTGGTGCCTTCTCGATGAGGCCGGGCATTTGTGCCTGATCGCGCATCATTTCGCCGAAGCCGGCAACTGGGGCGACATCCGCTGTCTCGACCGCACTCCGTCCAGCGGCGGCCACCCGCTTTACGCGGTGATCGGCCGCAGCCTCGGTTCCTGGCCTCCCGGTAGCGACGACTGAGCGCGGCGACGATTTGCCATAGCGACGCCTGACCGCGGCGACGCCTGACCGCGGCGATGATCAACCATCAATCAAGCTTCGTATGCGACCATCGCCGTGAACGGGACGTCGATGCGGCTGCGGCCTTGCAGAAATCTGAGTTCGATGATGCAGCCGGCGCCCACGACGATGCCGCCCTGCCGGCGCACCAGGTCGATGGCGGCCTGCATAGTGCCGCCGGTCGCCAGCAGGTCGTCGAGGACGACCACCCGCTGACCAGGGGCGATAGCATCTTGTTGCATCTCGATCGTGTCGCTGCCGTATTCGAGGTTATAGGTGAAACGGACGGTCCGGCCCGGCAGCTTGCCTTGCTTGCGGATCATCGCGAACCCGCGGCCGAGCTCAAAGGCGAGCGGGGCGGCGACCAGGAACCCGCGGGATTCGATACCGATCAACAGATCGGGCTGATGCGGACGCAGCGCCTCCGCCAAGCGAACCACCGTCGTGTGCCATGCGACCGGATGCGCCAGCAACGTGGAAATATCGTAGAATAGGATCCCGGGCTTGGGAAAATCGGGGATCGAGCGGATATGCTCTTTGAGGTCCATGACCATTTATCCTCGACGGTCGACCGTGGACGATCGACAGCCCTTGAGCTTCGACCTTTGGGCGCTGATCGACAGTCTGGCGGCATAGCCGCTTTTGCCGGGGTTGGAAAGGCCTCGCGAAGCGCGCAGATGTGATGGGCACGATGGCGTCGAACGCGGCCACTCTGGTCGAAACCGAGGATGCCGGGTCGGTGGTGCTGGCCGTCGCCGGGGAATGGCTGGTGGCCTCGGCCGCCGAGCTCGACCGCCGGCTGCAGGCGCTGCAGATGCCGCAAGGGGGGCGGGTCACAATCGACCTCTCAGCGATCGAGCGAATCGATACCGCCGGCGCCTGGCTGTTGATGCGCACCGAGCGCGACCTGTCGACCCGCGGCAACCCCGTGGAACTGCGCAATCTGCGGCCAAGCTTCGCCCCGCTGTTCGAGCAGGTCCGCGCTGCCGGCTTTCTCGCTCCGATCTCGCACCCGCGTCCGGCGCACCATTCGCTTTCGGGCTTCCTGGCGCGGATCGGCGAGATTTCGCTCGGTCTCTTCGCACGCGCCTATCGCATCCTCGGCTTTCTCGGCCTTGTCTGCGAGACGGCTCTGCGCCTCATCCGGCACCCCGGCCGGATCAGGCTGACGGCATTGGTCGCGCAGATCGAGCAGACCGGGGTCAATGCGCTCGCCATCGTCGGCTTGCTGTCGTTTCTGGTCGGCGTCGTCATCGCCTACCAGGGCGCCGACCAGCTGCGCCGGTTCGGGGCGCAGATCTATACGGTCGATCTCTTGGGTGTCGGCATCTTGCGCGAGCTCGGCGTCCTGATGACCGCGATCATCATCGCCGGCCGCTCGGGCAGCGCCTTTACCGCCCAGATCGGCACGATGCGCGTCAACGAAGAGATCGACGCGATGCGCACTATCGGCCTCGACCCGATCGAAGTGCTGGTGATGCCGCGCCTGTTCGGATTGCTGCTGAGCCTGCCGATGCTGACCGTATGCGCGAACGTGATGGGGCTGCTCGGCGGCTGCCTGATGGCATGGGGCGTGTTGGGGATCACCATCCTGCAATTCGTTCGCGAATTGCAGACCTCACTCGCCCCGAGGACCTTCTGGATCGGGGTCGTCAAGGCGCCGTTCTTCGCCGCGATCATCGCGACCATCGGCTGCTATGAAGGTTTTCAGGTGTCGCGCAGCGCCGAGAGCGTCGGCCGCCAGACCACGCTTTCGGTGGTCGAAGCGATCTTTCTGGTAATCGTCATCGACGCCGCCTTTTCCATATTCTTTTCGATTTTGGGGATCTGAGGGTGCCGCAAGATCCGGGCATGCCGCAGGATTTGGGCGAAGCGGTCATCCGCATCCGCGGCCTGGTCAACCGGTTCGGCGCCGAGACGGTCCATGACGGCCTCGATCTCGACGTGTTCCGCGGCGAGGTCCTCGGCGTAGTCGGCGGATCGGGGAGCGGAAAGTCGGTGCTGTTGCGGACGATCGTCGGGCTGAACCGGCCGGCCAGCGGCGAGGTACAGGTGTTCGGCAGCGACGTTCTGCGGATCGACGACACCGAGCGCCGCGGGCTGGAAAAACGCTGCGGGGTTCTGTTTCAGGACGGCGCGCTGTTCAGCTCGCTGACCGTGGCCCAGAACATCGAGGTGCCGCTCGAGGAATACTACGCCATGCCGCCGCGCCTGATGGACGAGATCGCAGCCTGCAAAATCGGCATGGTCGGCCTGGCCGAGGACGCCGCGGAAAAATATCCCGCGCAGCTGTCGGGCGGCATGCGCAAGCGGGCCGGGCTCGCCCGGGCGCTGGCGCTCGATCCGGAAATCGTCTTTCTCGACGAACCGACGGCCGGGCTCGATCCGATCGCCGCCGGGGATTTCGATCATCTGATCGCCGACTTGAAGCGGAGCCTCGGTCTGACCGTGTTCATGGTGACGCACGACCTGGACAGCCTGTTCGCGATCTGTGACCGGGTGGCGGTGCTGGTCGACAAGCAGATCCGCGTCGGCACTCTCTCCCAAATGCTGGCGGACGATCACCCGTGGATCCGCTCCTATTTCCACGGCCCGCGCGGCCGAGCGGCGTCGAACGCTGAAGGTGCGGAGCGGCCGACGGTCGAACCCCCCGTCACCGACCACCCTGTCACAGCCTCGGCCTGAGCCGTCCCGCAGCGGAGAGAACGGATGGAGACGCGAGCCCATTACGTCGCGGTTGGAGCATTCGTGCTCGTCGTGATCCTGCTGGCGTTTGGCGCGGTGCTTGTGGCTCGGCCGAGTTCGAACTCTCGGAGGCGCACAAGCCCTATTACATCTTTTTCAAAGGATCGGTGGCCGGCCTCAGCAAGGGCTCGGCGGTCCAGTACAACGGCATCCCAGTCGGCCGGGTGACCGACATCCGCGTCGATCCCGACAACATCGGACAAATCCAGGTGACGGCTGAGATCGACACCGATCTGGTCACGATCAAGGATAACGCCCGCGCCTTTCTCGACACCAACCTGTTGAGCGGCGTCTCGACGGTCCAGATCCGAGGCGGCACGCAACGAGTCCCGGGTGCTGGAGCCCAGACCCGGCCATAAATACCCGGTCATCAGGCCCGGGCGATCGGAGATCGAAGAGGTGAAGGCCTCGCTTCCCGAGGTGACCGGCGAGCTCAAGACCGCCGCCGGCAATTTGAATAAGCTGCTCGATCCGCAGAACCGTAAGGCGGTGGCCGACAGCTTGCAGAATATCCGGACCCTGACCGGGGCCCTCGCCGCTCACAGCGAAGATATCGGCCCGATCCTCGGCAACGCCGATGACTCGCTGGTCGCGCTCAAGAGGCTGCTGAACCATGTCGATCAGAGCTATGCCGGGCGCGGCGGGCTGAAAGACCAGGTATCGCAGACCCTGAAGGATTACGACCGGGTGGCGGCGAGCCTGGTCGACACCAGCCATCAGCTCCAGTTGATGCTGGCCGAGGACCGGCCGGGCATCCGAACCTTCACCCAGCAGACCCTGCCGGGGGTCGATGATTTCGTCAGCGACGCGCAGGAACTGGCGACCAACCTCAACCGGCTGGCGGAACAGCTCCAGCGCGATCCGACCCGGTTGCTGTTCGGCGACCGGCGACAGGGATATCAGCCGCGATGAGCGGGCCGCCCGCCCGCATCGCGCGCCGCTGGCTGCCAGGCGCCGCCGTGCTGGCGCTGGCCGGCTGTGCCAGCCTGTTGGGCGTCGCACCGCCCGGACACCTCTATCGGTTGACCGCCGATAGCCGCTCTCCTGGGGGCCTGCCGCATGTCGGCGGGGTGCTGATCGTCGACCGGCCGCAGGCCCCGGCCGGGATCGACACCACCCGGATCGCGCTGAGCCGATCGCCGATCTCACTCGACTATTACGCCGATTCGGAGTGGACCGACCGCGTCCCGGCACTGTTGCAGGGCGCAATCCTGGCCTCGTTCGAGAACAGCGGGGCGATCACCGCGATCGACCGCGAATCGATCGGCCTGCGCGCGAGCTTTATCCTCGAGACCCAGCTGCGCCATTTTGAAGCCGAGTATGCTGCGGGTGTCGGTCTGCCGCGGGTTTGGGTGGCCGTGGTCGTCCGGCTGGTGGCGATGCCGAGGCGCGCGCTCGTTGCCCAAGCTGCGTTCGAGCGCCGGGTTCCGGCCGCGGCCGACAATATTCCCGACGTGGTTGCCGCCTTCAATGCGGCGACGGATGCGGTGATCGGCGACGTGGTTTCGTGGACCCTTGCCCATGCCGCTTTATCTGCGCCGCGCGGCTAGCTATTGTGGCCACGTTTCGTTCGCGGGGGTGAACCAGTGGCGGGCGCTGAAGAGATGATTGAGTGGCGGGCGAGCCCGGCCGAACTCGCCCAGATGCAGGCCGCGGCGAGGTCCCTCGCCGAGTGTCGTCGCTGGTTCGCGGCGAAACCGCACGGCCTCCTCGGCGAGATCACGGCGGGCGAATTGCCGCTCGCGGAGTGGCGGCACTATCCCGAAGGTGAGGTCTACGATCCGCACACCCACGCCCAGTATTTCTATCACATCCACCCGGCGGCTGGGCGACCGGCCGGCGAGCACGGGCACTTTCACACCTTTTTGCGCGCCGACGGCATTCCCGCCGGAGTGGCGCCGCTGGTTCTTCCGGAGACCGCGGTCGCCGATGCTGCGCGGCCACTGCCGCAGGCGGCTCCGCTGAAGCAAGGTGCCCGCGACGAGGTTGCCCATCTCGTCGCGATCATGCTCGATCCTATGGGCGAGCCGATTCGTCTGTTCACGACCAACCGCTGGGTCACCGGCGAGACCTGGTATCGCGCCGACGATGTCGTCCGCATGCTCGACGGTTTCGTGATCGGCGAGGCCGGGCGGTCGGCCGTCCTCAGCCAGTGGATCGTTGCGATGGTCGCGCTGTTCCGCCCGCAGATCGTGGCACTGCTGCGGACCCGCGACGAGACCGTCATGGCCTGGCGCCGGCGCCGCCGCGCCAACGTCTTCGAGGATATTCGTCTCGAGGTCGCTGTCCAGCATCGAGATCGACATCGACGCCCAGCTCGCACTGCTCGAACGCGCGGGGTCGCACTCGGGCCTCGATGCATTACCGCGCCCGACCGCCTTGCCGCGAATGGCGGAGGGATGGGTCGAGGGTCGTGCCGGCTGAGCCGCCGCCCGGCCGAGGCCGCCTATGGGTCAGCAGCCGAGCTTGGCGGCGAGGTCGATAAAGCTGTCGGCGACTACGTCGAACTCGTGCTCGGCCTTGACGTCGCGGGTCTTGTTCGGGCCGTGCTCCAAGGGCCGGCTGACAAAGGCGGTCCGAAAGCCGCGGCCGCGTGCGGCGACGAGGTCGCCATTATGCGCCGCGACCATCATGCACGCTGCGGGTTTCAGGTCGAGAAAGGCTGCGGTGCGGTCATAGGCCTCCGGCTGCGGCTTGTAGGCATGCGCCACTTCGGCCCCGAGGATCGCATCCCATGGCAGCCCGGCGTATTTGGCCATGTTGACCATCAGCGCGACATTGCCGTTCGACAACGTCGCGAGGATGAATTTGCGCTTGAGGCGGGTCAGGCCCTCGACCGTGTCCGGCCAGCCGTCGAGCCGATGCCAGGCGCGGTTCAAATGGTCGATCTCCGCTTCGCCGAGCCCGGTGATACCGAACTCGGGCAATAGCTCGACCAGGTTTTCGCGGTGGAGATCGTCGAGCCGCGCCCACGGGCGTTCGCCGTTGCGCACCTTGGCCATCGCCGGCTGGTAGCGCGCCCGCCACCGGTCGGCGAAGGCGTGCCAATCCTTATCGTAACCCTTTGGCGCAAGGATCGCCTTGGCCTCGCGGGCGACGCTGTCGCGCCAGTTCACCACCGTGCCGAACACGTCGAAGGTCAAGGCCTTCACGTCTGAGAGCGCCATCGTCGCTGTCTCCTCTCATGGGTTAAAGCGCGGCTTCTTTTTTATCCAAAGCCATGTCGTTGCGAGGAGTCCGTAGGCGCGACGAAGCAATCCCGGCGCCGCTGGAAAAATCTGGCCAGATTGCCTCGCCTTGCTCGCAATGACATCAACAACGCTCACCAATCGCCTGCCGGGACGCCATCGCCGCCACCTGCCGCACCCGAGCGTCAGACCGCACCCTTTTCGCGCAGTGCCAGCGATCGTTGCCGCGTCGTAGCCGAGGTCGCGCAGCACCGCGTCGGTGTGCTGGCCCTGCTCGGGGGTCGGGGAGAGCCGGTCCGGCTGCGGGTAGCTGCTCAAATGGATCGGCTGGCCGACCACCCGCTGCGGCCCATGCCGGGGATTGTCGACCGGCTTGGCGATGCCGAGATGCTGGACCTGCGGGTCGGCGAAGGTCTGGTCGATCGTGTTGATCGGGCCGCACGGGACGCCGGCTTTGTTCAGGAGCTCGACCCAATGGGCGCTCGGGTGGCGGCGCATGATCTCGTTGAGGTGCGCGATCAGCGCCTTGCGGTTCTTGGCGCGGGCGACGACGGTCTTGAAGTCGGGGTTTTCGAGCAGATCCTTCGCGCCCGCCGCTTCGCAAAACCGCTGCCACAGATTGTCGCCCGAGGCGGCGATGTTGATATGGCCGTCGGCGGTCTCGAACATGCCGGTGCCGGGCGAGGTCGGGTGGAAATTGCCCTCCTGGCCGGCGACTTCGCCCTTCATCAGATAGCGCGCGGCCTGGAAATCGAGCATGAAGATCTGCGCTTCGAGCAGCGAGGTCTGCACCCATTGGCCCTCGCCGGTGCGCTCGCGGTTCAACAGCGCCAACACGATCCCATAGGACAGCAACAGGCCGGCCGAGGTGTCGTTGATGGCGATGCCGACGCGCACCGGCCCGCTGCCCGGATGGCCGGTGATCGACATCAGCCCGCCCATTCCCTGCGCGATCTGGTCGACCCCGGCGCGGCCGGCATAGGGGCCGTCCTGGCCGAAGCCCGAAATGCTGCCATAGACAATGCGCGGGTTGATCGCCTTGACCGCCTCGTAATCGACGCCGAGCCGGTGCTTCACGTCGGATTTATAGTTTTCGACGACGACATCGGCGCGCTTGGCGAGCTTGAAGAAGATCTCGAGCCCCTCCTTGCTCTTCAGATTGAGGGTGATCGACCGCTTGTTGCGGTGCAAATTCTGAAAGTCGGGGCCATCGCGGCGGCTGCCGGTGGCGTCGACCTGCTCGCCCGGCGGCTCGATCTTGAGCACATCGGCGCCCCAATCGGCGAGCTGGCGCACCGCGGTCGGGCCGGCCCGATGCGCGGTCAGGTCGAGGACGAGAAAGTCGTTCAGCGGCAGCGGAGAGGTCGGCATCGGCGGATCTTTCGGTTGGTCGGCTTGAAAATTGGATCGGGGCTGGCCGGCCTCACTCGCCGGCGGGGCCCTGGCGAAACACCTGGTCGGCGGTTTTCTGCTGAGTCGGCGACAGGCTCGAATAGAGCGCCTGCATCGCCGGCAGCAGCCGCTTCAAGGCGGTGAGCTCGAGATCGCTGTCCTGGATGGCGAGCCGCAGTTCGTCCACCGCGGTCGGGCTCGCCGGGGCCGCGGCCGGCCGCATCCGCGAGTTCTGCCGCATCACATTGGCGAAGGTATCGAATTTCGGTTGCTGCGCCGGGGTGATCTGCAGCCTCTGATGCAGCTGGGCGAGGTTGGCTTCGACATTTGGTCCGGTCGTGGCGGCTGGCGCCTGGATCGGCAATATCCCGTTGAGCGCAGCTCCGGGTGCGGCGGGCCGCGCCATAGCAGCCGTCCGCGCCATTGCAGCCGCCCGCGAAGGTGCGTTCGCGGACCACAGCCAAGCCGTCGCCAGGCCTCCCGCAACGACCAGCCGGCCCAGCTTGCAGCCCGCGCGGGAGCCCGCCCGAGAGATCGATACCGACAACATGCAAAAGCCCTCAAATCGCCGTTCGCCATAGCCATGCACCGAGCAGGCGGCTGTTTCAAGCCTCGGCTTTTGGGCCACTCCACGGGTTGACCCGTCCGGTCTTGCCGCAAACCCGGCCGGGAGAAAGGCCCAGCCATGCGGGCGGGGAAGGCCACGCCGTCGAATTCGCGGTGCGCGGCCGGGCAGCACCGCGTGCTACACTTTTCGAGGAAAAATTCGAGTGTGGTCCCAGCGAATGAAGGGAATAACGATGGCGTATGATCTCTTGATCAAAAACGGCCGCATCGTCGACGGCTCGGGGATGCCGGCGTTCCGCGGCGATGTCGGGGTCAAGGACGGCAAAATCGCCGAGATCGGCAAATTGAGCGGTCCCGCCCGGCGCACGATCGACGCCCAAGGCCGCGTCGTCGCCCCCGGTTTTATCGACAATCACTGCCATTACGACGCGCAGGTCACCTGGGACCCGCTGTGCTCGTTTTCCTGCGACCACGGCGCCACCTCGGTGATCTTCGGCAATTGCTCGCTGTCCCTGGCGCCGGTCCGCAAGGGCACGGAGGAGCGGCTGTCGGAATTCCTCTCCTATGTCGAAGCGATCCCGATGGAGGTGCTGCGCACCCTCGAATTCGGCTGGGAAACGGTGCCTCAATATCTCGACCAGCTCGACCATCACCTCGGCGTCAATGTCGGCAACCTGATCGGCCACACCGCGGTGCGCTATTACGTGATGGGCGACGAGTGCCAGCAGCGCGCCGCGACCGACGACGAGATCAGGCAAATGCAGGACCTGGTGCGCGACGGCATCAAGGCGGGCGCGCTCGGGCTCTCGGTGTCGCGCAACCAGGGCCATTTCGATCCACAGGGGGTGCACATCCCAGCGATCTGGGCGGACGAGAAGGAGATCTTCGCGCTCGGCGACGTGCTGCGCGAGCTCGGCACCGGCATCATCCAGTCGGGCGGGGGCAACGGCGCCGAGATGAAGGACGGGCTGATGAGCCGGCTCAGCGAGGCAACCGGCCGCCCGGTCGTCTACAACAATCTCGGCCAGTCGATGCGCCGGCCGGACCAGTGGAAAAAGCACATGGCGCAGGTCGACGCGACCACGGCCAAGGGCATCCGCGCCTACCCGATGTGCACGCCCAACCGCATCACCGACTATTTCACGATGCGCAACACCCAGCAGTTCCGCGGCCTGCCGGTCTGGCACCCGATCTGCCTGTCCTCGCCCGAGGACATGCTGAAAGCCTACGCCGATCCGGAGATGCGCAAAAAACTCCATGCCGAAGCGGTCGAATTCAAGAGCGGACCGGCGATCGGCATCTGCACCACCTGGTGGGACTACATGGTCCTGCAGACGGCGGTGCTGCCGAACAACAAGCAATACGAGGGCAAGACCCTGGGCCAGATCGCCCAGGCGCAGGGCAAGGGGATCATCGACTGCTTCCTCGATTTGGCGATCGAGGAGAACCTCGACACCGAGTGGCTGCATGGCGAGAACAATGTCGACGAGGAGGCTGTCGCCAAAATCCTGACCTATCCGAACGCGATCATCGGCCTCAGCGATGGCGGCGCTCATGTGCAGTTCCAGAGCGGCTTCGGCTTCTCGACCCGGCTCTTGTCCGAGTGGGTGCGCGACAAGCGGGCGATGAGCTTGGAGCAGGCAGTGCGGCGCCTGACCTTCGACAGCGCTTCGATCTTCGGGCTCTACGACCGCGGCCTGTTGAGGCCAGGCATGGTCGCCGACATCGTGATCTTCGACCCCGACACGGTGCGCCCATTGCCGCTCGAAGTCGTGCACGATTTCCCGACCGGCGCCAAGCGCATCAAGGAGCCGGCCGAGGGCATCATGGCGACGATCGTCAAGGGCGAGGTGTTGCTCGAAGACGGCAAGCACACCGGCGCATTGCCCGGCCGGGTCTTGCGCAACACCTATTACCAGGGCATCCACGCCTAAAGCGCGACTGTAGCCCTCACCCTTCCCATCGCTTCGCGACGGGCCCCTTCCCTCCCGCAATGCGGGAGAGGGTGGCTCGCGCAGCGAGGCGGGTGAGCGCAGGCGCATAAATCGGGGAAGGAACGCTATGCCGACATTCCGACCGACCCCAGATCTGGACATGCACTACGCGGTCGATGATTTCACCGACCCGTGGCGCGAGCCGGACACGGTGCTGATGCTGCACGGCAATGCCGAGAGCGGGGCGGCGTGGTATGGCTGGGTCCCCGCACTCGCCGGCAAATATAAGGTGGTGCGCCCGGACATGCGCGGCTTTGGCGCCTCAAGCCCAATGCCGCGCGATTTCCGATGGACGCTCGACATCATCATCGATGATTACACAAGGCTGATGGACCATCTCGGCATTGACCGCTTTCACCTGGTCGGCGCCAAGATCGGCGGCACGATCGCCCGTGCGTTTGCCGGGCGCCGGCCGGAGCGGGTCCGGACCCTGACCGTGGTCGGCACACCGCCGCCGTTGCGCGCCGGGGCGGCCGAGCGCGTCCCCGAATTAAACGCGGCGTTCGAGCGCGACGGGGTCGAGCCCTGGGCGCGCCAGACAATGGGCGGCCGGCTCGGCAGCGAATTTCCTGCCGAGGGCGTCGAGTGGTGGATCGAATTCATGGGCCGCACCGCGGTCTCGACCCAGATCGGCTTTATGAAGACGATCGCCTGCGCCGACATCCGCACCGATCTGGCGAAGATCCGCTGCCCGACCCTGGTCGTCACCACCGACGGCAGCGGGCTCGCCTCGGTCGAGGAAACCCGCGCCTGGCAGCAGCAGATCGCGAACTCGAAGCTGGTGGTGTTGCCCGGCAATTCCTACCACGTCGCCGCCACCCATGCCGAAGAGGCCGCCGGGGCGACCCTCGATTTTCTCGCCGCCAATGCCGGCGCCTGACCCGACCGACGTGCGTCGCGGCGGAGATCAGCGAAGACATAGCCCAAAGGTAGTAGGCGTCCAGGCGGTAGCACAGCTGTCCCATTGAGACGGATCGATTGTCTCGACCGAAGCGGAACCGCAGTGCGGCCTGACGCAAGCAATTGAATATTTTCGTAATTAATTCGCGCGTGTCGAACCGCCCGCACTTGGCACAAAAATTGCGTCGTCAAAATATCGTCAACGCATGGGTGCCCCAATGCGCAAATCGGCCACCGCCCTGCTGGTCCTGATCGCGGCCTTCGCAGGTGCCACAACCGCCCAGGCGGATCCGTTCCCCGTCAACGTGCTGCTCGCGAACTTTAACGCGATCACGATGGGGAATTTCGCCACGACCAGCGATGTCAACGGCCCGGTGCTGATCGGTGGCAACCTGAGCAGCGGCGGCCTCTCCGGGATCCTCGACTTTCTCAACATCCCTCAGACGTGTTGCACGACGCCAACGCCCAACTACGCCGAGATAAACGTGTTCGGGAACAACTCAGGGACATTTAGCGAGTCCACCCAGAGGGCGTTCGTCGGCGGCTCAAACACGGGCAGCTTCGGGTCTGGTCCGGTCACGACCGGCTACACTTTTCCGGGATTTAACCAGCCAGGCGCCGGCTCCAACGCCGCCACGTTCTCCCAGGACATCTGGACGCCGCTGGTAACGGTCTCGAACAACCTGGCCGGGCTGGGGCCTAACAGCAGCTTGGTCGGAAACACGTTCACCCCCGGCAACGCCGCTGGTACGCCGGCCGTCTTCGACCTGACCTTGGCACAGTTGAATGCTCTGACCGGCGCTGTGACCTTTGGCGGCTGCATCGGCGCTGGCACTTGCGATACCGTGATCAACGTAACCGGCACCGGCACATTCACCCAGGGTTTTTCTTTTCCTGGTGGGGACAATATTCCCGGTTTGCCCAACCTGATCTTCAACTTCGTGGGCGCGACGGGCGTGGAGTGGGGGGCTCCATCGAATTTTGATGCATCGATCCTAGCAGTCGATGCGGTTGGCTCGAACAACGGCAGCAACCCCCTCGTCGGCAACCTGGTGGTGAGCAGCGTTTTGGCTACTGCGCCGCTGGGGAACGAGGTGCATGAAGCGCCCTTCGATTGCAGCGACGATCTGTGCAACGACGACGCCGGTGCCGGAGCCCGGCTCGCTGGCGCTGCTCGGCGGGGCGCTCGCGTTTTTCGCGGCGCTTGCTTGCTCGACCGCGATGCGCCGTCGTCAGAGTTAGAGCTTCGCCGAGCTCCTGGGCGAGCGCGTGGCGGCGGCGCTTGCGGTCCGATATCCCGGGGGCCGAGGGCCTGCGTCAAGGGGTCGGCCATGGCAGCGCTGCCGTGGCCGCGGACCGTCCGCCAATGTCGGAAAACTTTACGCCCGGAAACAGGCCGAAACCGTCGGATAACTTTACATGAATCCGGCGGACGTGGACCGCCGTCGTGTTATCTTGTTGATGCATCGAGACTCACTAAAATGCGGGAAACTTTTTAACCATTATTTGCCGATCGCGGTGGTTTCAGCCTGGTCCGGTGAGCGTCGGTGGAATTGACACTTTTTTGCCGCCGGGTCGCCAAGGACGCTGTATCTTACTGATAATACATACTAAAATATATTGGCTCGATCCTTGCATATTCTCCAGCACGTAACCGCGAATGGCACCTGTTACGATGACTGTTTCCGTCCGGAACCTAGCGGGCCGTCCGCGGCTCGATGCGGGTGAGCGCGCCCGACGGCGCGATCGAGTGCAATCGCCGGCCGAGTTTTACGATTGCCGGTGTCGCCGGTGACCGAAAGGTTGCCGACGGCGGCGAGGCGCTGTGGCGCATGAAAGAATGGGCAGGGGGGCTTCGATGAGCAGCCAGACAGTCATGCAATTCGACGGCGCCATCCGCCGCTGGGGGCAATCTGCGGCCAACCTGGCGCCGGCAAACCTCGCGCTCGATGCGGCGCCGGCCTCCGGCGAGGCGCCGTCGGGCTCGCCGCCGCTGTTCATGGTCGGCAACAGCCCGGCGATGCTCGAAATCTTCGACCAAGTGCGCCGCTTCGCCACCTGTGATGTGCCGGTGCTGATCACCGGCGAGAGCGGCACCGGCAAGGAATTGGTGGCCCGCGCGATCCACGAGCGCTCGGTGCGCTCGAAGGGTCCGTATGTCGCGCTCAATTGCGCGGCGGTGCCGGCGACCCTGATCGCCTCCGAGCTGTTCGGCTACGAGAAGGGGGCGTTCACCGGCGCGACCGCGCGCAAGCACGGGCACATCGAGCACGCCCATCGCGGGACGCTCTGTTCCTCGACGAGATCGGCGACATGCCGATCGACCTGCAAGGGCTGCTGCTGCGCTTTCTGCAGGAGGGCGAGATCCTGCGGGTCGGCGGCCGCCAGCCGATCAAGGTCGATGTCCGGGTGGTGGCGGCGACCAACGTGCGGCTGCGCGAAGCGATCGCCGCCGGCCGGCTGCGCGAAGACCTCTATTACCGGCTCAACGTCCTGACCTTGCAGCTGCCCGCGCTGCGCGAGCGCGACGGCGACGTCGAGGTGCTGGCCGCCTATTTTCTGCGCCAGATCGCGCACGAGCTGGGCCGCGAGTTCGACGGCTTTGCCCCGTCGGCATTGGCGGCGATGCTGGCCTATCCGTGGCCCGGCAACGTGCGCGAGCTGATCGCCACCCTGCGCCGCGCCGCCGTGCTGGCCAACGGCCCGCTGATCGAGGCGTCCGACCTGCGCCTCGAGGCGCACCCTGCCGCGCTGCGGCCGAGCCCGGCAGTGCGCATGCCGCGTGCGCGCGCGGCGATCCGGCCGAAGCCGGGCAGCGAGGGCGAGCGCGACGCGATCCTGCACGCGCTGCAGGAGGGCCGGTTCAACATCACCCGCGCCGCCCAGCTCCTAGGGGTCGCCCGCGCCACCTTGTACCGCATGCTGCAGCGCAACCGGATCGAGCTGGCACAGCATTATCTGGTGCAGCCGACCGAGCCGGCGGCCGCGCCGTCGGAGCCCGGTGCGGGGGAGCGGGAATGAACCGTTTGCGGCAGCCTCGGGGCGCTTGCGCCCGGTGCCGCTCGGCCGATCCGGCCGACGCCGACCGGCAGGGCGTCGCGGCAGGGCTGGCGGCTCGGCATCGTGCGACACGACAGCTGTCTCAGCGCCATACGTCGCAACTGTCTCAGTCGAGAACGGTACTTCGCAAAAAGTTAAGAATTCGTTGCCAACTAGCTGAGATAGGCGGGTTTTTTCCGGCGATCCGGGATGCCGCGGATTGGCATGTCGATTGCTGGTCAGAAGGGGTCGGCATGTGAGCGGGCGAGATCTTGTCAGCGGCGGAGGCCGCGGGCACGGGTCTCAATCGACACAGGCGGGCATGTCATGGGCATCCGCCGCAGGGGCGGGGAAAAGGGAAAAGGGAAACACATTATGCGAAAGGTACTCCTAGCAACTTGCGCCGTCCTCGCCCTGAGCGCGGGTGTCACCGTGGCGCAGGCCCAGACGACGACGACGCCGCCGACGGTCACCAAGACCACTACCGTCACTCCGACTAACAATGGCGCCGCCGCCAACAAGGGCAGCACCGCGGTTCAGGCCAACGGCAATACCCTGAACGCCAACAAGACCACGACCAACACCAAGACCTCCACCAAGACCTCCACCAGCACCCCGACGACGACCGCGAGCGGCACCAACAGCACGGCCGCCACCAACGGCAGCACCTCGGTCAGCAAGGGCAACGGCAACACCGCCACCAAGACCACGACCACGACGGTCACGCCGACCACCACCAACAGCGGCGCCACCGCCAGCAAGGGCAGCACTGCGGTTCAGGCCAACGGCAACACGCTCAGCGCCAACAAGACCACCTCGGTCAGCAAGACGAGCACCAGCACCCCGACGACCACGTCGAGCGGCAACAGCGCGAGCGCCACCAACGGTAGCACCTCGGTCAGCAAGGGCAACGGCAACACCAAGACGACCACGATCACGCCGACCACGACCAAGACCAACACCGTCAGCTCGGCCGGCAACAGCGCCGCCGCCAACAACGGCAGCACTTCGGTCAGCAAGGGCAACGGCAACACCAAGACCACGACCAACACCACCACGCCGACCGCGAGCGGCACCAACAGCGCCGCCGCGAACAATGGTGGGACCTCCAATACAGGCGCCGCCGCTGCCGGCAAGGACAACACCGCGGTTCAGGCGAACGGCAACAGCCTGCTCTCCGGCAACACCAAGACCACGACCACCACCAAGACCAATACCGCGAGCACCACCGGAGCCGGCAGCCCCGCCGCCAACAACGGCAGCACGGCGGTCAGCAAGGACAACGGCAACACCAAGACCACGACAGTCAGCAAGAGCACGACCGTCAACAAGAACCCGACGGCGACCAACAGCGGGACCGGTGCTGCGGCCAACAATGGGGCTACAGCGACCAACGTCAGCGGCAACACCTTGACCTCCAAATCCAACAATACCACGACGGTGACCAAGACGACGACCGCCGGCGGCTCTGCGTCCGGCAGCGGCGTCAATGCCGGCTCGACCAAGGGCGGGACCAGCACCGCGGTTGAGGCCAACGGCAACACGCTGAACGCCAACAAGACCAACACCAAGACCACGACGGTCTCGTCGACCGGCGCCAGCAGCCCCGTCGCCAACAATGGCAGCAAGAACATCGACTCCGGCAACACCAAGACGGTGACGGCAACCAGCGGCGGCACCAACAGCCCCAACGCCAACAACGGCAGCAAGGCAGTCAACATCTCCGGCAACACCAAGACTACGGACGAAGCGGCCTCGTCGACCGGTAGCATGGGCGGCACCGCGGCGGCGACCAACGGCGGCAAGGCGATCAACAACAACAACAGCAAGACCATCTCGGTCAGCAAGACCAACACCACCACCAAGACCACCACCAACACCGTCTCCGCGACCGGCGCCGGCGGCAACGCGGCCAACGATGGCGGCAAGAACACCATCAGCGGGTCGTACAACACGACCAACACGATGAACGACAACGCCAAGACGACCACCACGTCGACAATGAACAACAACAGCAAGACCGCCACAATCACCAACACCAGCAGCAACAACAAAAACAGCAACAACACCAACGACAGCATCAACGTCAAGGCGGCGCTTTCCAACTCGGTGGTGGGCAGCGGCTCACTGGCCAATACCACGACCGACACCCGCACGCTCTCCATCAGCACCGGCCAGGGCTCGACCTTCAACAACGCGTCGATCACTGGCAACAAGTACATGTCGAAGGGCGCCGGCGGGTTCAGCGGCAATGTGTCGATGACCTACTCGATGGGCGGCCAGGGCATCCTGCAGGCGGCGCAGAACACCGGCGCCGGCTCGGTGCAGCAGAACTCCGTGGCGCTCACCTCCACGGTCACCGGCAGCTCCGGCAGCGGCGGGTTGAACGGGTTCAGCCCAAGCAACAGCACGATCCACTAATAAGAACCTTAACAAGAACCTTCGCTTGGAGCGGTCCGCATCGCCGGTTTTCCGGCGGTGCGGGCCACCCTTCGCAAAACGCCCGCTCGCCAAGTCGAAAGACAGGGATCCAAGAAAATGAAAGCATCCGCGATCTGGGCCGCCGCGTCGCTGCTTGCAGCGGCGCTCGGCGTTTCCGGCTCATGCCTCGCGGCCGAGGGGGGAACGCCGGCGCAATCGGCAGCAGTGCTGAAGGCGCTGGTCGGAACGGCGATACCCACCGCCGAGCTCGGCCGGGAACGCGCCCGCGGCCTCGCCGTCAATCTCAATGGCTCGGCCCTCAACAATGGAAATTCCACCAACAACACCGTCGTCAACAGTCCGATCACCGGCTCCATCGACAACGACCATTCGATCAGCAACAATGTCGGCATCACCACGGTCTTGCAGAACATGGGCAACAACTCGGTCTTGCAGAGCAACACCACCATTAATATTAGTGTCCATTGACGACGACGCGTTTTTGTTGTAGGGATTTGTGATGAGCATCGGTTTGTGGGCAAAGCTGCAGCCGATTGCGTCGGCATCATGGCCGGGCGCGGTGCTGCTCGCGGCAGCGTTTAACCCGGCGCTGGCCGGATCGATGTATCTCGATGTCGGTCTCGGCGGCGGCGCGATGTCGCTCAGCGTCCAGAGTTTTCAGGAGCAGAAGTACCAGGCGACGATCGCCCAGGAGCACGATTTCTCCTGCGGCTCGGCCGCATTGGCAACGCTCCTGAGCTACAATTACGAGATCCCGGTCAGCGAGACCGCCGTGTTCACCGACATGATCGTCAACGGCAACAAAAAGGTGATCAGCGAATCCGGGTTTTCGCTGCTCGACATCAAGAACTATCTGGCCCGGCGCGGCCTCGAATCGAACGGATACCGGGCGCCGTTGAGCAAGCTCGCCGAGGTCCGCCTGCCGGCGATCGTGCTGCTGAACGTGCGCGGCTACAAGCATTTCGTCGTGCTGGAGGGGATCGAGAACGGCCGCGTGCTGCTCGCCGACCCGGCCAACGGGATGCGCAGCGAACCGATCGGGGTCTTCGAGTCGCAATGGAGCGGGATATTTTTTCTGATTTTGAGCCATGTCGACCGCGGCCAGAAGAGCTTCAACAGCGATCAGAGATGGGCGTCCGCTCCGGCCCCGCCCTGGGCGTTGACGCGCTACGCCGTCGATCTCGCCACCTTGTCGCAAACGGGTCTTCTCAGCCTGTTTCGGTTCTAAGAAATGTGTCCCACGGGAGGGCGACGTGACCTGCCTGCCAGCGCTGCTCACGGCCTCGGTCGTGATTGCGGCAAGCCTGCTCGGGGGATGCTCGGACAATGCCATCGGCACCGGCCGCGGGGGAAACCCCTCCCTGCCGCCGGCCGCCGAGCAGGCAGCGCCGCAGCCGACCGGCCAACCGACCGAGCTGTCAACCGGCCAACCCGTCGGCGAGCGCCTGGCCGGCGCCGCGCTCGACGATCAGGGCCTCAGCCAAATTCGCGGCGGGTTCGAAACCAGCTCCGGGGTGGTGCTGAACTTCGCCTTTCAGCAGGCGACCTTTGTCAATCACAGTTTGGTGCAGAACGTTGTGGTGCCGACCCTGACGATCTCGCCGGGCCAAGGAATGACCTCGATCGCCGGCGCGTCGCCGGTGGGCGGTGCATCGCCGCCCAATGTGAATGTCAGCTCGCTGACCGGCCTCGGAGTGTCGGCGCAGAGCCAAACCGCGTTCAGCGGAACCACCATCCTGGCCAACGGCACGGTGCAGACGCAAGTGAGCGCCGCTGCCCCGGTAGTCCAGGCGCTGGTCAACAGCGGCATGACGTCGATCGTCAGCAATCTCGGCGGCGGCGGGCTGAGCAGCGTCATCAGCAACACCGCCAACGACCGAGTGGTCCAGCAGACGACCACGATCAACATCGGCGTCACCGGGCTGTCGAGCCTGATGCAGCAGAGCATTCCCGCCACGGTGCTCAATCGACTTTCCGGCCCGAATTCGTTTCGATGAATGCGTCGCGATGAATCGGCCACGAACAGCCGATCCCTGCAGTCTTCGTGGCATGAACCATGTCGGGACGCTAGCGTTTGCATCATTGCGTAACCGCTTTGCCCAGCGGGAGGGGGATCTGCGATGATCAGGAAAGCCGGAAAAATACGTCCTAGAACCTGGAAAAGGCTGATGCTCGGTTCAGCCTTGACCTTGGCCCTGGCGGTCGGCGGGTTGTCGAGGGAGTGCCGCGCGGCGGAGCCGTTGGGACCGGCGCGTCCGGCCGGGCTCCCCGAATTGCTGGCCAGCGTCACCATTCTTTCCGATGCGGCGATGGCCAAGGAGCAAGGGACCGGCCTACAGATCCCCGCCATCCTCAACGATCCGAGCGGTCGTCAACGGGTCCTGCTGTGGGACGAGCTCAGAGCCTCGCCGCAGCAGCTGGCACCCGCGACCGACCCTACGGTCAGCACCGGAAAGTAGGCAATCACCCTGCGACCCTCGGCCGAGCCGCCGCTGCTGCCCGGCGCTGCCCAGCCATATCGCGCCGCAGACCGCGCTCGAGTCAATGCCGCCCGGAGCAGTCGGCTCAGAGCGAGAACCGGTACGGCAGCTCGAGCAGGACCTTCGCCACCGGCGCGTTTTGGCCGGCGCCGATCCCGACGCTGAGGTTCAACCGCGTCGACTGCGTGATCTGATAGCCGAGGCCGAAGTTGAAGGTGCCGAACGAGTACGGCGACCCGGCGATGGCCTGGTGGTTTTCATACGCGGTGAACACGTGCTCCTGCTGATAGCTGAAGGTCAGCGCCGCGCGGTCGTTCAGGGCGAAGCCGATGCCGAAGGTCACCGCCGGGTTCTCGCCCGGCTGCAGATACGCGGATGTCGCCGGACCGCCCTGGACGCTTTGGATGCCGACCGTTCGCCCCAGATTGTGGACGTCCTGGATATTGGCAAACAATACGCCGGGTGCGGTAGGCATCAGCACGGTCAGGCTCGGCTCGGCCGCGTAAAACCCGGTCCCGGTCGCCAGCTTTGTCGGCTGCCCCTCCAGGAAATCGCCATTCGGCTCGTTGACGGTGATGATCGGGACCTGGAACGGGCTGATCCCGGTGGCGGTCTTAAACAACAGATTGCCGACAAAAATCGGCCAGCCGTTCTCGCCCGAATTGAACTGATAGCTGCTGCCGAACTGGATGTCGCCGAGGCCCATGCCGGTGGCGTTGACGTTCAGCAGCTGGGCGCTGGTCCCCACCGGAATCAGACTGATCGTATTGCCGGTGTTGTAGACGTACGGAACCTTCACATTGATTTCCCACCGGTCGGTGATCCCATAGCGTCCGGTCACCGCGGCAGTGGTGATGTTCTGCTCGACGCGATTGGCAAAGATGTTGCCGAATGTGATTCCGGGAATGATCTGGAAGCCGTTGACCCCGAGCTCGTTCTGCGACCAGTAGTCGTATTCGACCGACGGGTCGATGATGAACTGGCCCTTTGGAGTGAGCACGCCACCTACATTTGACAGGGCGGGCGCCGTCTCGACGACTTGCTTGGCTTGCTGCTGGGCCGCCGAAGGACCGGCGATCGGCGCCGATTCGCTGCCGGAAGGCGATGACGATGCGGCCGCCCCTCCACCTTGAGGCGCGGCGGGGGCGGATGTCGCCGGGGTGGATGAAGTGGGGGCGGACGGCGCCGGCGCGGGCGTTTGCGCAACCTCGAGACCGGAAGAGGGCGCCGTGGGAACGGAGGATGCGATACCGGGCGGAGCGGGGCTGACGGTTTCGAGCCCGGTCGCCCGTATCTCGCGCAGCTGTCGGTCGAGCAGCTGGTTTTTATGGTCGAGGAGCTGGCTCTTGCGGTCCAGCTCGAGCACCTGCCGGTGAAGCTTATCCTCCTGCTTTTTGAGGGCGGCGAGCTCCTTTTGGACGGTTGCCCGCAACTGGTTGAGATCATCCGTCGTGGAATCCGCGAGAGCGCCGCCCGGCAACGCGATCAGCGACGCCCCGCTCAAAAGCAGCGCCGGCATTGTCTTGCGAAGGCGCCCCCGCGGCGCACCCATCATCGCGCGCCCGCCGCCTGCAAGGCGACAGCCCGCGGTGCTGCGCAATCGGTATTCGGCGGCAGCCAAGACTTCGCCGGGCCGGCCGGCCGAGCGAAGCAGTCGCCGAGAGTGGATCAAAAACATAAGCGCCACATGTCGCCCGGGTCCGGAAGCGGGTTCCTCGGCTTACGCCAAGATCAGCACAATAGCGCTTTTGCGCGGGGCCGGCGAGGGCAATTCCACCTTCGCGCACTCCCGGCGGTCGGGCGGTCCGCGCCGCGGGCTCAGCCGGAAGTAATGGTAAATTTCTGCGCGACTGCCGGCGCTGCGCACTCTCCCGGATGTCAAGTTTTGGGCGCGCCCTCCCGCAAGCCGGCCCTCTCCGAGGAGTCCGACCGCGAGCGAAGCCGCGTCAGCGGACGCAGCGCGGCGCCGACACCCCCGATCGGGTGCGATGGATGGGCGAGGCCAATTCCTTTGGCCCGGCCTCAGTGCAGCTGCGGCTGTACCTTTTCGCAGATCAGTTGCAGCGAGCGCATGACCCGTTCGTGCGGCACCAGCCCGCCGTAATTCAGCTCGCCGAGGATGCCGGCGAGGCCCAGCTGCTGCTGCAAGGTGAGCAGACGGTCGGCAACGACCTCTGGCGTGCCGATGATGGCCCGGCCTTGCAGCACCTCGTCATAGGTCAGCGACTGCAGCCGCTGCGCCCCCTCGATGCGGCGCGCGCTGTCGAAAACCCCGGCGCTGTGGGCCGACTCTTGGAGCCGCGCGCCCAACCAACGGTAGGTATTCATCAGGCTCTCTTCCGGGTCCCGGCGCGCCTGCTCCAGCGTGTCGCCGACATAGACCGGCGCACGCAGATATACCTCGCCGGTGCCGGGGTGACCGGCTGCCTTCCAGGCTTCACGATAGATCTCGAGACTGGGCAGCACCTCGTCGATCGTGCCGCGGCGCGCGCCGACAAAGATCGCATAACCTTGCCGGCCGGCCGAAATAAAGGTGTCTTCCCGATTGGCCGCGATCCGAACCGGTGGGTGCGGCCGGTGGAACGGTTTCGGCACGATGCTTACGTTTTCGTAATTGTAGTATTTGCCGGCGAAGGAGAATTTTTCCTCGGTCCAGGCGCGTTTGACCACCTCCAGCACTTCGGCAAACCGTTCCGGGCTCTCGCCGTAGGGAATGCCATAAGCTTCGTAGGCGCGCGGGAAGCCGCTGCGGCCGACACCAAACAGCAGCCGTCCGCGGCTGATCTGATCGACGGTTGCGGCATCTTCAGCCAGCCGCAGCGGCTGGCACAATGGCAATACCTGGACACCGGTGCCGATCTTGATGTTTTTGGTGCGGGAGGCGATGGCGCTGGCGATGGTCATCGGCACCGCGCAGACCGAGCGGTCGGGCGCCATGTGGATTTCCGGCAGCCAGATCGCGTCGAGACCCCAGCGCTCGGCCGCATCGACCTGCTCGAACGCGGTGGTGAACGCCTCGGCTTCGGTCTGCCCCGGGCGCCGCTGAAACTCGTGGAATACGCCGAATTCGAATGCCATGGAAGGTTCCTCCTGTCTGAATCGTCACTTGCCCGCAAGCGCCAGCGCCGCCGGCGCGTCGGCGAAGACCGGCATGATCTCGCGGGCAAAACGGCGGATGTTCTCGCGCGAGCCGCCGAAATTGATGATCACATATTCGACGCCGCCGGCGCGCAAGATTTCGAGCTTGCGGATGATCTCGTCGGGCGTGCCGAACAGCGCGCTCTCGGCGCTTTCATGGCGCGCCCGTTTTTCATCGTCCAGGATATAGCGGTTGCGTGTTTCGTTGCCCGGCCGGCGGGCCAATGCATTGACGCGCATATGGCCCTGGTAGCGGCGTTCGATCGCGGCCTCCTGATCGGCGGCGTTTTTGGCGAAATGCACGGCGCGGGCGACCGCGACCTCCATCGGGTTGAAACGGCGGCCGCGCGCCTCGATCTCTTGCTTGAACTGGGTGACCTGTTCCAGGATTTCTTCGACGAGCGAGTGCTGGCCCAACAGCATGTTGTACCCGCGCTCGGCGACCTGGCGAACCGAATTGGCGCTGCCCGCCCCCATCCAGAACGGCGGATGCGGCTTTTGCGCGGTTGGCGGCTCGACGACGATCTCGTCGAATTGCCAGTATTTGCCGCGATGCGAGAACGGCGTTTCCGAGACGAAGGATTTGGTAACCACGTCGAGCACTTCTTCAAAGCGCTCATCGGCTTCTTCCATCGGCAGACAGAAGCCGGCGAACTCATTCCAACGATAGCCCTTGCCGACGCCGAAATCGAGCCGTCCGCCGGACAACAGGTCGAGGGTCGCTGCCTGCTCGGCCAGCAGCACCGGGTTGTGCCACGGCAGCACCAGCACCGCCGTGCCGAGCCGCAGATGCCGGGTGCGGGCGCCGAGCCAGGTTAGGAGGTTGAGACTCGCCGAGACCTGGCCAAAGCCGGTGAAATGGTGCTCAACCAAAAACGTGCTGTAATAACCCAGCGCCTCGGCTTCGACATTGTTGTCGATGAAATCGCGAAAGCCCTGGCTGCTGTCGGTATCGGGGCCGGCTCGCCGCGCCTGCGCGCTGCCGAACAATCCGAATTTCATCGGCTACTCCTCGATTGTACTGGCACCTGAAGTTGCGGGCGATGCGGACAAAGCTGCTGAATCATTCCAGTAATTCTCCCACCGCTCTGAATTCCCGGCTTCACGCAGGACTATCCGGGAAAAGCCTTGCGGCAGCAAAGGTCGGGGAAGCAGATCTCCTCTTCGTCTTGGCCCGCGCAACACGACTTCAAATCGTATTCTGCGACCCAGACGCCCGTTTTCATTGCTGCTGGAATTCTCCGGACGCCCCGCGCTTTCGCGGGAATAACGAAGACAGGTTGATTTGTCGATCCGACCTCAGACATCCGCGGACCCGGCCTACTGCAGCCTTGGCATGACCTTTTCGCACAGCAGCTGCAGCGAGCGGGTCATCGGCTCGGGCGGGATCAGCGCGCCGAAATTCAATTCGGCGAGGATGCCGTCGAGCCCCAGCGTCTCGTGCAGCTGCAGCAGGCGGTCGGCGACCCGCTCGGCGCTGCCGATGATGACCTTGTCGCGCTGCACTTCCTCATAGGAGATCGTGCGCACCGTCTCGGCCTCCGCCGCCCGGCGGCGGTTGGGCGAGTTTTCGAGCCGCGTGCTCAAGGTCCGATAGCCGCGCATGATGCTTTCTTCGGCCTGGTCGAACGCCTCCCGGTCGGTGTCGGCGATGTGCAGGGTCAGCCGCAGATAGACCTCGCCCTCGCCCGGATGCCCGGCCGCCTTGTAGGCCTGCCGGTAGGCGGCGAGGTCCGGGGCCAGCCCGGAGAGCGAGCCGCTGCGCACCGCGACGAAGATCGGATAGCCGGCCTCGCCCAATGACGGAAATGTCTCCTCGCTGGCGGCGGCGACGCGGATCGGCGGCAGCGGCTTTTGGTAAGGCTGCGGCACGGCGCTGGCATTGTCGAAACGCCAGTACTTGCCCTCGTAAGAAAACCGCTCCTGAGTCCAGGCCCGCTTGACGATTTCGAGGGTTTCGAGAAAACGCTCGCGGCTTTCCGAATAGGGCACGCCATAGGCCATGTAGCTGCGCGGATTGCCGCTGCGCCCGACCCCGAAGATCAGCCGGCCGTTGCTGATCTGGTCGACCGTGGCGGTCTCCTCGGCCAGCCGCAGCGGATGGCACAACGGCAGCACCTGGACCCCGGTGCCGATCTTGATATGCTTAGTGCGGGCGGCGATGGCGCTGGCGACGGTCATCGGCGCACTCATCACCGATCGCCGCGCCTGCTGGTGGATTTCGGCGAGCCAGATCGCGTCGAGCCCCCAGCGGTCGGCCGCCTCGATCTGATCGAGCGCCTCCGTGAACGCCGCTGCCTGAGTCTGATCCGGCCGGCAGTGGAATTCATGGTAGACGCCGACTTCCATAGTCTGTCTCCTGTGTTCTGTCTGGAACGCTAGATTTTTTCTCTATATCAAGCAAATGCCGATTTCCGATCATGCTCATGCCGTTTCGGCATGACGACGGCGCTGAAATTCCGATTGACCATCGCCAGGGCCGGTGGGCGAAATCAGCCCCGCCATGGAACTGCGCAGCCTGCACTATTTCGTCCGCATCGCCGAGCTGGGCAGCATCACCCGCGCTGCGGCGCATCTGCAGATCGCCCAGCCGGCTTTGACCCGCCATGTCCAGCGGCTCGAGGACGAGGTCGATGCCGCCTTGTTCACCCGCGCCAACCGCGGCGTGCGGCTGACCGAGGCCGGCCACAAATTGCTCGAAAGCGCGCAGCGCATCCTGCGCGACGTCGAGCGCGCCGGCGACGAAATCCGCGCCCACAAGGCGCATCCGAGCGGCAAGATCATCCTCGGCGTGACCCCGACCTCGTGCCCCGTCGTGGTGCCGGAGTTGTTCGCGCGCATGCGCAACCACTATCCGATGATCGAGCTCAAAGTGGTCCACGCGGGCACCGTCCGGCTTGAGGAGTTTATCGTAGACGGCCGCGTCGACCTGGCGTTGTTGGCGGAGATCTCGAAGAGCCGCCTCATTCTGTCGAGTCGGCTCGCCGAGGAGGAGATGGTGCTGGTCACCCGGCCCGGGGCGCGGCCGCGCGGGGTCGTCTCGGCCGAGGAGCTGAACCGCACGCCGCTGATCCTCGGCGACGGGCTGCGCGCGGCACTCGACGTGCTGCTCGCCGGGCGCGGCATCGCCTTGCAGGTCGACACCGAATTGAACGACCATGAGACGATCCGGTTGATGGTGCAGCAGGGGGTCGGCGCCTCGATCCTGCCGCACTCCTCGGTCTATCGCGAATGCGCACGCGGGCTGGTCGAGGCGCACCGCATCACCGCTGGCGGGATTTTCCGGACCTTGGCCCTGGGCACGGCGGTGAGCCGCGGCCCGTCGGCGGCGCGGCAGGCGGTGGCCGAGCTCGTCACCCAAGTCCTCGCCGATATCGAAGCCGACGGCAAGCTGCGCCCACGCCTCGACGAGCCTGTAAGCGAGGCGCCGGAGCGCGCGGCCAGGGTCGGCGGCCGGGGCTGAGCCGGCGCGGGCCGACATAAAAACGCGCGCGGTAATGAAACCAGCCACTCCTCGGGAGGAGCAGATGACGGAAAGATCTTCGGTCGGCCTCTTGGCGCTGTTCGACAGCGCGCCGTTGAATTGGCGCTATTGGCGCACCTTCAGCCTGATCGCCGCCGGCTCGATGCTCGACCTGTTCGATTTTTTCATCGTCGGCTATCTGGTCGCCCAGCTCGGGCCGCAATGGCATCTGACTTATGGCCAATCGGCGATCATCCTGTTGAGCGGCGGCGTCGGCGCGATTGTCAGCGCGCCGATCTGGGGCGGTCTTTCCGACACCTGGGGACGCAAGCGACAGCTCGTCGCCGGCTACTGCATCTGCGCCCTTGGCGCCGGGTCGATCGCACTGATCCCGGATCATGCCTGGCTGTTGTTTGCAGCGTTGCGCTTTGTTGTCGGCTTTGGCTTGTCGGCGGCGAGCGTGCCCGCCTTGACGATGATCGTCGAGATCACCCCGACCCGGTTTCGGACCGTCGTCGCCAGCCTCGCCGTGGTGTTTCCGACCGTCGGCACCTTGCTTTCGTCGCTGACGGCGGCAACCTTGCTGTCGGTGCTTGGCTGGCGCGGGGTCGCCGCGCTCGGCGCCGCCCCGGCGCTGGTCGCGGTCCTGGCCTCGCTGTTCATCCCTGAATCGGTGCGCTGGCTGATCGCCAAGGGCCGGTTCGCCGAGGCGCAGATATTGGTGGCGCGGCATCTCGGGCTGCCGCTGGAGCGGGTTCCGCTGCCCAATGTCAAGCCGGCCAATCCGCCGCGCGGGCGGCTCGCCGATCTCTATGCCCAGCCGCGGCTGTTCTGGCTGGTCGTGTTCACGATGGGCGGTGCGGCGACCGTCGATTACGCGGTAATCCTCTGGGGACCGACGATCTTTTCGCTGCTGCTCAAGATCACCGTGGCGCAGGCGGCACGCTATTTCGTCTTTGTCATCTTGTGCGGGATCACCGGCAAGATCGCCTTTTCGCTGCTGCCGCAATGGTGGGGACGCCGCCGCTGCGGCCAATTGCACGGGTTCGGCCTCGCCGCTACGATCGCCATTGCCGGCTATTTCCACGGGATCTATGTCGCCGGCTTTCCGCTCTTCGTGCCCTTGCTGATGGTGGCGAATTTGTTCATGGAGGGCGGTTTCACCAATCTCGCCCCGTATACGATCGAGGTGTTCGGGGTGCGCCGCGGAGCCCGTGCCGCGGGTCTGACCCTCGCCTCGAACGGTTTTGGCAAGATCCTTGGACCGGCGTCGCTCGCGGTCATCGCCGGCGCCGGCAGCCTGTTGACGCCGCACGCGACCGAGGCCGCCATCTTCCCGGCGTTCATGTTTCTGGCGGTGTGCGCCTTGGGGATCGGCCTGGCCTTTACCTTCCTCGGGCCCGAAACCCATGGCCGGCCGCTCGCCATGGAGGATGACGAAGCCCCGACGCCGGTACCGGCGGCGATCGCCGCCGGCAGCCGCGGCTGACGGCGCGACCAGCGTTGACGACCGACTGTTTCACCACAAAGGACACCCCAATGCAGATCGTCGATTCGCAGATCCATCTCTGGGAAAACGCGCGGATGTCGCCGCAGCACCGCCAGATCCCGACCTACAATGTCGATGACGCGCTGAAGGAAATGGCCGAGGCCGGGGTCGATGCGGCGGTCATCCATCCGCCCAGCACCTTGGGCGAGGGGCCGAATGCGCAGGCGGTCGAAGCGGTCAAAGCCCACCCGGACAGATTCTGCATTCTCGGCAATTTCGACCTGCAGGCCCCGAACCGCGAGGAGATCGTCAGGAATTGGCGGCAGCGGCCGGGGATGCTCGGCTTTCGTTTCACGTTCAACCAGCCGCACCAGCAGAGCTGGTGGTCGGACGGCTCGCTCGACTGGTTCTGGGCGGCCTGCGAGCGCGAGAAGCTGCCGGTCGGGTTGATGGCCGGCGGCCATATGGCCGAGCTCGCCCGCATTGCCGAACGCCATCCCGGCCTCAAATTGCACATCGACCATCATGGCCGCGGCGGCGCAGGCGGGTCGGGCAAGGACGACGCGGCCTTTGCCAATTTGGGCGAGATGCTGGCGCTCGCCAAATCCCCGAATGTCGCGGTCAAATTGTCGGGCGCGCCGAGCTATTCGAGCGAACCCTACCCCTACCGCAACATCCACCAATACATTCGCCGGATCGTGGACGCGTTCGGCGCGCAGCGCTGCTTCTGGGGCACCGACATCACCCGCATGCCGTGCCCTTACCGCCAATGCGTGACCATGTTCACGGAGGAATTGCCGTGGCTGCAAGGCCGCGACAAGGAATTGGTGATGGGCGACGCGGTCTGCGCCTGGCTCGGCTGGAAACGCCCGGCCTGACAGGCGCTGCCGCGGGCGTATCCACCCGCCAGCCCCCACCCTGACCCTTCCCCGCGTAGGCGGGGAGGGAATGGGAGGGGCTAGGGGATGAGGGCCGATCGTCAGCCTTCGGGGGTCGGGCCGTAGGGCCGGGTGATGATTTCGAACAGATGTCCGTTCGGATCGTCGAAATAGACCCCGCGGCCGCCGTAATGGCGATTGATCTCGCCGGGCAGCTCCCGCCGGAAATTCGCGTAATGCGGGACGCCCTTGGCGCGGATGCGCGAGAGGGCGGCGTCGAACTCCGCTTCGCCGACCAGAAAAGCATAGTGCTGCGGGCGGAACTCCGCCGCGTCGGAAAAATCGAGCGTGACCCCGTTGCCGGTGCGGACCGGGACGAAATGGGCCCATTGCGGCCCCGCCTCCAGATCCAGAATGTCGGCGAGGAACTTGGCGGAAATCCATTTGTCCTTCGCCGGGATGATCGTGTGGTTGAGTTCGACGCTCATCTTGGCCCTCCTGCTCGAAGCATCGCGCCTCTCAGACAGCGCCCACACGATTTGGCAATTCGCCACCCGCTCGGGAAGAGGCAGCAAGGGATAAGATGGAATCGGTATAAAATGGTAGGGTTGGCATCCTTCTCATGCCCGTCCGATATGTCGGCGATCAACAGACGGCATTTGGAACATGCGGCGCCTCCGGCGTAGTGTCGGTCGCGGCCTCGCGGCGTAAGGAAGCTGTAGAATGCAATTCGGCCTGTTCGGCAGTGCGGCGGCGCGGCGCGCCAAGGGGCCTGAAGAGGGCGAGTTCGACAGCGCGGAGGGGTTTCGCGACTTTATCGAATACAACATCGAGGCCGAGGCGCTGGGGTTTCACAGCAGCTTTGTCGTCGAGCACCATTTTACCGGCTACGGCCAGGTCTCGGCCACAATCAACCTGCTAACCTGGCTCGGCGCGCGCACCCGCTGGCTGCGCCTCGGCACGGCGGTGATGGTGTTGCCGTGGCACAACCCGGTGCTGCTGGCCGAGCAGGCGGCGACCCTGGATCTCTTGTCCGGCGGACGGCTCGATTTCGGCGTCGGCAAAGGCTATCGCTACAACGAGTTCGCCGGTTTCTGCGTGGCCATGGACGAAGCCGATGCGCGCTACGACGAGAGCCTGGCAGTCATCCTCAAGGCATGGACCGCCGACGAGCCGTTTTCGCATCGGGGCAAGTATTGGGCGTTCGACAACATCGTCGTCGAGCCGCCGACGGCGCAAAGGCCGCATCCGCCGATCTGGATGGGAGCGGGCAGCGAGCGCTCGATCCGGCGAGTCGCGGCCCAGGGCTATAATCTGCTGCTCGGCCAATACGCTTCGCCCGCTGATGTCGCCGCCAACATTGCGGCCTATAAATCCGAGGTCGAGGCGCATGGCCGCCGGTTCGACCCGATGCAGGTCGCGGTGACGCGCGCGTTTTTTGTCTGCGATACAACGGCCGAACGGCAAGCGGCGATGGAGCGGCGGCTCGCCAATCGGCTGCGCCAGCTGAAGCTCGCGACCACGCCCGACGGCACCGTCCATGGCGGGCCGGACCGCGCTACCGGCGACCCGCAGGCGGTCAACGAGGCGAGTGCGATGTACGGCAATCCCGACCATGTCGCCCGGCGGCTCGAACAGCTGCGCGCGGCCGGCGCCGGCTATGTGCTGATCAACGGCGGCGGCTCGGGCGGCGGCGTGCGCGGCCGCACCAGCCTGCGCCGCTTCGCCCGCGAAATCATGCCGCATCTCGTCGAGTCGCCGGCCAAACGGGTCGTGGTTTCATAAATTTGTAATCCATTCAGCCGGGGACCAGTCGCGTTCGCCATCGGCCCCCATCGCGGCTTTCCCGGCGTGGATTGGATTACAGCCTCAATAAGCCTGGCCGCCGCCGCTTTCAGGCCATCCCCGGAGCGGCGCGAGGAACGATCGGCTCGGCCCGATGTTTGGGTCGGGGCGGCCGAATGTGTTGGTACCCTCCGCATAATTTCGGTGGGACCGAGGGCGCCCGACCCCAAGAGGTGAGGAGCCTTTCGATGGATGCTCGGATTGCGCTGACGGTGGACGGCGCGCCGCGCTCGCTGACCGTCGACACCCGGACCACATTGCTCGACGCGCTGCGCGACCGTTTGGGCGAGATGTCGCCGAAAAAAGGCTGCGACCACGGCCAGTGCGGCGCGTGCACGGTGCTGCTCGACGGCCGCCGCGCGACGATCTGCCTCGCCTTTGCCGTAGCTCATGACGGGGCTACGATCACGACCGCTCGAGGGCTCGCGGACGGCGGCGAGCTGCACCCGATGCAGCAGGCGTTTCTCGATCACGACGGCTTCCAGTGCGGCTATTGCACGCCGGGCCAGATCTGCTCCGCCGTCGGCATGCTCGACGAGCTGAAGGCCGGCCACCCCAGCCACGTCACCAAGGATCTGACCGGCCCCGTCGAGCTGACCGACGACGAGATCCGCGAGCGGATGAGCGGCAATCTGTGCCGCTGCGGCGCCTATGTGAATATTGTCGCGGCGGTCCGGGAGGCCGCGTCGTGAAGCCCTTTGCCTACGAACGGGCGGCCGACGCCGCGCACGCCGTCGCCGCGGTCGCCCACCGCCCCGACGCGGCATTCCTCGCCGGCGGCACGAACCTCGTCGACCATATGAAGCTCGGGATCGCCAGTCCCGGCCTGCTCGTCGATGTCAGCCGGCTGCCGCTCGACCGCGTCGAGCCGTTGCCGGACGGCGGCGTGCGGATAGGCGCGGCGGTGCGCAACAGCGATCTCGCGGCCGATCCCAAAATCCGCGCGCGCTGGCCGGTGCTGTCGCAGGCCTTGCTCGCCGGCGCCTCCGGTCAGCTGCGCAATTTGGCGACCACCGGCGGCAACCTGCTGCAGCGCACCCGCTGCGTCTATTTTCAGGATGTCACCACACCCTGCAACAAGCGCCAGCCCGGCGCCGGCTGCTCGGCGATCGGGGGCTATACGCGCGACCACGCGATCCTCGGCGCGTCCGAAGAGTGCATCGCGGTCCATCCCTCCGACATGGCGGTGGCGATGATGGCGCTCGACGCTGTTGTCGTGGCGTTGGGCGAGCGGGGCGAGCGCCATATTCCGCTCGCCGACTTCTATCGCCTGCCGGGAGACGCGCCGCAGCGAGACACCGTGCTCGAGCATGGTGAGTTGATCACCGCGGTCGAGCTGCCGGATCGGCCCTTTGCCGCCCGCTCGGCCTACCGCAAGGTGCGCGACCGGGCGTCCTACGCCTTTACGCTGGTTTCGGTGGCGGCGGCGATCGACCTCGACGGCGGCACGGTGCGCGACGTGCGCATCGCGCTCGGCGGGGTCGCGCACAAACCATGGCGCGCCGCGCGGGCCGAGACGGAACTGCGCGGGTCCCCGGCTACCGTCGAGAGCTTCCGCCGCGCTGCCGAGGCTGAGCTGGCCCACGCGCAGCCAGTGCCCGGAAACGCCTTCAAGGTGCTGATGGCCCGCAACACGCTGGTTGCCGTGCTGACGCAGCTCGCCGCGGAGAAACCGCGATGAACAGCCTCCTTGAGCCGCGCGCGATCGGCCGGCCGTTGGAGCGTGTCGACGGGGTTGCCAAGGTCACCGGGACCGCACCCTATGCCTTTGAGCAGCCGGTTGCCGATCCGCTTTACGTGTGCCCGCTGCAGGCTGCGATCGCCCGCGGCCGGATCGCGGGGGTCGATACCGCGGCGGCCGAAGCGCTCGCGGGCGTGGTCGCGGTGATCACCCATAAAAACGCCCCCCGCCTCGGGTCTGACAAAGACAAGGAAGCGTGGATCCTGCAGTCGGACGAAATCCATTTCCGCGGCCAATTGATTGGCGCGGTGGTGGCGGAGTCCCCGGAGATCGCCCGCCAGGCGGCCGATCTCGTTCGGGTCGAATACGCCGAGCAGCCGCATGACGTCGAGCTACGAGCGGATGGCCAGGATCTCTATGCGCCGGCACACGTGAACCCGTCTTATCCGACGGACACCGAGGAGGGCGATGTCGAGGCAGCGCTCGCCGCGGCTGCGGTGACGATCGACCAGACCTACACTACGCCAATGGAACATCACAACCCGATGGAGCCGCATACGACGGTCGCCATCTGGGAGGACGGCCGGTTCACACTCTACGATTCGACCCAGGGTGCGCACGGGGTTCGGACTGAATTTGCGCAGGTGTTTGGACTTGACCCGCAACAGGTCCGGGTCGTCAGCCCGTATGTCGGCGGCGGCTTCGGTTCCAAGGGCAGGATGCATCCCCCGGTCGTGCTCGCCGGTCTCGCAGCGCGGTCGGTTGCCGGCCGCCACGTCAAATTGGCGCTGACACGTCAGCAGATGTTTTCGCTCGCCGGCTATCGCACGCCGACCATCCAGCGCGTTCGGCTGGGTGCGGATCGCCAGGGACAGCTGTCGGCGATCGTCCACGAGGTCGTCGAGCAGACCTCGAAGATCAAGGAGTTTGCCGAGCAGACGGCGGTCGCCACTCGCATCATGTATGCCTCGCCGCACCGGCGGACGACCCATCGGCTGGCGGCGCTCGACGTGCCGGTGCCGACCTTTATGCGCGCTCCGGGCGAGGCGCCGGGCATGTTCGCGGCCGAGGTGGCGCTGGATGAGCTGGCGGTCGCCTGCGGCCTCGACCCGGTCGATTTGCGCATCCGCAACGAACCCGACATCGATCCCGAATCGGGCAAGCCATGGTCCGGCCGCGACCTCGTCGGGTGCCTCCGCGAAGGAGCGCGACGCTTCGGCTGGGGCCGGCGCGAACTCGGCTCGGGCGGCGCGCCGGCAAGATGGCTGGCGGGTCGGCATCGGCGTGGCGAGCTCGACCTACCCGCACGTCGTGCTTCCCGGGTCGCGGGTGACGATCGGTTATGGCGAGGATCAGCGCTACTTGGTGCGGATCGGTGCCGTCGATATCGGCACCGGCACTTGGACGGCGCTCGGTCAGATCGCCGCCGATGCGCTCGGCTGCCCGATCGAGGCGATCCGGCTCGAGATCGGCGACACCGCGCTGCCGATGGCCAGCGTCGAGGGTGGATCGAGCGGGATCAACTGCTGGGGGTCGGCAATCGTCGCCGCCGCCGGCGCGTTTCGCGACCGGCATGGCACCGAACCCACGGACGGCGCTGAAGTCGAGGCCGGGATGCCGGAAAACCCGGATGCCGAATATTGCGCGATCCACTCCTTCGGCGCGCAATTCGCCGAGGTCCACGTCCACGCCGAGACCGGCGAGATTCGGGTGCCGCGCATGCTCGGGGTTTTTTCGGTCGGGCGGATCATCAATCCGCGCCTGGCGCGATCGCAGCTGATCGGCGGCATGACGATGGGTGTGTCGATGGCGCTGCACGAACACAGCGTGATGGACCCGCGCTTCGGCCACGTCGTCAACCACGATCTGGCCGGCTATCACATCGCGGCCAACGCCGATATTCGCGACATCGAGGCGATCTGGCTCGACGAGAGCGACCCGCACGCCAACCCCATGGGCGCCCGAGGCATTGGCGAGATCGGCATCACCGGCACCGCCGCGGCGATCGCCAATGCCGCCTACAATGCGACCGGAATCCGCATCCGCGACCTGCCCCTGACTGCCGACAAGTTCCTCACCTGAGCCGGGCACCGGCGGCAAGTGCCGCGGCATATGCCACCCGCCGACGGGCTTGCCTGCGGGCGGGGCGACGTGAAATTCTGCGGTCGCGACGATGGCGAGATGGCGCGCGGCCGGAGCGGCGCCGGCGCCGTCGGGCGGTCACAGTCGGAGGGAACGAGATGCGCATCGTCATCGTTGGCCAGCAGGCCTTTGGCAAGGCCGTGCTCGAGGCCTTTATCGCGCGCGGCGACGAGATCGCCGGGGTGTTCGCCGCGCCGGACAAGCCAGGTGTGCGGCCGGACCCGCTGGTCACGGCCTCCGAGGAGCGCAAGCTCCCGGTGCATCGCTTCGCGCGCTATTCGAGCGACGAGGCGAAAGGTGCGCTGTCCGACCTCAAGGCCGACCTCGGCGTCATGGCCTATGTGCTGCTGTTCGCCCCGCCCGAATTCTGCGCGATCCCGAAGCACGGGATGATCCAGTTCCACCCGTCGCTGCTGCCGTTGCATCGCGGGCCGTCCTCGATCCCGTGGGCGATCATCCGCGGGCGCAGCGAGACCGGGCTGTCGATCTTCCGCCCGACCCCGGGGCTCGACGAGGGGCCGGTCATCCTGCAAAAGCGCATCCCGATCGGCCCCGACGACACCGCCGGCTCGCTCTATTTCGACAAGATCTTTCCGATGGGAGTGGAGGCATTGGTCGAGGCCGCCGACCTCGTCGTCAGGGGCCGGGCGGTCGAGACCACTCAGGACGAGGACCGCGCTACTTATGAAGGCTGGGTGCGCGACGCCGAATCGCGGATCAACTGGGTGAACCACGTCGATTTCATCTATGATTTGATCCGCGGCTGCAACCCGGCGCCCGGTGCGTGGACCATGTTCGGCGAGCAGAAGCTCTATCTGTTCGACGCGAAAAAGATCACCGCAGCGACCTTTGGCGCCGTGCGCGGCAAGAAGATCGGCGAAATTGTCTCGGCCGGCCCCGAGGGGCTGCGCATCCTGGCCCAGGGCGGCTATGTCGAAGTCTCTCGGGTGCGCCTCGGCGACGGCGCCAAAATCGCTGCGAGCGAGGCCGGGATCGCCGCCGGCACGATCCTCGACGCCGGCTGAAGGCATGTCATTGCGAGGAGCGGAAGCGACGAAGCAATCTCGACGGTCCAGCTTACAAACGGGGCGAGATTGCTTCGCTGCGCTCGCAATGACATTGCCGTCCCGGCCACTCAGCTCGCGAGCGGGTGCGGGCGCGGGTTCGAGCCGTCGGTGAAGCGGGTAAGGCGGAAGGCTGACGGGTCGACCAAGGTCGGGGCGCCGGTCACGATGTCGGCGGCAAGCCGCCCGGCGGCGGGGCCGATGCCAAAGCCGTGACCCGAAAAGCCGGTGGCGATGACAAGGCCGGGCAGGTTCGCGACCGGCGAGATGACCGGGATCGCATCGGGCATCACATCGATCATGCCGCCCCAGCTTTCCGCCACGACCAGGTCGCGGAACTGCGGAAATGCCTGGGCGACGGCGGTCTTGGCGCGGTCGAGCACGAACGGATCGGGCTCGGGATCGAGCGTGCGCACCGCTTCGAACGGGCTCGCCTCGTCCAATGCCCAGCGCCGCTTGATGCGCCATTCCTCGACCCAGCGCCGGCCGACCCGGAAGCGCAATTTCTTCCAGTGCAGCCGCGCCGCCGGCAGATATTCGCGCAACAGGCGGAAATTGTCGGGGACGAGGTCGATCGTGCGCACCCCGAGCGTGGCGACGGTGTAGCCGCCATCCATCCGCTTGCGAAAGCCGAAGAGACCCGCCCGACGCCGAGATTTCCGGGCCGCCCTCGATCGGCTCGGTGCGCATGACCGAGGCCAGCACCTTGAGCTGCGGCAGTTCGATGCCGAGATTTCCGCAAAAGAGCCGCGACCAGGCGCCGCCGGCGAGCACGACCGAGGCGCAGGCGATCCGGCCTTTCTCGGTGACTACGGCAGAGATCCGGCCGGCCGCAGTTTCGATCCCGCGCACCGCGCACTGGGTCACGATCGCCGCACCCCGCCGCCGCGCTGCCTCGGCGATCGCCGGCGCCGCGAGCTGCGGCTCGGCCTTACCGTCGCTTTCGGTGTAGAGCGCGCCGGCCCAGTCGCCGGTCAGCCCCGGCATCAGCTCGGCCGCCTCGGCTCGCGTCAGAAGCCGGGTGTCGAGCTGGTATTGTCGGGCGAGACCGAACCAGGTTTCGAGCTGCCCGAACTCGGCCTGGTTCTCGGCCAGATACATGATGCCGCATTGGCGAAAGCCGGTGTCGGCCTCGACCCGCTCGTTGATGCCCTGCCACAGCCGCAGGCTCTCGATGATCAGCGGCAGCTCGCGCGGGTCGCGCCCCATTTTGCGGCACCAGCCCCAGTTGCGGCTCGACTGCTCGCCGGCAATGTGCCCCTTTTCGCACAATGCCACCGAGACGCCTTTTTCTGCCAGAAACAGCGCGGTGCTGGTGCCGATGATGCCGCCGCCGACGATCACGACATCGGCCTGCGCCGGCAGCGCTTCGTCGGAACGGACCGGATCGACCCGCGGCGCCATGTGTCACCGAGGAGCGAACGAGACGATCTCGCGTCTCGGCGCTCGCACCGGCATCGCCACACCGGCGAAGGCCGGTGCCCATGGCCGGCATGGGTCCCGGCCTGCGCCGGGATGACGAACGGCGTCGGACATTTTCATCGGGTTCACATCACTCCCGTTTCGGTCAACGTTTTCAGTCGATCGCGGCGTGGACCAAATTCGCGACGCGGTCGAGCCGGGCCGAATGAAACGGGTCGGGTGCGACAAAATTGGTGATGTAGGTGAACGACACCCCGCTCGTCGGGTCGGCCCAGGAATACGAGGTCCCGGCCCCGCCATGGCCGAAGGTCTGCGGTGCGGCGATCGCGCCCAGGCCGCGGATGCGGTCGCTGTCGCCGCGGACATGCGGCCCGAGGCCGCGATGCATCGGGATGCCGCCCATCGCGTCGTCGCCGCGCTCGCCGGTGTGGCTGCGGGTGACGTAGCTGATCAGCCGCGGCGAGAACATCCGAACCTCGCCGAGCCGGCCGCCGCCCAGCAGCATCTGATAGAACGCTGCCATGCCGCGCGCGGTCGCGTAGCCGCCGCCGCTCGGCATCCCCGCCGCCTTGAACTCGGGCGAGTTGTCGCGCGGCTCGGCGGCATAGGTGTCGGCGCAGCGCCCCTGCTCAGCTGACGGCACCCCAACGAAGATGTCGTCGGCCAGACCTAACGGCGCCAATACTTTTTCCCGGATCACGTCGCGGTAGTCCTGTCCGGTGACCGCCTCGATCACCATCGCCTGGGTCAGATGCGCCGCGCGCGGGTGGTATTGCAGCCGCGTCCCCGGGTCCAGTCGAGCGAGAAGTCGCACACCTCGGCGCGCATCCGGGCATGGTCGGTCCAGGTCGCCTGGGTCACGTCGCCGGACGGAAACCCACCCTGATGGGTCATCACCTGGTGCAGGGTGATCTCGCCCTTGCCGCGCTGGGCGAATTCCGGCAGGTGGTCGGCGATCTTGTCCATGAACGAGAGCCGGCCCTCCTCGATCAAGGCCCAGACCGCGGAGCTGGTCAGCACCTTCGTCTGGCTGAACAACAGGAACAGGGTTTCGCCGGTCGCCGGCTCCTTGCGCGGCTCGGTCCTGGCGTCGCCGTAGCTGCGGAACAGCGCCAATTGCCCATGCCGCGCCAGCGCGATCTGCGCACCCGGATAGCGGCCTTCCTCGATATGCTGGCGGATCAGCCGGTCGAGATGCTGCAATGGTCTGGCGGCAAAGCCGAGCTCTGCGGGGTCGCCGCCGCGCAGCGGGTAACGGTCGGGCATGGCTGGGTCCTTTCGCAAGTTCGCAGGACGATGCTACATGACTGCCGCCCCGCGCGGGAGAGGAATGCGACGGCGCGGGGCGCGGACCCGGAAGCGGCTGGCCTTGCGCCGCGGACGGTGATACACAAGTGGGCTGATTGCACGCCCGCAGGAGAGGTCGTGACCCCGGCTTGAACCGGAGACGCGGCGCCGAAGGAGCAACCGCCCCGGAAACTCTCAGGCAAAAGGACCGCGGGCGGAAGGGCGCTCTGGAAAGCAGCGGGCGGGGTTCGCACCCGGCCCGCTCACCGAAGGAGTAAGCCCGGCCCCACCCTACCTTCCCCCGCTCGCCGGGGAGGGCTTCGGGACCGAGTCTGGGGACGGGTGAATCTCTCAGGGTCCACGACAGAGGGGGCATCGCCGGGCGCTTTGCGTCCGTTGCTCTGTCGGAGGTGATCGGGTGCCCGCTGATGATGCCGCGCCGTCGCTGCGGCGAACGCCGCTCTACCCTCTCCACCAATCGCTCGGCGCCCGGATGGTGCCGTTCGCCGGCTACGAGATGCCGGTGCAGTACCCGGCCGGCATTTTGGCCGAGCATCTGCACACGCGCGCCCAGACCGGGCTGTTCGATGTTTCGCATATGGGCCAGCTGCGGATCACCGGGAGCGACCCGGCCGCGGCGCTGGAAACCCTGGTTCCGGGCGACATCCGCGGGCTTGCGCCGAGGCGGATGCGCTACACGCTGCTGCTCGACGAGGAAGGCGGCATTCTCGACGATCTGATGGCGACCCGGCTCGACGACGGGCTGTTCGTCGTCGTCAACGCCGCGCGCAAGGAGGCCGATCTCGCCCATCTGCGCGATCGCCTTGCCGGCGTCGCGAGTGTCGAAGCGCTCGCGGATCGGGCCTTGCTCGCGCTGCAGGGACCGGCGGCCGCCGCGGTGCTCTCACGCCTCGCCGATGGGATCGGGCGGCTGGCGTTCATGACCGCGGCGGAACTGGTGCTCGACGGACGGCAATGCCTGGTCACCCGCTCGGGCTACACCGGCGAGGACGGATTCGAGATTTCGCTCGCGGCGGCCGATGCGCCCAGATTCGCCGAGACGCTTCTGGCCGAGCCGGAAGTGATGCCGATCGGCCTCGGCGCCCGCGATTCGCTGCGCCTCGAAGCCGGGCTGTGCCTTTGGGGTCACGACATCGACGAGACGACCACCCCGGTCGAGGCCGATCTCGCCTGGACCATCGGCAAGAGACGGCGGGAGGAGGGCGGGTTTCCGGGCGCCGCGCCGATCCTGCGCCAGCTCGTCAAAGGGGCGCCACGCAAACGGGTCGGGATTCGCCCCGACGGGCGCGCTCCGGCGCGCGAAGCGACCTTGATCACCGATGATGCCGGCAACGAGATCGGCCGGGTGACCAGCGGCGGCTTCGGCCCCTCGGTCGGGGCGCCGGTGGCGATGGGCTATATCGAGGCCGCTCATGCGGCGGAGGGCGCGCCTCTCACTCTCGTGGTGCGCGGCTCGCCCCACCCGGCGCGAATTGTCCCGCTGCCGTTTGTCCCGCACCGCTATTACCACCCCGACTCCAACCCTGCCCCGCTCGCCGGCGAAGGTCGGGAGGAGTTGACTGAGCCCGCGAAAGGAAACCGCCGATGACGGCACTTCGCTTTACCAGGGATCACGAATGGGTTCGGCTCGACGGCGATCTCGCGGTGATCGGCATCACCGACTACGCCCAATCGCAGCTCGGCGACGTGGTTTATGTCGAGTTGCCGCAGATCGGCCGGCGGATCGAGCAGGGCAAGGAGGCGGCGGTCGTCGAATTGGTCAAGGCGGCGAGCGAGGTCTATGCGCCGGTTTCGGGCGAGGTCGCCGAAGTCAACGAGGCGCTCGCCGCCGACCCGGCCACAGTCAATGCCGACCCGATGGGCGAAGGCTGGTTTCTGAAGCTGCGGCTCGACGATCCCGCCAAATTCGCCGGAGAACTCGACGAGCTGATGGACGAGGCGGCCTACCGGCGCTTTGTCGAGGAGCAGCATTAGATGCGCTATCTGCCGCTGACCCCGCGCGATCGCAGCGTGATGCTGGCCAGGATCGGCGTCCCGTCGATCGATGCATTGTTTGCCGAGGTGCCCGAAAGCGCCCGGCTCGACGGCCTCCTCGACCTGCCGCGGGCAATGGGCGAGATCGAGGTCGAGCGCGCGATCGGGCATATGGCGGCGCTCAATATAGCGGCGGGGTCGGCGCCGTTCTTTGTCGGCGGCGGCGCCTATCGCCATTATGTCCCGGCCGCGGTCGACCATCTGATCCAGCGCGGCGAGTTCCTTACATCCTACACCCCCTATCAGCCCGAAGTGTCGCAGGGGACGCTGCAATATTTGTTCGAATTCCAAACCCAGGTGGCGCTGCTGACCGGCATGGAGGCGGCCAACGCCTCGATGTACGACGGCGCCACCGCCTGCGCCGAAGCGGTGATGATGGCGAACCGGGTGACCGGACGGAATCGAGCGGTGCTGTCGGGCGGGCTGCATCCGCATTACCGCGAGGTGTGCGAAACCTATGGCCGCTTTGTCGGGTTCGAGCTGGCGGCTCAGGAACCAGCGCCCAGCAAAGCCGAGGATTTGGCTCGGCTGATCGACGGCGATGCTTCGTGCGTCGTTGTGCAGAATCCGGATTTTTGGGGCGAATTGCGCGACTGGTCGGCGCTCGGCCGAGCCTGCCGCGAGCGCGGCGCGCTGCTGATTGTGGTCGTCACCGAGATCGTATCGCTGGGCATGGTCCGCCCGCCCGGCGAGATGGGCGCCGACATCGTCGCCGCCGAGGGCCAGGCGCTCGGCAACGCGCTCAATTTCGGCGGCCCCTATCTCGGGTTGTTCGCCAGCCGGGACAGGTTCGTGCGTCAGATGCCGGGCCGGCTCGCCGGCCAGACCGTCGATGCCGAGGGCCGGCGCGGCTGGGTCCTGACCCTCTCGACCCGCGAGCAGCACATCCGGCGCGAGCGGGCGACGAGCAACATCTGCACCAATTCCGGCCTGTGCGCGCTCGCCTTTACGATCCATCTGGCATTGCTCGGCGAAGCGGGGCTGACCCGGCTGGCGCGCCTCAACCACGCCGCCGCGGTGCGGCTGGCCGAGCGCGTCGAGCAGATCCCGGGCGTGCAGCTCCTCAATCGGGCGTTTTTCAACGAATTCACCCTCCGCCTGCCGTGCCCGGCGGCGCCGGTGGTCGAGGCGCTGACCGCACAGCGCGTTCTCGCCGGGATCCCGGTCAGCCGCCTCTATCCGGAGCGTGAGGACCTCGCCGATCTGCTGCTCGTCGCGGTGACTGAAACCGTGACGGAAGCAGACGTGCATGGGCTGCTGGCGGGATTGGCGGGGGCGCTGTTATGACCGGTTGGAGCCGGGCGGCGAGCGCCAGCTCGGCCGCGGATTTCGCGGTGCCGGCCGCGACCCTCAGCGGCAATCGCGGCTTGCAGATCGAGGAGCCTTTGATCTTCGAGCAGGATTCGCCGGGGCATTGCGGCGTCGACCTGCTCGAGGAACCGCCGTTCGTCTCGCGCTTGGGCGGGCTTGAGCGGCAAGGGCCAATCGGCCTGCCGGGGCTGAGCGAGCCGCAGGTGGTGCGCCATTTCACCCGGCTGTCGCAAAAGAATTACGCGATCGACAGCGGTCTCTACCCGCTCGGCTCGTGCACGATGAAGCACAACCCGCGGCTCAACGAAAAACTAGCGCGACTGCCGGGCCTCGCCGACATCCACCCGTTGCAGCCGGTCTCGACCGTGCCGGGCATGCTCAAATTGATCGACACCCTCGCGCATTGGCTCAAGACCCTGACCGGCATGCCGGCGATCGGCTTGTCGCCCGGCGCCGGCGCGCATGGCGAGCTGTGCGGAATCATGACGATCCGCGCGGCGCTCGAAGCCCGCGGCGACCCGCGGCGGCGGGTGCTGGTGCCGGAATCGGCGCACGGCACGAACCCGGCGACCGCTGCCGCTTGCGGCTACATCGTCGATGCCATCCCGGCGAACGCACGCGGCCGAGTCGACCGCGTGGCGCTCCAAAATCGGCTCGACCCCGACGTCGCGGCATTGATGCTGACCAATCCCAACACCTGCGGCCTGTTTGAGGATGAGATCATCGAGATCGCCGCCGCGGTGCATCGCGCGGGCGCCTTCTTTTACTGCGACGGCGCCAATTTCAACGCAATCGTCGGGCGGGTGCGGCCCGCTGACCTCGGCATCGACTGCATGCACCTCAATCTGCACAAGACCTTTTCGACCCCGCATGGCGGCGGCGGACCGGGCAGCGGCCCGGTGGCCTTGGCCGCGGGTCTCGCGCCACACGCGCCATTGCCGTGGCTGGTGCATGGTGAGAACGGACTCATCCTGGGCGAGCACAGGAGCGGGCCGGCCGGGCGGACCATCGGGCGATTGAAGGGGTTTCACGGCCAGATCGGCATGTTCGTGCGCGCGCTCGCCTACATGATGAGCCACGGCGCCGACGGGCTGCGGCAAGTGGCCGAGGATGCGGTGCTCAACGCCAATTATCTCCGCGCACTGCTGGAAGGCGATCTGGGCATCCCATTTCCCGGTCCATGCATGCACGAGGTCCTGTTCGACGACCGCTTTCTGAAGGACACCGGGGTTACCACCCTCGACTTTGCCAAGGCATTGATCGACGAGGGTTATCATCCGATGACGATGTATTTCCCGCTGGTCGTTCACGGCGCCCTCTTGATCGAGCCGACCGAGACCGAAAGCAAGGCCGCACTCGACGAATTCGCCCTGGTGGTCAAGGACTTGGCTGCCGCCGCCCGCGCCGGCGACGCCACCCGGTTTCACGCCGCCCCACGGCTCACCCCGCGCCGCCGGCTCGACGAAACCTTGGCCGCCCGCAAGCCGATCCTGCGCTGGCGCCCCGACCCGCCGCGGCGCGAGGCCGCGGAATAGGAATTCGTCGCCAAACCCCATTTGTCTAAATCGCCAATAAACAAAACTGTTAATCGCAACGTGCCAACAATTTTAATAGAAAGAAGAATGCTCTGATTGGGAAGTACCCGCTGCTGATCGACATATCCGGGTTTGTACGGCTTGCCGGGCGGACTGCGTTTCTACTCTCGGGAGCATTGCTTTTGGTGTCCGCTTCGACGGAGATCGTAGCGAGAAAGTTATGGAAGTATTCGGGCTTAATCGGAAAGGTTGAACCTCACGTCTTCCAGCCAAGACCGCGTGACATCCCGCCTCAAGGACAGAGCGAAGATGGCGTGTCGGGCCGGCGGGCGATAACGCGCGGCCTCATTTTTGCTCATTTGCAAGCTCATAATCGGGTCAGTGCGCCGTCGAGTAGGGACACTGTCGAACAGCGCCCGAGGAGTCATCAGATGGAGCAAACGCCGCGTCTCGTCAAACCCTCGCGCCGCGCGGTGCTGTCCACGGCGGCGGCGGGCGCGCTGGTCCCGAGCACGGTCCTTGCGCAGCAAGACCCGGCACTGCCGCAGCAAGGGGAGCTGCCGCGGCAGACGGTCGAGAACGCCCTACCGAAACTGCAGCAGCTGGCCGAAGACGCCCGGCAGCGCAACGGCATCCCCGGCATGGCGATCGCCGTCGTCTACAAGCGCGAGGTCATCTATCTTGAGGGGTTCGGGGTGCGCGAGACGGGCAAGAGCGCAGCGGTCGATCCGAACACGGTGTTCCAGCTGGCTTCGGTATCGAAGCCGATCGCCGCGACCGTGGTGGCGGCGCTCGTCGGCGAAGGGGTCGTCGCCTGGGACGACCCGATCGTCCGCCACGACCCCGGGTTCGAGATGTATGATTCATGGGTGACGCGCCAGGTGACGCTGCGCGACATGTTCGCCCATCGGAGCGGATTGCCCGACCATGCCGGCGATATTCTGGAGGACATCGGCTACGACCGCGCCGCGATCCTCTATCGCTTGCGCTACCAGAAGCCCGACAGCAGCTTTCGTTCGCGCTACGCCTACACCAATTTCGGTTGGACCGAGGCGGCGGTGGCGGCGGCGATGGCCGCCGGCAAGTCGTGGGAGGATGTGTCGGCCGAACGACTCTACCGCCCTCTGGGCATGACCCATACCAGCTCGCGCTTTGCCGATTTTGCTGCGGCGGCCAATCGGGCATCGGGCCATGTGCGGCTCGACGGCAAGTGGGTCGCCAGATACACCCGCGATGCCGATGCCCAATCCCCGGCGGGCGGGGCGAGCTCGTCGGCGCAGGACATGGCGATGTGGCTGCGGCTGCAGCTCGGCGGGGGCAAGCACGCCGGCAAGCAGATCGTCGCGGCCGAACCGCTCGACGAGACCCATCGCCCGCAGATCGTGCGCACCCCGCCGAAAAGTCCCGCTCTCGACCATGCGGGGTTCTACGGGCTGGGCTGGAACATCGATTACGATGCCGAGGGCCGCGTCCGCTGGAGCCATTCCGGGGGGTTCGACCTCGGTGCGGCGACCAGCGTCGCTCTGCTCCCGGCCCAGCAGCTCGGCATCGTGGCGCTGACCAACGCGCAGCCGAGCGGCGTGCCGGAGGCGGTCAGTCGCAGCTTTTTCGACATTGTTCTCGCCGGCGAGGTCGAAAAGGACTGGCTGGCGCTCTATGGGCAGCTGATGGCGACGACGCTCGCCCCTGATTACGGCACCGCCATTGATTATGCCAAGCCGCCGGCGCAACCGTCCCCGCCGTCGCCCGCCGCTGCCTACGCCGCCACTTACCGCAACGATCTCTACGGTCCGATCGCGGTCACCGCGAGCGACCAAGGACTGGTCCTGAAGCTGGGACCGGCTCCGCAGCCGTTCCCAATGCAGCATTTCGATCGCGACGTGTTCACCTACCAGCCCGGGGGCGAGAACGCCGCCGGCTTGAGCGCGGTTATCTTTACGATCGCCGCCGACCGGCGGGCGAATGCGGTGACGATCGAGTACCTCGACACCAACGGCCAGGGCACCTTCACCAGAACGCCCGCCGTTAAGTGAGGCCAATTTGTGACCGTAAGGCTTTCGCTCCCGCTATCCCGGCGCAGGTGTTTTATCCCAGAAGATTGGCGCGACAGCACGCGGCTGGAGTACGCTCTCGAATGGTTGAAGCAGCAGCGGCGAGAGGAAGCGCAGCTCGTCCCGGTAGTCCATGGGAGGGACCCGCGCGCCCGCACCGCGACTGCCGCGAGTTCTAGCGGGGCGGCGCGTGGGAGGGCCCTGTGGACCCACCGGGGCGAGCGTCTCCAGGACGCAACCGCGGCGCCGCAACCGATCGATTGAGGGGGATGCCGGCTGATGGATCTCAAGCTCCACGCCAACGCCACCACCACCCCGCGCATCCGCGCCTATATCCAGCACAGCCGCGCGAGCAATGCCGCGCTGGCCCGCGAACTCGGCATCCACAGCCGCACCGTGGCCCGCTGGAAAACCCGCCACGCGGTGACCGACCGCTCGACCCGGCCGCACCGACTGAACACGTCGCTGACGCCGTGGGAGGAAGCCCTGGTGGTCGAGCTGCGCCGCTGCCTCGCCTTGCCGCTCGACGACATCGTTGAGGCGATGCGGCGCTGCCTCAACCCCGAGCTGTCGCGCAGCGCCATCCACCGCTGTCTGCAGCGGCACGCGATCTCGGCCCGTCTCACCCCCAACAAAGCCCCGGCCGTGGCGTTTCACACCGATAGCCCGGCCGGCTTTGTCCACATCGACGTCAAATACCTGCCGCCGCTCGACCGCCGCCGCAGTTACGCCTATGTCGCGATCGACCGCGCCACCCGCTTTGTCTACCTCGAGATCCTGCCCGATCGCCGCGCCGATACCGCCGCGGCCTTCCTGCAGCGGCTTCTCGCCAGCTTCCCGCTCACCGTCCACCCTATCCTCACCGATAACGGCTCCGAGTTCACCGATCGCTTCGCCGTCGACAAAAGCGCAAGCCGCTCGACAAACCGTCCGGCGACCACGCCTTTGATCGCCTCTGCGCCGAGCATTCGATCACCCATTGCCTAATCCGCCCGTTTCACCCGCAAACCAATGGCATGGTTGAGCGCTTCAACCGCCGCCTCGGGGATCATCTCGGCCGCATGCCGCAGAACCGCGCCGCTCATCACCGCCGCTTTCTCGACCACGCCGAACGCGACGCCTACCTCCACGCTTTCGTCGCCGACTACAATCGCACCCGCCTGCGATGCCTCGACTACCACGCGCCCGCCGAACTCCTCGCTAAACTCACGGGACACAACACGCACGCCGGGACCCGCCGCAGTTCTAGGCACCGGCGTTCGCGGTTGGGCAAGTAGCTGAGGACAGATGGCCCGCTAAGACGGCGCGATCGTGGTGCCGCCGTCGACGACGATGGTCTGGCCGGTGATATAGGCGCCGGCGCGCGCGGCCAGCATCAGCGCGACGCCGGCGATGTCGTCGGGCTCGGCGAGACGTTTGAGCAATGTCCCCGCCTCGCGCGCGGCGCGGCGCTCGGGGTCTTCGTAGAGCACGCGGGCGAATTGAGTGGTCACGACGCTGGGCGCGATGCAGTTGACCCGCACGTTGTCGGGGCCCCACTCGGCGGCGAGATTGCGGCACAGCGCATAATCGGCAGCCTTGGTCACGCCGTACATGCCGAGCATCGTGCTGGCGCGCAACGCTGCGGTCGAGATGATGAAGATGATCGCGCCGTCGCGCCGCGCACGCATCTCGGGCGCCACCATTCGCGACAGCCAAAGATTGCTCAGCACATTGTTGACCATCATCCGCTCGAAGACTTCGTCGGTCAGCTTGTCGAGCGAGCCGTAATGCGGGTTGACGGCGGCGTTGCAAACGAGGATGTCGACCCGGCCCCACGCTTCGCGCGTTTTTGCGATCAGATTTTCGAGCTGCGCCTTGTCCGAGATGCGCGCCGGCACCGCGATCGCCTCGCCACCCTTAGCCCGGATCGCCGCCGCCGCCTCCTCGCAGGGTGCGGCGTTACGCGCGGAGATCACCACCCGCCCGCCGGCCTCGGCAAACGCCTCGACGATTGCCCGGCCGATGCCGCGGCTGGAGCCGGTCACGATTGCGACTTTGCCCGACAGGTCGAACAACCTCATGGAAATCCCCTGAGCGGCCACTCAAGTAAGAAAATACCCCAGCAGCGCAAGCGTGATCACCACGACCGCGAGCATATATCGCATGAACCGGGTGAATGCGACCCAGCTCTGAATATGTCGCTCCAGCTCGGGGTCAATTGTGCTCAGCGCCATACCGTCCTCATCCGCTGCGAAACCGTTGCCTTCCTATAGCCTAATCGCGTTTCAAGACAAGAGGATCGGTCGAGATCAGAGGATCGCGCAGCGGCTCCGGCGGGTTCAGCGCCATCAGCTCCGGCGCCCGCCAGCCGTCGATCTCGACCTGGCCACCGACGATCCGGGTGCGGCCCTCGGCGACCAGCCGCACGGCACTCGGGTAGAGACGGTGCTCGGCGGCGAGAATGCGCGCCGACAGGCTCGCCTCGTCGTCGCCGGCATGCACGGGCACAACTGCCTGGGCGACGATCGGCCCGCGATCGGCCTCGGGGCGAACAAAATGCACGGTGCAGCCGGAGAAGCGGACACCGGCGGCGAGCGCCTGGCGCTGGGCGTGCAGCCCCGGGAACGCCGGCAGCAAGGAAGGGTGTATGTTGACCATCCGGTCGCGCCAGGCCTCGACAAACCAGGTATCGAGCAGCCGCATGAACCCGGCGAGGCAGACCAGGTCGACTCGGTGTCGGCGCAGCTGCGCATCGGCTTCGGCGGCGAATCCGGCACGGTCGCGATCGGCGATGGCGAGATTGGGGATGCCGGCCGCGGCCGCGTGGGCGAGCCCTGCCGCGTCGGCTCGGTTGCTGACGACGACAGCGATTTCGGCCGGGTAGCCGGGCGCGGCGCAGGCCTTGATCAGCGCCTGCAGGTTCGAGCCGCGGCCCGAGATCATCACACCCAGCCGCATCGGCTCCTCGGCGCTGACCGCCGGCGATGCGGGGCAGCGCGCCCGGCGTCCGGCTGCCGATGGCATCGCCGCCAAAACTGCGCTATGACCGCCGGCTGTTGATGGACACGAAAATATGGAATCGGAGGCAGTTTGCAATGAGTTCGCCGCTGGTGTCCGCGATTGCCGGAGGCCGCGTCGGCCGCCGCGCCGCCGGCGCCGGGTTGCTGCTGCTCGTATTGGCGTGGGGGGTCACGCCGGCCCCATTGGCTTTGGCCGATCAATCGGCCGATCCCTATTCGGCCACGGTCAAAGTCGATGCGACCGCCGACGATGCGGCGGCAGCGCGAACGATTGCGCGGACCGACGGGCAGCGCGCCGCGCTGACGAAGGTGATCGACGGCCTGACCGGGTCGACCGACGACACCAAGCTGCCCAAGCTCGACGACCAAACGATTACCGACATGGTCGACAGCTTCGAAGTCGCCAACGAAAAAATGTCGGCGGTTCGATACCTGGCCGACTATACCTTTCACTTCCGGCCGTCCAAGGTGCGCCAGCTGCTGCGCCGCGCCGGCATCGCCTTTTCCGAGGAGCCCGGCAAGCCGGTCACCGTCGTGCCGGTTTATCGGGATGGAGACACGACCGTGCTGTGGGACGATCCCAACCCGTGGCGCGAGGCCTGGGGGCAGATTCCGGCCGGATCCGGGCCGACCCGGTTCACCCTGCCGTTCGGCGGGATCGGTGACGTGACGGCGATCGACGCTGATCAGGCCCGGTCCGGCGACGCCCAGGCGCTGACCGACATCACCCAGCGCAACGGCGGCGACGAGGCGCTGGTCGCGGTCGCCACGGCGCGGCGCCAGAGCGACCGGCTCGCCGGGGTCGATCTCAGCCTGCAGCGATATCGGCAGGGGCAATCGATCGGCAGCCGAACCGACAGCGTCGACGCCAACCCGGGCGAGGCCGAGGCGGATTTGCTGAAGCGGGCGGTCGCGGTCGCCATTGCCGACATCGAGCACGCGCCGCCGCCGAGCGACAAGGAGGCGAGCAGCAACAAGGAGGCGAGCCTCGACGCCGTGGTCCCGATCTCCAGCCTCGGCGACTGGGTCGAGATGCGGCAGCGCCTCGTCGCCGTTCCGACGATCCGCAAGGTCGATCTTTTGTCGCTGAGCCGGCAGCGGGCGAGGATCGCCATCCAATACGTGGGCAGCCCGGAGCAGCTCAAAGCGGACCTCGCCCAGGCCGATATCGATCTCGATGGGGCCGACCCGGATTGGCGGCTGCGGCCGGCGGGCGCGGCGGCGCCGCAGTAGCGACGCCCGCAGCAGTTTGGGCAATCCATCCGAACCGCCTCGATGAGCCGCCTCGGGCTCAACCTGCCTAATCTGATCTCGCTGGGGCGGCTGCTTCTGGTGCCGCTGGCGATCTGGCTGATCCTCGGCGGACATTATGCCGCCGCGTTCTGGGTGTTCGTCGCCGCCGGGGTCTCCGACGCACTCGACGGCTTTATCGCCAAGCGCTTCGACCGGCGCACGCGGCTCGGCGCCCTGTTGGACCCGATCGCCGACAAGACCTTGCTGGTCAGCGTCTATGTGACGCTCGGCCTCGCGCACCAGCTGTGGACTTCGGTGGTGATCCTCGTCGTCTTTCGCGACGTGATGATCGTCGGCGGATTTCTGTTGATCCAGGCAATTGCTCTGCCGAAGCACTATGACCCCTTGTACATTAGCAAGATCAACACCGGATTGCAGATCGCTTTGGTCGCCTTCGTGCTGGCGCGGCTCGGTCTCGGCACCGACAGCGGGATGCTCGATCGCGCGCTGAGCCTCGCGGTCATGGCGACGACGGTACTCTCGGGGCTCTCCTACCTGGTTCGGTGGGCGCGCATTCTCGGGCGATCGGAGCAGGCGTGGTGAACCCCGGCCGGATGCGAGGCCACTTTACCGGCGACCGCGCAAGGGACAAACCCGACGAATGGCCCAGCTGATTTTTGACCTTTCCCGAGCCGCCGCGCTCGGCCGCTCGGATTTCTTCGTCTCCGCCAGCAACGCCGCAGCCGCAGGCTGGATCGACCGCTGGCCGGCCTGGCCGTCACCGGCGCTGGTGCTGCACGGCCCTCGGGGATGCGGCAAGACGCATCTCGCGCATCTGTGGTGCGTCCGCGCGCACGCGCTCCTCGTCCCCGGAGCGGCGCTCGACGAAGCCCGCCTGCGGCAGCTTCTCGATCGCGGCCAACGCCGGGTCGCGATCGATGACGCCGACCGTACCAGCGAGGTTGTGCTGCTGCATCTGCTCAATGCCTGCCGCGAGGACGGCGGCGAACTATTGTTGACCGCCGGGGTTTCTCCGGGATCGTGGCCGACGGCGCTCGCCGATTTCGGCTCGCGCCTGCGCGCCGCACTCTCGGTCGGCATCGAACTGCCCGACGACGCGCTGGTCGATGCCGTCCTCGCCAAGCACTTCGCCGATCGGCAGGTGCTGGTGGCAGCCGAGGTCATTGCCTATCTCGGCCGCCGCATCGATCGGTCCCTTGCCGAAGCGGCCGCGATTGCGGCAGCGCTCGACACGGCGGCCCTGCGCGCCGGCGTCGCCATTACCGTGCCGCTCGCCCGTCGGCTGTTGGCGGAACGCGCGGATCAGCCTTTGCCCTCGGATAGCGATCCGACGGTGACGTAATCGACGAGCGGGTGGTGCCGATCGGCGAGCGCCGGCCAGCGGGTCGCGATACAGAAACTGGCGCGCGCCGCGGTCGGAAACTTGCCCGTTGCCAAGGCGCGCGATCGCGGGGCGTCTGGCTCGGCGAGCGCCACGGCGAGCTGATAGAGCCCCGGGTTGTGACCGATCAACAGCACGTTGCCGTCGGTTTCGCGCAGCTGTCGCAGGCGTTCCAAAAGCTTGTCGCCAGCGGCGAGGTAAAGCTCGTCCTCGATCAGGCAGCGCGGCCGGACGGCGACCCCGGCGAAAGCCAGATCGAGGGTCTCACGGGTGCGCACCGCACTCGAGCACAACACCAGATCGATACCGCCGGCGAGCCTCGGAAGGTGTTGGCCGAGGCGCTGCGCCGCCTCGCGTCCGCGTCGGTTGAGCGGCCGCAGGTGATCCTCGAAATCATCCTTCCAACTCGACTTGGCGTGCCGCAGCAGGTGCAGCAGGTGCATCCTCAACCTCTCCCCGGGCGGACCCGAGCCCGGCTGTGTCGCCGTGGAGGCATGACACGCCCACATCGGCACTGTAGGATCGGGGCGGAATTCTAGTCTCTTTTGAGTCACACGGGGAGATCGGCGTGAGCATCAGCGCGCAGCCAGTCGAGGTGCAGCCGCTCGATTCCGTTTCCGAGGCCCGTTTTATCAATCGAGAGCTCTCCTGGCTCGCGTTCAACGAACGGGTGCTGGCCGAAGCCGACAATCAGCGGCATCCGCTGCTGGAGCGGCTGCGTTTCTTGTCGATCTCGGCGAACAACCTCGACGAGTTCTTCATGGTGCGGGTCGCCGGCCTCAAAGGCCAGTTTCTCGCCGGCATCAAAACACCGAGCCAGGACGGGCTGAGCCCAGCCCAGCAGCTCGACGCGATCCACCAGCGAACCGCAAGGCTGATGGCGGACCAGCAGGTCACCTGGCTGGCGCTGCGGCGACTGCTCGACGAAGCCGGGGTCTCGGTCGTCGACCCGACCGATCTCGAGCCGGGCGATCGCGCCTGGCTCGAAGAGCGCTTTATGGCGGAAGTCTTCCCGGTCCTGACTCCGCTGGCGATCGATCCCGCGCATCCGTTTCCGTTCATCGCCAATCGCGGCTTCGGCCTCGCCTTGGAGCTCGAACGCGTCAGCGACGGCGAGCGGCTGCAGGCGCTGACCCTGATCCCGCCGTCGATCGACCGCTTCATCCGCCTGCCGGGAAACCGGATTCGGTTTCTGCCGATCGAGCAAATGATCGCGCTGTTCCTCGACCATCTGTTTCCGGGCTTTGCGGTGGTCGCTCAGGGCGTGTTCCGGGTGTTGCGCGACAGCGAGGTCGAAGTCGAGGAGGAAGCCGAGGACCTGGTGCGCCATTACGAGACGGCGCTCAAGCGACGTCGGCGCGGCCATGCCATTCTGCTCGCCGTTGATTCGACAATGCCGGCAGAAATGCCGGCTAACCTTCGCCGCTTTTTGATGGAAAAGCTCGATGTCGCCCCGGGTGATATGTTCGCCGGCGAGGGGTTGCTCGGTCTCGACGACACAAGGCAGCTGATCATCGACGAGCGCCCCGACTTGGTGTTCACGCCCTATAATGCGCGGTTCCCCGAACGCATTCGCGATTTCGGCGGGGATTGCTTTGCCGCGATTCGGCAAAAGGACATCATCGTCCACCATCCTTATGAGAGCTTCGACGTGGTCGTGCAGTTCCTGCGGCAGGCGGCGCGCGACCCGGCGGTGGCGGCGATCAAGCAGACGCTTTATCGCACCAGCGAAGACAGCCCGATCGTGCGTGCGCTCGTCGAAGCCGCCGATGCCGGCAAGTCGGTCACCGCAATGATCGAGCTCAAGGCACGGTTTGACGAGGAGGCCAATATCCGCTGGGCCCGCGACCTGGAGCGCGCCGGAGTGCAGGTGGTATACGGATTCCTGCAGCTGAAGACCCACGCCAAGGTCTCGCTGGTGATCCGCCGCGAAGCCGGTCAGCTTTGCTCGTACGTTCATTTCGGGACCGGCAACTACCATCCCTACACGGCTAAGGTTTACACCGACCTGTCGTTCTTCACCTGTGACCCGGCGCTGTGCCGGGACGCCGCCCGTCTGTTCAATTTCATGACCGGCTATGCGACCCCGGCCAGCCTCGAAAAGATCTCGGTCGCACCGATCAATCTGCGGGCCCGGCTGTTCGAGCTGATCGAGGCCGAGGTCGCCAATGCGAAATCGGGCAAGCCGGCGCAGATCTGGGCGAAGATGAACGCGCTGGTCGACCCGGCGATCATCGACCTCCTCTATCGGGCCTCGCAGGCCGGGGTCGGCATCGATCTGGTCGTGCGCGGCATCTGCTGCCTGCGTCCGGGGGTGCCGGGCCTCTCCGAAAACATCCGGGTCAAGAGCATCATCGGTCGTTTTCTCGAGCACGGCCGCATCGTCTGCTTCGGCAACGGTGCCAAGCTGCCGTCCGACCGGGCCGCGGTGTTCATCAGCTCGGCCGACTGGATGCCGCGCAATTTCGACGGTCGGGTCGAAGCCCTGGTGCCGATCGAAAATCCGACCGTGCATCGCCAGGTGCTGGACGAGATCATGGTCGCCAACCTGCGCGACACGCTGCAGAGCTGGAGCTTGGCCGCCGACGGGACCTATCAGCGCGTGCCGGCCGATCAGGAGCCGTTTTCCGCCCATACCTATTTTATGACCAATCCCAGCCTCTCCGGCCGCGGCAAGGCGCTGCGGCGCGCCCAGCCCAAGCTCATCGTTCGCTGAGCCGATGACCGACCGGAAAGCCGCGCTGCAAACCGGCCGCATCGGCATCATTGATCTGGGGTCAAACTCGCTGCGCCTGGCAGTTTTCGAGCGCCAGGGTGCGGCGCTGTTCCCGCTGCTCAACGAAAAAACCATGTGCGGGCTCGCCAGGGGCCTGTCCGCGACCGGCCGGCTCAATCGCGACGGCATGGTGCTGGCCCTGGCGAACCTGCGGCGGTTTGTGGCGCTCGCCCGGGCGATCGGGGTCGACCACCTGGCGGTGCTGGCGACCGCGGCGGTTCGCGACGCCAGCGACGGACAAGCCTTTGCCGACCAGGTCGCGCGCGAGTGCCGGGTGCCGGTAACGATTGTCGACGGCGCCGAGGAGGCGCGTTTGTCCGCCGCCGGCGTCCTGGCCGGCATTCCCGAGGCGGAGGGCATCGTCGGTGATCTCGGCGGCGGCAGCGTCGAACTGGTCCGCGTCGGCCGCGGCGTCTCCGGCGCCGGCGAGGGAGCGCGGATCGGTCGGGGGATCACCCTGCCGCTGGGGCCGCTGCGCCTGGCCGAGCTCGGCGACAGCGCACGGGCGGTCTCCGAGGCCGTCGAGCGCGCGCTTGCTGCAGCCCCGGTGGCGCGCGCCGGGGCCGGTCAGACCTTGTACCTGGTCGGCGGGGCGGCGCGGGCCATTGCCCGACTGCACATGGAGCACACCCGCTACCCGTTGCACATCGTCCACTGTTACACGCTCGCCCGGGCCGAGGCCGAAGCCTTCTTCGACATCATCGGACGGCTGTCGCGCAAATCGCTCGAACGGATCACGACGATCGGCAAGAAGCGCCTCGAGACGGTGCCGCTGGCCGCCTTGATCCTGCGCCGGCTGATCGCCGTCGCCGGCCCGCGGCAGGTGACGTTCTCTGCTTTCGGGCTGCGCGAGGGCTACGCCTACGGCCTGATCCCGAGCGAGGAGCGAAATCCCGACCCGCTGATCGCAGCCGCGATCGCGATCGCCCGGACCGAGAGCCGGTTTGTGCCGGAGGGCGATCGGCTCCAGGAATGGACCGCACCGCTGTTCCCTAACCTCTCCGAGCGCTCGCGGCGGCTGCACCGGGCCGCCTGCTGGCTCGCCGACATCGCCTGGATCGAGCATCCCGACTACCGCGCCGAGCAGGCCTTTACTCGCAGCCTGCGGATGCCGTTCGCCGCGATCACCCACCCGGAGCGGGTGTTTGTCGCCGCGGCGCTGCACACCCGATACGGCGGGTCTGCCGAGGACCCGGTGCGCGATCCGACGCGCCCGCTGCTCGAGCCGCAGGCGGCCGCCGAGGTGCGCACGCTCGGCCTGGCGCTGCGGCTAGCCTACACGATGTGCGGCGGGGTGATCGAGCTCCTCTCCGACACCTGGCTCGTGCGCGAGGGCGGCGGCCTCGTTCTCGAAGTTCCGCCGTCGGACAGCCTGTTCGGCGGCGAGACGGTGCAGCGCCGGCTCGACGCCGTCGCCCGGTCGCTCGGCGTCGCCGCGCTGCTGCGGCGGCGCGAGCCGAGCCGGTTGGCAGGCGAGTAGCCGGCCGGCCAGTCGAGGGTTACTTGCCGAGCCACCTTGTTGTATGGGGAGCGTGGCGAGGAGCAGTTTAAGAGGATGAGCAGCGGCAACGGCATCGATATCGGGGCGGTCTATCAGCTCCTCACCGAGGTTGCGCATACGGTCGCCGGTCACGACCGCAAGCTCGACGACATCGCCGACCGGCTTGATGGTCACGACCGCAAGCTCGACGACATCGCCGACCGGCTTGATGGTCACGACCGCAAGCTCGACGACATCGCCGACCGGCTTGATGGTCACGACCGCAAGCTCAACGAGGTCATCGTCGTCGTCAACAGCCACACCGCCAAGCTCGACGAGCTCGCTGCCGTCGTTAACCGGCATGACGGCAAGCTCGATGACCTGACCGACATCGCCGGCTGCGCGAGGGCTTGACCCACTACCACGCGACCGTGCTCGGCCACGGCATTCTCTATAGCGAGATCGAGCAGCGGGTACGCCGCATCGAGCGTCACCTGAAGCTCGATCCGGCCACCGGCTGAACCCGCGCAAGCCGGCTAAGGCGGCGCCGGCTCGACCAGCGCTATGCGATGGTCCCGAACCGTCAAGGCGAGCCGGCCGCGCTTCAAGGCGATGGCGTCCTTGCCGAAGATCTCGTAGCGCCAGCCCGACAGCGCCGGCACCGCTGCCTGGTCGTCGGCGGCGATCGCCTCGAGGTCGTCGGCCGAGGCGATCAGCTTTTGCGCCACCTGATGCGCTTCGCAGCGATGCTTCAACAGCACCCGCAGCAATTCGACGAGCGGCCCGAGACCGGGCGGCGTCTCGGCTCGCGACGGCGGCGGCTCGACCGCCCCGGAAGAGGCGAGCCCGTGCTGAACCGCGTCGAGGATCTCGCCGCCGAGCCGGCCTTCGGCCACTCCTTTGCCAAGGCTTCGGGTGCGCGCCAGCGCCTCGATTGTTTTGGGCAGGTGGGCGGCGATTTCGAGCACCGCTTCGTCCCTGACGATGCGGCCGCGCGGCAGGTTGCGTTGCTGCGCCGCGGCCTCCCGCCACGCCGCCACCTCGCGCAAGACCCCAAAAAACCGCGGGTCGACCCGGCCGCGCAGGCGAAAGCGGCGCCACGCCTCGCCGGGCTCGGTGCGATAGGTCGCCGGGTCGCACAGCACCGCCATCTCCTCGGCAAACCACAGGGCTCGGCCATTCGACGCCAACAGTTGCTGCAGCTTGTCGTAGACCGTGCGCAGATGGACGACGTCGGCCAGCGCATAGCGGACCTGCCGCTCGGTCAACGGCCGATGCGACCAATCGGTAAAGCGCGAGGATTTGTCGAGCGAGGCCCGAGCCAGCTTGGCGACCAAGGTTTCATAGCTGGCGGCGTCGCCAAAGCCGCAGACCATGGCGGCGATCTGGGTATCGAACAGCGGTGCCGGCACCGAGCCCGACAGATTGACGAAGATTTCGACATCCTGGCGCGCCGCGTGAAACACCTTGAGCGAGCGCTCGTCGGCCATCAGCGCCAATAGCGGCGCCAGATCGATGCCAGGGGCCAGCGCGTCGATCGCTGCAGCCTCAGCGGGGCCCGCCACCTGCACCAGGCACAGGATCGGCCAATAGGTGCGCTCGCGCATAAACTCGGTGTCGACCGCAACGAAATCGGCGCCGTGCTGGCGCCTGCAGAATTCCGCCAACGCCTGGGTATCGGTAATGATCGTCATCAGCGACGCTATACCGCGAAACCCGCGGCGCCGAAACCGTTGCCGGTGCGCTGCGGGGCCGAGCGCAACGAATTGACAGGGGGGGTCGCCATCCCCATACTCCGCTGCTTTCCTGCTCAATGGCGGATTGCCGGTGTCGGCGCCGCCGTGACGAGGAGAGTGCCGATGATGCGCGATCCCGGCGAGCTGCGCCGGCGGTGGGGACAGGTCCGGTGGGCCGGGCCGGCAGGATTTGGGCGACGACGATAATTCTGCGTCCCCGCTCGTTGTCCCCAGCTCTATCGCGCGCAGGAGAAATTCCGTGATTACACCCGTTATGCCGACTTACGGCCGGTGGGACGTCGCCGTCGATCATGGCGAAGGCTGCTGGCTCTACGCCACCGACGGCCGCAAATTCCTCGACTTCACCAGCGGCATCGCGGTGACCGGGCTCGGTCACTGCCACCCGCATCTGATCGACGCAGTCACCGAGCAGGCCAAGCGCCTGTGGCACGTCTCCAACCTGTTTCGCATCCCGGGGCAGGAACGGCTGGCCCAGCGCCTCGTCGACAACAGCTTCGCCAACACTGTTTTTTTCGGCAATTCGGGTGCCGAGGCGTGCGAGTTGGCGCTGAAGATCGCCCGCAAATACCAGCACGAGACCGGCCATCCCGAGCGCTATCGGATCATCGGCTGCGAGGGGTCCTTCCATGGCCGCACCTTCGCCACCCTCGCCGCCGCCGGGAATGAAAAATATCTGGACGGTTTCGGCCCGCCGATGGAGGGCTTCGACCACGTCGCCTTCGGCAATCTGAACGAGATGCGCGCCGCGATCGGCAACGAGACCGCCGCGATCATCGTCGAGCCGGTGCAGGGCGAGGGCGGCGTGCGACCCGGAGCGGACCAATATCTGCGCGGATTGCGAGAGATCGCCGACGAGTTCGGCCTGCTGCTCGTGTTTGACGAGGTGCAATGCGGGATGGGGCGGACCGGCAAGCTGTTCGCCTATGAATGGTCCGGCGTCACCCCTGACGTGATGGCGATCGCGAAGGCGCTGGGCGGCGGGTTTCCGATCGGTGCCTGCCTCGCCACCGAGCGCGCCGCCGCGGGCATGGGCCCCGGCACCCACGGCTCGACCTTTGGCGGCAACCCGCTGGCGGTGGCGGCTGGGAACGCGGTCCTCGACGTTATGCTGGAGCCGGGCTTTTTCGACCAGGTCGAGGCCAGTGCCCGCCGCTTGCGCGGCCGGCTCGAAGAATTGGTCAAATCCTACCCCAAGCTCTTCGCCGAACTGCGCGGTGCGGGGCTGCTGCTCGGCATCCGCTGCGTCGTGCCGGCCGGCGACGTCGTCACCCGGCTGCGCGAGAACGGCCTCCTGGCGTTGACCGCAGGCGACAACGTGCTGCGCCTGCTGCCGCCGCTGATCGTCGGCGAGACCGAGATCGACGCGGGCCATGGATATCCTGCACAAGGTGGCGCGGGAATGGTCGGCGTAAGGCGGGCGGGGCGCGATGCGGCGCTGATCGAGCGGCGGCTCACGCCGCCCGACCCGCCGCGCCATTTTCTCGACATCGATCGGCTCAACTCCGGCGAGCTGCGCGGCATTCTCGACATCGGAGCCGCATACAAGAACGGCCGGCGCGACCGGCCACTGGCCGGCAAGACGCTGGCGATGATCTTCGAGAAGCCGTCAACCCGGACCCGCGTGTCGTTCGAGGTGGCGATGCGCCAGCTCGGCGGCGACGCGATCTTCCTGAATAGTGCCGACAGCCAGCTCGGGCGCGGCGAGACGGCGGCGGACACCGCGCGCGTGCTGTCGCGCTATGTCGATGCGATCCTGATCCGCACTCATCAGCCGCGCAAGCTCGACGAGCTGGTGCGGCATGCGACGGTCCCGGTGATCAACGGGTTGACCGACGCCTCGCATCCCTGCCAGATCATGGCGGACGTGATGACCTTGCAGGAAAAAAAGGGCCCGCTCGCCGGCGCGACCGTGGCCTGGAGCGGCGACGGCAACAATGTAGCGGCGAGCTGGATCCACGCCGCCGTCCGTTTCGGCTTTGCGCTGCGGCTCGCCTGCCCGCAACAGCTCGGTCCGCCGCCGCCGCTGCTCGACTGGGCGCGGCGCGAAGGCGGCCGGGTAAGTCTGACGAGCGCGCCGGGCGAGGCCGTTACCGGCGCCGATTGCGTCGTCACCGACACCTGGATCTCGATGGGCGACGAGGCCAGCGTCAATCGCCACAACCTCTTGGCTCCGTACCGTGTCGATGAGGCGCTGATGGCCCAGGCGAAGCCCGATGCGGTGTTCATGCACTGTTTGCCGGTCAAGCGTGGCCAGGAGGTGACCGCCGCGGTTGTCGATGGCCCGCAATCTGTGGTGTGGGACGAAGCCGAAAACCGGCTGCACGCGCAAAAAGGGATCCTCGCCTGGTGCCTTGGTTGAACCGCGCCGCACCGCCGATGCCTCGGCAGCCCCGCCGGAGCGCCAGACATTGAGCTCGCCCCGAGACATCGTGCCGGACGATCTGGTCCAACCGTTTCAGATCGAGCCGTTTGCGCTGCGCGGCCGGCTGGTGCGGCTCGGCCCGGCGATCGACCGGATCCTGTCGCAGCACGCCTATCCCGAGCCGGTCGCGGCGATGCTGGGCGAGGCCATCACGCTGGCGGTGCTACTCGCGGGCGCGCTCAAATACGACGGTGTCTTCACCTTGCAGACCAAGGGCGACGGGCCTATCCGAATGATCATCGCCGACGTGTCGACCGACGGCGCGGTGCGCGGCTACGCGCAATACGATCCGGCAAAGCTAGACGCCGTTGGGGAAGACGAAACTTCGTCCGACCGCTCGGTGCCGCGCCTGCTCGGCGCCGGATATATCGCTTTCACCGTCGATCAGGGCGAGGACACCGACCGCTACCAGGGGATTGTCGAGCTGTCGGGTGCGAATTTGGCCGATTGCGCCCAGCACTATTTCCGTCAGTCGGAGCAGATCCAGGCCGGGATCAAGCTCGCGGTCGCCCGCGCCGGGGCCGATCCGGCAGGGAGGGACGGCGCTTGGCGCGCCGGCGGGCTGATGCTGCAGCGCGTGCCGCCGGAGGGCGGCTATGGTGTCATTGCCGACGATGTCGAGGACGGCTGGCGGCGGTCGATGGTGCTGATGAGCTCGGCCACCCCCGCCGAGCTGGTCGACCCCGGCCTCTCGCCGCACCGGCTGCTGTTTCGTCTCTTTCACGAGGACGGCGTGCGCGTCTATGACACGCACCCGTTGGCAGCGCGCTGCCGCTGCTCGCGCGAGCGCATCGAGACCATCCTGCGCGCCTTTCCGCCCGACGAGCTCGACGACATGGCGAAAGACCGGGTCACCACCGTGACCTGCGAGTTCTGCAGCACCCGCTACACGTTCGATGCCGCCGAGATCGGCCGTCTCGCGCCGGCATAGTTTCGACCCGACCGGAGGTGGGCGATGGTTATGCGGCTGATCGTCGAGCCGATCGTGCGGGCGGCGTTGCTCGAGGATCTGGGCCGCGCCGGCGACATCACGACCGAGGCGATCGTACCGGAGGATACCGAGATCGAGGCAACGATCACGACGCGCCAGCCGGGGGTCCTCGCCGGCCTCGACGCCGCGCTGCTGGCCTTCGAATTGCTCGATTCCAGCCTGCATATCGAGCGCCTGCGCGGCGACGGCGCCCGTATCGCCCACGGGGACAAGATCGCCCGCATCGGTGGCCGCGCCCGTCCGGTCCTGGCCGCCGAGCGCACCGCGCTCAATTTTCTGTGCCGGATGTCCGGGGTGGCCACGGCGACACGGGTATTGGCCGACGCGATCGCCGGGACCAAGGCCCGCATCGTATGCACCCGCAAGACCACGCCCGGCCTGCGCAGCCTGGAGAAAGAGGCGGTCCGCCTCGGCGGCGGCGCCAATCACCGCTTCGGGCTCGACGACGCGATGCTGATCAAAGATAACCATATCGCTCTGGCGGGCGGAGTCCGGCCGGCGCTCGAACGCGCGCGCAGCCATGCCGGGCATCTCGTCAAGATCGAGCTTGAAGTCGACACCCTCGACCAGCTCGCCGAGGCGCTCGAAATCGGCGTCGATGCTGTGCTGCTCGACAATATGACGCCGGAGACTTTGCGCCGGGCGGTGGCGATGGTCGACGGCCGCGCGGTGACCGAAGCCTCGGGCCGGATCAGCCCCGAAACCGTCGCCGCGGTCGCCGCTACCGGCGTCGACCTGATCTCGTCCGGCTGGATCACCCACAGCGCGCCAATCCTCGACCTCGGTCTCGACATCGCCGATTAGGCGCTGGTCTCGTGACGCTGTATTGCTCCTCAGGGAGGGACGCAGCCCGTCCCGTCGACGTAGGTCTCGCCGCACAGGATGTTCACCCGGTGGTCAAGCGGCGAGCCGAGCAGGGGTGTCACCTTGGTCAGAAATTTGGCCGTCGTCGGGGCGTTCTGCCAAGTGTTGTAATCTGTCTCGGTATCCCAAACCTCCAGCGTGGCAAAGCGATTGGGCCGATCGAGCTGCTGCAGGACGGTGTAGCTCAGCTGACCGGATGCCTTGCTGGTGTCCGATCCATAGCGGACCAAGTCGGACAGGCCTTTGCCGGGATCGCCGTCCACCAGAAAATCGACATAGGTCACGACAAACAGCGCACTCTTAGCGAGTCCGACGCCCGAGGGCAGGAGGCTGCTGGTCCACGGCAGGTTGAATGATTTCACCTCGCCGTATTGGCGGTCGTCGATCGGGCTGCCGATGCAGCAGTTGAAGCCGGGAGGGGGCGGAGGGGGCTGAACCTGCACGGCAAACCGGAAATCGACGCTATGAGATAGAGCCAAGTGGTGCTCGAACGCATCGAGGCTCCTCCAGACGTCGATGATTTGCGAATGGTTCGAAGCCAGGAGCCAATTGACGACCCGGAAGCTCTCGGATCCGGGGTCCGATTTGCTGGCGTCGCGGTACGCGAACAGCGCCTTATACGCGATCTGCTCGGAATCGAAGGGCGAGGTCACCGGTAGGACGTCGAAATGGGTGATGTCGTACACCGGGCCCCATGCGATGACACCGTCACCGGCGGATGCCGTGGCCGTCAGCAGCAATGACATGAACACGAACGCAACCAGTCGTTGCAAGGACGTCTGCATGGTCTGTTCCTCCACCTCGTTTTTCGGTTTGACCTTGCGCCCAGGGTCAACCCGTTTGATCGCGACCGATGATCATCGCGGCGCGCGTAATGCGTCAACAGTATCGTGCAGTATAGGCGAAAGGCCGGATCGGCGAAAGGCTGGACGAAGGCCGACCGCGTCACCCTCCTCTCTCTGATTTGCGGGTGTCGGGGAGCAGCAGGCGAGCGGGGTTATCGGGGCCGGGTTGCGGGCTAAGAGGGCTGTCGTTTTGATGCGTTGATCAGAAGATCGACGAATTCCTTCAGCGGCATGCCGGCCCGGCCTCCGAGCCGGGCCGCGGCTGCGTTGACATGCGACAGGATGCCGTCGCGGTAAAGCGCGCGTGAATCGCCGATCGGCGCGCTGTCCGCCGAGGTGGTTCCCGCAACGATCCCCTTTCGATCGAGATCGGGCAGCCTGGCGATGCCGGCGCCGTCCATGCCCACACCGCCATCGCTGAAGAATACGGCGTAGATGCCGGGCGGGACGGCGTTGTCCGGCCTCCCCCCGGAAAGGGCGCCATGCGATGCGGTCACTGCGATCTGACCCGCATCGTCGGGTTGCAGCATTCCGATGGAATCGGCGCAGATCAGCCGCGGCTCGCCGGGAACGTCGCGCATGACAAAGCGGGCGCCCTCGGTGATGCTCGGCGGCATCGCCGCAGGCACGCTCGCCGAGCGCATCCGTTCGGCGCAATCCCGGACGCTCTGGCCCGGCCTGCAGCCGAGCGCGGCGGCGGCGCGATTGACATGGCTGATAACGCCGTGCTCGAGCATGTGGTCGCCGTCGCCGATATGGCATGTCTGCGCATCCACGGTCGCCGCGGCCAGGTTGATCTGATCGAGATAATCAAGCCCGCAGATACCGGCGTTATTCTTGCCGATGCCGGCGTCGTTCATGATCACGCCGCGCACGCCCCATTTGGCTGCGTTGAACGCATTGTATCGGCCGCCGTAGGACCCGGAGACGACTACGTGCGAGCGATGCTGGTCGCGAACAAACGAGCAGCTTGCCACCGTCAGAATCTTCACGTCTTCGCCTGAAATGCTCACCGGCTTACCCCCCGTGCCGAATACCCCGATCACGGCCGAGCCGCTTTTTTGACAGCTAGCCAGGTAGATGTCGATCATAGGCGAAAGCGAGCGTGGCCGAGAGTCTCCTGTCAATGAGAGGAGCGTGCGCTACCCGGCTGCACTCGGGTCGATCGACCATGTTCGACGCCGCCATGTCCCTACTGGCGCGGGCGACAGCATTGTCCGGAGGAAAAGGCGCCGACCTCATCTCGTCGGCTGGACCCGCTATTTACACGCGTGCGGGGTCGAGCGCATTCACCGCTTCTGAGCGGCGCTGTGCGGGCGGGTTGGCTGCGTCGCCAGGGGCCGTTCCCCGCTCCAGTTCGGCGTCGAGCTTGGCGCCGACAAGACGACCACCATCGACAGCCACATCCAGGTCATAAAGCCGAAGATGGCGCCGAGCGAGCCGTACATTTTGTTGTAGCTGCCGAAACTGGCGACGTACCAGGAGAAAAGGGCGGAGACGACGAGCCATGCGACGGCGGCGAAGATGCTGCTCCAGGTGATCCAACGCCACTGGGGGCCGCTGCGGCTGGAACCGTATCGGTAGACTAACGGCAAGCGCCAAACACGATCAGCACGAACAGGAACGGCCATCTGACGACCTTCAGCAGCACCGCCGTCACGCCCGCGTTTGGGATATGCTGCGAGGACGATCGGGAGCGCTACTAATATCGCGATCGACAGCAGCACGAGGACAATAGCTCCAGCCGTAAATGCCAACGTCGTGGCATAGTACTTTAACAAGCTGCGCTGGTCTTTCTCTTCGTAGACCGCGTTCAGAGCGTCGAAGAACCCCGAGATGCCGGAGTTGGCGAACCACAGAGCCATCACCAGGCTGACGGCAAAACCAATGCCGAGGGCGGCCCCGTTCTGTTGTGCGAGACGCGTCAGCTGGTCCCGTATCACGTCGACGGCACCGCCGGGTGCAACGCCCGACAACGTGTATCGAGATGGTCGGCGATGCTGCTCGGGTTGGCAAACAGCCCGTAAATCGAGACAATGGCGCCGATGCCCGGGAACAGAGCGAGGATCGCGTAAAAGGTGACGCCGGCGGCGATCAACAGGATTCGGTCCTCCGAGATGCCGCGGAAGACCCGCAGCAGGATGTCCTTCCATCCTGCCAGCGGAGACCGGTGCTGATGTCGTGGCCGGCCTGCCGCCCTGCGCCTCGCCGGCTGCTCGCGGAGCTTCTCGGGATGAGCCGCCGCCTTTTGCCAGGATCGGGTTCGGACTGTTCCGCCGCCCGACGGCGCCGATAGCGACCAGCGCCGCGCTCAGCACGATGACCCATGAGGGCGGCCGCCCGTTAGGCTCGCGAATGGCGGTCGGTACCCGGGCTGTTGCGGCGGCGACGATCGGCGTCCTTTGCTCGTCCATTATCGCTTCCTCGCGGCATGGCGCGGCGCTGCCGCAATTCGCGGCTGAAACCGATCGCGCGGGCCGATTACTACGGCCAACCATGCCGCGCTGGCCCGGTTCCGACGAATTTCGGGTAGCTACGGGCGCGCGCGGGTCGGCGATCGGGTCGAGCGGCCAGATCGGCCGGCGGACCTTGGTGAACAATTCCGGGGTGTAGTTCGCCTGGCACAAGGCGCCGGTGTCGACCAGCACGACGTCGCGGGCGATCGGCTCGAAGGCGGCGCGGAAATGCTGCATCGATTTGACCGCGACCGTCGTGTAGCGGGTCGGGTCGACGCCCAACGAGGTGAACTGGGCGAGATCGGTCGCCTGGCCGTTATTGGTGATCACGATGATGTCGATGCCCCCGGCGCGCCGACGCGGAACACCATCGACGGCCCGTAATTGCGCTCGACGCCGCCGCCCATCGGACCGTAGGCGATGAATTTGCCATTGGTCAGGCACACCACCTCGCCGTCGAGCGACAGCGGGCCGCCGCCCATCGAGGGATCGGTCTTGCCGCCGATCGTCAAGGTGGTCTTGGCGCCCGACCCCGGCGCGCATGCCCGGCCTGGACCGGCTTCGGGATCGCAGATCGCGTGAAAGGCGACGCGCTCGACCCCGGCCTCGACCAGCCCCTTCAGAAACGCGGTCGCATCGCCATACCCGCCGCCGCCCGGATTGTCGGTGTAGTCGGCGACGACGAGCGGCTTGTCGCCGGGCTTTCCCTCGCGCGCGCGGGCGACCGCCTCGGCGACGCTCAGCATATGGACCGTGGTGAAATCGCGGGTCGCCCAAGCGTGGTCCATGAAGTCCTCGGCGATCGCCTGAGCGCGCTCGATGGCGTCGCAGCTGCCGCCGTCGTCGACCGTGACCGTCACCGACGGGCCGACATCGTGGATGTTGGCGAGCGCAAAACCGGCGCAGATGCTGACCGCCAAGGCCTCGCCGCGCTGCTTCGATCGCGCTCGGCCGCGGGCGATCAGCTCGGCCATCGGCCCGCTCTGGGTGCGGCCCCAGTCGAGCCCGTGCAGCATCGGCCGCCGCGCGATCACGGTCACGCGGCCGGATCTCGCCCCGCATCGCGCGTTCGAGCAGGTCGGCGCCCTGCCAGGCGCGCTCGTACATGTCGACATGCGGATAGGTGCGAAAGGCGATCAGCGCATTGGCATTGTCGGCCATCTTCTGCGTGACGTTGGCGTGCAGGTCGAGGGTGACGACGACCGGGATCTGCGGCCCGAGCTTTTGCGCGCAGCCGTGCCAGCAACTCGCCCTCGGCATCCTCGTGGCTGTCGCTGACCATGGCGCCGTGCAGATGCAGCAACACGCCGTCGATCGGGCCTTTAGCGTCGACCGCATCGAGGATCATGCCGGCGATCGTCTCGAACGCGTCGTCGGCGACGATGCCCGACGGGTTGGGGTTGGCGGAGACCGGATGAACCAGGCTCCAGCCGTATTTGTCGGCCGCCTCGAAGGTCGCGCCAAGCGCCGAGCGGGTGCCGCGAAACGCCTGCGGGATCTCGTTTTCGAGATGAAAGTCGCGACGGCGGATCAACGCCATGTCGGTCTTCACACGGCTGAAGGTGTTGGTCTCGTGCATAAAGCGAGCGGTCAGAACGCGCGGCACAGGATGGCCTCGTCAATCTCGTAAGCTCATTGTCGGCGGACGCTGCCGGTCAAGCTATAGGCACACGCCGTTTTGCCAATTCCGCTTCGTTGACGCGCAGGCCGAGGCCCGGCTCGGTCGGCAAATGGAACAGACCGTCAACCGGCTTTGGCGGGTTGTCGAACACGGCGTGCGTGCGCGGCGAAGGATCGTTCCAGCTCGCATCGGCTTGGTCGCGTGCAACTGGCTTGCCGCGACGATGCAGGTTCGCCATATGGCCGATCGTCGGCTGCGTCTGATGCGGGACCAGTTCCACGCCATGCGCGTGCGCCAATGCCGCGCAGCGCACCAGGCCGGTGATGCCGCCCATCTTGACGATGTCCGGCTGCACCATGCGCACCCCGGCCGTCGATCAGATCCGCGAGCGCCGCGACAACGTGTAGGTCTGTTCGCCGGCGGATACGGTGATGTCCAGCGCGACGCGCGACCTCGCCCATCGCCTTGACGTGATAGTGCTGCACCGGCTCCTCGAACCACCAATAGCCGAGCTCCTCCGAGCACGCGGCCGACGCGGATGGCGCCGCCGATCGTGTAGCCGTTGTTGGCATCGAAGGCGAACGGGAAGTCGTCGCCGACCAGCCTGCGCACCGCGCGCGCCTTGGCGATGTCGCCGGGGATGTCGTGGTCGAGCAGCGTGCGATCGGTCGTCGAAGCGGATCTTGATCGCCGCCGGCTTGTCCTTCAGCCGCGTCTCGACGACGCGCAGCACTTCGTCGACGGCTGCGCTCGCCATTGCCGCCGATCGAGGCATAGAACGGCAGGCCGTGCGCCAGGCGCCGCCGAGCAGCTTGTAGATCGGCTGGCCGAGCAGCTTGCCCTTGATGTCCCACATTGCGATGTCGAGCGCGGCCAGCGCGCCGGTCAACGCGCCCTCGGGTCCCGAGCTTGACGAATTCGTGCAGCAGCGTGTCGAGCAGCACGGCGTGGTCGAGCGGGTCGCTGGCCGATCAACGCGGCGCCAGGTTGCGGGCGATGATGCCGAGCGAGGCGAGACCGCCCTGCATCGGCGACGCCTCGCCGATCCCGTAGAGGCCGTCATCGCACCGGATTCTGACCCACGCGCTGCGCTGCTCCGGCGTGTCCCCGGGCATCCAGGCGACCTGAAAAACCTCGATGTCCTGGATCTTCATATCCTCGCGTTCCTCCGCCACCGGCTTAGAACCGTTTTGGCAGGCCGGCCTGTTTCAGGATTGCATTGGCGGTGTGACGCGACTTGATTCGATTGTCGACCACAATCGGCCGATGCGAGTTCGGGCAGAGCCAGATTTCGTGATCGCCCTTGCCGGACGGTCGAACCGGCAGCCTGTCCGGTGCAGTGCGTCGCGCACCGGATCGGCATAATCCGCCATCAGGCGGCGGCGAGATCGACCCGATCCCGGCGTAGCAGGGTAACGCGAATCTCGGGCAAAAAGCCGGGTGAAAGGTCAGGGCTGTAGGACAGCAGCTCCGGCACCATGACCCGCAGCTTCTCGAACAGCAGCTCGACGGTTTCCGCCTCGGTGACGAGGCCGGGCAGATTTGCACTCTCGGCCACCCACACCTGGGCTTCTTCATCCCATTGCGCGCGTACTCTAACGGCCGTTCTCTTCTTGCTCATCTTCGGCTCCGCGATGAAGGGAACTTGTCCGCCCTCGCCGGGTCGCGCAAGGCCACGTCACCACGCCAATGCCCAACCGTCGCGGCGCGGGTCGGAGCCGGCGAGCAGCATGCCGGTGGCGGGGTCGCGGCGGATGATCTCGACGCAGCACGGGCCGTCGAGGTCGCCGACCGTGTGCACCGGATGGCCACGGCGGGCGAGCTCGGCGCGCATCGGCTCGGGAAAGCGGCGCTCGATGGTCAGCGCATCCTCGCCGTCATGCGGCCAGTTTGCGTATTGGCCCGGCACGTTCGAGGTCCAGCGCGGCATCTCGGCCGCCTGCTGCGGGTCGAGCCCGAAATCGATCATCGCCGTCAACACCTGCAAATTGACCTGCACCTGATGGTCGGCGCCGGGGGTGCCGAAGACGCCCCACAGCTCGCCGTTCTTCAGCACGATCGGCGGGTTCATCGTGTGCCTGACCCGCCGTCCCGGGATGAGCCGGTTCGGATGGCCGGGTTCGAGATGCCAATAGGCCATGCGGTTGTTTAAGAGGATGCCGGTGTCGCCGGCCATGACCCCGGCGCCGAAGCCGCTATTGATGCTCTGGATTCCAGAGACCGCGTTGCCCTCGCCGTCGGCGGTGCAGAAATAGGTGGTGTCGCCCGCCGCCGCTTCCTGCGCGATCCGGGTCGGTGCCGCTCGGCGCATGTCGATCCGGGCGGCGAGCCGGGCGGTGTACTCCTCGGACAGCAATTCCGAAAGCGGCGCTTCGAGCGTGCGGGGGTCGGCGGCCCAGCGCTCGCGGTCGGCAAAGGCGAGCTTTTTCGCCTCGATCATCGCATGGACCGCGTCGGCCGATAGGAGGCCCATTCGGGCGAGATCGAGATGCTCGACGATTTTCAGCTGTTCGAGCAGGACAAACCCGGTCGAATTGGGCGGCGCCTCGAGCACGGTCAACCCGCGATAGTCGATCGCGATCGGCGCCTGCTCCTCGGCCGTGAAGGCAGCGAGATCGCTCTCCCGCACCAGGCTGCCGGCTGCTTCGAGACCGGCGGCGAGCCGGCGCGCCAGCCTGCCGCGATAAAACGTCTCGGCCCCGTCCGCGGCGATCTCTTCGAGAGTGCGGGCGAGATCGAGCTGGACGATCGGGGCGCCGAGCGCCGGCGCCTTGCCATCGGCGAGGAAGGTCGCGGTGGCCCACCGGTCCGCCAGCAGGGTCGCCCGATATTCGTCGGCGAAATGGCAATAGGCGGATGTCGCGCCAAAGCCGTCGCGGGCGAGCGAGATCGCCTCGTCGAAGAGATCGCGCCACGGCAGCCGACCGAACGCCCGGTGCATCATGTCGAGGCCGGCGAGCGTGCCGGGGACCGAGACCGATAACGGCCCGATCCGCGGAATGCCGGCGGCATAGCGCTCGGGGGTTGCCGCTTGCGGGGCCGGCCCGGTGCCGTTGAACACGACCGCGCGCCCGCCCGATTGCCGATAAACCTGGTAAAAGCCGTCACCGCCGAGCCCCGACATCATCGGCTCGACGACGGCGAGCGCCGCCGCGGTCGCCACCGCCGCGTCGATCGCGTTGCCGCCCGCCCGCAACGCCAGCAGCCCGGCCTGCGCCGCCAGCGGGTGGTTCGCCGCAACCGCCCCGCGCCGCCCGATGGCGAGCGGCCGGTACGAGCGCATTTCGGTAGCCATCAAGGGTTCTCCCGCCCGTTCTCTCGCGGCGACGATATCACGGATCAATAGAGACCGATGCGTCGAGAAGGCGATGGCCGCGATCTGCCGCTCGTCCGTCTCGCTCGCGAAACAGGCTGCAACCGCGTTACCCGCCGCCAGTCGACGGAGCGCAGGGCCCCAGAAACTCCGGAACCGACACGCCCACACCCGGCAATTCGGCAAAACACGGTTCGCTCGGCTTGCACTGATACATATAGGCCCAGTGCGTCAGCAACAGGTTGCCGGCGGCAACCGTCGACATCTGGTTCTCCATCGTCCACCGATTCCCTTGACGCGTCATTGTGCCGAGCCCGACTGTGGGCTCGCTGGTCGAGCCGCGGGGTGGCGATGTGTTCGAGTCGAGCAGCGTAAACGTCAGATGCACCTTCCCCTCCGGCGTGACCGAACCGACGAGTTGAAGGCACGAGACCGTGCCGGAGGCGGCGGAGCGGCCGGATCGGTCATATGACACCGCGGTGGTTCCCCAGAAGTACCCGCCTGCATAATTCGAGATGTAATAAACGGTCTGGTCGGAAACCGGGATCGGTGTCCTGAGCGCCGGGATCGAGGCTATCGCCAGAAGGTTTTCCTTCGGTACGTACCAATAGGTATGCGCCAGCCACTGCCATCGCGCGGTCGCCGTCATCTCGTCCCCGGCGATCGCTGATGAGCAGGCCCGCACCGCCGAGGCTGCGAGCAGTGCTGCGGCCAGAACCCGCCATCCCCAGTTTCTCCGCATCCGATGTCTCCGCCAGGTTGTCCAAATGGGGTTGGCGCGACTGCGCGAGCGAGGCGCGGAGGACCGGTGGCGCATCCGGAGTAGATGATGCCTCGCTACCGAGGCGCGGATCGGGTAAGTCGTCAACCCGCGCTTGCGGTCTCGTCGTCCTAACCTGCCGGCGGCCTTGCCGAACCGAATTCGGTCACATCAAAGCTTCGCAGCGGTTAAGATGCGGCTAATGATGAAATTCGCGTCCTGCCTCGCCCTTCTCGGCCTGCTGCTGGCCGCCGGCTGCACCAACACCGGCAACGGTTCGCAAAACGACAAGAACGGCGGCTTCTACGGCGGCATCAACAGCGGCGGCGGCCGGCCATGACCGCGCCGAAGACGAGCTGCGGAGTCATCGTCGGCGATGGCGCGCGCATCCTCTTGGGCCACGCGACCCGGTCCCCGCGCTGGGACATTCCCGAAGGGCGAGGCGGAGCCCGGCGAGGATTTCGCCGAAGCGGCCGCGCGCGAGCTGCAGGAGGAAACCGGGCTCCTCGTCCCGGCGGCCGAGCTGACGGCGCTCGGCGTCCATCGTTATCTGCGCGGCAAGGACCTGGCGCTGTTCGCCTGGGCGCCGCCGCACCTGCCCGATCCCAAGGGCCTGGTCTGCACGTCGCATTTTGCCTTGCCCGACGGCACGCTGCTGCCCGAGTTCGACCGCTTTGGGCTGTTTTCCTGGGAGGCCGCGCTCGGTCGTGTCGGCAAGAACATGGCGCGCGTCTTGGCCGCGATCCCGCGCGCAGGATCCACAGGACGCTTCGAGATGACGCTGACGGTCGTGCTAGGCTCGATCGATTTGCAACGCGAGGAGATCGCCGATGCCCAAGCTGCGTCATATCGCCATCGCCGCCGAAGACCCCGAAGCGATGGCCGAATTCTACAAGAAGGCGTTCGATTTCGAGGAGGTCGGGCGGCCCAACGGGGTGCTCGCCGACGGGGTGTTTTTGAGCGACGGCACGCTCAATGTGGCGATCCTTAAATTCAAGACCGACCAGCTCGGCAAGGGCCTGGACTATCGCGGCATCCACCATTTCGGCGTCTTGGTCGAGGATGTCGACGAATTCTCGAAGAAGCTCGAGGGCCTGGGCGCCCGGCACTATATCGACCAGGGCCAGGGCGGCCACCAGGCCGGCTATTTCGAGAAGAAGTTCTACGGCCCGGAAGGCATACTGTTCGACATCGCCGAGCACGGCTGGGCCGGAGCCGAGCCGCTCCCCGAGCCTGTCAAAGAAGCGGCCGAATAATATCGGACGGTACCCTGACCCACGCAGCTCCCACTCATTCCCTCCCCCGCAGGCGGGGGAGGGTGAGGGCTGCTCCCCCCTCTCCCGCACTGCGAGAGAGGGTCCTGACCCCCGGACTACGATCCGGGGGGAAGTGGGTCAGGGCGACACCGTGCTACAGCAAAAAAAGGAGATGAGCATGCCCAAGCTGCGTCACATCGCGATCGCCGCGAAAGACCCCGACGCGATGGCCGAGTTTTACGTAAAGGCGTTCGATTTCAAGATCGTCCGCTCGAATGACGGGCCGCTCGCCTATGGCCACCACTTGAGCGACGGCACCATCGACCTGGCGATCCTGCGGTTCAAGACCGACCAGCTGGGCCGAGGCCTCGACTATACCGGCCTGCATCATTTCGGCGTCCTGGTCGAAAATGTCGGCGAGGCTGCCAAAAAGCTCGAAGGCCTCGGCGGCAAGCATTACATGGACCAGAGCGAGGCCGAGCGCATCGGCGGCTTCGAGGTCAAGTTCTATGGTCCGGAGGGCATCCTGTTCGACGTGGCCGAGCACCCCTGGACCGGCACCGAGCCGCTCCCGGTCGATCGGGAGCCGGCCGAAGCGGCAGAATAGGTTATCCGGGTCGGCGCTGCCTCGCCGGCGGCGCCGACCGGACTTCCCGGTCTTTGCGTCACATCGCCATCCAGCCGCCATCGACGTTGTAGGCGGCACCGGTCGCGAAGCTCGCGCGGTCCGAGCACAGCCAAACCACCATCTCGGCGATCTCCTCCGGGCTGCCCATGCGGCGAAGCGGGGTCTGCGCCAGGATTGCCGTGCCGCGGCGGCTCATCACCTCCTCGGTCATCGGCGTCTTGATATAGCCGGGGCAGACCGCGTTCACCCGGATTGCGGCTTCGGCGTATTCGAGCGCGGCGGTCTTGGTCAGCCCGATGACACCGTGCTTGGCCGCGACATAGGCCGACGAGGTCGGCAGACCGGCAAGCCCGGCGATCGAGGCGGTGTTGACGATGGCGCCGCCGCCTTGAGCCTGCATCTGCAAGATCTCGTGCTTCATGCACAGCCATACGCCCTTCAGGTTGACGGCGATCATCCGGTCGAAGGCTGCCTCGGACCATTCCGCGGTCTTCTGGCCGGCGGCCTCGACGTGCCAGGCGGCGATCCCGGCATTGTTGAAGGCGCAATCGAGCCGGCCATAGGCGGCAACCACGCCCTCGACCATCGCGCGCACTTCCGCGTCGCGCGTCACCTCACCGGAAAACGATATCGCCTGCCCGCCGGCGGCATTGAGCAGCGCCACCGTTTGCCGCGCTGCGTCCGCCGCGATATCGGCGACCGCGACCCGCGCGCCTTCGCGGATAAAGGCGAGCGCCGTGGCGCGCCCGATCCCGCCGCCTCCGCCGGTGATCAGCGCCGCTTTCCCGTCGAGCATCCCGGCCATCGTGTCCTCCCGCTCCAGATCGGGCGGCCAGCATAGCGCCGCCGCCCGGCAGCCGATATCGTGCCGAACCGAAGGTTCCGGAGGAGAGATGCGCAACGGCGAAGAGGCTCGTGCGGCCGAATGGCTCGCCGCGTGGGATGCGCACGGCGTCCACCGCACCGCGACGGCGGGGGACGAGGCCGGCGCCGACTGGCTGATGGGCGAGGCCGTTCGGCTCGGCGCCTCACCCGCTTTCGAGGAATTTGCGCTCGATCGCCTCGACCCGGTCGCGGTCTACCTGGAGATCGGCGGCACGCGCATTCCCGGAGTGCCGGTCTTCGACGCGCCGGCAACCTCGCCCGACGGGGTTGTCGGACCGCTCGGGCCTCTCGGCAGCGAGGCCGCCATCGCTTTCGCCGAACTCGCGCCCGGCATCGTCTATACGCCGGAATACGGCAAGCTGCGGCGCGATGCGAAACATCGCGGCCTGGCGATCGTCTGCAACGGTGCGCAGCCGGGTCTCGGGCTGTTGAATGCCGAGAGCTTCCGCATTCCTTACGGCGCGCCGGCGGTTCATGTCTCGAGTGACGCGCGGGAGCTGGTCCTCGCCGCGGCCGCGCGAGGAGCCCCGGCGCGGCTGGTCGCCGACAGCCGACGCACACCGGCTCGCGCGCGCAATCTCATGCTTACGCTTTCCGGCCGGGATCGAAGGCGTGCGCCGCTCGTGGTTATGACGCCGCGCAGCTCGTGGTGGCAATCGACTGCCGAGCGCGGCGGCGGGATCGTGTGCTGGCTCGAAGCGCTGCGGGCCCTCGTCGCCGCGCCGCCGGCCTGCGATACGGTCTTTACCGCCAACAGCGGCCACGAGCTCGGCCATCTCGGTCTTGACGCGTTCGTTGCCAGCCGCCCCGGCTGGGAGCGGCCGGTGGCTGAAGGGGGTGCGGTCTGGGTCCATTTCGGCGCCAATATCGGCGCCGCCGGCGGCGAGCTTTTTGTGCAGTCGGCGAGCGGGGATTTGGCGGCGCTGACTGCCTCGGAATTGACCCGCGCCGGCCGCGAGCCAGACCGGATCATGCCGACAACCCTGGTGCCCACCGGCGAGACCCGCGACATCCATCGCGCCGGCGGAAATTATCTGACCCTGGTCGGCAGCAATCCCCTATTTCACTTGCCGCAGGACCGCTGGCCGCACTCTGTCGATGCCGGCGCGGTGGCGCGGATCGCGGCCGGTGCCGCACGTCTGGCGCTGGACCTGACGCGCTAAACCGGCGGAGGGCAAAAAATCATCGCCGCGGAGGAGTATGTGCTCGGCGCCAAAGACTGCGAGGCTGCCCGCCGTTGGTCTTGGAGGCCGCCCGCGACCATGATCCGATGCGCGGAGAGGGGGTGCAATCCGTGGGTCCGCCGCACGACGGCCTTGCCAGCCGCGGAACGGCAAACTAACGTCGGTCGGCATTTAAGCTCACGGGGCGTACTCAAGCGCCGCGCGGCGACAGGGTGGCAGGACGACGCCGGGCAGCGTCGAAACGCGTGGCTGCACTTGCCGTACAGGTCGGACCCGAGCCGCCGATAATTGTCCCGGTGCAGGAGGGAGACGTTATGGAGCCGTTCGATATCGCCAGGCCAACTCGGCGCACCTTGCTGAGGTCGGGCGGCGGGCTCATCGCCGGTGCGACGCTGCTGCGGAACGCGCATGCCGCCGAAAATTACCCGCCGCTCGGGACCTGGCCGGCGGGTTCGTCGGGCTCGTCGGTGTTTATCGGGATCACCGTGCCGCGCACCGGCACCTATGCCGTCCCGGGCGAGGACGAATTGAAGGGCTGCCAGCTCGCTGTCGAGCACATCAACAGCGGCGACCCGCTGATCAAGCTGATCTCGCCGAAGACGACCAAGGGAGTGCTCGGCAAGGAGGTCAAGTACGGTGTCGCTGATTCCGAGGCCAAGCCGAACACGGCGGTGCAGGAGCAGTCGCGGTTCATCAGCGAGAATAAGGCGGTCCTAATGGCCGGCGCTAGCTCCAGCTCGGTGGCGGTGGCGCTGAACAAACTCGCGCAACGCGAGAAGGTGATCTATGCGGCCGGCGTCTCCGGCTCCAACGACACCACCGGCAAGGACTGTTCACGCTACAGTTTCCGCCAGTGCTTCTACGGACAGACGGCTGCCGCGGCGCTGTCGCCGGTGCTGATCAAGTCGCTCGGCAGAAACAAGAAGGCGGCCTATCTGACGCCCGATTACACCTATGGCCATACCGTCCAGCACTCGATGGAGGGCTACCTTAACAAAGAGGGTGGCTGGACCACCGTGACCAACCAGGTGGCGCCATTGGGCGCACCCGACTACAGCTCGTATCTGCTCAACATCGCCAATTCGGGCGCAGAGGTGCTGCTCAACATCAATTGGGGGAACGACGCCGTGCTGTCGATCGAGCAGGCGCAGCACTTTGGCATCCTGCCCAAGCAGCAGCTGGTGATCCCCTACCAGATACCGTTCCTGAGCAAGGAAGTCGGGCCGCAAATCATGGCCGGGGTCTATGCCGCCACTGATTTCTGGTGGACGCTTGAAGACAAGTACCCGTTGGCCAAGATGTTCGTCACCGCGTTCCACCAGAAATTCGGCTACAAGCCCGAATGGGGCGCCAATAATTCGTATATGCAACTTGCGATGTGGGCGGATGCGCTGGAGCGCGCCGGCACGTTCTATCCGCCCGAGGTGATCAAGGCCTACGAGGCGGGCAAGCATGTGCAATCCACGGTCGGCGAGGTTTATTTCCGCGCCGCGGATCATCAGCTGGTCCGTCCGGTGATGATCGTCCGCGGCAAAAAGCCGGCCGAGATGAAATCGTCCGACGATTACTGGGAGGTTACCGAGATCGTGCCGGGCGCCGGCCTGATGCAGCCGCCGGGTGCCTTCGGCTGCGATCTCGGCCCCTACACCTGAACCCCGCAGCCGGGGCGAAGTGTTCCCCACGCCCCGTCGTGCCACCCCCTGTGCGCCGGCGGCGACAACGGGCGTGGGCGCCGCGCTTGCCGTCCCGATGTGATCTCGGCTCCGCCCGTCCCTCTCCATGATCACCTGGCCGAACTTCGTCGCGCAATTGTTCAACGGGCTGGCCTCGGGCACGCTGTTGGCGCTGATCGCCTCCGGGTTGACCATCATCTACGGCACGCTCGGCGTCCTGAACCTGGCGCATGGCGCTATGTTCATGCTCGGTGGCTATGCCGGCTGGGCCGCGTTCCAGGCGACCGGGTCGTTCGTCGTCGCCGTCATCGCCGGCGCCCTCTTCCTGGTCGTGGTCGGCGGGATCGTCGAACTGGTGATTATCCGCCGTTTCTACGGCCGCCCGGCGGAAGACCAGATCCTGGTCACCTTTGGCCTCGGCATCGTCATCGTCGAACTGGTGCGCCTCGCCTTCGGCAGCCTGTCGCTGACGGTCCCGCCCCCATCCTGGGCCGCCGGCGTCACCTCGATGGGTTTCCTGATCTATCCGACTTATCGCATCGTCGCGCTGGCGATCGCGGCAGTGGCACTCGCGGTCCTCTATGTCGTCCTCTACCGCACCCGGCTCGGCATGATCGTGCGCGCCGGGATCGAGGATTTGGGCATGGTCGGGATGCTCGGCATCAATGTCTACAGGGTCTTCATGCTGGTGTTCGGCATCGGCGCGATGGCCGCCGGGTTTGCCGGGATCGTCAACGCACCGGTGGTGTCGCTGACCCCCGACTTGGGCGAGTCGATCCTGGTCGAGACCTTTGTCGTCGTCGTCATCGGCGGGGTCGGCTCGTTCCCCGGCGCTGTGCTCGGCGGGCTGATTGCCGGCGAGATCCTCAGCCTGACCTCGATGGTGGACCCGAGTTGGTCGCAGGTCATGCTGTTCGCGGTGATGACCTTGGTGCTGCTGCTGCGGCCGCAGGGCCTGCTCGGCGCGCGCGGCCGCGCCTGAGAGCGGCCCCTCCAAGGCCGATCGTCCGATGCCGCGTCGCCCCCCGCTGCTGACCGAGGCGCTGACGGCGCTGGGCCTGATCGCGGGACCCTTTATCCTCCCCTATCTCGGCTTCGCACCCGGCACCCTCAACCAGATCCTGGTCTGGGGGCTGTTCGGCATCGGCTTCGACATCGTCTTCGGCTACACCGGCCTCTTGTCGTTCGGCCAGGCGGCCTTCTACGGCACCGGCGGCTTCATCGCCGCCTACCTTTTGACCAGCAACCTGATGTCGAGCGTGGTGGCAGCGCTCATCATCGGCACCATCGGCGCGGCATTGGCGGGGGTCGCGGTCGGCGTTGTCGCGTTGCGGAGCACCGGCGTCTATTTCGCCATGATCACCGTGGCGATCGCCGAGATGTTCTTTTTCGCCGAGAACGGGCCGCTCTCCGCCTGGACCGGCGGCGAGAACGGGCTGCCCGGCGTGCCGACCCCGAGGTTCCAACTCGGTCCGTTCGCCTATCATGTCGGCACCGATTGGTCGATGTACGGTTTTCTCGCCGCCTGCTATTTCGTCGGCATCGTGGTGGCGCTGCGCATCGTGCGCTCGCCGGTCGGCGCGATCCTCACCGCGATCCGCGACAACCCGCTGCGGGCCCGCGCGGTCGGCCATCGGGTGGGCCTCTACAAGCTGACCGCGTTTGTGGTCGCCGCGGCCTATGCCGGGTTCGCCGGCGGCCTCTTGGGCGTGTTGCAGGGGTTCATGCCGCCCGACGCCTTTACCTTCGACACTTCCGGCCAGCTGGTGATCCAGACTGCGATCGGCGGCGTCGGCACCTTGTTCGGGCCGCTCTTGGGTGCTGCGGTCTGGCTCTATCTGCGCGACTTCCTGCAAGCGGTGGTCGGCCTCGGCAGCACCTGGAAGCTGGTGCTAGGCCTGGTCTTCGTGCTGCTGGTGTGCTTCCTGCGCCGCGGGCTGATCGGCGGCCTGCAGGATTTGGCCGGGCATTTCACCGCGCGCCCGCACCCGCCGGCGCCGGAGGAGGCGCTGCCGTCCGCCGCCGCACCGGCGCTCGCCAGCGTCGGCCCGCACCACCGCCGCCGGGAGAATCCGTTTTCCGGCCCGGCACTCGAAGCGCGCGGCCTGACCAAATCGTTCGGCGGGCTGGTCGCCAACCGCAACATCGATTTCGCCGTCGAGCCGGGCGAATTGCGCGCGATCATCGGCCCCAACGGCGCCGGCAAGACCACGTTCTTCAAGATGCTGACCTGCGAGCTGCCGCCGACCTCCGGGCGGATCATCTTTCACGGTCGCGACATCACGGGCATGGATGTGGCCGCGGTGTGCCAGCTCGGGCTGACCAAGAGCTACCAGGTCAACCAGCTCTTCGCTAGGCTGACGGTGCGCAAGAACGTCGTGATCGCGGCACTGGCCGAGCGGCGCGGCGCCTTCCGCCTCGACCTGCTGCGGCCGATCGATCGCGTCGCCGGGCTCGACGCGCAGGTGGAGAGCACGCTCGCCCTGGTCGGCCTGACCGCGCGCGCCGACGTGCCGGTCGCGGCACTCGCCTACGGCGAAAAGCGACGGCTGGAGATCGGGCTCGCACTCGCCGCCTCGCCGTCGCTCCTGCTGCTCGACGAGCCGCTCGCCGGCATGAGCCCGCGCGAGCGGACCGAGACCGTGCAGCTGTTGAAGACCCTCGGTCGCGGCCGCACCCTGGTAGTGATCGACCACGACATGGATGCGGTGTTCGAATTGGCCGATCGCATCACCGTGCTGCACGAAGGCGCGCTCCTCGCCGAGGGCACGCCTGCCGAGATCCAGCGCAACAGCTTTGTCCAGCAAGCCTATCTGGGCGGGGTCGCGGCGGCATGAGCGCGCTGATCGAGGTCGAGCGCATCAACAGCTATTACGGCGACAGCCACATTCTGTTCGACGTGTCTCTGCGCGTCGAACGGAACGAGGTGGTGGCGCTGCTCGGCCGCAACGGTGCGGGCAAGAGCACGACGTTGAAAAGCCTGATCGGCGCGGTTCGGCCGCGCTCCGGCCGCATCGTGCTCGACGGCACCCCAACCCAGGACCTACCGTCGCACGCGATCGCCGCCCTCGGACTGCAGTTGGTGCCGGAGGAGCGCCGCATTTTCGGCAGCCTGAGCGTCGAAGAGAATGTACTGCTCGCCGGGCTCACGGCGAAATCGCGATGGCCGCTGGAGCGCGTCTGGGCTACCTTTCCGCGCCTCGAAGAGCGCCGCAGGAGCCGCGGCACCGATCTCTCGGGCGGCGAGCAGCAGATGCTGGCGATCGCCCGCGCGCTGGTCAGGGACCCGAAGATCGTGCTGCTCGACGAGCCGTTCGAGGGGCTGGCACCATTGATCGTGCGCGACCTGCTGGCCACCTGCCGCACCCTCGCCGAAGCGGGCCAGACGATCCTCGTGGTGGAGCAGAACATCGCCGCCGCGATGAGCCTCGCCGATCGCGTCTACATCATCAACAACGGCCACATCGTCGAGGAGATGACGGCGCAGGCGATCCGTGCCCGGCCGGAGGTGCTGCATCGCCATCTCGGGGTCTGAAGGATGAGGGCCGGCAGCTCTCCCAGGCCAGCAGCGCCATCGCTGCGACGGCGCACGGCAGAGCGTGCTAGCCTGCCGCCGACCAGCAAGGGGACCTCAGCGATGCTACCCAGGATCTGCGGCCTCGTGGCGGCGGCGCTCACTGCGACGCTGGCGGTGACAGCGCCGTGCTCGGCGCAGACCGTCAGGATCGGCGTGATCAACAGCTATACGGGTTTTGTCGCCGAGCCGGCCGACGAGACTCTGAGAAGGGGATCGACCTCTACGTCAAGGAGCACGAAAAGGACTTGCCGCCCGGCGTTAAGGTCGAGCTCTTACGCCGCGACGACACCTCCAATCCGGAAGTCGGCAAGCGGCTGGCGCAGGAATTGATCACCCGCGATCACGTGCAGCTGTTGACCGGCATCATCCTGTCGCCGGTCGCCGCCGCGGTGGCGCCGCTGACCGCCGAGGCGAAGGTGCCGCTGGTCATCAGCGGCGCCGGCGCCGGGGTCGCCATCCCGCGGCTCTCGCCCTATGTCGTGCGGGTGACGTTCACGCTGTGGCAACAAGCCTACCCGATGGGCAAATGGGCGGCCCAGCAGGGCTGGAAGACGGCCTATACCGCGGTCACCGACTTTATCGCCGGTCATGATGCCGAGGCGGGCTTTACCAAGGCCTTTGCCGATGCCGGCGGCAAGATCGTCGCCGCCGACCGGTTTCCGCCGGCCAATCCCGACTTCACCCCGTTCGTGCAGCGCATCAAGGATGCCAAGCCCAACGCCGCGTATATCTTCGTGCCGGCTGGCGTCCAGGCGACGGCGATGATGCGGGCGATCAGCGACCTCGGCCTGCGCCAGGCGGGGATCGAGATCGCCTCGACTCAAGATCTGGTGCCCGACGAGGAGCTGCCGAACATGGGCGACACGCCCTTGGGCCTGATTACCGCCGGAACCTATTCCGTCGCCGGCAAGCGGCCGGCTAACGCTGCTTTTCTGGCCGACTGGAAACACGCATATGGCGACAACTCGATCCCCGACTTCTTCTCGGTCGACGGCTGGGACGGAATGGCGATGATCTTTGACATGATCAAGGCGACCAAGGGCAAGTTCACCAGCGACCAGGCGATGGCCTTTTTCACGAACTGGAAGGATCCGAACAGCCCGCGGGGCCCGATCATGATCGACCCGGAGACCCGCGACATCGTCCAGAACATCTATATCCGAAAGGTCGAAAAGATCGACGGCCAGCTCGCCAATGTCGAGATCTCGACGATCCCGATGGTCAAGGACCCATGGAAGGCGCTGCACCCGCAGAAATAGCCGGCATCCGGCCGCCCGCCTCGTCCTGGTTCCTCCCTTTTGCAGATGCAAGGCGCGCTAGCCATCGCCGCCAGCATCGGCTTTCACGGTCTCGCCTTTGCGATGGTGCTGTACCTGATCTCGGTCGGGCTGTCGGTGACGATGGGGATGATGGGGTTCATCAACCTCGCGCACGGGGTTTTCGCGATGGCCGGCGGCTATGTCCTGACCGGGCTGATCGACCGTCACGACGTGCCGTTCCCGCTGGCGCTGATGGCGGCGGTCGCCGCGGTGACGCTGGCCAGCGTGCCGGTTGAGCGGCTGCTCTATCGCCGGTTTTACGGGGGTGACGAATTCGATCAGGTGCTGTTGACGATGGGGCTCGTCTTCATGTCGGCGGCGGCGGCGCAGTATTTCTTTGGGCCGGTGCAGCAGCCATTGCGCCTGCCGCATGGACTGAACGGCGGCGTCGACCTCGGGCTCGGGGAATTCCCGGTTTACGAGATCCTGTTGATCGGCTGCGGCGCGGCACTGGTGACGGTGTTGTGGCTCGGGCTCGAGAGCAGCCGCTTTGGCGCCCAGATCCGCGCCGCGGTCGACAATCTGAGCATGGCGCAGTCGCTCGGCATCGACACCTCACGGCTGTTCAGCCTGACCTTTGCGCTCGGCAGCGGGCTCGCCGGCCTTGGCGGCGGGCTCGGCTCGGATCTGATCGCGATCGTTCCGGGCTACGCGCTCGACAACCTCGTCTATTTTCTGATCGTCGTCGCGATCGGCGGACTCGGCAGCCTTCGCGGGCCGTTTCTGGCGGCATTATTGGTCGGAATCGTCGACAGCGCCGGCAAATTTCTGCTGCCGCAGTTCGGCGCGTTTTTTATCTATGCGATGACGATGGGTCTGCTGCTGTGGCGGCCGCGCGGCCTGTTCGGACGCGGCTGACGGAGCGCATGGCGGCGGACCCGCGCGCCGCGGCGATCGAGGCCTATGCCGGGCGGCACCGCTTTCGCCGGTTCGAAGCGCTGCCCTGGCTCACGGCCCTCGCCGCCTATTTTATTTTCCCGGGTTACCTGCCGCTCGCCGCCCAGATCCTGGCGACCATCCTGTTCGCGCTGTCGGCCGATCTGGTGCTGGGCTATGCCGGGATCGTCACCCTGGGGCAGGCGGCGTTTTTCGGCACCGGCGCCTATGCCGCGGGGCTCCTGGCCGCGCATGGCTGGGGCGAGCCGATCAGCGGCCTCTTCGCCGCCGCCGCCGCAGCCGCACTGGTCGGGTTCCTCAGCGGTCTGATAATCCTGCGCAGCACCGGCCTCACCTTGCTGATCCAGACCCTGGTCGTCGCAGCAATGCTGGCCGAGGCAGCCAACAAGGCGAGTGCCGTGACCGGCGGCGATGACGGGCTGCAAGGGATGCAGGTATGGCCGATCTTCGGCCATTTCGAATTTGGCCTCTACGGCCGCACCGCGTTCTTTTATTGTCTCGGCGTGCTGCTTTTGTGCTGGCTCGCGGTGCGCCGCATCGTCCACTCGCCGTTTGGCCGCTCGCTGACCGGCATTCGCGAGAACAGCGGGCGGATGCACGCGCTGGGCGCGCCGGTCGGCCAGCGCCGGCTCGCCATCTACACGATTTCGGCGGCGCTCGCCGGCATCTCGGGCGCGCTGGTCGCACAGACGACCGGGTTCGTCGGGCTCGATTCGCTTGGCCTCGAACGCTCCGGCACGGTCTTGATCATGCTGATCATCGGCGGCGTCGGGCGCCTTTACGGCGCCTTTATCGGCGTGCCGCTCTATATGATCGCGCAGGACCGGTTTTCGACGGTCGAGCCGGTCTACTGGTATTTCTGGATCGGCCTGCTGATGGTGCTGCTCGTGGTCTTCACCCGCGGCGGCGTGCTCGGCCTGTTCGATCGGCTGCGGCGACGACGCTAGTAGCTCAAGCGCGAGGTTACGCAGCCTCCTTGACAAAGGCCTTCGGGACCGTCACCTATCCGGTTGCGCAACCTTTTTGGTAGCGCCGTTATCTACCCCTTCCACAGGAGCATCTAATGGCTCATCGGACGATTTATGAGAGTCTTCGATGCCAATCAAGCGCTTCGTGCACAAGGGAATTGAGGGCCTTTTCGCCGACGGGCGGTCGCGTCATATAGGGCCGGAATATCGCAGACGATTACTCGTGGTCCTGGATGCGTTGAATGGCGCCACCTGCGTTGATGACCTGCGTAATGCCCGCGGATTTCATGCTCTGACTGGAGACCGGTCCGGCACCTACGCAATGTCGGTCAGTGGCAATTGGCGACTGACATTTCGATTCGAGCAAAATGACAAAGGCGACATCACTAACGTTAATTTCGAAGACTACCACTGAGGCGCGGATCCACGCGTTGGGAGCGCGAGGATGAGCGAGCGCGGCAAGAAACGGCGACCGAGCTTGCCCGGCGAAATACTGGTCGAGCTGTATCTGGCACCGCACAATATTTCGATCGCCAGGTTTGCCGAGGCTGTCGGAGTCTCGCGCAAGCACATGAGCGCCATCGCAAATGGCCGCGCCGGGATAACTGCCGATACGGCGACGCGGATGGCTATGGTGCTCGGCACCACCGCGCAATTCTGGCTGAATTTGCAGAATGCGGTCGATCTATACGATGCGCACGCGCGCTTGGCCGAAGGCAAGCAGAGGCCACAGCTGATTTCGGCCTTTGAATGACACCCAAGGCATCGCACGCCGTGCCGGCGCTCGAAACCCGCGCGCTGGCCAAGAGCTTCGGTGCGCTCGCGGTGGCGAACGCGATCGATTTCCGCCTCGAACGCGGCGCCCGGCACGCGCTGATCGGGCCCAACGGCGCCGGCAAGACCAGCTTTGTCAACCTGGTGACCGGGGCACTTCAGCCGAGCGCCGGGCAGATCCTGCTCGACGGCGCCGACATCACCGCCTTGCCGCAAGCCGCGCGGGTCAGGCGAGGTCTGGTCCGCACGTTTCAGATCACCGCAGCTGTTTCGCGGCCTCAGCGTTCTCGAAAACGTGGCCCTTGCCGTCTGCGAGCGCCGCCGGGTCGGCGGCGGTCCGTGGCGCCCGGCCGGGCATCACCGCGCCGCGATCGAAGAGGCCTTCGCGCTCGTCGAACGGATCGGGCTCGCCGATGAGGCGCTGCGCCCGGTCGGCACCCTCGCCTATGGCCGGCAGCGGCTGATAGAGATCGCCGTGGCGCTCGGGCTCGCCCCCAAGGTGCTGCTGCTCGACGAGCCGGCGGCCGGCGTCCCGGCGGGCGAGAACGGCCGGATCGTTGAAGCCATCGAAAGCCTGCCGAGCGACATCGCCATCCTGATCATCGAGCACGACATGGATCTGGTGTTTCGCCTAGCGGGACGGATCACCGTGCTGGTGCAAGGCGAGCGTGCTCGTCGAAGGGCCGCCGGCGCTGATCGCCGCCGACCCGCGGGTGCGCCAAGTCTATCTCGGCGAGCGCGTGCCGCGAGTGACATTCGCCGCGGGGCCTCGTCCTCGACGGCGTGTCGGCCGGCTATGGCGACACCGTCGTGCTCGAACGGATCGCGCTCGACCTGCCGCCGGGCGGCACGACTCTGGCGGTGCTCGGCCGCAACGGCGTCGGCAAGACCACCCTGCTCGCCACGATCATGGGCCACACCACGGCTGCGCGGCGGCACGATCCGTTTCGCCGGACGCGACATCGTCGGCGCTGCCGGCGTTTCGGCGGGCGCGGCTCGGCATCGGCTTTGTGCCGCAGGAGCGCGAGATCTTCCCCTCGCTGACCGTCGCCGAGAACCTGATGGTGGCGGCGCGGCCGGGGCGCTGGTCGCTCGCGCGGGTCTACGATTTCTTCCCGCCGCTCGCCGAACGGCGCGCATCACCGCGGCAACCAGCTCTCGGGCGGCGAGCAGCAGATGCTGGCGATCGGCCGGGCGCTGATCGGCAATCCCGTCGCTCCTGCTGATGGACGAGCCGCTCGAGGGCCTGGCGCCGGTCATCGTCGATGCGCTGCTCAAGGGGCTCGACCGGCTGAAGCGAGAGGAAGGGCTGGCGCTGCTGCTGGTCGAGCAGCACGCCCGCCTCGCGCTCGAGCTGACGATGCAGGCGATCGTCCTCGATCGCGGCGCTGTCGTCTTCGCCGGCCCTAGCCGCGAGCTTCTCGCCATGCCCGACCGGCTCGACGCGCTGATGGGGATCGCCGGACGCGGTCGGCAGGATTGACCCACCTGCATCGGAGACCTGCGCAGAACGGCATAGGATGCGACCGCGTGCCGCGCCTAAAGTCCACTGGGAGATGGTGTCAATGATACTTTTGCCCGGGTCCACCTGACTGGAGGTTTGCGCTATGCAGTACCGGCGAATTTCGGCCGATTGTCATCTCGACATGATCTGGCTGCCGCCCGATTTGTTCACCTCGGAGGCGCCGCGGGCGTTGAAGGAAAAGATGCCCTTTGTCGCCGATCAGCCGGACGGAACGAAGCGCTGGGTCACCAACGACGGTGTCGATTTCGGCATGGCCGGAGGGGTCGGCGCGGTGGGCTCGGTTTATGTCCCGGGCAAGCAACTGCGGGTCGACAAGATGCACGAAGCCGGCCTCTATGACGACTTCACCAAGAAGGGTCATCGCCGGCCCGGCGATCCGCATCTGCGGGTCAAGGAGCTCGACCGCGACGGCGTCGACGCCGAGGTCATCTACGGCATTCTCGCCGCCTGCGGAAAGATGGAGGATCGCGAGGCGGCGAACGAGATGCTGCGCATCTACAACAACTTCATGAACGGGTTCTGCAGCCATTATCCCGATCGCGAGATCGGCCTCGCCTGCCTGCCCTACAGCGACATCGAGGCGGCGGCGGCCGAGGTTCATCGCGTCGCCAAGCTCGGCATGAAGGGCGTCGAACTGTCGTGCTCATGGCATATGACGCCGATGTGGCATCCGATGTGGGACCCGCTGTGGCAAGCGATCAACGAGGTGCAGCTGCCCTTGCACTTCCACACCTTCCCGGCGACCGACCCGAAACTGCGGGCATCGCTGACCGGCACCACATTGCGGGCGATGACCTATAGCGGGCTGTGCCGGTTCCAGATGACCCTGGCGACGATCCTGACCGACCTGATGGGCGCGGCGGTGTTCGAGCGCTTCCCGAACATTCGCATGGTGCTGGGCGAGAGCGGCATCGGCTGGATCCCCTATGTGCTCGACCGCATGGATTTCGAGTTCCAGGACCAATACCAGGACCTGAAGCTCAAAATGCTGCCGAGCGAATACTGGCGCCGTCAGTGCAAGGCGACGTTCCAGTACGATCGCGTCGGCACCAAGCTGATCGACGAGATGGGCATCGAGACCCTGATGTGGGGCTCCGACTATCCGCATCCCGACGGGGTGTGGCCGGAATCGAAGAAGTACATCGATGAGCAGTTCAGCCACCTGCCGGCCGAAACCACCTACAAGATGACCTGCGAGAACGCCGGCAAGTTCTATGGCCTGATCAACTGACGAACCGAGAAGCTCTCTGATCGGTGATCGGGCAGAGCAACGACACCGAGACGAAAACTTGCGAGGGGCGGCCCGAGCCGCCCCTTTTTCCGTCGTCATCATCCCCGGCAGAGCCGGTCCCGCCGGGCGACAGGCTTGCCCGCTTCGGTCCGCCGCGCGACAGGTCTGATTGCCGATCCTCCCCTCGCGCAAGAAAAATGGCCCCGAGTTACCGGGGCCAAGTTTGAACAGGGAGGCTTCACGTCTGGGAGACGTAAGGGTCCTAAGACCCTCTTCCCGGGCCTTAAATCCCGGGAACCTGCATCGGCGGAAGAACCGCCAAAAACTCGATGCGATGTCACATCGCGTGCTCGAAAGATGGGCGATTGGGCGCGCCGCGACCACTGGAAATTTGTCCTGGCTCGTCTGCAAAAAGCGCAAGCCTCTGATTTTCTCCGAATTCGATTTGCGCGGCGCCGGATTGGGGGCGATCAGCCGAGCCGGGTCTCGGCCACCTTGCGCAGCAGAAAATCGCGGAACACGCTGATCCGCTTAGACGCCCGCAATTCTTCTGGGTAGACAAAGTAGGCCTCGATCGGCGGCCCGGTCAGCTCGGGCAACACGCGCACCAGCTCGGCCTGCTCGATGGCAATGAAATCGGACATCGCGGCGAGCCCGAGTCCGCTGATCACCGCGCGCAGCATCGCATAGAAATTGTTGACCGCCAGGATCGGCCGCCGCTCCTGTCCCGGCTTGGCGCCGGCATCGAGCAGCCAATTGACGTTCTGCACCGGCGGGCGGGCGTCCTCGCCGTAGACGATCAGCCGGTGCTTGTCGAGGTCCTCGGGCCGTTGCGGCATGCCGTGCTTTTTGATGTAGTCGGGTGCGGCGTAAACATGGCTCGGCACGCTGAGGAGATGGCGCTGGATCAAATCGGGCTGACGCGGCGGCGACATGCGAATGGCCACGTCGGCTTCGCGCATCGACAGGTCGAGCTCGGTATCGTCGATCACCAGCGTCACCTGGATATCCGGGTAGAGATCGAGAAACTCGCGGATCCGCGGGGTCAGCCAGCTCGAGCCGAAAGCGACCGTCGTGGTTATCTTGAGCGGCCCCTTGGGCCGGTCCTTCGATTCCGAAATGAGCCCTTCGGCCATCGACAGCTTGGCAAAGACCTCGCGTGCGGTGCGGAACAACAGCTCGCCCTGCTCGGTCAGGATCAGGCCGCGGGCGTGTCGGTGAAACAGCGGCACGCTGAGGCTCTCCTCGAGCGCGCTGATCTGGCGGCTGACTGCCGATTGGCTCAGGTTCAGCGATTCGCCCGCATGGGTGAAGCTGCCCGCCTCGGCGACGGCGTGGAAGACCCGTAGCTTGTCCCAATCCATCCCCATTACCCCCGACATCGGCCTCGGAGCGGTGGGCGTTTGCCCGCTACTCGGCTGCCCGCATCGTCGCGGATTCCTCCTGCGCCGCGAGAAATTTCTCTGCCTCGAGCGCCGCCATGCAGCCCATTCCGGCGGCGGTGACCGCCTGGCGAAACACCTTGTCCTTGACGTCACCCGCGGCAAACACCCCGGGAATGCTCGTCTCCGTCGAACCGGGCCGAGCGATGACGTAGCCGTCGGGATCGAGCGGCAGCTGGCCCGCGACCAACCCGGTCACCGGCGTGTGGCCGATCGCGATGAACACGCCGTCGCAGGGTTGATCGAACAGCGAACCCGTGCCCACGTCGCGCAACCGCACCCCGGTCACCTGCGGCGGTTCGGGCCGGCCGAGGATCTCCTCGACGACGGTGTCCCAGATGATGTCGATCTTGGGGTTGCGGAACAACCGGTCCTGCAGGATCTTTTCGGCTCTGAGCGCGTTGCGGCGGTGGACCAGCGTGACCCGGCGCGCGTGGTTGGTCAGATAGAGCGCTTCCTCGACCGCGGTGTTGCCGCCGCCGACAACCACGACCTCCTTGCCACGAAAGAAGAATCCGTCGCAGGTGGCGCAGGCCGAGACCCCGAAGCCGCGAAACATCTCCTCGCTCGGCAGGCCCAGCCAACGCGCCTGGGCGCCGGTGGCGAGGATCACGGCGTCGCCGACATAGACGTCGCCGGAATCGCCGGTCGCGACAAACGGGCGCCGCGCCAGATCGATCGATTCGACCAAGTCGACAATAATCCGGGTCCCGACATGCTCGGCCTGAAGCTGCATCTGCTCCATCAGCCATGGGCCCTGGATGATCTCGGCGAACCCCGGGTAATTCTCGACATCGGTGGTGATCGTCATCTGTCCGCCGGGCTGCATCCCGGTGACCAGCAGCGGCTCCAGATTGGCGCGTGCGGCATAGATCGCCGCGGTGTAGCCGGCCGGCCCCGCGCCGATGATCAGGACTTTGCTGTGGTAGCGTTCGGACATATCGCGATATTCCAATGGCTCAAGGCCTTACTATATTATTTCGCCTGCCAGCAACTTTAAGGTATCGGCGCCACGCTAAAATCCGAACATGTGGTCGAAGCTGAAGGCGCCGTCGGCGCCGACGAGCCCGTGATAGCCGAACAGCCGGCAGGTCGCATCGCGGACGATCGCGTAGCCACCGGCGCCGGCTCGGGCGCGGGAGGGCGCGTCGAACAGCGCATGGTAATGCCATAGCCGCGACCCCGAGCATGGGATCGCCATATGCTCGCGGGCAATTTCGCGACCGCTGCCGTCGAAGAGAATGATCTCGGTCGCGCTCGCCCTTCGCCACGGCAGCGAGGCCGGGTAGATCAGGTGACAGATCGTGTCGTAGCCGCTTTCGCCGAGCCTCAGAAACAGCCGAGTCGAAAGCCCCGGCGGCCGTCCGCCGTAGGATTGCGGCTCGTCGCGATAGGTCAGGACGGTATTGAACACATGCGCGCCAAAGCTGGTTTCGGCGGCATGGCCGGCCGCCCGATGACGATAGCGGAAGATTGCGTGCAGCCAGCCGTCGGCCTCTCCGCCCGCGGACAGGTCGTAGGCCAGCTCGACATGCCCATAGCCCTCGCCCAGTGCGACGATGCCTGCTTCGCTATCGAGGTCGAGCTCCGTCGCATGCGTGCGCGGCAAGCGGCCGAAGGGGTGACGCAGAACCTCGTTCCCTTCCGGATCGTAAACGATGGCGACGATCGGCAGCTCCGCCTGGCAAACCGCCATCGGCGTCGGCAGCACCTCTGTACGCCACAGCGACCGCGGCAACACCGGCGCCGGCAGCAGGTAGCCTTTCCCGAGCACGCCGCCGAGGGCCGGCAAGTCAGGGTCGGACGCTAGATCGGCACGCTCGACATTGACATGGGCGATCCTGCGGCGCGCATGCTCGATCACCTCGTAGCGCGGGCGCACCATGTGCTTGCCGGCGCGCAGCTCGATCTGGGCCGGCCAGGCGAGATCGGGCAGCACGGCGCCGACATCGACGGCCCGGCTGGCGAACGGTGCGATCGGCTCGGGAATAGGCGTGACCCGCTCGTCCCCGATCCGATTGAGGCCGATCGCACCCGATGGGATTGCAACCGGATGGCTGTTCTGCACCCACAGCACCACCTGCTCGCCCGGAGCAGGGGCGGGCAGCCCGGCATAACGTTCGGCCGGCCAGGCGTTGGCGTCGTGCGTCGCCGACAGCGATCGATCGCCGCCCTCGGCGAGGTCGCCGCTGCCGTCGCCGAAGGTGTCGAGCGCGTATTTGACGATGTCGTGCCCGGCCGCTCCGACCACATGCAGAAAAAGCTGCCCGCAGAATTCGGGGAGGCGGAAGCGCGCGCGGATTTCGCGGCTGTCGAGAATGATGCCGCCGGCTGCCGGACCGCAACTCTCGGACCATTCGGCCAAGACCTCGCCATCGCCGTCGAACAAGGTCATCCAGCAGGTAACAGCGCCGCCGCCATAGCTAGACCAGTAGTTGGCGGTGACGATCCGGGTGTGCAGACGATCGGTGTCGCGATAAAAGGCGAAGTTGGTCGCGAAGTTGAGCGGGTCGAGATAGACGCGGTGATTGGTCAGACGATCGGGCGGGATGCGCATCGCATCGAGACTGAGAACCCGCGCGCCCGCGGGCAGATACGGTCCGAGCCGCGCAGTCGTTTTCTCGGCGTCGAAGGCGGCGACAAAGACCGAGCGCGCGCCCGACCCGGCGAGTTCGGTCACCGGCTCGGCGGTGCGGCCGAGCAACCGAGTGCCGAAACGTTCCACCTGCTGGACATAGATGCCGGCGATGTCGGCCCCGGCGAGGCTGAACAGCTCGGCAAAGGGCGAGGCGGCGCCGCCCGGATCGACGATCGCAACCGGCGCGTTGCCGGCGAGTGCGGCGAGCAGCGCGCGGGCCGGCGGCGCAGCGCGCGGATGGGTCAGCGCCTTGTAGAGGGTGTTGCCCCCGGTAACGTTGTCAAACGTCTCGATCCGCAGCGCCATGATGTCGAGCCGATACTACACCCGTTGCCGACGGCGCAAGCGGACGCCCCGCCCGGTCCCGCCGTCGCCGAAACCGGCCGGCCAGCACCGCGCCGACGCGCCGGCAAGGCCAGGGTGGAATTTGGCCCACATCGATCCTGCCTCGGCAGGCGGCCAAGAGATCAATGCCGCCCCGCTCGAACGCCACGGCGACATACCAGGTGGTCAGCACCGCGATCAGCGTCCCGGCCAGCACGTCGCTCGGATAATGCTGGCCGGCCACCACCCGGCTCCCCGCCACGATCGCTGCGGCGAGGATGTAGAACAGCAGATGCCGCGGCCACAGCCACCAGAGTGCTGCGAACAGCGATACGATCGTGGCGGTGTGGCCCGAGGGAAACGACCAGTGGTCGGGCCGCCAGCCGAACCAGGTAAAGCCGTAGAGGCCGGCGCCGAACAGCAGCTTTGGGCGCAGCCGCCCAAAGCCGATTTTCATCAGGTCGACAGTCAGGCCCGACATCGCGATCGACACGAACAGAAAGGCCGGAATTGCCGACAGCGCGCGCATCGTCGGAGCGGCTTTGCTCAGCCGCGGAGCGGCGCCGCCCCAATGCAGCCCGGCAAAGGCGAGGGCGAACAGGACGAGCCATCCCCACCCCTCGCCGAGTTGCCCGGTCAGATCGAACAGGGCGTGCAGATCGGGCCCCCGAGAATGCAGGAAAAGGGCGAGCGGCCGATCAACCATCTCGATCGAAACCACGACCAGAATCGCGGTGGCCGCCACCATTGCGCCGATGCGCACCGAGGGCGTCGGCCAGCTTCGACGGGCCGAGCGCCACGCCGACGCCGTGCCGCGCCCAGCCCGGCGATAGAGGCGCCGAAGCGGCGGCGCCGCGAGCCCGTCCCGCTCGACGATCCACCAATACGACAGCGCCGTGGTGCCGAAAACCAGCAGGCCGGCGAAAACGACGTCCGACAGAAAATGCCCGCCCTGGGCAATTCGGACCAGGCCGACCAGGCCGCCGAAGGCCAATGTCGCGCCGATCGCGCGCCGCCGCGTCCGACCTGGCGGCACCAGAAAGGCGAAAGCGACCAGCGAAAAGCCGAGTGCGGCATGCCCGGAGACAAAGGAACAGTTGCGCGCGCATTGGGTCGCCGGCAGCCCCGCCGGGGTGAAACGGTGGGACCCGCCGAAGGCCTCGATCTGCGCCGGCCGGGCCCGCCCCCAATGATCTTTCAGAACGGTGTTGGCCAGCAGTCCCGGACCGAGCGCGGTCGAGAACGCGATAAACAGCAGCGCCTTTCGGTCGAGCCGCCACAACGGTTTTTCGGCCAGAAACAGCCACGCCGCGCCTGCGGCGACGACCAGCACGATGCCCCAGGCAATCCAAGGGATCGCGTGAAAGACGAATGCGACCGGCGGCCAGTGCGCCAGCACGAACCCATGCCCCCGCACATAAAATAGGCCGCTGATCAAGAGATCGGTCTGGGGCAGCAGCAAAAACAGCGCGAACGCCGCACCGAGCAGCCCGGCATAGATCGCCGTGCCCTTCATGCGCGCTCCCGCCGGCTGCATCGGCTCAAAACCAATGTCCGCAAGGCCGCACCGGCGCGCGCCGTGTCGTCCGGCACCGCATAGGACCATTCTTCGATTCGGCCGGTGAACGGACGGGTGATGCCGGCATTCTGCATGATCTGGTGAAACCGGGCGAATTTGACGTTGCCGCCGTCGAGCCCGAAAATGTGGACCGGTTTGCCGGTGGCCGCGGCCTCGCTGATCATCGACACCGAATCGGCGGTTACCAGAAAGGCGTCGGCGAGCGCTAGATAGGCGAAGTACGGGTTCTCCGCGACCCCGTCCCAGATCGCCGCGGACATCCCCGCGAGGCCCTGTCGCAGCAGCGCGAGCCGGTTGGCCCCGGTTCGTCGCGACGCCGTCACCAGAGCCGAGCCGCCGCGCTCGCGCAGCAGTGCCGCGATCGCCTCAGCGATCTCGCCGACCCGCCGAAGGCTCAGGCGGTAGGCCTTGTTGCTGCCGCCGATCAGCACCGCAACGATCGGCCGCGGCATCGCCGCGAGCCCGGGAAAGCGCCCGCGTTCGGCCGAGAGCCTCGCTTGCGTCACCCGATGGACGGCGCCCTGCGTCACCACCACCCGCGGTCCGCGGAGCCGGTCGTGCTCGGGCACGATCACGAGGTCGAATTCGCCGCGTCCGACTGCGGCGTCCTGGACCAGCGCCGCAAGGGTATGCCCGCCGCTCGTGCGCCGGATCGCCAACGCCGGCATTGCCGCATTGCGCCCGCAGGCGATGACGAAGTCCGGCCAGGGCGGCACCAGGCGAGCACCGCTGCGCGCAGCATCGAGCGGTGCGAGCCACAGCAGCGGCGGCAGACAGCTCCACGGGAACCGGATGTCGAGGCGCTTTTCGACAAAGGCGAGACCGCTTGCTTCGGCCAGGCCCAGCGCTTGGCTCGACATCCCTGCCTTGCCATCGTGCAGGACCCAGCCGATCGGATCGGTCGCCATCGGCCGGGTTTACGGAAATGACCCGGCCGCGGCAAGGCGCAACAGGGGCCCGCGCTCTGGCGGGCCGCAACAAAATTGCGCATGGGACCGAGCCTTCCTATGATCCGGTATTCGACGCGAGAGGATTGGATGCGGCGGATAAGGTTGGACCGGATCGACCGCCGGATCTTGCGCAACCTACAGGCGGAGGGGCGGATGACCAATGTCGAGCTCGCCCGCCGCACCGGCATTTCGGCGCCACCCTGCCTGCGCCGAGTGCGCGCGCTCGAAGAGGCCGGCATCATCCGTGGCTATCACGCCGATCTGTCCCCCGACGCGCTCGGTTATGGGGTCACCGTCTTTGCCCAGGTCGGGCTGTCGAGCCAGGCGGAGGGCGACCTGAAAGCGTTCGAGCAGCTGGTCGCGACCTGGCCCGAGGTGCGCGAAGCGCACATGCTGACCGGCGACGCCGATTTCCTCTTGAAGATCGTAGCGGCTGATTGGGACAGCTATCAGCGGTTCCTCAGCGCCAAGCTGACCTCGGCGCCCAACGTCAGCCATGTCAAGTCGGCGCTGACTTTGCGCGTGTCAAAGGACGAGCCCGGGATCCCGATCGCCGACGATCCCTCCGTCGCCGCCGGCGCAAACGCGCTGGGCTGAGCGGCCGACGGTTCGACCCGTGTCCATCGGACAATCGTCGACCTCCTCCCGGCTGCAACAGTTCCTCCAGCTCGAATCGGCTGGGGGGATTGTTCTGTGCGCCGCCGCCGCCGTGGCGCTGGTGCTGGCGAACTCGCCGCTCGGCGCCCTTTACACGCGGCTCTTGGATGTCCCGCTGGCGGTTCAGATCGACGGGTTGATCCTCAAAAAGCCGCTGCTGCTGTGGGTCGACGACGGGCTGATGGCGGTGTTCTTCATGGCCGTCGGGCTCGAGGTCAAACGTGAGTTTCTCGAGGGCGGTCTGTCGCGCCGGTCAGACGCGATCTTGCCGGCGGTCGCTGCGGCGGGCGGTATGGCGGCCCCGGCGCTGATCTACGTGCTGTGCAATTGGGGCGATCCCCAGGCGCTGCGCGGCTGGGCGATCCCGACCGCGACCGATATCGCCTTTGCGCTCGGGGTGCTGGCGCTGCTGGGCTCTCGGGTTCCGGCATCGCTCAAACTCTTCCTGCTCGCGGTTGCGATCATCGACGATCTCGGCGCCATCCTAATCATCGCGCTGTTCTACACGGCCGACCTGTCGGTGACGGCGCTGGCGCTCGGCTGCGTCGGCGTCGTCGTGCTGCTGGCGCTGAACCTGGCCGGCATCGGCCGGCGGGCGCCCTACATGCTGGCCGGCATCTTCTTGTGGGTCTGCGTTCTGAAATCGGGCGTCCATGCGACGATCGCGGGCGTCATCGTCGGTTTGGCCATACCGCTGCGGGCCGGCGATTCCTCGCCGCTCAGGAGCTTGGAGCACGATCTGCACCCTTGGGTGGCCTTCGGCGTGCTGCCGCTCTTCGCCTTCGCCAATGCCGGCGTGCGGTTTGCCGGCATGGCTCCCGGGGTCCTGCTCGACCCGATCCAGCTGGGGGTGGCGCTCGGCCTGTTCCTCGGCAAGCAGCTCGGCATCGCCGGATCGATTTGGTTGGCCGTGCGCTGCGGCCTCGGCGCGCTTCCCGAAGGAGCCGATTGGCGGCAGCTCTACGGCTTGGTCCTCTTGACCGGCATCGGCTTTACGATGAGCCTGTTTATCGGCACCCTCGCCTTCCCGGCCGAGGGCTACGATGTCGACGTCCGGATCGCCGTCCTCCTCGCCTCGTTTTTTTCAGGGGTTTGCGGCTATCTCGTCCTGCGCACCGCGCCCCGCGCCGGTCAGGTCAGCCGAAGTCGACGGTCATGACCTCGTAGGATTTGGCGCCGCGCGGGGTGGCGACCTCGACGCTGTCGCCCTTGCCCTTGCCGATCAGCGCACGCGCCAGAGGCGAGGTTACCGACAGCCGGCCGCGGCTGACATCGGCCTCGTCCTCGCCGACGATCAGAAAGGTCTGTTCCTCGTCGCTCTCCTCGTCGGCGAGTGTCACCCGCGCGCCGAATTTGATCACGGAGCCGGAGAGCTTGGAAACGTCGATGACCTCGGCGCGCGCGACCTTGTCCTCGAGTTCCATGACCCGGCCCTCGATAAAGCTCTGGCGGTCGCGGGCGGCGTGATATTCGGCGTTCTCGGCGAGATCGCCGTGCTCGCGCGCCTCGGCGATGGCACGGATGATCGCCGGCCGTTCAACGGATTTCAGCTGCTTCAGCTCCTCGCGGAGCCGATTGTAGCCGTCGGCCGTCATCGGAATCTTGTTCATCGAAGACGGTTTCGCATCCTGTTGTCGAATGCGGCGGGATCAGGCCGTCGCAAGGCAATCAAAAGTAAGACTGGAGCGACGCAACTTCAAGGCTCCCCGCACGCAATGCGGCAATCGCCTGGACCGCCGCCCGGGCGCCGGCGACGGTCGTGTAATAAGGGATCGCGTAGGCCAGCGCCGTTCGTCTCAGGCTGAAGCTGTCGGCGATTGCCTGGCTGCCCTCGGTAGTATTGAACACCAGTTGGACGCCACCGTTCAGCATGCGGTCGACAATATGCGGGCGCCCGTCGCGCACTTTGTTGACCCGGCTGACCGGCAGTCCCGCGGCGACGAGAGTGTCGGCGGTGCCCGCAGTGGCGATGAGCGCGAACCCCATCTCGACCAACCGGCGGCACGGCTCGACCAGCGCCTCTTTGTCATGGTCCCGGACCGAGACGAAGACGCAGCCTTCGAGCGGCAGGTTGGTGCCGCTGGCGAGTTGCGATTTGGCAAAGGCGCGCCCGAAATCGGTATCGAGCCCCATCACCTCGCCGGTCGATTTCATCTCCGGGCCGAGGATCAGGTCCACCCCCGGGAACCGGGCGAACGGAAACACCAATTCCTTGACCGCGACATGGCGAAACCGGTTTCTTCCCGGCCCCGCAAGCGGGGAAGGGCTGCCCTCGATCGTCCGCGCCAGGGGGCTGGCTAGGGGGGAGCGGCAATCGGCGAGCCGCTCACCCGCCATCACCCGCGCCGCGATCTTGGCGATCGGCACCCCGGTCGCCTTGGCGACGAACGGAACCGTGCGCGAAGCGCGCGGATTGACCTCGAGGACGTAAATCTCGCCATCCTTGACCGCAAACTGCACGTTCATCAGCCCGACTACCTCGAGCGCCGTGGCGAGGGCCACGGTTTGCCGTTCGATCTCGCCGATCGTCGCCGGCGTCAGGCTGTAGGGCGGCAGCGAGCAGGCGCTGTCGCCGGAATGAATGCCGGCCTCCTCGATATGCTCCATGATGCCGGCGATTTCGACATCGCTGCCGTCGGCGACGGCATCGACGTCGATCTCGATGGCGTCCTGCAGATAACGGTCGATCAGCACCGGGCTCGATCCCGAGGCGCTGACCGCGTGCCTCATGTAACGATTGAGGCCGGCGAGATCGTGCACGATCTCCATCGCCCGGCCGCCGAGCACATAGGAGGGGCGGATCAGCACCGGATAGCCGATGCGCAGCGCAATCGTTTCGGCCTCGCCGGCCGAATGCGCCGTGCCGTTCTCCGGCTGGCGCAGGCCGAGCCGGGTCAGCAACTCCTGAAAGCGCCGCCGGTCCTCGGCCAGGTCGATCGCGTCGGGCGAGGTGCCGAGGATCGGGATCCGCTCGCGCTCCAATGCCGCGGCGAGCTTCAGCGGGGTCTGGCCGCCGAACTGCACGATGACCCCGAGCAAGGCGCCGCGCCGCTCCTCGACGCGGACGATCTCGACCACGTCTTCCGCGGTCAGCGGCTCGAAATAGAGCCGGTCCGAGGTGTCGTAATCAGTCGAGACGGTCTCCGGGTTGCAGTTGACCATGATCGTCTCGATGCCGGCCTCGCGGAGGCTGTAGGCGGCGTGGACGCAGCAATAGTCGAATTCGATGCCCTGGCCGATGCGGTTGGGTCCGCCGCCGAGGATCACGATCTTCCGGCGCTCGCTCGGGTCGGCCTCGCATTCGGGCTCATTGAACCCGTCTCCTTCGTAGCAGGAATACATGTAGGGGGTCAGCGAGGCGAATTCGCCCGCGCAGGTATCGATCCGCTTATAAACCGGGCGCAGGTCGAGCCCGCGCCGGCGGGCCGAGACGATCCCCTCTTCGAGCCCGGCGAGCCGGCCCAGCCTCGCGTCCGAAAAGCCCATCTGCTTCAGCCGCAACAAGCCGGTGCGATCGCCGGGCAGTCCATGGCGCCGTACCCGCTCTTCAGCTTCGACGATCTCGCCGATGCGCTCCAGAAACCACGGCTCGAACTTGCAGGCGGCATGGATTTCAGCGGTCGAGAGCCCGTGCCGATAGGCCTGCGCGATCAACAGCAGCCGGTCGGGCGACGGTTTCGCGAGCGCCGCCCTGACCGCATCCCTGCCGGCGCTCTCGACGCCGTCGATCGCGATTTCGTCAAAGCCGCTGAGGCCGGTCTCCATCGAGCGCAGCGCCTTCTGCACCGATTCGGGCCAGCTGCGGCCGATCGCCATGGCCTCGCCGACCGATTTCATCGAGGTCGTCAGCAGCGGCTCGGTTCCCGGGAACTTCTCGAACGTAAACCGCGGCATTTTGGTGACGATGTAGTCGATGGTCGGCTCGAACGAGGCCGGGGTGACCCCGGTGATGTCGTTGGCCAGCTCATCAAGGGTGTAGCCGACGGCGAGCCGGGCGGCGACCTTGGCGATCGGAAACCCGGTCGCCTTCGAGGCCAATGCCGAGGAGCGCGACACCCGCGGGTTCATCTCGATGACGACCAGCCGACCATCCTGCGGGTTGACCGCGAACTGCACATTCGAGCCGCCGGTGTCGACACCGATCTCCCGCAACACCGCGATCGCGGCATTGCGCATCAGCTGGTATTCCTTGTCGGTCAGGGTCAGCGCCGGAGCGACGCACACCGAGTCGCCGGTATGGACGCCCATCGGGTCGATGTTTTCGATCGAGCAGACGATGATGCAATTGTCGGCGCGGTCGCGCACGACCTCCATCTCGTACTCTTTCCAGCCGAGGACAGACTCCTCGATCAGCACCTCCCCGGCCGGCGATGCGCGCAACCCGCCGCGGACGATGTCCTCGAATTCCTGCGCGTTATAGGCGATCCCGCCGCCGGTGCCGCCGAGGGTGTAGGATGGCCGGATGATTGCCGGCAAGCCGATTTCTTCGAGTGCCGCGACCGCCTCGTCGAGCGAGCGCACCAGCCGGCTGTCGGGCGACGCGAGCCCGATCCGGTCCATCGCCTGGCGAAACAACTGGCGGTCTTCGGCCTTGGCGATCGCGGCCTCGCTGGCGCCGATCAGCTCGACCCGGTAGCGCTCCAGCACCCCGGCGCGGGCGAGCGCCATCGCCGTATTGAGCGCGGTCTGGCCGCCCATGGTCGGTAAGAGCGCGCCGATTGGATGCCCCCTTGCCCGCTCGCGGGCGATGATCTGCTCGACGATCTCCGGGGTGATCGGCTCGATATAGGTGGCGTCGGCGAGATCGGGGTCGGTCATGATCGTCGCCGGGTTCGAATTCACCAGCACGATCCGATAGCCCTCGGCCTTCAACGCCTTGCACGCCTGGGCGCCGGAATAGTCGAACTCGCAGGCCTGCCCGATGACAATCGGCCCGGCGCCGATGATCAGGATGCTGGAGATGTCGCCGCGTTTAGGCATCAGGCGTCGTCTCGGCGCGGTGCGGCCTCTACTTTTCGGCGAGACCACGCTGTTCGGGCGTGTGGAGCCGCTTCTGCCGCCGGTCGGGAGAACCATGCGCCGGTTGAGGAGTGGATCCCGGTTGTCGCCGGGGTGACACGGAAAGCGCCGGATAGGTTTGGAAACATTACAATCCTTGACCTGATGGATAATCCACGACAAACAATAGCCGCGGCAGCAATAGCGACGACCGTCACCCGCTCCGACCGGCGGCAGGTGCCACGCTCGTCAACCCGCGGCCGCTCCTGCAACCGCCGCATCGCCGGTTGGTCTTACACGCAGTCGAAGAAGGCGAAGCGCTCGCCGGCACCGAGCCCTTCATAATAGGTCCGACGCAATTTTGCAGCCTTGCCGTGGGCGGCGCACGATTTCTGCGCGAGCTCTTTTGCTTGATCAAGGCCGTTCATGATGCCGTCATAGCGGATCGAGACATGGGTGTCGTTGCCTTCGACGACTTGCACCGGGTCGCACGCGCCCAACAGCAATAGAGGCAACAGCAAGGCTGACAGGGCGGCCATTCGGGACGTTCCCGCCGGTGCACGCAACCGACCCCCGACGCCATTGCGCTTCTGCCGGGGCGCGGCACGCTGTATCCTTTGTCTATGATATACACCAACCATCATCCGCCGGGTGACTCCTGCTCGATCGCGCGGGCGAATGCCCGGGGCGCCGCCGGCAGCTTTTACGGTTCTCGCCGCGACTGGCAAGCCGGGGTGACGACCTGCACCCGTGGCTCAGCCCCGCGCTGAACGCCCCATCCCGCGGTTGCCGCCGGACGGCCGGGGGTCGCGGATGCGGCTGACCCTGTCGCGCCAGACGCTGGTGCCGTTGATCGTCGCTTGTGCGATGTTCATGCAGAACCTCGATTCAACGGTGATCGCGACGGCGTTGCCGACAATCGCGCGCTCGCTGCACGAGAGCCCGCTGCGCCTCAACGTCGCGATCACCTGTTATCTGCTGAGCCTCGCCGTCTTCATCCCGATCAGCGGCTGGACCGCGGACCGGTTCGGCGCGCGCCGCGTGTTCAGCCTGGCCATCGTTGTCTTCACCTTGGGCTCGATCGCCTGCGGAATTTCGAATTCGCTGGCCGCCCTGGTCGCGGCCCGCATCCTTCAGGGCATGGGCGGGGCTTTGATGGTCCCGGTCGGGCGCCTGGTCCTGCTGCGCACGGTGCCCAAATCCGACCTGGTGCGGGCGATGTCCTTTGTCAGCGTCCCGGCGTTGATCGGGCCGGTCATGGGGCCGCCGCTCGGGGGGCTGATCGTAACCTACGCGTCGTGGCGCTGGATCTTTTTCATTAATATCCCGATCGGCGTCCTGGGCATCGTGCTGGTCAACCTATTGGTCCTCGATTTGAAGGAGACCGGCCGCCGGCCGCTCGACCGCAGCGGATTCATGCTGACCGGAGTTGGGCTCGCCAGCCTCGCCTTCGGTTTCGAGAATGTCGGGCGCGGCGCGTTGCCGGGTGTGGCCGTGCTCGGGTTGCTGGCGCTCGGAGCAATTTGCATCGCACTTTATGTCCGCCATGCCTACCGGGTCGACTATCCGATCATCGATCTCGCCCTCTTAAAGATCCCGACCTATGCGGCGGCCTCGATCGGCGGCTTTCTGTTTCGCATGGGGCTGGGCGCCCTGCCGTTTCTGCTGCCCTTGATGCTGCAGGTCGGGTTCGGGCTCAGCGCCCTGCATTCGGGGCTGTTGACCTTCGCCAGCGCCGCCGGGGCGATGCTGATGAAAACCTCGGCGGTGCGCATCCTGCGCACCTTGGGATTCCGCTTGGTGCTGGTCGGCGACGCGGTGATTAGCGCCGCGTTCCTGTTCGGCTACAGCCTGTTCCGGCCGTCGACACCGCATCTGGTGATTTTCGTGGCGCTGCTGATCGGGGGCTTTTTCCGCTCGCTGCAGATGACCAGCATCAATACCTTGAGCTATGCCGATGTGCCGCCGTCGATGCTGAGCCGCGCCACCAGCCTGACCAGCATGGCCCAGCAGCTCTCGCAGACCGCCGGCGTCGCCACCGCCGCCCTGCTGCTGCACACGGCGCTGACCCTGCGCGGCGGCACCAGCCTCGCCGCCCCCGATTTCTACCCGGTGTTTGTCGGGGTGGCGATGATCTCGCTGCTGTCCGTGCCGTTTTTCCTGAAGATGTCGCGCGACGCCGGCGCCGAAGTCAGCGGCCGCGCCCCGGTGCGATGAAGCGGTCGATTACGCCTTCGGCTCCTGCGCGGCGGCGAGCTCGGCGTCCTTGCTCCTGACCCGGCCGGCAGCCGGGCGCGCGCCGATGCGCTGCACGTAGCTGATGATCTCGGGCAGTTCGGGCACCAGCTTGAACATCGTCGTCCAGCCGAGTGCCGTGCCCCACAGCACGTCCGCCGCGGTAAACCGGTCGCCGAGCAGGTACGGTCCCTTACGCAGCTGGGCGGTGAGGGTGCCGAGCATCGTGTCGTAATCGCCATAGGGCGACATCGTCTGCGGCCCTGTATCGTTCTTTCTGAAACGGTCGACCACCGCCGGCTCGAAAGACGCGGCGTAGAACGCCATCCAGCGCAGATAGGGGCCGCGCAGCGGATCCCCGATCGGCGGCGCCAGCCCGGCCTCGGGAAAGAGGTCGGCGAGATAAAGATAGACCGCGACCTGCTCGGTCACGATCGCCTCGCCGTGCTTCAACGCCGGCACCTTGCCCATCGGGTTGACCGCCAGATAAGCCGGCTGGCGCTGCTCGCCTGCCTTCATGTTCAGCACGTGCAGATCATAGGGCGCGCCCAGCTCCTCGAGCAGGATCAACGCCCCGGTCGAGCGCGTGTTCGGCGAATGGTAGAGGGTCACGCGGCGATCGTCGGGCATCTTCGCCTCCGGCTGGCTGTGAGCGTGCTGGAGCCACAAGCTAGAACGAAGGTAGAACTTAGGCAAGGGCCGTTCGCCAGCTGCCCGCCCGCCGCAAATCGCCGCCACCAGGCTGGTCCGATGGTCCACGCCGTTTTGCCGGAGGCGGAAGTTGGGCTGGTCTCTGCGTCGAGACGCAGACCACCTCGCCTCCCACGCCGTCAGCGCGAACGTGTGGATGTGGGTCCGCGCGGGTCGCCATTTACTGCGCTGCGGTGGCCGACGCGTCCCACTGAGGCGATCCGCCGAGCGGGTCAGAAATTTTGCTCTGCGTGCGGTGTCGTCATGCGCATCTCTGCCGCGGACGGCCCGAGTTGCGGGGGCAAGACAGTCGGCGCGCCCGGAAGACAGCCGGCGGCAAAACCGACCTGCTCGCACATGATGTCCTTGTCGGCCTACAACGCTTATCGTGACCCCTCCGGGTCGCACCGAGGAGGAATGCAGCAATGGCGACGACGATGATCCTGACCGGCGACGTGAATTTGATGAACGTCACCGACCCCACGGTTCCGTTCGCCTTGGTGCGCGACGAGTTCAATGCCGCCGCCATCGTCTTCAGCAACCTCGAATGCTGCCTTTACGCGCCGCCCGGCGGGCATTCCTGGGAACGCGAGGGTTTTTTCGCCGACCCGGTCGCGGCCGGCGAGGCGCTGATTTTGGCCGGGATCGGCGCGGTCGGCCTCGCCAACAACGTCAATTACGGCGAGACCGCGATCCTCGACTCGATCGCCCGGCTGGACCGGCTCGGCATTGCCCATACCGGCGCCGGGGCCGACCGGCGGGCGGCGTGCGCGCCGGCGATCGTCACCCGCGAGGGGGTCCGTTTCGGCTTTTTGCAGCGCAGCTCGGTCTATTGGCCGACCAACCACGAAGCGGGCGACAATGCCGCTGGCATCGCGGTGATCCGCGGGCACACCGCCTACCAAGTGCCGACCCATGGCTCGCGACCGCCGGCCAATCGGCCGGGGGTTCCGCCGCGGATCGTGACCTGGGCGGACCCGGACGATCTGCGACGTCTCGCGGCCGACATTGCGGCACTACGCGCGCAAGCCGATGTCGTGGTCGCCTCGTTCCATTGGGGGCTGCACCGCGAGGTGCTGCAGTACATGACCGAGATCGGCCGCGCCGCGATCGATGCCGGCGCCGATCTGGTGATCGGGCACGGGCCGCATTATTCGCTGCCGGTCGAGGTCTACCGCGGCAAGCCGATCTTTTACGGGCTCGGCAGCTTTTCGTTTCACACCGGGCATGGCGGGGTTGCGCACGGCGACTGGCTCGGCATGATGGCGCAGGTCTGCTGGGGCGGCGACGGCGTCGAGAGTGCCGCGTTCCAATTCGTCCGCCACGACGAGCGCAACCGCACTCTACCCTGTGCCTTGGCCGACGAAGCCGCGGCGTATGACGAGATGGCGCGCGGGAGCGCCGGTTTCGGCGCCGCGCTCTCCGCGCAAGGCGATCGGGTTTCGCTCATGCTGCGGTCTTGACGCCGCCGGATCGCTGTCGGATTTAGACGTATCCGCCGCGGGTCGCCATTCCAACTGATAGGAAAAACATGCCCAGCATCACCTATGTCCATCCTGACGGGGCGCGCCAGGTGCTCGACGTGCCGGTCGGCACCAGCGTCATGCGGGGGGCGATCCTCAACAACGTCGACGGCATCGTCGCCGAATGCGGCGGCGAGATGATGTGCGCGACCTGCCACGTCTATGTCGAAGAGCCATATCGCGATCGCACCCCGCCGCAATCGGACGACGAGAAGGCCATGCTCGAATTCACCGCCAGCGAACGCCGCCCGACCAGCCGTCTGAGCTGCCAGCTGGTGGTCACCCCCGAGATGGACGGGCTCGTCGTACACCTGCCCGAGACGCAGCTCTGATGCCAGATCCGGTCGTCGCCATCGTCGGCGCCGGCCAAGCCGGTTTCCAGACGGCGTCGTCGTTGCGGCAGGAGGGGTTCGACGGCCGCATCGTGCTGATCGGCGACGAGACCGGCCTGCCGTATCAGCGCCCGCCGCTGTCGAAATCCTATCTCGCCGGCGACAGCGGCCTTGACGAGTTGTGGCTGCGGCCGCAGGCGTTTTACGAAACCCAGCGGATCGACCTCGTCACCGGCGAGACCGTGACCGCGATCGACCCGGCCGGGCATCGGCTGCGACTGGGGTCGGGCGGCGCGATCCCCTGCGATCACGTGGTCCTTGCCACGGGGGCGCGGTTTCGGCCGCTGGCGGTGCCGGGTGCCGAACTCGACGGCGTCTTGCCATTGCGCACGCTCACCGATGCCGACCTCCTGCGCGGACGGCTGGCCGAGGCGCGTGAGGTGGTCGTGGTCGGCGCCGGCTTCATCGGCCTCGAATTCGCCGCGGTGGCGCGCGCCGCGGGTGTCGCCGTGCACATCGTCGAGGTGACGCAGCAGCCGATGGGCCGGGTGGTGTCGGCGCCGACCTCGCGGTTCTTCACCGGGGCGCATATCGGCTGGGGGGCGACGATCTCGCTTGGCACCGGAGTCGCCCGCATCCTCGGCGCCGATGGCCGGGCCGCCGCGGTCGAGACGACGGACGGCCGGGTGTTGCCGGCCGATCTCGTGCTGATCTGCATCGGCGTCGTGCCCAACGCCGAGCTCGCCCGCGATGCCGGGCTCGCGGTCGACAACGGCATCGTCGTCGACGAATACCTGGCGACAGCTGCCCCGGCGATCTCGGCGATCGGCGATTGCGCCAACTTCCCGACCCGCTTTGCAGCTGGCCGGGTGCGCCTCGAATCGGTGCAGAACGGAGTCGACCAGGCGCGCTCGGTGGCGGCCCGGATCGCCGGAAAGGCGGCGGCGCCGTACGACAAGGTGCCGTGGTTCTGGAGCGACCAGGCCGAGCTCAAATTGCAGATCGCCGGGATCACCACCGGTCACGACGCCTCGGTCGTACGCGGCGACCCGGAAAGCGGCAGCTTTTCAGTGTTCTGCTTTCGCCACGGCCGGCTGATCGGCGTCGAGTCGGTCAACCGGCCGGCCGACCACATTGTCGCCCGCCGGCTTCTCGCCGGGGATCCGCGCCTCACGCCCGAACAGGCCGCCGACGAAAGCTTTGATCTGCGGGCGCACGCGACGCGCAAATCATGACCGGCGACATCCTGATCCGCGGCGGGCTCGTCATCGACGGCAGCGGGCGGCCGGGCGAGGTTGGCGATGTTGCCGTGCGCGACGGGCGGGTGGCCGCTCTCGGGCGGTCCCTCAGCGAAGGTGGGGCCAAAATAATCATTGACGCCGCGGGGCTGGCGGTGGCGCCGGGCTTTATCGACATCAAGACGCATTCCGACTTTACCCTGCCGATCAACCCCAAGGCCGAAAGCAAGGTGCGCCAGGGCGTCACCACCGAGATCGTCGGCCATTGCGGGTATTCGGTGGCGCCGGTGCTGCCGGGAAAGCTGGAGCTGATCAGAGACTATCTGAGCGCCAGCGCGCCGTGGCTGCCGTTCCGCGAAATGCGGTTTGCCGAATATCTCGATACGTTCCCGGCGGTTGCGGTCAATGCCGGGATGCTGGTCGGCCATCACACCTTGCGGCTCAACGCGGTGGGCATGGCAGAACGGCCGCCGAGCCCGGCCGAGCTCGAGCAGATGTCCGCACTGCTCGAAGAGGGGCTTGCGGCCGGCGCGCTCGGGCTGTCGACCGGGCTGTTCACGCCGCCCGGCAGCTATGCCGAGCGGGCGGAAATCGTGGCGTTGTGCCAGGTGCTGAAGCGCCGCAACGGCGCCTATTTCACCCATCTCCGAGACGAATCGAACGGGGTGGTCGAGGCGGTCGAGGAGGCGCTCGACATCGCCCGCAGCTGCGGCGTCCATGTCGAGATCGTCCACCTCAAATGCTCGGGGCTCGACAATTGGGGCAAGGCCGCGCGCATTCTGGCGATGATCGCGGCGGCGCGGGCCGAGGGGTTGGCGATCGACTGCGACGCCTACCCCTATGCCGCCGGCAGCAACCCCTTAAAGAACCTGCTGCCGCAATGGGTTCAGTCGGGCGGCACGGAGGCGATGCTGGCGCGCTTGGCGCCGCCCGACACGCGCACCCGCATCCGCGCCGAGCTCGACCGCGACGGGCTCAACAATTGGGGCCGCATCCCGTCCTGGGACTGCGTGCAGATCTCGATCTCGCCGCATCTGCCGCAGCATGCGGGTGAGACGGTGGCCGCGATCGCCGCGGCGCGCGGGTGCGACCCGGTCGACCTGATCTGCGACTATCTGATCGAGGACAAAGGGGCAACGCGAGTGCTGATCACCTCGATATCCGAGGACGACATCCGCGAGATCGTGCGCTCGCTTACCGCTCTCGTCGGCTCGGACGGAAATTGCGTCGCCGATTACGGCGACGTCGCCCAGGGAATGCCGCATCCGCGCTTTTTCGGCACTTTCCCACGGATCATCGGCCACTATGTGCATGGCGAGCGCCTGCTGCCGCTCGAAGCGGCGGTGCACAAGATGACCGGAGCGACCGCGGCGGCATTGCGGTTGCACGAGCGTGGATTGCTCAGGCAAGGCTATCGGGCCGACATCGCGATCTTCGATCCGGCCGATTTCACCGACCGCGCCACCTATGCGCAGCCGCACCAATACCCGAGCGGCCCGCGGACGACCGTCCTGGTCAACGGGATCGTCGTCGTCGACAACGCCCGGCACACCGGCGCGCTGCCGGGAATCGTGCTGCGCCGCGCACCCGACGGCACGGTCGGCTGAGTCCGACCCTCTCCTCGGCGGCGTCGAGCCGCGCGCTTGGTCTGCCAATCGGGGCTGACGCGACATATCCGGGGCGACGGGACTGCGGGTTGGTTTCGGTCATATGTTATCCCGTAAAGCACCATTCAGGGGCACCTACAGGATTGACGCGAGACGGCTGCCGATTTACCATGCTGCAATCAGGGATCTGGGGTGGTCGCGATGGGTCGTCTGTCCAAGTTCAATATCCCGCTGAGGGGTTCTTGGCACTATTGAATGCCCGGGGACCCAGACCCCTCGGTCGAGGGGCCAGAGTTCATCGAGAAGGTCGCTAGAGCCGACGAGATCATCGCCAGGCTCCAGAGCGGTGGTTGGGATTTCGAGAAGGCGCGGGAAGTCTTCGCGCGTGATGCGCGGGCGGATGTTCTCGGCAAAGAAATTTTAAACTTCTACGACGGCCGACAAATTAGTCGTTACGGTAAGCTGATCCTCGGCGGGGTCGGTCGATCCTTCAACCTGATCGGGCATTTCCCGAGCACGGCGACGTTCCGGGTGAACGGACACGGCGTCACGGACCTCGTGAAGGAGGTCAAGGCTGCCCTCGGATCGGATGGCCTCACCGAGGTGCCACGCTATAGGGAACTCGGACGGCCGCAAAAGATCGAATTCTTCAACTATAGCATCTTCTATACGCTTGAGGAATTGATCCGATTCTTTATCTTGAACAATTCTGGTTGTTTTCCAAGCACGCTCGAACACCTCAAGCGCTTGTTCGCAGCGGGAAATATCATCCAAGGTAGCCAGTACGCGCCCGCTATACCCTCGTTCGATCTCAGACGGCCGGCCATGATGGAAGTCGAGTGCCTTGAGATGTCGTTCCCAAGCCGGACGATGGAGTGGATGGAGCGGCCACTTTACGGAGGGTTGGATCAAGTTACGGTGCACAAGGAGTATCTGCTTACCCCTGAGCGGACGGAATTGGCGCATCCTTTCCTAGAGTTGGAACGCACTGGCAAGGTCAGTGTGAACGGCCGCACCTGGTACGCGCGCGAGTTCGGTGGCCTTGTTCACAAGGAGGGGATCCGCGATTCCAGCGTGCCGGAAGAAGGGACCAGCGTGCCGGAGGAACGGAAAGGTTGATGTGGGACGGCAGCATCGGGCCGTCTGGGCGTTGTGCGCCGGTAAACCTTCATGTGCGGGGGCGCATCCCGGAATTGGTCGCTGGGACACTCCTCGTGCCATGCAGCCGGCGCAACAAACGTCGCGAGGTCTATTCCCGCTGGCATGATTCTCAGGCTGACCTGATCCGACTTACGCTTGAACCTGGCGCGCCTGGCCAGGTGAAAGCGGAAATTGTCGAGATAGATCCGCTCGCCAAGAACGTGAGCGGCGCGCAGTCGAACTGGTTGGACCTCTCCGCGAACGGGACGGATCCGGAATTCGGCTACGTTACCCAGCCAAACCACGGGGTCAATGCGACAAACGGTCGGATCTGGATCACCAATCTCATGTTTGGCGCGCCTCTTGAGTTAGACGCCGATACGCTGAGCCCGACCCGCATCCTGCAGCCAGTGCAGGTCAGCAAAGATATGCCCCGCGTGACCACCACTGCACATTTCGCATTCAGCCTCGATAGTCGCTACGCCTATTTCCACCAATCGGCGCTCGCCCGCGAGCGGGACGGTGATCCGGTTCGGTCCGGCCCCGTACATCTCGTTCGCATTGACCTCCGCACAGGCAACCACCGCACCTGGTTGGTGAAGCCGCCTACCGGCATGGATATGTCATCGGTCAACTTCCATTCAGCCTTCTATTTCGAAGAGGCGGGCAGGAGGTATATCGGCCTGCTGCAGACCGCAGCCCGGTTTGAGACGGTCGGACCCGGCGGACTAGTTCCTCCGACGAGCAACACCCGCATGGAGTATTCGGAAATCTGGATCATCGCGGTTTCCGAGCAAAGTGACGAATTGTCCGCTCAGCTGATTCCCGGCATTCGTGAGATCGCAGGCTATGCCCTGTCGCACCTGTGCGTCGACAACAAAGATGGCGACGGCTTTGTCCTGTTTGCCAATTACAAGAACTCGGATGTCGGGGATGAGACCCGAGGCGAAAACATCTATGGGGCCGCTCCCGATGCTGTAATCGAGCACTATTCAGGCATGGTCGTGGAGGCGTTCGACTGCGGCAAGGTTATCCGAGTCGAGCGCCGTAACGGCACCTATCGCATCAAAGTCTTTACTCAAGACTATTTTCACGCGGCGAACTCGCGTGGCCATACGTGGCTTCCGATCAATCTAGGTCTCGATGCCAGCCGCAAGTACGTTTTCTGCAACTTCAATGGTCTACGCCCTCGCCTGGTAGGCCGGCATACCTATGACCTCTACAATCCAGAGTGCCTGAAGCCGAGCGAGGCGCGGAACATTCCCCAGGTCCATATGCGTTTGAGGGCTGATGACCTCACCCTCGATGTTCGTTCCGGACGCTCGCACGTCGCCTATACCCTCCCCAGCGCCATGGCAATAATCGGTGACGTGGAGACCGGCTACATGTGCAGTTTCTCCCCTGAGATGGGGTTGTTCATCACGCCACTGAACGATCTCTCGAAGGTGGTCTGCCACGCCATCGGGCACGAACTCTGGACCTATGGCACCACCCATTTCCGGCCCGAGCCAGCGCACGCCATCCATCTGCCGGCCTAAAGCCTCCTCCGGCATCGTGTTGCGGCTGGCAGACTGGCAAGCCTTATCCGCACACGCCACCGAGAGCTATCCGAGCGAGTTGGTCGGGATCCTCTGCGGATACCTGGGCAGCCCCACGGAGGGGTATTATCGGCTCGTCAACCGACAATCTGGTCGGGCCTTTGAGGCGTGCCCCGATTCCCTAACCTGTGTGCTTGCTGCGATCGAGGACGCCGGAAGGGTGCCGCTCGTGCTCTGTCACTCGCATCCCGATGGGGGTGCTCACCTGTCCCTGGAGGATGTCCATGGGCTCCGAGATTGGCCGGCTCTGACCGGGGTAATCGCGGTCTCGCAAAGCCGCATACTGGACTTTCGAGCGTTCTCAATCGAGACCGAGCGTGTAATCCGGAATATTCCGATCACGCTAAGGAAGGATTGATGGTGCACACTATTCCAGGCTCCTGAGCCAGCGGCGCAGCAGGGCAGTCGAGACACGCCTAGGTCCACTTTGGGGGCAACACCGGCCGGATCTCCTTGCCCCGGGATCGCCCGTCTTGTGATTGATAACGTCCTTCTCTGTATCACGCGTAGTTGATCACGCTCTTGTTTCACAGGAATAAATCGGAGACGGCCCGAAGGGGAGGGGCGCGAGGTTCAGCAGTGCCGAGCAAACCGGCCGCTTACGACGGCGACGGATCGAAGAAGGCGTTGCGTCGACAGTCGCGTTCGACGGCGGTTCGAGATCGACGTAAGCGTCGAGCTGAAGACCGCAACCATGGTCAGGCGGCGAGGCTGGCGATTTGGTTGTTCCAGTTCCACGGGAGCAGTTCGCCGATCCGGGCGATCGGGTGGCCCTTTGCCATGCGATCGATCACGTCGCTGAGCCAAGTTTGCGGATCGAGGCCGTTGAGCTTGGCGCTCTCCAGCGCGGTGTAGAGGATCGCGGCGCGCTCACCGCCCGCCTCCGAGCCCAGGAACAGGAAGTTCTTGCGGGTGATGGCAATCACGGGGTTATTCTACCCGTGTCGGCCAGGAAGTGACGATCCACTACCGCTGGCACGCTCTTTACGGCCGTACAGTTCGGCGATTTTACTCGGAGAAGCGGACCGGGATCGATGTCGTCCTGGTTGAGGGCGAGCCCGGTGCGGCGATTGTCGTGGCGGCGTGGATGCTCGACCCGTCGGTGTGCGCATCGATGACGATCGGCGCTCCTCAGAGTCCCTTGCCCGCCCTTTCGAAGCCCACCATCTCCTCATGGAACGTGAACTCAGGCGAAGCTTCTCAGACGACGGTCGCGTCGTGGAGGGGGCAAGCAATGAGGAACGCGTTACTGCCGATCCTGGAGTTCAAGTCACCGCGCCAGCTCGCCATGGCGCTGGATTCTCTGCGT
>CAVPFB010000006.1:0-595158 GCA_963703665.1 uncultured Alphaproteobacteria bacterium | reverse complement strand
CGAGCCTGCCCACGATAGGCTTCTACGATCTGGGCGGTCGTCCATTCGCTGCGGTCGGTGACCAACACTCGTAAACCAAAATAGTGCTGAAGGAGCCGCCGGTACTCTGCCAGGTCGCTCCAAAAGCGCACCTGCGTAACCCCTTGCTCGTTGCTCTGGACTTCGTAGCAGACCAATCTGCGCAGGTATTGGCGGCCGCAGATTTGTGCCAGTTTCCGACGCACCGCTTCCGGTGTACCGCGTGGTGCGATGCCTAATTCCTTCAGTTGTTCCCCGCAGCGTGCCATGTGTTGGTGGAGTCCGCGCACCTGCCCTGCGTACAGTTGTGGACTGAAGACGACCACCGCATCCCGTTGCTTGCCGGCGATCATACGCTGCGTTCGCCAGGCTCGCACCACCGCTCCGGTCGACAATGTGACCTCTTGCAGATGATCGGCGGCTTCGGCCAGCAGGGATTGCTGGTAGGACGGGCGAACGGCGGTTACGTAGTGGTCGCTCCCGGCTTCCAGTTTCTCCAGGTTGGCTTTCGATGAGGCGCCCGCATCGAACACCAAAGTCAACTGTTGGGGCTGCGAGGTCAGCACGCGCAACCGTTCGCGCACCGGCTTCAGAAAATCAGCAAAAGTGCGCATATCCGAACGCGCCCCTTCGTAGAGCAGATGCGCTAAGGGCAATTGCGTGACCTGGTCCACCACCAGAGCCAGTCCCAATTGCCGCAGATCGTGGCGTCCTTGTTTATTGTGCCCACGCTGTGGCAACTCAGGCCTCGTGTTCGTGCTTGCGATATGGGTGTAGAAGTTGGTGGTGTCGTAGGCCAATGCGCGCGGTTGTAATTGTTCGATAGCGATGACCTCGCGCACAATCGCCTGCTCGATGTCGCCCAGCAACTTCACCGGCAGCGTGTGCATCTGATCCCAGAAATGTTGGCTGTCCAGATCCTTGGCTGCAAAGCCCATCAACTCGGGCAAGGCGGTGGCCTCGGCCCAAGCAGCGAAAGCGCGTTTGCTGCGTGGTGCACACGCACGGCTGATCATGCCTGCCAACAAGGACTCTCCCACACTCAGGCCATCGCGCTTCTGCACACGGCCATCGGAATGCAGAAGTGCTCGGTCGATCTTGCCGACCACATCGAACTCTTTGGCCAGGTGAAGTAACGCGGTGACGGCACCGGAACTGACCGAGGAGACTTTAATATCGGTTCGCTCATCCCGAGTCAAGCGCAGGATGTCTTCGACGCGGCCGAGATGGGCGACTACGCGGATTCGCGGTTTACCGTCCTGGCGAAACGATTCGACGATGCGGTAATACCGGTGACCGTGAGAATCGTAGGCTTGTAGTGAAGCCATCAATTAGGTATATACAACAGAATGGCTGCGCAGGTCAATGGCTATTTTAATCATCGGCGCAAAGGGTCAATGGCCTTGATAATTCGGTATATACAGATCTATACATCCGAAATCAATGAGACGTAACGACTTGGCTAAAATGCGGGCCGGGATTTTAATAAAGTCCCGCTAGGAAACAGCACCTGGATCCGGGAGGAAGATCTATCAGATGAACACGCTCACTCTTCTGGACCGTCTCGCCCTCAACCTCCGCTACAGGCTTCGTTTCCTCGGTCCTGATTGAAAGCCGGAGAGACAGCCACGAATAACGGAAGAACGCTGCCGTTTCGGAGCATTGCACTGTCCTCGCTTCGTTGGGTTGATAGGTCGGAGAGGTCGGCGAACTTGCCCTGACGCAGCAGCGCGTCGGCCAGCACCGCCAGATAATCCGCCTCGGCACCATTGCGCTCGCGCGCGGCGCGGGCTTCGCGCTCGGCCGAAATCGGGTCGCCGAGCGCCAGATAGATGCGCGCGAGCCTGGCTCGCAGCAGCGGGTCCTGCGGCGATTGACGAATGGCGTTGCGCAGCTCGATCTCGGCCGCCCTCAGATTGCCGGTCGCGAGATAATGGTCGGCATTTTTGACCGCCGCGGATTTCGTCGCCGCGACGGCCGGTTGAGCGAGGGCCAACAGGGCGGCGGCGGACGCGGCACATCGCCATGAGTGGCGGCGTCGGGCCTGCGGCATGGCTTGTCCCTTTCCTCTGGAGCTGGTCTCAGGCCTCGAGGCCGAGCTGGTGCTGCTGCATCAGGTCGTAAAGCGTCGGTCGGCTGATCCCGAGAAGCTTGGCGGCCCTCGACAGGTTCGACCCGGCCTGGGCGAGCGCCAATTGGATGACCTCGCGCTCGGCGCGCGCCCGCGCCAAGCGGATATCGAGTGATTTCGCCTGACCGTCGCCGTTCGACAGGTCGAGATCGCCGACCGACAGGTCGAGATCGCCGGCCGAGACCAGAGGTCCCTCGGTCATCACGACGGCGCGCTTCATGCGATTTTCCAGCTCGCGCACATTGCCGGGCCAGGAGTATTCCTTGATCGCGGCGAGCGCCGAGGGGTCGAGGCCGCGCGTCGCGCGCCCGTACTCACCGGCATAGCGGCGCAAAAAGAAGCTGGCGAGGGCGACCGCGTCGGCCGCCCGCTCGCGCAGCGGCGGCACGCGCACGATCACCTCGTTCAGGCGATAGAACAGATCTTCACGGAACCGGCCTTCGGCCATCATCCGGTCGAGATCCTGGTTGGTGGCACAGACGATCCGCACGTCGACCTGGACCGGCTTTCGCCCGCCGACCCGCTCCACGATCTGGTCCTGCAGGAAACGCAGCAGCTTGACCTGCATCGGCAGCGGCACGTCGCCAATCTCGTCGAGAAACAGCGTGCCACGATGTGCGCTCTCGATCCGGCCTATGGTCTGCCTCAGGGCACCGGTAAAGGCGCCTTTTTCATGGCCGAACAACTCGCTTTCCAGCAGTGTTTCGGGGATCGCCGCACAGTTGATCGGGATGAACGGGCCGCGCGCGCGCCGACTGAGCCGGTGGATGGCGTGGGCCAGCAATTCCTTGCCGGTGCCACTTTCGCCGAGCAGCAGCACGGTGACGTCGGTCGGCGCCAACTTTTCGATATTGCGCAGCACCCGCAGCATTTCCGGGCTGCTGGCGATTATGCCGTCGACCGGCGAGGCCATCGCCGCCTCGGTGAGCCTGCGGTTCTCGGCCTCGAGCTCGAACATCTGCTCGGCGCGGCTGACGATCATCCGCAACACGTCGATGTCGATCGGCTTCTGATAAAAATCGTAGGCGCCGAGCGCGATCGCACGCAACGCGTGTTCGCGGGTCTCGTTGCCAGTGGCGATGATCACCTTGGTCGAGGGCGCGAATTCGCGGATTTCGGTTAATGTCGCCAGGCCTTCGGAGGCCCCGTCCGGATCGGGGGGAAGCCCGAGATCGAGGATGGCGACCGGGACCTGATACTCTCTGATGGTGTCGATCGCTTCCTGACGGTTGCCTGCCGGGTGCACCTTGTGCTCGGAAAAGGCCCAACGAAGCTGACGCAAGAGACCATTGTCGTCATCGACGATCAGCAGCGGTTTGATCGGCGCGATCATGCGTTCATCCCGCGACAGAGGATGCGGCAGGCGCGCTGTCGCGGACGACGGGCAGAACGATCCGCATCGTCGTGCCCGCCCCTTGCCGCGAAATGACCTCGAGCTCGCCGCCGGCGGCCCGGATCAGTTCGCGGGTCTGAAAGGCGCCAATGCCGTAGCCGCCAGATTTGGTCGAGCGAAACGGCAGGAATAGACCATCGCGGATAAAAGCCTCATCCATTCCGGCGCCGCGGTCGATGACGTCGATCAAAAACTGGCTGCCGAGTCGGCGGGCCTGGACCAGGACCGCATCGCCTGGCGGTGAGGCGTCGAGCGCGTTTTGCACCAGATGGGTCAAGGCGGAGCGGAGCCGGTCGGGAGCAATCGCCACGACCTGGTCCGCGCTGTCCGCGCCGGCGTCGACGACGACGGCACCCGCGGAAAAATCGGCCGCGACCGCGGCGACGACCGCACCCGGATCGCGCAGCGACGCCGGCCGCGTCGTGGGCTCCGATTTCAGCTGGTTGAGCAGATGGTTCATGCGGGCCACCGAATCCTCCACCGTCTGCAGCATGTCGCGCTGAAACTCGGGATCCTCGATATAGTGGCGCGCGTTCGCTACGACCAAGCCGAGCTGGCTGGCCAGATTTTTGATATCGTGCACGACGAAAGCAAACCGCTTGCTGTATTCGGTCAACAGCTCAGCCTCGCGCAGGCCCTTGGTCGAGTGCTCCTCGGCCAGATAGCTGGCGGCCTGGCGCCCGGCCGCGCGCAGCAGCTCGAAGGCTTCCCAATCGAGCCCGGCCATATGGGCCGGGCGGTCGAGCACGACAAAGCCCACCAGTTCGCGACGATGCGACAACGGGACCGCGAGCCAGGCCCGCGGCGAGGCGAACCCCCAGCCCTCGGCCGCGGCATCGCGCGAGCGCTCCTGGATCCAGCCACCGTCGCGGAACCCCGCGATAAACGACGCCTCGCGGGCCACCGCTGTGCCGTGCTCGGTGCGCACCTGCCACGCCGCCGTTGGACGATAGGCGAAACCGGGGCTCAGCGACCACAGCATTCCGGCCGGGCTGTCGACGAATTCGGCGAGAGCGCGGATGATCCTGACCTGCAGCTCGTCGCCTTGCCGCGGCTCGGACACGAGATTGATGAATTTGAGCCATTCGACGCGATAATCGTAGCGATGACTGAAGAAATTCCTCGAGATCAGAAATTTCAGACGCTGCCGCAAGCTTCCCGAGGTCAGCACAGTGGCGAGCACGACGATGCTGCCGAACAGCATCGCCAGTTGCAGCACCAGTCCCCAATCGCCGCCGAAGCGGCGCAGCAGCATCGCCACGATCGCCACGGCCAACAGAAAGCAACCGCTCGCCAGCAGTGTTGCGGTATGCAGCACCACCTGGCGTGAAACGTGGATATCGACCCGCCACTCGCGATTGCGCGCCATCGCCAGCGCCAGCAGCGGCGCCATGAAGGCGGCCGCGATCGCCTGCCCGAGCGCCAACCCCGGATCCACTCGGCCGCGGGTGATGAAGGCGTCGGAGAACAGAAACAGCTCGTAGGCGAAGAGGAAGCCGAGACCGAGGCACAGTGGCCAGACCTGCCAACGCCGTGCCGGCTCGGTATTGCGCCATAGGTTCTCGATCGTCAGCAGACCGAACACGCCGAATCCGACCCGCATCAAGAGCTGCGCGTAAAGACCCCAAATTTCGGTGCCGAGGATCAGCGTGCGCAAGTCGACCGCGATCGCGATCGCGCAGAACAGCGAGGCCGCGATCAGATAGCGCCGTCCGACCTCGGAGCCGCCGCCGGCGGGAGCGCTCACCAGCGTCGCCGCGAACACCAGCCAGGCGGAGAGCCTGAGGCTGTCGAGCAGCGGCGGCACGCCGATCGGCAGCATCGCCGCTAAGTCGGTCGCCACCGCCCAGATGGCCGAGGCCAGGCAGCAGCCGACGATCGCCCAACCGGTTCTGCTGGTCCGGCCGCGCAGCACCATCAATGCGACGATCAGCACGAAGGCGAGCGCGCAGCCCGTATAAACGGTTTCGACGACGGCGCTGTCCAGCTTCGTTGTCCTATCTCGCGCCGTGATTCCAAAAGATCACGCGCGCCGTCTGCAGCAGGATCAAAAAATCCAAAAAAATACTGCGATTTTTTACGTAGTAGAGGTCGAAAGAAAGCTTGCGTTTGGCGTCCTCGGTCGAGGCGCCGTAGGGAAAATTGATCTGCGCCCAACCGGTGATGCCGGGGCGGACCCAGTGGCGCTCGGCATAGTAGGGGATGATCCGGCTGAGGTCGGTGACAAAGTACGGGCGCTCCGGGCGCGGTCCGACAAAGCTCATATCGCCGCGCAGGACATTGAGGATCTGCGCCAGCTCGTCGATGCGCAGCTTGCGGATGACCGCGCCGACGCGGGTGACGCGCGGGTCGCCCTTGGCCGCCCATAAGGGGTTGCCGTCACGCTCGGCGTCGGCCCGCATGCTGCGCAGTTTGAGAATCGTGAAAACTCGGCCGCGCAACCCGACCCGGTCCTGGCGGTAGAGCACCGGCCCGGCGCTTTCGGCCTTGATCAGGCAGGCGGTCACCGCCAGCAGCGGCAGCGAGAAGATCAGCAGCGCCATGCTGACCGTGATGTCGAAGGCACGCTTGAGGATCTCGTCGACGACGCCACAGCGAAAGCCGTCGGAATAGAATAGCCAGCTCGGGCGCAGTGCCTCGAGATCGACGGTTCTCGTCTCGCGCTCCCAGAAATCGAGAAAATCGGTGACACGGATGCCGGCGAGCTTGCAGTGCAGCAATTGACGCACCGGCAAGCCGCGCCGGTCGTCGGCCGCGACCACGATCTCGCTGGCGCCCAGCCGGTAGCCGAGATCGGCGAACGCATCGGGTTCGGCTGCCGCCCAGTCCATCGTCTCGGCGCCGAGCGATGCGGGCTCGCCCGGCATACGCACGAACGCCACCGGAAGAAAATGCGGATTGTCGCCGGTCGCGACCAGGTCGGCGATGCGCGCCGCCTGCGTGCCGTTGCCGAGGACGACGATCCGCCGGCGCAGCAGGCCGCGGCCGAAGGTCACCAGAAAGGTCGTCCGCGTCACCGAGACGCAGCAGAGCCAAATCAGGGCCGCCTTCAGCGGCAGATTTTCGTCATCCGGCAGCCGCTGCGCACCCTCGCCCCAATAGGCGGCGGAGGCCACGACCAGGATTACCACCAGCACAAAGGCGACGGCAATCTTGCTGACCAGCAGCCGAAAGTCGACAAAGCTCGGCTGGCCATAGAGACCGACCCCAACCATGGCGGTGACGGCCATCAGAGAAAGGCCGGCGGCCAGCCGGGCGGGAAAGCCCGGTACGCCGAACATCAGCGGCGTATTCCCGTTCGACTGAGACAACATCTGGTAAAATGCGCCAGTGATCAGCAGCGCGTCCGACGATATCAGCAGCACGACCGAGACAGGAACAAAATGTCTGAACAGTCTGAGCTGCATCGCCGATTGTAATTTCGTTAATAATGCCCAGCATGCGCACCGGAACAGCGCCGCCGATAGCGCGCGAGTATAATAGCAGAACGCGCAGCATCCGTCCAGTAGAACGCGGTCGCGTGCCGGCGGCGTCAAAACCCGTCACTCGGCCGCGGCGAGCCCGGCGGCAGCGCGGTGGGCTGCAGCACGGCGCTCGGCTGCGGCCGGATCGTCCGCAGACGACGGCGCGGTCCTGGCGAGCGCGTCCCGCTGCTGCTCGAACAGTCGCCGGATCCAGTCGATGACCGCGCGCACACAGGCCGCCCGCCGCAGGTCACGGTGAACGATGACCCAGTAATCGGCCGCCAGTTCCGGCACCGGCGGGGTCACCCGCTCGAGCAGCGGGTCAGGGTCGGCGGCGTAGCACGGCAACAGCCCGATCCCGACCCCGGCGCGGATCGCTTCCAGCCGCATCAGCAGATCGGAGGAGCGCAGCACCACCCGGCCGCCGCAGCCGCTGATCTGCTGGTCGAGCCAGCGCGCGCTCGCATAATGCGCCTGCTCCTCGGTGTAGGTGATCCAGCGCTCACGGCGCGCCGAACGGGCGACGCCATCGCGCCGGTGGTACAGCGCCCCGGCGATCGCGCCGACCTTGGTAACATAGAGATTGCCGGCCTCGGGGACGCCGTGGCGCAGCGCCAGATCGGCGTCGCGGCGCGCCAGGTTCGCGGTCTGCGGCGACTCGACGAGTTCGAGGGTGATCCCGGACGGCAGACCGGCGTCGTGCGCATCGGCGAGATGGCCGGCCAGCAGGATCGTCGCCCATTCGCCAACCGAGACGCGCACCGTGCCACTGAGGGTCGGCGAGGCCGCGAGCCGGCGCCGTTCGAGCGCCAGGGCCGCGGTTTCGAGGCGCTCGGCCGCGGCCACCAGCGCCTCGCCGGCGGCGTTGAGGCGGAGCCCCTCGGGCAGGCGGTCGAACAGCGCCGGCCCGCCGAACGCCGCTTCGAAGCCGGCCAGCCGGCGGCCGACCGTCGGCTGGCTGAGGCCGAGCACCCGCCCGGCGGCGCGCAGCGACCCGTGGCGCGCCACGGCGAGAAAGATCCGGATGTCGTCCCAGTCCATCGGCAATCCCTCCCAGGCAGACCCGGACCCGGCTGCCGGACCCGAAGCGACACATATGCGTATCATACGATATTGAGATTGTCGATTGCCGCTATCATGGCGTATCGCTAACGTAACGGTCGCAGCGTATTTGGTGCCGGCCGCGCGAGCCGATGATGCCCTCAGGGAAGCGGGCTCATCGGCGGTCACCCGCGGCCGGGCGAGGGAGCAGCGCCGATGTATTTCGACCGACGCCTGTGGGAACTGACGCGCGGGTTGCGCGGCTGGATCGCCTTTGCGATCGGACTCGGCCTGATCGCCTCGGTCGTCGGGATCGCCCGCTTCGCGATCCTCGGCGTGCTGCTGTCGCATGTCTTCAGAGGCGCCGGGTTCCTCGCCGTGGCGGTTCCGGCGGTCGGAGTCGCTGCCGCGGTCATCCTGCGCGGCACCATCGAGCACCATCGCGCGATGGTCTCGCACCGCACCGCGACGCGGGTGCAGGAGGCCTTGCGCGGCAGCCTCTACGACAAGATCGCGGCGCTGGGGCCGGCCTGGTTCGCCGGCGAGCGCACCGGCGGGGTCATGCTGTCGGTGGTCGACGGGGTCGAGCAATTGCAGACCTTCTTCGGCCAATATGTGCCGCAGCTGTCGATCGCGGTGCTGACGCCGCTCGCAATCTTCGCGTTCATCGCCTGGTGGGACGTGCCGGTGGCGACGGTAATGCTGGTCTTTGCGCTGGTGACGTTGATCGCGCCGACCGTCTTCGTGCAGATCGAGCGCCGCACCAGCGAGGGGCGCCAGGTGGCGCTCAAAGCCTTCGGCTCGGAGTTTCTCGACGGTGTCCAGGGCCTGCCGACCCTAAAGGCGTTCGGCCAGAGCCGAGCCTTCGGCGGGCGGCTCGCGGACAAGGCGCGCGAGCTGAGCGACAGCACCCTGCGCGTCTTATCGACCGGGGTGATGACTCGCGGCATCACCGATTGCGGGGTGGCGGTCGGCGCTGCCGCGGCGCTGGCGCTCGGCGTGTGGCGGGTGTCGCACGGGCTGATGAGCATCCAGGCGTTGCTGATCGTGCTGATGGCCGGGACCGAGGTGTTCCGCCCGCTGCGCGACCTGCGCATGGTCTTGCATCAGGGAATGGTCGGGCAGTCGGCCGCGGCCGGCATCAACGCGCTCTTGGCCGCCGAACCGCTGGTGCCGCCGCACCCGGAGAGTTTGCCGCGGGCGAGCGTCGTGCTGTTGCCGACCATCGCCTTCGAGGATGTTCATTTCGCCTATCCCGGCGGCCGCGGCGCCGCTCATGACGGGCTCTCCTTCGCCGTCGGCGCCGGCGAGAAGATCGGCATCGTCGGCCCGAGCGGCTCGGGGAAATCCTCGATCGCGCGCCTGCTGCTGCGCCTCTTCGACCCGCAACAAGGCAGAGTGCTGATCGGCGGCCACGATCTGAAGACCCTCGATCCCGAAGCGGTGCGCCGGATGATCGCGGTCGTGCACCAGGACACCTATCTGTTCCACGGCACGCTCGAAGAGAACCTGCGGCTGGGCCGGCCCGACGCCGACCGCGAAGCGCTCGAAACCGCAGCGCACGACGCCAACGCGCACGAGTTCATCGCGGCTCTGCCGCAGGGTTACCAGACGATGATCGGCGAGCGCGGGGTCATGCTGTCGGGCGGCCAGCGGCAGCGGCTGGCGATCGCCCGCGCCTTATTGCGCGACGCGCCGATCCTGATCCTCGACGAGGCCCTGTCATCGGTCGACGCCGAGAACGAGGCGGTGATCCAGCAGGCCCTCGATCGCTTGTCGGCCGGGCGCACGACCCTGGTCCTGGCGCATCGGCTGTCGAGCGTGATCGGCGCCGACCGCATCCTGGTGCTCGACCAGGGCCGTGTCGTCGAAACCGGCCGCCATGCCGAATTGATCCGCCGCGAAGGCCCCTATCGCCGCCTGATGGGGGCACAGGCCGAGGAGCGCGACGGCGACATCGCCTTGGTCGAGGACAACGCCGCACCGGGCGCCCCCGGCGAGCGCGAGCAAACCGAAATGGCCGCCGATGCGACGACGTCTGCGGTCGCCGATGCAGCCGGCTCGGTCGGCTGGGCCGCGACCCTCGGCACCCTCGTCGAGATCATCAAGCCGTGGCGCCGGCGCTTCGCGATCGTCGTCGGCTCGGGCATTGCGCGGGTCGCGGCCTTTATCGGGGTCGGCATCATCGGCGCGCTCGCGGTCGCCGCGGTCAAGACCGGATCGCCTTTTGGATACCTGTTGATCCTGCTGGCGCTGACGGCGCCGCTGGCCGGACTGCTCCATTGGCTCGAATCCTGGCTCGCCCACGACATCGCCTATCGCCTGTTGGCGGAGATGCGGATCGCGCTGTTCGCCAAGCTCGACGCGCTGGCGCCGGCCTATCTGATGCGGCGGCGCTCGGGTGACCTGATCGCGCTCGCCAGCCAGGACGTCGAGACCGTCGAATATTTCTTCGCCCATACCGTGGCGCCGGCATTGGTCGCAGTCTTGGTGCCGGCGACGGTGCTGGTCGTGCTGGCCATCGCCGCTTGGCCGATCGCGCTGGCGCTGCTGCCCTTCGTCCTCTATGCCGCATTGGCGCCGGTGGTGACGCGGGCGCGGATCGACCAACTCGGCGGGGAGGCGCGCAATGCATTGGGATTGCTCGGCGCCTATGTCACCGAGACGATCCAAGGTCTCAACGACCTGGTCGCGTTTCAGGCGGTGGCCGGTCGGCGCCGCGGTTTCATGGATCTGGTCCGCGGATATCAGAAGATCAGGCTCGAGCTCCTGGGCGACCTGTCGGCGCAGACCGCTCGGCTCGAAACCGTGACCGGGCTCGGCGGCCTCGCCGTTGCGGTGGTCGGCGCCCGTCTCGCCGCCGAGCACCACCTCGCCGCGACCACGCTGCCGCTCTTGATCCTGCTGTCGGTCTCCTCGTTTTTGCCGATCTCCGAGATCGCCCAGGTCAGCCGCCAGCTCGCCGACACCATCGCCTCGACGCGCCGGCTCCATGCCGTGCATCGCGAGCAGCCGGCCGTGGTCGACGGCCCGCTGTGCCCGCCCGAGCCGGCCGGGGGGTCCGAGATCCGCTTTGAGGGGGCGGGCTTCACCTATCCCGGCGCCCGCCGTCCGGCATTGACCGACATCCGGCTCGAGGTCCCGGCCGGGGCGACCTTGGCCCTGGTCGGCCCCTCGGGCGCCGGCAAGACCACGATCGCCAATCTGCTGCTGCGCTTCTGGGACCCGAGCGCCGGACGCATCCTGATCGACGGGGTCGATCTGCGCGATTTCGAGCTCGACCATCTGCGCCGGCGGGTCTCCTTGGTGTCGCAGGACACCTATCTGTTCAACGACACCCTGCGCGCCAATGTCGCGCTGGCCCGGCCCGAGGCCGACGAGGCCGCGATCCATCTTGCGCTCGAGCAGGCCGCCCTCGCAGAGTTTGTCGAGAGCCTGCCCGAGGGGCTCGACACTCCGGTCGGCGAGCGCGGCGTCCAGCTCTCCGGCGGGCAGCGGCAGCGGGTCGCGATCGCCCGCGCCTTTCTAAAGAACGCGCCGACCCTGGTGCTCGACGAGGCGACCTCGCATCTCGACGCGGTCAGCGAGGCGCAGGTGCGCGGCGCCCTCGACGCCTTGATGCGCGACCGCACCACGATCGTCATCGCCCATCGGCTCTCGACCGTGCGCAACGCCGACCTCCTGGCGGTGCTCGACCACGGCCGCCTGATCGAAACCGGCAGTCACGCCAAGCTCCTTGCCCAGGGCGGCCTCTACGCCCGCCTGATCCGCCGCCAGATCGAAGGCGCCCAGCAGCCGCTCCGCGCCGTCGGTGATTGAGCGCAGGTTCGGCAAGCCGATCGGGAAGCAGAGGCGTACGCTGATCGTCTCGCGGCTGTGGTGGGAATGTCATGGGCGCCAACAAGTGGTTCCGGAACGGGGGCCATTTTGCGAAGAATCCTCGGGCGTTATGCTGTCCGTGGAGCGCAGATGGAGCAACCGATCGAAGGGTCCGACAGCGCGACGGGCCGCCATTCGCCGCAGAACGTCGAGATGAGCGGACCCATGAGGAAGCAACAGATCGGCTGCACTCGGTCCCGCTTTCGCGTCGCTTTCGCGGGAACGACGGAGGACGCTCTGTCCGCTACGCGCGCAGCGGCTCGAGAATGCTGACAAAATTGGCGACTGCCGCGCCGCCCATGTTCATGACTCCGGCGAGCGAGGCGCCCGGCACCTGGATGCCGCCGGCGGTGCCGGTCACCTGCATTGCCGCCAGCACGTGCATCGACACCCCGGTGGCGCCGATCGGATGGCCCTTCGATTTGAGCCCGCCCGAGGGGTTGACCGGCAGCCTGCCGTCCTTCTCGGTCCAGCCTTCGAGGATCGCGCGCGCGCCCTCGCCCTTCGGCGTCAGGCCCATCGCTTCGTATTCGATCAATTCGGCGATCGTAAAGCAGTCATGGGTCTCGACCAGGTCGAGATCGTCGAGCGCAAGGCGAGCATCGGCCAATGCGCGCCGCCACGCCAATGCCGGCCCTTCGAACGCGATCACGTCGCGCCGGCTCATCGGCAGAAAGTCGTTGACCTGCTCGGCCGCGCGAAAGACGACCGCTTTTTTCAGGCTGCAGCGCGGTCGCGGTATCGGCCAGCACCACCGCTGCCGCACCGTCGGAAACGAGCGAGCAGTCGGTGCGCTTCAGCGGGCCGGCGACGATCGGGTTCTTCTCCGAAACCGTGCGGCAGAACTCGTAGCCGAGATCCTTCTGCATATGCGCCAATGGGTTGGCGACGCCGTTCCTGTGGTTCTTGGCGGCGATCCGCGCCAGCGCGTCGGACTGGTCGCCATAGCGCTGGAAATAGCTCTGCGCGATCTGGCCGAAGATGCCGGCAAAGCCGCCTTCGATGCGGTCTTCCTCCTTGCGGTAGCTGGCGCCCAACAGGATGTCGCCGACCTGGATGCCCGAGACCTCGGTCATCTTCTCGACGCCGACGACCAGCGCCAGTCGCGCCTTTCCTGCCGCGATCGCGTTCAGCCCCTGATGGATCGCGGCCGAACCGGTGGCGCAGGCGTCCTCGACCCGGGTCGCCGGCTTGAAGCGAAAGCCGGGATCGGCCTGGAACACCAGCGACGCCGGAAATTCCTGGCGCACGAAGCCGCCGTTCATCGTGCCCAGATAAACCGTGTCGATGTCGACCGCGGCCACTCCTGCATCGGCCAAGGCCGCGCGCGTCACCTCGACGATCAGCGCTTCGATGTCCTTGCCCTCGTGCCGGCCGAACTTGCTGTGCGCCCAGCCGACGATGCACCCGCTCATGACTGCGCCCTCCAAAATGCCGATCGCGGGCTCGGCCATAGCAAGTCCGCCCGCGCCTGATCTATCGTGATATGGGCAAAGAAATGGCGGAGAGAATGGAGACGATCATCCTGCGGCGCCCCGATGATTGGCATGTGCACCTGCGCGATGGGGCGATGCTGGCTGTGGTCGCCCGGTTCACGGTGCGGCAGTTCGCCCGCGCGATCGTGATGCCGAACCTGGTCCCGCCGGTGACGACGATCGCCGCTGCACGCGGCTATCGCGAGCGGATTTTCGCGCAGCTGCCGCCGGGCGCGGGCTTCACGCCGCTGATGACCTGCTATCTGACCGACGCGACCGACCCGGACGAGATCGCCCGCGGGTTCGAGGAAGGCGTCTTCGCCGCGGTCAAATTCTATCCGGCGCAAGCCACGACCAATTCCGAATTCGGGGTCACCGGTGTCGATCATGTCCGCCCGGTGCTGGAGCGCATGGCGGCGATCGGCATGCCGTTGCTGGTTCATGGCGAGGTGACCGATCCCGAGATCGACATCTTCGACCGCGAGGCGGTGTTCATCGACCGGGTGCTCGACCCGCTGCGCCGCAGCCTGCCCGAACTGCGCATCGTGCTCGAGCACATCACCACCCTGGAGGCGGTGCAATATGTCGCCGCGGGCGGGCCAAACCTGGCGGCGACGATCACCGCTCATCATCTCGCGTTCAGCCGCAACGCGATCTTTGCCGGCGGCCTCCGCCCGCATCTCTATTGCCTGCCGATCGCCAAGCGCGAACCCCATCGCCTGGCATTGCGCCGGGCCGCGGTGTCGGGCGATCCGCATTTCTTCCTCGGCACCGACAGCGCGCCGCATACGGTCGCCGCCAAGGAGACGGCGTGCGGCTGCGCCGGCATCTTCACCGCCCCCTGTGCGCTCGAAATCTATACCGAGATTTTCGAAGAGGAAGGGGCGCTCGACCGCCTCGAAGCCTTCGCCGCACTGAACGGCCCCGAATTCTACCGGCTGCCGTCGAACGAAACCCGGATCGCCCTGCGGCGCGAGCCTTCGACCGTGCCGGAGCGCGTCGGCGAGGGCGACACTACCATTATCCCGTTCCGCGCGGGCGAACCCCTGCGCTGGCGGCTGATCGCGTGATGCTCGCCGCCCGAGATTGCCGGCCGCGCAGCTCCGGTTGGCGCCGACACCAGGCAATGCAGCGCTGTCACTCGCGCGATTGGCCTGAGCGCCCTGCTGCTGGTGCTGCTGCCGGCGGGGCTCACCGTCCGCGATCTGACCCCAGCGGGCCGATGGACCGCGACCGACCCGCCGATCGACTTCGCCCATATCGAGACCGGCGAAATCAACCGCCATGGCGAAGCGGTCGGCTATCACCACCGGTCGAACGGCATCGACCCACCGGGCGCGCGGGTGCTGCGGATCGTGCAGCCGCCCGATGCGAACGGCGTCTATCGCGCTCGCGTCGCGGTGCGCGACCCGGCGAGCGGGGAGTGGATCGACAAGCGGGCGGCCTCGACGTTTTTCCCGGACGCCATGTCCGACGACCAGGTGATCGAGGCGGTGCTGGCCGCGTTTCATAACGCCCGGGTGCGCGGCGACGGACGGTTCCTCGGAGATTCGGGGCGCGGGTTCGCGGTCGAGGGATGGTATCAGTCGGGGCGGATCGCCGCCGCCTATCCGCTGCGCGGTCCCTGATGGCTCGAGGGCCGCAAAACCGCGGCGCGCGCGGCGAGCTGATTACGGCGAGGCGGCATCCGGCCGGGTATGTCGAAGCGCGCGCCCGGCGCGGCAGCGGCCGGCATGGCGAGGTCCTGGCGAGGTTCCTGCAGAGCGACGTGCAGGCGGACCTCGCCGCCGCGCGGGGCCTGCTCGCCGAGATCGGCGCCGCCGAGCGCGGCGAAGCGACGCAGCCGGCTGCGATCGGCAACGCCTTTTCGGTCGCGATCTCCCCCGATGGAGTGACGATCCGCAACGCGGTCATCGCGGATTCGCGTCCGGAAGGCTACGCCTTTGACGAACTGCGCCGGGCGCTCGGCACCTGGATCGCGGCAATCGAGCGCGCCCGCCGCAACCCGGTCTGACGGCGATTGCTGGAGCGTTCGGCGCAGGATTGCGCATATTGGCGCGATGAACGACGCACTCGATCAGGGCTTTCGGGCCGATCAGGAATCTCGGGCGCGCAAGCCGGTTGTGCGCCCGCGCGACGCCGCCTCGCTGATCTTGCTGCGCGGCGATGGCGGGGAGCTCGAGGTGCTGGTCGGGCGCCGGCCGCTGTCGGCCCGCTTTATGCCCGGGGTCTATGTCTTTCCCGGCGGCGCGATCGACCCGCCGGACCGCACCCCGTGGAGCATCGAGAGCGCCACGGAGGCGATGGCGCCGCGGCTGGCCGGTGCCGCGCGAGCGGCGATCCGCGAGACCTGGGAGGAGGTGGGCGTGCTGGTCGGCCGCCGCTGCTCCGCGCTGCCGCCGGCGGCGGAGAAGCCGGAGGCGCCGATCGAGCGGGCCTATCGCGAGCGCGGCCTCGTTGCGGCGATGGACCGGTTGATTTACGTCGGGCGCGCGATCACCCCGTCGCACTCGTTTCGCCGGTTCAACACGCGGTTTTTCCTTAGCGACGGCGGCGACGCGTTCGGCGAGCCTGCGGCGAGCGCCGAGCTCGAAGACGCCGGTTGGCGCGAGATCGAGCGCCATATGCTCGACGGGTTCCGCGACGTGACCCGATTCATGCTGGCGCGCGCGATCGCATTGCGCCGCGGCGCCGCCACCGGCGAGGCTCCGCTGTTCTACTGGGCCAAGAACGCGCGCCGCATCGGAGTGTGCCGCGAAGGCCGGCGCTGAACCTCGCTCAGCGCGCGACCGCGGTGGGCCGCGGCTGCACCGGCTCGCCTTCGACGCCGAGCGCCATCGCCCGGCCGTGCGTCTCGCGCGCCAGGAACAGGAACGCAAACCCGACCAGCAGCATGCAGAAGGCCAGGAACAGGAAGGCCGGGAACACCGCCTGCTGCGTCGCGTGGGGCGAGACGAGGTTGCCGGTGCCGGCGATCAGCGCCAGCGCGAGCGGCCCAAGGATCTTGCCGACGCCGGCCGCGGCGTGGCCCAGTCCCGAGGCGCGCGCGCCCAGCCTCACCCCATATTGCTCGACCGTATAGGGCGACAGATTGCCCAAGCCGCCGTCGACAAAGAACGCAGACGCCGCGACCAGGATCACGAACAGCGGAAACCCACCGACCACCATCGCGTTGAAAAACCCGGCAAAACCGAGAACGATCACCGCCGCGAATCCGCAGACGATGCCAACAACTCGTCGGCCGATCTTTTGCGCGACCGCGGCGACGACCAGCCGGCCGGCGATGGCGCAGAGGGTGACGTAGATGAAGTATTTCGCAGCCTGCGGCACCGAGGCGTGCAGGACCAGGGCGATAATGGTCGGCCCCCACAGCAAATACCCGAAACCCGCCGTCGTCGAGCCGCCCCAGACCAGGATGGTCTGCCAGAACAGCCGCGGATTGGCGTAGAGTTCGACGAGGCTGGCGCGCGGCTGCGCTGTCGGCGCCGCCGCCGGCAGCGGGAGACCGTCGACTGGCATCCCGAAATGTTTGGCGACTGCCGCCCGCGCCTCCACGAACCGTCCCTTGGCCACCAGCCAGCGCACCGATTCGGGCAGGAACAGCCACACCAGCATGCCAACCAGGATCGACACCATGCCGAACATGGCGACGCCGCGCCAGCCGAGCGCCCGCAGCAGCGCGTGCCCGGTGAACGAGGCCAGCAGCAGGCCGAGGCTCGCCGTCATCACGAATAGGCTGGTCAGCCCGCTGCGCCAGCGGGTCGGGGTCTGCTCGACGATGATGGTCAGCGCCGGAGTGATGGCGGCGGCGAGACCGAACCCGACAAAGATGCGCAACACCGCCAGCGGAAAATAGGCGCCGGTCGGCAAAAACCCGATCAACCCGGCGGCGAGCCCGCAAATGACGGTGCCGCTGACGGTCTGCGGCTTGCGCCCAAAAACGTCGCTCAGAGAACCCCAGACCAGGGCGCCGATAATGGCGCCGAGCCCGCTGCCGTAAAGGATCAGCGCCGCCTGGCCATAGGTCAGGTGCCAGATCGGGGCGATCACCGCCAGGATGAAGGCGATCAGAAAGAAATCAAAAAAATCCAGCACGTAGACGCCGGCGAGCAGGGCAAAGCTGGTCCAGTAGCGGGCATTGAGCGGGCCGCGGTCGAAGACCGCCAGCGATCCGGCGATGTCGATGCCGCCACTAGCCGCATTTCCTGATTACGCTGCACGCCAAAGTACGCACCGCGATCTCGCCCGGGCGGACGCGATCGCTCGCGCGCAGGTCGGTTTTGGCGGCCTATTGTGCGCGCCGCATTGGCGTTCCGGCGCCAAATTTGGCTCAGCCGGCGCCGGTTGTCGCGGCCGTCGGACGCGGCCGCGACGATTGCCCGTCTGCGGCGCCAATTCCCATTGCCTTGCCATGGGTCTCGACCCCGAGGATCAGGAACGACAGCCCGACCAGCGCCATGCAGAAGGCGAGGAACAGGTAGGCCGGCAGCACCGCGTCCGCTGTCGCCTTTGGCGACAGAATGTTGCTGGACCCGGCGATCAGCGCCAGGCTCAACGGCCCGAGGATCTTACCAACGCCGTTCGCCGCCTGGCCCAGGCCCGAGGCCCGCGCGCCGAGGTTCACGCCGTAGCTCTCGACCGTATAGGGCGCGAGGTTTGAGAAGCCGCCCTCGATGAAGAAGGTCGAGACGCACAGCAGGATCACCATCAGCGGCAGTCCAGCGACGACCAGCTCGTGATAGTAGCCGGCGGCGGCGAGCGCCAAGACCCCGCCGAAGCCCCACACGACGCCGAGCGGACGCCGCCCGATCAGCGGCGCCAGGAACGTGACGACGATCTTGCCGACCACCCCGCCGAGGGCCACAAAGACAAAATATGCGGCGGCCCGCGGCACCGGGACCTTGAGCACCATGGCAACGATCGTCGGTCCCCACAGATAGACGCCGTAGCCCGCCGTCGACGAGCCGCCCCAGAGCAGCACTGTCTCCCAGAACATGCGCGGCTGGTGGTAGAGCTCCGACAGCTTTCCGCGCGGCTGGGTGGCGGGACGAACGCTCGGCAGCGGCACCGCGTCGAGCGGCAGCCCGAGATGGGTGGCGACCTCGGCGCGGGCCTCGGCGAACCGGCCTTTGGCGGCGAGCCAGCGCACCGACTCGGGTACGAAGATCCAGATAAGGACGCCGACAAAAGCGGGCGCTATGCCGAGCATTGCCACGCCGCGCCAGCCGAGAGCCGCCAGCAGCGAGGCCGAGGTCAGCGAAGCGAGCAGCCCGCCGGCCGACGCGAAGACGATGTAGAAGCTGGTCAAGAGGGTGCGGTGCCGGGTCGGCGTCACCTCGACGAGGATGGTCAGCGATGGGGTCACCCCGGCGGTCAGCCCGACGCCGACAAAAAACCGCAGGACCGCAAAGATTTGCCACGATCCGCTCGGGACCAGGCCAATCAGGCCGGCGCTGAGCGCGCAGATGAAGGTGCCGATGATCATCTGCGTCTTGCGGCCCCATGCATCGGCCAGCCCGCCAAAGACCAGGGCGCCGAGGATCGAGCCGATGCCGCCGCTGTAGAGGATCAGCGCCGACTGCCCGTAGGTCAGGTGCCATTGCGGCCCGAGCACCGCGAGCAGATAGCCGACGACGAGGAAATCGAAGAATTCGAGGACGAACAGCAACGAGAGCAGCACGAAGCTGACCCAGTAGCGGCGGTTGAGCGGCGCAGTGTCGTAGAGCGCCAGCAAATCGTCCGAGGTCCGTCCGAGCATTTCCTCCTCCTTTCGGGCGGCGAGTCCGGCGGCCGGCTCCCCGTCTCCGGCGGCAAGTTTAGGCCGCCGTCTCCCGCGCCGTCTACTCCGGCTCGCGTGGCTGCCGGACCCTCCGGCGGCCACGCCGATGCGCGGGTCGGCCGGTTGGTGCAAAGTGTCGGCTGTCCAGGTGCTCGGGTATCGGCGCGCGGATTGTCGCCGCCGCCCCGCGCGGGCATAACGGAGGAGCCCGGATCGAGCCTGAGAAGGAGATCGCATGCCCGTCATTGCCGGCACCGCCGCGGCACGGCCGGAGCCGCCGTGAGCGCTCCGCGGCCGGCCTCTCGCGGGCTGAAGGCGAAAACGCTGGGCCATGCCTCGCTGGCGCTCTACCGCGATCGGGACAGGCCTTTGCTGCTAACCGATCCATGGCTTCTCGGCTCGGTCTATTGGCGCAGCTGGTGGCTGCAGAACTATCCGAGCGTCGAGGAGATCGACTGGCTGGCGACGAGTGCGCAGGTCTACGTCACCCACGAGCACCCCGACCATTTTCACATGCCGTCAATCCGCCGGCTCGGCAGCGGCCCCAACTACCTGTTTCCGGCGCTGGCCGAGCGCGGCTGCCTCGATTACCTGACCGCGCGCGGCTATCGCGCCGCGAGCGTCGCGCCATTGCGCTGGCGGCTGCTCGGCGATGGCGTTTCGATCCTGTCGATCCCGGTGTGGAACGACGACAGCCTGCTGCTGATCGACACGCCGAACGCGCTGATCCTCAACCTGAACGACGCCAAACCGCCGCCGCCGGTGCTCGGCGCGCTGCGGCGCCTCGGCGACCGCATCGCCAAGCCGCGGGTGCTGTTGTGCAGCTATTCGCCGGCGAGCCTGGTCAACAGCTTTCTCGACGAGAACGGGTCCGACGACACCAGGCCGGACGAGAACAGAATCGTGTCGCTGCGCCCGGCCCGGCACTACGTCGATTACGTCTGCCGATTGTGCGACCGCCTGGCGATCGATTATTACCTGCCCTTCGCCAGCCAGGCGGTGTTCTGCCGGGCCGACAGCCGCTGGGCGAACGATTACCGCACCACCTACGCGGATCTTTGCCAGCACTGGCGGTCGCGCGCCCGGCTGCTGCCGCCTTACACCACGCTCGATCTCGACGATTTCACCCACCGCTCGACCCGGCCGGAATGCTATCGCCCGATGGAGCCGGCGCGGCGCGAGGGACCCATCCGGCAGCGCGCGGCCGAGGAGGCGGCGGCCGCGATCTCGGCCGAGGAGCTGGCGCTGCTCGAGCGCAAGCTCAACGCGTTTCGTTGGCTCTTGGCGGTGCTGTTTCCGCGCGGGTTCGGGTTCCGGCTGGGCGCGCGCTGCTTCGCCTATCGGCCGCGGCACGGGCGGCTGCGTGCCGACGATAGGCAGAGCGACGGGCTCGGCGACTTCGTCGTCGAGGTGCCCGCGCTGACGATGCGGGAGGCGCTGCGCAACAATCACCTCTCCGATCTCGGCATCACCATGTTCGTGCGCATCCGCCTGCTGCGCCGGATCGACCCGCGCAGGGTCTACGGTCTCTTCGTGCTGTTCCAGTTCGACGATTATGGCCATCTCGCCGGCGCCCGGGCGCTGCTGTCCTGGCTAGGGCGCGGCATCCGCTACAGCCTCATCCGGCGCCTGCCGCCGCCGCAGGCCAGTCGCTGATCAGCCCGCCGCCGGGCGATCAGCCGGGGTGGGCCCCGGCGTCGCGGCGCACCGCCCGCTGAAGATAGCCGATCGCCGCGTCAAGCTGGGCGTCCTTGGCGGTGCCGATGACCAACGGCTTGATCGGGTGCTCGGCCATCTCGGCGCCGATCTTCGACCCGCCGTTCGCCGCCGCGGTTGGTTCGGAGTTGAGCGGACCGGTATTCTTCAACGCCCCGTAAAGATCGCTCTCGTGGCTCAGAACCGCATTCGCCACCTGCTCGGACTTTGGCAAGGTGGCGACGATGTCGGGAGTGATCCCCTGGTCCTGGATCGAGCGGCCGGACGGCGTGTAATAGAGCGCCGTCGTCAGCCGCAATGCACCATGCCCCTCGACCGGGATGATCGTCTGCACCGAGCCCTTGCCAAAGCTGCGGGTGCCCATGACCGTGACCCGGTGGTCGTCCTGCAATGCCCCGGCGACGATCTCGGCCGCCGAAGCTGTGGCGCTGTTGATCAGCACGACGACCGGCACTCCGGGAATGAGGTCGCCCGCGACCGGGGCGCGGTAGACGCGGTCGTCGTCGGGGTTGCGGCCCTTGGTCGTGACCACCACCCCGCCGTCGACGAATTCGCCGGTCACGTCGACCGAGGCGTCGAGCAGGCCGCCCGGATCGTTGCGCAGGTCGAGGACAAGGCCGTTCAGCCTGCCATGCGCCTGCTGCTTCAGCCGGGCGATGGCGGCGGCCAGCTCGGCGGCGGTGTTCTCGCTGAAGGTGGTGATCCTGGCGTAGCCGATCCGGTCGGGTTCGAGCGAGGATTTGACCGAGACGACGTGGATGGTGTTGCGGGTCAGGACCACGTCGAAGGGCGGCCGCTCGGTGCGGGCGATTTCGAGAGTGACCTTGGACCCCGGCACCCCGCGCAGCAGCTTGACCACCCGCTCGACATCCATGCCGGCGGTCGGCAGGCCGTCGATTTTGACGATCCGGTCGCCCGGCTCGATGCCAGCATCGGCGGCGGGGGTGCCGTCGATGGGAGCGATGACCTCGGGCACCTTGCCTTCGAGCGTCAGCTCGATGCCGATACCGCCGAACTGGCCGCGGGTCATCGCGGTCATTTCCTGATACTGTTCCTGGTCCATGTAGTCGGAATGCGGGTCGAGCCGGGTCAGCATGCCCTTGAGGGCGTCCTTGGTCAGCTCCTCGCCGGTCACCGGTGCGACATAGTTCGTCTGCACCTGCCGGGCCACGTCCTGCAACAGGGCGAAATCGGGGGGATCGCCCGAGGACGCGGCGGCACCGGCCCCGGCGCTGTTGCAGCCGTAAAGCGTGAGCGTCACCAGGGCGGCAGCAGCGGCCCTGGCGGCCGAGCGGGGCAGGTGAGCAATCGTGGTCATCAGAGCCTTCGCGGCAAGCGGCCCGTCGAGGACGGGCCGGAACGGGGTCCGGACGATCTGATCCGCCACCCCAGGGTCGAACCCAAGGTCGTGGCCGAACCGCCGTCCGGTCGCCGCACAATGTAGTCTTCCGCTCGCGGCCTTCCAGGGGGCGCTGGCTCACTTGTGATGTGGGTGCGCGCGCTCCTGGCGCCGCCGAGCGCGAGATTGGTTGTCGCCTGGCCGCGATCGAAGCGATATATCCGCCGCCGAGGCACGGCCAGAGGAAGGGTTATGATGACGAGCGGTCAAACCGGCGCCGATCGGCTGACAGTGCAAGGGATCGAACTTGAAGCGCTGCGCCGCGGCGCTGGGCATCCGATGCTGCTGCTGCACGGCTTCGACACCGTCGATGCCGAGGCGCCGTTTCTCGATCTGCTCGGCCGCCGCGCCGAGATCACGGCGCCCTCGTCGCCCGGATTCGGCCATTCGCCCCGGCCCGAGGATTTCGACACGGTTTACGATCTCGTCCATCTCTATCTCGCCGCTCTCGACGCGCTGCCCGGCGGGAAGGCAACGCTGCTCGGGTTTTCCTTTGGCGGCTGGCTCGCGGCCGAGGTCGCGGCGGCGTGCAGCCATCGCATCGACAGGTTGATCCTGGTCGACCCGGTCGGGATCAAGATCGGCGATCGCGAAACACCCGATATTCTCGACATCTTCAACCGATCGCCCGACGAGGTCCGCCGCCGCAGCTGGCACGACCCGGACAGGTTCGCGCCCGACTTCAACGCCATGTCGGACGAGGCGCTGGTGGTGCATGCGCGCAACCGCGAGGCGCTGTGCCTCTATGCCTGGGACCCCTATATGTATAACCCGCAATTGCCGCGCTGGCTCGGCTGGATCAAGGTGCCGACCTTGGTGCTTTGGGGGGCGAGCGACGGGGTGGTCGGTCCCGATTACGGCCGCGCCTATGCAAAGCTGATCCCCGGCGCCCGCTTCGAGCCGATCGAGCGCGCCGGCCACCATCCCGAAATCGAGCAGCCCGCGGCCTTTGCCGAACGCGTCGGCCGTTTCCTCGGAGATTGAGGAGACCGACAATGCCTGAAGATGGTTTGGTCACAATCGAGAGCAATCATCCGGTCAAGGACACGATCGACCGCGCCGAGGCCAGTCTCCTGGCCAAGGAGATCACGGTATTCGCGCGGATCGATCATGCGGCGGGCGCCGCCTCGGTCGGTATGCCCTTGAGGCCGACGGAATTGCTGATATTCGGCGACCCCAAAGCCGGGACGCCGCTGATGCAGTCCAGGCAAACCATCGGGATCGATCTGCCGCAGAAGCTTCTTGCCTGGCAGGATCGGGAGGGCAAGGTCTGGCTCTCCTACAACGATACAGGCTGGCTCGCTCGCCGACACGGGCTTGATGCCGACGCCGCACAAGCGATCGATGCCCTGGCGCGGTTTCTCGCCGACCTTGCCGAAACGGTCGTTTTATGATCGGGCAATATTTTCGACGGCGTAGCCGCCGTTAAGGCTATTGGTAGTTCGGACCGAAATAGCGGAGTCCGTGACGTGCAGGCTTGGTATCATTGCGAGAATGTCTATCCGTTCGTGCCCCAGGATGTCCTAGACGCCGCCCCTTCGGTGCGCGCCAGCCTGCCCAACAAATATTGCGATCCAAACATCGCCGCGAACCTGTTCGAGGAATGCCTCGACGAGCATCTGTTGTGTGACGAGCTCGGGGTCAACGTCGTCTCGATCGAGCATCATTCGGGAATCAACAGCCTTTATGGCGCGAGCCCGATGATCCTCGGCATCCTCGCCCGGCAAACCAAAAAGGTCCGCATCCTCAGCCTCGGCACCCTGATCACGGTCCGCCCCGACCCGGTGCGCATCGCCGAGGAATACGCGACCGCCGACGTGATTTCGCATGGCCGGCTCGACATCGGCTTTGTCAAATCGGGCGACAGCGAGATGGTGTCGGGCAATGCCAACCCGGTCGGCTATGTCGACCGCTTTTGGGAGGCGATCGACCTCATTCAAAAGACCCTGACCTCGCATGACGGCCCGTTCAGCTGGGAGGGCAAGCATTTCAGCCACCGGCACGTCAACATCTGGCCGCCCACCTACCAGCGCCCGCACCCGCCGATGTGGGCAGCGACCGGCGACCCCGAGACCTCGGCAGAGCTCGGCCGGCGCGGCATGGTCAACGCGCTGGTATTGCGCGGGCCCGAGGCCAGCAAGCGCGCCTTCGACGCCTATCGCGCCGCCCGCCGCGAGGCCGGATTGCCGGCGCCGGGAACCGACCGCTTCGCCTATGCCGCCCTCGCCTATGTCGGCGACACCGACGAGGAAGGCGTGCGGGTCGGCTCGAAGCTGCTGTGGTTTCTCAACACCAGCCTCAAGCAGGCACCGCAGATGTCGAAACTGCTGCCGGGGCGGATGCCGCCGCACCTGGCGGCGCAGAACTACCGCACCGCGCCGCGCCCCGGTACCCCGGCCGCCGCGCGCCCGGCCGACGGCCTGATCGGCATCACCGCCGAGCAGGCGATCGCCCGCGGCATTCTCGTCGCCGGCAACCCGGATACGGTCTATCGGCAGATCATGGACATCTATGACAAGGTCGGCGCCTTCGCCAATTTCATCTTTGTCGGGCGCTCCGGCGTTCTCGACCATAAGGAAGCCGAAAAGGGCATCCGCCTGATGGCCAGGGAGGTGGTGCCGCGCCTGCCGGCAGCCACAACCACTCCCGAGCCGACCCGCCAGGACGTCGAATGAGGCGGGCCGTCGAATGAGGCGGGCCGTCGAATGAGGCGGGGAAGCAGTTGAAGTAAATGGCCGATCGGCTGACCCTGACGCGCGCCTTTGAGAGCGCCGGCATGGCGAGCGGTGTTGCCGAACGCGTGGCGACCGAGATCTACGACGCAATCCACGAAAATGTCGCGACCAAAGCCGACATCAATGCATTGCGTGCGGAGATGAATGCATTGCGCGCGGAGATGAAAGCCGACATCAATGCATTGCGCGCGGAGATGCGGGAGATCGAGCAACGGATCGTCATTCGACTGGGTGCCGGCGCCGTCGTCCTCACCGGTCTCTTGTTCACGGCGCTGCATTATTGGCCGCCGCACGGCTGACGGACTGATCCGACCCCAGCCGTTCGGTGCGCCCATTCGCGCGATCGTCCGGAAAATGAGCGAAACCCCGGGCTGTGAGCACCGTGGGTCCCGGCTTTCGAGCCTGTGTAGGAATTGAACTCGGCTGGATGGGCGGGAGCGCCGAAGGCGCGTCTCGAGCCACGCACCGCGTCCGTTCAACGTCCTGCCTATCGGTTCGGCGGCAATTCGTTCACAGGCTCTTTCGCCGGAAAGTCGAATACGGATTCGGCGGGGAGGCTAACCTGCGCCAGGTCTTGCAGTCGCGCGCCGGCCGCGCGATGCTGTCCGCCAGTTGACCTTCCCTCTCGGGCGATCAGGAGACAGAACCGTGAACGACATCGCACCGTCGCGCTATAAATGGGTGGGAACTCGGCCGATCCGTCCGGACGGGGTGCCGAAGGTCACCGGCCGGGCGCTCTACGGCGCCGATCTGGCGATGGCCGGGGCGCTCTACGGCAAGATCATCCGCTCGCCGCATGCGCATGCGCGCATCCGCTCGATCGACGCGTCGAAGGCGCTCAAATTTCCGGGTGTCACGGCGGTCGTCACCGCGGCCGACTTTCCCGACCACAAGTTCGAATATGTCGGGCCGGAGCGGGTTGCGCAGAATTTCTGGCACATCACGCGCAACATCATGGCCCGCGAAAAGGCGCTCTATGAGGGCCACCCGGTCGCCGCCATCGCCGCGTCCAGCCGGTCGGTCGCCGAAGAAGCCGCGGCGCTGATCGAGATCGATTACGAGGTGCTGCCGCACGTCATCGATGTCGACGAGGCGATGGCCCCCGATGCGCCGCTCTTGTTCGAGGACATGATCACCCGCGGGGTCGAGCCGGCGCCGCAGAAGCCGTCGAACATCTCGAAAAAGCTCGAATTTGCAGATCGGCGATCTCGACAAGGGCTTTGCCGAGGCCGATGTCGTCGTCGAGAAGGAGTTCAAGACCGCGGCCGTGCACCAGGCCTATATCGAGCCGCATGCCTGCGCCGCGCGCGTCGACGCCGACGGGCAGGCCGAGATCTGGACCGCGACCCAGGGCCATTTCGGGGTGCGGGCGATCACCGCCAAGCTGCTCGGCATGCATGTCGGCGACCTGCGAGTGACCCCGTCCGAGATCGGCGGCGGCTTTGGCGGCAAGATTCCGGTCTATCTCGAGCCGGTCGCAGCCGCGCTGTCGAAGAAAACCGGCCGCGCGGTCAAGATCGTGATGAGCCGCGACGAGGTGTTCAAAGCGACCGGTCCGACCTCCGGCGCGTCGATGTGGGTCAAGATCGGCGTCAAGAAGGACGGCACGATCACCGCCGCCGACGGTGTCTTCAAATTCCAGGCCGGCGCCTTCCCCGGCTCGCCGGTGATGAATGCGTGCCTGTGCGCGTTCGCGCCATACAACATTCCGAACGCCCGCACGGTCGGCTACGACGTCGTCAGCAACCGCCCAAAGGCGTCGGCCTATCGCGCGCCGGGCTCGCCGATCTCGGCGTTCGCGGTCGAAAGCGCGCTCGACATCGTGGCCAAGAAGATCGGCATCGACCCGCTGCAATTGCGCCTCAAAAACGCGGCGCGGCCGGGGACGACGATGATCTACGGGCCAAAGATGGCCCATGCCGGCTATGTCGAGACCTTGGAAGCGCTGATCAACCATCCGGCCTACGCCGCACCGCTTGGGCCGAACCAGGGGCGTGGTGTGGCCTCGGGCTACTGGTTCAATGGCGGCGGCGAGTTCGAGCGCCACGGTGCAGGTCAACGAGGACGGCACCGTCACGATCGCCACCGGCAGCGTCGATATCGGCGGCTCGCGCGCCTCGATGGCGCTGATGGCGGCCGAGACCCTCGGCGTGGACTACAAGCAGGTGCGCTCGATCGTCGCGGACACGGCCTCGGTCGGCTTTACCAACCCGACCGGCGGCTCGCGCGTGACCTTTGCGACCGGCATGGCGGTGGTCGAGGCCAGCAAGAAGATCATCGACGAATTGCGCGCGCGGGCGGCGATGATCTGGGACGTCGACGTCGAGGGCGTCATCTGGGAGGACGGCCAGGCCAAACCCGCCGGGTCCAATGTCGGCGACTTTCCGCCGTTGTCGCTGAAGGAGATCGCCGGCAAAAAGGCGCTGACCGGCGGCCCGCTGACGGCTTCGGGTGCGGTCAATGCGGGCGGCCAAGCCCCCGGCTTCACGACCCAGTTCTGCGATGTCGAGGTCGACCCCGAGACCGGCAAGGTGACCGTCTTGCGCTTTGTCGCCGCCCAGGATGTCGGCAAGGCGATCCATCCCTCCTATGTCGAGGGGCAGATCCAGGGCGGCGTCACCCAGGGCATCGGCTGGGCGCTCAACGAGGAATACATCTACGACAAGCAGGGCCGCCTCGACAATGCGGGTTTTCTCGATTACCGGGTGCCGGTGGCCCCGGACATCCCGATGATCGAGGCGGTGCTGGTCGAGGTGCCGAACCCGGCCCATCCCTATGGCGCCAAAGGGGTCGGCGAGGTCAACATCTGCCCGCCGATGGCGGCCATCGCCAACGCTATCGACAATGCGATCGGCCGCCGCCTGACCGAATTGCCGATGTCGCCGCCGAAGGTGCGTGCCGCCCTCGATGCGGGTGCGGCGGATTAGCACGATGGCCGAGACGACCGCGCGGGTGGTTTTGTCGGGCGGGTTCAGCCGCCGCTATACCGGCGGCGTGCGCGAATTCGCGATCGAGGCAAAAAGCCTGCGCGGCGTCATCAAGGCCCTCGACCACCTTTATCCCGGCTTGGGCGAGCATCTCGAACAGGAAACCACGGTCGCCATCGACGGCGAAATCCACGAAGTCGGCTATCTCCAGCCCTTGCGGCAAGGCAGCGAAGTCTTCTTTATCCCCAAGCTCGAAGGCGGCTAGGCCGCTGCGATGATCAGCACCCTCGATACGCATGAGACGGTCAAGAGCGTGACGGCTGCGGGCTTCACCGATGCCCAGGCCGAGGCCCTCACCGCAGCGGTCAAGCAGGCGGTCGATTTCGACCCGTCGACTCTCGCGACAAAGACTGACCTCGCCGATCTGCGGTGCAAAATGGCCGGGATGAAGCCCGAACTGGTCAAATGGGTGGTCGGGTCGGGTCCTGGCGGTGCTGAGGCTCTTCCCCGCCACCGATCCGTGAACGCCCGCCGGCAAGGTGACGAAGAGATTATCGCGGAGCAAACCGGGACCGCCCGATCTTCCGTCGGATCGGTCGAGGCGCCAGGGACCTATTGGCGCACCAAGGTCTTCGTCATCGTGAACCGGGTGTGGCCGGGCGGGTCGCAGTCGATCCGGCCGAGCACCTGCCAGCCGTGGCGTTCGTAAAAGCCCGGCGCCTGGAACGAGAGGGTCGACAGGATCGCCCGGCTGCAGCCGCGCTTCGCGCCCTCCTCCTCGGCGGCCTTGAGGATCTTGCTGCCGAGCCGCTGCTTGCGCAGCCGTTCGGGGAGAAAGAAGCGATCGATGTAAAGGAGGCCCATCGAGGTGCGGCCCAGCAGCCCGCCGACGACCTCGCCGGTATCGGGGTCGGTGACGAGGATCGCAAGCGGTCTCTGGTCGCGATAGCCGGCCTTGTCGAAATTATAGGCGCTGAGGCCGTCGCGGATCACCGCCTGCGCCTGCTCGTCGGGCGCGTCGGTTACGACAAAATCGGACTGGCTGGAATTGTTTTCCTGCGACGCCACCTGATCTCCCCCGGATAAAGACGCACCGCCGAGGATCGCGGCCCTCCGGTCAGTTTACTCGATGATAGTGCTTGTACCAGGCGACAAAGCGGCCGAGGCCGTCCTCGATTGTCGTCTTCGGCTCAAAGCCGAGATCGCGCCGCGCGGTTTCGATATCGGCAAAGCTTTCCGGCACGTCGCCGGGCTGCATCGGCAGCAGCTCTTTTTGCGCAGTGCGGCCCAGCAACCGCTCGAGGACCGCGATGAAATCCAACAGCTTTTCCGGCCGATGGTTGCCGAGGTTGTAGAGCCGGTGCGGAACCCCGTCGGCAGCGGCGCCGGCGGCCGGGGCATGGTCGTGCGCGGCGACCGTGCCGGCGACGATGTCGTCGATATAGGTGAAGTCGCGCGCCATCCGGCCTTCGTTGAAGACCTTGATCGGCTCGCCGGCGAGGATCGCCCGGGTGAACAGGTAGGCTGCCATGTCCGGCCGCCCCCATGGCCCATAGACGGTAAAAAACCGCAGCCCGGTTGCCGGCAGACCGTAGAGATGGCTGTAGCTGCGCGCGATCAGCTCGCAGCTGCGCTTGGTCGCGGCATAAAGCGAGACCGGCTGCTCGACCGGGTCGTCGACGCTGAACGGCTGCTTGCGATTGGCGCCATAGACCGAGGAGGACGAGGCATAGGTGAACGCGGCGAGCTTGTCGATCCGCCGCGCCGCTTCGAGCAGCACGAGCGTCCCCATCACATTCGCCTCGATATAGGCATAGGGGTTTTCGAGCGAATATCGCACCCCCGCCTGGGCGGCGAGATGGATGATGCCGCGGAGGTCCCGGTGTGCCTGGACCAGGGCGCCGACGCCGTCGCGGTCGGCCACGTCGAGCCTGGCGAAGGTAAATCCGGCAGAGGCTGAAAGCTCGGCGAGGCGCGCTTCTTTGAGCCGCACGTCATAATAATCGTTGAGGTTGTCGATGCCGACGACACGGTCGCCGCGCTCGAGCAGCGCCCTGGCGACATGAAAGCCGATGAACCCGGCGGCGCCGGTGAGAAGGGTCGACATGAGGCTCCTGGCGAGCGGCGGCGGCCTGCCCTAGCGTTTGACCGCGCCGGCGGCAAGCGCTTTTTTGTGGACGGGGATTCGCTCCTTTAGCCGCCGGGCCAGATGCTCGAGGCGAAAAGCGAGGCGGGGCTGCTGCACGGTCTGCCACAGCATCGGCTCGCACCTTGTGGCAAAGCTTGCCTTCAGCCGGTTATGGCCGGCCATAAAGTCGTAAAGCCGCATTCCCGAGCGAAACGCGTGACCGATCGCCAACGCGTGGGTCACGATGCCCGGGCGCTCGTGCGGGTCGGCGTCGGCGAACCCGCTCTGATAGGCATAGACATGGCCGTCACGGCGGAGATTGTAGAGATAGCCGATCGCTCGCTCGCCGGCGCGGACCTCGATCAGCTGGATCGCGCCCTCGGCAAAGCTGCGCTCGATCAAGAGCCGATGGAACGGCTCGAAAAACTCGCCGCTGAATGCATGCGCGATGCCGCGCCGCGCCCATGAGGCGCAATGCAGCGCCTTCAATCCGGTCAACCAGTCTTGCGCCTCTGCCGCCGTCATCGCTTCGCGCAGGCGCAGCGGGCCTTGCGCCTCGAACCGCCGGAACGCGCGGCGCAGCTGCTGGCGGGCGTTGGCGCTGAGCACCGGGTCGAGCGCGCCGCCGCCGGCCGCGAGACGATCGAGCTCGACTGAATAGGAGGGTAGAGCGGTCTCGCGGCACCGCAGCCGGTGCGCTGCCAGCGCCGCCTCGGGCAGGCGCCGCAGCGAGCCGTTGAGATTGAGCTCGTCGGCTTCCCCGCGCAGTCCGGCGAACCAGCCGAGCACCGCGTCGAGAACCGCCGGCTCGCCCTCGGCCGCGGTCAGGATGCCATTGTGCTCGATCGTCATCGCGTCGAAGCGCGAGTCGCCGGTCTCGTTCAGATAGAGGCCGCGCGAACGGATGAGCCCCCGCCGGCGAGCGGTGCGCGCGCTGCCGAGCAGCGCCAGCGCGACCGTCTCGCCGCGCGCACGACCGCGCAGCAGCATCGGCCGGCTGGCCGCCGGGACCGCGGCGAGCAATGTCCCGATCCAGGCCCATGAGGTGAAAAAAGACGGGCGGGCGACGGCTTCGAGCGCGCGCCATTCGGGTTCGAGGACAGCCGCCGGCGGCAGCGCCTCACGACGGAACTCGACCGCGCCGGACATCGGCGTTCACTCGTCCGCTGTTGCTTGGCCGCTTTGGCTGGCCGCTGTTAATCGAGATTGAGGCGATGCCGCATAAACTCCCAGCCGCCGCAAAGCTGGTATATGGCCGGGCGGTCGACAACAACACGCGAGTGCGGCGATGCGGGTTCTGCACATCCTCGATCATTCGCTGCCGCTGCAGAGCGGCTACGTCTTTCGCACGCTCGGCATCGTCGACCAGCAGCGGGCCTTCGGCTGGGAGCCGGTGCTGCTGACAAGCGGCAAGCATAACGCGCCGGGACCGCCGCGGGAGCGAATCGGCAGCTGGGAATTTCTGCGCACGCCGATGCCCGGCGGCCTCGGCGCCGGGCTGCCCTGGGTGCGCGAGATCAAGATCGTCGGCGATCTCGGCCGCCGCCTGGACCAGGTCATCGGCGAGGTGCAGCCGCAGATCCTCCATGCCCATTCTCCGGTGCTCAACGCGTTGCCGGCGATCCGCGCCGGTCGTCGCCACCGCATCCCAGTCGTCTACGAGGTCCGGGGATTGTGGGAGGACGCGGCGCCAAGCCACGGAACCCACGGTGCCGGCGGGCTGCGCTACCGCGCAACCCGGCTTCTCGAAACCCGCGCGTTGCGGCGCGCCGACGCGGTGGCGACGATCTGCGAAGGGCTGCGCGGCGAAATCATCGCCCGCGGCATCCCCGACCACAAGGTTACGGTCATTGCCAACGCGGTCGACCGCAACGCCTTTCGCGGGTCCGGCGCCCCCGATCCCGCGCTCGCCGCACGGCTCGGCCTCGGCGGCAAGCGGGTGCTCGGGTTCTTCGGCTCGTTCTATTCCTACGAGGGGTTGCACCTGCTGCTGCGGGCGGTCCCGCTGATGCAGCGACGGCGCCCGGAGATCGCCGTCCTCCTGGTCGGCGGCGGCCCGCAGGAAGACGGGCTGCGCGCGTTGTCGAGAGAGCTCGGCCTCGGCCGCAGCGCGGTCTTCACCGGGCGGGTGCCGCATGACGAGATCGGCCGCTATTACAACCTTGCCGACCTGTTGGTGTTTCCGCGCCTCTCGCTGCGCGTGACCGAGCTGGTGACGCCGCTGAAGCCGCTCGAGGCGATGGCGCAGGAGCGGATCGTGGCCGCCTCCGATGTCGGCGGCCATCGCGAGCTGATCCGCGACCGCGAGACCGGCTATCTGTTTCCCCCCGACGACCCCGAGAGACTGGCCGAAGGGGTCCTCGCCGCACTCGGCGACGAGGCATCGTGGCCGGACATCCGGGCAGCCGCCACCCGTTTCATCGACACCGAGCGTTCCTGGGCGCACACGGTCGCCGGCTACGCCGGAATCTATGACCGGGTGCTGCGGCGATGAGCCGGCGCTGCCGCGGATTTTCGGTCGCGGCGCCGCTCGCAGATTTCGTCGAACAGCGCGATCTGGCCGTCGGTCGTGCTCTGCCAGTCGAACCCTTCGGCATAGGCGCGGGTGTCGGTGCGGGCGGGCGGTGCGGCGAGGAGCGCGCGGATCGCGGCGGCGAGCGAGTCCGGCGCGTTCCCGCGGACGATGGTGCCCGCCGCGGGTCCGGCCACGATGTCGCCGACGCCGGAAAAGTCCGACACCACGACCGGGGTGCCGCAGGCCATGCTTTCGAGCAACACGTTGGGCCAGCCCTCATGGGAGGAGACCAGCAGCAAGAGGTCCGCGGCGCCGTAGATCTCGGGAAGCTGCTGCTGCGGCATCCGGCCCATCACGCGCAAGCGGCCGGACACACCCAGCGACTGCGCCAGCGCCGCGATGGCGCGGCGTTCGGGACCATCGCCGACGATGACGAGATCGGCATCGGGCAGCAGCGCCAGCGCCTCGACCATCATAAGGTGCCGCTTGAGCGCGACCAGATTGCCGACGGCGAGCAGGGTCGGCCGCGAGAAGCCGAGACGGCGCCGCGCGGCGGCGCGGTCGCCCGGCCGAAACAGCGCGAGATCGACACCGTTGCGCAGGACGCGCACCCGCTCCGGTGCGGTGCCGAGCGCCACCAGCCGGTCCTTGAGCCCGCCCGACACCGCGACGAGAGCATCCGCCCGCGCCGCTGCCCAGCGAATCCATTGCCGCGGCACGGCGTAGTGGGCAATCAGGTTGAGGTCGCTACCGCGCGCGGTGACGACCACCGGCCGGCCGAGCGCGCGCCCCAGCAGCACCGCGGCAACCCCGTCGGGATAAAAATAATGCGCGTCGATCAGCTCGAAGTCGCGGCCCGCGGCAATCTGCCGGCGCAACAGGGGCAGCACCGCGGCGAAGAGCGCAATAGGCGCCGTGCTCATGCCGATCTTGGGCATCAGCGGATAGCGCGGGTGATTGACCGACAGGCCGTGCCATATCTCCTGCCCGGGCACGCGCGCGATCGCCGAATAGGCGCCAAAGCGCGGCGATGCGAATGGAAACCACGGACAGGGTGCGACGATGCGGGCCTCAACTCGGCCGCTTTCCACGAGTTTCCTCAGCCGCGTCTCGACAAAGATCCCGTGTTGAGGGCGCGCCGCGCTGGGATATAACGTCGAAAAGGTAAGGATCTGCACTTGCGGGACCAGTCGGGATGCGCCAGGGCCGGCGTCGCGTGATCGCGGTCGCCTGATGCCAGTCTACCGCGACCCTGATTTTCTGCGACTGCCGAGCGGGCTCGCCGGCATTTTCGAGGGTGCGGCGCGCGACTCTTTCTTCGCGCTGCCGGGCTGGTACGAGCTGATGGCGCGCCACGGCGTGCCGCCGGCGAGCGAGATCCGTCTCTACAGCGACGAGCGGCCGGGCTCGGCGGCGGCGCTGGCGCTGCGGGTCGTCGAGGGGCGCCTCGGGCGGCGGCTCGCGAGCCTGACCAACGCCTATAGCACTGAGCACGGCGTCCTGTGCACCCCGGCGGCCGACACCACCGGCGCGATCGGCGCCATCCTCGGCCAGATCCTCGACGAATTTCCGCGCTGGGACGCGATCGCGCTCGACGAGCTCGATCCGCGCACGCCGTCCTATCGCGCCGCGGTTGCTGCGCTGCGCCGCAGCGGCCTCCTCGTCGAATGCATGTTCCACTCCGGCACCTGGTATGAAGAAACCGCCGGGATGAATTTTGCCGACTACCTCGCCCTGCGTCCTTCGGAATTGCGCAACACCTGGCGCCGCAAGCGCCGCAGGCTGGGTTCGGGCGGCCGCCTGAAAACGAGGTTTTACGCCGCAACCGCCGGCATCGAAGAGGCGATCCTCGGCTACGAAACGGTCTACGCCCGGAGCTGGAAGCCGAACGAGGCCTATCCTGGCTTTATTCCGGCGCTGATCCGGCTGGCCGCCGAGAGCGGAGCGCTGCGGCTCGGCATTTCGACGCTCGACGGCATGCCGGCCGCCGCCCAGTTTTGGATCGTGTGGAACGGCCGCGCCGTCATCTACAAGCTCGCCCACGATCAGCGGCTGGACAATTCCTCGCTGGGCACTCTCTTGACCATGGAGATGATCGAGCGCGTGCTCGGCGAGGATCGCCCGTATGAAATCAATTTCGGTCGCGGCGACGACCCCTACAAGAAACTATGGCTGCCCAAGCGCCGGGAACGCTGGGGGATCGCCGCCGCCAACCCGCGCACCCGGCGCGGCCTCGGGCTCGGCTTGAGGCGCGAGGCCGCCAAGCTCTATCACCGGCTGCGCGGCGACCGCATCGGCGTCCCGTTCGGTTGACGCGAGCCCGGAAGCGGCGTCGGCAATGCTTCAGTGGATCTCTTACTCGTCGCTGATTCCGCCGAATATTTTCATCCTGCTGGCGATAATCGGGGTCGCCCTCGCCTGGCGCTGGCGGCGTGGCGGGCTGGTGCTGGCGACGACGGCGATGGCCTGTCTCTACCTGGCCGCGACGCCCCTCGTCGGTGTCGTGCTGATCCGCGTCGCCGAGGCGCTGGTCAAAGCCATCCCCAGCCCGCGCTTGTCGACACCGCCGGGGGCAATCGTCGTGCTTTCCGCCGAATTCCGGCCCAGCAGCATCCCCGGTGGAAGGGATACGGTCGGGCCGATCACGCTCGAGCGGCTGGCCGAGGCAGCGAAGGAGCAGCGCCGGTTAGGACTGCCGATCCTGGTCAGCGGCGGCTGGCTCGACAAATCCGACAACTCGCTGGCCGGCATGATGGCCGAAGCGCTGCGGGAGGATTTCCGGGTTCCGGTGCGCTGGCGCGAGGACCGTTCGCAGACGACCTATCAGAATGCGCGCTTTTCGGCCGCGATCCTGCGCCGGGCCGGGGTGCCGGCGGCACTGGTGGTGACCAACCCGTGGCACATGGCGCGGGCCTTGTGGTCGTTCCGCGCCGTCGGCTATCCGGTGGTCGCCGCACCGACCCCGGACGGGCGATCGCTGCCGCTCACGCCGGCGGCGCTGCTGCCGCAGATCCCGGCGCTGCTCGACAGCTATTATGCCCTCCACGAGCTGATCGGGCTGGGGTGGTATGTGTGCCGCTACGGCACGTGGTGACCGCGTGCCTGGCGGGAGGGCTCGAATTCCCGCATTCCCGCGATCGACCCCCGGGCGCGGCGGCGGCGAGGTGTGTCGTTCAAGGCGATCGGCGCGGGCCGGTGACCGGCGATTCTGCACTAGAACCATGCGGATAAGTCGATTGACCTTGTTGGCTCGTGCCATATGCTGGTGCTAGCTGACGCCGCGCCGACAAATTTTAAGATCAAGAGCCGCGGCACCGACCGCACTTACGAAGAGGAGAGCTCACCATGCCGCAACGTGTCCAGTTTTCCGACGCAATCGAGCCGTTGGTCCAGTTCATCGAGGATACGCCTCCGGATGAGATCCTGGACCGCACCCTGGACAAGCTGCGTGGGGGGGTCCCGACGCAGACCATGCTGACCGCCTCGGCCCTCGCGGTGACGCGCTCCACTGACCTTCCGCCGGGTCATCACGGCGGCCCGCTGCACCCGCTCGTCGGCCTGCATGCGGTGTCGAAGCTGGTCGGCCGTCTGGAAGGCGAGGAACGCTTTCGTCCCGGTGCTGCAGCACGTGGCGCTGTCGAACAAGCACATCCACCATCCGGCGATGGGCCCATACGCTCTGCTGGAGTTCGCGCCGGAGGATGCCGGCGGTGTCGAGGCGACCAAGGCGGCCTTCCTCGCCGCCGTCAATCGCGGCGAGAGCAACAAGGCGGACCATCTGTTCCTGTGGCTGTGGGAGCATGCGCCGCGGATCGAGGCGTTCGACCTGCTGCTGAGCGTGGCAATCCCGAAAAATGTCGTCGACGATCATTACTTCGCCTTTCCCGCCTTCACCTGGCGGGCCCTCGAAAACGAGGCGATCGACTCGCAGTACTTCTCGGTTCTGATGCGGCCTGCGGTGCGCTATGTCTCGCGCTTCCCGACAGCCCCGATGATCCCCGAGATCGAAATGCTGATCGAGGAACATGAGCTGATGACCCGGGTCACCCGCCAACAGAGCGGCGACGACGAAACCGCCGCGATCGGCGAGCTCGGAGAAGCGCATCGGCAGGGTCGACGTTTTTGCCGAGATTCCGGTGCTGATGGCCAAAGCGCTGGCGGAGGGGCTGTCCCTCGAAGGTGCCGGCGAAGCCCTGTCGATCGGGGCTGCCGGCCTGTTCCTGCGCTCGCTCGGCGGCAACCCGATGGATGTCCACCTGCATACCAGCGCCAATCTGCGGCGCTACCTGCTGAAGCTCGACGGCTTGAGCCTGCGCAACAAGCTGCTGCTGCTGCTGACTTGGCAGTCCGGTCCGGAGATCCGGTCGACTGCGGGTCGGATGCAGCCGGCCCCGCAGCCGGATTGGGCGGCGGTCGCGGCCCTGCCGCGCGAAGACGCAGGAAGCGTTGTTGGACGCGATCACCCACAGCGTCTACAACCAGCCGCCGACCGACTGGTCCCAGGTCAGCAATCTCGGGCTGATGCGGGCGGTGCCGGAAGTCAGGGCGACGGTAAACTTGGCCCAGCAATACGTGAACAGCGGTTATGATGCGCAGGCGCTGATCGCGCGCCTCGCCGAGATCGTATGCCACGACAATTTCACCGAGATGCATGCCTTCAAGCACCACCAGGCGATTGTCGAAGAATTTTACGCCACCCGCGAGCCCTGGCGCTGGATGCATCTGGTCTGTGGCGTGCAGGCCGCGGCAATTTCGTTCGGCAAGAACATGGCGGTCTACGAGGAGGCGCTCGAACTGCTCCACGCAGCCTAGCCCTGGTTAGCGGCAGCCTTTGGGGTAGGGCAGACCAAGGAGGCTCTTGCGGCCTCCGGTTTGCCCGAGACCCGGGCGGGCTTACCTTACCGCAGAAGGAAACCGCGGTTAACGGGGTTCAATAGTCACGAGCCAAACCAGCGGATGCTGAATAGTGCGTGGGTGTCCTCGCAGAGGGATGCCGATGCGGCGCTGGGCGTCCCGATTACGGTCTGGTGAATGGCTCGCATTTTGCTGCTGACCGATGATCCCCAAACGCGCGACCGGGCGGCAAGCATGTTGCGCGCCCAGGGTCACGAGGTGGTTTGCGTCCACGCTCCGGCAGAAGCCGCACGATCGATCGAAGCAGCCGCTCCCGACCTGATGCTGTCCGATTGCATGGGGCGCCCGGAGCGCGTGGCGATGCAGGACGCGCGGACGGCCCAGGCCCGCGGCGTTCGCGTGATCCTGATGACCGCGAACCGGGCCTGGATCCCGGCCATGCGGCGCGCGAGCCTGGCGGTCTTGGAAAAGCCGCCCTCGCTGCCGCAGCTCCGAGAGCTGGTCGATCAGACCCTGTCGACCCCCGGCCCTGGGTCCTCCTCCGTACCCTCGGTGATCGAACGCAGCCTGGCGTTGGCGCGCGGCGCCGAGAGAGCGATCGCCGGCCGCCTGCTGCGTGCGGGGGGTCGCTTGTTCGACCGCTACGTCCGGGAATACCGGCATCGCGGATTGCGTTTCGAAATCCCGCGGGAGTTGTCGACGCCGGAGTTTCGCGCCCGGTTCCTGCTGCACCGCTATGAGGTTCCCGAGCGGGTCTTGACCCGAAAGCATATCGCCCGCGACGCCACGGTGCTCGAGCTCGGCGGCTGCCTCGGGGTGGTGTCCTGTATGGTGAACCGGCGCCTGGCAGATCCTCGACGCCACGTCGTATTCGAGCCGCATCCGCTGATCGTTCCGTACCTCGAAGCCAATCGCGCGCGCAACTGCTGCGGGTTTCAGGTTCGCCAACAGATCATCGCTCGCGCGCCGACCGCCTCGTTTTATCGCCGCGATCCGTCCATCGCCGGCAGTTCGACGGTCCGAATCGGCCGGCTCAAGATCGAGGTGCCGACGACAACGGTCGAGCGGGTCGAGCAGGAGACCGGCTTCGCGTTCGACAGTCTGGTGATCGACATAGAGGGCGGCGAGCACCAGTTTTTCGCCGAAAACACGAGTCTGGCCGAGCGCCTGCGCATCGCCATCGTCGAATTCCATCCGCAAATCATCGGCAACGCCGCCTGCGCCGAAATCCGCGATTGGCTCGCGGCTGCGGGGCTGTCGCTTCGCGACCGGCGGGGCCGCGTCGAAGCCTGGCTGCGCCGAGGCTGCCCGGAACGCAAACCGGCCTGATCATAACGCACCGTTGATTGCCGCAGCTTCGGTCGGGTCGAACCAGCACCCAGCCGCCCCGGCGACGGGGCTGCAATCCATTCGGCCTGCGATTGATGGCGTTTGCTGTCGAACCCCCGTCCGACTTTCCCGGCGAAACAGCCTGTGAAGGAATTGAACACGGCTCGATCGGCGTGGTGCGTCCACCGCTTTCGCGAGGGCAGGCCCTTCGAGACAGCCGCTCCGCAGCTTCTTCAGGATAACGGTGTCGTCTCTATGCCATCAATCGCCTACGTCATGCTGAGGAGCGCCCTTGGGCGCGTCTCGAAGCACGCATGTGTCGATGCCGGCATTGCTCGCCGATCCCCGTCAATTCCTTCGGATGCTCGGAAGCCGGGACCCACGTTTGTCGCAAGCTCCGCGTTTCCGCGCGCTCAGGCCTGGGAAGAATGGCGGCTGGCGGGGGTTTCAGCGCGCATGCCGCTGCCGGCGATCAGCATCTCGACCGCGAACGCGCCGATCGCAGCGATCGTGCAGATGACGGCGAGGCCGAAGGTGGTGAACAGGACCGAGGCTACGGTCGCGTCCTTCAGCGCGCCGACGAACAAGGTCAGCACCGAGACGCAAGTGAGGGCGCCGGCGACGGCAGCCAGCACCACCGCGGTATCGAGGGCCAGAGACCGCCGGCGCAGCCGCGCGAACTGGGCCGTGACCGCCGCGGTCTCGTCGCCGCCGCTGCCCTCGACCGCCTTGGTAATCAAATCGGCGACCCGCGCGAGGCGCGTCGAAAACACGTTGAGCAAGGTGGCGATGCCGGACAGCAGGAAAACCGGCGTCAGCGCCACCTGGATGACGTGAGCGACAACGTCGAGTGGTGCGGTCGGGACGGCGAGGCCGGGCATGTCGATCGCTTGGCAGAACTGGCGCTGCCCACCATACACCGCCCCCGCCGCCCCACCCAGGCGCCGAACTTTATTTACACGGTCGCGGAAGAAGGGAACGTGGCGCTCTTCCTCCCGCGCCACCTGCGTGAGCGGGTTTCAGGCATCCATGCCGATACTGAGAGCAGCGCCGAACGCCCAGGACATTGAGGTCATGAAAGCACTGGCGCGCCCAGAGCTTGTCTTTGCCATGACAGATATAGACAGCCATAAATTCGTTCTTTGTTTCGTGAACACGGTTTGCGACCTCGAACCGCGCGGCAACTTGCGTTTCGCCGTCGATTGCAACGAGCCGTTTGGCGTACGGTACCTGGATAAACTCCTTCCCGGAATCGTCGAGGATGAATGCGTTGAGTGACCTGTGCGCGTTGTCCGGCACCCGCCTGGGTTTTTCGCAACGCCATGCCGATCCACAGGCAGGCGAAGAGCAGGATGATGTTGCCCATGGCAGCGTCCCCGTCGTTTCATCTGAAGCCCGACGGTTTCGTCAACGCAGCTTCGAGCCCCGACACTGGGCGAGACCTGCGACGTGTGACCCCGCTCACACTTGCGATAAGCGAAGCTTACCGAGGCCACCCGCGTGCCGGCGAATTTCATCGAGGAAATCGGCGCCGCCATCACGGTGATCGAACGTGCTCTGGGAGGCAATCCGCGCAATGCGCGCGGCTGGTATTGAGAGCCGTATTTCACTTGCTCAAAACTCCGAGATAGCGATCATAGCATCACAATCACCGGAATCCGGCGAATGCCGGTATGACTGTGGGCCGGGATGTCGCCTGTCTGGTCTGTCTGGAACGGTCGGCGCGTAATTCTCGCGACGGCCAGCCCGTACCAATTATGGAATTGCGGGTCAGGCAGACGTTCCGGCTGGAGGGCGAGCGATGGCGCCTCGTGCACCGGCACGCCGACGAGCTGGTGCAAAAACACGAACCGAGCTAGCGGTGCGGATCAGGCAGATGGTTGCCAACGATATTACTGTTATCGGGCAAGCGAAGGAGCAGAACGACGATGCCATCACGGAGTGACCTTCGACAGTATTACGAAATCGGAGCTCAATTGGCGCCGGCGATCCATCAGCATCAAGATTGGCCCTACGAGGTCCCGCATCCACGATACGTGGCCTACATGGCGCCTCCCCACGATGTCGGCGGTCAGGCCGATGCGCCCGTCCGATACGAAGAAAAAGAGGAGGAGCTGTGGGAGCTGAACACCTATGTCACCTGCGAGGTGCTCGGTTGGCGGGGCGTGTGGAACTGCCGAGGAAAGACGGCGCCGCGGCAACAACGATCTGGGTCTGTCGCTCTACTACGGCTTCCCCTACTACGGACGCTGGATCTGGTCCGCAGCCCGAATGCTTGTCGACAAGAACCACGTCTCGCTGACCGAACTGCTCGAAAAAATTGCAGAGGTTAGGGCTCGGTATGAAAAGCGCTGATACCGAAAACGTGCCCGCCCGCTTCAATGTAGGCGACCGCGTTCGCGTAAGGGATCTGCCAAACCTGTTCTACACTCGTACCCAAATGTATGTTCGGGGCGTGAGCGGGACGATCGCCGCCCGGACTTACGAAGACCTCATTCCCGAGGACGAGGCCTGGAACAGGGACGACGCGCAGCCGGAGCAGTTTTACATCGTCCGGATTTCGGCAGAAGGATCTCTGGGAGGATTACCCATTCGAGAACGATACGTTGCAGACCGAATTGCCCGACCGCTGGCTCGAGCCGGCTGGCGACTGATCGACAGAAGCTGGGAGTACCGAGCGTGCAACACCCGCACAGACACGACGATGCCGACGGCAATCACGACCACGCCGCGGCGCCAATGGTCGATGAAATTACCGACTTCGAGGTGCTGGAAATCGCCGTTCGCGAGCTGGCGATCGAGAAGGGCCTGTTCACCGCCGAAGATCACCGCAGGTTCACCGAGTGGGCCGAATCCATCGGACCGGCGGCGGGCTCGCGGCTGGTCGCAAAGGCGTGGACCGACCCGGCATTCAAGGCCCGCGTGCTTGCCGATGCGGTTGCTGCCTGCCGGGAGATCGGCGTCGACTGGACCGAGCCCACCGGCTCCGGCACCCCGAGCGACTACATGCAGTTGCGCGTACTCGAAGATACGCCGACATTGCATCATGTGATCGTCTGCACGCTGTGCTCTTGCTACCCGCGGCCGCTGCTCGGTCACTCGCCGTATTGGTACCGTTCGCCGAACTATCGTCGCCGGCTGGTCCGCTGGCCTCGACATGTATTGGCGGAGTTCGGATTGAACCTCCCCGATGCGGTCGAGGTGCGGGTCGAGGACTCCAACCAGAAATGCCGGTTTATGGTCCTTCCGCGTGCGGCCGGCAGGCACCGAGAATTGGACCGAGGAGCAACTGGCGGAGATCGTGACCCGCGACTGCATGATCGGGGTTGCCCTGCCCCGGCCCGACAGGAAGTCGGACGATGTTCGGCCGGTCCACAAGGCTCGCCGGCCGGTCGATAGTGAGGACCCGCAAGCGGCGGCGGCGGCCGGCCAATGAGTGGAGAAAGCGGTCATCCGCCGCCTTCTGCTGCCGGCGAGCGCCAGGCGGAGCTGGCTCCAATCCCGGTGCTCGAGGCCATACGAAACAAGGATAAGACGTGGGAAAAGCTCGCGCCGCGTTACGGCGTCGCCAACCCCGATCCGCCCTGGAAAGTCAGCCTTTACGCGACATGCGAGTGTCTCGCCGCCGGTGCCGCTCTCCCTGTCATTGGAACGGCGCCACGCGGAGGATCAACTCGGCGAGAGCGTGTACCGCGGGACGCCCGCGCCAGAGCAACAGCTGTTGGCCCTGGCCCACATCATGCTCAGCCGCGGGCTGCTGAGCGAACAGGATCTCGCCAGCCGCATGAATGCCGTCCGATCACGGCTCAAGGTGTGCTAACGGGCATTGGGTGTGTGGACGGCCCAGTTGGTGCGAGGGGTGGGGGAAAGAATTCCGATCCGGTGAGGGTGCGGGTAAGCTGCTGGAATATTCGACCATTACGGCCCCTCGTTCGACATGATGATGGTGCCGGAGGCGGCGAACATGCCGCCCACACCATGGCAGACCGAAATCTTGGCGCCGGGGATCTGGGCGGGGGCGATGCCGCGCATCTGGCGCACGCTCTCCTGAAGGGCGTACATGCCGTACATGCCGGAATGCATGTAGGAGAGCCCGCCGCCATTGGTGTTGAGCGGCAGCTTACCGCCGGGGGCGGTATTGCGCTCGGCGATGAAATGGCCGCCCTCGCCGCGCGGCACGAACCCCAAATCCTCGAGACCGTAGATCGGCAGGTGGGCGAAGGCGTCGTAGATCATCAGATGGTCGACGTCCTTATGGGTGATGCCGGCTTCGGCAAACGCCTTGGCGCCGGAAACGCGGAACGCGCGGGACGAGGTGAAATTCTCCATTTGGCTGACCATCGGGGTCTCCACGCTCTCGCCGGTGCCGAGAATGTAGACGGGCTTGGTCGGGAAGTCCTTGGCGCGCTCGGCCGAAACCAGGATCAGGGCGCCGCCGCCGTCGGTCACCAGGCAGCACTGCAACAGGCGAAACGGGTAGGCGATCATCCGCGAGTTCAGCACGTCCTCGACGCTAATCGGCGCCTTGAATGTGGCGCGCGGGTTCTTCGCCGCCCATTCGCGCTGCACCACCGAGACCATCGCCAGGGTCTCGTCGTCGAGCCCGTAGGTCTTCATGTAGCGCAACACCGGGATCGTGAACAACGAGGGCGGCCCCATCGGCCCATAGGGCTGCTCGAATTGGCCGGCGAGGCTCGTGGGTGCTACGACATTGCGGGTGCGCCCGACCCCGGAGCGGCCGCTCTCGCCATGGGTGATCAGCACCGTCTCGCACAGCCCCGAGGCGATCGCCGCCGCGGCGTGGCGGGTGTGGATCATAAACGAGCAGCCGCCGACCGCGGTGCCGTCGACCCATTTCGGGGTGAGCCCGAGATAATGCGCGATCGTCACCGGGGTTTCGCCGGCGGTGGCGATGCCGTCGATGTCCGAGGGCTTCAGACCGGCATCGGCCATCGCATTGAGTGCTGCGTCGGCGTGCAGTTGGATCTGCGAGGTATCGGGGATGACGCCGAGCTCGGTGGTCTCGGCGGCGCCGACGATGGCGATCGATTTCGGCTGCATCGCAACTACCTCGCGGCCGGGCGGAACAAGGGAAGGGTGATCTCGTCGTCGAGCTTTTCGAACGCGACTTCGACCGGCATGTCGAGCTGCAACGCCTCGGGCGTCTGCGGGCACCCCGTAATGTTGGTCATCATCCGCGGCCCCTCCGCCAATTCCACGACGGCGATCGCATAGGGCGGGGTGAAGCCCGCCACCGGGCGGTGGTGGATCACGTAGCTGTAGAGCCGGCCTTTGCCGCTCGCCGCGAACACACCGACATCGCGCGAGGCGCAGGCCGGACAGAACGGGCGCGGCGGGAAATAGGTCTTGCCGCAGGCGTTGCAGCGCTGCAGGCGCAATTCGCCCGATCGCGTGCCGTCCCAGAAATGCTGCGTCTCGGGCGTCGGCACCGGCCGCGCGCGTCGTCCCTCGGACATCCCCGCCTCCATCGAACGATCCGATGGCGACTTTGACGCCTGCCGCGAATTCAGGCAAACGGAATGGACGGGAGCGCGGGCGCCCCGCCCGCATGCGGCCGAGACGGCCGCGGGACAAAGGAGATCAAGATGGCCACATCACCGGGCAGCATCACCGCGGCGCAATTGCGCGGACGGCTGCACGACGGCGGCGAAATCGCGATCGTCGACCCGCGCGAAGAGGGCAGCTTTCACCAACGGCATCTGTTGATGGCGGCGTGCCTGCCGCTCTCCCGGCTGGAGCTGATCGCGCCGCGCCTCTTGCCGCGACGCTCGGCGCCGATTGTCGTCTGCGATGACGGCGGGGGGCTCGCCGAGCGCGCCGCGGGCCGGCTGATCGAGGGCGGCTGGAGCGACGTTTCGGTACTGGCCGGCGGGGTCTCGGCCTGGGAGGCGGCGGGATTCCCGGTCTATAGCGGCGTTCACGTGCCGAGCAAGGCCTTCGCCGAAGTTGTCGAGCACGAATACGGCACGCCGTGGATCAGCGCCGAGGAATTGGCCGGGCGCCAGAAGCGGGGCGAAAGGCTGGCGATCTTCGACAGCCGCTCCTATGAGGAATACCACACGAACAGCATCCCGGGTGCGCTGAGCGTGCCCGGCGCCGAGCTGGTCTACCGCTTTCACGAGCTGGCGCCTTCGCCCGACACCTTTGTCGTCGTCAATTGCGGCGGGCGCACCCGCAGCATCATCGGCGCCCAGGCGCTGATCGACGCCGGTGTGCCGAACCGGGTGGTCTCGTTGAAGGACGGCACGATGGCCTGGCACCTCGCCGGGTTCGAGGTGGTGGCGGGGGCCGACCGGCCGAGCACCCGAGGTCTCGGCCGAAGGTGCCGCTGTGGCGCGGCAGCGCGCCGAGTCGGTGGCGCGGCGCTTCGGCGTGCCGATCATCGACCGCGCCAAGCTCGCCGAATGGCAGCGGCAAGCCGATTGGCGCACGCTCTACGTGCTCGATGTCCGCGACCCGGCCGAATACCGCGCCGGCCATCTGCCGGGGTCGCTGATGGCGCCGGGCGGCCAATTGGTCCAGGAAACCGACAGCTGGCTCGGCGTTTGGGGTGCCCGGATCGTGCTGGTCGACGACACCGGCGTCAGGGCGCGGATGACCGCCTCGTGGCTCAGGCGGATGGGCTGGGAGGCGGCGGTGCTCGACCGCGGGCTCGATGGCGCGGCGCTCGAGCCCGGCATCCCGGCGGTGAATGCGAGCATGTTCCCGCTCGCCGGCCCCGAGCCGGCGACGATCGCTGCGGTCGAGCTTCAAGCCAGTCCAGTCGTCGTCGTGGATCTGGCGCTGAGCCGCCGCCATCGCGAGGGCCACATCCCGGGCGCGTGGTTTGCGGTCCGCGCCCGCCTCGCCGCGGCCCTGGCCAAATTGCCCTCCGCCGGCGAGCTGGTGCTGACCAGCGAGGACGGCATCATCGCCCGCCTTGCCGCGGCCGAGATCGCACCGCGCGCCGGCCGCCCGGTGCGGGTGCTGGCCGGCGGCACCGCGGCTTGGCAAGCCGCCGGGCTGCCGTTGGAGACGGGCATGGGGCAGCTCGCCGACGAGCCCGACGATGTGTCGCTGTCGGCCCGCGACCGGCCGGGCGACCGCGAGCGCTACATGCGCGAATACCTGGCCTGGGAGATCGACCTCGTCAACCAGATCGCCCGCGACAGCGATTGCCGCTTCCACCTCGCCGCCCAGTGAGCGCCGGCTCGCCGGAACGACCGGGCTGGGTCGGCCAACCGATCACCGTCATTCGGGCCATCACCACCATTCAGGCCATCATCATCATTTAGGGAGGAAGGCGCATGCGGTTCTCATATCTGGTCCTGGCGCTTCCGCTGGCCCTCATTCCGCTGGCCCTCATGCCGCTGGGCCTCGCCGTGGCGCAACCGGCCGCTGCGCAGCAGGCCGGCGCCGCGGCTTACACCGTCACCTATTTCGAGGCGGCCTCGCCCGATGTCGCGCGGGCCGCCGCGCTGACCCGGCAATTCGCCGCGGCGAGCCGCAAGGAGGCAGGCAATGCCGATTTCGACGGGTTCCAGGAAATCGGCCGGCCGAGCCGATTTGCGCTCTTTGCCGGGTGGCGCGACAAGGCCGCGGCGAACGCCCACGACAAGGCTGCGTCCGCCGTCGCCTTTCGCGACAAATTGCAGCCGATGCTGGTCGGCCCGTTCGAAATCCGGTCGTTCACCGGGTTCTCGATTGCCGGGCCGAGCGCAAGGGGAGATGCTCCGGCGGTCTATGTCGTCACTCATGTCGATGTGTTTCCGGCCGGGAAGGACCAGGCGGCAGCACTGGTCACGGCGCTGGCCGAGGCCGGCCGCAGGATGCCGGGCAATCTGCGGTTCGACGTGCTGCAGGTCGATGGCCACTCGAACCATTTCACTCTGGTCGAATGCTGGCGCGACCGCAAAGCCTTCGATGCGAGCCTGATGTCCGCCGCGACCCGCGACTTTCGGCAAAAGCTGACGCCGCTCGAAGGCGCCCTCTACGACGAGCGGCTCTATCGGGCATTGCGCTAGACGGCAGCAATGCGCCAGACGTGATTTGCCGCTTCATTGGCTTCCGGCAACGCAGCTGGAGGGGGAAACCGGGGTGGCGATGCCGGTGAAGCTGTCGCCCGCCAACTGCACCGGCGTGCAATTCGGGTCGTAGATGCCAATCGCAGTGCTGGACCCCGTATTGGTGAACGTGTTGTCCGACACCCAGAGCTCGTTGGAGCTGTACAACATCCCTTCTTCGCCGTATTCGACCATCTTATAGTTTGGCGAGGCGGGGCCCTGGATGATCGCGTTGCCTGTGATCGTGGCAATGCCGCCATTGGAAACGTCGATCGCCAAGCTGCTCGATCCGGCCTGGCAGCCGAGGGCGGGATCGGCCTGCCCGTCATAGAGCTGGCTGTCGGAGACGTTGGTCACCGTCGCGCGGCTCTTGATGTCCTGTCCCCACAGCTGACCGCAGAACCGGCTGCTGACGACGCTCAGGTTGCCGATATAATTGACGTATAAGGCATTGGTGAAATTGGCGACGCTGGTATTTCCGTTATTTATGAAGCTCGAATTTATAACATAAATCGATTGATCGGCGTTATCGCCGGCCAGAATTCCGTCCTGGTTGCTGATGAACGCGCTGTTTTCGACAATCAAAGCAGCCGGGCTGCCGAGGTTCTGATCGCGGATTCCGGCGCCGTTGCCGCCGAGCGCGTTGGCGATTTGTGCGCCTTGGAAGGTCAAGCCGTCGACCGTCAAATTGGCGGTCGTGACAATAATCCCCTTCTCGTTCGGCAGCGGCACCGTGGCGTTGAGGATGACCGCCTGGCCCGCTCGGGTCGGGTCGACCTCGATCGTCATCGGCCGCGTCACCACCGGAAAATCGTTGGTATAGGTGCCTGGAGCGACCTCGATGACGTAGTAGTCTGCTGAATTCGTATCGGCGTCCGCAACCGCGACCGCGGCGCTGATCGTGTGATTTACGGCGTTCGGGCCGACGTCCAGGATATTCTGCGCAATCGCCGCACGTGCTGCCAACATGCCAAAAATCGCGCCGAAGGCCAGGAAGCAAAAGCGCCTGTGCATTTTACGTTTCCTTTCGATAAAACGTTGATTGCAGAAGGAAAAAGAAGTGCAGTTGAGTTGTCGCCGGTCAGAGGTTAAGATTATGATCTACGGCCGGGGCGATAGGTGAAGCTCGCGGTATTTGCTCGGTGGCGTCGGCGCCCCCGGCAGAGGCGGCGGCAGCGACCGTGCGCTGTCGGCTGGTGGCCCGCTCGCGAGAGCGGCGGGCAGGATTTTGAACGCATAAGTCCCCCTGTGCGGCAGCGATGGCGGCGGGCCGCCTCGTTCCGCGTTTGGTCGGTCGTGCGATCGAGGTTTCGTCAGGTGAGGTTGTCGGCTGGACAGAACCGGCCGTGGCCGCAGCCCGCGGGTTGCCGCCCGTGAAGGCAATGTCGTGCTGTTCTCGTCCGTCCCCCCTGAAGGTTTCATACCTCTTCCCAACCTTGACCAGCGGTTGAGAGAGGTCAACTGCGCAAACGGATCATAACCAAAAGGGCTAGCCCGTGAGACAGGTCGAGAGAGGTCCCGGGCCGACCGGCGGCGGCGGCGATGCCGGGACATCCAGTGTTTGGCGATGCTCCGGCGCAGCTACTGGGTTCGCCGCGCCCCGACCGGTGTCGAACGCCTTCCGGTCCGGGATGATCAGGCCTTGACCCTGGTCGAGGCGCTTGCAGATTCCGGCAGAAAACAAGGGGCGATCGGTGGCGCGAGGCGGGCGGCAGGCCGCGCGCCCCGCCTGTTTCGCCCAGATCGAGGGCGGGCGCGACCGTCAAGCCTTTGACGCGAGCGGGCTGCCGGTGCCACTGCCGCCGGTCGTAAATGAGCGACAGGGTGCCGCGCTTTGCAAGCAGTTGTTGCAATGGATGCGCTTTTATGGTGCAGTACAGCAATGGCTCGTGACCGCGCGATCGTCGAGGCAAGCCGGGATGCGGTATCGCCGCCGTCGGTGCTCCATGGAACGGCAAGGGCTGCGGCAACGCCGCACGGATCGGCTCGGTCGCAGTGGAAATTCCGTCAAAGAATCCGGGCGGACAGTCTGTTCTCGATCAGGGCTGGCTGTTGTCGCCGGCCGGGAATAACGCTGATATGCAAACGACCCTGAATCGGACGGCGCCAGCGGGCCCGAAGTGGGTCTCCGCCAGCGATGCCGAAAAAATGCGTGATGTTCCGCATTTCAAGGACAGCGATCGGGCAGAGCTCGACATCAACTCGTCCTTCGACTGGTATATTACCCACATCGTCGAGCAGATTTCCAAGTTCGAACGGGACGTTGAGATTCGTTCGATAGCGGATATCGGAACCGGGTATGGCTGGCTGGCGATCGCGTTCGCGTTGAAAACCGAGGCCTGGATCGTTGCGGTCGAGCCCGATCCGCGCAAGCTCGTCGCCGCGCGCCGGATCGCCGACATATTCGGGGTGTCCGACCGCATCCAGTGGTGCGTGGGTTCGATCGGGAAGTTGCCGTTCGCCGACCAGGCGATAGATGCCACCTTTTGCCTGGAGGTGATCGAACATATCGGAGACGATACCGCTCTGGTGCGGGATATTGCGCGCATCACCAAGGAACTGCTGGTGATCACGACCCCGAACAAGATATTTCCGGTCGTCATTCACGATACTGCTTTGCCGTTCTGTCACTGGCTGCCGCCGGGACGGGCGCGCGATTGGTACGCCGCCGTGTTTGGCAGAAGGACGTCTCAAGAGAACAACCGTTTCTGGTCACCACGCAAGTTATTGTCCGCTCTCGCCGATTTTGAAAGAGAATCGACATTCCTGCAATTCAAGGATTACCGGGATTACGTCAACGCTGAGCGCGGCCAGAATCATGCGAGAGATTTCACGGTTCGAGGTGTGTTGAGGTCGATGTTGCGAAAATATTATCGGATGACGTCTTGCGCCGGAAAGGCCTCGTTGTACTTGTTGCCGAATTTGGCATCGACATTTCGTCGTCGCCCCCATACTCGATTTTCACCGGACCAGCTCGGCATCTCCGGATAGAATTCCCGGCTGGATGGTGCGTCGCGGCGGGGCAATGTGATAAATAAATTGCGATAATTAAGGAGATCGAGGATGAAGCGGCGCCTGCGGAGCTGCTTGTATTCTTTGCGAATAGGGATAATCGTTGCGGTGCTTCCCCTCGCTTGTGCAATTGGCGTTTGGTTTAGTTGGGAAAGCGATAATGCGGTTCTGAGGCAACAAGCCGTCGCCATCACGGCAGGGCTGACCAGCGCGTCGGCGCGAATCATCGCCATCAACAACTGGGTGTACCATAACAAGGGCTTTTATACCGACCGTTTCTTTCTGCTCCCGGCGTTTGGTCCGACACCTATCCAGGTCCTGGAGTCGGGGGGCGATTGCGGCGCCAAGTCGAGGCTCGTCTCGGCGATGCTGCGCCAGCTGGGAATCAGGTCCGGCCTTGTCCAGATCTTCCCATGCCGGACTTGTGTCCCGATCCATGTCGTCGTCGAGGCCGAGTACGAGGGAGGCCGGATGGTGGTGGATCCGATTTGGGACGTCGACTATCCCAGCGGAAACGGCAAGTACCTCGGCGTGGCGCAGCTTGCCGGGACCAGTCTTGGTCGCGAGCATGTCATCGTCCTTCAATTGCAGCACGCCGCGAGTGATAAAATCGAACGCATGCCCGCCAGCGAAGCCACGTTTGACTATGCCCGCGCGATCAATTGGAACAGGTATTTTTGGACCCGTGGCATTGCCTTCGGCCTGCGAGCAGCGGGATATGCGCCCGACCATATGTTAAGACCGTATTTTCTTGAAGACCCGAAACTGGGGCTGAGCATAATTCTGATGTCTCTCGCAATAATGATCGTGATATTCAGTCTTTTATTTGGTTTTATATTTAACGACTGGGTCGCAAGACTGCGCCCACCGCATCGCGCGGCGATCCCGGGCGAGCTTGGTCATCTCCTTCGCGAGAGGCGCTGATCGACCGGAAGCTGGCAACGAGGTCGGCTGGCCGGTGCCGTGCGGGGTAGATCTACATCGATAAGCAGGCTCCGACGACCATTGCTGTAACGAGGTTGCCGATTTCCAGCCGGAGTCCATCGCTGCGCGTGGCCTGCGCCGCGGCTCAGAGGCTCCAGTAATGAAGGTGCGGCGGAACCTCGTCGTGGGCGATCGCCGATTTGACGTCGACCAGAACGCCGCCGGGCGCCAGCGCCGCGAACAGCTTATCCCATCCGGCCTTGGCCAGAACCCGATGGGGTACGGCGAGGACCAACCCGTCGAGCCCGCGGAACTCGTCGAGAGCGACCAGCTCGATCCCATATTCGCGGCGCGCCTCGTCGGCGTCGGCGAGCGGATCGGCGACCATGGCGGCGATGCCGAACTCGCGCAGCTCGGCGACGATGTCGGGCACCCGGCTGTTGCGCAGATCGGGCACGTCCTCCTTGAAGGCGACGCCGACAATGCCGATCCGGGCGCCCTTGACCGGACGCTCGGCGGCGATCAACAGCTTGACCAAGCGCTGGGCGACAAACCCGCCCATGCCGTCGTTGATCCGCCGCCCCGACAGGATGACCTGTGGGTAATACCCGGCGGCCTCAGCCCGGGCGGTCAGGTAATAGGGATCGACGCCGATGCAGTGGCCGCCGACCAGCCCTGGCGCGAACGGCAGGAAATTCCATTTGGTGGCGGCCGCGGCCAGCACCTCGCGGGTCGGGATGCCGAGCCGGTCAAAGATGATCGCCAGCTCGTTCATCAAGGCGATATTGAGATCGCGCTGGGTGTTTTCGATGACCTTCGCCGCTTCGGCTACCTCGATCGACGAGGCGCGGTGCAACCCGGCTTCGACGATCCGCCCATAGACCCCGGCGACCCGGTCCAATGTCTCCTGATCCTCGCCGGCGACGATCTTGACGATGGTTTCGAGCCGGTGCCGCCGGTCGCCAGGGTTGATCCGCTCCGGCGAATAGCCGAGCTTGAAACCCGCACCCTGCGACAGCCCCGATGCCTTCTCCAGCAGCGGACCGCAAATCTCGCGGGTAAGGCCGGGATAGACCGTCGATTCGAACACGACGACCGAGCCCGGCCGCAGCCGCGGCCCGATCAGCGCGCAGGCATCGGTCAGCGGCCCGAGATCGGGGCGGCGCTCGGCATCGATCGGCGTCGGCACCGTGACGATCAGGAAGCTCGCTTCGGCCAGGGTGTCGGCGTCGTCGGTCAGCCGCAGCCTAGTGTCACGCAACGCTGCCGCAGGGACCTCCCCGGTCGCATCGCGCGCACCGCGCAACGCCGCGATCCGGCGTTTCGATATGTCAAAGCCGATGACCGGCTCGAACTGCCTCGCCAGGGCCAGGGCCACCGGCAGCCCGACATAGCCGAGGCCAATAACGGCAAATCCGCGCTCCATCCGAGCCTCCCTCAGGAATTTCGCGGTCTGATCTTCGATCCCCGCAGGTCGCGACGCCCGAGGCCGCTTTATACTTGAAGCGTTGAAATTTTGCGAAACGGCAAATACTTAACGCATTGGGATCGCTTGCCCGACAGGCTCGGCGCGGGCTGGGAGCCCGCCCTGGACGGAGCAGGATAGAGCGCCAGCAGCGCGCATCCGCGGGGCCTCCGCGCCCGTCGCTCGATCTCCTCCGGCAGGTTTGGCGCAGCAATTGCGGCTGTGGGAGAATGGCCGGTCGGCCGGCATGCGTGCATGCGGTGACCAGGGTGCATGCCATGACCACGGCGACATGAAAGGAGCGCAGCGATGACCGAGGCCATATTGACGATCAGCAGCCGGAATTATTCCTCATGGTCGCTGCGCGGCTGGCTGTTGTGCAGGATGGCCGGGCTGGAATTCGTCGAGCAGGTGGTGCCGGCCGGCGACCCGTCAAATCGCGCCGAGCTGCTGCTGCTGTCGCCGTCGATCCTGGTGCCCTGTCTGACGCATGACGGCATACGGGTCTGGGACACCTTGGCGATCGCCGAGTATCTGAACGAATTGAGCCCGAAGGCCGGGCTGCTGCCTGGCGACCGAGCGGCGCGTGCGCGCTGTCGCTCGATCTGCGGCGAAATGCATTCCGGTTTCACCAATCTGCGCTCTGCATTGCCGATGAACCTCAAGGCGCGCCACCCCGGCTTCAAGGTATGGGCCGGAGCGCAGGCTGACATCGACCGGATTGCGACGATCTGGCGCGAGTGCTTCGCCGAACATCGCGGGCCGTACCTGTTCGGGACTTTGACGATGGCCGACGCGATGTATGCCCCGGTCGTGACCCGCTTCAAAACTTACGAGGTCGAGCTCGACCAAGGCTGCGCCGAGTATTGCCGCCGCATTCTGGCATTGCCCGACATGATCGCCTGGCGGGAGGCGGCCCTGGTCGAGCCGGACGAGTTCGAAGAACTCGACATGGAGTTCTGAGCGCCTGAGCTCTGGCACCTGAGCTCTGGGCGTCTGGCCCGAAATCAGCGGTCGACACGGATCTGCGGCCAGAGCTCAGCGAGAGATCGCCTCGAGCCGCAGCCGAGTGGTGCGCGGTCCCATCGAGGCGATCACCACGAACACGATCAGCATCGCCCCGGCGATAAACAAGAATACGCCGAGCGTCCCGTAGTGCCGCAGGAAAAAGGCGACAAAAAAGCCGACGAAGATCGTGCTGAAGCGGCTCCACGAATAGGTGAAGCCGACGGCGCGTGCGCGGATCCGCGTCGGATAAAGCTCGGATTGGTACGCGTGCAGCGAGTAGGCGAGAATGGTGTTGGAAAACGCGATCAGGAGGCCGACGATAATGATGCCCGCGGCCGCCCGCTGCTGTGAAAACAACAGGCCGAAACCGGCGATCGCCAGCGCCGCGCAGGCGAGCTGCCATTTTCTCTCGATGCGATCGGCGAGCTGGGTGGCGACCAGAGCCGCCGTCGGCGAGGCGATCGCGATCACGACGGTGTAGGCGAGCGATTTGGTGAAGGTGATCCCTTGCGCCACCAGCAGGGTCGGGACCCAGCTGGTGAACCCGTAATAGCCGATCGTCTGCACCAGCTGAAAGATCACCAGCATGGTGGTGCGTTTGCGGTAGGGCGGCCGAAAGATCTCTGCGAGCGATCCGGTGGCCTGCTCGACCTCCCCGGCCAAGGTCTGCGGCGGCGGCAGCGGGCGCCCGGTTTCGGCTTCGACCCGGGTCTCGATCATCCGGGCAACCCGGTCCGCGTCGGCGTGGCGGCCGCTCTGCGCGAGCCAGCGCGGCGATTCCGGCAGCCCGAGCCGCAGCCACCAGACCACGATCGCACCGAGGGCGCCGATGATCGTAACCCAGCGCCAGCCATCGAGGCCAAAACCCGTCCTCGGCACCAGAAGCCAGGACAGAAACGCGGCGATCGGGTAGGCGCACAGGCTGATCGTCGCGACAAAGGCAAAAGCAGCGCCGCGGCGCTCCCTCGGCACCAGCTCCGAGAGGTAGGTGTCGATCGTGACGAACTCGACGCCGATGCCGATGCCGGCGATGAAACGCCAGATCACCAGGCCGACATCGGTCGACTGGAACGCCATGACAAAGGTGGCGATCGAATACCAGACCAGGGCAAAGGTGAAGATCGTGCGCCGGCCGAAGAAATCGGACAGCGGGCTCAGCAACATCGTGCCGATGAACATGCCGATGAAGGTGGCGGCGACGAGGCTCGCGAAACCATGGATGTCGAAAAACCCGCGCGTCGTCGGCACCATGATGCCGGCCCGGTAGAGCCCTGGGGCGATGTAGGCGATCAGACCGTTGTCGAAGACTTCGAAAAACCCGCCCAGCGCCAGCAACACGACGAAGCCCAGGATGTAGCGGCTCTGCGGCAGCCGATCCATCCGCGCCGCAATCGTCGTCGCCGGCCGGCCGGCGACCGGCATGGCAATGTCCTCAGCCACGGTGTTTCCTCCGGTTTTCTGCATTGTTTCGCGAGGCGGGCGACAAAGCAATCCGCTATGCCCACCGCAATGGCCATTGTCAATGTCCCGATGAAAGGCGCCGAACCGCCGGCTGCGCCGGCTCACTTGTGCGAACCGATCGGTTTTGCCGGTTCGGCGTCATTGGTCGAACCGCACCGCGGTGGTGTTGCCGCCGCAGACCAGCACGGCGACGCGCTCTTGGCGGGCAGGCCGGTAACGGCCGGAGAGCAGTGCTGCAAAGGCGGCCGCGCCACCGGGCTCGGCCACGACGCGCAGCTCCGACCAAAGCGCCGCTTGCGACCGCCGGATGTCGTCATCGCCGACCAGGACGATCTCGGCCACGTGCGCGCAGGCGATCGGGAACATCAGCTCGCCCACTCGACGCGGAGCCAAGCTATCCGCCGCGATGCCGCCCGCCGGAGCATCCACCGGCCGGCCCGCGGCGAAGGCCGCGTGCAGTGTCGGCGCCCCGTCCGGCTCGACCGCGACAATCCTGATTCCGCCAGCATACCAGGCCGCGATGCCGCCGATCAGACCCCCGCCGCCGACCGCGACCAGCAGTGTGTCCACATCGGGTGCGTCGGCCTCCAGCTCCAGCCCGACCGTGCCCTGGCCCAGCAAGGTTTCGGGCTGGTCGAACGCGTGGACCGGCATCGCACCAGTCTCGGCGACGTGGGCTTCGCTCGCGGCCAGGGCGTCCGAGTAGCGCTCGCCGGTGACGACAAGGGCGGCGCCGTAACTCCGGATGCGCTCCGCCTTGGCCGGCGAGATAATGCCCGGCACGAAGATGGTGGCGGACACGCCGAGCCGCCGCGCGGCGTAGGCGACCGCCGCGCCATGATTGCCGCCCGAGGCCGCGACCACGCCTGCGGCCGGCACGTCGCGCAGCAAGAGGTTGGCGAAGGCGCCGCGAGCCTTGAACGAACCGGAGTGTTGCAGCAGCTCGAGCTTGAACAGCAGCGCCGCGGGGGCAAGGTCGAAATCGGCTCCGTCCGCCTCGATCAGCGGCGTGCGGCGCACGTGGGGCCGGATCGCGCGCTCGGTCGCGATAATGCGCTCGCGGCTGATCAGGGCAGCTTGGTCGGTCACGGCATCCTCTCCGTCCGAGGATTGAAGAGTTGACACATAGTCGATTGGCAAAGTAGCAAAATGGATATCGGGACCACCCTGCGCGCCCTGGCCCACGAGCGCCGGCTCCAAATCCTGGACTGGCTGCGCGACCCGCCTGCGCATTTCCGCGAACAGGTGGACGGCGACCTGGTTGAGGACGGGGTGTGCTGATCGCCGAGAAGCTCGGCGCGCCCACGTTGAGCGAACACCGGAGCCGGGTTGGTGCAGGCCAAGCGCATCAAGGAGTGTACGATGTATCGACGCGACGAGGAGCAGATCACGGCGGCCAAGCGGGCCATCCAAGACACCGTATGATGATGGTGGGAAGCAAGTCCTGAAAGTTGTTGCCGATGAGGTCCCACACGCCATCATCCGTATAGAGCTTGACGGCGAAACCGCGCCCGTCGCGTGGGGTGTCGGACGAGGGGCGCGAGCCGGCCACCGTCGAGAAGCGGACGAAGACCGGCGTCTCCTTGGCTGGGTCGCGCAGCAATGCCGTCGTCGTTCGGTCCGACAAGCCTTCATCGACCTGGAAAACGCCGTGGGCGGCCGCTCCACGGGCATGCACCAAGCGCTCGGGAATCCGCTCATGGTCGAAGTGGGTGATCTTTTCCCGCAGAGACCGACGCGGGCCCTCAACCCCGTGCTGGTCGTCGGATACCGTTCGTCCGAAGTCGGCCGGTCAGATAGCCTCCCAGGCCGCCAGAAACCCATTGAACGACGATTCAGCCATATCGCGGTCATTACGGTCAAGGTCGGGTAATGGCGGATTGTGTTGAAAAACGGGGGCACCGACGCGGTATAATCTCGCATCACGACAGCTGGGGGGCAGTCGATGAGGGGGGAGCGGCAAGTCCAGCAGGACGCGTTGTTCTACGAGTTTTCGCTCGAGCGCCATGTGCCGGCGGAGCATCTGCTGCGCTCGGTGGACCGGTTTGTCGATCTCGATGGGGTGCGGAGCGAACTGGCCCCGTTTTACAGCGAGGTGGGTCGGCCTTCGATCGATCCGGAGCTGATGATCCGGATGCTGATCGTCGGCTACTGCTTCGGGATCCGCTCGGAGCGGCGGCTGTGCGAGGAGGTTCATCTGAACCTCGCCTACCGCTGGTTCTGCCGGCTCGGGCTCGACGGCGCGGTGCCGGACCACTCGACCTTCTCGAAGAACCGGCACGGCCGTTTCCGCGAGAGCGATCTGCTGCGCAAGGTGTTCGAGACGACCGTACAGCGCTGCCTCGCCGAGGGGCTGGTCGGCGGCGAGGGTTTCGCGGTCGACGCCAGTATGATCAAGGCCGACGCCAACCGGCAGCGCAGCGTGCCGGGCAGCGAGTGGCAGATCCCCGAGGCGGCGAACCATGCCGTGCGGGAGTATCTGGCGGTTCTCGACGATGCCGCGTTCGACGCGGCAACGCCGGTCGTGCCGAAGTTCGTCTCGCGCGCCGACCCGGCCGCACGCTGGACGGGAGCCAATGGCGGGCTCGCCTTCTTTGCCTACTGCACCAACTACCTGATCGACCTGAAGTGCGCCGTCATCGTCGATGTCGAGGCGACCACTGCGGTCCGCCAGGCCGAGGTGATGGCACAGCAAAGAATGATCGATCGGACGCAGGAGCGCTTCGGCCTATGGCCTGAGCGGCTGGCGGCCGACACGGCTTACGGTTCGGCCGAGAACCTTGCCTGGCTGGTGCACGAGCGCGCTATCGAGCCGCACATTCCGGTGTTCGACAAATCCCAGCGCACCGACGGCACCTTCTCCCGAAACGACTTCGCCTATGACCATAAGCGCGACTGCTACATCTGCCCGGCCCGGAAGGAGCTCAGGCAGCGCCACAAAATCTATCGCGTGCCGCGACCGTTCGTCGACGAGAACGGCATGATGCGCTATCGCGCGAGCAAGCTGGATTGCCAGGGCTGTTCGCTGAAGCCGCAGTGCTGCCCGAACGCGCCGGCCCGCAAGATCCTGCGCTCCATCCATGAAGGCGCCCGCGATATGGCGCGCGACATCGCGGCCACCGAGGCCTATGTCACCTCCAGGCGCGAACGAAAGAAGATCGAGATGCTGTTCGCCCACCTCAAACGCATCCTGAAGATCGACCGGCTGCGATTGCGCGGGCCGAACGGCGCCCGCGACGAGTTCTACCTCGCCGCCACCGCCCAAAACCTGCGCAAACTCGCCATGCTGATCCCGGCGCCCGCGGCGACCTCAGCCGCCTGAGGCGCGGCTCACATCATCCGCGCCCTTTCGACCCTTCCAACCGTAGGCCACTGCCACCACGATTACTTCAGGCCTGACTTTTTCAACGATATCCGCCCAAAGCAGCCACTCGCGGCTGAAAGTAGGCCACTCGCTCATTCCCGGCCTCCGTCGATGACCGTGAAGCGACCATAGCGCCGTCCACCTGGCGCGGGAACCACGCCGTCGATCCGTCACCCCGAGCTGCATCGCCGGGGTGATTTTGAGCGTTTCGTGGACCCGACAGAAATTGTAATGCGCGACATATAGCGCGACCGCTGCGATGTGGTTTTCCAGCTTCTTGCTGAACGCGTTCGTCAACCGCGTGAACCGGCGTTGCTGCATCCGCAGGGTGAGGTTCTGCCGTTCGATGTAGCTGGTCGAAATCGTCCGCTGCGCGCCGATGATCCGCCGGCGTGTTGTGGACACCACCGCCGCTGGCGAGTAGCGCCGCGCGGCTTCTACGGCGGCATCTACTGCATAGTGCTTCTCGATGGTGCCGAAGCTGCATTCGATGCCGAATGCTTGCTCCACAGCGTCCGGGTAGGCCGTGAAACCATCCGACGATATCTCGGGCGCACCGAGAACGCGGGCGCGCAGATCGGCCAGGAAGGCGCGGCAGTTGTCGCCGTCCCGCTTGCCGACCCGCCATGAGATGATCGCCTTGCCGGCGCCAGCCAGGGCCAGGAACACATATTGATCGCCGAAGTCCGCCGGGTCGGTTTGCTTCAGGTGCCGCTGTTTCTTCGCGATGAAACTCCACGCTTCGTCCAGCTCGATCCTGCCGACGTGAAGCCCCCGCATCATCGCGTCATGCAGCGCCGCACAGCCGTCGCCGACGCGGACGCCGAGAACTCAGGATCGTACCGCGATTGATGCCGGTGAGCCGCTCCGTCGCGCGGACGCTGACGCCCTCACAAAGCGCTGCAATCGCCTCAACCTGTTTCTCTCTCGGAAGATTGTTCATGGGGCCAAATCCCTTGTCGGAGGGATCGGCCCGCATCGTTTGCCGTGGAAATCGAGCGCCAACTCGACTAAGTTCCAAGGGACGATCGCGACGACGGGGCCAAATCCCGATGTTGTGATCTAGGAGCCGGCCGCCGCGCCAACAGCGGCCGGGTCCGTCTTTTAGATAGACTGACCAGCGGGCCGCTTCCCTTTGCCGATCACGCGCCGGGGAGCGGCCTTTGGTTTATCGTCGCCTCGCGTCCGGGTCAGTCCGTTCGGCTGAGGCTCTTGCGTTGTACGCATCTACCTATCCTCCGAAACTGGATAATAGCCATCGCCGCTCATTCGTCGACCCGAAAAATGGGTACTATCCACATTTTGGTTGACAACGCTATCCACGCTGGCTTAGGCTACAGTCAGTGAGTTTCGCGAGTGCCAGGATATGGCCGAAGAGAACATCGCACGAACGGCAGAAAATGAAGGTCAGAACGACGCGGGAACGTCAGATAGTGCGCAGCCAGGCGCGGCCAAGAGGGAGAGGTCGTCGATCGCGTTCCCGTATAATGACCTCGGCGACGCGATCCGTGTAGCTCGGGCAATCCATGAAAACGTGGGAGCCGGCGACTGCGACGATACGCAGTTATCTGCGTGGCTTAGCCAAAGCTCAAAGAGCAGCGGCTATCGGATGCAGCTTACTGCCGCTCGGATGTTCGGATTGCTCGACCCGGCCACGGAAAGGCGAAAGCTGACCCCGCTTGGCCGGATGGCCGTTGACCCACAGCAAGAACGAGGCGCAAAGGCGGACGCATTCCTACGGGTGCCGCTCTACAGCGCGATTTACGAGAGATACAAGGAAGGGGTTCTCCCGCCAGGGAAAACCCTTGAGGGCGAAATTGTCGGACTTGGCGTTGCTGAAAAACAGAAGGGCCGTGCGAGGCAGGCTTTTGAACGGTCGGCGCAAGAGTCCGGCTACTTCGAGCATGGGAATAACCGCCTTGTGCGGCCTGGCGTTGCGCCAGCCGATCCGGCTAAGACCGATGGGGAGCCTAAGGGCGGCGGCGGGAATGGTGGTGGAGACGATCAGACCGAAATTGACCCCATCATTCGCGGATTGCTAGCACGTCTACCAAAATCAGGGGACGTCTGGTCCGATGCAGAACGCAAGCTTTGGATTCAGCTTTTGGAGGGCAGTTTCAAGCTGATCTACAAAGACGCGCCCGCCAAACCCGGTAATGGCGATGCCGCTTGACCTTGACGACACCGAGCGTGCCGCGACCAAATTCGGCCACCTAGCCCCAAAACCGGCCACTACCCGAGGTCGTTGCCGAAGCGCCGGTGTTGGACCACCGAGACACCGAAGCGAGGCCGAAACCCGAGCCGAGCGCAGGGAGGATCAGTGAAAATGCTGCCAGCAAAAGCGCCCCGAAGATCGCCGGCCAGCTCTAATCGCGAAAATCGATGATTACAGGCTATCGCCCTCTGCGGCGCCGGGGACTCCGATGCGACCGGACGGCTCGAATTACCGGGTTTTGCGATGATTTTCGGCGCGTCATCAGGCTGATGGTTCCGATTAGCGGGCCGATCGGTACTGCGGCGAACGGGTGTGGTTTGTCGCTGGTCGATCTCGGTGGGGTATGCGTCACGCCGGCGCGGTTCGTCCCTGAAGCCAGGCCAGGCGGGCGAAATTGTAGACGAGATTGGCCATGCCGATCTTGGCTCGGGCACGGACCATGCCGACGGTCCGCACGATCAGCCCGAAGCGGCATTTCTGGGCGGCGAAGACATGCTCGACCCGTGATCGCACCCGGGCGCGGGTGGCATTGCCGCGGACGATATGCGCCGGCATCTTCGTGCCCCGCGGCTTCTTGCGCTGGAACTGTGGTCTCAGCCCACGGCGCTCGAGCAGGGCCAGGTTCGCTGCCGAGCGGTAGGCGGTATCGGCCCACACATCGCTGGCGGTGTTGTCGCGATCGAGCACCGCGTCGAGTTGGCTGCCGTCATATCTTGCCGCGTGGGTGACGACATAGCGCCGCAGCAGACCGTGCTCGCGGTCGACGCCGACGTGGTTCTTGTACCCGAACATCGGCACCGCGATCTCCGGCTGGCGCTTGTGGCCGCCGGGAGCTTGATTGGCCGGGGTCTCGCGCTTGCGCCCGCGCTTCAAGGTCCAGCGCCCGTCGCGATCGATCTGCGCACGCCGCGCCGGTTTCCATTCGGCAGGGATGCCGCCACCCTTGATGGTGTCCTTCTCGGACCTTGGTCAATCGCGGCCGGCGGGCCTCGATCACCGTCGCATCAACGATTTGACCGCCCATCGCCAGCCAGCCCTTCACCCGCAGTATCTCGTCAAACCGTGCGAAGAGACGCTCAACCGCGCCGACCCGCCCCAGCTGCTCGCGATAGAGCCAGATCGTCTTGGCGTCCGGGACGGGATCGTGCAGCGCCAGCCCGACAAACCTCATAACGACAGCCGATCCCTGAGCTGATATTCGGTCTGATCGTCCGACAGCGTGTACAGCGTCTGCAGCACCAGCACCTTGAACATCAGCACCGGGTCATAAGGCGGCCGTCCGCCCCCTGTTCAAGCCAGGGGCAGGCTCTTGGTCCGGTCCGAGCGCGACAAGGCGGCTTCCAGCTCGCCGCGAAACACCTCGAAATCGACGACTTTGGCCAGGCGCTCCAGCGGGTCGCCCGCTGCCGACAACGCCTTCAATCGCTCGTCGCCGTCGAAAAATCCCGGTTGCCCCGCCATCGCCGATCTCCCGCATTCCCCAATCGCAGGAACGAGCGATTCGCCTTCAAAAACAACCGGTTTTTAGAGGCGTCCAACCGGTTCCAGGAGCACCGACCATTCTCGTACCCCCCGCGGGGTATCAGTGCCAGATCAGCGCGAGCAGGATGATTATCGGAATGGGCACCCCCAACAACCAAAGCAGATGCCTCGGCCGATGATTTCTTCCGTTAAGGAAACTCTGCAAAAGCCTTTGGGTCGGCGATCATGATATAGTGTGCAGCGGGGTGGGGTGCGCAAGGTTTGGGGCGATGACACAGCTGACGTTGGCGAGCGTGGGGTTTGAGCGCTACGCCCGGACGACCCGGCGGGCGGTGTTTCTGGCCGAGATGGAGCGGGTGGTGCCGTGGGCGGCGCTGTGCCGGCTGATCGAGCCGTTCTATCGCAAGCCCGGCAACGGCCGTCCGCCGATCGGGGTGGAGCGGATGCTGCGCCTCTATTTCTTGCAGCAATGGTTCAATCTGTCGGACCCGGCAGCGGAAGAGGCGCTCTACGATTCGCAGGCGATGCGCGGCTTTGTCGGGATCGAGCTGGGGCGCGAGCCGGTGCCCGACGAGACCACGGTGTGCCGCTTCCGCCACCTGCTGGAGGAGCACGATCTGGGCCGGCTTCTGTTCGCCGAGGGGCAGCGGCATCTGGCCGAGAAGGGGCTGAAGATCGCCACCGGCACGATCGTCGAGGCGACGATCATCACTGCGCCATCCTCGACCAAGAACACCGCGAAGGCGCGCGATCCCGCGATGCATCAGACCAAGCCCGAGATGCATCAGACCAAGAAGGGCAACCAGTGGTATGTCGGCATGACGGCGCATCTCGGCGTCGACAGCCGAACCAAGCTGATCCACGCGGCGGTAGCGACGCCGGCCAATGTCGCCGACAGCACGGTGCTGCCCGATCTGTTGCATGGGCGCGAGACCCGCGTGTGGGGCGATCAGGCGTATCGCGGCCAGCGCGCGGTGATCCGCCGGCAGGCTCCGAAGGCGCGCGACTTCACCAATCGCCGCTATCGGTTGCGCGGCGTGGTGGACGAGGCCGAGCGGACCAAAAACCGCACCAAGTCGAAAGTACGGGCCAAAGTCGAGCCTTCGATCGGGGTCATCAAGCGGGTGTTCGGCTTTGCCAAGAGCCTGCCCCTGGCCCGAACAGGGGTGCGCTATCGCGGGCTGCAAAAGAACGCGCATCGCCTGCTGGTGACCTGCGCGCTGGCCAATCTGTTCATGGCCCGCCGACATCTGCTGCGTTGCCAGGATGCGTAGCGTGTCAACGCCACTCCACTCCCCCCGCAGATCGGCCAACACCACCCCAGGGCGCTGCCATCTCTCGTCTGTCATCGGCTGAGGGGTTCTCTTTGTAACCGTCATTCGTGCGCCAAACCCTTGTTCAGATGTTCCCTAACCCGGCGCAGCGAATGCGCCCTGTTGTATCTGCTTTAGATTGCGCGCCTCCGGCAGCATAGCGTGCCGCCCGAGGCGACGACAATTACTTCTTCGCCGCGTCGCGGATGGCGTCCTTGGCGCCGCCCACAGCGTTTTGAACTTTCCCGGCCGTTTTCTCCGCGGCCCCTTCGGCCTCGGTCTTGGCGTCGCCGGTCGCCTTGCCGACGGTTTGCTTGACGGCGCCTTTGACCTGGTGGGCGGCGCCGACGACTCGATTTTTGTCCATGATTTTCTCCTGGGATTGCCTCACTATCAACACTTCTGCGTCCAAAAAGTTCGGAGGCCCCGATTATTCTCAGATTGATCATCTTGTAGGCCAAATCCACGTAAGATCTCTATCTATAAAGCTTATGTCGGCGTTCATTGCTCATCCCACTCTATTGTCCCAACGGATGTGTGCTCAACATCTCAGATGGACACTTCTCAGCGAAGGGCGAACAACAGAACCGATCGGCCCGTCGCGCCGTATTGATCACCGGTCGCGAAATTTTTGGATCACCCGCGTAGGGCTCGGATTAAGGGTGTTTCCGGTGCGGTACGTTGACGTGATACCGCTGCTGATCGGGCATCAGGCGATAACAGGAAGCGTTGTCGAGGCCCTTGAAAGACAGGGTCGGGCCGCGCTCGTTGCCTTCCGCGGTGTGGTTGCAGACGACGTCGAGGACCACCTCGAGCCCGGCATCGTGGAAGCGCGCCACCATCTCCTTGAACTCGCGCCAAGTCTGTTCGCGCTCATGCGCATCGCGTGGGTCCGGAGCGAAGAAGCCAATCGTATTGTAGCGCCAATAGTTGGTCAGGCCTCGTTCGAGCAGGAGGCCTTCATTGGTCCTCGATCCCCCTGCGATCGGATAAATGATCCCCCTGCGATCGGGTAAATTAGACTACCGTTTCGACCGTGAATTTTGGCTTCTCCCTCTTGAACTCCTCGCTCATCTTGTCCAAAGTTTTTTGATCGAACTGCTTCCGCGCCGTTTTGAACATCCCGTCCTCCTCCTCGTCGATATGATGTTCAAGCAGCTCCTTGAGGACGGTGCAACGCGCCGTCCATTTGTCCGATTCGAGGTTCCGGCTTTTCGATAAATCCTCGACCAGGCGGTCGGCGACTTCGTGTTCGACTGTTCCTTCAAGGGCCTCGTCCTTGCCTTCCTCGGACTTTTCGAGGCGCCGGTAGAGCACCCTCTCCTCGGCGCGGCTGTGCGCCGTCAGCAAGGCCCGAAATTGTTTGAAGCGGGGGGCGCGTTCCTTGTTGCCCTCGGCTTCGAGGATTGCCCCGATCTGCGCCTTCAATTCACGGTGATCCGCCGTCAGGTCATCAAGGATCGTCATTAAGTCATCTCCAAGGGTCAATCGGCAAGAATTCTGGTGTGCTCCACGCGGTTCGGCTTGATCGCGCGCCTCTACCGGCCAGAATAAACGCTAAACAAGAATACCCACCAAAAGGTTCATGCATTCCCGAAGTTTTTCCTTCGGGTGTCGAAGATATGAGCGGTCAGCGTAAATGGGCGCCTCGAATAACCCGATTGCAGCGATTCTTCGGACACGCGGCGGGCCGGCGGCGCGCATCTCGGGCTGAGCAGCGGCGTCGGAGGCAGTTGGCGATCGCGGCGTCGCCGCAAGCAGGGCCGGCCGCGATCGGCAAGGGCGATGCGGGTTGCCAGCCCAGGGCCACGGCGTACAATCGCCCGGGAATCGATCGGCGGTTTTTCCGTGGAGGTCATGGCATGATTACCAAATTCGACAGTCTGTTCGCCGGGCACGTCGATATCGAAAATGTCGGCTACGGCGGCGTCCCGGTGAACGACCGCCGCTATCCAAACGAGCATCTGGCCACCGTCTTCGACAAGGCGCAGGCGATGGCGCAATTGATGGACCGGCTGGGCTATCACACGTTCTGGATGGCCGAGCATCATTTTCAGCACGAGGGCTACGAGTGCATTCCCAACGTGCTGATGATGGCGCTGCACCTGGCGCATGTGACCAGGCAGATCCGGATCGGCTGCGGCTTCAACATCGCGCCGATGTGGCATCCGCTGCGGCTGGCCGAAGATTACGCGACGGCCGACATCCTCAGCGGCGGGCGCATCACCTTTGGCGTCGGGCGCGGCTACCACACCCGCGAGGTCGAGACCTTCGGCTCGCCGTTGCTCGACCAGCCAGCCAACCGCGAATTGTTCGAGGAGCAGGTCGACATCATCTTCAAGGCGTTCAACGACGAATCGTTCGCGCATGAGGGAAAGCACTACACCTTGCCGCCGCGGGTGCCCTATCGCGGTTACACCCTCGAAGAGCTGACCCTCGTGCCGCGCCCGTTGCGGCTGCCGGTCGAATGCTGGCAGCCGATCCAAGGCGGGACCGAGCGGGCGCTCGATTTCATGGCCAAGCACGGCATTCAGGGGCTGATCGGCGGCGGCTCGGCCGAGGGCGGCGCGATGCACAAGGTGGTCCTCGACTGGCAAGCGGCGCATGCCCGCATCGGCAAGCACCTCGAATTGGGCGAGCGGCTCTGTTTCGGTTTCCACTTCTACATCGCCGACAGCCGCGAGCAGGGCATCCGCGAGGCTGGCAAATACTATGAAGAAAACATGAAGATGTTTGGCGAATTGCGGCTGGTTCGGGCCTTGAGCGACGAGCAGATCGAGATCATGCGCGACCCCAAACGCGCACCCCAGGCCAAATTGCCGCGGATCGAGGACGCGATTGCCGCCGGCGGCGTCTTGTGCGGGTCGCCGGAGCAGATCATCGGGCACCTCAAAGCCCTGGAGAAGCGCTATCCCGGCCTCGACCGGGTCTCGGTCAGCCTCAGCGTCGGCGTCCCTAAGAAGATCGCGCTCGAACAGCTCGAGCGCTTCGGCAAGGAAGTCATGCCGGCCTTCGCCAAGGCCAAGGCGCCGGAGCTGGTGCCGGCCCAGTAATCCGCGCGGGATCGCCCGATGCGGCGGCGCTCGCCGCATCAGCATTACCGTTCGCGCCCTCTCTCCAAACCGTCCACTCCCACCGGCTTGGGGACCGGGCTAACTGTCAAACGCCGAGGCTCTGACCTCCCGACTGCGGCGCAATAGGGATATCGAACGTTGAGGCTTGGGCTAAGGGCGCCGGACGCCTGCCTTTCCGGCCGCCTGACCTTCGCAGCCGTGCTGACGCAGCAATTCTTTTCAACCAGACCCCTCTTGAAAGGCGCGATCTCGCTCACCAATCTGCTCTACATAGTGACTAAATGGCAATAGGTGCTACGTTAGCAACAGCAGGGTGGGGCAGAGATGAGCCATGTAACGAGCAATCGCCGCTGTGCGTACTGTGGTAGTGAGAATGCGTCCACGGATGGCCACGTCCCCCCAACCGCGTTGTACCCTCCCTCGAAAGCTGCCTCTCGGGTTCAGAGGATCACTGTTCCCGCCTGTCTGCCATGTAATGGGAGCTTCACAAATGACGAAGTCCATTTCCGAAATATACTGCAAATTTCCGGAGACCCCACGCCGATAGTCCGAGAACTCTGGGAGGGGAAGACCCGGCGCAGCTTCGAATATGTCGACGGGCGCAGGCGAGCGCGAGACATGCTCGACTGCGTAGAAGAAGTTGAGACGTCGCGGGGCTGGGTGCAGATGGTCTTTCCAGGGCGCGATCCGCGCGTCATGCGGGTGGTCCGAAAAATCGTTCGCGGACTTTGTCACCACCACGGATTGCTATCGCCCGTATCAGACGACCAAGTTTGGTATGACGTCCAACGTTTCGAGCTGGCGCCTCGGTTTCTGACAGAGTTCGAGTCCGCCCACGTCGATCCTGATATCCATTCGGGCTGGCTGCTTCGGTTCTTCACCCGGACTCCACTCTTTTGCGTGGTGTACCGATCTGTTGAGGCTCGGAGGCGAGTTGAAACAGCCTCGACTCTGCTAGGCGTTCCCATATCGCAGCCAACCCTCGCGTGACTCCAACTTCAAAAGCAAGGCTGAATCAGGCGGCGCGACACCCTCTAACTTTGCCTCCTTCGAGCCGATGATCGGCAAATCATCATCAATTCTTCTCGCAACACGTCAGTTCGCCCGATTTGCGCAGGTTGGGCGGATGAAAGCGTGCTGATCCCGGAGAGTGAGGAGACCCCTACGTGTCAACCCATTGCCTCGCCGCGCTTTGAGAGCGCTGTCAGGGCGCCATTCACCCCGACATTAGGCCGTCGAAGACGGCCCCGGCGAACTTACCCTGGGCGGAACAACCGCCCGCCCGGCATCGGCCGCGGCACGCCGGTGGTCGAGGGCAGGCTGAGCGGCAGCCCCGCGGCCGAGCGGACCGCGAGATAGGCAAAGGCCTGGGCTTCGAGCGCGTCGCCGTCCCAGCCGACGGCCTCGACCGGGCGCACCGGGCGCGCCGAGACGCCTGATAAGCGCCGCCATCAGCGCCGGGTTGTGCCGGCCGCCGCCGCAGACCAGCCACTCGCGCGCCGGAGCCGGGAAATGGCCGGCAGCGCGGCCGCGACCGCGGCGGCCGTCATCTCGGTCAGGGTCGCGGCGCCGTCTTCCAACGACAGGCCCTCGGGCATCGGCATCGCCGAAATCGTCGCGATCGAGCGATTTCGGCGGCTTGCGGGCGAAGATACGGCCGTTCCAGAAACCGCGCGACATGTTCCTCGGAAGCGCGTCCGGCGCGGGCGAGGGTGCCGTCGATATCCGCCGCGGCGCCGGTATGGCGGCGCACCCAATCGTCGATCAGCGCATTGCCGGGGCCGGTGTCGAAGGCGAGGATGTCCGCCGGCCCGCCGGTTTCTCCACTGCCGATCCAGGTCACATTGGCGACGCCGCCGAGATTGAGGACGGCGAGCGGCTTTGGCAATGGCGCGGCGAGAGCGGCGTGGAACAGCGGCGCCAACGGCGCGCCTTCGCCGCCGGCGGCGACATCGGCCGAGCGGAAATCGGCGACCACGTCGATCCCGAGCCGGCGCGCCAGGCGCGCGCCGTCGCCCAATTGCCAGGTGCGGCGCTCCGCCGGGCGATGCAGGATCGTGTGGCCGTGCAGGCCGACGATGTCGGCGGCGGTCCCCGGGTGGCGCATCGAGAAACTGTTCGACCGCCTCGGCATGCAGCCGCGTCAGCTCGGCTTCGACCTCGGCGACCGGGCCGACGCCGCCGAGCACCGCGCGCAGCCTCTCGCGGAAATCGATCGGGATAGGGGATCGTCAGCGACGGGCCGGGGATCACCCGCTCGCGCGCCGTCGGTCTCGATCATCGCGACGTCGATCCCGTCGAGCGAGGTGCCGCTCATCAGCCCGATCGCGCGCCGCACCCGCTCCCTTCCCTCCCCCGCAGGCGAGGGAGGGTCGGTGTGAGGGCGGGAGTGTTGTGGCCCCTCGGCGTGGCTGTGTTAGATGACGGCGCCATGTCGACCCCCCGTTCCCCTTTCTCGCCGCCGCGCTCGAACGCGGCTTTGTCCATCAATGCACCGATCTCGACGCGCTCGACGCGCGTCTCGAGCGACCGACCGCGTCACCGCCTATGTCGGCTACGACTGCACCGCCGACAGTCTGCACGTCGGCCACCTCGTGTCGATCATGCTGCTGCGGCTGTGGCAGAAGCAGCGGGCACAAGCCGATCGTGCTGATGGGCGGCGGCACGACGCGGATCGGCGACCCGTCGTTCCGCGACGCGGCGCGGCCGTTGCTCGACGATGCCGAGATCGCCCGCAACATGGCCGGCATCCGCAAGGTCTTCGCCAAGTTCATCGATTTCGGCGACGGCCCGACCGACGCGGTCATGGTCAACAACGCCGATTGGCTCGACGAATTGCGCTACATCCCGCTGCTGCGCGATGTCGGGCGGCATTTCTCGGTCAACCGCATGCTGACCCAGGACAGCGTCCGCCTGCGGCTCGACCGCGAGCAGCCGCTCTCGCTTTCTCGAATTCAACTATCCGATCCTGCAGGCCTACGATTTTGTCGAGCTGGCGCGCCGCTTCGGCTGCGAAGTGCAGATCGGCGGCTCCGACCAATGGGGCAACATCGTCGGCGGGGTCGAATTGGGGCGGCGCATGGACGGGCGCAGCCTTGTTCGGGCTGACGACGCCGCTGTTGGCGACTGCATCCGGCGACAAGATGGGCAAGACCGCGCAGGGGGCGGTGTGGCTCAACGCCGAGCGGCTGTCGCCATACGAATACTGGCAGTTCTGGCGCAACACCGAGGACGCCGATGTCGGCCGCTTTCTGCGCCTGTTCACCGAATTGCCGATGGACGAGATCGTCCGGCTCGAAGCGCTCGAAGGCAGCGAGATCAACGAGGCGAAAAAAGTGCTTGGCGACCGAGGCGACGGCGCTCTGCCACGGTCGCGAGGCGGCCGAGGCGGCGGCGGCAACTGCGCGCGCGGTCTTTGAGGTAGGCGAGCAGCGGCGAAGACCTGCCGTCACGCTTCACGCTACCGCTGTAGTTGCCGGCGCAGCCGGGTTGCCACAGGTTGCGGTACCGCGAGATGAGCTGGAACGTGGTGTACCGGCCTTCGAATTGTTCCGCCGGGCCGGGCTCGCCGCCTCGAACAGCGAGGCGCGCCGGCTGATCCGCGGCGGCGGCGCTCGCATCAACGACGCCGTCGTCGAGGACGAGACCCGTATCGTTCGGCTCGACGATTCGGACCCGCGACGGCACGCTCAAGCTCAGCGCCGGGCGCAAGCGCCACGTCCTCGTCCGCCCGGTCTGAAGGAATTTTCGAGCCCGATCCCCGCGAAAGCCGTCATTCCGGGATGCCCGCCGGGCAGGCCCGGAACCCAAGCACACGCGGCCTCTCCCTTATGGTCGCTGACCGGTGTTCATAGGTTCCGGGCTCGCGGGCGCTGCTCGCGCCTCGGAATGACGAGAGATTGCGTATGGTTCTTACTGCTGAGCCGATTACGACGGCATTTGGCCCATGAAGTCGCGCTTGCCGATCTCGATGCCGAGCGAGCGCAGGATGTTGTAAGCTGTCGTCGTGTGGAAGTAGAAGTTCGGCATCGCCAAATGATAAAGATAGACCTGCGCGCGGAAATTGCGCGGCTGGCCGCCCTGAGTGATCGTGACCTGCGAATCTTCCTTGCCGTCGAGCTGATCGGGGCGCAGGCCCTTCAGGAAGTCGATGGTCTTGTCGATCCGCGACTGCATCTCGGCCCAGAAGCTATTGTCGATCGGCGGCAAGTTCGGGCACCGCGACCCCGGCAACGCGGCCGGCGCCAAACGCATGCTCGCTCGCCTGCCGCACCTGGCGGGCGAACGTGAACATGTCCGGGATAAAGCCGCCAGTTCAGCACCGTGGCGTCATCCCATTTCTTTTCGGTGGCGTGCTTTTGCGCCTTTTCGATCACGCCCTTCAGGCCGCCGAGCAACTGCAGAAACATCGGCACCGATGCGTGGTACATGCTGATGGCCATGAAGTGGTCCTCCTCGTGTTGGTGAAGGTGAAGCCGGTCGGCATCTTAACCGCGCCGGCGGCGGGCGTGAAGGCGCGATCGGTCGCCGATCGCGAGCGGTCGCGCCGCGCTCGACGGTAACGGCGGCGCGATCTAGTCTGTTGCGCTCGAAGCGAGAGGAGGTGCCGCGCATGGCCAGGGAACGGCGTCTCGAAGCGCGTCAGGTCGAGGAGATCTTTCTCGCCTTTCGCCGAGGCGATGCGCGAACTGCCGCCCGACATCGAGGCCGGCTGGCTCGACGCCCAGGGCGATCTGCGGCTGGCCCCCGACATCGCGCGAGAAATTGCGCACCGCCCGCCGGGTGCGCCAATTGCTGGTCAGGAGCTGCGGCAGCGCGACAGCGAGGGTGACGGGCCCGAGGGCGGAGCATCGCCCTAACCTCCATCCGCGCCGGCGACGATGCCGTTGTCGTGCAGCCGGCCGATCTCGGCCGAGGACAGACCCAGCACTTGCGCCAGCACGGCGTCGGTGTGCTCGCCGAGACGCGGTGCCGGGCGCGCCGGCAGGCGCGGCGCCGCCGCGAAGTCGAACGGCAGCCCCGGCGTCAGATAATGCCCGATCCCCGGCTGGTCGACGGTCGCGAACAGCGGGTTCGCTTCCGAGCAGCGCGGGTCGGCCCGTACCAGCTGGCGATGAAATCCTGGAACTGGCCCCACAGAACCCCGGTCCCGGCAAAGGCGCGGCCGGATCTCGTCGAGGCTGCGGCCGGCGCACCATCGCCCGACCAGAGCGGCGATCATGTCGCGCGCCTCAGTAGCGCCCGGCCTCGGTGTCGAGATCGACCTCCATCATCGGCTCCGATCATCGCGAGCCGCTCGGCCAGCCCGGTCGCCTGGCCGAGCGCCCGCCATTGCCGCGGGGTCAGCGCGATGATCATCGACCCGGCGCCCGTCGGCGGTCGCGAAGTCGCGGCCGAAGCTGCCGTAGAGGTCGTTGCCGATCGCGGGCCGCGCCCGCCCGTTGACCTGCACGTCGCCGATATAGCCGAGACTGCCGACCGTCGCCAGCATCACGTCGGAGAGGGCCATCGACCACCTCCTGACCCTCGCCGGTGCGCGCGCGGTGGCGCTCGGCCGCCAGCAGCCCGGTCGCCAGATAGAGCCCGGCAGCGATGTCCCAGGCCGGGAGCACGTGGTTGACCGGCAGCCGCCGCGCGCCCTGTGCCGGTGACCAGCGGAAATCCGCTCGCCGCGTTGACCGTGTAGTCGACCGCGGCCGAGCCGTCGCGGTTGCCGACGAGGCGCAGCACGATCACGTCGTCACGCGCGGCTTTGAGGCTCGCGAAATCGAGGCCGCTCAGCGGCGGCAGGTTGGTCAACAGGATGCCGGCGCCGGGGCCGGGCGCGGCGACCAGGGCGCGGGCGATCTCGCGCCCCTCGGGCTTGTCGAGCGCCAATGCCAGCGAGCGCTTCCCCTTGTTGAGCCCGGCCCAATAAAGGCTGACGCCGTCGCCGGTTACCGGCCAGCGGCGATGATCGATGCCGCCGCCGAGCGGGTCGATGCGGATCACCTCGGCGCCCATCTGCGCCATCGTCATGCCGCCGAGCGGGGCCGCGACAAACGCCGAAATCTCGACGATGCGCAGGTCCTGCAGCAGGCGGTTCATCGCATGCGCACCTCGATCCAGGTCACTCGCTCGACTGCTTCGTCCAGATCGCCTTGGCGACCGCGAATTGCGGCGGCGCCACCGTTACCGGCTCGCCGTTCTGCCATTGCACCAGGATCAGCGGCGCCCCGACACGGCGGCCATTGGCGTCGAATTTGAGGCTGGCGCCGGGGAAATACCGGGCCGGGCTGAAAATCGCTGCGGCCCCGAGCCGCGCCCATCCGAGTCGTGACCCCGGTCGAGAGCGGGGCGACGCGGGGGACGGGCGGCAGGGGGTCCATCGCCCCATCCTGTCGGCACCCGCGCGGCACGGCAAGACCGCAGCGACGGCGCGCCCCGGCCTTTGGTGATCGGCGCCGGTGCGGCGACCCTCGCTTGCTGCCGGCGAACGCTTGACCGTTGCCGAGGCGAAAGCCTACACAGCGATGTCTGCGCGTTGACAACTGCAGAAGCTTAAGGAGAAGGCAGATGGCCCGCATTAGGCATATCGCGCTCGTGACTGACGATCCTGCGAAGACCGCCGAATTCTACAAGGAACATTTTGGCCTGACCGAGCTGTATCGGCGGCCCGGCAATACCGGTGAAAAGGGCGTGTGGCTGAGCGACGGCTACATTTACTTCGCTATTCTGAAGTATGGCGAGCCCGGGGCGCCAAAGCTCGGCCCGGGGCAAAAATCCGATCTGCGGGGGATTCACCACATCGGATTTTATGTAGACGATGAGCAGGCGACGGCCAAAGAGCTGGAAGCCGCGAATTACACGCCGGTGCCAATGGGCAAATCCGAGATGGATCCGGAGGCCGCCCGGATGACCGTCATGGGCGACGCGCAAAATTTGAAATATCTCGGTCCCGACAAGGTGCAGCTCGATATCCGCAGTCGCGGCTGGAACGAAGCGATCAGCTTCGCGATGCAGCGCTATGAGCTGACCCCGGCGGTAGAAGAAGAAGCCAAATAACCGGCAACCCGCCGCTTCAACCCGGCGCTTCATCGAGCCTCACGGCGTGCCGTGAGGCTGCCGAGGCTGGCCTGGGCCAGGGTGGTCGCCCGGCCTCGTCGAGGCATACCGCAAATTGTTCGGCCTTCGGACGACGCGGCAAGCCTGAGGCGGTTGAAGCGGCGGAGGTCAGGCGCCGGCGATAAACGAGCGCAGCGAGCTGGCTTCGTATTCGATTTCGTCGAGCCGGCTCTTGACCAGATCGCCGATGCTGACGATGCCGACAAGGTGCCCATTCTCGACGACCGGCAGATGGCGGATGCGGCGGTTGGTCATCTCGGCCATCAGGTCGGCGACGCTGTCGGCGGGGTCGCAGGTCACCACGCGCCTAGTCATCACTTCGACCACGCTCAGCGTCAAGAGATCCCGACCGCGCTCAGCGAGGCCGTGGACCAGGTCGCGCTCGGAGATGATGCCGTCTACCCGCTCGCCGTCCTCGCTGACGACGAGGGCGCCGACGTTGCGCCCGCACAAGGCGGCCAACGCCGCCTCGATCGGCTGATCTGGGCGGATCGTCGCGACCGTCCGTCCCTTGCCGCGCAGGATTGCTTCGACGTTCATCGCACCCTCGCCTGCTTGAGCGCGGCCCGGATCGGCCGCGGTTCTATCCAAGATAGGACAAAATGCCGCACCTTTGGACCGAAAAATTTCGCACGCGAAATCTGGCTGCGCTTGCGGGTGCCGCCGTCGTGGACCTTGGCGCGAATGATCGCAATACTGCCGCCGGGCGATAGAGACCGGGAGGGGGCGGAATGGCGGGCATCGAGATCGATGGAGTTGCGCTCGACGGATCGGTCGCGGGTCCGCCGCTGCTGTTTCTGCATGGCGGCGATTATGTCGCGCAAAACCGGGCATTTATCGACCGGCTGGCGCGGCGTTGGCAGGTGACCGCACCGCGACACCCCGGCTTTGGCCATTCCAAGCGGCCGGACGGATTCCGCTCGGTCCATGATCTGGCTTATCTCTATCTCGACTGGCTCGATCGGCAGCCCGGCGGCAAAGTCGTCCTCGTCGGCTCGTCCTTTGGCGGCTGGATCGCGCTTGAAATGGCGGTGCGCTCGGTCGAGAGGATCGGCACGCTGGTGCTGATCAACTCGCTCGGCATCAAATTCGGCGGGCGCGAGGACCGCGATATCACCGATATCTACGCGCTGCCCGAGGACGAGCGGCACCGACGCACCTTTTTCAATCCGGGGCGTGTGCTGCCCGACTACACGGCGCTGGACGACGACGAGCTGACCGCAATCGCGCGCGACCGGTCGGCCGCGGCGCTCTACGGCTGGCGCCCCTATATGCACGATCCCGGGCTGCGCCAATGGCTGCACCGGGTGCGGGTCCCGACACTGGCGCTGTGGGGCGACGGTGACGGCATCGTCACGCCCGATTATGGCGAGCAGCTGTGCCGGTCGTTGCCGAACGCCAGGTTCGAGCGGATCGCCGAGGCCGGGCACTACCCGCAGATCGAATGCCCCGACGCCGTTGCCGATGCGATCGAACGCTTCGCGGGCATGGAGGCAAGGCGATGAAGGTCTGGCATTTCAGCGAGATGGCCTATCACCCGGCCTGGCCGCAGCTGCGCGACTCGTACCGCGTCGTCGTCCCGAGTTCGGCTCTACGACCCGAAAATCGGCGCCGACCTCTATCACCGCTATCTCGACGAATGGGCGCTGTGCGACGAGCTCGGCATCAACATCATGACCAACGAGCACCACGCCACCGCTACCTGCAGCGATTCCGTCTGCACGATCCCGATGGCAATCCTCGCGCGCGAGACCAAGAAGGTGCGGCTGTTGGCGCTCGGCATGCCGATCGGCAACCGCAACGACCCGATCCGCGTCGCCGAGGAATATTCGATCATCGACGTGATCTCGCGCGGCCGGCTCGAGATGGGCTTTGTCAAGGGCGTGCCATTTGAGATCTCGCCGGCCAACACCAACCCGGCCGAGCTCTCCGAGCGCTTTTGGGAGGCCTACGACCTGATCCTGAAGGCGATGACCAGCCATGATGGCCCGTTCAACTGGGAGGGCAGGCATTTCCAGTACCGCTCGGTCAATGTCTGGCCGCGCCCCTATCAACAGCCGCATCCGCCGGTATGGACGCCGGTCGGCAGCGCGGACAGCGCCACCGAGGCGGCAGCGCGCGGCATGGTGATCGGCGTGCTCAACACCGGCTGGGTCCGAACTCCGGCGATCTTCGAGGCCTATCGCAAGAAGGCCCGCGAGGCCGGGCGCGAGCCGACGCCGGACCGTCTCGCCTACATGGCCTTGATCGGGGTCGGGCATACAAGCGAGGAGGGCCGCCGCCGCGCCGACCAGATCCTCGATTACAGCCGCACCTCGGGCATCGTCGCGGCGCAATTCGCCAACCCGCCCGGCTATGCCTCGCCGCGCGCGACGGCGCAGATGCTGAAGGGAGGCGGAGCGATGGCGGCGCGCGCGACGCGAGTCCAGACCAAGGACGGCCACCCGATCAACCCGCGCACGATGACGGTTGAGCAGGCAATCGACGCCGGCCTCTCGTTCGCCGGCACCCCCGACGACGTATGGGACCAGCTGAAGGCGTTCTACGACCACGTCGGCGGCTTCGGCCATCTATTGATGATGGGCCAGGGTGGCCACATCAGCCATGAAGACACCGTCGACAACCTGACCCTGTTCTCAAAGGAGGTGCTGCCGCGGCTCGCCGATCTCGGCCGCTGAGGCGGGCGCCACAGATCGGCTCAATAGCCGGGGGGCGGAGGCGGCGGCGGGTAGTAGCCGGGCGGCGGTGGCGGCGGCGTGGTGACGACGCCGGTCACCGCGCCGATCGCACCGCCGGTCGCGGCGCCGATCGCCGCACCCGGACCGCCGCCCGCCGCGGCGCCGATCGCCGCCCCGGCGCCGGCGCCGATCAGGCCGCCGCCGACCGCACGCTGGGCCGGATCGTACGGATTGGTGCAGCTCGCCAATGCCAGGATCATCCCGGCGCCGGCTACAGCGGTTGCAATCGATCGCGTCCTCACCTCGGCTCCTTCTCCGAAAAAGCGTGCGGGCGCAATCGCTCCGGCACGGTCGGGGATGACCCCGACCAGCCGACAACGGCGAAAGGCCATCTCGTCTTCCCGTTCAATGGCGTATGGCCAACAAGCGGTTTTCGTTAGGGCCCGCCGATATCTCGTCGACGGCGGAGAACCCTTGATCCGGAGACTCGCCGAGCCCGCTATTGACGGCACGGGAGCGACCCGTGCACAACGGGCACAGTGAAAAAAAGAGCTGGGTCAACCGCCGGCAATCAACAACAAGGAGGAAAATCAAGATGGCTGCAGCCAAATCTCCCGATCGTTCCACGCCGGGCGTGCCCGCGATCCAGGTGCTGGGGCGCAAGCTCGACAGCATCCCGTTCAGTGCCTACCACATCGGACTGATCGTGGTGCTGGGGCTGGTCGGCTTTGTCGAAGGCTACGATCTGGCGCTGGGCGGCTCGCTGATCGTGCTCGCCAAGGGGCCGCTCCATCTGACCGCCACCGACATCCGTTGGCTCGTTTTGGGGCCGACCCTGCTGGTCGCTGTCGCCGGGCTCGGCGCCTCGCTGCTCTCCGACCGCCTGAGCCGCAAGGCCGTCATGCAGATCGGGGTGATTGTCAGCACGTTCTTCACCTTGCTGATCCCGCTCGCGCAAACCGCCGAGCAGCTGATCATATTGCGCCTGCTGACCGGCATCGGGCTGGGCTTTGCCATTTCGGCGCCGTTTCCGATCGCCGCCGAGCTGATGCCGGCGCAGCACCGCCGCACCTACGGCGCAATCTACGAAGTCATGCTGGCCAGCGCCTTTACCCTGCTGCCGTTTATCGGTTTCGTCCTCGCCGGCAACGTGCATGGCTTCCGGCTGATCGCATTGCCGGGCGGACTGGCACTGTTCGTGGTTCCAGTGCTGCTGCATTTCGCCCTTCCCAGACAGTCCGCGCTGGCTGCTGCGCCGCGGACACCCGCAGGCGGCGGTGGACGATGTGAACAATATCATCAAGCGCGCCGGCAGCCGCGTGCCGTCGTTGACGCTGGCCGAGCTGGGACCGAACCTCGAAGTGGCGCCGGAGGAACTGCCGCCGTTCTCGGCGCTGTTCCGTCGCGGCCAGCTGCGCTGGACCGTGGTCGGCATCCTGTGCTCGATCGCCGCCGGCACCTGCTATTACGCCTCCGCCATCCTGGTGCCGAAGGCCCTGGTCGACCAGGGCGCCGCCGTGTCGCTGAGCTTCGGGCTGAGCTCGCTGCTGTTCATGGCGAGCATTCCGGGCAAGTTCTTCACCGGCTACATCATGGAGATCATCGGTCGGCGCTGGGCGATCGCCTATGCGCTCGGCGGTGCGATCCCCGGTCTGGCGCTGATGGCGTTGGCGCATCGGGCGGGCTCGGCCGCGACGGTGGTGATGAGCGCCGGAGCGCTGATCACCGGCTTTACCGTGCTGTCGTCCTTCCCGGCGGTGCGGGTCTACCTGTCCGAGCAATTCCCGACCGCACTGCGCGGTCGCGGCCATTTCTTCGGCGAGTCGTTCGGGCGGCTGTTCGCCGGGGTGGCGATGCCGGCCTTCCTCGAAGCCCATACCGGCTCGCCGACGGTGTTTTTCGGCACGCTCGGCATCGTCGTGGCGATCGGCGCCTTTGTGCCGCTGCTGTTCGGCAAGGAGACCGTCGGCCAGCTCGAAACCTTCAACGAGGCGGCCGGCGAATTCGCCTGAGCAGAGCGCCTGACGGACCAATGCCGGTGTCGGCGGCGACCGCCGTCGGCGCCGGCTCGGCCGATCCGCCATCAGGCGGTCTGTTCCGCGCTGAGGCCCAGCTCCGCGATCGTCGCTTCGCGCATCAGGAATTTCTGGATCTTGCCGGTGACGGTCATCGGGAACGCATCGACGAATTTGACGTAGCGCGGGATCTTGTAGTGCGCGATCTGCCCCTGGCAGAAGGCGCGGATCTCCTCGGCGCTCGCCGCCTCGCCGTCGCGCAGCCGCACCCAGGCGCACAGCTCCTCGCCATAGCGCTGGTCGGGCACGCCAATCACCTGCACGTCCTCGATCTTCGGGTGGCGGTACAGAAACTCCTCGACCTCGCGCGGATAGACGTTTTCGCCGCCGCGGATCACCATGTCCTTGATGCGGCCGACGATGTTGCAATAGCCCGCGTCGTCGATCGTCGCCAGATCGCCGGTCCGCATCCAGCGCGCCGGGTCGATCGCCTCGCGGCTCTTCTCGATCGTCATCCCAATAGCCGAGCATGACCGAATAGCCGCGGGTCAACAATTCGCCGGGCGCGCCGCGGGGCACGATACGGCACTCGGCATCGACGATCTTGACCTCGAGATGCGGCTGCACCCGGCCGACCGTCGACACGCGGCGCTCGATCGGGTCATCGGTCGAGGACTGAAAGCTGACCGGGCTGGTTTCGGTCATCCCGTAAGCGATCGTGATCTGACCGCAAATGCATGCGCTCGACCGTGCGCTTCATGACCTCGATCGGGCATGGGCTGCCGGCCATGATCCCGGTGCGCAGCGACGACAGGTCGAATTTGGCGAAATCGGGATGGTCCATTTCGGCGATGAACATCGTGGGCACGCCGTGCAGCGCGGTGCAGCGCTCGGCGGCGACCGCCTCGAGCGTGGCCAATGGGTCGAACCCCTCGCCCGGAAACACCATCGCCGCACCGTGCGTCAGGCAGGCGAGGTTACCCAGCACCATGCCGAAGCAATGGTAGAGCGGCACCGGGATGCAGAGCCGGTCGTCCGGGCCGAGCCGCATCGCCTCGCCGACAAAGAAGCCGTTGTTCAGGATGTTGTGGTGGGTCAGCGTGGCACCCTTGGGAAACCCGGTGGTGCCCGAGGTAAACTGAATGTTGATCGGGTCGTCGAATTGCAGCTCCGCGGCGAGCCGGGCGAGGCGGTCGCGCTCGGCGGCGCCGCCAAGCTCGTGCACGGCATCGAAAGCGATGGTCCCCGGCGCCGTCTCTTCGCCGATCGCAATGACGAGCCGCAATGCCGGCAGCCGCGATGCGCGCAGCTCGCCGGGAGCGGCCGATTTCGAGCCCTGGCGCCAAGTCGCCGAGCATCGCCAGATAATCGCTGCTCTTGAACCGGGCCGCGGTGATCAAGGCTGCGCAGCCCGCCTTGTTCAGTGCGTATTCGAGCTCGGTCAGCCGGTATGCCGGGTTGATGTTGACGAGGATCAGCCCGGCCTTGGCGGTGGCGAACTGGGTCACCACCCATTCGGCGTTGTTCGGCGACCAGATGCCGATGCGCTCGCCGGGTTCGAGCCCGAGCGCCAGGAGGCCGGCGGCGAACGCATCGACCCGTTCCCGGAGCGCGCGCCAGCTCCAGCGGATCTGCTGATGGCGAACCACCAGCGCGTCGCGCGCGCCATAGAGCTCGACAGCGCGGTCGAAATAGACGCCGATCGTCTCGCCGATCAGCGGCGTCTCGCTGGCGCCATGGACATAGCTCGGCTGGGCCATGGTTATTCGCATCCAAACTCAGGACCGCACGATGCGGACCGAACGATATTGGCACGGCGGCGCGGTGGCGCAGTCAGCCGATCGGGGTGCCGGACCTGAGCCTGGCACGGCGCGCGACCGCTCCCGCGCTCCTGTTCCACCTGTTTTTTGCAGGTCGATATCAGGTGTTTCAGTCTCCGATGTTTCAACCGCAATCCCGCACCGCCGATCGGCCGATGCGGCGAGAATACGATACGACCATGGCAATTGCATGGTTGTCGCTCCCGCAGATCCCGCGCGGTCGCGGCGCTTCTGCCATCTCATGTAGGCGCCGTGCCTGCTCGCCTACTTCCCGATTTTCCGGCCGATTATGAAAGAAACCGTTCCGCTCAAAATGGCTGCCAACAGGGATTGCGACCATCTTTGAGTTTCCGGCGGAGCTGCCTTGGCGAACAAAATTAAATACAGGCAGATTACTACCATGACAATGAGAAAAACGTACAGGGCTGCAAAAATAGCCACATCTTTGCAGTGTTCTATAATTGCAGCCCTGCTTTCTTGCCTAAGTCGGGCAGCTCTCTCGTCAGGATGCTCCTCGCGCCCAAGCGTCACGTCACCGCGCGGGACAACCCCATCGAGATTGACCTGGTTAGGCATGAGCCCGTCACAGGATGCCGACCAGCTCCGTGTCTAATTTGGAAGGGTCGGACACCAGGCCGAGATGCCTACCCTCGCGCCGCGCCTGGTGCGCGATTTTCATGAGAGCGAGGGCCTGCCGGATTACCTCAGTCCGGTTGCTGCCGGTGCTATCGGCCATTTCCTCCAAGTCGGTGTTGAGTTGTTCGGAGACCTGAAGATTCAAGCGAACCTTGGCGGTCATCGCATGTTCTCCCTTTCTAAAATCTGCATCGCGCTCGTGCGCCCGGTTCCTGCGAAGGGCGCTCAGAGGGAGCAGGTTGGCGAGGTCTCCCGAACACGGGGAGCCGCGCCAGAAAATCTGTGAGCCGCGTCAGGCAGCGAGTGCGACGCTGGCTACGTGGCAACGCCAGGGCCGGAAGTGTGAGACGGTCACGATTTGGTATGCCATGAGGAGTCCTCCAATGCTAGGTAAGCCCATCCTCCATAGGGTGGGCGACGGGATAATGTGTCGCTGACGACAATTTATTCAAGCTTAAAATGTGGCACGATGCCACAAAAATCTCGTCAGAAAATGTTTTGGAAACGCGAAAATTGCGCATTTTGGCGTTGACCCGGCGTCGCCCAATTCTTACCTCTCGCAAACGCGGAGAGACAGGGCCGATAGCCGCCGTGCGAGCGGCCTCGCGTGCGAACTACGCAGCAAGTCCGGCCATGGCAGCCTTGGGTCGGATGTGAAAGGCGCGGCTCGCCTCTGTGGATGCGAGGCCTTTTGCGTCACTCGCGGGCGCTGACGACGCCGCTGATCAGGTTGCCGGCGTAGAGGGTGGCGAGGTCGAGGCCGGTCTGCGAGGGCGCCGGCTCGATCGAGGCGATCAGGGCGGTGAGGCGCTGTTCGGCGTCGCGGGCAAGCTGCTCGGCTTGTTCGATGGTGACCGCGGCGAAGCGCAGCGAGGCGCCGGGGCGGCGGCGGGCGACGAGCGGGAGGTCGGCGGAGATGACCGTCGCGATCTTCGGGTAGCCGCCGGTCGTCTGGTGGTCGGCCAACAGCACGATCGGCTGGCCCGAGCCCGGCACCTGGATCGCGCCGGTGGCGATCGCGTCGGAGACGATGTCCCAGCCGCGGCGATAGCGCAGCAACGGGCCGTCGAGCCGCATGCCCATGCGATCGGCATGGTTCGAGACGCGGAATTCGGCGGTCAGCAATGCCGCCAGCGCATCGTCGGTGAAATATTCCTGCTGCGGCCCGGGCACGACGCGGATCGGCTGGCCGTCGGCGGCGGCAGGCGGCCGCGGCATGTGCTGCTCGGCTCGCTGCGATGCGCGTTCGATCGCCAGCGGCACCAGGTCGCCCGCCCGCAATGCGCGGCCCTCGAAGCCGCCGAGCCCGGCGCGCACATAGGTCGAGGCGCTGCCGAGCACCGGCGGGACGGCGATGCCGCCCTCGACGGCCAGGTAGGCGCAGACCAACTCCGGGCCGAGGACGATCTGAAACACCGCGCCGCGCGCCAAGGTGACGCTCTGCCAGGCCGGCGCGGTTCGCGGCGGGTCGGCGAGCGAGAGGCTCGCGCCGAACCCGGCGACCGCGACCCGGGCGGTGTCGGCGGCGATTTCGAGGTTTGCCCCGCGGTAGAGGATTTCGAGCGCCGCCATGCCCGGCGGGTTGCCGACCAGCGCGTTGCCGAGCCGCAGCGAGACGCCATCGAGCGCCCCCGAGACCGGCACGCCGACCCTCTGCCAGCCGGTCCGGCCGAGGTCCTGCACCGTGGTGTGGAGGCCCGGCGCCAGCACCCTCAGCCCGGGGGTCGGAATCTGTGAAGGAATTTTGTCCATAGGGCAGCATCATCGTTGGTCCGGCGGTTACTCGGCGATCGGCTCGCTTTCGGGGTGGTAATCGCCGGTTTCGACGGCATGGCCGATCGCGGCGAAATGGTCGGCGCCGATCGGCTCGAACCGGACCGCGTCGCCTGGCGCCAGCAGGGCCGGCGGCGTGCGGGCGGCGTCGAACAATCGGATCGGCGTCGCCCCGATCAGGTGCCAGCCGCCCGGGCTTTCATAGGGGTAGATCGCGGTCAGCGAGGTCGCGATCGAAATCGAGCCGGCCGGGACCCGCAGGCGCGGGTCGGGCCGCCGCGGCAATCTGAGCGGCTGGGCCAGGTCGCCCAGATAGGGAAAGCCGGGCAGAAACCCCAGCATGTAGACGTGATAGCTGACGGCATGGTGCAAGGCGACGATCTCGGCCGGGGCGAGCCCGGTCAGACGCGACACCGCGTCGAGATCGGGGGCGAACGCGCCCTCGTAGCAGACCGGGATGCGCCACCGCCGGGCATCGGCATGCCGGCCGGGCCGGTTGTCGAGGAGCCGGGCAATCGCACCTTCGAGATCGGCGCGCGAGGTTGCCGACGGATCGTAATGGACCATCAGCGAGCGAAAGGTCGGCACGGTTTCGAGGACGCCCCTCGGCCGCGCGGCCCGCAACACGCCGTCGAGGCGCAATACCTCGGCGTTCAGGGCACGATCGACGCGGTCGCCGAACTCCACCACCAGCGCGCGGTCGCCGGCCGGGAGGAAACGCACGGCATCAGCCGCCGCGCCGGGCGCCTGGCCCGCTGGCGCAGCGGCGCCGTCCAACGCGAGCCGAGGCGGCTACCGCATCCCGAGCTGGGACGCGGGCGGGCCGCAGCCGAGGCAGCGGGCCAGCGTAAAGGTGACCTTGCCGCTGTTGTCGTCGACGACGAACATGACCGGCACCCCCTCACTGTCGAGCCAGACGGTGTAGCGGGTGGCGCCGTCGACCTCGTATTTCTGGGCGCGAACCGGGGTGCCGTCGATCGTGACCACGGTTTCCTGGCCGCCGCTGACGCTGACGCGTTCCAACTGGCCGGAATCGGGCCGCATCATCGTATGCGAGTTCGATAAAGTTGGCGGACCACGGGTTGGCCGGCCGCACCGTCGCCGGCGCGGTGATCGTGCCCTGAGGCGAGGAGATCACAAAGCCGCTGCCCTCGGCCGCGCCTCTTACCGTGGTCGATTGGCTGCCCTTGCTGGTGACGCCCTGAAACGAGATGAGCCGGTTGCCTTGCCAACGCTCGGTCCGCTCGGCGTCCTCGCTATAGAGCTGCACCCCCAACATCTTGACCTGGAAATGCGCCCGGGTCAGCACGGTGGTCCCGGATTTCGTCGGCTCGACCGTGTTGATGTAGGTCCCGATATCGCCGAACACCGAATGCGTCACCTTGTAGGTCAGCTGCATCGGCGCCGCCGCCAGAGCCGGGGCGCAGGCAGCGACGACAGCGAGCAGAGCGACGATCGCGACGAACGCCGCGGCCCGGCACGAACCCCGGCGTGTCTGGAAAACGATGTTGCCCTCGGTCATGATTCTCCCCCCAATGGCCGGAGCGGTGCCGCGAGCATACAGCCCTGCCCTTTCCTGTCCAAAAGAAATTATCGAAACAGGTATCGCCACCAACGACGCCCGACCGATTGCGTTCCGATGCGCGGCCGGCGGTGTAGATCGCGACGAAGACTGGGAGCTCGACAAACTGTGCCGTCGAATATTCGAATGACTGGCGGCGCTCCCGTGCTACCGCACTCAATCCTTCGGTCGCCGAGCGGGTGCCGGCCCATCGCGCACGATCTGGGCGAGCTCCTTTTGCCGGTCGAAATCCTGGCGCCGGCGCTGGATCTCCGAGGCCGACAGGCGCTCGATATTGCAGTAGTCGAGCTTCCACGCGGGATCGTCATGCCAGCGCAGCGGCGACTGCACGGTGGTCCGCGCCGCCGGTGCGGCCGCCAGAAGGCGCAGCGCCAGATCGAGGGTGAAGGCCTGCGAGGCCGGGTCGTTCGGCCGCCCCGCCGCGTTGCCGAGCGGAAAGTCGCTGAACAGAAAGCGCGGCACGGCGCAATATTCGACGATGTCCTTGGCACAGCCCATCACCACCGTGGCGACGCCGTGCTCCTCCAAATGCCGGGCGGCCAGGCTCACGGTCTGGTGACACACCGGTCAATTGGCGACGAGGACCGCGGCGTCGACCCGGTCGGCGCGGCACCGCGCCACGAGCTCCGGGCAGTCGCGGTCGAGCGTCGCCCGCTGGCTGCGGTCGGTCGGAATGCCGTGGAAGCGCGGCGCCAGTTCGCCGATCCCGCCCAGCTCGGCGACCCGCCGCAATTGCCCCAGGGGAAACCATGTGTTGCTGTCCTCGGCGCTGGTATGCGCCCGGTCATAGGCGACGTGTGAAATCCGCAGATCGTGGTCGGTTGCGGTATCGCCGGAATAGACCTGGTAGAACTTGGCGGCGGCGTTGTAGGGCGCGCCCGGCCCCTGGTCGCCCTTCCCCTCCTGATAGGGCGCCGCCGTGGTGACCAGCGCGACGCGGCAGGCGGCGAGCGGCTTTGTCAACGGGTGGAACGGCGCCTCGGAATAATGCGCCCAACGGTAGCGCGGGCCGTAGCCGAGCGCCTGGTAATAGTCACCGACCCGCTGCATGTAGGGGATCGGCACGTCGCAATCGGGAGCGAAGCCGAATTCCTGTTGGCTCATCTGACCTCCTTCGGACCCTCGAAGCCGAACAATCGCTCGGCGGCCGGCGACCGGCAACCGCTTTCGCCCCCGAAGCCGAACCCACGCCCGCAGAGGGCAGCCGCGACATTCCTCTCTCCAAGATTGCGGACACTGGCGCCGACGGGTCCTTGAGCGTTGCCCGCATGGCCGGCGCTTGTCTTTTGCCGGGCGATCGGTAACCGTTCCGAGTTCGTTAACGCGGGAGGCGGAGCATGGCCAAGATCAAGATGGGGGTCGTCGGCTGCGGCGGCCGGATGGGCAGGATGCTGGTCGCCGAGATCGCCGCGACCGAGGGCTGCACCGTCGCCGGCGGCAGCGAGGCCCCCGGCAGCAGCTATGTCAACCAGGACATCGGCGAGCTCGCCGCGATCGGGCGGATCGGCATCCCGGTCGGCGAGACGGTCGACAAGCTGATCCGCGACAGCGACGTGGTGCTCGAATTCACCTCGCCCGGCGCCACCGCCGAGCACGCCGCGCTCGCCGCCGGCCTCGGCAAGGCGATGGTGATCGGCACCACCGGTCTTTCGCCGCAGCAGGGCGACATGGTGCGCCAGGCGGCGCGCGACATCCCGATCGTCTGGGCGCCCAATATGAGCCTCGGGGTCAACGTGCTGCTCAGCGTCGTCGAAGAAGCGGCGCGGCGGCTCGGTCCCGATTGGGACATCGAGATCCTCGAAATGCACCACCGCGCCAAGGTCGACGCGCCCTCGGGCACCGCGCTGGCGCTCGGCCGCGCCGCGGCGGCCGGCCGCGAGGTGGCGCTCGACGAGGTCGAGCAGCGCGCCCGCGACGGCATCACCGGCCCGCGCCAGAGCGGCGACATCGGCTTTGCCGCACTGCGCGGCGGCGACGCGGTGGGCGACCATCACGTGATCTTCGCGGCGAACGGCGAACGCCTCGAATTCATCCACCGCACGACCAACCGGGGGGTCTTCGCCAAGGGTGCGGTGCGCGCGGCACGCTGGGTCGCAGGGCGGCCGCCGGGGCTCTATGGGCTCAAGGAAGTGCTGGGCCTGTAACCGGCCGCGGTCGGATCAACCGCGGTCGCATGGGTTATTCGGTGGCCCGATCGACCGCCAGCGGCGGGGCGAACGAATTGCGCCAGTGTCTCAGCGCCTCGCGGATCGTCGCCGCGAGCTCGCGGCGCGCCGGCGGCGGCAGAAACTCGCCGATCGCCAGACTGCGGCCGTGCGAGGCGACGTAGAGGCGGTTCGAACTCATCGGAGCGTTCCTCGAGGATGACGCGCAGCCAGAACGGCTGAAACCGCCAGACCCGCCGCTCGCCGCGCACACCGACCCGCTCGACGGTGAAGGCATCCCCGGCCAGCCGCAAGGTCTCGCTGCGGCGGGCGCTGCGGTAGTTCAAGCGAAACGCGACATAGACGAGGGCGACGTCGAGACCGAAAAAACCGAAAACCGGCCACGCGCCGATCGACACGAACAGGATGCCATAGCCGAGGCTGACCAGCCCGAGAGCCGCCATTAAAAGGTGAAAGCCGCGCGGCGGCAGGCTGCGATGCGGCAGCAGCACGCGCTCGAAAAAGAAATCGCCGGCCGCCGTCAAAGGATCGCCATATCCAAGGCTTCCCATAGTTACAGCCAGACACACTAAGGCCGGGCGCCGGTTGCGTAAATCTGGCGAGCGCGGATCGCCGTTTGCCGGCCGCGACCGACACCCTTACATTGGCGCGCGATGCGCCCGATGACAAAACGCGAGGTCCGGGAATTCTATCGGCGGCTGGCCGAGACCCGGCCGATCCCGCAGACCGAGCTCGAATTCATCAACCCGTTCACCCTGCTCATCGCAGTCGTGCTGTCGGCGCAGGCGACCGATGCCGGGGTCAACAAGGCCACCCCGGCGCTGTTCGCGCTGGCCGACACTCCGGCCACGATGCTGGCGCTGGGCGAGGAGCGGGTGACCGAGCTGATCCGCACGATCGGGCTCTATCGCACCAAGGCGAGAAACGTGATCGCGCTGAGCCGAATCCTGGTCGAGCGTCATGGCGGCGCGGTGCCGCGCGAGCGCCAGGCCCTCGAAGCGCTGCCGGGGGTCGGGCGCAAGACCGCGAGCGTGGTGCTGAACGTCGCCTTTGGCGAGCCGACGATCGCCGTCGACACGCACATCTTTCGGGTTGCCAACCGCACCGGCCTTGCCTCGGGCAAGACCCCGCTGCAGGTTGAGATGGCGCTAGAAAAACGCACCCCGCGCGAGTTCCGCTCTTATGCACATCACTGGCTGATCCTGCACGGGCGTTATGTATGCAAGGCGCGCCGCCCCGATTGCCCCGTCTGCGTCGTCGCCGATCTGTGCCACTACGAGGCCAAGACCGGCCCGGCCGAGCTGATCGCGGCCCGGGCGGAAGCGGCGCCGCCGGGCGCTGCGGAGACACCGGCCAATTCGGCGGCGGATCGGCCGCGAGGCGGCGGCGCGGCGGCGAAGAGCGCGGTCAGCCCGCGGCGCAGGCGGTCGCTGCGTCCGCCATGACCGCGCCCGGCGCGAGCTCGCCGGCTTCGCCTGCCGGCTGCGCCTGGACGTCGCCGGAAATCTGGCCGCCGCACTCGATCTCGATCTGACCGTAGCGGATCGTTCCCGAGACCCGCCCGGTGGCCTTTATCAACAGGCGCTTGCGGACCGTCAGATTGCCCTCGAAGCGGCCGCGCACCTCGGCGTCCTCGATCGAGGCGGAACCCTTGAACAGCCCGGTCTCGGCGATGTCGACGTCGCGGCAGTTGGTCAGATTGGCCTCGACGCTGCCCTCGACGAACAGCTTGTCGCAGGAGTTGATCTCGCCCGAGAGGGTGATTTCGCGGCCGACGCTGAGCCGGCGCATTTCGCCGTCGGATCTGAGCTGGTTGGTCAGATCGACCGGACGGCGCAGCCCGTCGCCGGGACGGGGCGGGTCGCCGGGGCGGGCGAAATCGCCAGACCGCGTCGCGTCGCCCGACCGGACCGGATCGCCAGGACGGGCCAAATCATGCGCGCGCGGCGGCATCGCCGGCGGCCTGACCGGGGCCGCGGCCGGCGGCCCGGCCGGTCGGGCCGGCTTCATCGGAATGCCCAGATCGTCGGACGCATCTGCCATTTTACGATCCTCTGTCTCGCTTCGCTTGCGGCTGAACATGGGTCGGACACCCGTTTCGAGATGGTTCCGGGAAGATTCACACCGGGGGCCGGGTCGCCGGCTGCGGCCAGCCCACGGCAACGCGTCGAAGAGATGCACCATGAAGGCGCGGCGATATGAAAACCGCGGCGATCACCGGCACCATCAGGCTGGCGGCGCCCGGTGGACGGGCGCCAGGGCATACATCCCGCGATTCGCCGCGCCGAAACGTCTCAGAGCGATCACTTCGAAATGTCCCCGGCCGAGAAGATAGCCGGTCAGCGCCAAAAAGCGAACGAGATTTATTCCCGGCCCCGTGTGACCATCGGCTGCGGCGTCAGCCGAACCGGCGTCGGTCGCCAGCGGCTGCGGCGCTCGAACCGATCGCGCAGTGGCCTCCCAATTCGGTAGAGGGCGCCGCGCGCGAGGCTGGATATCAGCCGATCAAGTGCTTTGGTCAGGTGCCTTGGAGGGAGGGGAACGGGCTGGCCGGGCTCAGCTCATCTTCCAGGTCCCGTCGGCTGCAGGCGGCTGTTCGGCACGCCTAGGCGAACAGCGCGAGGATCAGAACGATCGACTTGATCGGCATCGGCATTCGTGCTTTCCACCGCAACGCGGGCATCAGTCTCGGCGCGAGGCTGTCGTCCCGCCGTGACGGCGGTCAATAAAAAACCCTAATCCGCCCGCTCGCTGTCCCCGAAAAGGCCGCGAGCGTCGTGCGGGTTTGGGGCAAGGGGATCGATGGAGCGGGTGACAGTGCTTCAATCGCGCAAGGCCGGGCTTCAATCGCGCGGCGAGGCCGGGCTTCAATCGCACGCCAAGGCCGGGCGGCGGCAAATTCGGCTGATGGCCGAGCGGGGCGCGACCGCCGCCGCCATCGTCATCCTCCTCGGATGCTGCGGCTGCGCTGCGGGACCAAGCGCCGCCGATGCCGACAACGATCCGGCCGAGCCGGTCAACCGCGCCATCTTCAAGGCCAACGTCGCCGCCGATCACGCGGTCGTCCGGCCGGTGGCGCAGGCCTATGTCGACCATGTCCCGGCAGCGGTCCGGCAGGGAGTTCGCAATGTCGTGCAAAACCTCAAGGAGCCGGCGAACGTGGTCAACGACCTGCTGCAGGGCCACCTGGCGCAGGCCGGGCAATCGGTCGGGCAACTCGCCGTCAACAGCACGGTCGGGGCCGCCGGCGTCTTCGACATCGCCAAGAAATGGGGCCTGCCGCCGCACAGCGCCGATTTCGGCGAGACGCTCGCTCTTTGGGGGATCGGTGCGGGGCCCTTTGTCGAGCTGCCGCTGCTCGGTCCATCAAATCCGCGCGACGCGATCGGAACCGTGGTCGACCTCGCGCTGAACCCGCTGACTTATGTCGGAGGGGCGCCGGCGACCTATGCCGGCGTCGCCGCCGGCAGCGCCGACGTGGTCGACACGCGGGCGCGCCACCTGAAGGATCTGGACGAGCTCGAGCGCAACTCGCTCGACTACTACGCCGAATTGCGCAGCGTCTCCCGCCAGCACCGCGACGCCGAGATCGCGGCGGCGAAGCAGCCCGAAAAACCCAAGCAAGGGCATGTCCACATCACCTTTCCCGACACCCCCAAGCCATGAGGGCCGCCTTCCGACGCGAGCCGCTTTCTATTGCCCAGGCGGCCGAGCGAGCAAACCAGGAAAGAATGCGTGCTGACGCGTCGCCGCCCGCGCCCGGCGCACCCGGTCGCGCGCCGCCGCGTACTCTTCCAATTCGGCACGGTCGGCCGCCGGAACCGAGCCCTGGGTCGGCAGCACGCAGGCCGTCGGGCAGCGGGTGACGCCCCTCGTCCTGATGAATTCGGCTACCGCGGTCTCGCCGCTGCGCTCAGAAACGATCTGTCCCGGTTTCCTGCCGACCATCGCGTCCTGCCATCTTTGCCGGAATTCGCCGCGCGAACCGATACGTGCAGGACGGCTACTTGGTTGCGCGAGCCGGCGTCGCCCATCTCGGATGTCGCCGAGGATTTCACCCGGAACAAACGGTTGCGGTTTAGCCGCCGGCGCCGCATGGAAATCGATCGCATCGAGGGCAGCGGCCGCGCCGAGAAAGCCGGCCGGGAACCTCGGCCGTATTCCCGATACGTTCGGCAGACCGGCCGACCCGACGGGCTGCCGCGTCCTATTGCGGCGTCCGCCCCGCTTCGGCTTCCGCCGGCGGTGACGGCTTGGTGGCGACGAACAGCTCGACCGTCTCGTTTTCCGGCAGCGCTTCGCTCGGCGGCACCTGGCTTTGATAGGGGACGCCGAATTTGGCGAAACCATCGAGCAATATCTTGGCGGTGTCGGCGCCGCTTTTGCCGTTGTCGTAGACATTGATCGCCATCGCCCTGACGGCGCCGAATATCGTCGTCGTCTCGGGCCCGCGGGCGTCCCAATTTGCGGCTTTCAGAACATCGGCGATTTGCGTGGCATAGTGGTAGGCTTCGATGTCGTCCGGCGCGCACGAGACCACGACCTCGCGGGCGCCGAATTGGCGCAGATAATCGGCGAGCTTGGCTGCGATGCCGGCGCTCAAAGTGCGGCCGCGGACGCTTTCCTTCAAGTTTGCCATCTGATTCTCGAGGGTTTGGACCTGCGCGGCGGCGAGCTGGCCGGACCGGTTGTCCCGAACGAGGCGGGCGATCCGGTCGGCGGCATCGTGCGCCTGCCAGGCGGTCGCGGCGACGGCGAGCGCGCCGAGCAGGGCGACCGCCGCCATGCGCCGCCGCCTGGCCGATGCAGCAGCGGCGGGCGCGGCGGCGACGGTCACCGCAAGAATGCTCAGGATCAGAACCAGGAGAGCCGGCAACCACGACGCAAAGGCTACTGCCCTCGACATCACACCCCCGATCTGCTCGTTTCGAAGAAAATTCCGGCGGCGCGTCCCGATGAGCCGGCTACTCGGCGGCGAGCGCCGCGTCGGCGGGCTCGACCCCGCGCCCGCTGATGCCGATGAACAGAACCATAACCGCGGCCCCGATCAACAACAGGCCGGCCACCATGAACGCCTCGAAATAGGTGCCGAAAACGGTGCGCGAGACACCCGCCGAGATAGGCCGCCGTAGCGCCGCCGAACTGGTGGATGACCGTGATCCAGGCGACCATGATGCCGGTCTTCGCGGTCCCGAAGGTCCGGTTGAGCAGACGCACGGTCGGCGGCACGCTGGCGATCCAGTCGAGCCCGTAAAACACCGCGAACAGCGGCAGCCCAAAGATCGACTGGCCAAAGGCGAACGGCAGATACATCAGGGCCAAGCCGCGCAGCCCGTAATACCAGGCGAGCAGCAGGCGGTTGTCGCAACGGTCGCTGAGCCAGCCCGACAACGTCCCGCCGATGAAGCTGAACACGCCCGCCGCGGCGAGGACGCTGGCGCCGGCCACCTCGCTGAGCCCGTGATCGACGCAGGCCGGGATCAGGTGGGTCCCGATCAGCCCGTTGGTGGTGGCGCCGCAAACGAAGTAGCCGCCGGCGATCAGCCAGAAATCGCGTTTGCGCGCACCGTCGCCCAGCGCGCGGAACGCCACCGTCAAAGGATTGCCCGGAATCGGCTCTTCAGGTCGCGGACCGCGCTCGTCGCCATAGGGCGCCAGCCCTAAATCGCCCGGCCGGTTGCGCATCAGCAATGCAACCAGCGGAATAAAAACAACGACGGTGCCGGCCAGGACCAGCGCCATCACGCGCCATCCGAAATCGCTGACGAGCACGGCGAGGTTGGGCAGAAACACCAGCTGCCCGGCGGCATTGGCGGCGGTCAGCACGCCGACGACCAGCCCCTGGCGGCGGCGGAACCAGCGCGCCGCAATATAGGCCGCAATGAAGGCGCCGATGACGCCGGTGCCGAGCCCGACGACCACGCCCCACAGCAGCACCAGCTGCCACGCCTGGCGCATCGCCGGCGACAGCGCCACCGCCGCAGCGGTTACCGCCAGCGCCAGCGTCATCGTGCGGCGCACGCCAAAACGGTCCATCACCGCAGCGGCGAACGGACCGACCAGCCCATAAAGCAAGAGATTGATGCCGATCGCGAAGGATATCGTCGCCGGCGACCAGGAAAATTCGCGCTCGAGCGGCACGATCAGCACGCCGGGGGCGGCGCGCACCCCCGCGGTCAGCAGCCCGACCACAAAGGTAACCCCGGCGACGATCCAGGCGTAATGCAGCTTTTTCGCCGGACCCATCACCGCTCCCCGGTCTGCATCGCGATGCTCCGCTATTCGCCTTCGAGCGGCTCGGTCTCGATGATCTCGATGCCGAAGCCGGCGAGGCCGACATAGGTGCGCGAGCGGGTCGCCAACAGCTGGATCGACGAGATCCGCAGGTCGCGCAGGATCTGCGCGCCGAGCCCGACCTCGCGCCACTGCACATTGCGCTCGCGCTCCGAGGAGGTCGTCTCCTCGCCGACGGTCGAGGCCGGCACGCCCGAGGCGCCGTCGCGCAGATAAACCAGCACGCCCTGCCCGGCGGCCTTGAAATGGTCGAGGGCGGCGTGGACCGGCTTGGCTCCGCCGAACACGTCGTCGAGCACGTTGGCGCGATGCAGCCGGGTCGGAACCCGGGCGCCGTCGCCGATCGTGCCGTAGACAAAGGCATAGTGGTGCACCTTGTCGAACGGCGTCACATAAGCATAGCCGGCCAGCTCGCCGATCTCGCTCGCGACCTTGAACTCGGCGACCCTGGTCACGAGCTTTTCGCGCGCCTGGCGATAGGCGATCAGATCGGCCACCGAAATGCGCCTCAGCGCATGCCGTTCGGCAAAGGAGGTGACCTGGGGCCCGCGCATGACGCTGCCGTCGTCGTTGACCAGCTCGCAGATCGCCGCCACCGGCTCCAGTCCGGCGAGCCGGCAGAAATCGATCGCCGCCTCGGTATGGCCGGAGCGCATCAGCACGCCGCCCTCCTTGGCGATCAGCGGAAAGATATGGCCCGGCCGGACAAAATCCGAGCGGCCGGTATTGTTGTTGGCGAGGTTGCGGATCGTCGCGGTGCGGTCGTCGGCCGAAATTCCGGTCGTCGTGCCGTGGCGGTAATCGACCGAGACGGTAAAGGCGGTGCCGTGGATCGCGTCGTTGTCGGCGACCATCGGCGCCAGATGCAGCCGCCGGGCGATCTCGCCGGTCAATGGCGCGCAGACGATGCCACAGGTGTGGCGGACGATAAACGCCATCTTTTCCGGCGTCGCGTGGACCGCGGCGAGGATCAGATCGCCTTCGTTCTCGCGGTCGTCATCGTCGGTGACGACGACGATCTCGCCGGCGGCGAACGCTTCGATCGCCTGGCGGACACGGGCTTGCGGCACGATCATCCTTTCCGCAGCGGCCGCCCGGCTAGGCAAGGCCGTTGGCGGCGAGAAACCTCGGGTTTGCCAAGCGCAGCCTGGCGACAGTCAATTGCCACAGGATAGCGCGTGCGCGGGCCTCGCGCTGCGGCGAATTCTCGAAGGCGCCGATGCGCAGCTCGCGGGCGAAGCGGCCAAGCAGCTCCGCGAGCCTCGATGTCGGGTCCCTGCCAGCCCCCGCCCTCCCGCTGGCGCGGGTCCAACCCTCCCCCGTGGCCATGGGGGAGGGTTGGGGTGGAGGCCGGCCCCACGTCTCGTCCCCGTAGAGCAGCGCCAGGTCTGGGCAAATGTCCTCGGCTGGCGCACCGTCCGCCGTTGCCTCGCGCTCGGCGAGCGCCATGCAGTTGGCGACAAGCAGCGCGTCGAGGCGGCGCTCCGGCGGCAACAGCGGCAAGAGGTCGTTCAGCAAGACGTCGCGGGCGACCGCGAGCAATGCCGTGCCGCGCGGCAGATCGTGCGTCGCCGGCTGCTCCGCCGCGGTGGGCGGCGGCGAGCTTCGTCCACCGGAAGGTCGCGAGGTTGGGGCGCGCCCGGGATCGAGCAGCATCAGGATCTCCAGCTCGCATTCGCCGGCGCGGCGCCCGGTCAGCGCGAGATCGAGGCTGCGCTCGCCGGCCGCAATATGCCGGTCGCTCTGCTGCAAGGCGATCACCGCCCAGCGCACGCTCGCCAGCACCTCCCAGAAGCGCACCCGCAGCGGGTCGATGTCGACGCCGCTCTCGCGCTCGTAGCCGCGGTAGAAGGGCGCACGGTCGGCGATCCCGCCGGCTTCGCGGTCGAGCCGGGCAAAGCGCCAGCCCTTGCAGCAGAACCAGCCGATGTCCTCGTGCGGGTCGCCCCATCCGGCGAATTCCCAATCGAGAATGCCGGTCAGCCGGTCGCCGTCGAGCAGGTAGTTGCCGGTGCGGAAATCATGGTGGCACAAGACCGGCGCGACCGGCGCCGGCAGATGGGTTTCGAGCCAGCGGATGCCCCATTCCAGCACCGGCCGCGGCGCAGAATGCCGGTCGAGATAGGCGCGAAAAGCGGCAATCTGCTGCACCGGCCCGCTTTCCTCATAGCGTGCGAGAAAGCCGAGATCGGGCCGCGGCGGCCGAATCCGGTGAACCCGGGCGAGTTCCCGCCCGAGCCGCCCTGCGACCATCGGCAATGCCGGATCGAGCGCCGGGTCGCGGGTGATGCGATGGGCGGCGGCGGTGCCCGATGCCCGGCGCATGACAAAAAAGGGCTTGCCGAAGACCGCCTGGCCGGCCTCGGCGAACAGCGGTTCGGGCACCGTCACTCCGGCCGCGAACGCCGCCTTAAGCACCGCGAATTCCTGCAGGCGGTCGAGGCTCGACGGCACCCCGGTCAAGGCCGCGGCGCGCAGCACCAGACGCTGCTCGCCATCGAGCCGGCCCCCCGAGAAAGACGCGTCGAGCCCCCAATTCTCCTGGATCGAGCCGCCGCTGAGCGGGGCGAGCCCGGTAACCTCGCAGCCTCTCGCCCCGCTCGCCTCGGCGAGAAACCGCGCCAGCGCCGCGCCGCGGTCGTCGGCGCCGGCGGCCGCATCAGATCGCGGCGACCGCGTGCCCGCCATCGACCGCGATGACCGCGCCGGTGATATAGGCCCCCGCCGGCGACGCCAACAGCAGCATCGCGCCGTCGAGATCGTCCGGCTGCGCGACGCGGCGCAACGGGATGCGCCCGGCGAGCCTTTTGCCGGCTTCGCTCGCGAGGAACTCGCGGTTGAAATCGGTCTCGACATAGCCGGGCGCCAGCGCGTTGACGAGGATCCCGTGGCGCGCCAGCTCCATCGCCAGCACATGGGTCAGATGAATGAGCCCGGCCTTGGCGGCGCAATAGCTCGGCACCCGCGCGATGGTCCGCGAGCCCAGCACCGAGGCGATGTTGACGATCCGTCCCGGCCGCTGCCGGTCGACCAGATGGCCAGCGAATTCGCGGGCCATCAGCCAGGCGCCCTTCAGGTTGGTGTCGAGGACGTGATCCCAGTCCTCCTCGGTGTGCTCGAGCACGGGCTTGGAGACGACGACCCCGGCATTGTTGACGAGGAGGGTGAGCGGCCCGAGCCGCTGCTCGGCCGCGGCGACCGCGGCGGCGGCGCTGTCGGAGCGGGTCACATCGAGCGCCACCGGCAGGCAATTGCCGCCCTGCGCCGCGATCTCGCGCGCCACCTCGGCGAGCCGGTCGGCGCGCCGCGCGGCCAATGCCACCTCGGCCCCGGCAGCGGCCAGCAGCAATGCCAAATGTCGCCCGATCCCGCTCGACGCGCCGGTCACCAGCGCCACCTGCCCGCTGAGGTCGAAGCTGGGCAACGCGGTCATGCTACCTTCCGTTGCTGAAGCTGGTCCATGTAAAGGCGGTGCCAGTCAACATACGGACCGAACGCATCCAACATCGTCTCATCAATGTGCCGTCCCGGAAGCTCTTGCCGGCAGTCTGCGAGGTATTGCTTCACCAGCTTAAAAAGCTCATCGCTACTGAGTTCTGGCGGCACGTTGATCTCTGGAGCAAGCTTGTGAGTACGATATTCGAAAACCTTTCGTCTTGTGCGCACCATCCGCTTTTTAATCACCGAGAAATACTCTCCTCGGATCTGAGATCCAAAAAAATGGACACGGATGTATCCAATGATCTCATTAAATCGCCACATGCCCCCATACGACCTCTCTAGGTGATCCCTAAAAGGGATGTAGAGATGGGGGTCGCGCTTATGAAGTTCCCGGGTTTGCTCGGACCAAGGGTCGTTTGGCGGATACATCGATCGATTAACATAAGCTTCTCTTTCGACATAATATCGCTCTTGTGCAATTCTGTATACAGGAACATCCGCAAAATTACATTGCATAGAATTTAACCCAAGTGGGAAATTATCTACCAAGCTCCTTGGCGCGTTCGCGCAATTCGTATTTCTGGATCTTGCCGGTCGAGGTTTTTGGCAATGGCCCGAACACGACCGTGCGCGGCGCCTTGAAATGCGCCAAATGCTCGCGGCACCAGGCGATGATGTCGTCGGCCGCGATCATGCCGGCATCGGGCTTCAGGGTGACGAAGGCGCAGGGGGTCTCGCCCCAGACCGGGTCGGGCTTGGCGACGACGGCCGCCTCGAGGATTTGCGGATGACGATAGAGCACTTCCTCGATTTCGAGCGAGGAGATGTTTTCGCCGCCCGAGATGATGATGTCCTTGGCCCGGTCCTTGATCTCGACATAGCCGTCCGGGTGCATGACCGCGAGGTCGCCGGTGTGGAACCAGCCCTGCGCGAACGCCCCCGTGGTCGCGGCCGGGTTTTTCAGATACCCCTTCATCAGCGTGTTGCTGCGCAATACCAGCTCGCCGAGGGTGGCGCCGTCGGCCGGCAGATCGGCCAGGGTCGCCGGGTCGACGACCCGCTGTCCGCCGAGGGTCAGGCTCGCCACCCCTTGCCGCGCCATCCGCCCGGCGCGCTCGGCGACCGGCAGCGCCTCCCACTCCTGCTGCCAGGCGCAGACGGTGGAGGGGCCGTAGCTTTCGGTCAGGCCGTAAAGGTGGGTCACACGGAACCCGATCCGCTCCATCGCCTCGATCACCGCCGAGGGCGGTGCGGCCCCGCCGGTCGCGGCCTCGACGACATGGTCGAAGCGGCGCTTCACCGTCGCCGGGGCGTGCACCAGCATGTTCAAGACGATCGGCGCGCCGCACAGATGAGTGACGCGGTGCTCGGCGATCGCGGCGAAGATCGCAGCCGGCTCGACCCGGCGCAGGCAGACATGGGTCCCGGCGACCGCGGTCACCGCCCAGGGATAGGTCCAGCCGTTGCAGTGGAACATCGGCAGGGTCCACAGATAAACCGAATTGCGATCGAGCCCGAAAGTGATCGCGTTGCCGAGCGCGTTCAGAAAGGCGCCGCGGTGGTGATAGACCACGCCCTTGGGGTTGCCGGTGGTGCCCGAAGTGTAGTTGAGCGAGATCGGCGCCCATTCGTCCTCGGGGCCGGCCCATTCGGCCGCCGGATCCCCTTCACCGAGGAAGGTCTCGTATTCGGTCCCGCCGAGCGTCGCAGCGTCGGCCAGGTCGGCGATCTCGACCAGCGGCAACGGACGGCCGAGCTCGGCCAGCGCCGGTGCCACGGTCGGGGCGAATTCTCGATCGGCGATCAACAGCTTGGCCTCGCCATGCGCCAGGATAAAGGCGATCGAGCGCGCGTCGAGACGGTAGTTGAGGGCATTCAGCACCGCCCCCGCCATCGGCACCCCGTAATGCGCCTCGAGCAGCGCCGGCACGTTCGGGGCCAGGACCGCGACCGTGTCGCCCCCCTCGATGCCGCGCCGGCGCAGCGCATCGGCCAGCCGCCGGCAGCGGTCGTAGAGCTCGCGATAGGTATGGCGCAGAGCACCGTGCACGACCGCGGGCTTGTCGGGATAGACCGCGGCGGCACGCGCCAGGAACGACAGCGGCGTCAATGCCGTGAAGTTTGCAGGGTTCCTCGCGAGATGCGGCGCGTCGTATTGGCCGCCCGATAATGACACGTTCCACCCCTTTCTTTGACCCCGCGGCCGCGGCGCATCCTCGCCAGACGCGCGCTCCCGGTCAACGTGCGCGGAGCCCCGCCGAGGCCCGGCGGCCGGCTATTCCGCCATTTCGCGCCGGAACGGCGAGAATTCGGCAAGTCCCTCGATCTTGCGCTCGACCATCTCGCGCTCGCGGGCGAGAAATTGCGCGACCGCGCGGCGAAAGCCGGGATCGGGCAGCCAGTGGGCGCTGTAGGTCGGCACCGGCAGATAGCCGCGCTGCAGCTTGTGCGTGCCCTGGGCGCCGGCCTCGACCCGCTTCAGCCCGCGGGCGATGGCGAATTCGATCGCCCGGTAATAGCAGCATTCGAAATGCAGGAATTTGTAGTCGCCGTAGCTGCCCCAGTTGCGGCCGTAAATCGTCTCTTTGCCCAACAGGTTCAGCGCGCCCGCGACATATTTTCCGCCGCGCTGCGCCATGACCAGCACCACCCGTTCCGGCATGCGCTCGCCGATCAGGGCGAAGAATTTGCGGTTGAGGTAGGCTTGGCCCCATTTGCGGTCCGAGGTGGCGAGATAGAACCGGTAGAACGCATCCCAATGCCGGGTGTTCAGATCGGCCCCGGTCAACACCTCGATTTCCAGGCCGCCGTCCAAGGCCTCGCGCCGTTCCTTTTTGACCGCCTTGCGCTTGCGCGAGTTCAGCGCGGCGAGATAGTCGTCGAAATCGCGGTAGCCGTCGTTGGTCCAATGAAACTGCTGGCCGATGCGCTCGAGAAACCCGGCCTCGGTCAAGGCTTCGGCCTCGGCACGCTCGGGAAAGGTGACGTGCACCGAGGAGATATGCCGGCGGTTCGCCAACTCGACCATCGCCGCGATCAGATGGGCGCGCGCCGGCGCCGGCGCCTGTGGATGCAGCAGCAGCCGCGGTCCCGGCACCGGGGTGAACGGCACCCCGGAAAGGAGCTTGGGATAATACCGGCCGCCGGCGCGCTCGTAGGCGTCGGCCCAGCCGTAGTCGAACACGTATTCGCCATAGGAGTGCGACTTGGCATAGAGCGGCACCACCCCGACGATGGTGCCGTCGGCGGCGGCGAGCGAGAGATGCTGCGGGCTCCAGCCGGTGCGCGCGGTCGTCGAGCCGCTGTCCTCGAGCGCGCTCAAAAAGGCGTAGCAGACGCTGGGATTGACATCGCCGGCGCAGGCGTCCCAAGCCGCCGCCGGAATTTCGGCGATGGCGCCGTGGACGCGGACCGTGATCGAGCCGCCGCTGTCGTTCATCGGAAGCTCGGGCACCGGAAGCTCGGGCATCGCACACTCGGGGTCCGGGTTGGAGAAAGTCGCAAATCGCCGGTTTCTTTCATGGCCCTACGCTCGCCTGCACCTGAAGGTCTCGCTCCAGCGCAGGATAAGGTTTGCGCGGCCTCTGTCCAGCGCCGCGAAACTGCCGTATTCGCTGCCTAACAGCCTTTCGCATCGGGGTTATTGCCGGAACGGCGTCGAGGGCGAAAATGCGCGCGCTTGTCTGTGCTTTGTTGGCGCTGATCTTGCTGGTGGCGACCGACGGCGCGATGCTGGCCGGGACCTTGGGCGATCCCCGCATCGGCTTCAGCGCGGAACGCGTCCTGGTGTTCGACGGGCACAGCTACATCGGCCAGATGTGGAACATGCCGGGCGCGCAGCGGCACGAGCAGGAGCTGCCGTCGCTCAAGCCGGTGTTCATCCTGCACGCCGACCGCACGATCGGTGACATCCTGCTGCCGCAGCTGCACACCGCGGTCGAGTTCGCGATGCCGAAGGCGCTCGCGGTCCTCGGACGGCCGGGTGTGTTGGGCAAGGCGGTCGGCGAGGAGATTATCAACGGGATCGCGACCACCAGATACGCGGTCGACAAGGACATCCCCGAAGGTCATTTGTCGGGCATGCTGTGGCTCAGCGCCGACGGCATCCCGATGCGCTGCGACGGCAGCCTGACCCGCACCAACGGCAAGGTCTCGACGGTGCACTGGGAGCTGCGCCACGTCCGGGTCGGGCCGCAGGACGCGGCCCTTTTCGAGGTCCCCGCCGGATACTCGAAGCTGTCGCCGCAGGCCGCCTCGACCCTGCTCGGGCTGCGCCTGGCGCCACGTCATAAGAAGTGAGCCTGACCGAACCCAGGCCTGCGGTGCGGTCTCTTGAAGGGATCGCCTGAAGCGTTAGATACATACCTCCCGAATACCGGACGGCCCCGGAAACCAAATGGTTCCTTGCAGCGTTCGCGGAGGCGTCCGAGGTCGGCACCTCCAGGGATTTTTACCAATGAGGCGGGTTCTCACGGCGCTCGTTTTGGCGGGCGGGCTCTCTCTGGCGGCGCCGTTGCCGCCACCTCCGGCACGCGCGGGGGCGCCGATCCCCGAGGCTGGCGGCGCCCCGGTCACCAGCGTCGCCGACGTGGTCGGCCGCATCACCCCGGGTGTCGTCGGCATCGCCGTGCGCGGCGAGGTGCGCGAGAACAACCCGCTGGCGCAGGACCCGCTGTTCCGCCAGTTCTTCAATTTCCCCAACCAGCCGATCGAGCGCGAGACCGAGGCGGTCGGCTCCGGCGTCATCGTCGACGCGGCGCGAGGCTATGTGCTGACCAACAACCACGTCGTCGAGAACGCGACCAACATCGAGGTGACGACCAAGGACAACCGCCGCTTCAACGCGCGGCTGATCGGGCGCGATCCGGCGACCGACATCGCCGTGCTGCAGATCCCCGCCGAGAACCTGACGTCCGTGCCGATGGGCGATTCGGATCGCCTGCGGGTCGGCGATTTCGTGCTCGCCATCGGCAACCCGTTCGGCCTCGGCCAGACCGTGACCTCGGGGATCGTCAGCGCGCTCGGGCGCACCGGGCTCGGCATCGAAGGCTATGAGGATTTCATCCAGACCGACGCCTCGATCAACCCGGGCAATTCGGGCGGTGCGCTGGTCGATCTCTACGGCCGGCTGATCGGGATCAACACCGCGATCCTCGCACCGGAGGGCGGCAATGTCGGGATCGGCTTTGCCGTGCCGCTCAACATGGCACGCAACGTGATGGACCAGCTGATCGAGCACGGCCAGGTCAGGCGCGGCCGGATCGGCGTGGCGATCCAGGATTTGACGCCCGATCTGGCCCGGGCGCTGGGGACGACGCACACCGAAGGGGCACTGATCACTCGGGTCGAGCCGGATTCGCCGGCCGAGCGCGCCGGGCTGCGCAGCAGCGACCTGGTGGTTGCGGCGAATGGAGCGCCGATCAACAGCGCGGCCGATTTGCGCAACCGGATCGGGCTGATGCCGATCGGCCAGGAGGTCGCGCTGACCGTCGACCGCGGCACAGCACAGCGCGAGGTGACGGTGCGCATCGGGCGGGCGGCGGCCGAGCGCCAGCGCCTCGGCCAACGCTGACCCGCGCATGGCGGCGACGCACACCCCGTACCAGACCCTCGGCGTCAAGCCCGAGGCGAGCGCCGACGAAATCCGCAAGGCCTATCGCAAGCTCGCCAAGGAACTGCACCCCGACCTGAACCCCGGCAAGCCCGAAGCCGAGGCGCGGTTCAAATCGGTGTCGGCCGCCTACGACCTGTTGTCCGACCCGGAGAAGCGGGCGCGCTACGACCGCGGCGAGATCGACGAGAGCGGCGCCGAGCGGCCGCGCTATTCCTACCGCCCGCACGCCGAGGGTGCGCGAAGGCTGGAAATACCAGCCGCAGGGCGAGATGGATATGGGCGATCTCGAGGATCTGTTCGCCGCCTTCGGGTCGCGCGGGCGCGGCCGCCGAGCGCGAAGCGGCGCCGGGTTCGGCGAAGGGTTTCGGGCGCGCGGCGGCGACCGGCAGTTCGCGTTGACCATCGATTTTGTCGCAGCCGCGAGCGGCGGGAAAGAACGCGTCTCGTTGTCTCCCGACCAATGGCTCGACGTGACCATACCACCCGGCATCGTGGACGGTCAGGTGCTGCGCCTGAGGGGCAAGGGCGACCCCGGCTTTGGCGGCGGCGAGCCCGGCGACGCGCTGATCGAGGTGCACGTGGCGCCGCATCCGCTGTTCCGGCGCGACGGCGACGACATTCGCATCGAGCTGCCGGTCAGCCTCGGCGAGGCGGTGCTCGGCGCCAGGATCACGGTGCCGACCGTCACCGGGCCGGTGACGATGACGATCCCCAAGGGTTCCGACACCGGCACGCAATTGCGGCTGCGCGGCAAGGGCATCCAGCGCCGCGCGCAGCCCGGGCGACCAGTACGTGACCCTGAAGGTCGCGATCGGGCCAGGCAACGACGCCGAGCTCGCCGAATTCGTCGAGAAATGGGCGGCCGCGCCACCCGTTCGACCCGCGCCAGGGGATGCCCTCGGCATGATTGCGCTCGACGAGCTGCTCGGCCGCCTCCGCGGTCTCGATCGCGGCGAGCTGCAGCACTGGGTCGAGAACCGCTGGGTGCTGCCCGAGCAGCGCGGCGACACTTGGCTGTTTCACGAGGTCGATGTCGCCCGCGTCGAGCTGATCCTCGAAATCCGCCACGAATACGCGATCGACGACGAGGCGCTGCCGCTGGTGCTCGGCCTGCTCGACCAGGTCTACGGCCTGCGCCGCCAGCTGCGCCGGCTGTGCGACGCGCTCGCCGCCCAACCCCCCGAGGTGCAGGACGCGGTCAGGCGCACCTTGCCGCCGAGGGACGACGACGGTCGGTTCAATTAATCTTTCCACGAGGCCGCAATGACGGTTTGAGCATCAAGTTAAGATATCTGCATCATCGGACGCCCGTTGATCCGGTTGGGCTTTTTCAGATGCAGATTTCTGATGCACAATGAAAGCATGATTTACGGCTATGCCCGCGTCTCGACCGCCGCCCAAGACGAAACCGGACAGGTGCGCGAGTTGAAGGCGGCTGGATACGAAAAAGTGTTCCGCGAGAATATCACCGGCACCACAGCCGACCGGCCGCCGCTTCGCGCGCTGATGAAGAAGCTCGCCCCTGGCGATGTTGTCATCACCCCGGCCGTCGACCGTCTCCCGCGCGACACAACCGACCTTGTGATTATCGCCCGCGACATGCAGCAGGCCGGGGCCGGTATCCGCTCGCTGGCCGAACCGTTCCTCGATACCACATCCGACTTCGCCGAGATCATCTTCGCTATCCTTGGCGTGGTGGCGAAGCTCGAACGCCGCCGCATTCTCGAACGCACCGCGCGCGGCCGGGCCGACGCCAAGGAGAAGGGCGTCAAATTCGGCCGCAAGCCGACGTTCGCCCCCCACCAGCAGAAAGAGGCCCGCGCCCGCCTCGATGCCGGGGAGACGCAACGCAGCGTCGCCCGCAGCTGCAACGTAAGCCAGAGTACGATTTCCCGCCTCGCCGTCTGACCTACCTCCGGTGACGGGATTTAGTTTAGGAGGTCAGCGTGATGCTCGCTTATGTGCTGATTTACTGTCTCGCCGGAATCCCTAATCCGGGTGATTCCACCTGCAGTCCGGTTAGAGGGCCGTATCAAACAATGGCTGACTGCGAAGAGGTAAATCGCTCTCAAGTCATCGCGCATCCTGATTCACATGTAACATCCCAATGCGTACCTCTAAACAGCAATAAACTTTCTACTTCTCAGTCACCAATCTTACACCGGCCGGCGGGTGTGCTCGTATATGGACTAGTGCGTTCCGCTCCCGCTGAAGTCCGTCCGGGTGACGATGAGTACTACCCCCTTTTGATTGCAACATATGAAACGGGGAAGGACTGCGAGGCAAAGCGTTTAGGGTTGGCTGCTAACTATGCTGCCAGCGGTCGCGTAGAACTTCATTGCACACCGGGCACCCGCGAGGAATGGGCGGATATGCAACAACATTAACCGCGGCCCTTCGCGCTACGATACGAGCGCGCCGACGTGGCTCAACAAGGAAAACGCCTTCAAACTATTTTCCTCTGTGGCATATTCCGCCAAAGCTATTCCGTGCAAAACCGTGTGCCGATTGAGGCCAGCATACCCATGCTTGGAGCGGTCGCCTTCAGTGTATGCCATCGGCAACGCATCGGCAAAGGGCTGCCACATTATTTCCATGAATTGTGAAAAGCTGTCATAAGGCTTGATTGCTTGCGCGAGCGCCGCTAGTTGCTTCTGTGCTTCATCTCGTATGTTTCGCCCATGCTCTTTCCTAAAGATGTATTCCCGCGCACGGTCATAAAAAATCCCGTCGGCCTGAGCGAAAAATATTGGTACTGAAAGTGCGTACTCGCACCGCCCATGAGCGTCAATGGCGGGCTGAATCGCAAAGGTACGGGCCGCATGATCACATGACAGAGATTCTGCATGTTCCGTCAAGCTGGCACGATACATATCAGCAACTCGTTGATCAAGAGCATCGGGCGTAGCGGTGCCACAAATACGTGCCAACTCCACGATTTCTGACAACCCAAAATAGCCGCTGATGAACCAACCGCGTTGTGCCAGTGGTGCCACTTGAGGGAAAAGCTGAGGATATAGCGCTAGTCGCTGCTGGTGTCCGGCCTCAAAACTGCGGACTGCTTCACCGAGAATAGTGAAGAACGCTTCTATTTGTGGTCGGTATGTCGTGACCGTCCGCGCGGCGTTGGCCCCGATTGTACGGGCGAGCTCTACGAAGCGTCGAATATCATCAATCGCATCATCTGGATTTGCCATCCGGTAAAAGTAGGCGCAGGCGGCCGATTTTCAAGAATCCACCTTTATGCGGCTTTGCCAGCGTCCGCCCGTCCTACTCCACCGGCCTCCCTGCGCGAGGCGTCGTCTTGCACAGCGCAGGGTAGGGAATTCTACAGCGTCTGAAAGCGGGCCCTGGCGGCGCGTTCGATCGCGGCGGCGGTCAGGCGCTCGATCTTGAGGCGGTGGCGCAGCAATTCGAGGATGCGCAGCTCTTCCTGGGTCGCCTCGCCGTCGGTGGCGACGAGATCGCAGGCGATCGCATAGGCGGTCTCGCGCAGCTTTGGCGGCAACCCGGCCTTGATCGCCTTCAAGCGTCTCGTCGAGCCCGTTCTCGCGGCTGATCAGCTCGATGCAGTCGTTGAACAGGCCGGGCAGCTCGTTCTGGTCGAAATCGCGAAACACCGGCAGGTGGCCGACGATCTCGGCGAATGCGTGCAGCTCGGAATCGGGCATGTTGCGGTCGGCCGCCGACACGATGACCATCGTGTAGATCAGCGCGCGGTGGTGGTCGAGCATTGCGGCTCCTTTCGTCGATTGGCCGGGCTGACAGACCAAAACCGGGGCGCGCCTGTCAAGCCGTATCGGCGGTCCCGCAGAAACCGCGCGGTCTCCGCCGCCGCCTCGGCCAGCGGCACGCGCGCGACCGCGACCGCCGTCGGGAAAGGCGGCCAGGAGCCGCGACGGCAGGGCGCGGTCGAGCACCACGAAGACGCCGCGGTCGTCGGCGCGGCGGACCAGCCGGCCATAGGCCTGGCGCAGCCGCAGCCGGGCGATCCGGTCGGAATATTGGGCGCCGCCGAACACCGGCTTGCGGGCGCGGTGCAGGATGTCCGGGCGCGGCCACGGCACCCGATCGAAGACGAGAAGGCGCAGCGAGCGGCCCGGCACGTCGACGCCGTCGCGGATCGCGTCGGTGCCGAGCAGGCAGGAATCCTCCTCGGCGCGAAAGATGTCGACGAGGGTCGCGGTCGACATCGCCTCGACATGCTGGGCCAGCAGCAAGAGGCCGCGCGCCTCGAGCGCCGGGGCGATGCGCTGGTGCACCGCACGCAGCCGCGCGATCGCGGTGAACAGGCCGAGCGCTCCGCCGCCCGCCGCCGACGAACAGCGCCGCATAGGCCGCCGCGACCTGGCCGATATCGTCGCGCGGGATGTCGGTGACGACAAAGATGCGCGTCTGCGCCGCGGTAGTCGAACGGCGAGGCGATGCGCGCGGCCGCCGGGCTCGCCGGCAGATGGCGCAGCCCGGTCGCGGCCTCGGCGCCGCGCCAGGCGAGGTCGGGGTCGGGGTCGCCGTCGGTCAGGGTCGCCGAGGTGACGACGAGGCCGTGCGCCGGGCGCGCCACCAACTCGGCGAACGGGATGCCCGGATCGACCCAGCTGCGGGTGACCGCGACATCGGTTTCGAGCCCGTCGATGCGGTCGAGCGAGAACCACTCGACGGTCTCGGGCCGCGCCGGCTCGGCGAGGTCGCGCAACAGCCTGGCCCAGGCGGCGAGCTGCTGATCGGCGCGCCGGTCGAGGCCGCGCACCGTCGCGTCGAGCCGCTGGCGCAGACCCGGCTCGGGCGGGTCGTCCGGGTCCTCGAGCTGCGCGCGCGCAGCATCGCGGCGAGCCGCCGCAGCGCCGCGGCGAGGCGGTCGAGCCCCTGCGCCAGCGGCAGAGCGAGCTCGACCAGCCCATCGACCGGCGGTCGCGCCTCGGCCTCGAGCCCATAGCCGGCATCGGCCGAGCGCCGCCCGCGCCAGCACCTGCCGGCGCACCAGTGCGAGGAAACCCTCGAACCCCTGCAGCGCCGCGCCCGTCGGCGACGCGCTGCGCCCAGCCGTCGCCGGGCAGGATGCGGGCGGCGCCGCAAGGACGTCGATCAGCGCCCGCACCCCGTCCTCGTCGCCTTCGACGAGGTCGCCGATGCGCCGCCGCAGCCCGCGGGCGCGCGACCCGCCGGAGGCTCTCGGCGCCGACGATCCAGCGGCGCAGCTCGCGCCCCTCGCGGCCCGACAGGCGGACCGAGAAGCGCGTTGTCCGCGGCCTCGAGCAGATGGTGGCCCTCGTCGAACACGTAGCGGGTCGGCACCGTCGCGTCGTCGAGCCCGCCGAGCGCGGCCTGCGTCATGACCAGCGCATGATTGGCGACGACGATGCGCGCGTTGCGCGCCTTGCGGATGTTCTTCTCGACAAAGCAGCGGCGAAAATGCGGGCAGGCCGAATGGACGCATTCGCCGCGGCGATCGGCGAGCGCGCCGACCCGCCCGCGGCCGATCAGCTCGGCGAGCCAGCCCGGGAAGTCGCCGGCGACCAGATCGCCGGCCTCGGTCGCGGCGATCCAGCGGGCGATCAGCCCGAGCTGGCGCCGCGGCCCGTCCCGGCCGCGTCGCCGCAGCGCCGCGGCCTCCTCGTAATTCAAGCAGGCACAGAAAGTTCTCCCGGCCCTTGCGGACGACGACGCGGCGGCGCTTTGTCGTCCGGGTCGGGATAGAGCCGGTCGAGCTCGCCGGCGATCTGGGTCTGCAGGTTGCGGGTAAAGGTCGAGATCCACACCGAGCCGCTGGTTCTTCTCGGCCCACAGGCTCGCCGGCGCGATATAGCCGAGGGTCTTGCCGACCCCGGTCCCGGCCTCGGCGAGGACCGCATGGGGCTGGTCGGCGCACGTCGCGCGGCGCGAAGGCGGCGGCTGACCGCAGCGGCGTAATCGGCCTGCTGCGGGCGCGGCTCGGCATCGACGCCGAGCAGCTGGGCGAGCCGCGAGCGCGCCTCGTCGGGGCGCACCGGCTCGTTGCCGGGCGCCGGTCCGGGTGCGCGCTCTCGGCCCATTCGGCGAGCCGCGTCCACACCCGCAAGCCCGCCGGCTGACGCCGGGCGTGCCGGGCTCGGCCGCGGGCAGGGCCGCCAGCACCGCCGGCGCCCACAGCCAGCCGCCGCGGTCCATCGCCTCGGCGACGGCGCGGAGCTCGGGATCGGCTCTCGCTGCCCAGCGCTTCGAGCAGGGCGCGCGCCGCGGTCGCGAGGGTCGACGCAGGCCTCCAGCCGGGCGGCGCGGCGGCGGCAGCCCGAGCGCCTCGGCGAGACCGCGCGGCGGTCGGCACGCAGAACCGCGCCGGATGGACAAAGGCGAACAGCTCGAGCAGATCGAGCGCCGCGAAGCCCGGGCTGTCGAGCCGCCGTGCGGTGGCGACCGCGCTGACACAGCATCGGCGGCTCGATCTCGACCCGGCGCGCGCGCCTCGGCCGGCGACAGCGCCTCGATCTCGCCGTCGGGCGTCAGCCACAGGACCTCGCGAAAGCCGGCGACCAGCACCGGCGCCCGCGGCACCAGCACCCGCCGCGGCGCGCCCTCGAGATTGCGATCGCCGTCGGACATGAGCGGCATGATCTAGCACAGGTGCGGCGCCGCCGGCGCGCTGGTATCGTCGGCGGGAACCCGGCGACCCCCGATCGATGCCCGATCTCTATCCGCTGATCCGCCCGGCCCTGCGCCGGCTGCCGCGCGAAGCGGCGCACGAGCTGAGCCTGCGCGCGCTCGGCTTCGGAGTGGGCCGGTTTCTGGCCGGCCGGTCGGCGACGCAACCCGATCCGCCGATCCTGGCGCAGCGTCTGTGGGGACTGGACTTCGCCAACCCGATCGGGCTCGCCGCCGGCTACGACAAGGACGCCCGCGCGCCGGAGGCGGTTCGGCGACTCGGTTTCGGCTTTGTCGAAGTCGGCACGGTGACGCCGCGCGCCCAGACAGGCAATCCAAAGCCTCGGATATTCCGCCTTGACCAGGACCGGGCGGTCATCAACCGGATGGGGTTCAACAGCCGCGGGCTCGACTTCATCGTCGACCGTCTCTCGCAACGGCCTCGCGCCGGCATCGTCGGGGTCAATCTGGGCAAGAACCGCGACAGCCCGGACGCCGCCGCCGATTACGCGGAGGGCATCCGACGCATGGCGGGGCTGGCCGACTACCTGGTCGTCAACATCTCCTCGCCGAACACGCCCGGACTGCGCGACCTGCAGGCCCGGGCGGCGCTCGACGGGCTGCTGCGCCGTCTGATCGACGCGCGCGACGACACCCTGAGCCCGGCGCCGCTGCTGCTGAAGATCGCTCCCGATTTGACCTCCGCCGAGCGCCGCGACATCGCCGTGGTGGCGCTCGACACCGGCATCGACGGGCTGATCGTCTCGAACACCACGATCGAACGTCCGGCCGGCCTGGTCAGCCGCTGCGCCGCCGAAGCCGGCGGCCTCAGCGGACGCCCGCTGTTCGCCGCATCGACCGCGGTGCTCGCCGATATCTACCGGCTGACGGACGGACGCCTGCCGTTGATCGGGGTCGGCGGCGTCGCCAGCGCGGCCGATGCCTATGCGAAGATCCGGGCCGGGGCCAGCCTGGTGCAGCTCTATACCGCGCTGGTGTTCGAGGGCCCGGCCCTGATCGGGCGCATCAAGGAGGGGCTCGCCGACCTGCTCCACCGCGACGGCTTTGCCTCGATCGCCGAGGCAATCGGGAGCGCACACGGTTTCAGAGTCGTCTCCGCCTTCGATCGCGCGTGCTGAAGCACGGCGCGAGACCGGCCCCGCTCGCTCGATCGCCAACCTTCACTCGGGCTGCAGGGCTGCGGGGCCGCCCCGGGCGCTGCATCGGCGAGCGCGATCTCTTTACGATTTGTCAGCTTCTCTGCGGCGCAATGAGCGCGCCGCGGCGAGCGCGATCTCGGCTGCGATATTCAGACCCTGGCGGGAGCGTCGGAGCGTGCGCATTACAAAACTTCTGAGGCTGACGTGCCTGGCCGCCGGAGTAGGCCGACGGAGTGCGGTGACGAAAGCCTGCCGCCTGCCGAAGACCGGCCGCCTCGATCTTCGCGCGGCCCCTTTCTATTTCAACGAGAAAAAAGGCGGGGATGTGGACTATTGCCGCGAAAAATCCGATCCGAGGACATAAAGCGGTCATGCTTTACGTTGATGCTGCATAGAACATAGGGACATGGAGGAGATCATGGACGAGCGCCTCGATTGCTGCCGTTACCGGCCCAGCCTCGACGATCTGCTCGCCGACGAGGTCATGCAGCCCGTTTTGCGCAGCGCCGGGCTCGATCGGCACGAGCTGCGCGAGATGATGGTGGAGACGGCGCGGCGCATCGAAGACCGCGACCGGCAGGACAGCGAGGGAGCCGACACGGCGGTCGAATAGTCGGGCTGGCGGACCCTCAGACCACCCGCGCCGGCACCGTCACGCCCGCAGCGCCGGGAATTCAAGCCGGACTTTCAAGCCGGGCCGGTTGTCGGCGAGCGCCACGGTGCCGTGGTGGCGGCGGGCGACCGCGCGCACCAGGCTGAGGCCCAGCCCGTTGCCAGGCGTGCTGCGGCTCGGCTCCAGGCGCACAAAACGGTCGAACACGGTTTCGCGATCGGCTTCCGGAATCCCCGGCCCGCGATCGGCGACTTCGAGAACCGCGCGATCGGCAAAGCGGAATACGCAGATCCACAGCGCGCCGCCACCAGCGTATTTAAGGGCATTGTCGAGCAGATTGGCGAGGGCCTGCGACAACAGATGCCGATCGGCGCGGATTTGGACATCCGGCTCGACCACCAACGACAGGTCAAACCCTTTTTCCTCGGCGACCGGCTCGTAAAACTCGCCCGCCGCACGCGCTACTTCGGATAGGTCCAAGGGGCCGGTCTGATCGCGTCCCGCTCCGGCCTCGGCGTCGGCAATGTTGAGAAGCGCGTTGAAAGTCGCCAACAGCCGGTCGGCCTCATCGATCGCGGCGCGGATCGCCTCGCTCTGAGCGGGGGCGTCTGCCGGGCCGATCAGCGCCAGCTCGAGCCGCGCGCGCAGCCGCGCCAGCGGCGTCTTCAGGTCGTGGGCGACATCGTCGGTGACCTCGCGCATCGCTGTCATCAGCCGCTCGATCTGGTCGAGCATGCGGTTGAGGTTGGCGGCGAGCTGGTCGAATTCGTCGCCGGTGCCGGCGAGCGGAACCCGATCGGACAGATTGCCGGCCATGACCCGCTCGCTGGTGCGGTTGACCAGCTCGACCCGGCGCAACAGGTTGCGGCTCATCGCGGCGCCGCCCAAGACCCCGACCCCGAGCGCCACCAGCCCGGACCATAAGAGGGTCAGCTTGACCCGGTCGCGGAACGCCGCCGCGTCGCTGATGTCGCGGCCGACCAGCAGGCGGTAGCCGCCGGCAATGATGATCAGCCGCCCGCGCGCGGGGTCGGTCTCCAGGCGCCCCTTGACCCTGGTCTCGACCGTGAACGACAGCCAGCCCGGGCGTGCCGGCACGCCCGAAGGCCAGGCGGCGATGTTGCCGGCGAGGGGTTGTCCGTCGGGGTCGGTGATCAGATACAGCATCGCATCGCCGCGGTCGCCGGGGCTGCGCGCCGCGATGATCTGGACGAGCCCGCTCAACCCGCCCTGGGTATATTGTTCAGCCAGCCCGGTGATTTCGGCATCGAGCGTCGCCTCGGTCTGGCGCTCGACGAAATCGGCGCTGGTCCAATAAACAAAAAAGAGCACGCCCAATACCGAGGCAGCGAACACCAGGAAGTAGAGCGCCGCCAGGCGAAACGCGTGGGTGCGCACCAGCCGCCGCAGATTTGCCGGAAACCGGCGCGGCCCGGACCAGGATCGCGCGGCGGGGAGCAGCAGCTTTTCGGCGACCATCGAGGGGTCTCGCTCGGCCCGGTCTAATCCGCCGGGCGCAGGCAATAGCCGGCGCCGCGCACCGTGTGCAGCAGCGGCCGGGCGAAGTTCCGGTCGATCTTTTGCCGCAGCCGGCTGATATGGACATCGATGACGTTAGTCTGCGGGTCGAAATGGTAGTCCCAAACATGCTCGAGCAGCATCGTGCGGGTCACCACATGGCCGGCGTTGCGCATCAGGTATTCGAGCAGGCGAAACTCGCGCGGCAGCAGATCAACCGGCTTGCCGCAGCGCCTGACCGATCGCGTCAGCAGGTCGAGCTCGAGGTCGGCCACCCGCAACGCGGTCGTCGCCGGCCCTGCCGATCCGCGGCGCAACACCGCCTCGAGCCGGGCCAACAGCTCGCTGAAGGCAAACGGCTTGACCAAGTAGTCGTCGCCGCCGGCGCGCAATCCTTTGACCCGGTCGTCGACACTGCCGAGCGCGGAGAGGATCAGCGCCGGGGTGCGGATTTCCGCCGCGCGTAGCGCGCTCAGCATCGAGAGGCCGTCGATCCCCGGCAGCATGCGGTCGAGCACGATTGCATCGTAACCGCCAGAACTCGCCAGAAACAGCCCCTCGCGGCCATCGCCGGCGCGGTCGACCGTATAGCCGCTCTCGCCGAGCCCCTTCGCCAGATAGGAGGCGGTTTCGCGATCGTCTTCGACGACCAGCAGCTTCATGTCGATTCACGGATAAGGTGCATGCCGAGCAGGGTGAAGCGAGGAGCGGCCGATCGTGTCGCGAACGATGATCAAATGGTATCCGCGCGCAAAGGGGCAAGTCGGCCGGCATTGCGGCGGGACCCCCTCGAGGTCGCGCCGCCGGCTGAAAGGACGGATTCGGCAGCCGGTTCTGTTAGGCGGGCCGGATATCGCGGCAGATAGGCCGGAGACGGGGGCTTGACCGCTACGGCGTCAACGACGATCTATAGCGGACCAATCCGGTCCGAATTCGACTTCGGCCGGTATCGTATGGGCCGAATGCGATGATCATCTTGAGCAAGCTCGCGGATTACGGCGTCATCGTCGCCACCCACATGGCGGCCAACGACGAGCGGCAGCTGACCGCCGCGGCGCTCGCCGACGAGACCTTGCTGCCGCGGGCGACGGTGGCCAAGATTTTGAAGTCGCTGGCCCATGCCGGACTGGTCACCGCAACCCGCGGCGCCGCCGGCGGCTATCGCCTGGCGCGGCGGGCGAAAGCGATCTCGGTCGCCGAGGTGGTGGCCGCGATCGACGGCGATATCGGCCTCACACAGTGCTCGGTCCACGTCGCCGAATGCGCCCGCACCAACTACTGCCCGACCCGGCCGCACTGGGCGGCGATCAACCGCGCGGTGGCGCAGGCATTGGCCGCAGTGTCGCTCGACGCGATGCTGACCCCCGCCGCCTTCGTGCCGCGCCGCCCGGCCGCGAGCGTCCACGCGGCTACAACCTGACGAGCGAAGAACATCGGCATGACTGTTTCGACCGAGACCATCGGCGCCGTCCGCGCGCTGACGCAAGCCGGCTACAAATACGGCTTTGTCACCGATATCGAGGCCGACGAAGCGCCGCCCGGCCTGAATGAGGAAACTGTCGCCTTCATCTCGGCCAAAAAGGGCGAGCCGCTATGGCTGCTCGAATGGCGGCTCGCCGCGTTCCGCGCCTGGGAAAAGATGACGCCGCCCAATTGGGCCAAGCTCAACCTCGCGCCGATCGACTACCAGGCCGCGACCTATTATTCGGCGCCGCGGCAGAATGCCGGCCCGAAATCCCTGGACGAGGTCGATCCCGAGCTGCTGCGCACCTACGAAAAGCTCGGCATCCCGATCCGCGAGCGCGAGGCCCTGGCCGGGGTCGCGGTCGATGCGGTGTTCGACTCGATCTCGGTCGCGACCACCTTCAAGGCAGAGCTCGGCAAGCTCGGCATCATCTTTTGCTCGTTCGGCGAGGCGGTGCGCGAGCACCCCGATCTGGTGCGCAAATATCTCGGCACCGTGGTGCCGCAGAACGACAATTTCTTCGCGGCCTTGAACTCGGCGGTGTTCAGCGACGGCTCGTTTGCCTATGTCCCGCCGGGCGTGCGCTGCCCGATGGAGCTGTCGACCTATTTCCGCATCAATGCGGCCAAGAGCGGGCAGTTCGAGCGCACCCTCCTGATCGCCGACCAGGGCGCTTATGTCAGCTACCTCGAAGGCTGCACGGCACCCCAGCGCGACGAGAACCAGCTGCACGCCGCGGTCGTCGAGCTGATCGCGCACGACGACGCGCAGATCAAATATTCGACGGTGCAGAACTGGTATCCGGGCGACGCCGAGGGCAAGGGCGGCATCTACAATTTTGTGACCAAGCGCGGCGCCTGCCGCGGCGACCGGGCCAAGATCTCGTGGACCCAGGTCGAGACCGGGTCGGCGATCACCTGGAAATACCCGAGCTGCATCTTGGAGGGCGACGATTCGGTCGGCGAGTTCTATTCGGTCGCGATCACCAACAACCGCCAGCAGGCCGATACCGGGACCAAGATGACCCACATCGGCAAGAACACCCGCTCGACGATCGTCTCGAAGGGCATTTCGGCCGGGCGTGGCCAGAACACCTATCGCGGCCTCGTACGGGTGCAGCCGCGAGCCGAGGGCGCGCGCAACCACACGCAATGCGACTCGCTGTTGATCGGCGAGCGCTGCGGCGCGCACACCGTCCCTTATATCGAGGTGCGCAACCCGTCGGCCCGGATCGAGCACGAGGCGACGACCTCGAAGATCAGCGACGACCAGCTGTTCTATTGCCGCCAGCGCGGTTTGAGCACCGAGGACGCGGTGTCCTTGATCGTCAACGGCTTCTGCAAGGAAGTCTTGAAGGAGCTGCCGATGGAATTCGCGGTCGAGGCGCAGAAGCTCCTCGCCGTCAGCCTCGAAGGCAGCGTCGGGTGATGATGTGAGCGGCGAAACCGTCACCCTCGAAATGGTGGGCGCGCGCCTGTTGGCGCTGACCGCCGACGTGCGGGATCTGCAGCAACGCTTCGATGGTCTGGAGGCGCGCTTCGACGGGCTGGAAGCGCGGTTCGCCGCAATGGAGAGCCGCCTCTCCGGCCTCGAAAACCGCTACGCCGCGATGGAGCGGAGGTTTGCCGTACAGGAAGAACGCATGTCTCGGATGCTGGCGCTGATCGTGCGCATCGCCGAACGGCAGGGCGTGCGGGAGTGATGGCGCTGGAAACTCGATGCCCGGATCCCCGAATTGCCGATGGAGACCCATCGCTGGGCGAGTCTCCGAGTTGCCAGAGAATTCGGACGGCCGTGCGACTCCGGAAGCGGGGAGCGGGTGGACAAATGGGTCCCGGCCTGCGCCGGGACGACGATGGGTGTTGGCTCAAGTGATGCTCAAAATCGAAAATCTGCACGCGCGGCTCGCCGATGACGGCCGCGAGATCCTCAAGGGCGTCGATCTGTCGGTCGGCGCCGGCGAGGTGCACGCGATCATGGGGCCGAACGGCTCGGGCAAGAGCACCTTAGCCGCGGTGCTGGCCGGGCGCGACGGCTACGAGGTGACGCAAGGCACGGTGCGCTATCTCGGCCGCGACCTGCTGGCGATGCCGGCCGACGAGCGGGCGCGCGAGGGGCTGTTTCTGGCGTTTCAGTACCCGGTCGAGATCCCGGGCGTGAACAACATGTATTTCCTGCGCACCGCGCTCAATGCCGGCCATCGCCACCGCGGCGAGCCCGAGCTCGACGCCGGCCAGTTCCTGCGCGCGGTGCGGGCGAAGCTCAAGGAGCTCGAAATCGGCGAGGACCTCTTGCAGCGCGCGGTCAATGTCGGATTTTCCGGCGGCGAGAAGAAGCGCAACGAGATCTTTCAGATGGCGATGCTGGAGCCGCGCCTGGCGATCCTCGACGAGACCGACAGCGGCCTCGACATCGACGCGTTGCGGGTGGTCGCGACCGGCGTCAACCGGCAGCGCGCCCCGGACCGCGCGATCGTCATAATCACCCACTATCAGCGGCTGCTCGATTATGTCGAGCCCGACCAGGTGCACGTATTGCAGGATGGGCGGATCGTCGAATCCGGCGACAAATCGCTCGCGGTCGAGCTCGAGCGGCGCGGCTATGCCGCTGTCGGCGACGCCGCGTGAGGCCGGGATGCAGCGAGTTCTCTTTGTCATTCCGGGGCGGTGCGCAGCACCGAACCCGGAACCCGGGAACACCGACGGCGCCAAGCTGGGACAGTCCGTGTTCTTGGGTTCCGAGCCTCGCTCGGTGAGCGATCCCGGAATGACGGGTGCTTGACCGGTGAGCGCCGTTGTCGATTTCCCGGTCAAGCCCGAGGCGCGGCCCTATCTCGGCGCCGCCCGCTTGCCCTCAGGCGAGCCCGACTGGCTCGCGAGCCGGCGCCGACGCGCGCTCGCCCGCTTTGCCGAGGAGGGTTTTCCCAGCCGTCGCGGCGAAGCCTGGCGCTATCTCGACCTGCGTCCGCTCGCGGAGGCGCCGCTGCTTCCCGCCGCGAGCGAAGGTTCGCAACATTCCGCTGCGGTGCGGGCGCTGCCCGCTGGGATCGGCCTGGCCTCGGCCGCGTGTCGCCTGGTCCTCGTCGATGGCCGGTTTTCGCCCGTGTTGTCGATGCGCTCCGGTCTGCCCGCGGGAATTTCGCTGCGCTCGATGCGGGATGCGATCGAGACGCAGCCGCGGCTGGTCGAGACCGCTCTCGACGCACTGACCTATGATCCCGACCAGCCATTTGCCGCGCTCAACGCGGCGGTCTTCACCGACGGCTTCGTCCTCGAAGTGGCCCCGGGCGTCGCGTCTGACGAGCCGATCGAGATCGTCCATCTCGCTGTCGGCGAGGCGCCGGCGTCGCTGCATACGCGCAGCCTGGTGACGCTCGGCGCCGGCAGCCGAGCGCGGCTGATCGAAACCTTTGCCGGCGAGGGACGATATTGGCGCAACGACGTGCTGGCGGTGCAGCTCGCCGAGGCCGCCGTGCTCGATCGGGTGGCGCTGGTCGAGGAGGCCGACGAGGCGTTTCATTTCGCCGCGGTCAGCGCCCGCCTGGAGGCTGGCTCGCGCCTCGCCAGCTTTGCGCTGCTGCTCGGCGGCCGCACGGCGCGGCACGAGGTGAGGGTGCGCAGCGCCGGCGAGGGCGCGCATTGCGGTCTCTACGGCGCGTTTCTCGCGTCCCGGCGCCAGCAGGCCAACATCGTCACCACGGTCGATCATCTGGCCGAGCGCGGCGAGACCCGCGAAATCTTCAAGGGCGTGGCCGCCGGGCGCGCGCACGGCGCGTTTCAAGGCCGGATCACGGTCCGCCCGGGCGCGCAAAAGGTCGATGCGCACATGCTGAGCCGCAACCTGCTGCTCGGCCGGCGCGCGGCGATCGACACCAAGCCCGAGCTCGAGATCTTCGCCGACGACGTCAAATGCAGCCATGGCGCCGCGGTCGGCGACCTCGACGAGGCGGCGCTGTTCTATCTCTTGGCCCGCGGCATCCAGCGCGAGGAGGCGCGGCGGATGCTGATCGAGGCGTTTTTGCGCGAGGCGGTCGAAATCGTCGAGCCCGAGGCGGTGCGCGAGCACCTCCTGGCGCGGCTCGCCCGGCGCCTGGCGGCATTGGAGGAATCAGCATGACGAGCGCCAGTCCGAGGATCTTCGAGCCGGGAAGGGAGCGGCTGACGGGCGGGTTCGACCCGCGCCGTCTCCGCAACGAGTTTCCGATCTTCGCCAACAACCCCGGTCTGGTGTTTCTCGATTCGGCGGCGAGCGCGCAAAAGCCGCGCGCGGTGATCGACGGGATCGCCGATTACTACCGCAACGATTACGCGAACGTACATCGCGGCGTGTACCACCTGAGCGAGCGCTCGACCGACCTGTTCGAGGAAGCGCGGGAAAAGACGCGCGCGTTTCTGAACGCCGCGGACCAGGAGGAGATCGTTTTCGTACGCAACACGACGGAGGCGATCAACCTCGTCGCCGACAGCTGGGGCGATGCCTTCGTGCACGCCGGCGACGAGGTGCTGATCAGCGATTTGGAGCACCATTCGAACCTGGTGCCGTGGCAGATGCTGTGCGCGCGCGCGGGCGCCCGGCTGGTGGTGGCGCCGACCGACGCCACCGGCGAGTTCGATCTCGGCGCATTCGAAGCGCTCCTCTCGGCGCGCACGCGCCTCGTCGCCGTCACCCACATCTCGAACGTGACCGGCGCCGCTGCTGCCGGTGGCGCGGATCGTCGCGCTGGCCCACGCCAAGGGCGCCAAGGCGCTGATCGACGGCAGTCAGGCCGCACCCCGGCTGCCGATCGACGTGCAGGCGCTGGGCTGCGACTTTTACGCATTCACCGGGCACAAGGCGTATGGCCCGACCGGGATCGGGGTGCTCTATGCTCGCCGCGACGTGCTCGCGGCGATGCCGCCCTGGCAGACCGGCGGCGGCATGATCGAGCAGGTCGAGTATCCCAAGACCGAGTTCCAAGGGCCGCCGCATCGCTTCGAAGCCGGCACCCCCGACATCGCCGGCGCGATCGGGCTCGGCATCGCGATCGACTTTATCGAGGCGCTCGGCCGCGAGAACATCCGCGGGCACGAGCAGGCGTTGACCGGGTATGCGGTCGACCGCCTGTCGCGCATTTCCGGCCTGCGGCTGCTCGGCGCCGGCCAGCGGCAGCTCGCGGTCATCTCCTTCAATCTCGACGGCGTGCACCCGCACGATGTCGGCACCGTGCTCGACCGGCATCGGGTCGCGGTGCGCGTCGGCCATCACTGCGCGCAGCCGTTGATGGACAAGCTGGGCCTGGCTGGAACGGTGCGCGCCTCGCTCGGCGTTTACAACGACGAGGACGACATCGACAGACTGGCTGCCGCGATCGAAGCGGCGCGGGAGATGTTTGCGTGACCGATCTGCGTGAGCTTTATCAGGACATCATCCTCGATCACGGCCGCCATCCGCGCAATTTCCGGCCGATCGAGCATCCGACCCATAGCGCACAGGGCTACAACCCGCTGTGCGGCGACCGGGTCACGGTCTATCTGACCCTCGACGGCGACCGGATCGCCGATGTCGCGTTTCAGGGGCGCGGCTGCGCGATCTCGACCGCGGCCGCCTCGTTGATGACCGAGGTGCTGAAAGGCAAGTCGATCGAGGAAGCGCGCGAGCTGTTTGCCCATTTTCACGCGCGGGTCACCGGCGGCGCGGACAACCCGTTGCCCGAACCGCTGGCCGAGGAGATGGAGCGGCTCGAGCCGTTGACCGGGGTCAAGGCCTACCCGGCGCGGGTCAAATGCGCGACCTTGTCCTGGCATGCGCTCGAAGCGGCGCTGAAGGGCGGCGACGCGCCGGTCAAGACGGAGTAGTGCGATGTCCGACCACGACCCGTTCGATTTCGAAGGACCCGAGACCGCGGCTGCGCCCGGCGTTGAAGTCGAGCGCCCGCAAGGCGGCGAGGACGACCCGGCGCTGATGGCTCCGGTGCTGGCGGCTTTGAAGACGGTGCGCGACCCGGAGATCCCGGTGGACCTGGTCGAGCTCGGCCTGATCTACGAGCTTATCGTCAAAAAGGGTGGCACGGTCTATGTCGAGATGACCCTGACCACTCCCTCCTGCCCGGTCGCCGGCGACATGCCGGGCGAGGTCGAGGCGGCCATCCGCGGGGTGCCCGGCGTCAACGACGCGCGGGTCAAGCTGGTCTGGACCCCGACCTGGACCCCCGAGCGGATGAGCGAGGAAGCGAAGCTCGAGCTCGGCATGCTGTGAGCCGCCGTACGTTCGCGGGCTAACCCCCGACCGCTGACCACGCCCCGTCTTGACCGGGGTTGAACCCGGCCATCCGCGCCTTCGGGCGCCCGAAGCAGACGTGGATATGCGGGACAAGCCCGCGCCAGACGATGTTACGTTGGGCGATACGAGACGGGCACAGGCGTTCCTCGTTGGCGGCAATTCTTCGACCGACGGCTACCCACCGCAGTTGACAGTCCTCCAGCACATCATTGATGGTCCGCCGGCCAGCTTGGCGCAGCCGCGCCGCCGTGCACGAGGAGAAGACCGAGTGCGACTGAGTGATCTGCCTGCCCCGATGGCCAAGCGCCTGGCCGAGCTCGAATGCCCGAATTTCACGACGACGCCGTGGGCCGACGGCCCCCCTCTGGCGCAGCGGCGGGTCGCGATCGTGTCGTCCGCGGGTCTCGTCGTTCGCGGCGAGACGCCGTTTCGCGGGCGCGACGCCGATTATCGCGCGATCCCGTCCTCGACTCCCGCCGACCGGCTGCTGATCAGCCACATTTCGATCAACTTCGACCGAACCGGCTTTGAAGAGGATCGGAATGTCGTCTTTCCGCTCGATCGGCTGAATGAGCTGGCTGCCGACGGCGCGATCGGCTCGGTGGCGGCGACGCACTACTCGTTCATGGGCGCCACCGACCCGGTGCAGATGGAGGGCCACGCCCGCGAGGTCGCCGCCCACCTCAAACGCGACGGCGTCGATGCGGTCCTGCTCTCTCCGGTTTGACCGCTCTGCACGCGCGCCGTGTGCGCGCTGGGGCATTATCTCGAGGAGGAGGGCATCGCCACGGTGGCGGTCGGGTTGATCCGGCCGCAGATCGAAAACACCCGGCCGCCGCGGGCATTGTGGGTACCGTTCGAGCTCGGACGCCCGTTCGGGCCGCCGAACGACCCGACGTTTCAGAAAGACGTGATCCTCGCGGCGCTACACATGCTCGAACGCGGCTGCGGGCCGGTGACGCTCGAGGACTTCCAGCACGACGACCCGCGCGAACGGTCCGACCCGGTTTGGCGCCCGCCTTTCGCCAAGACCCGGACGGGCACCGACGGTGACGCCATCGCCGACGCGCTCGACCGCGAAATTGTGCGGCTCGACGCGGCTTACCGCCGCTCGGTCGCCGAACGCGGGCGCACGACCCTGGGCCTGAGCGGACTATCGGTCGACGAAATCGGCGGCTACATCGGCGCGTGGCTGCGCGCCAAAAACCCGGCGAGCCCGAGCCCCGACATGTCGGCGCCGCTGACCCTGCGCTTTGCCGTAGACGATCTGAAGGCCTATTGCCTCGAAGCCGCGCTCGCCGGCCCGGCCAAGCCGTCGAGCAAGCAGCTCGCCGACTGGCTGTGGAACGAGACCGCGGCCGGAGCCGCGATCCTGGCCCTGCGCCGGGCCTATCGCGAGGCCGATGACGATCGGCTCAAGCTGATCGCAGGCAATTTCCTCGTCCCCAACCTGCGCGTGCCGCCCGGCGGGTAGGCCCGCCGCTGCCCCGAGCCCCCAGTCGGAGCGTCGATCAGCCGCGGGCGACGTAGCCGTAAGCGGCGTTGCTGCGCGCTGGGCGGTCGTCGAGATAGGCGGCCTTCATCCGCCCGAGCCCGTCCTCTTCCCACGGCGTCAGCTCCGCGTGGCGCTCGAGCTTGTAGAAGCGCGCGGCGTTGGTGCCGAAGATCGCATTCTTGACGGCGCCGTCGGCGCGTCCGAGCGCGGCAAAGCCGTGCTTTTTCTGCATGTCCGCGGGAATTTCGAGGCGGCGGAACGCCTCGATCTGCCACTGCGGCGAACCGTACCACACCGAGTTGGTGCCCCAGAATACGTGATCCTGCCCCAACCCCTTGATCAAGGTGCCCATGAACGCGGCGCAGAAACGCGGGTTCGCCGTCGCCGACATGGCAAAGGAAGTGCCGATGTCGGCGTAGACGTTGCTGACGCCGTGCTTCGCCGGGATCGCCGCGAGATCGGAGGCCCACTCGATGTAGCCGGTCTTTTCGAACTGGGCCAAGCAGGGGTCGGGCGATTCGGCGAACGGCCGCAACGCCGAGTGATAGATCACGAAGTTGATCTGCGGCCAGTCCTTCGCCGCCTTCGGCAGATCGTCGACGGTCGCGTATTTCCACGCGCCGCCGGGGATCGCGGTCGCATAATCGGCCGGCAGCAGACCCTTGTGGATGCACACCGTGGTGATCCCGGCCTTCACCGCCTTTTCGTAAAACGGGTAGACGACCTTCTCGTCATCGAGTCGCCACGGGTATTTGGTCGTCTTGACATTGAGCGGATCACCGATGGTGTAGCCTTTCCAGCTGTTCGGCTTGACCTCTTCGATGCAGCGGTCGACCTCCTCCATCCAGCCGGGCTGCAACGGTGTGATGACCGAATGGAACAACAGCCGGTTCGACCCGGCGATGCTGTTGACGGTGTCGGCCGCCTGCTTGATCTGGTCGTTGGTCAGGAACCACTCGGCTTTATTGTCGAACGGAGCGCCGCTCAACAGACCGATCTTCATATCGCTGTCGAGATAAACTTCCTTCAGGAAGTTATCGAATTTGTAGCGGTCGAGCGTGAGCCCGTATTTATCGTTCAACAGCCCCGGGTCCCAGTGCTGTCCGGCGTATTTGGCGAGAAAGAGAATGTCCGGCACGTTGTAGTCGTCGTGCACGAAGTGAAGCTGGTCGTCGAGGATGAACTGGCCTTTGAGCGCCTGGTCGCGGGCGGCGGCCGCCTCCGGTTCGGCCGCCTCGGCCGTCGACACCTGGAAAATCGGACCGAAGACGTCGTTCAGCGCGATGAAGGCGGTCGCCATGCCGCAGCTCGTGCGCAGGAAGTTGCGGCGGCTGGTGCCGAGCTTCTTGGCGGTCGCGCCGGCAAGCTCCTTCAGCCGCGCCTCGAACTGGCGCTGCTGCGGTGTCTGCGGCAGCGGGTTGAATTCGCCGTTCGACACCGTCCGGGTTGGCACCGGAGAGCGGAACGCCGCAGTCTCGGCCGGCTCGGTCGCGGCGAGCTCGCGCCTGCTCAGAAAAATCCCCATTGCGTAACCTCCCCACCGGCGTTGAACGCAGCGGACGCCTCGCAACGCCCGCTTTCAATGTTCTGTGCTCGCCGAAGCGGAAACCGTCCTCCCGCCGGTGCTTTGCGTCAAGAGGCGCCTGCAGCCGATCGCGGCTCGGGTTTTCGCCGCGCCCGCAGCTGCGGCGCGGCGGCGCATGGTTTTGGTCGACCCGTCGCGACCCTGGCGCAACCGGGCAGGCACAATCGCCGATGTCCGACAGCCGGCGTTCGCGAGAAAGCTTAAAGCATTTTCGCCAAAGTGATTGGTGGCGGCAGAGAGTCGTAATAGCCTCCCGGCGGCGGGCGCGAGGGACATCACGGCAATGGCAGCGGGCGAGGATCACGCAGAGCGCGGACCCGGGGCGGGCACGGCCGAGGCGGCGCGGCTCGCGGAAATCGGCGAGGGTGTCCGGTGGCGGCGCTGGGGACCATATCTGAGCGACCGGCAATGGGGTACGGTGCGCGAGGATTACAGCCCCTACGGCACCGCCTGGGATTATTTCCCGCACGACCACGCGCGCAGCCGCGCCTATCGCTGGGGCGAGGATGGGATCGGCGGGTTCGGCGACGATAGATTGCTGTTGTGCCTCGGCCTCGCCTTGTGGAACGGCAACGACCCGATCCTCAAGGAACGGCTGTTCGGGCTGACCAATTCGGAAGGCAATCACGGCGAGGACGTCAAGGAGCTCTATTACTACGTCGACGGCACGCCGACCCACTCCTACATGCGCATGTGCTACAAGTATCCTCAGGCGGCCTTCCCCTATGCCGAGCTGGTCGAGGAGAACCGGCGGCGCGGCCGGAGCCGGCCCGAATTCGAGCTGATCGACACCGGCGTATTTGCCGAGAACCGCTATTTCGATGTCGAGATCGAATACGCCAAGGCGGCGGCCGACGACATCCTGATGCAAATTACGGTGTTCAATCGCGGGCCCGAGGAAGCCCGGCTGCACGCGCTGCCGCAGCTGTGGGCGCGCAACATCTGGTCGTGGCGCCCGGATTCGATGAAGCCGCGGATTGTGGTGCGCGGCGGCGATACGATCTCGGTCGACCATCCGTTGCTGCCGCCGATGCGGCTGTTCTGCGAGGGCAACCCCGAATTGTTGTTCTGCGAGAACGAGACGAATGTCCGGCGGCTGTGGGGAATGAAGGCGCCGGGTGAATACTTCAAGGACGGGATCAACGACTATATCGTCAACGGCGACCGCGAGGCGGTGAACCCGGCGCGGCTCGGGACCAAGCTCGCGGCGCATTACCATATGACCCTGCCAGCGGGCGGCAACGCGCGCTTGCGCCTGCGGCTGGCGCCGGAGGGCGCTGAACCGGGGTTTGACGATTTCGCCGAGACGCTGCGCCGGCGCCGCGCCGAGGCCGACGAATTCTACGACACGCTGCAACAAGACATCGACGATCCCGATACGCGGCTGGTGCAGCGCCAAGCCTTCGCCGGCATGCTGTGGACCAAGCAGTTCTATTATTTCGACATTCCGGAATGGCTCGATGGCGACCCGCTGCAGCCGCCGCCGCCGGAACCACGCCGGCACGGACGCAATGCGCAGTGGCGCCACCTGAACAACGCCGACATCATCTCGGTGCCGGACAAGTGGGAATATCCGTGGTACGCGGCCTGGGACCTCGCCTTCCATTGCGTGACCCTGGCCAATCTCGACCCGGGATACGCCAAAAACCAGCTCGTGCTGCTGACGCGAGACTGGTACATGCACCCGAACGGCGAGCTTCCGGCCTATGAATGGGCCTTCGGCGACGTCAACCCGCCGGTGCACGCCTGGGCGGCGTGGCGGGTTTATGAAATCGATCGCGCCCAGCGCGGCGGTCGGGGGGACCGTGACTTTCTCGAGCGCGTCTTCCACCGGCTGATGCTGAACTTTACCTGGTGGGTCAACCGCAAGGACGTGGACGGCCGCAACATTTTCGAAGGCGGGTTTCTCGGTCTCGACAATATCGGCATTTTCGACCGCAGCGCGCCCTTGCCCACCGGCGGCACGATCAACCAGTCGGACGGCACCGCCTGGATGGCGATGTACACCCTCAATCTGATGCGCATCGCGCTCGAGCTCGCGCTCGACGACCGGGTTTACGAGGATATCGCGTCGAAGTTCTTCGAGCATTTCCTCTATATTGCCGGGGCCATGACCAATATCGGCGGCGAGGGCATCGGCTTGTGGGATGAGACCGACGAGTTCTACTACGATGTTCTGCACCTGCCCGACGGCGAGCGAATTCCGCTGCGGCTGCGCTCGATGGTCGGCCTGATCCCGCTGTTTGCGGTCGAGGTGCTGGATTCCTCGGTGTTCACCCGGCTGCCGAAATTCAGCGCGCGAGCCCATTGGTTTCTCGACCACCGCCCGCACCTCGCGCGGCTGGTCTCGCGCTGGCGCGACGCCAGCGCCGGGGAGCGGCACCTGCTGTCGCTGCTGCGCGGCCACCGCATGAAGCGCCTGTTGAGCCGCATGCTCGACGAGACCGAGTTTTTATCCGATTACGGCGTGCGCTCGCTGTCCAAATTCCACGACAAGAACCCTTATGTATTCGAGCACGCCGGCGACCGGATCAGCGTCGAATACTCGCCCGGCGACTGTGCGTCGAACGTGTTCGGCGGCAATTCGAACTGGCGCGGACCGATCTGGTTTCCGGTCAATTTTCTGTTGATCGAGTCGCTGCTGCGGTTTCACAGCTATTACGGCGACGAGTTCAAGGTCGAATGCCCGGTCGGCTCCGGCAATTTGATGCATCTGGGCGAAGTCGCGGCCGAATTGTCGCGCCGCCTGTGCCGGCTGTTTCTGCGCGACCCGGCCGGGCATCGGCCGGTATTCGGCCATTCGCCGATCGAGCAGACCGATCCGCATTTCCGCGACAATGTGCTGTTTTACGAGTATTTCGACGGCGACACCGGCAAGGGTCTCGGCGCCTCGCACCAGACCGGGTGGACCGCGCTGGTGGCCCTGCTGCTGCGCACCTACCCGACCGCCCGCACCGCCGAAACCGCTCCACCGCCTTCGGCCGAGGCCGTCCTGCCCGAGCCGGTCGGCGCGCATTGACCTCTCGCACGGGCGCGCCGGATCCTCTCGCCCGGCTGGCGCCGATCGGTTTCGGCCGGGCGATTTGCGGCGACCTCGCCGCCGCCGAGCAGCGCGAGTGGTGGATCGCCGACGGCAGCGGCGGCTATGCCGGCGGCACCATCGCGCAGAGCCTGACCCGACGCTATCACGCGCTGCTGGTGGCGCCGGTCGACCCGCCGCTCGGCCGCGTTCTGGTGCTCGCCAAGGCCGACGCGCATCTCGTCGAGAGCGGCGTCGTGCAGCCGCTGTTCGCCAACCGGTGGGCGAGCGGCGTGGTCGAGCCCAGGGGCCACCTGGCGCTCGAAAGCTTTGATCTCGACGGGACGATCCCGGTGTGGCGCTTCGCTTTTGGCGACCGGACCGTCGAGCAGCGGATCTGGATGGAGGCCGGCGCCGATACGGTCCCCGGGCGAGGCACGGTCTACATCGCCTGGCGGCTCGAAGGCGAGGCCGGCGAGGCGGCACATCTCTCGGTGGCGCTGCTGGCCAATGGCCGCGACCACCATGGCGACACCTGGCCCGGTTTCGCACCGCAGATCGCCGGCGACGGCGGCGCATTGACAGTGACAGTGGCGGACCGGTTCAGCCTGCATATTGCCGCGACCGGCGGCGCGGTCGTCGCGCGCCGGGATTGGTATCGCGATTTCGATCTGCCGGTCGAGCGCGAACGCGGTCTCGGCGCCACCAACTCGCATCTCCATGTCGGCGACCTCGAATTGCCGCTGGCGCCGGGAATCTGGCGCGGCTTTGCGGCGGGCCTCGTGCCTCAGCCGACACCGGATCTCGACGCGGCGCTCGAACGCCGCCGCCGGCACGATCGCGCGGTGCTGCAACGCGCGGTCGCCGCGGACCCGGTCTTTGCCGAGGCGCCCGGCTGGGTCATGCGGCTGGTGCTGGCGACCGATCTGTTCATTATCGCCCGGCCGCTGCCGGGGCTGCCGGAGGGGCGGTCGGTGATCGCCGGCTATCCGTGGTTCGGCGATTGGGGCCGCGACACGATGATCTCGCTGCCCGGCCTGTGCCTCGCGACCGGCCGGTTCGACACCGCGCGACTGATCCTCGAAACCTTCGCCCGCTTTGTCGACCGCGGGATGCTGCCGAACGTCTTTCCCGGCGCCGGAGCCGCGCCCGACTACAATACCGCCGATGCGAGCCTGTGGTACCTCGAGGCGTGGCGCGCCTATGTCGAGGCAACCGGCGACGAGGCGGCGTTGCGCCGGGTGTTTCCGGTGCTGGCCGAGATCATCGACTGGCATGTCAAAGGGACGCGTTACGGCATCGGCGTCGATCCCACGGACGGGCTGCTGCATGCCGGCGAGCCCGGAGTCCAGCTGACCTGGATGGATGCGCGGGTCGGCGATTGGGTGGTCACCCCGCGCATCGGCAAGCCGGTCGAGATCAACGCGCTGTGGTACAACGCGCTGGCCGCGATGACGGCGATGGCCGAGCGGCTCGGCCTGCCGGATCAGCGCTACCGCGCGGCGGCCGGCAAGGCGCAGCGGAGTTTTGCCCGGTTCGCCCTGCCGGGCGGCGATGGTCTCCATGATGTCGTCGACGGGCCGGACGGAGCCGACGCCAGCCTGCGGCCAAACCAGATCTTGGCCGTCAGCCTATGGGCGAGCCCGCTCGACCGGGCGATGCAGCAGGCGGTGCTGCGGCGCTGCGGCAGGGCGCTCGTCACCTCTTATGGTCTGCGCTCGCTGGCCGCGGACGACCCGGCCTACCGCGGCGTCTGCCGCGGCGCCCCCACCGAGCGCGATGCCGCCTATCACCAGGGCACGGTGTGGGCCTGGCTCCTCGGGCCCTGGGCGCTCGCCCATTACCGGGTGCACGGCGACGCGGCGGCGGCGCAGCGCTTTCTGCAGCCGATCGGCGATCACCTGGCCGACGCCGGTCTCGGCCAGGTCAGCGAGATCTTCGACGGCGATCCGCCGCACACGCCGCGCGGCTGCCCGGCCCAGGCCTGGTCGGTCGCCTGCGTGCTCGAAGCCTGGTGGCGGCTCGAGCGGGCGAAATCCGCCGCTCGGTAGTCGGCGCCTGTGTCACGGTCTGTTGATCGGACGGCGCGAAGGCGGTGCTGTAGTCTCGCGCCATGATCAAGACCTGGGCCCTTTTAGCCGCGCTCTGGCTGTTGGCGACCGCGGCGCCGGCGGGTGCGGCCGAGCGCCCGATCGTCGTCGAATTGTTCACCTCCGAGGGCTGCTCCTCCTGTCCGCCCGCCGATGCGCTGCTGGCCGAGCTGGCGACCCGTCCCGACGTGCTGGCGCTGTCGTTCGACGTCGATTACTGGGACCGGCTCGGCTGGAAGGACCCGTTTTCGAGCCCGCAGGCGACCGAGCGCCAGCAGCGCTATGCCCGGCTGCTCGGCATCGAGAGCGTGTACACGCCGCAGATCGTCGTCGACGGCAGATGGGAGGCGGTCGGCTCGGATCGGGAGGCGGTCGCGCAACTGCTCGACAAAGCCCGGCAGCAGCGCGCCGAGGTGCCGATCACCCTCGCGGTGGACCAAGGCCAGGCCCGGATCGGGCTGGGCGCGGGCAGCGGCAATGTACCGGCCACCCTTTGGCTGATCGGGTTCGACCGCCGCCGGGTCGACGCGGTCGGCAGCGGCGAGAACGAGGGGCGCACCTTGACCCATATCGACGTGGTCCGCGGCTTCGGTGCGGTCGGCCGGTTCACCGGCGCGGCCGGCGCCATCGCGGCCCGGCTGAACTGGCACAGCGAGCGGGTGGCCGCAATTCTTCAAGCTGAAGATGGCCGGGTTCTCGGCACCGCGGTCGCTGATGCGGCACCCCCTTGACGGGGCCGCGCAGCCTGCTCCGGGGTGGTGGTCAGTCGCGACTGCTCAACGCCAGCCGGACGCCGAGGCCGATCAGCAGCGCGCTCGACCACCAGCGCTGGACGCGCGCCCAGAACGGATGGCGGGCGAGCAATGCCGCCAGCCAGCCGCCGAGCAGCGCCACGACGAGATTGGTCGGCAGCCCGGTAACCTGGAACAGCAACCCGAGGACGAGCATCTGCAGGCGCGGCGCACCCCGCGCCGGATCGACGAATTGAGGGAGGAAGGCGAAGAAGAACAGCAGCAGCTTCGGATTGAGCAGGTCGGTCAGGAGACCCTGCCAAAAGGCCTTCGTCAGCGACCGCCGGCCGCCCTGGGGCCGGCCGGCAATCCCGGCAATGCCGCCCGACCGAAAGCCGGCGACGCCGAGATAGACGAGGTAGGCCGCACCGCAATATTTGACGATCGCAAAAGCGAGCGGCGAATAGACGAACAGCGCCGACAGCCCGAAGGCGGCAGCCACCGCCTGGATCACCGATGCGGCGGCCAGACCGAGCACCGAAACGACGGCACCGCTGCGTCCTTGGCCGAGACAACGCGACAGAATGAACAGCATGGCCAGCCCCGGCGTCAGATTGAGCGCCAACGCCGCGAGCATAAAGAGCGCCATTGTCTGCGGGGCCGGCATGCGCGCACCTCCGCGGCGGCCGCGGCACGGCGATCATCGACGCCTCGCCCGCGCGACGGCGATCATGGCACACTCGCACCGCCTTCTAAGCCGGGAGATCATCCATGCGCATCGACCGCCTCGATCATCTGGTCCTGACCGTCGCCGATATCACGCGCACTTGCGAGTTCTATACGCGGGTGTTGGGGATGGAGGTCGTGAATTTTGGCGAAGGGCGCACCGCGCTGCGCTTTGGCCAGCAGAAGATCAACCTGCACCCGGCCGACCGGATCTCCGGTCTGGTCGCCGGCGCGCCGACACCAGGATCAGGCGATCTGTGCTTCATCACCGCAGTGCCGCTCGCCGAGGTCGCTGCGCATCTCGCCAAATGCGAAGTGCCGATCGTGGCCGGGCCGGGACCGCGCGCCGGCGCCGTCGGCACGATCCAGTCCGTCTATATCCGTGACCCCGACCAGAACTGTTCGAGATCTCGAATTACTAGTGCGCAGACGCCTTCAGATGGTGCAGTCCCACCTCGATCGTCATGCCCGGCCTCGTGCCGGGCATCCACGGAAAACCGGCAGAGCTTGTGCCGCGGCTCGTGGATGACCGGGGCAAGCCCGGTCATGACGGGCCATGAGGGGTTGAGTGAATCGTGCGTCTGCGTCTGCGAAGTCTAAAGGGATCGCCGGGCGGCGGCCCGAAAAAGAACAGGCCCGCCGGCGGAGCCGACGGGCCGCAACGGGCAGTGTTGATTGTCGTCAGAATTTGACGCGGAACTTGCCGATCAGCGTCTGCTCGGTGCCGCGGATATTGGCCACGACCTCGCGCTGGCCCCACATATATTCGATCCCGGTGTCGATGAACGCGACCGGGCTCCAGATCAGGTTGACGTGAGCGGTCTGGAGCTGCTTGTTCGCGACCGTCGATTCGACCGGCCCGATCAGCTGCGAGGAAACCGAGTACTGGGCGTAACCGTAAGCCGCAGTCGACCGCAGGTTCGGCAACCAAAAATGCTGGTAGCCGACCGTGCCGCCGAGCTCGAAGATCGGCTTGACGAGAATGCTGGCTGCGGCTTCGGAGGTGGTGGGAACCAACAGATAATTGGTCGCCAGTCCGGCGTCGGTGCTGTCGTTCAGGTACCGCCCGATCCCGGTGCCGACGGTGAACTGCCACTGGAAATCGTCCTTGCCCCAGCCGAACCAGCCTGGCCTGACATCGCCGGAGATGCCGCCGCCATAGCCGAAATAGCTGCGATCAACGTACTTGCCGTCGTTGATCGTCAGGTCGCGACCGACGGCCCGGAAATCGACATGCCCCCAGGGCTGCGACCAATATGAGGCGAAGGTGAGGTCGGGCGCCTTGGCAACGGCAGGGTTGCCGGAGAGCGCGCAGGTCGATGTCGTGCCGGTGGTCACGCTTCCGGGGACGATAATTCCATTCGCGATGCAGCCACTGGTCGTGGCGCCTGTGACCGTGTTCGTCACCGGGTTTTGCCCGACATTCCCATCCGAGGTGTCTTTGCCGCCGGGGGTCAGCACGTCGACCTGCGGAGCTTCGATCGACGCCGACCAGGCGCTGCCGTAGGGGCCGGCATAGGTGTAGCGAACCTGTGGGATGCGGACCACGCCGGCTTCGCCGACCGGGCCGCCGAAGTCGAGGGTCTCGGGGTTGGCATCAGCGTCGGAGAAGTTCGAATTCGCTTGGCCGGCGAGCACCCCACCCAAGGTGCCATAGGCGTAGCGCAACCGCGGGACCAGGTTGTCGGAGACGCTCAACAGCTGGTTTGCGCTGAAATTGTTGCTGCCGGCGAAGTCGAATTCAATAAAGGTGCGCGCCTCGCCGTAAGCGGTCGGGGTGCGGGTTTCGACGTTGAGGCGCGATTCCCGCGGGCTCTGCGAAAAGACGCCGTTGCCGCGCGAATGGCCGGTCTGCACCGGCACCGCATTCGCTGAGCTGGTGACCGATTTCGCGGTCGGGAAGCCGGGAACGGTCTGCCCGTGGACGTCGAGCGGCATGGTCGTCAGATTGCCGTTGACTCCGACCGTCGTCGTCTGGTTGCCGTTGGGCGGCCCGTTCTGCAGCCAGTAGTCGATGGTTTCGTCAACGAACCCGCCGACCCGGATCGAGGTATCGGTGCCGGGGATCAGAAACGACCGCGGGAAGCTGCCGCCGATCATCGCCGCACCCGGGGCCGGCGCGGTGCCGTAGGCGTTTGCACCGGTGGCGCCGCCGGGCTGCGGCCCGCCCGCTTGCGCCTGGGCCTGGGCCAGCTGGTCGATCCGCTGCTCGAGGAGCTGTTGGTTGGCGCGCAGATCGGCCAGCTCGTCGGCGCGCGCGACCGAAAGACCGGTCAGCAGCACCACCGCTGCGGTTGCCCCGCCGACCGCCGCCGCGCTGCGGAAATTTCGCTTTCTGGTCATCATTTCCCCCGAAAAATCAAAAGTTGCGCTCGACCGGACGACAAAACCTGTTCGTGTCTCGCGCCATGATATCGGCGCGCCGGGGTCGATCAAGCGGACTTTGGCTCCAAAGTGGCGTTTTCGTCGCAGCGTGGCTAAACGGCAACAATACGCCTTAGAACGCGGAAAGACATAGGCTATAAAAATCCTGAATCATGCGAGGGAAGGAAAATAAAGCGCTGAAATGCGCCCCGATCGGGCTATCCGCCCGCGCGAGAGCGGTCAGCATTCGATGCCGATCCGCACCCCTGCATCGGTCATCCCGCCATTATCCGGAGCGAGATTTATGGTCGACATATGTTCGATAAAGGCCGACCGGCTTTAGCTTGGAAGTCGCCTGGTCGCCGAGCTCAAAAGGCGACGATCGCGCAGCGACGCATCGCCGTCGCGAATTCCGCACCCGGACCGCTGGTCGCCGTCGGAAGAATCAGGACGCTGTGCGGAACGGGTTCAGCGCCTTCAGCCGCGCCGACCAGCGATGCCGGCCGAGCTCGCGGCGGACCACACCGTGATCGGTCACCCAGTTCAGCTGCAGGGTGCGGCGCGGACCGATATGAGGCCGATGGCCGTGAAACGACCGCTCGCTGCGCCGGAAGGCCAGCATCGTCCCGGCCAGCGGCGCCACCTCGCGCGCGTAGTCGTCGAGATCGGCGGGCCCGCGCAACAGCCGCAGCCGCCCTGCTGCCAAATCCCAGACCGGGTTCATGTAGAGCAGCAGGGTGATGATCTTGGTTGTGGAATCGGTATGGATGCGCCCGTCCTTGCGGTCGCCCATGCCGCGAACGGTCAACAGGGTCGGCCGGCCGCCGAGCTCGACCGTGAATTTGTCGGCGACCGCACGGGCGAGATCAGGTCCGGTCAGTGCCGCGACGAGGTCGCCAAACGCCGGCCCGTATTCGAGGGTCTCGGCCGGATAGCTGCCCGCGCCGGGGACCGACGGGAAATCGGCGACGAGCACCGGGAGCGCCGCGCGATCGATAAACTCCTCGACCACGACGAATTCGAACGGGTCACGCTCGAGCGGTGCGGCGCGCAAGCGATCGAGAGCGAGAAGGGCCAGAACCGCCTCCGAGAACTTGAACGCGACGACTATAAAGGAGGAATCATCGTCGCGCGCAATCTCGGCGAAGCAACATTGCGCAGCGGCGCCGGGTTTACGCTCTCAGACTAAGGCGAATTAACGCTTCGCCGCCGCGCGGGCATCGGTTAGGAGTAGGCTTCGCGCCGGCCGCCAACCGAACCTCAGAGGGGGCATGCAACAGCGCTGGGGCCTGCCCCTCGTCGCCTGGCCGCTGCGCCTGCGCCCGAACACCTGGGACCTGGTGGCGTTGCCTCTGGTGCTGGGGCTCTTAGCGCTGCTCGCCTGGGGCAGCCTGGCGATGAGCGCCCGCTATCACCTGGGCCAGCCGCTGGTGATCAGCCTCGACCCGTGGATGCTCCCGCAATATGCGCTGCGCACGGTCTTGCGCATGGCCTGGGCCCTCGCCGCCTCACTGGTCTTCAGCCTCGCCTATGCCGCGCTGGCCGCCAAAAGCCGCCAAGCCGAAAAGCTCCTGATTCCGCTGCTCGACGTGCTGCAGTCGGTGCCGATCCTGGGGTTTTTGTCGATCACCGTGACCGGGTTCATCGCCCTCTTCCCCGGGCGGCTGCTCGGCGTCGAATGTGCGGCGATCTTTGCCATCTTCACCTCGCAGGCCTGGAACATGACGTTCAGCGTCTACCAGTCGCTGCGCACCGTGCCGGCCGAGCTGATCGAAGCCGCGCGCATGTATCATCTGTCGCCATGGCGCAGGTTCTGGCGGCTCGAAGTGCCGCACGCGGTCCCCTCGCTCGTGTGGAACATGATGATGTCGGTTTCCGGCGGCTGGTTTTTCGTCGTCGCCTCGGAGGCGATCACCGTCGCCGGCCATACGATCCTGCTGCCCGGCATCGGCTCTTACATCGCAACCGCGATCGAGCGGCAGAGCCTGACTGCGATCGGCTGGGCGGTCCTCGTCATGTTCATCGTGATCCTGCTCTATGACCAGCTGCTGTTCCGCCCGCTGCTCGCCTGGTCGCGTAAATTCCAGCCCGAGACCTCGCCCGACGAAGAAAACGTCAGGCCGTGGTTCTTGCTGATGCTGCAGCGTGCGCGCCTGTTCGACCTGGCCCAGGGCGGGCTGCTGCGCGCCAACCGCGGCATCGACAATGCCATCGCCCGGTTGGGGCGAGTGCGCGCGCCGGGGTCGCAGCGGCGGCCGCGGCGGGGCTTCGAACGGCTGTTCGACCTCGCCGTCCTGGCCCTTGCGGTTGGCGCTGCGGCATGGATCGTCGCTTTCATCCGCGCGCATGTCGGCGGCGCCGAGATCGGCTGGGTTTTTGTCCTCGGGCTGATCACCGCGGTGCGGGTGCTGGTGCTGATCGCGATCGCCTCGCTGATCTGGGTTCCGATCGGGGTGGCGATCGGCCTGCGGCCGCATCTTGCCGACCGGGTTCAGCCGATCGTCCAGTTTCTCGCGGCTTTCCCGGCGAATTTGTTTTTTCCGGTCGTGGTGGTGCTGATCCTGCGGTTCCGTCTCGACCCGGAAATCTGGTTGAGCCCACTGATGATCCTCGGGACCCAATGGTATATTCTGTTCAACGTGATCGGCGGCGCCGCGGCGCTGCCGGCCGAATTGCGCCGCGCGGCGCAGAATTTTGGTGTGCGGCGCCTGTTATGGTGGCGGCGGGTCATGCTGCCGGCGATCTTTCCGGCTTATGTAACAGGCGCCGTCACGGCCGCGGGCGGCTCGTGGAATGCGAGTATCGTCGCCGAAATCGTGCAATGGGGAAAGACCACGCTGACCGCGACCGGCATCGGCGCCTACATCGCCCAAACCACCGCGGCGGGCGACAGCGCGCGGATCGCGCTGGGGATTGGCGTGCTGTGCATCTACGTGCTGGCCTTCAACCGGCTGCTGTGGCGCCGGCTCTACGACATCGCCGCCGAGCGGCTGCGGCTGGATTGAGACCGGTCATGGCATCCTGCGACGGCATGCCTCGATCGAACCCAGTGGCCGGCGCCGGCGCGGGTCCGCGGTCGAACGCCAAGACGTGAGCGCGACCAGCCCCCCGCTGCTGCGCGCCGCCGCGGTCTGCAAGACCTACCGCACTCCGGACCATCTTGGCCGGCTGGTTCTCGACCACATCGATTTTGCCCTGCGCGATGGCGAGATCGTTGCGATCCTCGGCAAATCCGGCTCCGGCAAATCGACCTTTCTGCGCGTCCTCGCCGGTCTGGTGCCGACCAGCGAGGGCGAGATCGAGTACCGCGGGCAAACGGTGAGCGAGCCGGTCCATGGGATCGCGATGGTGTTTCAGAGCTATGCGCTGTTCCCGTGGCTGACGGTGCTCGGCAATGTCGAGCTCGGGCTCGAGGCGCAGGGCATCTCGGGCACGGAGCGGCGACGGCGGGCGGTCGACGCGATCGACCTGATCGGGCTCGACGGGTTTGAGAACGCCTATCCAAAGGAGCTGTCGGGCGGCATGCGGCAGCGCGTCGGCTTTGCCCGGGCGCTCGTCGTCAACCCCGACGTCCTGCTGCTCGACGAGCCGTTCTCCTCGCTCGACGTGCTGACCGCGGAAACCCTGCGCGGCGATTTGATGGATCTGTGGGACGACCGGCGCATCCCGACCAAGGGGATCGTGCTGGTTTCGCACAACATCGAGGAGGCGGTCGAGATCGCCGACCGCATCCTGATCTTCGGCAGCGACCCCGGCCATATCCGGGCCGAGATCCCGATCACACAGCCGCGCCCGCGGGAGGCGCAGGGCGCCGGGTTCCGCCAGATCGTCGACCAAGTCTACACCTTGCTGACCGAGACCGCCCGCGACGGCCGGCGCGGGGCGAAGCCCGACCCGATCGGCATCGGCTATCGCCTGCCCGACGCCGCGGTGCAGCAGCTTTCCGGCCTGATCGACACGCTGACCGAGGCGCCCTATCGCGGCCGCGCCGACCTGCCGCACCTCGCCGACGAAGAGAACCTCGTCATGGACGAGCTGTTTCCGCTGATCGAGACCTTGCAGCTCCTGGGTTTTGCCCAGGTCAGCGGCGGCGACATCGAGCTGACCGCGCTCGGCCGCGTCTATGCCGAGGCCGACATGCTGGCGCGCAAGCCGCTGTTTGCCGACGCCGTCTTAAAGCACGTCCCGCTCGCCGCGCATATCCGGCGGGTGCTGGACGAGCGCCCGGGCCATCGTGCCCCGGCGGCGCGATTTCTGCGCGAACTCGAGGACCATCTGTCGGAGGAAGAGGCCGAGCGGGTGCTCGACACCGTCATCAACTGGGGCCGCCACGCCGAGATCTTCGCCTACGATTATGACAGCGAGGTGCTGAACCTCGAGAATTTCTGACGCCGCGGGCGTCCGTTTTCAGCTGCCGCCATAGTAGCGGCTGCCGGCGATTTCGACCCGGGCGAGCTGGGCCGGCACCAAGCGGGCATAGAACGTGTCGCGCTTGAAAGAATCCAAGTCGCCCTGGGTTGTCCAGGCGTTCAGGGTCTCGATCTTGACATATGCGACCTGACCGGCGGCGAGATCGACATTCGAGGACTGGTTGAAGTCGACGCCGTAACTCTGAACGGTGATATGGTATCGGCCGGGCGGCACATCGCGGTAAAAGGCGCCGCCGCCCGGCTGCGCATAACCGGCAAGGGCGCCGTTGATCGCGACCGTGGCGAGGTTGAGGCTTTCGGAGGGATCGAACGACCGGTAGACCCAAATCCGAGCTTCGCCCGGCGGCATCGGCGCCACGATCGCAGCGCCTACGGTCGGGGGTTGCGCGCAGCCGCTCGCGGCCAGGCAGGCGAGCACGAGAGCGGCCATCAGCGATCGCCGCGGCCGGCTCGCCGCAAGATTCGGGCCGCCGCGCACCGCCTGCCGCCGTTCAGCTACCGCCGTCATAAAAGCTCTGCACGATCTGCGCGCGGGCGAGCTCGGTCGAATCTGACGCGCATAGAACGTGTCCCGTGCAGCGGTAAATCCAAATCCGTAGCCGGTCGCCCAGTCGCGCAGCGATTCGATCTTGATGTACGCCAGCTGGCCCGGAACCAAAGCAATGTTCGTCGACTGGTTGAAATCGATGCCGTAGCTGTCGACCGCAACGTGGTACACCCCAGGCGGAACATCGCGGTAAAAGGCCCCACCCAGCTGCGAATAGCCGGCGTATGCGCCGTTCATCGTCACCGCGGTCATGTTGAGACCTTCGGACGGGATGTAATCGCGGTAGAACCAAACCCGCGCTTCACCCGGCGGGATCGGCGGGATCGCCGCCGAGCCGACCGTCGGGCGAGGGACGCAGCCACTGAGCGCGGCGAGCAACAGGCCGGTCGCGCCGGCCAACAGCCGCCGGCGCCGTCGAGCCACGAGCATCGCGGGTATCGAGCGCATCGAAGCATTTCCTCGGCGATGCCCCGCGGCGAGCCCGCCTTGCTGCTGGCATATATGGGGCGATCGCGATAAATTTGCGCTGCCCAACGTCACTTTTGCGTGAGCCTCTTATGCGAGCTCTGCTGCTGTTGCTGATACTGCTCCCCCTCGCCGCCTGTGTCGGGGCCACGATGAGCAAGCTCGACTATCGCACCTATCAGATCCAGTCGGACGGCGTCCCCGGCGGTTCCGACGATCCGAACCGCCGAGTGGCCGCGCAAGTGTGTCCGGGAGGCTATCGGGTCCTGGACGATACCAGGCACCAAAACACGCCCGACCGGGCGCGCGACGAGCCGGGCGTGTTCACCACCTGGACGATCCGCTGCCTGTAAGCAAAACCCGCGTCACCTCGGCCGCAGGGTCGGGAAGGCTATCACATCGCGGATCGAGGGGCTGTCGGTCAGCAGCATGACCAGCCGGTCGATGCCGATGCCGAGCCCGCCGCACGGCGGCAGCCCGTATTCGAGCGCCGCCACGTAATCGTCGTCGAGCGGCTGCGCCTCCTCGTCGCCGGCGGCGCGCGCCAGCATCTGCGCCTCGAAGCGCGCGCGCTGGTCCTGCGGGTCGGTCAATTCCGAAAACGCGTTGGCGACCTCCCAGCCGTAGATATAGGTCTCGAACCGTTCGGCCAGCCTGGGGTCGGCGCGGTCGGCCTTGGCCAAGGGTGAGATGTCGCGCGGGAAGCCGGTGACGTGGACCGGCGCGACCAAGGTGTCCTCGACACGCGCGGCAAAGACCGCCTCGAGAGCCTGCCCCCAATTCTCGTTGCCGGTCAGCATGACGCCGAGCGCCGCAGCGGCGCCGCGTGCGGCCCCGGCATCGTCGAGCGCCAGAAAATCGACCCCGGTCGCCTCGTGCACCAGCTCGGCCATGCCGCGCCGCGGCCAGGGCGGCGACAGGTCGATCCCGGTGCCGCCATACTCGATCCGCAGGGTCCCGAGCACGGTCTCGGCGGCGGTGCTGATCAGCTCTTCGGTCAGCCGCATCATCACCGTATAGTCGACATAGGCCTCATAGAGCTCGAGCGAGGTGAACTCGGGGTTGTGCCGCGGCGAGAGCCCTTCGTTGCGGAAACAGCGGTTGATCTCGAACACCTTGTCGGCGAGGCCGCCGACCACCAGCCGCTTCAGATGCAGCTCGGGCGCGATCCGCAGAAAAAGGTCGATGTCGAGCGCATTGTGATGGGTGACGAAGGGCTTGGCCGACGCGCCGCCGGGGATGGTGTGCAGCATCGGCGTCTCGACCTCGAGATAGCCGTGCGCGACCAGATGGCCGCGCAATGCCGTGACGATCCGGCTGCGCCGGCGCAGGGTCTCGCGGCTTTCGGGGTTCATGATCAGGTCGAGATAACGCTGGCGATAGCGCAATTCGACATCGGCCAGGCCGTGATACTTCTCGGGCAATAGCCGCAGGGTCTTGGAGAGGACGGTGACGGCGGCGGCGTTGACCGTCAGCTCGCCTCGCGGGGTGCGGCGCACCAGGCCCTCGACGCCGATCAAATCGCCGACATCGAGCAGCCGCACCGCCGCCAATCCCTGCGGCGCGAGAAAGTCGCGATGGCAGAACACCTGGATCTTGCCTGAGGCATCATGGAGGTCGATGAACATGCCACTGTTGCGGATGGCGCGAATCCGGCCGGCGACACGCACCCGCTCGCCGGTCTCGGCACCGGCCGCGAGCCCGGCATGGCGCCGTTCCAGCTCGGCCGCCTCGTCGGTCCGGGCAAACTCATAAGGATAGGGGTTGATGCCGAGAGCCTTGAGCCCGTCGAGCTTGGCCAGCCGAACCGCGCGCAGGGGGTCTTCGTCGTGGTCCATGGCAAAACCCTATGAGGACCGGCTCACCCGGCCGCCGCCTGGGACACCGGATGCGGCGCCAGATCGACGATCGTGTCGTGAAACCGCCGCAGAGTGCCGTGATGGCCGACGCTGACGATCGTCGGCTGCCAGGAGGCTTCGCGCAACAGCCGATAGAGCGATGTCTCCGCCGCCTCGTCGAGCGCCGAGGTCGCCTCGTCGAGAAAGACGATCTCCGGGCGGACCAGCAGCACCCGCGCGAAAGCAAGCCGCTGCTGCTCGCCGATCGACAGCCGCTGCGCCCAATTCGCGTCCTCGCCGAGGCGATCGACCAGCTGCGGCAATCCGACCGCGCGCAGGGCGTCGACGAAACTTCTGATGGGTGAGCGTGCCGGCGGCGCGGGGATAGGCGAGCGCGTCGGCCAAGGTGCCGAGCGGCAGATAGGGTCGCTGCGGTAGAAACAAGGCGTTGCTGTCGGCGACCCGGATCCGGCCATGCCCGAACGGCCACAGCCCGGCAAGCGCGCGCAGCAGGGTGCTCTTGCCGACGCCGGAGGGGCCGGTGATCAGGAGCGGCCGGCCCGGGCTCGCGGAGAGCGCCAGGTCGTGGCGCAGCGGCGACCCGTCGGGCAGGTCGAGGTCGAGCCCTTCGACCTCGACGCCGGCGCCGGCGCGTTCGATCGCAATCGGCTGCGCCGCCCGCCGCTGCGCCGCGATCTGGTCCATCCGCGCACGGAACCCGGAGAGCCGCTGGACCACCGCCTGGTAGGAGGCGATGTCGGTATATGAAGTGATGATGAAGGACAGCGAATCCTGGACCTGGCCAAAGGCCGAGGCGATCTGCATCAGCCCGCCGAGCTGGATCACCTTGTTGAAGTAGCGCGGTGCGGCGACGATGAACGGGAACACGATCGCCAGCTGGGCATAGCCGGTGGTCAGCCAGGTCAGCTTTTTGCGGCGCAGGATGATCCCCCACCAATTCTCGATGATCCGGGTGAAGCGGCTCTTAAAGTTGTCGAATTCGCGGCTTTCACCGCCATAGAAGGCGACGTTCTCGGCGTTCTCGCGCAGCCGCACCAGGCTGAAGCGAAAATCGGCCTCATAGCGCTGCTGATCGAAGCCGAGCCGAACCAGGGGGTAGCCGATCCAACGAGTGAGGAAAGTGCCGGCGACGGCATAGATCAGCGCGGCAAAGACCATGTAGCCCGGGATGCTGATGCTCGCCCCGCCGCCCAACGGAATCCTCAGCGCGCCCGACAGCGTCCACAGGATCGACAGAAACGAGACCAGCGTGACAAAGGAGCTCAGCAAGCCGAGCGACAGGCCGAGGCTCATCGTCGCAAAACTGTCGAGATCGTCCGAGATGCGCTGATCGGGATTATCGGTTACCGCCTGGTTCAACTGCATGCGGTAATATTTCTGGTCGTCGAGCCATTCATGCAGAAAATGCTCGGTCAGCCAGCGACGCCATCGGATGTGCAGGATCTGTCGCAGGTAAAGTGCGTAAACGGCATCGACGATCAGCGCGAATGCCAGCAATCCGAAGATGCCGAACTGCCTCCAGAATTCAGCCCAATTATATTGCTGCAAGGCGTCGTAGAACGCATTGTTCCAGTAATTGAACCGCACATTGAGCCATACCGAAAGCAGGTTGAGGGCGACCACGGCGGCGAGCAACCCGATAGCCGACCATTTCTCGTCCGATTTCCAGTAGGGCCAGGCAAGATCCCAGGCCTGACGCAGGAACCCCCGCTCGCGTGCCGCCGCCATCAACACCCTCCGTCGATCCCGCAGGATCTATTGCACGATTTGTACATCCATTCGCCTTAAGATGCGCCGGCCGTGATACCCGCTTCTCCCGCCGCCGCGTCGCCTGTGGTCGAGCCTATTCGCGCCGCGCTGCTCGGTCGCGGTGTCTGCCGCGCGCTCGAGCAGCTCGGTTACGCGAGCCTCGTTGAATTCCCGCTCGCCAACGGCCGTCGCGCCGATGTTTTGGCCCTCGGCAGGGGCGGCGAATTGCTGATCGTCGAGATCAAGAGCTCGCTCGCCGACTTCCGCGCCGACCGCAAATGGTCGAGCTATCGCGATTTCGCCGACCGGCTCTATTTCGCCGTGGCCAGCCGGTTCCCGACCGCGCTGATCCCCGAGGAATGCGGCCTGATGGTGGCGGACGCGTTTGGCGCCGTGGTGCTGCGCGACGGCAACGCGAGCCCGCTCAGCCCCGCCCGGCGTCGCGCCTTGACGCTGCGCTTCGCGCGCATCGCCGCGGCCAGGCTCCGTCGCTCGATCGACCCCGATATCGGCCGGCTCGACGGCATCTGATCGGCTCTGGTCCAGCGCCCAAGATCGAATGGATGATGCCTCTGCATGCCCTCACCCACCCGGCGCAGCGAGGCAGGTGAGGGTTCGCCGGCACCAAACGTCGGGTTCGCGCGACTAGCGGGCAAACCGCGCGACCATGGCGCTGGTGCTGTAGCCCGGCATCACCTCGGCCAGCATGACCTCGCCGCCGCCGCCCTTGACGAGATCGGCGCCGACGACCTCGTCGAGCCGGTAATCCGCCCCCTTGACCAACAGCTGCGGGTGCAGCGCCCGGATCAGCTCGACCGGCGTGTCTTCGTCGAAGACCACGATCAGATCGACCGCGGCAAGCGAGGCCAATGCCGCGGCCCGCGCGGTTTCCTCCTGGAGCGGGCGGGTCGGGCCCTTCACCTGCCGCGCCGAAGCATCGCTGTTGAGACCGACGACAAGCCGGTCGCAGGCCGCCTTGGCTTGCCGCAGCAGCGCGATATGACCGGGGTGCAGCAGATCGAAGCAGCCGTTGGTGAAGCCGATCCTGAGCCCCTGGCGCTGCCATCGTTCGACCTGCTCCAGCGCGAGCGCGAGCGGGACCACCTTGTCGGCGGTGTAGGGGCCGTGACCGTCGAGACGGGCGCCGAGCTCGCTGGCATAGACGACCGCGGTGCCGATCTTGCCGACCGCGATGCCGGCGGCGACATTGGCGAGGCGGGCCGCGTCGATTACGCTCATCCCGGCCCCGATCCCGGCGCCGAGCGCCGCGACCGCCGTATCGCCGGCGCCGGAGACGTCGCGAGCCTCGCGCCGCTCGGCGCGCTGAACCTGCACGATGCCCGCGGCGCCGACCAGCACCATCCCGTCCCGACCGAGGGAGACGAGCACGCTGCCAAAGCCGCAACGTTCGATCAGCGTGCCCGCGGCGGCGACGATTTCGCTCGCCGTCGCCACCGGCATGCCGGTGGCGTGCGCGAGCTCCCGGCGGCTCGGCTGCAGCAGATCGGCGCCGCGATAGCGGATCGGGTCGCCGCCCTTGGGATCGACGATGACGCAGGCGCCGGCCTCGCGCGCCGCGCGGATGATTTCGAGCGCCACGCCCTCGGTCAGCACCCCCTCGGCATAATCGCAGACGATCACGACGGCGTGGTCGGTCACCAGCTCGCGGGCCAGCCGCAGCAGGTCTTCGCGGATGTAGGGGTCGAGCGGCTCGGCGCTGACGCGGTCGGCCCGCAGCAGCGGCTGGTTGGCCGCGACATAGCGCGTCTTGACCGTGGTTGCGCGCTGCGGCTGGACCAGGACGTGCACCTGGGCGCCGTCCTGCGCCTCCAGGAGCCGGCCGATCTCGCGGCCGATGTCGTCATTGCCGATGACCGAGATGAACGATGGCGCGGCGCCCAGCGCCGTAAGGTTGCGCAGCACGCTCCCGGCGCCGCCCAGGCTCTTGAATTCGCGCTCGATGGACAGCACCGGGACCGGCGCTTCGGGCGACACCCGCTCGACCTGGCCATAGATGAAATGATCGAGCATCACGTCGCCGACGCACAGCACGCGAGCGGATTTCAAGCGGTCGATGTAGGGGAAAAGGTCGCTGTTGTCGGCCATCGCCACTTTGTCGATTGGGGTGCGCCCGCCTCTTTTGGCCGCAGCGGCGGCCGAATGCAAGATTGCCGCGGGCCGGCCAGGCCTGATGCTAGCGCCGCCGGCGCAGCAGCAGATAGAGGGCGCCGGCACCGCCATGGCGCGGCTGCGCCGCGGCGACCGCGAGAATCCGCCGGCGCAACCCCGCTTCTGCGAGCCAGCGCGGCACCGCGCGTTTCAGGACTCCCGGTCCGTCCGGGCCGAGCCCGCGCCCGGTGATGACCAAGACGCAGCGCCGGCCCGCCCGGTGCGCGGTTTCGACAAAGTGGGCGACTTCCCGATGCGCTTCGATTTGGGTCATGCCGTGGAGATCGAGACGCGCCTCGATCGGATGGAGGCCGCGCTTCAGCCGCTCGGCATTGGCCCGGTCGATCCCGGCGACGGCGTCGAAGGGTCGGGAATTGGCCGAGCGGGGAGCGGCCGGGTCGACCGGCCGGTCCCCGGCGTCTGGAACGGCCACGGCGGGCAGCACGGGCGAATGGGCGGCAGCGCGACCGCGCAGCGGGGTCACGTCGCGCATCGCCTCGCACCATATCGAACCGTCATGGGATGCTGGTGCGCGGCTGCCTGCGGTCCTGGTCATCCTTCGTTTCCTGTTGATTTTCGACGACGACGATATGGAGCCGCCGCGGCCCGTGCGCGCCGAGCACGATGCGCTGCTCGATGTCGCCGGTACGCGACGGACCGGTGATAAAATTGACGGCCCGAGGCAAGCCTTGCGTCGGCGCCCCCGGGGATGCGGCGGCGCGCAGCCGGTCCCAGCCGTCTTCGTAGGCGGCGACCACCTGGGCGGCGCGGACCACGGCGATATGGGTATCGGGCAGGAAATTCAAAGTGGTCGGCGTCTGCGCCCCCGACACCAGCATCAGGGTGCCGGTCTCGGCCACCGCGGCAAAGCACGGGGTCAGGCTGACCGCGTCGTCGGGCTCGGCCCGGCCGCGGCGAATGCGCAGCAGCGGCCGGGTGTGCCACGGAATGTCGTCGAGGCCTGGATCGGGCGCCATAACCAGCTCGGCCGGCAGGTTTTCGGCGGCGAGATAGCGCGCCACTGCATCCGGCACCGCGTCCGGCGCGGAGACGCGGGCCACCGTCGCCTGCACCTCTTCGGCCATTGCAACGAACAGGGCGATCTGGCCGGCATGGTCGAGTGCGGCGGCCCGCGCCGGAACCAGGTTGCGGCGGGGCGCCGCGACCCGCGCGCGCAGCTCGGCTTCGGTTTGCGGGTCGAGCGCGCCGCGCCGCAGCGAGCGGCGAATGCCCGCCAGGATATCGTCGCGCGCGGTGCTCATCGGGCGGCCCCGCGCTTCCGCCGCTCGGCCCACAGGCTGTGAAAGCTGCGGCCTTCCGGCGCCGGCAGGTCGCGCACCGCGGTCCACCCCCCGGCGAACGGCAGGCTGCGGAACCGGCCATGCCGCCCGCCCGCCCAGCCGAGCGCCCGGCTCGCGATTTCGGTCAGCGGATGATAGAGCGCCGGGCGCCGAGCCACCCAAGCCCACAGCGACAGCCCGGCCCGCCACACCCTGGGGCTGAGCTTTTTCGCGTATTCGCGCTCCCGCCAGCGGCGCAACATTCTCGGCAGCGGGATCTTGACCGGGCACACGCTTTCGCAGCGCCCGCACAGGGTCGAGGCGTTGGGCAGCGCCGCCGCCTCGTCGATCCCGATCAGGGCCGGGGTCAGCACCGCGCCCATCGGCCCCGGATAGACCCAGCCATAGGCATGGCCGCCGACCGCGGCGTAGATCGGGCAATGGTTCATGCAGGCGCCGCAGCGGATGCAGCGCAGCATGTCGTGGAACTCCCCGCCGAGCATCGCGCTGCGGCCGTTGTCGAGCAGCACGACGTGATAAGCCTGCGGCCCGTCGACATCGCCCGGCCGCCGCGGGCCGGTCGAGACCGTCGTGTAGGACGAGAATTCCTGGCCGGTGGCCGATCGCGCCAGCACTCGCAGCAGGCTGGCCGCATCCTCAAAGGTCGGCACCAGCTTTTCGAGGCTGGCGATCACGATATGGACGCGCGGCAGGGTCTGGGTCAGATCGCCGTTGCCCTCGTTGGTGACGATGACGCTGGAGCCGGTCTCGGCGACCAGGAAATTGGCGCCGGTGATGCCGACATCGGCGGCGAGGAACCGCGGCCGCAGCACGGCGCGGGCCTCGTCGCACAATTGGCGCGGCTCGGCCAGAGGCCGGCTCGGGTCGAGCGCCCGGTGCGCCGCGCGAAAGGTGTCGGCCACCTGCTCCTTGACCAGGTGCATCGCCGGCGCGATCAGATGGCTCGGCGGCTCGCGGCGCAGCTGGATGATGTATTCGCCGAGATCGGTCTCGACCGGAGCGATGCCGTTCTGCTCGAGGAATTCGTTGAGCCCGATCTCCTCGGCGATCATCGACTTGCCTTTGGTGACGGTCTTGGCATCGGCCGCGCGGCAGATCTGCAGCACCGCGGCGCATGCCTCTGCAGGGGTGCGCGCCCAATGCACCTCGCCGCCGCTTGCCACGACATTCTGCTCGTAGAGCTCGAGATAAAAGTCGAGATGGGCGAGCGTATGCTCCTTGATCGCCCGGCCGACCTCGCGCAGGTCCTCGAATTCGGGCAGGCGCTCGACGGCGCGGCGGCGATGCGCCGGAAACCCGGTCTGCACCATGATTCCCAAGGCCCGCTGCAGGTTCGGGTCGGCGAGGCCGGCGGCGGCATTGGCGGTAAAATCGCGGCTGGTGGCGCGCACCGCCGCTACCGCGCGATGCCGATCGGCGGGACGTCGCCGGTCATGCCGGCGAGCACCTCGGCGACGTGCCGCACTTCGATCGGCTGACCGCGGCGAGAAAGCTTGCCGGCAATGTTCAACAGGCAGCCGAGGTCGCCGGCCAGCACCGCCGCCGCCCCGGCAGCGGCGATGTCGGCCGCCTTGTCGTCGACCATCTGGTCCGAGATCTCCGGGTATTTGACACAGAACGTACCGCCAAAGCCGCAGCATACCTCGGTTCCGGGCAATTCGCGCAGCCGCAGCCCGGCAACCGAGGCGAGCAGGCGACGCGGCTGGTCCCTGACGCCCAGCTCGCGCAATCCCGAGCAGGCATCGTGATAGGTCGCCTCGCGCTCCCACCGCGCGTCGACCCGTTGCATGCCGCGGACATCGACCAGAAACGACACCAGCTCCCAGCACCGCGCCGCCAGGTCCTGCGCCCGCGGCAGGATCGCGGGATCGTCGGCGAACAGCTCGGGGTAATGGCAGCGGATCATGCCGGCGCAGGACCCCGACGGGGCAACCACGTAATCATAGCCGGCAACGGCCTCGATCACCCGCAAGGCGATCTTTTTCGCGTGGGCCCGGTCACCGGAATTGTAGGCCGGCTGGCCGCAGCAAGTCTGCGTCCGCGGCACCTCCACCGTGCAGCCGGCCTGCTCCAGCAATTTGACCGCCGCAAACCCGACGGTCGGCCGGAACAGATCGACGAGGCACGTCACGAACAGCGCCACCCGCGCCCGCTTCTCGGCCATATGGCCAACTCCCGATCCCTTCACCGCAGCCGGAAAATAGGGGCTGCGCACGCGCCAAATCAATCGAGCAGGGCTTGCCCAGGGTGGAAACCGCCGCCCAACAGGTTGCCTGTTGCCGATTCGGAGCTGACATGGCGTGACCGGAACGCTCCGGTTCCTCGCGCAGCAAGGTCGGCGCCTATCGTGAACGACGGCGCCGGCGAGGTCTGCGACCGGTCCGGATTTGGGTCCCGGATGCACGGGCGAGCCCGGCCACGGGACCTTGGGTTGTGTTGGTCAAGGCACACGCAGTCGAGATTCCTCTACACCGGACGCCCATGGCCGGCCCCGGCCTTGCCGTCGCCAGCGGCCTAATCGCTGCGTCCGTCTGTGGTCACCGCCGGGCTTCTTCGGCAGCGAGGCGATCGGCGAGCCGGCGCGGCAGCAGCAGGTAGTCGCGGCCGCGCGCGTCCATCTCGCCGGCCCGGTCGCCGGCGGCTCTGCCGGAGCCCCAGTACAGATCGCCGCGCACCGGGCCTTTGATCGCTCCGCCGGTATCTTGGGCCACGACCAGTCGGCGGACCCGCGCGTTCGGCATGAACCGCTCGTCCGCGTCGAGCCAGATCGGCGTGCCGAGCGGGATGAAGGCGCGATCGACAGCGAGGCTGCGCTCCGGCGTCAACGCCACCCGTTCCGCCCCGATCGGGCCGTCGCCGTTGATTTCGCGGAAGAACACATAGGACGGGTCGTCGCGGCGCAGCGCCGCACCGACTTTCGGGTGCGCGCGCATCCACGCCACGATCGAGGCCATCGTCAGCTTGTCGCGAGGGATCTGTCCGCGCTCGATCAATAGCCGCCCGACCGGGACATAAGGCAGCCCGTTCTGCCCGCCATAGCCGAGCCGGATGGTGCGGCCGTCGTCCAGCCGGACCCGTCCCGAGCCCTGGATCTGCAAAAAAAACGCGTCGATCGGATCGTCGACCCAGACAAGCGCCAGGCCGTGGCCGGCCAGCACCCCGTCTTCGATCTGCGCGCGGGTATAGCGCGGGCCGGAGCCGAGATCGGGGGGCCGCCGGTAGATCGGCGTCTGGTAGGGTCCGTGCCGGTGCCGGGAGCCGTTCAGCCCGATCTCGAAATAGCCGGTGAACAGGCCCTCGCGCTCGCCGTAATCCGCTACCGACATCGGCACAAATGCGGTCTCGAAGAACTTCCGCGCTGCGGGATCGTCATCCGCCGGCAAAGAAGCGGCCTCGCGGCAGAGCGGGCGCCAGTCACCCACCCGTCCATAATCCACACCGCTCTCGACCGGGCCGAATGCCGCCCCATCGGGCTGTTTCAGCAACCGGGAGCAGGATTTCAAAAAGGCGGGCAGCACCGCAGCGGCATGGTCGAGCGCCCACCCGTCGAGCCCGGCGAACCCGACCGGGGTCAGCTCCAGCCGCGGCGGCCCGGCATCGCGCGCGAGGGCGAGCATGAGCAGCGCGGCGGCCGCACCCGCCGCCGGGTGGTATCGCCGGCGGGGCCGGGCTTCAGCCGCTGCTGGTGGCGACGAGCAACCAGTTGGGGTCGGCGGATCGGGTATCGCGGGCAAAGGTCCAATAATCGGTCTTTTCGACCGGGTGCTCGGGATCGCCGTCGACGATGCCGCCATCCATCGCCCGCGTCACGTTGATTTGCTGCGACACGAGCTTGGTTGTCACCCGCGCCGTACGCCCAACCAGATCGGCTTCGACGATCTCGGCCTGGTCGAGCCGCAGGTCGCGGGTTTCGAGGGTTTCCTTGGCGGCGCCGCGTTCGTCGATCGTCTGGGTAAAGGGGCGGAACACTTCGTCGCTGAGCAGCGGTCGCAATGCCTGCTTGTCGCCACGGGCAAAGGCGCCGACGATCATCTCGAAGGCGGCGCGCACACCTGCAAGGAAATGCGAGGGGTCAAAGCCCGGGTCGGCGCGGCGAATCCTCTCCAGCCCGTCGGCCACAGAACCGGCCGGCTTGCCGGCGAGCCCCGCGACCGCCGCGTTCTGGTCGGGATTGGCGGGCAGCGCGACTTTTTCGGGGCCGGGCTTGTCGGCGATGCGCGCGGCGCTGCGCACGAACAAATCGCGTCGCCGCTCGTTCCCGGTGCGCCGGCCGAGAACACTGCGCAGCCGGAAGATCAGAAAGGCGGCAATCATCGCTAACAGGATGATGCCGAAATAATCATTCATCGGCTCGCGCGCTCCGCCACCCTCCCGCCAGGGCCGAGGACAGGCCCTCACGTGCTCCCTGGTCAGATGGGGGCTCGGCGCTGCCCCGGCAAGCGCGTCCGGCGCGCGTGCCATGGCGGGCACGATGCGGGCCGGCATCCCGACCCAAAGCTCGACAGAGCCGGGCTGCGACCCCGCCGATCGGCTGACGGCCGCCCCGGTCATTGATGCGACTTGCCGATCCATGCTAGCCAGCCGCTGCGATGGGGGTCGGCGCGGGAGGGAGCGATGGCGGGCGAAGTGAGGGGCAACGGCGAAACCGATAGGGTCCCGCCGATCCCGGAGGGGCCTCAATTATTTATCAATGTCCAGTACATAAAAGACCTGTCGTTCGAGAACCCCCGCGCGCCGCAAAGCTTGATCCAGCAGACGGCGCAGCCCGAGGTGGCGATCAACGTCGACGTCAAAGCACGCAACCTGAACCAGGACGCCTATGAGGTCGTCCTCACCATCAACGTCACCGCGAACACGCAGGCGGAGCCGGTGTTTCTGGTCGAGCTCGCTTATGCTGCAGTGGTGACGGTCCGCAACGCGCCGGAGCCGATGCTGGCGAATTTGGTGCTGGTCGAGACCCCGCGGATCATCTTCCCCTTTGCCCGCGCGGTCATCGCCAACGCGACCCGCGACGGCGGCTTCCCGCCGTTGATGATCAACCCGATCGACTTTGCCGAGCTGCTGCGCCGCCAGCAACCGCTCGGGGAAGCGGCGCTCGGCGCAGACGGCACCACAGTCTAAGGGCTCACGCTAAGGGCTCACGCTTCGGTCAGCCACAAGGGAGCGGTCAGCAGCACCAGCATCGCCTGATGCGCCGCGAGCTCCTCGGCGGAGGGCAGGTGCGGGCGGGCGGCACGGGCGACCCGGACAGAGCTCACCCCGGCCGCCGCCGGGACCGTGAAATCGAGACCCGGCTGACGCCCGCCGATCAATTCGAGATAGACGGCGGCGAGCAGGCTGCAATCGATCCTGGCGCCGTGCTCGACGCGACCCGACAAATCGACGGCAAACCGCCGGCACAATGCGTCGAGGCTCGCCGGGGCGCCGGGATACCGCTGCCGGGCCAGAGCCAGGGTATCGACCCAGGAGCAGGCGACCGGCGACCGCTCCAGCCGAGCCAATTCCATATTCAGAAAGGCCAGGTCGAACTCGGCGTTGTGGATCACCAGCGGGTCCGACCCGATGAATTCGAGCAGCTCGTGGGCCACGTCGCCAAAGGGCGGGTGCGCCGCAAGAAAATCCGCGGTCAAGCCATGAACCGCGAGCGCGTCCATCGGCACGTCGCGCCCGGGGTTCACGTAGCGGTGAAATCCGCGGCCGGTCGGGATATGGTGGAGCAGCTCGACGCACGCGATCTCGACGATTCGGTGACCGGCCTGCGGATCGAGGCCGGTGGTCTCGGTATCCAGGACGATTTCGCGCATCACCGGGTCTGGCGCTGTTGTGTCGTCGTCCGCCGGCGCTTGCCGACGGGTCGCGGGTTGGCGCTGCGCAAAAGTCTGACGATTGCGCGCAGCCGCTGCAAGCTCAACTTTCGGTCGAGCCCGGTCGGGACCACAAAATCGGCACGCCGCCGTTTCTCGGCATCCGGCATCTGCTGCCCGAGGATCGCCGCAAAGCGCGCCTCGCTCATCCCCGGACGACGCATGACCCGCTGTCGCTGGACCATCGCCGGGGCCGAAACGACGACGACGTAATCGCATCGCGCAGCACCCCGGCTTTCGAACAGCAGCGGCACGTCGAGCACGGCCAGCCTCTCGCGCCGGGCACGGGCACGGGCCAGAAACCGCTTTTCACGGGTCGCGACCATCGGGTGGATAATATGCTCGAGCCGGCCGAGCGCCGCGGGATCGCCGAACACCCGCTGCCCGAGGCGCCGGCGGTCGATCCCGCCTTGCTCATTGCGAGTACCGGGAAAGCCGGCCTCGACCCGAGCCACCGCTGCCCCGCCCGGCGCCAGCAGCCGGTGCACGGCCCGGTCGGCATCGAACAGCGGGATCCGCATCCGCCGCAGGATCGCCGCGGCGGTACTCTTTCCCATGCCGATCGAGCCGGTCAGACCAACGACGATCACCGCGGCGCCGCCAAGCTCGCCACGATCGCGGCCCGCAGCTCGCGGCTGACCTGCACCTCGGCGCCGAACCAGGCTTCGAAGCCGGGCCTGCCCTGGTGCAGCAGCATGCCCAGGCCGTCGACGACCGGATGACCGCGTCGCCGCGCCGCCGCGAGCAGGTCCGTTTCGAGCGGTACATAAACGAGATCGGCGACCGGCGCCGAACGCGGCAGCGGTGACAGGTCGAGCTGGAGCGGCGGCTCGCCGGTCATGCCGAGGCTCGTCGTATTGACCAAGAGCCCGGCCCCCTCCTGAACCACGCTCGCCTCGCGCCACCCATGAACCGAAATTCGCGTGGCCGCCGACGCCAGGTCACCGGCGAGCGATTCGGCGCGGCTGCGGGTGCGATTGACCAGGCGAATCTCGCTGACGCCGGAATCGGCCAGCGCCGCGACTATTGCCCGCGCCGAGCCGCCCGCGCCGAGAACCACCGCCGCCCCCGCGCCGGGACGCCAATCGGGCACGGTTTCGCGCAAATTTTCGCGAAACCCGTAAGCATCGGTGTTGCTGGCGTCGAGAGTCCCATCGGCGGCAACGACGATCGTGTTTGCGGCGCCGATTCGCCGCGCCAGCGGATCGATGTGGTCGGCCACCTCGAGCACCGCCAGCTTGTGCGGGATCGTCAGATTGCAGCCGCGGAAACCCAAGACCGGCAGGGCGCGCAGAGCCTTCTCGATGTCCCCGGGGCGCACCGGCAATGGCAGATAGGCACCCTCGACCCCGGTCTGGTCGAGCCAGAAACCGTGCAGCAGCGGCGAGCGGGAATGCGCGACGGGCCATCCCATGATGCCGGCAAGGCGCGTCGCACCGGTGATCTTCATGACCAGCTCCTTACCACGCCGCGCGCCCCCGCAGCCATCCGCGCCGGGCTGACCGAGGCAAGGACCAGCCTGCGGCTACTGGTCCACGCCATGGCGCCGCGCCAAGAGCTTCAGGATCGCCGCCGCGGTCTCTTCGATCGAGCGGCGGGTCACGTCGATCACCTGCCAATGCCGCTCGGCGAAGATGCGCCGCGCCTCGCGCACCTCGGCGCGAACCGCCTCCGTGTCGGTGTAATCGGTGGTTTCGTCATGATGCAGCATGCTGAGCCGGTTGCGACGCAGCTGGATCAGCCGCTCGGGATCGTTGGTCAGGCCGACGATCAACGGGCGTTTGGCATTGATCAGCTCGGGCGGCAACGGCACCCCGGGCACAAACGGCACGTTCGCCGCCTTGACCCCGCGGTTCGCCAGATAGAGGCAAGTCGGTGTCTTCGAGGTGCGCGACACTCCGACGAGACAGACATCGGCATCGTCGAGGCCCCAGCTCGATTGCCCGTCATCATGGTTGAGGGCAAAGGTCATCGCGTCGATGCGCGCGAAATATTCGCTGTCGAGCAGATGCTGCTTGCCCGGCACGCCGCGGGCGTCGCGGTGCAGGTAGGAGGCCAGCGCGCCGATCACCGGATCGAGAACAGGAATCGCCGGAACCTGCAGGCGGCGGCAACCTTGCTGCAGCAATTGCCGCAATGTATCGCTGACCAGAGTGAACAGGACCAATCCGGGATTGGCCTCGACGCCGACGATCACGCGATCGATCTGGCTGCGGGTGCGAACCATGCTCCAGACGTGCTCGACCGCCTGCGCATCGTCGAACTGCACCAGACAGGCGCGCGCCATCGAATGCACGGTCTCGCCGGTCGAATCGGAAACGAGATGGAGATGAAACCGGGTCACCGCGGTTCGCTCCGGCCCGACCGGCTCAGCGCCGACGCGGCGTGGATCGTTTCAATGTCATCCACAACAATTCTCCGTCGCCGAGGGTACCCCGCGATTTGTCCCCGCTTGGCCAAATTCATCGACTGTCTTTCGCACTCGACGGATCTTCCATCCACAACCGGGGAAGGCGGGGATCGTGCAGCCGGACGCTCGATTTACCCCCATCTTTCAGCTCCATGCCAAACCGACGGGTCGGGCCGCTCGAGCGGAATCATCAGCAACGTTACACACGACTGCGCCCGCTTTTTCACCGAGCCCATGCGCTCGCGGTGCAGCCTGGGGATCGAGCAGTTGCCCCCGGAACTCACCCCACCTTCAATCTTCTATCATCTAAAAAGACCTACATGAATGAGAGGAGAATTGTTTTGATGGCGAGCACCTCGACGAAACCGCTGCTGCGTGTGCTCGCGGGAGAACCGCTCTCCCCGCCTCCGTGGTGGTTGATGCGGCAAGCCGGCCGCTACCTCCCCGAGTACCGCGAGATTCGCAGCAGGGCCGGCGATTTTGTCGAATTGTGCCTGACGCCGGAGCTCGCTGCAGAGCTCACCTTGCAGCCGGTGCGCCGCTACGGCATGGATGCCGCAATCCTGTTCTCCGACATCCTGCTCTTGCCCTATGCGCTCGGGCAGAAACTGGCGTTTCGCGAGGGCGAGGGACCGGTGCTCGATCCGATCGTCGACGCGGCCGGCCTGGCGCGGCTCGATCGCACGCGCGCCGTCTCGCGCCTCGATCCGGTGTTTGACGCGGTCGGCCGCGTTCGGGCGGCGCTCGAGCCGCGGACGGCTCTGATCGGTTTTGCCGGGGCCCCATGGACGGTCGCCACCTACATGGTCGAAGGCGGCGCCAGCCGGGATTTCCGACGGGTCAAGGGTTGGGCCTATCGCGACCCCACAGGGTTTGGCGCGCTGATCGAATTGCTGGTCGATACCACGATCGAGCTGCTGGCGGCCCAGATTGCAGCCGGCGTGGAGGTCGTCCAGTTGTTCGACAGCTGGGCCGGAATCCTCCCCGAAGCCGCGTTTGCGCGATGGGTCGTCGCGCCGACGAAGCGAATCATCACGGCGCTGAAGGCCCGGCATCCAGGCTGTCCGGTCATCGGCTTTCCGCGCAGCGCCGGGCTGCTCTACGAACGCTATGTCGCCGAAACAGGTATCGACGCCGTCGGTCTCGACAGCACGGTGCCGGTCGGCTTTGCCTGCGCCCGGCTCCGGCCCAAAGCGGTGATCCAGGGGAATCTCGATCCGGTGCTGCTGCTGACCGGGGGTGCGGCGCTGGCGAACGCGGTCAGAGAGCTTTGCACTGCCTTCGCGGGTGGTCCCTGGTTATTCAATCTCGGTCACGGGGTCTTGCCGGAGACGCCGGTTGAACATGTCGCCATGCTGGCGCGCCTGCTAGCCGAGCCTTCTTGAGATATCTGAGATGGGCCGCACCGCAATCGTGCTGATGAATCTGGGCGGCCCCGATTCGCTCGATGCGGTCGAGCCGTTTCTGTTCAATCTGTTCAATGATCCGGCGATCATCCGCCTGCCAACGCTGTTTCGTCTCCCACTGGCGTGGCTGGTTGCGCGTGGTCGTGCGAGGGTGGCGCGCGAGATTTACGCCCAGCTCGGTGGCGGATCGCCGCTGCTCGCCAACACCGAGGTGCAGGCGCGGGCGCTGGATGCGGCGCTCGGCGAAGGCCACCGCTCGTTTATCGCGATGCGCTACTGGCATCCGACGAGCATGGAGGCGGTGCGTGCGGTCGCCGAATGGGCGCCGGACGAGATCGTCTGCCTGCCGCTCTATCCGCAGTTTTCGACGACCACCACGGCCTCCTCGCTCGCTGCCTGGAGGCGTGCAGCGGCGCGGGCTGGTCTCGATCGGCCGACCCGGGTGGTGTGCTGCTACCCGGCCGAAATCGGATTTGTCGAGGCGATCGCCGGGCTGATCCGGCCAGTGCTCGGCGAGATGAGCGACCCTGCCAAGCCGCCGCGCCTGCTGCTGACCGCGCATGGGCTGCCGAAACGGATCGTCCGCGCCGGGGATCCCTATCCCGACCAGGTCGCGACGACGGCGCGGTCGGTCGTCGCGGCACTCGCCTGGCCGGGTCTGGACTGGCGGGTGTGCTACCAGAGCCGGGTCGGGCCGCTCGAGTGGATCGGTCCGGCAACAGATGCAGAAATTCGGCGGGCCGGCGCAGACGGCGTTCCGCTCGTCGTGGCGCCGATTTCGTTTGTGTCGGAGCATTCGGAAACGCTGGTCGAGCTCGATCGCGACTATCGCCGCCTCGCCGAGAGCAGTGGCGTGCCGGCCTATCGCCGGGTCGCGACCGTGAGCGTCGAGCCGGGGTTCATCGGCGCGCTCGCCGCATTGGTCCGCAACACCGGGCCGGCCGCACGATCGGCGGCTTGCACGCCCGGTGGCGGCTGCGCCTTTGTCGGGGCAGTCGATTGAGCGGTTGGCTCGCAGCCATGTACCCCTGGGTCAAGTCGGCGCATATCTTGGCGGTCATCGCCTGGATGGCCGGGCTCTTGTATCTGCCGCGGCTGTTCGTCTATCACGCGATGGCGATGGCCGGCTCGGACCAGTCGGAAACTTTCAAGGTGATGGAGCGCCGGCTGCTGCGCGGGATCATGAACCCGGCAATGCTCGCGGCCTTGGGTTTTGGGCTGTTGCTGGCCGGCATCCCGGGGCTGGTCGACTGGCACCGGGGGTGGATCTGGGCAAAGCTCGCCTTGGTCGCCGGGCTGGTTGCCTACCACGGTGCGCTCGGGTATTGGCGCCGGGCGTTTGCCGAGGACCGCAACCGGCATTCACCGCGTTTTTTTCGGATTGTCAACGAGCTGCCGACGCTGGTGCTGATCGCCATCGTCGTTCTCGTCGTGGTCAAGCCGTTTTGACCCGGTTGTCGGGGTTAACACCCCTCGGAGACCTTGATATCGCATTTGACTTGCTTATGTGCCTTGGCTAAGGGGAACGGCCTGTCGGCATCCGCCTTTTCCTGCCATCCCCGCCATCCCCTCGCCCTACCTCAGAGCCTGCGAGATGTGTTCCGCAGCGCGCAAATTGGACGGGCGAGCCATGCCCCACCGTGACGCGAACCTCCATGAACCTCCAGGAACTCAAACGAAAAAGCCCGGCCGAGCTGTTGGCATTCGCCGAAGAGCTCGAAATCGAGAACGCGTCCTCGCTGCGCAAGCAGGACATGCTGTTCGCAATTCTAAAGCAGCTCGCCGAGAACGAAGTGCCGATCTCCGGCGACGGCGTGCTCGAGGTGCTGCCTGACGGGTTCGGCTTTCTGCGCTCGCCGGAAGCCAACTACCTGGCCGGCCCCGACGACATCTACGTCAGCCCGAGTCAGGTGCGGCGCTTCGGCCTGCGCACCGGCGACACGGTCGAGGGCGAGATCCGTTCGCCGCGCGACGGCGAGCGCTATTTCGCGCTGCTCAAGGTCAGCGGGATCAATTTTGACGAGCCCGACCGGCTGCGCCAGCGGATCAACTTCGACAACCTGACGCCGCTCTATCCCGAAGAGAAGCTCGGTCTCGAATTCGAGGACCCGTCGCGTCGCGACCTGACGACGCGGGTCATCGACCTGATCACGCCGCTCGGCAAGGGCCAGCGCGCGCTGATCGTGTCGCCGCCGCGCACCGGCAAGACGGTGATGCTGCAAAACATCGCCCACGCGGTCGCCGCGAACCATCCCGAAGTCTACCTGATCGTGCTGCTGATCGACGAGCGACCCGAAGAGGTGACCGACATGGCCCGCTCGGTGCGCGGCGAGGTCATCAGCTCGACCTTTGATGAGCCGGCCCAACGCCACGTGCAGATCGCCGAGATGGTCATCGAGAAGGCCAAGCGCCTGGTCGAGCACAAGCGCGATGTGGTGATCCTGCTCGATTCGATCACCCGTCTCGCGCGCGCCTACAACACCGTCGTGCCCTCCTCCGGCAAGGTGTTGACCGGCGGCGTCGACGCCAACGCCTTGCAGCGGCCGAAGCGGTTTTTCGGCGCCGCGCGCAACATCGAGGAGGGCGGCTCGTTGACGATCATTGCGACCGCGCTGATCGACACCGGCTCGCGCATGGACGAGGTGATCTTCGAGGAGTTCAAGGGCACCGGCAATTCGGAAATCATTCTCGACCGCAAGGTCGCCGACAAGCGCACCTTCCCCTCGATCGACATCACCAAATCCGGCACCCGCAAGGAAGAGCTGCTGGTCGATCGTGGCGTCCTGTCGAAGATGTGGGTCTTGCGCCGGGTGCTGACCCCGATGGGCACCGTCGACGGGCTCGAATTCCTGATCAACAAGCTCAAGGAAACCAAGAGCAACTCCGAGTTCTTCGACGCGATGAACACGTAACAGGGTGTGGAAAAATCCACTTCTCATCGCTCGCCCATGCTTCGATCACGACCCCGGTCTGGATCGTCGATGCCGATGATGGCGAGGCGATCAAGCGCTCGAACACCGAGTTCATAGCGGCCAACATCCCCGGCGCCGGGCTTTTGATTCAACCCGAGTTCGGCCATTTCTCGATCCTGCGTGATCCGGGGAAGTTTTCCGCCGACGTGCTGCACTTCCTCGCCCCTGTGAAGGGGGACTAAGCTCGGGGACTAAGCTCCCAGGCTGGCAGGTAGAGGAGGAAAGCGAAATGCATCGGGTGTTGATCACCGGGGCGGGCGGCGGCATCGGGCGGTCGCTGCGCGAGACGTTGCGCGGGGTTTATCCGGTGTTGCGGCTGTCCGACCGGGTGGCGCCGGCGCCGGGGCGCGACGGCGAGGAGGTCGACTGCACCGAGATTTCCGACATGGCGGCGGTCGAGCGCATGGTCGAAGGCGTCGACGCCATCATCCATCTCGGCGGCAATTCCGGCGAGGCCGACTGGGATGTCATCCTCCAATCGAACATCGTCGGCGTCTACAATGTGTTCGAAGCGGCACGGCGCGCCGGGGTTCAGCGCATCGTCATGGCGACCAGCAACCACGCGGTCGGCTTCTATCCGCGCGCCCGGACGATCGATCATCAGGTCGTGCCGCGGCCGGACAGCCGCTACGGCGTCAGCAAGGCGTTTTCCGAGGCGCTCGCCAGCCTCTATTCGGACAAGCACGGGATCGGGTTTCTGTGCGTGCGGATCGGTAATTTCGGGACGCGGCCGATCGACAAGCGGCGCCTCGCGATCTGGGTCAGCCCGCGCGACCTGACCCAGCTCGTGCGCATAGGACTGGAACATCCAGAGGTGCGCTATGAGATCGTCTACGGCGTCTCGAACAACCGGCGCTCGTGGTACGACAATGCGAACGCCTACCGGCTCGGCTACCGGCCGCAGGATGATTCCGAGCCTTACGCGCAGGCCGTCCTGGCCGCCGAGCTCACCGCCGCCGACCCGATCGCCGAGCACTATCAAGGCGGGACCTTCCGCGCCGCCGAATACACGGCGAAGACGCCGCGGGATTAGCCGCCCGGTTACAGCACCGAGAGCGCCGCTTCGGGCGGGCGGCCGAGGGCGGCCTTGGCGCCAGAGACGACGATCGGCCGTTCGATGACGATCGGGTTCTCGACCATCGCCGCGATCAGCGCGTCTTCGGAAAGAGCCTTCGGGTCGATCCCGGCGGCGCCGGCTTCCTTTCTGCGCAGCAACTTGGCCGCCGGGATGTTGAGCTGGCCCAGGATCCGTTTCAGCTCGGGCACCGAGGGCGGCGTCTTCAGATATTCGATGATCTGCGGCTCGACCCCGCGTTCGCGCAACAGCGCCAGGGTCCGGCGCGAGGTGGTGCAGCGCGGGTTGTGATACATGGTCACGGGCATTTCGATCCTCCTTACGATTGCGACTCGAGCCTTCCGGCGGGCAGCATATAGCGCCGGTCGGCCCCGCCGGCTTAAATTCGGGGCTGCCGGGGACGATGTGGACGACCGGGCGTTTCTCTGCGACAAGCACAGCCGCTTGCAACAGGAGGATGTCGATGCCGGATCATGTCTACAGGATCATCGAAGTCGCGGGCTCCTCGGAGCAAAGCATCGAGGCGGCGATCCAGAGCGCCGTCGGCCGGGCGTCGCGCACGCTGCGGCAGGTCGGCTGGTTCGAGGTCATCCAGACGCGCGGCCATGTCGAGGACGGCAAGGTCGCGCACTATCAGGTGATCCTCAAGGTCGGGTTCACCCTCGACGACGAATGACCCCGGCGGGACCGGCCGTTCGGGAATAAGCGCGGCCGGCGAAAAGCGCGGCCGGCCTCCAGCCGCAGGGCTCAGCGGCGGCGGCCGGCAGCCAGGGCCGCAATCCCGGTCAGCGCCGAAACCGCGCCGGCCACGCGAAAGGTGGCGTGGAACGCGGCGAGGAAGGCGGTATTGGCACTCTGCCCGCCGGCCAGTGCCGCGGCTTCGACGCTGTGAAAGCCGACCGTCAGCAACGTCGCTCCGCCGACGATGCCGAGGGTGCGCGTCAGCATCGCCACGCTGCCGGCCACCCCGCGATTGCGCGCCGGGAGGGCGCCCAGCGCCGCGTCCATATAGGCGACCTGAAACAGGCCGACGCCAAACCCTTGCAGGGCGAGATCGCATAGGATCGCCGGCGTCTGCCCGGGGGCGGCGTCCCAGCCGCCGATGGCGATGAGCCCGACCCCTCCGAGCACCCCGCCGAGCAAGGCGACGAGGTTGGCCGGAATGCGCTCGATCAGCCGCCCGGCGAGCGGCGAGGCGGCAATCGTCCCGGCGAAGGAGGCGGCCAGCACCGCGCCCGCCAACGGCAGCGGCATAGCGGTGAAGCGGACCAGATAGTAAGGAACGAACAACAGCACCGCAAAGCTCGTCAGGTAAATCAGCACGCTGGCGAAATTGACCGCGGCAAAGCCGAGGCTGCGGAAAAATCGAAGATCGACAATCGGCGCGGAGACTCGCGATTCACGGCGCGCGAAGGCGGCAAGGGCGGCGAGCGCCACGACGAGCAGCAGCGCGGCGAACCAGTCTTGGCGGTCGAGCCGCGGCAGCTCGTTGACGAAGAGCAGCAGAGTGCTGATCGCCAGCGCCAGCAACACGGCGCCGCCGATATCGAGCGAGGCGCGGTCTTCGGCGCGCGGCCGTGCCGGCAGCCCGCGCACCAACAGCAGCGCCGTCAGCGCGATCGGCGCCCGAAACCAGAACACTGCCGGCCACCCCCATAGGCTGACGAGGGTGCCGCCGATCAGCGGTCCGGCGGCCGAGCCCAGCGCGAAGATCATCGTGAAGGCTGCGACGGCCCGGCCGCGCCGCTCCTCGGGAAACAGGCCGGTGACCAGGGCCGGCGCGACGCTGATCACCAGCCCGGCCCCGATCCCTTGCAGAACGCGGCAGAACAACAGCCAGCCGTAAGCCGGCGCCGCCGCGCACAACAGAAACGCCGCGAGGCTCCACAACAGCCCGGCGCGAAACACCCGAGCGTGGCCGAACAGGTCGCCGACCCGCCCGAACGCCAGCATCAGGCTGGCATAGGTCAATACGTAGCAGATCACCACCCACTGGATCATCCGGATCGGCAGGCCAAAGCTGTGGGTGATATCCGGAAAGGCGATGTTGACCGCGGTATCGAGCGGCACGACCGAGGCGCCGAGCCCGACCAGCACCAGACGCAGCCATTCTCGTGCGGTCATCGGGGCGGCAACCAGCTTGGGGGGATCACCGAAGGCGATCGGCCGTCGAGCGGCGAGCTCGGGCCGTCATCAGGCCGTCATGTTAAAGGGCGCAGAACGACGGGCGCCAGGGTTGATCCGCGCAACGGCCGGCCGCGGATGCAGAAAAGCCCCGGTCGGGGAAGACCGGGGCTTCTGCGGACCTGTCGGTTTGCCCTCCCGACAGGCTCGATTTGCATCGTTGGGGGGACATAACGATGCCGACAACATACTGCGGTAATTCGGCGTTCGATGCAATCCATATTTGAAATTTTAACCACGAACCAGACGCGTGAACCAGGCCGAACACGGTGCCGTCGCTCGCCCGTCACACTCGTTTCGAAGAGCCTTGCGCTGTCGCCGCGGCGAGCTCCGACTCGTCCCAATAGCCGATCAGAATGCCGGATTTGAGCTGCCGGCCATCGGCATAGGCGCCGATTACATGGTCCGGCGTGGTGATCCGGTTGTGGTCGCGCAATGCCCATTCCAACAGCGCCTCGCGCAGCCGCGCGCCCTCGCCCGCGCAGCGCGGGTCGGCGCCGCGGTCGTGAAATTCGCCCGGATCGCTCGCGAGATCGAACAACATCGGCCGAAATCCGGTCGCATGGATATATTTCCAGCGCCCGTCGAATACCATGAACAGCCGACAGTCGCCGATCGGCTGTCCCAGCGTGAGCCGGGCTTCCAGCATCGCGTAGTCGTATTCCGAAAATGCGAAGCGTCGCCACTCGGAGGGGACCTCGCCGCGCAGCAGCGGCATCAGTGAACGGCCTTCGACGACATGCGGTTTGGCCTCGCCGCCAAAATACTCGAGAAAGGTCGGCACCAGGTCGATCGCCTCGACCAAGGCCTCGCAGACCGTGCCCCGCGCCGCATCGGCCTGCGGTCGAGGATCGGCGACGATCAACGGGACCCTGACCGCACAATCGTGAAAGAAATCCTTCTCGCCGAGCCAATGATCGCCGAGATAGTCGCCATGGTCGGAGGTGAAGACGATCATCGTATCCTCGGCGAGGCCGCGCTGATCGAGAAACCGGAACAGCACCCCGAGCTGATCGTCGATCTGCTTGATCAAGCCCATATAGGCCGGAATTACCCGGGCGCGGACCTCCTCGCGGACAAAACTGCGCGCCGGACGCATCGCCATCAGCGCGCGGTAGACTGGGTGCGGATCGACGCGCTCGGCCTCGCTGCGCAGCGCCGGCGCCGCCGCGCCCCGGTAGAGGTCGTGATAGGGCGCCGGCACGATATAGGGCCAGTGCGGCTTGATGTAGGACAGGTGCAGGCACCACGGGCGGCCGTCCTGCCGCGCCGTGTCGATAAACTCCATCGCGCGGCGGGTGGTGTAGGGCGTTTCCGAATGCTGCTCCGGGATCCGCGCCGGCTTGTCGGCATGGGCCAGGAGCCAGCCGTTCAGCACCCCGCCGTCCGCGCCCGAGGCGGAGTTGGCCCATTCCTCCCACGGATTGGCGGCGTCGAAACCGTGTTCGCGCAGATAGGTCTCGTAACGCGGCCGGGGGCGATTCGACGGATGCACACCGTCGTCGCGCTCGAACGGCTCGAAGCCGCATTGCGCCAGATGCACCCCCCTCGCCGAAGCCGGGTCGATGCCGAGCCGGGCGATGCCCTCGCTGTCGGCCGCCATATGGGTTTTGCCGACCAGCACATTGCGCACGCCGATCTCATTCAGATGGTCGCCCAGGGTCGGCTCGCCGACGCGCAGCGGAAAGCCGTTCCAGTTCGAACCGTGCGAGCGCATATAGCGGCCGGTGTAAAAGCTCATGCGCGACGGCCCGCAGATTGGCGACTGCACATAGGCGCGGGTAAAGCGCACGCCGCGCCGCGCCAGCGCGTCGAGGTTCGGCGTCTCGAGCCGCGGGTGACCGTAGCAGCCGAGGTAATCGAAACGCAGCTGGTCGCACATGATGAACAGGACGTTTTTCGGCGCGGGCACCCTTCCCTCCCCCTGGCAATTCTTGCGGCATGATAGCGCGCAGCCGCGGCGGCGTCGCCGCAATCCCCGCCGCAGCCTCGATATTCAAGTGATTCCGACACGCCGGCGCTTGCGCGCGTCAAGGATTTGCGCAGCCTTCAAAGGCATTGTGCGGACAGTAGAAGCCGCCGCCCGGATCCGGTCCGAGGTTGGCATTGCCGCCGGTTGATCCACACCCGGCGAGGAGCGCCGCCAGGAGAAACACGAAAGGCGCAAACCCGACATTCGAGCAAAGCCTGATATCTGCGGGAAAACGGATTCGGCGACGCATTGCGCGAATGTAGCCCGGGGCCCTCCCCGGGCGCGCCTCAAATTCTCGGGCGCACGATCGAGGACGATTGCCGGCCCCTCTTGCTGCGGCTGTGTCCTCGAAGGCGAGTCGCGCTGCGACAGGATGACCTGCGGGGTTGCGATCTCGAGCCTTGCGCCCATTTGCTGCACCGCAACAATATTATGGTGCGTGGATGCGAGATTGGGTCGAAAGCGGACCGCGGCCGCCCGTGCGCGGCAGGTCGTTCGGCGGCAGGTCGTTCGGCGGCTGGCGTATCGACGTCTCGGCCTGGCTGATCGTGATCGCATTGGGGGTTCTGCTTATCGGAGCTCATGCCCTGGCCTCGCGGACCAGCATCGTGCCGCGCCACAGCAGTTTGGCAGGAGCTGTCATCCCCCGGCATGATCCGGGCATCACAGGCCCGGACGAGGTGGCGGCGTCGGACTGGCTGGAGCGAGCCAAAGTCGAGGCCAACACCGGCTGGTGAGCTTTGCGCGATCGGGCCCGTTCCGAGGCTACCAGCAATTAACGATTTCATTACGGCATGTCGGCAATATCGCGCCTGCGATCGTCGCTGCCTGACGGCTGGCCGAACGGCGCAGCCATCCACCGATGCCGGGCCGGGAGAGCATGCAAAAAACAGGATTGCTATTGGCCGTCGCGCTGGCGATGGCGGCGGCCGGAACGGCGCGGGCGCAGACACACAATCGCCTTCAGATCGTCAATCAGTGCGACGATGATGCGTGGGCGGTGTTCACCCCGGGCGGCGCGCCGGGTCAGCCATCGGTCGAGGCGAATTCCGGCGCCTGGTTTCTGCCGTACGCGACCCAGGTGTACTTCAACGATCCGGGATGGCTCGGCACGATCGCGCGGAACAGCACGATGATGACGCTGTCGAGCCCCGGCAAGAGCCCGCCGGGCTTTGTTTTCGTTCCGGGCCAAATCGTCAAGGTCAAGGGCGCCGGCGCCGCCGGGGCCGACCTGACCAGCGCGATCCTCAAGGTCATGAACGAGAACCGGGTGCTGGTGCTGAGAGACCCGGCGAAAACCCCGGTGATCAAAGCAAGCGTCCTTTATGATACGCTGCAGGGCGCGGTGCTGATCAAACGAGCGACGACGAGAACCTTCGCCGTTCCGGACCGAGGCGCGCCAAACGGCAATTTCCGTTTCTTTATGGGCTGCCCCAGTCTTGCAAACAACAGCAACCCGTTCGACAACAGCGGCTGCGTCATCGGCGCAGTAGCGGGTGATCTGTCGAACGTCAATACGCTGTTCGAGCCGACTTTCGGCTGCGTGAAGGGCTCACAGACCTGTGCTTTCAATCCGGCCGCCGACCCGGCGACGCATCCGCTGTGCCCGAGCGCGCCCAACGCGAAAAATTGCGGGCCGTTGTCCGCGACCGATTTTTATGATGTCAGCGCGGTCGACGGCTATACGCTGCCGATCAAGGTCGCAGCGTCGGGAAAGGGCTGCTCGGCGCCGCTGGTCGACGCGTCGATGCTGGATTTGGGCAGCTGCCCAGGAGAAAACGACAACACCCTCTACTCGACGAATGCGACGCAGCAAGCGCAGATCAAGAAAGGCTTCAGCCTGCTGACCTCCGCCGGCGGTTATCGCAAGGCGTGCGTCGCCCCGTACCTGTGGTTCGAATCGACGAGCTTGGGTTCGCCGAAGAACCCCGAAGCGACCCAGCCCGGATGTCCCAAGGGCAACTGCAGCTCGGTCAGCTATTATGCCGGGGCCGCTTGTGATGCGACCGACCAGCAGACATTGCGGCTGGACTGCCCCGCCGATTTAGGGCCGCAGCAGCGCGTCGGTCCGCAGCGGAACGGCCAATTTGCGATCCAGAACACCAACTGGACGGCACAGCTTTATGCCTTGGGCTACACCGGCTATACTTGGCAATATGCAGACGGCGTCGGCGGCCAAACCTGTCCATCGGCGCCGCAGGCTGTCTACCAGGTGACTTTGTGCCCGGGTGGCGGCAAACCCTATACCAACACCCAGAAATGGGGATTTTCCGACGCGACCGGGAGTTGTGCTGCGGCCGAGGGCGCGGCAGCGAAGTATGGTTCGCTGATCGCCTGCCAGCAGGCGAACATGCGCTTTGTCTGTGACGACCTGACCGCGACCGACCCGTACAAGGTGCCGAGCGCCTTATGGCAAGCCGACGCGAAGGCAACCATCGGCAAGAAGGGGTTCAGCTGGTCGGAAGTGAACCAGATAAAGAGCAAAACCAAGCTCGCCTGCCAAATGCACGTCTATCCGAATGGGGTCAGCCCGGATTTTGCCAAGAAGGTCGAGCTGCCGCTATGCACTTATTACTACGGTGGCGGCGCCAAGCTCTGTCCGTCGTCCAAGTAACGCGACGAGCCGCGCCGACCGGCGGTGGCGGGTGCACCCGCGGAGCCGGGCGCCGGGCTGCCGCGATTGGCCACCCGCTCGCCGCCACGCCGCGACATCGATTGCTATCGGTCGGCGGGTGCTTCGGGCTTTTCGATCAGGGCGAGGCTCTCCATCGCCAGCCCGTAGCCGAGCAGATCGTGCATCTGCCGGCGCAGGTATTCGGTGAAGAGGAGGCGCGTGTACCGCAACAGGAGGGTTGGCTTCTTGGTCAACCCCTCGGCCAGCGCCCAGGCGCGCGCCACGAGCTTGTCCGCCGGCAATACCTCGGCGACCAACCCCAGCCGCAGCGCCTCGGCGGCGTCCAAGGTCTGTCCGGTCATCAGAAAATAACGGCCGCGGTTGATCCCCAACAGCAGCGGATAGACGATGTGCATGCCGTCGCCGGGCACCACATCCGACATGAAGTGCGCCGAATCCTGGAACTGCGCGGTGTCGGCCGCGAGCACGATGTCGCACAGCAGCGGGATCTCGGAATGGCGCCAGGCCGGGCCGTTGATCGCGCTGATCACCGGCACCTCGATGGCCAGCAGGTTCATCAACAGGTGCCGGCCTTCCCAATGGATGCGGTCGATGCGCTCGATCGACGGCCGCGACGGGAAGGACGACGTTCCGGGCGTGGCGCGCGGGCCGGAAAACTCATCGCCGGTCCCGGTCAGGATCACCACCCGGTTGTCGCGATCGGCGCCGATGTCGTGAAACAGCTCGGGCAATTCGCCATGCGGCAGAAAGCCCCACCGCAGAGACTGCCCTTCGGTATGCAGGGTCACCTCCAGGATGCCGTCCCTGCGTTCCATGCGCGCGCTCTGGTATTTGTCGGCATAGTCGGTCAACACGCTCATCGTCGCCTCCGGACGCAAACAAGGGCGGAAGGCTAACCGATCTCGGCATATCGGCGCGAGAGCCAGATCGGCGCCGGGTCGGGGGCCGCCCTTTGATGCGGTTGCCGGACCGCACGCCTTGGGCCGGTGTCGGAATTCAAGCGTGAGCGCCGGATTCCGAAAAAACTACAAATTGGCAGCGATGGCTGAGGCTTGCTCAGTTCAACTCGCCCCGGCGTGCAGCCTGGGGCGCCTCGACCGCGAGCGTGATCCGCGCCCATACCTGCCGGCCATCGCTATAGCGGCGGTCATCTTTGCCGATGCCGGCGCGGACAGCGGAAGCACCGAACGTGACCCACGATCAGCAGCACCTCGGCCCCTCAGCGGTGTTCGCCGCCCGCTTGTGCGATCGTCGCCAAATCGGCGGCGGCGATCCGCGCTTCCACGTCGCGCCGGATAACGTTCGTCGCTGCGTCGTAGCGCCATTCGATGTTCTGGCATTGCGGTTCGAAGAATGCGGGCATGCTGCGCCCGATCGCGGCTGGCGCGGCCACCCGATATCGCTCGCATGCCACTTCGGCCTCGAACAGCCGCGGGTCCTGCCGGGAGAAAATTTCTCGGGGAATTTGCCGGAACGTCTCACTCGCCGCCGCGACCGCATCACCGTCGCCGGTCGCCAGCCCGAACCGGTATTGCATTTGTGCCGCCGCGTAATTGGCCAGTTCGTCGGGCGTCGGGCCGGGCGGGATGGCCTGGACGGGCTCTGGATTTGGTGCGCAGCCGACGAGCAATGCGAAGGCGACGACGGCGAGGCGGCCTGTCGTCCTAATCAGCACGGTCTTGACCATCGGACCTTCTCCGGTTCGTCGCACCCGGCGCGGGCTGCCCATATCACGGGATTATGACGCTCGACCTTCCCGCTGACGAGGCCCGCGCGCTCGCCGAGCATCTGCGGCAGGCGATCGAAAATGACCCCTCCCGCTCTCGCTGCGGCTGGCATCCTTGAAGGTGAGCCTCGTTCCAATCCGCTGCCAACGATCCGGTTTGTTCTCTTGTCGTTCCGAGCGGTATCGTGCTAATTCCTTGCCCCCGCTCACTCGGGAGAGGTGCCGGAGCGGTCGAACGGGGCGGTCTCGAAAACCGTTGTCCCCCTTGCGGGGGACCGAGGGTTCGAAATCCCTCCCTCTCCGCCACCCTTCGCAGTTTGCGAGACCGGCCGGTGGGCGAAGGCCGATGCGGTGCGGAATTCCTCGACCGGGCCGAGATCGGTGGTATCGACGATCGGCCCTTTGCAGATCGCCGCCGGATGGGTCACGTTCGGGTCGTGCGTTGCGATCGGCTTTGGTCGCGTGACCCCCTGGAAGACCGGTATCTTCTGCCAGAAATGATTGAGCATCGCGTTCGGCCGAGTACAGGTTGTGGGCGCGCCGATGCAGCTCGCGTCGCGGATCACATCGATGCCCGCGGGCTTCCTGCTCCAGGATTGCCGCCTGCATCGCGCGAAACTGCGCATCGGCCAGCCGCCGGCAGCAACTGCCCAAGGCTCACCAGATGATTGAGCGCCTCATACCATCGCGGCACACGCTGTGCGCGCCGATCACCGGCGGCGTGTATTGCGGATAATGCGGCATTGCTTTCCCGTCGGCCAGCTTCGCCTTTCCGAGTCCTCGACCCGACACTCAGGGTCGCAACAACCCGCTGATCTCTTGCGCCTCGCGCAGCACCGGGTCGGCGAGCGCATGGGCGCGCTCGGCGCCGCGGCGCAGCACCGCGTCGATATAGCCGGGGTCGGCCATCAGCCGGCGCATCTCGCCGCCGATCCGGCCCAGCACCTCGACCGCGAGCGGCGACAGCGCCTCCTTGAATTCCGAGAAATTCCGGCCGGCGAAGCGGGCCAATGCGGCCTCGCGCGGGATGCCGGCAAGCGCCGCATAAATGCCGATCAGATTGTCGGCCTCGGGACGGCGCTCGAGCTCGGCCAGGGTCGCGGGCAACGGCGCGGGGTCGGTCTTGGCGCGGCGGATCTTCAAGATGATCGCGTCGGCGTCGTCGGTCATGTTGATGCGCGAATAGTCGGAGGTGTCCGATTTCGACATTTTGCTCTTGCCGTCGCGCAGGCTCATCACCCGCGTCGCCGCCCCGAAGATCTGCGGCTCGGGCAGCGGGAAAAAATCGCGCTCATAGCGGCGGTTGAAGGCGCCGGCGAGGTCGCGGGCGAGCTCGAGATGCTGCTTCTGGTCTTCGCCGACCGGCACGTGCGTCGCCTGGTAGACCAGGATGTCGGCGGCCATCAGCACCGGGTAGGCGTAAAGGCCGAGCCCGGCCATGTCGCGCTGCTTGCCGGCTTTCTCCTTGAACTGGGTCATCCGATTGAGCCAGCCGAGCGGGGTCAGGCAGGCGAGCAGCCAGGCGAGCTCGACATGCGCCGAGACAGTGCTCTGGTTGAAGATCGTGCAGCGCTCGGGATCGATCCCGGCGGCGATGTAGGCGGCGGCCACTTCGCGGGTCGAGGCGCGCAGCTCGGCCGGGTCCTGCGGCAGGGTCAGCGCATGCAGGTCGACGATGCAGAAGATGCACTCGAAATCATGCTGCAATGCGACCCAGTTGCGGATCGCGCCGAGATAATTGCCGAGATGCAGGTTGCCGGTCGGCTGAACGCCGGAAAAGATACGGTTCATGCCGCCTGTTATCGCCGAGCCGCGGCGCGGGTCAAGCCGGCTGCCGGCGCAGCCGCCCCAGAAGGCCGCGCCAGTCGGCGATCCCGAGGGCGAGCGCGAGCACGCCAAAGACGGCGAAGCCCGCGCCGACCAACGCAAGGAGTGCGGCGATCCGCACCGGCGCCGGCCCGGTCAACGCCGCCGCCAACGGAATGCGCAGCAGCGCCAGCACCGCACCCATGCCGAGCGCCGCGGCCGCAACCCGCGGCAGATTGCGTTGGGCCCGGCGGTCGAGCCGGAAATGCCCGCGCCGCACCAGCAATGCGAGCAGGGTCATCGCGTTGATCCAGCCGGCGCAGGTCGTCGCGAGCGCGATCCCGACATGGGCCAGAAACCGCATCAGCACGAGCGTCAGGACGAGATTGACCGCCATGGCCGCGACCGCGACCTTGACCGGGGTCCGGGTGTCGTGCCGGGCGAAAAATGCCGGGGCCACCACCTTGACCAAGACAAAGGCCGGGAGACCCGCGGCATAGGCGGCGAGCGCCGCGGCGGTCGCCGCGGTGTCGGCCGCGGTGAAGGCGCCTCGCTGGAACAGCACCGCGAAGATCGGCCCCGCCAGCACCGCCAGCGCCACCGCCGAGGGCAGGGTCAGCAGCAGCGCCAGCTCGAGCCCGCGGTTTTGCGTCGCCACCGCGCCGGAGAGATCGCCGAGGCGCAATTGGCGCGACAACGGCGGCAGGATCGCGGTGCCGACCGCGATGCCGACGACGCCGAGCGGCAGCTGGTTCAGCCGGTCGGCGTAATAGAGATACGACACCGAACCGCCCGGCAGAAACGAGGCGAGCGCCGTCGAGATCAACAGATTGACCTGGGTGACCCCGGCGCCGATCGCCCCCGGCCCCATGATCGCCAAGGTGCGGCGCACGCCCGGCGTCAACCGCGGGAGGGGCAGACGCAGCGCCAGCCCGGCGCGGGCGCAGGAGAACATCAACCACAGAAACTGGGCGAGCCCGGCGGCGGTGATCGCCCAGGCCAAGGCCCGGCCGTCATGCCAATGGAACCGATCGATCAGCAGCAGCGCGGCGATCAGAAACAGGTTCAAGAGGATCGGCGTCGCCGCGGCGGCGGCAAACCGGTCGACCGAGTTCAACACGCCCCCCTGCAGCGCCACCAGCGCGATGAACAAGAGATAGGGAAAGGTGATCCGGGCGAGAGCGACGGCGAGGGCGAACTTGGCCGGGTCGTCGCCGAACCCAGGGGCAATGACCCGCATCATCGCCGGCATGAAGATTTCGCCGGCCACGACAAAGGCCAACAGCGCCGCGAGCAGCACCGCGAGCGCGTCCTCGGCAAAGGCACGGGCCCTCTCCTTGCCGTGCTCGGCGATGGCGCCGGCAAAGAGCGGCACAAAGGCGGCGCTGAAGGCGCCCTCGGCGAACAGGCTGCGGAACAGGTTGGGCAGCCGCTGCGCCACAAAGAACGCGTCCGCCACCGGCCCCGCGCCCAGCAGGGCCGCGGTCAGGATGTCGCGGACAAAGCCCATGACGCGGCTGACCAGCGTGTAGGAGCCGACCGTCGCAACCGAACGCAAGAGGGTCATCGGGGCTCGGTGTAGAGGAAAACGAGAGCCGAGAAAACGCCGACCCGCGATCGGGTCGTCGTTGCGGCGCCGCCGCGCCGGAAGGGTTCGCCGGGGAGCACAGGCGGCGGCGCCCGCGTCGATCGCCCGCGCCAATATCGCAGCGCCGGGATTAACCTTATTCCACATTCCTTTTGCTCGTGTCTTGCGGTATAGTGGGCACAGTCGATGAGGCAAAAGCACCTGTGACCGGCCCAGACGGAAATTGGCACGAATCCCTGGATGGCGAGGGCCCGGCCGCAGGGTCTTCAGACCGGGCATTCGGCCTGCTGTTTGGGGCATTGGCCGGCGCGGCGGCGGTGCATGCCGCCTGGAAAGGCAGGAGCAGCGCGCTCGGCTGGGCGGCGGTCGCAACCCTGTTTCTTGCCGCTGCGCTGTTGGCGCCCGCGCTGCTCGGCCCGCTCAACCGTGCTTGGCGACGCCTGGCGCTGCTGCTGTCGAAGGTCACGACGCCGATCGTCATGGGCCTGCTGTTCTTTTTCGTCCTGACCCCGGTCGGCGTCGTCATGCGTCTGACCGGCCAGGATCCGCTGCGGCTCCGATTCGAACGGGACAGCCCGAGCTACTGGCTCGGCCGGACCTCTCCGGGCGATCGACAAACCTCGATGACCAAGCAATTTTGAGGGGTCGATGTTCGATTTTGTCAGAGAGCTGTGGCTGTTCCTGCGCAGTCGTAAAAAATACTGGTTGACTCCGGTGATCGTCATGGTGTGCGTGCTGGGAGGACTACTAGTGCTGGCCGAGGGTTCGGCGATCGCCCCATTTATTTATACATTGTTTTAACAAGGCCATCGGCGTGGTCGCGATAACGATAGCCGCATCGGTCAATGCCCGCATGGATCGATGTGCTGCACGAACCGCCGACCGACGGCCGGGGACAGCGGGCGGTTCGTCATGACCGGGCGCGAGCGCCCCTGATGGTTCGGAGAAATTGATGCACATTCTCGGCATTTCGGCGTTTTATCATGACGCTGCCGCGGCGCTGATCGAGGACGGGCGGGTTGTGGCGGCGGCGCAGGAGGAGCGGTTCACCCGCCGCAAATACGACAGCCGGTATCCCCGAAACGCCATCGCCTATTGCTTGGCCGAAGCCGGCATCGGTCTCGACGAGGTCGACCATGTCGCCTTTTACGACAAGCCGTTCTTAAAGTTCGAGCGCCTGCTCGAGACCTATCTGGCCTTCGCTCCGCATGGCTTCCGCTCGTTCCGCATGGCGATGCCGCTGTGGCTCAAGGACAAGCTCTTTCAAAAACGAAAGCTCAGCGACAAGCTTAAGGAGATGGCCCCCGACTTCGATTGGCAGAGCCGGTTGCTGTTTTCCGAGCACCATTTGAGCCATGCCGCCTCGGCCTTCTTCCCGTCGCCGTACGAGGACGCGGTCATCCTGACGATGGACGGGGTCGGCGAATGGGCGACGACCTCGGCCGGGCTCGGTCGCGGCAACCGGATCACGATGCTGAAGGAGATCCATTTTCCGCACTCGTTGGGTCTGCTGTACTCGGCCTTTACCTATTTCACCGGTTTCCGCGTCAATTCCGGCGAATACAAGGTGATGGGTCTGGCGCCTTATGGCGAACCGCGCTTTGCTCAGACCATTCTCGATCATCTGATCGATCTGAAGGACGACGGCAGCTTCCGGCTCAACCAGGAGTATTTCGACTACTGCACCGGTCTGCGCATGACCAACGACCGCTTTGCCGAGCTGTTCGGGGTGCCGGCGAGAACGCCGGACGAGTGGCTCGAGCCGGTGCACATGGATCTCGCGGCCTCGATCCAGAGCGTCACCGAAGAGGCGATCCTGCGGCTGACCCGATCCTTGGCGGTCGAGACCGGCGCGCGCAATCTGTGCCTTGCCGGCGGGGTGGCGCTCAACTGCGTCGCCAACGGCAAAGTGCTGCGCGACAGCCATTTCGACAATATCTGGGTGCAGCCGGCGGCAGGCGATGCCGGCGGCTCGCTCGGCGCCGCGCTCGCCGCCTACCATCTCGAGCTCGACCAGCCGCGCCATCTCTCCAACGAGCTCGACGGCATGTCGGGAAGCTATCTCGGCCCCGCCTTCGCCGACGGCGAGATCCGGCAGCGGCTGACCGCCGCCGGGGCCGTTTTTGCGGAGCTCGGCGATGACGAGGTCATCGAGCGCACCGCGTCCGCGCTCGCCGAGGAAAGTGCGGTCGGCTGGTTTCAGGGACGCATGGAATTCGGCCCGCGGGCGCTCGGCGCGCGTTCGATCCTCGCCGATGCGCGCAGCCCCTCGATGCAGCGCACCCTGAACCTCAAAGTCAAATACCGGGAGAGCTTCCGGCCGTTCGCCCCCTCGGTGCTGCGCGAGGACGTGGCCCAGTGGTTCGAGCTCGACACCGACAGCCCATACATGCTGATGGTCGCCGATGTCGTCGAGCCGCGTCGCCGCGTCATGAGCGAGGCCGAGCGCAACCTGTTCGGCATCGACAAATTGAACGTGCCGCGCTCGGAAATTCCGGCGGTCACCCATGTCGACTATTCCGCCCGGATCCAGACCGTTCACCGCGAGACCAATCCGCGCTATCATGCGCTGCTGACCCGGTTCAAGGCATTGACCGGCTGCCCGGTCCTGGTCAACACCAGCTTCAACGTGCGCGGCGAGCCGATCGTGTGCACCCCGGAGGACGCCTTCCGCTGCTTCATGGGCAGCGAGATCGATGTGCTCGTCGCCGGCCACTGCTTCCTGCGCAAGGAAGACCAGGATCCGGCACTGCGCCTCGACTACAAGGACCGGTTCGATCCCGACTGAAGCCGGCGGATCACCGATGCCGACCTCGCCTGGCGCGACATCCCGCTTCGAGCGGCTGCCAGCCTGGCAGCGCGCGGCGGTGCTCGCTGCTGCCACGCTGGTGATCTTTTTGCTGCTGCTGCTGGCTGCAGAAGCTGCCGTCCGCATCCGCGGCGAAATAAAGTACGGCGGCACCTTCTGGGGGGTCGACCAGACTTACGAGACCGATCCGGCGACCGGGCTGCGCATTCCCATTCCCAACAGCCATTTTGGCCCGATCAACATCAATTCTTTCGGCTTCCGCGGCCCGCAGATCACCAAGAAAAAACCGGCGGGCCGACTGCGCATCGCGTTTCTCGGCGGCTCGACCACCTACTGCGCCGAGGTCAGCAGCGACGCGATGACTTGGCCGGTGTTGGTGGTGCGCGCTCTTCGCCAGCATTGGCCAAGGCTAGACCTCGATTACATCAATGCCGGCGTCCCCGGCTATACGATCCGCGGATTGTTGCCGGCGCTTGAAAAGCGGGTTGCGCAATTCAAGCCGGACATCATCGTCATCTACGAGGCAACCAACGATCTTAGCGCCAACAGCTATGAGATGGCACACGAGCAAGGCGTGGCTCCGCGGCGCCAGGAAGAGAATGTCGGCTGGCTGGGCCGTCATTCGCTGCTCGCCTATGTGATCGAAAAGAATCTCGAGGTCTGGCGATTGCAAAAGGAGTCAACGAACCCGGCCGGCAAGATCAAGCTCGATATGGCGCGCCTCAATGCCGAGTTCCGCCAGGACTATGTCAATCTTGTGGTAGCAAGCCAAAAGGTTGCCAAGGTCATCGCCATAGTGACGTTCTCACCGCGTCTGCGCTTTTCCCAATCTCGGGAGGAGCGCCGGAAAGCTGCCTTCACCAGCCTTTACTACATGCCCTATATGACCGTCGATGATTTGCTCACTGGCTTCGCTAACTACAATCACGTGATCCGAGATGTCGCAAAATCCTACGGAACGGTGCTCGTCGGTGACGAGGATTCGATCCCGCCGGACGCTCGGCACTACGTCGATTCGGTGCATTTTACCGACGCCGGCAGCATTGCCATGGCGAGCAGGGTCGCGCGGACGCTGATCGCGGCGCCCTCGGTGCAGTCCGTGGTGGCGAAGACCTTCGCGGTGGCCGGGCACGCCGCCCAGCCCTCCGGATGAGCGTCCAGCCGCTCGCCGAGGCCTAGCCGGACCATCCGATCCCGCCCGAGCATCATTTTATCGCGATGGCGATCTTGCTGCCGCGTGGGGTGCCCGCAGAAGGACAACGCTGTCCGGGGAAGTTATGCCGGCAGCTGCCGATTTTGCGCTGGAGATAAGCCGGCAACCCGCGCGACCACGGCATCAAAATCTCGCTCGCATGGCCCATGGAATGCCAGATCCCCGGCATCGCTCCGCCCTCAATCTGTCGCCGCAGGATGTTCTCGGCTCCGCTCGTTGGGCACGGTTTGTGCGGTTTGGCTGAACAGGATCCGACGTTCGTCCGCGGTCGGCGGCGCCGAGCGGCGCAGCTCCTTGCCCAAATCCACGCCCCGCTGCACCGCCGCGCGCTGCTTGATCGCCTGGCGCCAGCGCGCGAGGTTCGGGAACGCGTCGAGCGGCTGGCCCAAGGGCGTTGCGATCAGCACCCATGGCCACGACGCCATGTCGGCGATCGAGTATTCATCGACGATAAAATCCCGCCCGTCGAGCCTGCGCTCGAGCACGCCGAGGCAGCGGTTGTATTCGTCAGCGTAGCGCTTATGCGAATAAGGGTGCTCGCCCTGCGCGTAATTGACGAAATGGCTGAGCTGGCCGGCCATCGGCCCGAGATTGCCGACCTGCCAGAACAGCCATTCCAAAGTTTCCTTGCGGCCGCGGCGGCTGTGCGGCATGAACCGGCCGGTCTTGTCGGCGAGATGCAGCAGGATCGCTCCCGATTCGAAAATCGGCACCGCGGCGCCGCCAAAATCTCCATCTGGATCGTCGTGGTCGACGATCGCCGGCATCCGATTGTTGGGGCTGATCTGCGAGGAACTCGGGCTTGAACTGGTCGCCGCGCCCGATATTGACCGGCACCATGCGGTATTCGAGGCCGCATTCCTCGAGCATGATCGCGACCTTCCAGCCGTTCGGCGTCGGCCAGTAATAAAAATCGATCATCCGGTTGTTCTTTCGCTCGTCATTGCGAGGAGCGAGGCGACGAAGCAATCTCGATCAGCGTGAGGTACTGCACGGGATTGTTTTGCTTCGCTCGCAATGACATGAATCTCTTCAGGTGAAGTTTCCGTCGCTCCTCAGCGCCGCGATGTCCGCCGGCGAATAGCCGAGCTCCGCCAGAATTTCTTGCGTATGCTCGCCGAGGGCCGGGGCGCCGCGGCGGATTTCCGCCGGGGTGCGGGAAAACCGCGCCGCCGCCCGCGTCTGGCGCAGACGCCCGGCCGCCGGATGCTCGGTTTCGACGACCAGCCCCAACGCCTCGACCTGCGGGTGGCGGATCACCTGGTTGCGGGTCAGCACCGGGCCGCAAGGGACCTGCGCCGCCGTCAGCTTGTCGAGCCATTCGGCCGCCGGCCGGGTGGGCAGCGCCTCCTGGGTCAGCCGCAGCCGCTCGTCGATGTTCCGCTGGCGCAGCGCCGGCGTCTTGAACCGCTCGTCTTTGAGCCATTCCGGGTGCTCGACGGCACGCGCCAACCCGGCCCATTGCCGGTCGGTCAAAGCCGCCACGGTCATGTAGCCGTCCGCGGTCTCGTAGATCAGGTCGAGGGCGCTCGCCGCCTCCTGCGCGGCCGGCTCGTCCTCGACAAAGGTCTGGCTGCCCATGTCCGAGCTCCACAGAAACGCGAGCACCGCTTCCAGCATCGACAACCGCACATGCTGCCCCGCGCCGGTGCGCTCGCGCGCCAGCAATGCGGCGGTGATCGCCTGCGAGGCAGTGATCGCGGTCAGCTTGTCGGGCAGGATCGTGCGCAACAGCCGCGGCCGGGCTTCGTCGGAGCCGGCCTGCACCGTCGCCAGCCCGGAAAACCCCTGGATCACCGGGTCGTAGGCCGGCTTTTCGGCGTAAGGGCCGATCTCGCCAAAACCACTGATCGAGACATAGACGATCCTCGGTGCTGCCGCGCGCACCGCGTCCTCGCCGACGCCGAGCCGCTCGGCAACGCCGGGGCGGTAGTTTTGCACAAAGACATCGGCGCCCGCCGCGAGCCGCAGCAACGCCTCGACCGCGGCCGGCGTTTTCAGATCGAGGACGATCGAGCGCTTGTTGCGGTTGTTGTTCAGAAACGATGCGGTAAATCCCGCGCGCCGGTTGCCGCCGGCACGGGTGGCGTCGCCGCCGTCGGGAGCTTCGACTTTGATCACGTCGGCGCCCTGGTCGCCGAGGATCATCGTCGCCAGCGGCCCCGAGACGTTCGAGGTCAGATCGACAATGCGATACCCATGAAGCGGACCCGGCATCGTACGGCCCTTTGGACCAGCGCCAATGACCGCCGGACCAGACTATGCACCGGCCTCGAGGTCAAGCCCGTCGCGACACGCCCGGGCCGCGCCGCGAAAATTCGAGGCTCAGAACGCCGGCACGACCGGGGCCGGGACGATGTGCTCCTCGACGCGGCGCACGCCGGCAATGTTCTCGGCGGCGACGCGCAGCGCGTCGCGCTCTGCCGGCGGCTGGTCGTCGGAGAGCCAGATATGCACGACCCGGTCGCGGACCATGATGTCGGCGGCCCAGACATTGGCCCAGCGCTGGCCGCGGAGCTCCTGGAGCAGCTTTTCGCGGATGGTGCGGTCGTCGGCATCGGCGACGATCGCCGGCGCGCTGCTGGTGGTCGCCAGCGCGCGGACCAGATTGGCCCGGCTGATGATGCCGACCAGTTGGCGGTCGCGGACCACCGGCACCCGCTTGATCAGCTTGGTTTCGAGCAGCATCGCGACCTCGGCGAGATCGGTCGTTTCGGCGACCGTGATCACCTCGCGGCTCATGATGTCCCGGACCCTTTGGCCATGCGCCTTGACGTAGTCGCGGGCGGCCTCCGCTTCGGCCGCGAGCGAGTTCGAGCCACCATGAGCGGCGCTTCTGCACGCGCCGCTCGGTGCCGGTTTCGGCGCGGTGCAGCAGGTCGCCCTCGCTGACGATGCCGACCAGCCGGTCGCCGCCCTCGCAGACCGGCACTCCGCTGATGTTCTTCTCGGACAGCAATTTCGCCAGATCCTGCACCGTGGTCTCGGGATCGACCGTGATCACCGGAGTCGTCATTACGTCCATGGCGCGCATCGGAAGCCTCCATCTGCTTTTTTTGATGAACCGCAATTTGCACAAGAATTTTAGCACTGTTCAGCGGCGCGGATCAACGGGACAGCCGGAAACCCGCAGCTCCGGCTGTTTACAGGGAATGTCGGCTCTTACCGACCAGATGTATCCTGTTACGTAACAGGACAACACTTTACCAAAAAGCGATGACGGTACATCAAGGGGTTACAACGTACCCCTATACATCGCACATCGAACGACCTCGGGGGAGCTCGCGGTCGAAACACTGCAAGGGTTAACGTCGATGAGCGATTTTGGCCGTCTTCTCGAAGTCGAAATCCCCCGCCTGCGGCGCTATGCGCGGGCCTTGACCCGGGACGGGTCGCGAGCCGACGACCTGGTGCAGAGCTGTCTGGTGCGCGCCGTGGCCAAACAGCATCTGTGGCAGCCGGGAACCGATCTGCGCGCATGGCTCTTCACCATTCTTCATAACCAGCATGTCAACGACATTCGCCGCTCGGTGCGCGAAGGCGTGACCGTCCCGGTCGAGGACATGGCGCCGGTTCTGACTTCCCCATCCAACGCCGCGGCGTCCTTGCAGCTGCGCGACCTCGAACGGGCGATCGCCCGACTGCCCGAGGAGCAGCGCCAGGTGATCCTGCTGGTTGGCCTCGAAGGCATGCGCTACGAAGAGGTCGCCAAGATCCTCGGCATCCCGATCGGCACCGTCCGCTCCCGCCTGTCGCGCGGCCGCGACGTGCTGCGCGAGCTGATGGGCATGAAGGACGATACCCGAGTTGCCGCGCACAAGCGGCCGACCGCCGCTCCGGAGCGGCGCGCTGCGGCATAGCTGTCCGCCGGGCTGTCTGCCGGCCAGGGCGCCGGCAGACAGCCCGGCGCGCTGCTGCGGTTGCGCGCAGCCCGCGAACCCGATAAAACGCGCGCCGGCGCGCGGGGCGTGGCTCAGCCTGGTAGAGCGCCTGCTTTGGGAGCAGGATGTCGGAGGTTCGAATCCTCTCGCCCCGACCACCGTACTCGCCCGACCGCGCCCTCGGACGTGGGGTGCGAGGTGTGGTTAGGAACCTTGGGGGAGAATTCGGCCCGAACCTTTGGGGAGAAGTTTGGCATTGGCCCAGGCACGCATTTTCCGGCCGGCCAAGACGGCGATGCAATCGGGGCGCCGGCAGACCCGCAAGTGGGTTCTCGAATACGAGCCGGCGACGAGTCGCTGGCCCGATCCGCTGATGGGCTGGACCAGCGCCGACGATACCTTGAACCAGGTGCGGCTGCATTTCGCCACGATCGAGGAAGCGCGCTCCTTCGCCGACAAGGAGGGGCTCGCCTATACGATCAGCGAGCCGCACGCGATCAGCGAAAAGCCGAAGAGCTACGCCGACAATTTCCGCTATGATCGGGTGCGCAACTGACCGCTTCGGCGGCGCCGTGATCGCCCGCCTCGCGACCCCGTAGCTCAGCTGGATAGAGCACTCGCCTTCTAAGCGAGTGGCCGCAGGTTCGAATCCTGCCGGGGTCGCCATGCCGACTTCAGCCTGACAGCCGAACCCGGCGAGCCGCCGGCGTCTGGCTTCGCCGGTGCGTTGGACGCTTATATGCGGGTGGTCGGGTTGCGCGCCCGTCCGATCGCGGCCATCACCCGACGCGGGGTGATCGGGGTTTCGTTGACCTCGGCTCCCCCTGCGGCGCCGATTGCGCAAAGCGCGTCGCGCACGGCATTGGCGATCGCGGCGGGCGGAGCGACGGCACCGCCTTCGCCCATGCCCTTCATGCCGTATTCGGTCGCAGTCGCCGGGGTATGCAGGTGGCCGATCTTGATCGCCGGCAGTTCGGCAGCCCCCGGCATCAGGTAGTCGGCGAAGGTCCCGGCCAAGGGCTGGCCCTGCTCGTCATACGGGATCTCTTCGTAGAGTGCCGTGCCGATCCCCTGCACCACGCCGCCCCTGATCTGGCCCTCGACGATCATCGGGTTGACCATCGTGCCGCAATCCTCGGCGACGGCGAAGTCGATCAGCTCGACGAACCCCGTTTCCGGATCGACCGCGACCACCGCGCCGTGCGTAGCATAGGAGAAGACGCCGGTGCCGACCGCAGGCTCGTAGGTCGCAGTCGCGTCGAGCAACGGGTCGACGCCGGGCGGCAATCCGTCCATCCGCAGGTGCGCCACCTTGGCGATCTCGGCAATCGTGACCGAGCCCTGCGGGCCTTGCACCGAGCCGTCGGCGCAATGCACCGCGGCGACATCGCATTGCAGGAGATGCGCGCCGATCTGGCGCAGCTTGTCGCGCAACATCCGGCTCGCGCGCGCCACCGCACCCCCCGACATGACCATGCTGCGCGAGGCGAAGGTGCCGAAGCCGAAGGCCGTGCTCTCGGTATCGCCGTGGCGCACCGAGATCCGCGCCGGGTCGATGCCGAGCTCCTGGTGGGCGATCTGCGTCAAGGTGGTCTCAAGCCCTTGCCCGTGCGACTGGATGCCGACCATCAGCACCACCGAGCCGTCCGGCAGGATGCGCGCGGTGCAGCTCTCGAAGCCCGGCACGATCGAGGCCCCGCGCGAGACGAACTCGGCCGCCCCGTGTGCGGTCTGCTCGGCAAAAGCGGCAAAGCCGATGCCGATCAGGCGGCCGTCGGGCTCGCCCTGCCGTTGCCGCGCGCGGACCGCCGGCACGTCGAGCAATTCGGCGCAGAGCTTTACGCTCTGCGGGTAGTCGCCATTGTCGAAGCGCATGCCGCCGACCGTGGTGAACGGCATCTCTTCGGGCCGGACCATGTTGAATTTCCGCACCTCGACCGGGTCGCCGCCGACCGCGCGCGCGACCTCATCGATCGTCCGCTCGATTGCAAAGCACGCCCCGGCCGGCCGACGCCGCGATAGGGGCCGAGCGGCGCCTTGTTGGTCGCCACCGTAGCGGCGCGCGCCCGGTAGTTCGCGATCGCATACGGCCCCGGCAGGTTGCGCGCCGCCATCGCCGCTTCCTGGTAGGGCCCCTGCGGCCACAGCCCGTAGGCGCCGGCATCGACAACGATCTCGGCATCGACGCCGAGGATCCGGCCTCGGCGGTCGGCGTAGGCGGTGACCTTGTAGTGATGGTCGCGGGTATGCGCCGCGGTCAGGAGGTGCTCGCCGCGGTCCTCGACCCAGCGCACCGGATGGTCGAGCTCGAGCGCCAATGCGGCAAGGATGATCTCTTCCGGGTAGAGCCGCGCCTTGGGGCCGAAGCCGCCGCCGACATCGGGGGCGACGACGCGAAGCCGGCGCAGCTCGAGGCCGAGGAACTCGCCCAACGCGACGCGCACGGTGTGCGGCGTCTGGGTCGAGGCATAGACCACGATTTCATCAAGCCGATGGTCGCGACAGGCCAGCACGGCGCGGCCTTCGAGCGGCGCCCCCGACTGCCGGTGCATGCGGAATTCGCGGCGGATCGTGATCTCGGCCGCGCGCGCGGCGGCGTCGATGTCGCCGCCCTCGAACACCCGCTCGCTGTAGAGGTTGTCGCCCCAGCTTTCGTGCACCGGGTGGCGGCTGCCGCGCATGTCGCGCGGTGCGTCGACGACCGCGTCGAGCACCTCGAAATCGACGATGACGGCTGCGGCGAGGTCCTCGGCTTCGGCCCGCGTGGGCGCAATGCAGGCGGCGATCGCCTCGCCGACATACCGCGCCTTGTCGGTGGCGAGCGGCGGCCAGGACGGCGACTTCGCCCCCGCCGCCTGGGTTTCGACGCGGATCGGCTGGATGCGCGGCAGGTCGGCCGCGGCAAAGACGCGGCCCGTCGCGTCGGGCGGCTTCAGGATCGTCCTGATGCGCGCGTGCGCGTGCGGGCTGCGGACAAACGCCACCTCCATCGTGCCGGGCAATTTGATGTCCGCCACGAATTCGCCGCGGCCATTGAGGTGGCGCTGGTCCTCGCGGCGCAGCAGCGAGGCGCCCACTCCCCAGGCATCATTCGGCATCGCCCGGCCCCCCAAATTCCCGAGCCGTGAGTGCCGCCGCGGCCTCGGCGATCGCGGCAACGATGTTGGTGTAGCCGGTGCAGCGGCAGATGTTGCCGGCGAGACCGGCGCGGATCTGGCGCTCCGAGCCGGCCTGGCCGCGCCGGATCAGGTCGCGTGCCGTGATCAGCATCGCCGGTGTGCAAAAGCCGCATTGCAGCCCGTGACGCCGGTGAAAGGTGTCGCGCAACGCCAGCATGATCGGATCGCCGGCAAAGCCTTCGATGGTTTCCACCCGCCGCTCGTCGCAGCCGACCGCCAGCATCAGGCAGGCGCGCGCCGGCTCGCCGTCGACCAGCACGGTGCAGGCACCGCACACGCCGTGCTCGCAACCCAGATGGGTCCCGGTCAGGTTGCGCCGCTCGCGCAGGAAATCGGCGAGCGACAGGCGCGGCGGCGCGTCGTCGACGATCGCCGCACCGTTGAGCCGCAGCCGGATCGCGGTCATGCGGTCGCCTTCCGTATGGCGCGCATCGCCGCCACCATGTGCAAATTGCGCTCGAACTCGTCGAAATGGCGGTCGACAGCGCGGTCGAGATCGGCGGCGACGGCGCCCCGCAGCGTCTCGGAATCGCGGCGCCCGCCGGCGAGGGAGCGTGACGCCTCGTCGAGCATCAGCGGGGCGCCGTTGGCGGCGCCGAGGACGATCCGGCAATGGCCTCGGCCTGCGTCGATGACGGCCACGGCCAGGGCATGGGCGAATTCGCCCGATTTGCGGTTGATCTTGACGTAACCCCACCGCGCGTCGGCGGAAAGCCTCGGGACATGCATGCTCTCGACGATCTCGTCGTCGGCGAGTTGCGTCTGATAGATCCCGGTCGCGAATTCGGTGCATTTCAACGATCGCCGGCCATTCGGCCCATAGAGGGTCGCTTCGGCATCGAGGGCGGCCAGCACCGCCGGCCATTCCGCCGCCGGGTCGGCGAGCGCCAGGCTGCCGCCGATCGTGCCGCGGGTGCGGATCGCGCGATAGGCGAGGCTGGCCGCCGCCCGCGGCATCAAGCCGTGCGACGGATCGGGCACCCGTCCATCCTCGATCATGGCATGAGTGACCGCGGCGCCGAGGGTCGCGCCGTCATCGTCCTCGGCGGCCCCTGCCAGTTCCGGCAGTCGCGCGATGTCGATCAGCAGCGCGGGCGAGGCGAGCCGCAAATTCATCATCGCCAGCAAGGATTGCCCGCCGGCGATGACCCGCGCCTCGCCGCCGGCTTTCGCCAGCAGGCCGACCGCCTCGCCGAGGCTCTGCGGCCGGAGATAATCGAAGGCCGGGGCTTTCATCGTGCGCCGTCGGCGGTTTTGAACGGACGCGGACTGCACCACCCGCGGCCGGCGCTGTCAACGGGCGAACATATCTGGCATGCGCGGTTGGTGAGACGGTTGCGTCAGCTGCGTATATAATCGCTGCCGCGGCTGCCGGCTGGTAACGCCATGATCCACGAAATCCCGAGCCGAACGCTCGGCTTTGTCCTCAACGATGTGGCCCGCCTGCTGCGCAAGCGGTTTGAGCAGCGGGCCCGCGCCGCCCAACTCGGCCTCACTCGCGCGCAATCCTCGGTGCTCGCCTATCTCGCCCGCCAGGAGGGCATCAACCAAGCGGCGCTGGCGCAGATCCTCGATCTCGAGCCGATTACCCTCGCCCGGCTGCTCGACCGGCTGCAGGCGGCCGGGCTGATCGAGCGCCGAGCCGACCCGAAGGACCGCCGCGCGCATCTGCTCTATCTGACCGAAGCCGCCTACCCGCTGCTCGACCGCATCTTCGCGCTCGCCGCCGAGGTGCGCGAAGACGCGCTGGCCGGGATCGCCGAGCCCGATCGGGTTCGCCTGCTCGACATGCTGATCGGGATGAAGGCGAACCTGATCGAGCAAGCCGCCGACATCGACACCGCCGCGGCGCCTGCCGACCCCTGAGGCGCGGTCGGCTTCGGGCTTGCGGTCTCCGTCCGCTGCGCTCATTTTCGCGGCGAGCAGAAGGAGGATCGGACCATGGCAGCAGCACCACAGGCGGGCAAGCCCGAAACGCGCGAACCCGCGGCGCGCGAATCCGGGTTCAAAACCAACCCCGACTACAAGATCACCTTCGAGCGCTCGCCGCGCCGGGTGCGCGTCAAACTCAACGGCGAAACCATCGCCGACAGCACCGATGCGCACCTGTTGTTCGAGACCCGGCACCTGCCGGTCTATTACTTTCCGCGCGGCGACGTGCGCATGGACCTGATGACGCCGACCGATCATCATACGTTCTGCCCGTATAAGGGGACGGCGTCATACTGGACGGTCCGCGTCGGCGAGCGGACCGCGGAAAACGCGGTCTGGGGCTATCCGCAGCCGTTCGAGGAAGTCGCCGCGATCGGCGATTTCGTGGCCTTCTATTGGGACCGGGTCGATCATTGGTACGAGGAGGACGAGGAGATCTTCGTCCATCCGCGCGACCCCTATAAGCGGATCGACGTGGTTCAGTCGTCGCGCCCGGTGCAAATCATCGTCGGCGGCGAGATTGTCGCCGAGACGCGGCGCGCGCGCTTTCTGTTCGAGACCCGCTTGCCGACGCGCTACTACATCCCGTCCGAGGATGTGCGGATGGATCTGCTGATCCCGAGCGACAAGACCACGGCCTGTCCCTATAAGGGCCGGGCGCGCTATTATTCGGTCAAGATCGGTGATCGCGTCTTCGAGGATCTGGTGTGGAGCTACCCGGACCCGATCCCCGAATGCCCGAAGATCAAGGGCTATCTGTGCTTCTACAACGAGCACGTCGACGAGATCCGGGTCGACGGCAAGGGGCTGCCGCGGCCGGTGACCCCATGGTCGAAGGACTGGAAGGAAAAAGCGAACTCCGTCCCCGACTCGCGCGGCCCGGTGCTGCGGCCGTAAGGGGTCGCTGATCGCGGCCACGCCGATAACCTCACTCGCCAATAACCTCAGATCGCAAGTAAAAATTCGGGAGGGAGACAGCAATGGCACAAGTTGGCACGGGCAAATACACCTACGAGCCGATCCACGATTTCTTCAAATTGCCGGCCGGGCAATCCTTCGGGCTGGTCAGCCGGGTCGCGGCCGACGCGCAAGACCGCATCTACGTCTTCCAGCGCAAGGATCCCCCGGTGGTGGTATTCGACCGCGAGGGGAAGCATCTGGGCGCCTGGGGCAGCGGCGAGGTCACCGACCCGCACGGTCTGAAAATCGTCGGCGATGTCGTCTACACCACCGATCGCTCCGAACTCGGTCGCGAAGTCGTTCACGCTCGACGGCAAACCCTTGCTGGAGCTGGGCCGGCGCGGTGAGCATTCCGACACCGGCCATGTCGTCAACTGGCTGGCCGAGCGCGCGGCGGGGCCGTTCAATCATCCGACCGAGATGATGGCCCACCCCAATGGCGACATCTATGTGACCGACGGCTATCGCAACTCCCGCGTGCACCGCTTTACCCGCGACGGCCGGCTGGTCAAGTCCTGGGGCACGCCGGGCCAGGGCGAGGGGCAGTTCCATCTGCCGCACAGCATCGCCTTCGACGATGACGGCAAGCTCTACGTCGCCGATCGGTCGAACAAGCGCATCCAGATCTTCTCGCCGGAGGGCGATTTCCTCGGCCAGTGGACCGGCATGGGCGGGCCCAACGACATCACCCGCGGCAAGGACGGCAATTTCTACATCGCCGAGCAGGAGGACGACGGGAAGCCCGCCTATGTCTGCGTCCGCGACGCGAACGGAACGGTGCTCGCTCGCATGGAGAGCCGGCATGTCCACGGCGTCGGCGTCGACGGGCACGGCGACATCTACGCCGGATTGACCACCGAGCGCGGCGTCGACAAGTTTGTGCGAACCGGCTGAGCACCGGCGCTGATTGCCGTTTCAGCATCCAAAAGGAGCACGGTGCTCGGTGCCGGTCAGCAGCCGTGACGACGCTGGCGCTCCTGGAACGAGCGGATCGCGCGCAGGAAGTCGATTTTACGAAAGGCCGGCCACAACACGTCGGTGAAATAGAATTCGCTGTGCGCGCTCTGCCATAAGAGAAAGCCGGAGAGGCGGATCTCGCCCGACGTGCGGATGATCAGGTCCGGGTCGGGCAGGCCGGCGGTATAGAGATGGCGGGCGATCGCTTCGGGGGTGACCTGGTCGATCGCCTCGCCGAGCGTGGTCTGCCGTGCGGCGAGGCAGGCGAGCAAGGCGCGCACCGCGTCGGCGATCTCCTGGCGGCCGCCATAGGCCACGGCAATGTTCAGCTCGATCCCGTCATAGCCTTCGGTTGCCCGCTCGGCCGCTGCGATCGCGGCCAGCACCGGCTCGGGGAGCATTTCCATGCAGCCGATGGCGCGAACCCGGACCCGGCGGCGGTGGATCGCGGGATCGCCGGCGAGAGCGGTCAGCTTCGCCTCGACCGAGGCGAGGATGCCCGAGACCTCGGCCGGCGGCCGCCGAAAATTCTCGGTCGAGAACACCCAGAGGGTCACCGTCGGGATGCCGAGCTCGGCGCACCATTCGAGGACCTCGTCGAGCTTGTCGGCGCCGAGATCGTACATCGCCCGCGGCTCGCTAATGCCGAGCGAGCGGCCATGGCGACGGTTGCCGTCGAGGATGATGCCGATATGGCGCGGCCGCGCCCGACGGCGCAGCGCGCGGGTCAGACGGCGGGCATAGAGGAAATAGAGAAGCCGGGATATCGGCCGCAAAAGGAGCTTCCCCCGCGCGGCGGATCACGGACCTGCGCGCCTGCGCCCCCGCTGCCGGCCATGGAATTCACCGAAATTACGGCAAGCGTATGACTAACTGGTTAACCCTCTGACGCGGGTGTCTGGTGTCCCCAAGTACCGCGAGGCTTCGATCATTCCGCCGCGACCGACATTTCGACGTGCATCACCCCAAAATCGTCGTAGGGCTGCGAAACCGGCGAAAATCCGAAGCGCTGGTAAAAGCGCGCGAGCGGGAGCTGGGCTGCGAGCCTCACCGGCTGCCCCGGATAGCGGTCTCGACAAAACGACATTGCAGCATCGATCAGCCTGCGGCCGAGCCCTTGCCGGCGAAGGCGGGAAGCCACTGCCACCCGGCCGATCCGCAGCAGCGGCAACGGCGCCAGGCGAAGGCAGCCGGCGAGCTCGCCGCCCTCGCGCAGCAGCAAGTGCCATGCGCCCTGGTCGAGGCCGTCGAGGTCGGGATAGGGCGAGCGTTGCTCGACGACGAAGATCGCCTGGCGAAAGCCCAGCAGCTGATAAAGCGCCGGCGCCGAAAATTGCTCGAAGCGCTGCCATTCGAGCGTGACATTTGGCATGCTGCTCACCGTCAAACTCCATCCTGAACAAGAGGACGCCGCGATGCAGCCGCAGGATTACGGGCCATTTCCTTATGTTCCGATAAACGAGCGGCCAAAGCTCGAATGGCCGGATGGCGCCCGGCTGGCGGTTTGGGTCATCCCCAACATCGAGTTTTTTCCGTTGATCCGCGGCATCCCACCGACCCCCGGCGCGCCTGCCGGCAATCCGCCCTCGGTGCGCGCCTGGGCGCAGCGCGACTATGGCAACCGGGTCGGGATCTGGCGGATCATGGAGGTGCTGAGCAAGCACAAGATCCGCGCCAGCCCGACCCTCAACAGCGACATCTGCGACCACCATCCGCAGATCGTGCGCGCCGCGATCGACCTCGGCTGGGAGATCCTCGGCCACAACCAGACCAACAGCCAGTGGCTCGAACTCGCTGAGCCCCGAGGAGGAGCAGCGGACCATCGCCCGCACCCTCTCGCGCATCGCCGAGATGACCGGCAAAAAGCCGCTCGGCTGGCTCGGCAGCGGGCTTGCCGAGACTTGGCATACGCTCGATTTCCTGACCGGGGAAGGCTGTCTCTATGTCGCCGACTGGGTCAACGACGACCAGCCCTATCTGATGGATATCGGCGGCAAGCCGCTGGTCTCGATCCCCTATTCCTACGAGATCAACGACGCGCCGTTCATCGGCTCGCGCAACGGCACGGTCGACCAGTTCGAGCAGGCGATCCGCCGCCAGTTCGACACGCTCTATGCCGAGGGCGCGCAATCCGGCCGGGTCATGGCGATCTGCCTGCACCCCTACCTGATCGGCGTGCCGCACCGCATCGCCGGGCTCGATTCGGCGCTCGCCTATATCCGCTCGCACGACGGCGTCTGGTTCGCCACCGGCGAGGAAATCGTGCGCCACTGGCTGCAGTCGGGCGCCACGTTCTGAGCGCGACGCCCCGGCTATGGCGGGAGCTTAGTGGCCAGGAGCGCGGTAGTTGACGCTCTTTTCCAGCGCCCGGTCGGTCTCCTCGACGGTCAGGAGCGCCGTGGTCCGGGTGCGGGCGAGCCCCGCTGCCGACACCGCGATCGACACCGCGGTCGCAGTGATCATGTCCGGCAGATCGACGATCACATAGGCATCGTGCTCGCCGAGTGCGTTGTAGAAGCTCTCGACCTTGCCGCCGACCCCCTCGACCGCTGCGGTCACCGCGCGCAGCCGGCCCGACGCCTTGTCCTTTTGCAGGCCCCGCAACCCCTCGGCGCTATAGGATGCCGAGATCAGATATTTGGGCATGATACAACCTCCCAAGATCATCCGCTTGTGCCGCGGACGCGGGTGCGATCTTAGCATCGGCACGGCCCGTCGGCCAGGGAGAGCGCCTCACCCGCGCCCGGCCTGCGCCTTCAGCGCGGCGAGCTCGCGGCGCAGCGCGCGCAATTCCTCGAAGCGGGTGGTGATGTCGCGCAGGAAAGCGGCAATGCCGGCCATGCCGCCGGCGTCGTCGTGCATCGGCAGCACGGTGAACTCGATCGAGATCCGCGTCCCGTCCTTACGCATCGCCGGCACTGCCAACAGATCGCCCTCGCCATAGCGGCTGCCGCCGCCGGCCATGACCCGGTCGTAGCCTTCCCAATGGCGGGCGCGCAACCCTTCGGGCACGATCAGATCCAGGGACTGGCCCAGCGCTTCAGCCGGTTCGTAGCCGAAGATCCGGGTCGCCGACGCATTCCAAAACCGGATCTTCCCCTCTCGGTCCGCATAGATGATCGCGTCCGGACAGGAGGCGACCAAAGCTTCGAGAAACCCGACTTTCAGCCCAGTGCTCATGCTGTTCCTCGTGCCGATGGATTGCAGGGTCACCCTCCCTGCCGAAAGCAGCGGCCGGGCTGGGCGCTCGCATGGCCGTTGATCTTTCAGAGGTGGATCGCGCGGCCGTCGACGGCGAGGGCGGCCTCCTTGACCGCCTCGCTCAGGGTCGGGTGGGCGTGGCAGGTGCGGCCGATGTCCTCGGCCGAGGCGCCGAACTCGATCGCCAGCGCCGCCTCGGCAATCAGCGTGCCGGCGTCGGGGCCGATGATGTGCACGCCGAGCACCCGATCGCTGGTGCTGTCGGCGAGGATCTTGACGAACCCCTCGGTGTCGCCGTTGCTGCGCGCCCGCGGATTGGCGGTAAACGGGAATTTGCCGGTGCGGTAGGGGGTTGCCGTCGCCTTCAGCTCCTCCTCGGTGTTGCCGACCGAGGCGACCTCGGGCCAAGTATAGACCACCGCCGGAATCGCGTCGTAGTCGATCGCCGGCTGTTGCCCGGCGAGACGCTCGGCCAGTGCTATGCCTTCCTCCTCGGCCTTGTGCGCCAGCATCGGCCCGCGGATCGCGTCGCCGATCGCATAGATGCCGGGGATGTTGGTGGCATAGCCGGCATCGACCACGACCCGGCCCTGCGCGTCGCAGGCGACGCCGACCGCTTCGAGCCCGAGGCTGCTTGTGTTGGGACGCCGGCCGATCGCGACCAGGGCGGCGTCGGCGCCGAGGCTCTGGCGCTCGATGCCGTCGATTTCGACCGTGACTCCGTCGGCTGCGGCGTCGATGCCGGCGACCTTGGCGCCGAGCCTGAATTCGATCCCTTGGCGGGTCAGCACCCGCTGCAAGGCAGCCGCGAGCTCGCGATCCATGGTCGGCACGATCCGGTCGAGCAGCTCGACGACGGTCACCCGAGCGCCGAGCCGCTGCCACACCGAGCCCAGCTCGAGCCCGATATAGCCGCCGCCGATGACGACGAGCCGGTCCGGCACATGGTCGAGCGCCAAGGCGCCGGTCGAGGACAGGATCCGCTGCTCGTCGATCTCGATCCCCGGCAGCGACACGCTTTCCGAGCCGGTCGCGATGACGATCGCGCCGGCCTCGACCTCTCGGGCGCCGCCGTCGGCGCCGGTGACGGCAACCCGACCCGGGGCCGAGATCCGCCCCTGGCCCTTGAGCCAATCGATCTTGTTTTTGCGGAACAGGAATTCGACGCCGCGGGTCAAAGTGGTGACGACCTTGTCCTTGCGCGCCATCATCGCGGCGAGATCGAGCGCCACCTCGCCGATTTTGACCCCGTGCTCGGCCAGTGCGTGCCGCGCCTCGACGAATTTCTCCGAGGATTGCAGCAGGGCCTTCGACGGGATGCAGCCGATATTGAGGCAGGTCCCGCCGAGGCTGCCGCGGGCTTCGATGCAGGCGGTCCTGAGCCCGAGCTGGGCGGCGCGGATCGCCGCGACATAACCGCCGGGCCCGGCTCCGATGATGGCGATATCATAGCGTTCAGGCATTTCGGCTACCCCCCGATCTCGCCGGTCACCGCCGCGCCGGCCGGTCCGATTTCTGGGCCGGGGCGTCGAGCACGCGGCGCAGCTTCGCGGCGAGGTGCTCGCGGCCATAGGGCTTGCTCAACAGCTCGACGCCCGGGTCGAGCCGGCCATTATGGACGATCGCGTTCTCGGTATAGCCGGAGGTGAACAGCACCTTGAGCGCCGGCCGGATCTCGGCCGCCTGCTCGGCCAGCCTGCGGCCGCCGATCGGGCCGGGCATGACGACGTCGGTGAACAACAGGTCGATCGTCGCATCGGTCTCGACGATGGCCAGAGCCTCGGCCCCATTCGCCGCCACCAATACGCTGTAGCCGAGCTCTTCCAGCATCGAGGCGAGGGTGGCGCGAACGATCTCGTCGTCGTCGACCACCAGCACGGTCTCGGTCCCGGTGACCGCGAGGGCCGGGACCCGCGCCGGCTGCGCGCTCTCCTCACCGAACCCGCGCGGCAGATAAAGCTTGACCGTCGTGCCTTCGCCGACCTCGCTGTAGATTTTCAAGTGCCCGCCCGATTGCTTGACGAAGCCGTAGACCTGGGGCAGGCCGAGCCCGGTGCCTTCGCCCGTTGGCTTGGTCGTGAAGAACGGGTCGAGCGCCCGAGCGGCCGTGACCGCATCCATGCCCTTGCCGGTATCGGTGATCGCGAACAGCACGTATTGGCCCGGCTCGACCTCGGCGTGGCGTGCGGCATAGGCGTCGTCGAGGGCCGCGTTCGCCACTTCGATCGTCAGCTTGCCGCCATCCGGCATCGCGTCGCGACCGTTGATCGCAAGGTTGAGGACCGCCGACTGGAACTGCGAGGAATTGATCGTCGTGTTCCACAGCCCGCCGGCGGCGACGCACTCGACCGTGATCGATTTGCCGACCGCCCGGCGGATCAGCGGCAAGGTCTCCTGCAACAGGTGTCCGAGGTTGACGACCTCCGGCTGCAGCGGCTGGCGCCTGGCGAAGGCCAGCAATTGTCTGGTCAGCCTCGCCGCCCGTTCGGCCGCGATGCTGACCATATCGACCCGCGCGAGGGCCTTGCCGTCGGACCCGACCGAACCCCGCAGCAGCTCCAGGCTGCCCATGATGATGGTCAGCAGATTGTTGAAGTCGTGGGCAATGCCGCCGGTCATCTGCCCGAGCGCTTCGAGTTTCTGCGCTTGGCGCAGCGCCTCCTCGGCTTGCTTACGCGAGGTTATGTCGAGCAGGGTGACGACGTGCCCGCCCTCGGCGGTCGGATTATGGAACACCTCGACGAAGGTGCCCCGCTCGCCCTGGCGTTCGACCAGAATGGACCGGTCCGACGGCCGCCCGGACAACTCCGAAACGCCGAGCACGCCGGCGTCGGCGGCGATGCCGGAGAGCATCGCGCCGCGCTGCATCTCGCCTTCGCCGACCCCGAGCATCGCGGCAAACGGATTGTTCCACACCTGCAGGCGGCCGGCGGCATCGAACGCCGCCACCCCTTCGCGCACGCTGTCGAGAGTGGCCTGCGTCAGCCGCTCCGACCCGGCGGCGCGGCGGTAGGCGCCCGCCAGCAGGAACGCGCCCGCCAGCAGCGCAACCGCGGCGACGACGCTGCCGACGATGAACGTCGCGGTCACCCGTCGGTCGCTGGCTTCGGCCTGGGCGAGGCGGGCGTTGAGGCGGGTCTGGGCCGCATCCATGATCGCCCGCAGGTCGCCGAGCACCCCGCTCATGCTGGTGAGCCCGACATTCGTGTTCACAATCGTCCGGGCGGCGGCGTAGCCCTGCTGCCGCATCGCTGCAATGGTGGCGGCCAGCTCGTTCATCTTGGTCGTGATGTCGGCCTGGAGCCGCAACAGCCGCGGCTGCTGGTCGGAGCTCGCCGCCATCGCTTGCTGCAGTTCGATCATCAGCTGGGGCAGGCTTTCCTTGGCCTTCGTGTACGGTTCGAGATAGGCCTCGCGTCCGGTGATCAGAAACCCGCGCTGTCCGCGCTCGGCATCCTGGATCGCCTGATCGATTGCGTCGGCAGCGCGGATCGTCTGCAGGCTAGTCAGGATATGCGCTCGGGCAATGCGCGCCCCGGGCACGTTTATCAAAAGCTGAAACGCCGATACGCCGGCGATGAACACCAGCGGCACCGCGGCCAGCACCAGGGCGCGAATGATCTCGCCGCGAATATTCCGGTGTCCTTTCATGGCTGAGGGCTCCATTACCAGATCATCGGCTGGTAGCGCGGCCCAGGCACCGTGAACCGACCGCCTGACAATTTGTCGGCTTTCGCCGGAATGCTCGACGCGATACCATACTGGCGCCGCCAACGGTTAGGAACCTGGTGCGGACCGCGAGGCTCGAACCCGCGCTCCCTGGCGGGGAGCAGGTTTGAAGTCGGCCCTGATCCCGTATCCTATCGCTATCCGCCCCCCGCGCCATCCCCCTCTTCGCTTCGCATCTCACTGTTGCCACGCGCGCTGCGCGGGCGCTCCGCGGGTCAGGCATGATTGCGCCTGATTCGATACTTCGCTACCTGACCTTGGGCGCCGGACTAAACAGGCGCGTTGCGGGTTACTTCTGGTAAATTCAATACGGCTTCCAAAAGCTGCGGCCGCCTCTGCTCGCGCAGCATCAGCGGCGGCTCGATCTCGGTCCCGGCAATGTGTCCGATTGCGCCCGTGGATGCAGCACGCGGCCGAGCGCTTTGCGGCAGTGAAGCCCGATGACTGCGATGCGCTTCGTTATAGGTCTGGTCGCCTTAAATCATGGATCGCGGTCTTGATCTTTTCACCCGCCTTTTTGCCCGGGCACACGGCATGGACGATGTGCCCGAGCATGGTCAGCGACTGAAACGGGGCCATCACCTGATAGCTTTCGGCAAAATCGCCGCCCAGAAACAGGATCTTCTTGGCTGCCGCGATTTTCTCCTGAGTAAAATCTGGCCCGATATGCCGGCACGCTACTGCGCCGCTTCCAAGATCCTGGCATTGGAGCGCGCGGGCGGCGCCATGAACTCGGGGCCCACCGGATCGGGGATCTCCTCTCGCAGGATGCGATCGACCTCGGTTTTTGCCGCGGCATCGAGCGACCAACCGAAGACCTCGTCGATCGGCTGCAGCTGGCCGGGATGACGCGCCCCCCAGAGTGCCGCAGTGGCCCCCTGGTCGAGCAGCCAGCGCACCGCCAAATGGATGACCCGTTTGCCGTAGCGCTGTCGGGCGAATTGATCGAGACGGCGTACCGCAGCGAGGTATTGCGCGTAGCGAGGCGGCTGGAATTTCGGGTCCGTCAAGCGAAGATCGTCGCCGTCAAAATGCGCGTCTTCACGCAGCTTGCCGGACAACAGCCCGCGGCACAGCGCGCCATAGGTCAAGCTCGCGAGACCCGATTGCCGGCAATGGGGCAGAAGCTCGGCCTCGATCTCGCGCTCGAACAGGTTGTAGGGCGGCTGCACGACGTGCAGCTGGGCGACGCGGCGAAAGCGCTCGATCTGGGCAATCGAGAAATTGCTCACGCCAATGGCGCGGATCTTCCCCTGGTCGAACAGCGTCTGCATCGCTTCGCCTGTCTCTTCGATCGACACCAGGGGGTCGGGCCAATGCACTTGATAAATGTCGATGTAGTCGGTCTGCAATCGCCGCAGCGAATCGCCGATCTCGCGCAGGATCCGCTCACGGCTGGCGTTCCGGAAGACCTTTCCGTCTTTCCACTCGAGCCCGGTTTTGGTGGCGATGACGACGCGTGAGCGCAGGCTGCGGTCGGCAATGGCGCGGCCGACGATTTCTTCGGAACGGCCAAACCCGTAAGCCGGCGCGGTGTCGATCAGGTTGACGCCGCCGTCGATCGCGGCATGAATTGTCGCGACCGACTCGGTGTCGTCGGTCCCGCCCCACATCCAGCCGCCGATCGCCCAGGTCCCAAGGCCGATGCGCGATACGGTCAGGGTCGTGCCTGCGATAGTCGCTGATTCCACATTGACATTCGCTGTCATGGTCATTTCTCCAACATTGAGGCCGCAGCGGCGAAGTGGCCTCGAGCCTCACTCGTCGTCTGTTTGGTCTTCGATTCCCGCCGCTTCGGCTGCGATCAGACCCAGAGCCGACCAGTCGAGCTCCGTGTAGCCGTGGGCCAGACCGGTGATCATCCGGTCGCGCACGACGCTGACCGAGGGCATTGGAACGTTGGCCGCCTCGGCTTCCGCCAGGGCCAAACGGACATCCTTCAATGCCAGTGGCAGCACAAAGCCCGAAGGCACGAAGCGCCGTGCTACGATTTTGGCGCCGTAAAGCTTGTGGATCCGGCTACCGAACATCGTCGAAGTCAGAATGTCGAGAACCGCGGCCGGATCGAGGCTGCGCTTGCGGACCAGAGCGAGCGCCTCGCCAAGCATTTCCAATGTGGTCGCCATCATGGCATTGCCGACGATCTTGACCAGGTTGGCGCTCCCGGGGTCGCTGCCGATGACAAAGGTGCGTTGGCCGAGCAGGTCGAATAGCGGGCGGCAACGCTCGAGCGGGTCACGGGCGCCGGCCGCGATGATGAACAGCTCGCGGGCCCGGGCCGCATCGGGATTGCCGAACACCGGCGCCGCGACATAGCACTGGCCGTGCTTTTGGTGCTCCTCGGCGAATTCGCCTGCGGCGGCCGTGCCGATCGTGCTCATCGACAGATGCACGGCATTTGGCTTCAGACCCGCGGCCAACCCCTCTTTCCCGGTTTTGCCGAATACCGCCTCGCGAACCGCGCGGTCGTCAGGCAGCATGCTGATGACGAAATCGCAGTCGAACAAATCGGCAATGGTGAATTTTGGCTCAAGGCCGAGGGCGCGGATTTCCGCGGCGCGGCCCGGACGGCGAATATAGGCGATCACCCGGCAGCTGCCGGCCGCGAGGTTGGCAGCCATCGCACTGCCCATGCGACCCAGCCCGACAAAGCCGATGCTTCCGTCCAGGGGCGGGCGCCGGCGATGCCCACCGTTAATCGCGAGGTCCATGTCTCGAGCTTCCTCAGCACACTGCGAAGCGGGTGGCGGGGCGCTGCGTTGCGCCCCACACCCAGCTGTTGCATCAAAAGTCTATTGTGTGATTGCGCGATGCGCAGTGGCCAGGGGCCCACTTGCCACCCCCCAGATATCCCGAACGCTCCCAAACCCAGCCGGGAGGGCACGTCTGGCCGGCCTCGGCGGCCGCCTGAGAATTGGTGCTCGACTGGTCGTTCGCCGGCAATGATTGAGCTCCAGCCGAAAGCGGGACCGCCGCAACCGCGAGCGCTCCAAGGAAATAAAGCGTCTGCAACCGCATGTTGAACCTCATACCCCAGATCATTCGAACCCAATCGCCGACGGCGTGGTCCGCAGTGCAGCAGTTGGGCTGTCCTGGGCACAGAGATCAGTAAATTCGGGTAAGGGCGGGTAAAAACCTATGGGCCAACCCGCGCACCGGGCAATTCGGTGCCGATCGCCCAGTGCCGAGGCCAATGCACGACACGGCCGGCGAGGTTCCGGGAATCGTCGCGGATTCCACTCAGAGCGGCTGCCGATCAAATCGATCGGGGAGAGCAGCGCCTAGTGGATCCGTTCTGACGGTTAGCACCCATCCCCTCACCTTTTCGTCATTCCCGCGAAAGCGGGAACCCAGGGGGCGGTCACCGAGCGCTTGCCCCCTGTTCTAGCCAGGGGCAGGCTCTGGACCCCCGCCTGCGCCGGGGCGACGGTTAGTTGGTTATGGGAGTCATTTGTCAGGTTAGCACCACTGGCTCACTCCGGAGGTCGGGCGATCAGCGTTTGTCGGACCTCGCTCATTAGCCGGCTGCCGCATCGTCTCATCCTTGGCCTTCAGCGCAACTGGCCGCGCCCACGGTCGGCGCCCGGGGGCGAGAGCACGGGCTCGCACTGCACGAGGTTTTGCTTTGGGCGCCTCGTACTTTGATTCAGGCGACGCGATAGCGGTCGATCGTGGCCCGGTTGAATTTGAGCCCCAGACCGGGGGTGGTCGGCAATGCCAGCTCGCCATTGTGCTGTTGCGGCGCTTCTTCGAAGAGCGGCATCAGCCACGGCATGTACTCGACGGTCAGCCCGTTCGGGATCGCGCCGATCAGGTGGACATGGACCTCCGGGATCAGATGGCTGACCACCGGCAGGTTGAAGGCCTCGGCCATGCCCGCGACCTTGAGCCATTGGGTGACGCCGCCGACCCGCACCAGATCGATCATCACGACATCGACCGCGCGGGCCTCGAGCATGTGGCGGAACGGCACGATGCCCCAGACATATTCGCCGCCGGCGACCGGCGTCGACAATGCCGCGGTGACCCGCGCCAAGCCGGGAAAATCATCGGCCGCGGTCACGTCCTCGAGCCAGAACAGGCCGACCCCGGCATCCTCGACCCGGCGGCCGATGTCGATCGCCTGCTCGGGGCGCCAGCGTTGGTTGATGTCGCACATCAGCTTGATGTCGGGGCCGATCGCCTCGCGCACCCGGCGCATCCGCTCGACCTCCTTCTGCGGCGTCGTCTCGCCGGGCAATGCCAGCTGAGTCTTCATCTCGCGCCAGCCCTTGTCCTTGAGGGTGGCGGCGGCCCGCACGACGCGGTCGAGGGAGAGCCCGCGCATCAACGCGCCGCTGGCATAGGTCGGGACCCGGTCGCGGGTGCCGCCGAGCAATTTCCACAACGGCAGGCTCATCGATTTGGCGCGCAGATCCCACAGCGCCATGTCGATCGCCGAATGCGCCAGGTTGAAGATGCCGCCCGGGCCGGCCGAGCCCGCCGCCGCCCGCAACTTGGCGGCGACCATCTCGACCCGCACCGGGTCCTCGCCGATGCACAGCGCACCCAATTCCTCGACGGCGCGCTGCAGGGTGCCGGTCAAGGCGCCGCCGAAATAGGTTGCCCCGACCCCGACCGCCCCGTCATCGGTCTCGACCTCGAGGGTGACGATCGGACGGGTGCCGCTCGGATTTTCGGCGGCGCCGGCGAGCGGCTCGTCGGCCGGGAGCGCAACGATGTTGGAACGGATGCCGGATATTTTCATCGGAAACCCCCAGGGTTCAAAGCAGCGAGGTTTACACCGCGCGGCGGCCAAGGGAAGTCCGGCGTGCAGGTGACGGCCAGGAACTTTCCGCCCGGTTTGCGCCGTTATCCGCATCGTCAACCGCCGGGAGATCAACATGAAGGCGATTAGCGGTTTGTTCGGGGCGATCGCGCTGGCCGGCCTGTCCGGTTCCGCACACGCGCAGGTGCCGCCGGGCGGCTCGTATCAGCAGAGCTGCGGGAACATCCAGATGCAAGGAAGCACCTTGACCGCGGTTTGCCGCACAACCGACGGCCGCGCGGTACAAACCGCCTTGGGCGTCGCGGGCTGCGTCGGCGACATCGGCAACAGCAACGGCCAATTGCAATGCAATGGCGGGCAACCCCCGAGCTATCCGGGGCCCGGTTACCGGCAGGCGCCCGGCGCCGCGTATCCGCCGCCCGGATATGGACCGCCGCCCCGCTGAGCGAGTGCCATGATCGCCGAGAGCGCCGGCCACAGCGAACAGGAAGGGCAGCAATGAAGCGTCGCAAACTCGGTGAATTGGAGGTGTCCGCCATCGGCCTCGGCTGCGCGACGATGACACCGTTCTATGGCGAGCCCGACCCAGCGGCGGCGCTGGCGACCTTGGAGCGCGCTGCCGAGCTCGGCGTCGACCTGCTCGACACCTCGGATGCCTATGGCCAGGGGCGCAACGAAGAGCTGATCGCCCGCGTGCTCAAGGGCCGCCGGACCAAATACGTCGTCGCCAGCAAATTCGGCAATATCGGTCGCAACCCCGACGGGTCGGCGGCGGGCGAGGGAAAACCCGAATATGTGCGCCTCGCCTGCGAGCGGAGCCTCGCTCGGCTCGAAACCGATATGATCGACCTCTACTATATTCATCGTGTCGATGCTCGGGTGCCGATCGAGGACACGGTCGGCGCCATGAGCGATCTGGTGCACGCGGGCAAGATCCGCTTCCTCGGCATCTCGGAAGCCGGCGAGGAGACCATCCGCCGCGCCCACGCGGTCCATCCGATCAGCGCCGTGCAAATCGAGTATTCGCTGTGGTCGCGCGATGTCGAGGACGCCATTCTGCCGCTTTGCCAAAAGCTCGGCATCGGCTTTGTCGCCTACAGCCCGCTCGGCCGCGGCTTTCTGACCGGCACAGTCGCGGCCCAGGACGATCTCGCCGCCAACGATGCACGCCGGCGCATGCCGCGCTTCGAAGGCGAGAATTTGCGGCACAATCTCGATCTGGTCGCCGCATTGCGGCGGCTCGCCGCGGCCGAGCGCTGCACCGCGGCGCAGATGGCGACCGCCTGGGTCTTGTCGCGCGGCGACAACATCGTGCCGATCCCCGGCACCAGCCACCGCGATCGCCTCGAGGAGAATGCCGCGGCGGCCGACATCACTCTTGCGGCGGCGACATCGCGGGCGCTCGACGATATCTTCCGGCCCGGTGCGGCCGCCGGGCCGCGCTACCCTGAGGCCTATGCCAGGACCCTCGGGATCTGAGAACCAGGATCGCCGCCGCGAATTCAACGCCGGGCAAATGGGTCGAGCCTCCAGCTTTCGCGGGCATGACCATGCGAGCCGGAAAGAGCTGCAAAGGAAATTTGCCATGCGTTTCGGATTATTCGGCGGCAGCGCAGACCGAGATCGGCGAGCAGGCGAGCGACAGTCGGATCTACACCGACTACATAGATTATATCTGCGAGGCCGAGGCGCTGGGCTTTCACAGTGTCTTCCTGGTCGAGCATCATTTCACCGGGTTCGGCCAGATCTCGTCGACCTTGAGCTTTCTGACCTATCTGGCGGCGAAGACCTCGCGGATCCGGCTCGGCACCGCGGTGCTGGTCCTGCCATGGCACAACCCGGCGCTGCTCGCCGAGCAGGCGGCGACATTGGACCTGTTGTCCAACGGCCGCCTCGACCTCGGCATTGGCAAGGGCTACCGCTGGGGCGAGTTCCACGGCTTCTGCATGCCGATGGAGGAAGCCGGCGAGCGCTATGACGAGGCCGTCGCGTTTCTGCGCAAGGCGTGGACGACCAAAGGCCGCTTCACGCATCACGGCAAGCGCTGGAATTTCGAGGACGTCGTGATCGAGCCGGCGCCGGTGCAAAAGCCGCATCCGCCGTTGTGGATCGGCGCCCACAGCGCTCCCTCGATCCGCAAGGCCGCCGAGGACGGGTTCAACCTGCTGCTCGGCCAGGCCGGCAGCCCCGAGCTCGTCGCCGAGAACATCGGGATCTACCGCAAGGCGGTCGAGGCGCAGGGCCGCTCTTTCGATCCGATGTCGGTCGGGTTGACGCGCGCGCTGCATATCGCGACGACTCCCGCCGAGCGCGAGGCGGCGCACGAATTGCGCATGACCTTTATGCGCAATGTCCAGCAATTGTCGCTGTCGCCGACCGGGCAATCGCCGAGCATCGGCCGCCCGCGCCGCGCCATGTCTGAGGAAGACATGCGCCGCGCCACCGAAACCGACGCGCTGATCGGCGCTCCGGACGAAATCGTCGGCCGGCTCAAGCGGCTCGAGGCAGGCGGCGTCGAATACGTAATGGTCATCGACGTCGGCGGCTCGCGCACGGCGCTCAGAACCTTCGCGCGCGAGATCATGCCGGAATTTGCCGATCGAGCCGGTCAAGCCGCTGTGCCGGCCTGACCACCATCGTAACCGGATATGAACCTACTTATCGCTTGCTTGGAACACGGCCGGCGCAGCAAGATCGCTGCGCGCTCACCGAACAGGACATGAACATGAAATGCATCGATCCGCGCCCCGTCGGCGCCCTGGCGCTGGTGGTCACACTGGCGGCCTGCGTGGCCCCGCCGGCGGGACCGACGATCCCGGTCGTGCCGGGGGCCGGAAAGTCGTTTGCCGCCTTTGCCGCCGATCAGCAGGCCTGCGGGCAATATGCCTCGGCGCAAACCTCCCAGGCGGCCTATGCGGCCAACAACCAGGCGGTCGGCACCGCGATCGTCGGCACGGCACTGGGCGCCGGCCTCGGCGCCGCGTTCGGCGGCGGCCGCGGGGCGGCGATCGGCGCCGCATCCGGCGCGGCCTTCGGCACCGTCGCCGGCGCCAGCGGTGCCAGCTACGCGCAGATGTCGCTGCAGCAGCAATACGACGTCGTCTACGGCGAATGCATGATGGCCCACGGCAACCAGGTGCCCGGCTTCGCGCCGCCCCCGGGCGCCCCGCCTTATGGGCCGCAACCGGGCTATGGTCCGCCGCCAGGGTATGCTCCGCCGCCGGGCTATGCTCCGCCGCCACCGCCTTATTGATCGGCAGACCGCATGGATCGGCAGACGGCATTGGTCGGCAGGGGTATTGATCGGCTGGCGGCGCTCGCCCGGCCTGACCCTGCGGGTTCAACGCTGGGCGGCTTTTCTGTTGTCGGTCAGGTAGATCTGGTTGAGCCCGCGGCGCCGCGCCCGCACCCTCGCCCAAACCACGGCCTGCTCGTCCGTATCGAAATGACGGACCATCGGCTCCATCCGCGCCGGGCCGCCAGGGTCGTCCCATTCCTCGACCAGGCTCGCGCGCACGCCGACCAGGGCCGGATCGAGGATCAGGGTCAGCTTCATCGCGGCAGCCGCCTTTCGCGTCATTTCCGATCGCCGAGTTGGCTGATCCAGGCTACACCCATGCGGGAAAGCTGATCTACGAGGGCGGAGGACGACATGCTGGATTTGCGCATCCGCGGCCGCAAGGCCATCGTTTGTGCGGCGAGCAAGGGGCTGGGGCGGGCCTGTGCGACGGCGCTGGCGCGGGCCGGGGTCGAGCTCGTGATCACCGCACGCACCGCCGAGACGCTCGAAGAGACCGCAGCCGAGATCCGCAAAGAAACCGGCGCCAAAGTGACCCCGGTCGCCGGCGACATCGCCACCGAAGCCGGCCGCGCCGCGGCGCTCGCCGCCTGCCCGGCGCCCGATATTCTCGTCAACAATTGCGGCGGCCCGCCGCATGGCGATTTTCGCGAATGGTCGGTCGAGGATTGGCAGAAAGCAGTCAACGCCAACATGCTGACCCCGATCATGCTGATCAAGGCGGTGGTCGACGGCATGTGCGAGCGGCGCTTCGGCCGGATCGTCAACATCACCTCGGGCTCGGTCAAGTCGCCGATCGCCAATCTCGGCATGAGCAATGGCGCCAGGGCCGGGCTGACCGCGTTTTGCGCCGGCATCGCGCGCCAGGTGGCGAAGCACAATGTGACGATCAACGGCCTGCTGCCCGGCCCGTTCCTGACCGACCGGCTGCGTTCCGGCATCGAATACGAGGCGCGGCGGCAGAACATCACGTTCGACGAGCTGCTGGCCAAGCGCGGCCAGGCGAACCCGGCCGGCCGGGTCGGCGACCCTGAAGAATTCGGCGACGCGTGCGCCTTTCTGTGCGCCGCCTCGTCCGGCTTTATCGTCGGCCAGAACCTGCTGCTCGACGGCGGCGCCTTCAACTCGACGATGGGCTAACCCGCGCCGGGGCGCTGACGAACCCGTTCTCGACGTCGCCGGCGATCGCCTGCGCGGCGCGCTCGGCCGGATCGCCCCAGCCACCGCCGCCGCCCGATTCGAGGACCAGCACGTCGCCGGGGCGGATTTCGAGCCCGGTTTCCTTGGTCCTGATCGGCCGCGGCTGCCGGCGGTCCGAATAGAGCACATAGCGGTGCGGCATGCCGTCGGCACCGCCGAGGATGCCGCACGCGCCATGGCGCACGCCGTCGCCGGCGGTATTGGCGATCGCCGGCTCGGCGGTCTCGACGACCATCTCGACGATCCCGCCGGGCCCGCCGCGAAATTTGCCGGCGCCGCCCGAATCGGGGCGGAACTCGTGCCGGCGAAAAAACAGTGGAAAGCGCACCTCGGTCACTTCGAGGCTGCCGAATTTGATCCCGCCCGCCGCCTGCCATTCGCCGGCGCCGGGCCAGCCGTCGCCGGCGGGCGAGGCACCGCCCCCCGGCCGCGCCTGAAAGAAATGCCAGATGAAGGGCTTGCCCCGGGGGATCTCAGCGCGGATCTCAGCACGGATTGCGGCGCGCGGATCGCGGCCCTGGATGGCGATGCGAAAGCGCCGGCCCCACCCGGCCATCGCCGCTTCGGGGCAGGCCGGCGCCAACGCCTTGACGATCGCTTCGATGATCTCCTGGCCGCAATGGTTGGTGGCGAGCGTCACCGGCATGCCGGGGTTAGCCCACACCACGGTCCCCGGCTTGGCGAGGACCGTGATCGGGCGAAAGGTGCCGTCGTTTTTTGGTGTCTCCGGGTCGATCAGATAGGACAGCGCGACCACCACCGCCGAGCGCATGTTGGCATAGGACGAGTTGACAAAGCTCGCGACCTCTTCGTGCGAGTCGGACAGGTCGACGACGAGATCGCTGCCGCGCTTTTCGACCACGGCACGGATGTAGATGTCGTCGTTGCCGCGGCCGTCGTCGTCAAGCAACGCCTCACCGCGGTAGACGCCGTCCTTCCACTGCGCGATGACCGCCCGCGCCTGGCCTTCGGCGCCATCGAGCACCGCCTCGATCGCCGCGTCGGCGACCGGCCAGCCGAATTCGGCGGCCAGGGCCAAGAGCCGCCTTTCGCCGACATGCGCCGAGCCGATCATCGCCGCGAGATCGCCGCGGAAATCGCGCGGATGGCGCACATTGGCCGCGATCATCTCTAACAGATCGCGGCGCATCTCGCCGCCGTCACAAAGCCGCAATGGGGTGATACGGATGCCTTCTTGCCAGATATCGGTGGCGGCGGCGTTGTAGGCGCCGTGCGTCGCCCCGCCGATGTCGCTCTGGTGCGCACGGTTGATCGACCAGAAGCGCGGCTGCACGCCGGCGAACACCGGCACGAAAACGGTCAGATCGGGCAGGTGATTGCCGCCGTGATAGGGATCGTTGAGCAGAAAGACATCGCCCTCGCGGATGTCGCCGGCAAAAAACTCGCTCACCGCCTGCGCCGCGTAGGGCAGCGCGCCGACATGGATCGGGACGTGCTCGGCCTGGGCGATCAGCCTGCCGTCGAGGTCGCAGATCGCAGTCGAAAAGTCGCGGCTCGAGTTCAGGATTTGCGAATAAGATGTGCGCAGCATCGCCTCGCCCATCTCTTCGACGATGGCCAGCAGCCGATGCCGGATGACCGAGGCCACAATAGGATCGACACGATCTGCCAAAGCCTTCACCCGCGGTTTGCTCGCCGACCGCCGACAAGCCGAGAGGAGCCTGCCCGATGCCGTACAGACCCAATTACCGGATCGAACGCGCCGAACGCGACCGCCTCAAGAGGGCGAAGAAGGAAGAAAAGATCAAGCAGCAACAGGAGCGAGCCGCGTCGCGCAAGGCCACCAACGCCGCCGACGACCCACCCGGCGAGCCGGAAAGCCTCTGACCCCGCGCCTCACCAGGTCGCGAACATGGCTGCGACCGCAGCCGCCATGACCCCGGTCGAGAGCCAGCCCATCACCGACAGCGGGCGCGGCACGACAAACGCGCCCATGACCCGCGGCTGGCGGGCCATGATCATGATGACGGCCATCAGCGGCACCGCCACGACGCCGTTCAGCACCGCCGACCAGAACAGCGCCTTGATCGGGTCGATGTCGACGACGTTGATAAAGATGCCGATCAGGGTCGCCGCCGCGATCGTGCCGTAAAACGCTTTGGCGTCGCGCGGCAACCGGCTGAGCCCGGTCGGCCAGCTGAACGCCTCGCCCAGCGCATAGGCGGCCGACCCGGCGAGCACCGGCACGGCGAGCAGACCGATCCCGATGATCCCGGCGGCGAAAACGGCAAAGGCGAATTCGCCCGCGATTGGCCGCAGCGCTTCCGCCGCCTGTGCCGAGGTTTGGATGTTGGTGATCCCGTGCGCGTTCAACGTCGCCGCCGTGGTGATGATGATGAACAGGCTGATCAGGTTGGAAAATCCCATCCCGATATAGGTGTCGATGCGGATCCGGCCGATCGCCGCCTTTGCCTCCCCGGGCGCATCGAGCAGCGGGTGGGCCGCGGGGTCGATGCGTTCGTCCTCCGCCTCCTCCGAGGATTGCCAGAAGAAGCAGTAGGGGGTGATCGTCGTGCCGAGAACGGCGACGACCGCCACCAGGTAGTCCTTGCTCCAGATCAGACCCGGCACCAGGGTGTAATAGGCGACCTTGCCCCAGGGGATATGGACCGCCAGCGCCGTGGCGACATAGGCCAACAGCGAGAGCGCCGACCATTTCATAATCGAGACGTAGCGTTCATAGCGCACGAACACTTCGAGCAGGGCGCAGCCGACGGCAAAGGCGATAACATAGAGCTTGATCGGGCCGCCCAGCAGCAGGCCCAGCGCGTCACCCATTGCGCCGAGATCGGCGCCGAGATTGATGATGTTAGCGGCGAGCAGCAGCGCGACGATGACCTGCAGCAGCCACCGCGGGTAGTGCTCGCGGATGTTGCCGGCAATCCCGTCACCGGTGACCCGGCCAATCCGGGCGCTGATTTCCTGGATTGCGACCATCAGCGGCCAGATGAACAGCATGACCCAGGCCATGCTGTAGCCGAATTGCGCGCCGACCTGCGAATAGGTGGCGATGCCGCTCGGATCGTCGTCGGAAGCACCGGTGATCAGCCCCGGACCCAAAAATGCGAGCAACCCGCGTCTCCGCGGCCGGTGCGGCTTCCAATGGTGCGCGATCCGCCCGGCGAGCGGGCGCGCCACCGGCGCGCCCAGAGATGCGATCGGATCGGGGGCGAGCGGCGCTTCTGTCATCCTTCGATCGCTTCCGGAAATTGGAGCCGGAATTCGAGGTGCATGCCCGACCCTTGATACCACTGCGGCAACGGCGGAAAGCGGCCCACCGCCCGGATCATGTCCTCGATCCTGACGTCGATATCCGGGTAGCCGGAACTGAGCCCGACGCTGAGCATCGCCACTGTACCGTCGTCGAGCACCAGCACATCGATGATTGTCTCCCCCCGCCGGTCGCCGACAAAAGAGCGTGACAACAGGCCGATATGCTGGTGCGCGAGATAGGCCAGATAGGCGAGGTATTCGTCTCGGGTCGCAGCGGGGCCCGGAAATCGAGCGGGCCGTGGATTGAGATATGCCCGCTGCACCATCGGCCGAAGCGGGCGCCACGCGCCCAATGACGGTTTCTGCCGCGGCTTGGGCATGGGAGCCGCCTTTGGCTCGGGCGGTTTCGGCAGCATCAGTGCGGGCGGCGCTGGCAGCAGCGGCGGCGGCGGCAGGAAAGCGGTCTGCTGCGGCGCTTCGAGCGGCGATTCTTCGGTCGTTGCCGGTTCTTTGCTGGGGCTGGGCTTGTCGCTCTTATGCTGGTCGCGCCCTTTGGTCTGCATGTCGCCCATCGTCACCGAGGCGATGCGCCCGTGCGGCGGCCGCGTCTCGGCTTTCAGCCGCGGTTTTGCCGGCGCCCTCGGTGGCGGCGGGGGCGGCGGCGGCTGAAACACCAGCCGCACCGGGATCGGCGTTACCTCGGCAGGCGGGTGCATCGGCCAATCGAGCAACAGCAGCAGCGGCAGCAGATGCAGGACCAGCGAGCCGATCGGCCCGAACGGCCGCCTGCGGCGCTCCGAGGCGACCGGCTGCTCGTGTTGCGGAGGCAAGCCCGACCCGGGCGCGGCAGGCGGGCCGAGCGGGATCGAGGGTTCGCGACGGCCCTCGGCACCCATATCGATCGCCAGCGGCACCGGCGACGGTGACAGCCGCAGCCGCATCGCCGCGCCCGAATCCGGAGCGAGGAGCGGCTCGCTGCGGCCCTCGCCGATCGGTGCGTCGATGCGGAACACCGCCCGCGATCATCCCGCCGCGCCGGCCTCGCCGGCGAGCGCCAGCCAGCCGGCCTCGTCGAGCAAGGTGACCCCGAGGGCCGCCGCTTTTGTCGCCTTCGAGCCGGGGTCGGCGCCGGTGACGACAAAATCGGTCTTGGCCGAGACCGAGCTGGTGACATTGGCGCCCAATGCCTCGGCGCGGGCCTTGGCCTCGGACCGGCCCATGGTTTCGAGCGCCCCGGTGAACACGATCGTCTTGCCGGCCAACGGCGAGGCCGCGCGCGGCGCCCGCGCCTGGTAATCGACGACGGCGATTTCGGTGCCGAGATCGTCGAGCACGGCGCGATTATGCGGCTCGGCGAAAAAGCCGATGATGTCGGCGGCCATGTCCTCGCCGATGCCGTGGATGTCGACGAGCCCGGCCCGCGCCTCGCTCTCGGGTTCCTGCGCTGCTTCCATTTCCGCCCGCCAGCGCGCCAACGAGCGATAATGGCGGGCGAGCAGCCGCGCCGTCGCCTGGCCGACCTGCGGGATCCCGAGCGCATTGATGAAACGATCGAGCGCGATATGCCGGCGCTCGTCGATCGCGGCGACCAGCTTCTTGGCGCTGACTTCGCCCCAGCCCTCGCGCTTGGCGATGATTTCCGGATCGAGCCGAAAAATGTCGCCTGGCCTGCGGATCAGCCCGTCTTCCCAAAACGCCCTGATGTGCTTGGCGCCGAGCCCCTCGATGTCGAAGCCGTCGCGGGCGACGAAATGCTTGAGCCGTTCGACCGCCTGGGCGGCGCAGATCAGCCCGCCGGTGCAGCGCCGCGCCACCATGCCCGGCTCGCGCACCGCGAGGCTGCCGCAGACCGGGCAATGATCCGGAAAATGGTAGGGCTGCGCGTCGGGCGGGCGGCGCTCGCTGACGACCCCGACGATCTGCGGGATCACGTCCCCGGCGCGCTGGACGACGACCGTGTCGCCGACGCGCACATCCTTGCGGGCGATCTCGTCTTCGTTGTGCAGGGTGGCGCGCTGGACGACGACCCCGCCGACGGTGATCGGCTCGAGCACCGCGACTGGAGTCAAGGCGCCCTGGCGGCCGACCGAGATCAGGATGTCGCGCAGAACGGTCTGCGCCTGCTGGGCCGGGAATTTATGTGCCAATGCCCAGCGCGGCGCGCGGCTGACCATGCCGAGCCGCTCTTGCAGCACCAGATCGTTGACCTTGTAGACGACGCCGTCGATGTCGTAGGGCAGGGCCGCGCGATCGGCGGCGATGTCGTGGTAATAGGCCAGCGCCTCTGCGACGCCGCGGCACAGGCGCGAGCGCTCGTTGACCGTCAGCCCCCATTCGCGGAATTGCGCCAATGCCTCGGCGTGGGTGCGGGCGAACGGCGCGCTCGCCTCGCCCCAGGCATAGGCGAAAAATTTGAGCGGGCGGCGCGCGGTGATCGACCGGTCGAGCTGGCGCAGCGAGCCGGCGGCGGCGTTGCGCGGGTTGGCGAAAACCGTCTCACCGGCGGCAGCGCGCTCCTCGTTCAAGGCGAAAAAACCGGTGCGCTCCATATAGACTTCACCGCGGATCTCGATCACCTCGGGCCAGCCGGTCCCGGCCAGCACCGCCGGAACGCTGGGCAATGTACGGATATTTGCGGTCACGTCCTCCCCGGTGACGCCGTCGCCGCGCGTCGCCCCTTGCACCAGCCGGCCGCGCTCATAGCGAAGGCCGAGCGAAAGCCCGTCGATCTTCGGCTCGGCCATGATTTCGATCGCGTCCTCGGCGACCAGTGCACGATCCGCCGGGCGGCTGAAAAAATTGCGGATGCCGGCGAAAAAATCGCCGACGTCGGCCTCCGCGAAAGCATTTTCGAGCGACAGCATCGGCCGCGTGTGGGTGACCTTGGCAAACCCGGCGGCGGGGGCGGCGCCGACCCGGTGTTGCGGACTGTCGCCGCGGACCAGCTCCGGAAAGCGTGCTTCGATCGCGGCGTTGCGGGCCCGCAGCGCGTCGTAATCGGCATCGGAGATCGCAGGCGCCGCCTCGCTGTAGTAAAGCCGGTCGTGGCGCCGGATCTCCTCGGCCAGCGCCGCCAGCTGGTCGCGCGCCGCTTCCTCGGTCAGCTCGCCGATCGGGATCGGCTCGTCGATCCGCGGGTCCGGTTCACTGCGGTGGCGGCGCGGCGCGCTCATGCGCGGCCCCCGGCGGTCAGCCCCCCGGCGATCAGGCTCGCCGCGGCGGCGCGCGCCTCGGCGGTCACGGTGCGGCCCGACAGCATGCGGGCGATCTCCTCCTGTCGGGTGTCCGGGTCGAGCTCCTCGACGCGGGTCACGGTCTGGCGTTCGGAGAGCCGCTTGGCGACCCGCCAGTGATGGGCGCCGCGCGCCGCGACCTGCGGCGAATGGGTGACGACCAGAACCTGCAGGCTGGCGCCGAGGCGCTGCAGCCGTTCGCCGACCGCCGCCGCCACGGCGCCGCCGATGCCGCTGTCGACCTCGTCGAAGATCAACGTCGGCACCGAAGATGTGCCGGCCAGCACCAGCTTCAAGGCCAGCATGAAGCGCGACAATTCGCCGCCCGAGGCGATGCGCGCGAGCGGCCCGAAGGGTGCCCCGGAAGTGGTGGCGATCTCGAAATGGACGCGCTCGACGCCATGCTCGCCCCAATCGGGCTCGGCGAGCGGGGTCAGCACCGTGCGAAACCGCGCCTTGTCGAGCCGCAACGGTCCGAGCTCGACCGCGACCCCGGCATCGAGCCGCTCGGCGGCCTCGCCCCGCGCCCGCGAGACCTGCGCCGCGGTGGCAACGAATTCGGCGCGGGCGGCGGCGGTCGCCCGGGAAAGTCTCTCGGCGTCATCGGCCCGAGCCTCGATCGCCGCGATCCGCGCGGCCAGCGCGTCGCGCAATTCCGACAGACCGGCGACAGCGACCTGGTGCTTGCGCGCGGCGGCGCGCAGCGCGAAGAGGCGCTCCTCAACGGCCTCGAGCTCGCGCGGGTCGAGCTCGAGGCTGCGGGCGGCGGCTTCGAGCCCGGCCAGCGCCTCGGCGGTCTCGTTGGCGGCGCGCTCGGCTGCGGCCAATGCCTCGTCGAGCAGCCCTTGGGCGCGCTCGCGGGCCCGCTCCAGCCGGCGCGTCGCGCGCGCCAGCGCCGCCTGCGCCCCTGCCCCGCCGCCGAGCTCGTCGATGGCTTCGTTCAAGATTTCGGCGAGGCGCTCGGCATTTTGCAGCAGCGACCGGCGGGCGGCGAGGCGATCCTCTTCTGCGGGCTCCGGCATCAGCGCGTCGAGTTCGGCGAGGTGGTGGCGCAAGAGATCCTCTTCCTCGCGGCTGGCGGCGACCAGGCGTGCGGCCTCCTCTTGGCGCAGCCGTGCAGCGCGCCAATTCTGCCAAGCCATCGCCACCGCACCGGTCGGATGCTCGGCGAAGGTGTCCAGGATCGCGCGATGGTTGGCCGGGTCCAACAGGCCACGCTGCTCGAACTGCCCCTGGATCTCGACCAGGCGGTCGCCGAGCTGGCGCAGCAGGCCGACGCTCGCCGGCTCGTCGTTGACAAAGGCGCGGCTGCGGCCGTCGCTGCGCAGCAGCCGGCGCAGCACGATCGTCTCGCTGTCGCCGTCGAGCCCGGCTTCGCCCAACAGCGCATGGGCGGGATGGTTGCGCCCGACCGCGAATTCGGCAACGACCGCAGCCTCGCTCGCCCCGTCGCGCACCAGCCCCGCCTCCGCGCGCCGGCCCAACGCCAGCCCGAGCGCGTCGAGCAGGATCGACTTTCCGGCCCCGGTCTCGCCGGTCATCACGCACAGCCCCGGTCGAAAGGCCAAATCGAGCCGATCGATCAGCACAACATCACGGATGGTCAAGCCGAGCAGCATTCCCCCAATGATATAGTCAGCAGGGAGGCCGAACCAGGGACGCGGTCCGCTGCGGCGCAGCCAAGCGCGGATTTTCCGGTGCGGGACGCCGACGCAAGCGAATCGCGGCAAGCACCATGGCCGGTGCGATCACGTGGTCAATTGCGGACGGATTGGCCGAAAACGGCCGATGCTCGGCGCATGCCGCGCAAAACTTTGCCAGCCGCGCACGGCCGACCTCGGCGTCGTCGCCCGTGAGCGCGGGATCAGAAGATGCTGCCGAAAGTCCGGCCGACCCAGCTCTGGGTCGTTGCGTCAGGTTCCTGACTCCCCTTCAGCAAGGCGAAAGCGTCGCCATACCACTCGCTGCCGGGATAATTATAGCCGAGGACCGCGGCATTTCGCTTGGCCTCGCTGCCCAGGCCGAGCGCCAAGTCACATTCGACCAGGCGTTCGAGCGCTTCGGGGACATGGGTGGTGGTCTGGTAGTTGTCGATCACCCGTTTGAAGCGGTTCATCGCCGCCAGGTATTGGCCTCGCGCAAGGTAATATCGGCCGATCTCCATTTCCTTCCCGGCCAGATGGTCGCGGGCAAAATCGAGCTTGAGCTTGGCGTCGCGGGCGTATTTGGTGTCGGGAAAGCGCCGAATCACGTCGTCGAGCGCTTTGAGAGCGAGCTCGGTGGTTTTCTGGTCGCGGCCGACATCGACGATCTGCACGTAGTATGAGATCGCCTTTAAATAATAGGCGTAGGCGACGTCCTGGTTGCCCGGATGCAGCTGGATAAAGCGGTCGGCGGCGATTATCGCCTCGTTGTAATCCTCTGCTTCATAGTGCGCATAAGCCGCCATCAGCTGGCTTTTGGTCGCCCAGATGGAATAAGGGTGTTGGCTCTCGACCTCATCAAACGTCGTGGCCGCCTGGTCATAGCGCTCCTCGACCATCTGGTCCATCGCCTGATTATAAAGATCGTCGACCGGCTTTTCGATATAGGCGTCTTTCTTTACACCGCCGCACGCGGCGAGCAGCACCGTCAGGCCGGCAAGGCCCAGCCACCGAGAAACAGGCAAAGATCGCATCGGCAGACTTACAACACCCCGATCGCTTTATGCCCGGCGCGCGAAACGCGCGCAAGGTCCGCCAATACCTCGTCGACGTTACGCCCGCGCCAGCCGATCGCCGTCCTCGCAGTCGAGCATGGCCGCATGTGGCGCCGGCGCGGGGGTCGTGTAAATCCACGCCTCAGGATCGGCAAACAACGTCGCCAGCAGCAGCCGCGTATGCGAATGGCCCGAGCGGGTGCCGCGGAAGTGCCCGATGATCGGCGCTCCGGCAAGATAGAGATCGCCGACCGCGTCGAGCAATTTGTGGCGCACGAACTCGTCGTCGTAGCGCAGGCCGCCGCTGTTCAGCACCTGGTCGCCGTTGACGACGACGACGTTGTCGAGCGAGCCGCCGCGCGCCAGCCCCGCTTCGCGCAAATGCGCGACCTCTTCAATCAAGCCGAAGGTGCGGGCCCGGCTGAGCTCGGTTTTGAACGAGCCGGTGTCGATTGTCATGCTGATGCCCTGCCGCCGAATTGCCGGGCTTTCGTAATCAATCTCGAAGCTCATCGTAAAGCCGCAGTCAGGAGAGAGCGACGCCGAAGCGCCTTGGGCGACGACACTGACCGGCTTCAGCACCTTGATCGCGCGTCGTCCCGTGTCTTGCTCGGCGATGCCGGCGCATTCGATCAGAAAGACGAAAGGTGCTGCGCTGCCGTCCATGATCGGCACCTCGGGCCCGTCGAGCTCGACGATCGCATTGTCGATCCCAGCACCGGCCAGCGCGGCCATCAGATGCTCGACGGTCCCGACACTGATACCCGCGCTATCGGCCAGCACCGTGCAACGCGCCGATTCGACGGTGTTCTCCCACCGCGCACGGATCTCGCAACCGACATCGGTGCGCCGGAATACGATCCCGGTCCCCGGCGCCCCCGGCATCAGTGTCATTGCCACCTTTCGGCCCGAATGTAGGCCGATCCCCCGGCAGCCGATTACAGTTTTCAGCGTTTGTTGCGATGGCGCTGCGATTTCCCCCAACATGCGACCGACTTCTCGTAACTCTGCCCCCCGACCGCTCAAACTCTAGCGGCGCCGTTGCATTGCCTCAAATCACTCTTTATTGCCGATTGTTACACTAACAGGACGGATATCCTATTTCGCATCAGAGAGTTGGCGGTCAGCGCGGATGCTTGAGGCCGCGCTGTCACCGCGCCGAGGCAGACGCAAAGCGCCGCGCCGCGTTCAGTTCGCCTGGCGCCGCAAGAACGCCGGAATATCGAGGAGATCGTCCTCGTTCGAGCCCGGCCGATCCTCGGGCTCCAGCGAGGCGAGCCGCGGCTGTGCCGGGTTGATCGCAGGCGGGATCGGCTGGCGGGCGGTCCGGTCCACCTCCGCCGGCGCCGGTCGGGCGCGGCCGACCCCGGTCACGCGCTCGATCAGGCTCGGCACCCGGCCCTTCGGCTTCAGCGCCGCCTCGCGCGGCGGCGGGGTTACCGGAACCGCCGGCTGAGCCAGCGGTACCGGACGGGCGGGGCCGGCATCGACCGGCTTCGGCGCGATAAAGGCGCCCCCGCGCATCGCCACGGTTTCGGCCGCGTCGGCCGCCTGCGGCACCGGCTCGCTCTGGAGCTCGGCGCGGGCGGCGCCCCGTCCGGCATCGGGCGGCTCGGCGGCATTCTGAGTCAGCACCGGCTGGGTGTAGCCTCCGCCGGTCGCTTGGCGCAGCACCGATGCCGCAGCACCCTCGCGGCTGCTGACCAGGCTGATCGACGGCCGCGCCTGGCTCAGCGCCTCCGAGTCGATGCCGGTGGCGACCACCGAAATCCGCATCTTGCCCGCGAGCGTCTCGTCAAAGGTCGAGCCGAAGATGATGTTGGCGTCGGGATCCACTTCCTCGCGGATGCGGTTGGCGGCTTCGTCGACCTCGAAGAGGGTCATGTCGGGCCCGCCGGTGATGTTGATCAACACACCTTTGGCGCCCTTCATCGATACATCCTCGAGCAGCGGGTTTGAGATCGCCGCCTCGGCCGCATCGATCGACCGGCGGTCGCCCTCGGCCTCGCCGGTGCCCATCATCGCCTTGCCCATCTCGCTCATCACCGTGCGGATGTCGGCGAAATCGAGATTGATCAGCCCGGGCATGACCATCAGGTCGGTGACGCCGCGCACGCCCGAATGCAGCACGTCGTCGGCCATCTTGAACGCGTCGGCAAAGGTGGTGCGCTCATTGGCGACCCGGAACAGATTCTGGTTCGGGATGATGATCAAGGTGTCGACAAACTTCTGCAGCTCTTCGATCCCGTTTTCGGCAATCTTCATGCGGTGACTGCCTTCGAAGTGAAACGGCTTGGTCACCACGCCGATCGTCAGAATTCCGGTTTCGCGCGCGATGCGGGCGATGACCGGCGCGCCGCCGGTGCCGGTGCCGCCGCCCATTCCGGCGGTGATGAACACCATGTTCGAGCCCTGCATCGCCTCGAGGATCTCGTCGAGCGCCTCCTCGGCGGCGGCCCGGCCGACATCGGGCCGCGAACCGGCGCCGAGCCCGCGGGTGACCCCGATTCCGAGCTGGATCTGGCGGTGGGCGTTCGAATGCTGCATCGCCTGCGCGTCGGTGTTGCAGACGACGAACTCGCACCCGACCAAATTCGAACGGATCATGTTGTTGACGGCGTTTCCCCCGGCGCCGCCGACCCCGACGACGGTAATGCGGGGCTTCATCTCCTGCTCGTCCCTGGGGATGCTCAGATTGATCATACGGTCGTCCTCCACTGCTGCCGTGCAGCCTCGCTCATGCCCGGACAAACCCGGGCTTCCCCCTCTTTTGGCCGACCTCGGGCTCGCCGTTATCGTCCGATACCGACTGGCCGGGCCGGCGCCAAACCCGAATTTGCCTCAGATGTTTTCCTTCAGCCAGTGACCCAATCGACCGAGGATCCCGCTCGGCGGCCCGGCTGGGCTGTGCCTCGAATGGGGTCCCTCGGCGCGCTCCGACATGGCGAAATGGAGCAGGCCGACCGCGGTCGCAAAGGCCGGGCCGGAGGTTGCCTCGGCGAGGCCGGCAACCCGCAGCGGACGCCCGATGCGGACCTGCTTGTCGAGAATGAGGCCGGCGAATTCACGCGCGCCATGCAGCTGAGAGGCGCCGCCGGTCAAGACGGCGCGCCGGCCGGCGACCTTGTCGAACCCGCTCGCTTCGAGCCGGTTGCGCACCAGCTCGAACGTCTCCTCGAGGCGCGGCGCGATAATGCCGACGAGCAAGGATTTGGGCACGTGGTTGACATGACCGTCCTCCTCTTCGCCGATCTGCGGCACGGCGATCATCTCGCGCTCGTCGGTGCTGGCGGCAATGGCGGTGCCGAACAGCGTCTTCATCCGCTCGGCATGGGCGACCGGGGTCGACAGGCCGCGGGCGATGTCGTTGGTGACATGGCAGCCGCCGACCGGCACCGAATCGGCAAAGATCAGATTGCCGTCGAAAAACACCCCGATCGTCGTCGTGCCGCCGCCCATGTCGATCACCGTGACCCCGAGGCCGATCTCGTCCTCGACCAGGCAGGAGAGCCCGGCGGCATAAGGACTGACCACCAGCGCTTCGGCATCGAGGTGCGAGCGGCCGATCGCCGCGCTCTGGTTGCGCACGGCGGCAGCGCTGGCGGTCACGATGTTCATGTTGACCCCGAGCCGCTCGCCATACATGCCGCGCGGGTCGCGGATGCCGCGGCTGTCGTCGATCGAGAAGCCGACCGGCACCGAGTGGATGATCTGGCGGTCGCCCGGCTCGCGCAGCAGATAGCCTTGGTTCAGCACACGCTGGAGCTCGGTCTCGCCGACCTCGCGCCCGGCGATGCCGATCTCGGCCTTGACGATGCGCGAGGCGGAAAAGCCGCCCGACAAATTGGCTACGATGTGCTGGATCGTTTCTCCCGCCATCTCCTCGGCGGCGTGCACCGCGCTCGCCACCGAGTGGCCGGCCGATTCGAGGTCGACGATCGGCGCCGTTGCGCAAGCCGCGCGAGATCTGATGGCCGATGCCGGTGACCCGCGGCTTCTCCGGCTCGACCCGGGCGATGAAGCAGCACACCTTGGTCGTGCCGATATCGAGCGCCGCGATCAGGCTGCCGCGCGGCCGGTGCAACGGCTTTGGCGGCCGCGGCGCTCGGCGCCGTTTCGCGGTGCCGCGTTTTGCCGGCTTTGCCGCGGCTCTCGGGTCTTTTGCACGCGTCCGCACCTCGTCGATCGCGGTCATGTGTTCTTCGCCGGTGGGCGTCCTTTCTTGGCTGGCGAGGCATCTTTTGGCGGCTCCGGCGCGACGCGCACGACGAGCCGGTCGGGCAGACGCATATCGATCGCCTGCACATCGCGCTGGAGAATGGCGCTCGATCGTTCTAGCCGGGCGAGATCGGCCCACGCCGCCGCCGGGTCGTCGGCCGGGAGCAGCACGGCGATCGCGTTGTCGAGGCGCAGGTTCCAGCGCCGGCCGCCGACCCGCACCGCCGCGCTCACGCGCGCTGCGAGATCGGGCTCGCTCGCCAGCATCGCCAACAATTCGGCCGCGTGGCTCGCCGCGTCCTCGCCCACCACCAGCGGCAATTTGGCAAAACGGTCGAGGCGGCCGACCGGGATCACCGCACCGGTGCGGTCGATCAGCTGCGATCTTGCCGCCATGTTGCCACAACGCGAGCGGCTGGCGCTCGACGAGGCGAACGTAGAGGGTATCGGGAAGACGGCGCTCGATCAGCGCGGAGCGGACCCAGGGCAGGCTCTCGAGCTTCTGCTTCGGCGCGAACCGGGTCGACCGCCAGGATCGGGGTGCCGGGCCGGGCGCCGAGCGCATCGAGGATCGTCTCGCGGTCGGTGGTCGCGCGGCCCACGACCCGGATGTCGGCAACCCTGAGGCCGAGCGCCGCGGTAGCGTCGAGCAGCCGGTTCGACGCGCGCAGCAGGACGGACTGGCCAAACGGAAAACGGCTCGATCGGGCCGTGCCATGCCGACGCCGCCCAGCAAGGCGGGGATCAGGATCCAGCCAGGCGAGGCGCCCGCGCCACGCCGCCCAGCCGTGGCGGCGGCGCCGCTCCCCGCGTGCGGCGCTCACCCGTCGCACGTCGCGTTCTCCGTCATCCATACCACCAATGCGTCAAAGCCGATGCCGGCATGCCGGGCGATGTCGGGCACCAGCGAGGTCGGCGTCATGCCGGGCTGGGTGTTGACTTCCAGCAGGTAGAGCCGGCCGCCGCCCTCGGGCGTGTCGTCGTAGCGCAAATCGGCCCGGCTGACGCCCCGGCAACCGAGCGCCCGATGCGCGCGCAAGGCAATGTCGAGCGCCTGTTCATATGCCGCGGCGGCAATCGGCGCCGGCACCAGATGAGCGGAACCGCCATCGGCGTATTTCGCCGTGTAGTCGTAGAAGCTGCCGCGCGGGACGATCTCGCAGACCCCGAGCGCACGATCGCCCATCACCGCCACGGTCAGCTCGCGCCCGGGGATGAAGCGCTCGACCATGATCTCGCTGCCGAAGCACCAGGCCAGCACCTCCTCGCGCCAGGAATTGTCATGGACCCGGACGATGCGCACGCCGACGCTCGACCCCTGGTTGGTCGGCTTGACGACAAACGGAGCCGGCAGGGGATCATGCCTGGCGAGATCCTGCGGGCTGGCGACGACATCTTCGGCGACCGGCAGACCGGCGGCGCGGAACAGGGCCTTGGCCGTCGGCTTGTGCATCGCCAGAGCCGAGGCGCGCACCCCCGAATGGGTGTAGGGGATCGCCAGCATCTCGCAGATGGCCTGGATCGTGCCGTCTTCGCCGCCCTCTCCGTGCAACGCGTTGAAGATCGCGTCCGGGCGCGGATCGAGGGCGCGCAGCAACACCGGGAGGTCCCGGCCGACATCGATCGCCGTGACCCGATAGCCGTGGTCGGCGAGCGCCTTCGCGCATTCCCGCCCGCTCGACAGCGAGACCTCGCGCTCGGGCGACCAGCCCCCCATCAGCAGGGCGATATTCCGGTTCACGGCTTCGCCACCCCTTGGCCGGTGGCCTCGATCCCGGCCGGGGCGCGGCCGACCCGGCGGATCTCCCATTCGAGCACGATCCCTGATTTCTCGCAGACGCGGCGCCGCACCTCGTCGCCCACACCTTCCAAATCGGCGGCGGTGGCGCTGCCGGTGTTGATCAGAAAATTCGGCGTGCTGCGGCGACACCATCGCACCGCCGCGCGCCAGGCTGCGGCACCCGGCGGCGTCGATCAGGCGCCAGGCCGAGCTGCCCGGCGGGTTCTTGAAGGTCGAGCCGCCGGTGCGGGCGCGGATCGGCTGCGAAGCTTCGCGCGCCTTGCGGATCTCGGCCATCCGACCCCTGATCGCCGGGCCGGCGCCGGGCGCCCCGCGCAGCCGGGCCTCGACGAAGATCCAGCCGGGGTCGATCTCACAATGGCGGTACGAAAACCCCATCGCAGCGCCCTCGATCACATGCGAGGCGCCGGTGCGGTCGAGCGCCGTCGCCTGCACCAGCACATCCCGGATCTCACCGCCGTAGGCGCCGGCGTTCATTCGCATGCCGCCGCCGATCGTCCCGGGAATGCCGGAAAGGAATTCGAGCCCGGCGATCCCGGCCTCCGCCGCGCCCACCGCCACCTTGAGATGAAGCACCCCGGCGCCGGCGACGACTTCGCTCCCGTCGATGCCGAGGCCGGCGAAGCCGCGGCCGAGGCGGACCGTGACGCCCGGCACGCCGCCGTCGCGGATCAGCAAGTTCGAACCCCCGCCGATCACCATCACCGGGACTTCCGGCGGCAAAGCCGCGAGAAAGCCGGCGAGGTCGTCGCGGTCGGCGGGCCGAAACAGCATCTCTGCCGCTCCCCCGGCGCCGAACCAGCTCTGCCGCCCGATCGGCGCATTCGCGATCAGTCGGCCGCGCACCGCCGCGAGCGCGGCGGCGGGCCCCGGCGCCAGGTCGGGCCGCGACCCGATCATCCTCTCCGACTCCGTCTTTCCATCGCCGCGAGCTCGCCCGGCAGGCTGTTGGCCCAGCCGGTAATCGAGCCGGCGCCGAGGCAGACGACCATGTCGCCGGGCCGCGCCAGGTCGGCGACCAGAGCGGCGAGCTCGCCCGGGTCGTCCAGGGCGCGCACATTGCGATGACCGTGCTCGGTCAGGCCGGCGACGATCGCCTCCCTGGTCACGCCCTCGATCGCCGCCTCGCCGGCGGCGTAGATCTCGGCGACGAGGACGATATCGGCATCGTTGAAAGCGGTGCAGAACCCGTCGAACAGATGCGACACGCGGCTGTAGCGATGCGGCTGGACCACGGCGATGACCCTGCCGGCGACGATCGCACGCGCCGCCTTCAGCACCGCCGCGATCTCGACCGGATGATGGCCGTAATCGTCGATCACGGTGACCCCGTTCCATTCGCCGGTCTTGGTGAACCGCCGCTTCACTCCCTTGAAATTGCGCAATGCCGCGTGCAGCGCGTCGTCGCCGAGCCCGAGCGCCTCGCCGACCGCGGCGGCGGCCAGCGAATTCTGCACGTTGTGCCGGCCGAACATCGGCAAGAACAGGTCCGGGATCGTGCGCCCACGTTCCGCCAATCCGTCCGACACGACGATGTCGTAGTGCGCGCCGTCGCGGCCGAGCCTCAAATCGACCGCGCGAATGTCGGCCTGCGGGCTGATGCCATAGGTCAGCACCCGGCGGTCCGACAATTTGGGGATCATCCCCTGCACGACCGGATGATCGATGCACAAGACGGCAAAGCCGTAAAACGGAATGTTGCCGACAAAAGTCTCGAACGCCTGACGCAAGGTGTCGAAATCGCCGTAAAAATCGAGGTGCTCGGGATCGATATTGGTGACGATCGCACCGGTGGCCGGCAGCCGGGTGAAGGTGCCGTCGCTCTCATCGGCCTCGACCACCATCCAATCGCCGGCGCCGAGCCGCGTGTTGGTGCCGTAGGCGTTAATGATGCCGCCATTGATCACGGTCGGATCGAGCTGGGCGGTCTCCAGCAATGCCCCGACCAGCGACGTCGTCGTCGTCTTGCCGTGGGTGCCGGCGATCGCCAACGACCATTTGAGCCGCATCAGCTCGGCCAGCATCTCGGCGCGCCGCACCACCGGCAGCCGGCGGGCGCGGGCCATGCCGATCTCGGGATTGTCGGGCTGCACCGCCGACGAGATCACCACGACCTCGGCCGCTCCCAGATTGGCGGCGTCGTGGCCGATTGCGACCGAAATGCCGAGCTCGGTCAGGCGGCGCACATTGGTGCCGTCGGCGACGTCGCTGCCCTGCACCCGATAACCGAGATTGTGCAGCACCTCGGCGATGCCGCTCATGCCGATGCCGCCGATGCCCACGAAGTGCAGCGGCCCGATGGTCAGCGGCAAAGCCCTCATGCGGCGCGTCCCGCGCAGGCATCGTCGTCGGGTTCGAGCCCCAGCGCCAACATCGCCAAATGGCGGGCCGCGTCGCGCCGGCCGAAAGCGTGCGCGCACCGGGCCGCGAGGGTCAGCGCGGCGCCGTCGCCGAGCAGGCCGGCGAGGCGGGCCGCGAGGGTGTCGGCGCGCAGATCGGATTGTGCGGCGACCCATCCGCCGCCGGCCGCGGCAACCGCGCGGGCATTGGCGGTCTGGTGGTCGCCGGTGGCGTAGGGGTAAGGGATCAGCAATGCCGGCCGGCCGATCGCCGAGAGTTCGGCCACGGTCGAGGCGCCGGCGCGACAGATCGCCAGATGCGCCCGCGCCAGCCGCTGCGGCACATCGGCGAAAAAGCTCTCGATCTCCGCGGCAACGCCGGTTTGTGCGTAAGCTTCGGCCGCGGCCGCGCGATCCTCGGGGCGCGCCTGCTGGCTCACCCTGAGCACCGCGCGCAGGCCGGCCGGCAATGCGGCCAGCGCCGGCGGCACGACCTCGCTCAGAACGTGCGCACCCTGGCTGCCGCCGAGAATCAGCAGCTCGATCGGCTCGCCCGGTGCAGGCGGCCGATAACCGAGCTCGCCGACGGCGAGGATCGCCGGCCTGACCGGGTTGCCGCTGTGGACGGCCCGAGCGCGGTCGGTCGGGCGCAGGCCGGCGGTCTCCGCAAAGCCGGTGGCGATCCGCCTGACCCGCGGCGCCAGCAGCCGGTTGGCCCGGCCGAGCACCGCATTCTGCTCGTGGAGCAAAGTCGGCAGCCCGAGAGACGTCGCCGCCAGCATCGTCGGCACCGAGGGATAGCCGCCAAAGCCGATGACCGCTCGCGGCGACAGCCGCCGCAGCAGCCGGCGCGCCTGGACCGCGCCGGCCGCCAGCTCGGCCAGGCCATGGGCGGCCCGCACCGGGCCGCCGCCGAGCCTTGCGGCCCGCACCCCGTGGATCTCGATGCCGGGGATGCGTCCGGCGAAGGCATCGGCCCGCGAGTCGGTCAACAGATGCACGGGCCGGCCGCGCGCGACGAGCTCGGCCGCGAGCGCCTCGGCCGGGAACAGGTGACCGCCGGTGCCGCCGGCGGCGAGCACGAAGCCTCCATTCCTCCCGGCCGCGCTCACAACGCACTTCCCGCCAACCGACGGCGGGTCAGCGCCAGCAACATTCCCATCGCCAAGCCGAGCGAGAGCATCGAAGAGCCGCCATAGGACAGAAACGGCAACGTCATTCCCTTGGTCGGCATCATGTGCAAGGTCGAGGCCATGTTGATGACCGCCTGAAGCCCGAACTGGATCAACAGCCCGGTCGCCGAGAGCAGCACGAACAGGCTGCCTTCCTGGCGCAGCCGCGACAGGCCGCGCAGCACGACAAAGGCAAAAAGCCCGACGATCACCAGACAGACGATCAGACCCAGCTCCTCCCCGGCAACGGCGAAAACGAAGTCGGCATGCGCATCGGGCAAGACGTACTTGATCGTCCCCTCGCCCGGGCCGCGGCCCCACAACCCCCCATTGGCGAACGCTTCGAGCGAGCGGTTGACCTGGTAACCGCCGCCGGCGACCGGGGCGAGGAAATGATCGATCCGGACCCTGACATGCGGCAGGCATTCATACGCCGCGGCCATCGCGCCAACCCCGCCGAGGCCGAACAGGAGGAGCCAGTAGAGCCGCAGACCGGCCATGTAGAACTGCCCGAGCCACACCGCCGTCACCACCACCGCCATGCCGATGTCGGGCTGCGCGATCAGCATGCCGACGATCAGCAGCAACAGCGCCGCGGCGATCAGGTTGCCGGGAAAGCCCCGGCGCAGCTTTTGCTCGGAGAACAGCCAGGCGGCGACGACGGCGAAGCACGGCTTGACGAATTCGGAGGGCTGCAACGCCACCAGTGGAAAATTGATCCACCGGCGCGCGCCCTTGATTTCGGCGCCGACGACAAAGGTGAGCGCCAGCAGCACCAGGCCGATGCCAAAGCCGATAAAGGCAATGCGGCGGACCGTTCGCGGCGTCTGCAGCGAAATCAGCCACATCGCTCCGATCGTGACCGGCAGCAGGGCGAGGTACCGGCTGACGAAGTGCATCCCGTCATAGCCGATCCGTTCGGCGACGGCCGGGCTCGCGGCCAAGCTCATGACCACGCCGAAGCCCATCAGGATGCCGAGTGCTGCAAGGCTCCAGCGGTCGACGGTCCACCACCAGCGCGCCACCGGGCTTTGATCGATGCGGGCGAACCTCATCAGCATCGGTCCTCGCCGTCAGGGCCGGGATCGCTGCGCGGCGCAGCCGTCCATCCCCGATCGGTCGCCCACATATAGATTATTCCGATAGGCCGAGCTACTATTCGTATGACCCTGCCGCCGATCATCGTCCGTCACCGCAGCTTCAGGGTAGCCAGCCCGGCGATCGCCAGGATCGAGGCGATGATCCAAAATCGAATGACGATCGTCGGCTCCTGCCAGCCTTTCTGCTCGAAGTGATGGTGCAGCGGCGCCATCCGAAAGACGCGGCGCCCGGTGATCTTGAAGCTGGCGACCTGGACGATCACCGACACTGCCTCGAGCACGAACAGGCCGCCGATGATCGCGAGCACCAGCTCGTGCTTGGTGACAACGCTGATCGCCCCGAGCGCGCCGCCGATCGACAGCGAACCGGTGTCACCCATGAAGACCATTGCCGGCGGCGCGTTGAACCACAGGAAACCGAGGCTGGCCCCGACCATGGCCCCGCAAAACACAGTCAGCTCGCCGGCTCCGGGGACATGGTGGAGCTGCAGGTAGTTGGCGAACACGGCATTGCCGACGAGATAAGCGATCAACGCAAAACAGCCGGCCGCGATCATCGCCGGCACGATCGCCAGCCCGTCGAGACCGTCGGTCAGGTTGACCGCGTTCGAGGCACCGACCACAACCAGCACGCCGAACGGCACGAACAGCCCGTCGAGGTCGATCAGGACGTTCTTGAAAAACGGCACGGCCAGGGTGTTCGCCAGCGGCGCCGGGGTGACATGGCCGAGGGCGATGCAGGCGAGCGCACCAACCCCGATTTCGAGCACGATCTTGGTCCACCCGGACAGCCCCCGATGCGAATTGCTGGTCAGCTTGCGATAATCGTCGAAGAAGCCGATCAGCCCAAAGCCGACAGTCACCAGCAGCACGATCCAGACATAGGGGTTGGACAAATCCGCCCACAGCAGGGTCGCGACGGTCACGGCGAGCAGGATCAGGAAGCCGCCCATCGTCGGCGTCCCCTTTTTGCGGACCAGATGTCCTTCGGGGCCATCGAGGCGAATCGGTTGGCCGTTGGTCTGCTTGGAGCGCAGCCAGGCAATGATCGGCCGCCCGAAAACAAAGCTGATCAGCAGCGCGGTGACGACCGCTCCTCCCGAACGGAAGGTGATGTAGCGAAACAGATTGAACGCTTGAAACTGGTCCGCAAAAGGAAAAAGCAGCCGGTAGAGCATCGGATCAGGTCTCGCACCGGGCCGCTTCGGCGATGAGCCGCCCGACGATGCGATCGACGTGCACGGCGTAGGAGCCTTTGACCGTCACGACGTCACCGGGCTCGAGGAAGCTCACCAGCGCAGGGATAGCCTGATCGGCAGACTGCCACAACCCGCCTCGGACATCTGCGGGGAGCGCCTCGTCGAGCGCCGCCATCAGGGTGCCGACCAGGAAGACGCGATCGATCGCGGCCGCGGCCAGTGGCGCGGCCAACTCACGATGGAGCCGCTCGGCCGCATTGCCGAGCTCGAGCATGTCGCCGAGCACCGCCACCCGCCGGCCGCCGACGCCGGGCGGCGTCCCGCCGAGCACCGCAAGCGCCGCGGCCATCGCGGCGGGGCTGGCGTTATAGCTGTCGTCGATCAGGGTCAGGATCCCGCCGCGCCAGGCGAGCTCGTGGCGACGGCCCCGGCCGGGGATCGCTTCGAACCGCGAAAGCGCCTCGGCCGCGACTCGCGGATCGCAGCCGGCGGCGGCGGCGGCGGCGAGCACCGCGAGCGCGTTCATGACCCAATGCCGTCCGGGGGCCGCCAGCCGAAAGCCCAGCTCGAGCCCTCCGATCGCGGCCACGACCGTGCTGCCCCGCGGCTGCAATTCGCAATCGATGAGCCGGACCGTGGCCCCGGGATCGGCGCCAAAGCCGATCACCTCGACCTGACCGGACCTTCTCGCCGCCGCCGCCAAGCGGGGAAACTGCGGATTGTCGCGGTTGAGCACGGCGACCCCGCCCGGCTCGAGCCCGAGAAAGATCTCGGCCTTGGCGTCGGCGATTGCCTCGATCGAGCCGAAAAAGCCGAGATGGACCGGCTCGACCGTGGTGATCACCGCGACGTGCGGGCGCACCAGGCGGGCGAGCGCGGCGATCTCGCCGGGATGGTTCATCCCGAGCTCGAAGATCCCGTAAGCCGCGTCGGGCGGCATTCGGGCGAGCGACAGCGGAACCCCCCAGTGATTATTGAAGCTGGCCGCGGAGGCGAAAGCCGGGCCGCAGGCGCCGAGCACCAAACGCAGCGCCTCCTTGGTTCCCGTCTTGCCGACGCTGCCGGTCACCGCGACGATCCGCCCGCGGCCGCGAGCGCGGGCAAATCTGCCGAGGGCGGCGAGCCCCGCGAGCGTATCGCCGACCCGAAGCAGCGCCGCCCCGGCCGGCAAGCGGTCGACCGGGCGGTCGACCATCGCCGCTGCAGCACCCAGCTCGAGCGCCGTCGCGACAAATTCGTGGCCGTCATGGATGGGACCGCGCAAGGCGACGAAGAGGTCTCCGGCCACGAGCGTGCGGGTGTCGATCGACACGCCCCCGGCCGTCCAGCGGGCAGAGCCGGCACCGCCGGTGGCGCGGCCCGCATCGGCGGCATCCCACAGCGGCTTCATCTGCCGGCGCGCCGAAGGCCCGGCCGGCCTCGCCCGGCGACCTCACGAGCAATTTCGGCGTCGTCGAAGGGGAGCGTCTCGTCGCCTACGATCTGGCCGGTTTCGTGGCCTTTGCCGGCGATCAGCAGCAGGTCGCCCGGACCGAGATCGGCGATCGCGGTGGCGATCGCGCGGCGTCGATCGCCGATTTCGACAGCGCCCGGGGCAGCGGCCAGGATCGCGCGGCGAATCGCGGCCGGGTCCTCGCTGCGCGGGTTGTCGTCGGTCACGTAAACCCGGCCGGCAGCCGCCGCTGCGACGCCCCCCATCAGCGGGCGCTTGCCCGGATCGCGGTCGCCGCCGCAGCCGAACAGAACGACGAGCCGCCCCGGCGCATGCGGGCGCAGCGCCCCGAGCACGGTCGCGAGCGCATCGGGAGTGTGGGCGTAGTCGACCACGACCGGAGCGCCGCCCGCGCCCTCGGCGACGAATTCGACCCGACCCGGAACGCCGGTCAGCCGGGCCAGAGTGGCGGTCGCAATCTCGGCCGGCACGCCGGTGGCGATCGCCAGCCCCGCGGCGCAGAGCGCATTCAAAGCCTGGAACTCGCCGAGCAGCGGAAAGCTGAGATCGTGACGTTGCCCGAACACCTCGAGCGAGAGATCCTGCCCGCCGGGCCGCGGCTTGGCGGCGACGAGCCGCAACTCCGAAGCCGCATCGGCGCCATAGCCGATAACCGGGTGACCGTGCTCGCGGCACAGCGCCGCCAGCCGTGGGAATTCGCCGCTGCCGCGATTGAGAATCGCGGGTCCGCCTGGTGTCAGCAGCGCCGTGAACAGCCGTTCCTTGGCGGCGCGGTAATGCGCCATGTCGCCGTGGTAATCGAGATGGTCGCGGGTCAGATTGGTGAACGCCGCAGCGGCGACCGACAATCCGTCGAGACGGAATTGCGCCAGACCGTGGCTCGACGCCTCGACCGCGACATGCTCGATGCCGCTCGCGCGACGAGCGCCGCGAGATCGCGGTGCAACGCCACCGGGTCGGGTGTCGTCAGCGCGCCGGGACGGCGACCCGCCGGGGTTACGAGCCCGAGCGTGCCGAGGCTCGCCGCGGGATGACCTGCGCCGGTCCAGATCTCGCGCAGGAAATGCGACGACCGAGGTCTTGCCGTTGGTGCCGGTGACCGCGGCGACGGTGTGCGGCGGCCGGCCGTAAAAGCGCGCCGCCAGAAGCGAGAGACGGCGATGCGGGTTGGCATCGGCGACGATGGCGACGCGCTCGCGGCCTCGCCGGCGACAGGCCGAGGGCCGACCGCGTTGTCGGTCAGGATCGCAACCGCGCCGCGGGCAACCGCCTCGGCGGCGAAGTCACGCCCGTCGCGCCGGGTGCCGGGCAGGGCGGCAAACAGGATAGCCCGGCCGGACCGCGCGCGAATCGGCGGTGAGGCCGGTGATCTCGGGATCGCAGCGAGCGGCAGCGTCGCGACCGCGGCGCAGCTCGATCAGCTCAGTAAGCTTCAATCCGTTTGCCTGCAGGCTCTCGGGCATCAGCGCACGAGCGACTTGCCGGCGAGGATTCGTCGATCGGCGGCACGCCGAGCAGCGGGGCGATGCGCACGATGATCCGGCCGACGGCGGGGGCCGCGGTCCAGCCGGCGGTGGCATAGCCGTAGCTCCACTTGTTGGCGTGCGGCTCGTCGACCATGACCAGCACCAGGTATTTCGGGGCGGTCATCGGAAACGCGCCGAGAAAGCTCGACAGCAGCTTTCTCTCGGCGTAACGCGCGCCGACGACCTTGTCCGCGGTGCCGGTCTTGCCGCCGACGACGTAGCCCGGCGCGTCGACCATCTCGCCGGTGCCGTATTGGACGACCAGCCGCAACAGCTTGCGCATCTGCTCCGAGGTCTCCGGCGAAATCACCTGTCGGCCGGGCGGCGCGTCGCCGGCCGGCAGCTTCAGCAAAGTCGCCTGGTGCAGCACCCCGCCGTTGACGAGCGCCGACGCTGCGGTGGCGACCTGCAGCGGGCGTTTCCGAAATGCCGTGGCCAAAGCCGATGGTCATGACGTTGACCTCGCGCCAATGCGCCGGATAGTGCGGCTTGCCGACCTCCTTCGATCTCGAAGGTCGGCGAGGTCAGCAGCCCGAACCGCCGCAGGTATTCCTGCTGCCGCGTCGGCACCGACCGCCAGCGCAATCTTGGCCTCGCCGATATTCGACGAATACATCAAGATTTCGGGCACGCTCAGCGGGCGATGCTTGCCGTGGTAATCGGAGATCGTGAAGCGGCCGATCCGGATCGGATAGCGTCGCGTCGAACACCCCGGTCATCGTCGTGGCGCCTGAATCGAGCCCCATCGCCGTCGTGAAGATCTTGAACACCGAGCCGATCTCGTAGTCGCCGAGCGTGACCCGGTCGAACATCCGCTGTGCTATCGGAATATTCGGGTGGTTGGGATCGGGCGTGTCGGGATGGTTCGGATCGAAATCCGGCAGCGACACCATCGCCAACGACCTCGCCGGTATTGACGTTCATGATCAGACCGGCAGCGCCCTTGGCGGTGAAGTCGTCGACGACCCGCTGCAGCTTCTTCGTGCAGGATATATTGCAGGCGCAGGTCGATCGACAGCTGCAGCGGCTCCTGCCGGCCGCGCAGCTGGTCGTCGAGACCCCGCTCGATCCCGGCCTGTCCGTTGTCGTCGATCCCGGTATAGCCGACCACATGCGACAGCAGATTCGCCAAAGGGATAGACGCGGCGCTCTTCGCGCTCGAATTGCAGCCCCGGTATCCCGAGCTGGTTGACCGCATATTCCTCCTCGGGGGTCAGATGGCGCTTGACCCACACAAAGCCTTTGCCCGAGGTCAGCTTGGCAAAGAGTTCGGTGCGGTCGAGACCGGGCAGCGCCGCGAGGAGCTCGCGGGTGACGGCGGCGGGGTCGACGATCTGCCGTGGATCGGCATAGAGCGAGGGGCTGTCGAGTGTCGTCGCCAGCAGCTTGCCGTGGCGATCGACGATGTCGGCGCGACCCGGCGGCGGCGGCGGCACCGGATGAAACCGGGCGATTTTGCGGCACGGCGATGTTCGCGCCGGAAGCAAGGTGACCTCGACGAGCCGCAATGCCAACCATGGCAAACAGCACCAGGAACCCGGCGCTCGCGATGGACAGCCGGCGGCGGATGCCGTCGAGCGCCCGCTTTGCCGGGCCGTCGGGAACGACCGGGGTGCAGGGCGGCGGTTTGAAATGCCGCGGCCGGCACGGATTGTCGTCGAATTGGCGGACCGCGCTCATCACCGATTCTCCGCGATCAGCGCGATCAGCGCGTCCAGCGATTTTGCCCGGCGGATCGGCCTCGGCCTGAGCGGCGATGCGGGTCTGGCCGGCTCGGGCAACGCCACCGGAGTGTCGAGCGCGGCGGTCACGACGGAGAGTCGCGGTCTGTGCCGGCGAGGATGGTTGCGGCACCTGGTTGGTCGCCGGCTGGCTCGCGCTCGACGCGCTCCGCTGCATCGCGGCCGGGGCGGCCGGGGCGGCAATGCCGGCGACGGCGGCCACAGTTTCGACCGGCGCGGTCGGCAGGACGCGCATCGGGATGTCGGCGACGCTGGTGTGAAGCTGCTTGGTGGCGATCGGCGCCAGGGACAGATAGCGCTGGTTCATCTGGGCGAGCGCTTCGGGCCGGTTCAGATAAGCCCATTCGGCGTCGAGGACGCGCAGCTCGTGGTCGGCCTGGCCCGCCTGCCTGGTGGTTTGGGCGAGCTGGTCGGCGAGCGCCTGGACCTCGTATTTGACCGCGAACATGGCAAACCCGGTCGCCGACATCAAAATCAGCCAGAACAGGGTGGAGAGCCTGATCATGCAGCCTGCCCTCGTTGCCGGTCGCGACCCGGCGGCCAGGGTGGGGCGGCGGTTCGCTCCGCCGCGCGCAGTCGGGCCGCCCGCGCGCGCGGGTTGCGGGCGACTTCTTCGGGAGCGGGCCCGACCGGACGCCGATGCAGCAGCCGGAAGCTCGGGGCGGCGATTTCGGGCCGGACCGGCTCATGGCGCGAAGCGCGGGGTGCGGTGCCGCTGCGCTGCCTCAGGAAATCCTTGACGCGCCGTCCTCGAGCGAGTGAAACGACACGACCGCAAGCCGGCCGCCGGGCGTCAGCAGCCGTTCGGCCGCGGCGAGACCGCTGTCGAGCGCGCCGAGCTCGTCGTTGACGGCGATGCGCAGCGCCTGAAAGGTGCGGGTCGCCGGATCGAGCCCGGGCTCGGTCTTGGGCACCGCGGCGCGAACGATCTGCGGCGAGCTCGAGGGTGCGGCGGATCGGGCGGTGCCGTTGCGCCGCGGCGATCGCGCGGGCGATCCGGCGGGCGAACCGCTCCTCGCCAAAATCGCGGATCAGTCGGGCGAGCTCGTCCTCCGGAAGGGTGGCGACGAGATCGGCGGCACTCTGCCCGGTGCCGCTCATGCGCATGTCGAGCGGTCCGTCGAAGCGGAACGAGAATCCCCGCTCGGGCGTGTCGAGCTGCATCGAGGATACGCCGAGATCGAGGGCGAGCCCGGCGACCGGACCGGGAGCGGCTCGATCGAGCAGCCGCTCCATTTCGCCGAAATTGCCTTCGATCACGCTGAGCCGCCCGCACCGCGCGGGCGCCAGCTCGCGGCCGCGCCGCACCGCTTCGGGATCGCGATCGATCGCGAGGACGCGGCAGTTCGCGGCACCGAGCAGCGCCCGGCTGTAGCCGCCGCGCGCCAAAGGTGCCGTCGACATAGAGGGCGTCGTCGCGGGGCGCCAGCGCGGCGACCACGGCGTCGACGAGAACCGGCACATGCCCCGAGGATTGCCCGGCAGCCGCTTCGGCCGGCGCGTCTGCGACCCGGTCTCGGAAGGATTTGGGGCAAGGACCCGTCATTCGCGGCCTCGAACGTTCGAAACGGCGAGCGGCGGAATCTTGGTACCCTGCCGGCGGGCGCGTTCGCGCAGGTTCGCCAGATGCTCGGCGAAGCGGCCGGGTTCCCAGATCTGAAAGCTCTTGCCGAGGCCGACAAACGCCGCGCTCTCGGTGATCGAGGCATGTTCGGCGAGATCCTGCGGCAGCACGACCCGCCCCTCGGTGTCGAACGGCAGCCGCTGCGACGAGGCGAACATCAAGGCCGAAAGGTTTTCGTGGTCGTCGGAGAATTCCTCCAGCGAGTCGAGCCGGGCGATCAGCTCCTCCATCCGATCGATGCCGTTGCCGTCGAGCGCCGGATATTTGTAGGACGGAAACGCGACGATCCCGGGGAAGCGCTGGGCCGCCAAGGCGGCGCGAAAGGTCGCCGGCACTGAAACTCGCCCCTTGCGGTCGACCTTGTTCACGTAAGTGGACAGAAACATGCCACTTCTTCCCCCAACGCTCACCCCTGGACGCTCGGCAAGGGGCGCCCGATAGGTGCTGCCGAAGTTCCCCCCATCGGCCGCACCCGTCCATGGGTGAGTATGGGATAACATGGGGATTCATGGTCGTCAATGGGTTTCTGTAATAAAACCTGAGATTTTGTATCTTGTGAGATGGAGGTGCGCCGACCACATCATGTAGTCGCCGCAATCCTATCCGGCGCAGGCGGCAGTAAGACTGTCTCATCGCCGCGGCGCAAGGTCGGCTCGCGGTCGTCCGAAACGCTGAACCCAAGCGCTTTCGCCGATGCGGGTCGGCTCGCAAAAATGTTGCCGGCGGATCCGTGCCGGCCCGGAAACTCCCCGAGGTGACGCGGCGGGTTCGCTCCGGGCGCGACGTCGGCGCAGAGCTCGCGGGTGAACTTGGGAGCGACGGCAAATTCCGCCCGGCGCCGCGTTCGGCTATCGGATCAAGCAGCGGCGGGGTCATCCGGCCCTGCGCACCTGAAATGATCGCCGGCACCGGAGGTCACCCGGATACCGCGACCTCTTTGCTCGGCAGGCGCGGCGCCATTTCCAATCTTCGGTCCGCGATCAGCATCTTGCAGTGATCGTAGAGCGCGACCCGCGCCGCCTCGGTGCGGTTGTTTCCATAGAGCCCGGTTTCGACGAGGCGGTCGAGGTACCATGCGGTCTGGACGTTGACCGACAGGGTGATCAGCTCCGATTTCAGGGGATTGACATCTCGCGCCATCGCGGACCGCCAATTCCATAGGCTCATAACAATGCCAAAACTATGGCATAAAAATCGGACCAGTGGCGAGCAAAATCTTGCCCGCTGCGGCGCCCCGATGCCGCGGCAAGGACGCCCGCGACTGCGGCCGGGGTGCCCGAACGCGGCCCCAGGCATCGCCGGCCAACCGGGACCAAAGGTGAGGCGGGCGATCCGGCCCAAGATCGCCCGCTCCATCCCCCAAGCGCGGCTCGCGGCCGAAGGCGCTGCCCGCGACTTCCCCGGTCATCGGGCTGCAGCCGGATAGAACGGCACGGACCGCACGAACGCACCTTAGCCGGTTGGCCGCAGCGGGCAATTCGACAAATTGCGTTCCACAGGGTTGTCCCCCGGAAAGCGCAATTATCCCGGTTTCATCCGCCGAACCGTCCACCTGCCGGCTCTCCGATGGCGCCGGCATGCACCCGCGCCGGACCGGACTCTCGAGCACCGGCGGCGCCAGACGGCCTGTAAGCCGGGTTTTGTGCCGCCCCCAGCCGCCCAACGGGCTTGCCCCGACGGGCTTGCAGAGGCGGTGACGGCCATTCCTCTGGGGCGCCCGTTACCGGGCGCCTCGTGCGACCGACCCGAGCGGCGGCGCGAAGGTCCGCCCGGCACCTCTGGACCGTTCCGATCGGATCGATCCTCGATGCCCGCCGCCCCTACTTGGTCTTGCTCCCGGTGGGGTTTTCCCTGCCGCCGCCGTTGCCGGCGGCGCGGTGCGCTCTTACCGCACCGTTTCACCCTTGCCGCCCGCCCGGCGCTGCCGGAATCGGGCTCGGCGGTGTCCTTTCTGTGGCACTTTCCCTGGGGTTGCCCCCGCCGGGCGTTACCCGGCACCGTACCTCCGTGGAGCCCGGACTTTCCTCTCCCCGCGCAACGCGAGGAGCGGCCGTCCGGCCGTCTGGCACCGGTAGATTTGGGCGGCGCGACGGCTTTGTCAAAGGCCGCGTCGGGGGCTGCGAAGGCCGGCGCCGCAGGCACGGCGGCAAGGCCGACCCGGCAATTGCGGTCCCGCACGAGCCTGGGCGAAGCGGGCCTGCGCTCAAGGGGTCGTGGCGATGCCGGTCGAGGCGGCGAACCGTGTCTTGACGTTCCCGCCAAAGAGCGGATTGATCAGATGGGTATCCTGGCCTGCCGCCGCGTCGACCGCCGTGGCGCACGCGAAATAGGGCGAGATGAAGGTGTTGTGGGCGGCGTTGGGCGAATCGACCGCGAGGCAGATCGGTGCCACTTCGAGGTCCATCGCATCGATCGTATTGGCAAAGCTGTAGCCGTTCTCGATCAGCAGGCCGATCCCGCCTGCGGCGCTGGCCGATCCGGCGCCGCTGATATTGGAAATCTGGGTCTGCTCCAGCGCGATGCCTGCCCTCCCGCCGGCCGAATCGGCAATCGCGAAAATGTGCGAGTTCAGCACGTAATTCAGCTGGAGCCCGCCGGCCCCCCGGCTGGCACTGGCGTTGTTGACGATCAGATGATCGATCTTGATCGAGTTCTGAGCGTCGGAAAAGTTGACCTGTCCGATGACCACGGCAAAGCCGTCGCTGTTGGCGTAAACGAATAAAGTCCCTTGCTCGTCAAAATAAAAGCACCCCTTGGGAGAAATTTCCGTGCCACCCGAGCAGTGGATTTCCAACACCGGCTGCGAAGAGATCGTTTTGCCATCGAGCACGGCCCCCATCGAGATCAACCGAAATCCAGTGTCGGACCTCGTTGTGTAATCGATGACCAAGGGCCGGGTGAGCTTGAATTTGCCATGGGGGAAGAGCAACGGCTCGTCGGCCGAGAGGGCGGCGGCAAGCGCGCGATTGACGGCGCCTGTGTCGTCGGTGCTGCCGTTTCCGGTGGCGCCGTAGCAGCGCACATCGATCCAAGGGTTGAAGCCGCAGGATGCCGCGCCGACCGAGGTGGTGCTCGCGCCGCCGGCCTGCGCATCTGCCGATACCGGCACTGTTACGAACATAAAGAGAACAATATAGGCGAGAGCGTGACGGCGAGCCATGCTGTTTCCCCCTCTTGCCAAACGGCGCCCCCGAACGGGGCCGCCACAAGGAGGCGTCGGACGAACGTTCACCTTGCAGGACCGATTATACCGCCGTGTTCCTGTTATGTCCCGAGAAATCTTCCTGTGCGGGTAAATAATTTTATATCAGTCAAATTGCGTGTATCTCACGCGCATAATCCGGTTTGAAACCGGGAACACCTGCTCTGGACGCAATGCCGGGATCAACGCGTTCTCGGTCTGCGGAAAATCCCGTGCAGGACGATGCCGCAAAGGATCAGACCGGCGCCGCCCGCCCGCCCCGCGGTCGGCCTTTCGCCCAGCACCAGCACGCCGACGAGGATGACCGTGATCAGCTCGCAATTGGCGATGACTGCATAACTCGCGGCGCCGAGCCTCGGCACGCTGTAGGAAAACAGGGTGACGGTCAGCGCCCCCGGACCGAGAGCGATCGATCAGCACCAGCAGCCAGGTGCCTGGCGCGGCCGGGATGTCGAGGCCGAGATAGAGGCTGGCGCCGGCAAAGGTGGCCGCGAGCCCGAGATAGAGAAAGACCGCGCCGATCAATGGCGGGTGGCGCCGCATCAGCACCGAATTGGCGGCGAGGTAGAGGGTGTAGATCACCGGCGACGGCAAGATCCAAGCCAGCCCGCGCGGGTCGAGGCCGCCGCCCCGCAGCCCCGGCACAGTGATCAACCCGGCGCCGACCAGGATCATCGCAACGCACAGCGCCGCGCGCAGTTGGATCGGCCGTTTGAAGACCAGCCGATCGAGGATCAGGGTCAACGCCGGATAAGTGTAGAACAGCAGCACGACGATGCTGGTGTCGAGGGTGTGCAGGCTCTCCCAGAAGCACAGGGTCTGCCCGGCCCCGAGCGTGGCCCCGACCAGCATGATCCGCCACGCGCCCGCACGCAGCGCCGCGCCGAGATCATGACCCGCCAGTGCCGCGGCGGCGGTCAGCGGCACCAGCGCCAGCGCATAACGCCAGACCAGCATCGAGGGGGCGCTGATCCCGGCCTTGTAGAGCTGCAGGGTCATCAGCGGCATGAAGCCGACCATCACGCTGCCGGCGACTGCAGCCAACGCCGCTCGCCACCCCGGCGGCTGGCCCGCGGCGGCTGCGGCGGCCTCTATCGCGGGGTCCGGCGCCGCCATCGGCTCGGCCTGCGGCGGCTCAACCGGGGGCGTGCATCGCCTTGGTCAGCGCCCCGGGCGTCGCTGCCCGCCCTCGGCCGGCCGAGCGGGTCTGTCGCTCACCGCTGTTCCTCACCCGGCCCGAGCGAGCGCTCGGCAGCGGCGCGCCGGTCCACGCTTCCGGCGTGTCCTCGGCCGACGAGATTTCCGCTATTCCCCCGGTCGCTCGTACCACACCCGTCCGTCCTTGATGGTCATCTGGGCGATCAGCCGGCGCTTGGCGGTGACGGTGTTGCCGTCGCTGTCGCGCAATTGGAAATTGCCGTCGCGCAGCTCGAAGATGGCGATATCGGCATTGGCGCCCGGCTTTAGGGTCCCGACCGTGCCTTCGTAGCCGAGGATCTTCGCCGGCGCCGCAGTCGAGCGCATGACCAGGTCGTCGAGCGACATGCCGAAATGCAGCAATTTCGACATCGTCGTCGGCAGATCCCACACCGGCCCCTGGGTGGCGCTGGCAAAGGTCAGATCGGTCGAGATCGTGTCCGGCAGAAAGCCCTGGTCGAGCGCCTTCGCGATCATCGGGAAGCTGAAATGGTTTCGCCCGTGCGCGCAGTCGAAGATGATGCCGTGGCGCTGGGCCTCGACCACTTCCTTCAGCACCAGCTGCTTCTCCTGGCCCATGATGCCGTGCGCGCGGCCGTGATAGCAGTGGGTGACGATGTCGCCGGGCTTCATGTGGGCGAGCAATTCGGGCAACGGGATCGGCGAGTCGGTGATGTGCATCATCATCGGCACCCCGCCGGCCATATCCGCGGTCCGGCGCGCCAATTTGACCGGCTCGGCCGAGTATTCCCAAACGAGGCCCGGCCCGTAGCGCAGCTTGACCCCGATCGCGAGATCGGGGTTTTCGCTGATCGTGCGGGCGCAGCCCTCGGGATCGGCATAGGGGAAATGCGCCAGCTCCCCGCCGCGCGCGGTGCCGACGATGCCGATCGCCGACAGGTTGACAAAGGCGCGGGTGCGGGTGCGCACCTCGCGGTCGATGACCTGGCGCAGCCCGGCAAAGGTGGCCGAGCCGGTGCTGCCGGCGTCGCACAGGGTGGTGACCCCGCTCGCCTTGCAGAAGCGGTCGGTATCGCCCGCCATGTCATGGGCGTTGACGAAAATATGGGCGTGGATGTCGACCAGCCCGGGGGTCACCAGCCGGCCCTTGGCGCTGATCGTGCGGCGGGCATCGGCAGCGGCCAGCGAGGGCGCCGCCGCGACGATCTTGCCGCCGGCGATGCCGAGATCCATCAGGCCGCGCAACCCGGCGGCGGGATCGAGCACCTCGCCGCCCGAGACCAGAAGATCATATTTCATCGCTGCCCCTTTTCGATCAAATCGAATGGCCCATGCTCGGCGATCGGCACGCCGGTGGCAACCCCGACCCGGCGGCCCCGACCCGGCGGGCGGCGCGCAGGACAGCCTCCCAGCGAATGCAACTGCTGACGCATTGTCCTGATGCATCCGCCCGACTTAAAGTCCGCCTCTTGCCCAAATCGGAGGCAGCATTTGGATCAGGCCTTAGCGCCGCATCGGCCCGCCGTCGTCGTCCCGCGCCGGGGCATGGTGCTGATGGCAGCGCTGATCGCGACCTTCATGGCCGCGGTCGAAAGCAGCATCATCGCCACCGCGATGCCGACCATCGTCGGCGATCTCGGCGGGTTTCGTCTGTTCAGCTGGGTGTTCGCGGCCTACCTCTTAACCATGGCGGTGACGGTGCCGATCTACGGCCGGCTCGCCGACATTTACGGTCGCAAGCGGGTGTTTATCGTCGGCACCGGCATCTTTCTGGTCGGCACCACGTTGTGCGGGTTTGCCCGGACGATGGTGATGCTGGTGGTGTTTCGCGCGGTGCAGGGGATCGGCGCCGGCGCCATCCAGCCGATCGCCAGCACCGTCATCGGCGATATCTACACCCCGGCCGAGCGCGCCCGGGTGCAGGGCTATCTGTCGAGCGTGTTCGGCGTCTCGGCGATCATCGGCCCGGCTCTCGGCGCCTTTATCGTCGAGCACGTGACTTGGGCGTTGGTGTTCTGGGTCAATTTGCCGATCGGCGCCGCAAGCATCGCGATGTTCGCGGTTTATCTGCCCGAGCGGATCGAGCGGCGCCAGCACCGCATCGATTATCTCGGCGCCGTTCTGCTGATCGTCGGCATCGGCGCGCCGATGCTGGCCCTGGTGCAGGCGCGCAGCCTCGATGCCAGCAGCATCGCTTCGCTGGTCGGGCTCGGCCTCGCCACGCTCTTGGCGCTGTTCGTCCACGAGGCCCGTGCCCCCGAGCCGATGGTGCCGTTCCGGCTGTGGCGCAACCGGGTCGTGGCGCTCGCCAATTTCGGCATCTTCGGCACCGGCTCGACGATGATGGCGGTCAGCGCCTTTCTGCCGACCTATGTGCAAGGGGTCATGGGCCGCGGCCCCGCCGTCGCCGGGCTGGTGCTCGGCTGCATGTCGGTCAGCTGGATGTTCGCTTCGTTCGCGGCCGGCCGGCTGATGATCCGCACCTCCTACCGGCTCGCCGCGGCGCTCGGCGGGGTGGCGCTCGCGGTCGGCGCGGCGATGCTGACCCAGTTGCAGCCGTCGAGCGGCATTGTCTGGCCGGCGGCCGGCTCTTTGGTCATGGGCATCGGCATGGGCGCCTGCAACACCGCCTTTCTGGTGTCGATCCAGGCCAGCGTCGGCTGGCACGAGCGCGGCGTCGCGACCGGCTCGAACATGTTCATGCGGGTGATCGGTCAATCGTTTGGCGCGGCCCTCGGCGGCGCCATCCTCAATTTCGGCGTCTTCCGGCGGGTCCCCGACGCGGCCGACGCGGTCAACCGACTGCTGGAGCCGGCGTTGCGCCACAGCCTTGGACCGGGCGAGATCGCGCGCCTGAGCGATGCGGTGGCCGCCTCGCTGCACGAGGTCTACTGGGTCGCGACCTTGACCGCGGTGCTGACCTTCGTCGTCGCCGCGTGCTTCCCGGCTGGATTGAGCCCGCTGCGTCCGGCGGCCCGGGCTTCACGTTGAGCCGGCGCCGGATCGGCCTATAATCCTGCCAAACCTTGGAGGAGAACGCCATGGCGGCCATTCTCGGAACCGACGGCTTCCGCTATCAGGTCGACGACGACTGGGCCAAACTGCCCGACGGCTGGAAATTCGACGCCGACGTCGCCGCGGTCGGGGTCGACCGGCACGACAACGTCTATGCCTTCAGCCGCGGCGCGCACCCGATGATGGTGTTCGACCGCAACGGCCACTTTCTGCGCTCGTGGGGCGAAGGCGTCTTTCACCGCCCGCACGGCGTCCACATGGCCGCGGACGACACGCTGTTTCTGACCGATGACGGCGACCACACGGTGCGCAAATGCAGCCTCGAGGGCCGGGTGCTGTTAACCCTCGGCATCGCCGGCAAGCCCGCCCCCTATATGAGCGGCGAGCCGTTCCACCGCTGCACCCACACCGCGCTGTCGCCGCAGGGCGACATCTATGTCTCCGACGGCTACGGCAATTCGCGCGTCCACAAATATTCGCCCGACGGCAAATTGCTGATGGCGTGGGGCGAGCCCGGCACCGATCCCGGCCAGTTCAACATCCCGCACAACGTCTGCTGCGACCCCGACGGCTGGGTCTATGTCGCCGACCGCGAGAACCACCGCGTCCAGGTGTTCGACGGCAACGGCAAGTACGAGGCGCAGTGGAACAACATGCACCGGCCGTCCGGCCTCTACATGGAGACCGGCACCAGGACGCCGCGCTTCTACGTCGGCGAGATCGGCGGCGGCATGGGGGTCAATTACGACCTGCCCAATATCGGCCCGCGGGTCAGCATCTATTCGCACACCGGCGAGATGCTGGCCCGGCTCGGCACCCGCCCGGCCGGTCTCGAACCCGGCCAGTTCATGTCGCCGCACGGCCTCGCCGTCGACTCGCGCGGCGACATCTATGTCGGCGAGGTGTCGTTCACCAACTGGGGCAACCGCTACCGCGGCCAAGGCTTTCCCCCCGACCTGCGCGCCCTGCAAAAGCTGGTCAAGGTGGACTGAGCGGATTGCTCCGCTCAAGCTTCCGTCATCCTGAGGAGCCCGCGCCGCGGGCGTCTCGAAGGACGCACTGCAGCTCTGCCGTTCACCTGGAGAAACCGTGAGCGCTTATCTCTACATGCTTCGCTGCGCCGATGGCTCGTATTATGTCGGGACCACCGTTGGCAGCCTGGATACACGCGTCGCCGAGCACCAGACGGGCGCTTACGATGGTTACACGGCTCACCGACGACCGGTCGTGCTTGTGTTCCATCAGAATTTTGAAAGAGTGGATGACGCCGCCGCCGCCGAGCGCCAGGTCAAGGGCTGGCGCCGCGAAAAGAAGGAAGCGTTGATCCGAGGCGATTTTGCGGCTCTGCCCTTCCTGGCTCGCCGCGGCGCCACCGCCGTCGTCCTTCGAGACGCGGCCCAGAGGCCGCTCCTCAGGATGACGAAGGATTGTGAACTCAGGTGACAACGAACGGTAAAGGAATGCCTGGGCGCCCTCGCTGAAAGCGACGGACCTGAATGTATATTTCTCACCAGATGAGTTCGACGCGGTGGTCGCGGAATGCCAAAAGGCGCTAAAACTGTACAAGCTCGAATACTTACACAGCAATCCGCGTCGGCCTCGGGCTGGCGCAACCCGAAGAGAGAAATTGATCAGCAGATATACAACCAAATTAGGCTCGAGGAGCGCGCATTGCGCAGCACCTCGATTTTGGGATCAGCACATCACGCAAAGCAAATCGTCGATGATGACGAGCACGCGTTCACATCCGTACAGAAAAGAGCTGGGGCAAATGACTACGAGAATGCCCAGAAAAATGCTCTCCGAGATTTGGATGCGTTAATCGTTTTTATAGCGCACTCGGCAAGTGTCTTCGCGACGCACGAGAAGAGGACCAAAAATAGCGCCATCTGAGGAGCGGAGGCGCGCGGGGCAACAACAGCTTCCCACGGCCGGTTTCAGCGGCACACCCCGGCCTGGCGGGCTACGCCGGGCCGGGGTGGTGAGGCTGAGCGTCAGTTCGGGTGGAAGACGAGGGTGCGCAATTCGATGCTTTCGCGCGGGAAAGCGCCGGGCGGGGTCGTCGGATCGGTGAACGAGGTGTGCGGCATGAACCGCGCGCGCCCGTCGGTCTTGGTATCGGCGATCTTCAGCAACAGCGCCTGGTCGCGCTGCATCTCGGGCACATAATACCATTCGTGCGCCGGGTTCCATGTGACCGAGTAGGTCTCGCCGACCCGGTCGCGATAGACCAGGTCCGAGGGCACCAGATCCTTCGGGTCGACCGTGCGGGCGTCGCACACCGCCAGCGGCGCGTCCTGCAAGGGCCCGCGGATCGGGCGCCACAAATTGACCACCTGGACCCGGCCCTTGAGCAGCTCCTCGGCCTCGTCGGGCAACAAGTCGCGGACCCGCTGCGGGCCGGAGCGTGCGGTGTGATCGACATGGACCCGGGTCGCCGGCTGGCGCGGGCCGCCGGCCGAGCGGTCCTGCACGCCCGGAACGCGGCGGCGCTGCAGATGGTCGAAGATGAAGACGCGGCTGGCGCCGGTCTTCTCGATCAGAAAGCGCTCGGCCTCCGGGTAATAGATGCGGCGCACTTCGTCGTCGTCCCAGAAATCGCGCACCGCGGTCTCTTGCTCGACCAGCGCGAAGCCCTGGCGGTCGAGCGCCACTTCCGAGGCGATCGGCCGCATGTCGCGGATGTGCACCCGGTGCGGCTCGTGGCTCATGTTCGAGCGGTGCTCGCCGGGCTCGACCTCATAGGCGTAGTAGCGCGGCCGTTCGGCCATCGGCGCCAGATAATTCAGCTCGGCCTCGACGTAGGGAAGCGTGTCGAAATTGCTCATGGGACTGGTCCTCCTGGTGTTTCGAAGGGTCGCTGGTGTTTCGAAGGGTCGCTCAAAAAAGTGGAAACCGCAACGTTTCCGACCAGGATTTGCGCTCCGGCCGAGCCGATGGCAGCGGCACCCGAGCCAGTAGCGCGCCCAAGGCTCGCACCGCACGGCGCAATCCCCCGAGGCGGGGCGATCGGCGCCCGTCGGCATCTGTTTGCATCTGCATCACTCACTCCCTCCAGAACGGTTTGTTGCCCAGGAACTCGGCCTCGGTCCGGGTGACCCCGATGTCGGCGAGCATCCTGTCGTCGAGCGAAGCGAGCTCGGCGCGGTCGCGGGCGCGCCGGCGCCATTCGCGCAGCATCGCCAACAGCCGCCCCGCAGCAGCGCCCGCCGATCGCCGCGCGGGGCCACGCCGAGCCCGGCAAAACAGCTCATGACCGGTCTCGAACCGGATCGCACTCATATGCAGTCTCCTAAACTTTACCGGGGCTCTCGACAGCGCTTGGCGAACCCCTCTTGCAGTTAATTGGCGGCGACAGCATCTGTCCGCAAACGAGAGTTTTTCAGCGACGTGTTAGATTCTCTCATCTGGGATGAATGAGCATCTGCCGCCTCTCGGGGCGCTTCGGGCGTTCGAAGCAGCGGCCCGGCACCTGAGCTTCAGCAAGGCCGCCGAGGAGCTGTTCGTCACCCCGGCGGCGATCAGCCATCAGGTCCACGCGCTGGAGCAGGATCTCGGCGTCAGGCTGTTTCACCGGCTCAACCGGTCGGTCGCGCTGACCGCGTCGGCGCGCGTGCTGCTGCCCGGCCTGTCGGAAGGCTTTGCCGGGATCGAGGCCGCGGTCAGGCGCCTGCGGGCGCACAACGACACCGGCACCTTGACCGTGACCGCCTCGCCATCCTTTGCCGCTAAGTGGCTGGTCCTGCGGCTGCATCGCTTTCAGGAGCGATGGCCGGAGGTGGACGTGCGGATATCCGCCACCGACGAGGTCGTCGATCTGACCAAGGGGGATTTCGATATCGCGATCCGCTATGGCACCGGGCATTACCCCGGGCTCGAAGTCGAGAAGCTGTTTGCCAACGAGGTGTTTCCGGCGTGCAGCCCGCAGCTGCTCGCGACCGGCCTGCCGTTGCGCACGCCCGACGATCTGCGCCATCACGCGCTGATCCACGATCAGGCCGTCGAGCGCGACCCGCTGGCGCCGACCTGGCCGATGTGGCTCAAGGCTGCCGGGGTCAAGGATGTCGCGGCGACCGCCGGGCTCAGCTTCAACAACATGCACCTCGCGCTCGACGCGGCGATCGCCGGCCATGGCGTGGTGCTGGCCTACAGCACGATCGCCGCCGCCGATCTCGCCGCCGGCCGGCTGGTGCGGCTGTTCTCGCTGGCGCTGCCCGACCAGTTCGCCTACTATGTCGTCACCGCCCCGAGCGCGCTCGAACGCCCTAAAATTCGCGCATTCCGCGATTGGCTGCGCGAGGAAGCCGATCGCCGCCCCGACGCGGCGACGCCATCAGCCTAGGCCGACGCACTCTGCTCGCACCGCCGGCAGAACCGGCGGGCGGCGATCGCGGGTCAGGGTGCGGCGCAAACCGAGCGCCGCCAATGCAATCAGGCCGGCGCCGAGCAGCGGCAGCGAGCCGGGTTCGGGCGTGTCGATGATCCCGGCATCGATGCTGGCGAGGCTGTTCGCGCCGGCGGTCACCGTCACGATTTCGGTCAAAGAGTAGGGGCCGGCGATCGGCGGCACCGAGACCAGTTTCGATTGGTTATCGAGAAGTCCGCTCGCCAACAACGTTCCGGTGCCGAAGGGGGTGTTCGACGTGTCGAAATACGTGTTCATCGTCGCCTGGCTGTTGGTATAGACGCCGGTGATGTCGCTCAAGAATTGTTTGGCGGCGATGGTGGTCGTGAAGCCGGTTTCGGTCAGCGAAACGGTCAGGGTGCCGCCTGCCGTCCCGGTCGTCAGATCGAGCGAGGTCAGATCGAGGATCGGGTCGGACGGCGCGCCGATCGCCGGGAAGCCGGTGCCGATGTCGATGCTGGTGGTGAAATTGCCGACGGTCCCGCTGTAGAAGGCGGTTCCGGGGCTTGCCAAGTCGTTGGCCGAAGCCGTGTCGACGCCGTCCGTGGCCGACAGAAAGATTTCCGCCCGAGCCTCGGCCGCATACCCCACGGCCACGGCCAGTGCTGCGACCGCCAGCGACTTGCGGAGGATGTTCATGACCAGGGTCCTCTAAATATTAAAAGCAGCTTCGGCCGGACATCGACCCGACCGGGATGCAGATATTTACCACCCCGTAACGAAGTTCTCTACAAAATTGAAGGTTAACAACCAATACTCATAGTTAATTTAACCAAATGACCCAGCTTCTAGTATCTGGGACACCGACAAAGATCTCGCTGAGCGGTCATGACCGGGCTCGGTCCGCGGGCGGTCGGCCCAGGGGTCAGACCCGGCTGCGGGGATCCCGGATGGCATTGAACCACTCAGCCGCAACCGATTTCCTCGAGCCGGACAGCCGCGGCACGCGGTGCCGCAAAAACCGGCCTGGTCAAGTGACGAACGCGCTTTTCGGCGCATCGGCCACGCGCCCGTCATTTTCGGCTTCTCCTCTGGCTTCCCGTTGAATAGTGTCGTCGCCGGATCACCTGTGACGGGAGGAACACATGCGTCATCTGCATTCAGTCATGTTTGGTGCCGTTGCCTTGTTGATGATTTCGGGCACCGGGCAGGCCGCGACCCGGGTCTTCAACGCGACCCTCGCCGGCACCAGCGAAGTGCCGCCGACAACCAGCACCGGAACCGGCACGGCCACCGCGACGCTCAACACCGCGACCCGGAAGCTGACCTGGGACGTGACCTATTCGGGCCTCAGCGGTCCGGCCAAGGCGGCCCACATCCACGGCCCCGCCGAGCCGGGAAAGAACGCGCCGGTCGTGATCCCGTTCACCGGCAATCTGGCCAGCCCGATCAAAGGCTCGAAGATATTGACCGCAGCGCAGATGGCAAATCTCGAGGCCGGAAAGTATTACGTGAATATCCATACCGCCGCCAGTCCGGCCGGAGAAATTCGCGGTCAATTCAACCCGGCGCAATAGTTCGTGCACCTACGACTGTTCCTCACCGGCCCGGGACCGCTCCGGGTCGGCGAGGGCGAACCGGCGGCTTTTCGCCGATCGGCCGGATTTGAGATCTAGGCTTCGCCTTGCGAGCGCCGCCTTTTGGCAGCATGAAAGGCAGCATGCCGTCGCGCCGGCTGCTTCGATGCGATCGTAGTTGGTGGGTCCGCGGACAAGGTGGGGACCCGCCGGTGATCCCGCCCCCGCGATGCGCTACGCACCTGCTGGTCACCTGAGTGCCGGCAATCATGCGCTGCGGCAATGGGGTTTCGGCAGGGCGGGGCGCGCCAGGTCGGACAGCAAGACCCGCGGAGCCTAATGAAAGGGCCTCGGAGACGCTTCCATCTCTGCCCGCGAGGCGGAGTGGGCAGCAGTTGACCGCCCGCTCGCAACGAGCGACCCGACGGCAGCCGACCAAACGCTGACCGAGCCTTCAGCCATGCGGACATCCACAGGCCGCATCCCGGCGCGGTTTTCGATCGGGTGCTCAGACGCCGTCAGGTAGTGCAGTGCAGTCTCACCTCGATCGTCATGCCCGGCCTCGTGCCGGCCATCCACGGAAAACCGGCAAAGTTTGTGCCGCGGCTCGTGGATGACCGGGACCAGCCCGGTCATGACGGGCCATCACGGGGTTGAGTGGATCGTGTGTCTGCGTCTGTGTCCAAGCACTGGCGCAGCGAGAGATAAGCGGGATATTCGTTCTCGGCTAGGCTCCCGGCGCCGGCCAGCCACTTGCGGAAAGCCACCACCGCCGCAGTGCTGCGCGTCTCCGGGACATAGACGAAATATCCGCGCGTCCTGAGCGCCGGTTCCTTGATCGGGGCCAGGAGCCGTCCTGCGCGCAACTCGTCGCCGACCAGCGCCAGGGGGCCCATCACGACCCCGAGCCCTTCCAGGGCCGCCTGGATCGCAAAGTAAAAATGCTCGAAGACCTGATCGCGCGCCGGCTTCAGATTGGGCACGTCGGCAGCGGCCAGCCAGCGCGGCCACGCCCCGCGCAGCGTCGCCGCATGGAGCAGCGTGTGCCGCGCAAGATCCGGCGGCGTTCGCAACGGACATTCGTTCATCAGATCCGGGCTCAACAACGGCAGACGCGCCTCGCCGAGAAACCGTTTGCCGGCCCAGCCCGGCTGCCGCGAGGGACCCGAGATCACGGCGTCGACATCCATCCGGAACTGCTCGGCTGGCGTGCTGGCGGTGACAATCCGCAATTCCAGGTCGGGATGAGCGCGCTGAAACTCCGGCAGGCGTGGAATGAGCCAGCGCATCGCGAAGGTCGGGAGGGCCGATACGCGGAGCGATCCGCGGGCCCGCGCCCCGCCCTGCAAACGCAGCGACGCAGCCGCGACGCGGTCGAGCGCGGGGCCGATCTCGGCCAGCAGCTCCGAGCCCGCCCGCGTCGGCACGGCGTTCCGGCTCGTGCGCATAAAGAGCCTCGTGCCGAGCCAGTCTTCCAGCAGGCGTATCTGCCGGCTGACCGCGCCATGGGTGACGTTCAGCTCTGCCGCGGCGCGGGTGAAGCTGCCGAGCCGCGCGGCGGCCTCGAAGGCCTTGGTTGCATTCAGCGGCGGCAAAGGCGGTCGGCCCATGCACGTGAGTTTTCCTCACATCGACGGTCAGAACAAGTCGTTTGTCATCAAACCGACATGCGCGCCAAATGAGCCCAATACGCGCCGGCGGAGCGTGTCCCGCGCGCCGCTGACCCTCGCTGGACCCATGACGTGACGACGATTGCCGCACTCTCCACCGCGACCGGCCGCGCAGATCGCCCCAATCGCAGCCCTTTGCGCGTGCTCTGGGTCGCTTGCGGAACGCATGCGCTGCATGATGGTCTGACCGATACGCTCTATCTGCTGCTGCCCTTGTGGCAGGCGGAATTCGCCTTGGGCTATGGCGCAATCGGCTTGCTGCGCGCGCTTTACGCCGGCTCGATGGCGGGGTTGCAGGTCCCGGCCGCCAGGATCGCGCGGCGGGTCGGCGGGGCGAGGATGCTCGCTGCCGGCACGGCCATCGCCGGGGCCGCTTATCTGGGCCTGGGCGCTCACTCGAGCTGCGCCGTGCTGGCGGCAGCACTGGTGCTCGGCGGCATCGGATCGAGCACCCAGCACCCGATCGCATCGGGCCTCGTCGCCACGGCCTATGAGGGGCCGCGCTCGCGCGGCGCGCTGGGCACCTACAACTTTGCCGGAGATCTCGGCAAGATGGCGTTGCCCTCGATCGCCGCCTGCCTGATTGCGGTGATGTCCTGGCGTTCGACGGCGTCGGTGATCGGCATGATCGGGCTGATCGGCGCCGGCGCCATCCTGCTGTCGCTGCGGCGCGCGCCAGCGGCTGTCACCGGGCACACGGATATCGCCGCGCCGGTGAGCGCCCCGGTGATCAAGACAGCCGATGGACCGGTCGGATCGTCGCGCCGTGGCTTCGCCCTGCTGCTGGCGATCGGTATCATCGACAGCGCGACGCGGATGGGTTTTCTGACGTTCCTGCCGTTCGTGCTGCGGGGCAAAGGGGCCGGGCTGCCGGAGATCGGCATCGCGTTGACCCTGGTCTTTGCCGGGGGTGCCGCCGGCAAGCTCGTTTGCGGCTTTCTCGGGGCTCGGCTCGGCGTGCTGTCGACGATATTGATTACCGAAGGCGCCACCGCTGCCGGCATCGTAGCCCTTCTTCCGCTGCCGCTCGGGGCGGCGCTGGCGCTGCTGCCGGCGATCGGCGTCGCGCTCAATGGCACCTCGTCGGTGCTTTACGGCACCGTGCCCGACCTGGTCGCGGCGGAGCGCCGCGAGAGCGCCTTTGGCGTTTTCTACACCGGCACGGTCGGCGCCGGAGCGTTGTCGCCTGCTCTTTACGGGCTTTGCAGCGACGCGATCGGCCTTTCCGCGGCGATGCTGCTGGTTGCCGCCGTCGTTCTGCTGATCCTGCCGCTGGCATGGCAGTTGCGCCACGCTCTGGCCACGCTCGCGAGCGGCCACGGCTCGCCAGCGGTGCGAGCAGGGTGAACCCCCGACGAACGATCGTCGTCGCCGCGATCGGCAGCACCCAGACCGTCGCCTGGGCGTCGAGCTACTACATGCCGGCAATCCTCGGCGCGCCGATCGCCGCCGCGCTGCACCTGCCGGCCAGCGTGTTCTTCGGCCTCTTCTCGGCGGCCCTGCTGCTGTCGGCGGTGGTCGGTCCGTCGGTCGGGCGGCTGATCGACCGCCACGGCGGGCGTCATCTGCTGGCCGTCTCGAATTTGATGATCGCCGCCGGCCTGGCGATCCTCGCTGCGGCGCACGGGATCGTCGGGCTCGCCGCTGCCTGGACGGTGCTCGGCATCGGCATCGGCATGGGCCTCTACGACCCGGCCTTCGCCGCTCTGACCTGGCTCTACGGTCGCGAGGCGCGAGGCGCGATCACCGGGATCACCCTGATCGCCGGCTTTGCCAGCACCATCGGATGGCCGGCGAGCGCGCTGTTTCTGCACGAATGGGGTTGGCGCGCGGCTTGCCTGATCTGGGCCGGGCTGAACCTGCTGCTGGCCGCCCCGGTCAACTGGCTGACGATCCCGCGCGATAGCATGCCGGCAGCGTCGCCGCGGGTTGCCAGCGAACTGCCGCAGGTCGAGCCGCCGCGCGGGGCGATGCCGATCCTGGCCTTCTTTTTCGCCGCCACCTGGTTCGTGCAGGGTGCTATGGCGGCGCATCTGCCGGGTCTGCTGCACCTGGCGGGGGCATCGGCGACCGCGGCGATCGCCGCCGCCGCATTGGTCGGCCCGGCCCAGGTTGGCGCTCGTCTGGTCGAGTTCGGATTGCTGCGCTCGTTCCATCCGGTCTCATCGGCGCGGATCGCCTCGGTATTGCACCCGATCGGCGCCGTGTTTCTGGTGGTGCTCGGCGCTCCCGGAATCGTCGCTTTCGCGCTGCTGCACGGCGCCGGCAACGGCATGATCACGATCGCCAAGGGCACCCTGCCGTTGGCTTTGTTCGGGCCGCAGGGCTACGGGCTGCGCAGCGGATTGCTGTCGGCGCCGGCCCGAGTGCTGCAGTCGGCCGCGCCGTTCCTGTTCGGGCTGCTGCTCAATCGGTTCGGGGTCGAGGCGGTGTGGTGGTCGGCCGGGGCCTGCCTCGCGGCGTTCGCCTCGCTCTTCGCGCTGCGCCCGCGCGGCGCGGCGCCGGCCGAAGCAACGCCGGTAAGCGGCTGAGCCCGCTCGCCAACGCGATCCGTCGCCTCAGGACGGCCTGGAAGCGCGCCCCGGCGATGATTCCTGTGAGACCGGTGATCCTGTTATAGAAGTCTTGGTATCTTCACTCATTCCGCTGTCGGTTGGCGCGGAGCACACACGGCACGGCCTCCCCTCGTAAGCCGTGGTTGGCCAGTTCGGCGAGGCTGCTGGCCGGAGCAAAACCTGCGAGTTCGGCGTCGATCGTGGTGACCAGGAGTGATGCCACCGCCTTGCTGAGCGCTTCCTGAAGATAGAGGCCGCGAGTTTGTTCGAGCACCAGTGCGAAATCCACCTGAAGCTGCGGCGGGGGAATATTTATTATCGCACCACGCTCACTCACAGCGCGCAGACTTGCGAAAGACAATCCAGTAGCAGTGCTGCCGACGGCTATGATGGGCAACTTTCCATTTGGGATCGACGATCGGCCCCTTCCGCACTTTGATGATGCAGTCGCAAGCGGTAAATCCTTCCTCCTGGCCAGTGCGGATCAAATCGATGTGAGCCCATTGGTACCGATGATTGTGAATATAATCAGTAATTTTGCACAATAAGAACTCCATAGTCGACTAATACCCGCCACGCCTCGGCCATAAACGCTGGATATGTGTGAGCAAAAGTATAACCATTCTCCTTGGCAGAGCGCGCACCCAGACCGAAGCGGGTCTTAAAATCCTTGGATCGATCGCGACCCTGATTCGGGATATGCGGCGGGTCATAAACGACGACGTCGAACGAATTCGCCGCGAAGGGCATTGCGCGATTGTCGGCGCAAATGTCCGGCCGATGCCGCGGATCGATATCCACTCCAATGAGTCGCCGGGTGCTATCGCGCCAGAACCGACGGGCATTGACGGTTGCGTCGAGGATCATACGGGGCTCTCGATGGGGATAGAACGCCAGAAGCTGCTCAATCAGCTCCGCGTCTTCCTCTCCGTACCAGACTGAATCGAGCGGCCGATAACTTGTCGGCGCAACGTCGACGACGGCGCAATGAGCGCGCTGCCTCTTCTTTCCCGTGTCCCCCACCGGGACATCCTGCTGAACCTCGCCCTGCCCCGCAAGCGCGGCGCTGGCCTTCGCGGAAGCCCCTGACGATGGCGCGCTCGCCATCCGAGGACGCGGCCCCCATATAGCGCGGCATGCCCTATTCCAGCTTGCGCGACTTTATCGACCGCCTCGAGACGAGCGGGCGGCTGGTGCGGGTCAAGGCAGCGGTGTCGCCCGATCTCGAAATGACCGAGATCCAGACGCGGCTGCTGGCCGAGGGCGGCCCTGCCGCGCTGTTCGAGAACGTGACCCGCGACGGCGGCGGGACCTACCCGATGCCGGTCTTGGTCAATCTGTTCGGCACCGTCGAGCGCGTCGCCTGGGGCATGGACCGCGAAGCTGGGGAATTGCGCGAGATCGGCAAGACGCTTGCTTTCCTGAAGCAGCCCGAGCCGCCCGGCGGCTGGCGCGAGGCGCTCGATCTGTTGCCGTTGCTGCGCACGGTCATGGCGATGCGCCCGCGCACGGTCGGTTCCGCGCCGTGCCAGGAGATCGTCCTGCGCGGGGCCGAGATCGACCTCGCCCTATTGCCGGTGCAGACCTGCTGGCCGGGCGAGCCGGCGCCGCTGATCACGTGGCCGTTGGTCGTGACCAAGGGTCCGGGCGAGGGCCGCGAAGACGGCTTCAACCTCGGCATCTATCGCATGCAGGTGACCGGCCGCGACACCACCCTGATGCGCTGGCTAAAGCATCGCGGCGGCGCGCAGCATCATCAGCGCTGGAGCGCCGAGCGGGCCGAGCCGCTGCCGGCGGCGGCGGTGATCGGCGCCGATCCCGGGACCATCCTCGCCGCGGTGACGCCGGTGCCCGACACCCTGTCGGAATACCAGTTCGCCGGCCTGCTGCGCGGCCGCAAGGTCGAGCTCATCGATTGCAAGACGGTGCCGCTCAAGGTTCCGGCACAGGCCGAGATCGTCCTCGAAGGCCATGTCTCGCTCGACGAATATGGCGACGAGGGCCCCTATGGCGACCACACCGGCTATTACAATTCGGTCGAGCGCTTCCCGGTGTTTCGCATCTCGGCGATCACGATGCGGAGGAGCCCGATTTATCTCTCGACCTTTACCGGCCGGCCGCCGGACGAGCCGTCGATCCTCGGCGAGGCGTTGAATGAGGTCTTTATCCCGCTGTTGCAGCAGCAATTCCCCGAGATCGTCGATTTCTGGCTGCCGCCCGAGGGCTGCTCGTACCGCATCGCGGTGGTGGCGATAAAAAAGGCCTATCCCGGCCACGCCAAGCGCGTGATGATGGGGATCTGGTCGTTTCTGCGCCAGTTCATGTACACGAAATTCGTCATCGTCGTGGACGACGACATCGACGCGCGCGACTGGAAGGACGTGATGTGGGCGATCTCGACCCGCATGGACCCGGTGCGCGACGTGACCCTGTTCGATCATACACCGATCGACTATCTCGATTTCGCCTCGCCCGAATCGGGGCTCGGCGGCAAGATCGGCCTCGACGCCACCGGCAAATGGCCGCCCGAGACGCGACGCGAGTGGGGCCGGCCGATCCGCATGGCCGAGGCGGTCGTCGCCGAAGTGACGCGCAAATGGGCGAGCTACGGGCTCCCCGGATCGGGCAAGGCGATCTGGAAGTAGGTGCACAATGAGGCGGTGAGGCAGTGAGATTTTTGTGATCCAGCGCGGAGGGTATCAAGAATTGGCGTAGATTAACGGCCTGGGCTTCGCTTTTGCCGGCTATCGCTGACTTTCTCGCCGTCTCTGTGCCTCATGGTGAATCAGTTTTGGAGGGGTGATGAGTGATCCCAGCGAAAACACGCTCGATCTGCTGCACGATCTGATCGGCCGCGCGCGGCGAGCCGGCGCCGATGCAGCCGATGCGGTCGCCGTCGCGGGCACCTCGCTGTCGCATGGCCGCCGCCTCGGCAAGACCGAAAAGCTCGAACGCTCGGAGGGCCACGATCTCGGCCTGCGGGTGTTCATCGGCCGCCAGCAGGCGATGGTATCGTCGAGCGACCGTTCGCCAAAAGCGCTCGATGAACTCGTCGAGCGCGCCGTGGCGATGGCCAAGACCGTGCCCGCGGACCCGCATTGCGGCATCGCCGAGCCCGGCCAGATCGCCCGCCAATGGCCGGCGCTCGACATGTCCGACCCCGAGGAGCCCAGCGCCGAGATACTGATCGAACGCGCCCGCGCCGCCGAGGAGGCCGCGCTCGCCGTCACCGGCGTGACCAATTCCGAAGGTGCCGAGGCCGGGTGGGGCCGCTCGCAGGTGGCGCTCGTCGCCTCTAACGGTTTTGCCGGGACTTATCAGGGATCGAGCTCCGGGGTCAGCGCCAGCGTCATCGGCGGCAGCGGCACCGGCATGGAGCGCGACTATGATTACGCCAGCGCGGTTTACGCTGCCGATCTGCGCGACCCGGCCGAGATCGGCCGCAGCGCCGGCGAGCGCGCCGTCAGGCGGCTAGGCGCGAAGAAAATGCCGACTGCTCGCGTTCCGGTGGTATTCGATCCGCGCGTTGCGCGCAGCTTCATCTCGCACCTCTTGGGAGCGATTTCGGGCCCGTCGATCGCGCGCGGCACCAGCTTTCTGAAGGACCGGCTCGGCCAGCGGATCTTCCCCGACGCGATCACCATCATCGACGACCCGCATCGCCGGCGCGGACTGCGCTCCAAACCGTTCGACGGCGAGGGCATCGCCAATCATCGCCGCGCGATCGTCGACCAGGGCGTGCTGACGACCTGGCTGTTGGATCTGCGCTCGGCGCGTCAGCTCGGCCTGAAATCGACCGGACACGCCGCGCGCGGCACCTCGTCACCGCCCTCGCCGTCCGCGACCAATGTGTGGATCGAGCCCGGCGCCTTGAGCCCCGAGGCGCTGATCGCCGATATCCAGAGCGGGTTCTACGTGACCGAGATGATGGGCTTTGGCGTCAACGGCGTCACCGGCGACTACAGCCGGGGTGCCGCCGGGTTCTGGATCGACAAGGGCGAGATCGCCTTTCCGGTCAGCGAGATGACCGTCGCCGGCAACCTCAAGGACATGTTCGCCCGCCTGGTCGCCGCCGACAATCTCGAATTCAAGGCCGGCAGCGACGCTCCGACCCTGCGCATCGACGACCTGACCGTCGCCGGCGCGTGAGCGGGGCGGCTCAGGCGTATCCAGTGATCGATAGGTAAACCCCCCCACCCGCGTCCGCATTCGATGTGGATGGGCGCTAAGCTGCTCCTGCGTCTCTGCACTGATGCGGCAGCGCTGTGCGGGCGGCGCGATCCGCTTCGCGAACTCAATAATTCGCTAGATCCGGAGAAGTAAGGTGCCTAAGGATTGTCAGAGCTTGCTGCGCTTGTGAGAACCTGTGCGCCTTCGCCATCTAATCCGCCAACCGAAGGTCCAAAAAACCGACACAGCTTGGTTGGTCTCGGACTTACCGCCGTGGCACGCGCCGGTGTATCCCCGGTCGCGGCCCATAAGGGCAGGCTGGAAATGGCGTTCGGCGCAAGCCCATGCGGAGAACGCCAAATTCGTCTTGACGGTTCTGTGCAATCCCCTCCGTGACAACTGGCAGGCGCTCCTTATGGTGGAGACCTCAACCGGCGCATCGGTGGTAGCGCGGCTGGAATCGCACGGCAGTCATCCGGGGGTACATGGGCACGCTCACTGTGACCGTGGCGGGATAGAGGTCGGAGCCCTGAGCATCGACAACCTGGTACGAACCCCCACAGCGGCAAGATTTCACCGCCGAACAAACGCATGGACCGAGGAGACTTTCTGGAACGCCGCGAAAAGGTTTTTCCATGTAGAGGACGACATCGGACCGTTATTCCACCATGCGCGCTGAGGAGCTGAAGCGACAGCTGTGCAACGCCTTCTGCGGGCCGATCGATGTTCATCCCGTTCCGAGCGGCTTCGCTATCAGTTCTGCTTTCGAGGACAACGCGGGAGATCCGATAAGCTTTTATCTGACAGCTTCGCAAGATGGCTTCCAATTAGAAGACGACGGTGCATACCTCTCTCATTTGATCGCTAAAGATATTCCAATTGATGAAGGCATGCGTGGACAACTGTTAGACGCTATTCTGGATCAAGCGGGGGCGTATTGGGACCGAGAAACCTATGAAATAAAATCCACCATATTTCCAGACAGCGAGATCTCACGAAGGGCCGTAAGTCTTCTCTCCTCACTGATCCGTGTTCGGGATCTTGAGTTGCTTACGCGCTGTGTGGTCCGTTCAACGTTCCGAGAGGACGCTACTGCGGCCATACATGCACAATTTGACAGCGTTGCTAACATAGCCGAAAACGAAGCTATCAGCAAGGATTTTGCAGAGTTTCCCGCGGACCTGGTAATTCGACCCCGAAGCATGATGATTGATGCCATTCCAGGAGTAATCTATTTTGTAAACACAAATGACAAACTTAATGAGGCGTTGTTGCTTCAGATGGATGCACAGTTGTTAAAGCGTGCGGATTTTGAGGTTGTTGCTCTCTTAGAAGATCCTGAAATGAGGATGATCAGTCGGCGCAGATTTCAGCGGGCGCAGAACCGAGCCCTAGCGATGCCCATTTTTCGTGGTGATGAGGACGCGGCCATTACGATGATCGGTCGCAAACTAAAGTTAGCGGCGTAAGTGGGTGGTTTCTGCTAGTGGTTTTTGTGTGCCACGCGCGCGTGCAATCGGATAAGATGCGGTTGAGCATCAAACGGCCTCACCGGTCGCGGTGCGCCGCGCAGAAGGAGCAGGGATATGGGCGAGATTTTGGGGCTTGGCTGCACGCATTATCCGGGCTTGACAGTGCCGGACGAGCAATTGCCGTCGCTGTTCCACCGCCTCTTGACCGCGCCCAACGTGCCCGAGCATTACAAAAACCCGGCGAATTGGCCGGCCGAGCTGGTCGCCGAACTCGGCAATGACGAGGGTTTCTCCTCGGCCCAGCGCTACAGCGCGCGGATGGCCGAGGGCTTCCGCGCCGTGCGGAAATCGCTCGACGCGTTCAACCCGGACGTCGTGCTGGTCTGGGGTGACGACCAGTACGAGAATTTCCGCGAGGACATCATCCCGGCCTTCTGTCTGCTCGGCTATGACGACGATTTCGCGGTTCAGCCGTGGAACAACGGCAATGGCGGCCGGCCGAACCGATGGGGCGAGCCCGGAGACTGGGCATTGAAGCTGCACGGGCATCGCGAGGCGGCCAAGCATCTCGCCACCGGGATGATCGAGCGCGGCATCGACATGGCCTACGCGTACAAGCCGCTGCACCATCCGCTGGCGCATGCCTTTACCAACACCTTCCTCTATCTCGATTGGGACCGTAAGGGCTTCCCCTATCCGGTGGTGCCGTTCGCGATCAATTGCTACGGCAGCAATCTGTTGCACGCCAAGGGCGGCACCGCGGCGCTGTTCATGCCGCCGCGCGATCCGTCGATCGCCGGCGACCCGCCGTCGCCGCATCCGTGGCGTTGCATGGAAGTGGGCCGAGCGGTGGCCGAGAGCTTTGCGGATTCCCCGTGGCGGGTGGCGGTGATCGCGTCGTCGAGCTGGTCGCATTGCTTTCTGTCGCCGACCAACGGCTATCTGTGGCCCGACCGGGAGGCCGACCGGCTGCTGTTTGACGCATTGTCGCAGCGCGACTACGACACCTGGCGCAAGCGCCCGCTGAAGGCGATGGAGCAGGCCGGGCAGCACGAGATGCTGAACTGGTGCGCGCTGATGGGGGCGATGGAGCAGCTCGACCGCAAGCCGGTCGTCCACGATTACGTCGAGACCCACATCTTTGCCTCGGACAAGTGCTTCGTCTCCTATCCGGTGTAAGCCGGACCCTCGGTCGCACCCTCACCCATCCCGGCGCCGAGGCGACGGGCCGCTTCCCTCTCCCGCCCTGCGGGAGAGGATGCCGGGCCCGGGGAGGCGGGTGAGGGTCGTCGCCGCGCTTGCCAAGCCGGGCTCCCGCCTCTAACACTGCCGGCGGGGACTCATGTTCAAAAAGCCGCCGATTCTGGAAAAGGGCGCACGCACGGCAGCGCTGGTATGGCGCTTGGCGCGCGACTTTATGCGCCCGCATTTGCCGCGGATCGCGCTCGCTTTTGTGCTGATGGGGGCAGCGGCCGGCAGCACCGCGTTGCGCGCCTGGCTGATGCAGCCGGTGCTCGACCGCATCTTTGTCGGACGCGACGGCTCGCTGCTGCTGCTGATCGCCGGCGGCGCGCTCGCCATCGCCATCGTCAAGGGGCTCGCCGATTACGGCGAGGCGGTGCTGATGAACCGCGTCGGCCAGCGTGTCATCGCCGATGTGCAGATCGCCCTTTTCACCCGGCTGATGCGCGCCGATCTGGCCTATTTCCACGCCCATCCGAGCGGCACCCTGATCTCGCGCTTCACCAGCGACGCGGCATTGCTGCGCAGCGCCGCCGCCAACGTCCTCGGCGGCATCGGCAAGGATGCGCTGACCGTCCTCTTCCTGGTCGGGGTCATGTTCTATCAGGACTGGCTCCTGGCCCTCGCCTCGTTCTTCGTCTTTCCGCTGGCGATCCACCCGATTGTCGGCATCGGCCGCCGCATGCGCCGGGTTTCGGCCAACACCCAGGCCGAGATCGGCCAGTTGACGACGTTGCTGAGCCAGACCTTCCAGGGTGCGCGCCTGGTCAAGGCTTATGGGATGGAGGGGTACGAGGAGCGCCGCGCGGCCGGGCTGTTCGAGCAACTCTATTCGCTGATCGACCGGGCCACCCGGACGCGGTCTCGGGCCTCGCCGATGATGGAAACCCTGGGGGGTGCGGCCATCGCGGTGGTCATTCTCTACGGCGGCCATCAGGTCATCGCCGGATCGCGCACCCCCGGCGCCTTCTTCTCGTTCATCACCGCGCTGCTGTTGGCATATCAGCCGCTGAAGAGCCTCGCCAATTTGAATGCTTCGCTGCAGGAGGGTTTGGCGGCGGCGCAGCGGATCTTTCAGGTCTTCGATGTCGAGCCGACGATCCGCGACCTGCCGGACGCCCGACCGCTGCGCGTCGCCGGCGGCGAGATCCGCTTCGACCGGGTCCGCTTTGGCTATGCCCCCGGCGCGGTCGCGCTCGACCGCGTTTCGCTGACCGTCCCGGCCGGGCGCACGGTCGCGCTGGTCGGCGCGTCGGGCGCCGGAAAATCGACGCTCCTCAACCTCATTCCCCGGTTTTACGACGTCGACGAAGGCAGCATCGCGATCGATGGCCAGGATGTGCGCGACGTCACGCTCGCCTCGCTGCGCGGCGCGGTGGCACTCGTCGCCCAGGAAGTCACCCTGTTCGACGACACCCTGCGAGCCAACATCGCCTACGGCCGATTTGCCGCCTCGGTCGCCGACATCGAGGCAGCGGCGCGCGCGGCCGGCGCCGAGAGCTTTATCCGCGAGCTGCCGAACGGATACGACACGGTGGTCGGCGAGCATGGCGTGCGCCTCTCCGGGGGCCAGCGCCAGCGTCTGGCGATCGCTCGGGCAATGCTGAAGGATGCGCCGATTCTGCTGCTCGACGAGGCGACCTCGGCGCTCGACAGCGAATCCGAGCGCCAGGTGCAGGCGGCGTTGCGCACCCTCATTCGCGGGCGCACGACGCTGGTCATCGCGCATCGGCTGTCGACGGTGCAGGGGGCCGATCTGATTTGCGTCGTCGATCGCGGCCGTATCGTCGAGAGCGGCCGGCACGCCGAACTGTTGGCGCGCAACGGCCTTTACGCGCGGCTCCATGCGATGCAGTTCGCCGACGAGCGCGAGCTCGTCGCCGCGGCTCCGGCGGTCGCGGCGCGGCTTTGAGCTTTGCCGGATCCGACATGTGGCGTCGCCTGCTGCGCCATCCCCGGCTGCGGCGGGCGGCGTGCTGGGGGATCCATTGCTATATCCACGTCATCTATCGCACCAACCGCTGGCGGGTCATGGGCGGCGAGGCGCCGCGGCGGCTCCTGGACGACGGTCGGGTGTTCATCGGCGCGTTCTGGCATGGGCGGATGCTGATGATTCCGATGGCATGGCAGCGCATGGCGCCAATGAACATGCTGATTTCGGCGCATCGCGACGGCCGCATCATCGCCGACGCGGTGTCCTATTTCGGTATCGAGGCGATTGCCGGATCGACCCGGCGCGGCGGCTCGGCGGCATTGCGCAACATGCTGAAAAAGCTAAAGGAAGGCGCCTGCGTGGCGATCACTCCGGACGGGCCGCGCGGCCCGGCGATGAGCGTCAGCATCGGCATCGTCAACGCCGCGAGGCTGGCCCAGGTGCCGATCGTGCCGATCATTTATGCGACGAGCCGGCGACGCATCCTCGCCAGCTGGGACCGGTTCCACGTCGCGCTGCCGTTCGGGCATGGTGTCTTTTTGTGGGGCGAGCCGATCGAGATCGCTGCCGAGCTCGATGAAACCGGGGCCGAGCACGCCCGGCATCTGATCGAAATGCGCATGGTCGAGATGGTCGAGCAGGCCGACCGCTGTGTCGGTCACGCCGCGCCGCCGCCGGCTAAAGCAGAAATGAGTGCACCGACATCCGCCGGCGAGGCTTCGGGCGTCTCCAGCCGGTCACCCGGTGAAGCGATTTCCTGCTCGCCATTGGCCCCTCATCACCGGATCAAGTCCGGGGCAGGCTCGCCCGCTGCGCGGGAGCCTTCGTCTCCCCGCTCGCCGGGAGAAGGCTGGGGCGAGGGGCTGCCGGAGGTGGGGTTTCGACGGGAAAAGCCGCGCTGATGCTGCCACTCCTGTATCGCGCGCTGACCCGGCCGTTATCGCCGCTGGTGCTGCTCTACCTGGAGCGGCGGCGGCGGCGCGGGAAGGAGGACGGTGCGCGGCTGCGCGAACGCCGGGGCTATGCGGGCAGCGCCCGGCCGCCCGGGCCGCTGGTGTGGATCCACGCCGCGAGCGTCGGCGAAGCGACGGCGATGCTGCGGCTGATCGAGCTGCTGCTACAGACCCGGCCGGAGATCGAGATCCTCGTTACCACCGGGACGGTCGCCTCGGCCCGGTTGCTCGAAACGCGACTGCCGGCGGGGGCCCGACATCACTTCGTGCCGGTCGACCTGCCGGCATGGATCGAGAGGTTTCTCGATCATTGGCGGCCCGATCTGGCGCTCTGGGTCGAATCCGAGCTGTGGCCGAACCTGGTGCTGGCGACGCACGCCCGTGGTATTCCGATGCTGCTGGTCAATGCCCGATTGTCGGCTCGCTCGTACCTTCGTTGGCGCTGGTGGCCGGGGCTGATCGGCCCGATGCTCGGCGCCTTTGCGCAGTGCTTGGCTCAGGATCAGGAGCAGGCCGAGCGTCTGCGCCGGCTCGGCGCCCGCGAGATTGCCGCCGTCGGCGACCTGAAAGCCGCCGGAACCACCCTGCCCGTCGACCAGGCGCAGCTGTGGCGCCTGCGCCGGCAAATCGGGACGCGCCCGCGGTGGCTCGCCGCCAGCACGCATGCGGGCGAGGAGGAGATCGCCGCCGAGGCCCATTGCCGGCTCGCCGCCGAGCACTCCGGCCTGCTGACGATCATCGTTCCGCGTCATCCGCCGCGCGGCGACGCGGTCGCCGCGTTGCTCGCGGCGCGCGGGCTGAAGGTCGCCCGGCGCAGCCGCGGCGATCCGGTCACCGGCGAGACCGATATCTACCTCGCCGACACGATCGGCGAGCTCGGACTGATTTATCGCCTGGCCGGGATCGCCTTTATCGGCGGGTCGCTGACGCCAAAGGGGGGACACAACCCGTTCGAGGCCGCCCGCCTCGACTGTGCCGTGCTGCATGGCCCGGACATGAGCAATTGCATCGGCATGGCGGCGGCGCTGGCGGCGGCCGGAGCAGCGCAGATGGTGACCGGCGTCGACGAGCTGGCGCACGCCGTCGCCGCCCTTTTGGCCGACCGCCGGCTGCGTGCCCTGCGCTGCGCCGCGGGAGCGCGGGCTGCGGCTGCGGGAGAGGGCATTCTCGAAACTGTCCTGAGCTATCTCGCGCCATGGCTCGATCGCCTCGCCCCGCCCCGTCGCGAGCCGGTGCCGAGGGCGGCGATCGAGAGCCGGGATCGGGCGCCGCATACGCTTCGGGCGTGATGCGCGTTGCCCCGGCTTTTTGGGGAAAGGAGCCCGGGCTTGCCGCCGATCTGCTTCTGCCGATGGGCGTGGCCTGGGACGCCGCCGGCCGACTGCGCCGGGCGCTGGCGCGCCCCTATCGCGGGCCGGTGCCGGTGATCTGTGTCGGCAATCTGATCGCCGGCGGGGCCGGCAAGACCCCGGTCGTGATGGGGCTCGTCGACTGGCTCCGGGAGCGCGGCCGCACGGCTCATGTGGTGACTCGCGGCTATGGCGGGCGCCTGATCGGGCCGGTGCGCGTCGATCCCGCGCGCCACGACGGGACCGCGGTCGGCGACGAAGCGCTGCTGCACGCCGCTCGCGCGCCGTGCTGGGTGGCGCGGGACCGTGCCGCAGGGGTTGCCGCCGCCGCGAACGCCGGCGCCGATGACGTCCTGCTCGACGACGGGTTCCAGAACCCGGCGATCGCCAGCACCCTCGCGCTGATCGTCGTCGATGCCGCCTACGGTTTCGGCAATCGACGGGTGATCCCGGCGGGCCCGCTGCGCGAAAATCTGCGTCGCGGCCTTGCCCGCGCCGACGGCGTGGTGCTGCTCACCGCAGCCGGCGAGCCGGCGGTGGCCCTGGCGAGCGGCTTCGCCGCCGAGCGGACCACTATACCGGCGGTGCTGGCGCCGGTGGCCGGCGAGCGGTTTGCCGGCGCCCGGGTCTTCGCCTTTGCCGGGATCGGCCGGCCGGAAAAATTCTTTGCGACACTGGGCCGGCTCGGCGTCGAGCTGATCGGTGCGCGCCGCTTCCCCGACCATCACCCGTACCGCGCCGGCGAGATCGCCGAACTGCACCGGTCGGCGGGGCGTCAGAATGCCCGCCTGGTGACGACGGCCAAGGATTTCGTGCGGGTGCCGATCGCGGCGCGCGGCGACATCGAGGTGCTCGAGGTCGAGATCCGCTGGCCCGATCCAGCGGCGCTGGCTGGGCTCTTCGCCCCGGTCGTGCTATCGGCCGCCGGCAATGGGTACGATCCGGTCCGACAGCGACCCTGATACGCCGCGGCTCGGCCACCGGCTGGAGGCCAGGGGAGCGGCGCTGGTCTTTGGCGCCCTCAAATTGTTGCCGATCGATTGGGCTTCTGCTCTCGGCGGGGCGATCGGACGCCGCCTCGGCCGGCATCTCGGCATTTCCAAGCGGGCCCGGCTCAATCTCCGCCGCGCGTTCCCCGACCTTCGCGACGCCGCAATCGAACAAATCCTGATCGGCATGTGGGACAACCTCGGCCGCGTCGCCGCCGAATACCCGCATCTGCGCGGGATTCGAGTGTTCGCGCCGGGCGGGCGGGTCGAGACCCACGGCCTCGAGCACATTGACCGGGCCGTCGCGGCGGGCCGGCGGATGATCATTTTCTCAGGCCATATCGCCAATTGGGAGATCGCCGCGCTGGCCGCCGCCCAGTATGGCGTGCCGATCACGCAAATCTACCGCGCCGCCAACAACCCGCTGGTCGACCGGCTGATCGCGCGGTTTCGCGGCGATCGCGGCGAATACATCCCAAAGGGTGCAGCCGCGGCGCGCCGGGCTTTTGCAGCGCTATACCGCGGCGAACACTTGACGATGCTGGCCGATCAAAAGCTCAACGAGGGTATCGCGGTTCCGTTCTTCGGCCGCCCGGCGATGACCGCAACGGCGCTGGGGCTCCTCGCCCTGCGCTTCGATTGCGATGTGCTGCCCACGCGGGTCGAGCGACTGGCGGGGGCGCGCTTTCGCCTGACCGTGTTTCCGCCGTTGCCGCTGCCGCGCAGCGGCGACCTGCGGGCCGACGTCGCCGCGCTGACGGCCGACGTCGCTGCCGTCTTGGAAGCGTGGATCCGCGACCGCCCCGAGCTGTGGCTGTGGGTGCACCGGCGCTGGCCGGATTAGCCCGGTCAGGCGTCAAGGACTGTCGACTGCTAAGGACTGATCCGTCTTTCCTCGACAACGACGGTGTCGATGATCGCCTCGTACTCGTACATCCAGCGGGTCAGCAGCCCGGCAATGACGGCGCCGATGATCGGCGCCAGCCAGAACAGCCAGAGCTGATGGATATAGGGAGCGCCGGCGAATAATGCCGGGCCAGTGCTGCGCGCCGGATTGACCGATGTGTTGGTGACCGGGATCGACACCAGGTGGATCAAGGTCAGCGCGAGCCCGATCGGAATTCCGGCAAAGCCGGTGGCTGCGCCCTTTGAGGTGGTGCCGATAATAATGAAGAGAAAGAAGAACGTCATCACCACTTCATCGACGAAACAGCTGCCGAGACTGTATTTGCCGGGGCTGAGATCGCCATACCCGTTCGAGGCAAAGCCGCCGGGGACCCATCCTGGGTGGCCCGATGCGATGACCCACAGGACCGCGGCGGCGGCGATGGCGGCGATGACCTGACTCACGATGTAGGGGACGACATGCTTGTTGGCGCAGCGTCCGGCGCTCCACAAACCGAGCGTCACCGCCGGATTGAAATGGCCGCCCGAGATGTGGCCTACGGCATAGGCCATGGTCAGCACCGTCAGTCCGAAGGCGAAGGCCACCCCAAGAAACCCGATGCCGAAATTTGGGAAAGCCGCGGCCAAAACGGCGGCGCCGCAGCCGCCCAACACCAGCCAGAACGTGCCGAAGAACTCGGCGATAACGCGCCGGGACATATCGCTGTCCATCGGTGTCCTCCTAAGGTTAACCAGCCCGTACTCTACTGGTGGACACCCAACGCCACAACCTGAGACTAATTATCCAGCAGGCGATTTCGCCGACTTATTCGTCGTCGCGGAAGCGCGACCGGCGCGTCCCTCGTTCGAGGCGCCGATCGATCCAGATGACGACGAGAGTCACGTAAAGCGGCAAGGCAAAAACCAGAAACGCGATCGAATAAAGCATGGTGTCGTCACGGATATCGATGATCGGCTTTTCGATCTCGTCGACCGGAACCGTGATCGCCAACAGCTGGTCGCGACCGTAGCGCGACGGGATCGCGACCACCCGGCTGATATAGGCGCGCCGGGCGACGTCGTAAACGCGGGTTCCAGCCATCCGGCCGTTTTGGTAGGCGGCGACCAGCCCCTCGATCACCGGGTCGTGCAGATCGGCGATCTTGGGCGGCTTGACCATGGTCTGGCCATTGGGGCGGATCGCCGCGGCGATCCGGGTCGGGTCGGGCAAAGCCACGACCTCGCCGGATTTGGTAAAGATGAACGCGATGCTGCTCGCGGTAATACGCTGCTGCTGCAGGAAATACGCCAGATCGACCGCGGCGAGATCGGCGCCCATCACTCCCGGCGTCGGCCCGGCAAAGCTGCGGCTCAGGGTAAATCCCGGTTCGCCGCTCGAAGCGAAAATGTACAAATCGCTGTGCTCGACGACATCGCTGCGCTTGGCCGTGTCGTACCAGGGCCGCTGACGGGGGTCGAAGGGCGGCGCCTTATCGCGGCGGCCGACGATCGCGCCATCCTCGGCGAGAAAAACCCAGCGCACGCTGCGCTGGCCGGCGGTATCTGCGGTGACGATCTCGTTGGCAAAGACCGCCGCGGGGGGTGCTAGCAGCGCCTTGCGCAGCGCGGCGCTCTTCTCGCCGGTGATATGGGTGATCATGAAAAAATCGCCGGTGTCGAACCCGACATAGAGCGACAGGATCTGCGGATAGATGCGCAATGCCCGCAGCATCACGCCTTTGGCGCTCGCACCGTCCATGATCGCCGGCGAGGTGAGTTCCGGCACCAAGGATGCGATGCCGACGATGGCGTACATCGGGTCGTACAGCAGCTCGATGCGGTCGATGATCTTTTCGTCGACCTGGCGCATCAGCCGTTGCGCCGAAGTGACCGCCAACCCGCTCGACTTTTTCGCATTGTACCAAATGATTCCGCCGGCCAGCGCCACCAGAATGAGCAGCAGCAGACCGGTGATCCCGAGATAAGTCGGCCACCGCCAAGCATGGCTCGCGGTGGCGCGGTCATTCTCCGCTCGACACGGTGGGTAGCGTCGCGGGCCGCTCACACCTCGCTGCCCTCCCTGCGCGAGGTGCTCGCAGCACACTCGCATTGGTGATGATAGGGGCTTCCAGCCGCCGATGTCCAGGCGCACCCGGGGCAGGTTGTTTGCCGCGCTGGCCGGGCGATCACGACGCCAGCGCAGCCAAGCAGAGCGCCGCGGTCGGCATGCCGACAACGGGCTTGCGAGCAGCCAGGCTTTGGCCGCGCAGCATCAACCACATTATCTTACGTCCAAACTGCAGCAGTGTGAGTTCTCGTCAAAGATAATTGGAATAAATCCAATCTATCTCGGATCAACGCGATGCTCTGCGTCATGATCTGGTCTGACCATCCAAAATAGCTGTTGTATTGGCTGGTGGTTGGCTCCGAACCTAATTGACCAAAAAGGGTGATTGTAGACCAACCGACGAGCTCCGATCGTCACTTCGCAATGGGAGGAAAACATGGACATGACGCGTCGCCTCGTGGCCGAATTCTTCGGCACGTTTTGGCTGGTTTTTGCCGGTTGCGGGGCTGCGTTGCTGGCCGCCGCGTATCCGTCGCTCGGCATCGGTTTTCTCGGGGTTTCTTTTGCTTTCGGGCTGGCGGTGCTGACGATGGCCTATGCCGTCGGACACATTTCGGGCGGCCACTTCAACTCGGCGGTGACGGTGGGCTTGTGGGCCGGCGGGCGGTTCAAGGGCGCGGACGTGCTGCCCTATATTATCGCTCAGGTGATCGGCGCCATTGCCGCCGCCGCGGTGCTCTATCTGATCGCATCAGCCAAGCCGGGCTGGGTTCCGGGCGGGTTTGCCGCCAATGGCTACGGCGATCTCAGCCCTGGCAAATACGGTTTGGCCGGCTGCTTTGCCGGCGAGGCGATCACGACGTTCTTTTTCCTGTTCATTATCATCGGCTCGACCTCGCGGGGGGCCGCCGTCGGTTTTGCCGGCATCCCGATCGGCCTGGGCTTGATGTTGACCAACCTTGTCATGATCCCGGTCACCAACGCATCGATCAACCCGGCCCGCAGCACCGGCCCGGCGCTGTTCGCCGGCGGGCCTTTTATCCATCAGCTGTGGATGTTCTGGCTGGCTCCGATACTTGGCGCGGCATGCGCCGGGTTGTTCACCCGTTGGCTCTACCGCGGCGAGCTGGTCACGGTCGAGACAGTCATCGTCGAGGAGGAGGAACAGCGGGCCGCCTGACCGAGCCGCGGCGCGCGCCCGGATTTGGCCGCCCTGGCCGTCGCGAATTGCGCGCGGCCTCGGTCGCCGGCGACGCCAGCCCTCAGGCGCAGGCCTGCGAGCGGCGGTCGCGCGGCGGCGCCTCGGGCACAGCGTCGGTCTCGGCCTCGGCGGTGACCTCGACCTCGACGCTCATCCCCAGATGGTCCGAAGGAAAGCCGGTCCAGGTGCCCGAAATCGGGATCGCCTGACGCGGGTCGCGGACGACGGCGACGCGGACGAGGTCGTGATTGCCGACGATCCCGTTGGTCGGGTCGTATTCGACCCAGCCCGCGCCCGGCAGATAGACTTCGAGCCAGGCATGGGTGGCGCCGCCGCCGACGCGGTGGCGCGCGCGCCCTTCTGGAACATAGAGATAGCCGCTGACAAAGCGGGCGGCGAGCCCGAACGAGCGCACCGCCTCGATCATCAGCACGGCGAAATCGCGGCAGCTCCCGGTTCTCCGCCCGCAACGTCTTGACCGGGTCCTGGATGCCGCTTTCCTCGCGCGCCTCATAGGTCATGTCGCGCCGGATCGCGTGGGTCATCGCCGCCAACAGCTCGCTCGTTTCGCTGCGCCCGTCGAGACCCAGGAACTCTTTGGCCCAGCCGTCGATCTCGTGCTCGGGATCGAGGTATTGGCGCTCGATCAGCCGCAACAGATCGGGCATGTCCTCGGCGCCATAGGTGAACGGGTAGCGCAGCGCATGCTCCTCGATCTGAAAATCGAGAGCGTTGCTCGCCGAGTGGTCGAGCCGGATCACGCTTTCAAAGCGCAGCTCCTCCGCCCGGCCGGCGAACCGAGCGATCGCGACGCAGTTGCCGAAGACATCGTGCACCCAACGAAGCGCGGCGGGTTCGGGAGTGATGACCAGCCTGGTGTCGAGCAGCCTTTGGTCATAGCTGTCGCGCGGCCGCAGCATCATGCGGTGCTCGCCAAAGGCGACCGGCTGCTTGTAGCGGTAGGTGGTAACGTGTCGCACGGTGATGACCGGCATTGAACCTGCCTATTGCGCGAGCGAGGTCTGCGTCTGCGAGCCCTCCGGCAGGTAGCCGAAGAACGCAATCGACAGGTCGCGGCTGACGGCGATCAGCTGCTGTTGGATCAAATCGAGAAACTCGTGCAGCCCCTCGCTCAGGATCGCCGTTATCGTGAGCGTGCCGAGGACGGCGCGCAAGCGGTCGAGCTCCTCGGCGGCGTCGTTTCCGCCCCGCAAGGAATAGCGCGACTTGACCTCGCCGAGCAGCCGCCCGACCTCGCGCACGCAATGATGGACCGAGCGCGGGAAGGCCTGGTTGAGCAGGAGGAACCCCGCTACCCGCGCCGGGGTCGTGCTGGCCGCATGCAGGCGGCGGTAGGCGTGATAGCCGGCGGCCGAGCGCAGCAGCGCGTTCCACTGGCTGACATCGGTCGGCGAACCGACATCGGCAATTTCCGGGAGCAGCAGATGGTATTTGATGTCGAGCAGCCGCGTCGTCTGGTCAGCGCGCTCGATATAGCGGCCGAGCTGGTAGAAATACCAGCCCTGGTCGCGAAAAAACGTGCCCTCGGTGATGCCGGTATGGGTCTGGCACGCTTCCTTGATCGTTGCGAACAGCGCCGCCAGCCTGCCCGGAGCAAGGTCGGCGAGTCCGATCTCCGCGAGGTGGTTGTAGAAGACATTGAGCTGGACCCACATTTCGGTGGAGATCAGCGGCCGCAAGGTGCGGGCATTCTCGCGCGCATTGTGGATGGCGCTGACGATCGAGCTCGGGTTGTCGGCGTCGACGACATAGAATTCGAGCACACTCTGTGCCGAGACCTTGCGCTCGGCGGCGAGGAACGCCTCCTCATCGGAATTCAGCTGGATGATCGAGCGCCAATTCTGGCCGCCCCGGCTGTCGCGCGAGAAGGTCTCGTTGACGTCGAGGATGCGCGCCAGGTTCTCGGCCCGCTCGATGTAGCGGGCGAGCCAGAAGATGCAATCCGCGTAGCGGGCGAGCAGAACGTCAACCAAGGACCCAGGTATCCTTCGACCCGCCGCCCTGCGAGGAGTTGACGACCAAGGAGCCGCGGCGCAGCGCCACCCGCGTCAGTCCGCCGGGCAAGACCCAGGTGCTCGAGCCGGTCACCGCAAACGGCCGCAGATCGACGTGGCGCGGCTCGATATGGCCGTCGACCAAGGTCGGCGACACCGACAGGTTGATGCAGGGCTGGCTGATGTAGTTGGCCGGGTCGGCGACGAGCTTGGCCCGGCAATCCTCAAGCTCCGCGCGGCTCGCCTTGGGGCCGACCGTGATGCCGTAGCCGCCGGCTTCGCCGACCGGCTTGACCACCAGCTCGGCCAGATGATCGAGGGTGTGGCGCAACGCCTTCGGCTCGCGACAGATATGGGTCTCGACGTTGTCCAGGATCGGCTCCTCGCCGAGATAGTAGCGGATGACCCGCGGGATATAGGCGTAGACCGCCTTGTCGTCGGCGACACCGGTGCCGATCGCATTGGCGAGCGCCACCGTGCCGGCGCGATAGGCGCGCATTAGCCCGCGCACCCCCAGCCTGCTCTCGGGAATGAACGCCTCGGGGTCGAGAAAATCATCATTGATGCGGCGATAGATCACATCGACCCGCGCGAGGCCCCCGGTCGTGCGCATCCAGACGCGGTCGTCCTCGACCACCAGATCCGGCCCCTCGACCAACGGCACGCCCATCTCGCGCGCCAGGAAAACATGCTCGAAATAGGCCGAGTTGTAGGTGCCGGGCGACAACAGCACGACCTGCGGATCGACTGTCCCGGCCGGCGCCAGCTCCTGCAGCGCGGCGATCAGCTTGGCGCCGTAATTGTCGATTCCGCGCAGCCCGATGTCGTCGAGCAGGTCGGGGAAAGCGCGCAGCATCATGTGCCGGTTCTCGACGACGTAGCTGACGCCGGATGGCGTGCGCGCATTGTCTTCGAGCACGAAAAAGGCGCCCGTTTCGTCGCGCACGATGTCGGTGCCGCAGATGTTGACATAGGCCTTGTGCGGCACGTCGACGCCGCGCATCAGCGGCCGGTAATTCTGGTTGCCGAGGATCAGATCGGCCGGAATGACGCCGTCGCGCAGCACATGCTGGTCGTGGTAGATGTCGTCGAGCAGCAGGTTGAGCGCGGTAATGCGCTGGACGATGCCGCTTTCGAGATGCCGCCATTCGGTCGCCGAGAGCACCCGCGGCAGCACGTCGAACGGCAGAATCCGGTCGATCGTCTTGGCGTCGGAATAGACCGTGAAGGTGATCCCGAGATTGTAGAGCTCGGCATTGGCCGCGGCGGCCCGCTCCTTCAGCGCCTCGATCGACAGTTGCGACAGCCGTTCTCGGACGACCGCACTCGCCGGGCTGCCCAGCATCTCGCAGTAAAACCCCTGGGGATCGTAACCATCGAGGATCGAGCGACCCATGTACCTGTCCGAGACAACCGCCGCTACACGGCAAGCACGTTCTGCGCCAAAGGCAGACCTGCGCACCCGGCGGGTGCAGGGGTTCTAAAAGCGATCAAATTTTGGGCATCAGTTCAGGTTTTCGTCACGTCGCATCACCGCATTACCTCGTCGATGCATGACGTTCAGTTTTCTCCGACAGCACTCATTGCCGCCGCGGCTCGCGGCCCAGGCGGTTATTCGCGGCAATCCCGCCGCCCTTCAGCACCAGGGCAATGTGGTCAGGGTCCTGCAGCATCGCCACATCGGCGAGCGGATCGCCGGCGACGATGACGAGGTCGGCGAGCTTGCCAGGTTCGACGGTGCCGAGATCGTGACCGCGGCCGATGCATTCGGCGGCCCAGCCGGTCGCGGCACGCAATGCCTGCAATGGCGTCATGCCGGCGCGGACCAGGCAGGCGATCTCGATCGCGTTCGGCGGGTGACCGTGGCCGCCGGCATCGGTCCCGGCGGCGACCTTGACCCCGGCGGAAAGTGCCCGGCGCAGGCTCGCGACATGGTGCTCCTCGAGGTCGCGGGCGCGCTCGCGGACGTGCGGCAGCGGCGATTTGCGGTGATAGTCGTAGACCGCAAAGGTCGGCACGAAAAAGATGCCGCTCTCAGCCATCCGGTCGAGCAGCTCGGGCTCCTGGTCGAGATAGCAGCCGTGGTCGATCGAATCGACGCCGGCCTCGACCGCGATATGCAGGCCGCGGCCGCCCAGCGCATGGCAGATCACGCGGCGGTCGAGCGCGTGCGCCTCCTCGACCAACGCCTGCATCTCGTCGAGGTTGAAGGCGCCGTCGGTCGGCCCGTGCCCAGGGCGCGAGCTGGCGCCGCCGGTGGTGGCACATTTGATCACGTCGGCCCCGGCCCGCACCACCCGCCGCACCACCGGGCGGACATCGGCAAGGCTGTTGACGACGCCCTCGGGCAGCAGCGGATCGTTCGGCACGCAGCACGAAAACCCGGACGGGCTGACCCGGTCGCCGATGCCGCCGATCGGCGAGATGATGACCAGCGACACGACGAGCCGCGGCCCGGCAATCAGCCCCTCGTCGATCGCCCGCTTGAACCCGGCGTCGAGCCCGCCGGCGTCGCGGATCGTCGTATAGCCGGCGGCGAGCGTCTGCTCCAACACCTTGGCGGTGCGCAATGTGCGGGTGCTCTGCGGCTCGTCGATCCCCCAGCGCCGCGCCAGATCGTAGCCGTGCATCGCCAGATGGTCGTGGCAGTCGATCAGCCCCGGCAGCACCGTCATGCCGGACACGTCGATGATCTCGGCATCGGCCGGCCATTCTTGGGCGCGGGTCTCGACGGCCTCGATCCGGTCGTCGCGGATCACGATCGCGGCGTTCGCCATCGGGCCGGCGCCGGTGCCGTCGATCAGCCTGCCCCCCTTCAGCACCTTGATCATTCGCCCTCCCCTCTCGTCGCCAGCGCATTAAGCCCGATGACGTGGCGAGGCGCAATTCGCCACCGCGAATGCTGGAATGGGCGGTGGTGTCTCGGCTGGATATCCGGTTGAGATGCTGCCAAGGAAGCGCTTCATTTCACGTCGCGAGGCGACGTATCGCATCGTTGGCCGGGCTCATCGACATTGGTCAAAAAAGTGTTAAATTCACGAAAAGGAGGGGTCGCGATGGTTTCAGCCCGGATTGCCGCGCTTGCTCTGGCGGTGCTGGTGCTCGGGTGCGGATCGGCCGATGCGGCCGGCCCGCTGCGCGCGTTCGAGCTCGGGTTTTGGTCCGGCGGCGCCTACACCGACGACCACACCGGAGGCTTTACCCACTGTTCGGCGGGGGTCGCCTACGACAGCGGGATCAATATGTTCGTCCTGGTCACTGCCGGTTATCGCTGGTGGCTCGGCTTTATCGACCCGCATTGGGCGTTTTCGCCCAAGTCGAGATTGCAGGTGGAGCTGCGCTTGGACGGCGGCGCGCCGTTCCCCCGATTTGCGACCGTCCCGAGCGGCCAGCTTCTGCTCGTCCCGCTGCCCGACAATTCCCGCCTGATCGACACGTTGCGCCGCAGCTCGCAGTTGAGCTTGATTGCGCAGGGTGAGGCGTTCCGATTTGAGCTCAGCGACACCTCCTCGGTCGTGGACGAGCTGACGGGCTGCGTGCGCAGCTCGGTGGCGCTCGCGGCGAGCACCTCCTCGGCGCCGTCCCCGACCGCCGCCTCCGCTTCCTCCGAGACGAAGCCGGCGCCGGCCGGCGCCGCGGCCCGGTCCGAGACGGCGCCGCCCGGCGCGCCGCTGCCGGTGCCTGGAGCGCAAGCCGCGCGTCGGCTGCCGACCAATTCGGGGAGCGCGACCTCGGCGACGCCGACGGTTCCGCCGGCCGCGGCAGCGTCCGCGCCGCCGGCGCCTGCACCCCTCGCCATGGCCGCCGCGGCTGAGAGGGACTCGTCGGGGCAACCGCCGCCGACCTGGGCCGCGGCCCCGGGCGCGCCCGACTCGGCATTATCGGTCACGATGGCGCCACCGGGAGCCCCGGCGCCGGCCGCCCCGGCTTTCGCCCTGATGTCACCGGCGCCGCCGAGCCCCGCGGCCGCCACCGCCCAGGCGCCGTTCGCGCCGCTGGCCCAGACGCAGCTGCCGATCCGGCCGACGGCTCTCGAAGAGATCAGGCTCGCCAGGGATTTCTTTACGACCGCGCAACTGCCGAATGCCCGTCTCGTCGTGACTGACAAGCCGGCCGCGCTCGCCAGCTTCACCGCGGTATGGCGATCCGACAACGCCGCCGGCGCGGTCAAGATCATCTCCCCGGGCCCCGATGTCACCGGCATCGGCATCGCGTCCGATCTGATCGCGGTCGATCCGCAAATGTGCAAAGGCGATTTCGCGGCGGCCCGATCGAGCGCCATCGTCTACAGCAGCGTCGTGTTCAGCGCCGTCCTCTCATGCACCGAGGCCAACGAGCAACGTTCCGCCCGATACTTTATCACGCCGCGCCGTCAGGGCGGATTCGTGGTATTTGCCGTGGTCGGCAGCAGCGCCCTCGGCGTTGCCGCCGGAGCCGACCGGCAGAGCCTCGATTTGTTCACCAGGGCTGCGGTCCAAGCCGCCCAGAGCGGCGGGTGAGCGCCGCGACTTTTCCGAGGTGCCGTCGGCGACGCGGCCGTGAGTGCGTGGTCCAGAGGTGACGCTGATGAGCAATCCGACCCTCCCCGATCTCGACGGGATCCGGCATCGGTTCGCCGATGCGATCCATGCGCATTGGAAACTTTTTCTCGCCGAGGGCCTCGTCATGGTGGTGCTCGGGCTCGTGGCGATCGCCGTGCCCGAGATCGCCAGCCTGGCGATCACGATCTTTATCGGCTGGCTGTTCTTCATCGGCGGCATCTTTCGCACGATCTCGGTATTGCAGCATCGCGCGATGCCGGGTTTCGGCTGGTCGCTGTTGACGGCCGTGCTGGCGGTGGCGCTCGGCCTCGTGCTGCTGCTGCGGCCGCTCGCCGGGGTGTTGACCCTGACGATCTGGCTGGCGGCGTTTTTCCTGATCCAGGGGATCGCCGCGATCCTGCTGGCGATCGAGCACCGGCGCCATCTGCCGAGCTGGGGGTGGGTGCTGTTCAGCGGCCTTGTCGACCTGTTGCTCGCCTATCTGATCTGGGATGGCTGGCCGAGCTCGGCCGGCTGGGCGATCGGCCTGCTGGTCGGCATCAACATGGTGTTTCTCGGACTGTCCTTGATCATGACCGCGTTGTCGGCGCGCATGATGGCGCCGGAAAAGAGGTAATCAGGCCGGCATGCCGCGGCGCAGCCGGCGGTCGAGGCGGGCGAACAGCATGTCGGTCAGGATCGCGAACAGCGCCACCAGCACCGCCCCCTCGATCACGAACGGCAGCTTGTTCGCGACCAGGCCGTCGAAAATCGGCGTGCCGAGGGTCAGCGCGCCGACGGTCGAGCCGATCGTCGCGGTGCCGATTGCGATCGTGACCGACACTCTGATCCCGGCGAGGATGACCGGCGCCGCCAATGGCAGCTCGACCGCACGCAGCCGCTGCCAGGCCGAGAGCCCCATCCCGTCGGCCGCGTCGCGCACCGCCCGCGGCACGCCTTCGAGGCCGGTGACCGCGTTTTCGATGATCGGCAACAGGCTGTAGACAAAGAGGGCAATGATCGTCGGGCGCGCGCCAAAGCCGATCAGCGGCACCGCGATCGCCAGCACCGCGACCGGCGGAAAGGTTTGCCCGATTGCGGCGACGAGATCGACCATGGTGCGAAAGTCGCGACCGGCCGGGCGGGTGACAAAGACCGCAAGCGACACGCCGACCACGATTGCGGCGAGGCTCGCGGTCGCGACCAGCCGCAGATGCGACAAAAACAGCTCGAGAAAGCTGGCGCGGTCGTAGACGACCGGCTCGACCCCCGGAAACGCCCAGTGGAAAAACGGCCGCAACGCGTCCATCCGCAGCAGCAGCGCGGCAAACAGCAGCCCGACCCAAAGAATTGGACTGCGAAGCATCCGGCCGCCGCGCATGCGCTCTCACCGCACCAGATCGGACAAGTCGATGACGCCGAGCGAGCGGCCCTCGGCGTCGGCGACCGGCAGCCGGTCGGTATGGCGCGCGGTCATCGCCGACAGCGCGTCGCGCAAGCTGGCGTCGGGTGGTAAGGGCTCGCCCGCGGCGCCCTCGCCGCGGCGCAGGTGGTCGGCGATCTTGCGCACCGAGAGGAGCTTTAGGCCGAGACCTTGATGGCCGATGAACTCGCTGACGAAATCGTTCGCCGGATGCTCGAGCAGCTCGAGCGGGGTGCCGAGCTGGGCGATATGGCCCTCGTTCATGATCGCGATCGACGTCGCCAGCCGCAACGCCTCCTCGATATCGTGGGTCACGAACACGATGGTCTTTCGCGTCGCCCGGTGAATCCGCGCGAGCTCGCCCTGCAATGCGTCGCGGGTGATCGGGTCGACCGCGGCAAAGGGCTCGTCCATCAGCAGCAGCTCGGGATCGGCGGCGAGCGCGCGGGCGACGCCGACGCGCTGCTGCTCGCCGCCCGAAAGCTGGTGCGGGTATTTGGCGCGATACATCGCCGGATCGAGCCGCAACAGCTCGAGCAGCTCGCTCACGCGCGCCGCGACCCGCGCCGCCGGCCATTTGAGCAGGCGCGGCACGGTGGCGATGTTGTCCTCGACATCCCAATGCGGAAACAGCCCGGTCGATTGGATCGCGTAGCCGATGCGCCGGCGCAATGCCTCGACCGGGAGGCGGGTCACGTCCTCGCCGCCGACCCGGATCGTCCCAGCGTCGGCCGCGACCAGGCGATTGATCATGCGCAGGGTCGTCGACTTGCCGCAGCCCGAGGAGCCGAGCAACACGCAGAACTCGCCGGCGGCAATCTCCAGCGAGAGATCCTCGACGACCGCGCGGCCGTCATAGCGCTTGGTGACGCGATCGAGCTCGATCATCAGGCGGTGCGGCGGGTCAGCAGGGCGGCGAGGGTCTGCAGCACGAGATCGGCGGCCAGCGCCAGGAAGATCGCCGGCAGGGCGCCGAGCAGAACAAGATCGATCGCGTATTGGCCGAGCCCCTCGAAGACGAAGGTGCCGAGACCGCCGGCGCCGATCAGGGCGGCAACGACGGCGAGCCCGATCGCCTGCACGACGACAATACGCAGCCCGGCGAGCAGCACCGGCAGCGCCAGCGGCAGCTCGACCCGCCACAGGATCTGCCGCGCGCTCAGCCCGATCCCGCGGGCGGCGTCGATAACGGCGCGGTCGATGCCGGCCAGCCCGGCCGTGGTGTTGCGCACGATCGGCAACAGCGCGTAGAGCACCAGCGCGATAATCGCCGGCGCCGGGCCGATGCCGCCGACGCCGAGCGCGGCGAGCCCCGGCACCGCCGTCGACAGTGCCGAGAGCGGCACGATCAGCAGCCCGAAGAGGGCGATCGAGGGCACCGTCTGCAGCAGGTTGAGGGCGCCGAAGATAGGGCCTTGCAGGCGCGGAACTCGGGTGGCGGCGATGCCGAGCGGACAGCCGATCGCCAGCGCCGGCCCGACCGATCCCGCCACCAGGGCCACGTGCCGGCTCAGCGCAGCGGCGAAGAGCTGATGTCGGGTCGCGTATTCGCGGACGATCGAAAGCTGGTCGAAGGTGCCGGCCAGCGCCAGTCCCGCCGCGGCGGCGCCGATCGCGGCCACCGCCAGCAGCCGTGGGAGCGGGCCGGCGCCAAGGCGCTGCAAGGCGTCGACGACCGCGAGTGCCGAGCAAGCGGCGATGATCCAGAACGCCGCGCCGGGCGAAACTCGCGCCGCCGGCCCGGCGTGAAGGCCGATGGCGCGGGCGGCCTGCCCGACCGCTGCCATGGTCAGCAACAGCAGCGCAGCCGCCACCAATGCCACCCCCGAATGGAGCCTCTTGCCCGGCGGCGACAGTGAAGCGATCAGCAGCAGCGCGCCCAGCACCGCAATCGCGGCGCTCGGGGCGGTGCCGGCCGCCGCCCACAGCGCGATCGGCCGGCCCGAGACCAGCCGGTTTGGGGCCACGACGGCGAACCCGGAGGCGAGTGCCGCCACCGCCGCGCCGATCACTAAAGCCAACAGCACCTGGTTGCGGATGCCGATCGGGAAGGGGAGGGGAGGGCGCCGCGTTGCCGGAAGGATTTGCGGGGTCAAGGCAGAAAATGCTTCGACTTCAGATAGGAGGCTGCGACCGCGGCGGCATCCTCGCCGTCGACCGCGATCGCGGCGTTGAGCCGCTGCAAGGTCTCGATGGTCAGGGTGGCGAAGACCGGGTCGAGGAGGCCGGCGATTTGCGGGTATTGCTGCAGCGTCGTTTCGCGAACCACCGGGGCCGGGGCATAGACGATCTGCGCCCCCCGGTCGTCGCGGAGGGCGACGAGGCCGAGCGCGGCAATGGCGCCGTCGGTGCCGTAGGCCATCGCGGCGTCGACCCCCGACATCCCCTCGGCCGCAGCGCGCAGGGTGGCCGAGGTGTTGCCGCCCGACAAGGTCAGCAATTGCCGGTCGCTCAGCCGAAAGCCGTAGCTCGCCTCGAACGCCGGCAAGGCCGACGGGCTTTCGACAAACTCGGCGGAGGCGGCGAGCTTGATGGAACCCCCGCCATTCACGTATCGGGCGAAATCGCTCATCGTCGCCAGGTGAGCGCGCTGGGCGAGGTCTTTGCGCACGGCGATGACCCAGGTGTTGTTAGCCGGCGCCGGGGCGAGCCAGACGAGATGATTGTGCTCGCGGTCGAGCCTGGCGGTCTCGACACAGCCGCGCGTCCGGCTCTTCCACACCGGGTCCTTTTCCAGGTGAAAGAACAAGGCGCCGTTGCCGGTGTATTCGGGATAGATGTCGATCTGCCCGGCGAGGATCGCGACGCGCACGATGTTGGTTGGCCCGAGCTGGATGCGGTTGCGCACCGGAATGCCGTGCGACCCGAGCACGTCGAGGATCATGTTGCCGAGCAGCGCCCCCTCGGTGTCGATCTTCGAGGCGACCACGACCGGCGCCGCCGCCGCCGAAGCCACCTGCGGCATCACGGTCGGCATCGCCGCTGCACAAAGCACAAGAATTAAGAGCAACCGCATGCTGCATTCTCGTCTTCCCGGCGGAGGCCGGCCGCTTGTGCCATGGGACCGGCCTTCGCCGGTATGGCATCTTACCGATGGGCCGGTCTTCCGCTGATAAAACAGCAACTATATACTTAACTCCCCAACCGGTTCATCCGTGTCGGATGAACCGTAAATGTCCAATGACAGCTTGAGAGCGCGCAGCGCTATCGCAGCCATCGTATCGGGCGTCAGCACGAGCCCTTGGTTACTCTCAGTCAGAAAGAGGCCGCAGAAGAGATCGGCATGGTGTTGCTGTGTCAGTTTGTTCCAAACGGCGATGTCGGAGGAGACAGAGGCGAGCAAGTCTCTGATTCGAATGTCGAGATCGCTCGGGAGAAGTGGATCACTGTCGAGATGCCACGATCCAAACTTGGCCGGACGACCAAACTTCATCTCTCCCGCTCGCCATCCTCCGGATGCTTTACGCCCCAACAAAGCAGTGACGGACTGCGGATCGAGGTTATCGCTGACGAACCGAAGGCCCACCTTTGTCTTTCCGACTTTTCCCATCGTACTCCCAATAAAATCAGGAGCCGGCCCGCCGGCTGCGCGGAGGATACGGCACTCCTACCCAATGGATGAGCGCACCCTCAGGCCTGTTTCGCCTCGATGATCGAGCGGCGGATGGCCCGGGTCCTGGTGAACAGCTCCTGCAGAGTGTCGCCTTCGCCCCAGCGGATCGCGCGCTGCAGGGCGGTCAGGTCTTCGCTGAAGCGCTGCAGGATTTCGAGCACGGCCTCGCGGTTGTTGAGAAAAATATCGCGCCACATCACCGGGTCGGAGGCGGCGATCCGGGTGAAGTCGCGAAAGCCGCTGGCGGAAAACGCGATGACCTCGGATTTGAGGCTCTCCTCGAGGCTGGTCGCGGTGCCGACGATCGTATAGGCGATCAGATGCGGCAGATGCGAGGTCATCGCCAGCACCCGGTCGTGATGCGCGGCCTCCATCGTCACCACCCGCATGCCGGCCCCTTCCCACATCCGGCCGACCCTGGCCACCGCCGCCGGGGCGGTCTCGGGCAACGGGATCAGGATGCACCAGCGGTCGCGGAACAGTTCGGCAAAGCCCGCTTCGGGGCCGGAATGCTCGGTGCCGGCGACCGGATGGCCGGGGACGAAATCGACGCCCGCCGGCACATGCGGGCCGAGGTCGCGGATCACCGCCTCCTTGACCGAGCCGACATCGGTCAGGATCGCGCCCGGTTTAAGGGCCGGACCAATTTTGCGGCCGATTTCGGCGTAGGCCGAGATCGGGGTCGCGACCACCACGAGGTCGGCGTCCGCCGCCGCCGCCGCCGGGTCGTGCGTGGTTGCGTCGGCGAGTTCGAGACGCCGCACCGCGGCCAGAGTCTCCCGGCTGCCGGGCGCAGGCGACGATCGTCGTTTCGGGGCTGTCGCGGCGGAGCACGCGGGCCAGGGACGAACCGATCAGCCCGACCCCGATCAGCGCCACCCGGTCGAACAACTTTCCGTTCATCGCCGGGGAGCCGTGAGTTCCACGATAATTTCGTCGCCCCCGCGCAAGCGGGGGTCCAGGGCGGGTGCTCGACACCTTTGCTCCTGGGTTCCCGCTTTCGCGGGAATGACGAGGCAGGTACGATCAACGAACATCATCGCCTGCCCATGAATTCGCCGAGCGCCGCCGCCACCTTTTCCATCTCCTCACCGGTTCCGATCGAGATCCGCAGATACTGCGGCAATCCGTAGGCCGTCACCTTGCGGGTCAGGATGCCGCGGGATTGCAGAAAGGCAAACGCCGCCTCGGCGTCATGGCCGGGCTCGGCGGCAAAGCGCGGCAGGACGAAATTGCCGACGCTCGGGGTCAGCGGGATGCCGATTGCGGCGAGCCGCTCGGAGAACCACGGCAGCCAGCGATCGTTGTGAGCGCGCGCGCGGGCCAGCGCCGCCGTGTCCTCGACCGCGGCGATGCCGGCCGCCACTGCCGGCGTCGAAACATTGAACGGCCCGCGCATCCGGTTCAGAACGTCGGCGATCGCCGACGGAAAGTAGCCCCAGCCGAGACGCAGCCCGGCCAGCGCGTAAATCTTTGAAAAGGTGCGCAGCATGACGACGTTGTCGGCCCGCTCGACGAGGGCGGCGCCGGCCTCGTAATCGTTCCGGTTGACGAATTCGGCATAGGCGGCGTCAATCGCCAAGACCACCGAGGGCGGCAGCCCCCGATGCAGCCGGGATAGTTCGTCGGCGCCGAGATAGGTGCCGGTTGGGTTGTTCGGATTGGCAATGAACAGGATTCGGGTGCGCGGCGTGATTTGGGCCAGGAGCGCGTCGACATCGGCGGTCAGGTCGCGCTCGGGGGCGAAGACCGGGGTGGCGCCGACAGACAGGGCGCCGATCGGGTACATCAGAAAGCCGTGGCGGCTGCAGAGCACCTCGTCGCCGGGGCCGGCATACGAGCGCAGCAAGAGCGCGATCAGCTCGTCCGAGCCGGCGCCGCAGACGATGCGCGCCGGGTCGAGCCCGTGCCGGCGCCCGATCGCCTGGCGCAATTGCAGGGCGCTGCCTTCGGGGTAACGGCGGACCTCATGGGCCAGCGCCAGATAGGCGGCAATCGCCTTGGGGCTCGGGCCGAGCGCGCTTTCGTTCGAGGCGAGCCGGATCGGCCGCTCGACGCCGGCGATCGTGGCCTCGCCGCCGACATAGGGTGCTATGTCGAGGATGCCCGGGCGCGGCGTCGGGCCGGTGCTGCGGCTCATAGGGGGTTCAGCCGGTCGCGACGCCGGCCGAGAGCGCCGCCGCGGGCAGCGGCAAGGCGTAGCCGCCGAACGGCAGCAGGCGGTGCAGCGTCGCGCCGAGCCGCGCACGGAAGTTCTGCAGCCGCGGATCGCAAAGACGCACCAGCCCCTCGACCTCGATCAGACTGACGGCCCCGTCGGCATGTTCCCAGCAGGCGAAAAAGGTGCAGGCGAGATCGACCGACGCCAACAGGTCGAGAAACCGCTCCCGGCTGGTGCAGGCCGCCGATTCGATGGCGAAGAACGTCCGGTCGCTGTCGGTCTCGTGCTGCGCGCCGCGGCCGATTGCCAGCGCGTCGCCGCCGCTTCGGGCGTTGCCATGGGCGCCGAACGGCAGCCGGGCGATGACCCGCGGGGCGTCCTCGTCAGGCGACAGCAGTTGACGCCACCACGGATCAGGATCGCCCTCCTGCGGCATCGGCAGGACGCCGACCGAGGCGCGACCTTCGCGCACGGCGCGGATCACCTGGCTGGTCGAGCGATAGGCCGACATTGGTGTCAGGCTGCCGTAATGGTCGCGCGCGAGATCCCAGAAACCCTGCTCTTCGGCCGGAGCGAACACCGCGACCGCGAACCCGGTTTCGAGCCGGACCGTCGCCGCCAACATCTCGCGCCACATGCGCACGACGCTGGCGAACGGCAGTGCCCCGTGGTGCCGTGCGGCCAGCCGGCGCAGGATCTGCGCCTCGCGCGCCGGCTGATAGAACGCCGGGTCCGTACCCGTACCATGGGCCTGCTTGTTGGCGGCGACCTCGCCGACAATCGCGGCGCGCGCGATCAAGAGCTCGTGCATCCGGTCGTCGATCTCGTCGATGTGCCGGCGCAGATCTGCAAGATCGGACAGGGTGCTGGACATGGTCTCGTTGGCGGTCGGGGCGCGGTCGGAGGGCGACAGTAGTAGAGGCCCGACCGGGCGAAATCAAAGAAAACGTTGACAGGCCCGGCCTCAAATCCCTAGCTAGCGCCCCCAAATCGACCGCCGCAGACCGTCCGCCCGATGCGGCTGTCTGCCGCGCAACCGGGCTCTGAGAGAACTTTCGTGCCGACAGTGACATCGCCCAGTCCGCGTTCTCGTTCGGATCAGGACTGGCCCGGCCATCGGCTGCTGGTGCGCGAGCCGCTGCGGCTCGATTGCGGCGTTGATTTCGGGCCGTTCACGATCGCCTATCAGACTTATGGGACCCTCAACGCCGACCGGTCGAATGCGATCCTCGTCTGCCATGCGCTGACCGGCGACCAGTACGCCGCCGACCCGCATCCGATCACCGGCAAGCCCGGCTGGTGGGAGACCCTGATCGGCGCCGGCGGGGTGCTCGAACTCCGAGCGCTATTTCCTGATCTGCGCCAATGTCCTGGGCGGCTGCATGGGGACCACCGGCCCGCAGGACGTTGACCCGTCGACCGGCGAGCCCTGGGCGTTGTCGTTTCCGGTCATCACCGTGCGCGACATGGTGCGGGCGCAAAAACGCCTGATCGAGCATCTCGGGATCGACAGCCTGTTCTGCGTGATCGGCGGGTCGATGGGCGGCATGCAGGTCTTGCAGTGGGCGGCGAGCTATCCCCAATCCGTGTTTGCCGCGGTGCCGATCGCCGCCGCGGTGCGCCACTCGGCGCAGAACATCGCCTTTCACGAAGTCGGGCGGCAGGCGATCATCGCCGACCCCGACTGGTGTGGGGGGCGCTATCTCGCGCTCGGCCGCAAACCGGCGCGAGGGCTCGCCGTGGCCCGCATGGCGGCGCACATCACCTATCTCTCCGAGGCGGCGCTGCACCGCAAGTTCGGCCGTAATCTGCAGGACCGGCGCGCGGTGACCTACGGCTTCGACGCCGATTTCCAGGTCGAGAGCTATCTGCGTCATCAGGGCAGCACGTTTGTCGACCGCTTCGATGCCAATTCCTACCTCTACATCACCCGGGCGATGGATTATTTCGACCTCGCGGCCGAGCACGGCGGCGCGGTGGCCGGCGCCTTTGCCGGCACGCGCTCGCGATTTTGCGTGATTTCGTTCACCAGCGACTGGCTGTTCCCGACCTCCGAAAGCCGCGAGCTGGTGCACGCGCTGAACGCGGTGGCGGCCAATGTCAGCTTTGTCGAGATCGCGACCGAAAACGGGCACGACGCCTTTCTATTGCACGAGCCCGAGCTGTTCGCGACCCTGCGCGGCTTTTTAGCCGGCTGTGCCGAGCATCGCGGCCTGACCCGCTAGCGGTGCTAACCTGACAAATGACTCCGATCGCCTCCTATCCGTCGCCCCCGCGCAGGCGGGGGTCCAGAGCCTGCCCCTGGCTAGAACAGGGGGCAAGCGCCCGGTGCCCGCCGCCCTGGGTTCCCGCTTTCGCGGGAATGACGAAGAGGTAAGGGGATGGGTGCTAAACGTCAGAACGGACCCGCTAGCGGTCGGAGGGCAATGGCGGGGCGATGGCGGGATCGCTGAGCTTGGAGGAGGCGAGGCCTCGGCCCGGCGCCGCGGCTGCAGCCGGCGAACTGCGCCAGGACCTGCGGCTGATCGCCGAGATGATCGAGCCGGGCGCGCGGGTGCTCGACATCGGCTGCGGCGACGGAGCGCTGCTCGCCTTTCTGGCCCGGCACAAGCAGGTCGATGGGCGTGGCATTGAGCTCTCCCAGTCGGGCGTCAATGCCTGTGTCGGTCACGGGCTGTCAGTGATCCAGGGCGACGCCGACCGCGACCTCGACGCCTATCCGCAGGGGGCTTTCGACGTCGTCGTCTTGAGCCAGACCCTGCAGGCGACGCGGCAGCCGCGCCGGGTCATCGAAAGTCTGGTCCGCATCGGCCGGCGCGCGATCGTCTCGTTTCCGAATTTCGGCTTCTGGCGGATCCGCCTGCACCTGATGCTGCGCGGCCGGATGCCGATGTCGGATCTGTTGGCGCATCCCTGGTACGAGACCCCGAACATCCATCTGTGCACGATCCGCGACTTTGCCCGGCTGTGCGACGAGCTCGGGGTCAGCGTCGAGCGCAGCGTGACCTTGGACCGGCACGGCCGGCCCTATGCCCTCGACCCCCACGGCGGTCTCGCCAACCTGTTGGCCGAGCAAGGCGTTTTCGTCCTTTCCGGCGGCCGCTGAAAGCGCGACCACAATATTCAGGTTGCAGCATCCTCTCGTTCGTCATTCCCGCGAAAGCGCGGCTGTCCGGGGCGAGCCTGCGGTATCGCTAGCGCGCATTGGGCTGCGCCTGCGGCTGCCGCGGGGGCAGGTTGTTGGCGCTCAGGCAGGCGTTCAGCTGAGCATCGCGCTTCGTGTTCGATTCCGGGGTGAAATCCGGGTAGGCGGCTTGGGCCTGCTTGGCGCAGGCGTCCATCGTCTTCCATTTGGCCAATGCCGCCGTCCCCGGCTGGCTCGCCGAGGCAACCCCGGCAAACAGCGCCAGCGCCGCGATCCAGCATAAAATCATCCGCATCATCCGCATCATCCGCCGCCTCCTTCGGCACCGATCGTCCGACAGGGCCATCATACCAGAGGGCCGATTATACGCGCGCCCGAAGCCGCTGTTGCGCCCGGCACCGAACTGAGGCTCCATAGGAGATCCTTGGCAAAAGCGCGGCAGAGGCGGCGATGTTGAAGATCTGGGGCAGGGCGACCTCGTCGAACGTGCAGAAGGTGCTGTGGTGCTGCGGCGAGCTCGAGATCCGGTTCGAGCGGGTCGACCTCGGAGGGCCGTTCGGCGGCAACCAGAACCCCGAATACCTGGCGCTGAACCCGAACGGGCTGGTGCCGACGGTGCAGGACGGCGATGTGGTGCTGTGGGAATCGAACACGATCTGCCGCTATCTCGCCACCACCCACCGGGGCGCCACCGGCCGGAGCGAGCTGCTGTATCCGGCGGCGCCGGCGGCGCGGGCGCTCGTCGAACGCTGGATGGATTGGCAGCTTTCGACCCTCGGGGCGCCGATGGGCGCGCTGCTCTATGGGCTGATCCGCACCAAGCCCGAGCAACGCGACCAGGCCGCGATCGAGGCGGCGCGGCGCAAGGCGATTGTCGCCTGGACGATCGTCGAGGATGCGCTCGAAGGCCGGCCCTTTCTCGCCGGCTCCGATTTGAGCCTGGCCGAGATCGTGATGGGCACCCTGGTCTACCGCTGGCACGCTTTTCCGCTGGAGCGGCCGCCGTTAAAGAACCTCAAATCGTGGTACGAGCGGATGCGCGAGCGGCCCGCCTTCAAAACCTCGATCGAAATTCCGATCACGTGATCGTGAGGCTGCTTTCGGAACGTTGCGTCCGGATCGGCGCGGCTTAGGATGGCAGCGTCCGGCCGCGACCGGGTGCGCATGTCAGGGGGATCTATGACGCCGTCGATGATGTGCCGGGCGCTGGGCCTGGCGGTGAGCCTCGCCGTCGCCAGCTCCGCGGCCGCAGCGCCGGACAACGAGGCCATCCTCAAAGAGCGCCAGGCGACGATGAAGCAGCAGGGGAAGGATCTTGGCAGTATCAAGGCCTATCTCGACGGCAAGGCCGACCAGGCCGCGGCGATCACCGCCGCCACCGGCCTGACCGAGACCACCAGGAAGATCCCCAGCCTGTTTCCGGCGGGCACCGACGCCGCGAGCCCCGACGGTGACTACCGGCCAAAGCCGGCGGTGTGGAGCGAACCGGCGAGGTTTCTCGACGCCCAAAAGACCGCCGTCGCCAAGGCCGAGGCGTTGCTCGTCGCGGTCAAGACCGGAAATAAGCCGGATATCCACACCGCCTTTATCGATCTCGGCAAAAACGGCTGCGGCAATTGCCACGAGACGTTCCGCGAAAAGCTCAAGCCCTGAGGCCCAAGCCCTGAGGCCCAAGCCCTGAAGTCGGCGGCGCCGGCGATCCTGCTCGCGCTCGCGGGGCCACTGCAAGGGGCGTCCCCGGCTGCTGCGGCCGAGAGCGGCGCGGCAACGCGCGGCGCCTACCTCGCCGCTGCCGCCGGATGCGGCCAATGCCATACCGACGCCAAGCACCGCGGCGCCCGCTACGCCGGCGGGCGGGCGCTCGAGACCCGGTTCGGGACAATCGTCACGCCCAACATCACCCCCGATCGCCCGACCGGGATCGGGGGGTGGCGGTCCGCCGATTTCACCAGGGCGATGCGCTGGGGCATCGCGCCCGATGATTCGCATTATCTGCCGGTCTTTCCGTTCCCGCACTACAATCGCCTCGACGCGCGCGACCTCGGCGATCTCTGGGCCTTTCTCGCCAGCGTGCCGGCCATATCGCGATCGAACCGCGCCGGCGACCGGGCGCCTTTTGCCGCCGCGCGCGCGGCCCTCGGCGTCGCCGCCTCGCCGTTTCCCGGGCCATGGCGTCCCGAGCCGACCAAGGACGCCACGTGGAACCGCGGTGCCTACCTCGTGGCGACCGTCGGCCGCTGCGGCGACTGCCACACCCCGCGAACCTGGCTCGGCGCCCCCGATCCCGACCGCCCGCTCGCCGGCGCTGCGGCGGGAGACGGCGGCCATGCCGCACCCAACATCACTCCCGACCCGGAAACCGGGATCGGCCGGTGGAGCATCGCCGACATCGTCACCCTGCTGACCGACGGGCAGACGCCCGATTTCGACTTCGTCGGCGGCTCGATGCGGGAGATCGTCGACGATACCTCACGCCTGGACGATGCCGACCGGCGTGCGATCGCAATCTACCTGAAATCGATGAGGCCGATTCGTTCGCAAAAGCCCACTCCCCCGCATCAGAAAGACTGACCGGCGCAGCGTTCGGCACTGGACGCTCGGTCGAGACGTCTTATGATGGCAGGCGTTCCGACAGAGAGCAGCGGCGACCGGGCCCGGCATCGCTGCCGGCGCAGTCGTCGAGTGGACCGAGCCTGGGAGTGGACCGAGCCTGGCGCGTCCTGTCGTCGGCATCCGGTCGGCAGCTGGCGGTAGGAGCGGGTGTTGGCGCGAGGGCGACCGGATAAGAGCTTGGCCCGCTTCGAGCGGATCGCGTTGGTGCTGTCGGGCGGCGAGGCGCTGGGGGCCTACCAGGCGGGCGCCTATGCCGCGCTCGAAAAGAACGGGGTCCGGCCCAACTGGATCGCCGGGACCGCGATCGGCGCGGTCAACGCCGCGATCATCGCCGGCAACCTGCCGCACGAGCGGGCATTGCGATTGCGCCAATTCTGGCACGAGGTCAGCCGGCGTGCCGCGTTGCGGCCGGGGACGGGGCCCGGCCGCTGGGCGCAGCGTGCGGCCGGGCGCTGTCTCACGCTCGTCGGAGTTGTCGCCACAGTTGCGCCGGCCCGGGCAGAGCCGGTGATCTCGGCCGGCGACTTGCGCGAGCTGATCGGCGGGGCCGTCGATTTCGAGCGGGTCAATTCAGGCAACGTCCGCCTCGTGCTCGGCGCGGTCAATCTGGCGACCGGGGCAGAAACGTTTTTCGACAACGACCGCCACGTGCTCGGCCTCGACCATGTGCTCGCCGGCACGCCGTTCTCGGGGCTGCCGCCGGTGGCGATCGGCCGACAGCTGTTCGGCGGCGCCGCGGTGTCGGTGTCGGCGCTCGACGAGGCCCGGCCGGCCGACACCCTGTGCTTTGCGATCGACGGTTATGATCCGGCGCCGGGCGGTCACGGCGGGATCAGTCGGTCGGCGCGCGAAATCGCCGCGATGCGCCGCACCCACGATCTGCGCCGCATGATCGCGCTGCTGGGCGAGCGCCTGCCGCCGGCCGCGCGCGGCGAGGTCGACATCCGCCGTTGCCTTGCCGAGGCGAGCGACGCGACGATGACGATCCTGCATCTGGTCCACGAGGGCAGTGCGGCCGACCTCGCGGCAAAGATGGCGGATTTTTCGGCCGGTGCGATCACCCGCCGATGGAAGGCCGGGGAGAGCGATGCGGCGACGAGCCTCGCGCATCCGCGCTGGCTGGCGCCGCCGCCGCGGTTGTCCGGGGTCATCGTCCACGAGGTTCGAGGCGGGGTCGTCGCACCGCCGCGCTGATCGGCCCGAGCCGGGCCGCAAAACAGGCAATCGTCAGCCGCTGCCCGCGAAAGCGGCTGGTTTCTTCATCGCGACAAGAACAATCCGGGAACATCCGACAGTCATCGACTGGCGACAAGGATCGCGCGCGCGGCCTTGCCTAAACGCTGATCAATTCCAATATGAGGTTGAATTAAAACGGCTTTTGATATGGGATGCTGTCGCCTGATAATCGGTCGAAGCGCACCGCCGTTTCGACAAGTTGGACGCTTCCAGGATCGGGAGCGGCCCGCACCTTCGAGGGTATATGCTTTACGACGCCTACCAGGCACAAAACGACGTTCTTCGCCCGATCCGGCTGATGGCCGAAACCGCCCGCAGTTGGCTGGGCCTTTCGTGGCCGCCGATCGGCGACATGCCCTGCGTGCGCGGTGCAGCCGCAGCGATGGAGCTGTTGTCCCACGCCGGCCTGTCGCATGAGCGGCCGGATTTCCGTATCCGATCGATAACGAGCGACGGCGAGGAGATCGCGGTCAGCGAGGAAGTGGTCGCCTCGCATCCGTTTTGCAACCTATTGCATTTTCGGAAGGATTTGATTCGCGACGAGCCGACCGTGCTGGTCGTGGCGCCGCTCTCGGGGCATTTCCCGACCTTGCTGCGCGGCACCGTCGAGACCTTGCTCGCCGATCACAATGTCTATCTGACCGACTGGAAGAACGCGCGCGACGTTCCGCTGCTCTACGGGCGGTTCGATTTCGACGATTTTGTCGAGTTGGTGATCCGATTTATCCGGCTGCTCGGGCCGGCGTCTCAATGTGATGGCGGTCTGCCAGCCATCGGTCCCGGTGTTGGCTGCGGTATCGCTGCTGGCGGCCGAGGACGACCCTTGCCAGCCGTCCTCGATGGTCCTGATGGGCGGCCCGATCGACACCCGCGTCAACCCGACCGCGGTCAACCGCTTCGCCGAGGCGCACCCGCTCGACTGGTTCGAGCGCACCGTGATCTCAACGGTGCCGGCGCGCTATCCCTGGCGCGTTTCGCCGAGTCTACCCCGGCTTCTTGCAGCTCGCCGGGTTTCTCAGCATGAATTTCGACCGCCACGTCTCGGCGCACTGGACAATGTTCCGCGACCTCGCCCGCGGCAGCGGCGAGAGTGCGGCGGCGACCCGCGCCTTTTACGACGAATACAGCGCGGTCATGGACCTGCCGGCGGATTTCTATCTGCACACGATCGAGCGGGTGTTTCAGCGCCACGACCTGCCGCAGGGCCGGTTGCGGGTGCGCGGCGCCGCGGTCGAGCCGGCAGCGATCGAGCGCACCGCGCTGATGACCGTCGAGGGCGAGCGCGACGACGTCTGCGGGCCGGGTCAGACCGTCGCCGCGCACGCTCTGTGCACCGGCATCCCGCCGGCAAAAAAGACCCAACACCTCCAGCTCAAAGTCGGCCATTATGGCGTGTTCCATGGCCGCCGGTGGCAGACCGAGACCTATCCCAAGGTCAAGTCGTTCATCCGGGCGCAGGGCTAGCCGCCCCGTCCCTTCCCTCCCCGCCGGCGGGGAGCATTGGGGTCGAGGGCGGCGGCTGCGGCGGCGCGACCGCCGAGCGAGGGTGAGGGGGAGGAAGATGGCTCTGGGCGGCAAGGTCGTGATCACCTGCGCGGTCACTGGGTCGATCCACACCCCGACGATGAGCCCCTATCTGCCGTTGACCCCGGACGAGATCGCGCGCGATGCGATCGCCGCGGCCGAGGCCGGGGCGGCGATCCTGCACCTTCACGCCCGCGATCCCGAAGGACGGGCGGCCGACCCCCGACCCCGGCGTCTTCATGCAGTTCCTGCCGCGGATCAAGCAGGCGACCAACGCCGTCGTCAACATCACCACCGGCGGCGGCCACGGCATGTCGCTCGACGAGCGGCTCGCCGCCCCGTTGCGGGCCCAGCCGGAAATGTGCTCGCTCAACATGGGGTCGATGAATTTCGGGCTCTACCCGATGCTCTCCCGCTACAAGGATTGGCAACATCCGTGGGAGCCGCAGCATCTCGAAATGACGCGCGACTTCATCTTCCGCAACACCTTCGCCGACATCGAGCGCATCCTGAAGGATCTGGGCGAAGGCTGCGGCACCCGGTTCGAGTTCGAATGCTACGATGTCGGCCACCTCTATAATCTCGCGCATTTTCTCGAGCGCGGGCTGGTCAAGCCGCCGCTTTTCGTGCAGACGATCTTCGGCATTTTGGGCGGCATCGGCGCCGATCCCGACAACCTCGTCCACATGAAGCACATCGCCGACAAGCTGTTCGGCGACGCCTATGCCTGGTCGATCCTCGCCGCCGGCCGCCACCAATTGCCGCTGGTGACGATGGGGGCGATCATGGGCGGCAATGTCCGGGTCGGGCTCGAGGATTCGCTGTGGATCGGCCGCGGCAAGCTCGCCACCAGCAACGCCGACCAGGTCAGCCGCATCCGGGCGATCGTCGAGAATCTGTCGCTCGAAATCGCCACTCCCGACGAGGCGCGCGCGATGCTGGCGCTCAAAGGCGGCGACGACGTCGCCTTCTGACTTTTTCTCGAAAGTCTGCCGTACCAAATGTTCTGAGACAACATCCGGTACAAAGCAGAACTTACATCAGCGAGGTGGCCAGGAGCAGCGCTCGCGCCGCGCTGACCCAGCTACGGTATGAAGCAAGAACTCCTACCGTCGCCCCCGCGAAAGCGGGGGCCCAGGAGCAAGTGCACGCCGCTTGCGCTGGGTTCCTGCTTCCGCGGGAATGACGATCACCTCCTCGACGCCCTGTAATTCTGATCTGAGCAGGTGCAGCAGAGATGATCGACAAGCGGGTCAAGAACCTCGCCGAGGCGGTGGCCGGGATCAGGGACGGCTCGGTCGTGCTGTGCGCCGGGTTTGGCGGGGCCGGGCTGCCCGACGCGCTGTGCGAGGCGGTGATCGAGCAGGGTGCGCGCGATCTGACCGTCGTCGCCAACAACGCCGGCACCGGCCGCACCGGGCTCGCGGCGCTGATGGCCGCCGGCCGGGTGCGCAAGATCATGTGCTCGTTTCCGCGCAGCTCGGGCAGCGTCGTGTTCGAGGAGCTCTATGCCGCGGGCAAGATCGAGCTCGAATTGCTGCCGCAGGGGACGTTGAGCGAACGCATGCGCTGCGCCGCCGCCGGGCTCGGCGGCTACTATTCGCCGGTCTCGGTCGGGACCCGTCTCGCCGAGGGCAAGGAGCATCGCGAGATCGACGGGCGGACGTATGTGCTGGAAAAACCTTTGAAGGGCGATGTCGCCCTGCTCGCCGCCGACCGCGCCGATCGCTGGGGCAACCTGACCTTTCGCAAATCGCAGCGCAACTTCAACCCGACCATGGCGATGGCCGCCGACCTCGCAATCGTGCAGGTGCGCCACATCGTCGAACTGGGCGAGTTGGACCCGGAGATGATCGTCACCCCCGGCATCTTCATCGACCGCGTCGTGCAGGTCGCGTTTTAGGACATGTCATTGCGAGAAGCCGCAGGCGGCGAAGCAATCCCGATGACAGGGATGGACGAGCGGCCCGAGATTGCGTCGCGGAGCCCGTCCTCGGGCCGGCCTGTGGCCGGACCCGTGGGCTCGCAATGACGCGAGCATTGAGGCTAGGAAAGACGAACGGAGGAGAAGCCGATGCCGCTGAAACGTCGCCAGATCGCGTGGCGCGCCGCGCAGGACCTCGCCGACGGCGCCTATGTGAACCTTGGGATCGGATTGCCGACCCTGGTCTCCGATTTCATCCCGCAGGGTCGCGAGATCGTGCTGCACAGCGAGAACGGCATCTTGGGCGTCGGCCCGGCGCCCGGCGCCAACGAGGTCGATCCCGACCTGATCAACGCCGGCAAGCAGCCGGTCACGCTCGTTACCGGCGGCAGCTATGTGCACCACACCGACTCGTTTCTGATGATCCGCGGCGGCCATCTCGACCTGGCGCTGCTCGGCGCCTTCGAGGTCGCCGAGAACGGCGATCTGGCGAATTGGACGACCGACGATCCGGGCTTTCCGCCGGGCGTCGGGGGTGCGATGGACCTCGCGGTCGGCGCCAAGGAAATCCGCGTCCTGCTCGAGCACACCACCAAATCGGGCGCCCCGCGCATCCGCCGCCGCTGCGAATACCCGCTGACCGCCGCCGCCGCGGTGCGCCGGATCTACACCGACCTCGCGGTCATCGACGTGACCGGCAACGGACTCGTGGTCCGCGAGATCGCCGACGACATCGACTTTGCCGCCCTGCAATCCAAAACCGAAGCAGCACTGCGCGCCGCCCCCGACCTGAAGCCGCTGCGCACCCCCGCGGTCTAGTGGGGCGAAACCGGACAAGCAACTCCCATAGCTTCCCGCCGTTGCGCCCGCGCAAGCGGGGTCCAGGGCAAGCGCTCGGAGCCGGCAGCGGCTCTGGGTTCCCGCTTTCGCCGGAATGACGAAGAACTATGCGGGTAGCTGCTAAGCGTCAGAACTGGTTTCGCCAAATGAGCCGAACCGGCGGCAATGCTCGCGGAACTCGGCCACAACATCGATGTAGAGCTGGCGCTTGAACGACACGATCAGCTCGGGCAGCTCGTCGAGCGCCACCCAGCGCCAGGCGTCGAATTCGGCATGCTCGCCGGCGAGGTCGATATCCGCATCGCAGCCGGTAAAGCGCATCACGAACCATTTCTGGCGCTGGCCGCGGTAACGGCCGCCCCACGCCTTGGCGGCGAGCACCGGGGGCAGGTCATAGGTGAGCCAGGTGCTGCTCTCGGCGAGGATTTCGGCGTTGCCGGTGCCGATCTCCTCTTCGAGCTCGCGCAGCGCCGCCTGCCGCGGGGTCTCGCCGGGGCCGATCCCGCCCTGCGGCATCTGCCACGCCGGCATCGCCGCGATGTCGATGCGCCGGGCGACCAGGACCTGTCCCCGGTCGTTCACCAGCATGATGCCGACCGCCGACCGGTAGGCTTCGCCCTCGCCGCTGAACCCTGCCATGCCCATCGCCGCCCGGCGGCCGCTGCCCCGGTGAAACCGCTCAATTGACCAGGCGGCCGTTGAACAGCGACATCCCGCGCAGCATATCGGCGGCGCGCATCATCTGGTAGTCGGCAGGCGTCCCCATGATCGACGGATCGACCGAGCTCGAAGCATCTGAATCATCGTCGGCATCGTCGCTCTTCGTGGTCGACAGCGCCGCGACCTTGGCCCCGGGTTGGGCCGGCGGAGCCTCGATCTTCGCCGCTTCAACGATGATGTCGGGCTCGATCCCCTTGGCCTGGATCGACCGCCCCGAGGGCGTGTAGTAGCGCGCCGTCGTCAGCCGCATCGCACCGTGGCCGGGCAGCGGGATGATCGTCTGCACCGAGCCCTTGCCGAACGAGCGGGTGCCGAGCAGAATCGCCCGGTGATGGTCCTTCAGCGCGCCGGCGACGATCTCGCTGGCCGAGGCCGATCCGCCGTTGATCAGCACCGCGACCGGCAGTCCCGCGGCAATGTCGCCGCCCGGCCGGGCATCGTAGCGCTGGGCGTCGTCGGGATTGCGCCCGCGGGTCGAAACGACCTCGCCCCTATCGAGAAAAGCATCCGACACCGCCACCGCCTGGTCGAGCAGGCCTCCGGGATTGTTGCGCAGGTCGAGGATGATCCCGCGCAGCTTATTGCCGGCTTGTTGCTTGAGATCTTTCATCGCGCTGTTGAGCCCGACATCGGTCTGCTCGTTGAACGAGGTGATCCGGATATAGCCGATATCGTCGCCGACGAGGTGCGAGCGGACCGACTTGATGTGGATCGTCGCCCGGGTCAGATCGACGTCGAACGGGTCGCGTCCCTTGCGCCGGATCGTCAGCTTCACGTCGCTGTTGATCGGCCCGCGCATCTTCTCGACCGCCTGCGGCAGGGTCATGCCCTGCACCGGCTTGCCGTCGAGCTGGGTGATCAGATCGCCGGGCTTCAACCCGGCGCGGGCCGCGGGGGTGTCGTCGATCGGCGAGATCACCTTAACGAGGCCGTTCTCCATCGACACCTCGATGCCGAGCCCGCCGAACTCGCCGCGGGTCTGCACCTTCATGTCGTCAAAATTTTTCTTGTCCAGATAGTTGGAATGGGGATCGAGAGATGTCAGCATGCCGTTGATCGCCGACTCGACCAACGATTCGTCCTTAACCTTGCCGACATAGTCGGCGCGCACGGTCTCGAACACTTCACCAAATAAATTAAGCTCCTGGTAGGTTTCTGAAGAATTCGCCGCCGCCTCTCCGATGTCCTGTCGCAGCGAAAACACCAGCACCGTCGCCACGGCCGCCGCGATCAACCCCAACCGTCTCATCCATGCACCCTTGAATCGCTCCGACGCGGAGTGTCAGCTATGATATCCGGCCCGGTGCGCGATGATCAAGATCGGAGCGGAGGGACGCCAGGTTGGCGCTCAGTCGGCAGCACTCCGCCGGCTTTCGCGCGGCCGGATCAGCGAGTGGCCGGTCATCGCCGCCGGTTGGGGCAGGCCGAGCAGGGCCAATAGGGTGGGGGCAACATCGGCGAGCCGGCCGTCCTCGAGATGCCCGATCGCGGCCGGCGGATTGACGACCAACAGCGGCACCGGGTTCAGCGTGTGCGCGGTATGCGGCTCGCCGGTCTGCGGATCGCGCATCATCTCGGCATTGCCGTGGTCGGCGGTCACCACCAGGGTGCCGCCGGCCTTCTCGACGGCGCTCGCCAGCCGCCCCAGGCAGCGGTCGAGCGCCTCGACCGCTGCAACCGTGGCGTCGAACAATCCGCTGTGTCCGACCATGTCGGCATTGGCGTAGTTGAGCACGATCACATCGAAGCGGCCGGCCTCGATCGCGTCCACGACCTTGTCGGTGACCGCCAGGGCCGACATTTCGGGCTGCCGGTCATAGGTGGCGATGCGCGGCGAAGGCACCAGAATCCGTTCCTCGCCGGGAAACACGGTCTCGCGGCCACCGTTGAAAAAGAACGTGACATGCGCGTATTTCTCGGTCTCGGCGATGCGCAGCTGGGTGAGCCCGGCTTTTGAGACGATGTCGCCGAAGGTGTCGTCGAGCTGTTCCGGCGAAAACAAGGTCGCTAGATAAGGGTTGAGCTCGGCCGAATACTCGACCAGCCCGAGCGCCGCAGCGAAGGCGACGCGGCGGTCGCGGGCAAACCCCGAAAAATCCGGGTCGAGCAGGGCTGCAGCAATCTCGCGTATCCGATCGGCGCGGAAGTTGGCGAGGAGGACGCCGTCGCCGTCGCGCATGCCGCGATAGCCGCCGATCGCGGCCGGCGGCACGAACTCGTCGGTCTCGCCGCCCGCATAGGCAGCCTCGACCGCGTCAGGCGCGCTGGCGGCGGCCTCGCCCTCGCCCTCGGCGATGGCCCGATAGGCCTTTTCCACCCGGTCCCAGCGCTGGTCGCGATCCATCGCATAGTAGCGGCCGCAGACGGTTGCGATCCGCAGCCCGGCCAGGCTATCCCCGATCAGGCCGTCGACGTCGCGCTCGAAAGCCGCGAGGCAGGAGAGGGCGGATTTAGGCGGCGTGTCGCGGCCGTCGAGAACCGCGTGCACCGCGACCGGCACCTCGGCCTCGGCGAGAACATGGCCGAGTGCCGCGATCTGGCGCTGGTGCGAGTGCACCCCGCCCGGCGACAGCAATCCGACCAGATGCGCGGTCCCGCCGGTCTGCTTCAGCGCCGCGATGAAGTCGCGCAGCGCCGGCATCCGCGCCAGTTCGCCCGAAGCGATCGCCGCGTCGATGCGCGGCAAGTCCTGCATGACCACCCGGCCGGCCCCAAGATTGGTGTGGCCGACCTCGGAATTTCCCATCTGCCCATCAGGAAGCCCGACACAATGCTCGCTCGCCTGCAATTGCGCATGCGGCCACCGCGCCGTCAGCCGACGCCACGCCGGGATCTGCGCGCTCTCGATCGCATTGTCCGAGGCGGCATCGCGTTCGCCCCAGCCGTCGAGAATGCACAACACCAGCGGACGCGATCGGGGATGGGAATTCATCTCAAGCGGACCTCGAGCGGTGGGTCGATCTCTATACGCGAAACCGATCCCATCCACATAGCGTTCCCGTAACGTCGGCGTGCGCGGCTGAGTTATGGTCCTCCCCACCCCCGGCCGGACGCGGCGCGCCCTAAACGTGGTGAGGCAGCGGCTCGCCGCGGGTTTCCGGCAGAAACGGGGCAACGATGACCCCGACGATGAAGAACAAGCCGACAATCGTCGCCGCCTTGCCATAGCCGCCGAGCGCCACGATCAGGGTGCCGGCGATCAACGGGCCGGCGGCGGAGATCCATCGCGGCGCGTTGAAACAAAAGGCGACGGCGGTACCGCGCATCCGGGTCGGGAACAGCTCGGGCAGCCAAATCGGCGCCCAGGACCAGATCCCGCCGGTGAAAAATCCGAACACCGCGACGGCGGCGAGCAATGCGCCGATGCCGTGAGCCCACAAATAGAGGACCGGTGTCAGGATCAGGCACATCGCATACCACAGCATCGTCGTCGGCTTGCGGCCGATCGCGTCGGCGAGGAAGCCAAGGCCGACAAAGCCGAAGATCGCAACCCCGGTGCCGAGCAGCCCGGCCACCGCGGAGTAGTAAGGCGCCGACAGCCCGGCCTTGGCGGCAACCGTGCCGACATAGGTCGGGACGAAGGTGGCCACACCCCAGAACCCGAAGGTCACCGACAGCATCATCAAAAACGCGGCGATCAGGCGCGGTCGGACGGCTTTGTCGAGAAACATGTCGGTGACCGTGAAGCGCGTCAGCGCCGCGTCCACGCCATCGAGCGCACCGCCGCTTTGCCGCTGGGCGCGGGCCGCGCGACGGCGCTGGTCGGCCTCTTCCCAGCGGGCCGATTCCGGCACGCCGCGCCAAATCCACAGCACCAAGAGCGCCGGCAGGATGCCGATCAGGTACATAAAGCGCCAGGAATTGGGTCCCAACCCGCCGATCAGCAGCCAGACGCCGGACGCGATAAAGCTGCCGATTCCGGCGCCTGATTGCAATAGCCCGCCGCCCTTGCCGCGGGCGTGGTCGGGCCACAATTCGGAGACGATCGAAGCTCCGGTCGCCCATTCCGAGCCGATCCCGACGCCGACCAGAAACCGCAGTATCGCGAATGATTCCCAATTCCACGCGATGGCGGAGAGCCCGGTGGTCAGCGAATAAGCGAGGATCGCCAGCATCATCGTCTGCTTGCGGCCGATATAGTCGGCAATGACCCCGCCGATCACGCCGCCGGTGGCCCAGCCGAAGACGGTCGTCGCCAGGACATAGCCGGCGTAGCGCGGGATCTGCGAGTATTCCGCTGCGCTGAGCAGTTGGTGCAAGGCGAAGCCGACGGTCAAAAACAGCGCGTAGATCTCAAAGCCGTCGAACAGCCAGGCGAGGTTCGAGGCGACCAGCACCCGCCATTGCTCGCGGTTGAGGGTGCGATACCAAGGCAGAGATCCGATAAGGGCGTCTTCGTGCACGATTGCCTCCTGTTCAGGGGCCGGTGGTCCGGCCCGTCGCTTGATTGCCGGCGGCGTTGTCCGTCGCTCGGCCCGCAGCCGCGGGTGAAGCCGCGGAACTGTCGGTCGTAATCAGCGCGCGATCAACCGGTTCCCGGCCCGCGAATTCAGCGCACCGGCGCCCACAGCACGTCCTCGATGTCCGCGGCGCCGGTCGCCAGCATGGCCAGGCGGTCGAAGCCCAGCGCGATCCCGGCGGCTGGCGGCATCCCGTATTCGAGGGCGGCGAGGAAATCCTCGTCGATCGGATAGGTCTCGCCGTAGAGCGCCTGTTTTCGGGCCTGCTCGGCGAGAAAGCGGGCGCGCTGCTCATCTGCATCGGTCAACTCGCCAAAGCCATTGGCGAGCTCGAGGCCGCACACAAACAGCTCGAAGCGCTCGGCCACGCACGGGTCGTCGGGGTTGCGGCGCGCCAACGCCGCCATCGACAGCGGGTAGTCGTACAGAATCGTCGGCGCGCCGAGGCCCAGTCGCGGCTCGATCCGCTCGAGAAAAATCCGGAAATAAAGCGCTTCCCAATCGTCGCCCGGATGCGGCTCGATGCCGACCCGGCGCGCCGCCAAGGCGAGACGATCGGCATCCGGCCGCAGCGGGTCGGAGGCAGTCGCCAGCAGATCGATGCCGCAATGCTCCCGGAACGCCTCGGCGACGCTGATTTCGTGCCACGGCTGCCAAGGGTCGGCGGTTTGCCCGCGCCAGCTCAGCGCCGCCGCTCCCGCCGCATCTTGGCAGGCGCGAAGCAACCCCATGCAATCGGGGATCAGCTCACGCCACGAAGCCCCGGCGCGGTACCATTCGAGCATCGAGAATTCCGGATGGTGGGCGGCGCTGCGCTCGCCGTCGCGAAACACGTGGCCGAGCTGCCAGATCCGCGGCATGCCGGCGACCAGCAGCTTTTTCATCGCGAATTCCGGTGAGGTATGGAGATAGCGGGGCGAGGTTCGGCCATTGCGCGGATCGTGCAAACGGGTGGCAAAGGCCTTCAGGTGCGGCTCGAGCCCGGGGCTCGGCTGCAGCGCAGGCGTGTCGACCTCGACAAAATCCCGCGCGGCGAAGAACTCGCGCACCGCGCCGAGCATTTGGCCGCGCCGCTCGAGCCGCTCGCTCCGCCGGGCGAAGCGCTCCGGTCGCCACCATTCCTGCATTGGCACCGCCCTCCTTCTTGCCGTGGGGCCGCCCCGTGCTAATTTCTCGACAATAGCGGCACTCGATCGCGCCCTTCCAGGACCCATCTCATGAAGATCAACGCCATCGACATCAAGCCGGGCAACGTCCTCGAATACCAGGGCAAGCTCTGGATCGTGCTGAAGCGCGAGCTGGTCCAGCCCGGCAAGGGCGGCGCCTTTGCCCAGGTCGAGATGCGCGATCTGCGCGGCGGCACCAAGCTCAACGACCGTTTCCGCACCCAGGAGACGGTCGAGCGCGTCCGCCTCGACGAAAAGGAGATGCAGTTTCTGTTCATCGAAGGCGGGCAGGCCACCTTCATGGACAACGACAGCTTCGAGCAGATCTCGGTCCCGACCGAGATGATCGGCGATCCCGCCGATTTTCTGCGCGACGGGATGGTCTGCACCGTGATGCTGCACGAAGCCAGCCCACTTTCGGTCGAACTGCCGCCGAGCGTCGTGATGGAGGTGGTCGAGGCCGACCCGGTGGTGCGCGGTCAGACCGCGTCCTCCTCGTACAAGCCGGGCAAGCTCGACAACGGCCGTCGGGTGATGATCCCGCCCTATATCGAGGCCGGGACCCGCATCGTCGTCAGCACCGCCGACGGCAGCTACATGGAACGGGCGAAAGACTGAACGGTCGAGTCCGGTCCGCCGGCTCGCGACCTTCATCCACCCTCACCCAGCCGTCCCTGCGGGCCGGGTCTCCCCCCGCTCCCGCATTGCAGGAGCGGGGCCTGAGGGCAGCGACGGGGCGGAGGGCGGCCCCCGACGATAGAACGCCCCGACGATAGAACGACAGAGGGTAAACGTAATGGTGATGCGCTCGCCGGTGTTGAACGTGATGGCGAATGCCGCGCTGAAGGCGGCGCGCGGCTTGTTGCGCGATTTCGGCGAGGTCGAGCAGCTGCAGGTCTCGGTCAAGGGCCCCGGCGAATTCGTCTCGACCGCAGACCTCAAGGCGGAACGCACGTTGCGGACCGAGCTGACCCGCGCCCGCCCCGGCTACTCGCTGCTGTTCGAGGAGGGCGGCGCCGAAGCGGGATCGGACCCGCGCCACCGCTGGATCGTCGATCCGCTCGACGGCACGACGAACTTTCTGCACGGCATCCCGCATTTCGCGATCTCGATCGCGCTCGAGCGCGACGGTGAGATCGTCGCCGGAATCGTCTACGAGCCGACGCGGGACGAGATGTACTCGGCGGAAAAGGGGCTGGGCGCATACGTCAACGACCGCCGGCTCAGGGTGTCGGCGCGGCGGCGGCTCGGCAACGCGCTGATCGGCACCGGCATGCCGTTCGGCGAGCGCGGCGATCGCCCGGCCTATCTGGCGAGCCTGGCGGCAGTCATGACCGCGACCAGCGGGGTGCGGCGCATGGGTGCGGCCGCACTCGATCTCGCCTATGTCGCCGCCGGCCGATACGAAGGTTTCTGGGAGTTCGCCCTCAAGCCGTGGGATATCGCCGCCGGGTTGCTGCTGGTGCGCGAGGCGGGCGGGTATGTCAGCGATCTCTCCGGCGGCCACGCGATGATGGCGAGCGGCGACGTCCTTGCCGCCAACGATCATCTCCATCTCTCGCTCGCGGCGCTGATCCGCGAGGCGACGCGGGCCGCCCGCGCGGCGGAGTCGGTGCGGCCCGAAAATCTGTGATAGTCTGCGCCCAGATTGGGTTCGGGGGTAGGGTCGCAAATATGGATCGTGCTCGACCGGTTGGCTCGCTGCGGACCGGCTCGCTCGGGGTTCGGGCATGAACCGCTCGCGCCGCTTCCTGGTGCGGATGACGATATTCCTGGTGCTGGTCGCGGCGTTGGCGGCGGTGCTGGGCCGTTCGCTGGCGGTCGCCTTTATGGGCAACCCCGGCATCAACGGCGTCATCGTCGGCATCCTCCTGGCTGGCATCATCTACATCTTCCGGCAGGTGCTGCTGCTCAACCCCGAGATCGACTGGATCGAGAGCTTTCGCCACCGCGAGGCGGGCGGCGAGGAACCGATCTCAGCCCGCCGCCCGGCGCCGCGGCTATTGGCGCCGATGGCGCGCATGCTGGGCACCCGCCAGGTCGGCCGCGTCAGCCTATCGGCGAGCTCGCTGCAGACCCTGCTCGACGGCATCGGCTCGCGGCTCAACGAAACCCGCGAGACCTCGCGCTACCTGATCGGAGTCCTGGTCTTTCTCGGGCTGCTCGGCACCTTTTACGGGCTCTTGGAAACGGTGCGCTCGGTCGGCGGCGTGATCGGCGGGTTGAATGTCGGCGGCAACGATCTCGCCCGCGCCTTCGCCAACCTCAAATCCGGGCTCGAATCGCCGTTAGCCGGGATGAGCACCGCGTTCAGCTCATCCTTGTTCGGGCTCGCCGGCAGTCTCGTTCTGGGCTTTCTCGACCTCCAAGCCGGCCAGGCGCAGAACCGCTTCTACAACGATCTCGAAGAGTGGCTGTCGACCTATACGAGGCTCTCGGGCGGCGGCCTCGGCGACAGCGGCGATGCGTCGGTCCCGGCCTATATCCAGGCATTGCTCGAGCAGACCGCCGACAGCCTCGAAAACCTGCAGCGCATCATCGCCCGCGGCGAGGAGAGCCGGATCGGCGCCAATTCCACCCTGGCCAACCTGGCCGATCGGCTCGGCGTTCTTGGCGAGCAGATGAAGGCCGGGCAGATGCTGATGCTGCGGCTCGCCGAGAACCAGCTCGACTTGAAACCGGCATTGGCCCGCCTCGCCGACATCGTCGACAATTCGGCCGGGCAGGACGACGCGTTGCGCGGCCATTTGCGCAACATAGAGGCCTATACCGCGCGGCTGACCGAGGACCTGGCGCAAGGCCGGGCGCAGAGCGTGCAGGAGTTGCGCGGCGAGATCCGCATCCTCGCCCGCACGATCGCCGCTCTGGCCGAAGAAGGCCGGCGCTGAACCGGGACGCACTGCCGAACCATGCCCCTCGCCCGCCGAACTTCCCGCCGCCCGAGCATCGACATCTGGCCCGGCTTCGTCGACGCGCTGTCGCAGCTGCTGATGGTGATCATCTTCATCCTGTTGGTGTTCACCGCCGGCCAGTTCTATCTGTCGGCGGCACTGTCGGGCCGCGACCAGGCACTGCACAAATTGCAGCGGCAAGTCGATCAGCTCGCCGATTTGTTGTCGCTCGAGAAAACCACCAACAGCACCCTGCGCCAGGGTGCGAGCCAGCTCACGGCACAGCTCAAATCCGCCAAGGTCGAACGAGACCGGCTGAACACTGAGGTCGCCGCGCTGGCCGCGAGGGCGAGCCGCGCCTCGACGCAGGCCGCGCAGACGACCGGCCAGCTCGCCGCGCAAAAAGAGATCAGCAGCAGCGCCCTCGCGCAGGTCGACCAGCTGAACGAACAGATCGCCGCATTGCGCCAGCAGCTCTCGGCGATCGCGGCGGCGCTCGACCTCTCCCAGGCCAAGGTCAAGACGCAGCAGGCCCAAATCGCAGGTCTCGGCCAAAAGCTCAACGTCGCTCTGGCCAATAAGGTCGAGGAGCTGGCCCGCTATCGCTCCGAGTTCTTTGGCCGGCTGCGTGAAATTCTCGGCAAGCGGCCGGATATCCGGGTGGTCGGCGACCGCTTCGTGTTCCAGGCGGAGGTGTTGTTTGCGCCGGGCAGCGCCGATCTGACCGACCCCGCCAAACAGGAGCTCAAACCGGTGATCGCCGCGCTGAAGCAGATCGCCGGCGAAATCCCCGCCGACATCAACTGGGTCCTCCAGGTCAGCGGGTATACCGACAAGCGCCCGATTGACACGACGCAGTTCCCATCGAATTGGGAACTGTCGACGGCGCGCGCGCTGTCGGTGGTGCGCTATGCGATCAGTCAGGGCATTCCCGCCGACCGGCTCGCGGGGACGGGCTTCGCCGACACCCAGCCGATCGATCCGGGCGATACCGCCGCGGCCTACGCCCGCAACCGGCGCATCGAGCTGAAGCTGACCGAGCGCTGACCGGTGGCCGGCAGCGGAGACACCTGAATGAATACCGGGACTTCCGGTCACGCCACCGGCCGCGCCTGCAGAACGGCCGCTGCGGCATCGGCCTGTCTGCTGGCGGCCGCCTGCGCGGCGTCGGCGCCCGGCTCCGGCTGGATCAAGGCCGGGGCCGACGAGCCCATGACCGCGCATCAGGCCGGCGACTGCCGGGCTCAGGCGAATGCGGCCTTCGCCAACCAGCGCGGGATCAACCAGGACATCAGCGCGACGCTCGGCGCCAATTGGCAGCTCGCCCACACGACCGGCGTCGTCGATCAATCGATGCGGGACCAAGCCGTCGACTACGCCCAGCAGGTGTTCGACAGCTGCATGCGCGCCAAGGGGTTCAAGAAAGCCGGCTGACGCCCCGGCCAATCCGGACCCCCGCGCAAGCTCAGCGAAAGCCCCAAGGACCCCAGTCTCAGGATTCCTGGTTCAATGATCGCCGTCATCTGGTTCTGCCCTGCGACCATCTCCTGCTGGTAGGCGTCCAAAGGAAGCAGGGTCCGAGCAGGGGAGCTACAGCATCGGCAAATCGCGCTGACGGCGGCCGCGCGGGAAGGCGGCGTCGATCCGGGTGATCTCCTCGGGCGAGAGGGCCAGATCGCCCGCCCGGGCATTTTCCTCGACATGCTCGGACACGGAGGCCTTGGGAATGGCAAAAACCGACGGCCGACGCACCAGAAAGGCCAGCGCCACCTGCCGCGGCGTCGCATTGCGCGCGGCGGCAATTTCGGCCAAAACGCGCCCGCCGGCCGTGTCCGGACCGGGAAACCGGCTGTGTCCGAACGGACTGTAGGCAACGACGGCAACCTCGTGCTGCTCGCACCAAGGGATCACGGCGTGCTCGATGCCGCGCTCCAGCAGGTGGTAGAGCACCTGGTTGCAGGCGAGGAGCCGCTCGCCGGCGATCGTGCGAACCGCTTCGAGGTCATCGGCGTCGAAATTGCTGACGCCCCAGCTGAGGATCTTCCCCTCGCGCCGCAATTCCTCGAAGGCGTCGACCGTCTCGGCGAGCGGGTGCGGACCGCGCCAGTGCAGCAGATAGCAATCGAGCCGATCGGTGCGCAGGCGTTTGAGCGAACGTTCGCAGGCGATCCGCGTGCCCGAGCGGGAGGCGTTCTGCGGCAGCACTTTGGACACCAGAAACACCTCGTCGCGGCGGCCGGCGACGGCCTCGCCGATCAGCTCTTCGGCGGCGCCCGAGCCGTACATCTCGGCAGTGTCGATATGGTTCATGCCGAGATCGAGACCATGGCGGAGTGCAGCGATCGCGGTTGGGCGTTGGGCCTGCTCGAAATACCAGGTGCCCATGCCGATCACCGCGACCTCACCCCCGGTCGGGCCGAACAATCGCCGTTGCATCGCCGTTCTCCTGCTGCCGCCGGCTGGTGGCGAGATTATCATCCTGGACGGCTTCCTGGTCGACCGAATCCGCTTCGGCATTCTTCAGATCGGTCGTGAGCGACTCGCAGCGCTCCGATGTCTTCGCTCGCCATGATTTTGATCTCTCGCGATCGGTTGGGATGATCCGCCGGCATGCTGGGCGGCGGATAGCACCCTTCGCCGGCAAATCACCTTGACGGCCGTCATCTTTTTGAGCCAACGAGGCAGCCGACCGATCGCTCCCCGACGAGCGGGGTCGCGCAGCGGCGAGGCCGCATCGAGAGAGGGCGCAATTGAAGACAGTTTGGTTGCGCGTAACAGGGCGGGTGCAGGGCGTCGGCTATCGCGCCTGGGCGATCGAGACTGCCGCGAACCTCGCGCTGCACGGCTGGGTGCGCAACCGCGCCGACGGCTCGGTCGAGCTGCTGGCGACCGGACCGGACGAGGCCGTCGCGGCGATGATCGAGGCCTGCCGGCAAGGCCCTCGCGCCGCGCAGGTCGACGGGATCGAGGTCGCCGCTGCCGAAAATGACGGCAGTCTCGGCTTTACCGCGCGGCCGACCGGATAGCAGTCGCGGAGCTCAGGCCGCTTCGGCCGCGTCCTTGTCCCCGGTGCCGGTCGGGCCGGAATCCCGCCCTTTGGCCAGCGGGTCACGGTCGACCAGCTCGATCACCGCCATCGCCGCCTTGTCGCCATAGCGAAACCCGGCCTTGATAATACGGGTGTAGCCGCCGGCGCGGGCGGCATAGCGTGTGGCCAGGGTGGTCATCAGCTTGTTGGCGAGGCCGGAATCCTGCAGCCGGGCGATCGCCCGCCGCCGGCCGGCCAACCCGCCGTGCTTGCCGATCGTGATCAGTCGCTCGACGATCGGGCGCAGGTCCTTGGCCTTGGGCAGGGTCGTGGTGATCTGCTCGTGTTTGATCAGCGCGGCAGCGAGATTTTCGAACATCGCCTTGCGATGCTCGGAGCGGCGGCTGAAGCTGCGGCCTTTCAGGCGATGGCGCATCCTGTCCTCAATAAGGTTCGTCGAGCCGCTTGGCCAGCTCTTCGATGTTCTCGGGCGGCCAGTTGGGGATTTCCATGCCGAGATGCAACCCCATCTGGGCCAGCACTTCCTTTATCTCGTTCAAGGATTTGCGTCCGAAATTCGGGGTCCGCAGCATCTCGGCTTCCGATTTCTGAACAAGGTCGCCGATATAGACGATGTTGTCGTTCTTCAGGCAATTGGCCGAGCGCACCGAGAGCTCGAGCTCGTCGACCTTGCGTAAGAGGTTCTTGTTGAACGGCAGCTCGCTCGGCCGCGTATCGTCGGACGGGTGGCGCGGCTCCTCGAAATTGATGAACAGCTGCAGCTGATCCTGCAAGATGCGGGCGGCGAGCGCCACGGCATCCTCGGGCGTCACCGCGCCGTTGGTCTCGACCCGCATCGCCAGCCGATCGTAGTCGGTGACCTGGCCGACGCGCGTATTCTCGACCCGGTAGGATACCTTGCGGACCGGGCTGAACAAGGCATCGACCGGGATCAGGCCGATCGGAGCATCCTCCGCGCGGTTTTGGGTGCCCGGCACATACCCTTTACCGCTTTCGACGGTCAACTCCATCCCGATCCTGGCGCCGCTGTCGAGGGTGCAGATCACCAGATCGGGGTTCATGATGTCGATGTCGTGACCGGTTTCGATGGCGCTGGCGCGGATTTCGCCCGGCCCGCTGGCGCGCAGCCGCATGCGCTTGGGACCTTCGCCATACATCCGCAGGTCGACGCCTTTGACGTTGAGGACGATATCGGTCACATCCTCGAGGACGCCGGGGATCGACGAGAATTCATGCAGCACGCCCTCGATTTGGAGCGACGTCACCGCGGCGCCCTGCAGCGAGGAGAGCAACACGCGACGCAACGCGTTGCCCAGCGTCAGTCCGAAGCCTCGCTCCAGCGGCTCGGCGACCACCGTCGCAACCCGCTTCGGGTCGTCACCCGGCTCTACCGAAAGTTGTTTCGGCTTGATCAGGGTCTGCCAGTTCTTTTGAATCACGATTGAAACCTCGATGGTGGAGGCGAGCGCCATCCGCAGCAACAGAGGGCGGCAACAAAAACCCGCGACGGGGCAACCGGCATCTCTCGACACGCGCCGCCATCGCGGAACGGTGTGCCGGTCAGACGCGGCGCCGTTTGGGCGGCCGGCACCCGTTGTGCGGGATCGGCGTCACATCCCGGATCGAGGTGACCGCAAACCCCACCGCCTGCAACGCGCGTAACGCCGACTCGCGTCCCGATCCGGGGCCCTTGACCTCGATCTCCAGGGTCCGCATGCCGTGCTCCATGGCCTTGCGGCCGGCATCCTCGGCCGCCATCTGCGCGGCGTACGGCGTCGATTTGCGCGAGCCCTTAAAACCCTGGCTGCCCGATGACGACCAGGCAATGGTGTTTCCCTGCGCGTCGGTAATCGTGATCATCGTGTTGTTGAAGGTGGCATTTACATGCGCCGTCCCAGAAGTAATATTCTTGCGTTCGCGACGCCGGAGGCGCGGCGCCGCTGCCGCCGTTCTAGCCATCGATCGGGCTCTACTTCTTCTTGCCGGCGATGGGGCGCGCCGGCCCCTTGCGCGTTCGCGCGTTGGTGTGGGTGCGCTGCCCGCGTACCGGCAGCCCCTTGCGGTGGCGCAGTCCCCGATAGCAGCCGAGATCCATCAGCCGCTTGATGTTCATCGCCACCTGCCGCCGCAGATCGCCTTCGACGGTATGCTCGCGGTCGATCACCTCGCGCACGCGCAATACCTCGTCATCGGTCAATTCGTGCACCCGCCGCTCGGGCGGAATGCCGATCCGGGTGCAGATCTGTAGGGCCGTGGTCCGTCCGATGCCATGGATATAGGTGAGCCCGATCGGGACCCTTTTTTGATTGGGGATATTGACGCCAGCGATGCGCGCCACGTGCGCTTCTCCTCGAAAGGGAACAGATAAGAGCGGGTTGGGCAATTGACAAGGGCGGGCACTATAGCGAAATCCAATCGACCGTCAACCCGGCGTGCGACATAGCGCCACCGCCCGACCCGCCGTGCGCGTCTGATGCCCGTCAACCCAAGATCTCACCGATCTGGCGCGTCACCTCATCGATCCCGCTCATGCCGTCAACGACGCGCAGGATGCCACGGGCGCGGTAATACGGCAGGATCGGTGCGGTCTGGCGACGGTACACCTCCAAACGCGCCTTGACCGCCTCGGGCCGGTCGTCGGGCCGGTGCACGAATTCGCGACTGCCGCACACGTCGCAGATGCCCTCGCTGCGCGGGCGGTGCAGACGGTCCTGATAGCTCGCCCCGCAACCGGCGCAGGTAAACCGCCCGGAGAGCCGATCGATCAGCGCCGCCTCGTCGACCTCGATGTTGATGGCGTGATCGATGCCGAGATGGCGCTTCGCCAGCATCCCGTCGAGCGCCTGGGCCTGCGGCACTGTGCGCGGGAAGCCGTCGAGAACAAAGCCGGCGCGGCAATCGGGATCGAGAACGCGTGTGGCGATCATCTCGATGATGATCCCGTCCGGAACCAGCTGGCCGGAATCCATAATGGTTTTGACCCGCATCCCGAACTCGCCGCCGGAGGCGGTGGCGGCGCGCAGCATGTCGCCGGTGGCGAGATGACGGATGCCGCGGCTCTGCTCGATCCGCTTGGCCTGGGTCCCCTTGCCCGAACCCGGTGGGCCGAGCAGGATCAGGTTCATCCGCGCCGCCCTCTGAGCTTCGCCTTCTTGATCAGCCCCTCATACTGGTGGGCCAGCAGGTGCGAGTGGATCTGCGCCACCGTGTCCATCGTGACGCTGACGACGATCAAGAGGCTGGTTCCTCCAAAATAAAACGGAACCGAATATTGCGAAATCAGGATTTCCGGCAGGATACAGACCGCCGCCAGATAGGCTGCGCCGACCACGGTCAGCCGGGTCAGCACGTAATCGAGATAATCGGCGGTGTTTTTTCCCGGCCGAATGCCGGGAATAAAGCCGCCGTATTTGCGCAGATTGTCCGCGGTCTCGGTCGGATTGAACACGATCGCGGTATAGAAGAAGGTGAAGAAGACGATCAGCGCAACATAGAGAGCCATATAAAGCGGCCGGCCGTGGGCCAGATAGGCGGTGATCTCACCGAGCCAGCCGGCAAAGCCGCTCCCTCCGCTGGTCGAGAAATTTGCGACCGTCGCCGGCAGCAGCAGCAGCGAGGAGGCGAAGATCGGTGGGATCACCCCCGAAGTGTTGAGCTTGAGCGGCAGATGCGAGGCGTCGCCGCCGAACATCTTGTTGCCGACCTGACGTTTGGGATACTGGACCAGAATGCGGCGTTGGGCGCGCTCCATGAACACGATGAAGGTGACGACCGCCACCGACAAAAGCAGGAAAAATATGATGAAGTAGGTCGATATCGCGCCGGTGCGGCCGAGTTCCAGCGTCGAAGCGAGCGCATGCGGCAGGTTCGCGACGATGCCGGACATAATGATCAGCGAGATGCCGTTGCCGATGCCGCGCTCGGTGATCTGCTCGCCGAGCCACATCAGAAACACCGTGCCGCCAACCAGGGTCACGACCGTGACCAAGCGGAAGAACAATCCGGGGTTGAGCACCGCCGTTTCCGCCCCGGCATGCATGCCCTCGATGCCGACGGCGATCCCGTAGGCCTGGACCAATCCCAACAGGACCGTGCCGTAGCGGGTATATTGATTAAGTGTCTTGCGGCCGCTCTCGCCCTCCTTTTTCAGCGCCTCCAAGGTCGGCGACACCGCGGTCAGCAGCTGGATGATGATCGAGGCCGAGATGTACGGCATGATGCCGAGCGCAAAGATCGTCATGCGCCCGAGCGCGCCGCCCGAGAACATGTCGAACATGCCGAGGATGCCGCCGGCATTGCGCGAAAAGATTTGGTTGAGGATCGACGGGTCGATCCCGGGGATCGGGATATAGGTGCCGAGCCGATAGATCAACAGCGCGCCGAGGGTGAACCAGATTCGGCTTTTCAGCTCGGTCGCCTTGGTAAAGGCGGAGAGATTGATGCTGGAAGCGAGTTGCTCGGCGACTGACGCCATCTGACGTATCCCTAGACAAGGCCCGGACTGGAGCAGCGCTCGGGCTGGTCGGCAGTCGGGCTCGACCCGCAGACCCGCCGGAGGATCGGGCCGAACCCGGCGGCGGGCACCCCGGGCTTCAGGCCGGCCCGGCCGCCTCCGGTTTTGGTTTCTGCGCCCGTCCGGCGCGCACGATCACCGTGCCCCCGGCGCTTTCAACCGCGGCGATCGCCGCCTTCGAGGCGCCGGCTACCGCGATCGTCAACGCCGCGCGCAGCTCGCCCTTGGCCAGCAGCCGCACGCCGTCGCCCTGTCGCCGCAGGACCCCCGCGGCGACCAACGCGGCGCCATCGAGCGTGCCCTCGGAATTGAGCTTGCCCGCGTCGAGCGCCTGCTGCAGCCGGCCGAGATTGACCACCTTGAAATCCGGCCGAAACATGCTGTTGTCGAAGCCGCGCTTCGGCAGTCGGCGGTGCAATGGGGTCTGACCGCCTTCGAACCCGTTGAGCGCCACACCGCTGCGCGCGGTCTGGCCCTTGCCGCCCCGCGCCGAGGTCTTGCCCTTGCCCGAGCCGATGCCGCGCCCGACCCGTTTCGCCCGATAGTGCGCGCCCGGATTGTCCCTGATTTCATTGAGCTTCATCGTCTGGGCCCCCTGCCTCGTGCAGCGCCCGCCGGTTCATCCTGCGTCCTCCACGATCCGCACCAGATGCTTGACCTTGTTGATCATGCCGCGGATCGAAGGGGTGTCTTCGAGGACCCGTCGGCGATGCCGCTTGTTCAGACCGAGCCCTTTGAGGGTCGCCTCCTGGTCATGCCGTCGGCCGATCGGGCTGCCGGTCTGCTCGACCGTGACCGTTTGCTTGCCGTCCGTCGCGCCGGCCATCACGCCGGCTCCCGAGACTCGGCATCGCGGCGGCCGAGGATCTCGCCGACCTTCTTGCCGCGCCGCGCCGCCACTGCGCGCGGGCTGGTTGCCCGGCCGAGCGCGGCAAAGGTCGCCTTGATCATGTTGTGCGGGTTAGCGCTGCCGGTCGACTTGGCGACCACGTCGTGGACGCCGAGCGCCTCGAAGATCGCACGCATCGGGCCGCCGGCGATGATCCCGGTGCCCGGCTTGGCGGCGCGCATGATGACCTGGCCGGCGCCGTAGCCGCTCTCGATGTCGTGATGCAGAGTGCGCCCTTCGCGCAACGGCACTCGGATCATGCTGCGCCGCGCCTGCTCGGTGGCCTTGCGGATCGCTTCGGGCACTTCGCGCGCCTTGCCGGCGCCATAGCCGACCCGCCCCTTGCGGTCGCCGACGACGACGAGTGCCGCAAAGCCGAAGCGCCGTCCGCCTTTGACCACCTTGGCGACGCGATTGATGTTGACGAGCTTTTCGGCGAACTCGCTCTCTTCGCGGTCGCGCGGCTGACGATCGCCGTCGCCGCGGCCGCGCCGTTCGCCCTGGTTGCGCGACATCGTGCGTGCCATGACACTCCCTTTCAGAGATCCGGTCTCGTCAAAAATCCAGTCCGCCCTCGCGGGCGGCATCGGCCAGCGCCTTGACCCGGCCGTGAAACAGATAGGCGCCGCGATCGAACACGACGCGTTCGACCCCCGCCGCCTTCGCCCGCTCGGCGATCAGCGTGCCGACGGCACCCGCCGCGGCGATGTCGGCGCCGGTCCGCAGACTCGCCTTGAGGCCGCCGTCGAGGCTCGACGCCGCCGCCAAGGTCCGCCCGGCCGCATCATCTATGATTTGTGCATAGATATGCTTTGACGAGCGGAAAACCGAGAGCCTCGGCCGATTGTTGCCGGCGCGGCGCAGATTTGCCCGCACCCGCTGGCGCCGGCGCAGGAACAGGGTTTTGGCTGATTGCGGCATCGGGGCTATTTCTTCTTGCCTTCCTTGCGGCGGACGATCTCACCGGCGTACTTGATGCCTTTGCCCTTATAGGGCTCGGGCGGGCGAAAGGCGCGAATTTCGGCGGCGACCTGACCGACGCGCTGGCGGTCGGCGCCGCGGACGGTGATCACGGTCGGCCGCTCGCAGGCGATCTGGACATCCTCGGGAATCGGAAAGGGAATGTCATGACTGTAGCCGAGCTGCAGGTTCAAGACTTTGCCCTGAACCGCTGCGCGGTAACCGACGCCGTTGATCTCGAGACCGACCGAAAAGCCCTTCGACACTCCGGTGACCATGTTGCTGACCAGCGCGCGAGTCGTTCCCCACATGGCGCGCGCCTCTTTGCTGTCGCCCACGGGCGCGATCGTGACCGCGCCGTCGGCGACCGTCGCCGTGACGGTGTTGCTGACGACGAGGCGCAGCGTTCCGAGCCCACCCTTGGCCGTCACGGTTCTGCCCGAAAGCTGGACCTCGACGCCCTCTGGGACCGGCACCGGATTTTTCCCGATACGTGACATTCGGTTACCCTCAAAAGACCCGGCACAGCACCTCGCCGCCGACCCTGGCGGCGCGGGCTTCGTTGTCGGACAACACCCCGCGCGGGGTCGACAGGATGGCGATGCCGAGCCCGTTATAGGTCCGCGGCAGATCGGCGATCCGCGAATAAATGCGCCGACCGGGCTTCGATACCCGCGCGATCTCGCGGATCACCGGCTCACCGTCGACGTATTTGAGCTCTATCTTGAGCTCGGCGACGCCCGGCCGCAGATCCTCGCGGCTGTAGCCGCGAATGTAGCCCTCGCGCTTCAGAACTTCGAGCACATTGGCGCGAACCTTTGAAGCCGGCGAAGCGACGACCGCCTGGCGCGCCCGCTGCCCATTACGAATCCGCGTCAGCATGTCTCCCAACGGGTCGCTCATCGTCATCGCCGCGACCCTCCTACCAGCTCGACTTCAGCATGCCCGGGATCTGCCCCGAAGAGGCGAGCTCGCGCAGGGCGATGCGCGACAGCCTGAACTTGCGATAGAACCCACGCGGCCTGCCGGTCAGGGCGCAACGATTGCGCACCCGCGTCGGCGACCCATTGCGCGGCAGCATGGCGAGCTTCAGCTGCGCGGCAAACCGCTCCTCCGGCGGGGCGGTGCGGTCGATCGCGATCTCCTTCAGTCGGGCGCGGCGCGGCGCGGTCTGCTTGGCGAGCTTGATCCGCCGGGCGTTCTTCTCGATCGCGCTCTTTTTTGCCATGGGGCTGAACTCCTGACCCGATCAGTTCGCAAACGGCATGTCGAAGCCTTTGAGCAGCGCCTTTGCCTCGGCATCGCTTTTTGCCGTCGTGGTGACGACGACGTTCATCCCGCGCACCGCGTCGACCCGGTCGTAATCGACTTCCGGGAAGACGATCTGCTCCTTGAGGCCGAGCGCGAAATTGCCGCGCCCGTCGAAGCTCTTACCCGGAATTCCGCGGAAGTCGCGCACCCGCGGCAAGGCCACGTTGACGAGCCGGTCGAGGAATTCGTACATGCGCTGGCGCCGCAGGGTGACCTTGCAGCCGATCGGCATGCCTTGGCGCAGCTTGAAGGTGGCGATCGACCGCTTGGCCTTGGTGATGACCGGATGCTGGCCGGTGATCGCGGTCAGCTCGCCCGCCGCGGCCTCGACTTTCTTGCTGTCCTGCACCGCTTCGCCGACACCCATGTTGACGACGATCTTGTCGAGACGCGGGACCTGCATCGGATTGGTGTAGCCAAACTCCGCCATCAGCGCCGGACGCAAATTCGTCTCGTAGTGTTCCTGAAGGCGCGGCTTGTTCATCTCGATCACCTGTCGATGACTTCGCCCGAGCGGCGGGCGACCCGAACCTTGCGGCCGTCGTCGAGGATCTTGTAGCCGATGCGGGTCGGCTTGCCCGAACCCGGATCGACATGGGCGACATTGGAGACGTGCAATGCCAGCTCCTTCTCGACGATGCCGCCGGGCTCGCCCATCCGCGGCTTGGTATGCCGCCTGGCGACGTTGACGCCCTGGACGACGACGCGCCGCTCGGTCGGAAAGACGCGCAGCACCTCGCCGGTCCGGCCCTTGTCGCGCCCGCTGATGACCACGACGTTGTCGCCCTTTTTGATTTTCAGCTTCGGCATGGCCGCGCTCCGAACGGTCGGGTCACAACACTTCGGGGGCGAGCGAGACGATCTTCATGAACCGGCGCGCCCGCAACTCGCGGGTGACCGGGCCGAAGATCCGGGTCCCGATCGGCTCCCCCGCCGGGGTGATCAGCACCGCGGCATTGCGATCGAAGCGGATGGCGCTGCCGTCGACCCGGCGGATCTCCTTGGCGGTACGCACGATGACCGCCCGGTGCACGTCGCCCTTCTTGACCCGGCCGCGCGGGATCGCCTCCTTGACCGAGACGATGATCACGTCGCCGACGGTCGCGGTCCTGCGCTTTGAGCCGCCCAAGACCTTGATGCACTGCACCCGGCGCGCGCCCGAATTGTCGGCGACGTCGAGGTTTGTCTGCATCTGGATCATGGCGCACCTGCCGCCGTTTCGGCGGCTTCGAGCCCGGGCCCGGCCGCAGCCGCCCCGGGATCAGTCGCGGACGCCTCGCCAGCGCCGCCGCTGGACCGGTGCTCGCCGCCTCCCTCCGCAGCACCGCCCAGCACGACCCAGTGCTTGCGCTTCGAGATCGGGCGGCTTTCCTCGATGCGGACGGCATCGCCGATGTGCCAGCGGTTGCCGGCATCGTGCGCCGCATATTTCTTCGAATGCGTAACGAATTTCTTGTAGACGGGATGCATCACCCGGCGTTCGACCCGGACGATCACCGTCTTGTCGCCGGCGTCGCTGACGACGACACCCTGAAGAACGCGTCTGGACATTCTGATGCTCTCTTAGGACGCCTTGCGCCGCCGCTCGCCAAGGATGGTCTTGATGCGGGCGATGTCGCGCCGCACCTGGCGCACCCGCGCCGTGTTCTCGAGCTGGCCGTTGGCGCGCTGAAAGCGCAAGTTGAAGATCTCCTTGCCGAGCGTGTCGAGCTGCCCGGTCAGCTCGTCATCGGTCTTGGCCCTGACATCGCCGGCCTTCACCGTCCATCCTCCTCGCCGGGACGCGCGACGAAACGGGTCCCGAGCGGCAGTTTTGCCGCAGCCAGCTCGAACGCCTCGCGCGCGGTCTCGGCCGGCACCCCGTCGAGCTCGAACATGATCCGGCCGGGCTTGACCCGGCACACCCAGAATTCCGGCGAGCCCTTGCCGCTGCCCATGCGCACCTCGGCCGGCTTGTGCGACACCGGCACATCCGGGAAGATGCGAATCCACACCCGGCCGGCGCGGCGGATGTGGCGGGTAATGGCGCGTCGCGCCGCCTCGATCTGGCGCGCCGTGATCCGTCCGGGATCGGCGGCCTTGAGCCCGTAGGCGCCGAAATTCAGGGTGGTTCCGCCCTTGGCCAAGCCATGGACCCGCCCCTTGTGCGCCTTGCGGTATTTGGTGCGCTTTGGACTGAGCACGGTATCCTCACCCGAACGATTCGCGCCGGCCGCGCTCGTGGCTCGCCGGCGGACCTTGGCCCTCAGCCGCCCGCTTTTCCTGCGCCATCGGATCGTGCGCGAGGATCTCGCCCTTGAACAGCCAAACCTTGACGCCGCACACGCCATAGGTGGTTTTGGCGGTGCCGTAGCCGAAATCGACATCGGCGCGCAGCGTGTGCAGCGGCACCCGGCCTTCTCGGTACCATTCCATGCGGGCGATTTCAGCGCCGCCGAGCCGGCCCGAGCAGTTGATTCGGATCCCCTGCGCGCCCAACCGCATTGCCGATTGCACGGCGCGCTTCATCGCCCGGCGAAAGGCGACGCGGCGTTCGAGCTGCTGAGCGATGCCGTCGGCAACCAGCTTGGCGTCGGTCTCGGGTTTGCGGATTTCGACGATGTTGAGGCTGACTTCGCTCGGCGTGATCTTGGCGATGTCGGTGCGCAGCTTCTCGATGTCGGCGCCTTTTTTGCCGATGATGACCCCAGGGCGGGCCGAATGCAGGGTGATCCGGCTTTTCTTGGCGGCGCGTTCGATGATGATGCGCGAGAGACCGGCCTGCCCGAGGCGCCGGGTGAGAAAACGGCGCAGCCGGAGATCGTCGAGCAGCAGGTTGGCGTATTCCTTGCGCGCGAACCAGCGCGAATCCCAAGTGCGGTTGATGCCGAGCCGAAGCCCGATCGGATTGACTTTCTGACCCATCAGGGCGTCTCCATGTTGCCGGGCTCAATCCTGGCGGCCTGCATTTTTGGCCGTCCCCGTCTACGCCGCCGCCTCGGGTCGCTCGCGGACGATGACCGTCAGATGCGCGAAATGTTTTTCAACCCGCGCCGACCGGCCGCGCCCGCGGGTGTGGAAGCGCTTCAACACAAAAGCCCGGCCGACCGTGGCCTCCTTGACATAGAGCCGGTCGACGTCGAGCTGATGATTGTTCTCGGCGTTGGCGATCGCCGCCTGCAGCACCTTCTTGACCTCGCCGGCGATGCGGCGGCTGCAAAAGCTGAGCTCGGCCAGCGCCGTGGCCGCGGTCTTGCCGCGGATCATTTGGGCGACGAGATTGAGCTTGCGCGCGCTGGTCCGCATCCCGCGCATGCTGGCGAGCGCTTCGCTGTCGTCGAGGCGGCGCTCGGCCGCGGGCTTCGACATCTCAGGCTCTCCTCGCCTTCTTGTCGCCGGCGTGGCCGTAAAAGGTCCGGGTCGGCGCGAACTCGCCGAGCTTGTGGCCGATCATGTTCTCGGTCACCAGCACCGGGATGAATTTGTGCCCGTTATAGACGCCGAAGGTCAGCCCGACAAATTCCGGGAAGATCGTCGAGCGGCGCGACCATGTCCGGATCACCTGGTTGCGGCCGGAGCGGCGCGCCTCTTCGGCCTTCTTCAACAGATATCCGTCGACGAAGGGCCCCTTCCAAACCGAGCGGGTCAAGCTCTGTCTCCGTGTGCCAGTTTCGCGCTAGCGCTGTTGACGCCGGCGGATGATCAGCCGGTCTGTCGCCTTGTTGTGGCGGGTCTTCTTGCCCTTGGTCGGCTTGCCCCACGGGGTCACCGGATGGCGGCCGCCCGAGGTGCGGCCCTCGCCGCCGCCATGCGGGTGGTCGATCGGGTTCATCGCGACACCGCGCACCGACGGGCGGCGGCCGAGCCAGCGGTTGCGTCCGGCCTTGGCGATGACGATGTTCTGCTGGTCCGGGTTCGAGACCGCGCCGATCGTCGCCCGGCACTCGGCGCGCACCATGCGCAATTCGCCCGAGCTGAGGCGCAACAGCGCATAGCCTTGGTCGCGGCCGGCAAGCTGGGCGTAGGTCCCGGCCGAGCGGGCGATCTGGCCGCCCTTGCCGGGCTTCATCTCGACATTGTGGATGATCGTGCCGACCGGCATGCTGCGCATCGGCATCGCGTTGCCGGGCTTGACGTCGACCTTCTCGCCGGAGATCACGGTGTCGCCCGCCTTGAGCCGCTGCGGCGCCAGGATGTAGGCCTGCTCGCCGTCCTGGTAGCGAATGAGGGCGATGAACGCGGTGCGGTTGGGGTCGTATTCGAGGCGCTCGACAGTCGCCGGCTGGTCGAGCTTGGTGCGCTTGAAATCGATGATCCGATAGCGGCGCTTGTTGCCGCCGCCGCGCCACCGCACGGTGGTGCGGCCGGTGTTGTTGCGGCCGCCGTGGCCGCGCAGCCCTTCGGTCAAGGCCTTGACCGGCTTGCCCTTCCACAGCTCGCTGCGATCGACGATGACGAGCTGCCGCCGCGACGGGGTGGTCGGGTTGAACGTTTTCAATGCCATCGCACCGGCTCCCTCCGGCTCAAATTCCGGTGGTCACGTCGATCCTCTGGCCTTCGCCCAAGGTGACGATCGCTTTTTTGACGTCCGAGCGGCGGCCGATCCGCCCGCGGAACCGCTTGAGCTTGCCCATCACCAGGATCGTGTTGACCGCGGTGACCTTGACGTTGAACAGCCCCTCGACCGCAGCCTTGACCTCGCGCTTGGTCGCGGTCAGCGGCACGCGAAAGATCACCTGGTTGTGCTCCGAGGCGTTGGTCGCCTTTTCGGTGATGACCGGGGTGAGAATGATATCGTACATCTGTTGCCGCGTCAGCTTCGTCGTGGCGCGGGGGATGACCCGAAACCGGCTCATTTCAGACGCGCCTCCAACCGCTGCACCGCCTCGCGGGTCAAGACCAGCAGGTCGCGGCGCAGGATGTCGTAGACGTTGGCCCCCTGCTGCGGCAGCAGGTCGATTTGCGGCAGGTTGCGCGCGGCGCGGGCAAGGTTCTGATCCACCGCCGGGCCGTCGATGATCAGCACCGACTGCCAGCCGAGCGCCGCCAGCCGGACCCGAAGCGCCTTGGTCTTGGCTTCGTCGGAGCGGGCGGCGTCGATGACGACGAGCTTGCCCTCGCTGTGCTTTGCCGACAGCGCAGTCTTGAGGCCGAGCCGGCGCACCTTCTTTTGCAGGCCGAAGGCATGGCTGCGGACGACCGGGCCGAAGATCACTGCGCCGCCGCGGAACTGCGGCGAGCGCAGGCTGCCCTGGCGGGCGCGGCCGGTGCCCTTCTGCTTGTACGGCTTTTTGGTGGTGCCCTGGATGTCGCTGATGCCCTTGGTTTTGTGCGTGCCGGCGCGGCGCTTGGCGAGCTGCCAGTTGACCACGCGGGCCAGGATGTCGCGGCGCAGCGGCAGCCCGAACACGGCGTCGTCGAGCTCGATGTCGCCGACCTCCTGATTGTCGAGATTGCGGACGACGAGCTTGCTCATGCGGGCTCTCCGGGCGCGGGCTCTCCGGGCGCGCCGGCGGCCGGGTTCGCGGCCGGCGCCGCCCCCCGGATGGCGGCCGGGAAGGGCAGACCGTCCGGCGCCTTGCGCTTGGCCGCATCCTTGACCAGGACATAGCCGCCCTTGCTGCCCGGCACCGCGCCCTTGATCATCAGCACCCCGCGTTCGGCGTCGGCGGAAATCACTTCGAGGCTCTGCACCGTCACCCTGGCGGCCCCGAGATGCCCCGCCATCTTCTTGTTTTTGAAAGTCTTGCCTGGCGATTGGCGCTGGCCGGTCGAACCGTGGCTGCGATGCGACACCGAAACCCCGTGGGTGGCGCGCAGCCCGTGGAAATTATGCCGCTTCATCGCGCCGGCAAAGCCCTTGCCGATGCTGATTCCGACGACGTCGACCCGCTGGCCGGCGACGAAGTGCGCCGCGGTGATCTCGGCGCCGACCTCGACCAGCGCGTCCTCGGTCACCCGGAATTCGGCGAGGCGGGCCTTCGGCTCGACCTCGGCCTTGGCGAAATGGCCGCGCTGCGCCTTCGACACGTTTTTGACCTTGGCGGCGCCGACGCCGAGCTGGAGCGCAGTGTAGCCATCCTTTTCCGCGCTGCGCACCGCGACAATTTGGCAATTTTCTACGCAGAGCACGGTCACCGGCAGGTGATTGCCGTCGTCGGTGAAGATCCGCGTCATGCCGAGCTTGCGGGCGAGAAGGCCGGTGCGCATCACAATCTTCCCGACGGCTCGACAATCCCCGTCGTTCCCGCGCAAGCGGGAATCCAGAGGCACCGATCGGAACGGCTGCCCTGGACCCCCGCGTTCGCGGGGGCGACGGCTGAATTCACGCACGCGACGCCCATTTCGCGCTGTACTGTCACAGCTTGATTTCGACGTCGACGCCGGCGGCGAGATCGAGCTTCATCAGCGCGTCGACCGTCTGCGGCGTCGGGTCGACGATGTCGAGCACCCGCTTGTGGGTGCGGATCTCGAACTGCTCGCGCGACTTCTTGTCGATGTGCGGCGAGCGCAGCACGGTGAATTTCTCGATCTTGGTCGGCAGCGGGATCGGGCCACGGATCCGCGCGCCGGTGCGCTTCGCGGTGTTGACGATCTCGCTGGTCGACGCATCGAGCACGCGATGATCGTAGGCCCGCAAGCGGATGCGGATGTTCTGGTTGTCCATTTGGCGTCTGCGTCCCCCATCGGGTCTTGTTGGTTCGGCCATCTACTTGATGATTTTGGCGACGACGCCGGCGCCGACGGTGCGGCCGCCTTCGCGGATCGCAAAGCGCAGGCCCTCGTCCATCGCAATGGGCGCGATCAGCTCGATCTCCATCGAGATGTTGTCGCCCGGCATCACCATCTCGGTGCCCTCGGGCAGGTGCACCGTGCCGGTCACGTCGGTGGTGCGGAAATAGAATTGCGGCCGGTAATTGCCGAAAAACGGCGTGTGCCGCCCGCCCTCCTCCTTGGTCAGGATGTAGGCCTCGCACTGAAAGCGGGTGTGCGGCGTGATCGACCCCGGTGCGGCCAACACCTGGCCGCGCTCGACCTCCTCGCGCTTGGTGCCGCGCAGCAGGGCCCCGATATTGTCGCCGGCCTCGCCCTGGTCCAACAGTTTGCGAAACATCTCGACCCCGGTCACCACCGTCTTGGCGGTCGGCCGCAGACCCACGATCTCGACCTCGTCGCCGACCTTGACGATGCCGCGCTCGACCCGCCCGGTCACCACCGTGCCGCGCCCCGAGATCGTGAACACATCCTCGATCGGCATCAAAAACGGCCGGTCCTTGGCCCGCTCCGGCTGCGGGATGTAGGCGTCGACCGCCGCCATCAGCTCGAGCACCGAGGCGCGGCCCTGCTCCGGGTTCTTGCCTTCGAGCGCAAACAGCGCCGAGCCGCGCACCACCGGCAGGTCGTCGCCGGGAAACCCGTAGGACGACAAGAGCTCGCGCATCTCCAACTCGACCAGGTCCAACAGCTCCGGGTCGTCGACCATGTCGACCTTGTTCATGTACACCACCAGGGACGGCACGCCCACCTGGCGCGCCAACAGGATGTGCTCGCGGGTCTGCGGCATCGGACCGTCCGCCGCCGACACCACCAGGATCGCGCCGTCCATCTGCGCCGCCCCGGTGATCATGTTCTTGACGTAGTCGGCATGCCCCGGGCAGTCGACATGCGCATAGTGCCGGTTCGCCGTCTCGTACTCGACATGCGCGGTCGCGATCGTGATCCCCCGCGCCCGCTCCTCCGGCGCCTTGTCGATCTGGTCGAACGGCACAAACGTCGCACCCCCGGTCTCGGCCAATACCTTGGTGATCGCCGCCGTCAACGTCGTCTTGCCGTGGTCAATGTGACCGATCGTCCCGATGTTGCAGTGCGGCTTGGTCCGCTGAAACTTCGCCTTCGACATCGTCTCTTCTCCGCTCAAACCGCTCTGGCGCCGTCCGATCAGGCCATCTTGGCGCGGACTTCGTCCGCCACCGCCTGCGGCACCTGTTCATAATGATCGAAATGCATCGTGTACTGGGCGCGGCCCTGGCTCATCGAACGCAAGGTATTGACATAGCCGAACATGTTGGCGAGCGGCACCATCGCATCGACGACCCGGGCATTGCCGCGGCTGTCCATGCCGGTGACCTGCCCGCGCCGGCTGTTCAGATCGCCGATCGCGTCGCCCAGATATTCGTCGGGCGTCACCACCTCGACCCGCATGATCGGCTCGAGCAGCTTGGGCGCCGCCCTCATCACCCCTTCCTTGAAGGCCGCGCGCGCCGCGATCTCAAAGGCGAGCGCGCTCGAAATCGACATCGTGATAAGCGCCGTCGAACAGGGTCACCTTCAGGTCGATGACCGGGAACCCGGCGAGCACACCAGTTTCGGTCGATGCCTTCAGCCCCTTTTCCACCCCCGGCACATATTCCTTGGGCACGGTGCCGCCGACAACCTCGTTTTCAAAGACAAAGCCTTCGCCCGGAGCCAGCGGCTCTAGGCGCAGCTTGACCCGAGCAAACTGCCCGGCGCCGCCGGTCTGCTTCTTGTGCGTATAGTCGACCTCGGCGGTACGGGTGATGGTTTCACGATAGGCGACCTGCGGCGCGCCGACGTTGGCGTCGACCTTGAACTCGCGCTTCATGCGGTCGACGATGATCTCGAGGTGCAGTTCGCCCATTCCCTTGATCACTGTCTGCCCGCTCTCGTGATCGACCGTGACCCGGAACGAGGGATCCTCGGTCGCCAGCCGCGCCAAGGCCTGGCCCATCTTTTCCTGATCGCCCTTGGTCTTGGGCTCGACCGCGATCTCGATGACCGGCTCGGGAAACTCCATCCGTTCCAGCACCACCGGGTGGACCGGGTCGGACAGGGTGTCGCCGGTGGTGGTGCCCTTGAGACCGGCCAAGGCGACGATGTCGCCGGCGCGCGCCTCCTTGATGTCTTCGCGGTGATTGGCGTGCATCGCCAGCATGCGGCCGATCCGCTCGCGCCCGTTCTTGACCGTGTTCAGCACCTGGCTGCCGTTCGCCACCACCCCGGAATAGATGCGGATGAAGGTCAGCGAGCCGACAAAAGGATCGCTCATGATCTTGAAAGCGAGCCCGGCAAACGGCTCGTCGTCCGACGAGTGGCGCACCACCGGCTGGTTCGTGCCCATCCTGACGCCCTTGATCGCGGCGACGTCGGTGGGTGCGGGCAAATAGGCGATGACGGCGTCGAGCAGCGGCTGCACCCCCTTGTTCTTGAACGCGGAGCCGCACAAAACCGGGACAAACGCGCCACCGATCGTGCCCTTGCGGATGCACCGCCGCAGGGTGTCTTCGTCGGGCTCCTCGCCGCCGAGATAGGCTTCGAGCGCCGCGTCGTCCTGCTCGACCGCGGTTTCGACCAATCTGGTGCGGAACGCTCTCGCCTCAGCGATCATTTCGGGCGGCACCTCGACGATGTCGAATTGCGCGCCCAGGGTCTCCTCGCGCCACTTGATCGCGCGCATGCCGACGAGGTCGAGCACGCCGACAAAGTCGCTCTCGACCCCGATCGGCAATTGCAGCACCAGGGGCCCTGCGCCGAGCCGGTCGGCGATCATCGCGACGCAGCGCGGGAAATCGGCGCCCACCCGGTCCATCTTGTTGACGAAACAAATCCGCGGCACGCCGTATTTGTCGGCTTGGCGCCACACCGTCTCCGATTGCGGCTCGACCCCGGCGACCGAATCAAACACGGCGACGGCGCCATCGAGCACCCGCAGGCTGCGCTCGACCTCGATCGTGAAATCGACGTGCCCCGGCGTATCGATGATGTTGATGCGGTGGTCGTCCCAAAAGCAGGTCGTCGCCGCCGAGGTTATGGTGATGCCGCGCTCCTGCTCCTGCGCCATCCAATCCATCGTGGCGGTGCCCTCATGCACCTCGCCGATCTTGTAGGAGCGGCCGGTGTAATAGAGGATCCGTTCGGTCGTCGTGGTCTTTCCGGCATCGATATGCGCCATGATGCCGATGTTTCGGTAGCGCTCGAGAGGTGTCTGGCGTGCCATCAAAAAAGCTCCGAGGGGGCGCCCGAAGGCGGAGCCCCGATCAAAATATTGCAGCGGCCGTCCTCGGCGACCCGAGCGACCGGCACCTCGCTACCAGCGATAATGCGAGAAAGCCTTGTTCGCATCAGCCATCCGATGCGTATCTTCCCGCCTCTTGACCGCCACCCCGCGATTGTTGGCGGCATCGAGCAGCTCGCCCGACAGCCGTTCCTCCATGGTGTTCTCGCCGCGCCCCCGCGAGCTCGAAATCAACCAGCGGATCGCCAGCGCCTGGCTGCGGTCGGACCGAACCTCGACCGGTACCTGATAGGTGGCGCCGCCGACCCGGCGCGAGCGCACCTCCACCGAGGGGCGGACATTGGCGAGCGCGTCATGGAAGACGCGCAAGGCATCCTGGCCGCTGCGCTTGGCGATACGGTCGAAAGCGCCATAGACGATGCGCTCGGCGACCGATTTCTTGCCTTCGTACATCAGGCAGTTCATGAATTTGGTCAGCACCGGGTCACCGAACTTGGCATCCGGCTGGACTTGGCGCTTGACTGCGGCGCGGCGGCGCGACATCGGTTTCTCCTTATCTCGGCCGCTTGGCGCCGTATTTCGAGCGCCGCTGCCGACGGTCTTTGACGCCCTGGGTGTCGAGCGTACCGCGAATGATGTGGTAACGCACCCCCGGCAGATCCTTGACCCGGCCGCCGCGGATCAGCACCACTGAATGCTCCTGCAAGTTGTGGCCCTCGCCCGGGATATAGCTGGTGACCTCGAAGCCGTTGGTCAGCCGCACCCGCGCCACCTTGCGCAACGCCGAGTTCGGTTTCTTCGGGGTGGTGGTGTAGACGCGCGTGCACACCCCGCGCTTTTGCGGGCAGGCTTCCATTGCCGGAACCTTGTCGCGGGCGACCTGCGGCCGGCGCGGATTTCGGATCAGCTGGTTTATCGTCGGCATTCGCGCACCCTTACCAAACGCGCCGACCGCCCGCCGCCTCTGCCGCGCGGTGCGGTCGTGCAACTAGCCTCTGACAGATCTCGCCCACTCGCAAGGGCGTCGAGCCACCGACGGTCGATCAGGCTGCGTCTAGGTGGCTTCCTACGGCCAGCCCCGCGAAAGAGCGTTCATATAATTGTCCGGTGCGCGGCGGGTCAAGACCCTTGGCGCAAAATCTCCGGGTAAGCGAGGAGGCGGGTGCATCCGCCTCCTCAATCCTACGTGTAATCCTACGCAGTCTTCTTGTCGGCTTCGACAAGCTGGGCGGCCTCCTCGTCGGCGGCGTTGGCGGCTATCGCTGCGAGCTCGCGGTCGCGCTCGGCGGCAACTTCGCGCAACCGGGCAATGACGCTGCCGGTGCCGGCCGGGATCAGCCGGCCGACGATCACGTTCTCCTTGAGCCCGGTCAGGGTGTCGATCCGGCCCGACACCGCGGCTTCGGTCAGGACCCGGGTCGTCTCCTGGAACGAGGCGGCCGAGATGAACGAGTTGGTCTGCAGGCTGGCCTTGGTGATGCCCTGCAGCACCGGGTGTGCCGCCGCCGGGCGCAGCCCCTCACGCTCGGCCTTGGCATTTTCGAACTCGAATTCGGTACGGTCGACCTGCTCGCCGGCGAGCAGCGTCGTCTCGCCGGGCTCCTCGATCTCTACCTTCTGCAGCATCTGGCGCACGATCACTTCGATGTGCTTGTCGTTGATGCGCACGCCCTGCAGGCGGTAGACATCCTGGATTTCGTTGATCAAATAGCTGGCCAACGCCTCGACCCCGAGGATTCGCAGAATGTCGTGCGGCACCCGGTTGCCGTCCATCAACAGATCGCCCTTCTGGACGTAATCGCCCTCCTGGACGCTGATGTGCTTGCCCTTGGGGATCAGGTATTCGACCGGCTGGGCGCCGTCATCGCTCGGGACCACGATGATCCGGCGCTTGGTTTTGTAGTCCTTGCCGAACTCGACCCGGCCGTCGCTCTCGCTGATGATTGCGAAATCCTTGGGCTTGCGGGCCTCGAACAACTCGGCGACGCGCGGCAGACCGCCGGTGATGTCGCGTGTCTTGGAGGATTCGCGCGGGATGCGCGCCAACACATCGCCGGCCTTGACCAAGGCCCCGTTCTCGACCGACAGGATCGCGTCGACCGACATGAAATAGCGCGCCTCGAGCCCGTTGCCGAGCAGCAGGACCTCGCCCGCCTCGTCGCGCAGGGTGATGCGCGGCCGCAACTCGCTGCCGCGCGGCTGCTGCTTCCAGTCGATCACGACCTTGGACGAGATGCCGGTCGCCTCGTCGACGACCTCGCGCATCGAGAGGCCTTCGATCAGGTCGACATAATGCGCCACCCCGTCCTTTTCGGTGACGATCGGGATCGTATACGGGATCCCACTCGGCCAACCGGTCGCCGCGGCGCACCTGGGCGCCGTTGTCGGCGAGCAGCCGCGCGCCATAGGGCACCCGGTGCCGCGCCTTCTCGCGTCCGGCCTCGTCCAGCAGCACGATCTCCAGATTGCGGCCCATGACCACCGGCACGCCGGCCGAGTTCATCACCACGTTGCGGTTCTTGACCTCGAGCGTCGCATCGAAGGCAGCCTCGACCGAGGATTGCTCGGCCCCGCGCTGCGCCGCCCCGCCGATATGAAAGGTGCGCATCGTCAGCTGGGTCCCGGGTTCGCCGATCGACTGCGCCGCGATCACCCCGACCGCCTCGCCGATGTTGACCACGGTGCCGCGCGCGAGGTCGCGGCCATAGCATTTGCCGCACACGCCGATCGGCGACTCGCAGGTCAAGACCGAGCGGATCGGCACCAAATCGATCCCGGCCCGCTCGATCTGGTCGACCGCGTCCTCGTCGATCAGCGCCGCGGCCGGCAGGACAACCTCGCCGGTCAAGGGGTTGAGGATGTCGACCGCCGCGGTGCGCCCGATGATGCGGTCGGCGAGTGGAGCAATGACTTCGCCGCCGTCGACCACGGCGCGGGTCATCAGCCCGCGGGTGGTGCCGCAATCCTCCTCGGTGATGATGGCATCCTGGGCGACATCGACGAGGCGGCGGGTCAGGTACCCCGAATTCGCCGTTTTCAGCGCGGTGTCGGCCAAGCCCTTGCGCGCCCCGTGCGTCGAATTGAAGTATTCGAGCACGGTCAGGCCTTCCTTGAAGTTCGAGATGATCGGGGTCTCGATGATCTCGCCCGAAGGCTTGGCCATCAGCCCGCGCATGCCGGCCAGTTGCTTGATCTGCGCCGCCGAGCCGCGGGCCCCGGAATCCGACATCATCCACACCGAGTTGATCGGTTCGCCCGGCGGGGCCGAGCGGATCATCTTCAGCATCTCCTCGGCGACCTTGTCGGTGCAGCGCGACCACACGTCGACCACTTTGTTGTATTTTTCACCCTGGGTGATCAGACCGTCCTGGTATTGCTGCTCGTACTGCTTGACTTGATCCTGCGCCTCGGCGACCAGAACCCGCTTCGCACCGGGGATGATCAGATCGTCCTTGCCAAACGAGATCCCGGCCTTGCAGGCCTGCTGAAAGCCGAGCGCCATCAGCCGGTCGCAGAAGATCACCGTCTCCTTCTGGCCGCAGTGGCGGTAGACCTGGTCGATGACGTTGCTGATCTCCTTCTTGCTCAGCAACGTGTTGACCAGCTCGAACCCGATTGCCGGGTTGCGCGGCAGGATCTCGGACAACAGCATGCGGCCGGGGGTGGTCTCGACCCGCCGCACCACCGGGTTGCCCTCGGCGTCGACGGTGTGATAGCGCGCCCTGACCTTGGCATGCAGCGACGCCGACTTCGATTCGAGCGCCTGCTCGATCTCGCCGATGCTGCTGAACACCATGCCCTCGCCCTTCTCGCCGGCGCGCTCCATGGTGATGTGATAGAGGCCGAGCACGATGTCCTGCGACGGCACGATGATCGGCTTGCCGTTGGCCGGCGACAGGATGTTGTTGGTCGACATCATCAGGACGCGCGCCTCGAGCTGCGCCTCCAGCGACAGCGGCACGTGCACCGCCATCTGGTCGCCGTCGAAATCCGCGTTGAAAGCGGTGCATACCAGCGGATGCAGCTGGATCGCCTTGCCTTCGATCAGCACCGGCTCAAAGGCTTGGATGCCGAGCCGGTGCAGCGTGGGCGCGCGGTTCAGCAGCACCGGGTGCTCGCGGATCACCTCCTCGAGGATGTCCCAGACCTCCGGCCGCTCCTTTTCGACCATGCGCTTCGCTGCCTTGATCGTGCTGGCGAGACCGTAGAGCTCGAGCTTCGAGTAGATGAACGGCTTGAACAGCTCGAGCGCCATTTTCTTGGGCAGGCCGCACTGGTGCAGCTTCAATTCCGGGCCGACGACGATGACCGAGCGGCCCGAATAGTCGACGCGTTTGCCAAGGAGGTTCTGGCGGAAACGGCCCTGCTTGCCCTTGAGCATATCGGAGAGCGACTTCAACGGCCGCTTGTTGGCGCCGGTGATGATCCGGCCGCGCCGGCCGTTGTCGAACAGCGCGTCGACCGCCTCCTGCAGCATGCGCTTTTCGTTGCGCACGATAATATCGGGCGCGCGCAGCTCGATCAGGCGCTTCAAGCGATTGTTGCGGTTGATCACGCGGCGGTAGAGGTCGTTCAGATCCGAGGTCGCGAACCGGCCGCCGTCGAGCGGCACCAGCGGGCGCAGCTCCGGCGGGATGACCGGCACGACCTCGAGGATCATCCACTCCGGCCGGCTCTTCGAACTCGATGAAGGCTTCGACGAGCTTCAGCCGCTTGACCAGCTTCTTGCGGCGCGCCTCCGAACTGGTGTCGCGCAGTTCGCCGCGCAGCTTCTCCCGCTCCTCGCCGAGGTCGATCGCCGACAGGATCGTGCGCAACGCCTCGGCGCCGATCGACGCGGTGAACTGGTCGTCGCCGTAATCGTCCTGGGCCTGAATATAGTCCTCCTCGCTCAGCAGCTGGTGCTGCTTCAGCGGGGTCAGGCCCGGCTCGATGACCACGTAGTTCTCGAAATAGAGTACCCGTTCGAGGTCCTTGAGCGTCATGTCGAGCAGGAGGCCGATACGGCTCGGCAGCGACTTCAGGAACCAGATGTGGGCCACCGGCGAGGCGAGCTCGATATGGCCCATGCGGTCGCGCCGCACCTTTGACAGGGTGACCTCGACGCCGCACTTCTCGCAGATGATGCCGCGGTATTTCATTCGCTTGTACTTGCCGCACAAGCATTCGTAATCCTTGATCGGCCCGAAAATCCGAGCGCAGAACAGGCCGTCGCGCTCGGGCTTGAAGGTGCGGTAGTTGATCGTCTCCGGCTTTTTAATTTCGCCATAGGACCAGGAGTGGATGCGCTCCGGACTGGCGATCGAGATGCGGATCTGATCGAAGCTCTGCGTCCCGGTGACCTGCCCGAAGATGTTCATCAACTCGTTCATGAACGACCCCTTTTGGAAACTCTGTGATCGGGGCGGCCCGCGCCGGGCAGGCCGTCTCGCTTCGATCGCGTCTCGCTGCTCAATAGTTGCGTTGCTCGAGCTCGACATTGAGGCCGAGCGAACGCAGCTCCTTGACCAGCACATTGAAGGATTCGGGGATGCCGGCCTCGAAATTGTCGTCGCCGCGGACGATCGCCTCATAGACCTTGGTGCGGCCCGAGACGTCGTCCGACTTGACCGTCAGCATCTCTTGCAAAGTGTAGGCCGCGCCATAGGCCTCCAGCGCCCATACCTCCATCTCGCCAAAGCGCTGGCCGCCGAACTGGGCCTTGCCGCCCAGCGGCTGCTGGGTGACGAGGCTGTAGGGGCCGATCGAGCGGGCGTGGATCTTGTCGTCGACGAGATGGTGCAGCTTCATCATGTAGATGTAGCCCACCGTCACCTTGCGGTCGAACGCGTCGCCGGTGCGGCCGTCGACCAGGGTGACCTGGCCCGAGGACGAAAGCCCGGCTTTTTCGAGCATCGCCACGATGTCGGCTTCGCTGGCGCCGTCGAAGACCGGGCTCGCCATCGGCACGCCGTGCTCGAGATTGCCGGCGAGCTCGAGCAGCTCGTCAGGTGCGAGACGGGCGATCTCGGCGCCCTCGGGCCCCTGATACATCTCTCCGAGCATGCCGCGCAGCTCGCCGTCGCCGACGCCGCGCCTGACCCGGGCCAGCACCTCGCCGATGCGTCGGCCCAGCCCGGCTGCGGCCCAGCCGAGATGGGTTTCGAGGATCTGGCCGACATTCATCCGGCTCGGGACGCCGAGCGGGTTGAGGACGATGTCGACCGGGGTGCCGTCCTCGAGATAGGGCATGTCCTCGCACGGCATGATGCGCGAGATCACCCCCTTGTTGCCGTGACGGCCGGCCATCTTGTCGCCCGGCTGGAGCTTGCGCTTCACCGCGACGAAGACCTTGACCATCTTCATCACGCCAGGCGGCAGCTCGTCGCCGCGCTGCAGCTTTTCGACCTTGTTTTCAAAGCGCGCGGTGAGCTCGCCGACGGCGTCGTCCAGCTGCTTCTTCAATGCCTCGATGTCGGCCATCCTGGCGTCGTCGCGGATCGAGATCTGCTTCCACAGCGCCGGGGCGTGCTCGGCGAGCGCCTCCTCGGAGATCTCGATGCCGGACTTCATGCCTTTGGGCCCACCGACCGCGGTCTGGCCCAGCAGCAATTCCTTGAGCCGGGCGGCAAAGCTGCGCTCGAGGATCGCGCGCTCATCGTCGCGGTCCTTGGCCAGCCGCTCGATCTCGGCACGCTCGATGGCCAGCGCACGCTCGTCCTTGTCGACCCCGCGGCGCGAAAAGACCCGCACCTCGACGATCGTGCCGGAAACGCCCGGCGGCAGGCGCAGCGAGGTGTCGCGCACGTCCGAAGCCTTTTCGCCGAAGATCGCGCGCAAGAGTTTTTCTTCCGGGGTCATCGGCGACTCGCCCTTGGGCGTGACCTTGCCGACCAGGATGTCGCCCGGCTTGACCTCGGCGCCGATATAGACGATGCCGGCTTCGTCGAGGTTCTTGAGCGCCTCCTCGCCGACATTCGGAATGTCGCGGGTGATCTCCTCCTGCCCGAGCTTGGTATCGCGCGCCATCACCTCGAATTCTTCGATGTGGATCGACGTGAACACGTCGTCGGAGACGATGCGCTCGGAGATCAGGATCGAATCCTCGAAATTGTAGCCGTTCCACGGCATGAACGCGCACAAGACGTTGCGCCCCAGAGCCAATTCGCCGAGCTGGGTCGACGGCCCGTCGGCGATGATGTCGCCGGCGCCGACCCGGTCGCCGACCTTGACCAGCGGCCGTTGGGTGATGCAGGTGTTCTGGTTCGAGCGCTGGAACTTCAACAGATTGTAGATATCGACGCCGGAGGCGGCGGAGGAGGTCTGGGCCGTCGCGCGGACCACGACCCGGGTCGCATCGACCTGATCGACGACCCCCGAGCGGCGGGCGATGATCGTCACCCCCGAAGTCGCGGGCGACGGTTTCCTCCATCCCGGTGCCGACGAGCGGCGCCTCGGCCTGGATCAGCGGCACCGCCTGGCGCTGCATGTTCGAGCCCATCAGCGCGCGGTTGGCGTCGTCGTTTTCGAGGAACGGGATCAAGGCCGCGGCCACCGAGACCAGCTGCTTCGGCGACACGTCGATCAGGTCGATGTCGTGCGGCCGCTGCATGACGAAATCGCCGCCCTTGCGGCAATTGGTCAGATCGGCGACGACGCGGCCCGCGGCATCGGTCTCGACGTTGGCCTGGGCGATTGCGTAGCGGCCCTCGTCCATCGCCGAGAGATAGACCACCTCGTCGGTGACCCGGCCGTCGACCACCCGGCGGTACGGGCTCTCGATAAAGCCGTATTGATTGACCCGCGCATAGGTCGCCAGGCTGTTGATCAGACCGATGTTCGGGCCCTCGGGCGTCTCGATCGGGCAGATCCGCCCGTAATGGGTCGGATGCACGTCGCGCACCTCAAAGCCGGCGCGCTCTCGCGTCAGCCCGCCCGGCCCCAAGGCCGACAGCCGCCGCTTGTGGGTGATCTCGGAGAGCGGGTTGGTCTGGTCCATGAACTGCGACAGCTGTGACGAGCCGAAAAACTCGCGCACCGCCGCCGCCGCCGGCTTGGCGTTGATCAGGTCGTGCGGCATGACCGTATCGATCTCGACCGAACTCATCCGCTCGCGGATCGCCCGCTCCATGCGCAGAAGGCCGATGCGGTACTGATTTTCCATCAGCTCGCCGACCGAGCGCACCCGGCGATTGCCGAGATGGTCGATGTCGTCGATCTCGCCGCGCCCGTCCTTCAGCTCGACCAGCACCTTGAGGATCGCCAGGATGTCGGCCTTGCGCAGCGTGCGCACAGTGTCGGCGGTGTCGAGCCCCAGCCGCGAGTTCATCTTGACCCGGCCGACCGCGGACAGATCATAGCGCTCGCTGTCGAAAAACAGGCTGTTGAACAACGCCTCCGCCGTCTCCAGGGTCGGCGGCTCGCCGGGCCGCATGACCCGGTAGATGTCGATCAGCGCGTCCTCGCGGGTCGCGTTCTTGTCGATTGCCAGAGTGTTGCGGATATAGGGGCCGACCGCGACGTGATCGATGTCGAGCACCGGCAGCTCTTCGATGCCGACTTCGACCAACAGGGCGAGGGCGGCGGCGGTGATCTCGTCTCCGGCTTCGAAATAGACCTCGCCGGTCGCCTCGTTGATGATATCCGAGGCGAAATAGCGGCCGATCAATTCCTCGTCGCGGACGAGGATGTCGGCGAGCCCGGCCTCGCGCAGCCGGCGGGCGGTGCGCGGCGTGACCCGCTCGCCCGCCGCCAGCACCACCTCGCCGGTGCGCGCATCGCGCAGGTCGCTGGTCAGCTTGCCCTTGAAGTGATCGGGATCGAACGGCGCCATCCAGCCTTGTGGGCCGTGATGAAAGGCGATCGGCCGGTAGAACCACGAAAGGATCTCTTCCTTGGACATGCCGCCGGCTTCGCCCGGCTGCAGCGGCTTGCTGTCGGCCTTGCGCTGCGCCCGCATCGCTTCGGTCGCGGCATCGTCGAGCGCCATCAGCAAGGTTGTGGCCGGCAATTTGCGGCGCCGGTCGATGCGGACATAGACGTGGTCCTTGGCGTCGAACTCGAAATCGAGCCACGAGCCGCGGTACGGGATGACCCGCGCTGCGAACAGGTATTTGCCCGAGGAATGGGTCTTGCCCTTGTCGTGGTCGAAGAACACGCCGGGGCTGCGGTGCATCTGCGAGACGATGACCCGTTCGGTGCCGTTGATGATGAAGGTGCCGTTTTTGGTCATCAGCGGCATATCGCCCATATAGACGTCCTGCTCCTTGATGTCGCGGATCGAGCGGGAGCCGGTATCCTCGTCGACGTCCCAGACGACGAGCCGCAGGGTGACTTTCAGCGGTGCGGCAAAGGTGATACCGCGCTGCTGGCATTCATCCACATCGTACTTCGGCGCTTCGAGCTCGTAGCGGACGAATTCGAGCTGTGCGCGCTCCGAAAAGTCGCGGATCGGAAAGACCGACCGGAGCACTTCCTGCAGGCCGACACTGGCGCGCTCTTCCGGCGCCTCGCCCATCTGCAGAAAATGGTCGTAGGAACTCTTCTGCACCTCGATCAGGTTCGGCATCGGCGCGACCTCGGGGACGCGTCCGAAGCTCTTGCGGATGCGCTTCTTTCCCGTGAAGGATATAGCCATGCATGCTCCTCGCTGTGGGCCGCCGCAGGCGGACCCGATCTCGGTTTTCCGGCCGGTCGTCAGGATCGGCGCCCAACGGGTTCGCCGCATTGCCGATTTGCCCGGTGACTAAAACCAACCGCTAACTGCCGCCCCGGGCGGCCGCTCCGGAGTTCCCCGACGCCAAGAACCGGCGTGCGCGACGGATCGCGCCCCGGTTTCCTGGTCTCGGGCGCAGCGGCCAATAGGATCTGATGCCGGCCCCGGTCGGAAAAAGTTCGTAGCAGACCTACTTTATCTCGACCGTCGCACCGGCATCTTCAAGCTGTTTTTTTATTTTTGCCGCCTCTTCCTTGTTGACGCCCTCCTTGACCGCCTTGGGCGCCGCCTCGACCAGGTCTTTGGCTTCCTTCAACCCGAGACTGGTGATCGCACGGACCTCCTTGATTACATTGATCTTTTTCTCGCCGATTGCGGACAATATGACGTCGAACTCGGTCTGCTCGACGGCCGCCTCCGCGGCCGGGGCCGCGGCGCCGGCCGCCAGCGCCACCGGAGCGGCGGCGGAAACGCCCCATTTCTCTTCCAACATCTTCGACAGCTGCGCCGCCTCGATCACGCTCAACGCCGACAGATCGTCGACCAGCCTTGCCAAATCCGGCATCTTCTACTCCTGGCTTCCAAGATTGCGGTTGATTATCGACAATAAGCAGCGGCCCGGCTAGCCGGTCTCGCCCCGATCGGCGTCGCCCGGATTGGCGTCGCCGGCGCTCTCGGCCCCGGTCTCGCCAGGCTTTTCGGCATAGGCGGCGAGCACCCGGGCGAGCTGGCCGGCCGGCGCCTGCAACAGCCGGGCGAGCCGCGTCGCCGGGGCTGCCAGCAGACCGACGAGCCTGCCGCGCAATTCGTTCAGGGGGGGCAGCAACGCCAATTCCCTGACCTCGGCGACGTCGATCAGCCGCCCAGCCAGCCCGCCGCCGATGATCCTGAGCTTGTCGTTGCGATTGGCGAACTCGACCGCGACCTTTGCCGCAGCCACCGGATCGCGCGAAAATGCGACGGCAGTCGGGCCGGTGAACAGCGGCGAGAGCGGGGCAAACGGGGTCGCCCCCAGCGCGCGCCGGGCCAGCCGGTTTTTGGTCACGCGAAAGCGCGCGCCGGCGCTGCGCATCTGGCGCCGCAGCTGAGTCGCCTCCGCGACCGTGAGCCCCGACTGATGGGTTACCACCACGCAGACGGTGTCGGCGAAATCCTGCTGCAGACTTTCGACGAGCTTGCGTTTTTGTGCTCGATCCACTCCCGTCTCCGAACCCTCTGCAACCCATTCCCGGTCGGCGGCGGAACACCGTCGCCCGGCATGCGAAACACCCGCGAAGGCCGCCCGGCGAAACCCGGCCCGCCGGTTTTGCTAAGCCCTGGCGTCCTCGGCCAGATCCGACAATTCAAGCCTGACGCCCGGCCCCATCGTCGAGCTCAGGCTCACCTTTTTTATATAGGTGCCTCTGACGCCGCTCGGCTTGTTCCGGGTGATCGCGCCGACAAAGGCGCGCACATTATCGGCAAGCGCCGCCTCGGTAAAGCTCGCTTTGCCGACCCCGGCGTGAACCAGCCCGGCCTTTTCGGCGCGGAACTCGACCTGGCCCCCCTTGGCCGCGCGCACCGCCTCGCCGACGTTCTGCGTGACCGTGCCGAGCCGCGGGTTCGGCATCAAGCCGCGGGGCCCCAGGATCTTGCCGAGCCGCCCGACCAGCGCCATCAGCTCGGGGGTGGCGATCGCCCGGTCGAACTCGATCTGCCCGGCCTGGACCTTCTCGGCCAGGTCCTCGGCGCCGACAACGTCGGCCCCGGCGGCCTCAGCCTCCTTGGCCCGGTCGCCGCGGGCAAAGACCGCGACCCGCACCGTCTTGCCGGTGCCGTGCGGCAGCATCACCGTGCCGCGCAAATTCTGATCCTGCTTGCGCGGATCGAGGTTCAAATTCATCGCCACCTCGACCGTCTCGTCAAACTTTGCGGTGGCCCGGAATTTGACCAGCTTGACCGCGGCATCGAGCGGGTGCGCCACCGCCGGGTCGAGTCCCTCGTACGCCGTTTTGAGCCGCTTGCCCATTTTCGCCATTCTGTCACTCCACTACTTCGAGCCCCATCGAGCGGGCCGAGCCGACCAGCATGCGGCAGGCGCCGTCGATATCCTTGGCATTCAGATCCGGCATCTTGTGCTCGGCGATTTCGCGGATCTGGGCCATTGTCACCCGCCCCACCGAGCTGCCCTTGCCGGTCGTCTGCGAGCCCTTTTCGATCCCCGCCGCCTTCTTCAGGAAATACGTGTTCGGCGGGCTCTTGGTCACAAAAGTGAACGAGCGGTCGGCAAAGGCGGTGATCACCACCGGGATCGGCATGCCGGGCTCGAGGGTCTGCGTGGCGGCGTTGAACGCCTTGCAGAACTCCATGATGTTGAGCCCGCGTTGGCCGAGCGCCGGACCGATCGGCGGCGAGGGGTTCGCCTTGCCGGCCGGAACCTGCAGCTTGATGATGCCGACGACTTTTTTTGCCATGAACTATCTCTCGTGACCAGAACGGGGCTCTCGTGACAGAACGGAGGAGGGCCGGCGGTCCGCCGCTCAGACCTTCTCGACCTGCGAATATTCGAGCTCGACCGGAGTGGCGCGGCCAAAGATCGACACCGCGACCTTGATCCGCGCCTTTTCCTCGTCGACGTCCTCGACCAGACCGTTGAACGAGGTGAAGGGCCCGTCGCAGACCCGGACCTGCTCGCCGATCTCGAACGTGATCGAGGGTTTCGGCCGCTCGATCCCCTCCTGGACCTGATGCATGATCCGCGCGGCCTCGTTGTCGCTGATCGGCGACGGCCGGCCGCGACCGCCGAGAAAGCCGGTGACCTTGGCGGTATTCTTGACCAGGTGCCAGGTCTCGTCGCTGAGATCCATCCTGATCAGCACGTAGCCGGGGAAGAATTTGCGCTCTGAGCTGACCTTGGCGCCACGCTTGACCTCGACCACCTCCTCGGTCGGCACCAGGATTTCCTCAAATTTATCGGCCAGACCCTTCTGCTCGGCCTGCTCGCGGATCGCCGACGCGACCTTCTTCTCAAAGCCCGAGTAAACGTGAATGACGTACCAGCGGCTCGTCATCTTCGCCCGTCCCGCTCCTACGCCCCAAGCCCGAAGATCAGCCGGACGCCGGCCGAAAAGACCTGGTCGACCAGAAAGAAAAATCCGGCGGCGATGAACACCATGACGAAGACCATCGCCGTGGTGACCATGGTCTCCTTGCGGGTCGGCCACGTGACCCGCGAGATCTCCTGGCGCACCTCCTCGATAAACTTCGTCGGACTCGTTTTCGCCATAACCTATCCATGCTCGAAAATGTCAGCACGCCAACCCTATATGGCGCCGCCTGAGGCCGGGTTCCAGAACCGCGGCACCGGCCGGGGCGCCGCGCTGGCAGGAGTGGAGGGGCTCGAACCCCCAACCCCCGGTTTTGGAGACCGGTGCTCTACCAGTTGAGCTACACTCCTAGTCATTCGATCCGGCGCGATCCCGGATCGAGTCCGGGGACGACGGCCCGCATCGGCAAGGCGTCACTTGATGATTTTGGCGACGACGCCGGCGCCGACGGTGCGGCCGCCTTCGCGGATCGCAAAGCGCAGGCCCTCGTCCATCGCAATGGGGGCGATCAGCTCGATCTCCATCGAGATGTTGTCGCCCGGCATCACCATCTCGGTGCCCTCGGGCAGGTGCACCGTGCCGGTCACGTCGGTGGTGCGGAAATAGAATTGCGGCCGGTAATTGCCGAAAAACGGCGTGTGCCGCCCGCCCTCCTCCTTGGTCAGGATGTAGGCCTCGCACTGAAAGCGGGTGTGCGGCGTGATCGACCCCGGTGCGGCCAACACCTGGCCGCGCTCGACCTCCTCGCGCTTGGTGCCGCGCAGCAGGGCCCCGATATTGTCGCCGGCCTCGCCCTGGTCCAACAGTTTGCGAAACATCTCGACCCCGGTCACCACCGTCTTGGCGGTCGGCCGCAGACCCGACGATCTCGACCTCGTCGCCGACCTTGACGATGCCGCGCTCGACCCGCCCGGTCACCACCGTGCCGCGCCCCGAGATCGTGAACACATCCTCGATCGGCATCAAAAACGGCCGGTCCTTGGCCCGCTCCGGCTGCGGGATGTAGGCGTCGACCGCCGCCATCAGCTCGAGCACCGAGGCGCGGCCCTGCTCCGGGTTCTTGCCTTCGAGCGCAAACAGCGCCGAGCCGCGCACCACCGGCAGGTCGTCGCCGGGAAACCCGTAGGACGACAAGAGCTCGCGCATCTCCAACTCGACCAGGTCCAACAGCTCCGGGTCGTCGACCATGTCGACCTTGTTCATGTACACCACCAGGGACGGCACGCCCACCTGGCGCGCCAACAGGATGTGCTCGCGGGTCTGCGGCATCGGCCCGTCCGCCGCCGACACCACCAGGATCGCGCCGTCCATCTGCGCCGCCCCGGTGATCATGTTCTTGACGTAGTCGGCATGCCCCGGGCAGTCGACATGCGCATAGTGCCGGTTCGCCGTCTCGTACTCGACATGCGCGGTCGCGATCGTGATCCCCCGCGCCCGCTCCTCCGGCGCCTTGTCGATCTGGTCGAACGGCACAAACGTCGCCCCGCCCGCTTCCGCCAACACCTTGGTGATCGCCGCCGTCAACGTCGTCTTGCCGTGGTCGATGTGACCGATCGTCCCGATGTTGCAGTGCGGCTTGGTCCGCTGAAACTTCGCCTTCGACATCGCTTGCGGCTTTCCGTCAGAGAGAACGCATCACCATACCCGCGCCTCCAGGGGCCCGCCCCCGGAACTCGCAACGCGTCTGGAGCGGGTGATGGGAATCGAACCCACGTAGCCAGCTTGGAAGGCTGGAGCTCTACCATTGAGCTACACCCGCATCCACCGCATCCGCCGGCCCGATCCCACCGACCTCCGGTCCTCGCCCGATCCGCCCCCGGCTGCCCCTTCGCGGGTCACCGATCGCTCGCACACATCCGAAGCGATGGTGGAGGGGGTTGGATTCGAACCAACGAAGACGTACGTCGGCAGATTTACAGTCTGCTGCCTTTAACCACTCGGCAACCCCTCCGGGATCGCGCGCCGTCCGACGCGGCGGAAACCCGCGCTCATAAGGGCTTGCCTCGCTCTTGTCAATCGGGCTTTGTCGGTAAGAGCGACGGGCCCCGCGCTGTTCCGCAGGTCCCGCGTCGCACGATTGGGGAAACTGCGGGGACATTACATGGTGCCGCGCCGACCGCCGCGCCACCGGCGAGGGGACACTCGACGGATTCCTCCGGTTCTCGGAGCGAGCCGCAAGCCGGCCGGCGGCGGGCATTGGGTCTACGGTCGGCACCCGGTCGCCGCAGCATTGGCCAATCCCGAGCGGCGCTGGCGCCGCCTCGCCGTGCTCGCCGGACAGGAGACCGAGGCCCGCACGCTGGTCGCCGAAGCCGTTGCGGCTTGCCGCGGCGCCGACGGCGAGCCGATCCGAGTGCTCGATCGCGCCGGCTTCTCGGCGATATTGCCAGCGGACGCGGTGCATCAGGGGCTCGCCCTCGAAGTCGAGCCGCTGGCCCCGCCCGAGCTTGACGATGTGCTGCGGCAGGCGGAAACCGCGGCCGGACGATCGATCCTCGTTGCTCTCGACCAGGTCGGCGACCCGCACAATGTCGGCGCGGTATTGCGCTCGGCTGCGGCGTTCGGCGCCGGCGCGGTGCTGATCACGGCACACGGCGCGCCGCCGACTGGCGGAGCGCTCGCCAAATCCGCATCTGGCGCGCTCGAACGGGTGCCGCTGGTCCGCGTCGTCAATATGGCCCGCGCGCTCGACCGGCTGAAGCAAGCCCAATTCTGGGTCTGCGGGCTCGACGAGACCGCAGCGCAGCCGCTCGCGGCGCTCGATCTCGGCCGGCGCGTTGCGCTCGTGCTCGGCTCCGAAGGCAATGGCATGCGCCGGCTGGTGCGCGAGCGGTGCGATCACCTGGCCCGCCTGCCGACGCTCGCGGCGCAGCCGACGCTCAACGTCTCCAATGCCGCCGCCGCGGCGCTTTACGAGCTGGTCCGCGGCGCGGCGCACGGCTGAGCGCCGGGACCCGGCGGATCCGCCTGGAGCGGCAAGCGCAGGCGCCGCCGAGGCGAGGGTCAGCGGGCGAGATCGCTGACCAGCGAAAAGGCCGAGTTGCGGCTGGCCTGCCCGCGATAGACCTGCAGGTTTTCGAGCACCCGCTGGACGTAGAGCCGGGTTTCGTCGATCGGGATCGTCTCGATCCAATCGACCATGTCGATCTTGCCGCCGCGCGGATCGCCGTACTCGGCGAGCCATTGCCGCACCCGGCCCGGTCCGGCGTTGTAGGCGGCGATCGCCAGCGCATAGGAGCCGCCGAAATCATCGATCAGATGGTGCAGATAGCCGCGCCCGAGAGCGACGTTGTAGGGTCCGTCCATGGTCAGCCGCGGGATCGAGAACGGCAGCTGCAGCTTGCCGGCGATAACGCTCGCCGTCGCCGGCATCAACTGCATCAGGCCGCGCGCTCCGGCGGGGCTCGACCGCGTCGGGCTCGAAGCGCGCTCTCCTGTCGCACGATCGCGAAGAGCAGCGCGTCTTCGACGTTGCCGCCGCTCGGCAGGGAGACGACCGGGTAGCCGTGGATCATCAGCGGCGTTCCGGCGGCGATCGCGCGCTTGGCGACGGCGATCGCCAGATCGATGCGCCCATTCTGCTCGGCGAGAGCGGCGAGCATCGCGAACTCGGTCGGCGTCGCGGCGCCGTCCGCCAGGTGCAGCAGAAACACCTTGCTGTGCTGGCGGTCGCCGAGCGCGAAGAAGATCTGGGCGACGCGGACGACCTCGCTGGCCTCGAAGCCGGCGCGCTCCATGGCGCTGGGGACCGGCTCGGGCACCGGATGCGGCGGCGCATCGTCGCCGAGCTGGTGAGCCGCGAGCTGGCCGTAAAATGTCGCCATATGCTCGGCGCCGGCGGCATACCATTTCTGCGCGAGACCGGATTTCGCCTCGGACTCGGCCGCGCGCCCGCCCCAATACCCGGCCCGTGCCTTGGCATAGGGGGTGTCGGCGTGGGCGAGGATATGCGCGAAATCGTCGAAGGCGAGGGCCGGGTGCTTCATGAAGCGCAGGGCGATGTAACCGAGCAGAAATTCGGCGCTCGGAATAATCGTTGCCGTCAGCTCTCCATGCTGCTCCACGATGCGATAGGCGAGATCGGAATTGCCGTCGGCGAGCAGCCGGCGCGCGACGGCCTGCCGCTCGTGCCACCATGCCGCAGGGTGAACCGGGTCGCCCGGATTGGCCTCCAGCAGTCGCGCCGCCGCGTCGGTCATGTCCTTTCGGCGCCGCCAGCGCAGCTCTTCGTAGAGCAGGCCCGGATCGGCGCGCAGTCGCACCGGCACCCGGGCGACCAGCATCGCGGCGCGCCGGCGCCTGCAGCGGCGAGCGCGAGCCGCGCTTCGCGCCAATGCCCGCTAGTCGGACGACACCCGCAGCAGCATGCGCCGCGCCGCCTCGGTCTTGCGCTGCCCACAGCAGCCGGTCGAGCCGCTGCTCGTCGTCCTGGGCACGGATCGCCGCGGAATGCTTGGCGAGAAACGCTCTTTCGTCGAGCCGCGTTGAAATCGCCGTCGACCCACGCCGCGCGCAGCGCCGCGGTGCCGCCGGCGACATCGCCCGCGTTCAGCAGGATCTCGGCGGCGCGGACCTTGCCCGGCGGCGCTGATCGGCGGATAGCGCTTCAGCCAGTCGGCGGCAACCGGCGTCGGTCTCGCCCGGCCAGCGCTTCCTCGGCGTGCTTGCGCAGCGCTTTCTGGTGCGGCCAATCCGGGTTCTTGTCGATGAAGTCGGCGATCTCGGCAAAGCGCGCCGGGCGCGCCCGGGCTGGCGTAGTCGATCCAGCGCAGCATCTTGAGCGGCAGCGGATCCTTGATCGGCGTCGCATCGGCATAGGCCCGAGCCCAATCGCCGGCCTGCGCCGCGGCGAACGCCGCACGGGTGGCGCCGCAGATCGGCGCTCGGAAAGCATCTGCGCCTGTGCGGCGCCGGCGGTGGCGCCGGCGAGCACCAGCGACAGGACATAACCGATCGATACGAGGGCAAGGTCGGCCCCCTTCCTTGCCGCGTCAAAGATGAGGCAAAAACCATTACGGGGTTTTGCTCGGCGGAGCAAGCATCCCGCCGCCGCGCGCTGCGGCCGCGTTGCCGCCGCTGGCTGCGCCGGGGCTGTTGAAGCCAGCGGCGGCGCGGACTATCGTGATCGCGAGAGACCGCCATCCGGGAGGAGACGATGTTCAAGGGATCGTTCGTCGCGCTGATCACGCCCTTCCGCAACGGCAGGCGTCGACGAAACCGCCTTCCAGGAGCTGGTGTCCTGGCAGGTCGGCCAAGGCACGCACGGCCTGGTGCCGTGCGGCACCACCGGCGAATCGCCGGCACTCGCACGATGACGAGCATCGCCGCGTCATCGCGCTGTGCGTCGAGGCGGCAAAGGGCACAGGTCCCGGTCATCGCCGGCACCGGCACCAACTCGACCGACCACACGATCGCGCTGACCCGAGCAGGCCAAGGCGGCCGGCGCCGACGCCGCGCTGTCGTCTGCCCCTATTACAACAAGCCGACGCAGGAGGGGCTCTACCAGCATTTCAAGGCGGTGCACGACGCGGTCGACCTGCCGATCGTGATCTACAACATTCCTGGCCGCTCCGCCGTCGACATGACGAATGCGACGATGGCGCGGCTTGCCAAGCTCCCCAACATCGTCGGCGTCAAGGACGCGACCAACGACCTCGCGCGGCCGCTGCGCATGCGGGTCGAGATCGACGGCGAATTCGCGCTGCTGTCGGGCGAGGACGCGACCGCGGTCGCCTACCTGGCGCAGGGCGGCGACGGCTGCATCTCGGTCACCGCCAACGTCGCGCCCGGGCTGCTCGCCGAGATGCACGAAGCCTGGCAAAAGGGCGAGGTCGCGACGGTGCGCCGCATCAACGAGCGGCTGATCGCGCTGCACGACGCGCTGTTCGCCGAAACCAGCCCGGCGCCGGTCAAATACGCGGCCTCGCTGCTCGGCAAATGCGAGCCCACGGTCCGTCAGCCGCTGTGGCAGACCATGCCGGAGACCCAGGAGCGGGTGGCCCGGGCAATGCGTGGCGCCGGCCTGTTCAACTGAGGCTGTGGTACCGGCTTCAGGCCGCGCGCGATGCGGGGGACCGACCACTACGTCGCCCAGAACCGGCGGGCGCGCCACGACTATGTGATCGAGGACACGCTCGAAGCCGGCCTCGTCCTGCACGGCACCGAGGTCAAGGTCTTGCGCAAGGGCCAAGCGAGCATCGCCGAGGCCTATGCCGACGAAAGCGGCGGCGAGCTGTTCCTGGTCAACGCCAACATCCCGGAATATTCCGCTTCGGCGCATTTCAACCATGAGCCGCGGCGGCCGCGAAAGCTGCTGCTGCACCGCAAGGAGGTGAACCGTCTGCTCGGCGCGATCCGGCGCGAGGGGGTGACGGTCGTGCCGTTGTCGATCTATTTCAACGAGCGCGGCCGGGCCAAGATCGCCCTCGGCCTCGCCCGCGGCAAGCGCAAGGCCGACAAGCGTCAAGCCGAGAAGGCGCGCGACTGGCAGCGCAGCCGGGCCCGCATCCTGCGCGAGCGAAACGCCTGAGGCTGCGGCCGGCCCGATCTGCGGCCGGGTGTGCGCCACTGCGCGTCCGCGGTCATGGGTAAGCAACACAAGCATTCAGGGAGGACCGAACATGACCTCGCCATGGCCCAGCCGGCAACTGAGCCGGCGCCGTCTGCTTGCGGCCGGCTCGGCGCTGATCCCAACGCTGATCCCGGCGCTGGCCCGGGGCCAGCCGCAAGCGAAGCCGGCGCTGGGCGCGCCACCGAGCGTGATCAGCCAGCCGCCGCGGCAATGGGGTCCGCTGGCGCCGCCCAATATCTTTCCCGACCCGGACATCCTGGTCATCGATCCGTCGTTCCGCCAATACCTGGTTGGGCTCGCCGGCCTGCATCGCCTGGCGACCGGCTTTGCCTGGGCCGAGGGCCCGGCCTGGTCGGGCGAGGGTCGATACCTGGTGTTCAGCGACGTCAAAGGCGACACCCAGTACCGCTATGCCTGGGAGACGCGGCAGGCGAGCGTCTATCGCCGGCCGTCCTTCAACAGCAACGGCAATGCCTTCGACTTCCAGGGCCGGCAGCTGTCGACCCAGGATTTTTTCCGCCGGGTGGTCCGCTGGGAGCCTGACGGCTCGATGACCGTGATCGCCGACGCCTATCAGGGCCAGCCGTTGAATTCGCCCAACGATCTGGCGCCGCACCCGGACGGCAGCATCTGGTTCACCGATCCGCCCTATGGCGACCAGCTGACCGAGGGCCACCCGGACGTCGCGGGCGGGCGGGCGAACCCGAACGGGCTCTACGACCCGAACCTCGGCGACCATGGCGTCGGCCTGACCGGCGGGGTCAAGGGCGTATTGCCGACCAACACCTACCGCTGGGACCCGAGCGGGCGGCTCGACGTGGTGGTGCGAGCCGAGCAGGTCCCCGACCCGAACGGCATCTGCTTCTCGCCCGACTACAAGACCCTCTACCTGATCAGCACCGGGCCGGGGCCGGGCCAGACGGCCGGCGGCAAGGGGACGATCTATGCCTTCGACGTCGAGGGCGAGACACTGGCGAACTTGCGCCTTTTTACCGACTGCATGGTGGACGGGGTGCATTGCGGCCCCGACGGCATGCGCGCCGACCGCGCCGGGAACCTGTGGGTCGGCTCCAACGCGCCCCTCGGCTATTGCGGCGTGACGGTGTGGAACAAGGCGGGCAAGCTGATCGGCCGCATCCGCTTGCCGGAGGTCTGCGCCAACCTGACTTTCGGCGGGCCAAAGCGCAATTTCCTGTTCATGGCCGCCTCGCAATCGCTCTACGGGCTCTTGGTCAACATCCAGGGGGCGGCGCCGGGATAGGCAGCCCGCGCCTGGCGATGATGGAATTTATCGCGCTTTATTGCGCCGCTTGGCCCAGGCAGTGGGCAGGAACAAACTTGCCGTTCGCGTAGCCGTCAGGAACCCAAGGCACTCCCGCCGGGCACGCATACGGCAGACCTGCATTTGTGGTCGGCGTGCACCCCGCCACCGTGGTAATCGCTGCGACGCCCATCATGAGGCCGGCGCACATCATGGCAAGAGAACGCATGTCCATGACCCTTACTCCTGCGGATGCCTCCATTACCCGGCGGCTCGCGTCGCGCGGCGAATGGTGGGTATGCCCACGTTATAGGCCGGGTCTGGTTGAATGGTCATGGCTAAACAGGTCTGCCACTGGTGGTGCGCGCTGCCAAAAACAGCGAAGAACGCCGATTTATGAAAAATTCCCAATTTTCAGGAATTAACAGGACTGGACTGTGCGCCAACGTTGATAAATTACAACGCGGGATCGGGGAACGCAGCACCAGCGCGCAATGGCAAGAGGCCTTGCGGCTGGGCGCTGTAATGGGTTTGACGGCCCTCGTGCCGGTCGCGCACCAGGCCGGCGAGCTTGAGAGCGCTCAGGTGCTTTCGGTGCGGAGGCATGCCGCATTCGTAACCTGACGGTTATGCGTCCGTCGGCCGATTTCCCCGAGCAGGGCAATCACGCGGAGGCTGAAGCGGCAGAGAGTTCAGATCGGAGCGGCGATCAGATCGAGGCTGACGCCACCGGTCTGCCCGGCGATCGCGCCGGCCCGCGGCCGAGCCACCGCATCAACGTGCCGATGACGAGAATGGTGGCGAGGTAAAACACCACCTGGATGCCGGCCGGCTCAGCCGAATAGCCGATCAGCACATGCAGCAGCAGCCCGAGCATGCTGTTCTCGCTCAGGATCGAGGATGTGTTCCAAAGATCGTTGCCGAGCGCAGGCAAGAGGTTCGCCTGCATCAGGAAGGCGGCACCCTGCGAGGCCATGCCGGCGGCCAGCAGCAGAATGAGCCAGCTGGTGACGGTGAACAGCCGGCGCAATGGAATGGCCAGCAGGCCGAGATAAATCAGCGCGCCGATCGCCGCGCCGCCGGCAAGTCCGAGAACCCCGCCCGTCAACATGCTGAGCCCGCCCGCTCCGGAGGCGAGCGCAATGCCATAGAGAAAAAGAACGATCTCGGAGCCTTCGCGCAGCACCGCGATGCCGACCACCAGGGCCAGCGCGTAGAGCGGGCGGCTGCCGCCCGCCACCGCCTTGCCGAGGGTGGCTGCGGCCGCGGCCAGCTCGCGCCCGTGCCGGTTCATCCAGATGTTGTGCCAGCCCAGCATGGCCACCGCGGTAAACAGGATCGCGGCGTTGAACAGCTCCTGACCGATGCCGTTGACCGCGTCGGCGATCGCACCGGCGCAAACGGCGACTAGCGCGGCGCCGAGGACGCCGGCGATGATCCCGCCGGTCACCCAAACGCCGCGCCGCGGCACGCCCCGGCTCGCCGCCAGCACGATGCCGACGACGAGCGAGGCTTCGAGAACTTCGCGAAAGACGATGATCGCGGTCGCCAGCATCTGCGCGCTCGCTACTTGACGACCAGATGGCCGCGGGTCTGCGGATGGAAATCGTCGAAGAACTCATAGCTGCCCGGGTCGAGCGGGCCGACGAGCACGGTAACTTGACGGCCGGGAGGGACGACCTTTTCGCGGTGGAACTGGTGGCTTTCGAATTCGGACGGTGTCGCGTTCTCGTTGCGCACGACGAGCCTGACCTTGACGCCGGCCGGGATCTGGACCTCGCTCGGGATGAACTGGTTGTTTTTAAGCGCGATCGCAAAGCTGGGATCGTCGGCGAGGGCGGGAGCCGTCGCGCCGACAACGAGCAGTGCCGCGGCCAAGGCAATACGACGCATCGAAAACTCCGGATACCTGCAAATGCGAACTCTTCGCACGATCGCCGGGTTGGCGCTGCGAATCAATCGCAAAATACTGTCGCATTTCGCCGCGGCGGCATGCGCGACACGCATCGCTTGGCCTGCCGGAGCGGCGAAGGTCAGCGGGCGAGGCGGTCCAACAACGCCGCGAACACCGCTTCGAACATCGCCGGCGTCAGCCTCCCGGTATTGGTGTTGAGCCGCGAGCAATGATAGCTGTCGGCGAGAAGCCGGCCGTCCGGCAGATCGTAGAGCGCACCATGGCCGAAGGCAAAGGAGCCGCGGCGCAGCCCGAGCGCCTTCAGCACCGCATCGTGGGCAATCGCACCCAGCGCCAGCATCGCTCGCAGCCGCGGCAGCGCCGCGATCTCGGCCGCGAGAAAATTGCGGCAGGCGGCGATCTCGCCGGGCGCCGGCCGGTTCTGCGGCGGCACGCAGCGCACCGCATTGGTGATCCGCGCCCCGGTCAATGCCAGACCGTCGTCCGGGCGGGCGTCGTAATCGCCCTCGGCCAGGGCGAATTTGCGCAATGTCGCGTAGAGCAGCCCGCCGGCATGATCGCCGGTGAACGGGCGTCCGGTGCGGTTGGCGCCTCTGAGCCCCGGCGCCAGGCCGACGATCAAGATTTCGGCGCGGTCGTCGCCGAACGGCGGGACCGGCGAATTGTGCCAATCCGGGTGCGCCGCGCGCTGGGCCGCACGAAAGGCGGCAAGGCGCGGACAGAGCGGGCAGTCGCGGGCGGGCAGCAGCGCTGGCGGCAGCGCCGCCAACGGTCTCGCGCTCACGCCTCGTCGACAGGTTCGGTGCGCGCCCGCTGCATTTCATCGCGGGTGTGGTGGTTGCGCATGATGCTCGGCGCCAAATCCTGCAGCTCGATGAAATTGTCGGCCTGGCGACGCAGATCGTCCGACACCATCGGCGGCGAGGAACGGATCGTCGACACCACCGAGACGCGCACCCCGCGGCGCTGCACCGCCTCGACCAGGCGGCGGAAGTCGCCGTCGCCCGAGAACAGGATCGCGTGGTCGATATATTGCGCCATTTCGAGCATGTCGATCGCCAGCTCGATATCCATGTTGCCCTTGATGCGCCGGCGCCCCATCGCGTCGGTGAATTCCTTGGTCGGCTTGGTCACCATCGCATAGCCATTATAGTCGAGCCAATCGACCAGCGGCCGGATCGGCGAATATTCTTGATCTTCGACCAGCGCAGTATAATAGAAAGCCCGGATCAGCCGGCCTTTGGTGCTGAACAAGTCGAGCAGCCGTTTGTAATCGATGTCGAACGCGAGGCCCCGTGCCGCCGAATAGAGGTTGGCGCCGTCGATAAATACGGCAATTCTCTCTTCAGGATAGAAGATCATTGGCGATAATGCTCCATGGAGTGTGTGGTCAAGTGTGTGACAGGGCGCAATCGCGGTCAAGGGCAACGTCCGACCCTTGCTTGCATCCCGCTCGCCGGCGCGCAGATCGACAAGCGCCGCCGATTGCGGTTAGCCTTCCGCGATGATTTCGCTCAGCGAAGAGGTGAGGATCGCCTCGCCGCCCGACGCCATGTGGCCGCTGCTGCGCGACCCGGCGCTGGTGGCCTCGTGCATTCCCGGCGCCGCGCTGACGGCGGCCGGCGAAGGGCGGCGCCTATCAGGGCACGATGCGGGTCAGGTTCGGGCCGACCGTGGCGATTTTCCGCGGCGAGGCAAAGCTCGCCTATGACGACGCGGCGCGGCGCTGCACGATCGAGGGGCGCGGCATCGACGGGCGCGGCGCCTCGCGGGCCCTCGCCTCGGGCGTGGTGACGGCCTGCGAGCGGCGACGGCCGAGACGACGGTGCTCGAAGGTCGAGGGCAATTTCAACGTCACCGGTCCGCTCGAAACCTTCGCCAATGCCGGCGGGGTGCATCTCGCCCGCGAGTTGCTCGCCGAATTCGCCGGCAACATGGCCCGCCTCGCCGCCGAACGGACGCCGCCGGCCGCCGAGGTCACCCCTCACCCCCGGATCGGGTCCGGGTCAGCCTCTGCCGCCGATGCGGATCCCGCCCTCTTCCCGCCGGGCGAGAAGAGGGCCGCGGTGAGCGGCGCTTCATCCGCGACCAGGCCCCCGGCCGCCGCCGAATTGCACGGCGGGGCGCTGATGTGGCGGGCGTTTCTCGGCTGGCTTCAAGCAACTCTTTTTCGCCAAAGGAAAAGACACGATGAGCGACAACCAGGTATCCGATGTCTTGGCGCAGGCTTTTGCGGCCGAGGGTGTCGACACCCTGTTCACCCTGATGGGCGACGCCAACATGTACTGGTCGGCGGCGATGGCCGACAACCAGGGCGTGCGCCTGATCCATGCCCGCCACGAGCATTGCGCGGTCGCGATGGCCGATGCCTATGCCCGCGCCACCGGCAAGGTCGGCGTCGCCTCGGTCACCTGCGGCCCCGGCTTCACCCAGATCATGACCGCGCTGACGATGGCCGCCCGCGGCAACGCGCCGCTCGTCGTCTTTTCCGGCGACGCGCCGATCGGCGCCTCCTGGTACATGCAGCAGATCGACCAGGCGCCGCTGGCGCTGGCGACCGGCGCGCATTTCGTGCCGATCCGCACGATCGACCGGGCGCTCGACAATGTCCGCGAGGCGTTTTACGTGGCCCGCGCCGAGCGCCGCCCGGTGGTGCTGAGCGTGCCGCTCGATCTGCAGAAGGAGGCGTTTCCGTACCTGCCCGACTACACGCCCTCGACCGACCTGGTGCCGCGCCGGCAGGTGGCGATGCCCGACCCGGCATTGGTCGACGAGGTCGCCGCGATGATCGCCGAGGCCGAGCGGCCGGTGGTGATCGGCGGCCGCGGCGCCGTCTGGTCGGGCGCCAAGGCAGGCGCTCGAGGCGCTGGCCGAGGAGAGCGGCGCGTTGCTGGCGACGACCTTGCTGGCCAAGGGACTGTTCGACGGCAACCCGTTCGCGCTCGACATCGCCGGCACGTTTTCGAGCGATCTCGCCCGCGAATTCTTTGCCGAGAGCGATCTGGTGATCGGCGCCGGCGCCGGGCTCGGCCATTACACGACCGAAGGCGGCTATCTCTATCCGAATGCCAAGGTCGTGCAGATCGACATCAACCCGCGCGGACTGTGGCAGGGGCTCAAGACCGCCGATCTGCACATCCGCGCCGACGCCCGCGCCACCGCCGAGGCGATCACCCGCCGGCTCGCGCGAGCGCGGCATCCGCCGGCCGGGCTGGCGCAGCAACGCGGTCGCCGCGCGGATCGCCGCCGATGTGCCCGACGCGAAGGAATTCCCGGTGACGCCGGGCACGCTTGGACCCGCGGCCGGTGGTGCGCGAGCTCGACGCGACGATCCCCAAGGATTGGGACATCGTCGTCGCCGGCGGCCACTGCTTCAGCTTTGCGATGACGCAGCTGAAGGGCCGGCCGGCCGGCAAATATCACACCCCGCTCGATTTCGGCGCGATCGGCTCGGGCCTGTCGGCGGCGATCGGCGTCGCCGTGGCCCGCGGCAGCGACAAGATCCTGCTGATCGACGGCGACGGCAGCCTCTACCAGCACATCCAGGAATTGGAGACGGTGCGCCGCCACGGCCTCAAAATCCTGATCTGCATCCTGAACGATGGCGGCTATGGCGCCGAGACGCATAAATTCCGCGCCCATGGCGGCGACCCGCGTCACGCGACCCATGGCCGTGGCGACCTCGCCGCCATCGCCCGCGGCTTCGGCCTCGACGGCGCCACGGTCACCGAGATCGGGCGGTTCGAGCGCCTGTTCGCCGAGCATCAGCAGCGCGACGGCGCCACCCTGTGGGACGTCCACATCGACGATCTGATCCCGACCCGCCAGTTCCGCCGCGTCCATTACGGCGAGGCCTGAGACGCCGCGAACGGCGCCGATCTCTCCCTAAATGGGGCGGCGGCGTCGCGCGCCGCACCCGGCGGGGGCTGACGCGCGCGATGAGGGCGGTGACTGCCCTTGCCGCGGGATTTGTCAAAGCGGGCCGCAAAGCCGCGCGCCTCACCCGGCGCCTCGTGATCCGCGGCGTCGCTATGGCTCAGCCGATGCTGCGCGCTGATCAACAATGTATCCGGCAATTGTATCGGGGGACGAGAACATGCCTTGGTTGTTTATCGTGTTCGCAGATGTATTTGAAATATCTTGGCCTTTTCTGTTGAAATCGGCAAGAGAATATTCCAGATGGTCGCCGTTGTGGGTGGCGCAGGTCGGCATCCCGATCATGTTCATCTTGGATGAGTCGATCAAGCGGTTGCCGGCAGCAACCGTGTATGCAGCTTTCGCCGGAATTGCGACCGCGGGAACCGCGGTGGTCGGTGTGGTATTTTTTGGCGAGAGCCTGAATCTCGGCAGGGTGTGCTCACTGCTGCTGCTGATTGCGGGGCTGGTTGGCTTGAAAATTTTCTCTGGCGCGGAGTGAGAGCACCTTGACGCCGATGCATCGGCCGAACGCAAAACCCTGCGGCTACAATCGATTTGTTGTGTATGCCGCATGCAGGATGGCTAAAAGCGACGCGAAACCTCACGGCATGGCACGGCAAGCAGGAACGCTCTTTCGCGCACGGGCGTCGGCGGCATAATGCAGCGCCTCGCGGATATCCTCGCGTTCGAGATCGGGATAGGCGGCGAGGATCTCTTCTTCGGTCATGCCGTCGGCGACCATCGCGAGGACCGTCGCGACCGGGATACGCAGCCGTCGCAGGCAGGGGGCCCCGCCCATCTGCCCGGGATCGACGGTGATCCGCGTGAACCTCATCGCTGTCTCCTCTTTTAGGCGACCCAAGGATTAATGACAGTCAAGTTGCAGCCGTCGAAGTCAGCGGTGTTGCGGGTGACGACGCCTGCCCGGTGGACCCGAGCGATGGCGGCGATCATCAGGTCGATCGTTGCGGAGGGCCGCCCCGCCCGCCTGCGGGTCGCGAAGATTTCGGCATAGGCTTCGGCCGGCGCCTTGTCGAATGGAAGAATCCTGTTTTGAAAATCGTCGCGAAACATGGCCCGTGCTGCGGCCTCGAGCGCGGACCGGCGCCGCCCATCCGGCATGATCGCCAGACCCGACAAAATCTCGGCCTGACAAACAGCGGCCGTGACCAAGAGATCAGTCGGTTGGGCAGACATCCATGCAGCGACCTCGGCCGGAGGGTGCGCCGACATGATCGCGGACAGGACGTTGGTATCAAGCAGAAACATCACTCGAAGCGTGGCGGATCGCGTGCCGGCGCGCGCGGCGGCACTTCGAGATCGGCCCCGCCGAGCGGCGCAAAGCGCTCGCGGATCCGCTCGTAGAGATTGCGAGCCTGAGCAGTCTCGGAGGCGGTGAGGGCGCTTTGCAAAATGCGTCGCGCCTCGGCCTCCATCGAGCGGCCGTGCTGCGCCGCCCGCACGCGCAACCGCTCTTTGACGCCCGGGTCGAGGTTGCGGATGGTGATGCTGCTCATCGGCTTTCCCGGCCTTGTGCAATCAACGTAATCATTGATGGCATCCGCGACAAGCGGCACGGCCATACCGCAAAACGGATTCGAGCGCTCTGCGGGCTAGGCCCTGTTCGCTCTGCGCGGCGGGTTACACGCGACGCGCGCGAGCACGTTCGTTACGAAGCGAATGCCATAATGAAACGCGGCTTGCCGTACTATGACACATTGGATCAGCAGTAAGACCGCGTATACGGTCGCAATCTTTAGCGATGGTATCGAGTAGCATCCTGCGCCGCCATAAAAGACCAAAAACAGGACGGCCAGCGCCGTATAGTCGCGGGTGAGCAGAAAATCCCGGTGCACCTGCGAAATCGCCGGATCGTTCTCTACCATTTTGTAGAGACGATACCACACCCGATTTTGCTCGACAGGATCAACGGGGAGCGGACCGCCGATTATCCGTTGAACAGCGGCGGGATTGATGCGGGGATCGGGGGTCATATACCGAGTGAAAGCCCGATGACCCGGCAGCGTATTCCGCCATCTCAGGTAGACCAGCCGAGCCTTCGCATTCGCCGGCAGCAAGCCATTCAAGACGGTGGCGATGACAACCGCAAGGCCGAACGGCACCAGCTTGCTTACGTCGCTGAAGATCGAGCTAATGCCGTCAATCTGGATGGCGTTTGCCTCGACGATCCCGTAAAGAAAAAGGGAGTTCACCGCGGTTATGAACCAAATATGCCAGCGGTTTTGCTCCTTGAGCGATTTGGCCAAAACTAACCGCTCCTATCAGGAGTTGTATTCTTCGACACGCGGCGCGAACGGCAACACGGTTGCGATTTCATAGCCCTGGCGCGCCGGAAATCCGCCCCAATGGACTTTCGAGATCCCTTGGGTCGCAATCACCGCGCCGCGTAAACGCGTTGAGCACCGTTTTTCGCGGGTGGGTATCGTCGTCTTTAGGCGCCGACACAAAAGCCGAGAACCGCGTAGCGCTGCCCTCCGCCTGTATAGGCCCAAGAATCTGATCTAGTGGATTGAATTTAACACTTGGTACCCTCGGTTTGCCGCGGCGATGATGGTATCTGGATCAGCGGTCCAAATGAACGGCTTTGGGCTTTGGTTGTGGTCTGTCAGGAAGCGGTTGATCGCGGCTTGCAGGTCGACGAGCGAATGAAAGACGCCGCGCTGCAGGCGTCGCCGTGTCAGCCTGGCAAAGAAGCCTTCGACGGCATTGAGCCACGACGCCGAGGTCGGGGTGAAATGGAAGGTCCAGCGCGGGTGACGAGCTAGCCAGGCTCTGACTTTGGGGTGCTTGTGGCTGGCGTAATTGTCGAGGATCACATGCACGATCTTGCCAGCCGGAATGTCGCCCTCGAGGCGGTTGAGGAAGCGCACAAACTCCTGGTGCCGGTGGCGCTGCATGCATTGCCCGGTGACGCTGCCATCGAGAACGTTCAAGGCGGCAAACAGCGTCGTCGTGCCGTTGCGGATATCGTCGTGCGTCATCGTCCCGGCCCGACCCCGCTTCATCGGAAGGCCGGGCTGGGTGCGATCGAGTGCTTGGATCTGGCTTTTCTCATCGACCGAGAGCACCACCGCGTGCGCCGGCGGATCGACGCAAGCCCGACGACATCGCGAACTTTGCCGTCGTGAACGGCGGGTCGCAGCGAGCTCGAGGATATCCTCGCCGATCGGGATAGGCGGCAAGGATCTCTTCCTCGGCCATGCCGTCGCCACCATCGCGACGGCCGTCGCGACTGGGATGCGCAGCCGTCGCAGGCAGGGGACCCCGCCCATCTGCCGGGATCGACGGTGATCCGCGTGAACCTCATCGGTGTCTCCTCTTTGCACCGCTGACCATATCTCCCGCCGCGCCTGCCGCTCTCTGCAGCTCCGTCCCAGGTCTCGGTCACCCAGGTTTGGGCCTTCGCGGCGACCTTCTCGAGTATACGTGCGATGATCCCCTGCTTTCCGATCCACCAGCCCGTCGCCTCGATCGCCTTCTGATCCGGGTCGGGCGTGCGATCGAATTGCGGCATCAATACCGTATAGACATCTTGATGAGGGGCAAGCACCTGGAACGGGCCGACACTAGCCCCGGCAACAGGCAACCGAAGGGCTACTTTTCGCCCGGCGGCTAGCTGCACCAGCTCGACTAGCACATCGTATTCTTCGCGGATCGCCACTCTCAGCCCGTCGATCGTCCAGTTCTTGTTGGCGAAATACGGGCGCGATGCGGCAGCCAAATCCCACGGCACGTGCATCCACAAATTCGTGACCGGCAGCTCGGCCAGCACCACCCTCAACCCCGACGCATGATCGGCGTCGGCATGGGTCAGCACCACATGCGAAATAACCTTGTCGTCAAAATGTTTCCGAACATGTTCGACGAGAGCCTTGCCTGAATCCCTATTTCCGCCGTCGACAATCATAAGCTCGTAAGAAGAGGCGTCGCCGTAACGGACCACGATCGCGTCTCCGGCCCGCGAAGTGTCACCGACCGGGAGAAATTCGATTTCACAATTCATTTATTTATCCTCATATTTCCTGATTCGTTTAAGGGAATCCAACGCCAGCACCAGATTTCACCGCTATCGTGTCAACTACACCCCGATGTAGCGCCGCAGGTGTCGCATTTGAGGCAGGTGCCGTTGCGGATCAGGGTGAAGTTGCCGCATTCGGCGCAGCTGTCGCCTTCGTAGCCGCGGATGCGGGCGGCGCGGATGCGTTCCAGGCGGAGCGCGAGGGTTTCGGTCTCAGCCTCTGGCAGCGGGTCGGCGAGGGCGAGGGCGATCGGGGCGCCGCGGCCGGCGCCGCCGTGCAGGAGGGTCAGCTTGTTGCGGACGAAGCCGTTCGAGACCTCGCGCGGCATCGAGCTGCGCTCCTCCGTCGGCGACGGGTCGGAGGCGCGGGCGGGCTCCGGGCGGTCGTCGCCGCCGGGGTCGCGCAGGCTCGACTGGGCTTCGCCCTTGCCGACGGTGTCGGGCAGCAGGTCGGCGGGCTCGGCGTGGGCGAGGTCGCCGCGGCCGAGATAGGAGATCGCCAGCTCGCGGAAGATGTAGTCGAGGATCGAGGTCGCCATCTTGATCGCATCGTTGCCCTCGACGATGCCGGACGGCTCGAACCGGCTGAAGGTGAACGACTCGACAAACTCCTCGAGCGGCACCCCGTATTGCAGGCCCATCGAGATCGCGATCGCGAAATTGTGCATCAGCGAGCGGAAGGCCGAGCCCTCCTTGTGCATGTCGATAAAGAGCTCGGCGAGGCGGCCGTCCTCGTGCTCGCCGGTGCGCAGATAGACCTTGTGGCCGCCGACCGTGGCCTTTTGCGTATAGCCCTTGCGCCGGTTCGGCAGCCGCCGGCGCTCGCCGCGCTGGACGACGCGCTCGACCACCCGCTCGACCACGCGTTCGACGATCCGCTCGGCGACCAGCGGAGCGCGCCGCGCCGGCGACAGCTCGTAGAGCTCCGCCGCGCGGTCCTGCGCCTCCTCGTCGGGGCCGAATAGGCTCGCGGCCAGCGGCTGCGACAGCTTCGAGCCGTCGCGGTAGAGTGCGGTCGCCTTGAGCCCGAGCCGCCAGGAGAGCCAGTAGGCCTCCTTGCAATCCTCGACGCTCGCCGCGTTCGGCATGTTGATGGTCTTCGAGATCGCCCCCGAGATGAAGGGCTGCGCCGCCGCCATCATCCGGATGTGGCTTTCGGCCGACAATGCGCGGGTGCCGGTAGGCCCGCACGGGCTCGCGCAATCGAACACCGGCAGGTGCTCGGCTTTCAGGTGCGGCGCGCCTTCGAGCGTCATCGCGCCGCAGCACCAGGTGTTGGCGGCGTCGATCTCGGCGCGGCTGAAGCCGAGGGCCGACAACAGATCGAAGTCCGGGTCATCGAGGGCGCAGGGCAGAATGCCGAGCTGCCCGGTGCAGAAATCTTCGCCCAGGGTCCATTTGTTGAAGGCGAACTTGATGTCGAAGGCGGTGGCGAGCGCCGCCTCGGCCGCGGCCAATGCCCGCTCGTCGAAGCCCCTGGCGCGCAGGCTTTGGTGATTGATGGCGGGGGCGCCGGCGTCTCGTCCGGGCGCTCCGGCGACGGCCGGCCCAGAATTGTCCAGGGTTCCGTGGCCCAGCGCATAGCGCTCGATCGCGGCGGTCTGGGCGGCGTCGTAGCCGAGGGCGGCGAGCGCCTGCGGCACCGCGCGGTTGATGATCTTGAAATAGCCGCCGCCGGCGAGCTTCTTGAATTTGACCAATGCGAAATCGGGCTCGATCCCGGTGGTATCGCAATCCATGACCAGGCCGATCGTGCCGGTCGGGGCGATGACCGTCGCCTGGGCGTTGCGGAAGCCGTGCCGTTCACCCTGCGTCAGGGCCGTGTCCCAGGCCCGGCGGGCCGCCGCGACGAGAAGCGGATCGGGGCAGTTCGCGGCGTCGAGCGGGACCGGCAAAATCGACAGCCCCTCATAGCCGGCGTCCCCGCCATGCGCAGCGCGGCGGTGGTTGCGGATGACGCGCAGCATGCCCTCGCGGTTTGGCGCATAGCCGGGAAAGGCGCCGCGCGGGGTCAATCCGGGGTCGCCGGCCATCTCGGCCGAGGCGGCATAGCTCGCCCCGGTCAAGAGCGCGGTGACCGCAGCGGCCAGGGCGCGGCCTTCGGCGCTGTCATAGGCGATGCCCATCGCCATCAGCAACCCGCCGAGATTGGCGTAGCCGAGGCCGAGGGTGCGGAAGGCATAGGAGCGGCGGGCAATCTCGGGCGACGGGAACTGCGCCATCATCACCGAAATTTCGAGCACCAGGGTCCACAGCCGCACGGCATGGGCAAAGGCCTCGGCGTCGAACGCGCCCGCCGCTTCCGCGGGAGCGGGCGCCTCGCGGCGAAACGCCATCAAATTCAGCGAGGCGAGGTTGCAGGCGGTGTCGTCGAGGAAATTGTATTCGGAGCACGGGTTCGAGGCGTTGATCCGGCCGCTCTCGGGGCAGGTGTGCCAGTCGTTGATCGTCGTGTCGAACTGCAGGCCGGGATCGGCCGAGGCCCAGGCGGCGTGCCCGACCCGGTCCCATAAGGCGCGCGCCGGCAATGTCCTGGCGATCTTGGCGTCGGTGCGTCGGGTCAGGTCCCAGGAGCCGTCGGCCGCGACGCGTTCGAGAAAATCGTTCGAGACCCGCACCGAATTGTTCGAGTTTTGCCCGGCGACGGTCAGGTACGCTTCGGAATCCCAATCGGTGTCGTAGGTGCGGAAATCGATCGCGGTAAAGCCTTGGCGCCCGAACTGGATGACCCGCTGGATGCAGTTCTCCGGGATCAGCGCGCGGCGGGCGGCGCGGATCTCGCGTTTCAGCGCCGGGTTCTGGGCCGGGTCGCAGGAGCGGGCCGGATCCGCCGGTGCGTCGTGGCAGGCGGCCATCACCAGGTTCAGGTGCCGGGCGGCGAGCTTCGAGCCGGCGACGAGGGCGGCGACCTTCTGCTCCTCGATCACCTTCCAGTCGATAAACGCCTCGATGTCGGGATGGTCGATGTCGACGATCACCATCTTGGCGGCGCGCCGGGTGGTGCCGCCCGATTTGATCGCGCCGGCGGCGCGGTCGCCGATGCGCAGAAAGCTCATCAGCCCGGAGGAGCGTCCACCGCCCGACAGCCGCTCGCCGTCGCCGCGCAATTTCGAGAAATTCGAGCCCGAGCCCGAGCCGTATTTGAAGATCCGCGCCTCGCGCACCCACAGATCCATGATCCCGCCGTCGTTGACGAGATCGTCGGCCACCGACTGGATGAAGCAGGCATGCGGCTGCGGGTGCTCGTAGGCGCTGATCGAGGCGCAGAGCTCGCCGCTGCGGTAATCAACGTAATAGTGGCCCTGTGCCGGGCCGTCGATGCCGTAGGCCCAGTAGAGGCCGGTATTGAACCACTGCGGCGAGTTGGGCGCCCCTATCTGCCGCGCCAGCATCAGCCGGATCTCGTCGTAAAAGGCGCCGGCGTCCTCTTCGGCATCGAAATAGCCGCCCTTCCAGCCCCAATAGGCCCAGGTTCCGGCCATCCGGTCGAACACCTGGCGGGCATCGGTCTCGCCGCCGTGACGTTCGCTCTCCGGCAACACCATCAGAGCCGCCGCGTCGGGCGTGCGCCGCCACAGCCAGGCCGGGACCCCGTCCTCGGCGACCGGCGCCAAGCGGGCCGGCACCCCGGCCTTGCGGAAATATTTTTGGGCGAGGATGTCGCAGGCGACCTGGCTCCATTCGGCCGGGACCTCGATTCCCTCGGCCTCGAACACGACCGAGCCGTCGGGGTTGCGGATCTCGCTGGTCGCGGTCCGGAACGGAACCGTGGCGTAGGGATCCCGACCCGCCGTGGTAAAGCGTCGCGCGATGTGCATTGCTGTTCCCCCCGATGCCCAGTCTCTTGGCAGCCGCGATCGTGGCAAGATGTAGCTGGCTAGCGCGTCAAGACGCCTACATGTAGATCGTCTCACACGAGTCGGCAATGCATTTTGAGGCACGCGCTCGCATACCCACCATATGTTGCGCCGGCGCAACGTCTCTGCCGGCACTTGCCGCCGGGACGGGCACGGTGCGATAACCGCCGGCGCCGCAAGCCCCAGCCCGCACCGGCGGCGTCGGGCACGGATGGAGCGCATGACCCTCGGCACGCGTTTGTTGACCTGGCTGCGTGGCGAATCTGTCGGGATCGACAGCCTCGGCAACCGCTACTATCGCGACAAGCGGCCACAGGCGCTGCGCTTGGGCGGCGGACGGCCCAGCCGCGAAAAGCGCTGGGTCCTCTATGCCGGCGAGCCGGAGGGCTCCAAGGTCCCGGCCGAATGGCATGCCTGGCTGCACCACACGGTCGACGAGGTGCCGCGGCCGGCGTCGCGCACCCGCCATCCGTGGGAAAAGGAGCACCTCCCGAACATGACCGGCACGCCCTTGGCATACCACCCGCCGGGCTCGATCCTGCGCGGCGCGCGGCGTGCCGCGACCACCGGCGATTACGAGCCGTGGACCCCCGATTGAGATGGCCGGGCGGTTGGAGGCGGTCGGCGAAAGGCGTCAGCGGGGATCGGGAGCGATGCGCGGCAACGTGATCGAGACGGTGATGGGCGCCGTCGTGCTGGTCGTCGCCGCGTTGTTTTTGTTTTTCGCCTATACGACGAGCGAGGTGCGGGCGGTGGGCGGCTATCCGGTCACGGCGCAGTTCGAGCGCATCGACGGCATTCGCGACGGCAGCGACGTGCGCATCGCCGGGGTCAGGGTCGGCTCGATCGTCTCCGAAAGCCTCGACCCGAAAACCTATCTCGCCACCGTGACGATGAGCATCGAGCGGCAATACAAGCTGCCCGACGACACGGTCGCCGAGATCATCTCGTCGAGCCTGCTCGGCGACAAGTACATGTCGCTGGTGCCGGGCGGTTCGGACAAGGACATCGCGCCCGGCGGGCAGATCAAATACACCCAGGCGCCGGTCAGCCTCGAAAACCTGATCGGCCAGATGATCTTCTCGCAGCCGGGCGGACAGAAGAAGCCGGGGGAGGCCGGTGGGGCATCGCCGGGCGGGGCTCCCGAAAGCGGCGCGCCGGCGGGTGGGCTCAAATAGCCGGGAGGTCGGGGCAATGGCCGAATCGAGCGATTTTCCGGTGTGGCGGACGCCCGAAGGCGAGCCGGTCTCCTGCGTCGAGAAGATCAAGGTGCTGAACGAGAACCTCGCCGAGCTGCGCGAGCTGGCGCAGGAAGCGCTCGAGGATGCGGTGCTGATCGGCTGCGACGAGCGCCAGCTGCGCGAGGTCCTGAGCGGGATCGTCGCCGGCCTCGTCAACCCCTACCGGAAGTAACGCGCGGCCCCGGCTCGTCCCGCGGCCGAACATCGGGAACGCGGCGAAGCCGAGGGCGGCGAAGGCCAGCACCGCATCAACCGCGTGGGAAAATCCCCATTGCCGGCGGGGCAGTTCCCAATCGGCGGGGATCGTCGTCCAGCTTGAGGTGTCCCGGTCTGCACCAGCGCGGGTGCCGTCGGCAGCACCGCGGCGAACTGCAGCAGCCGCACCGCGGATGCCCTGTTCATCCGCGCGGCAGCGGCGGCTTTGTCACCTGAAAGCTCTGCCGCGTCTCCATGTGTCGCATCCAGTCCTGCAATTTCGGATGCCCGGCGAGCGGGGCGCGGCCATCGGGCAGGTTGGCGAAGTAGTAGAGGATCGGGATCACCATCAGATCGGCGAGGCTGACATTATCGCCGGCGAGAAAGCGGTGCTCCTCCATCAGCCGGTCGATCTCGGCGAGGCACAGCGCCGCGCGCGGCAATGCGGCGGCGATCGCCGCCTCGTCCGGGGCGCCGCCGAGACGCGGAACCAGCATGCGGTTGTAAAGGATGGTTCCGGCGATGCTGGGCCAGGCATAGGCATCGACGATGCCGATCAACTGGTTCATCCGCGACCATTGATGCACGTCCTCGGGCTGCAGCGGCGCTCCCGGAAAACGCTCGTCGACATAGCGCATGATCGCCTGGGTCTCGTAGAGGGCGAAACCGTCGTGCTCGAAGGCTGGGACCTTGGCGAAGGGCTGGCGCGCCAGATGCGCCGCCTCGCGATGGCCGCCGAACGGCACCTCGACAAGTTCGTGGGTGACGCCCTTTTCGGCGAGCGTCAGGCGCGCGCTCCACACATAGGTGCTGCCGGCCGGGCCGTAGACGATCGGATGCGCCATCATCGTTCTCCCGCTCGGATGCGTTCATTCACTCCTTGCAGCGGGCCAGCCGCACCGGTATCGCCGTGCCGCCCGAGCAGCGTTTCAGCCGAGCTTGCCCGCATATTTTTCCAGCAAATTCCAGGCCTCGTCGCCGAAGCGGCGGCGCCATTCGGCGTAAAAGCCTGCCTTGGCCAGCGTGTCACGGAAGGGCCGCTGGTCGGGATCGTTGAAGACCAGCCCGTGCGCCGTCATCCGCTGTCGCGCCGCTACTTCGATCTTGGCGACGTCGGCGCGCGAGGCGACCGCCGCGCCGTTGATGTTGCGCGCCGCGATTTCGCGCAGCTCCTCGGGGAGCCGCTGCCAGGCGGCCATGTTGGCGAGCGTCATCTGCCCGCTCCAGACATGGCGCGTCATCGAGCAGTATTTCTGTACCTCGTAAAGCTTCGCGGTTTCGATTGTTACCAGCGGCGTCTCCTGGCCGTCGACCAGACGGGTCTGCAGCGCCGAATAAAGCTCGGCGAAATTGATCGCGGTCGGCGCCGCCCCCAGCGCCTTGAACAGCGATACGCGCATCGGGCTGACCGGAACCCGGATCTTGAACCCCTTCAGGTCAGCCGGAGCGACGATCGGGCGGATGTTGCTGGTGATCTGCCGAAACCCGAGGTCCCACCAGCGATCCAGCACATGAATGCCGATGCCGGAGATCTTTTTGCCGAGGAAGCCGCCGAGATCGCCGTCGACCGCGGCCCAGACCTGGTTGTAATCCTTGAACGCGTAAGGCGTGCCGGCGAGATCGGCGACCGGCAGCACCGTCGCCAATATGTCACCGCCGAACATCAAGAATTGAATGGCGCCGGCACGCAGCTGCGACAGCATCGAGGTGTCGCCGCCTAATACGTTGTCGGCGAAGAAGTCGATGGTGAGCCGGCCGCCCGATTGCTCGCGCATCTGCTCGGCCGCCGCCTTCATCCGGACCGAGTTCGGATGGGAGACCGGCAGGTCGCCGCCGAATTTGTAGTGGAAAGCGGGGGTGTCGCTGCGCGCACGGACGATGTTGAGCACGACGGCCGAGGCGGCGCCGACCGCCATCAGCCGGGCCAGACTGCGGCGCGTCGTCTTTTGCACCCTTCTCTCCTCCCGAAAGCCCGATCGGCGGGCATTATCCCGGTCAGGCTAGCCCAGCAGCGCCCCGTACTCCAGGCGGCGGCGCATCATCTCCGAGCGGTGAGCTGCGGCAGCCCGTGCTCCCATTGCGCCGCGCGGCGAGCGCACGGCTTCGATCGGGCGTCCTATGCGGCTCGCGCGATCGAAACGCAAGCTGACCGACCGGCCCCGATAGGCTAGCGTCGCCGCTCCCGACGAATTTCAAGGGTCCGTATCATGGGCGCGAGAGCCCGGCCCAGACGACGCAGAATCGCGCCGACGCTGCGTCGGCTCGCGGTCTGGGGTCCCGGCCTCTTGGTCATGCTGGCCGACACCGACGCCGGAAACGTGGTGACTGCCGCGCAGAGCGGGGCGCGGTGGGGCTATCGGCTGCTGCCGCTGCTGCTGCTGCTGATCCCGATGTTGTACATGGTCCAGGAGCTGACGGTGCGGCTGGGGATCGCTACCGGGCGCGGCCACGGCGAGCTGATCCGCGAGCGGTTCGGCGCGGGATGGGCCTGGCTCTCGACCGCGGGCTTGGCGGTGGCGACGCTCGGCTCGCTGGTCACCGAGTTCACCGGCGTCGCCGGTATCGGAGAACTTTACGGCCTGCCGCGCAGCCTCACCCTACCGGCCGCAGCGGCGGCGCTGCTGGCCGTCGTGGCCACCGGGTCCTATCGCAGGGTCGAACGGACCGGGCTCGTCATCGGCCTGTCCGAGCTCGCCTTTTTTGCCGTCGCCTGGGTTGCGCATCCGAAGCTCGCAACCTTGTTGCACGACGCCGCCGATTTGCCGCTCGGCAATCGCGAATTCGTCTATCTCGGGGCGGCGATCATCGGCGCGACGTTCAATCCTTGGATGGTCTTTTATCAGCAATCCGCGACCGTCGATAAAAAGCTGCGCCCCGACGACATCAACGCCGCGCGCTGGGACACCCTTGCCGGCGCGGTGCTGACCCAGTGCCTGACCGCAGCCGTGCTGGTCGCCGCCGCGGCGGTGCTGACGTCGGGCGGTGCGACGGCCGGCCTCGCCAGCGTCGGTCAGATCGGCGATGCGTTGGCGCCGGTGCTCGGCGAGCAGGCGGGACACCTGGTTTTTGGGGCGGGCGTGCTCGGAGCCTCGCTGATCGCAGCGATCGTGTCCTCGCTGGCGCTGGCCTGGGGGGTTGGCGAGGTCGCCGGCTACCGGCGTTCGCTGGAAACTCGACCGCTGGAGGCGGGATGGTTTTACGCCGTCTACGCGGCCGGCGCTGTCGGCGCTGCAGTGCTCGTCTGGTTCGTTCCCGATCTGGTATGGCTCAACATCGCGGCACAGGTCTTGAACGCCTTCCTGCTGCCGCTGGTGATCGGTTTCCTGGTGGCGCTGGCGGTGAAGGCCCTGCCGGCGCCGCTCCGCCCGCGCGGATGGTATCTGTCGCTGATCATCGGCGTTTCGGGCGTGGTATGCGCTCTTGGGCTGTTCGGCGGCATTCGGGGGTTCCTCTAGGGAGCCTTCCGACCGCCTGGATGCCCGTGCCCGGCCACTTATCATGACGCGCCCGATTCCCCAGATGAACGCGGTCGGCCGATCCCGCGAGCACCATTCCGCGATGTCCTCGTTCTTTTCCCCCTACCGTCATCAATTCATCCGTGTCGCCGCCTGCGTGCCGCAGGCTTGCGTGGCCGAGCCCCACGGCAACGCCCGAGAGATCGAGGCGCTGCTCGCCGCCGGGGACGAGGCGCGGGTCGGATTGATGGTGTTCCCCGAGCTTGGCCTGTCGGCCTATGCGATCGACGATCTGTTGTTTCAGGACACGGTGCTCGATGCCGTCGAGAGCGAGCTGGGACGGCTCGTTCGGCTGAGCCGCGACCTCTTTCCGGTCTTCGTCGTTGGCGCGCCGCTGCGCTCGCGCGGGCACCTCTATAATTGCGGCGCAGTCATCTATCGCGGGCGATTGCTCGGGGTCGTGCCCAAGGTTTTTCTGCCGAACTACCGCGAATTCTACGAGCGCCGCCATTTCACCTCGGGCGAGGGAGTGGCCCTCCGGTCGATCGCGGTGGCCGGGCACGAGTCGCCGTTCGGCAGCGATCTGCTGTTTGCCGCCGGCGGCAAGGCCGGGTTCACCTTTCATGTCGAGATCTGCGAGGATTTATGGGTGCCGCGGCCGCCGAGCACCGCGGCGGCACTCGCCGGCGCCGAGATCCTGCTCAATCTGTCGGCCAGCAACATCACCATCGGCAAGGCGCAGATGCGGCGCCTGCTGTGCGCCTCGCAATCGGCGCGCTGCATCGCCGCCTACGCCTATTCCGCCGCCGGCGCCGGCGAATCGACGACCGATCTCGCCTGGGACGGCCAGGCCGGCATCTTCGAATTGGGCGACGGGCTGGCCGAGACCGAGCGGTTTTCTGCGACCGCCGAAATGGCCGTGGCCGATGTCGATCTCGGCCGCATCCGGCAGGAGCGGATGCGCACCAATACCTTCGGCGACAGCGTGCGCGCCACCGCCGGAACCGGCCCGGCCTTTCGCACGCTCGCGTTCGACTTCGCCGAGCCGGGCGAGCGGCTGGCCTTGCGCCGCAACATCGAGCGGTTTCCCTATGTGCCGTCCGACCCGGCGATGCTGCGCGAGAATTGCTACGAGGCTTACAATATCCAGGTTCAGGGCCTCGCCCGCCGGCTCGAGGCGACGGGTCTCAAAAAGCTGGTGATCGGCGTCTCCGGCGGGCTCAACTCAACCCAGGCGCTGATCGTCTCGGCGCGGGTCATGGATCGGCTGGGGCTGCCGCGCACCGACATCCTGGCCTACACGCTGCCCGGCTTTGCCACCGGCGGAACGACCAAGGCCAATGCCTGGAAGCTGATGCGGGCGTTGGGCGTCGCCGGCGCCGAGATCGACATTCGCCCGGCCGCCCGGCAGATGCTGCAGGATATCGGCCACGCCTCGGCCACGGGCGAGGCGCATTACGATGTGACCTTCGAAAACGTCCAGGCCGGGCTGCGCACCGACTATCTGTTCCGGCTGGCGAACCACAATGGCGGGCTGGTGGTCGGCACCGGCGATCTGTCCGAGCTGGGGCTCGGCTGGTGCACCTATGGGGTCGGCGACCAGATGTCGCATTACAACCCCAACGCCTCGGTCGCCAAGACCCTGATCCAGCACCTGATCCGCTTTGTCGCGGCGTCGGGCGAGCTGGGCGCCGAGACGGCGCCGATCCTCTACGACATCCTGGCGACCGAGATCTCGCCCGAGCTGGTGCCGCCCGATGCGGACGGCCTGATTCAGTCGACCGAGAACATCGTCGGTCCCTATGCCTTGCAGGATTTCAACCTTTATTACGCGACGCGGTGGGGGTTCAGCCCCTCGAAGGTTGCGTACTTATCGTGGAATGCGTGGCACGACGCCGGGCGCGGGGCCTGGCCGGCCAACACGCCGGAAACGGCGCGGCGCGCCTACACCCTTTCCGAGATCAAGCGCTGGCTGCGGGTGTTTCTGCTGCGCTTCTATCAATTGAGCCAGTTCAAGCGCTCGGCGCTGCCCAACGGACCGAAAATCTCGTCGGGCGGGTCATTGTCGCCGCGCGGCGACTGGCGCGCCCCTTCCGACGCCACCGCAACCGTGTGGCTCGAGGCCTTGGAAACAGGCGTTCCCGACGAAGAATAGGCGCGATCCCGGCGCTGGCCGCCGGATGACCGATGTTGGCCGGACAGCGGGCATATTGGACGCCGAGGTTGAACTTACCTTGGATCCAACCCCGCCGCGCCGACCAGGGCCTCCCGCAGCGCCGTCCATTGGCTGAGCTTGGCGGCGAAGTCGAGGCGGGCATGGGCCGGACTTGTCGACGGCAGCGCCAGATAGGCGAGACCTGGTCGCCTGGGAAAATGCCGATCGTGGAGCCGCCGCGCGCCGCCGCCGTTGAATGCAACCGCGCCGATCAGCGGATGCGCGTCGAGCAGCCGGTCGATCCCGTTCGGCACCTCCCGGCGGATCGTCGCATCGGCGCTGGCCTCGCGCTCGCCGATCGCGCACACATCCCACAGCGCCACCTGCTGGGTCATGGCAAAACCCAGTTTTGCCGCGTAGCCGGCGGCCGGCGCCGCGTCGAACAAGGCAAACAGGATCGGCCAGAACAGGTTGCGCGGGTGGGCGTAGTATTCCTGGCGGCGCAATGACTCCTCGCCGGGAAGGGTGCCGAGCACGAGCACCCGCGCGCGCTCATCGACGACCGGCGGAAAGCTGCGCTTCGCAGCGGCCGCCGCAGGGCCGAGCCCGGCGCTCACTCGACAAAGCGGCCGAGGCGGACCGCGGTGTGTCCCTTGGCCAGTCGGCGCGACGGCATGATCAGCACGCAATCATCGTAGGGCGTGCGGACCTCGCGCCCGTCGTCGCGGCCGATCAGGGTGCCCTTTGGCGACAGCACTTCGAGCCCGCGAAAATCGTCGACGAATTCGAAATTGTCGCCGGTAATGGTGACCGCTTCGGTCACCTCGATCACCCGCTGCCGCGGCTGGGCGTCGAAGTCCGGGCCGGCGATCGCCGCGGCGTCATCGCGGCTCAAGGTGCCGAGCGCGATCAGAAAGCGCAGCATCACGTCGCTCGCGACTTCGGCGGCGCGGTTCTGCCAATGCTGCCCAGCTTCGATCAAGAGCGCCGTCCTGGTCGAGGAAGGGTCGCCGAAGGCGCCGTAATCGCGCATCCTTTTGCCCGCGGCGTGCCCCACGTCGCACATGATCAGCTCTGGGATGCCGACGCGGCGGGCCAATGCCACCGAGCGGTCGAGCGTGCCGGCCAGCATCAGGGGTGCCGTCGCATATTGCATCGAATGGATGTCGAGCAGGAAATCGGCCGCGTCGACGAACGGGCGCAGCGCGCGGGCGCGCGCCAGCTCGGTCGACTGCCTCGGGCCGTCGAGGGTGGCCTCGTCCCACAACCGGTTGAAATCCTCGTCAACAAAGCGCGACACCACCGGATAGCGCCGATCGAAGCTGCGATAGGCGGCGGCGTTGTCGAAGGCCAGGGTCAAACGGCCCCGGCGCGGCCGCACCCCGGCGCGAAACAGCCGATCGAGCGCAATCGCCCCGCAGATCTCGTTGCCGTGGGTCAGTGCAGTGACCAGCACATGCGGCCCGGCGGTGCCGCTGTCGAAGGTCGTGACATATTCAACCCCGGTGTTGCCGGCGCGGTAGGGCTCGATCTCGGGCGGGGTCAGCTCGACGGCGTAGTTCGGCTCGGGCACGAGGGCGCTCCCGCTGTTCGGAACATGATCGGCAGCATCTTGCACCCGATCGACGATCGGGTCACGCCGGCAGCAAGCCGTGCTCGACGAGCGCGCGGTTCAACGCCAAGGCGTCGACAAAGCGATGCGTGCGAAAGCCGAGCCCCGCCGCGGCATCGACATTCCGGGCGGAATCATCGACGAACAAGGTCGCAGCCGGGTCGAGGCCAAAGCGCCGGGCGGCCAGGCGAAAGATCCTCGGGTCCGGCTTTTTGAGCCGCTCCTCACCCGAAACCATGATCCCGCCGAACCACTCGAAAAAAGCAAAGCGGGCACGGCTCACCGCGAATTTCTCGGCCGACCAGTTGGTCAGCGCGAACAGCGCGATCCCGCGCTCGCGCAACCCGCCGAGAAGGGCGACGCTGCCGGCGATCGGCCCCTTCAGCATTTCCTCCCAGCACGCGTCGAAGGCGCGAATTTCCTCGGCCCAATGCGGGTGGCGCTCGGTCAGCAACCGCACGCCTTCGGCGAAGGGCCGTCCCAGATCCTGCTCCTCGTTCCAGGCAGGGGTGCAGACGGTCGCCAAGAATCCCTCCATCGCGCGCTCGTCGACGAACAGGCGGCGATAGAGATGGCGCGGGTTCCAGTCGACGAGGACCCCGCCCAGATCGAACAGAACGGCGCGCGCCGGCGCGCCCGCGTCAGGCGGCGACACTGTCGAACAGCCGGCCGATAAAGTGCTCGCACAGCGCGATCTGCTCGAGATCGATGAACTCGTCGGGCTTGTGCGCCTGTTCGATCGAGCCCGGGCCGCAGACGACGGTCGGAATGCCGGCCGCTTGAAACAGCCCGCCCTCGGTGCCGAAGCTGACCTTGGCGGTGCCGTTGGCGCCGGTCATCGCGGCGACGAGCCGGGTGATCTCGGAATCGTCTTCGGTATCGAGACCGGGAAAGGCGCTCAATTCCTCGAACTCGATCGCTGCCTGCGGGCGAACGGCGCGCATTTCCGGCAACAGCCGGTTGTCGGCGAAGGCGCGCAGCTCACCGATGCCGGCATCGGGGTCTTCGCCCGGCAGCAGCCGGAACTCGAAATCGAAGGCGCAGTCCTTGGGCACGATGTTGAGCGCGGTGCCGCCGTGGATCACTCCGGTCTGGATCGTCGTATAGGGCGGCGTGTAGTCGGCATCGAACGGCCCCGCGTCGCGCCGGCGGCGCGCCATGGTCTTGAGCAGAGCGACCATCTCGGCCGCAGCCTCGATCGCATTGACCCCGAGATGCGCCAGCGCCGAGTGGCATTCGAACCCATGCACCCGGCAACGAAAGCTGCGCTTGCCCTTGTGGCCGGTCACCGGCTGCATCATCGTCGGCTCGCCGACGATGCACAGGCGCGGACGGTCCGGGCGCTCGGAAATCGCCGCGATCAGCCGGCGCGCGCCACGGCAACCGACCTCCTCGTCATAAGAAAAGGCGAGGTGGAGCGGAATCCGCAACGGGCGCTCGGCGAGCCGCGGCAGCAAGGCCAGCACCACGGCGATAAAGCTCTTCATGTCGGCGGTGCCGCGGCCGTAGAGCCGGCCGTCGCGGGCGAGCACGGCGAACGGGTCGCTGTGCCAGTCCTGACCGTCGACCGGGACCACGTCGGTGTGGCCGGAGAGCATGATCCCGCCGACCCCCGCCGGCCCGAGCTTGGCGTAGAGGTTGGCCTTGTTGCCGGTTTCGTCGAACACCAGCTCGCTGGCGATGCCGAGATTGTCGAGATAGCCGCGGACAAACCCGATCAGCGCCAGGTTCGAGCCGCGGCTCGTGGTGTCGAAGCCGACCAGCCGGCGCACCATCTCGACGCTGTCGATCGCCGCTGCATTCATCGTCCGAGGGTAAGCCTAACCGCGGGCCGGCGCCAGCGGCACCGAGCAGCCTGGCGGCTTGCTCAGCGGCCGCGCCGCCCGTAAATTTGCTGCAACAGACCACAACCCCCGTTTCGGTCTCACCTGTGGGTGCACGATGCTCGACGAAATCGCCAATCCGGCAGCGAGCCTGACCGGATGAGCTTCGAGATCCCCGGGGTATTGTGGCGCCGCGACCCGGAGACGGCGGAGGTGCCGGTGGTGTTCAACTCGCCGCACAGCGGGTCGATCTATCCCGCGGATTTCCGGTTCAGCTGCGCGCTCGAAACCCTGCGCCGCGCCGAGGATTCCTATGTCGACGAGCTCTACGCGGCGGCGCCGGCACATGGCGCCACGCTGATCGGCGCGCTGTTTCCACGCAGCTATCTCGATGCCAACCGCGGCGTCGACGACATCGACGAGGCGCTGATCGACGGGGTATGGCCGTCGCCGCTGCGGCCGTCGCACTCAACGCGGGCTGGTCTCGGGCTGGTCCGCCGGGTGGCCCGGCCGAGCCACCCAATTTACGAACGCAAGCTCTCCGCCGCCGAGATCCTCGACCGGATCGAGCGCTGCCACACCCCCTATCATCGCGTGCTCGACGAAGCGTGCACCCGCCTCCACCGCAATTTCGGCGTGGTGTGGCATATCAATTGTCATTCGATGCCGTCGAAGCGCAGCGCGCGGGACATCGGCCGGCCCGCCGATTTCGTGCTGGGTGATCGAGATGGCACGACCTGCGCCAAAGACTTCACCGATTTCGTCGCCGGCGTGCTGCGCGGCCGCGGCTTTGACGTGCGGATCAACGAAATCTACAAAGGCGTGGAGATCGTCAAGCGCCAGGGCCGCCCGGCAGCGCAGCGCCACAGCCTGCAGATCGAGGTCGACCGCGCGCTCTATATGGATCAGAAGACGTTGGCAAAAAATTCCGGTTTTGCGCGGCTGCAGGCCGAGCTCACCCATCTGATCGCTGCGCTCGGCGAATTCGCCCGCTCCCGGCTATTATCGGCGCAAATGCCGATCGCCCCGCACCCGCTCCGTGAAAGGATTTGACGATGGCGAAAATTCCGAAAGTGCTGCAACCGCACATCGATACCGCGTTTCCGGCGAATGTGTGCCTGGTCGGCAGCGTCCTGCCCAACGGCTTTGCCCAGATCACCCCGCGCGGCGGGACGATGGTGTACGACGACACGCATATTGGGCTGTGGGAGCGCGGCAAGGGCTCGACCAACGCCAACCTCGCCGACGGCACCGCACTGACCGTCTATTTCAGAAAGCCGCAATTGCGCGAGGAAGGCATCCTGCCCAAGGGCGGCATCGCCCGGTTTTACGGGCGCGCCCGGGTCCACAAATCGGGACCCGTCTATGAAGCGGTGTGGCGGCGGTTGGTTCAGCCGGAAAAAGATCGCGACCCGCAGAAAAATGGCTATGCGGTCCTGATCGAGGTCGAACGCGCCGAGGATCTCGACGGCCAGCCGCTGGCGCTCGATTGAGCCGGCGCCGTTCGGCTGGGGCGACGCGGCTCGGCAAGCCGGCGGTCGCCGTCACCAGAGATACCGGACGATGAGCTGGCTCACCAATTTTGTTCTTCCGAAGATCCGCGCGGTCGTCGGCAAGAAGGACGTGCCGGACAATCTGTGGACGAAATGCCCGGGCTGCGAGCAGATGCTGTTTCATCGCGAGCTCGCCGCCAATCTCGAGGTTTGCCGCAATTGCGGCCATCACCTGCGGATCGGCGCTGCGCGGCGCCTGCAGATCATTTTCGACGATGAAGCGGCAACGCGGATCGAGCTGCCGAAGACGACGGTCGATCCGCTGCGTTTCCGCGACCGCCGGCGTTATCTCGACCGGCTGAAGGAGGCGCAGGCCGCGCACGGGCCCGGCAGCGACGCGGTCGTCGTCGCCCATGGGCGGATCGGCGGTCATCCGGCCGTGGCCGCCGCCTTCGAATTCGGCTTCATGGGCGGCTCGATGGGGGTGGCCGCCGGCGAAGCGCTGCTGGCCGCGGCCAAGCTCGCCGTGCTGCAGGAGGCGGCGCTGATCGTGGTGCCGGCGTCGGGCGGTGCGCGCATGCAGGAAGGCGTGCTCTCGTTGATGCAGATGCCGCGCACGATCCTCGCCGCCGACATGGTCAAGGAGGCCGGGCTGCCCTACCTCGTGCTGCTGACCGACCCGACCACCGGCGGCGTTTCGGCGTCGTTCACGATGGTCGGCGACATCACCCTGGCCGAGCCCGGCGCGGTCATCGGCTTTGCCGGAGCGCGGGTCATCGAGGAAACGATCCACGAGAAATTGCCGGAGGGGTTTCAGCGCGCCGAATACCTGCTCGATCACGGCATGGTCGACATGGTGGTGCCGCGCGGCGAATTGCGGGCGACGCTCGGGCGGCTCCTGGGGTTGCTGTGCGATCCGCGGCCGGCGGAAATGCCGGCCCCGGTTGCCCCGGAGGCCGCATGACCGCCACCACGAGCGCCCCCAGGATCAGCGCAACCACCAGCGATCTCGTGCTGACGCGGCTGACCCGGCTGCACCCGAAGCTGATCGACCTGTCGCTCGGCCGGATCGAGGGGCTGCTGGCAGCGCTCGGCGAGCCGCAGGAGCAGCTGCCGCCGGTCGTCCATGTCGCCGGGACCAACGGCAAGGGCTCGACGATCGCGACCCTGCGCGCCTGCCTCGAAGCCGGCGGCTATCGCGTCCACGCCTACATCTCGCCGCACCTCGTGCGCTTTCACGAGCGCATCCGGCTCGCCGGCGAGTTGATCCGCGAGGACCGGCTGATCGAATTGCTCGAGGAATGCGAGCACGCCAACGGCGGTCGGCCGATCACCTATTTCGAGATCACCACCGCGGCGGCGTTTCTCGCCTTTGCCCGCACCCCGGCCGACATCGTGCTGCTCGAAACCGGGCTCGGCGGCCGGCTCGACGCGACCAATGTGGTCCATCGTCCGGCAGCGACCGCGATCACCCCGATCTCGCTCGACCACCAGGCCTTTCTCGGCGACACGATCGCCGCGATAGCCGGCGAAAAGGCCGGTATCCTGAAGCCCGGCGCACCGGCCATCATCGGCCCGCAGCCGCCCGAAGCGGCCGCGGTATTTGCCGCCCGCGCCGGCGAGATCGGGGCACCCCTTTTCCGCTTCGGCGCCGAGTGGCGCTGCGAGGCCGACACCGGCGGCATGCGCTACGAAGGCCCGCGCTGGCAATTCGACCTGCCGTCGCCGTCGCTGTCGGGCGCACATCAGATCGCCAATGCCGGCACCGCGGTCGCCTGCCTCGAACAGCTGTCCGGCTTTGAGATCTCGCGCGAGACGATCCGTGGGGGGCTGCGCCATATCGATTGGCCGGCGCGCCTGCAGCGCCTGACCCGCGGCCCGCTCGTCGAGATATTGCCCGCCGACTCCGAATTGTGGCTCGACGGCGGCCACAACCCCGGCGCCGGCGAAGTCCTGGGGGCCGCCGCGGCGAACTGGAACGACCGCCCGCTCTTCCTCGTCGTCGGCATGCTCAACACCAAGGACGCGGCGGGCTTCCTCGCCCCGCTGGTCCCGCACGCCCGCGCTCTCTACGCCGTCACCATCCCCGGCGAGGACAACCCGCTGCCCGCTGCCGCCATCGCCGCCGCCGCCCGTTCGGTCGGCATCCGAGCGCAGGAATCACCCTCCGCCGCCGTCGCGCTCAGCGCCATCGCCGCGCTTGCCGGCAACGCCCGCGCGCTGATCTGCGGCTCGCTCCACCTCGCCGGCACGGTGCTCGCCGAAAACGGCTGACCCGACGAGACTGGCGGTCCTTCCGTAGGTGGGTTGGGTGCAGCGAAACCCGCCGCCTGCCCGCAGAACGATAGGATTCGCCTTGGCTCAACCCCTCCTGTGAGCTGGCCTGTCGGGGACCACGCTCGTGGTGCGGACCTGACAAACGAGTCTCACACCCTCCCGACCGCCGCCCCCGCGCAAGCGGGGGTCCAGGGCAACCGCTCCGCCCGAGCCGCCCCCGGTTCAAGCCAGGGGCAGGCCTGGGTTCCCGCTTTCGCGGGAATGACGAAGAGGTCCGCGGCCGGGTGCCAAGCGTCAGAAGTGGTCCGCTAGCGGCCGGTTCGGTAGTCGAAGGTTTCGTCGATCGAGCCGCCGACCCGGACCGAGGTGCTGGTCCCGGGGATCACAAACGAGCGCGGAAAGCTGCCGCCGAGCAACGGCGGGTCTGGCTCCGCCGTGCTGCCCTTCGGGGCGCCATCGACAGTGGAGCCGCCGGCGCCGGGCATCTGCGGCGGCGCTGCCTGCGTCTGGTCCGGCGGCAGCCGGTCGATCTGCTGTTGGAGCACTTGCTGATTGGCGCGCAGATCGGACAGCTCGTCGGCTTTGGCCGCGGCAACACCAGTCAGCAGCACGATTGCGGCGGTCAGGCCGCTCGCCGCCCCGGCGCCGATCCTCCGCTTTCCGGTCATCGCGGCTCTTCCTCCTTGAATGGCCGGTCGAATCGCCGGGTCAATCTGCGCCGGCCGCGCGCCGCTGTCAAAGCCCGAGGGCCAGGGTTGCGGCCAATCGCCCTTGGCGGCCAATGCAGCAGCGACCACATCCTGACCCCGACCGATTGGAGGCCCCTATGGCCGCAGCGCCCAGGCACGATCTGTGGGACAACCCGATGGGGACCGACGGGTTCGAGTTCGTCGAATACACCGGCCCCGACCCGCAGGCCTTGGCGGCGTTGTTCACGCAAATGGGATTTGTCGCGGCAGCGCGGCACCGCTCGAAGAACGTGAGGCTCTACAAAGCGGGCGACGTCAACTTCATCCTTAATGCCGAGCCCGAAAGCTTCGCCCAGGCCTTCGCCCGATTGCACGGCCCCTCGGTCTGCGCCATCGCCTTTCGCGTCGCCGACGCGGCCAAGGCTTACGAGCGGGCAATCAGCCTCGGCGCCAAGCCGGTGCACGGCAAGCTCGGGCCGATGGAGCTCAACATTCCGGCGATCGAGGGGATCGGCGGCAGCCTGATCTATCTGGTCGACCGCTATGGCGAGCATACGATCTACGACGTGGATTTCGTCCCGCTGAACGCGGATCGGGCTTCGGCGGGGGTCGGGCTGACCGGGATCGACCATTTGACCCACAACGTGCATCGCGGGCGGATGGGATTATGGGCCGAGTTTTACGAGCGGCTCTTCAACTTTCGCGAGATCCGCTATTTCGACATCGAGGGCAAATTGACCGGGCTTCGCTCCAAGGCGATGACCAGCCCCGACGGCAAGATCCGCATCCCGATCAACGAAAGCGCCGACGACAAGTCGCAGATCGCCGAATACCTGGCGGCCTATCACGGCGAGGGCATCCAGCACATCGCACTGGCCACCGGCGATATCTATGCGACGGTCGAGGCGCTGCGGGCGCGCGAGATCCCGTTCATGTCGGTGCCCGACACCTATTACGAGGCGGTCGATGGGCGGGTGCCGGGGCATGGCGAGGACCTCGCCCGGCTGCGGCGCGACCGCATCCTGATCGACGGCGCACCCGGCGAGGGCCAAGGGCTGCTGCTGCAGATCTTCACCGACACGGTGATCGGACCGATCTTTTTCGAGATCATCGAGCGCAAAGGCAACGACGGCTTTGGCGAGGGCAATTTCCGCGCGCTGTTCGAATCGATCGAGCGCGACCAGATCCGCCGCGGCGTGCTGACCCCCGGGGAGCCGGTTCGTTGAGGGCCTGATCCCGGCATGGCCGTCTTCGATAGCCTGAAGCTCGCGCGGTCGCTGCGCGAGGCCGGCATGCCGGGAGAGCAGGCCGAGGCGACGGCCGGGGCGCTTGCCGAGGCCTTTACCGGTGAGATCGCCGAGAAGCGCGACATCGATGCGCTGAGGCGCGACATCGAAGCGGCGTCTGCTTTGACGACACGCGATCTCGAAGCGGCGTCGGCTTCGACGAAACGCGATCTCGAAGCGGCGGCGGTTTTGACCAAACGCGATCTCGAAGCGGCCGCGGCTTTGACGAAACGCGATCTCGAAGCGGTGGCGGCTACGGCAAAGCGCGATCTCGACAGCGCCGCCGCCAAGCTCAACGCGCGCCTGACGTTCCTGCAATGGCAGCTCGGCCTGATCACCGCCCTGGTGCTGGCCGTGCTGCTCAAGCTGTTCTTGCGGTGATCACGACCCCTCTCCCCGGGGGCGGGGAGAGGGGTCCGCGCGCCTATTCGGCGGAGACGGGCTCCTTTTGGCCGAAGCTCGGGGTGTCGGTGCGATCGACGAGCGCTTCGGGGCCTTCGGCTGGCAGGTTTTCGGCCCAGTTGATCGCGCCGTCGATGTCGTTTTCCCACATCGCGCGCGGCAATTCATAGAGAAACTCGACGCCGTAGCCGTTCGGGTCGTTGATATAGACGCTGTGGGTCACGCCATGGTTGACGCGCCAGTTGAACTTGACTCCGCGGCTCTGCAGAAAGGCGAGCTGCTGCTGCCACGCCTCGCGGCTCGGCATCGTCAGCGCGACGTGGTTGATCGCGACCTGGCTGTTGGACAACACCCAGTCGGAGGGCGCCGGCAGGTTCGGGCTTTCGACCAGCGCTACCGTGTGATGGGTGAGCTGGCCGTCATTGACGGCGCTGTAAAAGCGCATTTTCGGCGGATTCGGCCGATCGGCCCGCGGATGCAATTCGCCGACCTGCTTGAAGCCGACGATCTCGGTCCAGAATTCGTGCGACTCGTCAAGGTCGCGGACATTCAGCACCAGATGGTTGATGCCGGACGGGCTGACCGCCGCGGCCGGGGTATCATTGGGTGAGCTCGCCATCGAAACGCTCCCTGATTGCACGGATCAGCTGTAACCCGACCCGTCGAACCACGCAAGTCCGCCGCACCGTGCCAGCATATCCTCTATCTATTCGGCCAATATCTGTTATCAAATCAATTCTTTATATGGCCCTCATAAGCATGATGGATATCCATGCCGTCGACTTGGTAGGGTGGCGGCGCAGGTGAAGTCGGAGGGCGAATGGAGTGCGGGATCTTTCACGAGTTCTTTTCGACGCAGTCCGGCTCCCAGGCCGAGGCGTTCGCTCAGTCCTTTGCCCAGATCGAGGCGGCCGAGCGCTGGGGGCTCGACGTGGTGTGGCTGGCCGAGATCCACATGAACCCGCGGCGCTCGCTGTTGACGGCGCCGTTGACCGTGGCCAGCGCCATCGCCGCCCGGACCCGGCGCATCAAGATCGGCACCGCGGTGCAGATCCTGCCATTGGGTCACCCGCTGCGTTTGGCCGAGGAAACCGCGACGATCGACCAGATCAGCCGCGGCAGGCTGATCTTCGGGGTCGGGCGCAGCGCCTTTCCGCGCGCCTACGATGCTTACGGCATCTCGTACGAAGAGAGCGAGGAGCGCTTTGCCGAGAGTCTCGACATCATCAAAAAGGCATGGACCGAACCCAACACCTCGCACCGGGGCCGCTATTTCAGCTTTGAGAATTTCACCCTGGTGCCGCGGCCGGTGCAGCAGCCCCACCCGCCGATCCGCATCGCCGCCAGCCGCCCCGAAACCTATGCGGCGATCGGGACACTGGGCTACCCGCTGTTTTCGGCGGTGCGCGCGAGCCCGTTGTCGCAGCTCGCGGCGCAGACCCGGGCCTATCGCGAGGCCTGGCAGGCGGCCGGGCATCCGGGGCGCGGGCAGGCCTATCTGCAATTGCCGATCTATATCGGCGAGACCCGCGTCTCAGCCCTCGCCGAGGCCGAGAAGGGGATGCTGCAATTTTCCTCCTACCGCCAGGATCTGCGGCGCGGGCCGATGGGCTATGATGAGGTATTGCGCGAGAAGGGCATCGCCGGATCACCCGAAATGGTCGTCGACCGGCTGGAAAAGCTGCGCGAGGAAGCTCAGCTCGACGGCGTCTCGGCCGAAATCAACCCCGGCAGCATGCTGTCGCACGAGCAGGTGATGAAATCGCTGCGCCTGTACTGCGAACAGGTCATGCCGCACTTCAAGTAAAGAGGAGAGAGGCCCTATGCCGATATCGATCAGCCGGCTGCATCCGGCCTTCGCCGGCGAGGTCGACGGTATCGACTGCCGGCGCCCGCTCGACCGCGACATGGTCGCTGCGATCGAGGCCGGTATGGACGAATATGCCGTCCTCGTCTTCCGCGACCAAGAGCTGAGCGACGCCGAGCAGATCGCCTTCACCCGCCATTTCGGCGAGCTCGAGCGCAACGCCAGGGCCGGGCATGTCAGAAAGCCGGAAGACCATCGGCTCGGCCCCGGCATCGCCGATTTCTCCAATCTCGATAAGACCGGCGCGATCATGTCGGCCGAGGACCGGGTGTGGTTCTTCAAGCTCGCCGACCGGCTGTGGCATTCCGACAGCTCGTTCCGCCCGGTCCCGGCCAAATATTCGCTGCTCTCCGGCCGGGTCATCCCATCCTGGGGGGCGAACACCGAGTTCGCCGACATGCGCGCCGCTTATGACGCGCTCGACGCCCGCACCAAGGCCGAGGTGGAGGATCTCGTCTGCGAGCATTCGCTGATGTATTCGCGCGAGGCGATCGGCTTTACCGAATTGACGCCGGAAGAGGTCGAAGCCTTTCGCCCGGTGCCTCAGCCTTTGGTGCGCACCCATCCCTCGAATGGGCGAAAATCGTTGTTTCTGGCCGCGCATGCCGGCGCCATCCTCGGCTGGACGACCCCCGAGGCGCGGATGTTTCTGCGCGACCTGATCGAGCATGCGACCCAGCGCGAGTTCGTCTATTCGCACCCGTGGAGGCGGCACGACCTGGTCATGTGGGACAACCGCGCGACGATGCACCGCGCCCGCCGCTTCGACCGCAACGAGGTGCGCGACGTGCGCCGCACCACCCTCGCCGGCGACGGGCCGGCAATCTAGGAGCGAACCGATGGCAACACGGCAAAGCGTCAACTTCGCCGGTTTCGCGCATGGCAACCCGATCCCCAACGCCAGCCGGATCGGCGACATCATGATGTCGAGCGTGATCAGCGGCGTCGATCCGGGAACCCGCAACCTGCCGCCGGATCTCGAGGGGCAGGTGGCAAACCTGTTCCGGCACATCCGCAGTGCGGTCGAGGCCGCCGGCGGCACCCCAGACAACATTCTCAAGATCAATTTCTGGATGAAGGAGCCGGGGACCGGCCGCGCCGCGCTGAACGGCGAATGGGTCAAGATGTTCCCCGAAGAAAGCTCGCGCCCGGCCCGCCACACCCTGGCGCTCGGCGCCAACTCGAACGCGCTGGTGACCTGCGACTTCGTCGCCGTCTTCAGCTAGTCCCGGCGCCGCCTTTCAGGCCGGCCGACAAGCGCAATCTGTCGGTGCGCCAGCGCAGCAAGTACATTCGGCAGATGCTGAGGCAAGCTCTGCCGGCCACCGACGCCGGCGAGGGCCGGTGAGGAGCGGGGATGGCTGAACCCGCTGGCTCGCCCGCTTCGAAATGCACCCGCAACGGAACTGAAGATATCCGAGGCGGTCAATTCTCGGGGAAGCCGGCTCGGCGCAGGCCGACATCGAAAGTCTTCTCGCGCAGCGCCGCGTACTGAGGCGACGCATTCCAATTAGGGAGCTTGGCCAATTGGGCGAATGAGTTCAGCTTGGGGTTCAGTTTGAGCGACTCGGCCAGAGCGTCCTTGGCCTGATCAATATCGCCCCTCAATCCGAGCGCCGCAGCAAGGAGCAGAGGAAAAGCCCGAGGATTGGCGTCACGCGATTTTATCAGAAAGTCTATTGCCTGATCGGCGTGGCCCAGAAGAAGCTGGCAGTCTCCCAACCAGAAATAAGCAAACCAGACATTTTGCACGAGAGGATCGAGGCGAAGCGCGTACTCCAAATGGGACAGCGCGGCCTCCGGCTGACCCAAAAACAGCAGCGTTATGCCGAGCTGGCGAATTGCCGTCGCGTTATTTTGGTCCAGCGCGATCGCCTTTTCGAGTTCGTTTTTGGATTCGATCAACCGATTCTGCAGCCGCCGGAGACGCCCCAACACAAAATACGCCTTCGGCTGGTCCCGGTCGCGTTCGAGGGCTTCGCGGAGCAATTGGTCGGCATGCGCCATGTCCTGTTCGCGCGAGATGCTCGCGCCATTGACGACATGGGGCCGGACTTCGGCCACATATTCAGTCACGATCCAAGCGAGGCCGATTTTCGCGTCGACTGATTGCGGATCGATCTCCAGCGCGCGCTCAAAGGCCCGCTGCGCCTCCTGCAGGGATGCCGTGGTCGTCGGCCGGTAGTACCAGGCCCACCCGCGCATGACGAAATCGCTTGCCTCGGGATTGGCGGGCTTTTCCCGCTCGATCCGGCGGGTGGCGGCCTCCACGATCTCCAGTTGCAGCGTTCGCGCGAGACGGCTGACAATCTCGTCCTGTGCCTTGGCAAGGTCGGCGCGGTCGGCATTGAACCGGTCGGCCCAGACGTGAGCACCGGTTTCGGTATCGATCAGCTGGACATTGGCCTGAACCTGCTGGCCCGCCCGGCGAATGCTGCCTTCGAGCGCATAGCGAACGCCGAGCTCCTTGCCGATCTGCTTTACGTCGACGGCCTTGCCCTTGAAGGTAAATGCCGTATCGCGGGCAATCACGAAGCTGCCAGTGATGCGCGTCAGATCGGTGGTCAGGTCATCAGTGACGCCATCTGCGAAATATTCCTGCGTCGGATCGTTCGACAAGTTGAGGAAGGGCAGGACGACGATCGACAGGCGCGGCACCGAGGCGCTCGCGACTTGCGCGCTCGCTGCCGCAGGGCTCTGGACCGCCAACGTCGGAGAGTTACCCTTGGGCAACACCCACCAGGCGGCAATTGCGACGCCGACCGCGGCAGCGACAATCGCCACGATGACGATGGCACGCCGTGGCCTTGTCCTGCGGCGGCCCGAGACGGGATATGCCGGCACCGCGACGAGCGGCGTCGACGCCACGGCAGCCGGATTCATCGCGTAGATGCGTACCGGGCGCGCGATGTTCTTGACGCTCTGCTCCCCCATGTCCTCGAACGGGTAGGAGAGCTTGTCGCGGATCTGGTCGCGCACCACCCGCGAGATGCAGATGCCGCCCGGTTCGGCCAATCCCTCCAGCCGAGCGGCGACGTTGACCCCGTCCCCGAAGATGTCGTCGCCATCGACGATGATGTCGCCGAGGTTGACCCCGATCCGGAAGGCGATGCGCTCGTCCTCGCGTACCTCGGCATTGCGGTCGATCATCGCCCGCTGCACCTCGGCGGCGCAGCGCACCGCATCGACGACGCTCGGAAATTCCGCCAGCACGCCGTCGCCGGTGGTCTTGACGATGCGGCCGCGATGCTCGGTGATCTTCGGATCGATGAGCTGGCGTCGATGCGCCTTGAGCCGTTCGAGCGTCCCTTCCTCGTCCGCGCCCATCAGCCGGGAATAGCCGGCGACATCGGCGGCGAGGATCGCGGCGAGACGGCGTTCGACGGGCTCTCTCATTGCCTCCCCCAGCGGCACCAGTCACCGCACCCGCAGCCAGTGCGGTCACCCGTAATGCCCGGCCTCGGTCTCGTCCGCGCCGCGCACCGCGTGGATCGCGTTGAAGACCAGGCTCAGCACGATCGTGACGACGAGGTTGAGGACGAGAGCAGCCAGTGCCGCGTAGCACGGGATGGTCCAGCCGGCGATATGGAGCGGGTAGATCGGCTTGAACTGCTGCGAGGCCACCATAGCGGTGCCGGCGAGGATGCCGGCGAGCCAGCCGAGCAGCAGGGCCCGGTCGTGGAACCAGCGGGTGTAGAGGCCGAGGATCACGGCGGGCAGGGTCTGGATGATCCACATCCCGCCCAACAGCTGCAGCTGGATCGCATATTGCAGCGGCAAGCCGAGAACAAAAGCGAGCGCGCCGAACTTGATGACCAGCGACACGGTCTTGGCCATCTGCAATTCCTGCGCGGCGGTGCAGTCCGGGCGCAGGAACTCGCGGTAGATGTTGCGGGTCCACAGATTGGCCGAGGCGATCGACATGATCGCTGCCGGCACCAAGGCGCCGATCGCGATCGCGGCAAAGGCGAGGCCGGCGAACCATGCCGGAAACATCGCCAGGATCAGCGCCGGGACCGCGAAATTCGGGCCATATTGCTTGAACATCGGCAGATAGGCCGGCGCCGTCACGACTCCGGCGGCGATCGCCATGAAGCCGAGGAGCGCGATCAGCGCCAGCAGAAACGAGTAGGCCGGCAGAAACGCGGCGTTGCGGCTGATCGCTTCGCGGTTGCTGGCGCTCAATACGCCGGTCACCGAATGCGGATAGAGAAACAGCGCCAGCGCCGAGCCGAAGGCCAGGGTCGCGTAGGCGCTGTAGAGGCCGAAACTGGGACCCTTGGGCGCGGCCAGCAGCAGTTTCGCCGGCGGCACCGCGGCGAAGATTTTGGCGTAGCCGCCGAGCTCGATCGGGATCACGACGATCGCGACGATGACCGTGATCCAGATCAGGATGTCCTTGACGATCGCGATCGCCGCCGGCGCGCGCAGTCCGCTCGTATAGGTGAAGGCGGCGAGGATCACGAAGGCGATGATCAGCGGCAGATCGCCGGCGAGACCTCGTCCGCCGATCCCGAGAGCGGCGATGACGACCTGAATGCCGACCAGCTGCAAGGCGATGTAAGGCATCGTCGCGACGATCCCGGTGATCGCGACCGCCAATGCCAGCCATCGGTTGCCGTGCCGGCCGCGCACGAAATCGGCGGCGGTGATGTAGCCGTGGGCTCGCGCCACCGACCACAGCCGCGGGAACACGACAAAGACGAACGGGTAGACCATGATCGTGTAGGGCACGGCGAAAAAGCCGAGCGCGCCGGCGCCGAACATCAAGGCCGGCACGGCGACGAAGGTGTAGGCGGTGTAGAGGTCGCCGCCGAGCAGAAACCAGGTGACGACGCGTGCCGAAGCGGCTGCCGCCCAACCCCCATTCGTGCAGGAGGTCGAGGTTGCCGCGCCGCCAGCGCGCGGCGACAAAGCCGAGCAGGGTGATCAGGGCGAACAGCAGGACAAAAACGGTCAGCGCCGGCCCGTTGATCGGCATGGCGGTTCGCCTGGCCCAACTATCGCCGGGTGGCGAAATAGACGATCAGGGTCAGCGCCGCCCCGATCGGGATCCACAGCAGCTGGTACCAGTAATAGAACGGGATGCCGCCCCATTCGGGATCGACGCGGTTGTAGGTCGGCACCAGGAGCATCGCCACAAACGGCAGCAGCAGCAACAGATACCACGCGCGCGACGGCCGGCTCGCCGGCGGTTTCGACTCCATGGGCGAACTCCCGAGATCCCACCTTGCCAGTGGGGATTTGTAAGCCTGCCGCAATTTCTCGCGAAGGCGAGCAATTTGCAAAGCCGATTTGACGCGCTGGGCGATCTCACGCGGTCCGGCGAGACGGCAGGACGCCAAGCGCCATCCCCGTGAAGGGGCAGAAGGAATGGCAACCGTTGATTTCTTAGCTCAGAGCAGCCGGCCTTGCGTGGCGGTGGTTTCACGGGCGGCGGTGCGGAACGTGGCGGCGGCGTCGATCCGCGGAATCCGCGGGCGCACACCCTGGAACAATTCGGCGAGGGTGATGATCTGGATCTTCGGCACCTGCTCGAACGGCCCCTCGAAGAAGCCGGCGGCAATCGCCTCGCGCTCCATCGTCCGCGTCGGCATGGCCAGCGAGATCAGCACGCCGACCGCCGCCTTCTCGCGCTCGACGACGGCGATCAGGTCGCGCACCATGCCGACCCCGACATTGTCGCCGCCCTTGACCGAGATCAGCGCCTTTTCGGTCTTGTCCTTGTCGCTGCGGAAAAACAGGATGCCGTCGATGCCGCCGTCGGCACCCTTTTTCTTGCCGCCATAGGGCCGCGCATCGACCAGCGACACCGCCCACCACTGAAACTGATATTTGTCGCGCCGGGCGAGGTCGATGGCGCTCTCCAAATCCTTCGGAGTGCCGTGCACCTCGAAGGCGACGCCGGGGAACGCGTCCTTGAGCCGCCGCTCGATCAGCGAGATCGCCAGATGGGTGACGTCGATCCCGATCCACGCCCGCCCCAGCTTCTGCGCCGCATGGATCGTCGTGCCGCAGCCGCAGAACGGGTCGAGGACGAGGTCGCCCGGGTTGCTTGAGGCTTCTATGATCCGTTCGAGAGGAGAGAGCGGTTTTTGGGTGGGGTATCCCAACCGTTCGCGTGCTTGTGCAGATATGGGCGGGATGTCTGTCCAAATATCGGAAATTGCTGTTCCGTTCAGGTCGGTCAAATACCATTTGAGGCGGGGAGTTCCATCATCGGCTTTTGGCCAATAGATACGCCCCGCCTGATCGAGTGCATCCAGCCTGTCTTGCATCGTTCCGCCCACAATTCCAAGTGCGAGAAGTATCGAACCGGGGAGTGCCCAATGGCGTCCCACTTCAGTTGGATTGATGCCTCTCCACGGAAGCCCGCTCTCGCCATATCGGACGCCGGAGCCTGTTAGCGTGATCGGCGAAAAGTGACCGCCCGTAGCCTCGTCGACAAAATTAAAATGCTTCGAAATGTAGGCTTGATCGTGTGGTACGCGAGGGTTACTCCAAAGAAATTTATCAGTCTTACAGTAATATAAAATTACATCATGCAGGGGACCGAATCGTTTGGACGACCCATGCGCATGCGTTCGCTTCCAAATTATTTCGTTTAGGAAATTTTCCTTCCCAAAAATTGGATCCAGCAAGATCTTCAAATAGTGGCTCGCGGTGGGGTCGCAGTGTAGGTAGAGCGAGCCTGTCGGTTTCAGAACGCGGTGCAATTCTATGAGCCGCACCGCCATCATCGCCAGATAGGCCATCATGTCGTTCTCGCCGAGAAACGAGCGCATCGCGCGCAGCAATTCGGCGGCCTGGATCGCCGGCGAGGCCAGCACCTCGGCAAAGGCGCGCTCGGCTTCCTCGCCCCAATGCCAGGTGTCCTCGAAGGCTTCGATCTGCGCGTCGGCCGCCTTGCCCGAGGGGCTCTTGAACAGGACGTTGTAATTGGCCTGGCTGTTGAACGGCGGGTCGAGATAGATCAGGTCGACGCTGTCATCGGCGATCTCGTGGCGCAGTACGTCGAGGTTGTCGCCGTAATAAAGTGCGTTCGCCATTGGCCTCTCCTGCTCCATCTCCCTCTCCGCCGCGTTCCTCCCTCTCCGCCCTTGGGGGCGGAGAGGGCCGGGGTGAGGTGGGGGATTGCAGAGCGCCCGCCGGCATCGCTGCCCACCTCACCCTCCCATCGCTGCGCGACGGACCCTCCCCCTTCAGGGCGGAGAGGGAAATTCTGGCGTCACTGGGCGTCCATTTCGCGTCGGATGGCTTCGAGCACTCCGGTAAGTTTGTGCATCACTTCGTTATTCCAAAAACGGATGACACGATAGCCGAAGCGCGCCAGTTCGAGACGGGTTCGGCCATGCCGGTCCTCGGACCAAGCCCCGGTGAAGAGCGGGCGCAGCCGAACCGCCGCCATCCTTTCCCTCCCGCAGTAAAGCCCTATACTGGCGCCGCGCCGGCAGGCTGGGGAACGATCGGGTGGAACAGCGGAATCTGGGGAAATCGGGGCTGCGCGTGTCGGCGATCGGGCTCGGCTGCAACAATTTCGGTGGGCGCATCGACTTCGAGGCGACCAAGCGCGTCGTGCACAGGGCGCTCGATCTCGGCATCACGTTTTTCGACGAGGCCGACACCTATGGCGACCCGCGCGGCAGCTCGGAAGAGTATCTCGGCCGGATCCTGGGGGCCCGCCGCAAGGACATCGTGCTGGCGACCAAATTCGCCCGGCCGATGGATGGCTCGGGCCGGTTCGAGGGCGCCTCGCGCGGTTATATCATGGCCGAAATCGAGGCCAGCCTGCAGCGCCTCAGGACCGATTGGATCGACCTCTACCAGCAGCACCAGCCCGACCCGCTGACCCCGATCGAGGAGACCTTGCGCGCCCTCGACGACCTGGTGCGGCAAGGCAAGGTGCGCTACATCGGCTCGTCGACCCTGCCGGCGTGGCAGGTGGTCGAGGCGCGGTGGACCTCGACGCATCGCGGCCTCGAGCACTTCGTCTCGTGCCAGGAGGAATACAGCCTCTTGGCGCGCGGCCTCGACCGCGAGATGATGCCGGTGCTCGAAGCCTATGGATTGGGCCTGATCCCGTTCCGGCCCTTGGCCGACGGGCTCTTAACCGGCAAATACCGGCGCGGCGCCCCGTTGCCGGCCGGCTCCCGCCTGGGGAGGATGCCGCGCGCGGCCGGCCGCCATCTGACCGAACAGAACTGGGCCGTTGTCGAGCGCCTCGAAGGCTTCGCCGCCGAGCGCGGCCACACCCTCTTGGAGCTCGCCTTGAGCTGGCTGTTGCATCGCCCCGCGGTCGCGAGCGTGATCGCCGGCGCCACCACCGCCGAGCAGGTCGAACAGAATGTGCATGCCGCCGGCTGGGCCTTGACCGCGGACGAGCTGCAGCAGATCGACCGGCTCACCCGCTGATTCATAACCCTGGGAAGGAGCTAGGAAGATGGATGTTCGACTGAACGGAAAAAGTGCGATCGTGACCGGCGGCAGCAAGGGGCTGGGGCTGGCGATTGCCAAGGAATTCGCCGCCTCTGGCGCCGATGTCGCGATCCTCGCGCGCGACCAGGCGACGCTCGCCGACGCCAAGGGTCAGATCGAGCGCGGCGCCAAGGGCAAGGTCGCGGCGATCAGCTGCGATGTGTCGAAGATGGCGCCGATCAAGGCGGCCTATGACCAGATCATGTCGGCGTTCGGCAAGATCGACATCTATGTCAACAATGCCGGGCAATCGACGCGCGGCCCATCGGAGACGATCACCGACGAGATGTGGCAGGCCGATCTCGACCTCAAATTGTTCGCCCAGGTCCGCTTTTGCCGGCTGGTCCTCCCGCAGATGAAGCAGCGCAAATGGGGCCGCATCATCAGCGTGCTCAATATCGGGGCGAAGGCGCCGGGCGCCGACTCCGCGCCGACCTCGGTCAGCCGCGCCGCCCAGATGGCCTTCACCAAGGCATTGTCGATGGAGGGCGCGCCGCACAACGTGCTGGTCAATTCGCTGCACGTCGGCGTGATCGTCAGCGATCAGATCGTCCGTCGCCATCAGCGCGAGGGTGCGAACATATCGCTCGACGAAATGATCGCGCAGGCCGGGCGGGGGGTGCCGATGGGCCGCATGGGCCGGGCCGAGGAATTCGCCAATGTCGCGACCTTCCTCGCCTCCGACGCCGCCTCTTACGTCACCGGCTGCGCCATCAACGTCGATGGCGGCCGCTCGCCGGTGGTGTGAGCGGGGATTGCTGAAACGCGGCCGCGGCTACGGTCGCGGCCGGAGACCGTGATCATCGAGGACCTGGGGTGGATCTGATCATCCGCGACGCGCGGCCGGCCGATCGCCCGGCCGCCGCCGAAACCGTCGATATCGGCGTCGCCGACGGCCGGATCGCCGCGATCGGCCACGGGCTCGGCGACGCGGCCGAGATCTACGATGCAGAGGGCCGGCTCGCCTGCGCCGGTCTGATCGAGACCCACATCCATCTCGACAAGTCGCGGCTGATCGACCGCCTCCCGCCGGAGCCGGGCCGCCGCATCGCCCCGATGGCCCAGGTTAAGGCGATCAAGCACGAGCTGACCGTCGAGGATGTGCGGCGGCGCGCGGCGCGCACCCTCGAAGATTGCATCGTGAACGGCGCCACCCGCATGCGCACCCAGGTCGAGCTCGACCCGGCAATCGGCATGCGCGGCTTCGATGGGGTGCAATCGCTGATCGCCGAATACCAATGGGCGATCGACATCGAGATCTGCGTCTTTGCGCAGGACGGGCTGACCAACGATGCCGGCACCGACAAATTGCTGGTCGAGGGGCTGAAGCGCGGGGCCAAGGCGATCGGCGGCGCGCCCCGCTATGACCCCGACCACGCCGGCCAGATCCGCCGGATTTTCGAGCTGGCGCATGAGTTCGACGCCGAAATCGACATCCATCTCGATGTCGGCGACGGTAACGAGCCGCTCGACATTCCACTGGTCTGCGAGCTGACCCGGCAATATCGGCGCGGCGGCCGGGTCACGGTCGGCCATATGGCCAAGCTCGCGGCCTTGCCGCCGAGCGAACTCGCACCGCTGGCCCGACGCATCGCCGATGCAGGTGTCGCAGTCACGGTATTGCCGTTGACCGATCTCTATCTGATGGGCCGCGACCGCGACCACGATGTCCGCCGCTGCGTCGCCGACGCCAATTTCCTGGTCGAGCACGGGGTCAATTGCTCGTTATCGACCAACAACGTTCTGAATCCGGCCACCCCCTACGGCGACTGCTCGCTGATCCGCATGGCGAATTTGCACGCCAACGTGCTGCAGATCGCCCGCGCCGAGCAGCTGCGCGACATCTTTCTGATGCTGACCGAACGCTCCGCCCGGCTGCTGAACCTGCGCGATTACGGGCTTGCGGTCGGCAACCCGGCCGATATCGTGATCATCGACGCCGACACCCCCGAGCAGGCGATCGCCGAGATTTGCCAGCCGCTCGCCGTCTGGAAACGCGGGCGGCGGACCGTCGCGCGGCATCTGCCGCAATTGCTGCGGCCCGACCCCCGCCCGGCGGCATAATGCGGGCGCTCGGCGCCATTACCCTCGCCAAAGCGCCGCCAGCCGGCTAAAAGGCGGTGTTCACAGCCGCCGAGCCGCCATGCCCGAGGATTTCTACCGCATCAAGCGCCTGCCCCCTTACGTCTTCAGCGAAGTCAACGCGCTGAAGGCCAGGGCGCGAGCCGGCGGGCGTGACGTGATCGATCTCGGCATGGGCAACCCAGACGGCCCGACCCCGCCGCACATCGTCGCCAAGCTGATCGAGGCGGTGCAGAACCCGAAGACCCACGGCTATTCGGTGTCGCGCGGCATCACCGGGCTGCGCCGCGCCTGCGCCGGCTATTACGCCCGCCGCTTCGGGGTCGAGCTCGATCCCGAACGCGAAATCGTCGTCACGCTGGGGTCGAAAGAAGGGCTCGCCAATCTGGCGCAGGCGATCACCGCACCCGGCGACATCGTGCTGGTGCCGAACCCATGCTACCCGATCCATTCCTTCGGCTTCATCATGGCCGGCGCCTCGGTGCGCCACGTGCCGGTCGGTCCCGAATTCGACTTTCTGGCCGAGCTGAAAAAGGCGGTGCGGCACAGCATCCCCGCGCCGCTGGCGATCGTTCTTAACTTTCCGGCCAACCCGACCGCGCAGACCGTCGATCTCGATTTCTACGGCGAGATCATCGCGTTCTGCCGGCGGCACGACATCGTCGTCCTGTCCGACCTCGCCTATGCCGAGATCTATTTCGACGGCAAGCCGCCGCCCTCGATCCTCGAAGTGCCGGGGGCGCGCGACATCGCGGTCGAATTCACCTCGCTCAGCAAGACCTATTCGATGGCCGGCTGGCGGATCGGCTTCGCGGTCGGCAACGAGCGGCTGATCGGGGCATTGTCGCGGGTCAAATCCTATCTCGACTACGGCGCCTTCACCCCGATCCAGGTGGCGGCGACTGCGGCCTTGAACGGTCCGCAGGACTGCATCGCCGAGACCCGCCAGCGCTATCAGGCCCGCCGCGACGTGGTCATCGACGGGCTGCGCCAGGCCGGCTGGGAGGTGCCGCAGCCCGAAGCGACGATGTTCGCCTGGGCGCCGATTCCGTCGCAATATCGCGCAATCGGCAGCCTCGCCTTCTCCAAGCTGCTGCTCGAGCGGGCCAATGTCGCGGTGTCGCCGGGGATCGGTTTTGGCGAGTACGGCGAAGGGTTTGTGCGCATAGCGCTCGTCGAAAACCGCCAGCGCCTGCGCCAGGCGACGCGCAACATCAAGGCCTTTCTTTCCGGCCGCAACGACACCGCCGAGCTGCGCCGCGGCGAGCGCGGGCTCGCGACCGCGGCGCCCTAGATCGGCCAGGGCCGCCCCGGTCTCGAATCGGCGTTCAGACGACTCGCCGGATTACTGGGCCGGCTCCAGCGCGGCTTCGTCGGTTTGGCGCTGCGCCTCGATTTCGGCGGCCTTCTTTTCGACCAACCCGACCAAATGGTCGACGATGTCGGCATCCTTCAGGCGGTGGTCGGTCAGGCCGCTGATGTAGACTTGGTGGGTGCCGTTGCCGCCGCCGGTGAAGCCGATATCGGTCTCGCGCGCCTCGCCCGGGCCGTTGACGACGCAGCCGATCACCGAGACGGTCAAGGGCGTCGTGATGTGGGCGAGCCGCTCCTCCAGCCGCTCGACCGTCTTGATCACCTCGAATTGCTGGCGCGCGCAGGATGGGCAGGAGATGACGGTCACCCCGCGACGGCGCAGGTTCAAGGATTTCAGCATCTCGAACCCGGCCTTGACTTCCTCGACCGGGTCGGCCGACAGCGACACCCGGATCGTGTCGCCGATGCCCGACCACAGCAGCATGCCGAGCCCGATCGAGGATTTGACCGTGCCGCTCCTGAGGCCGCCGGCTTCGGTGATGCCGAGATGCAGCGGATAGTCGCAGGCTTCGGCCAGCTGCTGGTAGGCGGCGACGGCGAGGAACACGTCGGAGGCCTTGCACGAGATCTTGAACTCAAAAAAATCGTTGTCTTCAAGGATCTTGGCGTGGTCGAGCGCGCTTTCGACCATGGCCTCGGGACAGGGTTCGCCATATTTCTCCAACAAGTCGCGTTCGAGCGAGCCGGCGTTGACCCCGATTCGCATCGAGCAGCCGTGATCCTTGGCCGCCCTGATGACTTCGCGAACGCGTTCGGACGAGCCGATATTGCCGGGGTTGATGCGCAGACAGGCGGCTCCGCTCTCGGCCGCCTCGATCGCGCGCTTGTAGTGGAAGTGGATGTCGGCGACGATCGGCACCGTCGCCTGGCGCACGATCTCCTTGAGCGCCAGCGCCGATTCCCGGTCGGGGCACGACACGCGGACGATGTCGGCGCCGGCGCGTTCCAGCGCCTGGACCTGCTCGACGGTGGCCTTGACGTCGCTCGTCACCGTGTTGGTCATCGACTGGACGGTGATCGGCGCGTCGCCGCCGACCGGCACCTTGCCGACGTAGATCTTGCGGCAGGCGCGGCGATGGATGTCACGATAGGGCCGGACGCTCATTATCATCCTCGTTCGGGCGATTTCGCATAAGACGCATATAGACGGTTTCGGCAGCGCACAAAAGGCGTGGCCGCGAATGTCGGGCGATCGATCACCGGGCCGGGCCGGCCGCGCTCAAGCTCTGCGGATCGAGCGCGACGTTGCGGCGCACCGTACCCGGGGGGCCCCAGCGGCGGCGCCGGCTTGCCGTCGATCAGGATGTTGAGGCCGCCGGCCCGCAGCGACAGCCCTGGACGATCGGGCACCCGGTAAGTCTCGCCGGGCTTCAGCACGCCGATAAACAGGATCGCGCGTCCCGCGTCGCGCACTTCGATCCCGCTGTCGGCGTGGCCTGCAGAACCACCCGCGACGGTGCGTCGTCCTGTATCCGCAGATCGTCAACAGCATAGCCAGCAGCAGGGTCGCGGCGCCCGGGACGTCGCGCTCCCCGAGCGGCATCGGAAACGACAGATCCGTCTTGGCGCCGAGTCCGGTGGCCTCGCGGCGGAAGCGGCGAAGTATTTCGCTGGCGTCGAGCCCCAGATGATCGGCATACGTGCGCATCGACCCGACCGCCTAAGCCGGTCCGGGCGCCCCTCCTCCAGCGCGACCAAATAGGCGGGCTTGATGCGCAGAGCCGCGGCCACGTCGCCGAGCTCAGGGCCGAGAACCTCGCGTTGCTGCCCCAGCACGTCGCCTGCAGACCGCAGACCGGCGGGAATCGGCGCTTCGCCGCCGGCGCGATTTTCGCGGCAGGGGGCTTGGTCCTTGGAAACAAAGCCATCGAACGGGCGCTCTGAGACCCAGCTTGCCAAAAGAGCCCGACTTCTCCAATTGCGCGGATGCGGTCCCCGCGCCGCGCCCGCTTACGCCACTCAGGCTGCACCGGTCGCGGCCATCCGAGCCGGCATCAATGAGCAATCGTCGATCGGGCGCTCGCGTTCCGTTGCCGCGATGCCGTCTTACCCGGCGCTCGGGGGGTCGCGGGCGGGCTACAATGCGATCGCAGGATCGCGGGCGGCCTACAATGCGATCGCATGATCGCGGGCATAGGCTTCGAGCTTGGGCCTCAGCGAATGGTCCGGCCGGCTGCCGATCTCGGCGACATACTCGGCGACCGCGGCGGCATCGAGGGTGCGGATCATCGTCTTGACCGGGCCGATTGCGGTCCCGGTCATCGACAAGGTCCGGAAGCCGAGCGCGATCAGGACCATGGCCTCGATCGGGCTGCCCGCCATCTCGCCGCACATGCTGAGCGGCACGGCTGAACGGCGGGTCTGGGCGACGACCTCGCGCAGCAGCGCCAGCATCGGCGCAGACAGCGCGTCGTAGCGGTCGGCGAGCCGGGGATTGCCGCGATCGCAGGCAAACAGGAACTGCAGCAGATCGTTGGTGCCGACCGACAGAAAGTCGACCCGCCGGCACAGTGCGGGCAATTGCCACAACAGCGCCGGCACTTCGAGCATGACGCCGATCTTGACCGAGGCGGGGGGCGTGCGGCCTTCGCCGGCAGCGCGGGCGAGCTCCCGATCGAGCAAGGCGCGGGCGCGCTCCAGCTCGGGGACCTCGGCGATCATCGGAAATTTCACGAACAGGTTGCGCCCCTCGGCGGCTCGCACCAGCGCGCGCAGCTGCTCGCGCAGCATCGCCGGCCGGTCGAGCCCGATGCGGATCGCCCGCCAGCCCATCGCCGGGTTGTCCTCGACCGCATGCGGCAGATACGGCAACAGCTTGTCGCCGCCGATGTCGAGGGTGCGGAACACCACCGGCCGCCCGTTGGCCTGCTCGAACACGTTGCGGTAGAATTCGCTCTGGTCCTCGACCGCGGGAAAGGTGTCGCGCACCATGAATGGGATCTCGGTGCGGAACAGACCGACTCCCTCGGCCCCGGTCGCCGCCAGCTGCGACATGTCGAGCAACAGCCCGGCGTTCAGCAGCAGGCTGATGCCGATGCCGTCGCGCGTGATCGCCGGCGCGCTGCGCAGGCTGTCGTAAAGGGTGCGGCGGCGGTTTCGCGCCTCGACCGTCGCCGCCGTCGATTGCTGAATGTCGGCGCTCGGCCGGATCAGGATTTGCGCACGGTCGCCATCGACGATGACGATGTCGCCGTTCTCGATGCGGCTCACGGCCTCGTTTACCCGGCCGACGACGGGAATGTCGAGCGCCCGGGCGACAATCGCCACATGCGCGGTCGGCGAGCCTTCTTCGAGCACCAGGCCGATAATCCGGCGGTGCGCGTAATCGAGGAGCTCAGCCGGACCCATCGTGCGGGCGACGAGCACGAACTCGGCCGGCAGCTCGGCCCAGGCGGCGCTCGGCGGCTGATTTGACAGATGCTGCTGCAGACGGTTGGCGAGGTCCTCGAGATCGACCAGGCGTTCGCGCAAATAAGGGTCGCTCGCCTGCATCATGCGGGAGCTGGTCTCGTCGCGGACCTTCTGCACCGCCGCCTCGGCGGTCAGGCCGCTGCGGATCGCATCGGCGATGCGGGCGATCCAGCCGCGGTCGTCCGCGAACATGCGATAGGTTTCGAGGATGTCGCGGTGCTCGCCATCGCCGAGACCGCGGCTCGCCACGACCAGCCGGTCGATCGATTCGCGCATCGCCGCGACCGCATGCCGCAGGCGCGCGAGCTCGGCGGCGGCGTCCTCGGCGATGACCTGGCGGATCGGCAGGCGCGGCTCGTGCAGCACCGCGGGCCCGATCGCCAGCCCGGGATTGAGCCGAACCCCGACGAGCCGGGCCGGGAGCATCACCCCCGCGTGGCTCTGCGCGATCTCGACAGGATTGACCAGCTCGCCGCCGGCGACAAGCTCGGCGACGATCATCGCGATCGTCTGCAGAACCTCGATCTCGTCCTCGGCATAAAGGCGCAAGGTTCGGTTCTGCACCACCAGCACACCGAGAACCCGACCGCCGCGCAGCATCGGCACGCCCATCAGCGAGTGATACACTTCCTCGCCGGTCTCGGGGCGGTAGGCGAATTCGGGGTGGGCCTGCGCATCGGTCAATGCCAGCGGGCGCGCCGTTGCCGCGATCAATCCGACGAGGCCCTCGCCGACGCGCAGCCGGGTGCGGTGCACGGCCTCCGACCGCAACCCTTCGGTGGCGAACAGCTCGAGCACCTCGCCCGCACGCATCACGTAGACCGAGCAGACTTCGGCGACCATCTCGGCGGCGACGATGCGGACGATGCGATCGAGCCGCTCCTGGGCGGTGGCCGAGCCCGCCATTATGTCGCGCAACCGGCGCAGCAGCCGGCGGGTGCCGCTGATGCTGCCCGGAGCCTCGGTCGTCCTCAGCTCGGTCATGCCGGCCCGCCCCGGCCTTTCGACAAAGACTGCGCATCCGAGCTTGCCGAACGATGGCCGCCCCCGCCGCGGGCGGCGAGCACCGAGACCGCCTGGCCGATCAGCTCCTGCAGGATGACGGCAGTGCTCTGTTCCCGGGTCACGAAACCGACGCTCTGCCCGGCCATCAGCGAGCCCGCCTCGACATCGCCGTCGATGACGGCGCGGCGCAGGGCGCCGGCCCAGAAGTGCTCGATCTCGAGCTGCGCGTCTTTTTGCGACACCTCGCCATGAGCAAACCGGTCGATGATCGCGCGCTGCACGACGAGAAACCGCTCGGTCGCCGGGTTGGCGAGGGCCCGCACCGGGATCACCGGGAACCGCGGATCGAGCTGGAGAGAGGTGACCGCGTCGCGGGCGGAGGCGCGGACGAACGCCTGCTTGAAGCGTGGATGGGCGATCGATTCCTCGGCGCAGACGAAACGGGTCCCGAGCTGGACACCGGAGGCGCCCATTTCGAGATAAGCGAGCATCGCCTCGCCGCGGCCGATGCCGCCGGCGACGAACACCGGGACCTCGCCGAGATGCGGCAGAATTTCCTGCGCCAACACCCCGGTCGAAACCGGCCCGACATGCCCGCCCGCTTCGCTGCCTTCAATGACGATCGCGTCGGCGCCCATGCGCACGAGCTTGCGCGCAAAGCCGAGCGCCGGCGCAAAACAGAACACCCGCGCGCCGCTTTCCTTGATCCGGCTCATCGCGGCGCCGCTCGGCAGGCCGCCCGCCAGGACCACATGACCGACGCGCTGGGCGGCGCAGACTTCGATCAGCTGGATCAGCTGCGGATGCAGAGTGATCAGGTTGACCCCGAACGGCCGCTCGGTCAGCGCCCTGGTCGCGGCGATTTCGGCGGCGAGCAGCTCCGGCGACATCGATCCCGAGGCGATGACCCCAAAGCCGCCGGCATTCGAGATGGCGGCGACCAGATGGCGCTCCGACACCCAGGTCATCGCCCCGCCCATGATGGCCACGTCGCAGCCCAGCACCGCTCGGCCACGAGCCCACAGCCGATCGAGCTCGGCGCGGCAAATCTCGGTCCCGGAACCTCCCGCGCTCGCCGCGCGCAACCTCTCTGCTGCAAATTCGGACGCGGCGATGCCCAGGGTCATCCTTCGGCGTCGAGCCCGTAGGCCGTGTGCAGCGCCCGCAGGGCGAGCTCGGTGTATTCGGCGGCGATCAGGACGCTGACTTTGATTTCGGACGTCGAGATCACCTGGATGTTGATCCCCTTTTCCGAGAGTGTGCGAAACATTTGCTGGGCAACGCCGGCATGGCTGCGCATGCCGACGCCGATGACTGAGATCTTGACCACGTTCGGATCGGGCTTCAGCGCCGCGAACCCGAGCAGCTCGCGGCCCTCCTCCAACACCGATACGGCGCGGTCGAGATCGGCCCGCGCCACGGTGAAGGTCAGATCGGCGCGGCCGTCTTCCGAGACGTTCTGCACGATCATGTCGACATTGATCGCGTGGTCGGCGAGCGGGCCGAAGATGGCGGCCGCCACGCCCGGACGGTCGGCCACTTTCTGCACCGTGATCTTGGCCTCGTCGCGGCTGTAGGCGATGCCGCTCACGACCTGCTGTTCCACGATCTCGTCCTCGTCGACCACGAGGGTTCCGGGGGTGTCGTTGAAGCTCGACAACACCTGGACCCGCACCCGGTGGTTCATCGCCATCTCGACCGAGCGCGTCTGCAACACCTTGGCGCCCTGCGAGGCCAATTCCAACATTTCTTCGTAGGTTATTCTACCGAGCTTGCGCGCTTTCGCAACGATCCGCGGATCGCTGGTGTAGACCCCATCGACATCGGTGAAGATATCGCAGCGATCGGCTTTGAGCGCCGCGGCGAGCGCCACCGCCGAGGTGTCCGAGCCGCCGCGGCCGAGGGTGGTGATCCGCCCGCGCTGATCGATCCCCTGGAACCCGGCCACCACGGCCACCTGGCCGCTGGCCAGGCGGCGGCCGACCTCGTCGACGTCGATCGCTTCGATGCGCGCCTTGCCGTGCACGCCGTCGGTGCGGATCGGGACCTGCCAGCCGAGCCAGGAGCGCGCGTCGACCCCCAGGCTCTGCAGCGCCAGCGCCAACAGGCCGGCGGTCACCTGCTCGCCCGACGAGACGACGACGTCGTATTCGCGCGCGTCGTGCAGCCGGCTCGTCTGGCGCGTCCACTCGACCAGCTGGTTGGTCACGCCGGCCATCGCCGAGACGACGACCGCCACCTCGTTTCCGGCGTCGACTTCGCGTTCGACGCGGCGGGCGACGCTGCCGATCCGTTCGACACCGGCGAGCGACGTGCCGCCGAACTTCTGCACGAGGCGCGCCATGTTCTCTTGAACACCCTTTCGAGCCGTTGCCGGGTTGCGAGTTAAATCACATACTCCCTTCCGGCGGTCCAGGCCATCGGGCCGAAGGCTTAACCGGGAGGGTCGAGCCGTGCTCGCCAGCGGGACCACCGTCGACAACGAGGAACTCGACCGTTTCGCCGCGCAAGCCGAGGCCTGGTGGGACCCCGAGGGCAGCTTTCGCGCGCTGCACCGGCTCAACCCCACTCGGCTCGGCTTTATCCGCTCCCGGTTGCTCCAGCATTTCCGGCGCGATCCCGGCCAGTTGCGGCCGTTCGCCGGACTGACCCTGCTCGACATCGGGTGCGGCGGCGGCCTCGTCGCCGAGCCTATGGCGCGGCTCGGCTTTAGGGTGACCGGCATCGACGCCGGGCCCGAAGCCATCGCCGCGGCGCGGACACACGCACCGGCGACCGGCCTCGAAATCGACTACCGGATCGCCGCCGCCGAATTGGTTGCCGGGATGGGCGAGCGCTTCGACGCGGTGCTGGCGCTCGAAGTGATCGAGCATGTCGCCGACCGCGACATGTTCTGGCGCTCGCTCGATGGGCTGGTGGCCCCGGGAGGGGCGCTGATCGCCGCCACCCTGAACCGCACCGCCCGGTCCTTCGCGCTCGCGATCGTCGGCGCCGAATATATCCTCGGCTGGCTGCCGCGCGGAACCCACGACTGGCGCAAGTTTCAGCGCCCATCTGAGCTGGTGCTCGGACTGCGGCGCAACCGCCTGCGCCCGGTCGAGATCATCGGGGTCGGCTACGACCCGATCCGCGGCGAGTGGGCGCTGACCCCGGACGTCGAGGTCAACTATCTGATAATGGCGGTGCGCCAGTGAGACGGGGCCGCGGATCCTCAGCCGTCGGTCGGCGGGATCCACGGGATCTGGCCAAAGCTGATCCCCTCGTCGTTCAACTCGCGCGACTCGGCATCGCTCGCCTCGCCATAGATGCCGTGCGGATCGGTCTCGCCATAGTGAATGCGGCGGGCTTCTTCGGCAAAGCGCTGGCCGACGTAGTCGCAATGGGTTTCGATCTTCCGGCGCATCTCAACGAGCGCCTGGCGCATCCGGGCCAGCGCCGCAGGCGGCGGTGCGGTCTCGCGCGAGCGGCCGAGACGGGGCGCCATCACCGCCTTCTCGATCGAGGTGTCGCCGCAATGCGGGCAGGCGATCTCGCCGGCCCCTTGCTGCGCCTCGAACCCGGCGCCGTCGCGGAACCACCCTTCGAACTCGTGGTCCTGAGCGCAGCGCAAGGTAAACAAGATCATCGAGCGGACCCTCCTGACCGGCGTTTTACACCGGGCTCCCAGGCTTTAGCAATTCTGCGGCGACAACATTGACAAATCCTGCAACATTCGCGGGCTTGACCGCACCCTCGGCCTGGGTCGAGCGGTTTCTGTCGCTGATCCGGCCAGCAGGGCTGGTGCTCGACTTGGCGGCCGGCGCCGGCCGCCATCTGCGCCTGTTGCGCGACTGCGGCTTTGCCGTCCGCGCCGCCGACCGCGACATCTCGGCGCTGCGCAGCTTCGCCGGGCCTGGCTGCGAAATCATCGAGATCGACCTCGAAAGCGGCGCCGAATGGCGGCTGGGCGGCGGCTATGACGGGATCGTTGTGACCAACTACCTCCATCGGCCGCTGCTGCCGGCGGTCGGTTCGGCGCTCGCCCCCGGTGGAGCCCTGATCTACGAAACCTTCGCTCGCGGCAACGAGCGCTTCGGGCGTCCGCAAAATCCCGATTTCCTGCTGCGCCCAGGCGAGTTGCTCGAAGCCTTCGCCGGGCTCACGGTGGTCGCCTTCGAGCAGGGAGAGATCGCGTGGCCGAGATCGGCAATCGTCCAGCGCATCGCCGCGACCGCCGGCCCGCTCGGCAAATTGCCGTAGGCGCCGGGCGCGGATGCGCCGCACCCGATTATCGCGGCGCCGCAGGCTCGGAGTGGGACCAAGCTGACCGCGACGGAACGTGGGTAGGCGGCTGGTGTTGAGCAGGCGGCGATATCGAGGTCCGGTTGGTGTTATGGCACATTCACTTCGCTATGCGGTTTTGTTCTCCCTGGCCGCGGTGATCCCCGCCGCGGCGCAGACGACCGCAACTCCGGGGAGCGCAACGCCGGGGAGCACAACGCCGGGCAGCGTCGTCGTCGGCGGCGTCGTCTCGCTCGGCGCCGGCACTACGGCCGCTGCCTCGGCGAGCCCGTCGACCGCAGGACAATCGACCTCGGCGACCTCGGCGACCTCTGCCGCGGCGACCGGGGCCACCCCTGGCGCCGCCGTGGCGGGCGCCGCATCCGGCGCCTCGCAGAGCGGAACCGGTCAGAGCGCGCTCGGCAGCTCGTCCGCCGGCGGTGGCAACGACAGCGGTTCGGTCGCGTTGGGCGGCGCCGGGGCCAATCGGTCCGGCTCGGCCGGCGCGGGAGCCTCGAGCACCGCCCCGGCATGGCTGCTGTGCCCGCCTCCGGGCGCTTCGGGAATGCAGCCGTTTGTCGCCGGCACCGACCTCTCCTGCGCGCCCTGATCTCGACCGGAGCGCTCAGCTCAGGCCGAGACCTCTTCGGCCAAGGGCACCCGCTCGACCCGGTGCGCCTGCAATGCCGGCAACACGTCGCGGGCAAAGCGGCGGATCTGCTCGATGAACAGCTCGTGCGGCAAGACCCCGCGGTTGAGGCTGACCTGCACATTGTCGGCGCCGGCGCTGTCCGCCGCATCGATGATCCGCGCGGGTCACCTCGTCGGCCGTGCCCCACGGCATCTCTTCGGCCTGGCGCTCGACCTCGGCCATCGTCAGGTTGCGGAAATCCTCGCGGGCGAATTGTGCCGCGCGCAGGTTTTCCGGGCGCACGTAGTCGGTCGACGCGCTGCTCGAATAGCCGGTCTCGCGCTGGCGGCTGGTCTCGGTGAAGTTGCCGTGGCTGAACAGCGTGCGGTTGAAATAGAGGTGGTGGGGGCCGCATCTCGCTGCACCGCCTCGGCCTTGCTCGGCGCGACATAGGCGCTGATGCCGAGCGACAGATGGTCGGGCGTGATGCGGTGCCCGGCGCGGTCGAGGCAGCGCGCGTAATAACGGATGATGTCGTCGCGCAGTCCGCGCGAGCGGCCGAGCCCGGGGGTGATCGGCAGATCGTGCTTGGCGGCGAACTCGATCGATTCCTTGCTGCCGACGATCGGCATCCAGATCGGCGGGTGCGGCTGCTGCACCGGGCGCGGCCACAGCGCGACGTCCTCGTAGCTCCAGAAGCGTGCCCGGTACGAAAACACCTCCTCGCTCCAGGCGCGGGTGATGATGTCGTAAGCTTCCTCGAAGCGGGCGCGCGACTCGGCGAGCGGCACGTTGTGCACCTGGTATTCGCGCGGGATGCCGCGGGCAAAGCCGGAGATCAGCCGCCCGTTCGACATGCAGTCGAGCATCGCCAGCTCTTCCGCGAGACGCAGCGGCTCGTGCAACGGCAATAGGTTGCCGTAGATCAATAATTTGAGCTTCTTGGTGCGCTGCGCCGCCGCCGCGGCCAGCAGGTTGGGCGAGTTCATCAGCCCATAGGGCGAGCAGTGGTGCTCGTTGAACCCGACCCCGTCATAGCCGAGCCGGTCGAGCTCCTCCCACGCGGCGAGATGCTCGGCATAGGTCCGCGCCGCGACCTCGGGCTTGAAGTGCTGTTTCGCCAGCGGATAGGGCAGCTCGCTGCCCACCTTCAGATGGTCGAGCTGCTCGCCATAAGCCAGCAAGTCGAAAACAAAGACTTTCATCGGCTCCCTTTCACGGGCAAAGCGTAAAGGAGATTGTAGCCGATATTCACCGCCAGCGTCTCCGCCGGTCGGAAGGTGAAGCGCCCGGTCGGATCGCTCGCCGGCGAGCGCGAATTGACCAGCACGACCACCGCCAGCCGGCGTTCAGGCATCAGCATGATCTCGCTCGAATAGCCCGGCAGGCCACCGTCCTTGACGACGACTTCCGGCACCCGGTAGCTCTGGTCGGCGGGGGTGATCCCCCAGGCGAGGCCGGAACGATTGCGCACGGTCGGACAAGTGGAAAGATCGGGGTCGGAACCTTGGCAGGCATATGCCGTCTCGGCAATCTTGAAGCCGACGTTCAAGGACGGGGGCACCGTCGGCGATGCCGGACCCTCGGTAAGCGCCGCCGTTGCGAACCGCATCAGGTCGTCCATTGTCGAGCTCAAGGCGCCGGCGGGAGCCCAAACCGGCACACCGCTGCTCATCGGGTTGCCCGGCGCCACGATCACCGACAGCGGGTCCGCATACCCGCTTCCGCCGTGGTCGACGGTGACCGCGACGACACGCCCGTTGGCGATATGAGCGATCGCGGTCGCACCTAAGCCGCCGCCGCCGCTGATCGTGACTTGCGGCACCCGCTGATAGCCGGCGCCGCCGAACAGGACCAGCACGGCTTTTACCGCACCGCCGCTGACGATCGGCAGGGCGCGTGCAATCTTCGTCGAACCGCCGTTGTTGAACATGATACTGGGCGGAGCGACGTAGCCGCTGCCGCCCGCGCCCGGCGCGACCGTGATCGCGGTGACCTTGCCCTTTGCCACCGTGGCGGTGGCCTCCGCACCGGACCCGCCGCCGCCGGCGATCGTCACCTTCGGCGCCGAAGCGTAGCCTGCGCCGCCGCCGAGAACGGAGATGTCGCTGATCGCGCCGCCGCTCACCGTGGCGGAGGCGATAGCAAGGTTGTAGCCCTTTGCCTTGCGGTGGGATTGCTGGTCCGGGACGTGCAGGAATGTGCTGCGCATGCCGAGCGGGCGCAGGATCCGCTGGTCTACCTGGCCGTACCATCCCTCCACCGAAGCATCGGTGATCGGCTTGCGGGGAGCCGTGCCGAGAAACAGTCCGAGCAGACCCGTGCTGTAATCGGAATATTCATATGGGGCGGGCAGGCTCGAGACCTTCTCCTTGAAGTTCTGGAAATATTCGAGGAAGTCGGCGGCGCCGTATTCGCTGATCGGCGGTCGCGCCGACGGCCGGCAGCCGGGCGGTTTTCCGTCGCCGTTGCAGATCGGCGCATAGGTCGGAAAGCCGCCGGTAAAATCACCGATTTCGCCGAGCGTGACCTGACCCGTCAACAGATATTGGAATGCTCCGAACTCGGCGGGGAAATGCGACAGCCGGTCGTCGAGAGCAAGCCGGTTTTCGAATACCGCCTGGCCGAGCAGGTTGGTCGTAAATACTTTGGTGGTCGAGCCGATTTCGAAAATCGAATTGGTGGCGAACGGGGTCCCGGCCTTAGCGTCGGCCTCGCCGAACGTGTAGGTATGGAAGAAACCCGGTCCGATCTTGTCGATGACCCCGACCGCGACGCCCACGGCCACTCCCTGCCGCATCGCAGCCTCGGCGAAGGTGGTCACCGTCTGCTGGATGGTTTGCGCCTCGCCGGCCCGGCCGGTCTGCACCGTTGCCAGCAACAGGCAGGCGGCCCCGAGCCCTCGGCCCATCGACCGCACCCAGCCAATTCCGACACCCATTCGCAGCCTCTCCCGTCCTCGGTTTCATCGGAGCCTCGACACTTCCGAAGCCGATACTTTGCCGGCTGCCCACCGCCCCGCTCCGCTCAAGAATAGCTGGCTGCCGATCGCTGTTGCAACCGCCGACAGGTGTCCGCTACACCAAGACATTCCCCGGGTGTGCAGCCAAAGGAGTGCCTGCTATGAACCACAACAGCGTCGCGCCGAACTGTCTCGACGGGGTTCGCGTGCTCGACCTGACGCAGTTCGAGGCCGGGCCGTCCTGCACCGAGACCCTGGCCTGGCTCGGCGCCGAGGTGGTCAAGGTCGAAAATCCCAAAGCCGGCGAGCCCGGCCGCACCCTCGGCAGCGGCCCGGCGCCGGGGACCGATTCCTATTATTTCATGATCTACAATGCCAACAAGAAGTCGGTCACCATCGACCTGAAATCCGAGCGCGGCCTCGCTTTGGTCAAGGACATGGCGGGGCATGCCGATGTCTTCGTCGAGAATTTCGCGCCCGCTGCGATCGAGCGGCTGGGGCTCGGCTGGGAGGTCATGCATGCGCTGCACCCGCGGCTGGTTTACGGCCAGGTCAAGGGGTTCGGCGCCGGCAGCCCGTACGAGAACAATCTCGCCTTCGATATGATCGCGCAGGCCTGCGGCGGCACCATGGCGATCACCGGCGAGCGCGACGGGCGCCCGTGCAAGCCGGGGCCCACCCTGGGCGACACCGGCACCGGCATGCTGCTCGCGATCGGCATCCTGGGCGCGCTGTTTCAACGCCAGCGGACCGGCCAGGGGCGGCGGGTGCAGGTGGCGATGCAGGACGCGCAGCTGCAATACTCCCGAGGCGCCTTTATCCAGCACGCGCGCACCGGCGAGCCGGCGATGCGCAACGGCGCGAAATCCTTGGCCGGCGGCATGGCGCCCGCCGGCATCTACCCGTGCAAGCCCGGCGGTCCGAACGATTACGTCTACCTGTTCGCCAGCCCGGCCAATCCGCAGCATTGGCGTCGGCTGTTGACCGCGATCGGCCGCGAGGCGCTGATCGAGGATCCGCGGTTTGCCACGCCGGCGGCGCGCGCCCGGCACGAAGCCGAGATCGAGGCGATGCTGACCGAGTGGACGCTGCGCCACGACAAGCACGAGGCGATGCGGCTGATCGGCGCCGCCGGCGTGCCGGCCGGTGCCGTGCTCGACACCGGCGACCTGTTGGCCGAGCCGAGCTTTGTCGAGCGCGGCATCATCCAAACCATGCAGCATCCATCGGGAACCTTGCAGATGCCGGCCTTCCCGGTGCGCTTCGACGGCGCCCCGGCCCCGGTCAGGCCATCGCCGCTCTTGGGCGAGCATACCGCGCAGGTGTTCGGCGACTGGCTCGGCCTGAGCCCGGGCGAGGTCGCGGAATTGCACCAGGACGGGGTGGTTTGAGCGCGGCTCTGCGAACCAGCGGTGCGAGTTTTTTAGTCGGCTGGCAGCGCCGGAGCCCTGGGCGCCCTGCTCTTCGTCAATAAACCGTCAAAAGCGCGTCGCCTACTTCCGCTTGATCCGCTGATCGACTAGTCTCGTCAAACGCGAGCAGCGGAGCGGCCATGGCGGATGCAGCGATCTCGGCCGGCGGGCTCGGCGCGGCGCCGGGGTGGGGCGCGCGGCTCCTCAAGGGCGCCGGCGAAGCCTACGCCGCCGAGGGCGAGCGGCGGCTGCTGTGGCTGCCGGTGTTTTTTGGCGCCGGGATCGGCGTTTATTTCTCGCTGACGTTCGAGCCGCCGCTGTGGTTCGGCGTCGGCGCCGCGATCCTCGCCCTCGGCTTGACCTTTGCGCTGCATCGGCGACCGCTGGCGTGCGAGGCGGCGCTGGCGCTGACCCTGTTCTGCGCCGGCTTTGCGCTGATCGGGGAGACCACCTGGGAGCGCCAGGCGCCGATGCTGCAGCGACGCCTCGGGCCGGTCTCGCTGACCGGGCGGGTGGTCGACATCGACTCGCTCGACCGCGGGTGGCGGGTGATCGTGGCGCCCGACGCGCTGCCGGGGCTCGATCCCGATCAGCAGCCGCAGCGGTTGCGCGTGCACATCGCGGCGTCGAGCGACCTGCTCGCTCCCGGCGACCGCGTCGGCATGCGCGGGGTGCTGTACCCGGTTCCCGGCCAGGTCCTGCCGGGTGGGCACGACATGCAGCGCGAGGCCTACTTCGCCCGGATCGGCGGGGTCGGATATACCTATGGCCCGGCCCATCGGATCGTCGCGCCCGACGACGCCCCCGACGCCAAATCCATCGGCGGCTGGCGCCAGGACCTACTATATCTGCGCACCGAGATGTCGCGGCGGATCATCGCCGTGCTGCCCGGCTCGACCGGCGGCGTCGCTTCGGCGCTGATCACCGGCAAGCGGGGCGCCATCTCGGAAGAAGTCAAGACGGCGTTCCGCCAGTCGGGCCTGCAGCACCTGTTGGCGATCGCCGGGCTGCATCTGGGCTTGGTCGGCGGGTTCGTCTTTTTCACGGTGCGCGGCGGCCTGGCGCTGATCCCATGGGTGGCATTGCGCTATCCGATCAAAAAGATCGCCGCCGCCGCGACGCTCGCGGTGCTGACCTGCTATCTGGCGCTGTCGGGTGCGGCGATCCCGACCGAACGCGCCTTTGTCATGAACGGCTTGGTGTTTGCCGCCATCCTGATCGGCCGGCTGCGCATTTCGATGCGGATCTGCGCGCTGGCCGCCGCCTTCGTGCTGGCGATCGAGCCGGAGAGCCTGGTCGGGGTCAGCTTTGAGATGTCGTTTGGCGCGGTCGTGGCGCTGATCGCGGTGTACGAGGCCTATGGCCGGCGCCTCGGCCTGCTGCTCCACCGCCCGTCGTGGCCGGGGCGCGTTTTGGGATATGCCGGCGCCGTCGTGGTCACGACCGTCGTCGTCACCATCGGCACCGATCCGTTCTCGATCTACCACTTCCATCATGTGGCGCTCTATTCGCCGCTCGCCAATGTCGTCGCGGTGCCGTTGAGCGCGCTGTGGACCTTGCCCTGGGGGGTCGTCACCTGCCTGTTGATGCCGTTCGGGCTCGAGCGGTTGGCGCTGGTGCCGATGGGCTGGGGCATCGACGTTACGATCGCGGTCGCCCGGCTGGTCTCGGCGCTTCCCGGCAATATCTGGCCGATGCCGCGACTGCCGGCGGCGGGCCTGGTGCTGGTCTCGCTCGGCGGACTGTGGCTGTGCCTGTGGCAGGGGCCGTGGCGCCGCTGGGGAGCGTTGGCGATCGCCGCCGGGCTCGCCGGCATGGCGCTGACCCGCCCGCCCGACATTGTCATCGCCGATATCGGTCGTTTCCTCGCGGCGCGCGGGCCAGACGGAAACTATTTCATCTCCGCCGGATCGGACGAGCGGATCGAGGGCTCGTTCCTGGCCGAGGAGACCGGGCTCGCCCTGACCACCTGGCCAGCAGCGGGGCTAGAGGGCGGGCTCGACTGCACCGGAGAACGCTGCCGCTACTCGGCCCGCGGGCGCAACGTCGAGATCCTGACCGGCGCCGCCGGACTGCCGGTCGAGTGCGACGGGATCGACGCGATCGTCGCCCAAGTGCCGGCAGGGTTTCGCTGCCGCCGTGTGGTGCCGGTGATCGATCGGATAGACTCCTGGCGGCTCGGTGCGGTCGCCTTGTGGCTCGACCCGGCCGGGGTCACGATCGAGAGCGCCAATGGCAGCCGCGGCGACCGGCCTTGGGTCCCTCAGCCGCGCCCGCGCCGGCACCGATACGCACCGTCCCATCCCTATTAAGCGGCCGCAGACGACCCCACCGATCGCCGAGCATATACATCGCGTCGTTCAAGCGCGATTACAACTCTCAGTGCTCCAGCTCGAATACGGTGCCTTTGTCATAGCTGGCCCCACCGCCAGCAAAAGTAGTCCCATAAAAATTCCCAGCCCCGTCCCTGATTAGTCCAGCCCAAGGCGACTCCCCGTCTGCGCAGTTTGTCTTCGAGCAAAAGCTGTACAGAACCGTTTCGGCCCATTTTGTCTTTGCGGCATTGGGTGTCAGCGCGAACACCGTGCCCCGGCCGTGAGCGCCGGCATATTCGGTGGTCCCATATAGATTTCCTGCCGCGTCCCTGAAAACGTCGGCGAAAGGGTTCTGGCCGTCCGCGCAGGCGGGCTGCGAGCAAAAACTGTGAAGCACCTGATGCGACCATTTGGTCTTGGCCGCGTTGGGCTCAAGCTTGAATACCGTCCCGCCATCGTACGAGTAGGCGCCGCCGCCGATAGTCGTACCGTAGAGATTTGCTGATGTGTCCATTGTGAGACCGCTGTACGAGAGAAAAGATTTTAGGGTCCCATCGACGCACCCACGCATCGAGCAGAAGTTATAGAGGATCTTATAGGACCATCCGGTGCTCGCTGGAATCAGCTCGAATATGGTCCCCCCGCCATAAACGCCGCCGGCGGAAGTGGTGCCAAACAGGTTTCCCGCCGAATCCTTGATTACCCCGCCAGCGGGTAACTGGCCATCAGTGCAGTGCAGCTTCGCACAAAAGCTATGAAGAATTGTCTCTTTCCAGTCAGTCTTGGCTGAATTGGGTGAAAGCTTGAATACCGTGCCTTGGCCAAAACCACCGCCTGAATAAGTCGTGCCATAAAGGTTGCCCGACCCGTCCATGATCAGATGACCTGTCGGAAAGCCGCCGTCATTGCTCTGTGATCCAAAATTATAGACAACGGTCTCTGTAAATTTTGTCTTTGCGGCATTCTGTTTCAGCGCAAATACTGTGCCGTAATAAGCGCCGCCTTCTTCGGTTGTTCCATATAATGTCCCCGATGGCGCGATAACCAAATTACTGTTGGGGTTCGCGCCGTGTGAGCAGGAAAAGTCATAAATTACTTTACCTGTCCACTTTGTCTTCGCTGCATTTGGCGATAGCTGAAATGCCACGCCAGCCCCACTCAGATCCAAGCCGCACATCCCGGTGCCGCCAAACATCGTCGTGCCATAGATATTGCCTGAGGCGTCCATCGTCAGGTCGGTGGAAGGGCCGTCACCACCATAGTTGCAGTAGATGTCGGAACAGAATACGTAGAGCGTTTTCAGAGTGCTCGCCGAAGCGTGATGGACGGCTGCGAGGCCTGTCAGCGCGAGCGCGACCAATAGAAATTGGGGCGAAAGGAGACTGCAGTGTCTATTGATGATCTGCATCGCCCTATGTATCTGCAGCATAGTCTTAATTGCAGACAAACTTACCAGATAATATCGCTTAATTCAACGAAAATCATCTTCTACGAGCAATATGATCGAAACTCGCGTAGCCCGGATCGCGTCCCGAGGCGACCTGGGCAGCAGGCAGGGACGACGGGTGAGGGCAGGCGTCGGCACCATCGGTCTGATCTTCACCGCCACCGCACCCCTTTCCCCGACGCGTCGGGTGGCGGGTCGGGGGTGACGACGAGGTTGCGGCGGTATTGGGCGACGTTGCGGTTGTGCTCGGCGAGGGTCCGGGCAAAAACATGCCCGCCCGAGCCGTCGGCGACGAAATAAAGATCGTCGGTCGGCGCCGGCCGGGCCGCCGCGAGCAACGCCGCCGCCCCGGGATTGTCGATCGGGCCGGGCGGCAGGCCCTTGGCAAAATAAGTGTTGTAGGGCGAGGCGACGGCGAGATCGGCGCGGGTCAGCGGGCGATCGAGCTTTTTGGCGCCGTCGTCGCTCAGCGCATAAAGCACGGTCGGGTCCGATTGCAGCCGCATGCCGAGCCGCAGCCGGTTGACGAACACCGCGGCGATGCGGGCCCGCTCGTCCGCACGCGCCGCCTCGCGCTCGACGATCGAGGCGAGGATCACGAGCTGCTCCGGGTCGGCGAAGGGCAGGTCGGGGCGCCGCTCGGCCCAGACCGCGGCCAGAGCGCGCCGCATCGCCTGCCGCATCCGCGCGATCATCTGTCGGCGCGTGTCGCCATAGCTGTAAATATAGGTTTCGGGCAGCAGCGCGCCTTCGGCGGCCGGCTTTACGAGACTGCCGTCGAGCGCCGGGGCTGCGTCTACCAGGGCCGCGATTTGCGGGCTGGTCAGCCCTTCGGGGATTGTCAGGCGATGCTCGACGGTTTTGCCGCCGGCGAGGATGCCTGCCGCCTCCAGCGGGCTCGTTCCAGCGGGGAACCGGTACTCGCCCGCCAGCAAGGACGCACCGTTCCCCGACAACGCCGCACCGATTTCGAACGGCAGTCGGTGCCGGATCACGCCCGCATGCGACAACAGCTCGGCGACGCCGGCAAGCCCGGTGCGCGGCGGGATCACCACGATGCGCGCCTGCACCAACGGGCCGGGACCGGTCACTTCCCGATAGAGCCACCAGGCACTGCCGCCCGCCACCGCGAGGACGGCCGCAACGGCCAGCAATGCCCAGCCGAGCAGCCGAAGCGTGCCGTGCATCGGCTCACCCGGTCCCAGGCGCTGCCGGCGGGCTCAGCCGCTCAGGGCGGGCCGGTGAAGACGAGCGAGGCGTTGGTGCCGCCAAACCCGAACGAATTGGACAGCACATAGTCGACGCGGCGCTTCTTGGCAGTCTTCGCGACCAGATCGATGTCGCAGGAGGGTGACGGATCGTCGAGGTTCAAGGTCGGCGGCACCACCCCGTCGCGCAGGGCGAGGATCGAGAAAATCGCCTCGACACTGCCGGCCGCACCCAACAGATGACCGATCGCCGATTTCGTCGACGACATCGACAATTCGTAGGCGTGCCGGCCGAACAGCCGTTTGACCGCGCCCAGTTCGATCTCGTCGCCGAGCGGGGTCGAGGTGCCGTGCGCGTTGATGTAATCGATGCTCTCCGGTGCGATGCCGGCCCGCCGCAACGCGTTGCGCATCGAGCGGAAGGCGCCGTTGCCGTCCTCGGCGGGCGCGGTCAGATGATAGGCGTCGCCCGACATGCCGTAGCCGATGACCTCGGCGTAGATCCTGGCGCCGCGCCGCTTGGCGTGGTCGAGCTCCTCGAGCACCAGAATCCCGGACCCCTCGCCCATCACAAAGCCGTCGCGGGCCTGGTCCCACGGCCGTGAGGCGCGCGGCGGGTCGTCGTTGAACCCGGTCGACAGCGCGCGCGCCGCGGCAAAGCCGGCGAGTCCCAGCCGGCAGATCGCGGCTTCGGTGCCGCCGCACACCATGACGTCGGCGTCGTCGAGCATGATCAGCCGTGTCGCGTCGCCGATCGCGTGCGCGCCGCTGGAGCAGGCGGTGACCACCGCATGGTTCGGCCCGCTGAAGCCGTAGCGGATCGAGACGTGGCCCGAGGCGAGGTTGATCAGATTGGCCGGGATAAAGAATGGCGTCAGCCGCCGCGGGCCGCGCTCCTGCAGGGTCAGCGCCCCTTCGTTGATGCCCGAAAGGCCACCAATGCCGGAGCCGATCATGACCCCGGTGCGCTCGCGCGCCTCCTCGCTTTGCGGCAGCCAATCGGCGTCCTCGACCGCCTGGGCCGCCGCGGCCAGAGCATAGACGATAAAGCCGTCCATCTTGCGCTGGTCCTTGGGCGAGACCCAGTCGTCGGCATTGAACCGGCCCGAGGCGGTGTCGCCGCGCGGCACTTGGCCGGCGATCCTGGCCGGCAGGTCCGAAACATCGAAGGATTGGATCGCGCTGACCCCGGAGGCTCCTTCGGTCAGACGGCTCCAGTTTCGCTCCAGGCCGATCCCGAGGGGCGTCACCAGCCCCATGCCGGTCACAACGACGCGCCGCATCCCCTGCTCACAGCCAGCCAAACGCACGGAGGGTCACGTGCGAGCGACCCGCGCGGCGAGTGGGCGACCGGCAGCCGGTTCGGGCCGCTCAGCCATGCGATTCGATAAAGCTGACCGCATCCTTGACCGTCACGATCTTTTCCGCCGCATCGTCCGGGATCTCGCAGCCGAATTCTTCTTCGAAGGCCATCACGAGTTCGACCGTGTCGAGGCTGTCGGCGCCGAGATCGTCGATAAAGCTGGCGTTCTCGGTCACTTTCGACTCGTCGACGCCCAAATGCTCGACGACGATCTTTTTGACCCGCTCGGCGACGTCGCTCATTCGTTCATCCCCTCAGTGGCTGGCTTGAAATTGGTCTCGGCACGCAAATCCGGGCGCCATCCGCCGTCATAGTTGTCGCCGTCGGGGGCCGCGATCAAGGCGCGGTGACATATCACAGTTCCGCCAGCGGTGCCAATTCGACTGAATCGGTCCGGCCGCGGGCGCAGCTACAGCATGGCCATCCCGCCGTTGACGTGCAAGGTTTGACCGGTGACATAGGCGGCCTCGGCGCTGGCCAGATAGACGATCGCGGCGGCGACGTCGCCAGCGGTGCCGAACCGCCCCAGCGGAATCGCCGTGCCGAGCCGGGTGCGCTGCTCGGTCGCCAGCTTGTCGGTCATCGCCGTCTCGATCAGCCCCGGGGCGACGCAGTTGACGGTGATGCCGCGGCCGGCGACCTCGGCCGCGATCGATTTCGACATGCCGATCAGGCCCGCCTTGGCCGCCGCATAATTGGCTTGGCCGGGATTGCCGGTCGCGGCGACGACCGAGCTGACTCCGATCACCCGTCCGTGCCGCCGCCGCACCATGCCGCGCAGCACCGCGCGGGTCAGCCGAAACGCGGCGGTCAAATCGATCTCGATGACGGCTTGCCAATCCTCGTCCGTGATCCGCAGCGCCAGACCGTCGCGCGTCACTCCGGCATTGTTGACGAGGATGTCGATCTGCCCCATCGCCGCCTCGGCCTCCCGCACCAGACGCTCGCAGGCCCGCGGATCGGTGAGATCGGCAAGCCCGACATGAGCGCGCTCGCCGAGGTCGTCGGCCAGCGCCTGCAATGCCGGCTCGCGCGTGCCGGCCAGCGTCAGCGTCGCCCCCTGTGCATGCAGCGCCCGGGCGGTCGCCCCGCCGATGCCGCCCGAGGCGCCCGTCACCAACGCCGTCCGGCCGGAGAGATCGAACACCCGCGACCGCCCTCAGAGCGCCGCGATCAGCGCTTCGACCTCGGCCGGGAGGCCGACCGAGAGCGCGGCGAGATCGGGAGCGATCCGCTTGACCAGTCCGGCGAGCACGCGCCCGGCGCCGATCTCGACGATCTCGGTGACCCCGCAAGCGGCGAGAAACAGCACGCTCTCGCGCCACCGCACCATCGCCGTGACCTGGGTAACGAGCAGTCGCTCGATCTCGGCGGGGGCACTCACCGGGCGCGCCGACACATTGGCGACGAGCGGCACCAGGGGCGGGCGCAGCACCACCAGGCCGAGCGCCTCGGCCATCGCCGCGGCCGCCGACGCCAGCAGCGGCGAGTGAAAGGGGGCGCTGACCGGCAGCATGACCGAGCGGCGCGCCCCATGTTCGCGGGCGATTGTTATGGCGCGCTCGACGGCGCCGCGATGGCCGCTGACGACGGCTTGCCCCGGCGCGTTGTCGTTCGCCACCGAGCAGATTTCATCGCTGTCCACACCGGCCCGCGCCGCTTCGGCGGCAACGGCGCGCGCGGTTGCGACATCGAGCCCGATCAGCGCCGCCATCGCCCCCGCGCCGACCGGCACCGCGCGCTGCATCGCCCGCCCGCGCAATTTCAGCAGCCGCGCCGCATCGCCGATCGCGAGTGCGTGTGCCGCGGCCAGCGCCGAGTACTCGCCCAGCGAATGCCCGGCGACAAAGGCGACATGCCGGCCGAAATCGAGGCCACCCTCGGCTTCGAGCACGCGGATCGCCGCGAGGCTCGCCGCCATCAGAGCGGGCTGCGCGTTTTCGGTCAACCTCAGCTCGCTCTCCGGCCCCTCGAACATCAGCCGGGAGAGCGGCTGCGACAGCGCCTCGTCGATTTCTTCGAACAGGAGGCGGGCGGCCGGAAAGGCATCGGCGAGGCCGCGCCCCATGCCGACCGCCTGCGATCCCTGGCCGGGAAACACCAATGCACGCTTCATCCCGAACGCATCCCCCACACCCCGGCGTCGACGCCCCGGCATCGGCCTGGAGCCGCGATCGCCATCTTGTCCCGCCGGCCGCTTTCTGTATAGTGCGCGCCGTGCCCTTGCCGGCTGCGGCCGGCTCGCCCCGGCCGGCGCGTGCGCGTCGCCGGAGCCTATCAGCCAAAAGGGATCTGGTTCCTATGCCGTTGTACGAAAACGTGTTCATCGCGCGCCAGGACATTTCCGGCGCCCAGGCCGACGCTCTCACCGACAGCTTTGCCCAGCTGATCGCCGAGAATGGCGGCGAGGTCAAGAAGCGCGAATATTGGGGGCTGCGCAACCTCGCGTATCGCATGCGCAAAAACCGCAAGGGGCATTACGTTCTGATGAATTTGACGGCGCCGGCGGCGGCGATCGCCGAGCTCGAACGCACGATGCGGATCAACGAGGACGTGCTGCGCTATCTGACGATTCGGGTCGACGCGCTCGAGGAAGGCCCGTCAGCGGTCATGCAGAGCCGCGGCAGCCGCGACGACCGCGGTCGCCGCGGCGACCGCGACCGCTATGGCGAATCGCGCGATGCCCGTGACGGCGGGGCCGATCGGCCCGCCGGCGGCGAGCGGCCCAGCGGCGCGCAGGGCGAGCGCTCGGCGCCGGAGCGCCCGGCGCCCGCACCGGCCGCAGCCGAAGCGGTGGAGCCCTAAATGGAAAGCCAGTCCGCGGGCGAGCGGGGACGCGGCGGCGCGACCCGCCGGCCGTTCTTTCGGCGGCGCAAATCGTGCCCGTTCTCGGGCCCGAACGCCCCCAAGATCGACTACAAAGACATCAAGCTGCTGCAGCGCTTCGTCTCCGAGCGCGGCAAGATCGTGCCGAGCCGCATCACCGCGGTCTCGACCAAGCGGCAGCGCGAGCTGGCGCAGGCGATCAAGCGGGCGCGGTTTCTCGGCCTGTTGCCCTACATGGTGAAATAGCGGCCGAGTGAGGCCGGCGCCGTCATCTCGCGAATTGCCGTGGGTCGGCTCGGAAGCGCCGGATCGGGGGCGCTGTTAGGCGCCCTCGGCGCCGGTTTTTATCTGGCGGTGCTGACCGGTTCGCCGAGTGCCGCGATCCTCGCCTATCTGGCTCAGCTCCCGTTGTTCGCCGCCGGCCTGTGGCTTGGTGTCGGGGCGGCGGCGACAGCCGGGCTGACCGCCTCGGCCGTTCTGCTCGCGGCGAGCGATATTGTCGCGGCGGCGCTGTTCGCCGGGCTCTATGCCGTGCCCGTTGTCGTATTGGTGCGGCAGGCGTTGCTGGCCCGCAGCGGACCCTCGGGCGCGCTCGAATGGTATCCGCCGGGGCTGCTCACCGGATGGCTGACCGGGCTCGGCCTCGCCGCGTTCGCGGCGGCCCTGCTGGTCCTCGGCGGACCGGGCAGCATCGAGGCGTTGCTGCGTCACGCGCTGGCGCCGGCGATCGATCGTTTCGTCGACGAGAGCGGGGCCACCCGCGACGCGCTGACGGCGGTGCTCACCCTGGTCATCCCCGGAGTCGTCGTCGGGTCGTGGATGATGATGACGGCGAGCAGCGCCATCCTCGCTCAAGGCGTGCTGGCGCGGTTCGGGCTGGCTTGGCGCCCATCTCCCGACCTCGCCGCGCTGAGCCTGCCGAATTGGATCACGCTGCTGCTGGCGGTCGCCGCCGCGGCGAGCGCGTTTGGCGGCACGGCGCGTTTTTTCGGGGTCAACGTGATGATCGTGCTGGCGCTGCCGATGTGCCTCGCCGGGCTGGCGGTGCTGCACGCCCTGGTGCGCCGGCTGGCGCGGCCGCAGATCCCGCTGGCGATCTTCTATGTGCTGGCCGGTCTGTTCGGCTGGCCGCTGTTGGTGATTGCCGTACTGGGCCTGCTCGATGGGCCGCTCGGATTGCGGCGGCGCTTCGCCCAGCCTCGATCAGCCGGAGGAAAAATCGATGATTGAACTGATCCTGCTCGAACGCGTGGAAAAGCTCGGCCAGATGGGCCAGCTGGTCAAGGTGCGGCCGGGCTTTGCCCGCAACTACCTGCTGCCGCAAAAAAAGGCGCTGCGCGCGACCAAGGACAACCTCGCCTATTTCGAAACCCAGCGCGCCCAGCTCGAAGCCAACAACCTTCAGCGCAAGGCCGAGGCCGGCGAAGTCGGCGGCAAGCTCGAAGGGCTGACCGTGGTGATCGTTCGCCAAGCCGGCGAGAGCGGGCAGCTCTACGGCTCGGTTGCGGCCCGCGACATCGCCGAGGCGGTCACCGCGGCGGGCTTCACGATCGAAAAGCGCCAAGTCGCCCTCGACCGGCCGATCAAGACTTTGGGGCTTCACCCGCTGCGGATCATGCTCCATCCGGAAGTCTCGGTCACCGTCGTCGCCAACGTCGCCCAGTCGGCCGAGGAGGCCCGCATGCAGGCGCGGGGCATCGACCCGTTGCGCCAGCGCGACGAGGACGAGCCCGAAGAGGAAGCGGCCGAGCCGGCTGACACCGCCGCCGCCCCAGAGAACCCCTGATCGGAACCCCTGATTGCGCAGCGAACGTCTTGCGTTCGCTCCGGCACTTCGTGAATAGTGCGGCGTCGGCTTCCTCTACGGTCTCGGCACGATGCTGCTCGCGCGTCTTTTCGACAGGGTCATCTCCATCGGCCGGCTCCGCATCACCGATGCCGGCGGCGCCTCCCACCTGATCGTGGGCGCCCCGGGGCCGAGCGTCGCGATCCGCCTGCACGACCCGGCATTGCGCTGGAAGCTGCTCGTCAGGCCGCGTCTCCATCTGCCGGAAGCGTATGTCGACGGCACCCTGACAATCGAGGAAGGTGGCCTCTACGACCTGATCGATCTGTTGGAGCTCAATCTCGAAGCGCTGCCGGAGGGAGCGCTGTCGCGTGTGCTCAACGGGTCGTCCACATTTCTGCGCCGGGTTCATCAGTATAATCCGCTGTCGCGCGCCCGGCAGAATGCGGCGCATCATTACGATCTGTCGGACCAGCTCTACGATCTGTTTCTCGATCGGGACCGGCAATATTCATGCGCTTATTTCCGCGGCGGGCACGACGATCTCGATACCGCGCAGCTCGACAAAAAGCGGCACATCGCGGCCAAGCTGATGATCGAGCCCGGGCAAAAGGTGCTCGACATCGGCTCAGGCTGGGGCGGGCTGGCGCTCTATCTCGCCGATGAGTGCGGCGCCGACGTGACCGGGCTGACGCTCTCGGTCGAGCAGCACCAGGTATCGATGCGCCGCGCCGCTGCTGCCGGCCTCTCCGACCGCATCCGCTTTCACCTGCGCGACTACCGCGAGGAAGACGGGCAATACGACCGGATCGTCTCGGTCGGCATGTTCGAGCACGTCGGCATTAACCACTACCGGACCTTCTTCACCAAGTTGAAGTCGCTGCTGACGCCGGACGGAGTGGCTCTGTTGCATTCGATCGGCCGCATGGACGGGCCGGGCTCGACCCACCCTTGGCTGCGCAAATACATTTTTCCCGGCGGCTACGCTCCGGCCCTCTCGGAGGTCGTCCCGGTGGTCGAGCGGGTGCGGCTGTGGATCACCGACATCGAGATCCTGCGGCTGCATTACGCGCAGACGTTGCGGGCGTGGCGGCGCCGTTTCGAGCAAAATCGCGACCGCCTGCGCGCGATCTACGACGAGCGCTTCTGCCGGATGTGGGAACTCTATCTGGTCGGCTCCGAGATCGCGTTCCGCCGCTCCGGCCATCTGGTCTTTCAGATGCAGCTGGCCAAGCAGGTCGACACCGTGCCGCTGACCCGCGATTACATGCTCGATTGGGAACGCGAGCACAGCCCCGTTGCCGAGCGCGCCGCCGCCGAGCGCGCCGCCTGACGATTCCCGCCTTCCACAGCATGTGGATCGTATTGCCGACGGCTCCCACCGGCTGCCGATGGTAGCCTTGGCGCATGGAAACGACGACGGCCGCCCGGGTCACGCCGCTGCGCGACACCGACCCCGAGCTCATTCGCACCCCGCCCTTCAATACCGAGGCCGAGCAGGCGCTGTTGGGCGCCATGCTGATCAACAACGCGGCCTATCCGCGGGTCTCGGAGTTTCTGCAGGCCGAGCATTTCGGCAACGCGGTGCACGCCCGCGTCTTCGCGGCGATCGGCAAGCTGATCGAGCGCGGCCAGATCGCCAACCCGGTCACCCTCAAAAACCTGTTCGACCAGGATGGCGCGCTCGCGGAGATCGGCGGCGCGCAATATCTGGCCCGGCTCGCCGGCGCCGCGGTGACGATCATCAACGCCGAGGATTACGGGCGGGCGATCCACGACCTCTATCTGCGGCGCCAGCTGATCACGCTGGGCGAGGACGTCGTCAACGACGCCTTTCGCCACGATCTCGACGACCGGGCCACTGAGCAGATCGAGCGGGCCGAGAAAAAGCTGTTCGATCTTTCCACCGCCGGCCAGAGCGAAGGCGGCTTTCGCGCCTTCAGCGTGCCGCTGACCAGCGCCATCAACATGGCGGAGGCGGCGTTCAAGCGCAGCGGCAAGACGGTCGGCGTGGCCACCGGCTTTGTCGATCTCGACCAGAAGCTCGGCGGGCTGCATCCCTCCGACCTGGTGATCCTCGGCGGCCGGCCGTCGATGGGAAAGTCGGCGCTCGCCACCAACATCGCCTTCAACGCGGCCAAGGCGTACCGCGCGGCCCGCGCCGCCGACGGCCGCACCGTGGCCGAGGACGGCGCCGTGGTCGGGTTCTTTTCGCTCGAAATGTCGGCCGAGCAGCTGGCCACCCGCATCCTGGCCGAGGAATCCGGGATTTCCTCGGACCGCATCCGCCGCGGCGACGTGAGCCATCAGGATTTCGACCGCTTCGTGCAGGCGAGCCATCACCTTCAGGCATTGCCATTGTTCATCGACGACACCCCGGCGCTGAGCGTCTCGGCCTTGCGCACCCGCGCGCGGCGGCTGATGCGCCAGCAAGGCCTCGGCCTGATCGTCGTCGATTATCTGCAGCTGATGCGCCCCTCCGTCCAGGTGAAGAGCCTGGAGAACCGAGTGCAGGAGATTTCCGACATCACCCGCGGTCTGAAGGCGGTGGCCAAGGAGCTCAACGTTCCGGTGCTTGCGGCGGCGCAACTGTCGCGCGCCGTCGAGCTGCGCGAGGACAAGCGGCCGATGCTGGCCGATCTGCGCGAATTGGGCTCGATCGAGCAGGATGCCGACGTGGTCATGTTCATCTTCCGCGAGGAATACTATCTATCGCGCGGACAGCCGCTGCGCCGAGCCGATGAAACCGACGACAAGTACAACGACCGCTACGAACGCTGGCAGAACCGCTTCAACGAGGTCTATGGCACCGGCGAAATCATCATCGCCAAGCAGCGGCACGGCCCGATCGGCACGATCAAGCTGCATTTCGACGCGGAGACCACCAAGTTCGACAATTTCATGGGCCCCGATCACCTGCCGGCCGGGGCCTGACCGGGTCGCGGCGTCGATCCGGGGTCGCCGCCGGTGAGCGCCGGCGTCCGGCATCTGCGCGCCCGGATCCGCGGCGCCGCAGCGGCGAGCGCGGTGTTCGCGGTTTTCGACGAGCTCGCCGCCGCCGTTTCCGCTTTCGAGACCGCGCCCGAGGAATGGCGGCTCGAAGCCTATCCGAAATCCTCGGTGCTGACCGCGGAGCTGGCGGCGCGGCTGGCGCTCGCCGCCGCCGCTTCCGGCGGCGAATTGGTCGAGATCGCCGAGGAGAGGCTGCCCGACCGCGACTGGCTCGCCGACAACCAGGTCGCGTTTCCGCCGCTGCGCATCGGCCGTTTCTTTGTCTATGGCTCGCATTATCAGGGCAGGGTTCCGGCCGGGGCGATCGGGATCATGCTCGATGCGGCAACCGCGTTCGGCACCGGCGAGCATCCTTCGACCCAGGGCTGCCTGTTGGCGCTGCAGGCCCTGGCGCGACGGCGGCGGATCGGCCGTCCGCTCGATATCGGCGCCGGCACCGGGATTCTGTCGATCGCCGCCGCCAAGCTGTTGCGGCGCCGGGTGCGCGCCAGCGACATCGATCCGAACTCGGTCGCGGTCGGCCGCCATAATGTCGCGCACAACGGCGTCGCCGGCCTGGTGCGGGTCGGTCACGCTCCCGGATATCGCGGTCGCGGGCTGCGCCGGCAGGGCCATGACTTGATTTTGTCAAATATCCTGGCGCGCCCGCTGGCGCTGCTCGCCGCCGATCTCGCGCGAACCCTGATGCCCGGCGGGCGGGCGGTGCTGTCGGGATTGCTGCGCCGTCAGGAGCCGATCGTGCTGGCACCGCATCGCGGCCTCGGCATCGTGCTCGAACGCCGCATCGTCCTCGACGGCTGGTCGACCCTCGTTCTGCGGGCGGGGGCCAGAGCGGAAATGAAGATGGGGGCTGCAGCCCCCATCTATCGATCGGGTTGGAGACCGGGTTTGGGTCGGAAATCGATCACGCGGCCTGTCGCCGGCCGACGACCGCAGGCTGCTGGGAAGCGGCGGGCGGCGCCGTGCGGGCGGCCTTGCGATCGGCGGCCAGGATCGCGCGGATCTCCGAGCGGCGAATCCCGATATCGGCCAACGCGTGGTCGTCGAGCGCCATCAGGTCGGCATAGGCCCGCTCCCGGCGCCGCCAGGCGGAAACCGCCTTACCGGCCGCGATGAAGAGGTTCAGAAACGGCATCACACATACTCCCACACGCACTTTTGCTGCGCCGCAACAGATTTGGTATTGCATCGCAGCATTCACTAGAGCGTTGTTGCAATTCAGCTATGCCAAGGTCAGATTGCCGCGGCGCGGTATCGGATAGGAGCAGGCGATGACGATCAAAGGTTCGGACCGGGGCAAGCTCGAGGCGCTGCTGCGCGAGGCGCATTCGTCCTATGATCGAAAAGGGATCGAGGCGCTGATCGCCGGCGTGCTCGGGGCCCCGGCCGAAATCGGCACCAGCTGGCACCGGCTGGTCGCCGACCCGGTAACCTCGGAGCTGGCCCAGGCGCTCGATGCGCTGCGGGCGCAGAAGGCAGACGGGTACCGTGACGGGCTCGCGCGCGAGGATTTCGCGCGATTGCCGCGCGCCGAACGGCTTGCCCGTCTGCGCCGCGAGCTGTCGGCCCGCGGGCTCGACGGGTTCGTCGTGCCGCGTTCGGACGAGCACCAGGGCGAATACGTGCCGCCGCGCGGCCAGCGCCTCGCCTGGCTGACCGGCTTTACCGGCTCGGCCGGGCTGGCGGTCGTGCTGCGCGAGCGCGCCGCCCTGTTCGTCGACGGCCGCTATACCCTGCAGGCGGCGCAGCAGGTCGACGGCGACCGGTTCGAGATCCATCACCTGATCGATGAGCCGCCGGCGCGTTGGATTGCCGCGGCGCTCGAGCCCGGCGCGGTGCTCGGCTACGACCCCTGGCTGCACACCCCGCACGAGGTCGAGCGGTTTCGCGCCGCCGCCGAAAACGTCGGGGCGACTTTGCGCGCGGTCGCCGACAACCCGCTCGACCGGGTCTGGCCCGGCCAGCCCGCCGCACCGTTGGCCCCAGTCGTGCCGCATGCCGAGGAATTCGCCGGCGAGAGCGCCGCCTCGAAACGCGCCCGACTGGCCCGCGGTCTCGCCGAGGAGAGTGTCGCCGCGGCCGTGCTGACGATGCCCGAATTGATCGCCTGGCTCCTCAATATCCGCGGCGGCGACGTGCCGCACACGCCGTTGCCGTTGTCCTTCGCCATTCTGCGCAACGACGCGAGCGTCACGCTGTTCATCGACCGCCGCAAGCTGGTGCCCGGGCTCGACCGCCATCTCGGCAATGCGGTTACGGTGATGGCGCCCGATGAGTTGGGGCCGGCGCTCGATGCGCTGGCCGGCGAAGGCCGCCTGGTCCAGGCCGATCCGGCGAGCGCGGCATCATGGATCTTCGACCGGCTCGAGGCGGCCGGGGCCAAGCTGCACCGCGCCGCCGACCCGTGCACCTTGCCCAAAGCCTGCAAGAACCCGGTCGAGGTCGACGGCACGCGGGCGGCGCACCGCCGCGACGGTGCGGCATTGACCCGGTTTCTCGCCTGGCTGGCGCACGAGGCGCCCACCGGCGGCCTCTCCGAAATCGCCGCCAGCGACCGGCTCGAAGCCTTTCGCCGCGAGGGCGAGTATTTTCGCGACCTGAGCTTTCCGACGATCTCCGGGGCCGGGTCGAACGGCGCCATCGTCCACTACCGGGCGATGCCGGAGACCGAAAAGCGGCTCGAGCCCGGCACCCTCTATCTATTGGATTCGGGCGCGCAATATCTCGACGGCACCACCGATGTGACCCGCACGGTCGCGATCGGCGAGCCCTCGGCCGAAATGCGCGACCGCTTCACCCGCGTGCTCAAGGGCCACATCGCGCTGGCCCTGGCGCGGTTCCCCAAGGGCACGACCGGGACCCAGCTCGACGGCTTCGCCCGGCGCGGGCTGTGGCAGGCCGGGCTCGACTACGACCACGGCACCGGGCATGGCGTGGGCAGCTATCTCGGCGTCCACGAGGGGCCGCAGCGCATCTCCAAGGCGCCGAGCACGCAGCCGCTGCTGCCCGGCATGATCGTCTCGAACGAGCCCGGCTATTACAAGACCGGCGCCTACGGCATCCGCATCGAAAATCTGGTGCTTGTGCAGCCCTCGGACGGGGCCGCCGAGCGCGAGATGCTGGGCTTCGAAACCCTGACCCTGGCCCCGATCGACCGCACCTTGGTCAATCCCTCACTGCTCGACGACGACGAGATCGCCTGGCTCGACCGCTATCACCACCAGGTCCGCGAAGTGCTGACCCCGCTGGTCGACCCCGCCACCGGCCATTGGCTCGCCGCAGCCACAGCGCCGATCGCCCGCCTCCCGCACCCGGCCGCGACTTACACCCTTCCCTCTCGCCGGCGGCGAAACGACGCCGTGGCGAAGGGGATTTCTAGCCTTTAGTCACAAACTAACTCTCGGATGCGCTGAACTATCTTATCGGCTTCGCTTGAACATAGCTGCCGAATTACCACATTACTGGTCTCATCCACGGAAAGAGCAGCGCTCATAAGCTTTCCTACTGTACTGTTTTTCCGATAGACCTTAACCCTCGCGTATTGATCTGTTGGGATCTCTTCCGGATAATGCGCAAGGCCGCGCGCATCAAGTTCGTTACTGATACCGGAGACGACATGAACTCCTAGCTTCCCGGCGCCGTGGATATCTCGCAAGATGTGCATGACGAAGCTCGTTATACCGCCTGCCTGGTCCACAACCTCCTCGACGTCATCATAGGTTTCCACCTTCTTCTGGATCGGCATCTTCCTGATCGGCATCTCGAACCCCATAAGAATTAAACTACGCCGTACATATCGCAAGAATTTTTGGTAATCAAGAAAATTTATGAGGAATTAATTTGCCCAAATTGGCAGACTGACCTACATCGGCTCAGGCCGAGAACGAAGGGGACGCTTGCCGTGGGTTGAGTCCCGATCGGTGAGGTCTCCGCACTCACCCCGGAATAGCCTCAACCTCGTTCTGTTTCGCGGCGGGCCTGTTGCGCCGCTTCCCAATTCCGCCCGTCGAAGAAATGGCTCGGCCGCAGCGCTGCCGGATCGATGCCGTCGAGGCAGCGGGCGTTGACGCTGATCTTGTCCGGGTCCGAGCGCGGCACATAAAACGGGTGCATCCCGCATTGCCGGCAAAAGGTATGTTTGGCTGTGTTGGTGTTGAACTGATAGGTCATCAGCTCCTCGCCGCCTTGCAGCAGCTCAAACTGCTCCGGCGGCACGATCAGATGCAGGATCCCTTTTTTGGTGCAGACCGAGCAGTTGCATTCGAGCAGGCTCGACAAATCCGCCCGGACGCGAAACCGCACCCGACCGCAATGGCAGCTGCCCTCATAAGCCTCGATCATCGCCGCCTGCCTCCTCTTGCCGCACGTGATGATCGGCCAGCACCTGGGCGATCACGGTCGAGACGCGCTTGCCGGTCGGGATATGCAGGAATTCGTTCGGGCCATGCGCGTTCGAGTGGGGTCCCAGCACGCCGGTGACGACGAACTGCGCCTGCGGAAACTTGTCGCCGAGCATCGCCATGAACGGAATGCTGCCGCCTTCGCCCATATAGGCAGGCGGCGCGCCGAACGCCGCCCCTGACGCCCGCGCCAATGATTGCTCGAGCCACGGCGCCAATGCCGGCGCATTCCAGCCGGACGCGCTCGACCCGAGGTCCAACTCGATATGCGCGCCGTAGGGCGGGTCCTTCTCCAGCAATGCGCGCAGCCGCTCGCCCGCCGCTTCGGCGTCCAATGTCGGCGGCAGCCGCAGGCTCAACCTGGCCGTCGTATAGGGCAGCAGCACGTTGCCGGCGTCGCCCGGCTTCGGCAGCCCGTCGATGCCGATCACCGCCAATTGCGGCCGCCAGGTGCAATTCAGCACCAGCTCGGCGAGATCGTCGCCCATCGGCGCCACGCCCGGCGCGAACGGGTATTCGGTGTAGACCGTGTCGCCCAATGCCGTCGCGGCCCGGCGCGCCTGCGCCACCCGCTCGGCCGGGATCTGGGCATAAAGCTCGGACGGGCAGATCGATCCGGTCGCTTCGTCCTCGAGGCGAGACAACAGCTGGCGCATGATGCGAAAGCTCGACGGCACGACGCCCGAGGCGTGACCCGAATGCACGCCTTCATCGAGCACCCGGATTTCGAGCGTGCCCGACACCAGACCGCGCAACGAGGTCGTCAGCCACAGCTGTTCGTAATTGCCGCACCCCGAATCGAGGCATACCACCAGCGACGGGTTGCCGATGCGCGCGGCCAGATGATCGACGTAATAGGGCAGATCGGGGCTGCCCGATTCCTCGCAGGCCTCGATCAGGATCACGCAGCGCGCGTGCGGGACGCCCTGTTCGTGCAACGCCAACAGTGCGCTCAACGCGCCGAACATCGCATAGCCGTCATCGGCGCCGCCGCGGCCATAGAGCTTGTCGCCTTCGAGCCGCGGGGTCCAGGGCCCGTAGCCATCCGCCCAGCCGGTCATCTCCGGCTGCTTGTCGAGATGGCCGTAGAGCAGCACAGTGTCGGCATTCGCGCCGGGCACGGCCCCCGGCACCTCGATGACGATGACCGGGGTGCGGCCAGGCAGGCGGACGGTTTCGAGCGTGGCGCCGGGCAGTGACGGCAATCTCGCCCGCGCCCAACGCTCGAACAAACCCACCGCCTCGTCCATATGGCCGTGCGCCATCCAATCGGGGTCGAAGGCCGGGGATTTGTTCGGGATCTTGACGTATTCGATGAGTGCAGGAACGATCTCGTCGCCCCAGCACTGGTCAATGTATCTGCTCGCCTTCGCGACGTCGATCATTCGCAAGCCCCTCGGTCAGTATAGCGCGCGTCTTAGCGGCGGCTCCGCTACCTCGGTCATCCCAGTTTGGAACACGCCAACATTTATACGAGCGCAATCGCATCCAGACAAAGGAGTTGACGGCAGGCATCTGGCGGACCGAGTTCGAAACTTGCCTCCGTTGCTGCTGCCATCCAGGCGCAGGCCGGGGCCCATCCCGGCCATCGGCACGCCTGCGCAGGTGTGGTGAGGAGCCAGGTGCCATCCGTCAGAAGTGATCCAGGATCGCAGCCAAGCCTCTGCAAAATTGCCATCATCGCGCCGCACAATCTTGATAATCCGGCGCTCGGGAGGGTTGCCCCAAATCGCAAGCGTGGCCGGACCTGTAAATCTCCTGCAGAGAACCGGTGGAACAGGCTGTCGAACGCGCTCGGGCCGGGTTGAGGCGGCCGATCGGCAGCCTCGCGCCGGTTGACGCACCCGCGCGCGGGGCGATAGGTTTCGGTCGCAATATCTCGTTCGCAGCGCGCGGAGGGAGCAGACGGCATGGCCAAGATCGTTCTCGGGATCGCCACCTCGCATACCCCGATGCTCAACACCCCGGCCAAGGATTGGCCGAGCTTTATCGACCGCGACGGGGTCCGCGATTTTCTCGACAAGGAGGGCGAGCCGGCCAGCTACGAAGAATTGCTGCGTCGTCCCGACCCACGTGCGCTGCCGGAATTGACGCCGGAGCGCTTTGCCGCTCGCCACGACGAGGCGCAGGCGGCGATTGAGCGTTTGAAAGAGAGCGTCCGCCGGGCCGAGCTCGACGCGCTGATCATCCTCGGCGACGACCAGAAGGAGCTGTTCTACGAGGATCACCTGCCGTCGATCCTGGTCTATTACGGCGACACGATCCGCAACGTGCCGCTCTCGCCCAACTTCAAGGGCCCGGAGTGGTCGCGGCTCGCCACCGCGCGCTATTACGAGGAGAAGGAGCCGCGCGATTACCCGGTCGACGCACCCTTGGCATTGCACATGATCGGCGAATTGATCGACCGCGAGTTCGACATCGCATCGTCGAACGGGCTGCCGCCCGGGCATGGCGAAGGCCACGCGCACGCCTTTGTGCGCAAGCGGCTGATGGAAGACCAGGAGCTGCCGGTCGTGCCGGTGTTCCTCAACACCTATTACCCGCCGAACCAGCCGACCCCGCGACGCTGCTACAATTTGGGCCGGGCGATCCGCGCCGCGGTCGAAAGCTGGCCGGGCGACGCGCGCATCGGCATCGTCGGCTCGGGCGGGCTCAGCCATTTCGTCGTCGATGAGGAGCTCGACCGCGGCATCATCGACGCGCTGGCGCGAAAGGACGGCGAGGCATTGCAGTCGCTGCCGCGCAAAAAGCTCAATTCCGGCAGCTCCGAGATCCGCATGTGGATCGCGGTCGGCGGCGCCGTCGAGCACCTCGACATGGCCTGGTCGCATTACGTGCCGGGGTACCGCACCCCGGCCGGCTCCGGCACCGGGCTCGGCTTCGCCTTGTGGTCTTGAACGACCCCAAAGCGAGACCGTCATTCCGGGGCGCGGCGGAGCTGCGAGCCCGGAACCTATGAACACAGTCCTGCGCAGGTTGGGACGGGCCGGTGTTCATGGGTTCCGGGCCCGGCCTTCCAGGCCGTCCCGGAATGACGAAGATTATTATTCGCGCATTATAGCTGATGTTGCGCCGAGAAATTCGGAGGTGGGGCAGTGAGCAAGCAGAAGGACCGCGAGGATCTGGTTCGGGTCGGCCCCGGCACGGTCATGGGCGGGACGATGCGGCAGTATTGGCTGCCGGCGGCGATGTCGTCGGAATTGGAGCGCGACGGCGCGCCGATGCGCCTCTTGCTGCTCGGCGAGCGGCTGATCGCGTTCCGCGACAGCGCGGGCCGGGTGGGCGTCATGGACCACCGCTGCCCGCATCGCTGCGCCTCGCTGTTTCTCGGCCGCAACGAGGAGAACGGCCTGCGCTGCGTCTATCACGGCTGGAAATTCGATGCCGCGGGGAATTGCGTCGATATGCCGAACGCGCCGCCGCAGCACGACTACAAGGACAAGGTACGGGCCAAGGCCTACAAGGTCGCCGAGCGCAACGGCCTCGTCTGGGTTTATATGGGCGAGCGCGCCGAGGTCCCTCCGCTGCCGATGATCGAAGCCTCGCTGCTGCCCGAGAGCGAGTTGCAGGTCACTTTCGCGCAGCGCGAATGCAACTGGCTGCAGGCGCTCGAAGGCGACATCGACACCTCGCATTTCGGCTTTCTGCACGCCGGCTCGGTCGATGCGGCCAATCTGGCGGCGGATAACCTGATCCGCTGGACCGTGGCCAACCGCGCGCCCGAATATCACGTCGCCGACACCGATTGGGGCACGATGTACGCCGCCTACCGCCCGGCCGAGGCGGGCCAGACCTATTGGCGCTTTGCCAATTTCCTGTTTCCGTTCTGGACGCAGACGCCGCAGGGCGCCTTCGACCGGGTCAACAGCCGCGCCTGGGTCCCGATGGACGACACCCACACGATGTTCGTCAGCCTGTCATGGAAAGGCCTGCCGGCGGCGCGCGCCGCGTTAAGCAACAGCCGGGTGCTCCCCGGCTCCAAGCTGACGATGGATTTCGTGCCGAACACGACCGATTGGTACGACCGCTGGCGGCTCGCCGGCAACGCCGCCAACGATTGGCTGATCGACCGCGAGGCGCAGAAGAATGGCGGGATCTACACTGGCATCACCGGCATCCAGGCCCAGGACCAGGCGGTGACCGAGAGCATGGGGGCGATCAGCGACCATGACTTCGAGCATCTGGGGCCGAGCGACCGGATGATCACCCGCACCCGCCGCCGCCTGTTGCGCGCCGCCCGCGCGCTCAAAAAGGACGGCGCCGTGCCGCCCGGCGTCGACGACCCGGAAATCTTCCTCGAAGTCCGCAGCGGCGATTTTCTTGCCGATGACCAGATCGGCTGGCGCGAGGCCTACGCGGCACAGCTGCGCGCGGCACTGCGCCCACTGCGCCAGGCGGCGGAATAGCCGCTTGGCGCTCGTCTCTCGCTCTACCCGCCCCACAGCCGTTTCGACGCTATTGCGGCGCCTTCGGCCATGGCGGCGAGCTTTTTGAAAGAGATGTCGGGGTCGAGCTTGCCGTAGCCGGCAAAGGTGCCGAAGCCGCAATCGGTTCCGGCGATGACCCGCTCGCGGCCGACGATGTCGGCAAAGCGGCAGAGTCGCTCGGCCACCAGCTCCGGATGCTCGACGTAATTGGTCGAGGTGTCGAGCACGCCGGGGATCAGGATCTTGTCGTCGGGCAGCCTCGTCTCCTGCCACACGTTCCATTCATGCGCATGGCGCGGGTTGGCGGCCTCGACCACCAGCGCCTGCGGCTTGGCCTTTATCAGGATCGGGGCGACCTTGGCGAACGGGATGTCGTGGTCGTGCGGCCCTTCGTAATTGCCCCAGCAGATGTGGATGCGGGCGCGATCGGCCGGCACGTTGCGCAGCGCATGGTTCAGCACCTCGACATGGAATTGGGCGCGCTTCAGGAAATCGCCTTCGCCGAGGTCCTGAAAGCTGGTGTGACGCGCCATCGCCAGATCGGGGCAATCTAGCTGCAGCACGAACCCGGCGCCGACGATCGCCTCGTATTCCTCCTGCATCGCCGCCGCAACGGCTTCCACATAGGCCTCGTGGCTCGGGTAAAAGGCGTTGTTCTGAAACACCGGCACCAGCCCCGGCGAGGCGGCCGTCATGAACCCTTCGGTGACCGAAACCTGTGCCAACGCCGCGCCGAGATTGGCGAGATCCTGGCGCAACGGCTCGCGGTCGCGCCAGGCGATCGGGCCCGTGCATTGGGCCCGGCGCGCGGTGTTGCCGCCGGTCATCCGCTCATAGGCGGCGACGAAGTTCGGGTGGTCGCGGGTGTCGAGCCGGGGCTTCGCGGGCTGGTGCCCGGAAAATCCCGAAAGCCGGTCGGCGATATAGGTCGAATAGCCGGGCTTCGACATCTCCCCGTCATTGACGATATCGACGCCGACCTGGGCCTGACGGCGAACGATGTCGAGGACCGCCTGACGCGCCAGCCGGTCGAGCTCGCCGCGGTCGTAAGGTTCGCCCTGGTCCTTTTTCACCAGCATCTGCCGCAATTCGGGCGGGCGCGGCAGGCTGCCGACATGGGTCGTCAGGATGCGGTCTTGGCTCGTCTTCATCGAAAATCCCCCCGGCTGAACTTATCCAGCCCACAGCATGCGCCGCCGCGCTCCGGCCGGCAAGGGAAGGGCTGGCGCCGTCGCCCGCGTTGTGCGGTTGACCATCGCAACCAGAAGCGGTAATTCGCGTTGTCTTAAGGAAGGTTAATCCGTCGGCGTGCCCGCACAGGCGCGACCGCGGAAAGCCAGAACCATCCGAGGGAGGAACGACCCCATGCAGAGCGCATCATCGGCGCGCGCGTCGGCTGCCGCCCCGGCGGCGAACCGTTGGCTTCAGCTGATCATCGGCATCGTATGCATGGTGATGATCGCCAACCTGCAATATGGCTGGACCTTGTTCGTGCATCCGATGAACAAGGCGCATGGCTGGTCGATCGCCGACATCCAGATCGCCTTCAGCATCTTCGTCGCGTTCGAGACCTGGCTGACCCCGATCGAGGGCTGGATCGTCGACCAGGTCGGCCCGAAGAATGGGCCGAGGCTGATGATCGCCTTTGGCGGGGTGATGGTCGCAATCGCATGGATCGTCAATTCCGCGGCGCAGACACTGCCGATGCTCTATGTCGGGGCCGCGCTTGCCGGCATCGGCGCCGGGGCGGTCTACGCGACCTGCGTCGGCAATGCGGTCAAATGGTTTCCGGACCGCCGCGGCCTCGCCGTCGGGCTGACCGCCGCCGGCTTTGGCGCGGGTGCGGCGCTGACCGTCATCCCGATCCGAGCGGTCATCGCCGCCCATGGCTATGCCGCGGCGTTTTTCTGGTTCGGGTTGATCCAGGGCGCCATTGTCTTTGTCGTCGCGTGGCTGATGCGCGCGCCCTACCCGGGGGAGGCGCCGAGCGGCGCGGCGTCCAAGGTGATCCAGACCGCCGAGAGCTATTCGCCGCAGGCGATGCTGGCGACTCCGGTGTTCTGGGTGCTCTACATCATGTTTCTGCTGGTCGCCGCCAGCGGGCTGATGGCGACCGCCCAGGTCGCGCTGATCGCCCGCGACTTCCATGTGGCCAATATCCTGCTGCTGCTCGGCGGCACGACGTTGACCGTGGCGCTGCTCGTCGACAACGTGGCCAACGGCTTGGCCCGACCGCTGTTCGGGTGGATTTCCGACCACATCGGCCGTGAATACACGATGGCGATCGCCTTCACCCTGGGCGGGATCAGTTATTGGCTGCTCGGGTCCTTCGGCGCCTCGCCCTGGGCGTTTGTCGTCTTTGCCGGCCTGATCTTTTTGACCTGGGGCGAGATCTACAGCCTGTTCCCGTCGACCTGCACCGACAGCTTTGGGCCGAGATATGCAACGACAAATCTGAGCCTGCTCTATACCGCAAAGGGTGTGGCGGCGTTTCTCGTGCCGCTGGCCAATCTGATCAAGACCGCCACCGGAAGCTGGCATATGGTGTTCGTGGTCACGGCGATCATGAATTTCGTGGTCGTCGGGCTGGCCCTGTTCGTGCTGCGGCCGCTGCGCTCGCGCGCGACTGCGCTGCATGCCTACCGCCCTGCCGGAGCCGAATAGCGCACTGGTCGAAAGGTCTTCTGCACGATGAAACGCAGCACCGACCGCACACTGACGACCCATGTCGGCAGCCTGCCGCGCCCGCCCGACCTCCTCGAGTTCCTCGAGGCTCGCGAGACCGGGCGGCCGGTCGAGCAGGCGGCGTTCGATGCTTGCCTGACCAATTCCGTCCACGAAATCGTGCATAAGCAGGTCGCCGCCGGCATCGACAGCGTGTGCGACGGCGAGTTCGGCAAGATCTCGTACACCTTTTATGTGCGTCACCGGCTCTCGGGCATCGGCGCGTTCCGCGGCGACAACGATCGGCCGCCACAGACCGCAGCCCATCGCGATCTGCTCGACCATCCCGATTTTCATCAACGGCTCAACCAGAAACGGGGCGCCTCGTGGTTCAGCCGCGAGGTGGTGCCGTGCTGCACCGGCCCGGTCGCCTACCAGGACCGCCGGCCGCTGACGGTTGATCTCGCCAACCTCGCCGAGGCCTGCGCCGCGGCAAAGCCCAGCGAGGCATTCATGAACGCGGCCTCGCCAGGGGTGCTGACCAAGTTCGTCCCGGATCGCTACTACCAGGACGAGGACGCCTATGTCGAAGCCTTGGCCAATGCGCTGAAGGAAGAATACGAGGCGATCCACCGGGCCGGCTTTATCCTGCAGATCGACGCGCCTGATCTGGGCTCGGCCCGGCACAACCAGTATCAGCACCTCTCCGACGACGAATTCCTGCGGGTGGCCGAGCGCAACATCGCGGCCCTCAATTACGCGACCGCGGCGATCCCGCCGGACGCGATGCGCATGCATCTGTGCTGGGGCAACTACGAGGGGCCGCACACCCATGACATCCCGCTCGCCAAGATCGTCGAGGTCGCGATACGGGCGCGGCCCTCCGGCCTGTCGTTCGAAGCGGCCAACCCGCGCCACGCCCATGAATGGGAGGATTTGCAAGCCGCGCGGATTCCCGACGACAAGGTGCTGATCCCGGGTGTCATCGACTCGACGACCAACTTTGTCGAGCATCCGCGGCTGATCGCCCAGCGGATCGTGAACTACGCCGAAATCGTCGGCCGCGAGCGGGTGATCGCCGGGACCGATTGCGGCTTTGCCACCTTCGCCTTTGTCGACAACGCGGTGGCGCCGTCGGTCGTATGGGCCAAGCTGGCGGCATTGGCCGAAGGCGCCCGCGTCGCCAGCGACCGGCTGTGGCGCTGAAGGCGATCCGGAGATGTTGCTGCGTCGGGCTATCGCGTCGGGCTATCGCGTCAGGCTGAACCCGATCCTGACCGAGACCTCGATCTGCGGCGCCTCCATCCCCGCGGGAAACGGCGGCAGCTGCGCTCCGCTCATCATCTGCTCGACGCCCTGATCGAGATCGGCGTAGCCGGTGCTGTTGAGCAAGGCGTACTCGACAACACGGCCGTAGCGATCGACGCGAAAGCGCAACGACACGCTGCCCTCCTCGCCGTGCTCGCGGGCTGAATCAGGATAGCGCTTGTGGCTCTCGAACCAGGCGCTGATCAGCGCCTGGTAATTAGCTGCGGGGTCCGGCCCGGGCACACTCGCGGCCGGTGCCGCAGCCGAATAGCGTAACGCGGCGGCGCTGGCGGGCGATGTCCGCGCGTAGCGCGGCGTCGGGAGTGGAACCTCGTACCGGCGCACGACATACCTCGGCCTCGGCCTGACCACGGGCTTGGACGGCGGAGGCGGCGGCGCCTCGGCGGTCACCGTCTGCTCCGGGGGCATCACCGGAACTTGCGCAACTGCGGCAGCAGGCGCTTCCGGCGCCGGCAAGGGCGGCACCGTTTGCTCTGGCGGCACTGTCGCCGCGCTCGGCGGCGCCAGCGGTTGAACCACCTTTGCGGGGAGGAGGGCGGCCTGCGGCTGGGCGGCAAAGGGAGCGAAGACGACCGCAACGCCGCGCTTGTGCAAAGGCTCCGGCGGCGGACGGGGCCCGGTCATGAACAGGATCAGCATGGTCGACATGATCAGATGGCCGGCGAGCGACAGGATCACCGGCACCTGCATCGGGCGCATCTTCGATCGCGCCTCCTCCGGCCGGTCAGGCATAGGCCGTCCCTCCGCCTATTTCGACAACGCGACCGGCAGCTTTGACGAGGTCGTGAGCCGATCGACGCAGCCGGCGACATCTCCCTTCGCGTCGCGGCAATGGAGCACGTCATTGACCAGGATGCTGCCGATGCCGCTGCAGGCGGTTTGCGGGATGTCGAACACTTTGACCATGATTTTCGCCGGGCGCAGCGGCGCCAATTCGACCGCGAGCCGCCGCGAGATCGTGCCGCCGCGGTCGAACACGACGAGATCGAGCGTGAACCCCGAGAACGCGTCGGTTCCCGGATTGGCGATGACCAGATAGGCGCGGCAATTGGCGCCCTGCTGCTCGAGCTTGTTGAGTTCGAGACCGATCGATTTAGCCGGCTCGCTCCACCCCGGCAGCGGCCAGCCGGCGACGATGACAAAGCCGGCCAGCATCACCACCCCGGCAATGCCGGCGCGCGCCAGGCCGAACAGCGGGGGGGTTTGATGAATCACGTCAAGCCACCTTAGCCACGCACTTTCCTGATCGCGAGGATACCGCACTCGGGCCGTGACGATAGCCGAAACCCCGATTCGCGCATCGCGCGATCCATATTGCGGCAATTTTGCGCTTGACTTACCATCGTCCTCTAAAGCCGGGGCAAGATCCGATAATACCGGTCGCTCAATAAGCAGGAGGCCGATCATGCGGGCGATGTTGAAGCTGTCGGGTGCGGTCCTTGCCACGGTGATCGGCTGCTGGATCTCCGGCACCTCCGCGCAAGAGACCAAGCAACTGTCGGTTCCGAATGTTACCGTGACCGCGCCCGCGGTTCCGGTCGAGCCGCCCTATCTGCGCAATCCTTGGAAATCGTACGAGCGGAACCCCTATGCCGGCCGCTATCGCGTCGAGGAAGATAAATTTCACGAGGTGCCTTGCAATCTCACGCGCATTGCGTCCTCGACCGGCGGTAGATGCCTGCAAGGCTATCGCCTGGTGCCCGGAAACGCGCTGCTCTATGGGCCTGGTTACTTAAAATGCGACATGGCGCTCGACGTGGTCATGTACAATGTCGCTAGCTTATCAATTGAAGCCAGCACGTTGATCTTCGATCCGTACAAGCTCGTGGCTACCGGGTTGCCGGGCAAGTATTGCTTCGTGCACAGTCAACCCAGCTACGACCAGGAAGATTTTCAAGACATGAATCAGGTGACGCGGCGTGGCACCAATTGGCATAACCTTGTCAGCACTGGCGTAGAAGACAAGTCGATCGAGTTCTCGGATGGGCCGCACAATTGTGTTGCTGTGAAAAAGGCCGGGCCGACGTGGCGCGGCGGCTACATCTACATGCTGCATGCCAGCATCTGCCGCACCGATCCAGGAACCGTCCAACCCCAAGACGTCAGCTATGTGCTCGGCTCGCTGCAAATCCGCCAATACGATCCAGAGGGGAATTTGCGCAAGGCCGGTCGATAGAACGGGGCATAGCAACTACCCGTACCCGAGCCACACGGGATGCGAGCCCTCGACAGACTGTCGGGCATGCTGATCGCGGCGGCGGTGCTGTTATCGGGGGCCGGCGCCACGGCGCAGAACACGACGCTGACCGTTCCGAACGTCACCGTGACGGCGCCCGCCCCGATCGTGACGCCGCCTTATCTGCGCGAACCCGGCAGGGCCTATGCGCGAAATCCTTATTCCGGCCGAAATCGCGTCGAGGAGGATAAGTTCCCTGAGGTCCCGTGCGTGGCGACCCGCATCGCTTCTGCCGCTGGAGGCAAGTGCCTGCTCGGATCTCGGCTGATCACGAGCACGACAGATCAAATCACCAACCCGAAGGGCGGCAGCAATTGCGACATCGCCCTCGATGTCGTGATGTTTAATACCGGAAACCTGTCGATCGAGGCAGACACCACGATAACCGATCCGTACAAGGTCACCGCGATCGGGTTTCACTCGGCCTATTGCTACGTCAATGGCGATTCGGGATACGATCAGGAAGACTTCCAAGATATGAACCAGGTCACGCGGCGCGGCGCCGGCTGGAAGAATTTGACCGGCGATGGCGAGGACAAATCGATCGAATTCGCGGATGGGCCGCATCAATGCGTCGCGGTAAAAAAGGCAGGACCACGGTGGCAAGGCGGCTACATCTACATGATGCATGCGAGCATCTGTCGTACCGATGGGGCCACGGTGCAGCCGACAGATCTCGCCTATGCGCTCGGATTGTTGCAGATCCGGCAATATGACCCGACCGGCAATCTGCGCCGCCCCGGTCAATAGCTGGCCCTTCGAGGATCGACACCGTTATCGCAGCGTTGCTGCGGATCGGGATTGCCGCGCCGCCCAACGCTTCCCCGCAATGACAGCGCACGGGTGCCATTGCTAGGATGGTGGTCTTGAGAAGCCATAGCGATCGCAGCCATGCAGCAGGAAAGTGAGTTCGATTACATCATCATCGGCGCCGGCTCGGCGGGGTGCGTTTTGGCCAACCGGCTGAGCGCCGATGGGCGTTCGCGGGTGTTGCTGCTCGAGGCGGGCGGCAAGGATCGCAACCCGTGGATCCATATTCCGGCCGGTTTTTACCGCAACATATATCACCCGAAGATCACCTGGCAGTTCGAGACCGAGCCGCAGGCCGAGCTGGCCGGCCGCCGCGTGCCCTGGCCGCGCGGCAAGGTGCTGGGCGGGTCGAGCTCGATCAACGGCCTGATCTACATCCGAGGGCAGCGCCAGGATTTCGACCTGTGGCGTCAGCTCGGCAATGCCGGCTGGTCGTATGACGACGTGCTGCCCTATTTCCGCCGCGCGGAGAACCAGGAGCGCGGCAGCGACGAGCATCACGGGTCGGGCGGCCCGCTCAGCGTCTCCGATCTGCGCGCCCGGCACGAGCTGCACGACGCGTTTATCGCCGCCGCCGAGCAGGCCGGATACCGGCGCAACCACGACTTCAACGGCCCCGACCAGGACGGGGTCGGGCCGCTGCAGGTGACCGTGCGCCGGATGCGCCGGTGCAGCGCCGCGGTCGGCTATCTGCGTCCGGCATTGAAGCGGCCCAACCTCAGGGTCGAGATCCGCGCCTTGGCGCATCGGGTGCTGTTCGAGGGCAAACAGGCGGTCGGCCTCGAATATGCGCAGAACGGGGTGGTGCATCGGGTGCGCGCACGGGGCGAGGTGATCCTCGCCGGCGGCTCGATCAACTCGCCGCAATTGCTGCAGCTCTCCGGCGTCGGGCCGGGGGAATTGTTGCGCGCGCACGGCATCGCAGTGATCCACGACCTGCCCGGCGTCGGCGAGAACTTGCAAGACCATCTGAATTCGCGAATCGTCTATCGCGTCAAGCGCGCCAACACCTTGAACGAGATTTCGCGCAGCCGGCTGCGGCAGGTCCGGGCCGGGCTAGAGTACGCTTTGGCGCGCCGCGGCGCGCTGATGATGGGGGCCGCGCCGATCGGCCTCTTCGTGCGCACCCGCCCCGGCCTCGATTCGCCCGATGTACAGTACCAGTTTCTCGCCGGCAGCTTTCTGACGCCGGGCAAGGAGATGCACGATTTCCCCGGCTGCCAGGCGACCTGCATCCCATGCCGCCCGGAAAGCCGCGGCTGGCTGCGCATCCGCTCGCCCGATCCTGCTGCACCGCCGTCGATCCAACCCAACTACCTGTCGACCCAGGCCGACAAGGACACCTTGATCGCCGGCCTCAGGATTGCGCGCAAAGTATTCGAGAGCCCGGCCATGGCGGCCCTCGCGATCGGCGAAGTATTGCCCGGGCCGGCGACCCAGAGCGATGGCCAGTGGCTCGACCACGTCGCCCGGACCGCCGGCACCACCTTTCACCCGACCTCGACCTGCATGATGGGCGGGCCGGAGCGCGCGGTCGTCGACACCGAGCTGCGCGTCCATGGGCTCCGCGGTCTGAGGGTGATCGATGCCTCGGTGATGCCGGCGGTGGTTTCCGGCAACACCAACGCGACAGTAATTATGATCGCCGAAAAAGGGGCCGAGATGATCCTCGCGGCGTCGCGCGCCGGCGCTGCCGCCGCGGCACGGGCCGCCTGAGGCGTTCCCGACAGCCCGCGGCGGGCCAGCTTGGACAGCGAAATCGAACCTGCCGAACCTGCCGCCGGATGCCGACCATCGTCCACCTGATCACCGGGCTCGATATCGGCGGAGCGGAACGCATGCTGACCCGTCTGGCTATCCGCACCGATCGCGACCGCTTCACGACCGCGGTCGTCAGCATGACCGATACCGGCAAGATGGGGCCGATCCTGGTCGATGCCGGGATCGCGGTCGAAGCGTTGGGCATGCGGCGTGGCTTAGCCGACCCGAGCGGGCTCGCCCGGCTGCTGAAAATCCTGCGCCGGGAGCGCCCGCGGGTGCTGCAGACCTGGCTCTACCACGCCGATCTCTTGGGGCTCGCGGCGCGCTGGCTCGGCCATGCGCCGGGGCTGGTGTGGAACATCCGCTGCTCGGAATCGATCGGCTCGAACGCGGTGCGGCTGGCGCTGAGCCGGTTCTCGCGGACGCCCGACGCCGTCGTGGTGAACTCGCTCGCCGGGCAGCGCTTTCACCAGACACTCGGCTACCGCGCGAGGCGCTGGGAGCACATCCCCAACGGGATCGACACCAGCGAATTGCGGCCCGACGCGGCGGCTCGGCGGCGCCTGCGCGCAGCGCTCGGGATCGCCGAGGATATGGTCGCGATCGGGCTGCCGGCGCGCTATCACCCGATGAAGGACCATATGACCTTCCTCGCCGCCGCGGCCGAACTGGCGCGGCGGCGATCCGAGGTGCGGTTCCTTCTGGTCGGCGCCGGGATCGAGCCCGGCAATCGGGAACTCGCAGCTGCCATTGCGGCGCACGGGCTGACCCTCCGGGTGCGCCTGCTCGGCGAACGCCGCGACATGGCGGCCGTCTATCCGGCGTTCGACATCGCCGGCTTGTCATCGGCGTTTGGCGAAGGCTGGCCCAATGTCATCGGCGAGGCCATGTCGTGCGGGCTCCCCTGCGCCGCCACCGACAGCGGCGACACCGCCGAGATCGTCGGCCGCACCGGACTGGTGGTGCCGCCGCGCAACGCGCCTGCATTGGCCGCCGCCTGGGAACGGCTCGCGGCGCTCGGGCCCGACGGGCGGCGCGCGCTCGGCGCCTCAGCGCGCGAGCGGATCGTCCGCCATTATGACCTCGCCGCGATTATCGGCCGCTACGAGGCGCTCTACGACGAGATTTCCAGGAGAAGCGGGGAGCGCCACCAGCGCGCCTGAGAAGCAGATTAGGTTCAGGAGAGCGCGACGAGCGAGGCCGGCACCGCGCCGCGCAGCAGGATTTTGCTGGCGTCCCAACGGGTGGCCGGATCGAGCTCGGCGAAGAACTGCGCCTCGCCGCCGGCAAGAAACGCGACCGGCAGCCCGTCGCCATAGAGAAGGCGGTTGCCGGTCAGCGCGGCGAGTTTTGGGCCCGGGGTCAGGATTCCGGCGAGGTTGAGCGGGTCGGCGCCGGAGAGCGAGACCCAATTCCCCGAGGCAGGCTTGCGGCGGACCTCGCGCAGCACGCCGATGGCCTCGGGCAACGCGAATTGCTCGCCCGAGAAGCCGGCGACAAAGCGGCCGCCGCGAATCTCGCCACGCGCTTCGAGCCGGCGGTAGACGCGCAACAGGTCGCGCCACGGCGGCAGCCATGGGGCCTCGCGCTCGAGCAGGCGCCAGAAGACGACACCATAGCGCAGCAGCAGGGTGCGAGCCAAGTGTTCGACAGCCTCGGACTTGACCGGCTGCGGCGGGGCGCGGCGCGCGAGCGCCCAGCGGCCGGCATCTGCCATGCCGAACATCGTGGTGCGGCGGCGCCGTGCTCCGGCCCGCGGCCCGCGCCGGTCCGACGGCACCAGCAATGCGCGCAACCCGGCAAAGCTGTCGGAGTTGACGATGCCGAGAGCAACCAGCTCGGCCAGCGCGTGCTCGACCTGCGGCCGCAACAGGCCGGTGCCTTCGACCAGCTCGTCGAAGAACGACGCGCCATATTGCCGGATGCAGTCGGCGACCATTTGCGCCCGAGAACCGGGGCGGACCGGCTCGTCGCTCGAAGAGAGCGAAGCCCACAGCCCGGCGTGGCGGCGTGCCAAGAGGGTGATCGGCGTCGTCCGCACCGGCGTCGCGCCGCGCTCGCCGCCGTTGGCTCGGGCGTTGCGGGGCCGCAAGCGCGCCCAGGAGACGCGCCCCGAAAGGCACTGGTCGTCCAGCCAGGACGGCTCGTAGGCGTCGAGGCGCGCCGGCAGGATCTCGGTCTCCCAGGCCCCGGCCGGCGCCTCAAAACCTTCGAGCTGACGGACCAGGACTTTGAGCGCGTCCGGCCCTTCCATGCGGGTATCGGGTGTGACCCGCTGCCATTCGAGCAGAAAACGCAAGAAGTCGCGCGCGGCCACCGGCTGGATCTCGGCGCGCAGACGATTGACGGTGTAACGATGAATCCGCGCGAGCAGCCGGCGCTCGCACCATTCCTGCACCGCCGTTCCCGGCGTGAACCGCCCGCGCATGGCGAAGCCTTCGGTCTCGAGCGCTGCGAGTGCCGGCGCGGTGTCCTTTGGTGCCAGCCCGAGCGGTTCCGCCAGCCGCTCTTCGGTGACCGGCCCCAGCCCCTCCAGCCGGCCGCGCAGAATCTCGACCAGCGCGTCCTCGGGCGACCACACCCGATCGGCGCAGGATTCTGGGGCGGCAATCGGCGGGTCGAGCCCGGCCTCGGGCCAGAGCGCTCGGAACTGCGGCAGCCGTTCGGCGGCGACCCACAAGGTCGCCTGCGGCATGGCAAGGAGCGTCACCCGCCGGTCGCGGGCGAGCTGGGCAAACCACTCGCTCCAGCCGGGCACTTGCGCGCCTTCGCCGGCCGCGAGGAACCCGAGCCACACCAGCGCGTCGTGCAATTCGTCGGCGTTTGCCGGGTCGGGCCACGCTTCGCCCTGAACCCGCGAAATCGCCTCGGGATCAAGCCGGCCGATATCGCCGGCAGCCTCGGGGGCGAGCCAGCGTCGGCTCATCACCGCCTGGGTGCGGCGCTCTTCGAGCGGCGCATCGTCGAGATAGGCGTAGGGTCGGGCCGACAGCACTTCGAGGGCGAGCGGCGAGGGCTCGGTCAGATCGCGCGCGACCACGGAAATCTCGCCGGCTTCGAGCTGCCTCAGCAGCCGGGTCAGACCGTCAAGGTCCATCGCCTCGCCGAGGCAATCGGCCAGCGTCTGGCGGACCAGCGGATGGTCGGGGATCTCGCGCTCGCCGACCAGATTCTCGGCACAGGCCACCTGGTCGGGAAAGATCGACGCGATCAAATCCTCGGCCGCGATCCGCGTCAGCTGCGGCGGCACCTTCCTGCCACCGCGAAATCGCGGCAATGCCAGCGACACCCCGGCGACCCAGCGCCAGCGGGTGATGAACATCGGCGCGTCGAGCAGGGCCTCGATCAAGAGCTGTCGGATGCTGGCCGAATGCAGATAGCGCCCGACCTCGGCCAAGTCGAAGCTGTGCGCGCGGGTCAAGGACAGCACGATCGCGTCCTCGGTCGCCGCTGCCTGCAGCTCGAAATTGAATTTGCGGCAGAAGCGTTTGCGCAGCGCCAGGCCCCAGGCGCGGTTGATGCGGCTGCCGTAAGGCGAATGGATCACCAATTGCATGCCGCCGGTTTCGTCGAAGAAACGCTCGAAGACAAGCGTGTCCCGGGTTGGCAGCACCCCCAGCGCCGCGTGTGCCGAGGCCAGATATTCTACGAGCTGCTCGGCCGCGGGTTCGGCAATCCCGTGCTCGTCGGTCAGCCAGCGCACGATGCCTTCGCCGGCCGGGTCGGTCGGCAGCCGGGCGGCAATCTCCGCCCGCAGCCGCGACACGGATTGCGATAATTCGTCGGTGCGGCCGGGCGCCTCGCCGAGCCAGAACGGGATCGTCGGGGCCATGCCCGGCGCCGCTTCGACGCGTACGGTGCCGCGCTCGACGCGCTGGATGCGATAGGCGGCGTTGCCGAGCTGGAAGATGTCGCCGGCCATGCTCTCGACCGCGAAATCCTCGTTGACCGTGCCGATGATCTGATTTTCGGGTTCGAGCAGCACCTGATAATCGGCATTGTCGGGGATCGTGCCGCCCGAGGTCAGCGCGGTCAGACGGGCGCCCCGCCGGCCCCGCAACATGCGGTTGACCGCGTCGTGGTGAATGAGGGCGCCGCGCCGGCCGCGCCGGGTGGTGAAGCCTTCGGACAGCATCGCCACAATTGCGCTGAAATCCTCGCGCGCCAATTCTCGATAGGGCCAAGCGCGGCGGATCAGCGCGAACAGCTGATCCTCGCTCCATTCCTGGGCCGCAAGCTCGGCGACGACCTGCTGCGCCAGCACGTCGAGCGGGTTCTCGGGGATCGTCAGCCGGTCGAGCTCGCCGCGGCGCACACTGTCGAGCAATGCCGCGGATTCGACGAGCTCATCACGCGACAGCGGGAACAGCCGGCCCTTTGGGGTGCCGTCGACCGCATGCCCCGAACGCCCGACGCGCTGCAGAAAGCTCGCGATCGAGCGCGGCGAGCCCAATTGGCAGACGAGGTCGACATCGCCGATATCGATGCCGAGCTCGAGCGACGCGGTCGCCACCAGCGCCTTCAGCGCGCCCCGTTTCAGCCGCTGCTCGGCGTCGAGCCGCTGCTCCTTGGCGAGGCTGCCGTGATGCGCGGTCACCCGGTCGGCGCCGAGGCGTTCCGACAATGCCCGCGTCACCCGCTCGGAGAGCCGGCGCGTGTTGACGAAGATCAGGGTGGTGTGGTGCGCCTCGATCAGCTCGGTCAGACGGTCGTAGATTTGCTGCCAGACCTCGCCCGACATCACGGCTTCGAGCGGCGAGGAGGGGAGTTCGAGAGCCAGATTGCGCGTCCGGCGATGGCCGGTGTCGATGCTTCGGCACTCGGCGGTGGGTCCGACCAGAAAGCGGGCGACGGCTTCGATCGGCTTTTGCGTGGCGGACAGGCCGATGCGCAGCAGAGGGCCGCCGCAGAGCGCCGCCAGACGCTCGAGCGACAGCGCCAGATGCGAACCGCGCTTGTTGGGCGCAACCGCATGAATTTCGTCGACGATCACGCTCCGCGTGGTCGCCAGCATCCGGCGGCCGGATTCGGAGCCGAGCAGGATGTAGAGAGATTCGGGCGTGGTGACGACGATATGCGGCGGCAGCCGGCGCATACGCTCGCGCTCGCCCGGCGCCGTATCGCCGGTGCGCACCCAGGTGCGGATTTCGACATCGGGCAGCCCCCGCCTCTCCAAGGCTTCGCGGATGCCGGCGAGCGGGGCCTGCAGGTTGCGCTGAATGTCGTTCGAAAGGGCTTTCAACGGCGAGACGTAGACGATTTGCGTCGCGTCTTCGAGCCGGCCGTCGAGCCCCAGCCGCACCAGCCCGTCAATCGCCGCAAGAAACGCAGCAAGCGTCTTGCCCGACCCGGTCGGTGCGGCGATCAGGGTATGCCGGCCGGAAGCGATCGCCGGCCAGGCCTCGGCCTGCGCCGCGGTCGGCGCGGCAAAGCTGCGGTCGAACCACTCGGCAACTGCCGGATGGAACAACGATGCGGCGAGAGACAACTGCGATGCGGCAGACACCGGAGGAACGGTGCCGTCATCGCGCTCAGGCAAAGCTGCATCGAGGCTCACGGCAACGCTCGGATGGCTTTCAATACCGGGAAATAAGGGACGAACGGCCCGGCAAATCAACCTTTCGCGCATCAGGCGCGGCCGTGCCGGCGCAGCAGCCCGGTCAGCTCGGCAATGCCGGTCCACTCCTCGCAGCGGTCGACGGCGCGCTCGACCACGATCGCTCCCTCTGCCGTCAGCACCACCTCGGCGAGCTCGCGGAATTTGGCGCGGATCTCGGCTTCGGCGAAGGGAAGCTGAAAGTCGCCGCGATGGCTGTCGCAGGAATGGGTGGACCGGCGGCCGTCGGTCAGGGTCAGGGTGACGCGCGCCGGGCGCAGCCGCGGGGCCAAAGCGGTCATCGCCGGGTCCTCGCCGACCTGCACGCGATGGCGTAACGCCGCGATAGCAGGATCATCTAGGGCGCTGTCGTCGAGCGCCGTGAAGCCCGCATGGCCGCGCACCACCATCGTCGCAGCGGCGTGCGGCAGCGAGTATTTCGAGGCGAAATAATTCGGCGGGTCGGGGTTGTTCATGACCGAGGCGAAGCGATAGGTGGCGACCTCGATGCGTTCGACCTGGTCCGGGCGCGGCTGCAACTCGGCCAGGGCCGCCGCCAGGCAGTCGAGCGCCGGGTGGATCGGGTTGCAGCAGGCGTAGAGCCGGAAATAGTTGCGGGTGATCTCCCAACGCGTGCCGAGCCCATCGGTCAGATGGTCTGGGGTGAAGCCGCCGCCGACCAGATGGCCCAGCGCCTCCTCGATCGCGTCGTCCTGCGCCGTGAACCCGGCCAGCGCCACCTCGGGGGCGAGTGCGGCGGCAAAGCCGCTCATGCCGCCGGCGATGTTGAGCGCGGTGGCGCCGGCGACCGCGTTGGTGTAGCTCGGCGTCAGCATCAGCACCGCGGCGATGCGCATCGCGAGGCTGACCCCGGCAGCATCGAGGCCACGCAGTCGCGCCCCCGCGGCCGCCGCCGCCAACAATGACACCTGCCCGTTCTGGTGGGCCAGCGGCCGCGGCGTGAACCCGCCCGAGATGCGGGCGGCGACATCATAGCCGAGGACGAAAGCAGCCAGCATCTCGCGCCCGGTACTGCCGGCGTGCTCGGCCACCGCCAAGGCGCCGGGCAGCACCTGCAGCGCCGCCTGGCCGGAGACAAAGCGCAGCCCCTCGCACAGCTCGATCGCCCGCCCGGCGGTGCCGTTCAGCAGCGCCGCGGTGCGCGGATCAGCCGCCGGCCAGCCCCGCGCATAGACGGTCGCCCCGGTTCCCGCATTCGGCGCCAGCCGCGCGCGCAGCTGGCGCACCTCCGGCCGCTCCGACCCGGCGAGGATCACGCCCAAGGTATCGAGCAGCACCAGCTTGGCGTGAAGCTGCGCTGGCGCGGGTATCTCCTCCCATTGCGTCCGCGCGACAAACCGCGCCAATTCCTCGATCTCTCGACCCATGACCCGACGACTCCTTCCAGCAGCCGCAGGGCCGCACGCGGCACGCCCCGCCGCCGCGTCCGCTCTGGCCGCCCTTCCCGCGCTCGGCTCGAGGGGTATATGGAAAGATTGCACCGCTGGCGAGGAATGCGCTTGCGGGGTGTCGGTGGATTTGACGGCGATGGCGCGCGCGCAACAGCGATTGAGGCGGGGCTGGACGACAGGGGCGTGCGCCACGGCGGCAGCTTCGGCGGCGTTCGTGGGGCTCGCGACCGGCCGGTTTGTCGATCCGGTAACGATCGCATTGCCGCGCGGCGAATGCCCGGCCTTCGCCTTGCACCGGACTGAGCTCGGAGACGGGTGGGCGATGGCCTCGGTGATCAAGGACGCCGGCGACGACCCCGACGTGACCCACGGCGCAGTCATCGAGGCCAGGCTCGCCTGTGGCCCGAGCGGGAGCGGCATCGTCTTCAAAGCGGGTAAGGGCGTCGGCATCGTCACCAAGCCGGGCCTGCCGCTGGCGGTCGGCGAGCCGGCGATCAACCCCGCACCGCGCCGGATGATGGCCGAGGCCATCCGCAGCCTCGCCGCCGCTCACGCCGTCGCCGCGGATGTGGCGATCGAGATCGCCGTGCCCGGCGGCGAAAAGCTGGCCGAGCGCACCTGGAACCCGCGGCTCGGCATCGTCGGCGGCATCTCGATCCTCGGCACCACCGGGATCGTCGTGCCCTATTCTTGCTCCGCCTGGATTCATTCGATCCAGCGCGGCATCGACGTGGCCCGCGCGACCGGCATCCGACATGTGGTCGGCTGCACCGGCAATACCTCGGAACTCGCCGCCCGCGCGCTGCTCGGGCTCGGCGATGAGGCGATCATCGACATGGGCGATTTCGTCGGCGGGATGCTCAAATACCTGCGGCGGCATCCGATCGAGCGGGTCACCGTGGCCGGGGGCTTTGCCAAATTGTCGAAGCTCGCTGCCGGCGCGCTCGACCTCCATTCGAAACGCAGCCAGGTCGGCATCGGGTGGCTGGCCGGACACCTGGCCGCGTTGGGCGCTGCCCCGGAGATCGTGCGGCAGGCCGAACGCGCCAATACCGCGATGGCGGTGCTGACGCTGACCGAGCAGGAACGGATCCCGCTCGCCGCCATGATCGCGAACGAGGCGAGGATGGTGGGCCAACAGGTGCTGGGCGGTGCGCCGATCGCGCTCGAGGTCCTGGTCTTCGACCGCCAGGGCCGCCTCGCCGGCCGCAGCTGTTGATGGCGAGACCGGATTTTGTCCTTCTGACATGCCTTTTCGTAGCGACGACGCGCTGACGAAGCCGACGCCGGATCCGCGCGGATTGCCCCGGCTGCTCAGTGCGCGACTGCCGTTCTTTTACGGCTGGGTTGTCCTCGGGTGTCTGTGCTGTGCCGGGTTTTCGCGTCAGGGCGGCGCCGTCGCCACATTGTCGGTCTTTGTCGAGCCGCTGACCCGCCAGTTCGGCTGGTCGCGCACCGCCTTATCGGGCGCGGTGTCGCTCGGCGGCGTGTTGGCGGCGCTGTCGTCGCCGCTGATCGGACCGTTGCTCGATCGTCACGGCTCGCGGCTCGCGCTGTGCCTGGCGGTGCTCGGGACCGGGGCGGCGATGCTGCTGCTGTCGCTGACCAATTCGCTCCTGGTCTTCTATCTGCTGTTTTGCGTCGCACGGATGAATTGGGCGGGGCCGTTCGAGCTCGGGATCTACAGCACGCTCAACAACTGGTTCGTCGCCCGCCGCGCCTTTGCCACCTCGATCGCGACGGTGGCGCAGATGGCCGGACTGGTGGCGATGCCGCTGATTGCCCAGCTGGCGATGCGCCACCATACCTGGCGCGCCGGATGGCTGGCGCTCGGAGTGAGCGTGCTGGCGATCGGCTTTGTGCCGGTTTGGCTCGTCATGGTGCGCCGGCCGGAGGATCTGGGCCTCCAGCCCGACCGCCGGGCCGAGCCGGCTGGCGACCGCGGCGAAAGGATGTCGCAGTCCGAGCCGAGCTTCACTCGGCGGCAGGCGGTCCGCACCTCGGCGTTCTGGCTGCTGCTGCTCTATACCGTGCTGGTTTACCCGGTGCAGGCCGGGGTCAGCCTGCACCAGGCGGCCAATCTGATCGAGCGGGGCATCACCGCCACCACCGCGGCGGCAATCGTCAGCCTGTTCTCGCTGATGTCGGGGGTCGCGAGCGCCGGCTGCAGCCTGTTGCCGCGTTCCTTGCCGATCAAGTACCCGCTGGCACTGACCGGCGCGCTGCTCGCCGCCGGCACCATGCTGATGATCGGGATTTCGTCGGCGTTCGAGGGCGCGGTTGCTGCCGCCGTCTTCGGTTTCGGCCTCGGCGGCATGCTGACCTTGCTGCCGATCTCCTGGGCCGATTACTTCGGTCGGGCCAATTACGGCGCGATCCGCGGGCTGGCGCTGTCGGCGCAAGTGCTGGCCCAGGCTGCGGGCCCGCTAGTGTCGGGCGCGTTGCGCGACTGGACCGGCAGCTACGTGCGCTCGCTCGAATGCTTCGCGGCGCTGTCCCTTACCAGCATCCTCGCGGCGCTGATGGCGCATCCGCCGCGTTTGACTGCGGGCTGAGCCCGCAGTCAAACGCGGCTCAGGTGCGCCGCCCCGCGCCGGCCTTGTCGAGCAGCTGCTCCAGCACCTCGTAGGGCTGGGCGCCGACGACGCCGTAGCGCGCCGCGACAAAGGTCGGGACCCCGGTGACGCCATAGGCGTGCGATTTCGCCCAATCGGCGTCGACCGCATCCTTGAACCGGCGTTCGCTCAGGACGGCGCGCGCCTCGTCGCCGGAAAGCCCGACCGCCTGCGCGATCTCGACCAGAATTTCGGGGTCGCCGATGTTGCGCGCATCGACGAAATAGGCCCGGTAGAGAGCGTCGTGGAGCGCGTCGCCGCCGGGCTGGGTGTCGGCCCATTTGCCCAATTCCTGGGCGAGGCGGCTGTTGTAGGAATGAGTGCGCCGGCCGTACGGGAGCCCCTCGGCATCCATCAGGCTCTTCATCCGGACGTACATCGCCTCGGGGTCGACATTGCGCCCGGCGTAAAGCTCCGCCATCGAGCGGCCCTCGGCGGGAGTCTCGGGATGCAGCGGAAAATGCACCAGCCTGGTTTCGACCTCGAACGCCTGCTTCAGCTTTTCAATACGCACGGTACTGAGATAGCACCACGGTCACACGTAGTCGGTGAAGATCTCCAGAATCATCGGCGTCGCCATCGCGTGGTCCTCCGAGCCGGTTATCGGCGGCCACCCTAATCCTTCGGGGCGCGGCAGCAAAGAGTGCTGCGACGGCGCCCGTTTCGCTGAGGCCGGGGCTTACCTCGACGGTGTTTCGCGGCAATGGGACGAGGCGCTTCCGCGGCTGCGGTCTTTTGTCGAGCGATAAGTGAGCGAGGCGCGATTTTAGCCGCTAGAATGCGCCAGCGCGAAACCCGGAGGAAAGCCGATGCCGACCGCGGTCGAGGACAAGGACGCCATTCGCGAATTGATGGCCGAATATTGCTTCCGTCTCGACGACGGCCGTTACGACGACATGGCGGCCTTGTTCACCGAAGACGGCACCTGGGACACCGCGTTCGGCAAGGCGACCGGGCGGCCGGCAATCGCCGAACTGGCGCGCGGCATCCGGGCGCGGGCCGGCGCGCAGCGGCCGCGCGCGGCGCACCTCGTCACCAACATCGTCATTTCGCTCGACGGGGCCCACGCCGAGGTCCGCTCCAACTGGGTGGTCATGCAGAACAGCGCGCACGGGCCGATGATCGGCTCGGGCGGCGGATATGCCGACCAGATCGTGCAACAGGACGGGCGCTGGTTGTTCCATTACCGCAAGATCGACCGCTTTATCGCCGGCTGATCGCATCGCATTCGCAGCGGAATATCGAGGCGACATCTCGAAAACCGGCGCGTTCGGAAGCCGCCGCGGATAATTGCGTCGGCGACGATCGCGTGACCCGCTTGAGCCCCCGTGGGGGGAGCGGACGGGTCCACTTCCGCGATCGGGTGCTCTTCGGCCAACGCCTGGTCGCGCCAACGTTTCGCCTGACCCGAGCGACGAGGCGGTTCGGTGCGACGCCGTCAGAATGCCTGAATATCAACGTCCCTGGTTTCGCGCAGGAACAGGACGCCGACGACGAGCGTCATCGCGGCGACCGCGAGCGGATACCAAAGCCCGTCATAGATGTTGCCGGTCGTCGCCACGATGGCAAAGGCGATCACCGGCAGAAAGCCGCCGAGCCCACTGCCGATATGGTAGGGCAGCGAGACCGAAGTGTCGCGTGTCCTGGTCGGGAACAGCTCGACCAGCATTGCCGCGATCGGTCCATAGACCAGGGTCACATAGCTCATCAGGATGACGAGAAGGACGATGACCCTGACGTGGTTGATCCGGGCCGGATCGGCTTTGGGCGGATAGCCCGTGGTCTTCAGCGCATCCGCGACAGCGTGGGTGAATGCTGCAGCCTTCGCCGCGGCATCCGCCGCCTCGGGATCGTAGCTGGCAATCGCCGTCGCGCCGATTTTGACCTGTGCGGTGCTGCCGGGCGGCGCCGCCTCATTGCTATAGGGAATGCCGCGGGCGACCAGCGCGCTTTTGGCGATATCGCACGGGCTGGTGAGCTTTGCGGTGTCGACCGGGTCGAACAGCAACAGCGGGCATTGGTGGGGATCGGCAATGACGACGACCGGGGAAGAGGCGATCGCCGCTTCGAGCGCCGGGTTGGCGTAATGGGTGATCGCCTTGAACAATGGCAGATAGGTTACGACTGCGAGCAGGCAGCCGAGCATGATGATCGGCTTGCGGCCGACCCGGTCCGACAGCCAGCCGAACAAGATGAAGCCGGGGGTGCCGATCGCCAACGCCGCGGCGATCATCAGCATCGCCGTGGTCGGATCGACCTCGAGCGTTCGGGTCAAAAAGTACAGCGCGTAAACCTGGCCGCAATACCATACCACGCCCTGTCCCGCCGTTGCGCCGAACAGGGCGATCAGGAGCAGCTTCGGGTCGCGCTTCTCAGCGAACGTTTCCGTCAGCGGCGCCGAAGAGCGCCTCACTGGCGCCTTGACGCGCTGAAACAGCAGCGATTTGTCGAGGCGCAGGCGGACATAGACCGAGACCGCCAGCAGCGCGATCGACAGCAGGAATGGAATGCGCCAGCCCCACGCGTCGAAGCTCCTCGCGCCGATCCACTCGCGGCAGCCGAGAATGACGACCAGCGACAGCAACAGCCCGAGGGTCGCCGTCGTTTGAACCCATGAGGAGTAAAGGCCGCGCTTGCCTCGCGGCGCGTGCTCGGCGACCCAGACGGCCGCACAGCCATATTCGCCGCCCAGCGCCAGACCTTGCAGCAGGCGCAACAGGATCAGGACCACCGGAGCGGCGAGGCCGATCGCGGCATAACCCGGCAGCAAGCCGACCAGGAATGTCGACAGGCCGATAGTCGCGGTGGCGATCACGAAGGTATGCCTGCGCCCGATAAGCCGGCCGATCCGGCCGAAGATGATGGCCCCGAAAGGCCGAACTGCGAACCCCGCGGCAAAGGCGAGCAGCGCCAAAATCCAGCTCGCCGCCGGATTGACCGCGGGAAAGTAGGCCGCGCCGATGGTCGCCGCGAGCGAACCGTAAAGAAAGAAATCGTACCACTCAAAGATAGTGCCGAGCGAGGAGGCGAATATGGTCGTCCGCACCGGACCGGTCGTGCCGCCGATCAGGCCGCTCCGCGTCGCCGGAACGTTGGCCATGCTCTCTCCCACTACCGGCTACTCATGGTCAGTTTGCGTTGCGGCTGCCCACCCTGCCCAGGGCCACGCAATCCAGCCACCGGCCGGCAGGAAATAACGCATCGGGCGACGAGCGGAAAGGGTCGCCTGTCCGATCATGACCGGTCGCCGTCGCGGTCAATGCAAGCGCCCGGGCGTCGTCAAAACACTTTAGGGAAAAACCGTGGGTTCGAGGTCTATTGCCTCGAACGTCTCTCAGGCGGACCGCTCACTTGCCGAGCAATGCCGGGTCACTTACGAAGGAGGGCCACCATCGACGGCGGAATTGGCTCGTCGAGCACGTGATCATAAAGCGCGTGCAGCAGCTCGCCGCCATCCGATTTTCCCGCGAGAAAGGCGGCGATCCGCCCCTCGACGCCGGTTGCTGCCGGTGTCGCCCGGGGCGGGCTGCAGCGATGCATAGGGGCAAACGTCACCAGCTTTTTGTATTCGCACATTGCGTCGCACTCGGTAACATACGAGGTGGATAAGTCAAATTCCTTAGGCTCAGCGCCCGATATATGACAGGATGCGAACAGTTTGTAACAGAAAATTGTTCCTCGAATTCGCGCGGCCTCGATATGCGTCATTCGCATGGAACCTTGCGGCAATGGTCTCGCCCTTCTGCGCCCGGGCGCCCGGCGTCGCCGCTCCAAGCGGGTGTCGACCCCAGGTCGCCGGCACTGCTAATTTCGCCGTCTGAATTTGCCGGGAAAGCGGGGAACCATCGTCATGATCAGGATGCGGTTGGCGGTTGCGCTCGGCGCCGTGCTGTCCGCTGCATGCAGCTCGGCGACGCACGCGGCGCAAACCGTCAGGTTCGGCACCGATTGGAAAGCCGAAGCCGAGCACGGCGGCTATTACGAGGCAATCGCCGCCGGCATCTACCGGCGCTACGGCCTCGATGTCGAATTGCGGCAGGGCGGCCCGCAGGTCAACCACGCGCAACTGCTCGCCGCCGGAAGGCTCGACTTCAACATCGCGACGAATTCTTTCGTTCCGCTCAATTTCGTGCGCGAAGACATCCCGATGGTCGCGGTGGCCGCGATGTTCCAGAAGGACCCCTCGGTGCTGATCGCACATCCGGGTCAGGGAGACGACAGCCTGGCCGCGCTGAAGGGCAAGCCGATCATGATCGGCTCGGATACCCGGATCGGCAGCTGGATCTTTCTGAAGAAGAAATTCGGCTATAGCGATGCTCAGATCCGGCCTTACGCGTTCAGCGTGGCGCCGTTCCTTGCCAAACCCGGGACAATCCAGCAGGGCTACCTGTCGAGCGAGCCGTTCACCATCGAGCAGCACGGGGTCAAGCCGGTCGTGCTGCTGCTCGCCGATGCGGGCTATTCGAGCTACAGCTCGCTGATCGAGACCTCTAGGAAGCTGGTTCGCGACAACCCCGGCCTGGTGCAGCGCTTCGTCAATGCCAGCATCGAGGGCTGGCACCAATATCTCTATGGCGACCCGGCGCCGGCGAACGCGCTGATCAAGCGCGACAACCCGGAGATGACCGACGCGCTGCTCGCCTATGGCATCGCCAAGATCAAGGAATACGGCATTGTCGACAGCGGCGACGCCAAAAGATACGGGATCGGGGCAATGACTGACGCACGCTGGCGCGATTTCTTCGACACCATGGCCTCAGCCGGGGTCTATCCCAAAGGGATGGACTACCAAAAGGCGTACACTCTCGAATTCGTCGACAAGAAGTTCGAGATCAAGCCCTGAACGACGCTCTGATCGCCGGGGACCGGCTCCGCGCGGCGGCGACCGGCGCGCCGATCGTCTCGCTGCGCGGCATCGCCAAGCGTTTCAGCGCCGGAGTGACGGCCCTCGACCCGATCGATCTCGAGATCGGCCGAGGCGAGTTTTTGAGCCTGCTCGGCCCTTCGGGCTGCGGCAAGACGACGTTGCTGCGGATCATCGCCGGGTTGAGCGAGCCCAGCGCCGGCGAGCGGCGGCTGGCGCTGCGGCCCGGCGACCCGGCCCGCGGATGCCGGCAGGGCCGGCGGGGCGCATCGGCTTTGTCTTTCAAGACCCGACCCTGATGCCGTGGAGCACGGTCCTCGGCAACGTGCTGCTGCCGTTTCGCCTCGCCGGGCGGGTCGGGCCGGCCGAGCGCGAGCGCGCCGCGGCCGAGCTGCGCGCGGTCGGGCTCGCCGGCTTCGAGCGCGCCTATCCGCGCCAGCTGTCGGGTGGCATGCGGATGCGGGTGTCGATCGCCAGAGCGCTGGTCACCGGTCCCGACCTGTTGCTGCTCGACGAGCCGTTTGCCGCACTCGACGAGATCACCCGGATGGCGCTGAACGACGATCTGATGCGGCTGTGGGAGAGCCGGAGGCCGACCGTCGTGTTCGTCACCCACAGCGTCTTCGAATCGGTCTATCTGTCGACCCGGATCGCGGTGATGACGGCGCGGCCGGGACGGATCGCCGCCGAGCTGACGGTAGATCTGCCGCAGCCGCGCGAACGCGCCTTGCGCACGGCGCCGGCCTATGCGGCGATCTGCGCCGCGGCATCGGGTCACCTCGCCGAGGCGATGGCCGCCGCTACGCCCGCCGGACCCGTTGCAACATAATCGCGCGGCGTTGCCCTCACCGGCCTCGCGGCGTTCGGTTACGAGGGTCCTGCGAAGCGCGCGGCTATGGCGGGTCGCCGCACCGTTGATCGTGGGCGCGGTGCTGCTCGCGCTGTGGCAAGGGGTGGTCCGGATCGAGGACATCCCGGTCTATGTGCTGCCCGGCCCGGTCGCGATCGCAAGGGCGTTGTGGACCGATGGCCCGAGCCTGTTGGGCTCGCTGCTGGTGACCTTGCGCATCACGCTCGCGGCGCTGGCGGCGGCGGCGGTTCTCGGCGGCGCCATCGCCCTCCTGTTCTCGCTGTCGCGGCTGCTCGAGATCAGCCTCTTCCCCTACGCGGTCATCCTTCAGGTGACGCCGATCGTGGCGATCGCGCCATTGATCATCATCTGGGTGCAGCAGCCGTTTCTGGCGCTTCTGGTCTGCGCCTGGATCGTCGCCTTTTTCCCGATCGTCTCCAACACCACGATCGGGCTCAACAGCGCCGACCGCAACCTCGTGGCCCTGTTCCGGCTCTATGGCGCCTCGCCGGCGCAGACCCTGCGCTATCTGAGACTGCCGTCCGCGCTGCCGTATTTCCTCGCTGGGCTCAGGATCAGCGGCGGGCTCGCCCTGATCGGCGCGGTCGTCGCCGAATTCGTCGCCGGCACCGGCGGCGCCGAGACCGGGCTCGCCTTCCGCATCCTCGAAGCCGGCTATCGGCTGGCGATCCCGCGGCTGTTCGCGGCCCTGTTCCTGCTGTCGATGACCGGCATCGCGATCTATCTCGCGATCGATCTGCTGTCGCGTCTGGTGCTGCGGCATTGGCATGAAAGCGCGGTTTCCGACGAAGAGGAATGAGCGAATCGAAGCGACGACTCCCGGGCCTCGCAGCGGTGCTGCGCGGATCTGCCGCGGCGACTCGCCATCTTTGGACATCTCGGTCCGATAGAAGAAAACCCGCGTGTGCAGAGGCAAGGTGCGGTCATCGGCAGAACCGCCGGCCCTCGCGCCGATAATTCAGAGAGGTGTCGCTTGACGATAAACAGCTTTACCGAACACCGCAGCGCTGCTCTGACCAAGGTTCCAGAAGTCACGCTGATATTCTGGATCATCAAAATTGCTGCGACCACTCTGGGTGAGACCGGCGGCGACTCGGTGACCATGACCTTGAATTGGGGCTACCTGGCAGGAACTGCGATATTTCTCTCGGTCTTGGTGGTCCTGGTCGTCGTGCAGATTGTCGCGAAAAAATTTTATCCGTTTCTTTACTGGGCGACGATCATTGCCTCCACCACCTTTGGGACGACAATGGCCGATTTTGCCGACCGCTCGTTGGGTATCGGCTACACCGGCGGTTCGTCGCTGTTGTTTTGCTGCCTGATGGCCGTGCTCGGTCTGTGGTATTTGTCGCAGGGCTCGATTTCGGTAGAAACTGTCAGCACGCCGAAAGTCGAAGCGTTCTACTGGGCGGCGATTACCTTCTCTCAGACTTTGGGGACGGCGCTCGGCGACTGGATGGCCGACACGACGGGGCTCGGCTATGAAGGCGGAGCCCTGGTATTCGCCGCAGGCCTCGCGGTGCTTGCCGCCGCCCGTTATTGGACAGCCATATCTCGGGTCGTGCTGTTCTGGGCGGCGTTCATTCTGACCCGTCCGCTTGGTGCGACCGTCGGCGACTTCCTCGACAAGCCCGTCAATCATGGCGGGCTCGCTCTCAGTCGTCCGATCGCCTCGGCGGTCATCGCCGCGTTTATCGTGGGCTGCATTCTGCTCCTGCCGCAACGCGCCGGCACGCATCCTGGCCGCCCCGAGACGGCGTCATAAGCTTCTGCTCCTGCAAGTCGACGCATATGCCGCGTCAGGATCGCCGGCCCAAGCGGCCAAGACCGGAGACGCAGAGTTCTCGGGCCTTTGCGCACCGCTCTCGAGACCGCCCTTGCCGGGGAGTGCAGTCGTTGGTGCGACGCCCCGATTCCAGAACGATTCTCGTCTGGTGTGACCGAGATCACATGGGCCTCAGACGCGCTCGGAGATAGTCTACCGGCCGATAATCGCGGCTTCCAGCGTCCTCCTGCCAGCCCTGCGACGGGAGCCTTTCCAACCGACGGAGCAAGAAATGAGCGACGGTCACCCAGCGCACCCGCGGATTCCAGCAATTCGGCTGAGCCCGGACAACGCAACCGTGCTGCAGCAATTGGGCCTGCTTGCCGAACTCGCCGGCAATTGGCACGGCCACGGTTTCAACCTGATCGCCCGACCGGACAAGGAGGGAGGCGGCCCGCTCTTCCTCGAGCTCAATCAAACCGACGAGACCTTAAAGATTGACCCGATTTCGTCGTCGATCCCCAATCGCGGGTTCGCACAGCAGGACATCGAATTGTTCGGTTTGACCTACCTGCAAAAGATCAGCGACAGCACGACCGGCGGGGCGCTTCATATCGAACCCGGCATTTGGGTCACGCAGCCGGCAACCACCGATCCCGCTGAATCGCCGCCGCCGGGAGGTCAAATCGTCGCCCGGATGGGCACGATCCCTCACGGCAACGCCTTGCTCGCTCAAGGCTCGGCGATCCTGGTGCCGGAGCTGAACAATGGCACCTTCGAGATCGCGTCGGTCAATACCGCACCGTTCGACGCGGGCTCGCCCATGCCCGTGGGCGGAACGCAAGCCGGCTTCGCGCCGTACAGCCTCGCCAACACCACTCCGGCCGCCGTCAACTTTAGGACGCCGTTCGGAAATATCCCCGCAATTCCTCTGCCCCCGGCGATCGACAGCGTGCCGATGCAGACGGTGATCAACGACCCGACCCGGCTGCTTCAGCAGGCGATAAACGGTCAGTTCATCGAGAAGATGGTGGTGCTCAACATCGCGACAGTCTCCAGCCTTGATGTAACGTCAGGGCCGGTTCCGGTTCTCGACGGCGCCGGCGGCATCGAAAACATGCCGTTCCTGGCGACCAATGCGGACGCAGCGTTGTTCTTTGCCACTTTCTGGATCGAAACGATCAGGCGCCCATCGGGCAGCTTTCTGCAGCTTCAATATGTGCAGACGGTTATGCTGAACTTTCCGGTGCTGGGCACGACGACAAACCTCAGCTGGCCGCACGTCTCGGTCGCCACCCTCCGGAAAACCTTCGGCTGATCGTGACGCTCGGCTCTGCTCAGGCCGCATCCCGAGCGCACGGCTCGGCATCCGAGGCTCATCGACAGCGTCGCGCGAGGGTCGAACGCAGCGGCGCGCGTCTCCTAGCCGCGGCCGACGAACGGCATCTTGCTCGCCATCACGGTCAGGAATTGCGCCCGGTGCTGCGCCACTTGGCACGAAAGCGCGATCGAGGAAGAGGAGGAGTGAGCGGAGCGCACTCGGCTCAGTGGCCGCCCTGCGCCGCCCCGCGCGACCTGCTGGAATTTGCCAGTGCCATCTTGAACCATTTAAGGCAATTTTAAGGGGCAACCACAGCTCAAAAAGGGGGAGCCCATGGAAGACATCGACAGAAGATCGGCGCTTACGCTTGCGCTCGCTGCCGCCTCTGCGGCCGCCACCACCGGAAGCGCGATGGCTCAGGCGCAAACTGCGACTGGCGGCAAAGAAATTGCCCCCGGGGTGCGGCGGGTCGACCTCGGCAAGCGCGCGTCGATGATCCCCGCTTACAAAACCGTTTCGATGTTCGACATCGTGTATCAGCCAAAGGCCAAACTGACGACGGGCGTGCCGATGGCCAACGACATGGTCTGCCACTGCCCGCAAGGCGAGCTTCAGGTCCGGCAACGTCCCGGCGGGGAGTTCGTTGCCAAGAAGGGCGACGTGTGGAGCTGCAACAAAGGTCTCTTAGAAGACACCGAGAACATCGGCGCCGGCATCGCCGTCATGCGGGTCATCAACCTGCTGCCGGGATAACCGACCGGAGAGTGGGGGCGAATGCGCCCCCGCCCTGCCAGCTACCCCCTGCCGACGAACGGCATCTTGGTCGCCATCACGGTCAGGAACTGCACGTTGGCTTCGGGGGTGACGGTCGACATGAAGACGATCGCGCGGGCGACGTTGGCCACGTCCATCACCGGCTCCTCGATGACCGTGCCGTTCGCTTGAGGCACGCCGCGCTGCATGCGCTGGGTCATCTCGGTCAAGGCGTTGCCGATGTCGATCTGGCCGCAGGAGATGTCGTATTTGCGGCCGTCGAGCGAGGTCGATTTGGTGAGCCCGGTGATCGCGTGCTTGCACGAGGTGTAGGCGACCGAATGGGGTCGCGGCACATGCGCCGAGATCGATCCGTTGTTGATGATGCGGCCGCCCATCGGCTGCTGGTCCTTCATGATCTTGAAGGCTTCCTGGGTGCATAGGAACGATCCGGTCAGGATCGAGCTGACGACCGCCTGCCAGCGCTCGAACGCCAGCTCCTCGATCGGTGAGGAGGCGCCGAAGCCGGCATTGTTGAACAGCACGTCGAGCCGGCCGAAGGTTTCCTTGGTTTTGGCGAACAAGGCGCGGACCGAGTCGGGGTTGCCGACATCGGTCGAGACACCGAGCGCCTTTCCCTGCAGGCCCTCGATTTCGCCGACCACCGCCTCCAACGGCTCCGCCCGGCGCCCGGCGACGACCACCGCAAACCCCTCCTTGGCGAGCGCCAATGCCGAGGCCTTGCCGATGCCGCTGCCCCCGCCGGTGACGAGGGCGACTTTCCCGTTCGAGTTCATCTTGCCGTTCTCCTGCTGCCGACGCCGGATGTCCCGGCGCACGATACCAGCTTATCGCGCGTGCGCTCCAGCCGCTTGCGGGCGATAATCGGGGGACGGGAGAGGGGCCGATGGATATCGCAGAATGGCTGCGGGGTCTCAGGCTTAGCCAATACGAGCTGGGGTTCCGCGAAAATGCGATCGACAGCACCGTGCTTCCGAGCCTGACGGCCGAAGACCTGAAGGATCTCGGCGTCACCTTGGTCGGCCATCGCAGGCGCCTGCTCGACGCGATCACCGCACTCCGCGCCGAGGCGCCCGCCGCCACCGAGGCAGCCGCACCGCGCGATGCACTGCCTCCGGGCGACGCCGAGCGCCGGCAATTGACGGTGATGTTCTGCGATCTGGTCGGCTCGACGGCACTCTCGGCGCGGCTCGATCCCGAGGATTTGCGCGAGGTCGTCGGCGCGTATCACCGCTGCTGCGCCGATCTCATCGGCGAGGCCGGCGGGTTCGTCGCCAAGTACATGGGCGACGGGGTGCTGGCCTATTTCGGCTATCCCCAGGCTCACGAGCATGACGCCGAGCACGCTGTGCAGGCCGGGCTGGCCCTGGTCGCGGCGGCGCCGAAGCTCACCACCGCCGCCGGCGTTCCGTTGCGGGTGCGGGTCGGCATCGCCACCGGGCTTGTCGTGGTCGGCGACCTGATCGGCGCGGGTGCTGCACAGGAGCAGGCGGTCGTCGGCGAGACGCCAAACCTCGCGGCGCGCCTGCAGGCTCTGGCCGAGCCTGGCGCCGTCGTCATCGCCGACGGCACCCGACGGCTGCTCGGCAATCTCTTCGAGCTGAAGGATCTCGGGGCCAGGGACCTCAAGGGCATCGCCGGGCCGGCGCGGGCCTGGGCGGCACTGCGGGCGCGTTCCGTGGGGAGCCGCTTTGACGCCCTGCACACGACCGGCCTGACCGACCTCGTCGGGCGGGAAGAAGAATCCGAATTGCTGCTTCGCCGCTGGTCCCGGGCAAAGACGGCTGAAGGCCAGGTCGTGCTGCTCTCCGGCGAGGCAGGGATCGGCAAATCGCGGCTCACGGCGGCACTCGTGGAACGCCTCGCCGGCGAACCGCACACGCGCTTGCGCTATTTCTGCTCGCCGCAGCGCACGGACAGCGCGTTCCACCCGATCATCGGCCAGATCGAACGCGCCGCCGGACTGGCGTACGACGACAGCCCGCAGGCGAAGCTCGACAAGCTCGATGTGGTGCTCGCACAGGCCTCGACCTCGCCCGAGGATGCCGCACTCTTCGCCGAGATGCTGTCGTTGCCGAATGATGGACGTTATCCCGCCCTCGACCTGACCCCGGAACAGCGCCGGCAGAGAGTGCTGGAAGCGCTGATGTCGCAACTCGCGGGGTTGGCACGCCGGCAACCGGTGCTGATGATCTTCGAGGACGTGCACTGGATCGACCCCACGAGCCTGGAGGTGCTCGGCCGCATCGTCGACCGGATTAAAACCCTTCCGGCACTGCTGATCGTGACATTCCGCCCCGAGTTCGACGCGCCTTGGGTGGGACAGTCTCATGTGATGAGCCTGACGCTTAACCGGCTTGGCGAACGGGAAGCGGCCGCGATCATCGGGCACCTTGCCGGGAATCAGGCGCTGCCGGCGGATGTGATGACGGAGCTCGTCGAGCGCACCGACGGCATTCCGCTGTTCGTCGAGGAGATGACGAAGGCGGTGCTGGAGGCGGAGAGCGAGGGCGCGGCCCGGCGCACGGTTGCGGCGGCTCCGTCTTCGGCCCTGGCGGTCCCGGCAAGTTTGCACGCCTCGCTGATGGCGCGGCTCGACCGGCTCGGCGCGGCCAAGGAGGTGGCGCAGATCGGTTCCGCGATCGGGCGGGAGTTCTCGCATGCGCTGCTGGCCTCGGTGGCGCGCAAGCCCGAGGCGGAGCTGGGATCGGCGTTCGACCGTCTCGTGCAGGCTGGTTTGCTGTCCCGCCAGGGCGTGCCGCCGCAGGCGAGCTACCTGCTCAAGCATGCCCTGGTGCAGGACGCAGCCTATGGCACGCTGCTGCGCGAGCCGCGACGCGCGCTTCACGCCCTGATCGCCGAAACCCTCGAAAGCCAGTTCTCCGAGATCGCGGAGAGCCAGCCCGAGATCCCGGCGCATCACTGCACCGAGGCCGGGCGGATCGAGAAGGCCGCTTGTCTGTGGGGCAAGGCGGGTCAGCGGTCAGTGGCGCGCTCGGCGCTGGTCGAAGCCGCGGCCCAGCTCACTCGCGCCCTCGACCAGATCGCGACCCTGCCCGGCACGGCGGCATTGCGTCGCGAGCAGATCAAGCTTCAGGTCGCGCTGATCACCCCCCTCATGCATGTCAAAGGCTATGCCGCCACCGAAACCAAGGCGGCTGCGGAGCAGGCACGCTCGTTGATCGAACAAGCCGAAGCGCTGGGAGAGCCTCGCGAAGATCCGCTGCTGCTGTTCAGGGTCCTCGACGCCTTCTGGGTAGCGAACACTGCGGCATTCAATGGCGATGCCAGTCGCGATCTCGCGGCGCAGTTCCTGGCGCTGGCGGAGAAGCAAAAGGCGACAGTCCCGCTCATGGTTGGGCATCGCATGATGGGAACTTCCTTACTGTTTACGGGGGAGATCGCGGAGGGCCGGGGGCACTTAGATCAGGCGATCGCCCTTTACGATCCTGCCGAGCATCGTCCGCGGGCGGCGCGGTTTGCCCAAGACGTTGCGGTAACGATCTTAGTCTTCCGGTCGTCGGCTCTGTGGTTGCTTGGCTATCCCGAGGCCGCGCTCAGAGACGCCGACGACGCGCTCAGGAATGCGCGAGAGATAGGTCATGCCGCCACTCTGATGCACGCGTTATTCTGTGCCTCGATACCGTATACCCTTTGCGGCAATCGCGCCGCGGCAGCCGCGCAAGCCCAAGAGCTTGTCGCTCTGGCCGAAGAAAAAAGTTCCCTGTTTTGGAAGGCGTACGGAATGGCGAACCAAGGTTGCGTACTGGCCCTGATCGGCAGGGCTTCGGACGCGACCGAAATGCTGATCTCCGGGATGACCGCGATGCGGACAACCGGAGCAACATTTTGGATGCCACTCTTTTTGCCGCATTTGGCACGTGCCCATGCGGAGCTTGGGCAATTCGAGGCGGCTTGGCGCTGCCTCGGCGAAGCGATGACAGCGGTGGAGACAACCAAGGAAAAATGGTGCGAGGCGGAGATCCACCGAACCGCCGGGGAAATCGCGCTGATGTCGCCCGAGCCCGACGCGGCGAAAGCGCAGGTGCATTTCGAGCGAGCCATCGCCATCGCCCGCGCGCAGCAAGCAAAGTCCTGGGAATTGCGCGCGGCGACGAGCCTGGCCCGACTGTGGCGCAAGCGCGGCAAACGGCAGCAGGCCCGCGATCTTCTCGCCCCAATCTACGGCTGGTTCACCGAGGGCTTCGACACCGCCGACCTGAAAGAAGCCAAGGCGCTGCTCGACGAGCTGACGTGAGCAGGTACTAGGCCGCTTCGCTGGTGACGACGAGGCGGCGCCCAAGCGCCCGCAACGCGGCTTCGACATGATCGAGCCGGACCGGGCGTCGGCCGTCGAACAGGCGTGTCACCTGCGCGGGTTGCCAGCCGAGCCGGACTGCGAGCTGCTCCTTCCCAAGCCCGGCGTCCCGCATTGCCCGGTAGATTTCGAGCTTGGCGGCAGTCGGCGCCGGCAGATGGACGGCCGGGCGCAGGCGATCTCCGGTCGAGAGCGACGCCGGCCTCGGCACATCCTCACCATGAGCGATCATGCCGAGTACCGCTTCTTCAAGCATGTCCTCGGCCTGGGCGAGCGCCTCTTGCCAGCTCGCGCCGTAAGTGGCCGCGATCCCAGCTTCTGGGAAGGTCACGGTAAAGCCGCCTTCCGGCTCCGGCTCGAACAAGGCGGGATAGGCAAGATCCTCGCGTGGTTCCCTGTTCTTCATCCCACCTCCTACCGGATATCATCGGGACGCAAGCCAAGTTCGCGGAGGATCGCCCGGAGCGTCCCGACCGCGATCTCGCCGCTTCCTGTCGGCACCATGGCGAACCGGCTGCCCAGCCGCACCATGACGTGACCGCCCTTGCCACGGTTGGGATCGACGGCCGCGCCCAAGCGTCGGAGCTTCCGAAGAAGTTCCCGGCTGTTCATCAATGTCGTTATACGTCACGTTGTATCAAGCCTCGTTCAGCTTTCAGGTTCTCTCGCGAGACCGCGCGAATGCTGCTGGGCGCTTTCTGGTTGGGCAAGGTTCGGATTTATGCCGTCGGTTGGGACAAATTCCGGAGGAATCGCGATGGCCGATTGGATCGAGCTTAACGGCAGGCGGTATCGTAAGCCGGAGCGGCCCACTGTGGTCATTTGCGTCGACGGGTTCGACCCGGCTTATGTCGAGCGCGGCATCGAGGACGACGTGTTGCCGGCGATCGGGGGGTTTGCCCGCGACGGCTTTCTCGGCACCGCCGACGCGGTGATGCCGACCTTTACCAACCCCAACAACGTCTCGATCGTGACCGGCGCCGCGCCCGCCGTGCACGGGATCGCCGGCAATTATTATCTCGACCGCGAGACCGGGCGCGAAATTATGATGACCGACCCGGCGCTGATGCGCAGCGAGACGATCCTGGCGCTGATGGCGCGCGCGGGCGTCGCCACCGCCGCGGTCACAGCCAAGGACAAGCTGCGCCGCCTGCTCGGCCACAACCTCGACGGCACCTGCTTTTCATCGGAATTCGCCGATGCCGGGGTGGGGGCGATGGTCGGGCGGGCGCGGCCCGACATGTATTCGGCCGACCTGTCGCTCTTTGTGCTCGACGCTGGGGTGAGGCTGCTCGAATGCGGGGCGGCAAGGCTGCTCTACCTGTCATTGTCCGATTATGTCCAGCACGCGCATGGGCCGGGCGAGCCGGAAGCCGACGCCTTTCACCGCGCAGTCGACGAGCGGGTGCGGCGCTTTGTCGAATTGGGCGCGGTCGTCGGCCTCGTCGCCGATCACGGCATGAACGACAAGCCGCGGGTGATCTTTCTCGAAGACCAGCTCCGCGAGCGGTTCGGCACGGGTGCCGCGCGGGTGATCTGCCCGATCACCGACCCGTTCGTGCGCCATCACGGGGCGCTCGGCTCGTTCGTGCGGGTCTATGCGCGAGACGGCGCCGAGGTCCCGGCGATGATCTCGGCGAGCGCGGCATTGCCGGGCGTAGTCGCCGCTCTCGACCGCGCCGAAGCGGCGCGGCGGTTCGAGCTGCCGTTCGATCGGGAAGCCGATTTCGTCGTGCTGGGCGATGCCGACACCGCGATCGGCGCGGCACATGCCGACCACGATCTGTCGGGGCTGGCCGGCCGCCGGCTGCGCTCGCATGGCGGGCAGCGCGAAGCGCGCGTGCCGTTCATCCTGTCGCAGCCTTTGAGCGCCGAATACCGGCGTCGCGCCGCGGCCGGCCGGTTACGCAATTTCGACATTTTCGACTTCGTGTTGAACGGGGTCGCCTAGGCATTCGACCGCGCTGGCTTCTCGCTCTCGGGGGAATGACCAATGGGCTTGGGCGGGACCGGGCGGAGCCGCCGCTTCGCCGGACGCGCGGTCGCGGCGCGAACAGCGCCAATGGCGGCGACGCCGAGCCCGATCGCCAGCACCACGGCCCCCGGACGGACCCCGGTGTCGAGCGAGAAATCGGTCGCCAGCACCCGCATTATCGGGGCATGGAAGGCGAGCCCGAAATAGGTCGCCTCGCCCAAGGCGGTGGCGACCGCCGCGCCGAGGCCGAGGCCGGCCACCCACGGCAATGCCAGATGCCCGCGTCGGCCAAAGCCCCAGAGCAGCAGCCGGTAGCCGAGCAGCCAGAACAACAGCCCGGCCATGATCGTCGGCTGCCACTTATCGAGCTTCGCCTGAAAGCAGAAATGGATGACGGCGAGCACCCCGATTACGTAGACCAGCCGATGCAGAAGCTGCCAGCGCCGGCCGCCGAGGCGGCGGACCATGCCGTCGGTCGAGGTCGCCGCCAATGCCGCGAGCCCGAGCAATGCGGCGAAGCCGATCGTCAGATAGACCCGGTGCACGATCTCGCTGGCGACCTTTTCGAGGTCGAAAGCCTCGCTCGCCGTATAAAGCGAGAAATGGATCAGCACATAGGCGAAGGCGGCGACCCCGATCATCCGCCGTACCAGGATCAGCCGCGGCCATTGCAGGATTTGGCGCAACGGCGTCACCGCCAGGGCCAAAAAGATCAGCCGGATCGTCCACAGCCCGATCTGGTGGATCGCTTCGTTGAGCGGGCGCGCGCCGAGCAGCCCAAAGCCGTAGGCGAACGCCACCCAGCCCGCCGGCACGAACAGCGCCACGAAGACAGCGAGCTTCAACGGCGACAATCGACCGCTGTAATCATTCCACGGCAACACCATCGGCAGGCTCCGGCTGTGACGCGGTCTCCCTTACATCGGCGGCTTGACGCCGTTCTTCTCCGCGTAAAGCCGGTTCGAGGTCAGGCTGCCGTCGGGATGCTTCAGCGCGAGAACGAAGACCACGGCACCCGGCTTCAACAGGCTGATGTCGCCCGGGGCTGTCGCCAGCACCGGCACGCCGGGGCCGATGCTGTATTCGGACTCCCCGCCCTTGAAGGTGACGTGCAGCACCTCGCCCTGCGGGGCCTTGGTGACCTTGCCGACTGTGGCGTTGGTCATCACGCTGTTCGGTGAGAGATCCCACGCGAATTGCCGTCCGCCATCGGGTGTCGCCTTGGGGAAGATGCGAACTTCGATGGCGTGGATCTTGCCGGTCTTGTCCTTAATCCCGGTCGAAGCGACGAAATCGCCGGGCTTGATGTCGGCGAGGCTCCGTCTGACCAGCGTCCCGATCGCGGCATTCGGGGCGAGGGTTACGGCAGCGACCTGGCCATCGCGCTCTTTGACCGACAGGGTGCGGCCATCGAGTTTGTCGACAGTGCCGCGGATGCGGAGCGGCGGCGCGGCCGGCGGGGCCTGGGCAAAGGCCGGCAGCGCGACGAGGGCGATAACGACAGCCGCAAAAAATGATGTCTGACGCATGATCGGCAGCCTCCCCTGAAACGGTTGATGATTGCAACGCGTGAGAGGTGGCCCCTTTCGGGAGGCCGCGCATCTCACGTTTCGGTGACCGGCGCGCGGCGGTTCCGGCCGGGCGCGCTCGACATCTCGGCTCTAAGATTCTGCGGCCGAAAGAATGCGAAAGATCAGATCCTCGATCCTGCTCCGGCAGCATCGGCCCCGACCTGCGAGCAGTGAAGGAATTGCCGCTGAACCGAAAGGCAGGACGTTGAACGGACGCGGTGCGTGGCTTCGAGACGTGCCTTCGGCGCTCCTCACCATGACGTATGTTGTTGATGGAATCCAAAAAAGCCTCATCCGACCCCAGGCCTTGCACCCATCCTGGCAGCATCCATATACCATCTGGTTGGATGGCAGAGGACCTTGGCAATGGCAACCAGCGTCTCGGAGCTTCGCCGTCGGCCCGCTGACAGTGAAAAGATCACGATCAATCTCGGCTACGTTGATCTGGGTCAAATCGATCTGATGGTGAAGGACGGTTTCTATTCAAACAGGACGGACTTCATCCGGACAGCCATCCGCAACCAGCTCGATCGCCACGCCGAGGTGGTCCGTCAATCGGTAGGCCGCAAGGCGCTCGAGCTTGGACTGAGACATTATAGTCGCGCCGACCTCGAGACGGCACGGACCAGCGGCGAGCTGCTGCATATCAATGTCTTGGGCCTCGCCAGCATTGCTCACGACGTTACCGCCGAACTGGCGCGTGCGTCCATCGCCTCGGTCACCGTGCTGGGCGCCTTGCAGGCCAGTGCCGAGGTCAAAGCGGCATTGGCCGATCGAACACACTGACCTGCCACGCAGCACCAACCGGCCGCCACACCGATCCAACGCGGCAGCCCAACTGCGCCGACCTATCGACGACGGAAGCCGATCCGGTTCCGAACCGGGATGCCGATCAGGGTCCCACACAGAAGGCCATGACCATGCACTTCCCCCTTCCTGCCGAACTGCTCGAAGCGACGCACCTCACCAAAGCCGGACAGCTCACCGAGGCGACGGCGGTGCTGCAGCGCATGCTGGGGGCCGGGATGCCGGTGAACAGCGCAGCCTTGAAGGCGCGACACGGCCCCCCGGCCAACGATGGCATCGGCGACGACCTGGAAATGGCCCAGCCCAAGCTTGCGCCTCGGGGCAGCAGGACGTTCGGCGACAGCGCCGAAGACTCGGCCAATGCGTTGCGTGGCATTATCGACCAGGCGGGCCACCGCAGTTTCCGGTTGCCCGCCGGCTTGGGCCGCATTTCGCCGACTCCAATCCCCGCCGATTTGCCGAACGGCGCAAAATTCCTGGCCTGCACATTCAGCAATCTGGCCGGCAGCCGGCCCTACAAGCTCTACGTGCCGAGCGGCTACCATGGCCAGTCGGTGCCCTTGATCGTCATGCTGCACGGCTGCACCCAGTCCCCGGACGACTTCGCGGCCGGCACACGCATGAACGCGGCGGCCGAGGAACATACCTGCCTCGTCGCCTACCCCGGGCAAACCAGCGCGGCCAACATGCAGAAATGCTGGAACTGGTTCAGCGCGGCCGACCAGCAGCGCGATGCCGGCGAGCCCTCGCTGATCGCGGGAATTACCCGCGAAGTGATGCGCGACTACGCTATCGACCCGCGGCGCGTCTACATTGCGGGGCTTTCGGCCGGAGGTGCCGCAGCCGCCATCATGGGCGATGCCTATCCCGATCTGTACGCGGCGATCGGCGTGCATTCTGGGCTTGCTTGCGGTGCGGCGCGCGACATGCCCTCGGCATTCGCCGCGATGCAGGGCAATGGTACGGCGCCGAGACCCGCACGCAGGGGGCCTGCGGGATCAAAGCCGCGAGTTGTCCCGGCGATCGTCTTCCATGGCGACAAGGACACCACGGTCAACCCCAAGAATGCCGATTCGGTCGTTGCGCAGTCGGGCCAGGGCACGTCGCTCAGAAGGCGGGTCGATAAAGGGCAGGTTGCGGGTGGGCTCGCGTACAGCCGCATTCTGCATACCGGCGCCAGCGGCGAGACGTTGGCAGAGCAATGGGTCATTCATGGAGCCGGCCACGCCTGGTCCGGTGGCAGCCCCGCCGGTTCCTACACCCTTCCGCGCGGCCCCGACGCCACCGGCGAGATGGTTCGGTTCTTCCTGGAGCACCCGCTTCCGCCAGGCAGGCAGCACGAATGACAGCCCGGGGCGCCCTAGGTGTCGGCCGCGCGGCGATCTTGAGACGCCGCATGTCGCGCTCGCGGGCGCAGCAGGTCACCCCCGTTAAGACGCGTTCGGAATTGGCAATCGCGTGCCGGCAAGCGCCGCTGGATCAGCTCGAGCACCCTGATCCAGGACTTCGCCCGGGCGAGCTGACCCGATAGCGCCGCGGCACGGGCATTGTCCCGCGCGACCGTGGCGGCCTCCGTCCCCTGCACCTCGATCACGTCGCGGGCGAGCGTTCGGTGCTCGGGATCATCAGTCATCGTTCAAGCCGCGAGAAAGCAGGCAAGGACCATCGCCTCTCCTGTCTTAAGACAGGAGAGGCGAAGCCCTTTTACCACCGTACAGTGCAGCTGGATCGCCTAGTAATCCATTCCGCCCATACCGCCCATGCCGCCCATGCCGCCGCCAGGAGGCATGCCCGGCGCACCCTTGGGCTCCGGCCTGTCGCTGACCATCGCTTCGGTGGTGATCAACAGCCCCGCGACCGAGGCGGCATCCTGCAATGCCACCCGCACGACCTTGGTCGGATCGATGATCCCGGCGGCGACCATGTCCTTGTACTCGCCGGATTGTGCGTCAAAGCCGAAATTCGGGTCGTTCTTGTCGGTCAGCCTGCCGACCACGATCGAGCCCTCGACACCGGAATTCTCGGCGATCTGCCGCACCGGGGACTGGATCGCCTTTCTGACGATGTCGATACCGACCCTCTGATCGTTGTTCGGGGGGTTGAGGCCGGCCAGGACCTTGCTCGCAAACAGCAGCGCAACGCCGCCGCCGGCCACGATACCTTCCTCGACCGCCGCCTTGGTCGCGTGCATGGCGTCGTCGACCCGGTCCTTGCGCTCCTTGACCTCGACCTCGGTGCCGCCGCCAACGCGGATGACCGCGACGCCGCCGGCGAGCTTGGCCAGCCGCTCCTGCAGCTTTTCGCGATCGTACTCGGAGGTGGTCTCCTCGATCTGGGCCCGGATCTGGTTGGTGCGGGCGACGATGTCTTCCTTCTTCCCGGCGCCGTCGATGATCGTCGTGTTCTCCTTCTCGATCAGCACCCGCTTGGCGCGGCCGAGCATGTCGAGAGTGACGTTTTCGAGCTTGATGCCAAGGTCTTCGGAGATCACTTGGGCACCGGTCAGGGCGGCGATGTCCTCGAGCATGGCCTTGCGCCGATCACCAAACCCGGGGCCTTCACCGCCGCCACCTTGAGACCGCCACGCAGCTTGTTGACGACAAGGGTGGCAAGCGCCTCGCCTTCGATGTCCTCGGCGACGATCAGCAACGGCCGGGCGCTCTGCACGACGGCTTCGAGAATCGGCAACAGCGTCTGCAGGCTGGAAAGCTTCTTCTCGTGCAGCAGGACGTGAGCATCTTCGAGCTCGGCGACCATTTTCTCGGCATTGGTCACGAAATACGGGCTTATATAGCCGCGGTCGAACTGCATGCCCTCGACCACGTCGAGCTCGGTTTCGAGTGACTTTGCCTCCTCGACGGTGATGACACCCTCGTTGCCGACCTTCTTCATGGCCTCGGCCAGCATCCGGCCGATCTCAACGTCGCCATTGGCCGAGATGGTGCCGACCTGGGCGATCTCGTCATTTGTCGAGACCTTTTTCGAGCGTTTTTGAATGTCCTTGACGACCGCGTCGACCGCCATGTCGACGCCGCGCTTCAGATCCATCGGGTTCATGCCGGCGGCCACCGCCTTGACCCCTTCGCGCACCATGGCGTGGGCCAGAATGGTCGCGGTCGTCGTGCCATCCCCGGCTTCAGTGCTGGTCTTGCTGGCGACCTCGCGCACCATCTGCGCGCCCATGTTTTCGAACTTGTCGCTGAGCTCGATCTCTTTCGCGACGGTGACGCCGTCCTTGGTGATCCGCGGCGCGCCGTAGCTCTTGTCGAGGACAACGTTGCGGCCCTTGGGACCCAAGGTCACCCTGACCGCATGGGCGAGTGTGTCGATGCCGTGCAGCATCCGTTCGCGCGCCTCGGCGCCGAGCCGAATATCTTTAGCAGCCATGTTTGTTTCCCTTTCAACGCGTCTGTGAGGCGGCGACGGTGCCCTCGACGATGCCCATGACGTCGGACTCCTTCATGATCATCAGCTCTTCGCCTTCGAGGCGGACCTCGGTGCCCGACCATTTCCCGAACAGCACCCGGTCGCCGGCCTTGACGTCGAGCGCGTGCACCTTCCCGTCGTCGCCGCGGGCCCCCGGCCCGACCGCGATGACTTCGCCCTCCATCGGCTTTTCCTGGGCCGTGTCGGGGATGATGATCCCGCCGGTCGTCTTCGCCTCCGGATCCACGCGCCGGACCAGCACGCGGTCATGCAAAGGTCTGAGTTTCATGAAAATCTTTCCTGAATTGTTGGCTGAAGCCGATCGCCCCCGAAAAGAAAGCGATGCGAATTCTGAAGAATCACTGGCGACGGGTTAGCACTCAGCCGCCGGGACTGCTATCAACGTTGGGAGCCGCGCTGTCCTTTACAAGGCAGAGCGAGATTGAAGGGAAGAGCGGCGGTCGACCGGCACCGCCACGCGGGAGGCCGCGCGCCAAAGTGCCCGGATCGTGCCCCGAGCCGTGGTTGTAGAAGCGGCAGTGGTTTCCGGCTCTCCGGCAGGGCTGGCCGGTGTCGTCAGGCCGCCGCGGCGGGCAGCTCGACAAGGGGATCGTCGTTCAAGGCGCAATGGTTTCCCAAGGTCATGTATCGGGCGCGCCGAACGGCCGATTGGTCATTTTGCTCGAGCCGGATGGCGCCGGCGAGTTGGATGATGGCGGCCGCGGTGGGGAAGATGCCGACGACCTCGGTGCGACGCTTGATCTCGCCGTTGAGCCGTTCCAGCGGATTGGTGCTGTGGATCTTCAGCCTGCGGTCCCCCGGTTTCGCGAGGGCAGGTTCTCGGGAAAATTCCTGAATGCCAGGTGAGCCGCGCCCCCGTGAGGGGGCGACAGCGAGGCTGTAGATCGGCGTCGTGTTCGGGGTGGTTTCGATCCGCGCCCCCGTGAGGGGGCGACGCGCCGCGATCGGATCTTTGCGCAAGCTGTCGGCGTTTCGATCCGCGCCCCCGTGAGGGGGCGACTGGGCGAGCTGGTTTTTCAGCGGCCGGATCGCGCCGTTTCGATCCGCGCCCCCGTGAGGGGGCGACCGGCCACCTGGCAGCAGCCGCTCGCAGAGGCTCTCGTTTCGATCCGCGCCCCCGTGAGGGGGCGACACGGATTGCCGATGGCACCCCCGGCCAATCCCTTGTTTTGATCCGCGCCCCCGTGAGGGGGCGACCGCCGATCGAGGCCGCGATCCTGGCCGAGCTGCTGTTTCGATCCGCGCCCCCGTGAGGGGGCGACGAACCCGGTCGAGTCGGTGGTCATGGTGACCATGGTTTCGATCCGCGCCCCCGTGAGGGGGCGACAACCAAAGCCGCGGCCTCGCACGCGAAGGTCTGAGTTTCGATCCGCGCCCCCGTGAGGGGGCGACGCCGACAATTCTTCAAGGCCGCCGCCAGTCTGATCGTTTCGATCCGCGCCCCCGTGAGGGGGCGACCAGAGCTTCGCGGTGTGACCAGCAACGCAACCGGCGTTTCGATCCGCGCCCCCGCGAGGGGGCGACTTGACCGCCGCGACCAGAGCGGCGCCGTCGTCGTTTCGATCCGCGCCCCCGTGAGGGGGCGACGCCGGCTCGCCCTGGCGCAACTCGACCGATTGCCGTTTCGATCCGCGCCCCCGTGAGGGGGCGACCGCGTCGAGATTCGCGAAATAGCGCCGCTCATCGTGTGTTTCGATCCGCGCCCCCGTGAGGGGGCGACTGGCGCGGCGCATCGGTCGTGGCTCACGGCGATGCAGTTTCGATCCGCGCCCCCGTGAGGGGGCGACTTCATCATCGCGCGCATGTCGGCGTGCGCGGGCTCGGTTTCGATCCGCGCCCCCGTGAGGGGGCGACGCCCGGCACCGATGTCGATGCTGCTGGGCTGTTTCGATCCGCGCCCCCGTGAGGGGGCGACTGCTAAGTCGACTTCACCGAGCTTCCGAATGTTTCGATCCGCGCCCCCGTGAGGGGGCGACCGCCACGCCCAAGCACCAAGCACGCCGCTCATCGTTGTTTCGATCCGCGCCCCCGTGAGGGGGCGACCCGGACATAGCCACCTGACAGCCTCGATCGAAGTTTCGATCCGCGCCCCCGTGAGGGGGCGACGTCGGCTGGCAGCCTGCACCGTGCTCGACGTCACGCAGTTTCGATCCGCGCCCCCGTGAGGGGGCGACGTCGCATCGAGCGGACCGCGCCTGTCGATGACCGATGTTTCGATCCGCGCCCCCGTGAGGGGGCGACCCCCGTGCGCGGTCGGCAGCTTCACGGCACCCTGGTTTCGATCCGCGCCCCCGTGAGGGGGCGACCTGGCGGCGCTCTTCTACTGGGTCCTGGAGCGCGAGTTTCGATCCGCGCCCCCGTGAGGGGGCGACCGCTGGCCGACCGGGGTTGCAGCCGCTGCCGCGGTTGTTTCGATCCGCGCCCCCGTGAGGGGGCGACCCGAACGGGTCAAATATTAGCTCGCCCGGTCATCGGTTTCGATCCGCGCCCCCGTGAGGGGGCGACCCGAGTTCGTGTGCTAATCCATGCTGTACACGGTCGTTTCGATCCGCGCCCCCGTGAGGGGGCGACTACGCTATCCGTCATCATCGTGCGTCGGCAAGCACGTTTCGATCCGCGCCCCCGTGAGGGGGCGACATGCCGGCACGAGCGCATGTCGCTGTCGCACTAGTGTTTCGATCCGCGCCCCCGTGAGGGGGCGACCGGGGCGCCGATCTGGCAAGGCCTCGATTTGTCAGGCGTTTCGATCCGCGCCCCCGTGAGGGGGCGACCAGAAGCTGGCGCGGGGTTGAGTGCGTGCCGGCACTAGTTTCGATCCGCGCCCCCGTGAGGGGGCGACGCAATTCGCCACCGCCGCCGGCCGGGAACGTCGATGTTTCGATCCGCGCCCCCGTGAGGGGGCGACCTGCGGGTCAGCCATAGCGAGATGCCGCTGCTGTCTGTTTCGATCCGCGCCCCCGTGAGGGGGCGACCGAGGCGCTCGCGCAGCGTCGACGGCCTGACTTACGTTTCGATCCGCGCCCCCGTGAGGGGGCGACCGCAGGCCGTCGACGAACGTGACCGCCGACATCCAGGTTTCGATCCGCGCCCCCGTGAGGGGGCGACGTACTCGGTGCCGCGATATAGTGCGTCGCTGACTTGTTTCGATCCGCGCCCCCGTGAGGGGGCGACGGCCCGGGTTGTAACACAAGGGCCGACAATGACAAATCATGGCTGATGTGCGAACCGGCCGGGATTCGGCTGCGCGCGGCGCATTGAGCCGAAGGCTTCGCAGCCAGATAGCTGATAACGCCGAACTTTGGATCGCGCGATCCTGCTTGAAGAGAGCTGGGAGCTTGCGGTTCGCGCGCCTCGTCGACGCCTCAAAAGAGCAACGGCCCGTCGAGATCGAGGGCCGGCTTGGCCCCGACATGCTCGACCCGGCGCCGGCCTTCGGCGCCGAGCCGGTAGAAGCGCAGACTGTCGGCCGCGGGGTCGATCTCGCCGACCAGACGGGCGCGCAGCGCCACCCATTGCGCCGGGTCGACCTCGCACTCGAAAACCGACTTCTGGACGCGCTGGCCGAAATCGAGGCAGGCGCGCGCCACGCGCCGCAGCCGTCGACGGCCGGCCGGCGTCTCCGTGCTGACATCGTAGGCGACGAGCATCAGCACGCCGACAGCTCACTTCCACACGAAAGCGGGATAGCCGTCGAGGTCGCCGCGCAGATGCCGGGCGAGCAATTGGGCCTGGATGTGCGCGACGAGACCGAGCGTCACGGTTTCGCCGAGGAACGGATGCCGAAGCTCGTCGCGCTTGCGCTCCTGCCACCCGACCAGCACCCGCTTTCGCGCCTCGTCGGTCAGGCGCACGCCGCCCGCCTCCTCGACGATGAAGTCGCCTGCCGCAAGCTGGCGGCGGTTGATCAGGCTGAGCGCCAGACGGTCGGCGAGCACCGGGCGCAGCTCCTCCATCAGATCGAGAGCGAGACCGGCGCGGCCCGGCCGGTCGGCGTGGAGAAACCCGACCTGCGGGTCGAGCCCGTGCGCCTCGAGGGCCGAGCGGCAATCATGCCCGAGCATCGCATAGAGAAAGGATAAGAGGGCGTTCAACCGATCCAGCGGCGGCCGGCGCGAGCGTCCCCGAAAGCGAAACTCCGGATCATCGACGCGCACCAGATGATCGAAGACGCCGAAATAGACCAGGGCCGATTCCCCTTCTATGCCGCGCAGGCCGTCCACCTCGGTCGTAACGAGGGTACGCCGGGCCGCATCGGTCAGCCGGCGCTCGGCCAGCGCCAGCGCGTCAGCGCACCGCCGCCGGCATCGTTTCCCCGTGGTCGCGCAGCGCGCGGCGCACGACGGCGCGCTGGTTGGCGGCCTTGGCGGCGACGATGCCCCGTACGATGACGGTCTTGCGCGCGGCGTCATCGGCGACGCGAAACTGGGTCCGGCGCAGCAGCACGTTCCCGGTGCGCGGCGCCTTCGACCCGCGCGAGAAAGCGCCCGTTGGGGTCGAGGTGCGAGATGGTCACGCCGGCTTCGGCGCAGGCGGCCAGCAGCGCCGGCGATGCACCCGCCCGGGCAAAGCTGACGACGCCGTCGAGCAGGTGCAGCGGCGCGCGGCCGCGTTCGGCGCCATCGACCTCGACCACCAGATTGGCGCCGTCCTTGCGCAACCACGCACCCTCGCTGGTGACATAGATCGTGTTCAGCATGCGGCGCACCGCACACCCTCCTCAGTCGGCGATCTGCGCCGCCAGCCAGCGGGCGATGGGCGGCGGCTTTTCCAGCCGAGCGGGCTGGCACAGGTCTGCGAGGGAGCAGCGCCGGCAGGCGGGCGTGCGCACCGGCGGCGGTGTGCGGAGGGCGGCGATGTTCGCCCGCGCCGCGGCGGCGGTTTCGGCGGTCAGCGCGCGCAAACCGGCATCGAAGGCGACCGGGTGGCGCCGCCGGGTCGTGCCATAGAAGAGGGCGCCTTCGCCGACCTCGCCGCCGAACATCTCCTCGAGGCAGATCGCCTGGGCGCAGAGCTGCACCTCGTCGGCCCGGTGCGCCTTGGGCTTGCCGCGCTTGTACTCGACCGGAAAGGGACGCGGCGGCCGGCCCGAGAATTCGACGACGTCGGCGATGCCGGAGACGCCGAGCGCCAGCGAGCGCAGCGCCAGCCCGCGCACGATCCGCACCCCCGGCCGCCGCTCGGGCCGGCCCGCATCGACCCGCTCGTGCAGGATGCGGCCCTCGGCGGTGGCGCCGTCCTCCGCCCACAAGCCCTCGACATGGATCAAGGCGCATTGCCGCGGGCAGAACAGCTGATGCTGCAACGCCGACAGCGGGATCAGCGCATCCTCGACCTCCGGGCTCGCGAGGGGAGCGGCCATCGCCGCCTCACCGTTCGGTCACTTCGACCCCTTCGGGAACAGCATCGCAGTCGACGGTGATGGCGTAATCCGAGAAGGCGCGGGCAGACGGCCAATTATCGGTCGCCTCGTCGCCGATCTCATGACGCGAGCCCTGGTGAACCCGCCAGGTCTTGACCCGCTCGAACAGCTTGTGCGCCGGCGCATTGCCGAGCGCGGAGTTGTGCCGGAACACCACGAGCTTGCGGGTCGCCATCTCGCCCCGCGCTGCGGAGCGGTCATGGTCGAACATGTTGGTCAACGCCTCGAACAGCAATTCCAGATCATCGTCGGAAAAGCCGGTGCCCTTGACCGGGTGCGAGGCCAAGGGCGCGGACACAAAGCCATGCGCGCGATAGAGGCCGTAGGGCACGATGTACTTGCGGCCCATCGTGCGGTTGTCGCCTCGCTTCTCGTCGTCATGGCCCTCGATACGTTCCTTTTTCTCTCTTTCATTGGTTGCCGCCATCCGGGTGATCGACACTTCCAGCGGCAGGATCGGCTCAACCGAGCGCCCGAACGCGAGCTGCACCGGACCGCGAACCTGGCCGGCATTGATGCCGGTCGAGAGCACGCCGCCGAACGTACGGATATCGAAGAAATTGTCGCACATGAATCTGCCTGATCCGCAGCGCCTCCTCGTCGGATTTTGGGAGTCAGCTCTCCTGGCGGTCCTTGACCTCTGAATTGTCCGCCGCTCGCGCAGATACGCTTCGCGGTGCTTTTCGTTGAGGATCGAGCCTTCGGTGACGTAGATCCGATGGCGAACCTCGTTTCCCCGGGTCATCTCGACAAAGTTGCGGATCTTGCGCTTCAGGCAAACGTCGCTGACCAGACCGTGCCCGGTTTCCGGGTCCATGCGCGGCATATTGCCGGCGTCCGGATCGCCGTTCGGATTGCCATTGGCGACATCGAAATAAAGAACGAACTCGTGGCGGCGTACGACCGTGCTCATGCGCGTCATCGGCGTCGCCTCCTCCTGCGCTCGGCTCGATTTCATCCGCGCTCGAGCCGTCGAAAAGCGCGTTCGTGGTAGTAGCCGATGGCAAAGCGCCCTTGATCCTCCAGCCGAAGCGTGGGTGGAAGGTTGGGTGGCAGTTTCGCGATGATCTCGCCGACCTTCCCGTCGATCCAGCCACCGCGCCCTTGCTTCAACGCGTCGGCGACGTGATGGCGCAGACCGCGCAGCAGCGGGCCGAACACCCGTGCCGGGGTCGCCGAGGCCGATCCATAATAGCGCGTGCTTATCGGAGCGTTCACCCGGCCGAGCGCTGCATATTGGGCGGATTCAAGCACAGCGAAAAGTCGGCCCAACTGATAAGCAGCGCTGGGGTTGTCCGGTTCAGAGCGCCATTGGCACGTTCTCCTCTTCCGAACGATTGATGCAGGCTTTGATGGCGGCGGCATGCCAGCCGGTCCACGGGTCGTCGCCGGCGCGCAGGCGGATGATCGCCGCGGTCAGCAACGTGCGGGGATAGCGGGTCCCGCTCAGCACCGCGCGCATCACCTCGCCGGCCAGCAGCCGCGGGATGTTGTCGAATTTTTCCTGGAGCGCGGTGGTCTTGACGAGCAGTCGCTGGACCGACGGCGGCCTTGCGCCCCATGGCGCCGGCTCGATGGCGAGGTCGCGATAATGATCGGCCAAGCGGCGGGCGAAGGCGTCGAAGCTGTCGTCGAGCCAATACCGCACCGACAATCTTGCCGCGTTCGGGGCGAGACCCAAGACGTGGAACCGTGTTCCCGGCACCAGCCCGAGATCCAGATCCTGGATCGGGCGGCCCTTGGCCAGCAGGTCAAGTGCATCGCGCAGCTTGGCGGCCTCGGATGCGTCGTCCACCTCTTGACCGCCCTGACGCCGATTGGATCGAACCAGGCAGGCAAACGCGTCTTCGGCCGCCTTGGCGGCATCGCTCGTCGACCACGTCGGAGGTGTCGGCCCAGAAGACGACGCTGGTGTCGCCGATCGGTCGGGCGATTCGATTGCTGCTGCCGCGGTCGAGCATCCGATTGAGCGCCGCGCCGTAGCGGAAAGCCGCCGCCTCCGATGTCGGCGCGTTCGCCCCCTGCTCCTTGCCGTAGGAGGTAAAGGCGTCGAGGTTGAACGAGACCAGCGGACGCGCCCGACGACTGCGCCCCTTCGACGCCCTTGATCGACGGATGAAGCCGGCGCAGCGGCGCTTCGGTGCCAGTGACGAGGCAGAAGCCGATACGGGCCGTCGCCGCCGACCCGCCTTTCGATCAGGCGCCGGGCGGCATCGCGCTGATGGACATAGCCAAGCTCGCCGTCGAGGCGGAACACGATGTTGGCGTCGAGCATCTCCGGAGTGAACGGGGTCGCGTCAAAGCGCGCGGGCGACCACGCCTCCAGGAAGCGGCGCAGCGCGATCAGCCCTTCGTCGGACGCGCCATCGAGCATTGCAAGGTTTGCCGCCTTGAACGCAGTGTGCTCCTCAGCGGTGCGCCGTCCCTCGCCGGCGGTTCGACCCGAGCACATAGGAGGTCTTGTCCCACAACAGGTTGGGCAGGATACCGGCAGTGCGCTTTACCGCCGCCGGCACCTCGAGCAGGCGCGGGACCATGCGCTTGCCGGCGGCGCTCGCGCAGATCCAGTTCCTGGATCGGATCGCCGTCGGCCGACAGCACGATGGCAAAGCCGATCTTCTCGCGCGAATAGCCTGGCGCTTCCGCTTCGCTTCGCGTCGCCATGCGGTCGTAGTAGCGGTCGAGCGCCTGGAGAACGGTCATGTGGCGACGCCCTCGGCCAGGCAGCGCTGGATGTCGAGCACCCCGTCGACGAGCCGTGCCCGGAAAAAGCGCGAGGTATTACCGTTCTCGAAGTCGATGTCGTGCAGCATCCAGCCGAGGTCGCGGTCGCGCTGGTCGGGCGGCAGCTTGCATTGCGGCAGCGGCGCGCCCTCATCGATCAGAGTGAAATCGGCCGGAAACTCGCGGGTGCCGAGGCACGGCCGGTGAAAGCATTGGCCGCTCGCGGCGCGGCGGTTGAACATGCTCAGATGCTTGGCCGGGGTGTCGTCGGGGCCGGCCCGCGCCGTCATCTCGAAATGCGCCTCGATGACATAGGCGACATTGACAAGAAGCGTCGCGGCGCGCTGCTGGCGGTTGTCCTCGACCAGAGACCCAGCCCGGCCGTCGAACCCGCCCGCATCGCGCGTTCGGCGGTGACGCTGCTGATCTTGGCGCCGACCTCGTTGCGGCGGAATGACTGGAAGCGGATCGGCTTCAGCACGTGGATGCGGTCCACCACCCAGCGGATCGCCGGCTTCCAATGGACGGCCTCGAGGATGCCGCGCGCCGCCGAGGCGGTCATCACGTCATAGGAAACCCGCTCGACCTTCATTTCCGGCCGGGTGAAACAGGCGCGCTCCCCCCATACGTGCAGCCGCACGCCGTAGGTCATCACCTTCACCTCACCTGTTCAACCTGTTATTAGCTTGGCCTTACGCGGTGATGTTCGCCTCCGGCGATCGGAAGCCCGGATCGAGTTGCACGCCGGTTTGCGGATCGTAGCAGTCGAGGCTGTCGAAGCGGAGCAGGTCGTCGCCGAGCGCGGGGTGGACCGGCCGCAGCACGCCGGCGGCGAGCCATGCCTCACGTGCTCTTGGCGGGATCGGCACCGTGTATTGCTGCAGCCGGCGCAGGTCGCGGGCGAGCGGGCGATCCATCGCCGCAATACGGGTCAGCACCGAGTCGGCGTCATCGTCGTCGGCATCGGCGCGCCAGGGGACCACGACCGGTTCCATGAGGTCGTCGATCAGCCGAAATGCGACGGCGATGCTCGCAAACGGAAAGCTGGCATCCGGCGCTCGTTCGGCGATCGCGGGCAGAATGCCCGGGCGGCCATCGACGCGGGCCGTGTCAAATGCTGCATCGCCCTTCTGCCAATAAAGTTCTCGAAAAAAATGCTGTACAGCATCGAGCGTCAGCGGATCGTCATGACCACGGAGCACCGGGCGGGCGGCCTGCCAGAACGCCTTCAGCGCCGCCGGTGGCTGGGCTTCGTCGGGCTCGAAAACCACAACGCGGCCGAGCACGAGCCGGCCTTCGCGATTGCAGCGGCCGGCGGCTTGGGCGATCGAGTCGAGACCCGCCGCCGCGCGCCACACCTCGGGGAAATCGATGTCCACGCCGGCTTCGATCAGCGACGTTGAGACCAACCGCACCGGCTCTTTCCTTTTCAGCCGCTCGCGCAGCTTGGCCAGTTCGAGGCGGCGGTGGCGCGGGCACATCAGCGTCGTCAGGTGGACGGCGCCGGGCAGCTCGCGGATGGCCTCGAACAACGCGCGGGCGTGGGCGCGGCTGTTGACGATGCACAGCATCTGCTGCTGCGGCTGCTCGGCGAAGCGCGCGGCGATTGTCTGGTTCGCGACCGGGTCGGGAAAATGCTCCACTTTTACCCGCTTTAGGCGCGCATAGAGGCTTTTCGGTTCGGGCGCGAGCTCGCGGGTGTCGTCGATCGGAAAGCCGTTCGTAAACCCGTCCTGCTGGCGCAACGCCGGTTGCGTGGCGGTGCACAGCACGGCGCTGGCGTTGTAGTTGGTGGTCAACTCCTGGAGCGCCGCCATGCATGGGCGCAGCAACCGGATCGGCAGGGTCTGCGCCTCGTCGAGCACGATCACGCTGCCGGCCAGGTTGTGCAGCTTGCGGCATCGCGAGGTGCGCGCGGCGAACAGGCTCTCGAAGAACTGCACCGCGGTGGTGACGACGATCGGCACGTCCCAGTTCTCCGCCGCCCGGCGCAGTTTCGCCAAGCCGTCGGGCCCCTCGCCATCGTCCCGCCGCGCCTCGGCCGCGCGTTCCCAGTCAAAGCTGGCATGGTGCTCCAGAACATTGTCGCTGGTATTCAGCGCCTCCCGGAACACCTGGGCGGTCTGCTCGATGATCGAGGTGAAGGGGATGACGTAAACGATCCGCCGCAGCCGGTGTCGGACCGCATGCTCCAGCGCGAAGGACAGCGATGCCAGGGTCTTGCCGCCCCCGGTCGGCACGGTCAGCGTGAACAGGCCCGGCGACGAGGCGGCGCGCTCGACCACCACATCCAGAACCTCGGCCCGCAGCGCGTTGAGCGGGGTCGAAGCGGCCTGGGCACGCAATTGAGCCATGTAGGCGCGCAAGCTCTCGCCAAGGGTGTCGAGATCGAGAAGGCCGCCCCGCTCGATGCGCGCGCCCTCCGCTTCCGCGTAAAAGCGCTCGGTTTCGAGAAAATCGGCGTCGACCAGGCAGGAGAACAGCATCCGCGTCAGGAAGGCGTGCTCGAACCCTTTATCGGCGCTCTTTAGGAATTGTTTCGTGTAGCGCAGCGCAGCAAGCGGCGGCGGGGCGCCGGCATGGGTTTGCCATTCCGGATACGGCTCGATTGCGTGCTCGGGCTCGAGCCGGCGTTCGAGATCGCCGAAATCGGCCAAGCCGCTGTGATGACCGGCGATGGCGAAGGCGAGCATCCGACCGAGCGCCCCATAAGCCGCTGCGGCGACGCGGGCCCCCGCGGTCGAATGATCGGGGCCCCGACTGCGCTTATCACCTTCCTGCGGACGCCGGATATAGGCCTGGAAGGCGGCGGAGCATTTGCCGATGTCGTGCAGCCGGCCGGCGACCCGAGCGGCTTCTTTCCAGCCGAAGGTTTCGGCGAACTCCGCCGCACGATTGCCGACGGCGGTCAGATGATGCGACAGCGGCTCCCAATCCTCGATCGGTCGGTCTCGCAGCGAGTGGGCGAAGATCGTCGAAACCGGCGTGCCTGGTTCAGAAGAATCCATGACGAGCATCTCTGTGCTGGGAAAACAGAGACCCGCCCATTGCAGTATCGCCGCTGGCCGGATCTCGCAAGCCGGCCGATCGGCCGCGGATCGAATCAATATGCCGGCGGCGTTTAGCCCGGCTGGACAGGGTCGCTCCCTCACGGGGGCACGGATCGAAATCGGCTGATGCCGGCGAGGCGCATCCCGCCCATCTCGCCGGGTGCTACACCGTCGACGACACCTGCGATCTTGTCCGATTGCGGGGCGCCGCAGTCGAGGTTAGCTTTGACTTGGCAACGGCCGGTTGCCGACACCTCCGTCGGACAGAACAGATGGGTTTCTCGGCTGTCTTACCGATGATCGCCTGCGCTCTCGCGATCGGCGCCGCGTTGCCGGCTGCAGCTCAGCAGGCGGGCGGGAGCATCAGCGCCGCCGAGCGCGATATCGGGCGGGTCGAGACGCGCGTCCAGAAATACGATCAGGCGCTCGGCGTCATCGCCCAGATGACCCGCCCGCTCGGCGCCGAGGTGGAGTGCAACGGTGTGTGCTATTTCCCGAGCAGCACCCGGCCGACCTCCTGGCGGTGCGCGCCGACGGAAAAGTGCGATCTGCACTGCGACGTGAACCCGCCGGTCGGCGGCTGCAACTGAGCCGTCACGCACCGCACCGGGACGGCAGATCGCTCGCCTCGGCGCGGCGAGAAGCGCACCGCGCGCGGCACCAGCCGGCCAACGCGGCGCGCTCCTGCGGCGGGTCCCTCGATCAGGGAGGCCCGCATTGCAGGTTCATCGAGGCGATGCCGGCGGCGACGTTGAGACCGGTCGTGCCCTCGATGCTGACCGGCTGCAGACTGAACGAGTTGCCATTGCCGCCGACCAGCACGTTCGCCCCGGCTCCGATCCCGACCGTGGCGTTCGCGGCGGCGCCGTTATAGGTGCCGGCCAGCGCGCACGGGCTCGGAGCGGCGGTGGGTGCAACCACCGACCAGACCAGCACCCCGCCGTTGATGTAGCCGATATCGACGCCGAACTTGTTGATCGTGCCGACATAATGCTCGACATGGCCCGGCCCCGCCGAAAACGTGCAGTTCAGCGAGCGCGATGAGCCAAAGATGAAGCCGAAGCCGGCGGAGACATTGCAGGTCAGCACCCCGACCTTGACGCCTTGCGCTTGCGCCGGAGGGGCGAGCACCAATGCCCCCGTCATCAGTCCGAGCACGCCGATCGCGATCGCGAGTTTTCTGAGCATTCCATAACTCCTGCTAATCTGTGGGGGGCTGGATCGAAGCGCGATGCCCGAACACCGCCGATAGAGCTTGGTTCCGAAAACCTCGCACCATGATTTGGTTGCCGGCGCATCAACCCGTTGCCCGCGGCGCGACCAGCCGGTCTGCCGCGGCGGATGCAGCGGGCCGCTTCGGCGGATCGGCTCCCGGTCATTATGGGTCCCGTGCTCTCCCGTGGTGCGGGAGAGGGTTGAGGCCAGCGCTTTTTTTTCGTTACCCCCGTTGGACCAGCTCGATGCGGTAGCCGTCGGGGTCTTCGATAAAGGCGATGACCGAGCCGCCATGCGCCATCGGGCCGGCCGGGCGCGGGATCTTGACGCCGGCGGCGCCGAGCCGCTCGCAGGCCTTGTAGACATCGGGCACGCCGAGCGCCAAATGGCCAAACGCGCTGCCCAAGGCGTAGGGCTCGGCCTGCTCCCAATTGTGGGTCAGCTCGAGCACCGTGTTGTCGGCCTCGTCACCGTAGCCGACAAAGGCGAGGGTAAACTTGCCGGTCGGATAGTCACGCTTGCGCAGCAGCTTCATGCCGAGCTGCCCGGTATAAAACTCGAGCGATTTGTCGAGGTCGCGCACTCGGATCATCGTGTGCAGATAGCGGTACTTTTCGATCTCGGCCGCCGGCTTGGCGGCTTCGGCAACATCGGTCATGGCCATCGTAAATTCCTCCGTGAGGCTGTAGGAGCGGCGCGGGCGCCGCAGCGGTGCACCGCGAGGATGGCGAGGACCTGGTCGGCGGCCCGCAGGCTCGGCGACCGGCCGCCCGCCCCGAGGCGCCGCATCGCCTGATCATACCCCGCCAAATGCGCGGCGCGAACCGCTTCGTCCTCGACCAGAAGCACCATCTCCGCCGCGAGCCGCTCGGGGGTGCACGCGCCGCGCAGCAATTCGCAGACCAGCGGCCGTTCGAGCAGCAGGTTGACCAAATTGACCTGCCGCACTTTCAGCACCCGATCGAGCAACGCCTCGGTGAGCGGGTTCAGGCGATAGCCGACAACCATCGGCAGCCGGGCCATCGCCAGCTCCAGCGCCACGGAGCCCGAAGCGGCGAGCGCCGCGCGGCTCGCGGCAAAGGCGTCGTGCTTGTCCTGCGGCTCCCGCATGATGATCGGTGTGCCGGGCCAGCCGCGTGCGGCCTCGGCCGCCGCTGCCGCGACCGTCGCGACGGTCGGCACGGCGACCCGAAACGGCCCGATCCGCTGTTGCAGGCGGCCGAGCGCGGCGCCGAACACCGGCAGCAGCCGTCGTACCTCGCCGCCGCGGCTGCCCGGCAATACTGAAATGACCAGCTCATCAGGGGTAAGGCCGTGGGTGGCGCGGAATTGGGCGCCATCGCCGCAATCGGCGCCGCTGTCGAGCACCGGGTGGCCGACATAGGAGCAGGCGAGCCCGACCCGCTCGAAATAGGGCGGCTCGAACGGCAACAGCGCCATCAGATGGTCGTACCAGCGCGCCATGCGCCGGGCGCGGCCAGCGCGCCACGCCCAGACCATCGGCGCCACATAGTGGATCAGCGGCAATTTCTCGCCCTGGCGACGCAGCCGCTGCGCGATGCGCCAGCTGAACCCGGAGCTGTCGATCGTGACCACCATATCGGGCTTGAGCGCGCGCACCGTGGCCACCGTCTCACGCACCCGGCGCAGGATTAAGGGCGCCCGCGGCAAGACTTCCGCCACGCCGATCACCGCGAGGTCGGCGAGCGGCACCAGGCTCACGAGACCTTGATCGCGCATGCGCTCGCCGCCGATCCCGGCAACCCGCAGCCGCCCGCCGGTGCGCTGGCGCAGGCCGGCGATCAGGCTGGCGCCGAGAGCGTCGCCCGAGGGCTCACCCGCGACCACGAAGATGAAGGGCGGCCCGCGCTCGCTCACGCCCGCAAACCTCACGCCGGGGGAATGCCGACGACAAAGAGCCCGGCCTGCTCGGCGGCGGCGATGACCTCGTCCCGGTCGAGAATGATCGTCACACCGGCTTCGACGGCGATGCCGCGCAGCCCGGCCGCGGCGGCGAGCGTCACGGTGTGCGGCCCGATCGTCGGCCGGTCGGCGCGGCGCTCCTGGCCCGGTTTTTCGACTTTGACGAGGACGCCGCCCGGCCCCTCGCGGCGCAGCCCGGCACAGCGGCGGAGCAGTTCGTCGGTGCCCTCGATTGCCTCGACCCCGAGCACCAGACCCTGCTGGACGACGACTGCTTGCCCGACATCAAGGGCACCCAATGCCCGAGCGAGGCGGTGAGCGTGCTCGATATCCGCCAACCCCTGGGCGTCGGGGTGCAGAGTGCCCAGCACGCCCTCCGGCGCCAGCCCGGCCGCGAGCAGCTGATCGGCCCCGATCACCCGAAATCCCTCGCGCTCGAACTCGCCGACGATCGCCGACAGCAGGCCGTCGTCGCCGAGCGCCCTGTAGCCGATGCGGGCAAAGAGCTTGGCGGCTCGCCAATCGGGGCGCAGCGAGGCCAGGCTCGGCCGCCGGAGGCCGCCCGCCAGAACCAGCTCGGTCACATTGTTCTCGCGCAGCAGCGACAGCCCGCGGGCGGCAGCGCCGAGCCGGCACCAGGCATGCGCCACGCCTGCAACCGTCGCCGGATCGGCGGCCCCTTCGAGCGCCAGCACGAACACCGTGCGGCCGGCGGCACGGCACGCATCGACGAGATGCCGCGGCAGACCGCCGCCGCCGGCGATAATGCCGAGACGCGGCGCGTTCTCTCCGTCCGCCATTTCCCTATCCGCCATTCGCCTCGGGGGGCTGGCAGATGGCACGGCTCGAAATCGGCGCGGATGAAACGGATGATGTCCTCGACCGGGGCAATTCCGGCAAAACGCTCGGCAGTTTCGTTGACCCGGTCGCCCAAGGTGCCCGGCGAGTAAAACAGCAGCTGATAGGCGTTGCGCAAACCTTGGATGTCCTCGCGGCTGAAGCCGCGGCGCTGCATGCCGACGATGTTGAGCCCGGTGAGCCGGGCGCGGTTGCCCACTGCTTGGCCGTAAGGAATCACGTCGCGCTCGACCCCGGACATGCCGCCGATCATTGCGTGTCGGCCGATGCGGACAAACTGATGGACCGCGCTGAGGCCGCCGAGAAAGGCGTAGTCTTCGACGGCGACGTGCCCCGCCAGGGTCGCGTTGTTGGCCATGATCACATGGTCGGCGATCTGGCAGTCGTGCGCGACATGGGCACCAACCATGAACAGGCAGTCGTCGCCGACACGGGTGACCATGCCGCCTCCGGTCGTGCCGGGGTTCATCGTCACATACTCGCGGATCGTGTTGCGCCGACCGATGACGAGCGAGGAATCCTCGCCGCGGTATTTGAGGTCCTGCGGTTCGAGCCCGATCGCGGCGAACGGGAAGATCCGCGTGCCCTCGCCGATCGTCGTGCGTCCGTCGACGACGACATGCGCGCCCAGCACCACCCCCGGACCCAGCGCGACATGCTCGCCGACGATGCAATAGGCGCCGACGCCGACGTCGGCGGCCAAACGCGCCCGCGGCGCGACCACGGCCGTCGGGTGGATCTCTGCCATCGCCGGCCCGCTAAGCGTCGAGGATCATCGCAGCGTACACGGCCTCGGCCGCCAGATTGCCGCCGACCTTGGCCTGGCCCTGGAACTTCCACACATTGCCGCGACTGCGCTGTTTGACGACATGCACGCGAAGGGTGTCGCCGGGGAACACCGGGCGGCGAAATCGCGCATTGTCGACGCTCATGAAATAGACGAGCTTGCCCTCCGCTCCCCGGCCCAGGGTATGGACCACGAGCACCGCGGCGGTCTGCGCCATCGCCTCGATAATCAGCACCCCCGGCATCACCGGCCGCGCTGGAAAGTGCCCTTGGAAGTAGTTCTCGTTGATCGAGACGTTCTTGATTCCGGTGGCCCGTTCGTTCGCCACCACATCGACGACCTTGTCGATCATCAGAAACGGGTGGCGGTGCGGGATCATTTCCATGATCCGCTGGATGTCGATCTGGGTGGTTTCGCCCTCGGCGCAGACCGGATCGATCATCTGCCGTCCTTTTTCTTCGCCATCCACCGCAACGCCACAACCTGCCGCATGAACTCCGCCATCGGCACCGCCGGGATGCCGGATACCGTGGCGCCGGCCGGCACGTCGCGCATCAGCCCGCTCTTGGCCGCGACGCGCGCACCGCTGCCGATGTGCAAATGCCCGGCAAGCCCTCCTTGTCCCCCGACCATGACGAAATCGCCGAGCCGCGTACTGCCGGAAATGCCAACCTGGCCGGCGAGAACACAGCATCGGCCGAGCACGACGTTGTGTCCGATCTGGACCAGATTATCAATCATCGAGCCCGAGCCGATCACGGTGTCGTGACCCGAGCCGCGGTCGATCGTGGTGTTGGCGCCGATATCGACATCGTCGCCGATGACGACCCGCCCGAGCTGCGGGACCTTGACCGGACCCGCCCGATCCGGAGCAAAGCCGAAACCGGCTTGGCCGATGCGCACCCCCGGATGCAGCACGACGCGGGCGCCGATCAGCGCGTGGCCGATGGTGACGTGGGCGCCGATCCGGCAATCCTCGCCGATCTCGACCCCGCCGCCGATCAGGCTGTGCGGGCCGACCCGGCAGCGCCGGCCGAGCCGCGCGCCCGCCTCGATGATGGCGTAGGCACCGATCTCGCAATCCTCGGGCACTGTTGCCGCCGGATCGATCAGCGCCGACGGCGCGCGGCCTCGGGCGATCGCCGGCGCCGGGTAAAACGCCTGCGCGGCGCGCGCATAGGCCTTGTACGGCTCGGGGCTGACCAACAGCGCCATCCCCGCGGGCGCCGCCTCGGCGGCGCGCTCGTCGACAAACGCGGCACCGGCACGAGATTGCCGGAAGGCGTCCAGATATTTGCGGTTTTCGAGAAAGCTCGCCTCGTCCGGTGCCGCGGTTTCGAGCGGCGCCACATCGCACAACAGCTTGGCTGCGTCGTCGGCGCGCCGCAATTCCGCCCCGCTCAGCCGAGCCAGCTCGGCGAGCGTAAACGGGCCGGCGCGGATGAAGAAGCGTTGGTCGGTCATCGCTCGGGTCGGGTGGGCCGCGCTATCGCCGCTTCGCCTTGGCCTTGGCGGTGGCCTTGGCGGCGGGAGCGGGGCCGGCGTCGGCCGGCGGGATGCCGGCTTCGACCGGGGTCGGCGTGGCAAAGTTGACGGTGACGACCGGCAATTCTTCGTCGAGCTTTTGCATGACCTCGTCGGTCACATCGAACGAGCGGTCGAACAAGACCAGATCGGTGCGCTGAAACACCAGGTTCGCCTTTCGCTCTTTGGCGATGTCGGCGATGATCCTCAGCATCGCCTGCTGGACCTGGGAGAGGGCATCGTTGTTCGATTTTTCGAGAGCCTGGCGCTTGCTCTGCACGCTGCGATCGAGATCGTTGACCTTCTGTTGGAATTCACGCCCCTTTTTGTTCAAGGCCTCGGGCGACAGCGACGCCTGCTGTCGCTGCAAGGAGTCGCGCTCGGCGCGCAGCACCTCCTCTTCGTGCGAGATCTCCTTGGTGTATTCGATGCGCTTCTGCTCGATCTGGCTATGCACCATCTTGGCCGCTTTCGAGTTCTGCAGCAGCGATTGCACGTCGACCACCAGGACGTTCAAACTCGGCGCCGCCGCAAACGGGGTCACCGCCGGTGCCGCCGGTGCCGGTGCGCCGGGCGCCGGTGCCCCGGGAGCCGATTTGCCAGCGGTCGGTTTGCCGGTGGCGGCGGGGGGCGTCTGGGCGACAGCGCCGGCGACAAGACCGCACAGCGGCAGCAGCAGCGCGGCCAAACGCAGAGACGACATCGACATTAGAATTTTGTCCCGAAGCTGACGCGGAAGAATTGGGTCTGGTCGAATGGCTCCTTGCGGATCGGAACCGCGAGATCGAGCCGGATCGGACCCACCGGCGACTTCCACGAGACGCCGATCCCGGTGCTGACCCGGATCGCTGGTGAATCCTCCACCATCGGCTGAACCCCCCCGGTGGTCGCCAGCTGGGTCGGGGTCAGATTGAGCTGAGTGGGCTCGAGATGAAACAGCGTGCCGAAATCGCTGAACACGCGCCCGCTGAGACCGAGCTCCTTGGGCAGGCCGAGCGGCACGCTCAACGCGACCGATCCCACATAATATTTCTGGCCTCCGAGGGAGTCATCGCTGACCGAATCGCGCGGCCCGATGCCGCCGTCCTGAAAGCCGCGCAAATTGTCGCCGCCGACAAAGAACCGATCTTGAAGGAGCACCTGCTGGCCGTCCCAGCCGAAGATGTCGCCGGCCTCGCCGGTAAAGCTCAGCACCCATTCGGGCGCCACCGGATAATAATATCCGAAGGTCACTTTGGAGCGAACGTAGTCCACGCCAAAGCCGACACCGGCGAAGTCGTTGCCGACCGAGACGTAGTAGCCCGATGTCGGGTCGTTGCGATCGTCGCGACGATCGTAAAGCAGGACTTGACCGACCGAAGAGGTCAGGTGAGTTCCCTGCTGCAGCGCGATGAACAAGGACGCATCGCTCTGAATGTCCTCGATGGTGTCGGACCGCGCCGTATATTTCCACGTTTGTCGCAGATCATCGGTGATCTGATAGCCGGCGCGCAACGCGCCGCCATAGGAAAATTGCTGGTAGGGAGGGATGATTCCGCTGAAGAAATCGGCAGTCGGACTGGTTTTGATTTCAAAGATGTCAAAGCCTGCGGCGATGTTTTTGTCGAGGAAATACGGCTCGGTGTAGCTCAGATCGATCTGCTGCGAGCGAAACGACACCACTGCCGAGATCCGCACGTCCTGACCGCGGCCAAGGAAGTTGCGCTCGTGAATACTGACGTCGGCGAGCGGGCCGTCGGAGCTCGAGAAGCCCGCCCCGAGCGACAGCTCGCCGGTCGACTGCTCCTCGACCTCGACCGTGACCACGGTTTTGTCGGGGGCCGAGCCTGGCGCGTTCGTGACCTCGACCTTTTTGAAAAAGCCGAGGTTTTTGATCCGCTCCTGCGAGTGCTGCATTTTTTCGGTGTTGAAGGCGTCGCCCTCGACGAGCTGGAACTCGCGGCGAATCACCTTGTCGAGAGTGCGCACATTGCCGACGATGTCGATGCGCTCGACATAGACCCGCGGACCCTCGCGAACATCAAAGGTGATGTCGACCGTATGATCTGCTGCGATTGCGGGTGATGTCCGGCTTGACCTCGACAAAGGCGTAGCCGCGATCGCCGAGCGTGTCGGTCAGCACCGAGATCGATTTTTCCACCTGCTCGGCATTATACCAATCGCCCGAATGGACGGTCAGCAAGGGCAGCACCGCGGCGGCCGGCAAGTCCTTCAGCTTGATGTCGACCCCGACCTTGCCGAAACGATAGCGCTGGCCTTCGTCGAGGGTGAAGGTGATGATGAAGCCGTTGCGCTCGGGGGTCAGCTCGGCAACCGCCGACAGCACCCGAAAATCGGCATATCCCTCGGTTAGGTAAAATCGGCGCAACAGGTCCCGGTCATAGGTCAGCCGGTCGGGATCATAGCTGTCGCTGGTTGACAGAAAGCGATACCAGCGGCTCTCGGTGGTGGCGATCACGCCGCGCAGCTTGCTGTCGCTGAACTCCTTGTTGCCGACAAAATTTATGCTCCGGATGCCGGTGAACTCCCCCTCATTGACCTCGAAGACGAGATCAACTCGATTTTCCGATAATTGGATGATTTTGGGCTCGACCGTGGCCCCGAACCGCCCATGCCGACGATAGAGGTCGAGGATGCGTTTGACATCGTTCTGCACTCGGGTGCGGGTGTAGACGACGCGCGGGCGCAGCTGGATCTCGGCGGTGAGCTCCTTGTCGTCGAGCTTATGGTTTCCCTCGAATGCGATGCGGTTGATGATCGGGTTTTCGACCACCTTGACGACCAGGGTGTTGCCCACCCGGGTCAGACGGACGTCGGCAAAAAGGCCGGTCGCGAACAGCGCCTTGAGCGAGGCGTTGACCTTGTCGGCGTCCCAAGGGTCGCCTGCTTGGATCTGCAGATAAGAGCGCACCGTCTCGGGCTCGATCCGCTGCGTGCCCTCGACCCGAATGTCGCTGACCGTGCCGCCGCCCATGCTGGCAATTGGCGGTCCAGGCATCGGCGCAGCGCCGGGCTGTGCCGAGGTCGGCGGCTGCGGGGTGCCGGCCCTCGCCGCACCGATTGCACGATGTGCGGCGCGCCCGCGCGTCGGAGCGATCGGGGGCGCGTTGCCGGCGGGGCTCGCAGGGGGGGCGCCGGCCGTCGGCGCCGGGGCCGGTGATGGCGGGGGCGGCGCAGCATTCTGCCCGGGCGGCGGCATGCCGCTTTCGAGACTGGGTGTGGCGGGTGCCGGGGCTGATGGCGGCGGGGCTGATGGTGCCGGGGCAGGATTCTGGCCGGGCGGCGGCATACCGCTTTCGAGACTGGGGGTCGCGGATGCTGCCGGGGCGGGCGACGCCGGGGCTGATGGTGTCGCGGGTGCTGCCGGGGCCGATGACGCCGGGGCCGGTGGTGACGGGGCCGGCGGTGACGCGGAGGGTGCGCTGCCCTGGCCGGGCGCGGGCATGCCGCTTTCCAGACTGGGCGCATTCGTCCCGCCGCTGTTCTGCGCGGTCGCGAGCCCGCCCGGGAAGCCGATCGCCGCACTCGTCGCGCCGACGACCGACAGAACGCAGATCCGCCTGCTGAAACGCAAAACCCCCCACCCCCGGCTCAAACCCCATCCCGCGAAGCGCCGCTCGCGTCAGGCCATCCCCCGCGTCAGGTCACAAGGCGCTTTACAAATTCGACGATCCGAAGGTGGACGAGATCATTCCAGGTGGCGAAGACCATCAATGTAAGCACCAACGCCAAACCGACGCGAAATCCGAATTCCTGCGCACGCTGGCCCAGCGGCCGCCCACGAAGCGCTTCGGCGGCATAGAACAGCAGGTGCCCGCCGTCAAGCACCGGAACCGGAAACAAGTTGATCAGGCCGAGGTTGATCGACAGCACCGCCATGAACCAGACGATCGGAACAATCCCGCCCTGGGCTACGTCGCCCGACATCTGGGCGATGCGCAACGGGCCGCCGAGCTCGTCGGTGCCGCGGGTCCCCTTGACGATCTGCCACATCGCCTGCAAGGTCGAGGCCGAGAGGTTCCACGTCTCGGCCCCGGCCTGGTACAGCGCGGTCGCCGGATTGCGCCGGATATAGTCGACCCCATTGCGGGCGATGCCGAGCAGGCCGATCTCGTAATGGTTGCCAAAGCGGTCGGTCAGCTCGGTTTTGGCCGGCGTCGCCTGAAGGGTGAGGTCCTGGCTGCCGCGCCTGACGACAACCGTCATCGGCGCCCCCGGGTTGAGCCGCACCTCCTGTTGAACGCCCTCGAAACTCTGGACCGGGTCCCCGTTGATGCTGACGATCGTGTCGCCCGCTTTGATCCCGGCGTGGGCTGCGGCGCTGCCCGGCTGAACCTGTCCCACCCGCGCCGGGGTAAAGGGCTGGCCGTAAGTCATGAACAGGACCGCGAGCATGACGATCGCGAACACAAAATTGGCCGCCGGCCCGGCGGCGACGATCGCCGCCCGCTGGGCAAGCCCCTTATAATGAAAGGAGACCTCGCGCTCGGCCGCGGTCATGCGCGCGAGACCGGCGACCGGGAGCCCCGAGCTCGCATCGCTGTCGCCGAACATCTTGACGTAGCCGCCCAACGGGATTGCGCTGAATTTCCAGCGCGTGCCGGCGCGGTCGTGCCAGCCGAACAGCTCCGGTCCGAAGCCGATCGAAAACACATCGATCCGCACCCCGTTGCGCCGGGCGACATAGTAATGCCCGAACTCGTGGACGAAGACGAGCACGGTCAGCACGAACAGAAACGGGACGATGTAGCCGAGCCCGTGGTGCAGCAATGCGATCATTGTAAACCCATCGGTGCGGCGGCGCGCGCCGGAGCGTTCCGGCCCGACAGCCGAGCCGCCATCTCCCGGGCCGCCATCTCCCGGGCCGCCATGTCGAAATTGTAGACGTCTTCGAGCGATTCAAGCGTCTCGGCGGAGATCGCCGCGAGCGTGCGCTCGACCGTGTCGACGATGTCCAAAAACCCGATCCTGCCCTCGAGGAAGGCATGGACCGCGACCTCGTTGGCCGCGTTCAGCACGGTCGGCGAGCCGCCGCCGCTGATCAGCGCCTCACGGGCGACGCGCAGGGCCGGAAAGCGCTGCTCGTCCGGCGGCTCGAAGGTCAGCCGGCCGACCGCCGCCAGATCGAGCCTTTTGGTCGGGGTGGCGATGCGCTCGGGCCATGCCAGAGCGTAGGCGATCGGCGTGCGCATGTCGGGCGAGCCCAGGTGGGCAAGCACCGAACCGTCGCAATAGCTCACCATGCTGTGGATGATCGATTGCGGGTGCACGACGATGTCGATGCGCTCGAGCGGCATCCGGAACAGATGATGGGCCTCGATGACTTCGAGGCCCTTGTTCATCAAGGTCGCCGAGTTGACCGAGATCTTGGCGCCCATGCTCCAATTGGGATGGGCCACCGCCTGCTGCGGCGTCGCGCGGCGCATCGCCTCGACGCCGTGCTCGCGAAACGGGCCGCCGCTGCAGGTCAGGGTGATTTTTTCGACCCCCTCGACCCGGTCGAAATCGAAGCATTGCCAGATCGCGCTGTGCTCGCTGTCGACCGGCAGCAGGGTGGCGCCGGAGCGGGCCACCTCCTGGATCACGAGGGCGCCGGCGCAGACCAGCACTTCCTTGTTGGCGAGTGCCACGATGACGCCGCGCCGGATCGCGGCCAGCGTCGGCGCCAGCCCCGCCGCGCCGACGATCCCGGCCATCACCCAGTCCGCCGGGCGTTCCGCCGCCTCGATCAGCGCCGCCGGGCCGCAGGCGCTGTCGACCCCGGTTCCGGCCAGCGCCTGCTTCAGCGCCGGGTAGTGGGCCGGCTCGGCGATCGCGGCGAACTTCGCGCCGAGGGCGCGCGCCTGCTCGGCCAGGCGGAGCGGATTGCGATTCGCGGTCAGCGCCTCGACCGCGAACGTCTCGGGGTTGCGCCGCAACAGATCGACCGTGCTTTGCCCGACCGAGCCGGTCGAGCCGAGAATGGTGACGCGCCGCATCCCGTCACTCCCGTTGGCGGCGCCGGAAAGCCCGGGCGCCGGAGGCCAAATCCGCGCCGGAGGCCAAATCCGTGCCGGAGGCCAAATCCGCGCCCGCGAAATTCGCCGACGCAGCCTCGCCGAACGGTCGAATTATGGCCATGCCAGCACGCTGCGGCCGCCGATCAGGGTCAGCAGCGCCACCGCCGGGATCACCGCAAGCAGGCCGTCGAGCCGATCGAGCAGCCCGCCATGACCGGGAATGAGCCCGCTCGAATCTTTCACGCCGAACCTGCGTTTCGCCAGCAATTCGGCAAGATCGCCGAACTGCGCGACAATCGCAAGGCCGGCGCTGAGCAGCACCGGCAGGATCGGGGAGCGCCCGAAACCAAGCGCGGTCGCCGCCCCGGCGAGCGCCGCGCAGACGATCCCCCCGGCGAACCCGGACCAGGTCTTACGCGGGCTCAGGCGCGGCGCCAGGCGCGGACCCCCGACCGTGCGGCCGATCGCATAGGCGCCGATATCGGTCGCCCACACCACCGCCAAGACCCACAGCAACGTCGCCCGGCCGCCGGCCTGCTGCCGCGCCAGCCACAACAGGCAGACGCAGGGCAGCGCCACCCACAAGGCGCCCAGCGCCGTCCATCCGGGCCCGGCTTGGGCGTCGTCGCGCGCGATCCAAAAGACGATCGCCGCCCCGGCGATGGCGGCGGCGACCGCGAACCCGGCGGCGCCCAGAGCCGAGATCGCGACGACTGCCAAAACCACCCCGATGAGCGCGATCCCGGCCGGCGCGATCCCGGCCGGCGCGGCGACGGCCGCACCCTCGCGCCCGCCGCGGCACAGCCGGCCCCATTCCCACGCCATCACCGCAGCGGCGAAGGCGGTCAGCAGCGCCAGCCACGGCGCCCCGAACCAGATCGCGGCGATCGGCAACGGCGCCAGCGCCAGCGCCGAGCAGACCCGCAGCCGCAACCGGCCGCGCTCGCCGCGAGCCAACTCCCCTCGGGTCGGCTCCATGGGAGCCAGCCCGGAGCGCGCCAACTCGGGGCGAGCCGGTTCAGCGCGCGCCAACCCCGGCCCCGTAGCGGCGTTCGCGGCCGCAATATTCGTCGATCGCGTGCTCGAGGTCGCTCTTGGCGAAATCGGGCCACAGGGTCTTGGTAAAGACGAGCTCGGCGTAGGCGCATTGCCACAACATGAAGTTGCTGATCCGCTGCTCGCCGCTGGTGCGGATCAACAGGTCGGGATCGGGCAGGCCAGCGGTCAACAGATGGCGGGCGAGGCAATCCTCGTCGACCGCCTCGACGGCGAGGCTGCCCTGCGCCACCTGGGCCGCGATCGTCCGCACCGCGGCGACGATCTCGGCGCGCCCGCCATACGACAGCGCGATCGTCAGGGTGGCGGCGGAGTTGCCGCCGGTCATCGCTTCGGCGTGCTCGATCAGGCTGACGATGTCGGGATCGAGCCGCCCGATTTCGCCGATCACCTTGAGGCGAACCCGGTTCTTGTGCAGCTCGGCGATCTCGCCCCGCAGATAATGACGCAACAGACCCATCAGATCGTGGATCTCGCGCGACGGCCGCTTCCAATTTTCCGACGAGAACCCGAACAGGGTCAGATAGGGGACGCCGAGCTCGCAGGCGCCGGCAACGGCGCGGCGCACCGCCTCGGCGCCGCGGCGATGGCCGGCGATGCGCGGCAGGCCGCGGGCCTGCGCCCAGCGGCCGTTGCCGTCCATGATGATGGCGATGTGGCGCGGCAGCGCGCGCGGCGCGTCACCCTGGGCATTGGTCCCGGCTGTCATCAGACCTGCAGGATTTCCCTGTCCTTTTGCGCCAGGCTGTCGTCGATGCGCCGGATCGCGTCGTCGGTCAGGTGCTGGATGTCCTGCTGCAGCTTGCGCTGCTGGTCCTGCGAGATGTCGCCCTCCTTCTCCTGGCGGCGCAACATCTCGACCCCGTCGCGGCGTACGTTGCGCACCGAGACCCGCGCCTGCTCGGCATATTTCGCCGCGACCCGGGTCAATTCGCGCCGCCGCTCCTCGTTCAGATCGGGGATCGGAACCCGAATCACCTGACCCTCGGTCTGCGGATTGAGCCCGAGCGAGGATTCGCGGATCGCCCTGTCGACCGCCTTGACCATGGCGCGGTCCCACACCTGCACCGTGATCATCCGCGGCTCGGGCACGCTGACATTGGCCAATTGGTTGATCGGCATCGTCCCGCCATAGGCGGCGACGGTGATCGGCTCGAGCAGGCTCGCCGACGCCCGCCCGGTGCGCAATCCGCCGAATTCCTTGCGCAGCACATCGAGGGCGCCGTCCATTCGGCGGCCGAGGTCCTTGAGCAGCGAGTCTTCCGGCATGGCCTCACTCCCGGTTCGATGACTAACTCTCTCCATCGATGATCGTATAACGCCCTTCGCCGCGCACCACCTTGGCAAACCCGCCATTCTCGAAGATCGAGAACACCAGGATCGGGATATGGTTGTCGCGCGCCAGCGCGATCGCCGAGGCATCCATGACCTTGAGGTCGCGCGCCAGCACCTCATGGTAATCGAGCCGCTCAAACCGGGCTGCGCCGGTGACGCGGTACGGATCGGCGTCATAGACGCCATCGACCTTGGTCGCCTTCAAGAGCGCGTCGCACCCCATCTCCGAGGCGCGCAATGCCGCCGCCGTGTCGGTGGTGAAATACGGGTTGCCGGTGCCGGCGGCAAAGATCACCAGGCGTTTTTTTTCGAGATGGCGCATCGCGCGGCGGCGGATATAAGGCTCGCACACCGCCTGCATCGAGATCGCCGACTGGACCCGCGTCGCCACCCCACGCTCCTCGAGCGCGCTCTGCACCGCGAGCGAATTTATCACCGTCGCCAGCATGCCCATGTAGTCGGCCGAGGAGCGCTCCATCCCGGCCGCCGCCCCCGACACGCCGCGAAAGATGTTGCCGCCGCCGATCACCAGGCAGATTTCGACGCCGAGCGCGTGCACCGAGCCGATCTCGTCGGCGATGCGGGCGACGATTTCGGGGTCGAGGCCGCCTTCATGCGTTCCCATCAGCGCCTCGCCCGAGACCTTCAGCAGAACGCGGCGATATCTCAGATCGGCTGCCATCCGGCCCACGCTCATCCGCTTGCCCGCGCCGATGCCGCGGCAGTCGCTATCATACGCCAAATCCGACGCGCCGTCGCACGCGCCAATTGTCTCATTTGCACGACCGGCGCCTTTGCCCGACCGGAGCGGGGCGACACAACGCGCCGGTGCGCATAACGGCCGCCGGTGCGCCCGTCGAGCGCCGGCCCGCCGCGGCCGCTCAGTGCTGCAGCTGCGCCGCCACCTCGGCCGCAAAGTCGGTGCGCTGCCGGTCGATCCCCTCGCCCAGCGCAAAGCGGGCAAAGCCGGTGACCCGGATCGGCGCGCCCGCCGCCCTGGCCGCCTCTTCGACCACCTTGGCGATCCGCGTTTCCTGGTCGACCACGAAGATCTGCTCGAGCAGCACGACCTCCTCGTAGAATTTGCGCAGCCGCCCGTCGACCATGCGTTCGATGATGCCCTCGGCCTTGCCGCTCGCCCGCGCCTGCTCGCGCAGCACGTCGCGTTCGCGCTCGAGCGCCGAACCCGGCACCGAAGCGATGTCGAGATAGAGCGGGTTGGCCGCGGCCACATGCATCGCCAGCTGTTTGCCGAGATCGGCGAGCGGGCCGGCCGACGCCTCCGATTCGAGCGCCACGATCACCCCGATCTTGCCGATGCCGGGGCCGAGCGCGTTGTGCACATAGGCAAAAACGCCGCCTGGCGCCACCGCCAGCCGGGTCGAGCGGCGCAGCACCAAATTCTCGCCGATCGTCGCGATCAGATGGGTCAGCTCGGCCTCGACCGTGCGCCCCGAACCTGGATAGGGTGTGCGCAAGCAGCGTTTCGAGCGTGCCGTCGCCGTCGCGCGCGATCTCGCCGACGATCCGCACGAAGCTCTGGAAGGCCTGGTTGCGGGCGACGAAATCGGTCTCGGAATTGACCTCGACCAGAGCGCCGGCCGGGACCAGGGCGGCGTCGAGGCCGCGCACGGCGGCGCCGACCAGCCCGTCGGCCGCCACCCGCCCGGCCTTTTTGGCCGCCGCCGACAGCCCCTTCTTGCGCAGCCAGTCGACCGCCGCTTCGATATCGCCGCCGCTGTCGCCGAGCGCTCGCTTGCAGTCCATCATGCCGGCGCCGGTCTTGTCGCGCAGCTCCTTGACCAGCGCCGCGGTCACCTCGGCCATCGTCCTGTCCTCTCGCTGTCGCCGCCCCTTGCGCCCGGGCGGCAGCTCAAACCCCCGCGGCTCTCGGCCGCCCAGCCGCCACCGCGGCCCCCGGCCGACCGCGCCGCGTCTCAGGCGTGGGCGACTGCCGGCTCGCCCGCCGCCCGTTCGCCATCCGCCGGTTCGCCCGCTGTCGGTTCGCCCGCTGCCGGTTCGCCATCCGCCGGCTCGCCATCCAGCGGCGGCATGCCTGCATCTTCGGCATCGGCGGGCGCGCCCTCCTCGACCGCCTCCTCGCGCATCGCGACGGCCGGCTCGGCGCGGGCGCCGATATCGACGCCCGAGGCGGCGAGCTCGGCCTGCAGGCCGTCGAGCACCGCGCCCGAGACGAGGTCGCAATAGAGATGGATCGCCCGCATCGCGTCGTCGTTCCCCGGGATCGGATAGGCGATCTTGTCGGGCGACGAGTTCGAAATCGAGGATGGCGACGACCGGCAGGTGCAGCGTGTTGGCCTCGGCGACCGCGATCGCTTCCTTGTTGGTGTCGATGATGAACAGGATGTCGGGCAGGCCGCCCATCTCCTTGATACCGCCGAGCGCGCGTTCGAGCTTGTCGCGGGCGCGGGTCAGCTCCAACAGCTCGCGCTTGGTTAGCCCGGACTGCTCGTTGGCGATGCGCTCGTCCAATTCGCGCAGCCGGCGGATCGACAGTGACATCGTCTTGAAATTGGTCAGCATGCCGCCGAGCCAGCGGTAGTTGACGTAATACTGGCCGCAGCGCTTGGCGGCCTCGGCGATCGGCTCCTGCGCCTGGCGCTTGGTGCCGACCAGCAGCACCCGCCCGCCGCCGGCGACGACGTCGCGGATCGCCTGCAGCCCCTGGTGCAGCATCGGCACCGTCTGCTCGAGGTCGATGATGTGGATGCCGTTGCGCGCGCCAAAGATGTAGGGCGCCATTTTCGGGTTCCAGCGCCGCGTGTGATGGCCGAAATGAACCCCGGCCTCGAGCAGCTGACGCATCGTGTAGTTGGGTATCGCCATCAAAGAGACCTTTCTCCGGTTGGGCCGCCGCAGGAGAGATCGGCGCCGCGGAAAAGGTCCGCGGACGCCGACACCGGAGCGGCCCGCGCGCGGAATATCCGCGCGGCAGCCCGCAACCCTGCGTGAGGGATCGAACCCCGATTACTTACGTCCGCGACGCCCGGTTGACAAGGCTGGCGCACCCGTGTCCGTCTTGCCGGCGACTTGCGGCGATCGGCGCCGGCTCGGCTGCACGGACGGGGTGCGGCGACCCCCTGCGTGATGGCGCCGACCCGGCCGATTGCCGGCTTGATCGCAGCCGGTTGAAGCGGGTGGCGCATCCGGATCGCCGCCGGTTTTGCCGCCGCCGACGCGCCGGGCGGAGGCGTCGGCCGGGCGGCGTTGGTGGGGCTGCGACGGTCGTCCTGACCGCGTTTCATCATGAATGACGGAAATTCTTACGCGATCGGTAACCCTGACTATGGACCAAGCCCTTGAAATTGCGTAGTCCTCCGGATCGAGAGTTTTGACCGGCGCGGGCCCGGGTGTCGGAAATCTTAACACATCGCCCCGAGCGGGCCTGCCAGGGTCCATTAACTCGCTGAAAATGGCTGGTTTCCGCCCTTGGCATGCGGTTTGCTTCCCATCAAGGCGGGCGTGAAACCACTTCGGCAGCCCTTTTTTGAGGAGGTCATGATGAGAGGACTGAGACTTACCCTATTGGGGGCTGTCGCCGCGCTCGGCGCCGCGGTTGCTGCCCACCCGGCCAACGCCGCAGCGGTAGAGCCGAACGGAGGGTTGTCGGTGACGATCAACGGGCCGAATACCGTAACCGGCGGCAGCAGCAGCAACATAAACGCCGGAACGACATCGCTCACGCTCTCCGGGCCCGAGGCCCTCGGCTCGTTCACCGACCCGTTCCTAAGTGCCGCGAACAACTTCTGTTCCGTGGCGGGTGCCGGCTGTACGGCGGCCCATGCGCCTGGGTTCCTTGCCGCCACCAACGTGGTCACGCAGACCGCATCGACGTTTCAGGTCAACGCCGTCAATGTCGTGACCCCGATCTCCGACATCGTCACGATCACCAATGCGAGCGGCCAAAGCGTTGACTTTGATTACACGAGCATTTTTACCTCCGCTCTGCAGGCCACAACCACGACGTCGGCAGGGTCTGTCACGCTCGATCTGGTCGGGAAGTTCGCCAGCGACAGCACCGGCACCAGCTACCTCTTGGGGCAATCGGCCTCTATGTCGATCGGTTGCAACCAGGTCACGCCGGGCGCTCCTATCAGCTGCTCCAAATCGATCAGCACGCCGTCGACGGTCATAGTCCCCACGCCCGAGCCGGCCTCCTTGGCGTTGCTCGGCTCTGCCCTGGTCGGCTTCGGCTGGCTTCGCCGGCGCCGCAACGGCAAGACTGCGTAAGCAACACGGAATACGGACCACTCGCGGAAGCGGCGCCTGCGGGCGCCGTTTTCTTTTTGGCGTTGCCGAGATCACCTCCCGGGGATGCCGGCGGTCGCCGCGGCTCTGTGTAAAAATTTCCGACAGGTGGCGCGCGCCCCTCCGCTCTTAACAGTTCGTCAAGCTCTGCGCGCCTAGCCTGCGGCCGACGGCCCGCTCGCGGTGTTAACCATCGAGAGAGGCGTCGGGTTTCATCATCGAGGCTGGGCCGTGCCGGCAAGCTGTCTTGAGCGTGTGCCAGAACGGGTCGGGGGCGAGCAGCAGAGCGTCGCAGCGCCGCCGGCGACGCCCTTCGGGTGCGGCTGAGCGAATGGAGCGCCGTCTTCCCGCCGCCCGGCGCCGGCAGCCGCAGGCCGCCACGATCGGCGCCGCGGTCGAGAGCGCGCTGCGCCAGGACCGGCTGCTGTTCGCCTTCCAGCCGGTGGTGTGCGCGGCCTCGGGCGAGGTCGATTATTTCGAGTGCCTGCTGCGCATGCGCGAGGCCGATGGCGGCCTCGTCGCCTGCGGCGAATTCATCGCCGCGGTCGAGGAGGTCGGGCTGATCGGCCTGATCGACCGGCATGTGCTGAAGCGGGCCTTTGCCGAACTCGCCGCCGATCCTCGGGTCAGGCTCGGCTTCAACGTCTCCGGGCTGACCGCCTGCGACCGGCCGTGGCTGCGCTCGCTGATGTCGCTGTTGCGCAAGCAGCCGGAGCTGGCGCACCGCATCGTCGTCGAGATCACCGAGACTGCGGCGCTCGCCGACCTCGACGAATTGGCCCGCTTTGTCGAGACCCTGCGGCATGCCGGCTGCCGCGTCGCGCTCGACGATTTCGGCGCCGGCCACACCTCGCTGCGGCACCTTCAGGTGCTGGCGGTGGACACGATCAAGATCGACGGCGCGTTTGTCCGCAGCCTCGCGGGCTCGCGTGAGAACCGGGTGATCCTGCGCCATCTGCTCGGCCTGACCCGCGGCTTCGGCCTCGACACCGTGGCCGAGTGCGTCGAGACCGCGGAGCAGGCGGCGCTGCTGCGCGAAGAGGGGATCGGCTATCTGCAAGGCTACCATCTCGGGCGCCCGACCATCGAGCGCCCGTGGCAGATCGCCTCGCCGCCCGCGCCGCCGGCTTGCGAATAGCCTGAAATCGCGCGAACACTGCGCGATCGACGCGCCCCAAGGCGGGGCCGCGCAGAGATCGCGGAGGACGGCGATGCAGATCGGGATTCATCTCCCTCATGCGGGCGAGCAGGCCACCCCCGAGCGCATCCGGCGCGCGGCGCAGCGGGCTGAGGAGATCGGATTGAGCGACGTCTGGGTCAGCGAGCACATCATCGTGCCGCGCGCGACCTTTCCGCGCTCGCCCCTGTTCTACGACCCGGTGCTGAGCTTGACCTGGGCCGCCGCCGCGACCAAGCGGGTGCGGCTCGGCACCAGCGTCCTGGTGCTGCCGATGCGCCACCCGTTGCCGCTCGCCAAGGAGCTGGCGACGTTGCAGAATTTGTCCGAGGGGCGGCTCATTCTCGGGGCCGGCGTCGGCTGGCTCGAAGCCGAGTTCGCGGCCCTCGGCGCGCCTTTTCACGAGCGCGGCCGCCGCATGGACGAGGGCTTGGCGATGATGCGCGCGGTGTGGAGCCAGGACCCGGTGACCTTCCACGCCAAATATATTCCGGCCGAGATCAGCGAAATGACGATGCAGCCGCTGCCGGTTCGGCCGATCCCGGTCTGGTTCGGCGCGCGCTCCGAGCCGGCGTACAAGCGCACGGTCAAGATCGGTGACGGCTGGCACGGCAGCCAGCTGACCCCGTCCGAAGCGGCGCCGATCGTCGCGCGGCTGCGCCGGGACCGGCCCGAGCCCGAATTCACGATTTCGATGCGCACCCACTGGAACGGCCGGGACGAGGGTGAGCTGCGCGCCCGCATCGCCGCCTATGCCGAGGCCGGCGTGCAGCACGTCATGGTACACCCGCAGGACCGCGACATCGACGATTGGGACATGGTCATCGAAGGCACCGGCCGCGTCGCCAAAAACCTCTCAGGATCAAGGTGAGTGACAGGCCTCGGACCGCGCCGACTCAGCGCCGGGATCGAATTGACTGATCTTTGGTGTCAGTCGCGGACTTATCGACAGGCCGGCGGAGCGCGCCTCAATGGCGAACTGTCATTGATCGTGTATCCCGCCGGGCTCGCGACGACCTTCCCGGCCGGCGGGCCGCTCGGCGTTCCCCACCAGTTGTTCTCGGCAAAGACGTTATAGCCGCGCGCCTCCAGATCGTAGATCAGGCCGCCAAAGATGCAATTCCTACCGTTGCTGCCCAGCGCTCCGCCGCCGAGGTCGATCAGTGCGTTTGCCGTCGCCCCGGTCGGCTGCATGTCGAAAGCGACCGCCACGCCGCTGGACGACAGGGAAAGATCACTGTCCTGCACCCGCACCCTGAGGTTCGTCAACGGGGTGAGATCATTGAGCCACAAATTATAATACCTGCTGCCGCTGATCGTGCTGTCGTTGATGTCCAAGACGATCGTGTGTGGGTTGCCGTTACCGTCGCCACTCGGATGGTTGTTGGTGACTTCGATTCCGTTGTTGTCACACCCGGTAAAGGAACTGTCGGTCATCTCCAGAACGGTAGTGTCGTTGGCGCCGACAGAGCCGATGCCCAGGCATTCGCCGGTGTTGTCCGGCGAGGTAGCACCGCCCGGCGGATCAGCGTAGGAGGGAATCCCGCCGGTGTAGGTGGTCTTCTCGACGATTACGTGGTCGAGCACCAGCGTCGCTGTCGACGCGCTTCCGCCGCGATTGAATTCCTCAAGCATGTCGCCAGGGTTATTCTGGAAGAAGCTGTTGGAAACAGTGACGTTTGCGATCGCACTGCCGTTGCTCAGGATGAACTCCAATCCATTGGTCGAAGGTCCGCCGATTCCGGTCATGTACACGTTGTGATCAATGGTCTCGATCAAGGTGCCGGCCTCGGCCGGATTAACGAACAGACTATCCATGTTCGCACCGGGACTTCCGTTGTTTGCTTCGGTGTTGCCGAGAAGCGTCGCCCGGAGCCGGGAAGAGCCGGTCACTTGCGTGCCGATGCCCTCTATCGTCGAAACCTTGGAGCATTGCACAAGTCTGGTGACGAAGTTGTACCCTATTTGTGCGCTGACGTCCCCCGTGCTCATGCCACGAATGTCGATGCCGTCCCCGCACACACCGTCGTGGACGTAATTGTTCGTAATCGACAGGCTCGTACTTACGTTGGCTGTGTCGATCAGGATCGCAGCCCAGCCCGCGGGCAAGCCATTGGCAACGTCGTTTGCAACGCCGGCCGTATATGATTCCAGATAGAACGGCTGAACGACAAATCCCTTGGTGCCGGAGGTGTTGAAGCCGGATATGTCATTCCCGCGCAGGGTCACGCCGACGACATCCTGCCCATAGACCGCTCCGCGGTAGGCGCCGGCGATGACCAAATTCTCGATGTCGGTATCGCTCGCCAGCTCGACCGCGTCACCCGAATTCGTGGCGCCGCTGCTGTTGGTGATCCGCGGAAGCGATGAACTGCCAGACGCCCCCACCACCGGCGGTCCGTCGGGGATCAGAGGCTGGCCGAATTGAATGACTGGCGGCCCGTCGCCGATCAGGCGCTGCCCGGGCTGCAACGCAATGCCGCCGTCGAGAGGAGGAGTGCTCGCCGGCGAGGGTTCTACGACGATCGTATCGCCGGGGCCGGATGCCTGCTGTACCAGCGCCAAGCTATTAAACGGCGCGTTCGCGCTGCCGTTTCCTCCAGCAGGCGCCGCGGCGCTGACAAACCACCGGTGATGCATGTAATTTGTGCCCGAAGCCATCGCCGTGACCGTGACGGCAAGTGCGAAGAAGGCTCCGATCGGCGCGAAGACGAGCGCCCAACGTGCAGCGACAGACCGCGTTGTGTGTGGGATAGCTCCGGCAGTTCGCTGTGTTTTTAAAAATTCGCCAGGCCGCATAGCGATCCTCCCTCGATGCCGTGCAAGAGCTGCCACGGCATCTGCTTTTTGCAGCGACCCTAGGTCGCGAGGAGGAATTATGGCAATCTTGGCGAATTTATGTCAATCAGGATAGCCTCTTCGGGCCGAACTTCTTCACGCCGCTCTGGCGCCGATCTCGGGCGCCGCCGCTCGGGCGGTGCGGCGGATCAGGTCGGCGCCGCGCTCGGCGATCATGATGGTCGGCGCGTTGGTATTGGTCGAGGTCACCGCCGGCATCACCGAGGCGTCGATCACCCGCAGCCCATCGAGCCCGTGCACGCGCAGCTGGTCGTCGACCACCGCCAGCTGGTCGCTGCCCATCTTGCAGGTGCAGGTCGCGTGGTAGACGGTGGAGCCCTTGTGCCGGGCGTAGTCGAGCAATTCGTCGTCGGTCTCGATCTGCGCGCCGGGGAGGATTTCGGCGCCGCAATATTCGGCCAGAGCCCGCGCGGCGAACAGCCGCCGGATGAACCTGAGGCCGCCGACAATGGCGCGGCGATCGGCCTGCTCGGAGAGATAGCGGGGGTTGATCGCCGGCGCCTCCGCGGGGTCACTCGATTTGGCCTCGACATAGCCGCGCGACAGGGGCCGCATCTGCCAGGCCCCGGCGGTGATGCCGGGGAAATCGTCGAGCGCGCCGATCTGACCGTCCTTGAAGCTGCCGGGCGCTATGCTGCACTGCACGTCGGGGGTGGCCGATTCCGCCAGCACCTTGACCGAGGCCGCGGCCAGCGAGGCGCTGTAGGTCAGCATGCCCTTGCCGGTTACCACGTAGCGCAGGATCTCGGCCGCCAGCGCCGCGCCGCGCGAGCGCTCGTTGACGGTCTGCGCGCCCGACACCTGGTAGCTGATCCGGGCGATGTAATGGTCCTGCATGTTGCGCCCGACGCCGGCGAGCGCGTGCCGCACCGGGATGCCGACGCGGGTCAGGTGCTCCGGCGCGCCGACCCCCGACAGCTGCAGGATGTGCGGCGACCCGATCGCCCCGGCCGACAGGATCACCTCGCGCCCGGCATCGGCATGCTCGATGGCCCCGCCGCGCGCGTATTCGACGCCGATCGCGCGGGTTCCGTCGAACAGGATGCGCCGCACCTGCGCCTTGGTGACGAGCTGGAGGTTCGGCCGCTTCAGCGCCGGCCGCAGATAGGTCCGCGCGGTGCTGGCGCGGCGCCGGCCGCCGCGCGTCTGCTGGCACCAGGCGATGCCGTCGCCGGCGCCGAAAGGCAGGTCGTTCACGTCCTCGCGGTATTCGAGGCCGATCTCCTTACCGGCCTCGATCACCGCGGCGCAGAGCGGCGAGCGGTCCATTTTGGAGGTAAACAGCGGGCCGCCCTTGCCATGGACTTCGTCCTCGTCGCCCTCCCAATTCTCGGCCTTCTTGAAATAGGGGAGGAGATCGTCCCAGCCCCAGCCGCGGTTGCCGAGCTGCGCCCAATGGTCGAAATCCTCGGGCTGACCGCGCACGTAAATGAGCCCGTTGATCGAGCTCGACCCGCCCAGCACCCGCCCGCGCGGATAGAGGATGGCGCGGCCGGCGGTGCCGGGATCGGGTTCGGCATGGTAGCCCCAGGTCAGGGTCGGGTGGTCGAGCAATTTCATAAAGCCGGCCGGGATATGGATGTAGGGGCTCCAGTCGCGCCCGCCCGCCTCGATCAGCAATACCCGCACCTTGGGATCTTCGCTCAGGCGGTTGGCGAGCACGCAGCCCGCCGAGCCCGCGCCGATGATCACATAATCGGCATTCATCCTCGCCTCCTCCCGCACCCGTCGTCTTCAGCCCGTGGACCGCCGGGACCTGGTGTATTCGAGAAATTGTCTCAACGCGCCACCTTGATCGGCTGACCGGTTGCCGCCGACTGCACGATCGCCTCGAAGGCGGCGACGCCGTGCAGGATCTCGTCGGCGGTGATCGGGTAGGGACGCACGCCGTCGATCGCCGCGGCAAAGCCTTCCAATTCGGCGGCGAGGGCGTTGAAGCCCTGGTTCTCGATGATCTCCGGCGCCGGCGCCGCGTGCCGGCCGACCGGCGGCGGCGCCGGGACCGGGGTGAAGCGGAACTGGAGGTTCTGGCCCGTCAGCTCGACCGCGCCCCTGGTGCCGTAGACTGCAAAGCGGTAGGTCGGCGCGGTGACCAGCGAGCAGAAAAGGCTCGCCGACATGCCGTTCTCCATGCCGATCAGCACACTGGTGGTGTCGTCGAGCGTCGGCATCAGGCGGCGCAGGCTCCGGCAATAGACCTGGTCGATCCGGCCGAACAGATAGATCAGCGCGTCGAGATTGTGCACCCCGGTCGCGGTCATGGCCCCCGCCGGCGCCTCCTGCGGGTCGGCGCGCCAGTAATAGCCCTCGGGCATGAAATGCCCGGCCGGCGAGGCCTGCGCGCTTTCGCAGTGGGTCGGGAGCCCGAGCCCTCCGTTGTCGATCCGCGTTTTCAGCTCGATCATCGCCGGGTGAAAGCGGCGCGGGTAGGCAACGCCCAGGATGACCCCGGCTCGCGCCACCGCCGCCAGCGACTTCTCGGCGCTCGCGACATCGAGGGTGAACGGCTTTTCCATAAAGACGTGCTTGCCGGCGGCGGCGGTGCGTTCGACCTGCGCCCCGTGCTGGCTGTGCGGGGTGGCGAACACCACCGCGTCGATCGCCGGGTCGGCGAGGATCCGGTCCAGATCGTTGCAATAGGCGATGCCGTGCTCAGCGCAGAACGGCTCGGCCGTGGCGCTGGTGCGGCTGTGCCCGGCGGTGAACCGGAACTGCGTGCTGTTGCCGTCGATGGCATTGACCAGGGTGCGGCCCCAGCGGCCGAGCCCGACGATCGCGGCGCGGATCATTTCCGCGCCGTCAGCATGTCGCGCACGCCGCGCAATGCCACGTAGTAGCCGGGCAGCCCAAAGCCCGCGACGATACCGTGGCTGACCCGCGCCGTCTCCGAGGCCGGGCCGCGCCGGATCGGGTTCGAGATGTGGACCTCGATCGTCGGAAACTTGACCTGCGAGATTGCCGCGACCAATGCCGGGTAGCCGCTGCCGAACGCCGCCGGGTTGAACAACGCCGCGTCAAAGCCCTGGTCGCTGGCCTCGTAGAATTTGCCGATGACCTCGCCTTCGACGTTCGAGTGAAAGATTTCGATGTCGAGGCCCAGCTCGGCGGCATAGCCGCGGATGCGCTCGTCATATTCCGGCAGGGTCATCGGGCCGAAAATCTCGGTCTGGACCTTGCCGCGCATGTTCATGCCCGCACCGTGAACGATCAGGATTTTCGTCATCGCGCTGTCCTCGAATAGCCGCCAACCGGGTCGAATGCGGGCGATGCTCGCCCGCATTTTCGAGCGAGGTAAGTGCATCGGGACCCGGAGCGGACAAAATCGCGTTGCACGATCGGCTTGTCTCAGGCCGAGGGGAACCCCGATGCCGCTGGAGTGTAGCTCGGATCCGCGTGGTTTTGCACCCGTCGAGGGGCGCAAGGCCGTGGCCGCGTTCGCTGCCGGCTGAGTCAGCGTGAGTGTCGGGTTGCCCAGTGGCTCATCGTCGTATCGGCGGCGGCGCAGGGTGTGTGTGGGCTTTTGTAGGGCGGATGTCGATCCGCCGCGACGCGGTGGGCAATCCCGCAGGGCAGGGCCGATGTCGATCCGGCGTTGAGCTCAGACCGTCAGCACGGTCTGGCCGGTGGTCTTGCGGTCCTGCAGGTCGCGGTGGGCGCGGGCGGCCTCGCGCAGCGGATAGGTCTGATTGACTGCGATTTTGACGGCACCGCTCGCGACCACCTCGAACAATTCGCGCGCCGCCGTCAGCAAATCTTCGCGGGTCGCGGTGTAGGTGTTCAGGGTCGGCCGGGTCAGGAACAGCGAGCCCTTGCCGGAGAGGATGCCGATATCGACCGGCCCGATCGCTCCCGAGGACTGGCCGAACGAGGCCATCAGCCCGAGTGGCCTCAGGCAGTCGAGCGATTTGTAGAAGGTGTCCTTTCCGACCAAATCGTAGACGACCGGCAGCTTTTTGCCCTGGGTGATCTCGCCGACCCTCGCGACGAAGTCTTCGCGGCGATAGTTGATCGGGAAATCGCAGCCGTGTCTCTTCGCCAGCGCGGCTTTGTCGTCGTCACCGACGGTGCCGATCACGGTGGCGCCCAAATGCTTCGCCCATTGGCAGACGATCAGCCCGACCCCGCCGGCCGCGGCGTGGATCAGGATCGTCTCGCCGGGTTTGACCGGATGGGTGCGGCGCACCAGGTACCAGGCGGTCATGCCTTTCAGCATCATCGCCGCGGCCTGGCTGTCGGTGATGCCGGCGGGAACCGGGACGAGGCGGTCGGCCGGCATGACCCGGCCTTCGGCATAGGCGCCGATCGGCCCGCCGGCATAGGCGACGCGGTCGCCGGACTTGAACCCGCTGACCCCCGGCCCGACCTCCTCGACCACCCCGGCCGCTTCCGAGCCGAGCCCGCTCGGCATCGGCATCGGGTAGAGCCCGCTGCGCTGATATGTGTCGATGTAGTTGAGCCCGACCGCGGTGTGGCGCAGCCGGACCTGTCCCTCACCCGGCTTGCCGACATCGACCTCCTGCCATGACAGGACCTCGGGGCCGCCGGCCTTCTCGAAGCGGATTGCGTGCACCATCGCCGTTCCCTCCCAATGACGTTCGAGATCAGGAAGGCGGCACGATAGTCAAAGCTGGCGCATTCGTCACGGCCGACCCGTCGGCGGCATTTCGATCGTCATTGCGAGGAGCGGAGCGATGCCTCAACTCGGATGGAACCAGGCTCCAACTCCGCGAGATTGCTGTGCGGAGCCTGTCCTGGGGCCGCCCACAGCGCGGACCCGTGGGCTGGCAATGACATCAATTCTGCGGGGGCGGCTTCGAGGGCGAGCAGCAGACGCTTGGTCGGAAGCCCGGCACCGCCGCTGAACCCGCCGAGCCCGTTGCGGGCGAGCACGCGGTGACAGGGGATCACGATCGGGATCCGATTGCGCCCGCAAGCGCCGCCGATCGCACGTGGGGCTGAGCCCACTTCCATCGCGAGCTCCCCATAGCTGCGCGTCTGCCCGCAGGGGATCTGCCGCATCGCCTCCCATACCCGCTTATCGAACGGCGAACCCGCGAGCGTCAGCGGCAGGTCGAATTGGCTCAGCCGTCCGGCGAAATAAGCGTCGAGTTGACGCCGCGCTTCGACCAGCAGCGCAGTCGGCTCGCCGAGCGGGTCGTCGGTCCAGGCGATCGACACGATCGCCTCCGGGGTCGCCGATACGGTGAGGCGCCCAACCGGGCTGTCGATCGCCACCGAGCACAACATCAGCGTGACCTCACGATCAGGTATATAAAGGGAACATTAGCGGAGTTGGGCCAAGTGTGCCACGAGTTTCTCCGGTTCGGTCAGCGGCAGCGAACAGACCGGGCCGATGCAGACATAGGCGGCCGGATCGCCGCCGGCGAGACCTTTGCCGTGCGCCGGGTGATCAGTCGGCAAATCGTGTCCGCGCGGTACCGACGACACCACCCGGTTCGGCAGCGATACGGAATAGACCGCGCGACGCAGCGCATCGAACGCCGGGTCGCCCGGCGCGCCGACGATGACCACCTGCACCGGCTCGGCCAGCACTTCGGCGTTGTTCAGCAACGTCGCCAGCGGAAAGATGTTACGCCCCAGCTCGCCGGAAAAGGCCTCGACGATCGCTTCGGCGCGGCGGCGGTAGGCGTCGTCGCCGGTCACGATCGCGAGCCGGGTCAGCACCCCGACCAGGGTGCCGTTCCCGGCGGGAACGGCCGAGTCGGCGGCGGTCTTGGCGCGGGCGATCAACGCCCCGGTGTCGTCGGCCGAGAAGAAATACCCGCCGCCCGCCGGGTCCCAATAATGACGGTCGATGATTGCCGCCCAGTCGCGGGCCTGCGCCAGAAGGCCGTCGCCGCCGGTCGCTTCCAAGAGGGCCAGCGCCGCGCGGCACAGATTGGCGTAGTCGTCGAGGTTGGCCGGATGGCGCGCCCGACCTTCCCGCCAGCTGTGCGACAGACGCCCATCCGCCGCGTTCATCTCCCGACAGACGAAATCGAACGCAGCGCGCGCAGTCTCGCCCCAGTCCGGCCGCTCGAAGACCAGCGCGGCATTGGCCATCGCCGAGATCATCAGACCGTTCCAGTCGGCCAGCACCTTGTCGTCCCAGCCGGGACGCACCCGCGCCGCTCGCGCCCGGAACAACAGGTCGCGACACTCCGCCAGCCGGCGCTCGGTCTCGGGGTCGGCCAAGGCGGGCGAATTCAGCCGGTTGAGGATCGTGCGGCCTTCCCAATTGCCTTGCGGCGTCACGTCGTAAACGCGCTTGAACAGCGGTGCCTGGTCGCCCAGCACGCCGTCGACCTCGGCCTCTGACCAGACATAGAATTTGCCTTCCTCGTGCTCGCTGTCGGCATCGAGGCTGCTGGCGAAGCCGCCGCCCGGCACCCGCATCTCGCGGATCACCCAGCCGAGGGTCTCCTCGATCCGCTGGCGGTAGAGTGGGTCGCGGGTGTCCTGCCACGCCAGCGTCAACAGGTCGACCAGCTCGGCGTTGTCGTAGAGCATCTTCTCGAAATGCGGGGCCAGCCAGCGCGCATCGGTCGAATAGCGGGCGAAGCCGCCGCCGAGATGGTCATAGATGCCGCCGCGGCACATCGCGTCGAGCGCCTTCAGCACGGCGTCGCGATAGGCCGCCTCGCCGCTCCGCTTCCAGGCCCGCCACAACAGCTCGAGGATGCCGCATTGCGGAAATTTGGGTGCGGTGCCGATGCCGCCATGGATCTGGTCGGTTTCGCGCAACAGCCGCTCGGCGATCGGATCGAGCTGAGCGCGCAGGATGGCGCCGCCCGGCTGCGGCCGGCCGAGGCGCTGTAATGCCTCGCGCAGCACGGCCACTTTTTTGGCGACATCTTCGCGTTTGCCGGCATAGGCCTCGCTGATCGCCGCCAGCACCTGAGGAAACCCCGGCCGCCCCCAGCGCGGATCGGGCGGGAAATAGGTACCGCCCCAGAACGGCTCGCCCTGGGGCGTCAGGAACATCGTCAGGGGCCAGCCGCCCTGCTCGCCCATCAGCGAGAGCGCGTGCTGATAGATCTGGTCGAGGTCGGGCCGCTCCTCGCGGTCGACCTTGATGTTGACGAAGAGCCGGTTCATCGCCGCGGCGATCTCCGGGTTTTCAAAGCTCTCCCGCGCCATTACGTGGCACCAGTGGCAGGCGGCGTAGCCGACCGACAACAGGATCGGCTTGTCGGCGGCTTTTGCTGCGGCGAGGGTTTGCTCGCTCCAGGCTTGCCAGTGCACCGGGTTGTCGCGGTGCTGGAGCAGATAGGGGCTGGTCTCCTCGCCGAGGCGGTTTCGATCCATTGCGGCTCCTGCCGGGCATGCCGTCGGGCCGGGGCAGCGATGCATTGCCCTCTGCGGCGCGACGGGGTAGGCTTTTCACTCTACTCCCACAACGGCGGTTTGCGTCATTCGCTCCGCCATGCCTAGCCAACCTCCGGAGAAACGCCAATGGCTGACGCACCCGCCGATCCGCAGCTCTTTTACGCGCGCCATATCTTCATGTGCACCAATGTGCGGCCCGAGGGTCATCCCCGCGGCTGCTGCATGGCCCGCGCCGCGGCGGGCGGGGGCGTGGACAAGCTGCGCGGTTATCTGCGCGAGAAGGCGCGCGCGGCCGGCGTCGAGAACATTCGCCCCAATGCAGCGGGTTGTCTCGACCGCTGTGAATTCGGCCCCAACATGGTGATCTACCCCGAGGGCGTCTGGTACCGTTACGAGTCGACCGAAGACATCGACGAGATCGTGCAGAAGCATTTGGTCGAAGGCGGCCGGGTCGAGCGGCTGATGCTGCAGCCCGACCAGAAGCCGCCGGCGCACTGACGCGGCCGCAATCGAGTTGCGGACGCAAAACTCCCACTCCGTCCCCGTGGCCGGGCTCGTCCCGGCCATCCACGTCTTTCGAGGATTGCTGTAGCGTGCCTCAAAGGCGTGGATGCCCGGATCAAGTCCGGGCAAAGGGGTGAGATTGAGAGGGCTGCACAACGGCGACACGATTTTCGCACCGGCGACGGCGGCAGGGCGTGCCGCCGTTGCCATTTTGCGGTTGTCCGGACCGGATACCGCGCGGGCGGTGTCGCTGCTCGCCGGCGAACTGCCGCCGCCGCGCTCGGCCCGGCGCCGCCGGCTCGTCGATCCGGCGACCGGCGAGCCGCTCGACGACGCGCTGGTCTTGTGGTTTCCGGCGCCGGCGAGCTTTACCGGCGAGGATGTCGCCGAGCTCCATCTGCACGGCAGCCGCGCCGTGCTCGCCGCGGTGATCGCGGCACTCGGCCGGCTCGGGCTGCGCCTCGCCGAGCCCGGCGAATTCACCCGCCGCGCCTTTCTGAACGGCAAGCTCGACCTGACCCAGGCCGAGGCGATCGCCGACCTCGCCGCGGCCGAGACCGAGGCGCAGCGCCGCCAGGCTCTGCGCCAGCTCGACGGCGAGCTGGGCGGCCTCTATCGCGAGTGGTCGCAGCGGCTGACCAGCGCTCCTCGCCCATCTCGAAGCCGCGATCGATTTCCCCGACGAGGACCTGCCGCTCGAGATCGAGGACCGCATCCTCGCCGAAACCAGCGCCCTCGCCGCCGAGATCGACCGTCATCTCGCCGACGGTCACCGCGGCGAACGGCTGCGCGACGGCATCATGGTCGCGATCGTCGGCCCGCCCAACGCCGGCAAATCGAGCCTCCTCAACCGCATCGCCCGGCGCGAGGCGGCGATCACCTCGCCGATCGCCGGCACGACCCGCGACATCGTCGAGGTCGCGATCGACCTCGCCGGCTACCCGGTCCTGCTCGCCGACACCGCCGGCCTGCGCGACAGCGACGATCCGGTCGAGCAGGAAGGGCTGCGCCGCGCCCGCGCCCGCGCCGACGAAGCCGAGATCCGCCTCTTCGTGTTCGACGCCCGCGACCCGGCCGACGCCGTCGGCGCCGCCGAATGGCCCGGCCCCGATACCATCCTAGTCTCGAACAAGATCGACCTTTTGATCCCTGTCCCGGCCCCCCCCCACCCTAACCCTCCCCCGCACGCGGGGGAGGGAACGGGAGGGGGTTTTTGCGGGATCAAGTCGCAGACGACGTTCCGGATCTCCGCTCTGACCGGCGAAGGACTCGATGCCTTGCTGACGGCGCTCGCCGCTTGCATCGCAGAAACCTATCGCAGCGAAGCCCCATTCCTGACGCGCGCGCGCCACCGCCAAGCCCTCGAAGAGGCCGCGGCATCGTTGCATCGGGCTTGCGCGGCACCCCTTCCCGAATTGCGCGCCGAAGATCTCCGCCTCGCCCTGCGCAGCCTCGGCCATATCACCGGCACCGTCGATGTCGAAGACCTGCTCGACATCATCTTCCGTGACTTCTGCCTCGGGAAATGATTTTGCTTTTATACATAGGGGGCCATGGCTGCGGCACCGTTCAGCATGAGGGGGAGCCGTTGCGCGGATGCGAGGGGACTATCATATGACCGTACCGTCGACCCTCATATCATAAATTCAGGTTGCTTTTTATAATATGGGCGGTTAGGATCTCTCATATTATAGTCTGGAGCGTTGGACTAAACCGGCCATGCCGATAGGTCACCTTCAGCATCAACCGAGCGGTTATCGGGCGTTCGTGCCAGCGACCCTCCCACCTGATCCGCCGATCATCCTTGATCCTGAGGCGATATATCTCCTCTCTGAGGCTGACCGAAATTTGGGTCGCCTTGATGGTATGACCTTAACGCTGCCAAACCCAGATTTGTTTGTGGCTATGTATGTTCGCCAAGAGGCGGTCCTCTCAAGCCAGATAGAGGGCACTCAGGCTTCATTGATCGAGGTGATTGAGTACGAGGGAGATTTATTCAGTGCACGAAACCCACAAGACTTGGAAGAAATATTCAATTATATATCCGCAATGAACAGGATTGGAGCGCTTAAAAGAGTTACCGTTGTCTCTGCGACTTATCCGCGAGATACATGAACGTTTAATGCAAGGTGTGCGCGGACAACACCGAAACCCTGGAGAATTCCGGACAACGCAGAATTGGATTGGCCCCGAAGGTTGCACCTTAGCTCAAGCGAGTTATGTACCTCCGTCACCCGATCAGATGATGATATCCCTCGGAAACTTGGAGTTTTTTCTACATCAACGGAATGACCAAATTCCCTTTCTCGTGAAAGTTGGCATCGCCCACGCGCAATTCGAGACCATTCATCCGTTCTTGGATGGAAATGGACGGATAGGCCGTTTGCTAATCGCATTCTTCTCTGCGAAGCGGGAATAATGAGATGGCCTTGTTTATATATTTCACATTTCTTCAAGAAGTACAAATCAGAGTACTATACAAGATTACAGAATACGCGCGAAAAAACTGATTGGGAAGGATGGACAAAATTCTTTCTCAGAGGGGTGTTGGAAGTAGCTCGCGAGGCGACAGATACCGCAAGTCGAATACTAGAAGTAAAGGAATTTACGCAACGCACGATGGCAGAGCAGCTGACGCGGGCAGGTGCCGGCCACGCGTTGACGCTTCTACCGGGACTGTTTTACCGCCCTGTGGTTAATGTCCAGCAGGTGGCAGAGATAATCAGCACCACGTATGCTACAGCAAATTATCTCGTCTCCGACTTAGAATCCATCGGCGTTCTTACCGAAATCACGGGCCGGGGGCGGAACAGAAAATATCGATTCGCTCCTTATTTAGACTTATTTACAGACCGACACACAGAGGACGACGCGGCTCATACGTGAAGCGGTCTATGCGAAACCCTCGACATCGGATCGAACCGCCCGTAAATGACTGCGGCATGAGCAATCCTCCGAGGTATTACGACGTCGTCGTGGTTGGCGGCGGGCATGCGGGGTGCGAGGCGGCGGCGGGGGCGGCGCGGGTCGGGGCGCGTACCTTGCTGCTGACCCATAAGCGGGCGACGATCGGCGAGATGTCGTGCAACCCGGCGATCGGCGGGCTCGGCAAGGGGCATCTGGTGCGCGAGATCGATGCGCTCGACGGCGTCATGGGCCGGGCGATCGACCGGGCCGGCATCCAGTTCCGCATTCTCAACCGCAGCAAGGGGCCGGCGGTGCGCGGCCCGCGCGCCCAGGCCGACCGCAAGCTCTATCGCCGCGCGGTCGGCGAATTGCTGGCCGAAACCCCGAGCCTCGACATCGCCGAGGGATCGGCCGAGGATCTGCTGCTCGACCGCGACGGGCGGGTTCGCGGGGTGGTGCTCGGCGATGGCCGGGAGATCGCCGCGGGCCGCGTGGTGCTGACCACCGGCACCTTTCTGAACGGCCTCATTCATATCGGCGACGAGAAGATCCCGGCCGGGCGGGTCGGCGAGGCGCCGTCGCACGGGCTGGCGCAGACCCTGGCGCGCGCCGGTTTCGCCCTCGGCCGGCTCAAGACCGGGACCCCGCCCCGGCTCGACGGGCGGACGATCGACTGGGCCGGGCTCGATGTGCAGCCGGGCGACGACCCGCCGCCGCCGTTTTCGTTCATGACCGAGCGGATCACGACCCCGCAAATCGCCTGCCATATCACCGCGACGACGCGGGCGACCCACGCGCTGATCCGCGCCAACCTCGCCCGCTCGCCGATATATTCGGGTGAGATCACCGGCATTGGCCCGCGCTATTGCCCGTCGATCGAGGACAAGGTCGTGCGCTTTGCCGAGCGCGAAGGGCACCAGATCTTTCTCGAGCCGGAAGGGCTCGACGACGACACGATCTACCCGAACGGCATCTCGACCTCGCTGCCGCGCGAGGTGCAGGCGGCGATGCTGCAGACGATCCCGGGCCTCGAACATGCGGCGATGCGGCGGCCGGGCTACGCGATCGAGTACGACTATGTCGACCCGCGCCAGCTTTACCCGAGCCTCGAAACCCGGCGCATCCCCGGCCTCTATTTCGCCGGCCAGATCAACGGCACGACCGGTTATGAGGAGGCCGCGGCGCAAGGACTCGTCGCCGGGCTCAACGCAGCGCTGTCGGCCTCGGGGGCGGAGCCGGTCGCGCTCGATCGCGCCGACGCCTATATCGGCGTCCTGATCGACGATCTCGTGACCCGCGGGGTCAGCGAGCCCTACCGCATGTTCACCTCGCGCGCCGAATACCGGCTCACTTTGCGCGCCGACAACGCCGACCAGCGGCTGACCCCGATCGGGCTGTGCATCGGCTGTATCGGCGCCGGGCGCGCCGGGCACTTTGCCGAGAAGACGGCGGCGCTCGCGCAGGTCCGCGGTCGACTGGCACAGTTGCGGATGACCCCGCCGGCGCTGAAGCGTCACGGGATCGCGGTCAACGAAGACGGCATCGCGCGCAATGCCGCCGAGCTGCTCGCCTATCCGGGGATCGACCTGCGGCGGCTCGCAGCGATCTGGCCCGAGCTCGGCGGGATCGCACCCGAGATCGCCGAGCAGGTCGAGATCGACGCGCGCTATTCGGGCTACCTCGAACGCCAGGAGCGCGACATCGCCGCGTTCCGCCGCGACGAGGCCCTGCTGTTGCCTGCGGACCTCGATTACGCCTCGGTCGGCAGCCTGTCGCGAGAGATCTGCGACAAGCTCGCGGCAGCGCGGCCGGCGACCCTCGGCGCCGCCGCGCGGATCTCCGGGGTAACCCCGGCGGCATTGGTCGCCTTGCTGAAGCACGTCGAACGCCGTCCTTCTGCGGCGTTGGCCGGTGCTGCCCTCACCCGTCCAGCCCCCTCCCATTCCCTCCCTCGCGCGCGGGGGAGGGTTAGGGTGGGGAAAGGCGGGTGAGGGCGAAGCGGCGTGAGCGCGCCGCTCGGGCCGCCCTTGAACGGCGAGGGCTTTGCCGAGCTGTTTCCGGTTTCACGTGAAACACTGGCGCGGCTCCAAGCCTATGCCGATTTGCTGGTCCGCTGGTCGGCGCGCATCAACCTGGTCGGCCGCGACACGCTCGGCGACCTGTGGCGCCGCCACATGCTCGATTCGGCGCAATTGCGGCCGTTGCTGCCCGATGCTGCGCACAGCCTCGTCGATCTCGGCAGCGGCGCCGGGTTTCCCGGTCTGGTGCTGGCGATCCTCGGCGTGTCGGGTGTCGAGCTGGTCGAGGCGGATTCGCGCAAGGCGGCGTTTCTGGGCGAGGCGGCACGGGTCACCGGGGCGACGGTGACGATCCGTCCGTGCCGGATCGCCGCGGTGCCGGTTCATCCGGTCGATGTCGTGACCGCGCGGGCCTTGGCCCCGCTCGACCGGCTCCTCGATCTCGCCCAGCCGTTTCTCGGGCCCGAGACGGTCTGCCTGTTTCCAAAAGGCGAGCGGGTGCAGCAGGAATTGACCTTGGCGCGCAAATTCTGGACAATCGCGGCGTCGCATCACCAGAGCATTGCCGATCCGCGGGGGGTGGTTCTGCGTCTGCATCGGGTTGTCCGTGAGCCTGACGGCGGGTGAGGCTCGGCCGGAGGCGCTTGCGGCAACGCATCGCCCCCGGATCATCGCCGTCGCCAATCAAAAGGGCGGGGTCGGCAAGACCACGACCGCGATCAATCTGGCGACCGCTCTGGCGGTTTCCGGCCGTCGAATCCTGATCATCGACCTCGATCCTCAAGGGAACGCCAGCACCGGGCTCGGCATCGCGCGCAATATGCGCCGGGTGACCAGCTACCAGCTGATCCTCGGCGAGGTCGAGCTGCCCGAAGCGATCCTGCCGACCGAGGTCCCGCGATTGTCGCTGGTTTCGGCCTCGGAGGATCTGAGCGGCGCCGAATTCGACTTGATGACCCGCGAGCGACGCGAGTTTCTGCTGAGCCGGGCGCTTCGCGGCCGGGTGGGCGATTATGACGAGGTGCTGATCGACTGTCCGCCGTCCCTGAACCTGCTGACGATCAATGCGCTGGTCGCCGCCGATTCGGCGCTGGTGCCGATGCAGTGCGAATTCTATGCCCTCGAAGGGCTGAGCCAGCTGATGCGCACGATCGAGCGGGTGCAGCGCGCGCTCAACCCCCGGCTGGTGCTGCAGGGAGTGCTGCTGACCATGCATGACCAGCGCAATAATCTGAGCGACCTCGTTGCCCTCGATGTGCGCGAACATTTCGGCGCCAAGGTTTTCGACACGGTGATTCCGCGCAACGTGCGGGTCTCCGAGGCGCCTTCGCACGGCAAGCCGGTGCTGATCTACGACCATCGCTGCGCCGGCGCGCAGGCCTATATCCAGCTGGCTGCCGAGATCCTGCGCCGGGCCGGGCCGGGCTCGCCGCAATGAGCGAGCGCGCGAAACGGCGCCCGCTCGGCCGCGGGCTCGCCGCATTGTTCGGCGAGGGCGGTGAGGCCGATGCGGGCTTCGACCCGGCGAGCCAGCGCCGGGTTGCGATCGAGCTGATCCGGCCCGGCGCGCTGCAGCCGCGCCGCCGCTTTGCCGAGGCCGAGCTCGACGCTCTGGCGCAGTCGATCCGCGAAAAGGGCGTGCTGCAGCCGCTGCTGGTGCGCCCGGTCGCCGCAGAGGACGACGCCGTCTTCGAGCTGGTCGCCGGCGAGCGCCGCTGGCGCGCCGCGCAGCGGGTCGGATTGCACGAGGTGCCGGTCATCGTCCGCGCGCTCGACGATTGCGAGGCGCTCGAAATCGCCCTGGTCGAAAACCTCCAGCGCGAGGACCTGTCGCCGCTCGAAGAGGCTTCGGCCTACAGCCGGCTGACCGCGGAGTTCGGGCGGACCCAGGCGAGCCTCGCCGCGGCCGTCGGCAAAAGCCGCAGCCACGTCGCCAACACCATGCGATTGCTGTCGCTGCCGGCGCCGGTCCGCCAGCGGCTGGACGACGGCGAGCTGTCGGCCGGCCATGCGCGCGCATTGCTCGCCGCTGCCGACCCGGCTGTGCTCGCCGCCGAGGTCATGCGCCGCGGGCTCAATGTGCGCGCCACCGAGCGGCTGGTGCAGCGCCGCGCACAGCTGCCGCGGGCGCCCCGTCCGCCGGTCCACGATGCCGACACTTTGGCGCTCGAACGCGACCTCGGCGCCCAGCTCGGGCTGCGCGTCACGCTCGCGCCGAAAGCCCGCGGCGGCGCCTTGACCCTGCATTATGCGAGCCTCGACCAGCTCGACCGGGTCTTGCGCCTGCTGCGCGCCCGATAAGAAGCGGGAATTAGCCTAATCAACTTCCACTCGTCACCAGCGTGTCATTTTGGTCTAGGAGCGTGGGGGGGCGCACGCTCGATGCTTGGCCAACACCGCGGCGACGATATCGCGCGCGTGGAGCAGGACGGATTTCTGTTCGTCCGCCGAGACCTCGACGAAGCCAAGTCCTCGGAGCAGGAAAATTCCTTCAACAGCCAGCAGCGCGTGACGGACTTCATGCATATCGCCACCTTCCGATCGAAGCGGATCGAGCAGTACGCGGTAATAGCGTCGCACTGGCTCCAGCATGTCAGGGGCCTGCACCAACGCGGTTACGAGAAAAGCAGCCTTTTGCGTTGAGACGTCATCCTCGTCGAGTGCTTCCTCGATATGGGCCAGGACCAGTTCGACCGTATCGGTCGGCCCGCCGCCGACCCGGCGGCGCACGGCCTCCTGAAAGCGCGCCATTTCCCTTTCGAGCGCTGCGTGCACCAAGTCGTCTTTAGTCGCGAAGCTATAGACGAGACCGCCCTTGCTGATGCCGGCACGCGCGGCAACGGCGTCGAGTGTGAAACTTCGGCCACCGGTTTCAAGAATCACGGCCTCGGCGGCATCTAAAATCCTATCCGGATCGATCTCTTTTTTCCGCGTCAAAATCAGCCTCTTGCTTTTCCGACTGGCCAGTCTCATATCCCTTTTCCGACCGAGCAGTCGGATTAGCATGGCGATAGGCGCCGTGCAAGATTGTTTCCGAGCGAGGAGGCGCGATCATGCTGGCCTGTCTCTCCCCCAATGGAATGAACCGCTATGACGGCGCGAGCGCGCCGGACCGGTTGCTGGTCGCCACCTCGAGCGGCGTCACAACGCTGGCGCGCGAATCGTCCGGCGCATGGCGTAAGGCCTGCACCGCGCTCGCCGGCCTGCACGCGACAACATTGACGACCTTGCCGGACCGGTCCGGCATTTTCGTCGGCACGCATGGCGATGGCGTGCTCTTCAGCGAAGACGGCGCGCGCTGGGAAAAGCGCAATTCCGGCCTCGCCATCAAGGATGTTTATACCGTTGCGTCTGTGGCCGAAGCGGGCGGCATCACGCTCTATGCCGGGACGCAGCCCGCCGCGCTATTCAAGAGCCGCGATCTCGGCCATAGCTGGAGCGAGCTTCCGGCGCTGCGCCAGGTGCCGGGCACCGAATACTGGACCTTCCCGGAGCCGCCGCGCATCGCCCATACCAAGATGATGGTGTTCGATCCGCGCACGCCGCGGCGCATCTATGCCGCGATCGAGCAGGGCGCGCTGCTCAAGACCGAGGATGGCGGCCAGTCCTGGCGCGAGCTCGCCGATTATTCCAAGCCCGACGACGGCGCCTATCGCGACGTCCACCAGGTGATGCTGCTGTCGTCGCGGCCCGACACCGTGTTCATGACGACAGGCGTCGGCCTCTATCGGAGCAGCGATGGCGGCGATCACTGGGAGCGGCTGACCGGCGAGGAGTTCCGCCTAGCCTATCCCGACCATATGATGCTGTCGCCCGACGAGAAGATTCTGTTCATGTCGGGCGCGAAGTTCCATCCCGGCTTCTGGATGGGCACGCATGTCGCCGACACCACGATCGTGCGCAGCCGCGATCACGGGCGCAGCTGGGACACCGAGCCGAAGGGCTTCACCGTGGCGCCCCGCGCCAATATCGAGGCGCTGACCATGGCGTGCTGGCCCGGCGGCTACGAGCTCTTCGTCGGTGACACCGAGGGCACCGTGCATATGAGCGAGGATGGCGGCGACAACTGGACCCGCATCGCCGACGAGGTCGGCTGCGTCACCAAGGGCAACCACGCCGCAGCCCTCCGCGGCGAGATCAGGCCCCGCGCCGCTGCGGCGGCGGCGCATTAAGGTCGTCGAAAACCCTCTCCACCCTTCAGGGAGGGAGGGGGAGAGGTGGGCGCCTGCGCGCTCCGGAGTCCCCCACCTCTCCCGGCCCTCTCCCCCGAAGGCGGAGACGGAGTCAAGCCTCGGTGATCGCCACCAGATCGATCTCGATCGAGAAGTCGGGGTGGGACAGGCGGGTCACCCCGATCATGGTGCTGGTCGGCCGGATGCTCGCTGTTCTCCGGCCGCTTGGTGGAGGGTCGCGCATCGCCGCCTGCAGCTTGTCGACATCGACGGGTGAAGACACGGCGCACCACGACTTCGTCCCAGGCGGCGCCGGCGGCCTCGAGCTGAATCGTTAGATTAGCCAGCGAGCCCGTTCAACGCGGTTGCCAGGGGCTGTGGAGCCGGGGCGTTGCTGGGGCTGCGGATCGAACTCGGGGAATCGGGAACGGGCCCCCAAAGGCTGGCCATTGTGCGGATTGTGATGCCGGGAGCGTCTGCCAGGCGTTCGGCGTCGGCGAGCTCGACGAGCGATGCCGGCGGGTCGCCAACGATCAACCAAACCACCCGCCAGCCTTCGCCGGCCAGTTTCCGAACCCTGGTGAAGTCTCGCGGAATGGCTTCGGCAAAGCACCGGCTGGGGACGAGAGCCAAGGTCTTGGGATCGACATCCTGGTCATGGACCACGGCGTCCGCCGCAGCGAGGGCGGCGACCGCCGGCCATGACAGCTCGCCCGGCCGATCGGGGTTCGTGCCGATCAGGAAGACCAGACCAGCGTCTGCTCGGATCACGGCCGGAATGCTTTGAGATGGGCGCATCGGGTTGCTCCGCGCTGAGGATCGATAGGCCGGGCAGTAGGGCGCTGCCCGACGGCCCGAACCCGGATCGAGCAATCTATTCCTCAGCAGCAGAATGTCAATATATCCTGTTTAACACATCTATACCGCTGTTTAGCCAAACGCCTTTTTGCAACAGCTGTCGCCTGCGTTAAAATGGCCGAGCCCATTGCGATCGAGGATGCCATTGGCTTTCGCATCGTTTCGCGCGCGCCGGATCAGAGAGATCGCATTCGCCGCGGCTCTCCTGCTCGCTACCGCGGCGTCGGCGAAACCGCCCGCCGATGCCGACCCCGCGCTGGCGCCGTGGTTCCGCAGCCTGCTGCAGCCCGGCACGGAGATCTCGTGCTGCTCGCTCTCGGATTGCCGTGAGACCGATTACCGGATCAAGGCCGACCATTACGAGGCTCTGATCGGCGGTAAGTGGGTAGCGGTGCCGCCCGACAAGATTTTGCAGCGGACCGACAACCCGACGGGCCGCGCGGTGGTGTGCTGGACCCCGCAGCGCGGGATCATGTGTTTCGTGCGCGCGATTAAATCTTAATGAGCCGATATCCCGGCGGCGCGGTCGCCCGCGGACCCGCTTTCCGGGTGACGGCATCGAGGGTACGGCATTCTGCCCTTACCTGCCGCCAGATCGCCCGCCGGGTTTCCCCGCTCGGTTCCGGGACCTCTTTTGCGAGGCCCATCAGCCAGTCGTTGGCAAAGGTGTGATCCGTCGCCATTCACCGGCCGAATTCCTTGACCGCCGGCATCCCTCCCTTTTCCGATCGGAACAGCCAGCCAACACGCCCGCTTCTGGCGCGTTCCGTGCCCGGACCAGCAGTTTGGAGTGCGCAGCTGGTCTGGTCGTGCTCAACCGGCAATCACTCGCCAGACGCGCGTGTCGCGGATGTCGCGGTCCTCGAGCTCGCGGCTGGTCGGCACGGTGTAGCGGGCGAGTTCCTGCAAACCCGTTGCCGGCAGGTAAGCTCGACCCGGGTCGCCGAGCAGAACCAGGCAGCCATGCTCGGCGCAGTCTGCGCAGCCAGCGCATCGCGCGTTCGGCCATCTCGCGCTCGTAGCAGACATCGCCAGCGGTGACGATGCCGCAATGCGGAGTCGAAGCTGTCGATCACGTCGACGGTGCGTCATCGCGACGGTGACGTCGTTGAGCGCGGCGTTGGCGGCGATCGCGGCGGCGGCGAAGCGGTCGATCTCGGCGGCGAGCACCGAGCGGGCGCCGGCCTTGGCGGCGGCGATCGCGACGAGGCCGGAGCCGGAGCCGAAATCGAGCACGCTGCGCCCGGCGACCGCCTCGGGACGGTCGAGCAGATAGCGGGCGAGCGCCTGACCGCCGGCCCAGGCAAAGGCCCAGAACGGCGGCGGCACCCCGCCGCGCGCCAGGCTCTCCTCGGTCGCCTGCCAGATCGGGGTGATCTCGGTCGCGAGATGGAGCCGGATTTCCGGCACCAGTGGCGGCGCTGCGATCGCGGTGTTGCGGCGCACGAAAGTCGCCGGGTCCAAGGCGGCAGTCAGATCAGATGCCCGCCGACGATCCCGGCGAGCAGCAGCCAGCCGACGATGCGGTTCGAGCGGAACTTGGCGAGGCAGTCGGCCGGATCGTCGATGTCGACGCGCGCCGCCTGCCAGCCGAGTTGCAGTGCCGCCAGCGCCAGCCCGACCCAGAACGGCGCGCCGAGCCCGGCCGTCCGGCCGGCCGCGCCCCACAGCAGCACGGCCGCGGCATAAAACACGAAGAGCCACGGGCCGGGTGCTCTGCGCCGAGCGCCAGGGCCGAGGATTTGACGCCGATGCGGCGCGTCGTCCTCCTTGTCCTGATGCGCGTAGATCGTGTCGTAGCCGATCGTCCAGAACACCCCGCCGAGATAGAGCAGCAGCGCCGGCCGGCCGAGCGCGCCGGTGACCGCGGTCCAGCCGACGAGCGCGCCCCAATTGAAATTGAGGCCGAGAAAGACCTGCGGCCAATAGGTGATCCGCTTCATGAACGGATAGCTGCCGATCAGCCCGAGAACAGCGAACGCCGAGCAGAATGCTGACGTCGGTTCAGGCTGAACAGCACCGCCGCCCCGATCGCCAGTTGCAGCAGCAGGAAAGCCATCGCCTGCGCGCACGCGTCACGGCACCGCTCGGCAATGGCCGCAGCCGGGTGCGCGCAACCCGCGCCGTCGTAATGGCGGTCGGCGATGTCGTTCAACGTGCAGCCGGCGCCGCGCATGACGACCGCGCCGAGCGCGAACAGCGCCAGCAGCGCCGGATCCGGCCAGCGCCGTGCCGCGAGTGCTATCCCCCACCAGCCCGGAAACAGCAAGAGCCAGGTCCCGATCGGGCGGTCGAGCCGGGCGAGGCGAGCATAGGGCCGGGCGCGCGCCGGCAGCCGGCGCTCGACCCAGTCGCCGCGATCGATGTCGCTCGGGTCGACATGCAGCCCCTCACCCGCTTCGCGGCGCTCGGTCGCCCTCTCCCGCAGTGCAGGAGAGGGTGGACCCGCCCCCAGAGCCTGCCCCGGACTTGATCCGGGGGCGCGGGTGCGGTGAGGGCGGCTGCGGCATCGGGCTTGTTTTCCGCGCGTCATGAGCTAATCTTGGCGATATCGAGCGTCCGGGCTCAAGCCGCGGTGCGAACAACGGCGAGGCGCGGCGATGACGCGAGCGCGGCGTCGACGCGCCTGTACGTGACCGAGCCGCTCGCGCCCGGCGCTGCGGTCGAGCTCGCACCGGAGCAGGCGCATCACCTGCGCACGGTGCTGCGGCTCGGCCCGGGCGACGCGGTCGCGGCGTTCAATGCGCGCGACGGCGAATGGCTGTGCCGCATCGTCGAAATCGCCGCGACCGCGGGCGGCTGGCGGTCGAGCATCGACTGCGGCCGGCCGAGGCCGACGCCGGATCTGTGGCTGCTGTTCGCACCGATCAAGCGGGCCCGCCTCGACTGGCTGGTCGAAAAGGCGACCGAGCTCGGCGTCTCGGCGCTGCTGCCGGTATGGACCCGGCAGCACTCAAGTCGGAGCGGCTCAATCTCGAACGGCTGCGGGCGCCACGCGGTCGCGGCGGCCGAGCAGAGCGAGCGCCTGTCGGTGCCCGAACTGCGCCCGCCGCAGCCGCTCGGCGCGGTCCTAGAGTCGTGGCCGGCCGATCGGCGGCTGGTCCTCTGCGACGAGACCGGCGGTGGCGAGCCGATCGCCGCGGTGACGGCCCGGCTCGGCCCCGGTCCGACCGCGGTCCTGACCGGTCCCGAAGGCGGCTTTGCCGAGACGGAGCTTGATTCTCTGGGCAAATTCTCTTTTGTTAGCCGCGTCGGGCTCGGACCCAGGGTGCTGCGCGCCGACACCGCTGCGCTCGCGGCCCTGGCGGTGTTTCAGGCGATCGCCGGCGATTGGTCGCCGCACCCGTCGCTGCTGACCGGGCCGAGGCTCGCCCTGCCAGAGGGCCGCCGACCATCGGGCACCGACTTTCGCTGGAGTTCGCCGCGCATGACGACCACGCCGAGCACGCCCGGAGAACCGATCACCGACAAGCGGCAACTGGTCGAATACCTCGCCTCCGGATCGAAGCCGCCGGCGGCGTGGCGGGTCGGCACCGAGCACGAGAAATTCGTCTTTCGCCGCTCCGACCTGCGCCGCGTGCCCTATGAGGGGCCGGACGGCATCGCCGCGTTGCTGCATGGGATGACGCGCTTCGGCTGGAAGCCGGTCGTCGAAAACGGCAACACGATCGCGCTGTCGAACGATGCGCGATGTTCGATCACGCTCGAGCCCGGCGGCCAGTTCGAATTGAGCGGTGCGCCGCTCGAAACCGTGCACCAGACCTGCGACGAGGTGCACGAGCATCTGCGCCAGGTGCGCGAGGTCTGCGACGAGCTCGGGCTCGGCATGCTCGGGCTCGGCTTCGACCCGAAATGGCGCCGCGAGGACATCCCGTGGATGCCGAAGCGCGCTATCGGATCATGCGCGACTACATGCCGAAAAAGGGCCAGCTCGGCCTCGACATGATGCTGCGCACCTGCACCGTGCAGACCAACCTCGACTACCAATCCGAAGCCGACATGGTCAAGAAGTTCCGGGTCAGCCTGGCGTTGCAGCCGGTGGCGGTGGCGCTGTTCGCCAACTCGCCGTTTGTCGAGGGCCAGCCCGTCGGGTCTGCTTGAGCCAGCGCAGCCTACATCTGGACCGACACCGACCCCGACCGCTGCGGCACCCTGCCCTTCGTGTTCGAGCCGGGCTTCGGGTTCGAGCGCTATGTCGATTACATGCTCGACGTGCCGATGTATTTCGTCTACCGCGACGGCCGCTACATCGATGCGAGCGGGCAGTCGTTCCGCGATTTCCTGGCCGGCCGCCTGCCGGCGCTGCCGGGCGAGATCCCGCGCCTGGGCGACTGGATCGACCATCTGACGACCGCGTTCCCCGAGGTTCGGCTGAAGACCTTTCTCGAAATGCGCGGCGCCGACGGCGGCCCGTGGCGGCAGCTCTGCGCGCTGCCGGCATTGTGGGTCGGGATCTTCTACGATGCGACCGCGCTCGATGCCGCCTGCGGACCTGATCGCCGACTGGACCGCCGAGGAGCGCGAGGCGATGCGCCGCGACGTGCCGCGACTGGCGCTGGCGACGCCGCTGCGCACCCGCACCTTGCGCGACGTGGCGCTCGAAATGCTCGACATTGCTCGCGAGGGACTGCACCGCCGCGCCCGTCGCAGCGCTTTCGGCGAGGACGAGACCCATTTCCTCGACCCGCTGTTCGCGATCGCCGGCTCCGGCCGCACCCCCTCCGAAGAGCTGCTCGAAGACTTCCGCACCCGCTGGCACGGCAAGATCGATCCGGTCTTCACCGACTACGCGTATTAGGAAGTTATTACTTATGAGCAGTGATGCGATCAAGTCTGTAACGATCTCCCTTCCCTCGGGAATGTTGGAAGAACTCGATCGCGTGTGCAAACACGAGCACCTCAGTCGCTCGGAACTTTTCACGCGAGGCGTTCCAACAGTATGTCGCAAGCGGTCCGGCGCGCAGAATCCCGATCGTCGATCCTGAGCCGGGCGAGCTGGATGCGCTCGAATATGGCAGGCGGCAAACCGAGCGCGGCGAATATATTTTGTTAGAAGACCTGCTCGATGGCTTGGACGCTGATCATCACCCACGACGCGCAAAGAAATCTCAGAAGATTTCCGAATAGGGATCGCCAGCGCCTCGTGTTGGCGCTTCAGGAAATGCAGAAAGATCCGTTCTCTGGAGATGTGGTGCAACTTCGCGCCCAGCCAGCAGGGTACCGCCGCCGGGTTGGTGCAGATCAAAAATCTTAAGCATGCGCGCGATCGTTGCGACGGTTTGTTTCGAGTGGTGTGGATAACGGCAAGCGATCCAGGCGAACGAATTCGCAAAACGGAGCGAACCTCGCCCGGAAGCAACCGCCGCTGAGACCGGCAATCCAACTCACTCGCGGTCGAGGGCGGCGCCGTGGGCGAGCTCGGCGTAGAAGTGGAACGAGTCCTTGGGGCGGCGTTCCTGGGTTTCGTAATCGACGTGGACCAGGCCGAAGCGTTTGCTGTAGCCGAGGGTCCATTCGAAATTGTCGAGCAATGACCAGACGAAATAGCCCTTCACTGGCACTCCGGCCTCGATCGCGTCCTGCACCGCGCCGAGATAGGCCGCGCAGATAGGCGATGCGCCGCTCATCGCGGATTCGCCCATCGGCCTCGACCTGATCGGGGAAGGCGGCGCCGTTTTCGAGGATGTAGATCGGCAGGTCGCCGGCGTAGCGCTCCTTCGCCTCGATCATGACCTGCGCGAAACGCGTCCGGCGCGATCTCCCAGCCCATGTCGGTGACCGGGGTGCCGACTCCGGCCGCAGAGTTCCGACCTCGAACGGATGGTCGGGGTCGCGGCGCACCCGGCTCCGCGTGTAGTGGTTGAAGGCGAAATAATCGAGCTTCTGCTTGATGATCTCGAGGTCGCCCGCCTGCACCAGCGGCTCGACCATTTCGGCGGCTGAGCGGCTCGGGATAATGGCCGAGCATCTGCGGGTCGGGAAACGAGCGGTTCCACAGCGCGTCGAGCATTTCGGTCGCGACCTCGTCCTGCTCGCGGTCGCTGGCCGGCTCGTAGGGATGGAAATTGTAGATGTTGCCGAGCAAGAGGTCGGCGCGCTCCGAGCGCATCGCCTCGACGCCGCGGCCATGCGCCAGGTTCATCACATGGATCGCGGTGAGCGCGCTGGCGCGGCCGCGGATGCCCGGCGCATGCTCGCCGTCGCCATAGCCTTTGACGCAGGCGCAGTTGGGCTCGTTGAAAGTCGCCCAATGCTTGACCCGGTCGCCGAGCCGCCGCACCGTCAGATGCGCGTAGTCCGCGAACCAATCGGCGGTGTCGCGGTTCTGCCAGCCGCCGCGATCCTCGAGCGCCTGCGGCAGGTCCCAGTGGTAGAGGCAGATCCACGGCTCGATGCCGGCTTCCATGATCCCGTCGATCAGGCGGTCGTAGAATTCGAGCCCCTTGAGGTTGGCGCCGCCGCGGCCCTCGGGCAGGATGCGCGGCCACGAGGTCGACAGGCGATAGGCGCCGAGCCCGAGCTCGCGCATCAGCGCCACATCCTGCGGCCAGCGATGGTAATGATCGCAGGCGACGTCGCCGGTGTCGCCGCCGAGAATTCTGCCCGGAATATGGCTGAACGCGTCCCAGATCGACGGACCGCGCCCATCCTCCCTGACCGCGCCCTCGATCTGGTAGGCCGCGGTCGAGGCGCCCCACAAAAACCCGTCGGGAAAATTTGTCGCCATTACCGTTTCACCGCTGTTGATGCGTGCCGGCGGATCATGACCGCCCCTCCTGGGTAATCGATCATTCAGCCAGGCGCCCGCGCCAGCCCCGGCCAGAGGTCGATCGTCTGCGGGCCGTTGCCGAGGCGCATCCCGCGCCATTCGCCAGGATCGCGCATCGCCGCGGCCGGAGGGCGGCCGGACAATGACATCCAGCGGTCGCGGTCCCACGAGGTGACCGCGATTTCGACGCGCAGCGGCGTTCCCGCTTCCGGCGGCCGGATGCCGAGCGCCGACCATGGGATGCGCGCTTCAGCGGTGATGCGCGGCTGGTCGGCGCCGAAATACACGGCTTTGCCGCCGGCGACCGGGGTGCAGCCTTGTGTGATGGCGCGCCGCGCCGCTCCGGAGCAGAGTTCGGCCGCCATCTCCGGATAGTCGTGGATCTTGGTTCGCGGCGGAATGAAGAACAAGGTGAAGCGCCGCGGCCCGGCGCCGAGATCGACGCCCAATTCGACCCGGTAGGCTTCGCCGAGCGGAAAGGGACCGTCATAGGCTAACAAATCGAGGTCGAAATAGTCCTGGCCGATGGTCGCCAGCTGCAGCCCCTGCTCGCTCCAGCTGAGATAGGCCTCACCGAATTCGACCGCCCCCGGCGAGGCGGTCAGCGGCGGCAACAGGCTCGCCGGTTTCGGCCAATCCGCCAGCGAGCGGGCGCGCAGCACGACCTTGGCGTGCGGCACGACGACCTCGCCGCGCAGCGCCGGCCGAAGCCGGCTCGGCTTCCTCGTGGATTTCAGGCGCTCGCCGGTCGGCGACCGCCAGCGCCTCGGTCAGCCGCCGATACGGCCGGTCGTTGATGTCGACCAGTCCGAAATCGTAATCCTCGCCATCCTCGCGCCCGCCTTTGGGATGATCGTAATATTGAAACCAGTGAGCTCCGACGACTTCCGGGATCGCGGCGAAGTTCTCAGTCGCCGCCGCTGCGCCGGCCGCCCGCTCGGCCTGGGTGTCGACGGTCATCAGATGGCCGTTGTTGAGGTTGCCGGTGCGGTTGTTGTTGGCCGCGAAGAACCATTCGGAGATCAGCACCGGCTTGCCGCCCGACAATTTCCGCAGCCCGTCGAAATAATAGGGCGCCACCCAGCCGTCGCCGCTGTCGACGTTATAGTTGGTGGCGATCGCGTCGACATAGGGGGCCATCGCCCGCACCGCCGCCGGGTCGTAATAGATCGGCAGCCGGTCGCCGAAATAGAGGGCATTCGGGTCTGCCGCCCGGATCGCCTTGGCGGCGAGCGCGTAATAGTGGCGGGCGACGATCCCGGTCCATTCGCGCACCGCGTGAATCCCGGCACCGCCTGGGCGCATCCGCGTCATCCCGGTCGCGGCGAGCAGCCCTGCCCAGGAATCGACCCCGGCAGGCGGCAGAAAATCGGCGGTGAAACGCGCCCAATCGCCGGCGTAATGCTGGCGCAAGGCTCTCGACCCAGCGCTGTTTCGTCGCCGAGCTCGCCGGCTTCGTCGAATAAAACACAAACAGCGCCCCGGCCCACCAGCCGACCTCGTTGTCGGAGAAATAGCCGATGCGATAGGGGCTGTCGCGATAGGGGGCGACCAGCTTTCGCGCGAGCGCCATCATCCGCGTCTCGGTCCTGGCGGCGAACGGGTCGAACCAGTGAAAGCGCGCGTGGCGCCCGAGTTCGAGATCGATGATCGCCGGCAGGCGCAGCGCCTGCGGCGGCAGCGACCAGCCGCCGGCGCTGTTGAACCCCCACTCGGCGAGCCGCCGGCGCGCGGCATCGACCCACTGCGACCGGGTCGGGTCGAACGCGGTCCAGCTGTACCAGATCTTGCCGTCCTTGTTGCGATCGGGGTAGCCGCCGTCGAGGGCGTTGACGCCGAGGCTCAAAAAGGGCTGGCCGCAGGGCGTCACCAGCCACGAGATGCCGTGCTCGGCCACGATCGACCAGCGCGTCGAGGACGCCTCGGCGAGATCGGTGCAGGCCGCGGCGCGCGCCGACGGCAGCGCCGCAACGACAGCGGCGAGCGCCAGCGCCCGTCCACGGCCGCGAAGCCGCATAACCCCCCCTTGCGGCCGCAGCGCAGGCGCTCAGGCGCCGGTGCCGCCGACCGTCAGCCCGTCCATGCGCAAGGTCGGCTGGCCGACGCCGACCGGCACACTCTGCCCGTCCTTGCCGCAGGTGCCGATCCCGTGGTCGAGGCCGAGATCGTTGCCGATCATCGTGACCTTGGTCAGCGCATCGGGGCCGTTGCCGATCAGGGTGGCGCCCTTGACCGCCGGGCCGACCTTGCCGTTCTCGATCAGATAGGCCTCGGAGGCCGAAAACACGAACTTGCCCGAGGTGATGTCAACCTGCCCGCCGCCGAAATTGACCGCATAGAGGCCGCGCGGGACGGAGGCGATGATCTCCTGCGGGTCGCGGTCGCCGGCCAGCATGTAGGTGTTGGTCATCCGCGGCATCGGCGCGTGGGCGAAGCTCTCGCGCCGGCCGTTGCCGGTCGGTGCGGCGCCGAGCAGGCGGGCGTTCATCCGGTCCTGCATATAGCCCTTGAGGATGCCGTCCTCGATCAGGGTGGTGCAGTTGGTCGGCGTCCCCTCGTCGTCGACGGTCAAGGAGCCGCGCCGGTCGGGCAAGGTCCCGTCATCGACCACCGTCACCCCTCTGGTGGCGACGCGCTGGCCGATCATCCCGGAAAAGGCCGAGGTCTTTTTGCGGTTGAAATCGCCTTCGAGCCCGTGCCCGATCGCCTCGTGCAGCATGACCCCGGGCCAGCCCGGCCCGAGCACCACGGTCATCTCGCCAGCCGGCGCCGGCACCGCGCCGAGATTGACCAATGCCTGGCGCAGCGCCTCGTCGACCTGCTCTTTCCAGTGGACGGGATCGAGATAGCGCTGATAGCCGAGTCGGCCGCCCGCGCCCGAAGAGCCCGTTTCCATGCGGTCGCCCTCGCCGACGACGACCGAGACGCCGATCCGCACCAGCGGGCGGATGTCGGCGACGCGGCGGCCGTCGGCGCGGATGATCTGCACCGCCTGCCATACCCCGCTCAACGATGCCATGACCTGGCGGACCCGCGGATCACGGCTGCGCGCATAGTCGTCGATCTCGGCCAGCAGCCGCGTCTTGGTGCCGAGATCGACCAGGCCGAGCGGGTTCACGTCGGTATAGAGGCTGCGGTTGGTGCCGGCGGGCGGCCCTGCCAGCGTCCCGGAATAGCCGCTCGCCACCGCCCGCACCGTCGCCGCGGCGCGGCGGATCGCCGCCTCGGAGATATCGGAGGCATGGGCGTAGCCGGCGGCCTCGCCGGCTACCGCGCGCAACCCGAATCCCTGGGTCGTGTCGAAGCCCGCGCTCTTGATGCGGCCGTCGTCGAGCGCCAGGCTCTCGGATTGGCTGTATTCGAGATAGAGCTCGCCGTCGTCCATTCCGGCGAGCGCCTGGGCGACGATCGCCTCGACCCGCCCTGGGTCCATGCCGGTGCGCTCGAAGAACAACTCGTCGGTGACGGCGAGATCGGTCATTCGCTACTCCTTTGGTGCTGCCCCCAATATGGTCGCCGCCGGCCGCGAGCGGAAGTCACGATCGTGCCGCCGCCAAGTTGGCGTCTCGAGCTCGCTGCCGACAGCAGAATGCCGCCGCGAATCGCGCCGGGCGGGGGCTCGCGCCGATCGGACGCATCGCCCGTGCAGATCGCGTGCGGCGGCTTGCCGCAACGGGTTGGGCCGGTTGTGGGGCGCGCCGGCGATGGTGTAGGCTCGCTCTGCGGACGGGGGAACCCAAGCGCCGCTGCCGCGGTCGGGCGGCACGGACCCCGATGGCCGCACCCAGGCCGGCCGTCGCGCTCGAGCCGCGGGCCGCTCGACCGGCGGGAACGGATCAGGGGCTAAAGTCGCATGGCGGGGTTGGACAGGTTGGCGACGATGGGACGGACCGCGCGGGCGCTGACCAGGCTGGCCTCTGCGGCCGTCGCCGTGGGGACGCTCGCCAGCATCGCCCGGGCGGCCGAACCGCATCCGTGGCAGCTCGGCTTTCAGCCTGCGGCCACCCCGGTCGAGGCGCGGCTGGAAGCATTCAACAACGAGCTGACCGTCATCATCGGTCTGATCACCGTCTTTGTCTTGGGTCTGCTGCTTTATACGATCGTGCGCTTCGACCACCGGCGGCACCCCGTGCCGACGCACACCTCGCACAATCTCGTCATCGAAATCCTGTGGACCGTAGTCCCCGTGCTGATCCTGGTGATCATCGCGATTCCATCATACAAGCTGATGTACTACATGGACCGGGTGCCGAACCCGGCGATGACGGTCAAGGTGACCGGGCATCAATGGTACTGGTCCTATGCCTATCCCGACCAGGGTGGCCTCGCCTTCGACAGCAATATCGTCCAAGAGGCCAATTTGAAGCCGGGTCAACCGCGGCTGCTGACGGTCGACAATCCGCTGGTCGTGCCGGTCGACACCAACGTCCGGGTGCTGATCACCTCGACCGACGTGATGCATGACTGGTTCGTGCCGTCATTCGGCGTGCAGGAATACGCGATCGTCGGCCGGGTCAACGAGAGCTGGTTCAAGGTCGAGCACCCGGGCACCTATCGCGGCCAATGCGATCAGCTGTGCGGCATCAATCACGCCTTTATGCCGATCGAGGTGAAGGCTGTGCCAAAAGACGAGTTCCAACGCTGGCTCGTCGGCGCCAAGAAACAGTTCGCCCGAGGCGATGCGGGCGGGGGCGCGGTGCGCATCGCGGCGGCGGGGTCGCCCAGCGCCGGCCGCTCAACCGCTGCCGGAAACTGAGCATCATAGGGGTCAAGAATGACTTACCAGCCGGCTTCTCACGGCGCCGACGCGGATCTCCCCGCCTATGGGCACGGCGCCACGCCGGGCTTCTTCCTCCGCTGGTTCTGTTCGACCAACCACAAAGACATCGGCACGCTCTATCTGATCTTTGCGATCAGCGCCGGAGTGATCGCCGGCGCGCTGTCGGTGACGATGCGCACGCAGCTGATGTATCCGCACAACACGTTGATCACCGATCATCAGGTCTACAACGTGATCGTCACCGCGCACGGGCTGATGATGATCTTCTTCACCATCATGCCGGCGATGATGGGCGGGTTCGGCAATTGGATGGTGCCGCTGATGATCGGCGCGCCGGACATGGCCTTCCCGCGCATGAACAACATCAGCTTTTGGCTGCTTGTCCCATCCTTTGCGCTGCTTGCCGGCTCGACCTTCGTCGGGGAAGGCGCCGGCACCGGCTGGACGCTCTACCCGCCGCTGTCCGAGACGATCGGTCATCCCGGGCCGGCCGTCGACATGGTGATCTTTGCGCTGCATCTGGCCGGCGCCTCGTCAATTCTCGGCGCGATCAATTTCATCACCACCATCTTCAACATGCGCGCCCCCGGCATGACGATGTTCAGGATGCCGCTGTTCGTCTGGGCCGTGCTGGTCACGGCTTTCATGCTGGTGTTGGCGCTGCCGGTGCTCGCCGGGGCGATCACGATGCTGCTGACCGACCGCAATTTCGGCACGACCTTCTTCCAGCCGTCGGGCGGCGGCGACCCGCTGTTGTTCCTGAACCTGTTCTGGTTCTTCGGCCACCCCGAAGTCTACATCATGATCATTCCAGGTTTTGGGATGGTCAGCCAGGTGGTCTCGACGTTCTCGAACAAGCCGATCTTCGGCTATGTCGGCATGGTCTTTGCGATGCTCGCGATCGGCTTCCTCAGCGTGATCGTTTGGGCGCACCACATGTTTACGACCGGGATCTCGATCGACGCGCGCGCCTATTACACCGCGGCGACGATGGTCATCGCCGTGCCGACCGGGATCAAGATATTTTCCTGGATCGCCACGATGTGGGGCGGCTCGATCGAGCTGAAGACTCCGATGTTGTTTGCCATCGGCTTTATTTTTCTGTTCACGATCGGTGGCGTCACCGGTGTGGTGCTGGCCAATGCCGGTGTCGATTTTTCCTTGCATAACACCTATTACGTCGTTGCCCATTTCCATTATGTCTTGTCACTCGGAGCAGTGTTCTCGCTGTTTGCCGCTTTCTATTACTGGATCGGGAAGATGTCGGGTCGGACCTATAACGAGACGTTCGGCAAGATCCATTTCTGGACCACATTCATCGGCGTCAACCTGACCTTCTTCCCGATGCACTTTCTCGGTGTGGCCGGGATGCCGCGGCGGATCGCCGATTACCCGGACGCGTTTGCCGGCTGGAACTTCGTGGCGTCGATCGGCGCCTATATTTCCTATGCCTCGACGTTGTTCTTTATCTTTATCGTGTTCCACACCCTGTTTGCCGGGCGCCGGGTCGGAGCGAATTATTGGGGACCGGGAGCGACCACGCTCGAATGGAGCATATCGTCGCCGCCGCCGTTCCACAGCTTCGACGAACTGCCGTTGGTTCAATAGAGCCAATCGTTCGATAGGGAGTGCGGACCCCGGTGTCGCAATTGCTCGAGGCCCAACCGGCCGCCGCCACCCGGCTGGAAGCGGCGCCGCTGACGACGCTTGGCGACTATATCGAGATCCTCAAGCCGCGGGTCATGTCGCTGGTCGTCTTTACCGGGCTGGTCGGGCTCGCCGTGGCGCCGGGGCATCTTCACCCGGTCCTCGCTGCGGTGGCGGTGCTGTGCATCGCGGTCGGCGCCGGCGCGGCCGGCGCGATCAACATGTGGTATGACAGAGACATCGACGCTGTCATGCGCCGCACCGCGGCGCGTCCGCTGCCGGCGGGCCGGATGATGCCGGGCGAGGCGCTCGGCTTTGGCGTCGTGCTGGCGGGCGGCGCGGTGCTGATCATGGGGCTGGCGCTCAACTGGGTCGCCGCCGGGCTGCTGGCGCTGACCATCTGCTTCTATGTCTTTGTCTATACGATCTGGCTCAAGCGGCGCACCCCGCAGAACATCGTCATCGGCGGCGCCGCCGGCGCGCTGCCGCCGATCATCGGCTGGGCGGCGGTGACCGGCGGCATCGGTTGGGGAGCGATTGCGCTGTTCGCGATCATCTTTTTGTGGACGCCGCCGCATTTCTGGGCGCTGTCGCTCTACCGCACCGAGGATTACGCCAAAGCCGGCCTGCCGATGCTGCCGGTCGTCGCCGGCCCGCGCCAAACCAAGCGCCAGATGCTGATCTATACGTTGCTGCTGTGGCCGGCGGCCTTGGCGCCGTGGTTCCTCGGGGTTGCCGGCTGGCTCTACGGCGTGCCCGCGCTGTTGCTGAGCGTGGCCTTTACCGGCGCGGCCATCCAGGTCTGCCGCGACGAGGGCGACCGCAGCGCCCGTCGCATGTTTGCATTTTCGCTGCTCTATCTTTTTCTGGTTTTCAGCCTGTTGCTGCTCGATCGCGCGAGCGGGGGCTGGACTTGACGGGAATCGACCCGGCGCAGGCGCGCGACCGGACGCTGCGCACGCGCAACCGCGCGCTGTTCGCCTTGCTCGCAGCGCTGGCGGTGTTGCTTTACGCGGTCACCCTCGTGCGGATCGCGGGCTAGAGCATGCCGGGCCACCGCGGTCCGGGTCCGGCCAGCCCGGCGCGTCCGGTCAAACGAGCCATCGAGACCCGAACCAAATGAGCGAGATGCAGCCATGAGCGAGATGCACGGGGCGCACGGGACGCACGCCCTGCATGCGCCAAAGCACCCCTATCACCTGGTCGATCCGAGCCCGTGGCCGATCCTCGGCGCGGTCGCCGCCGGTCTCGCCTTCGGCGGCGGCATTCTCTACCTGCACGGCGACAGCTGGCCGCTGATGATCATCGGTTTTCTCGGCATTCTGGCGATCATGGCCGTGTGGTGGCGCGACGTGATCCGGGAAGCAACCTTCCAAGGCTACCACACCCCGATCGTGCAGCTCGGCATGCGCTATGGCATGGCGCTGTTCATCGCCTCCGAGGTGATGTTCTTTGTCGCCTTTTTCTGGGCGTTCTTTGCGTCGAGCCTGTTTCCGGTCGGCGGGGTATGGCCTCCCAAGGCGATCCAGCCATCCGATCCCTTCGTCTTCCCGTTTCTGCTGACCCTGGTGCTGCTGCTGTCCGGCACGACGGTGACCTGGGCGCACCATTCGCTGCTCGAAGGCGACCGCAGCGGCCTGCTGCGCGGCCTGGTGGTCACCGTTCTTCTCGGCCTGTGCTTCACCTCGCTTCAGGCCTACGAATACAGCAACGCCGACTTTCACTTTACCGGCGGCATCTACCCGTCGACGTTTTACATGGCCACCGGGTTTCACGGCTTTCACGTCATCGTCGGCACGACTTTTCTGTTCATCTGTCTCGGTCGCGCATGGCTCGGGCATTTCAAGCCGGACCACCATTTCGGCTTTGAGGCGGCGGCGTGGTACTGGCATTTCGTCGACGTCGTCTGGCTGTTCCTGTTCGTGTGTGTCTATTGGTGGGGCAGCGGCGGCGCCACCTATGCCAGCGGGCCCGGCTGATCTCGGCGGCGGTGCGGTCTCGGGCGTCTGAACCAGCGGCAGCATCGCGATCCTCCGTCCGATCCCGTATCGCGGCGCCGAACGGTCGGTCGAGATGACCGGCTTTCGCCCGCAATTCTGGCCGACGGTCGTTGCCGGGCCGATCGTGCTGTTGTGTCTCGGGCTCGGCGTGTGGCAGACCCGGCGGCTCTCCTGGAAAGAGGGTCTGATTGCCGAACGGGCCGCGGCGATCGCAGCGGCGCCGGTGCGGGTGCCGCTGACTGCCTCGTACGCGCGCGGCATGGAGTTTCACCACGTGACGGACGACGGCGTGTTGCTGAACGACAAGGAGATCTTTCTCGGCGCTGTCTCGGCCGCCGGGCAAGCCGGGTTTCAGGTGCTGACGCCGCTGCGCGAGGCCGACGGCCGCGTCGTCTTCGTCAATCGCGGGTTCATTCCGGGGCGGCTCAGGGAGCGAAGCAAACGCCTGGCCGGCGAGCCGACCGGCACGGCGCGGATCGAGGGCTTGCTGCGGCTGCCGCGGGATCGACCGCCGAATTGGTTCGTCCCCGACAACCGACCCGATTTGAACTATTGGTTCTGGATCGATCTGCCGGCGATGGCCAAGGCCGACAAGCTCGACCGTGTGGCGCCGTTTTACATCGACGCCGACGCCGCGCCCAACCCCGGCGGCTGGCCGAAAGGCGGCGTCACCCGGCTCGCTCTGCCGAACAACCATCTGCAATATGCGATCACGTGGTTTTCCCTGGCGGTTGCGATGGTCGTCATTTATGTCCTGTTTCATCGCCGCAGCACGGAGCACCGATGACCGCCTATCAGCAGTTGGAAGCACGATTTCGCCGGCTGGGTGCGCTCGAGGAGGCGATCGGGGTGCTCAATTGGGATGGTGCCACGATGATGCCGCCGGGGGGCGCGGCGACCCGCGCCGAGCAATTGGCGACGCTGAGCCGGCTCGCCCACGAGCAGCTGACCGCCGCGGAGATCGGCGATTTGCTGGCCGAGGCCGAAGGCGAGAGCGATGCGCTCGATCGCTGGCAGCACGCCAATCTGCGCGAGATGCGGCGCCGCCGCGGACATGCGGCGGCGGTGCCGGGCGCATTGGTCGAGGCCGTCTCGCGAGTATCGTCGGCATGCGAGACGGTATGGCGAAAAGCCCGGCCGGAAAACGACTTCGCCGCTGTCCTGCCATTGCTCGACGAAATGCTGCACCTGCAGCGCGAGGTGGCCGCCGCCAAGGCCGGACATCTCGGGGTGAGTCCCTACGAGGCTCTGCTCGACCGCTACGAGCCCGGCGGCTCGGTCGTGGTGATCGATCGCCTGTTCGGCGCGATCGCGAGTTTTCTGCCCGATCTGATCGAAGCCGTGCTGGCGCGCCAGGCTGCTTTGGAGCCGATACCGGGTCCGCCCGGCCCGTTTCCGATCGCGGCGCAGCGGCGTGCCGCGGTGCGGCTGATGAAGGCGGTCGGCTTCGATTTCGCCCATGGTCGGCTCGATGTCAGCGCCCATCCGTTTTGCAGCGGCGCCCCCGACGACGTGCGCATCACGACACGCTACGACGAGAACGATTTCGCCAAGGCCCTGATGGGGGTTCTGCACGAGACCGGGCATGCGCTCTACAAGCGCAATCTTCCCGCGGCATGGCGTCTGCAGCCGGTCGGTGCCGCGCGCGGCATGGCAATCCACGAGAGCCAGTCGCTGCTCCTCGAAATGCAATGCTGCCGCAGCCTGGCGTTTATGAGCTTTGCCGCGCCGATCCTGCGCGAGGCGTTCGCCGGAGACGGTCCGGGTTGGCGCGCCGACGCGCTCTATCGCCGGCAGATCCGGGTCAGCCGCAGCCTGATCCGGGTCGATGCCGACGAGGTCACCTATCCCGCCCATGTGATCCTGCGCTACCGCCTCGAACAGGCGATGATCGCCGGCGATCTGCCGCCGAGAGAGCTTCCCGGCGCCTGGGCCGACGGGTTGCGCGCGCTGCTCGGCGTCGCCCCCGAGAACGACCGCGACGGGTGCCTGCAGGATATCCATTGGTATGACGGCTCCTGGGGCTACTTCCCGACCTATACTCTCGGCGCGGTGATCGCCGCACAGCTGTTCGAGGCCGCGCGCGGAGCGATCCCGGAGCTGATGGCCAGCGTCGCCGCGGGCGACTTCAGGCCGCTCTTCGCGTGGCTGGGCGAGGGCGTGCATGGCCAAGGCTCGCTGCTGTCGACGTCCGAGCTGGTCGAGAACGCCACCACGCATCCGCTCGACACCGCGAGCTTCGAACGCCACTTGCGCGACCGCTATCTCGGCGGCCGCAACGAACCCGCTAACGCAGTGTTAACCGGGACATCGAACTAGCTTTGGGGGGCCCCGTGCTCGACATCGCCGCTCACCACCAGGCCGGCAGCGCCGATCGGCAGACGGCGCTCGACCGGTTCGAAGCCGTGCGGCACGACAGCGAGGCGCTCGCCGCCAACCTGGCGCCGGAGGACCAGTCGATCCAGTCGATGCCCGATGTCAGCCCGACGAAATGGCACCTGGCGCACACGACGTGGTTCTTCGAGACATTCGTCCTCGGCCGGCTCGATCCGGAATACCGGATCTTCGACCCGGCCTTTGCCTACCTGTTCAACTCGTATTACGAGGCGGTCGGCCCGCGGCACCCGCGATCCGAGCGTGGATTGCTGTCGCGCCCGACTGTCGACGTGGTCGGCGCCTATCGCGACCATGTCAGCGCCGCGATGGCCCGCTTTTCCGGGCGCGCGGCCGAGCCGGCCTGGCGCGAGGCCGCACCGCTGATCGAGCTCGGCGTGCATCACGAGCAGCAGCATCAGGAATTGATGCTGATGGACATCAAGCACGTCTTCTCGGTCAACCCGCTGCTGCCCGCCTATCAGGCGCCGCAGCCGCAGATCGCCTCCCCGGTGGCGCCCCTCGGCTGGTTCGAGCATAGGGGCGGGCTGGTCGAGATCGGGCATCAAGGCCACGCCTTCGCGTTCGACAACGAGACGCCCCGGCACAAGGTCTGGCTCGAACCGTTTCGCCTCGCGGCCCGCCCGGTGACCTGCGGCGAGTTCCTCGAATTTGTCGAGGCGGGCGGTTATCGGCAGCCGGAATTCTGGTTGTCGGATGGCTGGGCGACGGCGCAGCAACAGGCCTGGGAAGCACCGCTCTATTGGCGGCGCGAAGGCGGCGGCTGGTGGATCTTCACCCTGTCCGGGAGGCGTCTGCTGAACCCTTCCGAGCCGGTCTGCCACGTCAGCTTTTTCGAGGCCGACGCCTATGCCAGATGGGCCGGGAAGAGGCTGTCGACCGAAGCGGAGTGGGAGGTCGCCGCCGCGGGCGTGCGGGTCGCCGGCAATTTTGCCGATCGCCGCCAATTTCACCCTTGCGCCGACCGCACCCCGACGCCCGAGAACAGCGGCACATTGCCGCGTCAGATGTTCGGCGATGTTTGGGAATGGACCGGGAGCCCCTATATCGCTTACCCGCGCTTCCGCGCGGCCGAGGGCGCGGTCGGCGAATACAATGGCAAGTTCATGTGCAATCAATTCGTGCTGCGCGGCGGCGCCGCGGTCACCCCGGCCGATCACTTGCGGGCGACCTATCGCAACTTTTTCCCGCCCGCAGCGCGCTGGGCTTTTTCCGGGTTGCGGCTCGCGGAGGACATTTGATGAGGGATGTTTCGCGCTTCGCGTTTTACGATCTGGCGCCGGGAGAAGAGCGTTTTCGCGACGCCGTGCTGAAAGGTCTCGATGGTCCCGCCAAGGCCATTCCTTGCAAATTCTTCTACGATGCCCGCGGTTCCGCGCTGTTCGAGGAGATCTGCCGGCTCCCCGAATACTACCCGACCCGCACCGAGATCGCGATTCTCAAGGAGAACGCCGGCGAGATCGCGGCCCAAATGGGCCCGCATTGCCGGGTCATCGAATTCGGCAGCGGCGCCAGCGACAAAGCGCGCATTCTGCTGCAGGCGCTCGATCGAGCGGGCGCCTATGTGCCGGTCGACATCTCACGCGAGCATCTGCGCGAGGCCGCCGCCTCGCTGGCCGAGGATTTCCCGGAATTGCCGGTCATCGCGGTCTGCGCCGATTATACCGGCCCGTTTGTGCTGCCGGCTTTGCCTGGCCCGAGCGGCAAGCGGGTCGGGTTCTTCCCCGGCTCGACGATCGGCAATTTCGAGCCGGACGCGGCCCGGCGTTTTCTGGCGAACTGCGCGCGGATCCTCGGACCTGGCGGCGAGATGCTGATCGGCGCCGATCTGAAAAAGGACACTCGGATTCTCGAAGCCGCCTACAACGATCGGGCCGGGGTGACCGCCGCATTCAACCTCAACCTGCTGGAGCGGATCAACCGCGAGCTCGACGGCAATCTCGATCTTGACGGGTTCGAGCACTTCGCCTTTTACAACGAAGCCGAGGGACGGGTTGAAATCTATATCCGCAGCCTCGTCGACCAGACGGCGGCGATTGCCGGCCGGCGGATCGCCTTTGCCGCCGGCGAGCTGATCCATACCGAATATTCCTACAAATACTCGGTGCCCGAATTTCGCGCCTTGGCGGCGACCGCGGGGTTTCGTCCGGTCGACACCTGGACCGACCCGGCCGAGCTGTTCAGCGTCCACTATTTCCGGCTGCGTTGAGCGATCCGATTTCCGGTCGTCCGGCCTACGGTTCGGGCTCGCGGTCTTCACTCGAGACTGCGGTCAGAAAGCTCGGCAGGTCGCGCCAGCCATAGGCGAGCGCTTCGATCCGACTGCCGCCGATGGCAATCGCCTTGCGGCTCACCTGATGGCCGCCGAGCCGCTCGTAAAAGAACCGGCTCGGATTGTCGCGCAGCACCCAGACGATCGCCGCGTCGAGGCCGGAGGCGGCCAGGCGTCGGAACAGCGCGATCAACAGGCGCCGGCCGATCCCCTGATTCTGCCGGTCGGGCATCACGTAGAGGGTGAACACCTCGCCCGGAAAGTGGCGTTCGCTGCGGCTCGGCCCGCAGCTGCCGAAACCCAAGACCGTGCCCGCCCGATCGACTGCGACGCGAACGTCGCGGGGTTCGCGCGCGATCACCATCCGCCACCCGATCTCGCGCCGGCGCGCCGACAGCCCGACCAGATAAGAGGTCGACAGCACTCCGGCATAGGTCGCGCGCCAAGTCTCGACATCGAGCCGGGCGATGCCGGGCGCGTCTCCCGGCCGCGCCGGGCGGATCGTGATCTCGTCCATCGCGTTCATTGTGCCCGGTTTCGGCGGCCAACGGGAGGGGCTGTGCGCCGTGCCGAGCAAGATGCTATGATCGGCAAAGTTGCGGCTGAGCCGGGAGCATTCCAATGCCTAGCGAGTATTTCGCGACCCTCGCGTGCTACAATGCCTGGGCCAACCGACGGCTCTATGAGGCCTGCGAAGCGTTGAGCGAGCAGGAATATCTGCGCGAGCGACCTTCGGCCTCGGGCTCGCTTCACGCCACCTTGAACCACGTCCTGGTTGCCGACCGGATCTGGATCGCGCGGATCGAGGGCCGTGCTCCGCCGGGCCTCGGCCTCGACCAGATCCTCTATGCCGATCTGATCGGCCTGAAGGTGGCCCGCTCGGCCGAGGATGCGCATCTGCACAATCTCGTTGCCGGGATATCCGAGGCGATGCTGGATCAGCCGCTGGTCTACCGCAACGCGTGCGGCGACCGGTGCGGCACGCCGCTGCGGCTCGTGCTGGGTCACGTGTTCAATCATCAGGCGCAGCATCGAGGCGAGGCCAAGGCCTTGCTGCGGCAAGCCCAGGTAGCGCCGCCGCCGCTCGATCTGATCCGCTTTGTCGAGGAACAAGGCGCCGCACCCGCCTGTTAGGCCGTGGCATTCGTCGATCGGCGGAGCTAAGGTGCGGCCATGACAATCCGCGGTCACACTCGTCTGGGACTGCTGGCAGCTCTGGTTCTGCTGTCGGCCCCGCCGGGTCGAGCGGAGACCGTCAAGAAGCATGCGGCGGCGAAGCACCCCGCCGCGACGGTTCCGGCGCAGCGGATCGGCGGTGCCGGTCCCTGGAGCGCCTATCTTTATCAGGCGAAATCCGGGCGCGTGTGTTATCTCGCCGGAGCCCCGCAAAAAAGTGAGCCGGCAAGATTCAGGCGCAAGCCGCCTTCGGTGACGGTGACCCATCGTCCGGAAGAGAATGTTTTCAACGTCGTGAATTTTTACGAGGGCTATCCTCTGAAGCAGGGCAGCGAGGCGTCGCTCGACATCGACGGGACGAATTTCGATCTGTTCACCAAGGACGACGGCGCTTGGTCGCGCACCGCCGATACCGACAAGGCGATCGTCGAGGCGATGGCCAAAGGCAGAAAGGCGGTGATCAAAGGCGTTTCCGAGAAGGGGCCGGCGACGACCGACAGCTATTCTCTTGCCGGATTTACCCAGACTCTGGCCCTGATCGACAAGGCTTGCGGCGCCAAGCGCTAGTGGCCGGGCCTGGCGCTGCGGCCACGCTGCTGCCATATCCGCGGATGATGTCCAGCAACACTGCGCTCAGCGATCGGCACCGCAACCTCGTCGGGCTCGGCCGCGCCGAACTCGCTGCCGAGATGGAAAAAATCGGGGCCGAACCGTTTCGTGCACGCCAGCTATGGCACTGGATCTATCACCGCGGCGCCACCGATTTCGCCCAGATGACGTCGCTTTCAAAGACGTTTCGCGACCGCCTCGCCGAGGCCTATCAGCTGCGCCGACCGGCCGTGGCGCGCAGCCTCGCCTCGGTCGACGGCACGCGCAAATGGCTGCTGCGCTTCCCCGACGGGCAGGAGGTCGAGACCGTCCACATCCCGGAGGAGGATCGGGGCACCCTGTGCGTGTCCTCGCAGGTCGGCTGCACGCTCAACTGCACCTTCTGTCATACCGGCACGCAGTTGTTGGTGCGAAACCTCGGGCCGGCCGAGATCGTCGGACAGGTCATGGTCGCGCGCGATGCGCTGGGCGAATGGCCGTCGCCGCAATACGACCGGCAGGTGACCAACATCGTGCTGATGGGGATGGGCGAGCCGCTCTACAATTTCGACAATGTCGCGGCGGCGATGAGGATCGTCATGGACCCCGAGGGTCTGTCGATGTCGCGGCGCAAGATCACGCTGTCGACCGCCGGCGTGGTGCCGATGATCCGCCGCTGCGGCGCCGAGCTCGCGGTCAATCTCGCGATCTCGCTGCACGCAGTGCGCGACGACGTTCGCGATCGCCTCGTGCCGCTCAACCGCAAATACCCGATCGCCGAGCTGCTCGACGCCTGCCGCACCTACCCGGGCAGCAGCAACGCGCGCCGCATCACCTTTGAATACGTCATGCTGAAGGGGATCAATGACAGCCCGGCCGAGGCGCGCGAATTGGTGCGGCTGTTGGCCGGCATTCCGGCCAAGGTCAACCTGATCCCGTTCAACCCGTGGCCCGGCGCCCCCTGCGAATGCTCGACCGAGGGCGCGATCGAGGCGTTCTCCGACATCGTCTTCGCCGCCGGCTATTCGGCACCGGTGCGCACCCCGCGCGGCCGCGACATTCTCGCCGCCTGCGGGCAGCTCAAATCGGCCAGCGTCAAATTGCGCCGCCGCGAGCCCGAACGATCCGCCGCGCTGCCGACCTGACGACGACCTACGGCCTGCCCGCGTGCTCTACCCGCTGTTCGGATGTGCGCTGGCTGCCTATGGCGGTATCGTCAGCGGCCTCTACCTGTTCCAGCGGCGGCTGCTTTATCGCCCGCACGGCAGCCGGCCGGTGCTCGCCGATCTGGCGCTGCTCGGGGTGCGCGAGGTAGCCCTGACAACCGCCGACGGCCTTTCGCTGCTCTCTTGGTACTCGCCGCCCGGCCCGGCCCGGCCGGTCATCGTCTATTTTCACGGCAATGGCGGGCACATCGGCTATCGCGCCGAGCGGCTGCGCCGATTTGCCCGCGAAGGGCTGGGGGTGTTGCTGGTGGAATATCGCGGCTACGCCGGTAATCCCGGCTTGCCGTGTGAAACGGGACTGTACCTTGACGGCGAGGCCGCGCTCGATTTTCTCGCCGGTGAGACGATCGGGCCGAGCCGGCTCGTGCTGTGGGGCGAGTCGCTGGGTTCGGGGGTCGCGGTCTACCTGGCCGCGCGCCGCGAGGTTGCCGGCACCATACTCGAAGCGCCGTTTACCAGCGTCGCCGCCGCCGCGCAGCGTCATTATCCGTTTGTGCCGGCGGCTTACCTGATCCGCGACCGCTTCGACTCGCTGTCGCGGATCGGCCGGATCAAGGCGCCGCTGCTGGTGCTGCATGGCGAGCGTGACCGGATCGTTCCGGTTCGCATGGGCCGCGCGCTGCTCGATGCGGCGCCGGCAGCCGAAGGAGGGCTGGTTCGCCCCCGGGGCCGGTCACGAGAACCTCGCCCAATTCGGCGCGCTCGACGCCGCCATCGACTTTATCGAGCGCCGGGTCTGCCGCCCACAGGTGGAACCGGTTGCCGCTGCCGGAAATTTCGTCGATTAGTGCGCTCGCGGTCGCGTTCCGATGGGCGAGGGGACGGCGTGATGCCCGATGCGGTGAAAAAAGTCGTGCTCGCCTATTCGGGCGGGCTCGATACCTCGGTGATCCTGCGCTGGCTGCAAGACACCTATCGCTGCGAGGTCGTCACCTTTACCGCCGACCTCGGCCAGGGCGAGGAATTGGAGCCGGCGCGCAAGAAAGGCCGAATTGCTCGGCGCCGCGCAAATCTTCGTCGACGATCTGCGCGAGGAGTTCGTCAACGATTTTGTCTTTCCGATGTTCCGCGCCAACGCGCTCTACGAGGGCGCCTACCTGCTCGGCACCTCGATCGCCCGGCCGCTGATCGCCAAGCGCCAGATCGAGATCGCCCGCGCAGGTCGGCGCCGACGCCGTCGCCCACGGCGCCACCGGCAAGGGCAACGACCAGGTCCGCTTCGAGCTCGGCTATTACGCGCTCGCCCCCGACATCAAGGTGATCGCACCCTGGCGCGAATGGGACCTGACCTCGCGCACCCGCCTCCTCGACTATGCCGACCGGCACCAGATCCCGATCGCCCGCGACAAGCGCGGCGAGGCGCCGTTTTCGATCGACGCCAACCTGCTGCACGTCTCGGCCGAGGGCAAGGCGCTCGAGGACCCGTGGGCCGAGCCCGAGGAGTTCGTCTTCAGCCGCACCGTCGCCCCCGAGGCCGCACCCGACGCGCCGCAATATGTCGAGATCGCCTTCGCGCGCGGCGACCCGGTCGCGGTTGACGGCGAGGCGCTGTCGCCGGCCGCGCTGCTGACGCAGCTGAACGAGATCGGCGGCAAGCACGGCATCGGCCGGCTCGATCTGGTCGAGAACCGGTTTGTCGGGATGAAATCGCGCGGCGTCTACGAGACCCCCGGCGGCACGATCCTGCTGGCCGCCCATCGCGGCATCGAGAGCCTCTGCCTCGACCGCGGTGCCGCACACCTCAAAGACGAGCTGATGCCGCGCTACGCCGAGCTGATCTACAACGGCTTCTGGTTCTCGCCCGAGCGGGCAATGCTGCAGGCGCTGATCGACACGAGCCAGGAAAACGTCGAGGGCGTGGTGCGGCTCAAGCTCTACAAGGGCTCGGTGCGCGTGGTCGGCCGCAAATCGCCGAACAGCCTCTACAGCCAAGCCCACGTCACCTTCGAGGAAGATGCCGTCTACGACCAGCGCGACGCCGAAGGCTTCATCAAGCTGAACGCCCTGCGTCTCCGCCTCGCCGCCAGGCGCGGTGGCTGCCGGTAGCGCCTGTAGACTTCGCTGCGGAGGCAACGCGTTCATGTGGACCTAGTCGGCGACTTCTGCGGGCAGGCGCAGTTTAGACAGTCCTTCGGGCCTAATTACGCCTTGTAGCGGTAGGCTCAGCGGGAGGCCGCCGATGCTGCTTATGCCAAGCGCTACGCCCGTATGTCCGTACTTGCCGGTGATCGCAAGCTGATATCCCACGCATCCGGTTATCAAAACCGAATTATATGGGGTACTGTCGAACTGGCTCCTTGGAACGATTTTTGTAATGGAATACGGTGTTGGCGGGGATTTGCCCGGGAATACAGTGTTTCCGTTCTGAAATTCGGTGCGTTTACAAACTTTGGCCTGCTCCTCTGCGAGAATTCGGGCAAAATCCTGACCGTTAAGCATGATGGGCTTAATTGCAAAATTGACATTCGTCATAATGGCAGGAAGTTGGCCGGTATTTTTAAGAGAATATTTGATTTCGAACTTAACCGTATACCTGGTGACTACGATGCCTTCGTCAATGTTCACTAAATCAAAATCGACCCATGGGCGCAATCCTATGGCATTGAGTTTGTTGGCATCGTTGGCTGCATCCGCAGCTTTGTTCAGCGCTGTGTCTGAGGACCACAGAATACATGTTTGCAGCGCGGCGACAACGACAAGCATTGCAGTAAAAAAAGAGGGCCATATGGGACGAGCCAAAAAATCCCAGACCCCCCGAGATTCTTGCTTCAGTTCTGGCGTTACTTCTTTTAGAGTCGGGGAATGATTCTGATCTCCTTCTTCATAGGACCTGGGTTGCTGTTCTGACCCATAGCATCTGTGCGATATCTGTCGGCAGCAAATGCAAAGAACACTCGCCGACCTTACTTCCGCCAGACGCCAGCCTCTGGCGCCTCACCGAGCGTGCCTCTGTGCGTCGAGCCAGGCGAGCATGATGCGGTTGAAGGGATCGGGGGCTTCGACGTTGGGGAAGTGGCGCATGCCGGCGATCTCCTCGTAGCGGGCGCCGGGGACGAGGCCGGCGAGGCGGCGGTTTTCGCTGGCGGGCGTGCCGGCGTCGTGCTCGCCGCAGACCACCAGCACCGGCAGCCTCAGCGCGGGCAGCCGTGCCGTGAAATCAAAATCGATGATTGCCGCCGAGCAGCCGAGATAGCCGGCGGGCGTGGTGCCAACGACAGTGTCGCGCAACTGCTTCCAGCGGCCGGGATTTTTGGCCTGAAAAGCCGGGCTCAGATAGCGGTCCATGCTGGCCTCGGCGATCGGCGCCAAGGACTTCGCCTCGCGCACCGCCTTGATGCGCGGGCCCCAGATCTCGGCCGCACCCGGCGGGCTCGCCGGCAGGGTGTCGCACCACAGGGCCGAGATCAGCCTGTCGCCAGTGCTCGAGGGCGAAGGCCTGGCCGATCATGCCGCCGATCGAGAGGCCGATGTAGTGCACCCGCGCCAAGCCAAGTGCGTCGAGCACCGCCGCGACGTCGCCCGCGAGCTCTGTCATCGTGTAATCGCCGGCAGCCGGGTCGCTGCCGCCATGCCCGCGCATGTCGAGCCGCAGCACCCGGAACCCGGCCTGCAGCAATGCCGGCACCTGCTCGGCCCAGCTGCCGCCGTCGGAAGCGAGCGAATGGGTGATGCACACGACCGCGCCGTCCTCGGGGCCGGCGAGATCGTAATAGAGGCGGCGAGCGGCGAGCGGCAGCAGCATGGCAATTCCTTCCTATCCAGGGCGAGCCAGCACGAGCGCGGCGCCACTCTACCCGCGCATGGCCTAGGGAACCACCGCCGGCACGCCGGTGAAAATCGGGTGGGCGAAATAGAGGACGGCGTAGAGCAGCAACGCGGCGACCGGCCGCAATACCCCGATGTCGCGCCAGCGCAGCCGGTTCCGGCCGGCGGCGAGCGCCGCGAACGGAAAATTGGATGTGACGCTCTCGAGCCGCTGCCAGTGGCTGCCGAGGGCGAGCCGCTTCTTGCGGTCGATCAGCACGGTGCCCCCGAATGCCAGCGCCGCGATCGCGCCGAAAAACCACAGCGAGGCGAGATCGCCGTTGGCGATCAGGTGGCTCGAACGCCCACAGCCCGACCGCCCACATCACCGGATGCCGGGTCACCCGCAGAATCCCCGGTGCCGGGTCGTCGGCCCGCGCCGACCGCTCCATGCCGACCGCGGTCGGGTTTGGAGTGGTGTAGCCGGCGACCAAAAGGATCGTCGCCAGCGGCATGACCACCACCGGGACCAGTGCGGTCCATTCCCGCGCCGGCCACAGCCGGATCGTCGGCGCGTGCGAATAGGCCACCACGAACCAGGCGAAGGTCGCCAGCGCGGTCAGCGAGTAGACCAGCAGGAAGCCCTGTTCGCCGAGCTGGTCGCGGAGGGACCCGCGCAGTCGCGTGCTGGAAAGAAGGGTATGCGACCCGCAAAAGGAGACGCCGGCGACGGCCAGCGACAGCAGCGCATGGGCCATGCCCCGGCCTGCCGTCTCATCGACCGGGCAGGGCCGCGATCAGGGCGCCGAGCCGGTCGAGGAGCCGCCACGGGTCGCCGGCGACGCGCACCCTCTTGTGCCGGCTCGCGGCCCGGGCGCCGATCGCCGGATCGCGGCGCGGCAGCCGCCAGGCTCGCGCCAACAGCCGCAGCAGCGCCTCGCTGGCGCGCCCATCCGCTGCCGGCGCGGCGACGCAGACTTTGACGACCTGCCGACCTTCGGCTGCGGCTGCGGCGGCGACGGCGATTACGCGGTCCGCTTTGGCCCGGAGCGTAAGGCGGATCACGACTTGGAGGCCGTCGTCGGCAGGGATCAGCGGACCGTCAGCCAAGATACTCAAACATCAAATTGTCGACGAAGTAGAGCAGCAGGATCAGGATCACCGGCGAGATGTCGATGCCGCCAAGATCCGGGATGATGCGGCGAATCGGCCGCAGCAGCGGTTCGGTGATCCGCCACAGAAAATCCCCGACCATGGCAACGACGCGATTGTGCCGGTTGACGATGCCGAAGGCGACCAGCCAGCTCAGCACCGCCTGGATGATCAACAGCCAGATATAGATCGTGATCACCGTGTGGACGAGGTTCAGCAACGCGTACATCCGGGCGAAACCTCGGGCGGTGACGGCGCCGCGACCGTAGTCTCCGCGGCGGGGGTCCGCAAGCGGAGCGGCGCTCGCCCGCTCGCCCGCCTTGACAGCGGAAGACCCGCTCAGCATAGTCCGCGCACCCGGTGACAGATCCGAAATCGCGCGATGGGGCCGTAGCTCAGCTGGGAGAGCGTCGCGTTCGCAATGCGAAGGTCAGGGGTTCGATCCCCCTCGGCTCCACCACGATCGCAAGGGGTTGCAGACAATAATTTACGGATCGTGAGCGAGCGGTCGACCCGATGACGCACGTCGCCGATCTGGGGTAACGAAGATCAGACGGCCGGCCAAGCACTCTCCAAATCGATCAGACACCTTGGATGGGGGTCATACAGCGGCACGGACCCGGTGGGTACGAACCCTGACAATCATGCCGAGGCGCGTCTCGAAGCACGCAAGACGTAACCGCATCCCTCGTTTCCCGATTTCTTCAAACGCTCGCAGGCCGGAACCCATCCCAGCCGGGGGCACCGGCCTTCGCCGGTGGGGTGGAAAACTGGGCGTTATCCGTCTTAAGTCATCCACCAGGCTCGGGCAGTGGCCCGCGGCCCGCAATGGTCGGAAAGCTTTCTGGTCGGCGCCGGTCCGGTGCGTCGGGCAGCTTCGGCCGAGGTCATTTCCTGGCGCCGCACAAGGTGCCGTTGATCAGACATTGCGGCGTCACCCCGACTGTTTCTTGCTCTTTGTTCAGCGCGGCGATCTCGGCCTGGGTGGCGGCATCGATGTCCCGACCGGGCGTGTCGCAGCCGCAGACCTGGCTCGCGCCGCAACTGACCTGGTCGATCTGTTCGAGGGCCAGGATCGCCCGCAACCCGTTCAGTTCCGATAGGCTGCCGCATGCATTCTGCAGGATCTCGGCCTTGAGCAGCGGGTCATGCTCGGGCGGCTTTGTCTGGCCGTTGCCGAGCATCGTGCACAATGCGGCGTCGCAGGTGTAGCCGATTTGGATTCCGCGCGGAGCCGAGCGGTTCGAGCTCGGGCGGATGCCTGCGCGATAGTCCGCGCAGACTTCGCGGCACAGCGGGCTGCGCTTGGTGACCGGATAGTAGGTTTGAGCGGAATAGAGCGGGCAGCCCTTGCCGTCCGGCGCGTCCGGCAGGCAGCCGCCCGCCGGCGGGTCGATCGTGGGATGATTGAACGCCGGATTGTGCGCGGCCGACCACACATATACCGGCGGCGGCGCGCCGGTCTTTGGTCGTGCGGCCGACGGCGTCAGCTTGTTGGCGTCGCAGGGGACGCCCGCCTGCGAGATCTCGAACGGGCCTTCATAGACCGGGCACTGGCACTGCACCAATGAGTTGCCGGCGCTGTCCTGTTTGCCGGAGTAATGGCATGGTGCGGTCATGCATCCGGCATATTTGCCGGTCGTGCACGAGGTCGAATTGGGTGACGCCCCGGTGGCGTAATCGCTGCTCTTGACCGTCGAAAACACCGAGATCAGATCGGTGCCGGGGATCACCCGGCCGCCGTTGGCGGCGCGGCAGACCGGCGCGTCGTTCCACCAGCTATAGCTGCGCAGCGGCTCTCGCGGGCTGCAGTTCTCGCCGTCATGACCGCAGGCGCCGACAGTTCGCAAGTACAGATCGAGGTTGAGGATCGCATTGATATCGACGAAATACGGAACGTAGGGCGGGTATTGCTCGGTAGTCAGCGCATAGCAGGTGCAATCGGCGGACTTGCCGTCAGCCGATAGTCTGCACGGCAGTGCTGGATTGGCCGCCGCGCCGCCCTCCGGCACCGGGGTGCCGACCGCCGGGCCCGAGAACAGGCACAGCGCATAGCTGAAGGGCCGGCCCAGCGGCGGCTTGCATGCCAGAAAATTCGACTGGTGAAGCCAGATGTCGGCATAGGCCGGGCCGAACGCCGTAGTTCTGCGGTCGTTGAAACGAAAGCGGCCGAACCCGGCCGCGCCGGCTCGGGCATCCACTGACACCCCAGCCGCAAACGGACTGTTGGGCGACTGCGCGCGCACGACATTGTGGTGCGTGCAAAGCAATCCGATCAAGATCAGGCACAGTGTCCGAAATCGAGACGACAGCGTGAATGATCCGCGGTTGACGAGCATGCGCAGCAGCCCTGATCGGTTGGCCGCCGATCTTCGCCGCAGAGGCGTTGCCGTTTGGTTAATGGCGCCCGCGCCGGTCGTGCCGCCGGCGTGCGGGATCGGGCCGCCGCCGGCACTATGACATACGAACCGGGAGCGTCCTCACGCGCGTTGGACTTGCGCTGGGATGGCGGACGGCCCCCGACAACAGATCGTTGGCCGGTTCAGTGGGTTGGCCGAAGCTACGGCGCTCGCACGCGCAGATCCGGTGCCGCCGAAGCCGGCTCGGGCTCAAGGCTGGCGAGACTGCGGCCGCGGGTTTCGGGCAGCATCATCAGCATCACGATCATCAGCCCGGAGGCGAGAGCGCTGAACATCGCGATTGCGGCGCCCAACGGCAGCACCTGGCTGACAAAGCCCACCATGGTCGGAAAGAACGAGCCGATCGCACGACCGCCATTGTAGCAGAAGCCCTGGGCGGTTCCTCGCAGCGCCGTGGGAAACAGCTCGGTCATGAACGGGCCCATCGGCGAGAATTTCATCAATATGGCAATGTTCAGCGGGATGCCGAGAAACAGCAGCGCGGTATCGCCGACCGGCACGAACATGTAGACGAGCACCATGACCAGCGATGTGACCGCCGATATCAGAAAGGTCCAGCGCCGGCCGATTGCGTCGCTCAGATAGGCCCCCAGCAGAAAGCCGACCAGCGAACCCAGCGTTTGCATCAGCAGAAACCCGCCGGTGCTGGTCGCGGAGAGATGGCGCACGGTTCGCAAATAAGTCGGCATCCACGTGCCCAGCGCCCAGACGCCGCCCTGTGCGCCGGTGCACATCAGCGCTACCTTGACGGTGGTCCATAGGTGCGGTTCGCGGAGAGCGGCGAACAGCTGTGCGGCGCTGGGGGTCGGGCGCTGGCGGCGCTGTTCTGTGAAGATTTCGGATTCGACGATATTCCGGCGGATCCAGATCACGAAAAGTGCCGGCAGGAGCCCCACTGCAAACAGGACGCGCCAAGCGATCGCTTCAGGCATAACGGCGTAAAGGCCGGTATAGACCAACGCCGCCAAACCCGGACCAAAGGCCGCACCGGTCTGCACGAAGCCGACCCCGCGGCCGCGATATTTGTCGCGGATGACCTCGCCCATCAGCACAGCACCGGCTGCCCATTCGCCGCCGAAGCCGAACCCGTGCAGTGCCCGCAGCACGAACAGCTGCGCGGTATTCTGGGACAGGCCGCAGAGAAAGGTGAAGACGGCGTACCACAGGATCGTGATCTGCAGCACGCGCACGCGGCCGAAGCGGTCGGCGAGCGCACCGGCAAACCAGCCGCCAAACGACGATGTCAGCAGGGTCACGGTGCCGATCAGACCGGCTTCGCCGTGCGACAGGCCCCACACCGAGATCAAGGTCGGGATCACCAGATTGTACATCTGGGAGTCGAAACCGTCCAAGGTCCAGCCGCCCCAACAGGCGCCCATTGTCCGGCGCTCATCAGCGTTCAGATCGCGGAGCCAGGCCAGCATCGCGCTCCTCCAAAGTAATTTCCGGCCGCTTTCGGGGCTGTCGAGCTCCCGCCCGACCCCGCGCCGGCGCATGACGAGACGGAGCCTGCGACAGATTCGGTCAGCGATGCGGGCTGCGAATGCCGGAAGGACGCCACCCGGCTGCGCGGGTGCTGTCGCGTTTCGGTGCGCGGCTCCCGGTCATTGCGCGGCTCCCGGCAGTCGCACCGGCTCGGCTTCGAGGCTGGCGAGGCTGCGGCCGCGCGTTTCGGGCAGCACCATCAGCAGCACGATCATGATCCCGAACGCAAAGGCGCTGAGCACCGCGATCGAGGCGCCGAGCGACAGGCTCTGGCTGACAAACCCGACCGTTGTCGGCAGAAACGAACCGATCGCCCGGCTGGCGTTGTAGCAGAAGCCCTGTGCCGTGCCGCGCACCGCCGTCGGAAACAGCTCGGTCATAAACGGCCCCATCGGCGGGAACTTCATCAGCAGCAGAATGTTCATCGGGATGCCGAGAAAGAACAGAACTTCGTTGTTCATCGGCACCAGCATAAAGATCGGCACAAAGACCAAGGACCCGATCGTCGACCACAAAAAGGTCCATTTGCGGCCGATGGCGTCGGACAGATAAGTCCCGAGCAGAAACCCGACCAACGCGCCGAGGATCTGGACCAGCAGAAACCCGCCGGTGCTGGTTGCCGACAGATGGCGCACCGTGCGCAGATAGGTCGGCATCCAGATGCCGAGCGCATAGCCGCCGCCATGCGCACCGGCGACCATCAGCGTGACCTTGACCGTGGTCCACAGATGCGGGCGGCGAAAGGCGGCGAACAAATGCCCGACGCCCGACCGCCGGCTGATCGCGCGCGCTTTTGCTGGAAGGCCTCCGACTCGTCGAGATGCCGGCGGATCCAGATGACAAAGACCGCCGGGATCAGGCCGACCGCAAACAGCACCCGCCAGGCGATCGCCTCGGGCAGAAAGGCATAGAGCGCGGTGTAGACCAGCGCCGAGACGCCCCAGCCGACGGCCCACCCGGTCTGCACCAACCCGACGGCGCGGCCGCGGTATTTGTCGCGGATCACCTCGCCCATCAGCACCGAGCCGGCCGCCCATTCGCCGCCAAAGCCGAACCCGTGCAGTGCACGCAGGATGAAGAGCTGCTCGAAATTCTGGGCGAAGGCGCACAGAAAGGTGAAAACCGAATACCACAGGATCGTGATCTGCAGCATGCGCACCCGGCCGAAGCGGTCGGCCAAGGTTCCCGAAAACCACCCGCCCAACGACGAGATCAACAGGGTGACAGTGCCGATCAGCCCGGCCTTGCCGTTCGACAGCGACCACAGCGCGATCACCGTCGGGATGATAAAGCTGTACATCTGCACGTCGAACGCATCGAGCGCCCAGCCGCCAAAGCAGGCGCCCATCGTGCGCCGTTCCTTGGCGTTCAATTCGCCGAACCAGGCGAGCATCGCGTTTCTCCCTCATCGATTTTTCCGCCGCGCAAGTCCGGCTGGGGTTCGGCCGCAATCCTGCAGGCTTCGCTCGAGGCCACGCTTGATCATGTCGGCGAGCTTTCGCCGGCACGGCCGCCACGCCGGCGATGACGCGCCGGGTTCGGGCGGCGATTGCGGCCTATGCGGCGAACCGCCTCATCGACGCCGCGCCGCATAGCCGCGGACGCGTCAATCCTCGGCCCGCACCTTGACGTAGGAGCCGGGGGCGTCCTCGATCGGCTTGAGCTTGCCGTCGCCGGGCTGGCGCGCCGGCACCTCGCCGCCGGCGTATTTCGCGACCCAGCGCTGCCACAGCGGCCACCAGGAATCCGGGTGCTGGGTGGCGCCGGGCGAGCCATTCCTCGGGCGTCGGCGGGTTCTTGTCGTTGTCCCAATGACCGTATTTGCTGCCCGGCGGGTTGACGACGCCGGCGATGTGGCCCGAGGCGGACAACACGAACTTGACCGGCCCCTTATAGAGCCGGGTCGCGGCATAGGTCGAGCGCCACGGTGCGATGTGGTCCTCGCGGGTCGACAGGATAAAAGCGGGCGTCTTGATCTTGCCGAGATCGATCGGCACGCCGTCGAGGTGATGCCGCCCGGCTTGACCAGCAGATTTTCCTGGTACATGTTGCGCAGGTAAAAGCTGTGCATCGCCGCCGGCATGCGCGTCGAATCGGCGTTCCAGTACAACAGGTCGAACGGGAACGGCGACTTGCCGAGCAGGTAGTTGTTGACGACGAACGACCAGATCAGATCGTTGGCGCGCAGCATGTTGAAGGTCGTCGCCATGTCGCGGCCTTCGAGATAGCCCTTGGCATTCATCCGCTCTTCGAGCGCGGCGAGCTGCTCCTCGTCGATAAAGACCGAAAGCTCGCCGGCCTCGGCGAAATCGACCATCGTCACAAAAAAGGTGGCGCTCTTGATCCGGTCGTCGCGCTTGGCCGCCAGATAGGCGAGGGTGCAGGCGAGCAACGTGCCGCCGAGGCAATAGCCGATGACGTTGGCCTCGCGCTCGCCGGTTGCCCGCTCGATCGCGTCCAACGCGGCGAGCGGGCCCTCGCGCATGTAGTCGGCGAAGCTCTTGGCGGCGAGACGCTCGTCCGGGTTGACCCAGGAAATCACAAAAACCGTGTGGCCCTGTGCGACCGCCCAGCGGATGAACGAATTGTCGGGCCGCAGATCGAGGATGTAGAATTTGTTGATCCATGGCGGCATGATCAGCAACGGCCGGCGCTTGACCTTGTCGGTCGTCGGCTCGTACTGGATCAACTGGATCAGGTCGTTCTGATAGACGACCTTGCCCGGCGTCACCGCGATGTTTTCGCCGATGCGGAACGCCGCCATGTCGGTCATCCGGATCGCCAGCCGCCCCTTGCCGCGATCGAGATCGTCGAGCAGGTTTTTGAGCCCGTTGAGCAGGTTCTCGCCGCGGCTTTCGACGGTCGCGCGCAGCACCTCGGGGTTGGTCAGCAGAAAGTTCGAGGGGGCCAGCGCATCGACGAATTGGCGCGTGTAGAAATCGATCTTGTGCGCAGTGCGCTCGTCGATGCCTTCGACCTCGCGCACCGTCCTTTGCAGCCAGCGCGCGGTCAACAGGTAGCTCTGCTTGATGAAGTCGAACAGCGTGTTGTCGCCCCAGGCGGCGTCGCGAAAACGGCGGTCGCCGCTGCGGCGGTTCGATCATCGGCTTGGCCTCGCCGCCCAGAAACCGCTGCGCCGTGCGCTGCCACAAGGTCATGTAATCGTTCCACAGCGACAGCTGGGCCTGCACCAGGCGCGAGGGATCGGCCATCATCCGCGCCGTCATCTCGAAGAAAGCGGCGCCGATGGCGAGCGGGCTCGCCATCCCGATCCCGTCCTCCGCCGATTGCCGCTTCAGGAATTCACCGACCAGCTGCTGGCTCTTTTCGGCGACCCCGGCGATCTGCCGCGCCACCTCGTCGGCTTTGGCGAGAGGTTCACTCGCCGGTGCGTGTCCGGATGGCGCGTTCCCGCCGCGGGCATCACCCGGTCCCCGTCGTTCATCGCCGCTTCCTCGCCAAAATCGGATCGGCGCGACCCGGCCCGGCCGCACCTGCGCGGCGGGCGCGCTGGATTTCCGCCGTCGCTCGCCGGTTCGCCGGATCAAATGTAGTGACGCGCCAGCCCGGATCTAATACACCAGCGCCCAGCGAAAGTGCAGCAATGGGGGATTTCGCCGTCGGCCGTCGGCCGCGGCCGGTTCTCGGGTACATGGTTCGGTTCGTCATGGGCAAAGCCTCGTCATGCCGTCGCGGCACCGGCGCGAAGGTGCCGAAGCCGGCGCTGCGGCTGGCGATCGCGGCGCTGTTGGTTGGGCTCGCGGCTGCAGCCCGGTCGAGACCTATCGCAACCTGATCGGCGTCAGCAAGAACGACCCCAACCCGGCGACGACGCCGAACACCAAGAACCTGGCGGCCGGAGAGGCGTCGGATTACCCGAACCTCGCGACCGTTCCGGAGCCGCCGACCCAGGCGCTGACCACCGCCGAGCTCGACAAGCTGACGCAGAGCCTGATCGCCGACCGGACCAACGCGAAATACACCAGCGAAAAGCTTCAGGCGGGGTTCGACCAGGCCGCGGGGCCGTTCCGCCGCCGCCACCACTGCCTGCTGCGGCGGCGGCCGCGCCGAAGGAGGCGGCGGCTGCACCCGCCGCAGCAGCCCAGGGGCCGGCGGCTGCCGTCACGACCGGGACCGCACCGGGCGCCTCGGTTCCGCCTGGCGCAGCAGCAGCGACAGGGTTGCGCAAGGCCGGCTCGCCGCCCGAGCCCGGCCCGATGGAATCGAGCCTGCAGTCGCCGCAGATTTCTTCGTTGCCGAACCCCCAGCAGAACGAGCCGGCGCCGCCGCCGCCGCGCGAGCTGAGGCTGCCGGCAGTCTCGGCCGGGTCCGGCTCGCCGCCCGGCCCGGGCGCATCTGCCGCCGCCGCCCGCTGCGGCGCCGCTGCCGGCCGCGATCGCCTCCGCCAGATTCGAGCCGCCGCCGGCGCCGCCGGTGCTGCCGCCGGCCACTCCGACCCGTACCGCCGCGGCAACCGCGCCGGGCAAGGTCGCCGCCGCCCGGCCGGTCGATACGCCAATCGCTGAGATCGATTTCGCCGCGAGCTCGACGACCCTGAGCGATGCCGACCGACAGGACCTCGGAAAGGTCGTGCCGCTCTATCGGCGCAACCCCGGCAAGGTGCGCGTCGTCGGCTATGCCGGGGTCGGCAGCAGCGCGGTCCAGCAGCTGAACGGCTTTCACAGCGGCGCTCGACCGGGCGCACGCGGTCGCCGCGGCCTTGGCCAAGGCGGGCATACCGGCGGACAAGATTTTGGTCGAGGCGGCACCGGCCGACACCGATTCGGGCCAGGGCCGCGCCGAAATTTTGTTCGAGCACTGAGCGCCGCCGTAATTGCCTGCACGGCGGTGGCGACGGAAAAATTATCGAAACTTTGATCCGCGCAGGCTACAACCAGACGGAGATGCCGCCAAGCGGCGGCGTCCGAGTGTGCCCGGACTGACTTTCGGGCTGTCGGATCGGGGTCGCCGGGATCGTGAAACCGCCGTTGAACATCGCCGTCGCGGGTCTCGGCACGGTCGGGGCCGGCACCCTCAACCTGCTGCAGGCCCAGGCCGAGCTGCTGGCTGCGCGCGGCGGCCGCCGGATCGTCGTGGCCGCGGTTTCCGCCCGCGACCGGCGCCGCGACCGCGGGGTCGAGCTGTCGGCGGTGCGCTGGTACGAGGACGCGGCGGCAATGGCGGCCGATCCCGAAATCGACGTCGTCGTCGAATTGATCGGCGGCGCCGACGGCATCGCTCGCGCAAGTCGTCGATGCGGCGCTCGATCACGGCAAGCATGTCGTCACCGCCAACAAGGCGCTGATGGCGCATGACGGCACGCGGCTGGCGGCACGCGCCGAAGAGCAGGGCCTCACGTTGTCGTTCGAGGCCTCGGTCGCCGGCGGCATCCCGGTGATCAAGACCCTGCGCGAAGGGCTCGCCGGCAACCGGCTGCAGCGCGTCTACGGCATCCTGAACGGCACCTCGAACTACATCCTGACGACGATGCGCGAGAGCGGGCGCGAATTCGCCGAGGTGCTGGCCGAGGCGCAAAAGCTCGGCTATGCCGAGGCCGATCCGAGCTTCGACATCGACGGCATCGACGCCGCGCACAAGCTCGCGATCCTGGCGAGCGTCGGCTTTGGCCGCCCGGTCGATCTCGCCGGGGTCTATGCCGAGGGCATCCGCCACGTCTCGCGGCTCGACATCGATTTTGCCGAGGAGCTCGGCTATCCGCATCAAGCTGCTCGGCATCGCCCGGCTGACCGAGGACGGGCTCGAACAGCGTGTCCACCCCTGCATGGTGCCGCGCGCCACCCCGATCGCCGCGGTCGAAGGCGTCTACAATGCGGTCGTCGCCGAGGGCGACTTTGTCGGCCGCGTCGTGCTCGAAGGCCGCGGTGCCGGCGCGTTGCCGACCGCTTCGGCGGTGGCCGCCGACCTCGTCGATATCGCCGCCGGCCGCCGGGTTTTTCCGTTCGGCATTCCAGCCGCCGAGCTGCGGGAGATTCCCGCCGTGCGGATCGAGCGCCACCAGAGCGCCTATTACATCCGGCTGATGGTGGTCGACCGTCCGGGCGTCATCGCCGACGTCGCCGCGGCCTTGCGCGACGAAGAGGTGTCGCTCGAATTCGATGATCCAGCGCGGCCGCGCCCCGGGCGAGGCGGTGCCGGTGGTGCTGACCACCCATGTCACCGTCGAGGCGGCGATGCGCCGGGCGCTCGCCAGGATCGAGGCGCTCGACACCGTGCTCGAGCCGCCGCGCCTGATCCGCATCGAGGATTTCTAAACGCGGCGGTAAACCGTTGCTAAAGATCGTCTGGCCGAAGCCCGGTCTGCTTGGCGATCCGCGTGAGCATCCGCGGACCAAGCTCATCGTCCTCGTGAAACGAAAACACGCAATCGGGCCAACCCGGCCTCTGCAGGGTGCGGTGCGAGCCGGCCTGCCGCTTAACCGTCCAGCCGATGCGGTAAAGTGCTCTCAAAACCCGACCGGATTTCGTAGCCGGCCATGTGCTCACGCCGCAACGAATATGGTGGCGGGATCAACCGGCACCGGTTCGCCGTGCTCGATCCGATCAGCAATCACTCGAAAGGCGAGCGCGGTAGCCTTGGTCCGCGCTTCAGCGTGGGAAGCGCCGTAGGCGAGGACGCCGGGGAGCGCCGGCACCTCGGCCAGCCAACGCCCGTCCGCCTCGCGTTCGATCTCAATCTTCAGCATCGCCACCACCCTTGATGCAAGATTATCCTGGCCGTTTCCCAGCGTGGATGCAATCGACCCGTGCGCTGCACCCCACTGGCGCCGCCGTAGCGCCGTCGCCGGGGTATATTGCCGCCACCCTATTTCAGCGAGAAATAGGCGATCCGGTCGCCGCGGAAGGTGCCGATGAACCTCTCGTCTCCGACTTGCAGCCCCACGATCGCGTCGCCGAGCTCCGGGTTGCCCTGCTCGCTGATCACCGGGGTCACCTTCATCGCCGCGGCATCCCATTTGACCATGCGCCAGGGCTGGGTGCAGCGCGTCTTGTGGCTCTGGAAGCAGCCGAACACTTGCCCTGCCGAGACGTTCTGGCCGGCGACCATCAGTTGGCCATCCACCCGGTCCCCGGCACTTGGACCAGATCCTCCGAGTTCAGCGGCCCGCAGACGAAATCGAGCTCGACGGCGGCATGGCAAGGCGCTGCTGCCGCAACAGGCGATTGCTGCAAATCTTGGCCAGCCCAGCGCCAGCCAGACCCGCGGCGATCGTCGTCTTCATTTGATTTCTCCCTCGAGTTTGTTTGTGCCGTCTGACTAGCGTTAATGATTATTACATCGGTTCGCCGCCGTCTTGCTGATCCCGAGACGCGGCCGGGATCAGATTGACGGCGCCGGACCCGACGCATAGGGTCCGCAGCAGTCCACCGCTGTTGCCGGGCCGGATCTGCGGGCATTGCCGAATCGATCGGATGCCCGACCTGAGTGCTCCACTTCGCCGAACCTCGGCCGGCCTGCGCCGGCAAGCCACGGGCCGATGCGTTTGATAATCCGCTCGGCTCCGATCATCATGACGACCGACCGACCAATGCCGAGGAGGAAGGCCATGACCGAGACGTCGAAGATGGATCGCAATCTGGCGCTGGAGGCGGTGCGGGTGACCGAAGCGGCAGCGCTCTCCGCCTCGCGCCTGATGGGGCGCGGCGACGAGAAGGCCGCCGACCAGGCCGCAGTCGACGCGATGCGCGAGGCGCTGAACAGCCTGGCGATCGACGGCACGGTGGTGATCGGCGAGGGCGAGCGCGACGAGGCGCCGATGCTCTTCATCGGCGAAAAGGTCGGCACCGGAAACGGTCCGCCGATCGACATCGCCCTCGACCCGCTCGAAGGCACCACAATCACCGCCAAAGGCGGCGCCAACGCGCTTGCCGTCATCGCGATGGCCGATGCCGGCCACTTCCTCAATGCACCAGACGTTTACATGGACAAAATCGCGGTCGGCGGCGGCCTGCCGGAGGATCTCGTCGATCTCGACGAGCCGCCGGCGGTCAATCTCAAAAATTTGGCGCGCGCCAAACAGGCCGAGGTCGCCGATCTGGTGGTCTGCATCCTCGATCGCCCGCGCCACGCCGAGCTGATCGCCAAGGTGCGCGAAGCCGGCGCCCGCATCGCCTTGATCTCGGACGGCGATGTCAGCGGCGTCATCGCCACTTCGAGCCCGGAGACCGGGATCGACATGTATGTCGGCTCGGGCGGCGCGCCCGAAGGGGTATTGGCGGCGGCGGCATTGCGCTGCATCGGCGGGCAGATGCAGGGGCGGCTGTTGTTCCGCAACGATGACGAGCGCACCCGGGCGCGGCGCATCGGCATCGCCGACCTCGATCGCAAGTACAAGCTCTTGGACCTCGCTTCGGGCGACGTGATGTTTGCCGCGACCGGGGTCACCGGCGGCACCATGCTGAAGGGCGTGCGGCGTTTTCCGGGCGGCGCTTTCACCCATTCGGTCGTGATGCGGTCGAAATCCGGCACTGTGCGCTACATCGAGGCCCGCCACGACTTTACCCGCAAGCAAAGCTTCGCCCCGTTTGCGCGCTGAGGTGGGTTGATGGACGGCGTGGGGGACGCCGCCTTTCCTGTCGAGGTTTTGGGGGTCGAGCGATCGGCATGCGGCCGCCGCTGGCGCTGGCGCGGCGACGAGCCGCGGGCCGGGCGGGAAATCGCCGAGCGGCTGATGCTGCCGGAGATCGTCGGTCGGCTGCTCGCTCAGCGTGGGATCGATCTCGACCATGCGCCGTGGTTCCTGGCGCCCCGCCTGCGTGACCAGCTGCCCGACCCCTCGCATTTGCGCGATATGGAGGTGGCCGCTTCACGGCTGGTCCGCGCGGTGCGCGACGGCGAGACGATCGCGGTGTTTGGCGATTACGATGTCGACGGCGCGACCTCGGCCGCCCTTCTCTCGCGCTTCTTCACGGCGATCGGGGCGCCTAGCCGTATTTACGTGCCAGACCGCCTGCGCGAGGGCTACGGCCCCAACAGCGCCGCCCTGTTGCGGCTGCGCGGCGAGGGGGTGCGGATCGTCGTCACCGTCGATTGCGGCACGAATGCCCATCTGCCGCTGGCGGACGGGGCCGAAAGCGGGCTCGACATTATCGTCGTCGATCATCACGTCGCCGAGCCGCTGCTGCCGCGGGCGGTCGCGGTCGTCAATCCGAACCGGCTCGATGAGGCGAGCCCGCATGGCGGCCTCGCCGCGGTTGGCGTCGCCTTTCTGCTTGTCGTCGCGGTCAACCGCGCGCTGCGCGCAGCCGGCTGGTACGTCGGCCCTCGCGCCGAGCCCGACCTGCTCGGCTGGCTCGATCTGGTGGCGCTCGGCACGGTATGCGACGTCGTCCCACTGGTCGGGCTGAACCGCGCATTGGTGGCGCAAGGGATCAAGGCAGCGCGGCGCGGCGCCAATCCCGGCATCGCAGCATTGGCCGCGGTCGCGGGCGTCAGCGATCCGCTCGATGCCCATCACCTGGGCTATGTGCTCGGCCCGCGGGTCAATGCCGGTGGCCGGGTCGGCGCCGCCGATTTGGGCGCGCGCCTGCTGGCAACCGACGATCCGGGGCTCGCGGCCGAGCTGGCGCAGCGCCTCGACGGTTACAACCGCGAGCGTCGCGACCTCGAGGCTCGCACCCTGGCGTCGGCAATCGCGGCGGTCGAAGCGGCACCGCAATCGCCGGTGCTGATTTTTGCGGCGGCCGCCGATTGGCACCCCGGGGTGATTGGGATTGTCGCCGCGCGCCTCAGGGAGCGCTACGATCGGCCGGCGATCATCGTTGCGCTCGCCAACGGGATCGGCCGCGGCTCGGGCCGCTCGGTCCCCGGTCTGCCGCTGGGTCCGGCGGTGATCGCCGCGCGTCAGGCCGGTCTGTTGATCGACGGCGGCGGTCATGCAATGGCTGCCGGGTTTACCGTCGCGGCCGACCGGCTCGATGCGCTAAAAGAGTTCCTGAGCGCGCGGCTCGGCGACGGGCTCGACCATCAGACGCTGGTCCCCGAGCTCGGCATCGACGGGGCCCTCTCGGTCGCGGCAGCCCAATCCGAGCTGATCGGTCATCTCGACCGGCTGGCGCCGTTCGGCGCCGCCAATCCGGAGCCGCGCTTTGTCTTCCCCGCGGTGCGCATCATCCATGCCGAGACGGTCGGCAGCAATCACCTGCGCTGCACCCTGGCCGATCCGCTCGACGGTGCGCGGCTGCGCGCGATCGCCTTTCGGGTCGGAGAAACGCCGCTCGGTCGTTTCCTTGCCGAAACGCGGGGTGCTGCGATCCACCTCGCCGGCCATCTGCGCCGCGACAGCTGGCGCGGCGGCGACAGCGTGCAGCTGGCCATCGACGACGCCGCGCCGTCGATGCCTCAAGCGGCCGGGACCTGAGGGGGCATCCGCCTCACTTGGCGACCATGACGTCTGAAGCCTTGATGACCGCAAACGCGTCGTCGCCGACCTTGAGGCCGAGATCGTCGACCGCCTCGTTGGTGATCGACGAGGTGACGACGACCCCGCCGCCGATGTCGATGCGGACATGCGCCGTCGTCTGACCCTTGGTCACCGCGACGATCTTGCCTTTGAGCTGATTGCGGGCGCTGAGCTTCATCGGACGCTCCTCTTGGGTTATCGTGGCAGGCGCTCGCCGGCGCGCTTCGACGCCGGGCAAAATCCCTTGCTGCGGCGCGCGGTCGATCTATCCTGTCGGATATGGCGATGCCAGCGGAAAGGTGCACCCTTGATGCAGATAGCGGGCGGTTCGATCCTCGGGGAAACGATTGCGGCGGTGGACGCGATCCTCGGCCCCGAACGCGACACGATCAAGGTCGAACGGGTCGTGGTCGGGTTGTTCTTTACCGGGGTCAAGCTGTCGAACGGCGTCGCCGGAGCCTGCGCCACGCCGATCAAGACGATTCCCGAGGCGGTCTGCTGCCCGAGCTCGGCGATGGCGATGCCCTTTCCCGGCAAGCTCGCCGGCCGGGCCGCCGCCGATCTGGCGCGCGATGCGCTGTCGGGTCACGGGATTCGTCGCGCTGTCGGGATCGCCGCGCTCAACGCTCTGGCCGATTATTGCTGGCAGCGTCGGCCGCACCCCGAGGTCGAGCTGTGCCCGGGCGTCGACGCCTTCGACGCGACCGACATCCGCCCCGGCGACAAGGTCGTGGTGGTCGGCGCTTTTGTCCCGTTTTTGAAGGAGCTGAAACGGCGCGGCCAGCCCTTTCTGGTGCTCGAGCAGGACCCGGCCACGCTGAAGGCCGACGAGCTGCCGTTCTTTCGCCCGGCCGAGCAGGCGGCGCAGATCCTGCCGCAGGCCGAAATCGTGCTGATCACCGGCTCGACCCTGGTCAACAATACGCTCGAAGATCTTTTGGCATGGGCCCGGCCCGAGGCCCGGATCACGGTCGTCGGACCCACGGTCGGAATGCTGCCCGACGCGTTTCTCAGGCGCGGTGCCGATGTTCTGGGCTGTGTGCGGATCACCGCGCCCGACGCCTTCCTCGACCTCTTGGCCGAGGGCGGGTCGGGCTATCACTTCTTCGGGCGCTCGGCACAGAAGATAGTGCTCGCCCGCCGGCCGACAGAGCTCACTGCCAAAGTCGCTTGAAAGCGGGCGACGGCAGCCCGATCCGGACGCCCGGACTAGGTCACGCTCAGGGCTAGCCGGTGGGTCTTCCCGCCTGCGGTTTCGGTGGGTTCCGAGCCGGGTTCGGCGAGTGCTGCCGACAAGGCGGTGATGTCGGCGGCGCCGGCCGCGTGCGCCGCAGTCTCGACCGAGCGATAGTGGCGCACAACCGTGCGGCCGAGTTCGGTCAGAGAGGCGCCGCCGCCATGCTGGCCGCCCGCCTGCGAGGCGACCACCGGCTCGCGAAAGCAGCGGTTCACGCTGTCAACCAACAGCCAGGCGCGGCGATAGGACATGCCCATCTGCCGTCCGGCGGCGGCGATCGAGCCCAGGCTGTCGATCAGCTCCAACAGCTTGATCTTGCCCGGGCCGATCGCCCGATCGCGGTCAAAGTCGATGCGCAAGGTCAGCCTAGGCATGGGATCGACCCCCCGGCTCAGCCGGCAGCGGCACCGCGCGCCGGCTGGCCGCGCTGCCCTGCCTGCCCGGTCTTGATCCAAACCGCCGCGACCTTCAAGCACTCTTCTATCGCCGGCTTCGGGCGGGAGGTCAGCGAGCGGCGAGCAGCTGGTCGACCATCATCGGGGCGGCGCCGAGATAGTTGGCGGGGTCGGTCAGCGCGCGCAGCTTGTCGGGGCCGAGCGGGCCCGCGACGGCCGGGGTGTCGAGCAGCACATCGAGCAGCGGGCGGTCGGTTTCGATCGCCTGCCGGCAGGCGTCGTAGACAAGGTCGTGCGCCTCGTTGCGGCCGGTCAGCGGAGCGAGGCCCATCATCACCGCCTCGGCGACGATCAGCCCGTGGGTCATGCCGAGGTTCTTGGCCATGCGGGCGGGGTCGACGATCAGCCCGCCCAGCAGAAAGCGCGACTGGTGGAAGGCGCCGGCGGCGTAGCCGAAGGCCTCGGGCACCGCCACCCATTCGACGTGCCACGGGCCGGTCGCGCGCTCGAAATCGGCAATCATCGCGTCGAGCACGAGGCCGGCCTGCTGGCGCAGCACCTTGGCGGCGGCGAGGATCAGTTCGCACGAGATCGGGTTCCTTTTTTGCGGCATCGTCGAGCTCGAGCCGCGGCCGGCGACAAAGGGCTCGGCCGCCTCGCCGAACTCGGTCGCCGACATCAGCATCACGTCGAGCGCAATCTTCCCGAGGCTGCCGGCGACGAGGGCCAAGAGCTGCACGGTCTCGACGATGCCGTCGCGCGCGACGTGCCAGGTGATCGGCGGGTCGCCGAGGCCGAGCTCGCGGGCCAGCTCGGTGCGGCTGCGGATCGCCGCATCGCCGTTGCCGAGCGAGGCGAGGGTGCCGGCGGCGCCGCCGAACTGGGCCAGCAGCACGCGCGGGCGCAGCTCGGCGAAGCGGGCGGCGTGGCGGTCCAGCGCCGAGAGCCAGACCGCTGCCTTGTAGCCGAAGGTCACCGGCAGCGCGTGCTGCAGATGGGTGCGGCCGGCCATCGGCGTGTCGCGATGACGCCGGGCAAGGTCGGCCAGATGGCCGCGCGAGGCGGCGAGGTCGGCTTCGAGCAGGTCGAGCCCGGCGCGGATCTGCAGGACGATTGCGGTGTCCATGATGTCCTGGGTGGTGGCTCCCCAATGCAGCCAGCGCCCGGCCTCGCCGGCATGCTCGGCGAGCTGGCGGACCAGCGGCAGGATCGGGTAGCCGACGGTCTCGGTCTCGCGCTTCAGGCGGGCTAGATCGAGGGTTTCGGGCTTCTGGGCGATAGCCGCCGCCGCCTCGCCGATCGCCGTCGCCGCCTCGGCCGGGATCATGCCCAGCCGGGCCTGGGCGCAGGCGAGGGCGGCCTCGACCTCGGCGCAGCGGGCGAGGAAAGCGGTGTCGCCGAACACCGCGCGCATCGCCGCGGTGCCGAACATGTCGGCGAACATCGCCGAATCGAGGATTCCGATCGCCACGTTCGCGGTGCTTCCTTCCTTCGCCTCACCACAGATTCCGGCAAGTTGATTGCGGTGCAAAAGCTCCACTCAGGTCGTCGTCACCGGGCTCGATCCGGTGATTCCACTCTTGGGCTTCCGCGGTAAGACGTGGGTGGCCGGATCAAGTCCGGCCGAGGCGATGACTAAAGAACAAAATCGTCAGCGGATTTCACTCACCGCGAAATCGACCCAGCCCTCGGCGGTCAGCTGCTCGAGCGCGGGGAAGCGCGCCTTGTAGGCCATCTTCGAGCTCTCGGCGATCCAATAGCCGAGATAGACATAGGGGTGGCGACGCCGCCGGCAGTCCTCGACCAGCCACAGGATGCTCCAGGTGCCGAGACTGCGTTTCGTCTGGTGCGGGTCGTAAACGCTGTAGACGGCCGAGACGCCGTCATCGAGCAGATCGATCAGCGAGGCGGCGAGCAGCGTCCCGGCGGCGTCGCGGAACTCCGCGATCCGGTGTGCACCGGGCTGTCCTCGACCATTCCGCGGTAATCGGCATAGGTCATCGTCGCCATCTCGCTGTCGCCGTGCCGGGCCCGCTGATAGGCCGAGAACAGCCGGAACTGCTCCTGCGTCGCGCGGGCGTGGGCGAGGTTGCCGGCGAGGTCGCGGTTGGCGTTGCGGACCCGCCGGGTCGAGCGGGTGTCGTTGAAAGTGGTCGACGGCAATGCGCACCGGCACGCAGGCGGTGCAGACGCGGCACGCCGGCCGGTAGGCGAAGCGGTGGCTGCGGCGAAACCCGGCGCGCGACAACTCGTCATAGAACCCAGGCCGCCTCGCTGCCGCCGAGCTCGACGATAAGCTTGCGTTCGGCGCGGCCCGGGACATAGGGGCAGGCAACCGGAGAGGTCGCGAAGAACTGATGCAGCGGGGCGGCGAGGCGCCTCCCGCGTCTGCGGCCGCCGCGGATTGCGCCAAAGCCGGTCGCGGTTCGGTCTGTCGCCGCCGTCGCCGGGCCGATATCCATCTCTCCTACCCCTTTCGCCGCGGTTTTGCCCAAGTATGGACGAGAGCAGGGCTCCGGTGCCAGCCCCAAGCTGCCCCGGAGCGCAACCGGGTCAAGTCGGACCCGTGGTCCAGCGGAACCCGGTCAGGATGTCGCTGTCGAAGCGGCACTCGACGGCCAGGCGGCGCGGCAGCGGCGCGTGCGGCGGCACGTCGCTGCGCACCCCTTCGACATGGGCGACGATCGTGGTGAGGCTCGTTGCCGCGGCGCTCGCTTTTGGTGATGTCGATGTCGGCGCCCGGATAGGCCTGCCGCATCAGGTCGGCGCAGCGCTCGGCCATCCCGCCGGCGGGGGCGAGATGGCAGGCGCCGAGCGACAGCCCAGGAAACTCGTCGCGAGGGCGGCCGAAACGCGCTGAATGCGAAGCATGGCGACAATACCGCGCCGTGAAGCGTTGAATGTCAAACTTGGCGCGCCGGGAGTAAAGCCATGCGTGCGGAATTATTGACGGCAGCCGGGCAGCCGCTCGTCGCCGCGGAACTGCCGCAGCCGCGGCCGGGACCGCAGCAGGTGCTGATCGCGGTCGGGCCTGCGCCGTGTGCCGGACCGATCTGCACGTCCTCGATGGCGAGTTGGCCGATCCCAAATTGCCGCTCGTGCTGGGTCACGAGATCGTCGGCACCGTCGTCGAGAAGGGAAGCGAAGTCGACCGCTTCGCGATCGGCGACCGGGTCGGCGTGCCCTGGCTCGGCTGGACCTGCGGGGTGTGCGAATACTGCCGCGGCGGCCGCGAGAACTTGTGCGACCGCGCGCGCTTCACCGGCTACCAGATCGATGGCGGCTACGCCGAGCTGACCGTCGCCGACCAGCGCTACTGTTTTGCGATCGATCCGCCGCTACGGCGATGTCGAGGCGGCGCCGCTGATGTGCGCCGGGCTGATCGGCTACCGCACGCTTGCGCATGGCCGGCGAGGCGAACCGGGTCGGCATCTACGGGTTTGGCGCCGCCGCCCATATCGTCGCCCAGATTGCGCGCCACCAGGGCCGGCGGCATCTTCGCGTTTACCCGGCCGGGCGACAGCTCGGCGCAGGATTTCGCGCGTCGGCTCGGCGCCGAATGGGCCGGGGATTCGACGATGCCGCCGCCCGAGCCGCTCGACGCCGCGCTGATCTTTGCCCCGGTCGGCGCGCTGGTGCCGGCGGCGCTGGCCGCGACCAAGAAGGGCGGCACGGTCGTCTGCGGCGGCATCCATATGAGCGACATCCCGTCCTTCCCGTACGGAATTCTATGGGAGGAGCGGGTCTTGCGCTCGGTCGCCAATCTGACGCGGCGCGACGCCGAGGAATTTCTGGCGTTGGCGCCGCAGGCCGGGATGCAGGACCGAAACCATCCCCTACCCGCTGGCTCGGGCGAACGAAGCGCTTGCCGACCTGCGCAATGGCGCGTTGCAGGGTGCTGCCGTGCTGGTGCCCTGACGCGGGGCGGCTCGGCCGCGCTTGACCCGGCCCCACGATTGCGCGACAGACAGCTCCCCGATCCGAACAATGGTCAGCCTTGTTCTTCTCGTTTTTCGCTGAATTGCGCGCGGCCAAGATCCCGGTCTCGCTGCGCGAATACCTGACCCTGATGGAGGCGATGCACAAGCGCGTCGCCGAGTTTGCGATCGAGGATTTCTACTTTGTCGCGCGCACCGCGCTGGTCAAGGACGAGCGCCATCTCGACCGCTTCGACCGGGTGTTCGCCCGATGCTTCAACGGCATCGAGACCTTGGCCGATCCCAAGGCCGAAATTCCGGAGGAGTGGCTGCAAAAGCTCGCCGAGCGGCTCCTGACCGAAGACGAGAAAAAGCTCGTCGAGGCATCGGGCGGCTGGGACAAGCTGATCGAAACCCTGCGCCGGCGGCTGACCGAGCAGCAGGCGCGGCACCAAGGCGGCGGCAAGTGGATCGGCACCGCCGGCACCTCGCCGTTCGGCGCGCACGGCTACAACCCCGAGGGCGTGCGCATCGGCCAGGAAGAGGGCAGGAACCGCAGCGCCGTCAAGGTGTGGGACCGGCGCGAGTTCCGCAATCTCGACGACACGGTCGAGCTCGGCACCCGCAACATCAAGCTGGCATTGCGCCGCTTGCGCCAGTTCGCGCGCGAGGGTGCGGCCGACGAGCTCGACCTCGACGGCACCGTCAGATCGACCGCGCACAACGCCGGCTGGCTCGATCTGAAGCTGGTGCCCGAGCGGCACAACGCGGTCAAGCTGCTGCTGTTCGTCGATATCGGCGGATCGATGGAGGACCACGTCCGGGTTTGCGAGGAGTTGTTTTCGGCCGCGCGCTCCGAATTCAGGCACCTGATCCACTTCTATTTTCACAATTGCGTCTACGATTGGGTGTGGCGCGACTCGCGCCGACGCCATGTCGAGCAGCTGCCGGTCGTCGAGCTGATCCGCACCTACGACCGGAACTACCGGGTCGTCTTTGTCGGCGACGCCAGCATGAGCCCCTACGAGATCGACAAGGAAGGCGGCAGCGTCGAACGCTGGAACGACGAGCCCGGCAAAACCTGGCTGCGCCGCCTCTTCGACGCCTACCCGCGCGCGGTCTGGCTGAACCCGGTGCCGGAGAGATACTGGGCCGGCACCGCCAGCATCGGCATGATCCGCAGCCTCGCCGCAGACCGCATGTTCCCGCTGACCCTCGACGGCCTCGACCGCGCCATGCGCCGCCTCCGCCGGAAAGGATGACCAGGCCTGCGCCGGGGCCGAGCGGGTTTCAGGCGGCGTTGGTGCCCTGGTCCCGTGGCCGGACGTAGGCGATCGCGGCGTGCTCGGCGCAATAGGGTTTGCCGGGCAACGGGCGGGCGCCGCAGAAATGAAAGTTCGTGTCGTTCGGATGGCCGTACGGCCACAGGCAGCTCGGGCCGGTGAATTCGAAGACGTTGCGCAGCGGCGGCGCTTTCGGCTTGGCTTCGCGCCGGGTCATCGCGTTCCTATGCAGCCGGCCGATCACGGTGTTTTTGGTCAGCCCCATGCGGCGGCCAATCTCGGCTGTGGGCAAACCCTCGGCAAAAAGTTGGCTGAGCCGCTCGACTCGCTCCGGAGTCCAGGTGATTTCCATCGATTCCCCCGTATCATGTGGATCCCCCGATCCACCCCCACAAAATACGGTAGCACTCTAGTGGGATGAGTGCAATAGATATCTATTAGTAGTGGTTGATAGAAATTGCCCTCTGGGTTGGGCAACTAATAGTAGAATATCGCGAGCCAGACCGTCGGCCTGGCGGGGTCGGTCCAGTCGACGCGATGGCGCCGATGAGGGATGATGTCGAGCCAATCGCCGGGACCGAGCCGGCGCGGCTCGGGTTCGTCGGCGAAACGCAGGCTGGCGGCCCCGGCCAGCAGCAAGACCCATTCGCCCTCCTCCTGGTCGTACCAGAAGCCGGGCGGGTTCGCCTGACCCTCGGAGACGATCCGCTCGATGCGCAGGCCGGGGCGGTTGAGGAGGGTGTCGACGGCCTCGGCCGCCCGCGCATCGGGGAGCGCGGCGAAAAGGTTCACGAGGGTGCGGCCGCGCGTTCCAGCGCGGCGCGGTCCCAATGCGCCGAATCTGGCGGCGGCTTCATAGGTGCTTTGCAGGAAGTCGAGCAGGGCCGCGTCGGGTGCGGCGGCGTGCCGGACCTCGTCGTAGGGCAGGATGAACTCGCCCATCTCGCGGGCGTAAAACGCGGCCTTCGGGCGAATGGCGCGTCTCTTTGAAGCCCGCCGGCTCGGCGTACGCGTAGGAATAAAAGACCGGCTGCTCGAGCCCCGCGCCGCCCGGCCAAAAGCCGCAGCTGCTGACCTCGTGCGAGTAGGCCTCGCGGGTGACCCGGTCGGCGACGTTGGGCGCACCCGGATGCGGCGGCGCGCGGCGGCCCGAGAAGCGCGTCACCGCCAGATCGAAGCTGCCCCAGAAGAAATGCACCGGGCTCGCCTTGCCGAGAAAGCGGGCGCGGAACGCGGTGAACACCCGGTCGGCCTGGACCAGGACTCGCCAGAAGCGGTTGGCGTAGTCGGGGTCGTAGGCGCGTGCTGCCGGTCCTGCTCGAACGGAATGGGGTCGGGGATCTCGACCGGCATCGTCCAGATCCGAACGTCGAGCCCGAGCGCCTTCAGCCGCTGCATGACCTCGCTATAGAAATCGGCGACAGCAAACGGCCGCAACGGGAGAGTTTCGGTCGCCACCGTCGCTCGCCCTCGATCGTCAGGCAGTGGTCGAGGAAATCGAAGTCGATCTGGAAGATCGCGCGCGCCATCGGGGATCGGCGAGGTGGTCAGGCCCGCGGCTCGTCACATAGAGCGGCACCTGCCACCAATGATTGATCAACGGCGCCTGCGCCAGCCGGATCTTGCCGATCGACCTGGGTCCACAATGGAGCGTGCACAGGTGTCGCGCCATTCCGCGAAAGGGCAGGCTCGGCCATTCTTCAGCACTCGTCATCGTTTTCTCCATCGGTTGCAGGCGGGGCTGCGGCGAGCACGCCGGCGACCGCGCGACGCCAGCCGGCATAACGCTCCTCGCGCTCGGCTTCGGGCATCTGCGGGACAAACCGGCGCTCGGGCTGCCAGCGCGCGATCATGGTCTCGGGATCGGGCATAGAGCCGCTGCCTCAGCCCGGCGGCATAGGCCGCACCCCAGGCGGTGGTCTCGACCACCAACGGGCATTCGACCGCGCCGGCAGGATGTCGGCCAGGAACTGCATCGTCCAGTCGCTGACCGTCATCCCGCCGTCGACCCGCAAGGTGCCGATCTCGACGCCCGCATCGGCCGTCATCGCGGCGACAGGTCGCGGGTCTGATAGCCGACCGCTTCGAGTGCCGCGCGGGCGATTTCGGCCGGCCCGCATTCGGCGGTCAGCCCGAACAGGCGCGCCGCGCGCCCGTGGCGCCCAGTAGGGCGCGCCGAGTCCGGCAAAACCCGGCACCAGATAGAGCCGCTGCCGCGGATCGGCCTGCGCGGCGAGGGCCGACGCCTCGGCCGCTGTGGCGACGATCCCGAGCCGGTCGCGCAGCCACTGCACCGCCGCACCGGCGACAAAGATGCTGCCCTCGAGGGCATAGGCGGTGCGGCCGTCGAGACGATACGCGATCGTCGTCAGCAGGCGATGCCGCGAGGCCGCCGGTTTGCTGCCGATATTGACGAGCGCGAAGGCGCCGGTGCCGTAGGTCGATTTGATCATGCCGGGCGAGAAGCAGCCCTGGCCGATCAGCGCCGCCTGCTGGTCGCCGACCATCGCTGCGATCGGGATTGCGGCGCCGAACAATTCCGGCGTCGTGGCGCTGAAATCGGCGCCGGTATCGAGCACCTCGGGCAGGATCGCCTTTGGGATGCCGAAGGCGTCGAGGAGATTCGTCGTCCCAGGCGAAGCGGCCGATATCGAACAGCATCGTGCGCGCGGCATTGGTCACGTCGGTGGCATGGCGCTTTCCGCCGGTGAGCCGCCACAGCAGAAAGCTGTCGATGGTGCCAAAGGCGATCTCGCCGGCCTCGGCGCGTTGGCGCAGGCCGGGCATGGCGTCGAGCAGCCAGCGGATCTTGGAAGCGGAGAAATACGGGTCGATGACGAGCCCGGTCCGCCGCGCCACGGTTTCGGCCAGCCCCTCGCGGCGCCAGCCCGCGCACAGATCGGCGGTGCGCCGGTCCTGCCAGACGATCGCGTTATGGACCGGCCGGCCGGTGGCGCGCTCCCACAGCACCGTGGTCTCGCGCTGGTTGGCGATGCCGATCGCGGCGATCGGGCCGTCGGCGGCCGCGGCGGCGGCACGGCAGGTCGACACCGTACTTTGCCAAATTTCCTCGGGGTCGTGCTCGACCCAGCCGGGTCGCGGGTAGAGCTGGGTCAGGTCCCGCTGCGCCGTGCGGCGCGCCCTGGCTTCCGCGTCGAACAGGATGGCGCGGGTGCTGGTCGTCCCCTGGTCGATCGCCAGGACATAGGGTGATCCGGCCATGGCCCGGCTCCGGCGGCACGCTCGCGGCTGCAGGTCGAGATCCTAGCGCGATCGTTGGCGTCCTCATAGCCGCAGGCGATGGCGAAAACGAGAGTGCGGACTGTTGGCGTTGGTGAAGAAATTGGTCGTTCCCGCCGGGAACATGCTGCTGCCGTTGATCATGCTCGGTCCGAACAACGCGGCGCCGAAGGAAAGCAGATCCAACGACAGCCAGGCCGTCAACGTCTGCGGTCACGTCAGCTGGCCCATTGCGCCGCTTGGTCGAGACAGCCCGCTGATCGTATGATCGCGGCGCGCCCGCGCTGCGAGGTCGTCAATGAAACTGCTCGCCCTCTTCGCCGCTCTGGTTCTGGCTCTCGCCGGCGGATCGGCGAGGGGCGTGGCTCAGTCAGCGCCGCAAATCTATCGCGTCGGTTTGCTGTCCGTCGGCGCCGAGGCGACCGATCAGAGCCCGTTTGGCGACGGGATGATCCGCGGCTTTGCCCGGCACGGGTTGATCCTCGGTAAAAACCTCGTGTTTGTGAGGCGCGCGGCGCATGGCGCTCTCGAAATGCTGCCGCAGCTCGTCGACGAGCTGGTCGCGAAGAGGGTCGCCGTCATCGTGACCCTGGGCTATCCGGCGGCGCTCGCCGCCAAGCAGCACACGACCCTGCCGGTGGTGGTGGTCCGGGCCGGCGACCCGGTCGCCGACGGGCTGGTCGCCAATTTTGTCCACCCCGGCGGGCACCTGACCGGTCTCTCCGAAGTGGCTGCCGCGCTTTCGACAAAGCGTTTGGCGCTGCTGAAAGAGGCGGTACCGGGTGTCCGCCGCGTGGCGATGCTGTGGAATGCCGAAGATCTCGGAATGTCGCTGCGCTACCAAGCAGCCGACGCCGAGGCCCGCCGTCTCGGGATAAAGGTCGAGTCGTACGGGGTGCGCGCCCCGGACGATTTCGACGCCGCGTTTGCCGCGATGATGCGCCATCCCCCCGATGCGATCCTGATGGTCACCGACGTGCTGACGACCTTGAATCGGGATCGGGTTTTCGCCTTCGCGGCCGAGCACAAATTGCCGGCGATCTACGAATACGACTTCCTGGTGCGCGACGGCGGCCTGATGTCGTACGGCCCAAACCTGAGCGAGATGTTCGATCGCGCCGCCGGGCTCGCGGTGCGCATCATCAAGGGCGCCGATCCGGCGCAGCTGCCGCTGGAAGAGCCGAGCCGGTTCGTGTTGGCGATCAATCTGAAGACCGCCCAGGCGATCGGCCTGACGATCCCGCCGTCTTTGCTTGCCCGCGCCGACGACGTGATCGAATGAATGGTCGGCCGGCAGACCTCTTTAGGGTCACGGCCTTGCGTTCAGGTGTCAGCACCGCTTCCGCGACCCGATCGACGCCAACCGAGGCGCGCTAGAGTCTTTCATCGGCATGTTGCCCAACGCGCCGCTTGGCCGCTGCCGCCGCCGGGTCGTATGGTCGCCATACCGGTTGGCTCAAAGGTTCTTTAATGAGATTTTCCGGGTTCGTTGTCGTTTTCGTCCTCGCCTTCGCTATCGGGTCGGCGGCGGCCGGCGCCCAGGCGCCGCCGCAGGTTTATCGCGTCGGGCTGCTGGCGGTGGGTCCCGACCCGACCGACCAGAGCCCGTTTGGCGCCGGGCTGATCCGCGGCTTCGCCCGCGACGGGTTTGTTCTGGGCCAGAACCTCGCCTTTGTTCGCTACGCCGCGCACGGGCATGTCGAGCGGTTGCCGCATATGGTGCGCGAGCTGGTCGCGGACCGAGGTCGTGGTCATCGTCACCCAAGGCTACCCGGCGGCGGTCGCCGCGAAGGATCATTCGAGCTTGCCAATCGTGGTCGTTCAGGCCGGCGACCCGGTCGAGGACGGGCTGGTCAGCAGCTTTGCCCGACCGGGCGGCCATGTCACCGGCATTTCTGAGATCGCCGCCGAGCTGTCGGCCAAAAGGCTGGCATTGCTGAAGGGGGCGGTGCCCAGCGTGCATCGCGTGGCGATGCTGTGGAATGCCGACGATCTCGGCATGTCGCTGCGCTACAAGGCGGCGGAGGCGCAGGCGCGCAGCCTCGGCATCGAGGTCGAGTCGCTAGGGGTGCGTGCGCCCAACGATTTCGACGCGGCGTTCGCCGCGATGGTGCGAAAGCCGCCGGATGCGATCCTGATGGTCAGCGACGCGCTGACGACCTTGAACAGGAAGCGGGTGATCGACTTCGCAGCCGCGCATAAAGTGCCGGCGATCTACGAATACGACTTCCTGGTGCGCGACGGCGGCCTGATGTCGTACGGTCCGGATGTGGGCGAGATGTTCGATCGCGCCGCCGGGCTCTCCGTGCGCATCCTCAAAGGCGCCGATCCGGCGCAGCTGCCGCTCGAAGAGCCGAGCCGGTTTGTGCTGGCGATCAATCTCGGGACCGCAAAGGCGATCGGACTGACGATCCCGCCTTCCTTGCTCGCCCGCGCCGACGACGTGATCGAATGACAGGAGCCGGCGTTTCGTGCTCGCCAGAGACGATGTCGCATTCGAGGTGACCCAAGCCGCGGGCGCGCCCGCCCGCCGGCGTCTGCGGATCGGCCTCGCGCTCAAGCTGGCTCTCGCCTTTGTCGGTCTGGTCAGCCTGGTTCTGGTGGTCAACGGCTCGGTCGACATGTGGCTCGGCTACCGCGCCGCCGAACACGCCGCGGTGCAGATCCAGCAGGAGAAGGCTCGGGACGCCGCCCGGCGCATCGAGCAGTTTGTCGCCGAGATCGAACGGCAGATCGGCTGGACCACCCCGCTGCAATGGGACGCGCTGCCGCTCGAAGAGCGCCGCTATGACTTCATCCGCCTGATGCGCGAGGTCCCGGCGATCACCGAGCTCACCGAGATCGACGGATCGGGCAAAGAAGAGTTGAAGCTGTCGCGCATCGCCCCCGATGTCGTGGCGAGCGGCACGAACGATGCCGCCGCCCCCGCCTTCGCACAAGCGGAGGCAAAAGGCGTCTGGTTCAGCCCGGTCCATTTCCGCAACATGTCCGAACCTTATATGACGATCGCGGTCGCGCATGCCGGGCATCGGGCCGGCGTGACCGTCGCGGAGGTCAACCTCAAATTCATCTGGGACCTGATCACGGCGATGCAGGTCGGACGGACCGGCTATGCCTACGTGGTCGATTCCCGCGGGCGGCTGATCGCCGACCCCGATCTCAGCCTGGTGCTGCGCGAGACCGACCTTTCGCACCTGCCGCAGGTGGCGGCGGCATTGGCCAGCCTGCATCGGGGTGCTGCGGCGAACCGCGTCCATCCCGCGACCGGGCCGACCGGCGGATTGGTGCTGACGGCCTATGCGCCGATACCGCGGCTCGGTTGGATCGTCTTTGTCGAATTGCCGCTGCGCGAGGCGCTGGAGCCGGTCTATGCCTCGCTCTGGCGCATGGCGGCGCTGCTGGCGCTCGGGCTGCTGGTGGCGGCAGCCGCCGGCACCTTGCTCGCCCGGCGCATGGTGGTGCCGATCCGGCGCCTGCAATCGGGCGCCGAACGACTGGGTTCGGGCGAACGCAGCCAGCCGATCGAGATCCGGACCGGCGACGAGATCGAGATTTTGGCCGACCGCTTCAATCGGATGGCGGCGAAGGTGCAGGAATCGCACGACACCCTGGAATCCCAGGTCGAGGCGCGCACCGAAGAGCTGCGGGCGCGCGAGCAGGAAGCAAGGGAGGCTCGGTTTGCCGCCGAACAGGCACTGGTCGATTTGCGCAAAGCGCAGGACCGCCTGGTGGAGACCCAAAAGCTCGCCTCGCTCGGGCAGCTGACCGCCGGCATCGCTCACGAAATCAAAAATCCGCTCAATTTCGTCAATAACTTTGCTGAATTGTCGGCGGAGCTGACCGAGGAATTGCGCGACGTGCTGGGGGCGAAGGAGGCGGCGTTGCCCGATGCGGCGCGCGCTGAAATCGACGACCTGACCCGGATGTTGAACGGCAATCTCGCCAAGATCGTCGAGCACGGCCGGCGCGCCGACAGCATCGTCAAGAACATGCTGCTGCATTCGCGGGCCGGGAGCGGCGAGCGCCGCGCCGCGGACCTGAATGCTCTCGTCGAAGAAAGCTTGAACCTCGCCTATCATGGCGCGCGCGCGGAAAAGCCGGATTTCAACGTGACCCTGCGCCGGGATCTCGATCCCGTCATCGGCGATATCGAGCTTTATCCGCAGGAAATCACCCGCGTTCTGCTCAATCTTTTCGGCAATGGGTTCTATGCCGTGCGCGAGCGCCAGCGCAGCGCGCGGGAGTCCGACTTCGAGCCGACGCTTTGGGTCGCCACGCGTGCGCTGGCCGACCGGGTCGAGATTCGGGTGCGCGACAACGGCACCGGTATTCCAGAGGAGGCGAGGGCAAAAATCTTCGACCCGTTCTTTACCACCAAGCCCGCCGGCGAAGGGACCGGCCTCGGGCTGTCGCTGAGCTTCGACATCGTCGTCAAGCAGCATGGCGGCAGCTTTGAGGTGGAGAGCGAACCGGGGGCGTTCACCCTGTTCGTCATCGCCCTGCCGCGGGCGGCGCTGCCGGTTGCCGAGCTCGGCAAAAGAAGGGAAGCATGATCGCGACGATCCTCGTGGTCGATGACGAGCCGGATCTGGAGTCGCTGGTCCAGCAGCGGTTCCGCCGCCAGATCCGCGGCGGCGAGCTCGACTTTCGCTTTGCCCGCGATGGCGTCGAGGCGCTCGAAATGCTGACCAACGGCGCCGCGATCGACATGGTGCTCAGCGACATCAACATGCCGCGCATGGACGGCCTGACCCTGCTGCAAAAGATTCAGGAAACCGCCGACCCGCTGTCGACCATCATCGTTTCGGCCTATGGCGACATGGCCAACATCCGCATTGCGATGAATCGCGGGGCGTTCGATTTCGTAACCAAGCCGATCGATTTCGCCGACCTCGAAACCACAATCAAAAAGACCCTCGCGCATATTGAGCGGCTGCGCGAGGCGCGCCGGCGGCAGATCGCGGCGGAGCGCGCGCATGCGCTGTTGTCACGCTACTTCTCGCCCAATCTGGCCGAGCGGCTGGCGAACGATCCCGATGCCGTCGACCTCGGCGGGCAGCGCCGCGAGATCACCTCGCTGTTTACCGACATCGCCGAGTTCACCTCGTTGGTCGAGACCCTCGACCCGGAGATCATCGCCCCGCTGTTGAACGATTATCTGGGGGCGATGACCGACATCGTCTTCGCCCATGGCGGGACCTTGGTAAAGCTCGTCGGCGACGCCATGCACGTGCTGTTTGGGGCGCCGGCCGATCAGCCCGATCACGCCGAACGCGCGATCGCCTGCGCGCTCGAACTCGATGCGAGCGCGGAAGCCTTCCGCGAACGCTGGCAGCAGCGCGGGATCGTGCTCGGCGCGACCCGTCTGGGCCTTGCTGCCGGCCCGGCGATCGTCGGCAATTTCGGCGGCGGGCGCTATTTCGACTACACGGCCTATGGCGACACGGTCAACGCGTCGGCTCGGCTCGAAGCGGCGAACAAGCAGCTCGGCACCCGCATCTGCGTCGGCGAGAGCGTCGCCAGCCGTGTCGCCGGTTTCGGGGGAAGGCCGGTCGGCGAGCTCGTTCTGCGTGGCCGCAAGGAGCCGCTGCGCGCGTTCGAGCCGCTGTCGGCCAAAGCTTTCGACGATCCGGCGACCCGAGCCTATCTCCAGGCCTTCGCCAAGCTCGAAGCCGGCGACCCGGCGGCAATGCCGGCCTTTGCGGCGCTGCTCAGCCTGCGCAGCGAGGACCAGCTGGTCGGCTTCCATCTGCGGCGCCTGTTGAGCGGCGCCACCGGCTCGCGCATCGCCCTCGAATAGCGGTCAAAATCAGACAGATTGGCACCTACGCATGCCCTCACCCACCGAGCCCGGCGAGGCGGATGAGGGGCGGCCGATAAGAAGCGCTGGGTGCGCACGATTAGGTCAGGGACGGCGCTCAGTAGTCGTATTTATAATTAAGGCCGACGCCGGTACCGCCATTTTGGCCGGCCTCGGTATCGACCGTCACGTGATGCCCGAGGTCGACCTCGACGGTCACCTTGCTGGTCGGCGGTGAGACGCCCTGGGTCACCCCGACCGAGACCCCCGGGGCGATGTATTTCCCGGCGCTGACTGCGGTTGTGCTCGAGCTCGTCGGGGTCACCACGCTCGGGTTCAGGATCGGGCTCGCCGCCCCGGCCGGGCCCTGGCCGAACCCGAGCCAGTCGAGGCCGAGCTTGCCGCGCAATCGGTCGAGCACCCCCGGGCCGCCGCCGGCGAGGGTGGCGGCGGCCTGCGCCAGCTGGACACCTTGGCCGGCGGTGATCTGCCCCAATCCCTGGTCGAACAGGACCCGCGACAGAATCTCGTCCTGCGGCACCGCCGGGGTCGAGGCCAGAGTGATCTTGGGCGCCGAGGCATAGCCGCTGATGATCACCTGCGCGGTGATGTCGGCGGCATTCGCCTCGGCGACGATGTCGAGAGCGGGGTCGAGCTTGGCGCTGCCGTCGAAGGTGATCTCGCCACGGGTCAGCAGAAAGCTCTTCCCCAACAGATCGACGCTGCCGCGGCGCGCCACCAAAACCCCGGCGATTTGCGGCGCGGCCGAGGTGCCGGCGATCTTGAGCCGGCCGTGCCAGTCGCTGTTCAGGCCATGGCCGCGCACAAACACCTGGCCGGGCAGGGCTAGGGTGATGTCGAGCGACATCGGCAGCGCCGAGGCCGGCGCCGGCGCCGCGAGCGGCGGTGCCAGTTGCTGCCTTTTGCCGTTTATTTCGGTCACCTTGAGAACAATGACGCTCGGCGGCAGGCTGTCCGGCAGAGTGATGTCGGCGCGGTCGATCGTCAGCGCTGCCGCCACTTTGGGTGCGGCCAACGGGCCGGTGACCGCGACATTGCCGGTCGCGGTCGCCAGCACTTCGTCGCGCGCGGCCACGCGGAAATCGGCGAGCGTCGCCGACAATTCGGCCGCCGGCCCCGAGGCGCCGCTCAGCACGACGCTTCCTTGCGCTCTGAGCGTGCCGCCGGCGCCATCCCTGGCCGAGAGCGAGGCCAATCGGAAACGGTCGCCATCGCCGACCAGAACGGCTTCGAGATTGGTCAGCTGCGCACCGCTCGCGAAATTTTCGTAGCGCGCGCCGGTCAGCCTCAGCGCGCCGCTTGCCGCCGGAGAAGCCACCGTGCCGCCGACTGCGGCATCGGCCGCGAAACGGCCGCTCAGCCGATCCTCGCCGAGCGGCAGCAGATCAGCGAGGTGGCCGATGTCGCCGCCCCCTTGAAGCCGCAGCGCGAGCGGGCCCTGTGGCGGCACCGAAATCCGGAGCGGCGCGCGGGTCAGCACCATCGGCAGCGAACCGGCGAACGAGATCCGGTCACCGCCGAGCCCGGTGACCCGGCCGTGTAAGCCGACGATCCGTCCGTTCCAATCGCCGGCTGCGGTCAATCCCAGTTTCGGCGCCGCTGAATGCGGCGCCGCCGCCAGCAAAAGATCGCTCACGTTCAGCACGGCATGCCCCTGCGGGGCGCCGAGGGTCCCACCCAAACTCGCCTGCAGCGTCAGCGCGCCACGGGCGCCGGGATAGCCGATCAGCTGCGCGCCGGGCGCAATCGGCAGGTCGGCTGCGTTCAAGGTAAGGGAGAGGGCCTCGCCCCTGATCGCCGCGCTGCCGCTCACTCGGCCGGGACCGAGCCGAAAGGCAAGACCGGCCAAGGAGAGATCGGCGCCGCGCCGCGACAGGTTCAGCGGCTGTTCCAGCACGAGGCGGGCGTCGCCCAGGGACCCGCTCAGCCGGGTCAGGCGCAGTTCGACCTGACCCGGCGCGACTCCGCCTTCGCCGGCGAGAGCCAGCGACAGCGGATGCCCGTCGGCAACACCCGCGAAGTCGAAGCGGCCCGGCCGCCGGCTGGAAATGGTCGCGGTCGCGGTGGCGAAGTCGACGGCGCCTGAGCGCGCCGCGCGCAGGGAGAGCTGCCCCGTTCCCGCCGGCGCGCGCAGCAGATCGGCGAGCCGCGCCGTCAGACCGAGCCTGCCGATCTCGATGCGCGACCCGTTGGCGCCGGCGGCGAGCCGGGTTCCGGTCGCGGACAGATCGAGCCCTTGGCCGCCGCCCGACGCAGCGAGCCTGGCGGTCAGATCGAGGCTGCCGCGGAGCGGCGTTCCGACCAACCCCGACCAGCGCCCGAGATCAGGTATCCGGCCGGTCAGCGAGCCTTGGACGAGGCCGCTGGCGAGGGCGATCCGCAGATTGCTGTCGATCGTCGTGTCCCCCGCGGTCAGGCGCAGACGCGGCACGACCAGCTCGGAATCCCCGTTCAGCTCGGCCGCCAGAGCGATCTTGCCGTCGAGCCCGACGGCACGAAAGCCGCCGTCGATCACTCCCTGGCGCCGCGACAGATCGGCGACCGTGCCGGAAAGCTGCAACCGCTCGATGGCCACGCCGGCAACGCCGATGCCGCGCCCGTCGATTTCGCTCGTCACGCGCAGGTGGCCGGTCGCGCCGTTGGCCTCTACCCGCGCCGAGGCGGCTCCGTCGAGCTTGGTGCCCAGCGCCGCGCCGAGCGGCTTCAGCTGCGGGATGTCGAGCGCCAGCATCGCGGCCAGCCGGTGCGACGCAGGGTCGAAATGCGCGTCGCCGGAGAGCTCGGCCGCGGCGCTGTTCAGCGTAAAATTGGCGAGGTCGACGGCGCCGGTCGGCTCGCGGCGGACCGCCCCGGCGAACACGGCTTTGCCGCCGATCAAAGCGTCGGCGGCCGCTATGCCGGTCCGCACCCCGACCTCCGAGCCGGCAAACTGCGCCCTTCCCGAGATCCCGCTCGCGCCCGCGACGAGGTGACCGGAGCCGGACAGATCGAGGCCGCCCCCCTGCGCCGAGAACCGCGTCACGTCGATCGTGCTCGCATCGCGCGCGGCTATGCCGGCAAACGACCAGTCGATGTCCTGGCTCAGCCGCCGCGTGAACGCGCCCGTCTGCGGGATCACGAGCCCGTCGATCCGGCCTTTTGCAGCGACGGCAATGCGGCTCTTCCCGTTTTCGAGCGGGCCGTTCGGCACTGCCGAGACATGAGCCTCGACGTGCTCCATCGCGGAGCCGGAAGCATCGATCCCGGTTCCCGACAAATCCGCCTTCACCACCGGCCGGTCGCGGCTCCCGGTGACGACGAGGCTCAAGCTCGCCGCACCATGAAGCGGCGCGCCCACGACGCCCGACAGCCGAGCGAGGTCCGGCATGTTCGCGCGCAGATGCGCCGCAATCGCTCCTTCGGATCGGTCGAAGTGGGATTCGCCGGTTACGGTGCCGGCTGCGATCTCGACCGTCAGCCGGTTGGCCAGGATTCGTTGGCCGAGCTGCGCATGCACCGCAAAGCTCGCCCGATCGCCGACGATCGTGGCGAAATCGGTCGGCAGCAGCGGCGCCAGGGCCGCGGTTCCGGACAGGCCGAGGGCGGTCTCGGAAGCTGTGGCGAGGGCGATGTCGGCATCGAGGTGGGCACCCGCGCCGGCCGAAGCGGTCAGCCGGCCGTGCCAATCCGTCACCGGACCCGTGCCGGCGAGCGACACAGCGAACGGCAGCCGGTCCTTCGGCCCGAGCAGACGACCGAGCAGGATGCCGGTCGGCTCGCTCGCGTCGAGACGAAGGCTGAGGAGCGGTTTGCTTCCGCTCAGCGCCATCGTCAGCGCGAGCTTTCCGGGAATGCCGTCGATGCGGTGCAGATCAAGGGCGGCGTGCGCGGTTCCGCCCTCGACCACGGCGCTCCCCTCGACCGCGGCGGCGACGCTCTCGCCCAGAACCGCGGGCATCAGCGAGAGGCGCGCAATCGCGAGCCGGTCGAGCGCGACAGCGACCGGGAGATGCGGCACGTGAAGATAGTCGGAAAGCGGCCTCGCTGGCGCCGATGACGGCCGCGCCATATCGATTTCGGCGACCCTCAGCCAGCGAATATGCAGCCGGCCGGTGAGAAGCTCGGCGGGTGCGATCGCAAAGCCGATTCGGTGCAAGGTGAGATAGGTGCCGCCGACATCGGCGAGGCTGATGCGATCGACCCTGACGCGGAACGGCACGAAACCGCCGACCCCTTCGATCGACACGGCAAAATCGGGGCCGCTCGTCGCCCGCGCGATGGCATCCGCCAGCCAATCGTGCCCAGCCCGGGTCTGCAATACCCCGAACCCGATCAGCAGGACGACGATGAGGGCGGCGAACGCCGTTCCGAGCCAGCGCAGCGCTCGGCCGATGGCGCGCATCAGAACGCCTCGCCCAGGCTGACATAGACCTGCACCCAGGAATCGGCGCTGCGCTTATAGAGCGGGGTCGCGAGATCGAGCCGCAGCGGGCCGAACGACGTGTAATAGCGCAGGCCCAACCCGACACCGTAGAACAAGCGATGATCGAGCTGCGGCACGCTCGTCTCGTAGTAGCTGCCGGCATCGATGAACGGGACCAGCCCGATCGTGTCGGTGACCTTGACCCGGCTCTCGAAATTGAGCACGAGGCTCGATTTGCCGCCGATCGGATCATTGTTCGGGGCGAGCGGTCCGGCCATCTGGTAACCATAGGAACGGATCGACCCGCCACCACCGGCGTAGATCCGCTGGTCGGCCGGCACCCCCGACAGCGGGGCGCCGTCGAGCGAAGCGAGCGCCACCCGGCCGGCGAGGACCGCCCGCCCCTCAGGATCGATCTTCCAATAGGTGCTGGCCGACACGAGGTTGGTCATGAAGGTCTCGCTCGGGCTCGAAAAGATGTGGGCCGGGGTGACCGCCAGCTGGGCGCGCCAGCCGCGGGTCGGGCTAAGCAGGTCGTCGGTCGTGTCGAGCTTAATATAAGCCGGCACGCCGAACAGCGTGTAATGCTGCGTGCGTTGCGCCGAGGTGTTGGTCGAGACGTTGGCGAGCTGCTGGACATCGGCCTGTTCGCCCTCGATGGCGGCCCCGATGGTCAGCTGGCGTCCAAACCGCCGTTCGAAACCGGCGGTGGCGAGCGCCCGGCGGCTGTGATAGGCGGTCGGCGTCTCGTCGGCAATCTCGGCAGTGGCGAGAAAATCCTGGTCGGTGGCGAGGAAATCGGGCCGTCGGAAATTGGCGTTGAGGCCATAGACCTGCTGGCCGGCGGTGGCGGAGAGCCGCAGATATTCGGCATGGCCGAACAAGTTGCGGTTTTCCCAGAACACCCGGGCGGCGGCCCCCTGGCTGGTGTTGTAGCCGACCCCGGCGCCGATCGTGCGGTGCGGCCGCTCGGTCGCCTCGATCGTCATGCGTGCGGTTCCGGGCTGGGCCCCCTCGGCTGTCGGCGTGATCCGCACGGCGTTGAACAGGCCGCTTTCGATCAGGCTCTGCCGCGTCGCTTCGACCTTGGCGGTGTTGTAGACCTCGCCGCGGCGCCAGCGCAGCCGGCGCTCGACGTAGTCGGGATCGAGCTTTTTGAGCCCCTTGATCGCCACGGCGCCAAAGCGCGTCGGCGGCCCGGGCGCAATCGTGTAGGTCACCGCCATAGTGTGCGCGCTGTGGTCGATCACGACCTGCCGGTGCTCGACTTTGGCAAAGGGGTGGCCGCTGTCGCCGAAATCGGCCAACAGCGCCGTCTCGGTCGCCAGCACCGGGGCGGTGCGCGCCGGCGCCCCCGGTTTCAGCGGCAGCGCGGCCTCCCCGGGTGGGAGGGCCAAGGTCTTGCCGTCCGGCCCCAGCACCATGACCGCGGCGATGTGGTAGAGCGATCCCGGCGTGACCGTGACCATGACCTTTTGCGGATCGGCGGTGGTATCAATGCGGTAGGCGAAGCCGGCGTCCCAATAGCCGAGGCTGTGCGCCGCGTCCGCCAACCGGCCGAGATCGCGATCGGCGCGGCGCTTCAGCGCCTCCTCCGATGCCGGCGGCCGGGCCTCGAGCGTCTTCAGTTCGGAGACTTTGTCCAAGAGGTCAGCGAGGTCGCTGTTGTCGGCGCCGCTGATCGTCGCCTGGTAGCGGATGTCGGCTCGGCCCGTACCGGCGGGCAGCAATGCCACGATCAGCGTCAGCGAAATTCGCCGAACCGCTGTGCGATTTCGCGCGAAAACCCCAAAGGGGCGCCGCACCAAGCCGGGCTTATCCGCTCCGGCGTGCGGCCGCCGCCTCGACCCGGCGTTTCAGCCGGCGGATCTCCGGCGTCAGCTTGCGGTCGGGGGTATCGCGCAAAAAGGCGTCGATGCCGCCCTTGTGCTCGATCGTGCGGATCGCCGCCGCGGTAATCCGCATCGGAACCGGCCCGAGCACGTCGGACAGCAGCGAAATCTGCTGCAGATTGGGCAGAAAGCGCCGCTTGGTCTTGTTGTTGGCATGGCTGACATTATGCCCGACCTGAACGCCTTTGCCGGTGATCGCGCATCTCCGCGCCATTGCCGCACCTCGACCAAACACAGCCGCTGAACTCTCGCACCGGGCCTTTACAGGCGCGGTGCGGGCGCGTCTTCTACGCCGCCTAGGCGCGCGACGTCAACAACCGGTTCGGCCGGGTAAGATCTCAGAGTGCGATCCGGAAAGAAACCCGAAAGAGCCAACTCTCGGCCGTCATTGCCGCGAACGCGCGCGAAAGCGGGAACCCGGGGCGGCGAGATCCGATCGATTGGCCTGGTCCCGCGCTTGTGGGGCGACGATTTTTGGAGGACGGAATGGCAAGCTTTCGGGCACTGGTGCTGCGCGAAGAGGCTGGGACGCCAGTCCCGCGCATCGAGGCCGTCGACGAAGCACTGCTGCCGGCGGGCGAGGTCACCGTCGCGATCGAATATTCGACTCTCAACTACAAGGACGCGATGGTGCTGCAGGGCCAGGGCCGGCTGGTGCGCAGCTATCCGCACGTCCCGGGCATCGATTTCGCCGGCACCGTCGAGCGCTCGGATTCGTTCGAGTTCAAGCCCGGCGACCCGGTCGTGCTGACCGGCTGGCGGGTCGGCGAAACCCATTGGGGCGGCTATGCCGAGAAGGCCCGGGTCGAGGCCGATTGGCTGGTGCACCGGCCCCAAGGGCTCGGCGCCGTTCAGGCGATGGCGATCGGCACCGCCGGCTTTACCGCGATGCTCGCGACAATGGCGCTCGAGCGCCATGGGCTGCGGCCCGGGGCCGGCGACGTGCTCGTCACCGGCGGTGCCGGTGGCGTCGGCAGCGTGGCGATCGCGTTGCTCTCGGCGCTGGGGCACCGGGTCGTCGCCGCGACCGGCCGGCCCGAGCTGCGCGAATACTTGACCAGCCTCGGCGCCGCCGATCTGATCGAGCGCGCCGCCCTCGCCGCCAATCCGTCGCGCCCGCTCGACCGCGAGCGCTGGGCGGGTGCGGTCGACGCGGTCGGCGGCACCACCCTGGCGACGATCCTGACCCAGCTCCAATACCGCGCCAGCGTCGCGGCCTGCGGTCTCGCCGGCGGCAGCGACCTGCCGGCGACGGTGATCCCGTTCCTGCTCCGCGGGGTCAATCTGCTCGGGATCGACTCGGTCATGTGTCCGCGCCCGGAACGCGACGAGGCCTGGCGCCGGCTCGCCCGCGATCTGCCGCCCGACCGCCTCGAACATATGACCCAAATCGTGCCGCTCTCCGCCCTCCCCGAACTGGCGCCGAAGATCTTGCGGGGCGAGGTTCGCGGCCGCACCGTCGCCGACATCAAAGCTTGAACGAGCGGGAATTGTCGGCGTGTTCGCGCGTTGGCGAGGCATGAAGAACGGTTCGGCGAAACGGCTCAACTTAACCCCGGCTCAGCGCGGCCGGATCGTGCAGTGCGTCATCGTCGCCGGATGGACCAACGCCGAAGCCGCCGTCGCTTTCGGAGTGCGCGAGCGTGTGGTCGCGGCCTGGGTCGCCGACTACCGCCGGTTCGGCATGGCGAGCCTGCGCGACACGGCGCGAACGAGCGTCGCTGCCGAGGTCGTCCGGCTACGGCTGCTGCGACCGGTTCGAGGCGTTTTCCGCGGCATTTCGGGCGCAGTCTGTTGGCTGTTGGCGCATCAGCGTCCTGCCCCTCCCTCGCCGCTGCGCCGTTCGCAGGACGACCGCCGCGGCGGATCGTGAGCGCGAGCGATCCAGGGCGCTCCGGACTTCCTTAGTGTGTTAACTCTGTGATCACTGGCGGCACGCGCGGCGCTGGCGCATGATGCCGGCTGCTCGACCGCTCTCGGGTGGAGCGAGCGCATGCTGCCGGGGGGCAGGGGATGCGCAACATCGTATGCGCGCGGCGCATCGTGCTGCGTGCGCTGGTCGGCTGCACGGTCGGATGGGGATCGGCAACGGCTTCGGCGCAGCTGCTTGGCCGGGCCAGGTCATGGTGGCCACCGCCGCCGGAAAAGCCGCGCCCACCCCATCTGCCGCGAGCCGATCCGCCGATGGTCGTCCTCGATCCGGGACATGGCGGCATCGACCCCGGAGCGATCGGCGCCGACGGCGTCTACGAAAAGACCATCGTCTATGCGACGGCGCGCTTTCTGGCGCGCGACTTGGCCGCCACTGGCCGTTTTCGGGTGGCGCTGACCCGTGGTCGCGATGAATTCGTGCCGTTGCGCGAGCGGGTCGCCCGCGCCCGCGCGCTGCACGCCGATCTGTTCCTGGCGATCCACGCCGATGCGCTGCCGGACCCGGCGATGCGCGGTCTCTCGGTATTTACCCTGTCGGCGCTGGCCTCGGACCGGGATGCGGCGGCGCTCGCCGAAAGCGAGAACCGGGACGTGGTGGACCGGGTCCGGCTGTGGCTGGAGCCGCGCGAGGTCGGCGACGTGCTGATGGCTCTGGCGCGCCGGCAGACCGACAATGCGTCGATCGGCTTCGCCCGCGACGTGGTGGCGACACTCGGCCGTCGGGTCGCATTGCTCGACAATCCGCAGCGCTCGGCCGATTTCGTGGTGCTGACGGCGCCCGACATCCCCTCGGCCCTGGTCGAGCTGGGTTGCCTGTCGAACCCCGCCGAGGAGCGCCTGCTGCAGCAGCCGGGGTATCAGCAGCGGCTCGCCCACGGGCTCGCGCGCGCGATTGAGACTTATTTTACGATCCATCGCCCAGGGTGAGAGCGCCGTTCACGTGCGTCGTCCGGCACCGGCTCTCACGCGGCAAACCGACGCGGCGCGCCGCTTTTCTCGGTTTGTGAGCCCCCTCACACTCGGCCGGATCAGAGCGAAGCAGGATGGGCGTCGAGGAAGTGATCTCGGCCACGCTCCTTGAGGCCGAAAGCAATCGGGTGCCCGAAAATGCTCGACCAGGCCCTTTCAGCGCTGATCAGCGCCTGGGTTGCCACCTTCATCGCGACCACGGTGCTCGCGACCGCGCTTGCCGTCGCTCCGATATGGAGCAACGCCGTCTACGTTCGAGCATTGCCGCTCGCCCTGAGCATGGCTCAATAGCCGCGGCGTGGCGCTTTGGCTTGCCGCCGGGCGACGCTCCCCTGAACCAAGCGTCGCCGGTCGTTATCGGCGGGGTCAAGGGATGGCTCTACGGCCCTCAGGCGGCGCCGGTGGCCAGACCGGCTGGTGATAGCCGAGCGGGGCCGAGGGCCGCGCCCAATAGGGCGGCGTCTCCGAGAGCCGCACGGTGGGCCCCAGGTGGCGCAGCCGGCCGACCGGCGTGTCGCTCTCGATCGACCAGCGTGCGATCTCGGCCGGATAGAGCTCCTTGTCGACGTCCTTGAGCGCCGCCTCCGGCACTTGGCCGCGATCGACCAGCCAGCGGCCGGTCTGCGCCAAGGAGATTCGCACCAGCCAGCTGCCGCCCTCGCGCGCGCGCCGCGCCAATGCCACCATCGCGCCGAACGCCATAAAGTAGCCCGTTAAGTAATCGATAGCGGAAACCGGGTAGAATTGCGGGCCGGGATTGGCGCCGGGGAACAGCTCGCCCTGCCGCGTCGTGATTCCGCTCACGGTCTGCACCACGGTGTCGAAGCCGCGGCGCGAAGCCCAAGGGCCGACATGGCTGAACGCGCACATCGACACATAGACGAGGCCCGGCCGCAGCCGCGACAATTCCTCGGGCGACAGGCCGCGATTGCCGAGCGTGCCCGGACGATAGCCCTGGGTGAAGACGTCGGCGTCGCGGACCAGCCCGCGCAGAGTTTCGAGATCCTGCTTCTGGCGCAGATCGAGATGGGCCTGCAATTTGCCGTGGCCGGTGTCGTATTCCTGGTAGCCGATATTCGGCAGGTGCGGGGCGGTGATCTTCATCACCTCGGCGCCGTGCTCGGCCAAGGTGCGCGCCGAGGTCGGCCCGGCCAGGACCCGGGTCAGGTCGAGGACGCGAATGCCCGACAATGGGCGCTCGCCCTCGGGCAACGGTTCGGGCGCGCTGTCGCCGATCTTGACGATCTCCATCAATGGCAGCGAGGCGATCGCCGCGGCCTGCGGATGCTTCGACCATTCTTCCATGCTGCGCACCATGCCGCCCGCACCCTTGGCGGCGAGGATCGCCTCTTCGAGCTCGAGCGCGTCCCACTTCGCCACCGCCTGCCGCACCGCCTCGCGCTCTTCGGGCACGCCGAGCACGCTCATCGCGGCGGCGCGGTGGTTCGGGAAATTGGCGTGGATGTAGCTCCAGCGGCCGTTCTTTGCCGGATAGACGCCCATCACCGGGTTGCGCTCGGTCGAAATCGCAGAACCGTTGATCTGCATATAATGCCCGCTGCGCAGCGAGGCGACCGCCTGGCGCAGGTCGACCGAAACCTCTTGGCGGCGGCCGCTGCGCAATTCCCACAGATCGGCGGCGGCGAGCCCGGTCGCCGCCAGCGCCGCGGCACCGGCCGCACCGATGCGGAACGGGGTCGGCAAGACCGGGTCGGCGCCGCCGGTGATCTCGACCGCGTGGGCCCGCTCCTCGGGCCAGCCGGCGATCGGCAGAATCGTGCGCAAGGCGTCGTTGGCCATCTCGGATCTCCCATGGCAATTCCCGGCGCTTGCGTCGGCGCCGTGCAATGACCAATGATGCCCCTAAACCACGCAGAAAGGGAACGCCGATGAGCCAGGTCATGATCGTCGTCGATTTCGAGGTGAAGCCCGAGCACCGCAATCAGTTCCTCGATCTGATGCGCGGGCATGCGCAGCGCTCCCGCCGAGACGACGGCTGCCTGCAATTCGACCTGATGCTGCCGAAAGACGACGACAAGCATGTCTTTTTGGTCGAGAAGTGGCGCGACCAGGAGGCCCTCGATGCGCATTCCAAGGGGCCGATGCCGGGCAACACCTACAAAGACTGGATCGTCGGCCGCAAAGTGGCGCGCGGCGCCCCGGCCGATTAGAGGGAGACCCGCCATCGGGACTGCGATACGAGCTGTCCGAATTGGCCTCGCGGCGGTTCTGATTACCGCCGCGGCCTTGACCGGCGCGCTTGCTGCGTCAAAAAATGGGTCCAGCCAGGCCTCGACTTCGGCCACGCAGGACCCGCCGGCCCAGGTTCGCGCGCTGCTGAACCTGCTTGCCGATCCAACGACCCAGAAATGGCTGGAGAAGCAGGGTCTGCCCAAAGAGGCTGCGCCGCAGACGCATCGCGCCTCGAAGGTCTCGGCCTCGGACTATTTCTCCTCCCGTGTCGGTGAGATCCGCGAGCATATCGTTGCGCTGGCCGTCGTGCTCCCCGACCTGCCCAACCAGTTCAAGCGCGCGGCCGGGCTCGTCACCGCGGAGCTCGGCCACGGTGGGCGGATCAAGGTGTTGTTCCTATTAATCGTTTTCGTGGCCCTCGGCTTCGGCGTCGAATTGCTGTTCCGCAAGGCAACGGCGAGGGTCCGTGGCCGTCTCGACGGGCTTCCCCTGGCCACGGTCAACGACCGCCTGCGTGTGGTTGCGGTCCGGTTCGCCTTTGCCCTCGGCCTGGTGGCGGCATTCGCGCTGGGCAGCATCGGCGCTTTCCTCGCGTTCGACTGGCCGCCGCTCACTCGCGAGCTGCTCTTCAGCTATCTGATCATCTTTCTCGTGATCCGCGTCGCGATCATCGTCGGCCATCTTTTATTGGCTCCCGATCACGAACGTTTCCGCATCTGTCCCGCGGATCGGGCGGCGGCGCGGTTCTGGCACCGGCGGCTCGTTGCGTTTGTCGGCTGGTTTGCCTTTGGCTGGGTGGAGATCGGTTTTCTTGCAACTCTCGGGGTCTCGTTGGCGGGCCGCCAGCTGCTCGCCTACATACTCGGACTGGGTCTCCTCGCCATTGCGCTGGAGACGGTCTGGCGCCGTCCAGCCGCACCGATCGGCTTGGCCGAACCCCCGTCTCACCTGAAGCATCACCTTGGTCGTGGCGCGGGAGATGCGTTGCTGTCGGTCGGCATCGTGCTGTTGTGGGTGCTCTGGGTGCTGCGCGCCATGCCGGGCTTCTGGCTTGTTCTGGTCGTCATCACTCTGCCGCTCGCGATCAGGGTGACCCGGCGTGCGGTCGAGCATCTGCTGCGACCCCCGGGCTCGCGCGAGACGACTGAGGGTCCGCCCACCGTGATCACGGTCTGCCTCGAGCGCGGCATCCGGGCATTCTTGATCATCGGTGCGGCTGCGCTGCTGTCCTGGGGCTGGGGCATGCCGGTCGACAGCATGATGATGGGCCAGGACACCGCGCTCAGCCGCATCGTCCACGGCGTGTTGAGCGCGGTCATCATCCTCTTGGTCGCCGACGTCTTGTGGCAGGCGATGAGAGCGGCGATCGATCGCAAGCTCGACGGCGCGGCCGATCCCGGCCTCCCCAACACCGATGAAGCGCGGCGGCGGGCTCGGCTCCGGACGCTTTTGCCGATTTTCCGCAATGTGCTGTTCGTCGTCGTCATCGTCGTCGCGGTCCTGATGTCGCTGGCGGCGATGGGCGTCGAGATCGGCCCGCTGATTGCCGGTCTCGGCGTCCTCGGCGTCGCGATCGGCTTTGGCGCGCAATCTTTGGTCCGCGATGTGATCGCCGGCATGTTCTACCTGCTCGACGACGCCTTCCGAGTCGGCGAGTACATCCAGAGCGGCAACTACAAAGGCACCGTCGAATTGTTCAGCTTTCGCTCGGTCAGGCTGCGCCATCAGCGCGGCGCGCTCTACACCGTGCCGTTCGCGCTGCTGGGCGCCGTTCAGAACCAGAGTCGCGACTGGGTGATCGACAAGCTCACGGTCGGCATCACCTATGACAGCGATATCGACAAGGCCAGAAAGCTGATCAAGCAGATTGGGCTGGAGCTGGCCGAGGAGCCCGAATTCAAGCCGCTGATCCTCGAGCCGCTCAAGATGCAGGGGGTCGATGCGTTTGGCGATTATGCGGTCCAGATCCGGATGAAAATGATGACGCTGCCCGGCGAGAATTTCGTGATCCGGCGACAGGCGCTGGCCAGGATCAAAAAAGCTTTTGACGCCAATGGGATCAAGTTCGCCTATCCGACCGTGCAGCTCGCCGGGGACGGCGAACCGTCGACCGCGGCGGTGGCCCAGCAGGCGCTCGCGCTGACCCGTCCGGTCGCTGCAGAGTAGCCGGCGAGTGGGTGGCTGCCGGAGGCGAACCGGCCCGCTCCCCGGCTCCCGATCAGGCCGGATGCCCGGCGCTTACGGGGCTGAAGCCTAGAAACACCTCATCTGCCGCCGCCGACCGCGCCGGCGCCGCCGCTGCCGGATGGGCCGTTGCCGGTTGCATTCCCTCCGAGCCCGGTTGCTGCGCCGGGCGCTGTGCCCGACATGCCGCCGCTGCCGGTGTTGCTGCCGTACCCGGTGGCGCCGCCCGTGCCACTGCCGGTCTCGGGCATCGCGGTGCCGGACGCGCTGCTGCCGTACCCCGGAGTTCCGGTCATGCCCGCGCCCGTGCCGGTGCCGGGCATGGTGCTGGTGCCGGTGGTGCCGTTCGGAGCCGCGGTATTGCTGCTGTAGCCGGGATTGGCTGAATTGCTGCTGCCATACCCGGTCGTACCGGCGGTTCCGGGCATCGTGGCTGCGGCGCCACCCGGAAGCGTGCTGCTGGCGCCGTAGCCGGGAGCGCCGGGCGTCGTGGTGGCGCCGTAACCCGAGCCGACGCCGGTTCCGGGCGTCGTGCCATTGGCACCCATTCCGGTGCCGGTGCCGGTTTGCGCAAAGGCAAGCAGCGAAGTTCCGGCCAAAAACGCCGTGGTCAAAAACGCCAGGCGAAATTTGTTGCCCATTCGGTATTCTCCTGGTCAGAGGATCGGAAAAGACCGGCCCTTGTCATTTCCGGCCGGTATGAAGAAGGCCGGTCAGCGTGCGTCGCGCACGCCGGAGCCCCTCTGAGGGAGAAAACAGGCGTCGGCCGAAGCCGGCGCACATTTCATCGAATGCGCTGGTTTGGAGCGCTGATATCAGCCGTGGATAGAGCGGGGTCGTGATCCACCGACCGGCCGGACCGGCCTTGATCCGGCCGGTGGACCGCCGGCTAGCGGTGGGCGGCGTTGAACTGGGCGAGCGCGGCGGGGCCGGGGCACAGCTCGGCTTCGCCGAGCGCGTTCAACGGCGCTTCGGCGGTGTCGAGGAACTCGTGCATATCGCCCGAATCGGGCTCCACAAACAACAGGCCGGTCACGACCTCGCCGGCGGCGTGGCGCTGCTGCAGGTAGCTCAACGCCGAGATCCGGTCGCAGGGATCGTAATCGGCCGCGAGCTTGCGCAAGCGCAGGATCGAGCCGTCGTGCTGGACCACGGTCTCGACCGTGCCCGGCGCGTAATCGGCGGTGATCTCGTCGCGCTCGAGGATCACGTCCCAGCGGTTGACCGCCTCGTTGTGAGCGCGGACATAGTCGAAGCTCTTGGTCGATTCGGGGTTGTTGTTGAAGGCGACGCAGGGCGAGACCACGTCGATGAAGGCCGAGCCGCGATGCTCGATCGCCGCCTTGATCAGCGGCACCAGCTGCGCCTTGTCGCCGGAAAAGCTGCGGCCGACAAAGGACGCGCCGAGCTGCAATGCCAGCGCCACCAGATCGATCGGCGAATCGGTGTTGACCGCACCCCGTCGCGCCTTCGAGCCTTTGTCGGCGGTGGCCGAGAATTGGCCCTTGGTCAGCCCATAGACGCCGTTGTTCTCGACGACATAGACCATGTTGACGGCGCGGCGGATGCAGTGGGCGAACTGGCCGAGCCCGATCGAGGCCGAATCGCCGTCGCCCGAGATGCCGAGATAAATCAGGTCGCGGTTGGCGAGATTGGCGCCGGTCAACACAGAGGGCATCCGCCCGTGCACGCTGTTGAAGCCGTGCGACTTACCGAGGAAATAGGTCGGTGTTTTCGACGAGCAGCCGATGCCGGAGAGCTTGGCAATGCGGTGCGGCGGCAAGCTCAGCTCAAAGCAGGCCTGGATGATCGCGGCGCTGATCGAATCATGGCCGCAGCCGGCGCACAGGGTCGACACTGCACCCTCGTAGTCGCGATGGGTGTAGCCGAGCGCATTGGTCGGCAATTTGGGGTGATGAAGGCGCGGCTTGGCGATATAGGTCATGATGGCCTCATGGAGCGCGGGCGTCCTGCCCGCATGCAGACCCGGAGGCCTGCGGTCCTGTTAAAAAGGAAGTGGATGGTCACGGCATCGCTTTGCGCAGCGGCGCCAGGGTCACGACGTCGAGCATGTCGGCGATCGCCTTGACGATAAAGCGCGCGGTGATCGGCGTGCCGTCGTAATGCAGGATCGGCACCAGCCGGGCCGGGTCGATATCGCCGTCGTTGATCAAGAGGCTGCGCAATTGGGCGTCGCGGTTCTGCTCGACGAGGAAAACCCGGTCGTGGGCGGCGACGAAATCGAGCACGTCGTCGTGAAACGGGTAGGCGCGCACCCGCAGCGTGTCGAGGTGAATGCCGCGCTCCTCGAGCGCTTCGAGCGCCTCGGTCATCGCCGGTGCGGTCGAGCCGAAATAGATCGCACCAAAGCGGGTCGCCTCGCGCGCGGCGTGCTTGATCGGGGCCGGCACCAAGCGCTTGGCGGTCTCGAACTTGTGCAGGAGGCGCTGCATGTTGTCGACGTAGTCCGGCCCCTCCTCGGAATAGCGCGCATAGCGGTCCTTGGTGGTGCCGCGGGTGAAAAAGGCGCCGCGGGTCGGATGGGTTCCCGGCAGGGTGCGATACGGGATGCCGTCGCCGTCGACATCGAGATAACGGCCGAACTCGACACCGGCTTCGAGCTCGGCGGCGGTCATCACCTTGCCGCGGTCGAAACGCCGGTTCTCGTCCCAGGCGAGCGGTTCGACCAGCCAGTCGTTCATGCCGATGTCGAGGTCGAGCATGACGAAGACCGGCGTCTGCAATCGATCGGCGAGGTCGAACGCCTCGGCGGCAAAGGCGAAGGCCTCGTGCGGGTCTTCGGGGAACAGCAGAACGTGCTTAGTGTCGCCGTGCGAGGCATGGGCGCAACTGAGGATGTCGGCCTGCTGCGTGCGCGTCGGCATGCCGGTCGAAGGGCTGCCGCGCTGCACGTCGAAAATCACCGCCGGAATCTCGGCGAAATAGGCGAGCCCGATGAATTCTTGCATCAGCGAGATGCCGGGGCCCGAGGTCGCGGTGAAGGCGCGCGCGCCGTTCCAGGCGGCGCCGACGACCACGCCGATCGAGGCGAGTTCGTCCTCGGCCTGGATGATCGCGTAACGCTTTTTCTTGGTTTCGGGGTCGGTGCGGTAGCGCCGGCAATGGTTGGCGAACGCTTCGGCGAGCGAGGACGAGGGCGTGATCGGATACCACGCGGCAACGGTCGCCCCGCCATAGACGCAGCCGAGTGCGGCCGCATCGTTGCCGTTGATGAAGATGCGGTCGCCGACCTTGTCGGTGCGCTGCAGATGCAGCCCGATCGGGCAGTCATGCTCGGCCAATGCCCAGTCGCGGCCGAAATTGAGCGCGCGCAGATTGGGCCGGATCAGGGTGTCCTTGCCGCGGAACTGCTCGCCGATCAGTTTTTCGATCGCCGCCACATCCATGTCCAGGAGCGCCGACAGGGCACCCAGATAAATGATGTTCTTGAACAGCTGGCGCTGCCGCGCGTCGTTGTATTCGCGGTTCGCAAATCGCGGTCAGCGGCGCGCCGATGACGGTGATGTCGTCACGGAATTTCGACCGCGGCAACGGCTTGGTCGCGTCGTAGAACAGGTAGCCGCCGGGCTCGATCTCGGCGATGTCCTCGTCCCAGGTCTGCGGGTTCATCGCCACCATCATGTCGACGCCGCCGCGGCGGCCGAGATGGCCCTTGTCGCTGATCCGCACCTCGAACCAGGTCGGCAGGCCCTGGATATTCGAGGGAAAGATGTTGCGCGAGCTCGCCGGGATTCCCATGCGCAGGATCGACTTGGCGAACAGCGCGTTGGCGCTGGCCGAGCCCGATCCGTTGACATTGGCGAATTTGACGACGAAGTCGTTGACGCTAGCAATCGCGGCAGTTTCGAGGTTGGTCTGTGATGCCATCGGCTCAGAGCCTGTACGTGACCGTCATTGTTCCGTATTTTTATTCCGCGCGCCCGCGCAAGCGGGGGTCCGGGGCCGCAGGGCGATGTGCCGGCCGCCCTCTGCTTTCGGCAAAGGCAGATTCTGGGTCCCCGCTTTCGCCGGGATCACGGAAAAAATTATCTGCTGCGGCATGCGGGGCCGGCCATGGTGATGTCGAGCAGGAATTTGCGCATGTCCCAGGCGCCCGTCGGGCAGCGCTCGGCGCACAGCCCGCAATGCAGGCAGACATCCTCGTCCTTGACCATGATCCGCCCGGTCTTCAGCCGATCGCCGACATAGAGGTCTTGCTCGAGGTTCAAAGCCGGGGCCATCAGACGCCCGCGCAGCTCATCCTCGGCGCCATTGTCGGTGAAGGTGATGCAATCCATCGGGCAGATGTCGACGCAGGCGTCGCATTCGATGCACAGCTGCCCGGTGAACACGGTCTGCACGTCGCAATTGAGGCAGCGCTCGGCTTCGAGATAACCGAGCTTTTCGTCGTAGCCGAGCTCGACCTCGACCCGGATGTCGGCGAGCGCCACCGCGGTATCCCTGAGCGGCACGCGATAGCGCACATCGTTCGAGATGTCGTTGTCGTAGCTCCACTCGTGGATGCCCATCTTCTGGCTGACCAGGGTGACGCCGGGCGGCGGCCGGTCGCGGACATCCTCGCCGTTGCACAGCTTGTCGATCGAGATCGCGGCGTCGTGGCCGTGGGCAACGGCCCAAATGATGTTCTTCGGTCCAAAGGCGGCGTCGCCGCCGAAGAACACGTCGCGGCAAGGTCGATTGCATCGTCTTCGGGTCGACCCTGGGCATGCCCCAGCGGTCGAATTCGATGCCGACGTCGCGCTCGATCCACGGAAACGCATTCTCCTGGCCGACCGCGACCAGCACATCGTCGCACGCGATCAAAGTGTCGGGCTCGCCGGTCGGGACCAGGTTGCGCCGGCCGCCGGCGTCATACTCGGCCTTGACCGTTTCGAACAGCACACCGGTCAGCCGGCCGCCCTCGTGGGTGAACTCCTTTGGCACCAGCCAGTTCAGGATCGGGATGCCCTCGTGCGTCGCGTCTTCTTTCTCCCACGGCGAGGCCTTCATCTCGTCGAAGCCGCTGCGCACGACGACGGTGACCTCTTCACCGCCTAGCCGGCGCGACGAGCGGCAGCAATCCATCGCGGTGTTGCCGCCGCCGAGCACGACGACGCGGCGGCCGATCTTGTCGACGTGACCAAACGAAACGCTCGACAGCCAGTCGATGCCGATATGGACGTTCTCCGCCGCCTCCTGGCGGCCGGGGAGGTCGAGGTCGCGCCCGCGCGGGGCGCCGCAGCCGACGAAGACCGCGTCCCAATCCTCGGCCAGCAATGCCTTCAGGCTGCGCACCGGCTCGCCAAAGCGGGGCTCGACCCCCATGTCGAGGATCAGGTCGACCTCCTCGTCGGTGACTCGCTCGGGCAGGCGGAACCGCGGGATCTGCGTGCGCATCATCCCGCCGCCCTTGGCGTCGCCGTCGAACACGACGCACTGATAGCCGAGCGGCAGCAGGTCGCGGGCGACGGTCAACGAGGCCGGGCCGGCGCCGACCAGCGCGATGCGCTTGCCGTTCTTCTCGCGCGGGATCGCCGGCAGATAGGGGGTGATGTCGCCCTTGTTGTCGGCGGCGACGCGCTTCAGCCGGCAGATCGCCACCGGCTGCTCGTCCGCCTCGACCCGGCCGCGCCGGCAGGCCGGCTCGCACGGGCGGTCGCAGGTGCGCCCGAGAATGCCGGGGAAGATGTTCGAATACCAATTGACCATGTACGCGTCGGTGTAGCGCCGCTCCGCGACCATGCGGATATATTCCGGCACCGGGGTATGGGCCGGGCACGCCCATTGGCAATCGACGACTTTGTGGAAGTAGTCGGGGACGCTGATATCGGTCGGCTGCACTTGGCTCCTCCTGCCGAGCGGGGCCATGCCCGCTTTGGCCTCATCCCGGTCCCGGCCGTCCGCCCGATGCGAGCGCCAGTCGGGCCAAGCATCGGCGCGGCCTTATAATCGGGCTCGGCCCGGCCGTCATCGTTCTTCTCGCTCGGTCTGCTTTGCGCATATGAGGTGGCTTGGGTGCGCTCCCCGTTCTTTGGATGTGGCAGCTTGCCTCATCCCCGGCAAGGGCGCAACAGCCGCGGCGCGAACTCGCCGCCGGCATGCCCGGCCCGAGTTTGGGTCGTGACTCACGTTCGACCCGGCTTGACTTTGACCCGGCCGCGGCGCACTTGCCACCCAGAGCATCGTGCTCGCCTCGCGGAGCAGAGCCGCAGCGACCCCGCCAACCCGCGGGCCATGAGCTGCGGCGGTCCAGTGAAAGCTGCCCGCGAACCATTCGCCCTGATTTCCCGAAATCGCCGGTGCGCCGCATCCGCAGGATCGGATGCACGCTCACACTGATGTGAGCAGTCATCCAACCGGCGTTCCAACAAGAAAGAATTAATGCACGTGATCAAATTTCAAGACCTTGCTCTGATCGACCCGCTGCAGCGGGCGCTCGCCGAGGAAGGCTATGCCGCGCCGACCCCAATCCAAGTGCAGGCGATCCCGCATCTTCTCGCCGGCCGCGACCTGTTGGGGATCGCCCAGACCGGCACCGGCAAGACCGCCGCCTTTGCCCTGCCGATTTTGCAGCGCCTCGCCGCCGAGCGCCCGCCGGCGCAGCCGGCCCTGACGCGCAAAACGGCGCGATCCCTGATCCTGACCCCGACGCGCGAGCTGGCCTTGCAGATTCGCGACAGCTTTCGCGCTTACGGGCGCCATCTCGGGCTGCGCGCGACGGTGATCTTCGGCGGAGTCGGCCAGGAGCCGCAGGTCGCCGCGATCGCCCGCGGCGTCGATGTCCTGGTGGCGACCCCCGGGCGGCTCTTGGACCTGATCGGCCAGGGCCATGTCAGGCTCGGTCGCGTCGAGACATTTGTCCTCGACGAGGCCGACCGCATGCTCGACATGGGCTTTATCCACGACGTCCGAAAGATCGTGGCGCTGCTGCCGAACCGGCGCCAGACCCTGCTGTTCTCGGCGACAATGCCGCCCGACATAGCCCGGCTCGCGGCCGCGATCCTCGACGCCCCGGTCCGGGTCGAGGTGACCCCGGCGGCCTCGACCGTCGAGCTGACCGAGCAACAGGTCATGTTCGTCGAGCGCGCCGACAAGCGGGCCTTGCTGTGCGCGATCCTGCGCGACCCGGCGCTCGCCCGCGTGCTGGTGTTCACCCGGACCAAGCACACCGCCAACCGGCTCGCCGAGCAGCTCGTCCGTGCCGGGTTCGGCGCCGAGGCGATCCACGGCAACAAGTCTCAGGGTGCGCGGCAGCGGGCGCTCGAAGAGTTCCGCGCCGGCGCCGTCCGGGTATTGGTCGCCACCGACATCGCGGCGCGCGGCATCGACATCGACGCGATCAGCCATGTGGTGAACTACGAGCTGCCGAATGTCCCCGAGACGTATGTCCACCGCATCGGCCGCACCGCGCGCGCCGGCGCCAGCGGGTCGGCAATCTCGCTGTGCGACACCGAGGAGCGCGCCTACCTGAAAGACATCGAGCGCCTGATCGGCCAAAAAGTGCCGGTGGTCAGCGATCACCCGTTTCGCGCCGCACCTGCGGCACCTGCTCGGCCGCAGCCCGCCCGACAGCGGCGGCGCGCGGCCTGAGCGGCTCCGATTAAGTCGGCCAGCGAAATCGAAACGCGCGGCCTCGAAAATTGCCGCCGCGGCGCTCCGTTCGGGACCGTCAGGAGCCTCCATATCTGCATTGACAGCAGATGGTGTCCGCGGACCCGAGAGGAGACTCACCCATGAACGGATCTTCGCACTGGGCAGTCGCGATTATCGGCCTCGGCCTGGGGGTTGCGGCCTGCGCGAATTCCGATTTGGAGCCGGCGACGCCCGGCGACCAGCTCGCCGCGGCCGGCTTCGTGCAGCGCAAAGCCGACAGTCCCGAACGGATCGCCGCGTTGAAGTCGCTGCCGCCCCATCAATTCGTGTTGCGTAATTCGAACGGCAGCGTGAAGTATTTATACGCCGACCCGATCGCCTGCGACTGCATCTATGTCGGCGGCCAAAGCGCCTACAATCAATATCGACAAAAGATGGCCGGAGTACTGCCAGCCGATCAGTTGCGAGCGATTTTGAGCACCGCGCCTTTGCCGGGCGAAGAGGGGCTGTAACTCACGCGGCGGCGGGGCGGAACTTGGCACCTGAATTTGCGAGAACCAAGATCAACCCCGTGCGCGACCTGGCGCCTCGACATCGGGTAGCCGCCGCGGGCACCGAACTTGCGTCGCCGTGATCGGCGCTGCCCAGCTTCGCGATTGAGCGCCTCAGCACCTCGCAGGCAGCGGGGCATCGTCGCGCATAGTCTCGGATGGCGATTGGTATCTCGGGGGTCAACCGGGCGACAGGTGCGCGACCTTCGGCATCACCTCCTGCGCCAGCAGCCGCATCGATTCGCGCCAAGCCTCGGGGTTGTCGCTGTAGTCGAAGCAGAACAGCAACAGCGAGCCGAAGCCGCCGACCTCGTCATACATCCGCTCGATCTTTTCGACGACCGTCGCCGGCGAGCCGATCAGCCAGTTGTGCCGGGCGCAGTATTCGGGGGTGATGTCGCTGTCGGCGACGCTGGGATCGTGCTTGAGAAATTCGATGACTCCGACATCGGTCAGCAACGGCAGGAAATATTCGCGCATCATCCGGCCCATCATGCCCTCGACCGACAGCCGCCAGGCTTCGGCGTCGGTGTCGGCGACGAAAATCTCGCGCACCAGCCGCCATTGCGCGCGCTGCGGCGTGCGCCCGGTGCGGCGCGCCCCTTCCTCGACCGAGTCCCAGTGGCTGGCGACATAGGTCGGATTGAGGTTCAGGCTCATCGGCAGAAAGCCGCGCTCGCCGGCGAGCTTCAAGGTGTCCGAGCCCTTGCTGACACCGGCGACGCCGATCGGCGGATAGGGCTTTTGCAAGGGCTTGATGTGCGGGCGCAGGGTGCGCAGCATCAAATCGGTCTTGGTCACCTTCCAGTATTTGCCGGGATAGTCGAACGGCTCCTCCTCGGTCCACAGCCTGAGGATGATGTCGAGCGCCTCGCGCGTCATCTCGCGGTGCTGCCCCGAATAACCGTCGACGTTGAACATCGCCCAGTCGCTCGGCAATCCGCTGGCGGCGACGCCGAAATTGAGCCGGCCCTGCGCCATGTGATCGAGCATCGCCACGCGGTGGGCCAGCTCGGCCGGGTGATGATAGGGCAGCAGAAACCCGCCGGGGGCGAGGCGGATCTTTTTGGTCTGCATCAACGCCTGCGCGATCAACAGGTCGGGTGCCGGGTGCGGTTCCCAGGGTGCCGTATGGTGCTCGCCGATCCACGCCTCGGAAAAGCCCAACTCGTCGGCCCAGCACAAGGTGTCGAGGTCCCAGCGATGCCCGTCGTACAGGCCACGCTCCGGCGGATGCGAGGGCATCGTAAAGAGACCGTACTGCATCGTGACCCTCCCGGCTGTTGATCCGATCCTCGCATCGGCGCGAGCCAGTCTAATGCGCCGCATGCCCGGGCGCGAGCCCGGCCGGCTCTGCCGCGGGTGTCGCGCGGACCAAGCACACGTCGAGGCGGCCCAGCGCTCAGTAGCCGAGGTTCTGGAAGCTCTGCGCGGCAGGGCTGACGACGACGCTGCCCTGCGGCTCGACCTCGAGCACGGCGAGGGCGCGCTCGACCAGACCCTGCGCGGTGAAGCGGAACAGGCCGTCGACCCCGGTGAAGCCGTTCGGGTTCAAGATCGCCTGGCGCGAAAAGGGCGGCCCGCTTTCGCCGCGCGCCAAGACTGCGGCGAGTGCCGCGGCATCATAGCCGAGCGAGGCGAGCCGCGGCGGATCGCGGCCATAGGTTGCGCGATAGCGCTGCTCGAAATCGCGCCGCGCGTCGGGCGGCGAGGCGGCGAACCAGCCGCCGTCGAGCGCCGGCTCATTGCCGATGTCGGGCACGTCCCACAGACCGCTGCCGAGCAGCCGCGTCGCCTTGGTGTCGAGGCCGGCGGCGATGAGCTTGCGGGCGATCTGTTTCAACTGGTCGCCGCCTTCGGGCAGCAGCAGCGCATCGAAATTGGCCACCGCGGGTGGCGCCGGACCGGCTTGACCTGCGGCAGCGGCCTCGTCGCCCGGTGGAGATGCTGCCGGCGGCCCGACACCCGCCGGCAACAGGCGCGCGATCGCGGCCGAGGGGTCGCCGGGGCCATAAAATTCGGTCTTGGTCACCCTGCCGCCGGTCGACGACGCGGCAGCACTCAGCGCGTCGGCCATCAGATGCCCGTAGGCCGTGTCGGGAGCGAGCGCGGCGAACCGGCCGATCCCGCGCTGGCGCGCATAGGCGACCTCGCGTGCTGCCTCCTGGCCCGGCAGAAATCCCATCAGAAACGTGTTGCCGCCGGCGAGATCGGTCAGCGTCGAAAACGCGATGACGTTGAGGTGGGCATCGCGGGCGATCGGCCCGACCGCCTCGACCTCGCCAGCGAGCAACGGACCGAGGATCAGGCCGACGCCTTCGCCGACCGCCGCATGCGCGGCATCGGCCGCACCGGACGGCGTTCCCTTGGTGTCGCGCGGGACCAGGGTCAGCCGGTCGCCGCCGGTTTCGAACAGCGCCAGCTGCGCCGCGTTGAGAATGGCCTGCCCAAGTCCGGCGTTGGGCCCCGACAACGGTGCCAGCAGCGCGACCTTGGCCGGCCCGGCCGGCACCGCGGGCGGCGGAGCCGGCATCGGACTCGGCGGAGGCGGCTGGCCATAGGGCGGTTGCGCGGTGGCGAGCGGCGCCGGTAGGATCGGCGCCGGCACGCAGGCGGCCAACGCCCAGGCGGCGAGGACCAGCACGGGTGAGGCGAACCGGGGGAGACACCAGCGCGGCAAGGGCGACCTCGGAGGACGGCGGCGAGGGGCGCGAACCTAACGGCGCTCCGGTCGCGAGTAAACCCGACTCGGCCGAACCCACGACCGCCGGCGCTGCCGCCGCGCCGCCGCCGGGCCTGCATCTCGTCGCGACGCCGATCGGCAATCTCGGCGATGTCAGCCTGCGTGCCCTGGCGGTGCTGCGCGGCGCCGACCGGATCTATTGCGAGGACACCAGGGTGACTGCCAGGCTGCTCGCCCGCTACGGCATCCGCACGCCGCTCGAAACCTACCATGACTACAATGCCGAGCAGGTGCGCCCGGCGATCCTGGCGGCGCTGCGCGGCGGCCAACGAGTGGCGTTGGTCAGCGATGCCGGGACGCCGCTCGTTTCCGACCCCGGCTACAAGCTGGTCCGCGCGGCGATCGCCGAGGGCCTGCCGGTGACCGCCGCACCCGGTGCCTCGGCGGTGCTGACCGCGCTCGTACTCTCCGGGCTGCCTCCGGACGCGTTCCTCTTCGCCGGCTTTCTGCCGAAGCAACGCTCGGCCCGGCGCCAGGCATTGGCGCGCTGGGCGGCGCTGGAGGCCAGTCTGATCTTTTACGAAGCCCCGCCGCGGCTCGCCGCGAAGTCTCGCTGACATGGTCGAAGTTTTGGGGCCGCGGCCGGCGGCGGTCGCACGGGAGCTGACCAAGCTGCACGAGGAGATCCGGCGCGGCCCTCTCGATGAGCTCGCCGGCCATTACCGCGATCATGGGCCGCCGCGCGGCGAGACCGTCGTCGTCGTCGGACCGCCGGAACCGGTTGTGCCCGGCCCCGAGGAGGTCGATCGGCGGCTGCGCGAGGCGCTGGCGGAGTTCGGGGTGCGCGACGCCGCGGCAAAACTCGCCGCCGAGACCGGTCTCGCGCGCGCCGATCTCTACCGCCGGGCCTTGGCGATTCGCGACGGGACGATCCGCGGCGGTGAGCGATGAACCGCGGCCGGCATCGCCCGATTCTGCGGCGCCAGCGCGCCGAGCGCCGCGGCCGGCTCGCCGAATGGCTGTGCGTGTGTCACCTGCGGCTGCGCGGCTGGCGGATTGTCGCGCGCGGCTGGCGCTGCCCGGCGGGCGAGATCGACATTCTGGCGCGCCGCGGCAGGATCCTCGCGGTCATCGAGGTCAAGTCGCGCGGCGAGCTTCAATTGGCGGCGGCAGCGCTGCCGCCGCGCCAGCGCCGGCGGATCACCCGCGCCGCCGAAGCCTTTCTGACGATGCATCCCGAACTCGCCGGGCTGGGCCTCCGATTCGATCTGATGCTGGTGGCGCCGCGGCGTCTGCCGCATCACTGGCGCGGCGCGTGGCGCGCCGACGGTTAAGGGTTTGCCGGCCACGGCGGAGCCTTGCGGAGACGGGGGAAGCCCTTGATCTGGCGCAGTGTTCGTCCGGTCGGATCGATCCGCTGCGCAGCCGGCCGACCTGCCGCCAGGGGTCACAGCCACGCCGACCCAGAGACTTGCGGTTGGACGCGGCGTCGGTTTGGCGGAAACTCGGAAGGGACATCTATGCCGGGGGGTGATTGGTGTCGAAATTCCGTTTCGTCCTTTGGCTCACGGCCAGTCTCGGGCTGAGCCTGAGCCTCGGCGGATGTCCGTTGGCCATCGTCGGAGGCATCGTCGCGGCCGGGGGTGCGGGCTACGCCGCCGATCAGGAACGCGGCGTCAACGGCACCGCCAACGATTTCGCGATCAAGACCGATGTCGAGGCCGCCTGGGCCAAAGCGGGGCCGGACTTTCCGCCCGATTTCAACGTGACCGCCTACGAGGGCCGCACGCTGTTGACCGGCCGCGCCGCAACGCCGCAGATCAGAGCCGAGGCGGCGGACATCGCCAGCCGGGTCCCCGGGGTGCGCGCCGTCTATAACGAGATCGAGGTGGCGCCGGACGAAGGCCCGTGGGATTCGGCGAAGGACGCCTGGATCACCACCCAGGTGCGCTCGGATTTGGTGTTCAGCAACATCCGTTCGGTCAACTATACGGTGGAGACCGTCGACCATTCGGTCTATCTGATCGGCTCCGCCCGCAGCGAGGCCGAGCTCGACCACGCCACCGACCTCGCGCGCAACGTGCCCGGGGTCAGGCGCGTCGTCTCTTATGTCGAAATCCGCCCCGGCTCGCCGCCGCCGGGCCCACCGCCATCGGCCGAGGCCGCTCCCGGTCCGCAGGCGCCCGCGGCGGCGCCGACGACCCCGGTCGAGGTGCGGAAACTGTAGCTGCGACACCGGCTAGGCGCGGCTTTGGCGGTCCCGTTCCTGGTCTTCGGCGGCGTTGAGAATGCGGTGGGCAGCGCCGAACAGCGACTGAGCCTCGTCCTCGTGCCCCAGCGCATGCTCGGCACGCGCGAGATCGAGCTCGAGATAGGCAAGGGTCGGCGTATCGCGGCCGGCGCCGCGCTCGAGCAGGCCGATCGCGGTGTGAAACGCCATTGCCGCGTCGGCCGGGCGGCCGGTCGCCAGATAGATCGAGCCGATGTCGTGAAAATCCTCGGCGATCAGCGGATGCCTCGCCCCGAGGCATTGCTGGTCGATCGCGGCGGCTTCCTCGACCAGCGGCAGCGCCTCGGCGTAGCGTTTTTGCCGCAGATAGGCCTTGCCGAGCTGCGCCAGGCTGCGCGCGGTCGCGAGCCGGTCGCCGCCGGCGCGGTCGAGGGCGAGCGCCTGGCGCAGGACCCGCTCGCTGTCGGCGAACCGCCCTTCGGACATCAGCACCGCGCCCATCATTCGCAGCCGGTCGCTGCGCGCCACGCCCGGGTTTTTGGCGTCGATCGCGATCGCTGTTTCGGCCCATTTCCGGGCGTCGCTGCTGTCGCCGCGGGCGAGCGCAATTCGCGCCCGGTCGGCCAGCACCGCCGCCAGCGCCGGGTCTGCGGCGCCAAGCCGGGCGGACAGCACATTGTCGGCGGCGATCGCCAGCGGCTCGGCGTCGAGGTATCGCCGCAGCTCGATGTATAGGCGAGCCAGCGCCGCCATCGCCTCTGCCGCCGGCGCCGACTGGCTGCCATAGGCGGCGATCGCGATCTTCAGCGAGCGTCTCCGCAGCGCCGTCGCCGCGGCGATGTCGGCATCTTCGAAGCGCAGCTGCGCGAGCGAGGCCAGGATCGGCAGCA
>CAVPFB010000005.1:0-407679 GCA_963703665.1 uncultured Alphaproteobacteria bacterium | reverse complement strand
CCAATTCGATGCTGTTGATCGTCAGCTCCTCGCCGTGCAGCCGCTCGATGTCGAACGCGCCGCAGGCGCAGGCGGTGTAGAGATCGGGTGTGACAAATTCCGCGCCGCAATGGCGGCAGCGGGCGCGGCCTTCGATCTCGCGGATGTCGAGGACCGCACCTTCGACAGCGGTGCCGTTCGCCATCTCGTCGAAGCAGAAGCGGATCGCCTCGGTCATGACGCCGGAGAGCCGGCCGATGTCGAGGGTCACGCGGAGGACGCGCCGGCCGTTCGCGGCCTCCTCGGCGCTCTCGACGATGGCGCAGGTCAGGGCGAGCTCGTGCATGGCCGCCCTCAGCAGATCCGCGGCAATTGCTCGCCGACCAGCATGTCGACGATTTGCCGTCCGCCGAAAATCGTGCGCATCGTCACTCGGCCGGGCTCGCCGTCAGCGATATGGCCGATGATGCGGGCGTCGGTTCCGAGCGGATCGGCGCGCAACGCGGCGAGCGCCGCGGCACTTTGCGCCGACGGCACAATGGCGACGATCTTGCCCTCGTTGGCGAGATAGAGCGGGTCGAGCCCCAGGATCTCGCAAAACCCTTTGACCTCTTCACGCAAAGGCGTCTGCGCCTCGTCGATTTCGATCGCGACCTCTGAGGCCCGGGCGATCTCGTTGAGCACCGTCGCAACGCCGCCACGCGTCGCGTCGCGAATAAAGCGCATATCGGGCGCCGCTGCGAGCAAGGCGGCGATCAGCCGGTGCAGCGGCGCGCAGTCGCTCTCGATCGGCGTCTCCAATGCCAGATCGCCGCGCGCGCAAAGGATCGCGGCACCATGGTCGCCGAGCACGCCGTTGACCAGAACATCGTCGCCGGGCTGGGCCCGCGCCGCCCCCAATTCCAGCCCGGGCCGGATCACGCCGATCCCTGCGGTGGTGACGAACAACTGGTCGCAGGCGCCCTTGTCGACGACCTTGGTGTCGCCGGTGACGATCTCGACACGGGCATCCCGCGCCGCGCTTGCCATCGATTGCGCGACCCGGCGTAAGAGATCGACCGGCAGCCCTTCCTCGATGATCACGGCGCAGGACAGATAGAGCGGCACAGCGCCGCCGACGGCGAGGTCGTTGACCGTGCCGCAAACTGCGAGCTTGCCGATATCGCCACCCGGGAAGAACAGCGGATCGACCACATAGGAATTGGTGGTGAAGGCGAGCCGGTCGCCGCGTGCCGTGAATTGGGCGAGGTCGAAGCGGGCCTGGTCTTCCAATGGCGCCAGCGCCGGGTTGTCGAAGGCGCGCAAAAAGACATCGTCGATCAGATCCTTCATCGCCTTGCCGCCGCCGCCATGGGCGAGCGTCACTTTCGGCACATTGAGCCGGCCGAGCCGGCGGGCGCGGGCAGGGGCGACGGCGCTCATGCCGCGTTGTCCCGCCGGATGCCGCCGTATTGGAAGTAGGCGGCGCAGGCCCCCTCCGACGACACCATCAGCGCGCCGAGCGGCTGTTCCGGGGTGCAGGCGGTGCCGAACACCTTGCACTGCCACGGCTTGATGACGCCCTTCAATACTTCGCCGCACTGGCAGGATTTCGGGTCGGCAATTTTGAGGTTCGGGACCGCGAATTTCCGCTCGGCGTCGAACCGGGCGTAGGCTGGGCGGAACCTGATCCCCGAATGGTCGATCGAGCCGAGCCCGCGCCATTCGAAGAATTCGCGCAATTCGTAGACCTGCGACACCGCCCGCAAGGCCGGCGTATTGCCGGCCTCGGGGACGATACGGGCATATTGATTTTCGATTTCGCAGCGGCCCTCGATGATCTGCTTCAGCACCATCCAGATCGATTGCAAAATGTCGAGCGGCTCGAACCCGGCGACGACCATCGGCTTATGGTAAAATCGAGCGACGAATTCGAACGGCGTGGTGCCGATCACCATCGCGACATGGCCGGGGCCGAGAAACCCGTCGAGATGCAGGTCCGGGCTGTCGAGCACCGCCTTGATCGTCGGCACGATCGTGATGTGGTTGCAGAAAACCGAGAAATTCCGGATCCCGTCGCGCTCGGCCTGCAACACGGTCAGCGCCGTCGACGGCATCGTCGTCTCGAAGCCGATCGCAAAGAACACGACCTCGCGATCAGGATGCTTGCGGGCCAGCGCCAGCGCATCGATCGGCGAATAGACCATCCGCACATCGGCGCCGTCGGCCTTGGCCTGCAGCAGGCTCTTTTTCGAGCCCGGCACCCGCATCGCGTCGCCAAAGCTGGTGAAGATCACTCCGGGCCGCTCGGCGATCGCAATACAGTCGTCGATCCGCCCCATCGGCAATACGCAGACCGGGCAGCCCGGCCCGTGGATCAATTCGATCTCCTTTGGCAGCATGCCTTCGATGCCGTAGCGGAAGATCGAATGGGTGTGGCCGCCGCAGACTTCCATGATGTGCAACGGGCGATGCCGCGCCACTTCGATCCGCGAGACCAGCCGCTCGATCTCGGCGATCAGCGCCTGTGCCCTCGCACGGTCGCGGAATTCGTCGACGTATTTCATGCGCTGCTCCCGCGTGCCGCGGCGCCGCGATCGTCCGCCAGGAGGGTGTGCACCAAATCCCACAGGATGTGATAGGCGGCGACGTGGCATTCCTGGATGCGGTGGATCGAGCTCGACGGCACGATGAGACAATGGTCGACGCTGCCGGCCACTCTCATCGCCCCGCCGTCGCCGCCGGCGAGGCCGAACGTCGCGAGCCCGATCTCCTTGGCCTTGGCGAAAGCGGCCAGCAGGTTCGGCGAATTGCCGCTGGTCGAAACGCCGATCAGCCCGTCGCCCGGCCGGGCCTGCGCGATCAGCTGGCGAACGAACACGTGCTCGAACCCGACATCGTTGCCGACCGCCGAGATCATCGCCACATCGGCGACGAGGTTGATCGCGGCGAGCGCTGGCCGCCCGGCGGTGACCGGATGGGTGAACTCGACCGCAATATGCGCCGCGTCGCAGCTCGATCCGCCGTTGCCCATCGCGAACAGCCGGCCGCCGCCCCGGTAGACCGCCGCGATCGACTGCGCGGCCGCGACCAGCAATTCCGCTTGCTCGGCGAAAAAGCGGGCGTTGGCGTCGCGCGAATCCGCCGCCTTCTCGGCGACCGAGTGCAACAGCGCCGACGCAAGTCTGCCGGCGTCCTGCTCCCGGCCGTGCAGGAACGGGTAGAGGCTCTGCAACACGCTCTGGTTCGACATGCTATTGCGCCGTCGCTTCTTGGCCGCTGATCATCGCCTCGATTTCGGCCTGGGCCTCGCCGAGCTCGGCCAGGATCTTCAAGGTCTCGGCCGCCTCCGCCTCATCTATCCGGCTCATCGCGAACCCGACATGCACCAATACCCAGTCGCCGAGACAGGCCTCGAACGGATGGGCGTCGTCGATGATGCAGATGATATTGACCTGCCGGCGGACGCCGCAGACATCGACGGTGGCCAGCGCGTTGTCCGCATCGTCGAGCCGGACGATCTGGCCGGGTATGCCTAGACACATGGTGCCGTTCTTCCCATCAGCCGCGCCGCGGCGATCGTCGCCTGGCCGAGTGCCAACCCGCCGTCGTTGGCCGGAACCCGCGCGTGGGTCAGCACCGTGAAGCCGAGCGCCTGCAGGCCGCCGAGCGTTTGCTCGAACAGAATTCGGTTTTGAAAGCAGCCGCCCGACAATGCCACGGTGTCGAACCGCGCGCCGCGATTGGCGAGTGTCCCGGCCATCGCGGTTATTGCCGCCGCGATCCCCTGGTGAAAGCGCGCCGCGACGACCGGCGGCGAAGTGTGCTCCGCAAGGTCGCACAGCAGCGCATGCCACATCGGCCGCGGCTCGATCGTGAGGAGACCCTTGGTGCCCGCAGTCGCAAACGGGTAACCCTGCGCATCGTCTAACGCCGTCTCGTCGACGATCGCTTCGAGCCGCATCGCCGCTTCGCCCTCATAAACCTGGTGCTCGCGGCAGATGCCGAGCGCGGCGGCGACTGCGTCGAACAGCCTGCCGCAGGACGAAGCCGGCGGTGAATTCAGGTTGCGCGCGATCATCGCCTCGAGCAGCTGGAGGGGCCGCGCCGAGAGGTCGGCGCTCAGATCGAGCCTGCCGAACGACCCGGTGAGCTCGCCCCAGCCGATGCTGCGCGCGAGGTGCGCGTAAAGATTGCGCCACGGCTCGCGGAGCGCGGCCGCGCCGCCCGGCATCGCGACGGGCGCAAGGCTGGCGAGGCGCCGGTAGCCGCGATAATCGGCGAGCAGGAATTCGCCGCCCCAAATCGTGCCGTCGTCGCCCCAGCCAAGTCCGTCGAGGGCCACGCCGAGCACCGCCGGCGCGGTCAGCGGCCGTGCGTTCTCGGCGAGGCAGGAGGCGATATGCGCATGGTGATGCTGCACCTCGACCAGCGGCAGCCCGGCGTCGCGAGCCTCCTCGCGCCCGAGCTTCGCCGACAGGTATTCGGGATGCAGATCCGTTGCCAGCGCCACCGGCCGGTGATCGAACAGGTCGCGATAGAATGCCAGGTTCCGGCGATAATCGTCGAAGGCGGCCGGGTGTTCGAGATCGCCCTGATGCTGCGACAGGATCGCCTGGCCGTCCTTGACCAGACAAAAGGTCGCCTTCAGCTCGCCGCCCATCGCCAGGATGTCAGGTGCCTTCTCGAAGCCGGGCGGCAGCGCGACCGGCGCCGGCGCATAGCCGCGCGCCCGGCGGAGCAGGCGCGGCCGGCCGGCCATCGCACGCAGAACCGGGTCGTCGAGCCGGTTGGCGATCCGCCGGTCGTGCATCAGCGCATATGCGGCGATCCCGCCGAGCCGGGCCGGGAGCTCCTCGTCGTCGGTAACCTGCGGCTCGTCCGAACGGTTGCCGCTGGTCATCACCGCGGGGCCGTCGAGCCCGTCCATCACCAGCAGATGCAGCGGCGTCGTCGGCAGCATGAAGCCCAAAGTCGAGAGCCCCGGCGCCACCGAATCGGGCAGGCGCTCGCGCCCGTCGGCTCGCAATACCACGATCGGCGCCTGCGGGCTGGTCAAGGCGCGCTCCTCTTCCGGCGCCACCGTGCAGAAACGCCGGATAGTTCGGAGGTCGCGCGCCATCAGCGCAAACGGCTTGGCGTCGCGGTGCTTGAGGCGGCGCAGGCGGGCGACGGCGGCGGCATCGGTCGCGTCGCAGGCTAGGTGATAGCCGCCGAGCCCTTTGATCGCGACGATCTCGCCGACGCGGATCAGCCGGGCCGCTGCCTCGGCCGCGTCGCCTGCCGGAATTTCGCAAGTCGTGGCGCCGTCGATTCGGCGCAGCACCGCCCGCGGCCCACAGGCCGGGCAGGCAATCGTCTGCGCGTGAAAGCGGCGATCGACGGGATTGCGGTATTCGGCGAGGCACGCCTCGCACAGCGGGAACCCCGCCATCGTGGTTCGGGCGCGGTCGTACGGAATGCCCTCGACGATCGACAGGCGCGGCCCGCAATGGGTGCAGGTGGCGAAGGGATAGCGATGGCGCCGTTCGCGGCGATCGAGCACTTCGGCGGCGCAGGCGGGACAAATGGCAGCGTCGGGAGACACCCGGGTGCGCGTCGCACCGGGCCGGCTGGCGGCGATATGGAAGCCCGACGGCAATCCGCCGGCGAAGTCGCCGATCTCGATATTGTCGATCTGGGCCAGCGGCGGCGGCTCGCGCTCGATCCGCTCCAGCAGCGCCTTGAGGCCCGGCGCGGCCCCACGGGCGCGGATCAGAACGCCCTCGCCGTCGTTTGAGACGTCTCCGTCGAGCCCGAGATCGCGGGCGATCCGCCACACGGCCGGGCGAAACCCCACACCCTGCACGCAGCCGCGCACGCGGATCTCGACCGCGACCGGCGGCCCGGCGACGGAGAGCGAGGATCGTAGATCTGCCCTCATGCTCAAACCGGGGCCGGCGGCATCACATCGTGCTGATCTTGATATAGCGGAAAAGATCCTTGAGATTGAAGGCAAGCCCGACAAGCAACAGGACGCCGACCGTAGCGCCGACGATCTGCCACCCGGTGCTCGAAGACTTTTCGTTCATGGCCTCGTTCCTTGGTTCATGGCGACACTGCCGGTTGATTACGGGATTCGATCGGCATCGTGGGCTCCGCCGCCAGTTCCGCGATCAATTCTTCGACGGTGGCGACCGCCTGATCGACCGCCGCTCCGACCGGCGCGCTCAAGCCGATGATCCCGTCGGTGTCGTCACCAAAGGTCAAGGGCTCGCAAGCCACCAGCAGAATACGGCGGCAGGTCCCTCCCATCGCGGCGACGAGCCGCAGCACCTTCGCCGGGTCGAGATCGTGGAGCGGCAACAACAGATCCTCGGGCATCGCATCGCCCGAGGGCGGCGTCGGCTCTACAATCGAAATCGTGCCCGGCAGCTCGCCTCGCTGGGCCGCGTCGACCAGCACCGCCGCCTCACAGCCGTCGAGCAGCGCATAGGTCAGGTCGATCCCGCGAATGCCGAAATCCGCGACCGTCACCGATTGCGGCAGCGGCAGCGCCGCCAGGCGCCGCGCCACCTCGACGCCAAACCCGTCATCGCCCTTGAAGATGTTGCCGATGCCGGCGACGAGGATGCGGGTCATCGCCCGCCCTTCGGGTCGAGCAGCTCGATCTCGTCCTGGGCAAAGAAGAAGCGATGGCCGGGATAGCGGTCGAGGCCGAGATCGCGGCCCGGATCGTCGAGCAGGGTCACCGCGACATGCACCCGGTCCTCGAAATCGCGCTCGATCGCCTCGATGACCGCGACCTGGTCCTTCAGGACGATGTCCATGATGTCGGCGCGCCGGTTCGGGTGCAGCCGGACATGCGCGCCGACGGCGAGCCGACGGCCGTCGACCAGAAGGGAGGCGAGATTTGGCTTTGCATCGCCGGGATGCCCGATGCCATCGTCGCTGGCAACCAGATCGATTTGCGAGCCCGGTCGCCGCAGGGTGCCGTGCAGCCGGCCGAATTCTTCCGCGGTCAGGCCCTCGGTCCGTTCGAGCAATGCACGGGCATGCGCGTCGGTTGCGCCCATTTCGCGCTTTTCGGCATCGGTCATCGCCAGGATGCGCAAGGTCAGGATCTCGTCGATCTCGGTGCTGTCGAACAGATCGCCGGGGCTTTCGGGAGCGATCTGTGGGTCGTCGTAAAGAATGATCGGCGAGGACAGCATCGTGTCGCTTTGGCACTCGCCGCCGACCAGCACCGGCCAGGTTCCCCGATTGTCGCAGGCGGTGGCAGCCTCGCGCAAATCCACTGGCGGATCGATCAGGGACACGAACTTGCCGCGGTGCAGGCCGAGGGCCGTGTGCGTCGAAGCGAAGGCCGACCGCTGGGCGAGTTCTCGCCGGCGCTCGGCTGCAGGCCAAGGAGAGTCATTCTCAATCCGCACCGTCAGTCGGCATGCTCCGCGCATAATCGCTTCAGCGGCAATCTCGATCGAGCCGGAGAGAGCGGCGCCGGCGCGCAGCAGATAGGCGACGACCCCGTTGTCCTCGTCGATCGGCTCGCGCTCATTGATGCTCGGCACGGCGAAAGCGATCGTTTTCGAGCTGGCCAGCAATTCGGCGATCGGCAGGTCCGGGACGACGATCTCGCGCTCGGTCGCCTCTTCCCACGGCAGGAAGCGCGTTCCGCCGGCCTCCAGCGCCGCGACTTTCGCGTAAGCCGACTCGCGCCAATTCGTGCCATCGGCAACCGGCTCGTCGAGCTTGCAGATTTCGCGGGTCACGAGCTGCAGAAAGCGCACCCGCACCTCGACCAGCGCGTCCGGGTCGCCGCGCAACAGGCATTGCGTCTGCATCTGCCACGGATCGCCGCCCTGGGCCTCGGCATAGCCGCGCGGGAAGATGCCCCCGAACGTCCAGCGCTGGCGGTTTTTTATCGCCGACGGCCGATACGGATAAAGGATGTAGCCCTCGTAGAGCACAGCGCGGGCGATCTCGGCGACCCGATCCATATTCATCATGCCGGGTCCGACGCCGAAAGATCGAGCAAGCTGCGCAATGCCGCATCAAAGGTCGGCAAACCCCGCTCGCCGTTTGTATCGGTAGAGTTGCTCGAACATGGCGCGCGGCACGCGCAGCCAGACGCTGTCGGGATAATACTGGTCCATCATCTGTTGCCAGAGGCCGATCGGCAGATGGCAGGAGACCTCCTTGCTCCACGGGATCTGCGTAATCTGCAGCCGGTCGGCGGTATCGCGATAAAACACCGAGCCGCTGAACAGCAGTGCCAACGGCGCCTCGCCCGCCGCCAGCCCGTGAAAATACTTCGTCGCCGCAACGTTGAAATCGAAGCTGCACGGCACCCGCAATGTCACGACGCAATGGCGCTCAAAGCGCCCAACCGTCATGTTGACATGGGTCCACAGAAAGCCGTGCAAGGTCTGGCCCCAACGCTCGGGCGTCCCGAACAGGTCGGCCAGTCGGTCGTGCTCGAACGCGCCATAGGGCCGCCGCGCCGGCTCGATCCGGATCTGGCAGTTCAGCATTACGTTCTCGATCACCGCAGCCGGCGTGGCGTTGCTGACGCGCAAGGCAAAGCGCAGGGTCGGCATCGCGGCGTAGGGCTCGACGGTGACCCCGTCGACGGCGAAATCGAGGTCAACCATCGCCCGCCGCTCCGTCGGCCACGACGGCCTCGTTTCTGAGCCGAGCAAAATAACCATCGATCTCGTCCCAGACGGCGCTGCCGCCCGACAGTCCCCGCCAATGCGTGCGGATCAGCCCGGCCAGGGCGTAGCAGCGGTCGATCGGCGCCCGGTAGTACTCGCGCGCTCCCCTTGTCCGGTTGACCAGCAACGCCTCGACGTCCGGCTGCAAATCGTTCAGCACCGGGTTGCTCGCCGCCAATTCCGACCACGCATCGAGGCCGAGCAATGATTGGGTGGCGCCGGCAGCGCCGGGATACAGCGCCACCCGCCGGCCGGCCGCGCTGTCGACGAACAGGAACACCAGCTCGATCGGGATCTGGAACGCGCTCCACTGCGCCTCGGTAATCGCAAAGTCGTGCAGCATCCGAATTTGCTGCGGGATCAGGCGATGGGACGAGCCGGGGCGCGATTTGCCTGCCGCGCAATCGGGGCAGGCGCAGGCGATCTCACGCGTGGCCGGCACGAACAGATGAGCATGCTTTGCCGCGAGCGCAGCGTTGCAGAATTCGCACCGTTCGAGCACCGGCGGCGGCGACACTAGATGCCGCAATCGCGACGCCCAGTTCCCGGACAGGGACGCCGCCGGCATCCGACTTCACCCGCCAGCCGCGAGGACGAATCGCGGCTCGTCCAGACCCTCGATGACGACGGCGTCGACGTCCGGCGCCGCCTCGACGATCGCCGCCTCGATCTCGGCTCGCAGGGAAGCGGCATCGACCGGCCCGGTGCCGCCCGCGCTCGCGCTGAGGCGGGCAATGCCGCCCGCGACCTCGCGCAGCCGAACTCCGATGCCGCGCAATGCCCAATCCGGACGCAGCCTGTCGAGCGCCGCGCGAATCCGGGCTTCGGCCTCCTGCGGGTGCAGTCCGTGCAGCAGCAGGATCGCCCGGGCCTGCGGGTCCTCGGCCAAACGGTCGAGCAATGATCCGCCGCCCGGCGCATCGGCGACGATGGCGATAATTCGCGCCAGCCCCATCGTGTGCAATTCGAGCACCAGCTCGAGGAGCTCGCGGGCGGGCTCGCGCGCCGCGGGATCGGCGATCCGTTCGAGGGCCGTAATCAGCGCTTCGACCCGGCGCAGCGCCGCGCCGATCTCAGGGCTGTCGGCATCGCCCATCTTCTAGCCCTGGCGCGACACGCCGAACATCGGCGAATGCATGGTCTTCAGAGTTTTGCCCGGCCCCAGATACATGTGCACCCCGCACGGCAGGCACGGGTCGAAGCTGCGCACCGTGCGCATGATGTCGATGCCCTTGAAGTTGTCGGGGCCGTTCTCCTCGAACAGCGGGGTGCCCTGGACCGCGTCTTCGTAGGGGCCCGGGAGTGCCGAACTTGTCGCGCGGGTTCGCGTTCCACGGGGTCGGCGGGTACGGATGGTAATTGGCGATCTTGCCGTCGCGGATCACCAGATGGTGGGACAAGACGCCGCGCACCGCTTCATGGAACCCGCAGCCGATGGCCTCGTCCGGCACCTTGAACTCGTTGAACGTGCGGGTGCGGCCGGCCTGCACCTCGGTCAGCGCCTTTTCGATGAAATGCATCGCCGCCGCGGCGCAATAAGCCTGGAAATAGGTGCGTGCGCGATCCCGCTCGATCGTGTTGCTCCATCGCGGGATTTTCCACTCGATCTCCACTTCCGGCTTCAGCGCAGTCTTCGGCAGATAGATCTTGACGCTGTTGCCGGTGGCCTTGACGTAGCCGATATCGACGAGACCGGCGAGCGCCGTCGTCCACAGCCGCGCCAAGGCACCGCCGCCGGTGTCGAGCGCCAGGTGGTCGCCGGTGCGCTTGTCGAGCCAGCGCGGCGACATGACCCATGAGTATTTACCCTCGAAATCCCGCTTCTGCGGCCGCGGCAGGGTCGTCTGGTTCCACGGATGGTCCCGGTGCACCTCGTTGCCGAGCGGGTCCGTGCGGACAAAGATCTCGCTGTTCTGCCACTCGTCGTAATAGGAGCTGCCGAGCAGAATGCGGATCTGAAGGTTGATGTCGACCAAGTCGGTGGTGACCAGCTCGCCGTCGACGACGACCCCGGGGGTCACGAACATGGCACGGCCCCAGTCGGTCATGTGCCGGTACTGGTAGTCGCATTTGTCCGGGTCCTGGTACGAGCCCCAGCAGCCGAGCAGGATGCGCCGCCGGCCGACCTCCTCGTATCCTGGCAAGGCGTCGTAGAAAAAGTCGAACAAGTCGTCGTGCAACGGCACGCATTTCTTCATGAATTCGATGTAGCGTGTCAGCCTGATCAGGTAGTCGGTGAACAGTTGCACCGAGGGCACCGTGCCGACCCCGCCCGGATAGAGGGTCGAGGGATGGACGTGGCGCCCCTCCATCAGACAGAACATCTCGCGGGTCATGCGGCTGACCAGCAAGGTCTCGCGATAGAATTCGCCGGTAAACGGGTTGAGCGCCCGCATGATGTCGCCGATCGTGCGATAGCCGTGGTCGGCGGCGTGGGGCGCCTCGGTGGTTTCGGCCTTTGCCCAGACGCCGGGGTTGGTCTCCTTGACCATCTTTTCGCAGAAGTCGACGCCGACAAGATTGTCCTGAAAGATGTTGTGGTCGAACATGTATTCGGCGGCTTCGCCGAGATTGATGATCCAATCGGCGAGCGGCGGCGGCTTGACCCCATAGGCCATGTTTTGCGCATAGACCGAGCAAGTCGCGTGGTTGTCACCGCAGATGCCGCAGATCCGGCTGGTGATGAAATGGGCGTCGCGCGGGTCCTTGCCCTTCATGAAAACACTGTAACCGCGAAAGATCGACGAGGTGCTGTGGCACTCGGCGACCTCGCGGTTCTCGAAATCGATTTTGGTGAAGATGCCGAGCGAACCCACGATCCGGGTGATCGGATCCCAATTCATCTCGACCAGCTGACCGGGCCTTCTTGCCGGCCGCGACGTCGTGGTTCTGCCCGTCTCGAGTGCTGTGTCGACCATGCTCGGGTTTCCTCTTTCGCTCAGAGTGGCGCCGGGGGCCGGTAGCCGGTGGTCAGCTCGGGCCGGTTGTGGCGCCACTTCGGCTCCTTGTTCAGCGTGTGGTTGGTCAGTTTGCGCAGATTGCGGATCAGCGCCCCGTAGGGCCTGATCAGGCCCGAGGACAACACCGCTCCCGGCGGCTCGTCCATGAATGGCTGAAACTTGTCGGGGAAGCCCGGCATCGTGCAGCCGATGCAGATGCCGCCGACATTGGGACAACCGCCGATGCCGGCCATCCAGCCGCGTTTCGGCACATTGCATTGCACGACCGGACCCCAGCAGCCGATCTTGACGAGGCATTTGTGCGAGCTGTAATCCGGCGCGAAATCGGCCTGCTCGTAATAGGCGGCGCGGTCGCAGCCGTTGTGCACGGTGTTGCCGAACAACCAAGTCGGCCGTCCGGCATCGTCGAGCGGGATCAGCGGCGCGAGACCGGCCAGCTGGCGAAGCAGGTACAGCAGGGTTTCCATGAAATTGTCGGGCTGCACCGGGCAGCCCGGGACATTGACGATCGGCAGCCCAGCCTTCGACTTCCAATCCCACCCGAGGAAATCGCGCAACCCCATGCAGCCGGTCGGGTTGCCCTGCATCGCGTGAATGCCGCCCCAGGTGGCGCAGCTCCCGGCGCCGACGACGGCCAGGGCGTTTGGCGCCAGCCGGGTGATCCAATCATTGGTTTTGATCGGTTGGCCGGTCTCCGGATCGGTCCCCATTGCCGCCCAATAGCCTTCGCCGCTCAATTGCTTGTTGGGAATCGAGCCTTCGACGACCAGCACGAAATTGTCGATCTCGCCGCGCACCGCCTGATGCCACGGCTTTAGAAACTCCTCGCCGGTCTCGTAGGCCAGCACCGGATTGTGCAGGTGGACCTTGGGCAGGCCGGGAATGGCGCCCAGCATCACTTCCTCGATGCTCGGCTCGCTGGCCGCGGTAATCGACACCGAGTCGCCGTCGCAGCCGAGCCCGGCGGTCAGCCACAGAATGTGGATTTCCTTGAGCTGCGGCTCGTGCTGCGTCCTTCGGCCGTAGGGAACCGCACCGGTGTCGGGCATCGCGTCCTCCTTCCAGGGCGGCCTTGCGCAAGGCGGCCGACGGGCGGCCGCACATTTTAACGTCTCGAGCCGGAAGAGCCGTCCCCAAGCGATCGCTGAACAGCGGCGGCAACGAATAGTTCCCTCGCCGTGTTGACCGAAGCGGTAGAGGGCAATCCTGATGCGAGGAAGCGGTGTTGTGGATGCTCCGAGCGAACGTGACCCGGATGCCACGGTGACCGAGGCGCATTCCGATCAGCATGAAGGCGGGCCGCCCCCCGGCGTCAGCGAGCACGAAATCGAGGACATCGAAGACCGCGCGCGGCTGCGCACTCCGATCATCTATGAGATCGTGCGCCGCGAAGGCGAAACCGAAATGGACCGCCCGATCACCTCCTTGTGGTGGTCGGGTTTCGCGGCCGGTCTGTCGATCAGCTTTTCGCTGCTCGCGCAGGCCGTCCTGCTGGTGCATCTGCCGAATGTCTCATGGCGTCCGCTGGTCACCGGGTTCGGCTATTCGGTCGGCTTTCTGATCGTCGTGCTGGCGCGTCAGCAGCTGTTTACCGAAAATACGGTTACCGTCGTGCTCCCGGTCGTCGCCGAATTTACCCTGGCGAATGTGCGGCGATTGGCGCGGATGTGGACGGTCGTTTTTGCGGCCAACATGACCGGCACGCTCGTGGCGGCGCTGTTTTGCGGCCTCACGCCGGTGCTGACCCCGGAACTGCGCCACGGAATGCTCGAGCTCAGCGCGCAGATGATCGGGCTCGGCTGGGCCGAGATGTTCTTCCGAGCCATCGGCGCGGGATTTCTGATTGCGGCGATGGTCTGGCTGATCCCGAGCGCCGAGGGCACGCAGTTCCATGTGGTGACGATGGTGACCTACCTGATCGCGGTGTGCGGCTTCACCCACATCGTCGCCGGCAGCGTCGAGGCCTTTCTGCTGGTGGTAAGCGGGCAGCTGGCTTTATGGCGGATGATCGCCGACTTCACCGTTCCGGTGCTGCTCGGCAACATCGCCGGCGGCACGGCTCTGTTTGCGGTGATTTCCTATGCTCAGGTCATGAAAGAGGTGTAGCTCGGGTCCCCCGATCCTTGACAAGCATGGTGGGCGCGACTGGGATTGAACCAGTGACCCCTACGATGTCAACGTAGTGCTCTCCCGCTGAGCTACGCGCCCTCATCCGCGGCCCGGATGCGGCGAGGGTGATAGCGAAAATGCGGGCGGCAGGCAAGCGCAGGCCGGGCACCGTCTGATCGGGGGGATTTCGGATGAAGGAATCAGCCGCGGCGATCGTCGTCGAACGCGATCTGATGGTTAGGGCCCGCGACGGGACCGGACTGGCGACCGACGTTTACCGGCCGCCGGGGGCGGGTCCGTTCCCGGTATTGCTCGAACGCACCCCCTACGACAAATCGGCGCCAAGCCGATCCGAGCGCACCGCCGCGGTCGCCATGCCCCGCTCGCGCGCCGAGGTCGCCGGCTACTTTGTCGGCCACGGCTATGCCGTCGTCTATCAGGATTGCCGTGGCCGCTACGGATCGGGCGGTCGTTTCACGAAATACCTGAGCGAGGCCGAGGACGGCTATGACACACTCGCCTGGCTGGTCGGACAGGCCTGGTGCAACGGCCGGATCGGCACCTTCGGCCTGTCTTATGCGGCGCATGCCCAGGCGGCGCTCGGCTGTCTCGACCCTCCGGGTCTCGCGGCGCAATTCCTCGACTGCGGCGGGTTTTCCAACGCCTATCGCAGCGGCATCCGCCACGATGGCGCGTTCGACTTGAAACAGGCGACATGGGCCTACAATAACGCGCTCGCCGATGCCAAGGACCCGGCGGTCAAGGCGGCGTTGAAGGCGCAGGACATCAAGGCGTGGTTCGCGGCGATGCCGTGGCGAAAAGGGCGCTCGCCCTTGAGTGCCGCGCCCGAATACGAGGATTACCTGTTCGAGCAGTGGTCGCACGGGACGTTCGACGATTTTTGGAGGCGGGCCGGGATCTATGCCGAAGGCTATTGGCCGCATTACGCCGACGTGCCGATCGTGCATCTCTCGGGCTGGTACGACCCCTATGCCCGCACCGCGGTCGAGAATTATCTCGGCCTGGCGCGGCGAGGGCGGGCGCCGCAGCGCCTGATCCTCGGGCCGTGGACCCATGGCGACCGTTCGCTCACCTATGCCGGCGAGGTCGATTTCGGCGCCGCCGCCGCAGTCGACGGCAACCTTGCCCAGGATTTCTTTGCGCTGCGCCGCAACTGGTTCGACCGCTGGCTGAAAGGCGTCGACGACGGCATTGAAGGCGACCCGCCGGTGCGCAGTTTTCGTCATGGGAGGCGGATCGGGCCGGCGCAACGCCGAGGGGCGGCTCGAGCACGGCGGCCGCTGGCGCAGCCTCAGCCGACTGGCCGCTGCCGCAGACGCAATTGACCCGGTTTTACCTGCATGGCGACCGCAGCCTCGGCCCGGCGCAACCTGACGCGGGGGTCCCGCCGCTCGGCTACCGTTTCGACCCGCGACGACCGGTGCCGACGATTGGCGGCGCGCTGAGCTCGGGCGAGCCGATCATGCGCGGCGGCGCCTATGACCAGCGCGAGGGACCGGGCGTGTTCGGCACCCGCCCACCTTTCCGGTCCCTGGCCGCGCGCCCCGACGTGCTGTCCTTCACGACCCCGCCGCTCGACCGAGAGATCGAGGTGACCGGCCCGGTCGTGGTCCGTCTGTGGATCGCCTCCGACTGCCCCGACACCGACTTCACCGCAAAGTTGATCGACGTCCATCCGCCGAACGCCGACTACCCGGACGGGCTTTGCGATGAACCTGACCGAGGGCATTCTGCGGCTTGCGCTATCGCGACAGCTGGGAGCGACCGAGGCTGCTGATGCCGGGTGCGGTCTACCCAATCTACGATCGAGCTGTTCCCGATCGGCAATCTGTTCGTCCGCGGCCACCAGCTGCGCCTCGACATTTCGAGCAGCAATTTCCCGCATTTCGACGTGAACCCGAATTCGGGCGAGCCCGAGGGCTCGATGGAGCACCCGCGCGTCGCCGAAAACCGCGTCTTTATTGATCGCGAGCGTCCCTCGCACATCGTGCTGCCGATCGTTCCGCAAACCGGCGACCGCACGAGCGATTGCATTGCGAGGGCCGACGGCAGCCAATAGTCTCGCATTCGGGTAGTCTCGCATCGGCGCGGGGCGGCGGAGCGGGTCATGCACGGGCGCAGGATGTTACTGGTTGCCGCGGTCTTGCTCTCGGCCGCGTGGGGATCAGCCGGGGTGCAGGCGGCGGGTTCGGGGAACCCGACCAATGATCGGCTTCTGGCGCTGCCGCCGGCCCGGCAGGCGCAGGCGCTCGCCGGCAGCCTTCGCAGAGGCTGTATCGGGGTGGCGGCCTTTCCGATGGGGGTGACCGCGAGCGGCCGGGCCAAGGGCAACGCCTATTGGAGCGTGCGCTGCAAAAGCGGCAAAAGCTATGTCGTGCAGATCGCGCCCGATGCCAAAGGCTCCGCGGTCGTCGCCGATTGCCGAGCGCTGCAGGGCACCGGCCGCGAGTGCTTCAGAAAATTTTGAGCCGGGCGGGCCCGGCGTTACCAATGCAGCGGCTGGCGGCAGACCGAGTACCAAAGGCCGAGATTCGCCTCGCGCCAGTGCGGGTCGGCGCAGTTCTTCTGGACCATCGCCGCCGATTCGGTCGCGTCCGACGGGGGCGATGCCGAGGTGTCGGAGCACGCCGCCAGCACCGCGACCACCAGAATCAGCAAACCTAATCTCATCGGCGCTCTCCTCCGCATCGAGACCGGATCGAGACCCAGATCGAGAAAACGGTCGGCCACGATCCTGTCAGTCGGCGCCAGGGCCCGGTAATTCTCGGGCCGCAACTGCGGCGATAGCAAGGCGCGCCCCGGGGCGCGCTCGGACGCGCCGGTCGGACGCGCCCCGCGCCGGTCGGCAGCCGCGGCCTGTGCGGTCTCCTCGCGCCGATGTAATGTCACCGATCGGGCCCCTCGGTGCTCGGGGCGACGCTGCGATTTGGAGTAGTGCCTTATGAAGAGCGACGGCATGAAAAGCGACGGGCGGCCGCGCAATTATCGCAAGGACACCTTGCTGACCCATCTCGGGCGCCATCCCGAGGCGCACGATGGCGCCGTCAACCCGCCTGTCTATCACGCCTCGACGATCCTGTCGGCCAACATGGCCGAATGGGAGGCCAAACGCGAATCGGGCAAGCGCTTCGACGTCGTGCGCTATGGCCTCCTCGGCACGCCGACGACCTTCGCGCTTGAGGAAGCGGTGGCGGCGATCGAGGGCGGCTATCGCGCGATGCTGATGTCCTCGGGGTTGGCTGCTGTGACCGCGCCGCTCGAAGCCTGCCTCAAATGCGGCGACCACCTGCTGATGGTCGATTCGGTCTATGGGCCGGCGCGGAACTTCTGCGAGAAGGTTCTGACCCGCTACGGGATCGAAACCACGTATTACGATCCGCTGATCGGCGAGGGCATCGCCCGGCTGATGCGCCACAACACCAGGGTCGTTTATGTCGAATCGCCGGGCTCGCTGACCTTCGAGGTGCAAGATGTGCCGGCGATCGCCGCCGCGGCGCACGCCGCCGGCGCCAAGGTGCTGATGGACAACACCTGGGCGTCGCCCTGGCTGTTCCCGTCCTTTGCCCGCGGCGTCGACGTGTCGATCCATGCCGCGACCAAGTACATCGTCGGCCATTCCGACGTGATGCTGGGCGCGGTCATTACCACCGAGGAGATGTATCTGCCGGTGCGCACGATGGCGGCCGATCTCGGCCACTGCGCCGGGCCGGACGACGTCTATCTCGCATTGCGTGGTTTGCGAACATTGAGCGTGCGCCTCGAACGCCATCAGAAAAACGCGCTCCAAGTGGCGCACTGGCTGCAGACCCGGCCGGAAGTGTCGCGCGTGCTCTATCCCGCTTTGCCCGACGATCCGGGCCACGCGCTGTGGAAGCGCGACTTCCTCGGCGCCAGCGGGCTCTTCGGCGTGGTCCTGAAACCGGCGCCCAAAGAAGCCGTCTACGCCTTTATCGACGCCCTCGACCTGTTCGGCATCGGCGCCAGCTGGGGCGGGTTCGAGAGCCTGATCCAGCCGACCACGCCGGCGCGCATCCGCAGCGCCACCCGCTGGGAGCCCGAAGGCCCGACCCTGCGCCTGCATATCGGCCTCGAAGACCCGCACGACCTGATCGACGACCTCGACCACGGCTTCCACGTCTTGCGCAAAACCGCAGCGACGTGAACCCCGGGGCGTGAGCTTGCAGCGGGGCACGATGATCCTCGCGGATGACTTCTGACGGATGGCACCCAGGTTTCCACCACACCGGCGAAGGCCCGTGCCCACGGCTGGAATGGGTCCCGGCCTGCGCCGGGATGGCAGCAGCGACGGAGGCACATGTCAGGTTTGCGTTTTCAAGGACCCGACAGATTTGGCGCCACCGAACAAGCTGATCGAGCAGACCCGCATCTATCCACTCGGCAAGCAGGCACAAATCTCACATGATACAACCGAAAGTCGAGTCGCGCCGTCAGCTCAAGGGTTGCAGCTCGCCCAAAAGCGTCGGCAACAGTTCTGACACCGTCGGGTGGATGTGCATCGCCCGCTGCAAGACGGGATAGGGCGCCTTGGCATACATCAGGTCGAGGACCGCGTGGATCGCCTCGTCGCCGCCGGGGCCGAGGATCGAGGCGCCGAGGATGTCTTTGGTGTCGGCGTCCACCAGGATGCGCATGAAGCCCTGGGTCTCGCCCTTTTCAATGGCGCGGGCGACCCTGGTCATCGGCCGCTGTCCGGCGAGCACCCGCCGGCCGGTGGCGCGCGCCTCGTCCAGGGTCATGCCGGCCCGGCCCAACGGCGGGTCGGTATAGAGCGCATAGGCGGTGACCCGGTCGCTGACCCGGCGCGGGTCGTGGTCGAGCAGATTTGCCGCGACGATTTCGTAATCGTTATAGGCGGTGTGGGTGAACGCGCCCTTGCCGTTGCAGTCGCCGAGCGCCCAGATGCCCGGGACATTGGTGCGCAATTCGTCATCGACGACAATGTGGCCGCGCTCGTCTTGGGCGACCCCGGCCCGGTCGAGGCCGAGATCGTCGGTATTGGGGCGGCGGCCGACCGCCAGCAGAAGGTGCGAGCCGATGATTTCGGGGGCGCCCTCGGTACAGTCGACGGTCGCGGCGATGTCGTCGCCCATCTTGGCGAGGCTGATGCACTCGGCGTTGAGCCGGACGGTGATGCCCTCGCGCTCGACGATCTGCCGCACCGCCGCCGACACGTCCTCGTCTTCGTGAGAGACCAGCCGAGGGGCCGTCTCGACGATCGTGACCGCGCTGCCGAAGCGCCGGAACATCTGCCCGAATTCGAGTCCGATATAGCCGCCGCCGACGATCACCAGATGCCGCGGGAGGAAGTCGACCTCGATCATCGACGTGTTGGTCAGATAAGGGACCTGATCGAGACCGGGCCATGGCGGCAACATCGCCCGCCCGCCGACGTTGACAAAAATCCGCTCGGCCTTCAGCCGTTCCCTCCCGACCTCGACCTCGCGCGGCGAAGTAAAGCGGGCATGGCCGCGGTAGAGTGTGCAGTTCCGGGTTCCGGTCAGCGCCGCGGTCAGTCCCCGACGGGATTGCCCGACGACCGCTTCCATGCGCGCCTTGACCCGCTTCATGTCGACCGCGACATCGCCGGCGATCGCGACCCCGTATTCGGCGGCATGCCGGGCGAGGTGCGCGGCATAGGCGCTCGCCACCATGGTCTTGGTCGGGGTGCAGCCGGTGTTGACGCAGGTGCCGCCGACCAGCTTGCGCTCGGCGATCGCCACCTTCATGCCGGTTCCGGCCAGCCGCAACGCCAAAGCCGGCCCGGCCTGGCCGGTGCCGATCACGATCGCGTCATACTCGGGCATGGCGCCTCCGCATCTGGGTCGCGGTGCATATAGGCTGATCGGGAGCGGCGGGCGGCGATTCCATGCGGCGTTCCTTTGCGCGCATAGGTCATTGCGAGCGCGGCGGGGCATTCTCGGCGGACACAGCGCGGCAAGATCGGGATTGCTTCGTCGCTGCGCTCCCTCGCAATGACACGAGGTCGCGCTTGGTGGCCGGTCCTAGGCCGGAGCGAACAGATCGGATGAGGCCGCCGGCGGCGGCGGAGCGGGTGCAGCCGGCGTCGCAAAAGCGGCGTCCTGCTGTAATACCCGCAGCGACTTGCTGGCGAACAGCCGCATGTTTTTTTCGGCGTCGGCGTGCGGGATGCCGCCGAACGAGAATTCGGTCACCACGTGGTCGGTCCCGGTCACCCGCTGCAATTCGGCGATCTGCTGGATGCAGTCCTCCGGTGTGCCGACGATCTGGATCTTGACGTAGAATTCGGTGGCGCGGACCCGTTCTTCGTCGCTCTGCAGCCGGGCATAGGTCTTGGCCATCTTGCCGTAGGTCTCGTAGCCTTTGACCGTGGCGAGGTGACCGTCGGAAAAATGATAGTGGTTGTCGATCAACTCCCACTTCTTGCCGAGCCACTGCATTGCCCGGTCGTGGGCCTCTGCGCGGCTCTCGGCGCAGGAGATGTTGGTCAGAATGATCGGCGGCGGCGGATTGTGGCCGACGCTGAGCGCGATCTCGCGGTAGGCGACGATGTTTTCCGCCGCCTTCGGCCATTCGTTCTGCATCACGACCAGGATGCCGAACCCGAGCTTGGCCATGATCTCGGCCGATTTGGGGCTGACCGAAGACGCGAAAAAGCGCTCCTCGGGGTGCGAGATCGGGCGTGGCCGGATCGCGGTGCGCGGGATCTGGTAGAACTCGCCTTGCCACTCGAACTCGGGCTCGGCGAGCGCCTTCCTAATCAATTGCGCCGCCTCGGCAAAGCGCGGCCGCGCCTCGCCCATCGGAATCCGGAAGCCCTCATATTCGACGCTCGCCGCGCCCCTGCCAAAGCCGAACAGACAGCGCCCACCGCTTAAAATGTCGAGCAGCGCGATCTCCTCGGCGACGCGGATCGGGTCGTGCCACGGCAAGACGATGACCGAGGTGCCGAATGTGATCCGCTTGGTGCGGCCGGCGAAATAGGCGAGCAACTGGAGCGGCGCCGGCGACATCGCGTAGCCGGTAAAATGGTGCTCGAGTGCGAACAGCGAGTCGAAGCCCAACGGCTCGGCGAGATCGCCCATCGCCAGGTGATCAGACACGACCGCCACGTCGGGCCGGCCGGCCTCGGACAGCATGTTGAGCGCAATGCCGACTTTCATTGCCGTTTGCTCCTCTCGAACATCGTCGCCCCCGCGAAAGCGGGGGCCCAGGGCTGCGACAGAGCAGTGATCCTGGGTTCCCGCTTTCGCGGGAATGACGGATGAAAAAGAATTCAGGACCGCAGCGGGTACCACGGATGCGGCTGCCCGGGGATCTTGACGCGCAGGGTGTAGACCGAGGTGCGCGCCGTGAAAAAGATCGTCTTCAGATCGGGACCGCCAAAGGCGAGATTGGCCGGCACCTCCGGGGTGCGGATCACGCCCATTTTCGTTCCGTCGGGCGCGAACACCCAGGTGCCGCCGGGGCCGGTGCAGTAGACGTGACCCTGCTGGTCGACCTTCATGCCGTCGGGCACGCCGTCGGTTTCCTCGGACGACATATCGGCAAATATCCGCCGCTTGACCATGTTGCCGGCCGAATCGAGATCGATCGCGTGAATGTATTGGGCGTGACGGGTGTTGGCGACGTAGAGCACCCGCTCATCGGGCGAAAAGGCGAGCCCGTTCGGATACTCGAACTCGGCGACGAGGCGGCTCGTACCGTCCGGTTTGACCGCGTAAATCCCGGAATGCGGCAATTCCTTGTCGGCCAGCGGCACCCGCAGCCCGGGATCGGTGAACCAGATGCTGCCGTCCGATTTGCAGACGACGTCGTTCGGCCGGTTGATCCGCTTGCCCTTGTAGCGGTCGATCAGAACCTCGCTGTGGGTGTCGTCGGACCAGCGGGTAAGCCGGCGGTTGCCGCCCTCGCAGATCACCAGCCTCCCTTGCAGGTCGAAGGTCGTGCCGTTGCCCTCGCCGGTATTGCTGCGCACAGTTTCCGGCGCCTGGCCGAGCCGCAGCCGGTAGAACATGCTGGCGCGCACGTCGGCGAAATAATAGAAGCCGTCCGGGTGCCATAACGGCCCCTCGGTAAAGACAAACCCGGTCGCCGGCCGTTCCGCTGTCGTCGTCGCCAGCACCGTATCGAGTCCCGCCATCGCGTTCTCTCCCTATCTCCCGCTATCTGTTCCCGACCGGCACCGGGATACCGGCGATCTTCACATTGACCGCGCCGAGATGGTTGCGGCTGGTGAAATAGAGGGTCTTCCAGTCGGCGCCGCCAAACGCCAAGTTGGTCGTGGCCGGGGCGCCGTGCACGACGCGGCCGAGCTTTTTGCCCTTCGGATCCATGATCCACAGCCCGCCGGCGCCGCCGCAATAGACGTTGCCCTCGACATCGACCTTCATGCCGTCGGGAACGCCGGACTCGTCGCCGCGCAGATCGACGAAGACGTGGTCGCTGTGCTTGGCCAAGGTGCCGTTGGGCGCAACATCAAAGGCGCGGATGTGGCCGCGGCGCGAGTCGTTGATGTAGAGCACGCTCTCGTCCGGCGAAAAGGCCAGCCCGTTGGGCACGATGAAATCGTCGATCAGCAGGGTCAGCGTGCCAAGGTCGGGGGTCACGCGATAGACGCCGGAAAAGGTCAGATCCCATTGATTGGGGGCGGTGGGGCTGGTCCACGGGTCGGTGAAGTAAATGCAGCCGTCGGATTTGACGACGACGTCGTTCGGCCGGTTGAGCTGGCGCCCCTGAAAGCTGTTGGCCACTACGGTGATGCTGCCGTCCGGCTCTCGGCGGGTCACGCGGCGCGAATCGTGCTCGCAGGCGACGAGCCGCCCCTGCAGGTCGCGGGTCAGGCCGTTGGCGCGGTTGGTCGGCTCCGACAGCAGCGACACGCCCTTGCCGGGCTCGTATTTCATGCGCCGGTTGTTGTGGATGTCGCTGAACACCAGATAGCCGCCTTCGCGCCACCACAGCGGTCCTTCGGCCGGCCCCTGCGGTCCGCCGAAGCCATCGGCCAACTCCTGGATCGGCTGCGACATTTCGATCAACCGGTCGAGTTCCGGCGCCAACCGCTCGATCCGCTTTGCGCTATTGGCCATGGCGATCCTCCCTGTGGAAGCATCCAAGCATCCCGTTGCCGGACTTGATCCGGCCATCCACGACTAAAGTCGGCAATCCAAAAGAAATGGGTGGCCGGGACGAGCCCGGCCACCGGGTACCTCTTGCGATTTCGAATCGGAGGCGGCGAGCCCGGAGCGGGTCCGGGCTCGCCGCTTTGTCGGTCGGCGATCTTACGCCTGCGCGCCCTGGGAGAGCGGGCCGCGGACGATCTGGCCGGGCAAAGCGTCGGTCAGTTCGCCCTTGTCGAGCAGCACGCTGCCGTTGACCACGACGTAGTCGATACCGACCGCGTCGCGCCTGACCTGCACGCCGCCCGCCGGCATTGAGGCGACCGGCTCGCGCGGTTTGGAGGCGATCGTGTCGGGATCGAAGATCGTGATGTCAGCGACCTTGCCGGCAGCGATAAAGCCGCGATCGGTAATGTCGTGCATCAATGCGGTCTTGCCCGTCAGCCGATAGACCGCCTCTTCGAGCGTCATCACCTGCTCTTCACGCACCCAATGGCCCAGCAGATTGGTGCTGGTCTCGTGCCGGTCGGCGGTGTGCGGCCGGCCGCCGCCGTCGCTGGTGCCGATCACGGTGAATTGCGAGCCGAGGATGTGCTTCTGCGTCTTCGGATCATGGTTGCGGTCGATCGCCTGGAAGCAGGTCTGCAAATCCTCATCGAGCGACAGATCGAGGAAGGCGTCCATAATGCCCTTGTTCTGATCCTTAGCGATCTGCTCGATGCTCTTGCCCTCAAGGTGCCGGTTCTGCCCCTTTGTCGTCATAAAGACCTCGACCAGGTCCCAGCGCCGGTTGAACAGGCCGCGGGCGCGGCCGCGCCGATCGGTCATCCCACCTTCCTGAGCGACCGTGCCCTCGACCGCCTCGGCCGACATCGCCTTGCGGATCTCCGGGTCCCGGAACGCGCGCATTCTCTCCTGGTAGGGCAGGGCCATGACCCGATCCCAAGTGGGCATGCCGCGGAAGAAGCCCTCGGGATGGGTGATGTCCTCGTCCTGCGGGACGTTGAGGCCGCGCTGCAGATCAAAGATCGCGCCGGCGACGGTTGACAGGCACGAGCCGTAGCAGCGGGCGCCGCTCTTAAACCCGTCCTCGAGCCATTTCAGGTGCTCGACCCATTCATCGGGGTTGCCGATCGGATCCGACATCAAGTTGTAGATCGACGGCCGCCCGGTCCGCGCCGCGAGTTCGCGGGCGACCTGCCGGGTCTGCTTGGTGCCGCCGGGGGCGCCGCCGGCGACCTGGAACACGCCGGTGCCGAGCTCGCCGAGCACGCTCGCAAGTGCCCAGCGCTCCTCGTCGTTGCCGACGCCGGCCGGATCGCCGCGATCCTTCGGCGCCGTCGAGAAGCCGAGGGCGCCGTCATGCATCGCCTCGCGGATCAGCCGCTGCATCGCCGCCATTTCTTCCGGGGTCGCCTGCCGCTCGGAGGCCGCCTCGCCCATCACATAGCGGCGGATGCCCGAATGGCCGACCAAGGTGCCGACGTTGATGCCGCGCCGCTTGCCGAGGGCATTCAGATAGTCGCCGACCGATTCCCAGGTCACATCGACCCCGGCCTTCAGCACCGGCAGCGGAATCTGTTCCGCATCGGAGAAGAATTCGAGATACCACTCGCTGTCGCCGGGCCGGACCGGGGCGATGACCTGGCCGCACTGGCCGACGATGACGGTGGTGTGGCCGTTGTGCACCCACGAGCCGCAATAGGGGTCCCACACGGCCTGCGGGTCGAAATGGGTGTGATGATCGATAAACCCGGGGGCGACGACGCGCCCTCCGGCGTCTATGGTGCGTTTGGCGGCAGCCCCGGCATATTTGCCGACCCCGACGATCTTGCCGTCCTGCACCGCCACGTCGGCCGCAAAGGCCGGCTCGCCCGAGCCGTCGACAACGCGCCCGTTTTTGATCAACAGATCATACGCCATGATTGTTTCTCCTCATTGCCCCGCCCCAACCGAGCCTGGGGCCGTCGCGGCGGCCATTCTCCCATCGGGGTTTGGTGACCCACCCGCACCCTTCGAAAGATGCGATCCGGATGGTACGCCTCGCCGCCCGGCCCAGCAACATTTTCTCCTCAAAACTCATGCGCCGCGTAATAAACATGCAGAATATTCATTAGGTGTATGCAATTTGTTCATTCGTGGCGGCGAGGCCGCCAGCCCCGCGTCCTGTCGCCGCGGCGACGAGGGCGGTTTCGAGGCCGTGTCGGAAACGCCTACAAAGGCACCGTCAAAGGAGGGGAGACGCCATGCCCGCTATCGACTGCCGTAAAATCCTGCTACCGCTTCGAATTGCCGGCGCCGCCGTGGCGCTCGCGATGACAACCGCCGGCGTGCCTTTCGGGCATGCCGTAGCGGCGCAAAGCCAGGTGATTGAGATGCCCGACGGTCTGAAATACACCGACACGAAACTCGGCGACGGCGCCGTGGCGGCCGCCGGCGACAAGGTCTCAGTCCATTACACCGGATGGCTGTACAAGGACGGCGCCAAGGGCGCCAAGTTCGACAGCTCGCTCGACCGCGGGCAGCCCTTTCAGTTCACCCTCGGCGCGCACCAGGTGATCGCGGGCTGGGACGAGGGGGTCGCCGGCATGAAGGTCGGCGGCGAGCGCACCCTGACCATCCCGCCCGAACTCGGCTATGGCGCACGCGGCGCCGGCGGCGTGATCCCGCCCAACGCCACCCTGATCTTCGAGGTCGAGCTGTTGCAGGTGCAGTAGCGGCGCGCCGAACGCCGCGACGGCGGCCGAGGCGAGGCGGCCGGCGCGAAAATCAGGCCGCGCCCGCCGCTTGTCGGCGCTGCGATCCACCTGACCGGCGCCGGTCCGATCGTTCTGGTGCCGATCCGGGCTAGCTTCGGCCGTAGCTGTCCTCGAAGCGCACGATGTCGTCCTCGCCGAGATAGCTGCCCGATTGCACCTCGATCAGGTGCAGCGGGATCTTGCCCGGGTTTTCGAGCCGGTGCGCGGTGCCGAGCGGGATATAGGTCGACTGGTCCTCGGTCAGCATCATCTCCTCGTCGCCGCGGCGGATCCTGGCGGTGCCCTGGACGACGATCCAATGCTCGGCGCGATGGTGATGCATCTGCAGCGAGAGGCGCGCGCCGGGTTTGACCGTGATGTGCTTGACCTGCACCCGGTGCCCGTTGTGCAGCGAGCGATAGGTGCCCCACGGGCGATGCACGGTCGGCAGCGCCTCGGCCTCGTCGCGGCCTTCGCGGGTGAGCCGCGCCACCAACTGCCTGACCTCCTGGGTGCGGTTGCGGGGCGCCAGCATGACCGCGTCGCCGGTCGCGACCACGACCAGGTCCTTGATCCCTATCGCCGCGACCAGCCCAGCCTCGGACCGCAGATAGCAATTGCTGGTGTCTTCGGCGACGACATTGCCTGCGATCGAATTGCCGGCGACATCCTTGGCGCTGATCTCCCATAGCGCGTCCCATGAGCCGATATCGCTCCAGCCCATGGCCACCGGCACGACGGCGGCGCGCCTGGTGTGCTCCATCACCGCGTAATCGATCGAAGTCGCCGTCGCAGGCGGCAAAGGCATCCTTGCCGAGCCTGGTAAAATCCGGGTCCCGCTGGGCCTCGGCGAGGGCGCGTCGGCAGGCGGCGACCATGTCGGGGCGCAACCGCTCCAGTTCGTCGAGGTAGAGCTGTGCCGGAAAGACGAAGATGCTGCTGTTCCAGAAGTACTCTCCGGAGGCGAGGTACAGGCCGGCACGCTCGGCGTCGGGCTTTTCGACAAACTCGCCGACGGCGAAGGCGCCATCGATGCCGTCGAGCGCCACGCCGCGGCGAATGTAGCCGTAGCCGGTTTCGGGCCGGTCGGGCGCCACCCCGACGCAAACCAGCGCCCCGGCACGAGCCGCCTCCGCCGCGCGGTCTACGGCGTCCAGAAAGGCGGCGACGTCGGTGATCGCGTGATCGGACGCCAGCAGCAGCATAAGTGCGTCCGGTCCGGTCTCGGCCAGCGCCAGCGCCGCCACGCAGGCGGCGGGCGCGGTGTTGCGGCCGACCGGTTCGAGAACCAGCGCCAGCGGCGCGGCGTCGATCTCGCGCAATTGCTCGGCGATGATAAAGCGGTGCTCCTCATTGGCGACCAACAACGGCGCCGCGAACCGATCGGGGTCGCCGACCCGCCGTACCGTTTGCTGCAGCAGGCTGTCGTGACCGAGCAGCCGCAGCAGCTGCTTGGGGTAGAGCGTGCGTGACATCGGCCACAGCCGAGTGCCTGAGCCCCCGGACAAAATGACCGGATAAATCATGGCGTCTCCTTCCCGCCGGCAGCGGTGTCGATCCGGAATACACGGTTTCTCCGGTAACGCAATCCTGCTGATCTTGCGCCGCCCGGCGTCCAGAAATCGTCAGGCCCGGTGGAGCAGGCGCACGCTCCCGGTGTTAACGAAAACAAATCGACATGGAGGTTGCGATGGCAGAAGCGAAAAGCGCGGGTCGGAGCGCCGGGGGAACCGAGAGCTCTGCGGCCACGTCCTTGGGGACGACGGCCGATGCGTCGAGCCTGCCCAGCGCCGGCGAGGCCGTGCGGGAGCAGACTGAGCAATTGGCTTCCCAGGCGCGGGAAGGGATGCGTCAGGCGAGTGCGGCTACCGCCGCCGGCGCCGGTGCGGCCCTGCGCTCGGGCTCGGCGGTGACCCAGGGCGTCCAGGATATCACCGCCGCCTGGGCGCACTACGGCGAAGAGGTCATGCGCCAGACCGCGGAGGCGAGCCGGGCGATGATGAATTGCCGTAGCCTTCCTGAAATGCCTCGAGGTGCAGGCGCGGCTGCTGCGCGGCAATTTGCAGGCATTTCTCGATCAGAGCACGAAGATCGCCGAGATCGCCGGCCGCATTGCCTCGCGCCCGTTCGAGGCGATGCGGCAGGCCGGCGGCGACCAGCCCCGACGCTGAGGGCAACGCTGGCCATTAGCGCGGGCGCCTTTTTGGGGCGGGCCCCCAGCGCGGGATGCGGGCGCGGCGCCCCGGTGAACATGGCTCAGCCGACCGTCGGTCGGCCGCCTTCACGGCGTTCGATCGGCGCGACCGTGCGCTCGATCGGGGCCGAGATAGAGCTGGCGGGGGCGGAAGATCCGGGTTTCCGGGTCGGCGACCATCTCGCTCCAATGCGCAATCCAGCCGACCGTGCGCGCGACGGCGAAAACCGGCGTGAACATCGCCGGCGGCAAGCCCAAAGCGCGGAAGATAATGCCTGAATAAAAGTCGACGTTGGGATAGAGTTTGCGGCTGACGAAATAATCGTCCTCCAGCGCGATCCGCTCCAATTCCATCGCCAACGTCAACAGCGGGTCCTCACGCTGGCCGAGCGCCGCGAGCACGTCGTGGCACAGCGGGCGCAGCACCTTGGCGCGCGGGTCGTAGCTCTTGTAGACGCGGTGGCCGAACCCCATCAGCCGGTAGGGATCGTCTTTGTCCTTGGCGCGGCGCAGCATCTCGGGGATGCGCCGGACGGTGCCGATTTCTTCGAGGGTCTGCAGCACGCCCTCGTTGGCCCCGCCATGCAGCGGCCCCCACAAGGCCGCGATCGCCGCCGCGGTGCAGGCATAAGGGTTCGCGCGGGTCGAGCCGACCAGCCGCATCGCCGAGGTCGAGGCGTTCTGCTCGTGGTCGGCCTGGACGATCAGCAGGGCGTCGAGCGCGCGTGCCGCCGCCGGGTGCGGGCGATAGGACTCGCCGGCCGCGGCGAACAGTAGGTGCAGGAAATTCTCGGCGTAATCGAGACCGCTCGGCGTGAAGGCGAAGCGCCCGGCCGAGGCCGTGCCGGTAAGCCGTCGCCGCGATCGCCGGCATTACCGCGATCAGCTGGTGGGCTGCGAGCCTGCGCTGCTCGGGGTCGAAAATATCGATTCCGCCCGGGCGACGCCGGCGAGGCCGCTGACCATGGCGCAGATCATCGCCATCGGATGAGCGTCGCGGCCAAAGCTGCGGCAGATTGCCGGCAGCTCCGCGGGCGTTTCGGCGACCCGCGTGAGTTCGGCCGCGAACTCCTCGAGCTGGGCCTCGCTCGGCAACTCTCCGCTCAGCAGCAGCCAGCAGATCTCGAGGTAGCTGCAGCGCTCGACCAGCGCGTCGATCGGATAGCCGCGATAGAGCAGGACGCCGTTGTCGCCGTCGACATAGGTGATCGCCGAGCGGCAGATCCCGGTCTCGCCGAGCGCCGGATCGTAGGCATAATTGCCGGTCTCTCGATAAAGGTCGCGGATGTCGAGCATCGGCGACCCGATCGTCGGGCGCAGCAGCGCCAGTTTCGGGCACGCGGACACCTCGGCCTGGGCGTGGAGATTTGCGGTTGCGTTCATCGGCTCCTCCGGAGTAGAGCCCGGACCTGACGGCAATGCACCGGTGTTGTCAACCTTGATCGTATAATCAACCTATCGATGTTGTTGACCGCACGCCAAGCCGCTGACCGTCTCGGGATCAAGCTCGACACGCTCTACGCCTATGTCAGCCGCGGCAGGCTGCGCTCGGTCGGGGTGCCGGGAACCCGCCAGCGCCGCTATCGCGTCGAGGAGGTCGAGGCGTTGCGCCGAGCCGGCGCCATGCCGCGCAGTGGCGAGTCCATGCTGCGCGGCGCCGGGCCGAGGCGCTGATGCCGGTGATCGCCTCGTCGTTGTGCCTGATCGAGAACGAGAAGCTCTATTACGGCGGACAAGACGCGATCGCGCTGTCGAGCGCGGCGACCCTCGAAGACATCGCGGCGCTGCTGTGGCGCGCCGACAGCGCGGCATTGGTTGCAGACGGCATTGGACCGGCGTTTCCGGCGGAAGCGGACGCGGCCCGCGGGCTGATCGAGCGTTGCCAGATCGGGCTCGCGGCGATGGCCGATGCGGATCTGCCGGCGCTCGACCTGACGCGGGCCGGTGTGATCCGCACCGGGGGGCGCATTCTGCGCGCGCTCGCCGGCTGCATCGCCATGGTTCCACCATCGCCGCAACCGATCCATTGCCGGCTCGCGGCGGCCTGGCATCTCGATCGAGCGCGCGGCGACATTGTCCGCCGATGCCTGGTGTTGATCGCCGACCACGAGCTCAACGCCTCGACCTTTGTCGCACGCTGCGTTGCCTCGACCGGAGCGACACCCTATGCCGTCGTCGCAGCGGCCCTGGGTGCGCTCTCGGGGCGGCGTCACGGCGGCGCCTCGGCCCGGGCCGAGGCACTCTTCCATGAGCTCGGGCGCGGCGGCGATCCGCTGGCGCTGATGGCGGCGCGCCTCGCCCGCGACGAGGATCTGCCGGGTTTCGGGCATTTCCTCTATTCTCAGGGCGATCCTCGCGCGGCGGCGATCCTCGACGCGTTGACCCGCGCCGTGCCGGGTTCGCGTCCTCAGATCGAGGCCGCCATCGCCGCCGGAACCCGCCTGACCGGACGCCGCCCCAATGTCGATTTCGCCCTCGCCGCGGCGACGACCGCCTTGGCCCTGCCGCAGAACGCCGCGCTCGGCCTGTTTGTGATCGGCCGCACCGTCGGCTGGATCGCCCACGCGATCGAGCAATACGAAAACGGCGTCTTGATCCGCCCCCGCGCCCGCTACACCGGGCCGCGCCCTGAGGAGGACAGCGAGCTAGGAAGTCGGTGCTGAAACCAGATCGAGCCGCCGCTCGATGCGGTCGAGGCGGGTTTCGATGCGGTCGATCCGCAGCGACATCGCTGCCATGTCGCCATGAATGCTCGCGACGTGGCCTTCGAGCGACGTAACCCGGTGTTTCAAATCCTGCACGTCGCCGAGCAGCCGGTCGACTTTCTCGTCGATCCGGCGCAGGTAAACGAGAACGATATTTTCGGGCTCGCTGCTCATGATCTCGTTTATCGCTCGGCGCGGGAACGGATTCAAGGTCAGCAGCGATCGTGATAGGCTTGGCGGCGGCAGGGTTTAACCAGGAGACGGGCATTTGAGCGGACGCGCAGCAGCGGAAACAACCGATTGGCGGGATGCGATCTTCGCGGTGCTGAAAGGCGCCGATGTCCGCCAGGTCGGCTATGTCCCCGATGCCGGTCATGCGCGGCTGATCGACTTGTGCCAAGGCGACCCCGACATTCGCGCGGTGCCGTTGACCAGCGAAGAGGAGGGCGTGGCCTTCGCCGCCGGCGCCTGGCTCGGCGGCGAGCGCGCCGCATTGCTGATGCAATCGAGCGGGGTCGGCAACTGCGTCAACATGCTGTCGCTCGCCAAAAACTGCCGCTTTCCGCTGGTCGTGCTGGTGACGATGCGCGGTGAGTGGGCAGAGTTCAACCCCTGGCAGGTGCCGATGGGTACCAAGACCCAGGCGGCGCTCGAGCTGATGGACGTGCTGGTCTATCGCGTCGAGCGGCCGGAAGAGGCGGGCGAGACCGTCGCCGCGGCGCTCGACATCGCCTTCAACGGCGATCTGGCGACCGCAGTGCTGCTGTCGCAGCGGCTGATCGGCGCCAAAAGGTGGGTCAAATGATATCGAACGACCGCCGCCTCGACCGCCGCCTCGCGATCCGCGCCCTGCTCGAAAAACGCGACGACCTGCTGCTGGTGACCGGGCTCGGCTCGACCAGCTGGGACGCCGCTTCGGTCGGCGACGATCCGCGCAATTTCTATCTGTGGGGGGCGATGGGAGCGGCGGCGATGATCGGGCTCGGCCTGTCGATCGCGCAGCCCCGGCATCGGGTCTTGGTCGTCACCGGCGATGGCGAAATGCTGATGGGGCTGGGCGCGCTGGCGACGATCGGGGTGCAGCGCCCGCCGAACCTCGCGATCGCGGTGTTCGACAACGGCCATTACGGCGAGACCGGCATGCAGGCGAGCCACACCGCCGGCGCGGTCGAGCTGATCGGCGTGGCGCGCGCCTGCGGGATCAGGGAAACCTTTGACGTCGCCGACGAATTGGGGCTGCACGACTTTGCCCTCCGGGTGCGGCATGCGGCGACGACCTTGTTCGCCCGCGTCGCGATCCGCGCCGACGAGCCGCCGCGGGTGTTGCCGCCGCGCGACGGCGTCTATCTGAAAACCCGGTTCCGCCACGCGATCGGCGTCGAATAAACCCAATCCGGCCGCTCTGCACAAACCCCCTTGTCTGCGGCTGGCGTCCGCGGCCGTGCTGGCCCGGCGGCGTTGGCTCTCCGCCTCCCGCGCCGGCGAAACCGGGATCAGAGGCAGCCGCGCAGGAGCCCGGCGCGCGCGGTCGCGGCACTCATCATAAAGCCGAGGTCGCCGCCGCCCAGCACCAGCCGCACCCCCATGCCGATGTAGCGGCGCAGCAGGGTTTCCTCATAGACGCCGCCGATGCCGGCGAACTTGCCGTGCGCTTTGCAGGCGTCGACCACGCTGCGATAGGCGGCGACGATCCGCTGGTCCTCGAACTGCCCGGGAATGCCGAGCTCGATCGACAGGTCGCTGGTGCCGATCAACAGCGCGTCGATGCCGGGTACGGCGGCGATCGCCGCGGCGTTGCCGATCGCCTTTGGGGTTTCGAGCATGACGACGACCAGGGTCGCGGCGTCGATCGCGGCAGTGGCATCCGCGGTCGAGATCGGCGCATAGCCGAAATGCGGCAGTCCGCCGGCGATCGAGCGGTGGCCGTGTGGCGGATAGCGCAGCCGGTCGGCGATCTCGCGCGCCTGCTCGACGGTGTCGACATGGGGCATGACGATGCCGAGCCCGCCGCCGTCGAGAATCCGGGTGGCGAGCCAGTGCTGCCCCGCTGGCACCCGCGCGATCGGGGCGATCCCGGCGCCGAGCGCCGCCACCGAGATCTGCACCGCGGTGTCGAGGTCCATCGAATTGTCCTCGAGGTCGAGAAACAGCCAGTCATAGCCGCAGGCCTTCATGATCGCGGCGGTGTCGACCGTGCGGCTCTGGCGAATGCCGACGCCCAGCGCCAGCTCTCCGGCCTTGAGGCGGTCGCGGGCCATGTTGCGAAGGGTCGGTTCCATCGGGCGTCTCCTCTGCGGCTGTCTCGTTGGATACCCGATCCTAGCCGGGGAGCCGGCGGGCGTCATCTGATCCAACCCGCTTCGGTTCGCCGCGGCGATGCGGTAGTTGTTCGGCTAGCGCAGCCAGGAGAGGCAATCGTGGACAACCAGAACCGCCAGGTGCTGCTGAAGCAGCGGCCGAACGGCATGCCGAGCGCCGCGGATTTCGCGATCGTCGATGCGCCGATGCCCGACCCCGCCGAGGGCGAGGTGCTGGTGCGCGGGATCTATCTGTCGCTCGATCCCTATATGCGCGGCCGGATCAGCGCGGCACGCTCCTATGCCAAGCCGGTCGCGGTGGGCGCGGTCATGGAAGGCCGGGTCGTCGGCCAGGTCGCGCGCTCGCGCGATCCCGCATTCCGGGAAGGCGACTTTGTATTCGGCGGCAATGGCTGGCAGCTCTACAGCGCGGCCCCGGGCAACAACCTGCTGAAGCTCGACCCGGCCGAAGCGCCGCTGTCCACCGCCCTTGGCGTGCTCGGCATGCCGGGGCTGACCGCCTATGTCGGCTTGAGCGAAATCGGCCGGCCGCAACCCGGCGAGACCGTGGTGGTCTCAGCCGCCTCGGGGGCGGTCGGGGAGGTCGTCGGCCAGCTCGCCAGGCGCGCCGGGGCGCGTGCGGTCGGCATCGCCGGCGGCGCCGACAAGTGCCGTTTTGTCGAACGTGAGCTCGGCTTTGATGCAGCGATCGACCATCGCGCGGCCGATCTCGGCGCGACGCTCGACCAGGCTTGCCCGAACGGGATTGACGTCTATTGGGAGAATGTCGGCGGCGCAATGCAGCAGGCGGTGTTCCCCCGGCTCAACGATTTCGCCCGCATGGTCATGTGCGGCATGGTCGCCGAATACAACGACATCGCGTCGCGGCCCGGCCCCAATCTGATGGCGGCAGTGCGCAAGCGGCTCAAGATCCAAGGGTTCATCGTCAGCGACCAGTGGCAGCGCTGGGGCGAATACCGGGCGATGGCCGCGCCGCTGGTGCGCAGCGGCGAACTCAAATACCGCGAGGATATCGTCGACGGCCTCGACCATGCGCCGGACGCCTTAATCGGGCTGCTGCAAGGCAGGAATTTCGGCAAATTGCTGATCCGGCTGGGCCCGGATCCAACCCGCGGCGGCTGAAACAGCGGCGGCCGATGCGCCAGGCGGCAGGCGGCAGGCGGCGGGTTCGGAAAACACGAGGATCGCAAAAAGGAGTAGGCGATGAGCGTGCAGGCGATAGGCGATCCGGTGCGGCGCGAGGAGGATCTGCGCCTGCTGCGCGGCAGAGGCCGCTATGTCGACGATGCCGGCCAGGCGAGCGACGCGCGCGGCTATGTGCTGCGCTCGCCGCACGCGCACGCGCGGATCGTTGCGATCGATGTCGACCACGCGCTGGCGGCGCCCGGCGTGCTCGCGGTGCTGACAGGCGAGGATCTGCGCCGCCGCGGCCTCGGCACTCTGATGCCGGGCGTGCCCCGCCGGCACCGCGACGGCAGCCCGGCTTTCGTCTGCCCGCAGCCGCTCTTAGCTCAGGGGCAAGTGCGCTATGTCGGCGACCCGGTTGCGTTCGTCGTCGCCGACACCCTGAACCAGGCAAAGGACGCCGCCGAGCTGATCGAAATTGCCTACGAGCCGCTCCCCGCCGTGGTCACCGTCGCGGCGGCCCTCGCCCCGGGCGCGCCGGCGGTATGGGACGAGAACCCCGGCAATGAAGCGTTTTTTCACGAGGTCGGCGACAAAGCGGCGGTCGACGCCGCGTTCGCCCGCGCCGATCATATCGTGCGCGACGAAATCCGCATCAACCGGGTCACCGCGAACTCGATGGAGCCGCGCGGCTCTATCGCCGAATACGACCGGTCCCTCGACCGCTACGCGATCCGCTGCACGATCCAGTCGGTGCACGCGACGCGCGCGGCCCTCGCCGATCGCATCTTCAAATTACCGCAGCACCAGTTCCGGGTGGTGTGCGACACGATGGGCGGCGGCTTCGGCATGAAGGGCGGCTGCTATCCCGAATACGGGCTGTCGTTGTGGGCCGCCGAGGCGACCGGACGACGAGTGCGCTGGATCGCCGAGCGCAGCGAAGGGCTGGCGAGCGACGAGCAGGGCCGGGGCAGCGTCGTCGAGACCGAGCTCGCGCTCAACAAGACGGGCCGGTTTCTGGCCTTGCGCGCGCAATGGCAGGCGGCGATCGGCGCCTATTTCTCGACCGACCGGCCGACGATCCCGCTGACGATCGGGCTCGGCTGCCTGGTCAATACCTACGGCATCCCGGCGGTGTATGCGCGGGTGGTCGCCGCGCTGACCAACACGATGACGACCGCACCCTATCGCGGCGGCAGCCGGCCCGAGCCGATCTATGTCACCGAAACCATCATCGACAAGGCGGCGCGCCAGCTCGGCATTGAGCCTTTGGAGCTGCGCCGCCGCAACACGATCCCGGCGAGCGCCATGCCGTTCACCACGGCGCTGCAGCAGACCTACGACGCCGGCGACTTTGTCAAAAATTTGGACGATTGTCTGACGATTGCTGACTACGCTGCGGCGCCAGCGCGGCGCGAGGCCGCGAGAAAGCGCGGCAAGCTGTTGGGGATCGGGGTCGCCACTGCGGTCGCCGCCACCGGCGGGCGCGACTACGAGCATGCCGAGATCCGTTTCGACCCGGCGGGCGGGATCGTGCTGATGACTGGCAGCATGGACCACGGCCAGGGCCACGGAACGACGTTCAAGCAGATCCTGTCGGAAAGGCTCGGCGTCGACGCCGACCTGATTCGCTACCGCTACGGCGACAGCGACCTGGTGACGATGGGGATCGGCACCTTCGGCTCGCGCTCGGCCCAGCTCGCCGGCTCGGCGATCGTGGTCGCCGCCGACCGGCTGATCGACAAGGGGCGCCGCATTGCCGGCCACATGATGGAGGCGGCGGTCGACGACGTGGTTTTCCAGTCCGGCCAATTCGCCATCGCCGGCACCGACCGCTCGGTGACCCTGGCCGAGGTCGCGCGCCGGTCCTTTGACTCGAGCTATCTGCCGAACGACATCGAGGCGGGCTTTAGCGAGCGGGCCAATTACGGCCCCGCCGGCTCGGCGACTTTTCCCAGCGGGGCGCATATCTGCGAGGTCGAGATCGACGCGGAAACCGGTGCGGTCGAGCTGACCCGCTACAGCGCGGTGGACGATGTCGGGCGCGTCCTCAACCCATTGCTGTGCGAGGGCCAGATCCACGGCGGCGTGGTTCAAGGCGTCGGCCAGGCGCTTATGGAAAGGGTGGTGTACGACCCGGCGAGCGGACAGCTCTTGACCGGCTCGTTCCAGGACTACTCGATGCCGCGCGCCGACGATTTGTGCGATTTCCGCCTCGCCAGCAATCCGACCTTGACGGCGCGCAATCCGCTCGGCGTCAAGGGTGTCGGCGAGGCCGGCACCTTGGGCGCGATCCCGGCGGCGATCAACGCGGTCAACGACGCGCTCGCGCAGATCGGCGCCGCGGCGATCGATCCGCCTGCAACCTCGGAACGGCTGTGGCGCGCGATCCGCGCCGCGCGGGCCGACAGCGGCTGATCCGGCGGTCCCGGCGAGCGGCGCGCAGATGAGCGACAGCGATCCGACCATCCGGCGCGCCCGCCTCCCCTCGGTCAGCGGGCCGCTGCAGGTGTTGGCGGGCGTTGTCGTCGTCCTGATCGTGGCGGCGACGGCGCACCAGCTTCAAGGCAGCCGGGCGGCGATCCTCGCCGATACCGAGTATCAGCTGTCGCGCCTCGACATGGTGTTCGCCGAGCAGACCGGGCGCGCCGTGGAGAGCGTCGATTTCCTGCTCCGCAACGCGATCGAAGCCTTGGAGACCAGACGTGCGGCACCTCCCTTCGACACCAATGCCTATGATGATTGGCTGCGGCAGCGCATCGCCGGCGTGCATCAGCTCAACGAGATTGCAATCACCGATCGGGACGGCCGCATCCTCTATTCGTCGCGTCCCGGGCCGTCGCGCGAGCTGCCGCCCAAGGTGCGGGCGCTGGTCGCCGCTGAGGCCGACCATGCCGCCACCGCCGGGCTGTTGTTCAGCGAGCCGATCCGGCGCGCGGACGGGCGATGGACGGCGCTGATGCTGCGGCCGATCAAGGCCGCCGACGGCGCCTTCGAGGGCGCCGCAATCGCCTTTCTCAACCTCGCCTATTTCGAGGATTTCTACCGCGCAGTCGAGCTCGATGCCGGCGGCGCCATCCTGCTGCACCTGCGCGACGGGACGGTGCTCGCCCGTTACCCCCATACCGACGCGATCATCGGCCAGAGCTACGCTGATCTGCCGCCGTTCAAGGACATCCTGGCACACGGCATGGCCGGCACGGTGGTCATGGACAGCCCAATCGACGGCAGCCGGCGCGTGCTGGCGATCCGTGCGCTGAAGGGGCTTCCGCTGGCGGTCAACGTGTCGGTCGCCGAGAACCGGGTCCTCGCCGGTTGGCGGCGCCAGACCTTGACATTCTCGCTGGTAGCGGTGGTCGCCTCGCTGGCTATAGTCGGCCTGCTGCTGCTGCTGGCGCAGCGCTCGCGCCAGATCGAACGATTGCTCGGCGAATACCGCGCCGCCAAGGACAGCGCCGAAGAGGCGCATCGGCAGGCGGTCGAGCAGATGGCCGAGCGCGAGCGGGCCGAGGCGGCGCTGCGCCAAGCCCAGCGGATCGAAGCCATCGGCCAGCTGACCGGCGGCGTTGCGCACGACTTCAACAATCTGCTGACGGTGCTGATCGGCAATATCGACCTGATCACCAGAGCGGCGCCGCTCGACCCGGCATTGGCACCGCGGCTCGCGGCGATGCGCGCCGCGGCCGAGCGCGGCGCGATGCTGACCGGCCACATGCTGGCCTTTGCCCGGCGTCAGCCGCTGTCACCGCGGGCGGTCGATGTGAACGCGCTGATCACCGGCATGCACGGCCTGCTGCAGAGCGCCCTCGGCCCGCGGATGCGGATCGAGACGCGCCTGGCGCCGGGTCTGACGCCGGCCATGGTCGATCCGACGCAGTTCGAGCTGGTGGTCCTGAACCTGGTCATCAACGCCCGCGATGCGATGCCGAAGGGCGGTGACGTTACCGTGGAGACGGCTGCGGTGCGCCACGGGCCGCCGATGCGCGCCGAAGTGCTGGCTGAGGGCGACTACGTGGCGGTGACGGTGCGCGATGTCGGCGTCGGCATGACGGCGGAGGTTCAGGCGCGGGCGTTCGAACCGTTTTTTACGACCAAAGGGCCGGGCGCCGGTTCCGGGCTCGGGCTTTCGCAGGTGTTCGGCACGGCTCGCCAATCGGGCGGTGACGTGCAGATCGACAGCGCGCCCGGCAGCGGGACCGCGGTCACGGTCTATTTGCCGCGCGCGGCAGCCGGGGTGGCGCCTGCCATCGCCCGAACCGACGATAGCGGCGAGCCGAGCACGAGCGAGGCGATCATCCTTCTTGTCGATGACGACGAAGCGGTGCGCAGCACCACCGCCGGGGTATTGCAGGATATCGGTTATTCGGTGGTCCAGGCGGGCGACGGCGAAACCGCGCTCGAGCTGCTCGGTCAGAGCGGCATGACCGACGTTCTGCTGACCGAAGTGGTGATGAACGGCATGAGCGGGCCGGAACTCGCCCGGCTGGCCAAGACGTCGCAGCCGCTGCTGCCGATCGTCTTCATCACCGGCTATGCCGATCCCGTCGGCATCGTCGGTGATCGGCGGCTCCACCCGCTGATCAAAAAGCCGTTCAGCCCCGCGGACCTGCGCCGTCACATCGAGGCGGCCCTGGCCGAGGCGCGCGCGGCGGCGGCCCGATCGCAGCCGGCGATCCTCGCCTCACGCCGCTAGTGGGCGAAGCCGAACAGCTGGTGGGCGTTGTGGTGCAGGATCTTGTCGAGGTCGGCCGGGGCGAGCCCGAGCCGGCTGATGTAGGCGAAGGTCTCCTTGTACGCCTCGTAATCCTGCAGCACCGGGTAGTCGCTGCCGGTCACCAGATGATCGGCGCCAAAGGCTTCTAGCGCACAGGCGAAGGCGGCCTTCGAGCCATAGCACACGGTGTCGTACCAGAACCTCTTGGCGGTGAGGCTCGGCGCCTCGGCGAGGTTCGGGTGGCCGCTCTGGCTCTGGCCTTGCTGGTCGAGGCGGTTCAACAGCATCGGGACCGGGCCGCCCAGATGCGGCACGATGAAGCGGATCTTCGGATAGCGGTGCGGGATTTGCTTGGCGATCATGTGCAGGACAAAGGTCGCGTCCTCGAGCGAGGTCCCGACCGCGGCGCGAAAGCCGTATTCGGTGATGAACGGCGAACAGATGCCGGTGCCGGCCGGGTGGACGAACAGGACGGCGCCGCGCCGGTTCATCTCCGCGTAGATCGGCTCGAACTCGGTCTCGGCGACCGAGCGGTTCAGGCAGATGATGTTCATGTTGACGCCGACGCAGCCCAACTGGTCGAAGCCGCGTTCCATCTCGCGCAAGGCGGCATCGATATGCGGCAACGGCAGCATCACGTAGGAGGCGATGCGCCGCGGATAGCGGTGGGCGAGGTCGGCATAGCCGTCGTTCAGCATCTGAACCGCTTTGACGCACTCCGCCTCATCCGGCAGGTAGGGCGGGTGGTTCGGCGAGAGCACCTGCTTTTCAACCCCGGCGGCATCCATCAGCTCAAACCGCCCCTGAATGTCTTCGGCGGAATCCGAGAACGGGTGGCGCGCCATTCCGCGCTTGACCGGCAGATGAACCGGTGACGCAAACCGGTCGCCCATGAACTCGCTGAAATTCTTCGGCGTGTAGTGTGCGTGGACATCGACGATCATGGCGTGGCGATCCCTCTGGCCGAACCGGTGGAAGGCGAACCTAGGCCGGCCGCCGTAACCGGAGCAAGCAACAACGGCGGTGTTGCGGCGTAAGCTCGATTACGGAATGAAGATCGCGAGCCGATGTGGCGGGTGGCATGAGTTTCGCTCTCGAGGCTGGGCAAGAATGCCAACGCGGCTGGAGGAATGCGGCACGTCCTTCGAGGCCTCGCTTCGCGAGCACCTCAGGATGACGATCTTCCTTAATATCATCACAGGCTTACGTCATGGCGAGGAGCGTCCCGGCGAGGTCGGGGCGCGTCTCGAACCACGCACGGCATCGATGCGGCGCATTTCTTGCCCAGCTTCTTTTGTCCAACCCATCCCGCGCGCCCGCGCGGCCATGTCCAGGCGAGCTGCCGGTCAGAACAGGTTCAGCTGATCGCCTTTCCGCGGCGGCGGGTGGAATTGCGTCGTGTCGAGCGGGGCGGTCGAGCGCTGGCGGAAGCCGAGGCGGCGGCAGGCGCGGTCGAAGCGCACTCGCAGCATGTCGGCATAGGGGCCGGCGCCGGTCATTCGCGTTGACCAGGCCGAATCATACAGCTTGCCGCCATGGGTCTGGGTGACCAGCGAGAGCACGTGCGCCGCCTTGTCCGGGAAATGCGCCCCGAGCCATTCGCGAAACAGCGCTTTCAGCTCGAGCGGCAGGCGCAGCAGGGTATAGCCGGCCGAGACGGCGCCGGCGTTGTGCGCCTGTTCGAGGATCTGCTCCATCTCGCTGTCGTTGAGCGCCGGGATCATCGGCGCGGCCAACACGCCGGTCGGGATGCCGGCGGCGGCCAGTGCCGCGATGGTTTCGAGCCGGCGATCGGGGGTCGCCGCCCGCGGCTCCATGACTCGCGCCAGCGCGCGATCCAATGTGGTCACCGAGATCGTGACGATCGCCAGCCGGTCCCTGGCCATCTCGGCGAGGATGTCGAGGTCGCGCCGGATCAGCGCCCCCTTGGTGACGATCGTGACCGGGTGGCGAAAATCGCGCAGCTTTTCGAGGATCGAACGGGTAATCCCGAGCCGGCGCTCGACCGGCTGGTACGGGTCGGTGTTGCTGCCGAGCGCGATCGGCCGGCAGACATAGTCCTTTTTGCACAGCTCGGCCGCGAGCAGGGCCGCCGCCTGCGGCTTGTAGAACAGCCGGCTTTCGAAATCGAGGCCGGGCGACAGGCCGAGATAGGCGTGGCTCGGCCGCGCGTAGCAATAGATGCAGCCATGCTCGCAGCCGCGATAGGGATTGATCGAGCGGTCGAAACCGATATCCGGCGAGTTGTTGCGGGCGATGATCGTGCGCGTCGCGTCGACGGAGAGCGTCGTGGTCAGCGGCAGCGGCTCTCCGTCGCCAGCGGCCCAGCCGTCGCCCGTGGCCCAGCCGTCGTCGAAGGCCACCCGCTTCTCAGCTTCGAAGCGGCCGCTGTCGTTGCTCGCCGCACCGCGCCCCTTGCGCGGCCCTGTCGTGCCCGACATATCCATGCCGCCGAGCATGCTCCGAACGTGGGAACAATTCAAGAACTATCTTCGCTTTCGGTGGTGATTCCGACCTTGAACGCCGCCGAGACGCTGCCGCAGGTCCGGGCCGCGCTGCGCTCCGCGCCGCTGATCACCGAGATCGTCGTCGCCGATGGCGGTTCGGTCGACGAAACCACCGCCGTCGCCGAGCAAGCCGGCATGCGGGTCGTCGCCGCCGGACGCGGGCGCGGCACCCAGCTTGCCGCCGGGGCGGCTGCGGCATCGAGCGATTGGCTGTTGTTCCTGCATGCCGACTGCGCTCCGATGCCGGGCTGGACCGCGGCGGTCGCCGCCTTCATCGCGACGCCGCAAGCGGCGGGATGCGCCGGCTATTTCGATTTGGCATTCGACGACCCGGCCCCGGCGGCGCGGCGGCTGGAGCGGATCGTCGCCTGGCGCTGCCGGTTCCTGGCACTGCCCTACGGCGATCAGGGTCTGCTGATCAGCCGCACCCTCTACGATGCGGTCGGCGGTTTTGCCCCGTTGCCGCTGATGGAGGATGTCGATCTCGCGCGCCGGCTCGGCCGCCATCGGCTCGCGCGCATCGGCGCCGGCTGCCTCGCCTCGGCGCGCCGCTACCGCCGCGACGGCTATTGGCGACGGCCATTACGCAACCTTCTGTGCCTTTCGCTGTACTTCGCCGGCCTGCCCCCCGAGCGGATTGTGGCGCTCTACAGATAATGCGCCGCCATTTGATTTTGTTCGTGCGCGCCCCGGAACTCGGGCATGGCAAGCGCCGGTTGGCGAAGGACATCGGCGACCTCGCGGCGGTGCGGTTCGAGCGGCTGATGATCGCGCTGCTGCTGCGCCGCTTGGCGGGCGACCGGCGCTGGGAGGTGCGGATCGCGGTCACCCCGGACCGGGCCTGCCGCCACGCCCGGCATTGGCGCGGTGCCGCCAAGGTATCGGGCCAAGGCGATGGCGATCTCGGCCGGCGAATAAGTCGGGCGCTCGCCGGCGCGCCGCGCGGCCCGGCGGTGCTGGTCGGCAGCGATATTCCCGCGCTCGCCGCCGGCCATGTCGCCGCCGCCTTCGGCCTGCTCGGCAGCCGCGATCTGGTCTTCGGCCCCGCCGCGGATGGCGGCTTCTGGCTGGTCGGCGCCCGGCGCCCTCGGCATCTGCCGCCGCTGTTCGCGCGGGTGCGATGGTCGGGCCCGCACGCACTCGCCGACACCCTCGCCGGCCTGCCGCGCCGGACCGCAATCGGCTTTCTCGAAACCCTCGAAGACGTCGACGACGCCGATGCCTACCGGCGCCTCAAACCCCGGCGCGGGTTCTGATCCGGCCTCAACCGGTCGCCAAACGCCGATTTGCACTTGTCGAAACCTCGATGCCGCGGCTGCTCTGGGCCTAAGCTACTTGAACTAGACAAGGGGTCATCGCGGTGAAAGAAGTGGGCGCCTTCGAGGCGAAGAACAAGCTCGGACAGTTGCTCGACCTGGCCGAACGCGGCGAGGAAGTGGTCATCACCAGGCACGGCAAGCCGGTCGCCCGGCTGGTGCCGGCCAAGGGGGCCGTCAACCGCGACCAGGCGCACGCGGCGCTAAAGCGCATCCGCGAGCGCGCCGAACAGCTGAAGCTCGGCCCGTTCGACTGGAGCGAGTGGAAAGCCTATCGCAACGAGGGCCGACGGTGAAGCCGGTGCTCGACAGCTCGGCGACGCGCGCCTGGATTTATGGCGACGAGACCACGCCAGCGGTGCGGCACCTGTTCGGTGTCGTCGCCGACAAGGGTGCTTCAGTGCCGGCGCTCTGGCGCCTCGAAATCGCGAACAGCCTGACCGTTGCGGTCCGCCGCCGGCGTATCGACAGCGACTTCCGTGATGCCGCCCTCGGCGATCTGGCACTGCTCGACATCGCGATCGATCCCGATACCGATGCCCTGGCGTGGATCGCCACGCTTCGGTTTGCCGAGCGCTTTCGCCTCACCCTCTATGATGCCGCCTATCTGGAGCTCGCGCACCGCCGCCTGCTCCCGCGCGCCTCGCTCGACGGCGAATGCGCAAGGCGGCGAGCACTCTTGGGATTTCTTTGCTTGGAGGGTGAGGCTCCGGTCACCGGTCGCGAAATACCGGTTTGCGCTTGTCGAGAAAGGCGGTCATGCCCTCGGTGGCGTCGGCGGTCTGGAAAACAGCGGCGTTGAGCTCGGCTTCGATCGCAAGGCCCTGCGGCAAGCTGGTCTGGAGCCCGCGATGCACCGCGTCGCGGGCGGGGGCGAGGGCGCAGAGGCTGTAGCCGGTCATTTCGCGCGCGAAGCTCAGGCCGGCTTCGACCAGGTCGCCCTCGGCGATGCGGTTGACCAGGCCGATCGACAATGCCTCCTCGGCGGCGACGGCGCGGCCGGTCAGGATCATCTCGAGCGCGCGCGCTTCGCCGACCAGCCGCGGCAGCCGTTGGGTCCCGCCATAGCCGGGAATGAGGCCGAGCTTGATCTCGGGCAGGCCGAGCCTGGCGCCCGGCGAGGCGATACGAAAGGTGCAGGCCAGCGCCAGCTCGAGCCCGCCGCCAAAGGCGTAGCCGTTGACCAGCGCGATCGACGGGATCGGCAGGGTGTCGAGCTTGGCCAGGGTCGCTTGACCAAAGGCGGCGCCGGCGCGCGCGGCCTCGCGCGCGCGGCCGATCAGCTCGGCGATGTCGGCGCCGGCGCAAAACGCCCGGTCGCCGGCCCCGGTGACCAGCAGCACGCGGGCGTCGCTGGCACCGATTTGATCGAGCGCCGCGGCCAGATCGCGCAACAGCGCAAAGCTCAGCGCGTTCAGCGCCTCGGGGCGGTCAAGGGTCAGCAGCGCGAGCTCGTCGACCCGAGTTAACTGGATTGTCATGACCCGCTCCAGCGGACCGGAACCGGCGCGATATGGCCCACCCTTGCCCATTCGACCAGCTCGCGCTTCAGGGTCTTGCCGCTGGCCGTCAGCGGAAACTCGTCCATCGTCAGGAAATATTCCGGCATATCGAAACGCGACAGGCCGGCGCGGTCGAGATGCGCCAACAGCGCGTCCGGCTCGAGGCGCTCGCCTTCGTGCAGGATGACCGCGAGGCAGACCTTTTCGCCGAGCCGCGGGTCCGCGACTGCAAAGGCGGCGCAGCGGGCGATTGCCTGGTGCCGCATCGCCAGGTCCTCGATTGGGGCGGGATGGATATTGCGTCCGCCGCAGATGATCAGATCCTTTTTGCGGCCGACGATTTCAAGGCAGCCTTTGTCGTCGAGCCGGCCCAGATCGCCGCTCATGAACCAGCCCACCCGGTTGAACGAGTCCTCGGTCGCCTTCTGGTCGTCGAAATAGCCGAGGGTCAGGCAGGCGCCTCGGCCGCCGATCTCGCCGACCGCACCCGGCGGCGCCTCGATGTCGGGGTTGTCCTGGTCCCAGATGCGGATCCCGTAAGCGGCGCAGGCACGCCCGCAGGTCTCGATGATGGTCTGCGGGTCGTCGCCGGGCAGCGTGTATTGGTGCGAGCCGTTCTCGGTCATGCCATAGACGTTCTGCGGCAAGACACTTCTGTCGAGAAACGCCCGCGCGGTCTCGCGCGGGATCGGCGAGCCGGCCATATAAAACACTCTGACCCTGCCGAGACTGTCGAGCTGCCGCCGGCGCATTTCGGCGAGGATGTCCATCGCATGGGTCGGCACCCCCATCACATAGCTGGCGCCGGTCTCGATGATCCAATCGAGCGGGGTCAGGCCAGCGGGCGGCGCGTTGACCACGAGCTCGAGCCCGGCCGCCAGCATCTGCTCGATCGCGACGGCGCCGATGTGATGGCTCATCGGGCTCAGGCTCAGGAGAACCGAGCGCTCGTCGTGCCCCCAATCGGCGACCATCGCCCTGCCATTCGCCAGGAGCGTGTTGTCGGAATGCATGACGCCCTTTGGCGTGCCGGTCGTGCCCGACGTGAAGGCGAGATAGACGATCTTGTCGGGGTCGGTGTCGGCCGGCGGCAGGGGCGCGGTCTCGGTCGGGAAAGGCGCAGCATTGCTCGGCCCGTCGCCGAGAGTATAGATCCGCCGTAGCGATGGCAGCGAGGCGGCGGCAGCGAAGATGTCGGCAGTGCGGGCGTCGGCGCCGTAGCCGGGTTCGGCGAACAACGCCGCGGCACGAATCCGCGCCAACAATTCGACGATCTCGCCGACCCGATAGTTGCGGTGCAGCGAGGGGTTGCAGACATAGCCCTGGCGCGAGCAGGCAAGGAAGATCGCGACCGCCTCGACCCGGTTCGGCAGCCACACCGCAACCCGCTCGCCGCGCTTCAACCCCGCGGCGTGCAACTCGGCCGCGACCCTATCCACCAACACCCGCAATTCGCGCCAGGTCAGCCGCTGCCGCCCGTCGCGCACCGCAAACGCCTCCGGCCGCCGCTCGGCATGCCCACACAGCAGGCTGTAGAGCGTATCCTGCCGCCACAACCCCTCGGCATAATACCGCCGCGCCAATTCCGGGTCGTGCAGGGTGAGTAGGGTGTTGGTCATCATAGCGGCCGTCTTCTGGCGATTGAGCCCCGCTTCGCCTGCTGGGGGAGAGGGAGGAGCAGGGCGTGCAGCGGCGGGAAGGGGGAGTTGGGCGTCCGCCGCTGCTCGCATCCGACACCCCCCTCACTCTGCCCTCTCCCCCCGCGAGCGGGGGGAGAGGAAGAAAAACACATCCCCTGCAGCGTCATCCTCAATGCCCGAACTTCTCCGGGTCAGGTTTGCGGCGCTCGGCGAAGGCGCGGCCGAGCTCGTGCAATTCGTCGGTTTCGAGATAGCCGCGCAGCAGGAGGTCGTGGGCCATGCGCGACAACCCGCCAACGCCGCCGTGGCGGGCGCTGAACGCGGTCTTGATCGCGGCGAGGGCAAAGGCGCCGCGCTCGGCGATCTCGAGCGCCATCACGCGCGTCGCCGCTGCCAGTTCGGCATCGGGGACGACCTGGTTGATCATGCCGAGCTCGAGCGCCTCGCGCGCCGAAAGCCGTGGGTTGCGGAACCAGATCTCCTTCGCCTTTTTCTTGCCGACCAGGTCTTCGAGATACCAGGTGCCGTAGCCGGCGTCGAAGCTGCCCATCATCGGCCCCACCTGGCGAAAGATGGCGCTCTCCTTGGCGATGGTGATGTCGCACATGACCTGCAGCACATTGCCGCCGCCGACCGCGTAGCCGTTGACCGAAGCGATCACCGGCTTTTGCAGCCGCTCGATCAACTCATACATGTCGAGCACCGGCAGCACGCCCGGATAGAGCAATGTGTCCTCCATCGCCTCCTTGCGCCCGCCGATGCAAAAGAAGCGGTTGCCGGCGCCGGTGATCACGAGAACGCGGGTGCGCGTCTCGCGGCGCACGAGGTTGATGCAATCGCGGATTTCCTGGCACATGATCGCGGTGAACATGTTGCCGTCCTCGGGGCGGTTCAGGGTCAGGGTCCCGACCGGCCCATCCTCGGCGTAGAGGATCGTCTGGTAGCTCATTGCGGGGGTGCCTCGCGCGCAGGGATGCCGACACAACGGAATGGAGGTCGAGAGATGTTACAGGATTTATTGCCCCAGGCGGAGCGGATCGCGGCCAGGCTCAAGTCGAAGAACGAGACGATCTCGATCGCCGAATCCTCGACCGCCGGGATGATTTCGGCGGCGCTCCTGGCGATCGCCGGCGCGTCGGCCTATTTCATGGGCGGTGCCGTCGTCTACACGCGCCAGTCGCGCGCGGCGCTGCTCGCCGTGACCGACCAGGAATTGACCGGCATCACCCCCTCGACCGAGGCCTATGCGCTGCTGTTCGCCCGCAAGATCCGCGGCAAGCTCGCCACCAGCTGGTCGATCGGCGAGACCGGGACCGCCGGGCCGACCGGCAGCCGCTATGGCCATGCCGCCGGGCATTCCTCCATCGCCGTGATCGGCCCCAGCGGCGAGCGCTCGATGACCGTCGAGACCGGCAAGGCCGACCGCGTCGACAACATGCGCACGTTTTCGATCGCGGCACTGGATCTGCTGGAAAAAGCGCTCGGCTGAGCCGGCGCCTACCGGCCGGCGCCCGGTTGCCGCCGCGTCCGCTGGACAGCCCTGAAATCAACGAACGTTCTCCCGGCCGCAAGGGGCGGATCGGCGGGCTCGGTCCCGACTGGTTTGGTTTACCAATTTTTACCGAAATTTCAGTGCCGGCGCTGTCCGGCGGCAACACATGGAGTGCATCGCGAACCAGCGGAACGTCGCTTCGGCCCGTTCGGGCGGCGAATTCGGCGCGGGGTTCACAGGAGTTTGTCGATGTACCGATCCAGTGAAACGGCCCTCCGGCCATCGAAGAAAAGGACGTTCGCGCGCGCCGCCACGGCCGCCCTGTTTTCCGCCATCCTTGGCGCCTCTGGTGCGGCCTTTGCCGCACCGCACGGCGGCTTCCATGGCGGCGGCTTCCATGGCGGCGGCTTTCAGGGCCGAGGATTTCATGCCGGCGGAGTTCACGGTGGGTTTCGCCACGGGTTCGACTCTGGGCTCGGCCTCGGGCTGGGATCTCCCTGGGAATGGGGCTACTACCCGCCGGCTTACGGCTATTACAGCTATGCCGCGGGGCAGAATGATTGGTATTATTGCCCCAACCCGGCCGGCTATTATCCCTACGTAGCGCAGTGTTACGGCCCGTGGCAGGTCGTGCCGGCGAGTTGAGCGCGAGCACCGGTCTATCGGGCTTGAGTGAGAAGAGCGGCGCGGCGTGCTCAGCCGAAAAATTTTCGGGAATAGCCGCTTGCGTTCCGAGCGAATCGGCGTATCTATCGAGGCCTCGACGCACTCGCACGTGCCTATGGCCCATGGTGGTTATGCAACGACGTAACGCGTCCTTTTTGGTCGTCCGGCCGCAACGCCGGTCCCGAGAGGGAGGTCGATATGGTTGCTATCCGACTGAGGGGCGTGGTGCCCTGCCCTGACGCGAACCTTCGCGGAACCCGCCTGCGCGGGCGGGGCAACCGGGTCATCGACCCGAGTAGTCTGAGCTAAGCAGCACAAATCCGACCGAGCCGGGCCTCAGCGCCTGGCCGGCCCTCGTTTCCGAATTGCTTTCGGTCAAAACCCGAAGCTGCAGCGGCGTGGCTCGACACGTCGCCACGGCTCCGGGTCTGGCCGGCAGCAGCTGTTTTGCTCAGCCGCTTCGCGGGAAGGATGAACCCTAATAATGAATCAGAGGATTTCGCGTTTCCTCGCCGAAAATTCGCCCGAGACGCCGTGCCTCGTCGTCGACTTGGCCGCGATCGCCGCGGCTTACGACGTTTTGTGCCGGCATCTGCCATTGGCCCGAATTTATTACGCGGTCAAGGCCAACCCGGCCCCCGCCATCATCGCCATGCTCGAGCATAAGGGAGCCAGCTTCGACGTGGCGAGCCGGGGCGAAGTCGAGCTGTGCCTCGACAGCGGCGTCGCCGCGGAACGGCTGTCGTTCGGCAACACGATTAAAAAGGAAAAGGACATCGCCTTTGCCTATGGCGCGGGGCTGCGGCTGTTCGCCTTCGACAGCGTGCACGAGCTCGGCAAGCTGGCGCGCGCGGCGCCGGGTGCGCGCGTCTTTTGCCGGATCCTGGTCGATTGCGCCGGGGCCGAGTGGCCGCTGTCGCGCAAGTTCGGCTGCGCCCCGGAGATGGCGGTCGAGCTCTTGCGCCGGGCGCGCGATCTGGGCCTCGACCCCTACGGCGTGTCGTTCCACGTCGGCTCGCAACAGACCGATCTGCGGCAATGGGATGGTGCGGTCGGGGCCGCGGCGCGGATGTTCTCGCTGCTCGCCGAGGCCGACATCGATCTGCGCATGGTCAATATCGGCGGCGGATTTCCGGCGCATTACACCGGCGAGGTGCCGGCGGTAGAGCGCTATGCGCGAGCCGTCATGGCGGCGGTCACCCGGCATTTCGGCAACCACCTGCCGGAAATCATCATCGAGCCCGGCCGCTCGCTGGTCGGCGATGCCGGCGTGATCCAGAGCGAGGTTGTGCTGATTTCCGACAAAGGTGGCGACGACGGGCGCCGTTGGGTCTATCTCGATGTCGGCAAGTTCAACGGCCTCGCCGAAACCATGGACGAGAGCATAAAATACCGCATCGCCACACCCGGACGCGGCGGGGCCTGCGGCCCGGTGATCCTCGCCGGGCCGACCTGCGACAGCGCCGACATCCTCTACGAGCGGACCGATTACCGGCTGCCGCTCGGCCTCGAAATCGGCGACAAGGTCGAGATCCTGGCGGCCGGCGCCTATACCGCGAGCTACGCCTCGGTCGGGTTCAACGGCTTCGCCCCGATCCGCACCTACTGCATCTGAACGACCGCGGCGATTGAACCTGGAGCAGGGTTTTGTGCGCGCAAGGCGGCGGGTGATGGATTATACGCACGCGAGCACAAGCTGGCGAAGCTCTCCGGGGCAATTCCGTGGGCCTCCTCAAGCCGGCCCGACCGCCGCCAGCGGCATTTCGCTCCGCCACCGCCTTGCCTCGCGCTCGGGGCGTATCAAAGCCATCCCGATGGCGCCGCCGATCAGCATGATGACGCCGCAGATCATAAAGCCGGTGTTGAAGCCGGCGAGCGAGGTCGCCGCCCTCTCGATGACGCGGCCCATAACGTAAGGCGCCAAGAGCCCGGCCGAGCTGCTGACGGCGGTGCCGATGGCGAGCAACGCGCCGCGCTGAGCGACAGGTGTCACTTCGCCGACGACGGTATTGGTCATCACGTAGATCACCGACGGCAGCGCCACGCCGATCGTCGTCAGGCCGATCTTGAGTGGAATGTCAGGCACGTAAGGCATGATCACCAGCGCCGCGCCGCCGAGTGCCACGCAGGCACCGCCGAACAAGCCGCGCGCCATCCGGCTCGATACCCCGCGCGAGATCAGATGCTGCGAATACCAGCCGGAGGCGATCACCACGACCGCGCTCGCCGCCGCCGGCAGCGCCCCCAACAGGCCGATCGACCCCTGCGCGAAGCCCAGCCCTTTGATCAGAAATGCGCCCTGCCAGGAAAGCGCCTGCGACAGGCCCCAATAGGCGCCGAAATTCGCGCACCAGCACGCCACGATTGTCGGGCTCAGCAACAGCCGTCCATAGGGGACCCGTTGGAAAGCCGGTGCCGCACCCGCTGGCTGGCCAGCGGCGATTGAGCCCTCGCGTCCAAGCACCAGCCAGGCCCCGGTCCAGGCCAAGCCGACGATGCCGAGCACGCCAAAAGCCCAGCGCCAGGAATGGTGGACAATGACCCAATTGAGCAGCGGCAGCGCCACCAAGACACCGATACCAGCGCCTTGCGTCACCACCGCGGTCGGCAAAGTCCGCAGCTCGTCGGGAAACCATTTAAAGGCCGAATGCAGCGCCGCCGGATAAGCCGGTCCTTCGCCGGCGCCGAGAATGATCCGGCACGCCACAACGATCGCAAACCCGACATTTCCCAGCATCGGAAACTGAGTCAGCGCCCAAACGAGCCCCATGACCAGCAACGCCCAGCGCGTCTGCACATGGTTGACGATGAAGCCTGTAAGAATCGCCGAGACCGAAAACAGCAGGAAAAAGCTCGAGCCGATCAGTCCGAACCGGCTCGGAGTAAGCCTAAGATCGTGCATCATCGGGACCGCGGCGATCCCGATCACCGCCTTGTCGGCAAAGTTGATCGCCATGAACAGGAACAAAAGTACAACGACGAACCACGCCTCCTTTGGCGCCCCAATGGGATAGGTGTCGGCGACCGCACCGGGCAGGGCGGGGGTTTGTTGCGCGCTTGCGGACCGAGAAGTCTGGACACTCATGGCGGCCTCGGGCAAAGTGACTGGTACCTAACAGTACCTCGGAGTATAGGTACGGCTCGGTACCATTGAAAGCTGAATTTTGAGGCACATGAAAAAGCCCGCAAGCGCCTCGGCCGTGGCGCAGAACCCCGCGGTCCAGAATTCTGCGGGCCAGGATTGCGCGGTCCAGAACCCCGCGGTTCATAACCCGATGTGCGAGCGCATCCTGGGCGCCGCGTTCAAGGCGTTCACAGAAGAAGGTTATGCCGCTACCACCACGCTTGAGATCGCGACCCGCGCCAAAGTCTCAAAACGTGATCTTTATGCGAATTTCGGCAGCAAGCATGCGGTTCTGGTCGCGTGCATCAGAAGCCGTACCGAGCGGATGCGATTAGCCTCCGGGTTGCCGATACCGCACAGCAGGCAAATGCTCGCGTCGACGCTGACCGCCGTTGCGACGAACCTTTTGCGTGAGATTTCCCACCCCTCGGTCATCGCGGCATTCCGCCTCGCAATTGCCGAGGCGACGCGCTCGCCCGAGATAGCCCGGACGCTCGACACCGCCGGCCGAGACGCCACGCGCAACGTGCTGGTGCAGCTGCTGACGAGCGCCCAGTCGGCTGGGCTCCTTGGCCCGGGAGAGCCAGCCGAGATGGCGACGCAATATCTGGGGCTTCTGTGGGAGGGGCTGATGGTGGGCTTGCTTTTGGGTGTTGCCGCGCGGCTCGCGCCGGTCGAGGCCGAGCAACGGGCGATCAAAGCGACATCGGCGTTTATGCGGCTCCACCACGAACCGGCCAAGGGCCGATAGTCTTCAGTCGCTGCTGCCGCCAGCTTGGCCACGGGTGGAACGAACCGGTGAATGACAGCCGTTTTTTCTCCCTCGCCGCCCCCGGTCGCGAGCATGACGGAAAAGCCAGGGTACCAAGCCTCAAAATCCGTGCCTCTCGGTGGGCGGCGCTCCACCAGTCGTAAGCTTGCTCTCCCCAGCGATAATCGGGGTTCTCGCGCTCGCCACCTCTTGCACCAGCTTTCTCAGCATCGCTTCGGCGAAGCTGTGGAAGTCGCGCACGGCGAGGACAAAGGCGCCCGGGCCGCCGATCACATTGTCGCGATCGTAGTCTTCGAGCCATGGTTCCTCGGTTAATATTGCGAGCGCATTGATGGTCAGGCCGGCTTGGACGAGCCGGTCGCGCACCGCCTGCGGCGGCTCGCCGAGGTTGGCGATGCCATCACCGGAGATGTCGATGACCCGCCGTGCCGCCGGCAGCGGCAGATGGTCAAATTGCGCGGCGGCCGCTGCAAGAGCCGGGCCGATCGCGGTCAGCCCGCGCGAACTGCGCGTCGTCGCGTGCACGGCGGCGCCGAACGCGGCGGCGCTCCGATTGTCGGTCACCCGCGTCCACCCGACGGTGATCGTGATTTCATTGGGGTCGGACCATTCGAGGACCAAGGCCTCGATCCCGCCCGGAGCCGCGGTGATCGCCTTCAGCATCCGCGGATCCTCAAAGGCACGGGCGATGCCGTCACGCTGTAAGATGTAGGAATCAGGCGTCACGCTGCCGGAGACGTCGACCGCCATGACGATCGCCAGGGCCGCCGCATGCGCCGAGGCCGTGGCGAGGCTAAACATTACGGCGATCACAAAACGGCTGTGCATGGGAATGCCGCTCTCGACACCTAGCCGGAGGCTGCGATCCTCGATCCCAGCGGCGGTGCGGCGGACCCTACTGCCGGCGCATTGGCCGCGCTATAACCTGTCTTCGCAGCAGATGGGGGGAGGGGAGACATGAAGCGGATCATTGCAGCATGCGCCGGGCTGGCACTCGGAATGATGGCCGTCGGCGCCTTCGCAGCGACGAAGCACCCGGCGGCAAAGGGGCCGCCGGCTTGCGGCGCGCTGACGTTTCGCGCGGTGGCTTCGGGTGCGAGCGACGGCGGCCAGCAGGCCGGCTTCTACCGATCGCGCTACGGCACGCTGGCGCTGCATGCCGATGTCAAGGGCGGCCAGCCGGTCGACTATTTCGTCCTCGCCGACGGCAAGCGGCTCGCCGCCGCGCCGGCCAGCCTGCCCGATTGGGCGGTGAGCTGTGCCGTCGCGAAAAAATTGCCGAAGCCGGCCGGGGCCGGGGCTTCGCCATGCACCGGTCAGCGCTTCCGGGTCGTCGTTGCCCATGACGGGAACCAGCGTTTGGCATTGCTCTACGGGTCCGACGGCTCGACCTGGCATTATTGCAGCGCCGGCGGGTACTGAGCGGTCTGCTGCGCGCGGCGGTATCGGCCATTGCCAGCGTAGACGAGCTTCACGTAATGTCCGGCCGGCCGCACGCGGCCGGGCTTGGCGATTGCAGCGACAGTCGCCCCAGAACCTCGTTGAGAACGGGATAACCGTTTCGCGACGCCGCCCCCGATGCCAGGATTAGGGAGAACGCGATGTTGGAGTTATTGGAGCAGCAGAAGAAGCTGACTACCAATCAGTGGAAGATCGCCGGCGCCGCGACGCTTGGCGACATGCTCGATTTCTTCGACTTCTTCCTGATCGGCTTCGTTCTGGCGTTTGTCGTAAAGGACTGGCATCTGAACTACGGGCAGTCGGGCGCGATCCTGCTCGCCTCGGGTGTCAGCGCGCCGTTCGGCTCGCTGATGTACGGCTGGATGGCCGACAAGGTCGGCCGGCGCAAGGCGCTGATCACCGCGGTGCTGAACGTTTCGCTCGCGACCGGCGCCATGGCGCTGACGCCGGAGGGAGGGTGGATTTATCTGGTCGCTTGCCGCTTCTTTGTTGGGTTCGCGGTAACCGGCCTGTATTCGGTCGACATCACCCTGATGCAGGAGTTTTCTCCCGCCAGCAAGCGCGGCTGGTTCACGGGGATCACCACGACAATGCTGCCGGCGGGCCAATTGCTGGCGGCACTGCTGGGCGCGTTTGCGGCACCCCATATCGGCTGGCGCGGGATGGTCGCGGCCGGGTTGCTGCCGGCGTTTCTGTGCCTCTACATCCGCGCGTTCGTCCCAGAATCGCCACACTGGCTGCTGCGCCAAGGTCGGGTCGAGGAGGCGCGGCGGGCGCTCGCCTGGGCGCTGAAGATGGATCCCGCGAAAATTGCCTTGCCGGCGGTGCCGCCCGTGATCGAGCACACGCGTTGGCTCGAGATCTTCAAATATCCGCGCAGCATCATCGCCGGCTGCCTGACCGGGTTGACTCAGACCGGCGGGGTCGCGCTGGCGCTGTGGATGGTGACCTTGTTCGTCATGGTGCTCAAGATCACCCCGTCCGAGGCATCCAAGCTGGTGATTTGGGTCAGCCTCATGGCGATCGCCGGCCGGTTCTTCTGCTCGTGGATCTCCGACGCGTGGGGGCGCCGCGCCTCGGGCATCGTCAGCTGCTTGGTCTCGGCGCTGTTCATGTCACTGGCCGGTTATCTGCACAATGTCTTCATTGGCGGCGCTTCCATGTTCTTCGTGATGATCTTGCTGCAAAGCTTCATGGGCAGCGGCAATTACTCGATCGTCGGGCCCTATATGGGCGAGTTGTGGCCGGCCCGGCTGCGCGGCAGCGGCATGGGGTTCGTTTATGGCGTCGGCAATCTCGGAAAGTTTATCGGCCCGGCCGGATTGGCGCTGATCGCGGGCTCGTCGAACCTTGTCAGCCCAAAGGCGACGCTCGACGCGCTGATCCCCGGCTTTAATTATTTCGCGTCCTGGTACGTGCTGGGCGCTCTCGCCTTCTGGCTGATCGCCATGGAGACCCGCGGCCGCACGATCGACGAAATCGACAGCGCGCTGACCAAGCCAGGAGCGGTGGCGGCGCGAGCGGCCGGGCGCGCCGCCGGGAATTAGCCAGCCCGCAGCTTACTCGGTCGGATAAAGTCGCCCGGCCGGGACGTCTTGCACGGCGCGCTCAGCGGTTCTGGGTCCAGTCGTCGCGCCACAGGAAATCGGGGCCGAGCTGGTCGAGGCTCGGGCAGCCGATCTGGGCCATGACGAGGTCGATCTCGCTTCTGAAAATATCGACCGCCTTTTTGACCCCGGTAATCCCGCCGGCCACCGCGCCATAGAGCGTCGGCCGCCCGAAAAAGACGAACTGCGCGCCGAGGCAGCGGGCGATCAGGATATCGGCGCCGCGCCGCACCCCGCTGTCGAGCATCACGGTCAGCTTGTCGCCGACCGCGGCCTTGATCGCCGGCAACGCATCGAGCGAGGCCGGGGCCTGGTCGAGCTGGCGGCCGCCATGGTTCGAGACGATGATCCCGTCGACACCGATTTCGGCGGCGCGGATCGCATCGGCCGGGTGCAGGATGCCCTTGACCACGAGCGGACGCGGGAAACAGCCGGCGATAGCGTTCGAGATCGCGCCAGGTCTGCGCCGACGCCGGGGTCTGGCTGCGGCCGAGCCGGATCGCGTCCGCCTTGGTCGCACCATCGCCGGCATGCGGCGCCCAGTTGGCCAAGGTCGGCGCGCCGCCGTGCCGCACATAGTCGGCGACCCAGCCAGGATGGGTCATCGCCTCCAGCAGGATCGACGGCTTCAGCTTCAGAGCCTCCATGACCCCGCCGTTGCGCATGGTGGCAAAGCCGTTGCGCCAGTTGCGCTCGCGTTTGGGATGCACCGGCACATCGACGGTCAGCACCAGCGCGCCGACGCCGCAATCGCGCGCCCGGCCGATCAGCGCGTCGGTCAGGTTCGGGTCTTTTGCGGCATAAAGCTGGAACCAAAGATTATTCGGCGCAACCTTGACCGCCTCTTCCATCGAGAAGTTGGCGGCGCCTGACATGATGTACGGAATATTGGCGTCAGCCGCCGTCTGCGCCAGCAACATTTCGCCGCCACGCCGTTGATAGAGGGCGACACTGCCGGTCGGCGAGATGCCGAACGGGCTCGAATAGGTATGGCCGAACACGCTTGCCGACTGGTCGCGTACCGACACATCGACGAGATAGCGGGGCAGCAGCCGGTGCTTGTGAAAGGCGGCGCGATTTCGCTCCAGGCCCAGCTCGTCCTCGACGCCTCCTTCGATATAGTCGAAGATGATCTTCGGCAATTTGCGCTTGGCGATCTTGTGCAGGTCTTCGATGTTGATGGCTTGGTCGAGTTTCATGGTTTCGTTGACCTCCGACGGATGAGTTTGTTCGATTAGCCACGTGCGCCGCAGAATGCACGGTTGCGGGATCTGATTTGCAATTCTTTTCTGGTCCATACCGGCGAAGGCCGGTACCCAGGCCCTGGGTGGGTCCCGACCTGTGTCGGGATGGCGACAGTGCAGGTACCCCAACCCTCCACTTCACGTCATAGCGAACACGATTACTCGTTGCGCGGCCAGTCGTCGCGCCACAGGAAATCGGGGCCGAGCTCGGCGAGGCTCGGGCAGCCGATCTGGGCCATGACCAGATCGATCTCGCCGCGCAAGATCGAGATCGCCTTGTGGACCCCCGGAAGGCCGCCGGCGGCGGCGCCATAGAGCGTCGGCCGGCCCATGAAGACAAAGCGCGCGCCGAGGCACAGCGCGATCAGGATGTCGGCGCCGCGCCGCACCCCGCTGTCGAGCATCACGACGACCTTGTCGCCGACCGCCTGGTTGATCGCCGGCAGCACGTCGAGCGAAGCCGGTGCCTGGTCGAGCTGACGGCCGCCGTGGTTCGAGACGATGATCCCGTCGCATCCGATTTCGGCGGCGCGCACTGCATCGGCCGGGCTCATGATCCCCTTGACGACCAAGGCGCGCGGGAACAGCCGCCGATAACGCTCCAGGTCGCGCCAGGTCTGCGCGTTGAAGGGCTGCAGCGAGCGCGCGAAATTGTACACTGTTCGGAGTTGGCGCCGCTCGGCGCGTAGGGCTGCCAGTTCTGCAGCATCGGCGTCCCGCCGCCGTGGCGCAGGTATTCGACGATCCAGCCGGGATGGGTCAATGCCTCGGCCAGGATCGACGGCTTCAGGCTCAGCGCCTGGAGCAGACCGCCGCGGACATTGGCGAAGCCGTTCCTGATATTGCGCTCACGCTTCGAGCCGACCGGCACGTCAACGGTCAACACCAGCGCGCCGAGCCCGGCGTCGGCAGTGCGCCTGATCATGTCCTCGCGCAGTTTGGCCTCGCGCGCAGAGTAGAGCTGGTACCAGGCGTGATCGCGGGCGATCCGCGCCGCCGCCTCGATCGAATTGTTGCTGGCGCCGGACATGATGTAGGGGATGTTCGCCTTGGCCGCGGCTTCGGCCAGCATCAGATCGGCGCCGCGCCGGAACAGCCCGGCGCCGCCGGTCGGCGAGATGCCGAACGGGCTCGCATAGGTGTGGCCGAACAACGTCGCGGTCTGGTCGCGCGTGGAGACGTCGACGAGATAGCGCGGCAACAGTTGGTGCCGGTGAAAGGCCGACGTATTGCGTTCGAGCCCGCGCTCGTCCTCGAGCCCGCCTTCGATGAAGTCGAACGCGATCTTCGGCAGCCGCCGCTTGGCCATCCGATGCAGGTCTTCGATGTTGACGGCTTGGTCGATCCTCATTGCCTCGGGTGCTCGCGGACAGGTGTCGGATCAGCCAACAATGCTGATTCCCAACCCTGCCGACAACCCGTCAGGGCGTCGCGACCGCCATGCCGAGCGCGCGGGCCGCAGCCGCCATGCCCCAATCGAACGTGACGAGAGTTGCGTCGAGCCGCTGGGCGATCGCGATGTGCAGCGCGTCGGGCGTGCGAAGGTTGACATCGAGACGCCGCAAAACTTGATCCGCCGCCCCGATATCGGCTGTCGTAATCTCCCGTCGGCCTGCGGCCCTGGTCGTCCAGGTGTCGAAGTGCTCGAACGCGAGCAGCGCATCCTCGCGAGTGAGGTCGTGCGTCCGCACCCGTCGGGCCAGCGCCGACGAGAACTCCGCCGCGCCAAAATCGCCGACCAGAATAATTGCCGGATGGGATGCCAAAAAGCCCGCGGCGCGCGCTTGCCGGGTCGATCACAAACAGGGCAACAAGGACACTCGCGTCGAGATAAAGGCTCACTTTTCGCCTTCGTCCCGCATGTCGCTGACGAGTTGACCCGCATCAATCTCGGGCATCTTTCGCCCGACAAGGTTTGCCTGGAGCCATTCGATGTCGGCTTCGGTAATCGGGCACGGCGCTGGTCGGATCGGCTTTAGCTCGACGACCGGCCCGCCGCGGCGGGTGATGACGACACCCTCGCCCTTGAGAGCGCGGTCGATCAGCTTAGACAGCTGGTTCTTGGCTTCGGCAACGCTGTGAGTGCTCATCTCGTGAAGATAGCCATCATATGATGGCTATCCGTCGAGCCCAACGCAGAAGCCCTATCCGAGGCGTGTTGCGCGGCGGCGCGCCGCTAGCGTAAGTTCAGTGACATGGAAAGCGCTGTAAGTCGTAGGGTGGGCGAGCGAAGCGTAACCCGCCGTCATGTACAGGGATGCGGCGACCCATTCGGCGGAAGGCGCTGCGCTGTTCCGCCCTACGCTTGCTGGTATTCGGTCTGGTCGTCCGACAGCGTGTACAGCGTCTGCACGACCAGCACCTTGAACATCAGCACCGCGTCATAAGGCGGCCGTCCGCCTTTCACCCGATCCGAACGCGCCAGCGCCGCTTCCAGTTCGCCGCGAAACACCGCGAAATCGATCACCGCCGCGCGCCGTTCCAGCGGGTCGCCCGCTGCCGACAATGCTTTCAGCCGCTCATCACCGGCGAAAAAACCGGGTTGGCTTGCCATTACCGATCCCCCACACCCCAACCCCACAGAGCGGGCGATTCGCTATCAAAAACCACCGGTTTTTAGAGGCGTCCAGCTGGTTCTTGGCTTCGGCGACGCTGTGCGTGCACATCAGCCGAGATAGCTATCCGATGGCCATCAGTCGAGTAGTCTACGGTTCCGCCATCGCGGCGTGTCGTATGGTGAATGAGCGAGGCGGTGATCGGCCCCATTTTATTGAGGATGCAAGCGGCAAATTGGCGAGAGGCACTCCTTTTTTTCGCGCTACGCTTGCTAATTCTTCAGAGAAATCGAATATCAGAAGCGTCTCCCGACCTTTTCTAACCAAGAGTCGTAGGGGCCTTCAAAGTCTTCCAGCTTACCGATCCGCTTCGCGCGGGTCTCCATGTCATTCAGGTCAGCACCGCATATAACAAGATGTTCAAGATACTCCACACAGTTATACCTAGGAGCATGAGCACGATTTCGAATAATAGCCTGAATGTAGAGCAGCCGTCTTATGTGAGGCTTAGCTTTCTCCTGCCTTGAGATCCCGACGAACTTAGGAATCTGTCGAAACGCTTTTTCCCAGCTATCGGAATCTGGTTCATTCTCGTTAAAGCGAAGATACACATCGAATGACTCATCCAAGGCATCCAGCACCTCCGCTACCGTGAATCGCCTTAACCATCGGCGAATGTGTGCTTTTCCAGACTCGTTTGCCCCATAGACGCCATTTGTCTTCTCACGAAGACGGTCGCATACAATATTAAGAACATCGCCGGAAATCGCGCGCAATTCGTCTCGCCACTGAATCATCATCTCTATCTGCTGCCGTCGCTCCTCAAGATCCCCAAGCATTGCACGCTGCTTATCAAGGACTGTATTAGTCTCCAGCGGGTTCTTCCCTTTCCCGCCATTGCAGTCGCGACAACTCGTGATAAGATTCAGGATATCGGTGTCTCCACCCTCCGCGATCGGGTGCAGATGGTCGCAGTTAAGGATCACGTCAGGGGCCGCCCGCCCACAGTACTGGCAGGTGAACTTGTCCCGCTTAAAAACCTCGAAGCGAAGCCGTTGCGCGATCGCTTTCCGCTCTGGCATATCCTGCGGCCCCTGACCGCGGCAAGGAGTGGTATATAGCAAACAGTCGCGCGGCGTTGAAGGGAGCGTAAGGCGAGTAACCTGCGCGAGGTGCCAGGCTTACCCAGTGGACCCTCAACATCGAGTCAGCGGACGACCCAGACGGGACCGATGAAGGAGCGCCTGGGGGATCGCAGATCAGCGGTTCGTCTGCCAGTCGTCGTGCCACAGGAAATCGGGGCCGAGCTGATCGAGGCTCGGGCAGCCGATCTGGCCCATGACCAGGTCGATCTCGTTGACGAAGATGTCGACCGCCTTTTTGACGCCGGGCAGGCCGCCGGCGGCGGCGCCATAGAGGGTCGGGCGACCCATGAAGCAGAAATCGGCGCCGAGGCACAGTGCGATCAGGATATCGGCGCCGCGGCGCACCCCGCTGTCGAGCAGCAGGGTCAGCTTGTCGCCGACCGCGGCCTTGATCGCCGGCAACACGTCGAGCGAGCCCGGCGCCTGGTCGAGCTGGCGTCCGCCATGGTTCGACACGAGGATGCCGTCGCAGCCGATTTCGACGCAGCGCAACGCGTCGGCCGGGCTCATGATGCCCTTTACGACGAGGGCGCGCGGGAACAGCTTGCGGTAGGTCTCCAGGTCGCGCCAGGTCTGGGCGTTGAACGGGCGCACCGAGGAGGCGTGTTTATAGACCTCTTCGGCATTTGAGCCGGGTGGGGCGTAAGGCTGCCAGTTGCCGAGCATCGGCGTGCCGCCGCCGCGCGTCAGATATTCGACGATCCAACCCGGATGGGTCATCGCCTCCATTAGGATCGACGGCTTCAGGCTCAACGCCTGGAACAGGCCGCCGCGGATATTGGCAAAGCCGTTCCTGATGTTGCGCTCGCGTTTCGACCCGACCGGGGTGTCGACGGTCAGCACCAGCGCCCCGAGCCCGGCATCGGCGGTGCGCCGGATCAAATCGGCGTTGATCGTCGGATCGCGCGCGGCGTAGAGCTGATACCAGTGGTTTTTCGGCGCGACCTTGGCCGCCGCCTCGATCGAATCGTTGCTGGCGCCCGACATGATGTAGGGGATGTTCGCGTCGCGCGCGGCCTCGGCCAGCATCAAATCGGCGTGGAAACGGAACAGCCCGGCCCCGCCGGTCGGCGAAATCCCGAACGGGCTGGCAAAGGTCTGGCCAAAGATCGTCTTTGTCTGGTCTCGCGTCGACACGTCGACGAGGTAGCGCGGCAACAACTGGTGCTTGTGAAAGGCGGAGGTGTTGGTTTCGAGGCCGCGCTCGTCTTCGAGACCGCCTTCGATGAAATCAAAGGCGATTTTCGGCAGCCGCCGCTTGGCCATGCGGTGCAGGTCTTCGATGTTGACGGCCTTGTCGATGTTCATCTTTGCGCCTCTCCCCGGCCCGCGCCAAAACAACGCAGCATTGCGTATTTTTGTGTCATTCGACAATCCCCGACAAAGCGGGGCTGGGGTGTGCGCCGCGTCGGGCCGCTTTTGCGCCGTGGGCGTCACGCGATAGGGCGTCGCCGGCGGACCGCTCTGGCACCGCTGTGCAGCGCAGGCTGCATGGCTGATGCGACTAACTCGCGTTTGCGTTGGTATTACGACTCAGTCGCATTATCGTCCGGCGCACACGTTGAACCCGGGCGGGTCAAACCCGCGGAATCGAAAAGCGACGGATCGCACAACCGATCGGAGCTCTTGAAGTGATGCGGAGGCACCGCTCATTCGCGCCGGGACAGACCTGGCCCCGACCTGTCGTCAAGCCTGTTGCCTTTGGGCTCGCCGCGTCTTGCCTATCGGCCGGCCTGGGCTCGGGCCCCGCCGCCGCCGCGCCGCCGCCGTTGCTGGTGCCGGGAGGGGTGGAAACCCTTCAGCCGAGCTCGTCCGAAAGCATTCTCGAGGACCCTTTCGGGTTTCTGACCGGGGTATCGCGCAGCAGCAATCTGCTCGGCGATATGTGGGGCCTGCGCACTCTGCTCAGCACATACGGGATCTCCTTGGCTGTCTCGGAGACCAGCGAAGTTCTCGGCAACGCGACCGGTGGCGTCAGGCAAGGCTTCGAATATGACGGCCTCACGCAGATGGCGCTGCAGCTCGACACCCAGCAAGCGTTCGGCTGGTACGGCGGCACGTTTCGCGCTAGCGCCTTACAGATCCACGGCCGCAATCTCAGCGCCGACAACCTGCTGACCTTGCAAACCGCGAGCGGGATCGAGGCAGATGCCGGCGCTCGGCTTTGGGAACTTTGGTATCAGCAGAAATTTCTGAACGAGGATCGGCTCGATGTGAAGATCGGTCAGCAGAGCCTCGATCAGGAATTCATCGTCAGCCAGAACTCTCTGCTGTTCGTCAACACGATGTTCGGCTGGCCGTTGGTGCCTTCAGCCGATCTGCCCGGCGGCGGTCCGGCCTATCCGCTCTCGGCGCTGGGGGTGCGGGTGCGCGGGCGGCCGACCGACTCGCTGACGGGCCTATTGGCGGTGACGAACGGCAACCCGGCCCCCAACAATTTGGGCGATCCCCAACAGCAAAATCCATCGGGCACCAGCTTTCCGCTCAATGGCGGGGTGTTGGTGATCGGTGAACTGCAATACGCCTATCCAGCGCTCGGCGCGATGGTCACGTCGGGACAGGGGGAGGTGCATCCGGGCACCTTCAAGGTCGGGTTCTGGTACAACAGCGAAAGCTTCGACGATCTGCGGCTCGACAACATGGGATTGTCCCTTGCCAATCCGGCGAGCAACGGGATGCCGCTGGAGCACCGGGGCAATTACAGCATCTATGCCGTCATCGATCAGATGCTGTGGCAATCCTCTTCCGGAAGCACGCTGAACCTCTTCACCCGGGTGATGGGAACGCCGCAAGGCGACCGCAGCCCGGTGGTCTTCAGCCTGAATGCCGGGTTGACCCTGCATGCGCCGCTCGCAGACCGCCCGGACGATACGGCCGGGCTCGCCATGGAATATGGCCGGGTCAGCGGGGCCGCCGCCGCGCTCGACCAGCAAACGGCTTTCTATACGGGCGGATTGGTCCCGGCACAAACCGGCGAGACCGTGATCGAGCTGACCTATCAGTATCAGCTGACCCCGGCGGTTCAGCTTCAGCCGGACTTCCAGTACGTGCTCAACCCGAGCGGCGGCATTGCCAATCCGAACGTTCCCAACCAGACGATCAAGAACGAAGCAGTGCTCGGGTTTCGAGTGAACCTCACGTTTTGAGGCATTGGGGTTACAGAATCATCTCGGCGGTCCGACCGCATCTGATGCAGACGCGCTATGCGCGGCGCGCTCGGGCTCTCGTCTTGACGCGGCTTGGCGGATGGAGGTAGAAATGTGAATGCGAGTTATTCGCAGCGTCCATGTGGGACGGTTTCGGTGCCGAGATAGCGGGAGCAGGAGCCATGGAGCGTCGCCGCGGAGGTTTTTCGAAAACGGGTCTCGCCATCTTTGCCGTGCTCCTCGCGGCGGTGTCGATCCCGACTCACCCGGCGCGATCGGCCGACACATCGGGCCTGCTCGACACGATCCACCGGCACGTCACCCAGACCACCACGATCACCAACAATGGCGATCTCAATCCCTACGCGGTCGTGGTCGCCCCCGCCACTATCGGCAAAATCCAGCAGGGTGATGTCCTGGTCGATAATTTCAACAACCTGTCGAATCTGCAGGGTACCGGCACGACGATCATCAGCTACCACCCATCGACCAAATCGACGGCGCTGTTTGCCAAATTGCCGCAGAACGTCGCCCAATGTCCCGGCGGCGTCGGGCTGACCACGGCGATGACATTGCTGAAAAGCGGCTGGGTTATCGTCGGCAGCACTCCCAGCACTGACGGGACCACCCGCACCAAAGGCAATGGCTGTCTCTTGGTGCTCAACGCCAATGGCGGGCTGACCACGGTATGGGCCGGTCCGACCATCAACGGTCCGTGGGGCAATATGGCGACGATCGACAACGGCTCGACCGCGACCTTGTTCATCAGCATGGCTGGTTTTGACGTGCCCGGCCCGGAGGTGCACGATGCCGGGGGTTCCCCGGTGACTGTCAACAAGGCGACCGTCCTGCGCCTCCAGCTGTCGATCCCGCCGGGACAGCCTCCGGTGATCACCAACCAAACCGTGGTGGCGAACGGCTTTGGCCAGAGGGCGGACAAGGACGTCTTTCTGATTGGCCCGACGGGGTTGGCGCTGGGCCCGGATCATACGCTTTACGTGTCGGATGCGCTCGGCAACCAGATCGTCGCGATCCCGGACGCGACGGCGCGGACGACCAGCGCCGGCACCGGGCGGGTGGTGACCAAGGACGGCCTTTTGAAACGCCCGCTGGCCTTGGCCATGACCGCGGACGGCCATCTATTAACCTGCAACGGCTTGAACGGGCAGGTCGTCGAGGTCGATCCGGCCGCCGGCACGCAGCTCTATGCCCAATGGATCGACGCGAACCAGGCGCAGTCTCCTCCGGGCAACGGCGACCTGTTCGGCCTGGCGATGGCACCCGACGGCAACGGGTTCTATTACGTCGAGGACGACATGAACACGCTGGTCGAGGCCACGCGATGAGCGGTCGAGACAGCGGCGGCGGGGGAGCAGGCATGCGTCCGACCCGCCGCGGTCTGGTCCGCATTGCCGCGGGACTTGCGGCGGCGGCCGTGCGGGGATTGGCGCCGGCGGTGCCGCCGAAGCATGGGTCGAGGCGAAAACCGGCGCCGAAACCGAGCGCGACGCCAAGACCGCGGTCGAGCCTTTCTGGGGCAAGCATCAGGGCGGGATCACGACGCCGACGCAAGGCCACACCTATTTTGCCGCACTCGACCTGGTCGCCGCCAGGCGCGACGATGTGATCGCGCTCTTGCGCGGATGGACCACCGCCGCGGCCAGGATGTCCGCCGGCCGGTCGGCGGAGCCGATCGGACAGGATTTAACGGTCCCCGCGCCCGATACCGGCGAAACGCTGGGGCTGCCGCCGGCGCGGCTGACAATCACGTTCGGGTTTGGCGCAGGACTGTTCGTCAAGGGCGGCAAAGACCGCTATGGCTGGGCGGCGCAGCGCCCACCGGCTCTGGTCGATCTGCCCCGGTTCAACGGCGACCAGTTGCTCGAGACCCGTGCCGGCGGCGATCTCGCGATCCAGGCCTGCGCCGACGATCCGCAGGTCGCCTTTCACGCCGTTCGCGAATTGGTGCGGCTCGCCTATGGCGTGGGCGAAGTGCGCTGGGCGCAAACCGGGTTCGTGCCCGGCTTCGGCCCGAAAGAGACGCCGCGCAATCTGATGGGCTTCAAGGACGGCACCAGCAATCCGTCGTTCCGCGATGCCACGGCCATGGCAAAATTCGTCTGGGTCGGCGACGAAGGCCCGGATTGGATGCGCGGCGGCAGCTATGTCGTCTTTCGCCGGATCCGCATGGCGCTCGAGCACTGGGACCGGATGAATGTCGGTTTTCAGGAACAGGCCTTCGGCCGGCACAAATATTCGGGCGCGCCGCTCGGCGGGAAAAGCGAGTTCGACCCGCTGGACTTGAAGGCGACCGACAAGGACGGCAACCCGGTCATCGCCGAGAGCGCCCATGTCCGTCTGGCCGCCGCGGCGAGCAATGACGGCGCGCAGATCATGCGCCGGCCTTATGCATATAATGACGGGGTGGATTTCACCGCCGAGCGATGGCCGCCTTGGCGGCAGGGCATGGAATATGACGCCGGGCTGTTTTTCGTATGCTACCAGCGCGATCCGCGGACTGGGTTCATCAAGATCTTCGAGAAGATGTCGAAGTTCGACGTGCTCAATCAGTTCGTGACCCATACCGGCGGCGGCCTGTTCGCCTGTCCGGGCGGTATCGCACAAGGCGAGTTCATCGGACAGCGCCTGATCGACACGGCGTAAGCCCGGCGCGAGATATCGCCGAGGATCCGCTCTCTACTGAGAAACGAGCATATCCTGCAGGACGACCGCATTATTGTGGGCTGCATCCTTCGCGGCAAACAGCAAAGTCAGCGGCCGACCCTGCCCGATCAGGTCGCGAAGTGCCGCCACCGCCAAAGAATTGGCTGCGAGTTCGGCGCGGTAACGCTCCTGGAATTCGGTCCATCGTCGGGGGTCGTGCCCGAACCAGCGGCGCAGCTCTGCGCTCGGCGCCGCCTCCTTGAGCCAAAGGTCGATCGCGGCGGCACCCCGCTTGAGGCCGCGCGGCCACAGCCGGTCGACGAGGACGCGCACGCCGTCTTCCGGCGACGGCGGATCGTAGACCCGTTTGAGGCGGACCAGGCTCATTCCACGGCCCCGACCTGCGGCGCCAGACCCAAGCTGCGGACGAGCCGCCCGCCCGGCGCCAGCAGGTCGGCCAGCGTGTAGCGGTCGAGCGTCTGCAAAAACGCCAGCGTCGCTTCGCTCAGGGCCCGGCGCAGCACGCAACAGCCTTCGATGCGGCAGAACCCGGTCTGCGCGAGGCATCCCATCACCGCGAGATCCTCTTCCGTCTCGCGCACCACCGCGCCGATACGTATCTGTGCAGGCGGGCGTGCCAGCCTGATCCCCCCGCCTCTGCCGCGGGCCGTCTCGACATAGCCCTGTTGCCCGAGCCGGTTCACGACCTTCATTAAGTGGGATTTGGAGACCCCGAAACCCTCGGCGATTTCGGCGATGGTCGAAAGCCGTTCGCCTTTGGCGCCGACGTAGATCAGCGTGCGCAGCGCATAGTCGGTCCACAGGGTCAGGCGCATCGGCCATTTCTCTCCGCTGTCAGGTCGGTGGGCGTTGATGATTGACCTGGTAAGGGTAAGAGTCATACCATATACATCTTATAGCCTGGAGCCGCTACGGCGCTTTGCGGAAGGGGCGAGGATGAGTGCGCAGACGCCAGCACGTCGCAACCTGATGGTCGACGATATCGTTGCCCGCGCCGCCATCGACGAGGCGATGATCGAGCGGGTGGTGCGGGCCTTTTACGGCCGCGCCCGCCTCGACCCGCTGATCGGGCCGATTTTCGAGACCAGGGTGCATGATTGGGAGGGCCATATCGCGCGGATGTGCGCCTTCTGGTCGTCCGTCGCGCTGATGAGCGGCCGCTATCACGGGCAGCCGATGACGGCCCACCTGCCGCTGCCGATCGATGCCTCATATTTCGACCGCTGGCTCGAAATCTTCGCCGAGACCGCACGAGAGTTCTGTCCGCCGCCGGCAGCGGCTCACCTCGTCGAGCACGCCCATCGCATCGCCGACAGCCTGGAGCTCGGTCTCGCATTCCGGAACGGCGAGATCAGGCCCAAGCGGGCGCGACCGGCGTCGAGTTTGCCGCCGAATGGCGACGCGAACGGCGCCCGGCCGGCGAAACCCCGTCCTTCGGCTCGAGGACACGGGTGATGGTTTGATGGGTCGACGCCGGGACAACGGGATCATCGCTTCAGCGGACGGTTTCACCGTCAAGGCCGAACTGATCGCGCAGAAGCTCGGCCTCACGCCCGAAGCCTTCTGGCGCGAGTTGCAGCGCGGCATCGTCTACAGCGTGGTCGAACGTGGTGAAGGCGATGATTCCGGCCGCACGCGGCTGACCTTTCGCTATCGCGCACGGTTCTGGTCGGTGACCTTGAGAGACGGGGATCTTGGAGGAGATGCAGCGATGATCGACCGAGCCGAGGGCGAACCCACCGCCGAGGTCAGCTCGCCGGCCTGCTCGATGCGCGAGGCGAGCGATGTTTACATGGGCTATGCCGGCAGGGACGAGTTGATCGCCGTCTTGAACGAATTGCTGGAAGCGGAGCATGCGGGGGCGCGGGTCACGCTCGAAAGCGCCCGGGCTGCCGGCAGCGGTCCGGTCGCCGAGCTGCTGCGGCGCATTCAGCGAGACGAGGCGCATTGGTGCGCCATGCTGGCCGGTCACCTCAGGGCGGCCGGCGTTACGCCGTCGGCCACGGTCGGTGCCTTCTACGGCAAGGCGATGGCCATCGCCGATCTTGCCGAACGGATCGCCTTTCTCAATCGCGGGCAGGGCTGGGTCGCGCGCAAGCTGCGCGAAATGCTGCCGCGGGTGCGCCCCGACCGGCTCCACGCCGATCTCTTCGAGATGCTGCGCTCGCACGAAGCCAATATCGCCCTCGCCAACGAGCTTGTCGGCCGCCCCTCGTAGCTCCGGCCGTTCCGCCGACTGCGAACGTATCGGGTATCTGCGCGAGGCTCGCCGCGGGCGGATGAGCGAGCTTTGTTGCAGGTCTATGGACGAGCCCCGCTGCAGATTCTCCGACATCGCATCGGCGGCTCGGCCCGCCGACATAAACGCCGTCAGGTTTCCTATTGCCGACGCAGCGTGGCGTCGCAACGGCCAAAGAGGAGGCGGCTATGTCGACCAAGCAAATGCAGACCCAGCAGGACCTGCAATCCGATCCGCAACGCAGCGCAATCGCCCGCATCGGCAAGATCGGCAGGGGAATGGCGGTGGCCGGGGCGCTCGCAGCCCTATCGCTGACCGCGATGCCGGGAACAGCCAATGCCGGGCGACCGGGCGTGGGAGCGGCGATCGGCCTGGGGATTCTGGGTGGCGTGCTCGCCGGGGCGGCGGTCGCGGCGACGGCTCCTCCGGTCTATGCGGCGCCGCCGTCCGCCTATTACTACTATCCGCAGGGTTATTATTACTATCCTTCGGCCCCCGCCTATTACGGCGCCACGCAGCCCTATTACGGGCCTACCGGTTACGGGTACCCGCAATACAACTATCAGTAGAACTAAAGTCTAGATACATATAGGAGCCCCTTTTGTACGTCAGGCCCGGCCCGTCGCGGCCGCCACGACCGGCGGCGGTTTCCCGGCCGACTTCCGTGAATGCCCGGCATCAGGCTGCACAAGGCTGGCCATGACGATAAGGCCGGAGCGTTATGCGCTTTGTCTGAGGCTGTCTCGGTCCGCCCGTCGCCCGGTCCCCCTGGCAGAGAGGCCGGGCGATCGCCGTCGGCGGCGTTTCGGAGCAAGGCCCGGCATGCGAAGGCCCGGCGAGCGCCGGCGCTGTCGGCCTTTTGTTGACGCCGCACCGGCAAGGTTCTACCCCCTCTCGATGCCGAGTTGACGAGGACGGAGAGGACGGGTGGAGCCGACGGAGATCGCCGAGAGCATACACGGACACCATGAGGAGGCCCACGGCGCACACGCCGACGACGGCTTTCGCAGACTGACCGGGATTTATCTCGGGATCGTCGCGATGCTGCTGGCGATCACTACGCTTGGCGGGTCGAACGCGACCAAGGTGATGCTGAACGCCAACATCCAAGCCTCCGACACCTACGGTTATTACCAGTCGAAAAACATCCGGGAAACCTCATACCGGCTCGCCGCCGATCAGCTCGAGGCCCAGCTCGCCGCCGAGCCGGGGATGCCGGGCCCGGCCAAAGCCAAGATCGCGGGCGCGGTAAAAAGTTGGCGGGCAACGGCCGACCGCTATCAAAACGACCCCGCCGGCGGCCGCGGCATGACGCAGCTGCTGGCCTCCGCCAAGGAATTCGAAGCCCGACGCGACCGCGCCGCCGAGCGGGATCCGAATTTCGACTATGCCGAGGCGCTGTTTCAGATCGCGATCGTGCTCGGCTCGGTTGCCATTGTTGCCGCCTCGCGCCCGCTGTTGAAATTGAGCGGGGGCCTCGTCGTTGTTGCCGCCCTGCTGATGCTCAACGGCTATTTCCTGCTGTTTCACCTGCCGTTGGAGTAGGCGGCGGGGTCGGCGCTGCGGCGGCGACGGGGATCAGCCGGGAGAGATCAAGGAACTTCTCGGGGTCCTGCGGCTGCCCGTTGACCCGCACCTCGTAGTGCACGTGGGGGCCGGTGCTGCGGCCGGTGGTGCCGACCAGGCCGATCTCGGCCTGCGCCGCGACCTGTTGGCCGACCGAGACGAGGCAGCGGTGCAGATGCGCATAGAGCGTCTCGATCCCAAAGCCGTGATTGATTTCGACCACCTTGCCGTAGTCGCCGAAATACCCGGCATAGACGACCGTGCCCGGCGCGGTGGCGTAGACCGGCGACATATAAGGGGCGTCCATGTCGATCCCGGTGTGGAAGCCCAGTCGGTGGTTGAACGGGTCGATGCGGGGGCCGAACGGGCTGCCGATCTGGTAATGCGCGAGTGGCGCCTCCAATGGCAGCACCTGCGCCAGACCCCGGATCGCGGCCAGCTGCGCCGGGTCGACAGTGTCGATCGGCTCGCCGCTCTTTGGCGGCGGCACGAACGGACCGCCTTCGGCGCGATTTTGGCCGAATTGCGAAAACAACCTGGCGACGTCGATCCCGGTCGAGGCGAGCACGCGCTCGACCGTGGCGATCTCCTCGCGGCCCAGAGGGGCGGCGGGCGGTGGGGGCGCGCCTGCGGCCTGCAGACCCGGCTGTGGCCCCGGCGCCGCCGATAATTTCTGCCAGAGCTCGCCGAGCCGCAGCCTGAACCGGGCGCGGCGCACGGCGCCGCTGCCGTGGCTGGCGCCGAGCTCCTGGAGTTCTTTCGCGGTCTCCTCGAGGCTCTGCTTATATTGTGCGAACTGGGCCGCTTCGGCGGTGCGATCGGCTTCGGTCTGGCTGAGGCGCGCGCTCAGCGCGGCGCTCTCCGCCTGCTCCTGGCGCAGCGCCTGCCGGGTTTGGTTCAGCGATCGCAGCTTGGTCGCTGTCGCATCGAGGAGCCCGCGCAAGGCCTCTGCTTGGGCCGCCAGCGCCGCGACCCGGCTCTGCGCCCGGTCGCGGTCGCGGGTCAAGCCGGTGAGCGCGTCCTCGAGCCCGGCAAGGTCGCCCTGCAGGTCGGCTTTGGCGGTTTCGGCGCGGGCGGCGGCGACGCCCTTGGCGGCGGCGAGGCGCTCGTAGCCGAGCCGGCTGACCCCGAGATAGGCGAGTGCTCCGGTACCCGCGATGATCCCCGAAAGCACCGCTGCCTGCACCCAGGGCGGCAGCAGCACCGGTGCCTTGGCAGCAAAACAAATCCGTATTTCGGGGAAGAGCCTGCTTCCCCAGCGCGCGGTCTCGGCGACCATCTCACCCCCACCCAGTGCCGCACCGTGGATGTCCGGTCAGCACAGACCGGACCAGGTCGCGGCGTCCTCAGCACAGCGCGCCGGCGATCAACCGATGGGGCGTCCGAAAGAGCCAATGGCCTGGCCGGCCTGGCCGAGCCGTGGCGTTCCGCCCCGCTATCCCCAGAATCTCCGGCCGACAGCGCTGTTCGATGCCGGCACCCTATAGCCATTCAATGGAATGCTGACAACATTCAATTATTAACGCGGCTCTCGATCGCCGGCTTTTCGACCCTGCCGCACAGACCGCCGGCCCGGCGTCGGCGCCAGGGCTCAGTCGAACGCCAGTATCATCGGTTGCATATAATTGCCATGTTCTCGTCATCTGAGCGAATGGGGCCAAATTGCGGTTTTAGCAGTGGGCAGGAGACTTCTTTTCTCGGCCGTTGAAGCCGCACCGAGCAGCGAATTCATGCAGACCCAGCGGTCGATCAGCCGATCGTTGCGACTTCCGAAGGTGGCATGTGCCCGGGTGCGAACTGGCTGTGGTAGTAGCCGGCGAACACGCCGTCACGCCGCAACAGCTCGGCCAAGCCGCCCTGTTCCACGATCCTGCCGCGCTGCAGCACGAGGATGTGGTCGCAGCGCCGCACGGTCGACAGCCGATGGGCGATGATAAACGTGGTGCGGCCCGCCATCAGACGCTCGATCGCGGCCATGACCAACGCCTCGGTGGCGACGTCGAGCGCCGAGGTCGGCTCGTCGAGGATCAGGATCGGCGCATCGCGCAGCAGGGCGCGGGCGATCGTGACCCGCTGCTTCTCGCCCTCGGACAGCGACATCCCGGCTTCGCCGATCACGGTATCATAGCCCTCCGGCAGCGATCCGATCAGATCATCGATCCGCGCCAGCCGTGCGGCGCGCTCGATCGCCGCATCGTCGGCTCCGGGCCGGCCATAGGCGATGTTGTCGCGAACCGACAGCGGAAAGATCAGCGGCGGCTGCAGGACCAGCGCGATCTGGCGGCGCAGCGCCTTCAGGCGATACTCGCGCACATCGACGCCGTCGATCTCGACCATTCCCGAGGTCGGGTCGTAAAAGCGCGGCAACAGGCCGAGCAAGGTCGACTTGCCGGCGCCGGTCGGGCCGACGATCGCGATCTTGGCGCCGGCCGGGACGGCGATGTCGATGTCGGTCAGAACCGGCGTGTCCGGGCGGTAGCGAAAGCCGACCGCGCGCCATGTGACGGCACCCTGTGCGCCTTGCGGCGGAAAGCTGCGGGTCCCGTCGGCGAGGTCGGGCTCGGTGTCGAGCACCTCGAACACCCGGCGCGCTCCGACCCGCGCCCCGGCGATCAGCCCCCAGCTCTGGGTGATCCGGTTGATCGGGGCATAGAGCTGGGCGAGGTAGGAGATGAACACGATCAGCTGGCCGATCGTCAGCGCGCCCGAAATCACCGCCCGCGCGCCGGCGTAAACGACCAGCGCGGTGCCGCCGGCGATCACCCCGTCGACGGCGCCCGAATAGAGCGTCTGCCAGCTGTAGAGGTGCAAGGTTGCGCGCAGGCTCTCGCCGCTGGCGCCCATGAAGCGGCGATGCTCGTCATCCTCCTTGGTAAAGGCCTGCACCACCTTGATCGACGACATCGCCCATTGAACCAGCGAGTAGACGCGGCTCTCGGCTGGTGCGCACCTCGGTGGCGACGTCGACGATCTTGCGATTGAACCCCGAGATCAGCGCAAACAGCACCGGCACCACGCTCAGCGCGAGCAGGGTCAAGGCCGGGTCGAGCGGGAACAGGATCGACCAGCATGCCGGCCAGCAGAATCACCGCTGACAGGATCGGCAGCGCGCCGTTCATGATCATCGTCTGCACGGCGAAAGCTGTCGGCGGTGACCCGGTACAGCAGGTCGCCGACCCGCTGGCGATCGTGAAAGGCGAGCGACAGCCGCTGCAGATGGGCATAGAGCGCGCCGCGCAGATCGTTGACCATGTTCTGCCCGACGCGGATCGTCGTGTAATTGTGCAGCAGCGTCGAGCCCGCCGCTGCCGAGTTGGACGACGACGATGCCGAGCACAGGCGAGCAGCAGCAGCCGGCCGGTCGCCACGCCGTGCAATGCCGCGAGCGAAACGGCTTGCCGCCCAGCACGTTGTCGATCACCACCTGCAGCGGCCACGGCTTCGACAGCTCGAAGCCGGTGATCAGGAACACCTGCGCCAATGCCCAGGCGACCCGCCCGCGATAGCGGACGCAGATAGGGAAGCAGCTGTTTCAGCATCGCCCTGGTTCTGCCGTCGAGGTTTCCGGCGCGCGCCGTCCGGCGGGGCCGGCCGGTCAGACTGTCTGCAGCGCGGCGCTCGACCGCTCGCGGCGCGCCGTCGGCTCGATCGGAATGAGCCCCGCTGGCTTGGCGACGGCCTCGACGATGCGATGCATCAGCCGGGCAAAGACGGCGAGCCGCCAGCCCATCGCCGCGAAATTGACGAGCCCGGCCGCCCCGATCGCCACCGCCGCCAGCGGCCAGCCGAGGATCAGCGCGAACGCCGTCGATGCGGCATAGCCGCGCAGCAGAAACAAGGCGAAACGCGACAGCCGCATCGTGCAGCGCACCCGCAGCAGCCGTTTGGCGCCGCCGTGGTTTTCGACGCAGACCATGACCAGCGCGCGGGTGCACAGGCCGCGGGCGATCTTGAGGTCCCAATTGCTCCAACCGGTATCGGGCACGACGAAATATTTCTGCCGCACCAGAAAATCCATCAGCCCGAGGATCAGCGCCTCTTTTTCCGTTCCGGCCTCGCTCCAATAGGCGAGCTGGAACGCCCGCCGGCGCCACGAGACACGCATGCGCTGCTCGGTCTCGGCTGGGGCGAGGTGCGGCTGAGCGCGCATTTCCCTAATCCGCCATCGGACCCGCTCCCAGCCGCGCAGCAACGGGCCGAGATAGATCAGCACCGCCACCAGCGCGCGGGCCTTCAGCCCGGTGAAGCGCCGGTCGATCGGCGCCTTGCGCGCTCCGTTGACGCACATTGCCCAGGTGACGAGCAGCGGCACCGCCAGCAGCAGCCACCATCCTTCGCCGACCACGGCGCCCGCGGCCAAGATCAAGGCCGCAGCACTCCATTCGAAGGTCAGCGGCAGGTATGCGGTCAGCGAGGACGGCGACTCGTACAAGGTCTGGAACAAGCCGCGCCCGAACACGCCCGAATAGATCACCGGCCGCCGCGACAACAACAGCGAGGTCGACAGGTCGCCGTAGATGCGGCCGAGCCACTTGGCCTGCCCGAACAGGTTGAAGCGGAACGGATGCTTCGAATAGACGAGGGCCTCGGCCTTGCCGTAGCCGCGCTGCTGGCGGCAATAGGCTTTGACCGTGTTGCGGCGGAAATGCCAGACCATCGCCGCCGGGCTGAAGCCGATGACATGACCCGCATCCTGAAACCGCCAGCAGATGTCGACGTCGTCGCCGGCGGCGCGGTAAACCGGGTCGAAGCCGCCGAGGCCGAGCAGGGTCTCGCGGCGGAACGCCATGTTGCAGCCGGCAATGTGCTCGGCGACCTCGTCGCTCAGCAGCACATGGGTGGGGCCGCCCGGTGCCACCGCGACCGCAGCCGGGACGAGGCTGTCCTCGGGCGGCGGAAAATTTGGTCCACCGCAGGCGGCGAGCCCGCTCCCTTCCATCTTGGCGACGAGATAGGTCAGCCAGTCGGGGTCGGCGACGCAATCGCTGTCGGTGTAGGCGACGATCTCGCCGGTGGCGGCCTCGGCGCCGACGTTGCGGGCCACGCTCAAGCCCTTGTTCGGCTGGCTGACGATCCGGCAATTGGGATAGCTCTCGGCGATTTCGAGGGTGCGGTCGCGCGAGCCGTCATTGACGACGACAACCTCGTAATCGGGGTAGTTCAGCACCGCCAGCGAGGCGAGGCACGCATCCATCGTCCGCTCGGCATTATAGGCGCAGACCACGACGGAGACCCGCGGATAGCGCGGCAGCGTCGGCGGCAGCGGTCCGCCATAGCAGCGCTCGACTGCGGCAAGCGCGGGTTTGGGCAGCCGCTCCCGGTCGACGAGGCCGAAGGCCCAGTCCTCGACCAGGTGACCGCCGGTGAACCATTCGTCGGTCCACGAAAATACGCAGGTTCCGGCGACCCCCGCCTCGAACGCGGCAGCGATCTGCCAGGACAGGATGTGCCGCTGGCTCTGCTCGCCCTCGCGCATCGAATCGACGCCGAACTCGGTCAGCACCAGCGGCCGGTCGACCGCCAGGTTGTGCAGCCGGGCGACATATCGGCGGAACGCGGTTTGCTCGTGGAGGTAGACGTTGAAGCAGACGAAATCGGTAAAGTCGATCGTCAGGTACTCGGTCGACGGAAAGTTGGCGTAGCTGACGAGCGCGCCAGGATGCCCGGCTTTGACCAACGCGACCAGAGAGCGCAGAAACCGCCGCACCGGCTCGGCGCCCTGCCAGCGGATCATGTCCGGCGGGATCTCGTTGCCGACGAGATAGGCGAAAATCGCTGGATGGCGGCGGCAGGCGCGAACCCCGGCGGCCACTGCCTCGCCGATCTCGGCCTGGGTCGCCCGGCTGTCGAGAAAGGTGACGTGCTGCGGCCAGGGCAGCCCGACCAGCACGTTCAGGCCAGCCCCGTGCGCCGCGTCCAACAGCCAGAGCGGCGGCACGGTGAAGACGCGCACGGTGTTAATCCCGGCTTCACTCATCAGTGCGAAATCTGTGTCGACGACCGGATGCTCGGGAAAGGGCGCGCCGTGGCTGCCGGTCGGGAACGGACCGTAGGTGACGCCTTTGACGAAATGCTTGCGTCCGCCGGCGAAGAAGAACTTGCCGCTGACGCGGATCGGCGGCGGCGGTGCTGCCCGCAGTGGCGACAGCGGTTCGGGGGGTGCGGCGATCCGGTCGGTCTCAACCAGGGTCATCTGCCAGGCTCCGGGGATTGGCGCTGCCGCGGTCGACCCCCGGCCGAGTCAGCGCCCGCACAACGAAGGGTCGCGCGAATTCATTCCGGCCGCGCCGGCCGAGATGGGCCCGTCACCCGGCGCCCTTCACGCTCAGGGTGCCGCACGCTGGTGCCAGGAGAGGGAGGTGCGGATGATCGTATCCAGATCGGAGTGCTCCGCTCGCCAGCCGAGCAGCTCGGCGGCTAGGCTGGGATCGGCGACCAGCACCGGCGGGTCGCCCGGCCGCCGTGGTGCCGCCCGCGCCGGGACCGGGCGGCCGCTGACCCGTTCGGCGGCGGCGATCACCTGACGCACCGAATGGCCGCTGCCGGTGCCGAGATTGACCGCCAGGCTGGCGCCGCCCGCGCGCAGCCGCTCCAGTGCCCGCAGGTGTGCGGTCGCCAGGTCGTGAACATGAACGTAGTCGCGGATCGCGGTCCCGTCCGGGGTCGGATAGTCGGTGCCGTAGATATCGATCCGCGGCCGTTGCCCCAGCGCCGCCTGCAGGACCAACGGCACAAGGTGGGTTTCGGGTTCGTGGCATTCGCCGATTTCGCCCTCGGGATCGGCTCCGGCGGCGTTGAAATAGCGCAGCGCGGCCGAACGCATCCCATAGGCCTCGCCGTACCAGTGCAATGCCCGCTCGATCGCGAGCTTGGTCTCGCCGTAGGGGTTGACCGGCCGCTGCGCCGCGTCCTCCCGGATCGGCACGGCGTCCGGGATGCCGTAGACGGCGCAGGTCGAGGAGAACACGATCTCGCCGACACCGGCGTCCCTCATCGCCTCCAGCAGCGCGAGCGTGCCGCCGAGATTGTTGCGGTAGTAGAGCGCCGGGTCGGTCACCGACTTGCCGACATAGGCGTAGGCGGCGAAATGCATGACCGCCGATACCCGGTGCTCGGCGAGTGCCGCGCCGAGCCGCGCGCAGTCGGCGAGCTCGCCTTCGACGAGCGGCCCCCAACGCACCGCTTCACGCCGTCCGCGCGACAGATCGTCGAAGACCACCGGCCGGTAGCCGGCGCGGGCCAACGCCTTGCAGGCGTGCGCGCCGACATATCCCGCCCCGCCCGTGACCAAGATCGCCTGTGACATGCGTTGTGCCGGTCGGTATCGTGCTGACCGCGACACAACGCGGCAAGGGCCATGCCTCTTCCCGAGCTCGTGCCGATGCGGACGCGGCGACTTGCCGCGGGGCGCATTGGTGGAATAAGCCTTCAACGTCATCGTTTCTGGCTGCACTCGCGTGAGGGTCGGACAGCATGCGTATTGCAGTAATCGGAACCGGGTATGTCGGGTTGGTCTCGGGGGCGTGCTTCTCCGAGTTTGGCGTCGAGGTCGTCTGCGTCGACCAGGACACGGCCAAGATCGCACGGTTGCAGCAGGGTCAGGTCCCGATCTTCGAGCCGGGGCTCGGGGCGCTGGTGGCCCGCAATGCGGCGGCGGGGCGGCTTTCGTTCACCACCGAGCTGCCGGCGGCGGTCGCCGGCGCCGATGCGGTATTCATCGCCGTCGGCACCCCCTCGCGACGCGGCGACGGGCACGCCGATCTCTCCTATGTATACGCCGCCGCCGAGGAGATCGGGCACGCGCTGACCGGCTACACGGTGGTGGTCACCAAATCGACGGTTCCGGTCGGCACCGGCCGCGAAGTCGCCGGGATCCTGCGCCGGGTTCGGCCGCAAGGTCGGTTCGACGTGGTCTCGAACCCCGAGTTTCTGCGCGAGGGCTCGGCGATCGAGGACTTCATGCGGCCCGACCGGGTGGTGATCGGCGCCGACAGCGAGCCGGCCCGCGCGGTCATGCAGGCGCTCTATCGCCCGCTCTACCTGCTCGAAACTCCGATGATGTTCACCGATATCGAGACCGCCGAGCTGATCAAATATGCCGCCAACGCCTTTCTCGCGACCAAGATCAGCTTCATCAACGAGATCGCCGATTTGTGCGAGCGGGTCGGCGCCGATGTTCAGGACGTGGCCAAGGGCATCGGTCTCGATGGCCGCATCGGCCGCAAGTTCCTGCACGCCGGCCCGGGGTTTGGCGGCTCCTGTTTCCCCAAGGACTGCCGCGCGCTGGTGCGCACCGCGCGCGAGGCCGAAGTGCCGCTGGCGATCGTCGAGACCGTGGTGCGGGTCAACGACCGGCGCAAAGAGCGCATGGCCGACAAGATAACCGCCGCCTGTGGCGGCGACGTTGCCGGCAAGACGCTCGCCGTGCTCGGCTTGACCTTCAAGCCCAACACCGACGACATGCGCGACAGCCCGAGCCTGACGATCCTGCCGCGTCTGGCCGCGGCGGGGGCGACGATCCGCGCTTTCGATCCCGAGGGAATGGACGAGGCGAAAAAGCTGCTGCCCGGCCTGGATTATTGCGCCGACGCCTACGCGGCGATCGAGGGGGCCGACGCGCTGGTCCTCTTGACCGAATGGAACGCGTTTCGAGCGCTCGATCTGGGACGGGTCAAGAACCTGCTCGCGACCCCGCTGGTAATCGATCTGCACAACATCTACCAGCCGCACGAGATGGTCGACGCCGGCCTCGCCTATGTCAGCGTCGGCCGGGCGGCGCGGACCTCCCGGCCGCTGTTGCGCGCGCTCGCATGACGTTCGTTTGCTGCCGTCTCCTTCAGCAAAAAGGTCCCCACATGAGCAGCGTCGTTGCCAAGCGCGTCCTCGTCACCGGCGGCGCCGGCTTTCTCGGCTCACATCTGTGCGAGCGCCTCGCTGCCCAGGGCGACGACGTGCTGTGTGTCGACAATTACTTCACCGGGCGCAAAGACAATATCGCCCGGCTGCTGGGCAGCCCGCATTTCGAGGCGATGCGGCACGACATCACCCATCCCCTCTTCGTCGAGGTCGACGAGATCTACAACCTCGCCTGCCCGGCCTCGCCGATCCATTACCAATTCGATCCGGTGCAGACCACCAAGACCAGCGTGATCGGCGCGATCAACATGCTGGGGCTGGCCAAACGGCTGAAGGCCAAGATCTTCCAGGCCTCGACCTCGGAGGTCTACGGCGATCCCACCCTGCATCCGCAGCCGGAGAGCTATCGCGGCAACGTCAACCCGATCGGGCCGCGCGCCTGCTACGACGAAGGCAAGCGCTGTGCCGAGACCTTGTTTTTCGACTATTTCCGCCAGCACAGTCTGAAGATCCGCGTCGCGCGCATCTTCAACACCTACGGGCCCCGCATGCACCCCAATGACGGCCGCGTCGTTTCGAACTTTATCGTGCAGGCGCTGCGCAACGAGCCGATCACGCTTTATGGCGATGGGACCCAGACCCGCGCCTTCTGCTATGTCGACGATCTGATCGACGGGTTTGTCGCGCTGATGGCCGCACCCGACGACATTACCGGGCCGATCAACCTCGGCAACCCGGTCGAAACCTCGGTCGCCGGGCTCGCCGATCTGGTGATCGCGCTGACCGGCTCGCGCTCGACCGTCACCTGCCGCGCGCTCCCGGTCGACGACCCGGTCCAGCGCTGCCCGGACATCACCCAGGCGCAGGCGGTGCTCGGCTGGCAGCCGCGCACAGGGCTCGACGACGGCCTTACGCGCACGATCGCCTATTTCGAGAAGCTGCTTTCCGTGCGCGGGCGCAGACCCGGTCGCGCGCGGCAGCCGGGCGCGCTGTCGCCGACCAGCGAGGCCAGCGCCGAACATTGACAGAGCCGCCCCCGCAGCGTTGCCGAAGCGGTTGCGGTTCCGCTGCGGCAGGCCTGCGTGGACATCGATGATCAGGCGACTGTTCGGCGCGCCGAACATCCTTGCGTCGCGCTCGCCGCCACGGCCATCGTGCGGGCCGCCGGCCCGCTGCTCACGGCGGTATGGGACCGGTGGCTCGCGGCGGCAGCGGCCGGTCAGGCGTCTGCCTGCTTGACGAGCCGCGCGCAATAAAAGCCATCAACCCCGTCATATTCGGCAAAGTGGCAGGGCAAGGTCCGTAGGTCCCCCTTTGGGGTCACCCAATCGGGAGCGGCGCCGATCTCGCCGGGATCGATGATGCGGCGCGCGACCGGTGCGCCGTTGCGCAACAGCGCCTCGACGCGGTGTGGTCCCTCCTCGGGCTCGAGCGAGCAGGTGCAGTAGACGAGGACGCCGCCGGGACGCAGCATGTCGATCGCGGCGAGCAGCAGGTTCTCCTGGACCACGGCGAGACGGGCGACATCCTCCGGCAGCTTGAGGTGAGGCACGTCGGGGTGACGACGGATCGCGCCGGTGGTCGTGCAGGGTGCGTCGAGGAGCACGGCATCGATCGGCCGCGGCGGCCGCCAGGTCAGCGCGTCGGCCGCGACCACCTCGATCGGCAGGGCGAGCCGGTCGAAATTGGCGAGCAGACGCTCGAGCCGCCGGGGCGAACGGTCGACCGCGGTGACCTGCGCCCCGGCGGCCGCGAGCTGGGCGGTCTTGCCGCCGGGCGCCGCGCACAAATCGACGACCTTGCGCCCGGCGAGCTCGCCGAACAGCCGCGCCGGCAGGGCAGCGGCGGCATCCTGAACCCACCATGCGCCTTCGCTGTAGCCGGGGAGAGCCACCACCGAGCCGCCCGCCGGGCGCCGCAGCGTCCCGGTCGGCAGCAACGTGCCCTGCAACTTGCCGCACCACTCGCCGGCATCGTGACGCAGGGTCAGATCGAGCGGCGCCTCTTTCAAATGCGCGGTCGCGATCGCCCGCGCGGTCTGCTCGCCGTAGCTGCGCGTCCACGACCCCCACAGCCAGTCGGGCGTGTTGAGCCGCGCCGCATCCTGCGCGTCGACGCGGTCGGCGCCCTCGACGCTCAGCCGACGCAGCACGGCATTGACGAGGCCCTTGTGGGAAAGGAAACCCCGGCTGTGGGCGAGATCGACGCTGGTTGCCACCGCCGCGTGGGCTGGCGTCCGCAGGAACAACAGCTGGGCGACGCCGAGCCGCAAGACGTCGTGCACCGCCGCCGCGCGCGGCGCCAGCGGGGTGCTGAGACACAGCGCAATCAGCGCGTCGATTTGGCCGAGCCGACGCAGCGTCGTGGCGACGAGCAGGCGGGCGAACGCACGGTCCCGCCCGGACAACTGGTGCATCGACGAATTTTCGTCGATGGCGTCGTCGAGGGGGCGTTTGCGGCGGAGAACCGCGCAGATCAGGTCGAGCGCGGCATTGCGCGCAGTCGGCGCTTGATACATCAACGTTCTGTTACCGCGTAGGCGGGCCCAAGCGAGGAGGTCGATCCGCCGGAATTTCCGGGCAAACGTCGTCTTCGAGGTTCGGTTCCGGAGTGGCTAGGGTCGATATGGGGCTTTTCCGCCGCAGTTGACGTCTCTCCGGTCGTTGCCACATTCTGGTCATGGACGACCGACCGCGGACGAGCAGCCCGTCCGCACGCTTACCTCGCCGGTCGCAATTTTTCGGCCGATGGTCTTGCCCAACGAGATCAGCGGACCCTCGGACCCGGGACCGACCCGCTGCGGCGGTTGGGAAGACCGACTTTTAGGCCGATAGGATCAGAGTGCACGGACACCCTGCGCCGGCGATGTCGCCGCAACGCTATCTGGCCGCAACGCTATCTGAATGCATGGCATAGAAGCGTTAGCCCGGTCGGTAGATGCTATCATCACTCGCTGAGCCAGGATTCCCCTGCTTATGGATCTACCGGCACGTTTTTTCGCCCTGAACCGGCGCCTCAGTCTGGCTCTCGAGGCTCGGCTGCCGCGCTCCTTTAGGCACCATCTCCACACCCTCTACAAATATCGGGTGGCGGAAATGCTCAACAGCGGGCCGGGGCAGGTCGTTCTCGATGTCGGCGGCGGCAAGGACTGTCCGTTCCTGCCCTATCTCGATGACCCCGCTGCACATCTGATTGTTACGCTCGACTGTTCAGAGGAGCAGTTGCGACGCAACCAGCTCGATAATCGAATCGTCGTCGACGCCGCGCTGCACGGGCTTCCGATTCGGGACCGTTCCGCTGATCTCGTGGTTTCCCGGTCCGTGGTCGAACATATCTCGGACAATAACGCTTTTTTCGAAAACTGTGCGCGTGCTCTTCGGCCCGGCGGCACGATGATCCATGCCTTTCCCGGAAGATTTGCGCCATTCGCATTGATGAACCAGGTGCTTCCGAATTGGCTGGCCCGCCGCTTGATCGACTATTTTCTCCCCGAATGGATCGAGGACGGCAATTACGGCTTTGTCGCCTTTTACAACCGCTGTTATTTTTCAGCAATCCACAAACTAATTCAGCACAACGCTTTACAAAACCCCCGCTATATACTAACTTACTATCAAAGCATGTATTTCATTTCATTCTTTCCATTGTTCTGCTTGATGGTTGGATATGATCTTGTTGTCTGGCTGTGTGGCATTCGTAATTTGGCATCCGGCATCTTGGTCATGGCGGAACGACCGCCGGGGCAATCGGATGGATCCGACATGCAGCCCTGCGCCGCCGGCATCGCTGGCCGGGCGGATGCGGGCGAATGAAATCCGGGAGCCCCTTCGAGCCCTTGCCGCCGAGCGGACCCGGCTTTATCCTCAGCGTTTGTCTACCCGGATGCGATCCGATGGCCGAGCCCTTCCCGCAAAGGCCTGTGGCGGCAGTCGAGCGTCGCGCGGCTCCTGGCGAAGCGAATGTCGTCATCGGGCCGCGCTTGTCGACGGCTGGCGGCGTGCCGATCTGCGGCGTCGATCTGTCGCAGCCGCTGTCGCCGGAGCTGATGGACCGGATCCTCGTCGCCTTTCGCGATCACCACGTGGTCGTGTTCCCGGACCAGCAGCTGTCGCGCGAACAGCAATTTGCGTTTTCGGCGAATTTCGGGGAAGTCGAGCACAGCGGCGGCTCGGTCTCTGTCGGCAAGCGTCATCGCGTCGCGCATGTGATCTCCAACCTCGACGCGACGGGCAGACCGGTCGACCGGTCGTCCTCGCCGGTCAGCAATTACCGCTGGCACACCGACAAGGCTTATCATGCCGTGCCGCCGCTGCTGACGACGCTCTACGCGGTCGAGCTGCCGGTGCAGGGCGGCGATACCGAATTCGCCAACACCGCCATGGGTTATGCCGCGCTGCCGCCCGATATCCAGCGGCGGATCGCCGGATTGCGCGTCGTCTTTCGCTGGGGTGCCGGCCGCGATGCGGCCAATGGCGCCCCGCTGCCCGAAACCGGATTGCGCGATCGTCCGCCGGTCGATCATCCGCTGGTGCGCACGCATCCCGACACCGGTGCGAAGGCGCTCTACCTCGGCAATCATTCCTCGCACATCCAAGGCCTGCCCGAGGACGAGGGAAGAGCGCTCCTCGACCGGCTGCTCGAGCACACGACGCAGCGGGAATTCGTTTACGCTCACCGCTGGCGCAACGGGGATCTGGTGCTGTGGGACAACCGCTGCCTGCTGCACCGCGCGGTCGCCAATTACCGGCTGGGCCTGGATCGGCGCGTCCTGCACCGCACGGTGGTGCGCGGCACCGTGCCGGTCTGAGGCGTCTTGCAGCCCGCTGCGCTTCCCTGTCGATGACCTGCTCGACCGGTCCCTGGAACCAGCCAGCCGGGTCAGGCCCTGGTGCCCTGACGCAGACACACGATTTCCTCAACCCGTGATGGCCCGTGGATGACCGGGCTTGTCCCGGCCATCCACGGGCCGCGGCCGGTTTCCGTGGATGCCCGGCACGAGGCAGCACGAGGTCGGGCATGACCACCGAGGCGAGACTGCACCATCTGAATCGGTCTGAGCACTGGCTCGGTACCGGCGCTACCGCGAGATGGCTGATCCCAGCGGCCGATCGCGGGCAGGCAATGCGACCGGGCAGATCGAGACCGGCCAAAATCGGGTCACGGGATCGATCGGATTCGCAAAGATTGGCCGCTCAATGCCCGCCAGTCGCCGTCCTCTTGGGCAAGAGGGCGCCCGAGACCCGCATCGCAGTTCCGGCCGGATCGGCCGAGCTCGGCGGTTCCCGCGGCAACCCTCGACCGATTGCCGCCGCCGATTGCGACGGTCCGTGCTCCGCATGGCGCCCGACCCACGGGGGGTCTGTTATCGTTCCGTTGTCTCACGAGCAGCAATAGAGAGCTCAGGTACGTGGCGCAGCCAAAGCCTCGCGCTGGCCCGGCAGCGGGAACCGCCCCGGAAGAGCGCGAGCTCGGGGACCGCAGGGTCGCCGCTGCGGCGACGCGGGTTTACCCCGTCGGCTGCGGTCTGAGCTCGCCACGGGATCGCGGGATTGCAGTGACTGTTCGGGGAAGCGCTGCGGCGTCGCGGCTCGCGAGCTCAGCCGCGACGATGCGACGGGCCGCCGCGGCTATGATCACCAAAGCAAAAAAACCGTCGTACATCGCTTGGGTCGAGAACGACCCACCGGCACAGAATCCGATCAAAGACGCCTGAACCATCCGCCCGAGATTGTCCGCCCAGAGAAGATCCGGGCTCCCCCGCGAGCGTCGGATCAGCCATCGGGCGTCAAAAGCGGTGCTCACCAAGATCGCAATGAAAATTCCGAGGCCGACAAAGCCGTGCTCGCCCAGCATCTCAAACCAGATGCTGTGCGGCGCCCGCGGATGCATCAAGGGCCGCAGCCCGCTGCCCCAAAGCTGCCGGTTCACCGAATTCGGATCGAAGCTCCACTGGAAGCCGGCTCCGGTGATCGGGCGTCTTAAGGCCATGGCCCAGGCCAGCCGCCACATATAGAGGCGGTCTTCGGCCGAGCCATCCTGTTGATAGGTCTCGATCGTTCCCATCCGAGAGAACCATTGCGGCGGCGCATAGCTCCAGACGCCGACAGCCGCGATGACGACCAACACCGCCATTCCCATTTTACGCCGGGAACGCCACCACAGCACGCCTCCCATCGCGCACATCGCCAACAGGGCGCCGCGAGAATAGGTAAAAATATCGCCGAGAAAAGTCAGCCCGATCAGGACCAGCAGCAGGCGCTTGGCGGACAGCTTCTGCGATTGCTCGCGAATATAGAACATCAGCGGCAAAACCATCGTCAGCGCGACACCGAGATCGTTATTGTCGCCGATCATCGTGCCTGACGGCCCAAAGACGCGGGCCATGCCGCCGGTGTGCAGCAGCGAGAACGCACCGCCCTTGATCCCATAAACTGCGATCGAAAGAGTGCATACCAAGATCAACTGATCGAGGCGTCGCCGCGTCGTCGTCAGCGTATAGGCAACGATCGTCATCAGCAGCATTTTTTCGGCGAGTTGCCATTTGTCATAGATCTGGTCGGGCGGCCCAGTGCCGAATATCGACGTCACCGACACCCAGACCCCCAGCAGGACGAGCAGCCCGGTGGTCTTGCCGGCCGGGGGGAATTTTGATTCGCGCCGAGACAGCAGCCATGACAGGAGGGTCGCGACCGCGATGGTCATCGAATAAGGAAGCCCGCCAAAGACGCTGTCCCACACCTCTTTCTGTGGGTTCATCAGCGAGATCCAGTACCACATCAGGATCCCCACAAAGGGCCCCTGCAGGAATATGAACGGCAGCAGCGCGGCATAAATGCTGACCAACACCAGACCGCGCATGGTTGTGTGGCTCCTAAAGGCTCATGGCGCCGAGCATCGTGCCGGGCGGTTTCGCGCGCAGCGAGATGAAGCCACCGGCGAGAACGCGCTGCTCGCGCCAGGCACCACGCGCGTCACGTGCACATGCCCGCCACCAGCGGCAGGTTTCGGCGGTCGGAGACACCACCGGTCGAACCCGGCCCGGAAAGTCCAGACCCGTCTCGCCGTGGTTCGGGCCACGACAGCCGTCCCAGAGTCGGCGGTCGATCGCGACTCGAATATGGGCAATGCTCACGCGACGGTGCCTTGCCAAGCGCAGCAGGCGGTTTTCACGTTATGGCTGTCATCTAGCACTATGCCCTCATGCCGTCGAGACCCGCGCTGACATCGGCCGGCCCGGCCATCCGCAAGACCGCTCGTCCGCGAGACGCTGCCGAGAATTCACCTGATTGGCTAACGTCCGGTTAACTCCACCCCGTAGTCGTGGCCGAAAGCTTCGTCGTCGCGTCGCCCGGCGGTGGATCGGGGGAGGCGGTCTGCGTCGTTTCTCAGAGGAATCGTTGGCTGAGACTGATTTGTTCTGGACCGGACGCGGCGCGGAAGATTGGAAAGGGCGGTTGACCAACGGTGCGACTTCGTATCTCTAGAGGAATGTGAGGCGACACTTGGACCCGTCGCAGCAGTTCAGCGCCGGGGCCGAGCTACCGATCGGCGGGCGCGGCAGCACGGAAACCCGGCCTCCAATCGAACCGCGCGCAAACACGTCGCCTCTGGATAGCAGAGACTTTACTTATAGGATGGCATCTGTGGGCGACCCCCGAATACCCTGCTGCCGGGGAGATCGGTACCGGCCGGTGCGGGTGCGCGGCCCGGCATTCCCGCTCTTTCAGGGCCGCGAAATCCCTCCGCGGCGCCGCGAAAACGACCTGCCGCGCGTCGAGAGGGGGCGGTGAATGATGCTCCGTTACCCGGTCATGGCCGTTGTTGCGCTGCTGAGTTATGCCTCCGGCTCTCCGGAAGGCCTTCTCGTCGATCCTGCGGTGGTCTACATCCCGAGCGCGGCCGCTGCCTCGCCGCGTGCGAATGTCGTCAACGCGATCACCGTTACCAACAAAAGCGGCACCGCGATCCGCCGTTACCCCTTGCAGTTCGGCCGGCCGTTTCTCGATGGGGCGATCCCGCACGCGCCGGCCGTGCTGCTCAACGGCAGCCCGGTCCCGAGCCAGGCGGATGTGAAGAACCGCTACCCCGACGGCTCGGTCGAATTTGCGGTAATCGCCGTCGTGATCCCCGAGATGCGGCCCGGCGCGCCGCAGGTCTTGTCCTTTCGGGACACTGCCGCCAACAGCAACGCGCCGCTGACCCAGGCGCAGATGCTCGACCCGAGCTACAATTTCGACGCTACGATGAGGCTGGTGGGCGGGACCCCGGCGAGCGGGGCAAAGCTGACCGGGAACACGATCGCGGCGGCGCACCAGACTGTCGCCTTCTGGAACGCGATCACCAATGGCGGCTTTACGATCTCGGTCAACGGCAAACCCGAGGTGGTGACCGGGGTCAACTTTGCGACGGCCACCTTGGCGACCCTCGGCAGTGTGCTGCAAACCGCGATCGCCGCGGTGATCCCCGGCGCCACCCTGACCAACGCCCTGCCGTGGCAAACGGTGCTGACCGTGCCGGGGACCGCCAGATTGTCCTATGCGAGCCCGCCGCCCTCGGGGCAGGACCTCTCGGCGGTGCTCAACTGGACCCAGGCGACCGCGCTGTCCTTGACGCCGGCCACCACCGGCGCTTCGGTCAGGGCGACCGCCGACGCGCGCACGATGCTGCAAAACGGCGACTACAAGCTGTGGACCTCGGGACCCGTCGCACAGACCATCATCCTCGGCGACGACAGCCCGGCGCGCAAATACGACATCGGCTTTGGCGACGGGTTTCACCCGTTCCGGCCGCGCTTTTACGCGACCTTCTGGCCTCAGACGCACCAGGTGTTTGTCCGCGCGGTCGGCGAGAACGACCTGACGACCGAGCTCGAGGATTTGCGCTATACCCTGACGATCACCGGCGGCCAGGCCAGCCCGGTGACCGAAGCCACCGAGGATTTGACCGGCGACCAGACCATCCATCCCAAGCTCGACTGGACGATGAGCACCTGGACCAAGAGCTTCTGGCTCGGCGGCACGCCAAACCCGCAAGTCGATATCGACAACAACCTCGCCTATCTCGACAGCACGCGCTGGGTCCCGAACTACGACCCTTCGGTGACGCTGTCCGCCGCCGCGCTCAATTATGAGTACACGGGCTATTACACGAACATCCCGCACGACATGTACGACGGCGTGTGGGACGGGGGTGCGTGGACCAATGGCATGGGCACCACCGGGGCGCGCCAGGATCTCGGCCCCGAGCCGACCTGGGACGCGATGTGGCTCTATGGCGGCGACTGGCGGATGCGCCAGCTCAGCCTGACGATGGCCGACATCGCCGCCGCGTGGCCGACGAACACCCGCGAGACCGATCCCTCGAAGCGCCTCAACCGGGCCGACCCGGTCCCCACCGGCGGCCAGACCGGCAGCGGCTATGGCCTGCCGTTCGCGACCACCGATCGGAAGACCATCGGCCCGACCGGGGTGCAGGGCTGCGGCACCGTCCTCTACGGCTACGGCGCTGTTCCCTCCGACCTGTTCAAGGTGGTCGGCGCGGTCAACACCAATCAGCCGTGGTGCGATGTCGAGGGCTCGCACGAGCCGGGGCCATTCTTCATCCCCTACGTCCTGACCGGCGACCCGTTCTACCTGCAAGAGCTGGAGAACTGGGCCAACTATGACGCGGCCGAGAGCATCGGCGGCCCCAACGGCGGCGTCAACGGCCGCGGCCCGACCGGAGACGAGGGCGGCGCCTCGAACCAGGTGCGCGGCGACGGCTGGATCCTCCGCAGCCGGGCCGAGGCGGCGTTCGCCGCACCGGACTGCGTCTCGTCCGCCGCCGGCCCTGGCGATGCCACTGCCGCCGGCTCCTGCGACGGCAGCCCCGGGGACAGCGATCCGGAAAAGACCTACCTGACGATCCTGACGCAGGAAGACATCGCCCGCTGGGAAGGTGCCAAGGGCGTTGCCGACCCGGTGCTGAGCGGCACCGCCGAATACCAGTGGGCGCAACAGACCGGCGATCCCGAGAGCGCATCCCTGTTCGGGACGCCGCCGGCAGCACCGCCGACCGGCATCGCCTGGGGGGCCAACGTCTATGATGCCGCCCAGATCGGCGGCTACGTCGCGGCCGGCGCCTGGACCGACAGCACCATCTCCGCGGTCGATGACGTGTGGATGCACAATTACACGGTCTATTCGATCGGGCGGGCGACGGAATTGGGGTTTGCCGCAAAGCCCCTGCTCACGGCGACCGGGCAGTTCCTGACCGGCATGATCAACGCCGGCTATCCCTACCTGATCGCCTCGTACATCCTCCCGGTCGCCAAGGGCTCCACGTTTCTGACCACCTGGGCGCAGGTCGCCGGCGAGATGTCCTCGGACTATCTGACCGGCACCAACCCGAGCGACCCCGAAATTGCCGCCCTGAGCGGGCAGGGGCCGTTGCCCCTGACCTTCAAGGGCATGCTCACGAGCCAGGGCTATGACGCTTACGCCTCGGCGGCGTTGGCGACCCTGGTCGACGCGGGCGTGCCCGGCGCCGTCCAGGCCGAGGCGTGGATGCAGGCCAACGTCTACCAGCCGCTCCTGACCGGCGGCAGCCTCGCCGCCGACCCCAGCTGGGCGATCGTGCCGCGCACCGACACCAACACGCTGCCGGCGCAGCCGACCCATTAGGGTCGGTGTCAGGTCGCAGGTCCCGATCGATGGAAGCTCTGGACCGCTGGTCCCCGATCGCCGGGGCGCCCGCCCTGCCTTTCGCTCGCGAGGCCAGGGCAGGGACGGGGGGAGCCTTTGCCGCAGAGATGAGAGCGGGCCGCGTGGCCAGCGTCAGGTATCTACCGCTAGTTCGGATAGACGATCGTGCGCAGCATGACGCGGCGCTGCTCGGGATGGTAATCGCCGGCACCCCGGTGCATCGTCGCCCGCTCGTCCCAGATCAAGAGATCGCCGACCCGCCAGGAATGGTAGTAGGTAAACCGCTGCTGGGTGGCGTGCGCGGCGAGCTCCTCGATCAATCGCCACGCCTCGTCGCGGTCCATCCCGGCAAAGCCGTGCGTGTGCATCGGGTTGACGAACAGGATCGGGCGGCCGGTCACCGGGTGCGGCACCACCGCCGGGCGGCGCTGCTCCGGGTATTTCTTGTCGGTCCGGCGCATCTCCTCCTCGGGATCGTAGAGGCGCGCGCCGGCCGGGCCGTCGGTGCGGCCGTGCAGCCCGGTGAGCCCGGCCAGGCGCTGTTTCATCGCGTCCGGCAAGGCGTCGTAGGCGGCGCACATATCGGCGAACATCGTCCCGCCCTTGCTCGCCGGCACCTCGAGCGCGTGCAGCATCGCCAACAGCGGCGGCTCTTCCTCATAGGTCGAGTCGGTGTGCCAGTCGGTGGCGCGCTTGACCCCGTACCAGTCGATGTTGCCCGCCTCGTCGACATTGCGCAGCCACGACACTTCGGGATGATCGGAATGGCGGTAGCCGACCAGCGAATGCTGGCGAGGGGTGCCGAACCGGCGTCCGAACGCGGCGATGTCGCCGGCGCCTAAATGCTGGTTGCGGAACACCAGCACCGGATGCCGGGCAAAGGCCTCTCGGATCCCGGCGAAGGTGGCGTCGTCGAGCCTCGCCAGATCGACGCCGAGCGCCTCGGTGCCGAGCGCTTCGCCGAGCGGACGCAGTTCCATTGTGTCGGCTGCGATGGTCATGGGCGATCCTCCGTATACCACCTGATATTCGATCTGCCGGGCGCAATTTGGTAGTTCTAATCGGACATGCCTGACCGCCATCGGAGCGCCGCGATGACCGCACGAGACTCGCTTTATAAATCGGCCGGTGTCGACAGCGCCGCCGTCGACCGCGGGCTGCACCAGATTGTCGAGCGCATTCGGCAGACCTGGCCGGAGGCGGGCCATCTCGGCGCGGTCAAGCTCGAGATCGGCTATTTCGCCAACGTGATCGACATTGGCGGTATCGGTCTGGCGCTGTGCACCGACGGGGTCGGCTCGAAGTCGATCATCGCCGACATGATGAAGAAGTACGATACGATCGGCATCGATTGCGTCGCGATGAACGTCAACGATGTGATCTGCGTCGGCGCTCGCCCGGTCTCGATGGTCGATTACATCGCCGTCGGCAAGGCCGATGCCGACATGCTGGGCGCGCTCGCGGTCGGGCTCGCCGAGGGTGCGGGCCAAGCCGGCATTTCGATTTCCGGCGGCGAGATCGCGCAGCTCAAGGATGTGGTCCGCGGCTTCGATCTGGCCGGCATGGCGGTAGGCCTGGTCCCGCTCGACCGGATCGTCACCGGACGCGACCTCGCGCCCGGCGACCTCGTCATCGGCATCGAGAGCAGCGGCATCCACAGCAGCGGCCTGACCCTGGCCCGGCGCGTCCTGTTCGAACAGGCGAGGCTGGGGATCGACCATGTCTTTCCCGAGCTCGGGGCGCCGCTCGGCGAAGAACTGCTGCGCCCGACCCTGATCTATGTGCCCGAAATCCTCGACATCATCGAAAATGTCCCGACGGTGAAGGCCCTCGTCAACATCACCGGCGACGGCTTGCTGAACCTGCCGCGGGTCGAGGCGAGGGTCGGGTTCGAGATCGACAATCTGCCCCAGGCGCCGCCGATCTTCGGCCTGATCCAGCATCATGGGGCGGTCGGCGACCCCGAGATGTTCGAGGTCTACAATATGGGGATCGGGTTTTGCGTGCTCGCCGCCGACAAGGATGCGGGCGCCATCCTGGCGATCTTGCAGCGCCATCGCCGGCGTGCACGAGTCATCGGGCATGTCGTCGCGGACCACGACAAGGGCGTCCATCTGCCGCGCCAGCGCCTGATCGGCCACGGCAAGCGGTTTCGCCGCGAATGATCTCGTCGGAACCGGTCAGCGCTTGGCTTCCGCAACATCGCCGAATTTGGAGGCCGGCCCGGCGTCACCAACCCCTCCGGTCGACACCGCATTGCGTTTTGGCACCTTGACGCTGGCGTGGCGCGGTGTTAACCGTCAGTTAAATAGTTAACCTTACCGAGACGCGGATGAATAAGTATCTTTTGCCCGGCGCGGCGCTGATGGGCCTCGTCTCGGGCAACGCCCGGGGCGCGACATGCACGATCGACCCGGGTTCGCCGCCGTGTTCCTTTACCAACCTGACCGCCTCGACAACTCATCCGGCTCCGGCAGGAAGCACCAACCTCGGCACCTTCAATCCGCCCCTCACCCCTAACATGCCTCCATCCCCGACAGGGATCGGCGGCATCGGCGGCCCCGTCGCCTTCAACGTCAGCTCTGCCGGCACCCTGGTGATGCAAGTCGGCCCATTGTTGGAAAATGGAAAGCCGGTCGGGTTTGCCGGCGACGTCTACCAGGCGTTTGTCGACGGAAACTCGCTCGGCCTCACCCCAGGGGTGCCGGTGGGCGGAACGCAATTTTCCAGCGGCACCTTCACCACGCCGGTGCCGGCGGGGGCCAATACCTTCGATATCAACGATCAGATTCTGTCGTATATCGGCCAAATCTCTCCCTACGGACCGACCACTACAGACGTTCCATCCAGCTTTTCACCCGACAGCCTGATGGTCACTTTGTCGGAATTGCCATCGGCCGTGCCGGAGCCGACCTCGCTTGCGCTGCTCGCGGCGTGGTTGACCGGGGTCGCGCTGTTCTGGCGCCGGCGCAAGCTCGGCTGACTATCCCTTCTTCCGGCAGCGAATTCCCGCCGAGGGCAAGCCGCCGCCTCGGGCGGCCGATGCCCATCCGGCCGCGCATTAACTCGCCGCCAGCGCGTCGAGCAGGGGCCGCAGCTCCTCCGCCTCCGGTCTCCAGCGGCCGACCGAGCTCAAATAAATCGGCTGGCGCACCTGGACCGAGCTGGCGGTGTGGACCGGTCGCTCGGTCTGGTGGAAATCGAGGCAGGCCTCGTTCCATTCGAGGCCGCAATGAGCGAGGATGCGGCGTGCCTCGGGCTCGAAATCTCCGACCAGCGTCTCGTATTCGACCTCGATCATGACCCCCGGCGGCAAAACCGCGCGCCAGTGCTCCATCAGCCTCTGATAAGCGCGATAGTATCGCCCGAGCTCGCCCAGATCGTAAGCGAAGGGCTGGTCGCCGCCGAACAGGATCGAAAAGCACGACAGGCAGGTGTCGACCGGATCGCGGCGCATATGGACGATGCGCGCGTTCGGCAACGCCAAATGGATCAGCCCGGCGTAGCGGAAGTTGGCCGGCATCTTGTCGGTGATGCGCCGGGCCCACGGCGCCAGCGGCGCCATTCGCGCCACATAGCCTGCCCCGATGCGACGCAACTCCTCGCCGCCGATATCGGCGGGTACCCCGTCGGGGCCGCCGAGCCCGACGACAACCCGCTCGAAATCGCTGAGCTCGCCGGCGCCATAGACCTCCGGGTGGCTCGCCAGCATCTGCTCGACGAGCGTGGTGCCGGAGCGCGGCATGCCGAGAATAAAGACGGGGAGCGTCGACGGGTCGCCCTGCCCGGTCCGCTCGCCGATGACCTCGGCGCTGAACAACGCCCTTGTGCTGTCGAGCCGCGCCAGCACCATCTCTTCGTCATAAACGGTTTGCCGGCGCTTGAGCGCGTTGCCCTCGACCAGGTGGGAAAACGCGCGCTCGTGCTCTCCGAGATCGCCGCAGACCTTGCCCAGCGCGAAATGGAGATGGATGCGCTCCTCCTCGGACAACGAGGCCATGTCGCGCGCCAATGTCTCGATCATGGCGCAGTGCGGGTCACCTTTGGTGAAACGCTTGGCCTCGGCGAGCGAGCGGTAGAATTCGGCCTTGCGCGGCGCCAGCGCGATCGCCTGTTCCAGCTCTCGCCGCGCCTCGTCGAGCCGGCCCAACGTCCGCAGCACCGTGCCGCGGCCCTGATGCGCCTCGGGAAAGTCGGGCATCAACGCCAGCGCCTGCTCGGCCTGCGCCAGCGCCTCGTCATGCCGGCCGACGAGCTGAAGCGCCACACCTAGATTGTTGTGCGCTGCGGCCGAGCCGGGCCTGTCCGCCACCGCCCGGCGGTAATGCGCAACCGCCTCGTCATAGCGGTGGAGCGACCTCAGCGCGGCCCCGAAATTGTTCTCCGCCTCGGCGTAGCCCGGCTTGAGCGAAATCGCGCGCTGGTAGTGCGGCAGCGCTTCGGTGCCCCGGCCGAGCGCGTGCAAGGTCAACCCGATATTGTTCTCGGCCTCGGCATAGTCAGGCCTGATCGCGAGGGCCCGCGCGTAATGCGCCAGCGCTTCCTCGTGCCGGCGGGACAGGCGCAGCGCAATCCCGAGCGCGTTCTCCGCCTCGGGGAAGTCGGGTCGCCGGCGCAATGCCTCACCGAACAGATCGACCGCGTCGTCGAGCGCGCCTTGCCGCACCCGGACCAGTCCCAGGTTGAACAATGCCCGGACATGGTCGGGATCGCGTTCGATGACGGCTCGATACAGCGCCTCGGCGTCCGCCCAGCGGCCCTGCTGCTGCAGCGACCACGCCGCGCGCAAGTCCCGCCGAACACCCCGCGCGGTCTGCAGCCGACCGAGTACTCGCAGCGACACCGGGGCGGCGCCGGCCGCTACGGCAGGTTGTAGCCGATGGCACTCTCGATCTCGATCGTCTTGTGCACCGCCGGCCGCGCCATCATGCGCTCGAAATGGGCATCGAGGCTCGGGTAATCGTCTCGCGCCGGTGCGGTCGACGTCTTGAACCGCCAATACAGCCGGAACAGGTGGATGTCGGCGATCGAATAATCACCGCCAACCGCCCACTCGTTCGATCCGAGCCTCGGGTCGGCGATTTTGAACACCTCTTTCCACCGTTCGAGGCCGATGCGGCGGGCCGGATGGATGGTCGCGGCGATGAACGACATCCACGAGACCGCTTGCGCCTCGGCTTCGATGCCGCCCTGCGGCCACAGCCGGGCCTCGGGATAGCGCTTGGCGAGATAATAGAGGGTCGCGGCGACCTCGGTCAGCTTGCGGCCGTCGATCAGCAGGGTCGGGACCTTGCCTTCGGGGTTGATCGCCAGATACTCGGCCGAATGCTGCTCGCGCCTGGCGAAGGACAGCGGCCGGCTTTCGAACGGCACCCCGATCTCGTGCAGCGCGATATGCGTCGCCATCGCACTCGATCCGGGCGAAAGATACAAGGTCAGCATGTCACCTCCGTAGACTTGTCTGCGACGTCCGCGATGCGCGCGAAACGGGCGCCGAGGATCTCGGGGATCCGACGATCTCCGGGAGCTAAGGCATTGTGATGTGGCGCCGGCCTCGGTCGCGCCGCCGCCGAGAACCGGCGCCGAGCGCCGCTAAGGCTACCACCAGAATCGACAATGACGATGCTTCGGGAACGGTGAAATCCGCGGTGATGCCGATCGAATAGGACAGGCGTTCGCTCTGCCCGGGCGCCACGTCGACAAAGATAGAGCCTTGGCTCGAATCCGGGTTTTCGACGCCGCAGGTCGTCGGCGAAAACATCTGGCCGCTGTCGCCGAGGAACCCGACGGAGCAGCTGTGGAAATCACCCACCTCGGGCCCGGAAACGGCGCTCGCAAAGCTGGCCGCCTGGCTCACCGGATCGTCAATGCCGATCCCGATTTCGGGGCCACCGGCGTTGAAGGCGCTGAACTCGGTAATGAACGGGTTTGTCGGGGCAAAGGCCTGATCGGTCATGTTGGTAATGACGATGCCGCTCGTCGTGTTGGCCGAGAGATGTGCGGCCCCGGTCACGCTCAAGTCGATCGAGCGGCTGTCGGTGCAGCCATCCGACAGGCTGGTCGCACCTCCGAAGCACGAGATCGTGATGCCGCTTGGAATCGTGGTCTGCGAATTGACCAAGACGGACCAGAACGCATTGATGTCGGCATAGGGGGTAGCGGATGCCGCAGCAATCGTCGCGGACCCCGCCAAGCCAGCCAGCAGACATCCCAGCACGACAGCACTCGCACGCTTCGGTCGAGCAAGTCGAGGCGGCGCACGCACGCGCCCGCGCCGAACCGGACTATCGCCGCTACCACGCTGCGAGCGAACGCTGAATAGTTGCATGCCGAGGTCCCCTCCTACGCTCCCGGCGGCGCAACAAGTTGCGTTCGCCACTCTACCCTCGGTGTGGGCCAGCTGGCCGGAGCTGTCAACCGCAGCCCGGCAAACGCCGTTTTGTCTCAGCGCGTGCGTTATCGAGCAAAGGCCGGCATCACCCGTTCGCACAGCAGCCGCATCGCGTTGACCACCTTTTCGTGCGGGATCAGCCCGCCGCAATTCAATTCGGCGAGGATGCCGCAGAGGCCGATCTCGGCCTGCAGCGACCGCAGCTTCTCGGCAATTGTATCGGGTGTGCCGATCAGCGCATTGGCCCCCACCGCGTCGTCGTAGCTGCGGCGGCGCAACTCGTGCACCCGCCGCATGCGGCGCGCCGCGGTCTCGGGGTCGACCAGTTTCGCCGCCCCTTCGAGCAAATTCGCCTGTTCGTGATAAAAATGCATGATGCTTTCGCGGGGCTCGGCGCGGGCGCCGTCCGCGGTTTCGGCGAGATAGGTCGGCGCCGAGATAAAGACCTGGCCGCGACCCGGATGACCGGCGGACTTCCAGGCCTGGTGATAGGTCTCGATCTGCCGGGCCAGATCGACCCAGCTGGTATGGCGGACCGAGGCGAAGACCGGCATGCCGCGGCGGCCGATCGCCGGAAACGTATCGGGCGTGCTGGCGGCGATGCGGATCGGCGGCATCGGCGTCTGGTATGGCTTCGGCACCACGCTGACGTCCTTGAAGCGGTGATAGGCGCCTTCATACGAAAAACATGGCTCGGTCCAGGCGCGCTCGATCACCTCCAGGATCTCGCGAAACCGGGCCTGGCTCTCGGCATAGGGGACGCCATAGGCTTCGTAGGTCTGCGCCACGCCGCTGCGCCCGACGCCGAAGATCAGCCGGCCGTGACTCAATTGATCCACGGTCGCCGCCTCCTCGGCGAGCCGCAGCGGGTGGCACAACGGCAGAACCTGGACGGCGATGCCGATCTTGATCCGCCGGGTGCGCGCGGCGATCGCGCTGGCGATGCTGAGCGGCGCCGACAGCAATGACCGCCGCGGCTCGAAATGGAGCTCAGCCAGCCACATCACGTCGAGCCCTAGTCGCTCGGCGGCATCGACCTGCTCCATCGCCTCGTCGAAAGCCTCGCTTTCGGACCGCCGGGGCAGCGAGGGAAACTCGTGGAACATGCCGAATTCCATGGACCTGACCTCGCCTTCTCGCGCTGGGATTTCGGCGGTCACCCTAACCAGGCTCGCAGGCTCAAGCCAAGCGCGATCGGAATTGGGCCTTTGTCGCCGGCGCCGGTAATGCGAAGCTCGGGGCGGCGATCGGCCAATGGCGGGAGCAGACGATGAACCTCGGCTATATCGGGTTGGGCAACATGGGCGGGGCTTTGGCCCGGCGGCTGATGCGCGAGCACAAGATCCGCGCCTTCGACCTGCGGCCCGAGGTGGTCGCCCGCTTTGCCGAAGCGGGTGCGGTGCCGACCCAGAGCGCCCAGGCGCTGGCCCGCGAAAGCGACATGATCATGACCTGCCTGCCGACTTCGGCGCAGGTGCGCGACGTGCTGTTCGGCGAAGGCCGCGTCGCCGAGGTGCTGCGCCCCGGCCAGATCTGGGCCGACATAACCACCGGCGACCCAGGCGAGACCCGCGAGATGGCTGCACGGCTCGCCGAACAGGGCGTCGCGATGATCGACGCGCCGGTCAGCGGCGGCCCGCACGGCGCCAATGCCGGCACGATCGCGATCATGGTCGGAGCACCCGCCGAAATCTTTGCCAAGGTCGAGCCGATCTTCGCAACGATCAGCCCCAACATCTTCCACACCGGCGATGTCGGCACCGGCCATGTGATGAAGCTCGTCAACAACGTGATCAGCGCCGGAGTGCGCGCGGTCACCTTCGAGGCCTTGGCGATGGGGATCAAGAACGGCCTCAGCCTCGAAACCTGCACCGCGGTCCTTCAAAAGGGCAGCGCCCGCAGCGCCGCCACCGAATTGGCCCTCCCCAAATTGCTGAAGAGCGATTTTTCGGTCAGTTTCACGTTGGCCTTGATGCACAAGGACGTGCGGCTGGCGACCAAGCTCGGCATGGACAGCGAAACCCCGATGGTGCTCGCCAATGTCGTGCGCGAGCTGTTCCAGACCGTGATCAACGAGCACGGCGCCGACCAGGACACCCAGACCCTGGTCAAATTGTTCGAGAAGAACGCCAAGGTCGCGATCACGCCGAGCCGGTGAACCGCCCTGGCCTTTTGCCAGAACGACGAGAGAATGGAGGAACGGATGCGCTTCACCGACCAGGTCGCGATCATCACCGCGGCGGCGAGCGGGATCGGCCGCGCCACCGCCGACATCATGGCCGGCGAAGGGGCGATCGTGGTCGCGGTCGACAATGACGAAAGCCGGCTCGATGCGGCGGTCGCGGCGCTGCGGGCTGCCGGCGGGCGCGCCCACGCCAGACGCGCCGACGCGCTCGACGCGACCCAGGTCGACGCCCTCGTCGCCTCGGTAGCGCAGGAGTTCGGCTCGGTCGACATCCTGGTCAACGCCGTCGGCGGCAGCACGATCATCCCCTATCCGGGTGCGGAAATGGAGCAGCTGAGCCTCGGCGACTGGCAGCGCCTGATCGCCTTCAACCTCGACGGCACGTTCCTCTTTTGCCACGCCGTGGCGCCGGTCATGAAGCGCCGGCGCCGCGGCAAGATCGTCAACCTGTCGTCGATCGCCGGGCGCGGCTTGAGCGAGTCGAGCAGCGCCGCCTATGCCGCGGCCAAGGGCGGGATCATCGCCTTTACCCGCAAGATCGCCTTCGAGCTCGGCCCTTGGGGCATCAATGTCAACGCGATCGCCCCGAGCCGCACCTTGACCGAGCGCATCCGTCCGCGCTGGGAGCAGCAGAGCCCCGAAGACCAGGCCGCCGAGATCGCGCGCACCCCGCTCAGGCGCATCGCCGAGGCCCCTGACCAGGCGCGGGTGATCTGCTTTCTGGCATCGAGCGACGCCGATTTCGTCACCGGCGTCACGATCGACGTGACCGGCGGCAACTGAGCCGCCGCGTTCGAGCTGCCGGATCGCCACCGATCCCCGGCGCCGTCGGATGACTGGAGCGGTATTCGGGCGCAAATGGGACATAGTCAAAAACTAGTGCTCTGACGCAGACACACGATACACTCAACCTCAGATGGCCCGTCATGACCGGGCTGGTCCGGGTTGTCCACGAGCCGCGGCACAAGCTCTGCCGTTTTCCATGGATGCCCGGCACGAGGCGGCACGAGGCCGGGCATGACGATCGAGGCGAGACGGCACCATCTGAATGCGTCTGGCGCCTGTGAGACGCCACGATCGCCGAGCAGCCCGCGGCAACGGTGATCACGGTCGGCGGCTGGGGTGCGCCCGACACCTCTCCGTTGACTTCTGCCCGGCTCTCGTGCACCCATTTGGGCGACAACTCATGCTCGCCAGGGAGGAGATCGTGGCGTCACCGAAAAAGCTGTCGCATATCGTCTTACAGACCAATCGCCGCCGCGAGATGATCGATTGGTACTGCACCGTGCTTGGTGCCGAAATCCTTTACGAGGCGGAGCGCATCTCGTTCATCAGCTATGATGACGAGCACCACCGGGTCGCCTTTCTCGATCCCGGGCCCCTGGCGGAACGCGAGCCGGACGGGCCGAAAGCCGGGAGAGAGGCGGGCCTGCACCACGTCGCATTCACCTTTGGCGGGCTCGACGATCTGATCGACAATTACCAGCGGCTGAAGCAGCTCGGCGTCCATCCCCAGCGCTGCGTCAATCACGGGGTCACGACCTCGATGTACTACCACGATCCCGACCATAACCAGGTCGAGCTCCTGGTCGACAATTTCGCGACGGCGGCCGAAGGTCGGGCTTATATGCAGAGCCGTTCGTCCAATGACAAGAACCCGGTCGGCATCGTCTACGATCCCGAGGAGCTGGTCGGCCGTGTGCGCGCCGGTCTGCGCATCGAGGAGCTCGCCTCGATCAACTGAGCGACGGCGCGCCCGCTGGGGCCAGCGGGGGCGGCGGAGACAGCGGGTTTCCGAACGAGGGCGTCACGGGAGGATCGGATGGCGATATTCACTCACGTCACGGTCGGCACCAATGATCTGGCGAAGGCACGGGCGTTTTACGACAGCGTGCTGGCGCCGCTCGGCTTGAAGCGGCTCAATGATCTCGGCGAGAACGGGTCGATCTGGGGGCAAAGCGAGCCGGAGTTCTTCGTGCTCAAGCCGGCCAACGGGCAGCCTGCCAGCCACGCCAATGGCGGCACGATCAGCTTTGTCGCGCCCAGCCGCGCCGCGGTCGCGGCTTTCCACCAGGCGGCGCTCGCCGCCGGCGGCAAGGACGAAGGGGCGGTCGGACCGCGCGGCTGGAAGCCCAACGCCTATGCCGGCTATGTACGCGATCCCGACGGCAACAAGCTCGCGGCCTACTGCTTCGCGGCGCAGTAGGCCCGGCGCCGCCGGCCCTGTCCGCCAGCTCGCTGTCCGCCAGCTCGCCCGCCGGTTGGGCGTCGCCGCCGCGACGGGCAGGTGAGCCGGCCAACGGCGCAAACCTCGCTTTAAGCTCTGCGGCCTATCCTCTGCGGCGTGATTGCGAGGATTCTGTTGGCGTTTGGGCTGGCTGCGGCGACGCCGTCCGCTGCGGCGATGGCGGCCATGGCGAACGCGGCGATCCGGGTGTGCTTTGCCCCGGAACAGGATTGCGCCGGCGCGGTGGTGGCCGCGATCGACCGGGCGCGGCGGCAGATCCTGGTCAGCGCCTACAATCTGACGACCGGCTCGGGCATCGTCGAGGCGCTGGTGCGGGCCCGCGAGCGCGGGGTCGATGTCCGCCTGATCGCCGACAAGCGCACACCTTGCGAGCGCAACCCGGGCATCGAGCCGCTGGCCGAGGCCGGGGCGCCGATCTGGATCGATCGCAGGGTGCCGATCGCCCATGCCAAGGTCATGGTGATCGACGACGCCCTGACCCTGATGGGCTCCTATAATTGGACCCGCAACGCGGCGCGCAATTCGGAGGACCTGAACCTCGCCGCCTCGCCGGCGCTCGCCGCCGCCTACGCCGCGCAGTGGCGCAGGCGCCTCGCCGTCTCGGTGCCGTTCGCCGGCCGCGAGGACTGGTGCCGGCCCCGCCGCCGGCGCAATCCCCTGGACGCGGGCGGCTGAACTCCGGAAACTCTCCGCTCGGCCGATGGCCGAGGCCGGCTCGTATCGAAAAGGGGATGCCGCGTGTTCGATCTGATCATTTTTGGAGGATTGGCAGTGATGCCGGCGGTGACCGAGGCTGCGGATATCGGCGTCGTCGGCGGCAAGATCGCAGCCATCGGCGCCCCCGGCAGCCTTGCCGCCGTCGGCGCCGCGCGCAATGTCGACGCCGTCGGGCAGATCGTCATTCCGGGCGGGGTCGACCCGCACATCCATTGCAGCTCGCCGATCCCGTTTCCGGGCCGCAACGAGGATTTGCTGAGCGCGCCGCCGGAACAGGTCAGCCGGGCCGCGCTGCATGGTGGCACCACCACCCTTCTCGATTTCGCACCTTGCCCGCCCGACCAGCCATTGCCGCAATCGATCGAGGCGCGCCAGCGCGAATGGGCGGGGAGCTGCCATTGCGACTACGGCTTTCACCTGCTGCTGCACGGCAGGCTGTCGCAGGGTGTGCTCGGCGCCCTGCCGGAGGCGATCCAGGACGGCCACGCCTCGGTCAAGATGTTCACCACCGATATCCGCCCGAATCGGCTCGGCCGGATGGTGCAGTTCGGCGACATCTGGGAGGTGCTGAAGATCCTCGGCGCTCAGGGCGGCCTCGCCGCGATCCACGCCGAGGACAACGACATCGTCATGCACATGTACGAGAAGCTGATCCGCGAAGACCGCGTCGGCTTCGAGAACATGGCCGAGGTGCACAACACGCTGAGCGAGGATCTGTCGTTCAACCGGGTGATTCGGCTGGCCGAGAATGTCGAGGGTGCCGCACTCTACATGGTGCACGTCTCGGCCGCGACCGGGGCGGCGGCGATCGCCGGCTCACGCGGCCGGGGGTTCCCGATCTACGGCGAGACCCTGCATCAGTACCTGCTCTACAACGCGGAGGACTACAAGCGGCCGAATGGGCAGATGTTCCACACCTACCCCTCGCTCAAATTCGCCAAGGACCAGGAGGCGCTGTGGGCGGCGACGCGGCACGGTGCGATCCAGGCGATCGCTACCGACGAGGTGTGCTGCCCATTGCAGATCAAGCTGCAGGGGCGGCGGATCGACGACACCACCGGCGGCAATTCCGGGGTCGAGCCGCGGCTGTCCTTGATGTACACTCACATGGTCGAGAAGCGCGGCTACAGCCTCGCCGATTTTGTCGGCCTCGTCTCGGCCAACGCAGCACGGATCATGGGTCTCTATCCGAGGAAGGGAGCGCTGACGGTCGGTTCCGACGCCGACATCGTGCTGCTCGATCCGCGTGCCCGCCGGGTGTTGCGCAAAGAGGATCTGCACGAGACCGACTACACCCCGTGGGAGGGCCACGAGGTCGCCGCCTGGCCGAGCATGACCGTGCTGCGCGGCAAGGTCGTGGTCGACAACGGCCGGTTTCTCGGCTCCCGCAGCGACGGTCAGTTCCTGGCGCGCAAGATCGGCGACGACATCCGCGCCCGCCCCGCGGTGTGATCCGCACCCCGCGATTCGGCTCGCGCCCATAGTTCTCTTCGCGCCGGATCGTTTGGGTTCCCATCCGTGCGGACAGCGGCGGACGCAGATGACACGGCTCCGGCCTGTTGTGCCCGCAATCGACCCTCGGGGGCCGCACGGGTCGGGCCGAACCGGGTCAATAGCGCGGCTTGATTGGTCGCGCCGGCGGGGCGTCGCGGTAGATCTGCAGCCGGGTGACCCGCAGGCCGGCAACGCCGTGCGCCTCGATCGCCTGCTGCCAGCCGCGGAACTCTTCGACCGAGAGTTGATAGCGGCGGCACGCCTCGTCGAGGCTGAGCGCGCCGTTGCGCACCGCGTTGACGATGACCGCCTTGCGACGCGCAACCCACCGCTTGGTGTCTGCGGCCGGCAAGAGCGGTTCCACGGCCGCCCCGGATTTCGTTTTGTTGTCGTCCATCGGAACAGAGTAGCCGCGCACCCCTTAAAGAATCCCTACGTCATACTGACGGGAAGCTGCTGCGCGCCGTTGATTTGGCGGGGGCAAGCCACGGCTGCAAAGAACGAGGCCGGCTCGACCAGCCGCTGCGGCCGGCGAGCAGCGGCGCTGGGTGTATCGGGCCGGCCGACGCGACCCTGCGTCCACGGGCCGACGCCGCCCAGCCTTCGCCGCGCGGACGCTCGGGGTGCGGTGGAAACCTCTGCGGAATCAATATGCTCCATGCGTTTGCTGGCGCTTGAAGCGGGATAATGCGATTTATATACTCCGGCGCTTCATTCACGGTGTTTCGGGGAAACCGATGCGTGCGTCGCTTCCGCCAGACTATCGTCCGTCCGACGATGAAGAGTTCATGAGCCCGCTGCAGGTCGAATATTTCCGACAAAAGCTGTTGCTGTGGCGCGCCGCTCTGCTGGCCGAATCATCGGATACGCTGCAGCACCTGAAGGAAGAGAGCCTGCTCAAACCCGATCTGACCGACCGGGCGTCGCTCGAGGCCGAGCGCGCGATCGAATTGCGGACCCGGGCCCGCGAGCGGCGGCTGATCTCGAAAATTGACGCTGCGCTTATCCGGATCAATGACGGCACCTATGGCTATTGCGAGGAGACCGACGAGCCGATCGGCATCCGCCGTCTTGAAGCCCGGCCGATCGCCACCCTCAGCATCGAGGCGCAGGAGCGGCACGAGCGCATGGAGCGGACCCACCGCGACGATTGAGCCGATCGGCTCGCAGACGACGCGGCGGGAATTGATCGAGCGGGCGACGGTGAGCGTTCCCATCGCGCGCCGCGGGTCCACCGCGATGGTTGCGCTTACGCCTATCTGTGGTAGTGTCGTCCGGTCGAAGAATCGCTGGAGACGCGAATCATGGCGATTGAAGCCGAGGCGGCCGGTGGCGATCAGGCAGGCCGCGGAGCCGGTCGGCGCGCCGCACCCTGGGAATCCGCCGGGTCGCGGGCGAAGCATTGGCGGACGGCGCCGGCGGCGCTCGCCCTGGTCGCCGCGGCCGCTGTCGCGGCGCTGTCGATCGCCGAACTGTTGGCCGCGGCACCCGCTCGTCCGGCGGTGATCGTCGGGGTCGCGCTCGCCGCCTGCGCCGCCGCCTTTGCCGCCGGCCGCGCCGCGCCGCGCCGCGCCGGCCGCCTCGAACTTCTGCGCGGGAGGCTCGACGCCGCGCCGGACGCGCAGCTGGTCGCTTCGCCGGGTGGCCGCGATGCGCAAAGCGGCACCCTCCCCGATCTCCTCGAAGATGCCGCATTCGGCCCTAATTCGGTCGGTTCGGGGGGAGATCCCGGCGCCCGGCCGATCGTGCATGCTCCGCCTGCGGAGCCTGCGCGAGACTGCGAGCCGGAGCGGTCGGGCGCAGTGGCCCGGCGGTTTTTTGCCAACGCTCCGGTCGGCATCGCCGTGGTCGACCGGCACGGTCGGTTCGTCGAGGCCAATCGGGCGCTCGGCGAATTGTTTGGCGCGGCGTCGCAGGATCTGATCGGGCGCGAACTGATCGGCTTCTTGAACCAAGACAACCGCGCCGCGATCGCCGCCAAATTCGGCGCGGCTGCGGACGGGGGGCTCGATTGCGAGCCGGTCGAGATTCGGCTGCAGGGCGCGCGCGACCGGACGATGGTGCTGCTGCTCAGCCGGATCGACGATCTGCCGGCAGCCGCCCGTCCATCGGCAGCCGGAGCGCACAGCGCCGTGGAAGACATTGGCAGGGACGAGGATCCGGACGGTGGGCTCACCCTCTATTTCATCGACGTCACCGAGCAGAAGAATCTCGAGGCCCAGTTTGCCCAATCGCAGAAAATGCAGGCGGTTGGCCAGCTCGCCGGCGGGGTAGCGCACGATTTCAATAATCTGTTGACCGCGATGATCGGGTTTTGCGATCTGTTGCTGCTGCGCTCGCGGCCCGGCGACCCGGCCTTTGCCGACATCATGCAGATCCAGCAGAACGCCAACCGTGCCGCCAATCTGGTGCGCCAGCTACTGGCCTTCTCGCGGCAGCAGACCTTGCAGCCGCGGGTTCTCGACATCACCGACGTCCTGGTCGAGTTGTCCCATCTGCTGCGCCGGCTGATCGGCGAAAACATCGCGCTCGAGGTCGTGCACGGGCGGGACCTCGGCCTGGTCAAGGTCGACCAGGGCCAGCTCGAGCAGGTGGTCATCAACCTCGCAGTCAATGCCCGCGATGCCATGCCCAAGGGCGGCCGGTTGACCATCCGCACCGCGAACGTGCATCAGGCGGCCGAATTGCGGCGTGGGCCCGAAATCATTCCGGCCGGAGATTACGTCCTGATCGAGGCCGCCGACACCGGGGTCGGCATCTCTCCCGCCAATCTGGCGCGCATTTTCGAGCCGTTCTTCTCGACCAAGGAGGTCGGCTCTGGGACCGGTCTCGGGCTGTCGACGGTCTATGGCATCGTCAAGCAGACCGGCGGGTTCGTCTTCGTCGAAAGCACCCCGGGCCGCGGCGCTGCGTTTGAGATCTACCTGCCGCGCCATCAGGCTGCTTCGGGCGTGCCGGCGACCCGCGTAAACGCCGTGGAGCCGGCGGCGCCCAAGGACCTGACCGGCACCGCCGCGGTCATGCTGGTCGAGGACGACGATGCAGTCCGCATGTTCGGCGCGCGGGCGCTGCGCAACAAGGGCTATCGGGTCACCGAGGCGAAGAGCGGCGAGGCGGCGCTCGAGCTGATCGGCAGCGCGGCCGAAAAGGTCGACCTGTTGATCACCGATGTGGTCATGCCGCAGATGGACGGGCCGACGCTGATCCGCGAGGTGCGCCGGATCGATCCGAGCATCAAGGTGATCTTCATCTCGGGCTATGCCGAGGACACCTTCCGGCAACGGCTCGACAGCGAAGCCGGCCTGCATTTCCTGCCCAAGCCGTTCAGCTTGAAGCAGCTCGCCGTTAAGGTTAAAGACGTAATCGGAAGCAATTCGGCCTGATTGGCGAATTGCCCGTTGCGTTTATGAACAAACCGAGTACACTCGCTTTTCCGGCTCGCGTTGCGCGGCAGCACCGGCTGTGAAATAACGGAGGGCTCGACCATGCAGACGGCGTTGCGGCTCTTGGACAAGGAAGCGATGGACAAGCAGCGGGCTTTGGACGCGGCGCTCGGCCAGATCGAACGGGCCTTCGGCAAAGGCTCGATCATGAAGCTCGGCTCGCACGAGACGAGCGGCGACGTCGAGGTGATTTCGACCGGCTCGCTCGGGCTCGACATCGCCCTCGGCATCGGCGGCTTACCGCGCGGCCGAGTCGTCGAGATCTACGGCCCGGAAAGCTCGGGCAAGACGACCTTGGCATTGCATGTCATCGCCGAGGCGCAGCGCGCCGGCGGCACCTGCGCCTTTATCGATGCCGAGCACGCGCTCGATCCCGGCTACGCCCGCAAGCTCGGGGTCAATGTCGACGATCTGTTGATCTCGCAGCCCGACGCCGGCGAGCAGGCGCTCGAAATCACCGACACCTTGGTGCGCTCGGGCGCGATCGACGTGCTGGTCATCGATTCGGTCGCCGCGCTCGTGCCCCGCGCCGAGCTCGAAGGCGAGATGGGCGACAGCCACATGGGTCTGCACGCCCGGCTGATGAGCCAGGCCTTGCGCAAATTGACCGGCTCGATCTCGCGGTCGCGCGCGACGGTCATCTTCATCAACCAGATCCGCCATAAGATCGGCGTGATGTTCGGCAACCCCGAGACCACCACCGGCGGCAACGCGCTCAAATTCTACGCCTCGGTCCGACTCGACATCCGCCGCATCGGCGCGATCAAGGAGCGCGATCAGGTGATCGGCAACCAGACCCGGGTCAAGGTGGTCAAAAACAAGATGGCGCCGCCGTTCAAGGTCATCGATTTCGACATCATGTACGGCGAGGGCGTATCGAAGCGCGGCGAATTGATCGATCTCGGGGTTCAGGCCGGGGTCGTCGAGAAGTCCGGTTCGTGGTTTTCCTATGAGGGCCAGCGCGTCGGCCAGGGCCGCGAGAACGCCAAAGCATATCTGCGCGACCATGCCGAAGTCGGCGAGGCGATCGAGCGCGCGATCCGCGCCAATGCCGGCCTCGTCGCCGAGGCGATGATGGCCGCTCCGGGGGACGCCGCGGCCGCCGACGAATAGGCCGGCCGGCGCCGCCGAAGGATTTCGGAGGGGAGCGAGATGCGCGCTGCGGTCTTGACCGAGATCAACCGGCCCCTGCAGATCCTCGACCTCGAACAGGAGCCGCCGCATGCCGGCGAGGTGCGGGTCCGGGTCAGGGCCGCCGGCGTCTGCATGAGCGACCAGCACATCATCAACGGCGACTGGCCGTTGCCGCTGCCGATGGTGCTGGGTCACGAGGCGGCCGGCATCGTCGCCGAGTGCGGGCCCGGCGTCGCCGGCGTGGCGCCCGGCGACCATGTCATTTTTTCGTTCCGGCCGCATTGCGGGCATTGCCGCTATTGCTCGTCGGGGCAGACCGTGCTGTGCATCGGCCACAATGACTCGCCGCGCTGGCTAATGCATGACGGCACGGCACGGGTCCGGCTCAACGGCGAGCCGGTCAACCAGATGGCCCGGCTCGGCACTTTTTCCGAGGAGGTCGTGTGCCCGGCCGAGCAGGTCGTCAAGATCCGCTCCGACCTGCCGTTCACCCACGCCGCGATCATCGGCTGCAGCGTCGCCACCGGCATCGGCGCCGTGATCCGACACGCGCGGGTTCCGGCGGGATCGAGCGTGCTGGTCATCGGCTGCGGCGGGGTCGGGCTCAACATCGTGCAGGGTGCGCGGCTCGCCGGCGCAAATCCGATCATCGCCTGCGACCTGCGCGACAACAAGCTCGGCTACGCCCGCACCTTGGGCGCGACGCATACAATCAATGCGGCCTCTGTCGATGTCGTCAAGCGAAGCCGCGAATTGACCGACGGGCTCGGGGTGGACACCGCATTCGATGCGATCGGCAGCGAAGCGACCGCATTGCAGGCGGTCGACGCAGTGGCCCCCGGCGGCAGGGCGGTGCTGGTCGGCATCCCGGCCTTCTCGACCCGCGCGCCGATCAACCCCTCACAGCTCGTCTATGGCGAAAAGGTGATCAGCGGCACCTATTACGGCTCGGTGCGGCCCAATATCGATTTTCCGATCCTCGCCGATCTCGATATGGACCGTAAGATCGACCTCGACAGTCTGATCAGCCGGACCTACCGATTCGACGAAATCAATGAGGGCTTTCGGCTGATGCTCGACGGAGCGGTCGCGCGCGGCGTCATCGTCTTCGATTGACCCGCCGGGCGTCGGGCAGGCCGCTCACCGAGCGGCTGGACATCGAGGCGCCATTTCTCTTATAAGCGCCCCGCGGCGGAACGCCCAGGTAGCTCAGTTGGTAGAGCAACGGACTGAAAATCCGTGTGTCGGTGGTTCAATTCCGCCCCTGGGCACCATCGATTCCCAAGCTGCGGAAACCCTGTATAGATTGACCCTCCCAGCACCTACCTTCGACCGATAGGCAGGGCGACTGCGGACAACGCGGTAGAGGGGTTCGCAGGCGGTGCAGGCTCATCCGTTCGAATAAAGGGTGGCGGGCGCGGGGTTCGCACCGCTCGGATCAAGCGCGTCCGCGGTCCCGTCAGAACCCTTAAAGAAGGTGGCCGCTGCGGGTTGCCTTGGTGCGCAGGTAGCGCTCGTTGTGGCCGTTCGCCGGGAAAACGTGCGCCACCCGCTCGATGACGCGAATGCCGTAGCGCTGCAATGCCGCCATCTTCTCGGGATTGTTGGTCAAGAGGCGGATCGTGGCGAAACCGAGCTGGCGCAGCATCTCGGCGGCCGGAAGATAGACGCGCTCGTCGGCGTCGAAGCCGAGCTGCTCGTTGGCGTCGAGCGTGTCGAAGCCGGCATCCTGCAATTGGTAGGCTCGCAGCTTGTTGACGAGGCCGATGCCGCGGCCCTCCTGCGCCAGGTACAGCAGCACGCCGCCGCCGGCCTGGGCGATCGCCGCGATGGCGCCGCGCAGCTGGTCGCCGCAGTCGCAGCGCAGGCTCGCCAACAGGTCGCCGGTGAAGCATTCCGAATGCAGCCGCACCAGCACGGGGGCCGCCGGATCCGGTATGCCGATCACGATCGCCAGATGCTCGACGCCGCCATCGCCCGGCCGGAACGCGATCAGGCGGGCGTTTTCGGCGTCGGCGAGCGGCACCCGCGCTTCGGCGACGCGGGTCAGCCCGGCGCTCGCGGCATCGCGTTTGAAGATCGAGGCCGCATCGATCGTCGTGAGATCGCCGCGCCGCGCCAGCAGCGCTGCCTCGGCGGCGCCGACCCGCAGCACCAGTGCTGCCGGCAACAGCGAGGCGAGCTTTGCCAAAGCGACCGCAGCCAAGGCCCCGCCCTTGGCCATCAGCGGCTCCGGTCCGAACCCGGGCGGCTCGGCGCCGAGCGACGCGCCGGGTTCCGCCAGGTTGCGGATCACCGTGGCCGGCATCTCCGGCGACACTGAGATCGTCAAGGCGCCCGACAGGCCCTCACGCGAGGCGAGACCCAGCGCCACCGCGCGCCGGCGGGTCAGCACGACCCGCGGCGCGGTGGACGAAATTTGGCGGAGTCGGCGCAGATTGTCTTCGGTCACCAGCTCGGCGGCGATCGCCAGCACGCTCAGCGCTTCGTCGCGGATCAGCGCCAGCTCGCCGCGGCGCAGCGCGGTGATCGCTTCGCCGAGATCACCCGCGCCGCTCGCCACCGCCGGCGGTCCGCCGTCGCGCTGCGCGCTCGCTGGGGTTCTGAACTCGGGCACGCGCATCTCCTTGCCGCCGCGCGCATCATATGGGGGTGCGGGGTTTGCACCAGCAGAACTCTTTGCAACGGAGACCTACGCGCAGACGGGCCCGGCGGCGGCGGCCGCTGCCGCTGAACGCAACCACCGCGGCCGTTTACGCAGCGAACGCGGCGAAGATCTCCTGCAATGCGGTCAATTGGTTGCCGTTGACGGAATTCGGCACGAGGACCGTTGTATTGACCCCGGCGGCCTGCCACGCCGCGACACCGTCGCGCACCTTCGCCGGCGAACCGTAAAGCGCGTTGTCGGCAATCCAGCGGTCGGTCAGGTATTTCGGGATGTCGTCCCGGCGGTTTTCGGCAATGGCATGTTCGATTGCCGTCATCTCCTCGATGTAGCCGGCTTCCTTCCAATAGTTGCGGTAGTTCGGCAGCAGGGTGTAGCGGACCAGCCGGCGACGGTGCAGCGCCATCGCAGCACCCTCGTCAGCCGAGATGCACACCGGCAGCATGTTGCCGACCAGGAAATTCGGGTCGCGGCGCTTCTCGGCCGGAATCCCGGCGAGCGAAGTTTCCATGTGCGACAGGCTGGCATTGGCGAACAAGACGCCTTGGGCGATCTCGGCGGCGAGCGCCACCATCCGCCGGCGCAACGCGGCGAGCACGATCGGCGGCAGGGGGCCGATCCCGTCGAAGGATTTGAGCTTCTCGACAAAGGCGCGGGTGTCGGCCAACGGTTTTCCGACGGTGACGCCGAGCCGCCGGTGCGTCGGCCCATGCGCGACGCCGATGCCAAAGCGAAACCGACCGCCCGACACCTCGTGGATATACGCCGCAGCAGCCGCGAATTCCTCGGTGGTCTCGGCATAGATCGGCGCGATCGCGGTGCCGAACCGGAGATGCTCGGTGGCGAGGGCCAGCGCGGTGCATTGCGCCATGTTGCTGTACCGGCTGGGCATATAGATGCCGGAAAAGCCGCGGCGCTCGATCTCGCGGGCGATGTCGAGCGTCTGCCGCCGCCACCCCGGCACGGCAACAAGGCTGATCGCGGGAAGGGGCTCCAGCATCGGTAAACTCCGTTACTTCGACTAATCGGGACCTATTCGCCGATCCGCCTCCACGCAATTTTAGCTGAGCAGATCCTTTATGTTGATCTGGAAGCCAGCCTCCTGAAGCTCGGCACCGAGGCGCTCCCTAACCTCGTCTACTCTGGTCTCAAAACGGATGTAAATAAGTCCGCTAATATCTGAGGGCAACTCGAGATCGCCCTTATGCCGGATCGCGACACGTCTTCGTCCAAGACGGACGAGGAACATTCCGAGTTCGAGAACAACGTTTTGTCGTGCTCGTAATTTTATTTGATTTGGCTTCTCAGAGGCATGACCTTCGTCGTCTGGAGTAAGTAGGACGCACGCATACCGTACATCTAAATTGCTTTCCAATTTTTCTATTATAGTCTGTCCACCGCCGACCAAGTTTTGCAATATCACTGGTTCAAGCTTCATTTGTCACAGCAGCAATTCAAGTTGCTCTCGACAAGCCAGCCATCATGCCCGTAAACGATGAATACCTTGTTATTAGATAGATGTTTTATCTCGGAGGGGGCGCCAGTTCCTTTCGGTAGAGCTACCACAGGCGGATCTTGCGTCAACAGGTTTGGACTCGTTCAACGGTCGAGGTTTTCTTGCCTTGCCAAGTCGACTTACCAGAACGGAAAACATTAAGAATGGCACCATCTGAGGAGCGGAATTGTCTCCCATATTCCATCTCCACTGCATCAAAACTTATATTGTGGGCCTTCAAAATCTCCTGAATCGAATCCGGGCTTATAGAGTCAGTCAAGTCAAGCTCCCGCGCGCGAGAAATGCCTCGAAAATAGCACCATTCCCCCCACTTTCGACACGGATCGGAGAAAATAACTGCGTATTGGTAGCTCGGTGTCCCAGCTCGTTGGGAAACTCCATGTTGGCGCGGGGTCACGACCAAATGCTGCGCAGGACCGTGTACCGTTACTCCGCCGCCTGGGCGCGGGCGACCTGGACCGAATTGGGGCCGTAGCGGTCGCGGTAGGGGGCGGTGTCGATTTCTTCGAGCTCGATCTCGCGGTTCAACACCCGCCTCTTCCATTCCTGCTGCTCGGGTTCGTGGGCGTGGAATTCGGGCATCACCTCGCGGGCGAACAGCTCGAGGCTCTCGCAGATGTGCTCGTGCGTGTTCTTGCCGGCCTGGTTCAGAAAGATGACCTGGTCGATATGCGAGGTCTCGAACCGCTGCAGCTTGCGCCGGATCGTCTCGGGCGAGCCGATCAGCCCGCCCGACAACGCTCGGGCGAGACCCTCGGGATTGGCGCGCTTCCATTTCTCGTATTCGTCCCACAGATTGACCTCGCCCGGCTTGGGCCGCTCGCGGGTCGGGCTGAGGCCATAAAAGCGCAGCGCGAACTGAAAAAACGGGATGCCGTCGGCGCGGCGGCGCGCCTCCGCGTCGGTGGGGGCACACATGAAATAGCTGGTCAGGGCCAAATTCGGGTTCGTCATATAATCGGCGAGCTTTTCCTGGCGCTTCGTAAAGGCGTTGTAATAGGCGTGCACCCAGGCATGCGCCGCCTCGGCGCTGAGGAACTGGAAGGCGAGCGCGCCCAGGCCGCGGCGACCGGCCATCTCGATCGTCTCCAATTGCGAGCAGGCGCACCACAAGGGCGGGTGCGGCTTTTGCACGGGCTTGGGGACGACGTTGCGCAACGGGAAGTCGAAATAGGGGCCATGGTATTCGCAGCCGCCGTCCCTGAACATCGGGATGATCGCGCGCACTGCGTCTTCCCAGACCGCGCGTTTTTCCTCGAAAGGCCGGCCGAACGGTTCGAGCTCGGTGCTGCTGGCGCTCTCGCCCATGCCGAATTCGACCCGGCCGCGGCTGACCAGGTCGAGGGCGGCGATGCGCTCGGCGACCCGCGCCGGCGGGCTCGTCGTCAATTGCATGATACCGTGCGCCAGCCGGATCTGCTTGGTGCGCTGGCTTGCGGCGCCGAGAAACACCTCGGGGGCGGGCGAATGCGAATACTCTTCGAGAAAGTGATGCTCGACCTCCCAGGCGAAATCGTAGCCGAGCCGGTCGGCCAATTCGACCTGGTCGAGCGCGTTCTGGTAGAGCCGCAATTCGCCGCCCGGCTCCCACGGACGCGGCAATTGCAGCTCGTAGAAGATGCCGAATTTCATCGTTTTCTCCTCCGCCCTCGTCCTGTCCGGCGCGACCGCGTGGACCACCAGGGCGCAATCTGCTAACCCCTCTTCATGTCGCTCACTCTCTATAATTCGCTGACCCGCCGCAAGGAGCCCTTCGAACCGCTCGATCCCCAACGGGTGCGGCTCTATGTCTGCGGGCCGACGGTCTACGACTTCGCCCATGTCGGCAACGGCCGCGCCATCGTCGTTTTCGACCAGCTCTATCGCGTGCTGCGCCATACCTATGGCGGCGAGCACGTGCGCTATGTCCGCAACATCACCGATGTCGAGGACAAGATCATCGCCGCCGCCCGCGACAACGGCGAGCCGATCGCGGACCTGACCCGGCGCACGACTGCCGCGTTCCACGAGGATATGGCCGCGCTCGGCGCCTTGCCGCCCGATGTCGAGCCGCGCGCGACCGAGCATATCGCGCCGATGATCGCGATGATCGAGCGCCTGATCGCCGCTTAGCCACGCCTATGCGGCCGAGGGTCATGTGCTGTTCGCGGTCGCCTCCGACCCCGGCTACGGCCAGCTTTCCGGCCGCAGCCGCGACGAGATGATCGCCGGCGCCCGGATCGAGATCGCGCCCTACAAGCGCGATCCCGCCGATTTCGTGCTGTGGAAGCCGTCGACGCCGGATCTGCCCGGCTGGGACAGCCCGTGGGGGCGCGGCCGGCCCGGCTGGCACATCGAATGCTCGGCGATGAGCGAGGCGCATCTCGGCGAGAGCTTCGACATCCACGGCGGCGGCCTCGACCTGATCTTCCCGCACCACGAGAACGAGATCGCGCAGAGCGTGTGCGCGCATGGCGGCCGCACCTTCGCGCGCGTCTGGATGCACAACGGGATGCTGACCGTCGGTGGGGTCAAGATGTCGAAATCGCTCGGCAACATCCTGACGGTGCGCGAACTGCTCGCCGAGGCGCCGGGCGAGGCGATCCGCTTGGCGCTGCTGGGGACGCATTACCGCGACCCGCTCGACTGGACGAGCGAGAAGTTGCGCCAGGCGCGGCTGAGCCTGGACCGCTTCTACCGCGCGCTGAGCCTGCCATGCGACCCGATCTTCGAGCGGACGGGCGAAGCCGATGAGGCGTTGAGGCCGGTGCGGGACGCTCTGAATGACGATTTGAACACCCCGCTCGCGCTCTCCCGGCTGCACGAGGTCGCGGGGGCGATCAACCGCACGAGCTCCGATGCCGAGCGTTCGGCCCTGCAGCGTGCGCTCGAGCGGGGCGGCAGGCTGATGGGGCTATTGGAACGCAACCCGCTCGACTGGTTGCGCGGCAGCGCCCAGGCCGACGCCAAACACATCGAGGAACGCATCGTCGCGCGCGCGGCCGCCCGCCGGCAGCGCCGCTTTGCCGAGGCCGACAAGATCCGCGCTGCGCTGGCGGCCGAGGGCATCATCCTGGAGGACAAGCCCGACGGCACCACCACCTGGTGGCGCAGGGATTGATCATGGCCGGCACCGATCATCGCCGCCGCGCCGAGGCGGGCGGGCCGGCGGTCATCCTGGTCGAGCCGCAGCTCGGCGAGAACATCGGCACCGCGGCGCGGGCGATGATGAACTGTGCGCTCGACGATCTGCGGCTGGTGCGGCCGCGCGACGGCTGGCCTTCGGACCGGGCGGTCGCCGCGGCGAGCGGCGCCGACAGCGTGCTCGAACAGGCGCGGCTCTACCCGAGCGTGCCGGCGGCGATCGCCGACCTCGTCCATGTCTACGCCGCGACCGCGCGCGACCGCGGCATGGTCCGGCGCGAGGTGACGCCGCGCCATGCGGCGGGCGAGATGCGCGGTCACATCGCGGCGGGCGAACCCTGCGGCGTGTTGTTCGGGCCGGAGCGGACCGGGCTGTTGAACGATGATGTGACCCTGGCCGATACGATCCTGACGGTGCCGCTCAACCCCGGCTTTGCGTCGCTGAACCTCGCCCAGGCGGTAATGATCGTCGGCTACGAATGGTTCACCGCCGATGCCGCGGCGCCGGCCGAGACCCTGCACACCGGGCTGAGCCGGCCGGCGACCAAGGCCGAGCTGCTGAATTTTTTCGCCCATCTCGAAGAGGAGCTCGAAAGGAACGGCTTTCTACGCAACCGCGACAGCCGGCCGAGCATGGTGCGCAACCTGCGCAGCCTGTTCCAGCGCGCGCACTGCACCGAGCAGGAATTGCGTACCCTGCACGGCGTCGTCACCGCTTTCGCCGGTCCGCGCGAGCGCGGCGGGACGACCGGGTCGAAGTAGGCCGCTGCATTGAGCATTTTGTCAGAAGCTTCTCGATTGTCTTGCCGGGACCTGTTCCGGGCATCGACGTCTTGGAAACCGAGATGCCCAGGTCGAGGAAGGCGCGGATCGCCGGGACATGTGCGGATGGCCCCCGGCTCGCAAGAAGAAACCGGCACGGATGTGCGTCAAGTCGCTTGCCGTCATATGTCCGGCCTTGGTGGTGCGGTCGCGTGACCGCTGGCCCAGGTGGAAACTGTAACGTGGGATCTCGATCAAGCTCCGGATCCAGGTCCCATTGTCCCGGCAGATCTTCGCCACCTTGTCGTCGACGGTCGACATCCGTCTGCACCTTCTCTTTGGCAAGGCTCCCGGCTGTTCCCGGCACACATAGGCCTTGGCATATGCTGGCGGGATCATCGGCTCCAACCCGGCTTTCGCCACCCCCGAAGCCGGTCGGCGCCGCTGCGACGCGGCGGTCGCCAAGGACAATCTGAGCCGGGTCGGCAGTTGGCAAGCATCGCCACAGGCATCGGCTGCTTTGGAGGGGCCTGCGACATCTTGGAAGCGATGCCGGCGATCGCGAGCTGGCGGCGCCGATGGCTTCTTATTAAGGTGCTGCCATGCGCTACCGGATTGAAGTTCCACCGCGCCAGGCCGTGCTGATCGCGTGCGCGATGGCGCTCGTCGGGCTGGTTTACGCCGAAGGCTGGGTCTGGCCGCTGAAAGCCGCGGCGGTGATGATCCCGGTGTCGTTCCTGGTCGGCTGATCCCCTCCGTTCAGGCCGTGGCAGCGGCCCCCTCAGCCGGTTCTGATCGGCTGCCACTGCAATTCGAGAACGCCGGCGCGTCGGGCGAGCCGATCGGTAAAATCGGGGACCGGCGAACGCTCGCCCGCCTGATGCCAGCGAACCTCATAGCGGATCTCGCAGCGCCGGCCGCCCGCGCTGAACGCGACCGATTGAGCGGCGACCGTAAATCCTTCGGCGGAAAGTGCCGCGACCGTATCCCGGTCGAGCGCACTGTCGGTATCGAAGGCCACCGTCAAGGTCGCCCGGCGTTCCCTGCCGATGCGGCGTTCCGCCCATTTCAGGAACCATAAAATGAACACGGCCAGCGCCAAGGCCGCGAGACCAAGGGCGATTTGACCGCCGCCAAAGCACAGTCCCATCACCGTGACATACCACATCGTCGCCGCTGTCGTGACCCCTTCGACCAGGTCCCCGCGCCGCACGATGGCGCCGGCGCCGATGAACCCGATCCCCGACAGGATGCCGAGCGGAAGCCTCATCAGATCGAGGGTCACATAGGAATCGAGGGACTTGCCGCGCATCGGCAGCAGCAAATTCACCTGGATCATCGCTATCGTGGCGGCGAGGCAAACCAGCATCGTGGTGCGCAGCCCGGCCGCCCGGCCACGCTCGCCGCGATCATAGCCGATCAGCGCACTGGCGGCCGCGGCAATCGCCAGGCGCAGGGCGATCTCGGACCATTCGAGGTGTTGCGGCATCGCATCCGGCGCTCAAAACGCAACGAACCGGCCGGCCCGGCCATCGCCATCACGTTGCAGAACCGGCCCGGTCCCGGGAATTGAACGCGGACAGCAGGCCCGTGGTTGCGTCGAATCGAGGGGAACGGAACTCCGCTGCGGTCGGTCGAATTTCGCCGCGCCGGGCCGTTTCGCGACCTTCAAAAAGAAGAAGCCCCGCTCGGTTGCCCTGGCGGGGCTTCGGGTTCACCGCAAGCCGGCAACCGGCCCTACGCTCTGCGGACCAGTGCCGCCTCTCCCCCGTGGGTCGTCACCTGGAGTTCGGTATGCAACTCGGCGAGCGGGCGCTTCTCGAACCCGGTAGGCACTTCGAGAACGTGCACGAGCTCGCCGGCCTTCGGAACATGAGTTAGCGTTGCGCCGGCCCGGCCGCCGGGGTGCGATACGCCGAACAGCGACAGGATCTTCCCGTGACTGTCGCTCACGACACTTACGCGCATGTTGGAGCTCCTTCAGGCGTGTCAAATCGAGGAATATTGGACGTTGAACACAACGACAAACGGTGTGCTGTTGGTAACCGAGAAGTTGACGCCATACGTCTCGGTTCCTTCATTGAAGTTCACCGCATTCTCGTCGTAGTCCAGGGTCACACCGGGAGGCGATGTCGGTTGCGGCTGGATGATGGTAATTCCCGGCCATCCCGCGTTTGGCCAGGTTATGGTGAACCCCTGCGTATTCGGATTCCCGTTGTTGTCGAGCCCAGAAATCGTAATTCCTTCGCCGCCATTGACGATGCTTGACATGTGAGAACCTCTTTCAGCTTTCGTCGAGGCCTTTGGGATCGGAGGTCGGCGCGACCGACCTCCGGGTGCTCCGACGTCCCGAGATCGTATAAGGGGATGTGCACAACCGTTGTGACCCGCATCACACACCGGTACTCTTTTGCCGACCCTTTGGACTGTGCCGCGATGGAGCCGCTAAGCCGCGATCAGGACGTCGCTTGCCAAACGCCGTCGACCAGATAGGCCTCCTCGGCGCCCGGCCAGGGCGGCATCGTGGCGCCGAGCACGCTCAGGGGCTCGGGGCCGTCGCAGCGGAATTGGAAATGCGCGCCGACCGGGATGCTGAGCGACACACCCCGGCGCAGCTCGACGATCTGCTGCTGTCGGCCGAGTTTGCGCCACATCCGCCCATACCCCGAGACGACGTACCAGACTTCTTCGACGGTATGGTGAGCGACCGCCTTCGACACGGCGTCGGGCGGCAGCGAGAAGACCGCGAGGCCGCCGCGGGACAGGCCGCACAGCACGCGCACCTCTGAGCCGTCGGGGGCGATCGTATCGGGCATGGCGGCGATCTGCTTGGTCTCGAATTGCATCTCCGTCTCCTCCATTGCGCCTGGCCGTCCACAGCACGGACGGGCGGATTGACAAAACCGAAAGAGGCCCCGACAACCCGCGCGACGAAATAATAACCGGAGGGGCCGAGACCATGGGCATGCTCGAGGGACGGGTCGCGATCTGCGCGGGCGCCGGGCGCGGGGTCGGGGCCGAGGTCGCCAAGCTGATGGCCGCGCACGGCGCCAAGGTCGTGGTCAACGATCCCGGCACCACCGGCAGCGGCGAGGGGTCCGACCAGCGGCCGGCGCAGGAGATCGTCAATCAGATCAAGGCGGCGGGCGGCGAAGCAACCGCCAATTACGGCTCGGTCGCCAAGTTCGACGATTGCCTCGCGATGGTCAGTCAAGCGCGCGACACGTTCGGCGCGTTGCACATCGTGTTCGACGCCGCCGGCATCCTGCGCGACAAGATGTTCCACAACATGTTCCCGGAGGACTGGCAGGTGGTCATCGACGTGCACCTGACCGGTCATTTCAACATCAACCGGGCGGCGATCAACCTGTTCCGCGAACAGAATTACGGGCGGATCATCATGGTGTCGTCGACCTCGGGCCTGCTCGGGAATGTCGGGCAATGCAATTACGGCGCGGCCAAGTTCGGCATCGTCGCGCTGGCGCGCATCGTCGCGCTGGAAAACGCCTCGCGCGGGATCACTGTCAACGTGATCTGCCCGTCGGCCGACACGCGGATGACCCGCTCGGTGCCGACGCCGAAAGATCCGGCGGCGGCGGCAATGCGCGAGGAGCGGCTGCGCCGCAGCCGGGCCGATGCGATCGCACCCGCTCTGCGTCTTTCTCGCCTCCGAGCAGGCCGCCCAGGTCAACGGCCAGGTGTTTCATCAGCGCGCCGGCGAATTGTCGCTCTATGGCCATATGCGGCCGGTGCGCATGGTCCACCGCCAGGGCGGCTGGACGCCCGAAACCCTGGCCGAGGTGGCGATCCCGGCCTTGGCGCCGCAATTCACCCCGCTCGACAGCCGTGCGGTTCATCCGGGCCTGCCGATGGAGTAAACGCCCGTTTAGGCCGGGTGCGACGGAGCGGCTGTACTACTGTCTGATTGTTCGCTGCTGATGTGTGGAAATGCCGGTCTCGACATGCGCCGAGATTTGCGAGGCAGGGCCGGCGCCAGCATTACAAGCTGGCAACGCGGGTAAATTCGTGATTTGGTTGTTACCTGGTCCGGCAGGATCGCTGTCGCCCTTTGCGCGAGACGGAGGAGATCATCAAAATGGGACACAGCCTCGAACAGTTTTCGGCCGAATGCCACCGGATCCTAAAGCATGATCCTGGTGTCGAGGGACGCAAACAGGTGTGCGCGCTGGTCCGCGAGGTGTTGCAGGACGAGGAATTCGTTGCCGCGCATCTCGGTGACGAGGTGCCCGAGCGCAAGGTCTTGTACGAAGATCCCGAGCTCGGCTTCTGCATTCTCGGCCACGTCCACCACGGCGGCGCCAATACCAGCAAGCCGCACGATCACGGCCCGTCATGGGCGATCTATGGCCAGGCGCGCGGCGAAACTGTCATGACCGATTATACCCCGGTCGCCCGCCCCGGCGAGGGACGGCCCGGCCAGGCACGCCCGGTCAAGGACTACACGCTGACGCCCGGCATGGCCTATCTCTATAACGAAGGCGATCTGCATTCGCCGCGGCGCAACGGCCCGACCCGGCTGATCCGCATCGAAGGCAAGAACATGGAAAAGGTGCAGCGCTTCCCCTACGAGCGGGTGGCCTAGGATTTAGGCCGGCCGGCCCGACCGGCCGGCGCCGCGGGCGGCAGAACCCACGGGCAGCAACAGGGAGGAGGATCATGCGCAAATACATCATCGAGCGCGAATTGCCGGCGATCGGCAGCGCCGAGCGGCAGGCCCTGCGCGAGGCCGCGCAGAAATCGAACGCGACCTTGAAGGAGCTCGGCCCCGACATCCAATGGGTCGAGAGCTACGTCGCCGGCGACAAGACCTTCTGCGTCTATCTCGCCCGCGACGAAGCGATCATCCATGAGCACGCGCGCCTCAGCGGCTTCCCGGCCAACAGGGTGACCGAAATCCGCCGCATGATCGACCCGACCACCGCGACGGAGGCGTGATCCTTCTTCGCGCTTTCCGCGCGCGGCAGACCCTGGCGAGCTGGTGGAAAGATTTCGGCCAAGGTCGTCGGGCCAATGTTACGCCCGATTTACTTTCCGAGCTGGCTGCCCTGAAGCACAAGCCCTATGCCGAAAAAGAAGTCAAAAATTCTGCTTATCGAACCGCGCGGCGTGCGGAATACAGGGCACGAAGGCGGTGACCGTGCTGCCGATTGCGATGCGTGGATCTGACCGAATCCCCTGCCTCTTCCGTAAGTGCATCGGGAATCGCCCGGGCGGCCCGGTCGAATGAGCGCCGGCGCTGCTGAAAACCTGTTCGCCGGCAAGGACGCGCCGTTGTTCGGACGACGCCAGCGCCGCGCGCGCGGGCCGCGGCTGCCGGTCATCGCGGTGACCGGCTTTCTCGGCTCGGGCAAGACCACGTTGATCCGCGCGCTCTTAGCCCGACCCGAGGGCGCCAACACGGCGATCGTGGTCAACGAGTTCGGCGAGGTCGGGATCGACCAGGCCTTGCTGCGATCGAGCAGCGATGTGACCGTGCTGCTCGGCAACGGCTGCGTGTGCTGCAATGTGCGCACCGATCTCCAGGAAACCCTGCGCAGCTTGTTCGCCGACCGCGCCCGCGCGGCGGTGCCGAGCTTCGAGCGGGTGATCATCGAAACGTCGGGCCTCGCCGATCCTGGACCGGTGCTGCAAACTTTCGCCACCGACAAGGCGCTGGGCCGCGAGTTCCATCTTCAGGCGCTGGTCACGGTGGTCGATGCCGTTGCCGGCGAGCGCAATCTCGACCAGATGCCCGAAGCCGGAAAGCAGGTGGCGCTCGCCGATCGCATCGTCCTGACGAAGAGCGATCTCGCCGACGCCGAGGCGACCCGGCGCCTCTCCGAGCGCATCGCGGCGCTGACCGCTGCCCCGATCGAAATCGCGGCGAGCGGTGCGATAGCGCCCGCGTTCCTGCTCGACGAGCCGGCGGCGCCGCGGCGCCGTTTCGATCTCGGCGGGGCCGCGCACACGCACGGCCTGGAGAGCTTTTCGCTGATCTTCGACGCGCCGCTCGCTTGGGCCTCGTTCGAGCAGGCGATGGCGGTGCTGACCGCGCTGCGCGGCCCCGATCTGTTGCGCGTCAAAGGGATTGTCGCGATCGCGGAATGTCGCGGACCGGTCGTCGTCCATGCGGTGCAGCACGTCTCCCATCCGCCGGTCGAGCTCGAGGATTGGCCGGACGAGGATCGGCGATCGCGCCTGGTTTTTATCACCCGGGGCTTGCCGCGCGAGCCGGTCGCACAGCTGTTCGCGGCGGTCGGCCGGATCGTCGCGGTCGTCTCGCACCGATGAACACGGCCCGACCGGTCTCGAACCCCGCCCGGCTCAGCTCGGCGTATGCGAGACCAAAAACGGCAGCACCGCCGTGTTGAACTCGCGGGCGCGGACATGGGTCAGGAAATGCCCGCCGCGCGGAAACAGCTTGATCTCCGCCCCCGGGATCAGCCGGGCCAGCTCCTCGGAGAAATAGGCCGGGGTGACGATGTCGTCCTCGGCGCCGACCACCAGGGCCGGGGTCTTGATCCGCGCCAATTCGCCGGTGCGATCGAAGGCCAGCATGGCGTCGATGCGAGCGGAGACGATTTCCGGCGCTGCGAAATTCGCCAGATGCTGCGCCTCGATGTGGCGCAGGTGTTCGTTGTTGCGGGCGATCCACCAGCTCGGATACCACAGCAAGGTCGCCGATTGCAGATACATGCTGGGGCCGAGCCGCTGCAGGATCTCTTTGCGCAGGGCGTAGACCCGGCGGAAATAGGCGTCGGCCTTGGTCCAGGTCGCCGACAGGACGACGCTGGCGAGCCGATTCGGATGCTCGATCGCCAACACCTGGGCGACCGCACCGCCGGTCGAATGGCCAACGATGTGGGCGCGGCGGATCTCGAGCGCGTCGAGCAGGGCCATGGCATCGACCGCCATCCGCTCGACCGTATAGCCCATCCGCGCCGGATCGCTCTGCCCGATGCCGCGATGGTCGAAGGTCACGACCTCGAATCGCTTGGCGAAAGCCGCGACCTGGTCGGCCCAAAAGGACGCAAACCCGCCGAGCCCCGTGATGAACAGGACCGGGAAGCCCATGCCTTGCCGCTCGTAGTAGAGCGAGCACTCACCGATCGAGATGCGTGGCATCGATCTCTGGTTCAGGACGGATGGCCGTCGGTATCATCGGCACGGGCGGGTGTCAACGCGAAGCGCATGCGGGAAATGCAGATGTGAATGGCGCGGTGCGCTGCGGTAGGATGAAGCTGCCTAAAATTTGCCACACGGCAACGCTTCGATGCGCCGACACCATGCGGTTGAGCATGGCCGCCGGATCGAGCGCCGCCGTCCGAGGACCCGGCAGAACCGCACGCGAGTGCCCCTCGGGGGCTCGGCCCTTATGACCGGATCGAGTGAGCGAGATGAGCGAGCAGGAACAGACAACCAACCCAGGGTCGCGCCGAGCGGCCGGTCTCCCAGTCGATTTCCAACCGGGGGACCCGGCGCGAAGCGGCCTCCTCCCCCCGCCGGTCGACGAGCCGAACCCAGGACATCGACCGTCATGTGGGGGCGCGCATCCGCGAGCGGCGGATTATGCTCGGGCTGACCCAGCAGCAGCTCGCCGATCTGATCGGCGTGACTTATCAGCAGGCGCACAAATACGAGCGCGCGATCAACCGGGTTTCTGCCGGCCGGCTGTTCGAGATCGCGCAGGTGCTCAGCGTGCCGGTCAGCTATTTCTTCGATGGTCTCGAGGACCAGGATCGGTCGGTCAGCCCGCGCGAGCGGATGTGCCTCGAGCTCGCGCGGAACTTCGCTCAGATCCCAAACGAGCGGCACCAGGAGGCTCTGAGCCTCCTGGCGCGCGTGCTCGCCACCGATTGAGCTGTCGGGTCGGACCCGACCGGGTCAGATCGGCGGGCGCCGGCGGCCGGCAAAGCCCGTGACCAGCGCCACCACGAAAATCACCAAAAAGATGAAGAACAGGATCTTCGCGATGCCGGCGGCGGCGAACGCGACGCCGCCAAAGCCCAGAAAGCCGGCGATGATGGCGACGATCAGAAAAACCAGAGCCCAGTAGAGCATCTTCTCCTCCGTTGCCGGCCCAACCGAGGTTGAGTTGAACTGCCCCGGTGGGATGTGGCTATTGCGTCAAACAAGACTGGCAGCGGGTCGGTTCCCATGAAACCGGCGGGCCGCGGGACCGCGGCAGGGCTGACGAGAAGCAGCGGCGCCTCGGCGATCTCGATCGAGATCGGCAGCAGACCGCCGATATCGCCGTCGATCTCCACCGGAAAGGGCTGGTCCGGACCCGGCCCGCATCGCGCGGGCCGACCCGGGGCGACCGAGACCTTGCGTGCGGTCACGATCGAGACCTCCGGCAGCCGGTGCAGAACACCCAGGACCATCGCTCCCAGAGAGCGCAGCGCCGCGAGCCGCCCCGCCCGTCGGAACAGCACGACGTGCAGCAGCGGGTCGGCAATCCGCGCCGCGGGGGCGATCGCGAACCGCCCGGCGTAAAGGTGTCCCTTGAGGATGATCGCCGAAGCCGCCCGGTGGATGCTGCCCTCGGCCTCTACGATGAACTCGTCCCGGCGATATCGCCGCAGGCACAGCAGGATCGCCCAGGCGAAGGCGAGCTTGCCGATCCGGCGCTTGAGGTTCTGGTTGAGCGCTGCCACGACTTCGGCGTCAAACCCGACCCCGGCCATCGCCACGAACAACCGGCTGCCGATGCGAGCGGGCCAGATCGGCAGCGGCGGATCGTCGGCGATCACCCGAGCGAGCGCTTCCGGCGTGCGCGGCAGGCCGATCACGTTGGCCAATACGTTGCCGGTCCCGAGCGGCAGCACCGCCATCGGCCGTGACGAGCCGGCGAGCCCGTTCGCCACCTGGTTGACGGTGCCGTCCCCGCCGGCGGCGACGATCAGATCGAAAGCGGGCTCCGCCTCGCGCGCCAGACGCTCGGCGTCAGCCGGTCCGCAGGTGCGGCGGATCACCAGGCTGCAGCCCCGCCGGTCGAGCTCGGCCAGGACGCGCCGCAGCCGGCCGGCGGAGCGCCTGGTGCGGCCGGCCGCGGGGTTGACGATGACGAGGATCCGCCGGGGCACGGCCAAACGGTCTCTGCCGGAGGCGGCCTCCGCCGCTTCTAGGCCGCCGGGCGCAGAACCGCCGTGTCGGCCGGCGCGTCGATCCACATGCGAAACCACAATTCGAGCATCAGCAGCGCCCATAAGCGGTTGTGGTGATTGGCCTCGGACCGCGCAATGCTCGTCGAGCAGGCGGCGGACGTAATCCGGCCGAAACAGGCCGCGCTGCCGCGGCGCTGCGAGCCAGCAAGGTGTCATAGGCGAGTTCCTTGAGATCGCTGCGAAACCATTGATCGATCGGCAGCCGAAGCCGCGTTTTGGGCCGCTGCAGGATCTGACGCGGCAGGTAGGGCTCCATCGCCGATTTGAACAGTGCCTTGGTCACGCCGCCGGTCATCTTCACCGCGTCCGGCAGCGCTGTCGCCCACTCCATCAGCACGTGATCGAGCAACGGCGAGCGCGCTTCGAGCCCGTGCGCCATGCCCGCAACATCGACCTTGACCATCAAATCGTCGGGCAGATAGGTGTGCGATATCGGCGCGATTGGCCCCGGCGACGAGGCTTCGGTGCCGCGCTGAAATGCGGCGCGAGGAGGTCGAGGGCCGAGCTGATCCCGAGCCCGCGCATCGCCTCGCCATAGCCCTCCTCCTTGTCGCCGTCGGCGAAGAAGGCGATCGTCGGGGCGTAGCGCGCGGCCGGCTGCGATCGCGGCGCCAAGCAGCGCGCTCTGGATCCGCTGCGTCTTGAAGCGCCGCTGCAGCCGGGGCGGGGCGCAGGGCGAGGAGGCGTCCGAGCCCCTCGCGGCTCCAACGCGGCAGCCGGTCGAGGCGGTCGAGCCAGCGCATCGCCCGGTAACGGTCGTAGCCGAGAAAGCACTCGTCGCCGCCATCGCCGGTGAGCGCCACCGTGACCGTGCGGCGCGCCAGCTCGGCGACGTAATAGGTCGGGATCGCCGACGGATCGGCGAACGGCTCGCCGTAATGCCACACCAGCCGCGGCAGCACCGCGACCGCGTCGGGTTCGACGATGAACTCCTGGTGGTCGGTGCCGTAGCGCTGCGCCACCATGCGGGCATAGCGCGGTCTCGTCGTATTCCTTGGCGGCAAAGCCGATCGAGAAGGTCTTGACCCGGCCGCCGCCGACGCGCGCCATCATCGCCACGACCGCCGAGGAATTGACCCCGCCCGACAGAAAGGCGCCGAGCGGCACGTCGGACGATCAGGCGCAGGCGGACCGCCTCGTTCGAGCCGCGACGACGAGCTCGCGCCGCAGCTCGGCGGCGCGGCGCGGCGGCGGCGGCTGCGCGGTGCCGGCAGTTGCCAGTAGCGCACCGGCTCGGGCTCGCCGGGACTGCCGCCGGCGCGGGCGTCGACGACCAGGTAATGCGCGGCCGGCAGCTTGCGGATCCCGGCAAAGGCGGTCTGCGGCGCCGGCACGTATTGCAGGGTCAGATAATGGTCGATCGCGCCGAGATCGGGCGATGCGCGGCAGTTCCGGCCAGGCGAGCAGCGCCTTGATCTCGGAGCCGAACACGAAGCCCGATCGGGTCTGGCGCCCAATAGAGCGGCTTCTTGCCGATGCGGTCGCGCGCCAGGATCAGGCGGCGCGAGCGCCGGTCCCAGAGCGCCAGCGCGAACATGCCGCGCAGGCGTGAGAAGATCCGCGGACCCCAGGCGTGCCAGCCGTTGACGACGACCTCGGTGTCGCTGCGGCTGCGGAACGGATAGCCCAGCGCCTCGAGCTCCCGCCGGATCTCGGCGAAATTGTAGATTTCGCCGTTGTAGGTGATCCAGACGCTGCCGTCGGCGCTCGCCATCGGCTGATGCCCGGCGGGCGACAAGTCGATGATCGACAGACGAGCATGGGCGAGACCCGCGCGGCCGTCGGTCCATACCCCTTCGTCGTCGGGCCCGCGATGGCGCAGGGTCGCGATCATGCGGCCACAGCCGCGCTTCCAGCTCGGCGCGCGGCGGCGCCGCCCCGATCGTCACGAACCCGGCGATCCCGCACATGCCATAGCCCTCGCGCAAGCGGTCGGCACGTCGACGAGAAGCTCGTCCGGTCGTCGCAGGCGAGCCGGCCGCGTACCATAACAAAGACCTCGAACAAAGACCTCGGCGCCGATCTTGCGCCGGCCCGATCCGCTCGCGCCTCTGGCGATTGCGATACCTTAGGGCTTGTCTTCGAAGGATTCGCCGAGCGACTTGGTCATTTCGAGGAATTGTTGGCGAATCTTCGGGTCCGGAATGGCGTAATAGAGCCGGATGAACTCGATCGTTTCCGGCCGCTGCAGGTGCTCCCGCCAGCGCTGGTCCTCGGGGCTGATCTCGGCGTCGTCCGGCCGCAGATCGCCGAAAAAATACGAGATCGGCACCCCAGGATCTCGGCCATCGCCGAAAGCCGGGAGGCGCTGACGCGGTTGGCGCCGCCTTCGTATTTCTGCACCTGCTGAAAGGTCAGTCCGAGCGCGTTGGCCAGGGTTTCCTGGTTCATTCCGAGCAACAGGCGGCGCATCCGGACGCGGTTGCCGACATGCACGTCGATCGGGTTGGGGACACCGGTGCCGCGCCCGTATTTCGGCGCGGTTTTGGTGTCTTCCGCGGATAGTGCCGAGTTCTTCAACGTTGGCCTCTCGCAGCAGCCGGCTGCCTCACCTAGCATCGGCATCCGCCGAGGCGCAAGCGGCATTCGACATATTTTGGCGTAATACGAGCGCAGGGAGGGGCAAACTTAAGCCAAGGTTGAGCGGGCGCCCTGGCGGGGAGGATTTGCCGGGACGAGGGTGGCCCGGCGGAGCCGACGTCACGCTCCGCGGAGCGAGAATTGGCTCAGCGGTCGGCGCGGGCGTCCTCGTCGTAGCCGCGACGGTTGCTGATGAACATCAGCGCCATCAGGCCGATGCCGATCGCTAACATCGCGATGGTCCCGGAAATCATCGCCAGCCAGCCGGCGAGGCTGATCTGCGAGGCGCCGAGCGTGTTCCAAAAGCTGGCGACGACGCTCGCGACCGCGACCACTACCGTGATCGCGGCAGCGACCGCTACCCAGGTGAACGTCGAACCCATTGCCTTTGCCTCCGTGGCGTGCCGCCATTTGCGGAGCCGTGCCCCTGATTATGTCGGGATTGCCGCGACTTTTAGCAAATCATCGATAAAGCGCCGGATTTCGCGCCGCCGGGTTTCCGCGTCGTGCATGCGAAGCAGTGCCGAGGGATGCACGGTCGCGAGCGCGTAGGGAGCCGCGGTCAGCGGGATAAATCGACCGCGATCCCTGGACACGCGAAAGGCCTTGCCAAACAGCGCCTGCGCCGCCGTCGCCCCGAGCGCCACCACGATCTGCGGCCCGACCGCGCGGATCTCGGCTTCGAGCCAGGGAAAGCACGCGGCGATTTCCAACGCGCCGGGCTTGCTGTGAATCCGCCGGGTCCCGCGCGGGACCCACTTGAAATGCTTGACGGCGTTGGTCACCCAAACCCGCCGGCGATCGATCCCGGCCTCGCCGAGGCAGCGGTCGAGCAGCTTTCCCGCCGGGCCGACAAAGGGCCGGCCGGCAAGGTCTTCGGCATCGCCCGGCTGCTCGCCGACCAGCATGATCCGCGCCGCGGGCTCGCCCTCGCCGAACACCGTCCGGGTGGCGTTTCGATAGAGCGGGCAGGCGGTGCACACCGCCGCCGCGGCGCGCAGCTCGCCGATCGTCGCCTGCGGAGGGATCAGGTCGCGCGCGCTGCCGGCTTCAGGCGACAACGGCACCGGGCATGTCACGTGAGAGCGGCATGCAAGGTCAACGTCGCCGCGGCCCGTTTGCGCTTGCACCCCATACGGAATGTTGGCCGCGGCTATCAAAGCGGCTTAACCCGCGAGCGCGCTCATGGCAGAGTGCCTGGCCGCCCCCGATGGAGAACGAAAATGCCGACCAAGAGCCAGCATCCCGAGACCCTCGTGCTCCACGCCGGGTATCGCAGCGACCCGACGACGACCGCGGTCGCCGTCCCGATCTACCAGACCACCAGTTACCAGTTCCGCGACACGAAGCACGCCGCCGACCTGTTCGGGCTGGCCGAGCTCGGCAACATCTACAGCCGGATCATGAACCCGACCAACGCGGTGCTCGAAGAGCGGGTGGCGGCGCTCGAAGGCGGGGTCGCGGCATTGGCGCTGGCTTCCGGGCAGGCCGCGTCCCTTTTCGCGGTTCAGAACATCTGCCAGGCCGGCGACAACTTCGTAAGCTCGACAGACCTTTACGGGGGGACCTGGAACCTCTTTCTCAATACGATGATGAAGACGATGGGAATGGAGGTCCGTTTTGTCGATCCGGCCGACCCGGAGAATTTCCGACGTGCGACCGACGCCCGAACCCGTTGTTATTATGCCGAAACCCTGCCCAATCCGAAGCTTGAAGTGTTTCCGATCGCGGAGGTCGCCAAGATCGGCCGCGAGCTGGGCGTGCCATTGATCGTCGACAACACCGCGGCCCCGGTGCTGTGCCGGCCGCTCGACCACGGCGCCGCCATCGTCATGCATTCCACCACCAAATACATCGGCGGCCACGGCACCTCGATCGGCGGCATCGTCGTCGATGGCGGCAATTTCGATTGGGAAAAGCACGCCGCCCGCTTTCCGCTGTTGAACCAGCCGGACCCCAGCTATCACGGCGCGGTGTGGACGCAGGCGACCAAGCCCATGGGGCCGGTGGCCTATATCATCAAGATGCGGGTGACCCTGCTGCGCGACCTGGGCGCGCCGATGAGCCCGTTCAACGCCTTCCTGTTCATCCAGGGGCTTGAAACCCTGCCGTTGCGGATGCGCGCACATTGCGCCAATGCGGTGACCGCCGCCAAATTCCTGTCCGAGCACCCCAAGGTCACCCGCGTCATTCATCCGAGCCTGATGACCGGCGAAATGCGGCGACGCGCCGACGCCTGCCTCAAAGGCGGCTATGGCGGGCTGCTCGGCTTCGAGCTGAAGGGCGGGCGTGACGCCGGGGGGCGCTTCATCGACGCGCTCAAGATGTTCTACCACGTCGCCAATATCGGCGATTTGCGCAGCCTGGCGATCCATCCGGCCTCGACCACCCATTCGCAGCTGTCGCCGGAAGAGCAATTGCAGACCGGGGTCACCGACAACTACGTGCGGCTGTCGATCGGCATCGAGCACCCCGACGACATCCTCGCCGATCTCGGCCAGGCGCTCGACGCCGCCTGACCCGCGCCGGACGTGACCACGGGACAGGGGTGAGCACCCGCGACATCCTGCTGCCGCTGCCCTCGCCAATCGACCTCGCGCTGACGGTCGCCAGTCATGGATGGGCCCATCTGGCGCCATGGCGGTGGGACGGCGAGGGCCGCGTCCTCGCCCGGCAGGAGCGGATCGATGGCCGGCTCGGCACGATCGAAGTGGCCCAGCACGAGCTCGGCGCGGTCGTGATCCGCCACGCCGGTTTTACCAACGCGGACGGCGACGCGATCCGAAACCGTGTGCGACGCTGGCTCTCGGTCGATTGGGAACCGGCCGACGCGATCGCCGCGCTCGGCGACGATGGGACGCTGATCGCCGCGGGCGGTGGCCGGCTGCTGCGCTGCTCGTCGTTCTACGAGGATTTCGTCAAGACCGTGCTGACCATCAATACCGCTTGGTCGTCGACCTGCCGTATGGCGGCGGCGCTGGTCGCCGAGCCGGGCGGCGGCGGCTTCCCAACCGCCGAAGCGGTGCTCGACTATGGCGAGGAGCGGCTACGCCGGTGCGCCAAGCTCGGCTTTCGCGCGCCAACCGTCATTTCGGCCACGCGCCGGATGCTGGAAGACGGGGCGATCGATGCCGCGGGCGAGGGGCGGCCGGATTATCAATACCTGATCGGTCTCAGCGGCATCGGCCCTTACGCCGCCGCCCATTGCCGGGTCCTGCTCCATGATTTCAGCCGCATCCCGGTCGATTCGGTGGTGACGGCGCACCTGCGCGAGCGCCACGCCATCGACCCGGCCGCCTTCGTCGCGAGCCGAGCGGGTTGGGGCGCGTACCTGGCGCTCGGCTACCGGCTCGCCCGCTTGCGCGATAAGCTCGAAGCCGCAGCCTCGCGCTGATCATCCGGTGTCGCCAACCCGACAAACTTGCACGCGTGAGATCTGGTTCACACCGGGGCGCGGTCTCTCGGATATAGCTTGGGCTCGCCCGACGAGACGATCCGCGGTCGGGTGAGGAACCAAGGAGTGTCCCGATGAGGAGCCCTGCCGCCAATCGGCGCATGCTCGCCAACAGCCTGCATCATCTGCCGCCGGGATCGGTGGCCAAACGCCGGACCAACCCCAACCGCTGGCTCGAGCTGACGCTCGGCGTGCGCCGGCGAAAACTGTTGCCCGATTTGTCGGCGCTCGACGCCAAGCGTCCGGGCGAGCGCACCTACATGACCCGCAATCAGCTGCGCAACGACTACGGGTCCGACCCCGCTGCGGTCGAGGCGATCGAGAAATTCGCGGCCGCCCACCATCTGGTGGTGACCAGGAACGAGCCAGCTTCGGCGCGGCTCGGGCTCGGCGGTACCGTCGCCGACGTCAGCGACGCCTTCGGCATCAAGCTGTTCGATTACCATCATCCCAAGCTCGGCGATTTTCACGCGCGCACCGGTCCAGTGATGCTGCCGGCGGAGATCGGCGACGCGATCACCGGCGTTTTCGGGCTCAACAATCACCGGGTCATGCACCGTCTGCCGCGCCCGCGGCAAAAGATCGACGCGCTCGGCTCGACGGCAAAGGCGCGGCCGTGGTTCATCCCGACCGAGCTCGCCGGCATCTATAATTTCCCCGATGCCGACGCCGGCAGCCAGTGCATCGGGCTGTTGGAGTTCGGCGGCGGCGTCGAGACGGCCGACGTGACCGCCTATTTCCAGAAGATCGGCGTGCCCGCGCCGAACATCCAGATCGTCGCCGTCGATGGCGTCGGCACCGATCCGACCGCCGACCCCGATTCGACCGGCGAGGTCATGCTCGATGTCGATATCGCCGGCGCTCTCGCCGGCGGGGCCAAGATCGCGGTCTATTTTTCGACCTTCGACGAAAAGGGCCTGGTCGACATCCTGAGCGCGGTGATCAACGACGCTGCCAACGATCCCGGCGTGCTGTCGGTCAGCTGGGGCTGGGACGAGAACCAGCCGTTCAACGGCAGCAACATCCTGTGGTCGGCGGCGGCGATCGACCATGTCAACCAGAGCCTCCTGGCGGTGGGGCAGCTCGGGATCACGGTCTGCGTCTCGACCGGCGACGACGGCTCGGAGGCCCAGGTCAAGGACGGCAACGCCCATGTCAACTTCCCGGCGACGAGCCCCTATGCGCTGGCCGTCGGCGGCACCACGCTGCACGCGCGCAAGGGAGCGAACGGGCAGATTGCGGTGACCGAGGCGGTGTGGAACGACGGTCCCGGCAGCGGCACCGGCGGCGGGGTCAGCGATCTCACTCCGGCGCCGAGCTGGCAGGAGGGCAAGGTGCCGCGCTCGATCAACGCCGGCAATTTTGCCGGGCGCGCGATCCCCGACGTCGCCGCGAATGCCGACCCGGCCACCGGCTATCTGGTCATGTCCGGCGGCCAATTGGGGATCGTCGGCGGCACCAGCGCATCGGCGCCGCTGTGGGGCAGCCTGATCACCCGCATCAACGCGCTGCTCAAGGGCCGCGTTGGTAATTTCAACGCGCTGCTCTACAGCACGATCGGCCCGGCCGGGGTGCTGCGCGACATCACCAGCGGCAACAACGACACCGACGGGCTGCTCGACGGCCGGTTTCAGGCCGGTCCGGGCTGGGACGCCTGCACCGGCTGGGGCGTGCCGGACGGCGCCAAACTGCTGGCGGCACTGCAGTCACCCGCCGCGTCGAGCTGAGAAGAGTCGGATAGCGACGCAGGTGCCGGGGGCCCGCAAGGCCCCCGGTTGCCGGCTCGCAACGGCGCAAACCGAGAACGCATGGTTGGGCAATTTCTGATTATCGATCTATGGTTGACTCAGCGCTGGAAGCGGCATCGGGGAAATCGGGCCGCGCCGAAAGGGGGCTGTGATGCGAAACTCGTCTGCGACGGCGTCAGGCCTGGTGGCAGCAGGCTGGCTGGCCTTGACCGCCGCCGGCCTCGGCGGGCAGGCACGCGCGCAGCAAGTCGTTGACGAGGCGCGCCAGGCGGGTCGCGCGGCGCAAAGCCTGCCGGCCGCCGACGAGGATTATTTCCACGACATGGATGGCGGCATTCAGCTGACCCCCGACGAGGTCAAGGGCCGCGACATGTGGCTGGTGTGGACCGGCGGCGACGACCGGCTGTGGGACCGGCTGACCAATCTGACCTTCGGCTCGTTCGATCTCTTAAAGATCTTGTCCTCCTATCCCGGCCTCAAATTCAGCCGCGACAATCGCTGGGATTATTTGGGGCTGGTCAACGAGCCGTGCTTTACCAAACCCACCGGCCCCGATCCGAAGCATTATGGGCTGTGGCTCGATCAGCGCAGCGCCAACTGTCCGCCGGACCCGTTCGCCAATGCCCAGAAATATCCGGGGGTGGCGGTCGGCGCGCGCGGCAAGAACATCCCCGCCGGCTCCTATTACGGCGAGCCGACCGGGATCGTCGGATTGCGGCTGTTCCCCAACCCGGCCTTCGACGCGGCGGCCGCCAAGCGCTGGGACCCGCAGCGGTTTTACAGCGACCCCGGCTATTACCTGTCGAAGGATCTGGTGCGGCCCTACCGGGTCGGCATGTCGTGCGGCTTCTGCCATGTCAGCGCCAACCCCGAAAAGCCGCCGGCCAACCCGGACGCGCCGCAATGGGCCAATCTGAGCTCGACCGCCGGCGCCCAGTATTTCTGGGTCGACCGCATCCTGGCATGGAACGCCGACACGTCGAATTTCCTGTTTCAGGTATTGCACACGGCGCGGCCGGGATCGCTCGACACCTCGCTGGTGTCGACCGACAACATCAACAACCCGCGCACAATGAACGCGATCTACGATCTGTTGCCGCGGCTGCAGAACGCCAGACGCTTGGGGCGCGAGACGCTTGGGCGCCGACAATCTCGCCAACAAGCAGTTCAACGACTTCGTCCAGAGCGGCCCGCTGACCCAGTTCTTTCAGCCGCCGAACACCGTGTGGACCCCGCATGTGCTGAAGGACGGTTCGGATTCGGTCGGCGCGCTCGGCGCCTTGAACCGGGTCTATCTGAATATCGGCCTCTACAGCGAGGAATGGCTGCGCCATTTCAACCCGATCCTGGGCGGCAAAAGGGTGACGCCGATCGAGATTACGACGGCGCGGGCGAATTCGTCCTATTGGCAGGCGACCGAGGCGCAGACCCCCGACATGGCGCTGTTCCTCTTAAAGGCGTCCTATCCGCATAAGCTCTCGAACGCCCCCGGCGGCGGCGCCTATCTGAACGACCCGCCGGCCGCGGTGCAGCAGGGCAAGCTCGTTTTTGCCGACAATTGCGCGATGTGCCATTCGAGCAAGGCGCCGACGCCACCCGCTGACGCGGACCTCGGCGCCTGCATCGGCCCCAATTATCTCGAATGCTGGAACCGCTATTGGGCGTGGACCCACACGCAAGATTTCCGCAACAAGATGCGTCAGATGGTTCAGGCGAGCGATTTTCTCGACGACAATTACCTGTCGAACGATGCCCGCGTTCCGGTGACCCTGCTGCAGACCAACGCCTGCAGCCCGCTCGCGACCAACGCGGTCGCCGGCAACATCTGGGACAATTTCTCCTCCGCCTCGTACAAGTCGCTGCCTTCGGTCGGCACCATCACCGTCTACGACCCGTTCACCGGCAAGCCGCAGCAATACAAGATGCCGGCCGGCGGGCGCGGGTATACCCGCGTGCCGTCGCTGATCAGCGTGTGGGCGACCGCGCCCTATCTCCTCAACAACAGCGTCGGCAAGTTCGAGGCGAGCCCGGCGGTCGCCTCGCGCATGGTGTCGTTCGAGAATTCGATCACTCAGATGCTGTGGCCCGAGAAGCGCGACAAGGATCCGGTGCTCGGCAGCAAGGTTCCGGGGGTCATCGACCGCACCACCGCGACCAGCTGGCTGCGCATCCCCACCGGCTACCTGCCCGACGCAGTCAAGGCCTCGCAAAGCGTGCTGAACCTCGCGGTGCCGGTGTTCGACCAAAAAGGGCTCGAGATCGGCCCGATCCCGGCCGGCACGCCGGTCGACCTGCTGGCCAATTTCGACCCGCTGCCGGAGTCCCCAAGCCTCGGCGAGCGGCTCAAGCACGACAAGGCGGTCGTCGCCGCTGTCTTAAAGCTCGTGCATGATCTGCGCGCTTTGCCGAAGGGCGCCACCGACCAGCAGGCCCGCCAGGTCTTCGCCAATGTCGGCGAGCAGCTGTTCGCGCTCAGCAAGTGCCCGGATTACGTCGTCAACCGCGGGCATTATTTCGGCGCCAAGCTCAGCGACGCCGACAAAAACGCGCTGATCGCGTACCTCAAGACGTTTTAGTTTAACGCTCCGGCTCCGACGATCGGAATTCTATGTTGCCACCATGATCGAACACCGTCTGCACCCTCACCTGAAAACGGCTCCAGATCGACGAGATTTGAGCGTTCTGCTGGGCGAAATAGGATGCAAGGCTATCGTGTTTTTCCTTGCCGGCCTTTTGGCATGGGGTGTCCCCACATTCCAGGCGCAATCGCAAGGCACAACCCCGGCAATCTTGTCCGCAAGCGAGGTTGAACGGTTGTTTACCGAGTACGCTCCTCGTTACCATCAGCTCTTCCTAACGTCCCCGGCGGAACTCCTGGCCAAAAACTATTTTGCGCAAGCTTACATGATCAAGGCGCTTCCTCATTTCGTAGAAGGCGGGGTGCGCTTCGAAGGGCGCTTCTTCAACGGCACGCCGCAAACGGTCACCAAAGAGAACGTCGATGCCTATACCAAAGCCTATTCGGGTATGTTTGCTGTTATTGGTCAGGTGATCCGGCAACGCGGTTTCCGGCGGGTTAGCGGCACTTTCGCGATGAAAGTCGGATCAAACTGCGAAGGCTTCAATGATGGCACTGTGTCGATTACACAAAGCGATTTCAAAATAAAGTTGGTGAGCGGCTGGCCGGTTTTGTTTGACAGACTGGCACAACAAGGCGGATCAGCGCACTTTGAAGGAGTAGTCATCGAGGACACGATTGCCGTCGGTGCCCTGGGAAACATGGAAGAGGTGATGGGCCTTGGCAAGGTTGAGGCTGGCCGCACCGAGATCAATTTCGGCAACTGCAGGGTAACGCTAACACCGCAGATCGCCGGCTGATGAAGTTTTGGTTAAATGCAGGCAGCATGATGGTGACAATACGGATGATAATAATTGTTATCCTCTTCGGATTTGTGTCGCTTCGTTCATTAGCCGACGATTCCGCTGGGACCATTCCTGCACAGAATACCGATTCAGACAAAATACTTGTCGCACGATTCGCATATTATTATCTTCCTGTTGCCAAGGTGTTCGGATGCGACAAATTTACTAGCGCCAGCAAAATAGACAATCTTCTTTCCCTTGAGTACGTTCCCGACGGCGACGACGTTAATAGTTGGACGCGCCTTATGACGATTATGCTTTACCCGCTGCCAGCTGACAAGAAATCTCAAATTCAAGAAATGAGACGTATTATATTAAACGACATGCATCTCGGCGACAGCGGCAAAATTGTAGACGAGGAATTTTACCAAGATAGCCAGGGGTATCCTATATTATATATTGAATGGACAGTAGGGCATGGAGTTCAAGAAGAGCATGAAGCGGGATCGTTCATGATTTCAGCTCCGAGCACAGCGTCAATGATTATGATTCAGGCGCGAGGCAAACCATTTGACGAAGCTGACGCTGCCAAGATGAAGCTTTTAGCTAAACGCTCCATGCTTCCCGGATATTGGTTCCGTCAAACTCGATTTTAGACAGCCAATCAGGGTGGTTGCGATGAGCGGCAGCGGCGCATACGACTACATCGTTGTCGGCTCGGGCGCCGGCGGCGGCACCTTGGCGGCGCGGCTGGCCGAGGCCGGGCGGCGGGTGCTGCTGCTCGAAGCCGGCGGCGATCCGCGGCCCTTATCGGGCAGCAACGACGACCAGCCCGGCATCAACCGCCTGCCCGACGATTACGACGTGCCGGCGTTTCACGGCTTCGCCTCCGAGAACGACGCGCTGCGCTGGGATTTTTTCGTGCGCCATTACGCCGACGAGGCGATGCAGGCGAAGGACCCGAAATATGTCCGCGACTACCGCGGTCAGGTGGTCGACGGCATCCTCTATCCCCGCGCCGGCACATTGGGCGGCTGCACCGCGCACAATGCGATGATCCTCGTCTACCCGCACAATGCCGATTGGGACGGGATCGCGCAATTGACCGGCGACCCATCGTGGAACGCCGAGCACATGCGCGAATATTTCGCGCGGCTCGAAAACTGCCATTACCGGCCGCTCGAGCGGGTGCTGGCCAGGTTCGACGACAACCCGTCGCGTCATGGCTGGAACGGCTGGCTCAATGTCGAAACCGCCATTCCCGAGGCCGCCCTCGCTGATGGCGGGCTGATTCAAGTTCTGCTGCACTCGGCGGCCGAGGCGTTCGAGGATATCGGGCAGCCGATCGAGCGCCTGTTCAGGCTCGCCAAATCGAAGGCCGACCCGAACGACTGGCGGCTCGTCGCCGGGAATGCGGTCGGCGTGCGCTACACGCCGCTGACGACGCGCCATCATCATCGCGTCGGCGCGCGCGAGCGGGTGCTGGAGACCGCGCAGCGATACCCGGACCGGCTGCACTTCGAGCTCGACGCGCTGGTCACGCGGATCGTTCTCGACAACACCAACCGCGCGACCGGGGTCGAATATTTGAAGGGCGAGCGGCTCTACCGCGCGCATGGCCAGCCGGCGACCACGCCGGGCTCGCCGATGCAGGCGGAGGCCAGCCGCGAGGTGATCCTCAGCGGCGGCGCCTTCAACACGCCGCAATTGTTGATGCTGTCCGGCATCGGGCCGCGCGCGGCGCTGGAGCCGTTTGGCATTCCGGTCAGGATCGAATTGCCCGGGGTCGGCCGGAATTTGCAGGACCGCTATGAGATCGGCGTCGTCAACCGGATGAATTTCGACCGCTGGAAAATCCTCGACGGCGCTACCTTCAGCCGTGGCGACCCGCAATATCGGGATTGGGCCGCCGGGCATGACGGGGTTTACGCCAGCAACGGCGCGGTGCTGGCGGCGATCCTCAAATCGGCGCCCGAACGGCCGCTGCCCGATCTGTTCTGCTTTGCGCTGCTGGGCCTGTTCGGCGGTTACTTCCCCGGCTATTCGTCGCTCGAGGTGACCAAGCCCAATTACCTGACCTGGGCGATCCTCAAGGCGCACACCCGGAACCGCGCCGGCGAGGTGCGGCTGCGCTCGGCCGACCCGCGCGACACGCCGCTCGTCGACTTCCATTATTTCGAGGAGGGCAATGACACGGCGGGGGAGGACCTCGCCTCGGTCGTCGCCGGCATCCGCTTTGTCCGCCGCCTGACCAAGGAGCTCACGCAACAGGGCCTGATCGCCGCCGAGGAGCAGCCCGGCGAGGCGTTGCAGAGCGACGACGAGCTCAAAGACTTCGTGCGCACCCACGCCTGGGGCCACCACGCATCGTGCAGCTGCGCGATCGGCCCGCTGGAGGCCGGCGGCGTCCTCGACGGCGATTTTCGGGTGCACGGCGCCCACGGGCTGCGGGTCGTAGACGCATCGGTCTTTCCGCGCATCCCCGGGTTTTTTATCGCCAGCGCCATCTACATGATCGCCGAGAAGGCCGCCGACGCGATCCTCGCCGGCTGACCCTGCGTCACTTTGGCTTCCGATGTGGATTTTGGTGCATTTGCCTAAAGGTTAAGCGCAAATCTTCGCCGAAGCAGGATTTCAGCAGCTTCAGGACTGTCGTTATACGATATATTTCTGCTGGCCGAATCAAAAAACCAAGAAAAAACCCCGACGAGGCCTTTGCGATCGCACTCGACGCTTGCACTTCGCCGCAGTCGCCGCCGACAATAGTCGGACAGCGATCGGATCTGTCCTCGTTTGGACCAGGCGCCCTGGACGCGCCGGCAGAGCGCGGGCGCAGCGCCGCCGCCGATCACACGGTGTGACGACAAGCACGCAAGGGCGGCGCTGTAGGGATACCGGCCGGGAGTTTCCTGTGAACGGTGGAGGGCGCGAATGGACAGAGGTGGCGCCGCGGTCGTGCCGATCGGCGGGTTGCGGGCGATCAGCCGCTATCAGTGGCTGGTGTTTTTCGTGGTCTGGCTCGGCTGGACGTTGGACGCCGCCGATTTCGGGCTCTACTCGCTGGTGCTGCGGCCGGCGGTGACCGAGCTGCTCGGCGGCAACCCGACCATGGCCCAGCTCGGTCGGGTCGGCGGCCTGCTCAGTATGACGGGCTTGCTCGGCTGGGCCGTCGGCGGCTTTCTGTTCGGCACCATCGCCGATTATATCGGCCGGGTGCGGGCATTGACTTACAGCATCGCGCTTTATGCGGTGTTCACCGCCTTGCAGGGCTTGTCGCACGGTGTATGGGATTTTGCCGTCTACCGGTTTATCGCCGGGCTCGGCACCGGCGCCGAGCTGATGGTCGGCATTCCGCTGCTCGCCGAGACCCTCGGCGAGACGCATCGGGCCAAGATCGCCGGCGTCATGATGACCGGCGGCGCGCTCGGCACCTTTCTCGGCGCCTGGGCCTTTGGCCTGGTCGGCGGCTATGGCTGGCGCGCGGTGTTTTTTGTCGGCCTGGCGCCGGCCATCCTGTTGGCGGTGGTGCGTCGCCGGGTGTTCGAGCCCGATCGCTTCGGCGCCGTCCGCGAGCGGCGCCAGGCGGTCAGCTCCGGCCAGCGGGTCGCCGCGGACGACCGCGAATTCATGCGCTTCGTGCCGATGCAGCTATTCTCGAAAGAGCATCGCTACAATACCTTTGTCGGGGTGCTGTTCGGGCTCGGCTCGCTGCTGGCGATCTGGACGACCAATATCTGGCTGCCGACGATCCTGTCGTTCATGGTGCAGAAAAACGGCGTCGCCGGGGCCGCGGCGGTGCCGTTCGTCAGCCACGGCATCATGATGTGGAGCATCGGCGGCATCTTTGGCTACATCTGTTTCGGCTTTATCGCCGACGCGGTCGGCCGCCGGTTTGCGGTGATGTTCTACAGCGCCGGCACGATCGCCGCCGGCCTCGTTCTCTATCTGGCGCTGCCGAGCTATCAGCCGTGGTATCCGGTCGTATTGCCGATCTTCGGCTTTTTTGTCTTCGGCGTGTTCTCCGGCTATGCGATCTATCTGCCCGAGCTGTTCCCGACCCAGGTGCGGGCGAGCGCGGTCGGCTTCTGCACCGGCAGCGCCCGGATCATCACCAGCTTCGGCCCGCTGGTCGCCGGCATCATGGTCGGCGCCTTTGGCGGCAGCTTCAACCGGGTGACGGCGTTCATGACCTGCTTTGCGGTTCTCAGCATCGTCGCGATGCTGCTGGGCCGCGAAACCAGGGGCCGCCTTCTGCCGCGCTAGTGCCAAGACGCATTCAGATGGTGCAGTGTCACCTCGATCGTCATGCCGGGCCTTGTGCCGGGCATCCACGGAAACCGGCGAAGTTTGTGCCGCGACTGGTGGATGACCGGGACAAGCCCGGTCATGAGGGGCCATGACGGGTTGCGTGAATCGGGTGTCTGCGTCTGAGCGCTAGGCCGCGTGAAGTTCGGCGCGAAAGCGCCGCACTCCGGCGCCTACCGGTCGATGCCGCCCATGCACAGATATTTGACCTCGAGGAACTCCTCGATGCCGTATTTCGAGCCTTCGCGGCCGATGCCGCTCTCCTTCATGCCGCCGAACGGTGCTATCTCGGTCGAGATGATGCCTTCGTTGATGCCCGACGATGCCGTATTCGAGCGCCTCGGCGACCCGCCAGATGCGACCGATGTCGCGGCTGTAGGCAAGAGGGCCGGCGATCATTTTTGGGAAACCGACCGTAACAACCGTCCGGCCGTATTGCGAAGGTCCTCTAACAGGGCGGGATCGACCGTTTGGTTGAGAAAGCCGTGCGCGATGGCATTGCGAGCCGCCAAGCCGCGGCGAAGCACTGCGTAACGATCTTCTTCTATGATGCCTTCGGTCAGCAGCATCTTCAGCAGAGCCGATGAAGAAATCCGGCGGGTCGGGGGGATCTTCAGCGACGATAGATGGTGTCGGGCCGCCCCCTCGACGATCGACCATAACAATAGAAATTGTAGACGGCTCCGATCGTCATCCCCGTCGACGCTACCCACGCTCGCCAACAGCTCGGAAAGTTCCTGAATTTCTGGCAGTTCCGGGGGCGGTGTCCATTCTGGATCGGCAAGATCGGCATATACAACCTGCAGCTTCCAGCCGGCGCGATTCTCTAATACCCTGGCCAGCTGCTGTACTTGTTCGAAGCTGGCCGGAGAGGAGGTCTTGATCTCGACAACGATGTTTTCGCCATTTCGGCGCGCGACCAGATCTGGCGCCAGCGTGCGCAAGAACTCGGGCAGTTCTCGCGGTGAAGGGTGTACCGAAACCTGGTAGCCTTGCTGCGAATACCAGTCGGCATACTGCGTGATAGCTTCACGTTCGCTGGTGAAGAAATCGGTGCCGCTGCTCATGGGATCCTGCCATGGTCGGGCGCTTCGTCCGCGCGCACATAGACGAAATCGGAGCCTGCTATCGACATACGCTCGATTGCATCCAGCAGATACAGGCTGGCTCCGGTCACAGATAACCCAGCACCGAAGCGGCTTTTTCGGATCAGAAGCTCCGATACCTGGTTGTCATCCCGAAAAAGCACGCCCTTAAGTCCGTCGAGCAAGGATTTGGCTATGTTATCGACGTCAAGCGTCGTTTCGCCATGATAGAAATAGATGATCAAGACCGCGAGGTCCGCATCGGTCAGTCCTTCCGACTGAACGCGTTCCCGCGCGGCTTGTGCCACCCGTTCGCGCCATTGTCGCCGTGACCGCGGGTTTGCGTTGGCGCTCCGCGGCGCACCGATAACGATAAACTCCATTGTGAATCATCGTAGCGGCGCGCCGCCAATCATACTTACCGGTCGATGCCGCCCATGCACAGATATTTGACCTCGAGGAACTCCTCGATGCCGTATTTCGAGCCTTCGCGGCCGATGCCGCTCTCCTTCATGCCGCCGAAGGGGGCGATCTCGGTCGAGATGATGCCCTCGTTGATGCCGACGATGCCATATTCGAGCGCCTCGGCGACGCGCCAGATCCGGCCGATGTCGCGGCTGTAGAAGTAGGCGGCGAGGCCGAATTCAGTGTCGTTGGCCATGCTTATCGCCTGGGCCTCGGTCTTGAAGCGGTAGAGCGGGGCGACCGGGCCGAAGGTCTCTTCGCGGGTGATGACCATGTCGGTGGTGACATCGGTCAGCACCGTCGGCTCGTAAAAGCTGCCGCCGAGCGCGCTGCGCTTGCCGCCGATCACGACCTTGGCGCCTTTTTTGAGCGCGTCGGCGACATGCGCCTCGACCTTTTCGATGGCCTTCATGTCGATCAATGGGCCGATCACGGCACCCGGCTCGAACCCGGCGGCGACCTTCATCGCCCCGGCGGCCGCGGCGAGCTGTTTGGTAAAGGCGTCATAGACCCCGTCCTGCACCAGGATGCGGTTGGCGCACACACAGGTCTGCCCGGCATTGCGGTACTTGGAGGCGATCGCGCCCTTGACCGCCATCGCGATGTCGGCGTCGTCGAAGACGATGAACGGCGCGTTGCCGCCCAACTCGAGCGACATCTTCTTGACCGTGCCGGCGCATTGCTCCATCAGCAATTTGCCGATCTCGGTCGAGCCGGTGAAGCTCAATTTGCGCACGATCGGATTCGAGGTCAGCTCGCCGCCGATCTCCTTCGCACCCCCGGTCACGCATGAGAACACCCCCTTCGGCACCCCGGCGCGCTCGGCCAGCTCGCACAGCGCCAATGCCGAATAAGGAGTCGCGGTCGCCGGCTTCAGCACCATCGTGCAGCCCGCCGCGAGCGCCGGCCCGCATTTCCTGGTAATCATCGCCGCCGGGAAGTTCCACGGCGTGATCGCCGCGGTGACGCCGATCGGCTCCTTGGTGACGACGATGCGCTTGTCGGCCATATGCGCCGGGATCGTGTCGCCGTAGATGCGCTTGCCCTCCTCGCCGAACCATTCGATGAAAGCGGCGGCATAGGCGATCTCGCCCTTCGACTCGGCCAAGGGCTTGCCCTGCTCGGCGGTCATCAGGGCGGCCAGATCCTCCTGGTTCGCCATCATCAGATCGTACCAGCGGCGCAGGATGTGGGCGCGCTCCTTGGCGGTCTTGGCGCGCCAGGCCGGGAGCGCCTTGTCCGCCGCCTCGATCGCCCGCCGGGTTTCTTCGGCCCCCATCCGCGGCACCGTGCCGAGGGTCTCGCCATTCGCCGGGTTGGTAACCGGGATCGTGCCGCGGTTCAACGCGTCGACCCATTCGCCGTCGATGTAGCATTGCTGGCGGAACAGCTTTTGATCCTGGAGCTTCATCGCCCACCTCCCTCGGGCGGCGGCGCCGAGCCGCGCCCTTCTCTCGAAATAGGTACGGCCCGGCCGTGCCGTTGACAAGGCGCAGGCGGCGCGGCGGGCGGGGAGTGCGCAGAACGCGCATATTCGCCGCTTCTCACAACTGTCATCAAGGCGTGATATTGGCAGCATGCCGGACAGTCGCCGGGGAGGCGCTGCAACCGCCAAGATCGGGGAAGTCACGATGCTCAGGCACAGCCGCCGCAAATTTCTCAAATCCGTCGCGGCGAGCGGAGGCGCAGCCGTTCTGATGTCGCGCGTTCCGGCGCCGTTGCGGGCGGCGCCGGCGGCACCCGACATCCACGGGCTGCGCGAGAAAATCGACCACATCATCGTGATCTATCAGGAGAACCGCAGCTTCGATCATTATTTCGGGGCGTACCAGCCGCCGGGCGGCGGCCTCGTGGCGGGTCTGCTCGACCGCGAGGGGCGGATCGATGCGCGTTTCAGCGGATTACAGAAGAACCCGGCCGGCGTTCCCTACGGCTATTTGCCGGTGCCGTATCAACTTCCCGGCTTTGCCGGCGCGCTGATCGAGAATGGGCCGTTTCGCCTGGCCCCGTTCATCCCGCCCGACGCCAATGTGCCATGGGACCCGATGCACCACTTCTTTCGCATGTTCGCCCAGGTCAACCACGGGAACATGGACCGCTTCGTGGCGCTGGCGCTGCCCGGCAAGCGCGTGTTTTTCGACAAGGGGCCCGGACGCGACCCGATCGAGATGATGTTTGCCGAATCGACGCCCTCGGGCGCGGTCATGGGCTTTTATGCGCGGCAAGATCTGCCGCATTACCACCGCCTGGCCGACGAATACGTGCTGTTCGATCATTTTTTCCAGGCGATGTCGGGCGGCTCGACCGGCAATGCGCTCTATCTGGCGGCGGCGCGCTCGGCCCAATGGTCGAAGCCGCCGCTGGCCAAGACCGGGAGCCTCGACCCGCCGGTGTTCGACCGGCCCTACGACAAAAGCGGAATTCTGATCAATGATGTGGCGCCGGTGAACGGGCCGACCGAGACCTACATGGGTTCGCTCGATCTGACCCCGCCGCCCGACGAGCAGACTTATCCCAATATCGGCGACCGGCTCAACGCCGCCTCGCTCGCCTGGGCCTGGTATAATGAGGGGTGGAACGCGGTCAAGCCTTGGGCGTTGAAGACCGCCTTCGGACCCGGCGACGGCTCGGTCGTCGTCGACACGCCGGCGCTTTACGTCTCGCACCACAACCCGTTCCAATATTATCCGAGCTGGTTCGCCAACGTGAAGGCCGGCCATATCCGCGACAGCGACGATTTCTTCGCGGATCTGAAAGCCGGCCGGCTGCCCGATGTGTCGTTCATCAAGGCGACCGGCAGCCATGACGAACACCCGGCGGATTCGGCGCCGGGATGGGGCGAGGAGTGGGTCATCGGCCTCTTAAAGGCGCTCGGCGACAGCCGGCTCTGGGCGAAGAGCGCGGTCGTCATCGCTTTTGACGAGGGCGGCGGCTTCTGGGACCATGTGGCGCCACCAATGCCCGACGCCTACGGCTGCGGCACCCGCGTGCCGGCCCTCCTGGTCAGCCCTTGGGCGCGGAAGGGCTATATCGACCACCGGGTCGCCGACACAACTTCGGTGCTGGCGCTGATCGAAGCGCGCTTCGGTCTGCAGCCGCTTCAGCAGCGCGACGCGCGGGCGTACAATCTGCTCGACGGCCTCGATTTCGCGCAGCCGCCGCGGCCGCCGGCGTTCTGATGCTGGCATTGCCGCTCGGCCTCGTCGGGCTCCTCGTTCTGCGGCCCCGCCGGACCCCAGGCGCCGCCTGACGGCGCCGCGGGATCGCGCTGTCTTCGCAGCAAAACAGGGTGGGTGAAGCGAAGGCGCAGCCCGCCGCTTCGGGCTGCAGTGGCGGGCTTGGCTGCGGCCGCCCTACGAAACGACGCCAAGCCGGCGAGCTCGCGCCGACGGTGATCGTCCTCGCCCTCGTCGGCGCGCGGTAGCATACTCTCTGCGGCGAACGGCGGCGGAGGATCGGGTTGCTGCAGGATCGGCGCATCCTTCTGATCATTTCCGGCGGGATCGCGGCCTATAAGAGCCTCGACCTCATTCGCCGTCTGCGCGAGCGCGGCGCCGCGGTGCGCGCGATCATGACCGCCGCGGCTCAACATTTCGTGACTCCGCTGTCGGTCGCCTCCTTGTGCGAGGACAAGGTCTATACCGATCTCTGGTCGCTGACCGACGAGAGCGAGATGGGCCATATCCGCCTGTCGCGCGAGGCCGACCTGGTGGTCGTGGCCCCGGCCAGCGCCGATCTGATCGCGCGCATGGCCGCGGGCCTAGCCGACGATCTGGCGACGACGGCGCTGCTCGCCTCGGACAAAAGGGTGCTGCTGGCGCCGACGATGAATTTGATGATGTGGGCGCACCCGGCGACCCGGGCCAATCTGGCGATCTTGGACGCGCGCGGGGTGGTGCGGGTCGGGCCGGGCTCGGGCGAATTGGCCTGCGGCGAGGTCGGCTCGGGCCGCATGGCCGAGCCGCTGGAGATCGTCGCCGCGATCGAGGAGATGCTGGCGGGACCCGACCGGCGGCTCGCCGGCAAGCGGGCCCTGGTGACCAGCGGGCCGACCCGCGAGCCGATCGACCCGGTGCGCTATCTCTCGAACCATTCCTCGGGCAAGCAGGGCCATGCTATCGCCGCGGCGCTCGCCGAGCTCGGCGCCGAGACGGTGCTGGTCAGCGGCCCGACGCAGGAGCCGCCGCCGGCCGGGGTCCGCCTGGTCCCGGTCGAGACCGCGGCGGAGATGCTGGCCGCCTGCGAGGCGGCATTGCCGGTCGATGTCGCGGTGATGGCGGCGGCGGTCGCCGACTGGCGGGTCGAGACCGTCGCCGGGCACAAGCTCAAAAAGGACGCCGGCGGGCCGCCATTGCTGCGCCTCGCCGAGAACCCCGACATCCTCGCCCGGATCGCCCGGCGCGCCAACGACCGGCCGGCATTGGTCATCGGCTTTGCCGCCGAGACCGACGACATCGTCGCCAACGCCCGCGCCAAGCGCGCCAAGAAGCGCTGCGACTGGATCCTCGCCAACGACGTCTCGCCCGGTACCGGCACCTTTGGCGGCAACGAGAACACGATCCACCTGGTCGACGCCGACGGCGGTCGAGGACTGGCCGGCGATGACCAAGCGCGAGGTCGCCGCCCGCCTCGCCGAGCGCATCGCGCAGCGGCTTCGGCCGCAGTGAAGCCCCGGTGAAGGTCCAGCCGCTGCAGGCTCCGGTTCGGTCGGTGTCGAGGCCGCTTGTCCGCAGCGAGCGGTGCGGCGACACTCGTCCCCCGAGACCCGGTGAACGTTCGGCGGCGGCCCGCGTGACATGGTTCGGCTGACCAAGAAACTGCTGTTTGCGATCGAGGCGGTGCTCGACATCGCTTATAACGGCGGTCCGGTGCCGGTGCGCTCGGCCGAGATCACCGAGCGCCAGGGCATTCCGCGCCGTTATCTGGAGCCGGTGCTGCAGGAACTGGTGCGGCACGGAATTTTGCTCGGAATTCGCGGGCCGAGCGGCGGCTATCGCCTGGCGCGCGAGCGGCGGCTGGTCAGCCTCGGCGACATCGTGCGCACCGTGCGCGGGCTCGAAACCGCCGAGGACCCGATCAGCGATCCGGCGGGCAGCGCCCTCGGCCACCAGGTGGTGCGTCCGCTGTGGCTCGAATTGCAGGAGGAGATGATGCGGCGGCTCGACGCGCTGACGCTTGACGATCTGTGCACCCGCGCGCACCGTGCCGGGATCGCCGGCCGGGCGACAGAATTCAGCGATTTCGAGATTTGAGCCGGCGCGCCGGCTCGTTGCAGCGCCGCAACAGGCGCCTACATAAATAACGCACACCCCACGGGAGAAATACCTGATGGACACCGCCGGCATGCCCAATTCCCAGACCGCCGAGTTTCGCGGCCGCGTCTATGACAGCATTATCGAAACCATCGGCGCCACACCGCTGGTGCGCGTCCATCGCCTGGCGCGAGCAGGCCGGGGCCAAGGCCGATATTCTGGCCAAATGCGAGTTCTTCAACCCGCTCGCCTCGGTCAAGGACCGCATCGGCGTGTCGATGGTCGCCGCCGGCCGAAGCCGCCGGGCGGATCAAGCCCGGCACCGTGCTGGTCGAGCCGACCTCGGGCAACACCGGGATCGCGCTCGCCTTTGTCTGCGCCGCCAAGGGCTACCGGCTGATCCTGACGATGCCCGACAGCATGTCGATCGAGCGGCGCAAGATGCTGCTGCTGCTCGGCGCCGAGCTCGAGCTGACCCCGGCGGCGCAGGGCATGAAGGGGGCAATCGCCAAGGCCGAGGAGATCGCCCGGTCGTTGCCCGACGCCTTCATCCCGCAGCAATTCCAGAACCCGGCGAACCCCGAGATCCATCGCCGCACCACTGCGGAGGAGATCTGGAAGGACACCGCCGGCAAGGTCGATGCGGTGGTCAGCGGGGTCGGCACCGGCGGCACCCTGACCGGCGTCGGCTCGGTCCTGAAGCCGCGCAAGCCGGGGCTCAAGATGATCGCGGTCGAGCCCGAGGACAGCGCGGTGCTGTCGGGCGGGGCGCCGGGTCCGCACCGGATCCAAGGCCTCGGCGCCGGCTTCATCCCGGACATCCTCGACACCAGCCTGATCGACGAGGTTGTCCGCATCGGCAACGATACCGCGATGCGGATGGCGCGCGAGGCGGCGCGGCTGGACGCGCTGACGGTCGGGATCTCGTCGGGTGCAGCACTCGCGGCGGCGCTCGAGGTCGGCAAGCGGGCGGACATGGCCGGCAAGACCATTGTCGTGGTGCTGCCGGATTTCGCCGAGCGCTATCTGTCGACCGCGCTGTTCGACGGGCTCTGAGGGGACCGCGCGTGGAACTCAGCGAGGAGCAATTTCAGCGCTATGCCCGGCATCTGATCCTCGACGAGGTCGGCGAGGAAGGCCAGGCGCGGCTGTTGCAGTCGCGCGTGCTGGTCGTCGGCGCCGGCGGGCTCGGCTCGCCGATGCTGCTCTATCTCGCCGCCGCCGGGGTCGGAACCATCGGGATCGTCGACAACGACCGGGTCGACCTGACCAACCTGCAGCGCCAGATCGTGCACGCGACGCCGAGCGTCGGCGCCCTCAAGGTCGAGAGCGCGCGTCGAGACCTTGGCCGCGATAAATCCTGGAATTCGCGTCGACATCCACCCGCTTCGGCTCGAGCCGGACAACGCCGAGGCATTGATCGCCGAATACGACCTCGTCGCCGACGGCAGCGACAATTTCGCGACGCGCTATCTGTTGACCGATCTGTGCTGCCGCCTCGAAAAGCCGCTGGTCGCGGCTGCGCTGTCGCCCTTTGAGGGCCAGCTCTCGACCTTCCGGCCCTATCTCGGCGCCGGACACCCGTGCTATCGCTGCCTGTTCCGCGAGCCGCCGCCACCCGATCTGGTGCCGCGTTGCGAAGAGGCCGGCATTCTGGGTGCGATCGCCGGCGTGCTCGGCACCTTGCAGGCGGTCGAGGTGCTGAAAGAGCTGCTGGGGCTCGGCGAAAGCCTCGACGGCACGCTGCTGCTCTACGACGCGATGCGCGCCCGCTTCCACCCGATCCGCATCGCCAAGGACCCGGAATGCCCGGCCTGCGGCCAGCCGAGGCTCGCCCTGGCGGTGGGTTCATAGACTAACCCCCGACCGAAGGATGGCCGATGTCGCGGCGGAAGACACCTTCGGGCCATTCGATCCGGTCGATTGCGCCATAGGCCCGCGCCGCGGCCTGCGCGAGGTCGCCGCCCAGCGCCGTGACGCCGAGAACACGGCCGCCGTCGGCGATCAGACGCGCGCCGTCCAGACGGGTGCCGGCATGAAAAATCTTGACCGCGGTGTCGCTCGCCGCGCTGTCGAGGCCGTGGATTTCGCTGCCGCGCTCGGGCTGGTCGGGATAGCCGCGCGCCGCCATCACCACGCACAGCGCCGCATCCTGATGCCAGCGCAGATCGACCTGGCGCAGCACACCGTCATGCGCAGCGATCATCGCCGGCAGCGGATCGCTGATCAGCCGCATGATCATCGCCTGCGCCTCGGGGTCGCCAAAGCGCACATTGTATTCGAGCAGCATCGGGCCCGAATCTGTCAGCATCAGCCCGGCATAGAGAACGCCCTTGAAGATCCGCTCCTGGTCCCGCATCGCCCTGATCGTGGGCAGGATGATCGTGTCCATGACCCGGCCTTCGAGCGCCGGGCTCAGCGCGGGCGACGGCGAAACCGCGCCCATGCCGCCGGTGTTTGGGCCGGTGTCGCCGTCGCCGAGCCGCTTATGGTCCTGGGCGCTGGCGAGCGGCAGCGCATCGTTGCCGTCGGTCAGCGCGAAAAAGCTCGCTTCCTCGCCTTCGAGAAAATCCTCGACGACGATTTCGAGCCCGGCGGCATTGAACCGTCGCTCGATCAGCGCGGCGTCGATCGCCCGGTAGGCTGTGTCTAGATCCATCGCGACGGTAACGCCCTTGCCGCCGGCCAGGCCGTCGGCTTTGACCACGATCGGCGCGCCGCGCTCGGCGACGTAGGCCTTGGCGGCGCCGGTATCGCGAAAACAACGATAGGGCGCGGTCGGAACCCCGACGCGTGCACACAGATCCTTGGCAAAGGATTTCGAGGCTTCGAGCGCGGCCGCGGCGGCGCTGGGGCCAAAGGCGGCGACACCCTCGGCTTCGAGCGCGTCGACGAGCCCCAGCGCCAGCGGCGCCTCCGGCCCGACGACGACGAAGTCGATCCGCTCGCGTCGACAAAACCCGACCAGCCCGGCGATGTCGGTCGCGCGAATCGGCACGCATTCGGCCTCCTCGGCGATCCCGGCATTGCCCGGCGCGCAATAGAGCCGGTCGACCAGGGGCGACGCCGCGATCGCCCAGGCGAGCGCGTGCTCGCGCCCGCCCGACCCGACGATCAGCACGCGCATCAGGAGGCACCAGCAAGAACCCCCTCCCCCCGCCGGGGGGAGAGGGAAGGGCAGCCCATACGACAGCACTGCCAGCGCGCGAAGCGCTTACCGCTGGTCCAGCCCACCATCATTGTCTAGCACCGCCGAGGAATGTCGTTCGGCACCCGCATCGCGCTCGCTCCCATGCTCGGCTATCATGTGGGGATGGATGACCTTTTGGCCGCGGCCCCGCTCCGCACGAATCTGACCGAATATACCGTCTCCGAGCTGTCCTTGGCACTCAAGCGCTCGATCGAGGACGGCTTCGGCCATGTCCGGGTGCGCGGCGAGGTTTCCGGGTTCAAGCGCCACGGCTCGGGCCATTGTTATCTCGCGCTCAAGGATGCCGAGGCGGTGCTCGACGCGGTGTGCTGGCGGATGACCGCCATCCGGCTCGCGGTCAAGCCCGAGGACGGGATGGAGGTGGTGTGCACCGGGCGCCTCACGACCTTTCCCGGCCGCTCGAAGTACCAGCTGGTCATCGACACGATCGAATTGGCCGGGGTCGGCGCGTTGCTCAAGCTCTTGGAAGAACGGCGCCGACGGCTCGCCGCCGAGGGGCTGTTCGCGGCCGAGCGCAAGAAACCGCTGCCATTTCTGCCCGCGGTGATCGGGGTCGTCACCTCACCCACCGGAGCGGTCATTCGCGACATCCTGCACCGGCTCGCCGACCGCTTTCCGCGCCGGGTGCTGATCTGGCCGGTGGCGGTGCAGGGCGACGGTGCGGCGGCCCAGGTGGCGGCCGCGATCGAGGGCTTTAACCGATTGCCGATCGGGGGCGCCCTCCCGCGCCCCGAGCTGCTGATCGTCGCCCGCGGCGGCGGCAGCCTCGAAGATCTGATGGCGTTCAACGAGGAAGTCGTGGTCCGCGCCGCCGCTGCCTCGCTGGTCCCGTTGATCTCGGCGGTCGGGCACGAAACCGATATGACCCTGATCGACCATGCCAGCGACCGGCGAGCGCCGACTCCGACCGCGGCGGCCGAAATGGCGGTGCCGGTGCGGCTCGACCTGGTCGCCGACCTCGCCGGCAAATCGTCGCGGCTGTCGGGCGGGCTCGCCCGCCTCTTCGCCGAGCGCCGGCTCCAGCTCTCGGGCCTCGCGCGTGGGCTGCCGCTGCCGCAGGACCTGATCGGCCACGCCGCGCAGCGCCTCGACGACCGCGCCGAGCGGCTGCGTCTCGCCACCGAGGGTCACCTGCGTGCCGCCCGGCACCGCCTCGACCTCGCCGCGGTGAGGTTGCGGCCGGAGGTGATGTCTGCCGATCTCGCCCGCGCCGGCGCCCGCCTCGGCGACGCCGACACCCGGCTGGGCGCGGCGCTCGCGCGATCGTTCGCGGCTGGGCGCGACATGCTCGACAATTTCGCCGGCCGGCTCGCGACCCATTCCGAACGCCACGAGAGCCTCCTGGCGCGCGGCTATGTCGTGGTCCGCGACGGCGACGCGCGAGTCGTCACCGAGGCCGCCAAGGTCAAGCTCGGCGCGGCGCTCGATCTCGAATTCTATGACGGCAAGGTCGGCGCCATCGCCGGCCGCACCCCGCGCCGGCCGGTGCGGCGGGCAGCGCCCCGGCCCGAGCAGGGGCAGCTCTTCTAGAATTTGGAACGGACGAGGCTGATCGCCGCTCGCTCGCACCATACCGGAGGGCGGCCTGGACGCAGGCGGCTGGCGCGAGTAGCCTCGCGCGCTCCGGCAAGGCGGAGAACAGAATGCGACCCTCGGGACGCGCCCCCGATGCGCTGCGCCCCGTCAGCCTCGAACCCGGCATCGCCAAATATGCCGAGGGCTCGTGCCTGGCGAAATTCGGCGACACCCACGTGTTGTGCACGGCCTCGGTCGAGGAGCGCGTGCCCCCCTTTCTGCGCAACACCGGCCGGGGCTGGGTCACCGCCGAATACGGCATGCTGCCACGTTCGACCCAAACCCGCACCGACCGCGAGGCGGCGCGCGGCCGGCAGAGCGGGCGCACCCAGGAGATCCAGCGGCTGATCGGCCGCAGCCTGCGCGCGGTGACCGATCTCGCTGCGCTCGGCGAGCGCCAGGTCCGCATCGACTGCGATGTATTGCAGGCCGATGGCGGCACCCGCACCGCCGCCGTCACCGGCAGCTATGTGGCGCTCCATCAGGCGCTCGCCGGACTCGTCGCCGGCGGGCGGCTCCCGGCGCTGCCGCTCGCCGCCAGCGTCGCCGCGGTGTCGTGTGGGATCGTCGCCGGCGGCGCCGTCTTGGATCTCGATTACGCCGAGGATTCGCAGGCGCAGACCGACGCGAATTTCGTGCTGACCGGCAACGGCGGCATCGTCGAAATCCAGGCGACTGCCGAGGGCGCCCCGTTCGACGACACGCTGTTCGCCGAGATGATGCGGCTGGCGCGCGCCGGAATCGCCCTGCTGACGCGGCGTCAGTGGGCGGCGTTGGGGCTCGGCTCGAGATGACGGGCCGCCGCTTCGCCGGCGACCGGCTGGTCATCGCCAGCCACAACCCGGGCAAGGTCGAGGAGATCGCCGAGCTTCTGGCCCCGTTCGCGATCGAGGCCGTCCCGGCCGCCGCGCTCGGCCTGGCCGAGCCCGAGGAAACCGGCGACAGCTTCGAGGCCAACGCGGCGCTGAAGGCGCACGCCGCGGCCGAGGCCAGCGGATTGCCGGCGCTCGCCGACGATTCCGGGCTCGTCGTCCCGGCATTGGGCGGGGCTCCGGGCATCTGCTCGGCGCGCTGGGCAGGCCCGGCCAAGGATTTCGGGGCGGCGATGGCGCTGGTGCACCGAGAGCTCGGAGACAACGACCGCAGCGCCCATTTCGTCGCGGTGCTGGCGCTGGCCTGGCCCGATGGCGGCCTCGCGCTGTTCCGCGGCGAGGTTGCCGGCCGTCTCGTGTGGCCGCCGCGCGGCACCAGCGGGTTCGGCTACGACCCGATGTTTCTGCCCGAGGGCGGCGCCGAAACCTTCGGCGAGATGGACGCCGCCTGGAAGCACAGCATCAGCCACCGTGCCCGCGCCTTCGCCAAGCTCGTCAATGCGTGCTTCGCCGGCCGCTGAGGTGAAGACCCGCACTCGCCTCTTCCTGGATTGTGGTCCGGGGGTCGGGACCCTCTCCAGCTTTGCGGGAGAGGGGAGACCCGGCCCCCACCCTAACCCTCCCCCGCGTGCGGGGGAGGGAATGGGAGGGGGACGGGTGGGTGAGGGCGCCGAGCACCGCGAGCCGGGCGAGGCTGCCGCCCGGGAAACCCTCGCGGTCTATATCCACTGGCCGTTTTGCCGCTCGAAATGCCCTTATTGCGACTTCAACAGCCATGTCCGCGACCGCGTCGACGCGGCGCGCTGGACCCGGGCGTTGCTGGCCGACCTCGATCACCAGGCCGACCTCTTGCCGGACCGCGAGGTGGGTTCGGTGTTTTTCGGCGGCGGCACCCCCTCGCTGATGCCGCCCGAGACCGTCGCCGCATTGCTCGACCGGCTGCATCGCCATTGGCCGGTCGCCGCCGATGTCGAGATCACCCTCGAGGCCAACCCCAATTCGGCCGAGGCCGGGCGGTTTCGCGCCTTTGCCGCGGCCGGGGTCAACCGGCTGTCGCTCGGCATCCAGGCGCTCGAACTCGGAGGCATTGCGGTTTCTCGGCCGGGCGCACAATCGCCCCGAGGCGATCGCCGCCATCGAGCAGGCGCGCGACAATTTCACCCGGTTCTCGTTCGATCTGATCTATGCGCGCCCCGGCCAGAGCCTCGCCCAATGGCGGCATGAGCTCGACGAGGCGCTGGAGCTCGCCGGCGAGCATCTCTCGGTCTATCAGCTGACCATCGAGCCCGGCACCGCCTTTGCCACGCTGGCCCGGCGCGGCGAACTGGTTCCGCCCGGAGAAAATGCCGCGGCGGCGCTGTTCGAGATGACGCAGGAGCGCCTCGCCGCCCATGGGATGCCGGCCTACGAGATCTCCAACCACGCCCGGCTCGGCGCCGAATGCCGCCACAACCTCGCCTATTGGCGCTATCGGGACTATGCCGGCATCGGCCCCGGCGCCCACGGCCGGGTGACCCGCGACGGCATCAAATACGCGACCCGCCAGCACCGGTTGCCGGAACGCTGGCTCGCCGCGGTCGAAGCCGCCGGCGCCGGTCTCGAAGAAACCACAGCGATCGACCGCGAGGCGGCGCTCGAGGAGATGGTGATGATGGGCTTGCGCCTGGTCGAGGGTATCGCCCGCGCCGACCTCGAACGCCTCGCCGGCGAGGACGTCGAGACCCGGTTCGCCGGCAGCCTCGCCCGGCTGATCGAAGGCGGCTTTCTGACCCTGGACGAGCACCGCCTCGCCGCGACCCCCGCCGGCCGCCAGCGCCTCAACGCGGTGCTGGCCGCCCTGCTGGCTTGAGCTCGCGCTGTTGCCCGGCCCGGCCTCAGCCGGCGGGTCCGCCCCGCCTCTCGATATCGAGTCTTTGCGCGCGGCCTATCTCGCAGGCGAGCTCTCCGTTTCCCGATCACTCGACCGGGTGCTGGCGCGAATCGGCGCATGGGACGCCCCGACATTGTGGATCTCGCGCACCAGCGAGCCCGCGGCTCGCGCCCGCGCCGATGCGCTCGATGCCGCGGCTGCGGCCGATCCGGGCTTGGTCGAGCGCATGCCGCTCTTTGGCATCCCATTCGCGATCAAGGACGATATCGATGTCGCCGGCATGCCGACCACCGCCGGCTGCCCGGCCTTCGCCTATACCCCGTCGGCGACCGACCCGGTCGTGACGGCTCTTCGATGCCGGAGCCGTCTTGCTGGGCAAGACCAATCTCGACCAGTTCGCCACCGGCCTCGTCGGCGCCCGCTCCCCTTACGGAACCCCGCGCAACCCGTTCGATGCCCGCTTTATTCCAGGCGGTTCGAGTTCGGGCTCGGCGGTGGCGGCCGGCCTCGTCAGCTTCGGGCTCGGCATCGATACCGCGGGGTCGGGGCGTGTCCCCGCTGCGTTCAACAACATTGTCGGGCTGAAGCCGACCGCGGCTCCTGAGTACTCGCGGCCTCGTCCCCGCCTGCCGGTCGCTCGATTGCGTCTCGATCTTTGCGCTGACCGCCGAGGACGCGGCTGCGTCTTCGACGTGGCCGCATGGTTCGACCCGGACGACCCGCTGGCCCGCCTCCCGGATACCGCGGGGTCGGGCTTTGCAGTGCGTCCCGCGCCGGCCGCCGAGCTGAGGACCCTCACCCCCTTCGTTGCGCTCGGGACCCTCTCCCGCAGTGCGGGAGAGGGTCGGGTGGGCGAGGGCTTTGCACCCGGTTTCTGATTTGGCGTGCCGGCCTCGGCCGAGCTCGAGTTCTTTGGCGACGTCGAGGCCTCGCATCTGTTCGCCGCGGCGGTCCGGCGCCTCGCAGCCGTCGGCGGAACGCCGGTCGAGGTCCAGTTTGCGCCGTTTCGCGATGCCGGGCGACTGCTTTACGACGGCCCTTGGGTCGCCGAGCGGCTCGAAGCCGCGGAAGCGCTGCTGTGCCAAAACCCCGAGGCGATGTTGACGGTCACCCGCTCGATCATCGAGAGCAGGCGGCGTTACCGCGCGCTCGATGTTTATCGGGCGCAGTACGAGTTGGCCGGGCTCCGCCGGGTTGTCGACCCCCCGCGCCAAGTCCGCTCTCCCGCACCGCGGGAGAGGGTGCCGAGCCTCGCGAGGCGGGTGAGTGCTCCGGTGGATTAAAAGGCGCCGCTGCCCGGCTGGTGCCGATCGCCGGAACGGACCAGGAGGCGCGGGCTGAGCTCGGCAATCGAGGGCACGCCCAAGAGGCCGAGGTCTCGGTCGATTTCCTCGCGCAGGATGTCGAGCGCCCGCTCGACGCCGGCTTTGCCCGAGGCAGCGACGCCATACAGCATCGCGCGGCCGGCCAGCACCGCATCGGCGCCGAGCGCCAGCGCCTTGATCACGTCGGTGCCGCGGCGGATGCCGCCGTCGACCAGGATCGCGATCCGGTCGCCGACCGCCTGCCGCGCCGCCGGCAAGAGGTCGAGCGGCGCCACCGCCCAATCGAGTTGCCGCCCGCCATGGTTTGAGATCGCGACCGCATCGGCGCCGATCTCGGCCGCGCGCACGACATCCTCGACGCTCAAGAGGCCCTTGATGATCAGCTTTCGCCGCCACCGCTCGCGGATTTGCGACAGCGTCTCCCACGACAATGCCCGATCCATCTGCGAACGGATCCACTGAGCGCTGTCGAAAAACCGCCGCCGGTCCTTCGGCACGAAGTCGATCACATTGGCAAAGTGCGGCATGCCGTGTGTCATCAAGCCCGAGGCCAGCCAGCGCGGATGCATCAGCGCATCGAATTTCGCGCTCCAGGTCAGGGTTTTCGGGTCCGAGGTGGTGCGCTTGTGCCATTCCCGGTTGCCATAGATCTGGGCGTCGACGGTGACGATCAGCGCTTCGCACCCGGCGTTGGCCGCCCGCTCGATCAGACTCTCGCGCACCTCCGGCGGCCCGAACACGTAGAGCTGCCACCAATAGCGCAGCCGCGGCACCCGCCCGACCCGATCCATCGCATCGTTCGACATCGTGCTCTGGGCGAACGGCACCCCGGCTTCGGCCGCGGCCTCGGCCAGGCGCAAATCGGCATGCGGCCAGAACAGCTCGTTGAGCCCGGTCGGCGCAATCGCCAGCGGGATCGCCATCCTGCGCCCGAACAATTGGGTCGAGGCGTCGCGCCGCGAGACGTCGACCAGCGAGCGGTGCAGAAAGCGCCATTCTGCCAGCGCCGCGATGTTGCGCGCGAGTGCCGCCTCATCCTCGCCGCCGGCTTCGAGATATTCGAGCGCAAAGCGCGGCAGGCGGCGGTGCGCCATCGCCCGCAGATCCTCGATCGTCACCGCCCGGTCGAGATTGCCGCCGTCGTAGAAGCGGCGCTGCGGGGTCGTGCCAAGGACCGCCGGCGAGGCCCAGGCGAGCGTCCGGTCCGCGGGCCCGAGCCCAGGAGGAGCTCGCCTATTTGCCGGATGGCCCCGTCGATTGGCCAGCGCCACGGCGCCCACGCCGATCCCGCATGCCGCGAGCGCCGCCGCCGCGCGCCACGCCGCCCGACCACGATCTGCGCCGCCGCTGTCGCTGCCCTCGATCCGCCGCATCGCCCCGGTCGCGACGGCGGGCTCACCCGTCTTCAATTGGTCGATCTGATCCATACCAATGCGCCTTGCAACGGGTTCTCAACGTTGCCGGGCGCCGCGTCGTTCCGTGCGGCGGGAGCCTTGCACCGCTGCGGCGAGCTCCACTGCCGCCGCCTTGGTCTTTGAGGGCGATCCGTGCCGGCCGGAGTGACCGCAGCCGAGGGCGGCGCCCCTCTATCGGTGCAGCAGCCACAGGATCAGCGACACGATCGCGCTGACGGCCAGGTAGGTGACGATCGGGAAGTAAAAGGAGAAATTCCCCCGCTGGATCGCGATGTCGCCGGGCAGGCGGCCAAGGCCCAGCCTGGTCAGCCACGGCCAGGCGAGACCGGCGACCACCAGCACCAGACCAGCCGCGACCAGCCCCCGGCTCATCGCTTTATGCGCCTCGCTCAGAGCGTCCGGTCACCGACGCCAACGCGGTCGCAACCGTACGGTTGCCGTTGTTGCCGCAACAATCGGGCGATCTGCCCGGCCGGGCAGCCGGCGATGCGGCCGCGGACATCACCGCCCGTCGCATCGCGGCAAACGTCAGCGGTGTGGCGTCCCCGGCGTGACTCGAACACGCGACCCACAGTTTAGGAAACTGTTGCTCTATCCGGCTGAGCTACGGGGACGTTGCGGCTTCTGGCGTTTGGTTGACTTTCCCGGTTCAGACGATTTCGCGGGCGTGCAGGTCGGCGATCACCGCCTCGTTGTACCCGAGTTCCCGCAGCACCTCGTCGGTGTGCTCGCTCAGACCCGGGGTCGGGCGCAGCTTTTCGGGCTCGGGCGTGCGGGTCATGTTGATCGCCTGGCCGACCACCTTGATCGGGCCGAGCTTGGGGTGGTCGATCGGCCGCGCCATTTCGAGGTGCTGCACCTGCGGGTCGGCAAAGGTCTGGTCGATCGTATAGAGCGGCCCGCACGGCACGCCGACCTCGTTCATCAGCTCGACCCAATAGGCGCTCGGGCGCTTTTTGGTGATTTCGGCGATCCGTTCGTTCAGCACCTTCCGATTTTTCGAGCGCTGCGGGCCGGTCGCGTAATCGGGGTCGTCGAGCAAGGCCATCGCATCGGCCGCCTCGCAAAAGCGGCGGAACATGTGGTCGCCCGAGGCGGCGATGTTGATCTGCCCGTCGGCGGTCGGGAACAGCCCGGTCGGGATCCCGGTCGGATGGTCGTTGCCGGCCTGTTTCGCCACCTCGCCGGCCATCAGCCAGCGCGACGCCTGGAAATCGAGCATAAAGATCTGTGCTTCCAGCAGCGAGGTGTGCACCCACTGCCCCTCGCCCGATTTCTCGCGTTCGATCAAGGCCATCAGCATCGCCTGCGCGAGCAGCAATCCGGCGCACAGATCGTCGATCGGAATGCCGACCCGCACCGGACCCTGGCCCGGAAATCCGGTGATCGACATCAGCCCACCCATGCCCTGGGCGATCTGATCGACCCCCGGCCGCTTGGCGTAAGGCCCGGTCTGGCCAAACCCGGAGATGCTGCCATAGACGATGCGCGGGTTGATCTTCTTGACGCTTTCGTAATCGACGCCGAGCCGGTGCTTTACGGTCGAGCGGAAATTCTCGACGATCACATCGGCCTTCTCGGCCAATTTCATAAAGATCGCCAGCCCGTCCTTGGTCTTCAGGTTGAGAGTCAGGCTGCGCTTGTTGCGATGGAGGTTCTGGAAATCGAACCCGTCCCGCCGCGAGCCGGTCACGTCGCGCCCGTCGTCGCCGCGCTGCTCGATCTTGATGACATTCGCACCCCAATCGGCGAGCTGGCGCACCGCGGTCGGCCCAGCACGCGCATGGGTCAGGTCGAGAACGGTGAAATGCGACAGCGGCAAGGTTCCGATGCTCACGAATGCGGCCCTTTCGTGGTTCGAGTGTGCCGTTCGCGCCGCCGACACGGACCGGCGCGGTCCGCGGCCGGGCAACGGCTGGATTCGGAGACAACTGTCGTCCCTGTGGCGCACCGAGGTCAAGCTATCAGGCCATCGGCATGATTTTTGGAGCGTGATTTTTGAGGGTGATTTTTTTTCGCCTCGCCTGCATCCGTTCGGCGGATGGCTGCGTAGAGGCGAGCAGCGACGGATTCCGGTCGCCCTTATCCAGGAGAAGTGCTGTGCAGCGTGGCACCCTGGCGTTGGCCGCCATCATGCGGGCTAGCCGCACCCTCCATGGCGCCAGCGCCTCGGGCGGACCGCCGAAGTCTCGCCAGGCGCACAGAACCTCACGCAAACGTGACCGGCAGTGCGGGGTAAAGGTGGCGTGGTTTTCTAAGCTCGGGCGTTCGTTCTCGAACCTCCGCCAGATCCGCGATCACAGCTCCAGTAAAACAACCTTTGGCCCCGCCATCTGCTACGCCGCTTGATGCATCCTTCGTTACATCATTGACCGCCGAAGTAGCAACTACGTCATCGGTAAGGAGAGCACAGTGACAAAGCTGACCCGACGCTCGTTTCTTCAGCAAACCCCGGTAAGCGCGGCAACCCTGACTTTGCTGCCCGCGATGCCAGCCCTGGCAGGCATCCGCTACTCGCCGGAAGCGGCGGCGCCTCATTTGTCCGCCGAGCCCACCGGCTCCGACTCGATAGTGGTCCATGTCAGCAATCCCGCCACCGGCGAGATGACGCTCCTCGTGGGGGCGCGGGCGATCGTCCTTCGCGATCCTCGAATCGTTGCGCGCCTCGTAGAAGCAACCCGCGAGGGCGGAGCCGCCTGACAAGGCGTTATCCACAGCGCAGGCGGTCGTTTGTTAGGCGGCCATTCGTTTTGTAAAGCCGCCGCTCGTTTTTCCAGATTGAAAGGAGAGGTGCACAGATGTCATCCCATCGTGAGGCCCCGGAGATTTCCAAGGACCCGGTAGCGGACAACACCGACGTCTATGCCTTTGTAAGCCCGGACAATCCGGAGATGGTCACTTTGATCGCCAATTATATTCCGCTCGAAGGGCCGGCCGGCGGACCGAACTTCTATGAGTTCGGCGATGATGTGCTCTATGAGATCCACATCGACAATGACGGGGACGCGGATGACGACATCGTCTATCAATTTCGTTTCTATAGCACGCTGCAAAATCCCGACACGTTTCTGTATAATACCGGGCCGATCAGCTCCCTGAGCGATCCGAATTGGAATAAGCGCCAGTTCTATTCGCTGACCCGGGTGAAGAATGGCCGCGCCACCGTCCTGGGCAAGGCGCTGGCCTCTCCGCCCTGCAACATCGGTCCGTTTTCCACGCCCAACTATGCCGCGCTCGCTCAGCAGGCCATCCACCGTTTGCCGAGTGGCGAGACCGTGTTTGCCGGGCAGCGCGCGGAGGGGTTCTACGTCGATTTGGGCTCGGTCTTCGACCTCCTCGATCTGCGGCCGTTCCAGAACCTGCATATCAATCCGATGGCCGCCGCCCCCGGCGTCGATGGGACCAACCGGCTCAATGTCCATACCATGGCCATCCAGGTCCCCAAGACGATGCTGACCCGCGACGGCTACAATCCGACGAATGTCAGCGACCCGCGCTCGGTCATCGGCGTCTATGCCTCGGCCAGTCGGCAGAAGGCGAGAATTCTCGAGGGTAATGGGCAGGTCGACGAGGCGGGGCCGTGGGTACAAGTCTCGCGGCTTGGCGATCCGTTGTTCAACGAAGTGATCATCCCGCTCGGGCACAAAGATTTCTGGAACTCGCAGTCTCCCAGGGGCGACAGGCAGTTCCTCAAATATGTGCAGCAGCCGGAGGTCCCAGTACGGCTGGTGGAGTACTATCCCGGGGTTTTCCCTAATCTGGCCGCTTATCACAAAACCCGAGCCGACCTGGTCGCCATTCTTCTGACCGGCATCCCGGCGGGCATCATTTCCGGCTTCCAGAATTACACCGGTGATACGCTCGCGGATCTGTTGCGGCTCAACATGGCCATCAAACCGACGACGACAGGGCCGAGCATCTTCGGGATCTTGGGCGGCGACCTCGCCGGATTTCCCAATGGACGCCGGGTGTTCGACGACGTCTTTACGATCGAGCTGCGCGCCATCGCCGGCGTCACCATCCCTCTGGTCGATCCGACTTTCACCCCGGACGGGGCCGCATCCGCGGTCACCGATGGCCTCACCCCGAGCAATATCAGCTCCCCGTTCCTGACCAGCTTCCCCTATCTGGGGATACCCTACTCCGGCTTCGACAACCCGAGTTCCTAGGCGCGGCTGCGCGCTATTGATGGAGCGAGATCTATGGAGGAGGCCAAGAAAATGGCTGAGCAACACATCGACCGGGTCCATTCGGAAAGCGTCGTGCTGGATATTGGACAGGACGTCGGGGCGCTGGTCATCTACACTGATGCCGAGCTGCGCGGTCGGGAAATCGAGGTCAGCCCACAGGGAAGTGACGCAAAGCGCGTCCATGTCGAGGTCCTGGAACGGAGAATTAAAGACCGGCCGGTCTTCGCGGCGGTCTTTCCCGGGCTGCGTGCCGGCGGCTACGACATTTGGGAAAACGCGCAGACGCCCAATACCGTTACTATCGTCGGCGGCGAGGTCACGACGGTCGACTGGCGTTAATCTCAGGTAGCAAGCTCCCCTCGCGGCCGAGACTGACCCCTCGGCCCGGCGGCGTCCGCGGTGGTTCAGCGGTCGCGTCCATGATTCCTTTGTGGACACGGCTGCCGTGCCCCTCGATCGGCCCGCCGCAAAGAGTCGAGGGAACCCCGGCTGGCGGCTGTCATTGGCGGCTTGCTCCCCGAGGATAGGGCGCCGGAGGGAGAACGACATGCTCGCCTTGCTGAGCCGAATCTTGCGACAGCCCGCGGCGCTGCGGCGGCCGATTATCGCCATCTACGCGCTGCTGATCCTCGCCAATCTGGCCGTGTGGGCATGGGCCGTGCTGGTGTTCGGCGGCCAGCCGGTCCTGCTCGGCACTGCGTTTCTGGCTTATGGGTTCGGCCTTCGTCATGCGGTCGACGCCGACCACATCGCGGCAATCGACAACGCGACCCGCAAACTGATGCAAGAAGGCAAGCGGCCGGTCGGGGTCGGCTTGTTCTTTGCGATGGGCCACTCGACCGTCGTGATCCTGGCCGCGGCAGGCGTGGCCGGCACGGCGACGGCGCTGGCCGGGTCGTTCGACCGGTTCGAGGCGGTCGGCAGCATCATCGGAACCAGCGTCTCCGCGGTGTTCCTGTTCGCCATCGCCGCCGCCAACCTGATCATCCTGCGTGGCGTCTGGCGGACCTTCCAGCGCGTGCGCAAGGGCGGGCGCTACGTGGCGGAGGATTTCGACCTCCTGCTCAACAGCCGCGGCCTGTTGGCGCGCCTGTTCCGCCCACTGTTCCGAATCGTCAGCCAGAGTTGGCACATGTACCCGGTCGGCTTCCTGTTCGGGCTCGGCTTCGACACCGCGACCGAGGTGGCGCTGCTCGCGGTTTCGGCAACCGCGGCCGCCAAAGGCGTCTCCATCTGGTCGATAATGCTGTTCCCGGCGCTCTTCGCCGCCGGGATGTCGCTGATCGACACCACCGACGGCATCCTGATGCTGAGCGCCTATGATTGGGCATTCATCAAGCCCATTCGCAAGCTCTACTACAACCTGACCATCACCTTTGTGTCGGTCGTGGTCGCGGTTTTGATCGGGGGCATCGAGACGCTGGGATTGATGGGTGATCAGTTGGCGTTGAAAGGCGCATTTTGGCATGGCGTCGGCGCGCTGAACGACAACTTCACTGCGCTCGGGGTGGCCGTCATCGGCCTGTTCATCGCTGCCTGGGTCGGTTCGGTCATCGTCTATCGCTACAAGGGTCTGGACGAAATACCGGTGACATCCGCCTCGAACGGATCGGCGGCGCCCCCGCCCTGAGCGAAGCGGCGCTGCTCGCCTTCCACTGTGCGGCAAGCCCAGTGGATTGGAGGCGGCGGCTGCAGATTCACTGCAGATGACAGCGAAAGCAGCGGGGCGAGGCGGGGCCGGATCAGAGATGCGCGAAGGTTTCGCCCGATCCGGCGTCCGATCCGGCGACGGCAAGGCACGCCGGGCGGGATCCGAGGCTCGGGCAGAGCGGCCGGATCGAGCTTGTTCGCGGTGAGCGATGCTGCCGACCGCTCTCAGATGAACATTTCACCAAATGTGAGCTGTTTCACACATTCTGACTGATCGATCACGCTAGGTTGCACGGCGCGAGCGAAGGGTCGGTCCATTTGCGAGCGGCCGGGTATTCAACCTGGAAATTCTAGGCCAGAATACCGCAGCTCCACAGCGCCCACCGGCAATGTGGAAATGGCTCGGACCACGGAGAGCGGCGGTCGGCATGCAGGGCAACCCCGAACTTATCGAGCGGATCGTCTCCGACCGATCGGACCCTGTCGCCACCGGGTCGATGCTTGCGGCGCTCGCCCCCGGCGACATGGCCGACCTCGACGGCTCGGACCAGGGGGTGCGGCGCCTGTTGCTGCTCGTCGAAGTCGCAGACACGGTCACCCGCGAGCTGTCGCTCGATCATCAGTTGCCGCGGCTGATCGAATTGATCGTCGCGGCGCTCGATGCCGAGCGCGCCACCCTTTTTCTTCATGATGCGGAAACGGGCGAGCTGTTCTCGCGCATCGCCCAGGGCGAGGGAGTGACCGAGATACGGATCAGGGCGACCACCGGTATCGCCGGCGCGGTGTTCGGCTCGGGAACGACCGAGATCGTCGCCGACGCCTATCAGGACCCGCGCTTCAACCAGCAGGTGGACCGGCGGACCGGGTATCGCACGCGCAACATCCTCTGTGCGCCGTTGCGTAATCGTCACGGCCAGACGATCGGCGTGACGCAGGTTTTGAACAAGCATTCTGGGTGCTTCACCAAGATCGACGCCGCCCTGCTGGAAGCGATCAGCCGACAGGCGGCGAGCGCGCTCGAGCAGGCGCAACTGGTGGAAAAGCTCGATCGCTTGCGGCGCGAGGAAGAAGAGCTGCTGGCGATCACCGAGGCGATCGCGACCGAGCTGCGCATCGACCCGCTGCTCGCCCGCATCGTGCATGCTGCCACGGGGCTGCTCGATGCGGAGCGCTCGACACTGTTCATTTATGACGCGGCGAGCGACGAGCTGTGGGCGAAAGTCGCCGAGGGCGCCGGCGAGACGCAGATCCGCATCCCGGCGAAGGCCGGGATCGCCGGCGCGGCCTTTGCCAGCGGCGAGGTGCTCAACGTCCCCGACGCCTATGCCCACCCGCTGTTCAATCCGCAGATCGATCGGCGGTCGGGCTTCCGCACCCGCAACCTGCTCAACGTGCCGGTCATCGACCGGGCCGGCGAGCATCTCGGCGTGCTGCAGGTGCTGAACAAGCGCGGCGGGCCGTTCACCCGATCCGATATCCGCCGGCTCAAAGCCTTTTCCGCCGAAATTGCCGTCGCGATCCAGAATGCGCAGCTGTTCTCCGACGTGCTGGAGCTGAAGAACTATAACGAGAGCATCCTCAAATCGCTGTCGAACGGCGTCGTGACGCTCGATCACCGGCTCAAAATCGTCAAGGCCAACGAAGCCGCGTGTCGAATTCTTCAGCTGTCGCCCGAATACCTGGTCGGTCGGGCGGCCGAGCAGGTGTTCGGCAATCGCAATCCCTGGGTGACGCAGAGCCTCGATTATGTCGCCCGGATCGGCGCCACCGATTATCACGCCGACACCGATCTGATCCTGCCGGACGGCAGCGCCGCCGCCGTCAACCTGACGACGGCGCCGATCGCCGACCTCGAGGGCAAGCCGATCGGCTATATGACGGTGTTCGAAGACATCACCCGCGAAAAGCGGGTGCGCAACACGATGGCCCGCTACGTGGCCAAGGAGGTCGTCGACCGGCTACTCGCCAGCGGCGACGACGTGCTGCAAGGGAATGCCCTGGTGACTACGGTGTTGTTTGCCGACATCCGGCATTTCACCACGCTCACCGAGACGATGGGCCCGCGCGACACGGTGGCGATGCTCAATGATTACTTTACCGAGATGGTCGAGGTGATCTTTGCGCACAGCGGCATGCTCGACAAATACGTGGGCGACGGGTTGATGGCGATCTTTGGCGCGCCGGTGTCGAGCGGCGCCGATGCCGACAACGCCCTGCTCGTCTCGACCGGCATGATCCGCGCGCTCAGGCCGCTCAACTTGCGCCGGGCCGAAGCCGGGCTCGAGCCGATCGATATCGGCGTCGGCCTCGCCACCGGCGAAGTTGTCGCCGGCTCGGTCGGTTCGAAAAAGCGTCTGGAATACGCGGTGGTCGGCGACAGCGTGAACCTCGCCGCGCGGCTCGAAAGCGCCAACAAATATTATGGCACATCGGTGCTGCTCGCCGGCGCCACCGTCGCCACCCTGCGGACGCCCGCGGTGCTGCGCCGAGTTCGACCTGATCCGGGTCAAGGGCATGTCGCGTCCGAGCGAGGTGTACGAGTTGCTCAGCTATCATACGCCGGCGACGTTTCCCACGCTCGACAGGCTGATCGCCGCCTACGAGGCCGGGCTCGGTCATTACCTGCAGCGCGACTGGACGGCGGCGATCCGCTGTTTCGGCGATGCGCTCGCAGCGGCGCCGCAGGACCGCCCCTCCCGGATTTTTATCGACCGTTGCCGGTATTACCAGGACAACCCGCCGGCCGATGCCTGGAACGGCGTGTGGATCATGGAGCAGAAATAGCGCCCGCGCGCCGGCCGACTACGCCGATGCCTGGGTCATCGTTCGGCGCCGCTCCGCCCCTCGAAGTGCGGGATCACATGCTCACCGAAGAGGCGAATGGTGTGCAGCACCTCCTGGTGCTGCGCCGGCCCGATGGCGCACAGCAAGAATACTTCCTCGATACCCAGAGCCTCGTACATTTCGAGAAACCGGATGCACTGCGCCGGCGTGCCGACGCAGAACTTGGTGCCTTGCTCGCGCACCTCTTGAGGTGTCGGTTCGCCCGGATGCGGCCCGCTGGCGAGGCGTTGGTCGCGCGCGTAATAGCCCTGGTAATCCGGTGGCACGGTGTTCAGGTCGTAGTCGCGCCACACCAGGCGGGCGCGCTCGCGTTGCTGCTCGATGTACCAGCCTACCAGTTCGGTGCCGCGCCGAGCCACGACCCGCGGATCCTCATGGCAAAAGCCGGCGGTCATCAGCGCGGCGCGCCGGGTGGGCCCGACACCGTTGCCCAAGGTCGCCGTCCGCAACGCGCCCCGGTACAGCGCCATCAGCTGCTCGACGCGGTCCGGGCCGCCTTCGCTGCCGAACAAGCCGCCCATTCCGAGGCTTCCTGTCAGGCGCGCGGTTTCGTCGCTGCCGCACGCCGACCACAGCGGCGGATGTGGCTGCTGCACCGGCTTCGGCAGGACCTCGCGGCGTGGAATCTGGTAATAGGTCCCGTCGTACGAGATTTCCTCTTGGGTCCATATGCGCGGCAGCAAATCGGCGAATTCCTGCCACATGCCGCGGGTGTCGCGCAGATCCGACCCATACGGGGTGAGCTGGTAGGGATAGCCGGTGCGGCCCAGCCCGACATCGACGCGCCCATGGCTCAAAATGTCGAGCGTCGCCATGCGCGCCGCGACGTGCAGCGGGTGGTGAATCGGCGCCAGCACCACGCCGATGCCGAGGCGGATCGTGCTGGTACGCTGGCTCACCGCTGCGAGCGTCAGGTCCGGCGCGCTGTTGTGCGACCACACCGGGCGGAAGTGATGCTCGGAAAACCACACGCTCGCGAAGCCTTGCTGCTCGGCGTACGGAATCTGCTCCAGGGCTTCATGGATGCGTTGCGATTCGCTGGACGGCGTCCAGGGTTTCGGAACCTGGATCTGGTAGAACAGGCCTATTCTCACGGGGCGGTCTCCCCCCTAGTCGCCCAGGCGGGTTGCCAGCACCGCTGCCGGCCGCCGGCCCACAGCCTGGGTTGTCAGCGGCGTCAGCGCGCCGGTATCGGCATTGATGCGGTAGGACGCGAGACTCCCCGACGCGGTGCCGGCGGCGAACAGGAAATGCCCGGCCGGGTCGAGACAGAAGGCGCTCGGCACCGCTTCGGTCGGCGCCAGCCCGATCGACCGCAATCGCCCGGCGGCGGGATCGACCGCGAACCCGGCGATGCTGTTGTGGCCGCGGTTGCCGACATAGAGGAATCGCCCCGACGGGGTCAGGTGGATCTGCGAGCAGGTGTTGCGCCCGGTGTAGCCGTCCGGCAGGGTCGAGATCGTTTGCGGCGCGGAGAGCGCGCCGGTTGCGCGGTCGAGGTGGTAGCCGGTCACGCTGCAGCCCTGCTCGTTGGAGAAATAGACGATGTCCAAGGCGGGATGAAAGCAGTAGTGGCGCGGGCCAAGGCGCTCGCTCGGCTCGACCCGGGAGGGCGAATTCGCGGTCAGGCGGCCGCTGTCGCCGTCGAACTTGAACTGCAGGATCATGTTGGGGCCGGGATTGTCCTTCGGCGGTTCCAGGACGTTGTCTTGGATGCGAGCGATGTGCGGCACAAAGGCGAAGCGGTTCGAGCGATCGGTCGAGATCGCATGCGCGCCGATGGCGGTTTCCTGCTTGTCTACCGGCGCGGCCCCGACCGTGCCGTCCGCTGCCAGCAAATAGACCGCGACGTAGCCGCCCTGGTAATAGGCCGACAGCAGATACCGGCCGGCGCGGTCGGCGGCAAGGAAGGTCGGCGCGTCGGCCTGCGGCACCGTTCCGAGCAGCGAGAGGCCGCCCGTGTGGTCGATCCGGAGGCTCGAGATCGCCGGCCGGGTGCGATGCCCGACGTAAAGGGTCTTCCGATCGGGGCTGACCGCCATGACCGACGGTCCGCCGGACGCCGGCGCCTCGGCCCGCGGCGTGAGCCGGCCGGTGTCGCCGTCGATCGCGAAGGCCACGATCTTGTCTTCGTCCTGCAGGCAAACGTACAGAGCATCCGGCATCTTCTACCCTCCTCTGGTCTCCGATCTGCGGCGAGACCGGCGGTGCACTCTACCGCAATGCCGCGCGGGCTCATCGCCTCCGCGAAAGCGGCGGTATCCGATCGACGCCGGTTCAGCGCCATTTCCACCGCTTTCCCGGCGAAAGCCGGGACCTCGGGCAGGCGCCACTACCGGCCGGCGAGCAGCGGGTTTCAACTTCGGCCGGCCGCCCGGCGGCACAATCACGCCGGGATGCGCACCGGCAGCCAGCGGATGCCGTGGATGAAGTTGGAATACGTCCGGCGCGCCGGGCCCATGACCTCGATCACCGGGAACCGCGTCATGATCTCTTCCCACAAGATGCGCAACTGCAGTTCGGCGAGCCGATTGCCGACGCAACGATGGATGCCGAAGCCGAAGGAGAGGTGCTGGCGCGGCCGCGGGCGGTCGATGATGAAATTGTCGGGATCGTCGATCGCGTCGGGGTCGCGGTTGCCCGAGACGTACCAGATCACCACCTTGTCGCCTTCTTTGATCGACTTGCCGCCGAGCTCGGTGTCTTCCTTTGCGGTGCGCCGCATGTGGATCACCGGGGTCACATAGCGGATGATCTCCGACACCATCCCCGGGATCAGCGCCGGATCGTCGCGCAATTTCCGATATTCGCCGGGATGCTCGTTCAAGGCCATCAGGCCGCCGGTCATCGAATTGCGCGTCGTGTCGTTGCCGCCGACGATCAACAGCGACAGCGTGCCCATGAATTCGCGGATCGGCATGTTGCGCGTCGCCTCGCCATGCGCGAGCATCGACAACAGGTCGAATTTGGGCGGCTGCTGCGCCCGCTCGTCGAACAGCTTGCCCAAGGCCTGGGCCATCTTGGTCAGCTCGGCGAATTTCTCCTCTTCCGAATGCACCGGCGACTCGGGCGAGCGGACATTGGCGATCGCGACGTCGGACCAGTAGGTCAGCTGGCGCCGGTCGTCCCACGGGTAATCGAACAACGTCGCGAGCATCATCGTCGTCAGCTCGACCGACACCCGGTCGACCCAGTCGAAGGTCTGGTTGCGCGGCAAGCCGTCGAGCACCCGCGCCGTGCGCTCGCGGATCAGCCCCTCCATGTTGGCGAGATTGCCCGGCGCGACGACGGGGCTGACCACCATGCGCTGCTCGTCATGGCGCGGCGGGTCCATCCGGATAAAGTTCGGTCGGTCCAAGTCCTTGGGCTGGTCCTCGATGGCGATGCCGCCCAGTTCCGAGGCCGAAGAATAGATTTGGTGGTTGACCTCGACCTGCATGATATCTTTGTACTTGGTCACCGACCAATACGGGCCATAGAGGCTTTCCCGGCAGTAATGCACCGGATCCTCGCGCCGCAGCCGGGTGAAATAGGGCCGCCAGACATCGTCCTGGTAGAGGCGCGGATCGCTGACGTCGACGGCGTCGAGCGGAATGCTGCTGGCGTCGCCATGAACCGCGGTGTCGAGCGGTGCGTTCATCGACCTGCCTCCCGTTCGGGTTAACCTAGTGTTGGCCTTCCGGCATATGGACGATAAGCCCGTCGAGCGCTTCGATCACGGCGATCTGGCAGGAGAGGCGGGAATTGGGTCGGGCGAGCGCGGCAAAGCTCAGCATGCTGGCTTCCTGCGAGCCTGGGACCGGGACGCCGGTCGCGCCGAGCCAGCCCTCCTCGACATAGACGTGGCACGTTGCGCAGGCGCATTCGCCCCCGCAATCGGCATCGATGCCCGGGATGTTGTTGTCGACGGCGCCGCGCATGACCGAACGCCCCGAAGGCACCTCGACCCGGTGCTCGCGACCGTCATGCTCGATGTAGGTGATTTTCGGCATGTCGGCGGACATCCCCTGGACGGCCGATGCTACCGCGGACAGAATGCACCGAGCCCGCTCTCTTGGCAAGGCGGCGTGTCCCCGGGCGCTCGCCCAATCCGGCGCTGTCCGATCGCACCGATGATCGGCTCGACACGGGTTGAAGGAAGCATTCCGGCCGGTCGGCTGTCAGCACGCGGCTACGGTGAAGCTCCTGCCGTGAAAGCCAAAATCGATGAACGGGTTGAGGCAAATCCGCGGGTGCCGCTCCAGCCATTCTCGGCAGGCGCGCTGTTCGCCAAAATCCGGCAGATTGCGGAAGCAGCGCCAATCGTCGAAGAGAAGGACCGATCCGACGGACAAGCGCCCGGCCAGAAACTCGAGAACCGGCACCGTCGACTCGTAGAGATCACAGTCGATCCAGGCTGCCGCCACCTTGCCGAGCCCGGCAGTCTCCGGGTTGTCATGACGCAGGGTCTGATCAAACCAGCCGCGACAGATAACGACCCGGTTCAAATCGACGCCGGCCGCGGTCATGTTGGCGACGAATTCCGGCTCCGTGCAAGAAAATTGTCCCTGATGAAACCCGCTGGTATATCCGCTGGCCGCGTCGACGCCCTGCGGAGCCGGCAGACCCTGGAACGAATTGAACGCGACAAATCGCATTTCGCGGAACAACGAAGCCATGATCTTAAACGCGTAAGCGAAGACGGTTCCGCGAAACACTCCGAATTCCACATAGTCGCCGGGGATCTGGGTGCCGACGAGATAGTCGGCGAGCATGTCGATCGCGTCGTGCCGGAACCTGTAATAGCTCAGCAGGCGCTGCTCCAATCCGGTGATTTGGTCCTCTGCCCCGACGATCCGCGCCCGGGTTTCGGCGGCATCGGACAACAGCGTTTCGAGACGGGCGATCTGCCGGTCTCGCGCCGCCAGATCGCATAAGAGCGCCTGCCGAGCCTGCCGTGCCGCCCGATCGGCGATGGTGTCAACCAGCCGACGGAACGGGTTCATGCCGTCTCGACGGCGCTTCGGCCATAACCGGGACCAGCACCTGCGAATGCCACAAGCTGGCGATCATCAGTAGCCATGGGCGCGACCAATGGCTGTTGCCGGCGCGAAAAGCGCGATAGACCTCGGCAACCGCATCGGCATCGAACAGGCCGGCTTTTTTGACATTGGCCGGCGACAGCATGTCGCCCAGCACGCTGGCGAGGCTGCCCTTCAGCCAATCGCCGCACGGCAGGATGAAGCCCTTCTTGGCCCGCCGGGTGAAAAATTCAGGCGGCAGATAGCGGCGCGCGACATCGCAGACGATCCGCTTGACGCCGCTCTCCTGATAGCTGGCGCCGGGTGCGGCGGCGCGGCTCGGGTCGGCCATCTTTGCCCCGGGCGGCAGCGAAAGGGCAAAATCGACCACACTCGGGTCCAGAAACGGCACCCGCACCTCCAACGAGTGGGCCATCGCGCAGGCGTCGATGTCGCGCAGCAGCTGGTTGCGCGTGTAGCTGTTGAGGCACAGCACGCCGGCGCGCTCGAGGGCGCCGCCGGACCGCAACTCGTCGGCTGTCTGCAGATCCTCGGCAAAGCCGCGGCAGGGAAGCCCTTCCCGTCGGTCTGCGGCGATCAGACCATGGGCGAGATCCGGGCCGAAGCAATGGTAGAGCCGGCCGAAGGTCTCGCGCAGTCCGGCGCCGTCGCTGCTCCCGGCGGCGGGCCTGCCGGCAAACAGCGATCGCATCCAGCCGCGCGTTCCTCTGCCTGGCAACGGCCCGGTTCCGAACTCGCGGCCGATCTGGGCAAACCACGGGTAGCCGAGAAACACCTCGTCGCCGCCGGTCCCGGACAATGCCACGGTCGCCGCCTGAGCCGCTGCGTAGGACACGAAATAGCTGTTGAGCCCGTCGACGCAGGGCTGGTCGAGCCCATGGACGAAGCGGTCCAGATGCGCCGCGACCTCCGTCGCGCCGACCAGCACCCGGCTGTGATGGGTGCCGAGAATGGCGGCGATCTCGGCGGCCTCGTGGCTTTCGTCGACCGCATCGACATCGTCCTCGAAGCCGACCGAGAAGGTATTGACCTGACCGCGGGCCTCTCGCGCCATCAACGCAGCGATCAGGGATGAATCGACCCCGCCCGAGAGAAATGCGCCGACCGGCACGTCGCCGATCGTTTGCCCGATCACGGACTGGGCGATCACATGGGCAAACTGCTCGACCTGCTCCTGGTAGGGGCGAGCGCGCAGACCCGAGAGCCGGTCGGTCTGGTATGACCAGTAGCGGCGCAGCTTGGCGCCGTTGCGATCGGCGATCAGGTAGTGCGCGGACGGCAGGTGCTCGACCTCGCGCAACAAAGTCCGCGGCTGGACGACCGAGCCGAGGCTGAGTAGTTGGCGCAGCGCTTCCCCATCGACCTCGCGCGCAATCCGGCCGCTCGCCAGCATCGCTTTCAACTCGGACGCGAAGACCAACACGCCGCCCACTTCGGCGTAGAGCAGCGGCTTGACGCCAAAATGATCGCGCACCAGCATCAGCTTTTCGCGTCCCGGCCCGCCGCGCCGGTCATAGAGCGCGATCGCGAAGATGCCGCGCAGCCGGGTGAGGAAATCCTCGCCATATTCCTGATAGAGGGCCAGGACCACCTCGGTATCGGATTGGGTCTGAAAGGTTCTGCCCTTGGCCTCGAGCGCCGCGCGCTGCTCGCGAAAATTGTACAGTTCTCCATTGTAGACGATCTGGATCGCCCCGCCGGCCGTGCTCATCGGCTGGTGACCGGCGGCCGAGGTGTCGATGATCGCCAGCCGTCGATGGCCGAGCGTCACCGCATCGTCGGTGTAGACGCCCTCGTCGTCGGGGCCCCGATGCCGGAGCGCCGCCAGCATCGCCCTCACCGCCAGGGGTGCCTGCTCGCGAAAAACGCCGGCAATCCCGCACATCTCAGGCCCCGATGAGCGCGGAATCGAGAACCCGGGCGCCGCAGAAGCTGGAGCGCATGTTGACCAGCCCCGGAAACAGAGCCCGCGTCATTCCCTCGAACACGATCGAATCAGCGACGGTCTGGATCATCGAATAGTGCTGAGGATTGTCGGCGCTCCGATGATTTTCGGCGATACCGAGATTGACAATATACGAGCCGGAGTTGAAGCCGGCGCACAGCCGGAATTCGTATTCCTTTTCCTCCCCGGCGGCGATCGCCAACTCGACGCCTTGGACGGAGGTCGAGGTCCCGTAGACCTGCACGCCGGTTGGAGTGCGGATGTCGTAGCCCACCGAAAGCGAAGGGATCGTCTCGAACGCCCGGACGCGGATGCGGAGGCAATATTCCTTGCCGTCGTCGAGGCACCGCACCGAGGTGCCGGCGGCATCGACGAGATCGCTATCGACGATCCTGGCTTTGCCGGCTGGCGCGGCGGCATCGCTTCCGACCTGCAGCACCGGCTTCAGCGCGTCGTTGAACGCGGCCATCTCCTCGTGGATCATCTGCTCGTAGCGGTAGCCGACCTCCCGCGGCTCGCCGATCGCGGCGATCCGGCCGCCTTCGAGCAGGATTGCCGAGTCGCACAGATCGTAGATCTGATTGAGCGAGTGGGTGACGAACAGCACCGTCGCGCCGCTCTTCGCGATCTCGCGCATCCGGGCATAGCTCTTGGCGTTGAACATCATGTCGCCGGTGGCCAGCGCCTCGTCGATGATCAGGATATCCGGCTCGACGCTGGCGGCGATGCTGAACGCGAGACGCGCGAGCATGCCGCTCGAATAGGTCTTGCAGGGCCGGTCGATAAACGCGCCGATCCCGCTGAAATCGATGATCTCGTCGGCCTTTCGGGCGATTTCCTGGTGGCTCATGCCGAGGCACAGCCCGCCGAGCAGAATGTTCTCGCGCCCGCTCAGGTCGAGATTGAAGCCGGTGCCGAGCACCATGATGGCCGAGACCCGGCCGTTGACCCTGACCTCGCCGCGCGTCTTGTCGAGCGTGCCGGAGATGATCCGCAGCAGCGTCGTCTTGCCGGCGCCGTTGCGGCCGATGACCCCGACGACCTGGCCGCGCGGCACGTCGAAGGTCACCTGCTGCAGCGCCCAGTGCTCGCGATGACGACAGCGCCGGGTGACCAGCTCCGCCACGATGTCGAGCGGCTTGGCGTACACCTTGTACACCTTGCCGAGCCCGCGCACGGCAATCGCCGCCTCGTCCGGTCCGCTCACAGGAAAGAGCCGAACTGCGGCTTCAGCCGGTTGAAGATCAGCGCTCCGACCAGAAACACCAGCGCGCTCTCGCCGGCCGCGGCCAGCCACACTCCGCCGTCCCTGATGCCGCCGAAATACGCCGCATCGTGAAAGCATTCGACGTAGAGCGTCATCGGGTTCAAGTACAAAATCGGCCGCAGCCTCTCCGGCACCCAGGACATAAAGTAAAACACTGGCGCCAGATACAATCCCATCAGCAGGTACAGTTGGACGATGTCCTTGAGGTCGGCAAGGAATACGCCGAGCGCCGAGAGCAAAAAGGCGACGCCGAACAAGAACACATACAGCAGTGCCAGGCAAACCGGGAGCAGCAGGCAGGCCGGGCTCAGCGTGTGGAATATCGTCAGAGTGTACAGCATCAGACCGATCAGGCCGATGCACATTACTGGTGTGGTGGCCAGCACGGTTTTGACCGGCAGTACCTCGAGCGGAAACACCACCTGCTTCACCAGCGCCGCCTGACCGGTGACGATGCCCGGCCCGCGGGCCAGCACATCCGTCGCCACCAGCCAGGTGACGATGCCGGAAACCAGGTAGACCGCATGGTCGGAGGGAACCTGCCAGCCAATGGCGGCGGCCTTGGTGGCGAAAACAACGCCGAACAGAAAGAGGAAGACCGAGATCGTGGCAATCGGATGCACCAGCGCCCATGCCGATCCGAGAACTTGTCCGGCATAGCGGTCGGAGATGTCCCGGCGCGCCAGCTCGAAGGTCAGCCGTCGGTATCTGGCGATCACCCTGAGGGTCGAGAGGATGTCGGCAAGCATCGCCACCGGGCTCGGCGCCGCGCGGCGTTCGACCGCCGACGAGTTCTTGCTTCTCTGCCGTCATCTTCTCGAACCGATCAACCGCGCCAACCGCCGAGCCCGTGATGATAGCCGGCGACAATGCGAATTACGGTGTCGCTGACCGCCGGCGCGCGGTACTCGGCCGGCGGCGCCCAGCGCGGCGGCAAGGACAGCGCCAAGCGGACCGCGGCCAGGACCGATTGGACCTCGCCGCCGGAAAGGATGTTGCTGCCGCACTCGATGGTCTCGGGGCGCTCGGTCACGTCGCGCAAGGTCACGTTGGGAACCCCGAGGAGCGCGCACTCCTCCTGCACCGTGCCGCTGTCGCTCATGACCAAGCGGGCCGACAATTCCAAGCGGATAAAGTCGAAGAAGCCGAAGGGTTCGAGAAAGCGCACCCCGCTCGGCTCCGGCGGCTGCGGCGATTGGGCCAGCCGGGCGCGGGTATGCGGATGGGTGCTGACCAGAACCGGCAGACCGTGCTCGCGGCCGACGCGGCCGAGCGCATCGACCAGGCCGTTGAGCCGTGCGGCGAGGTCGACATTCTCGGCGCGGTGCAAGGTGACGAGCAGGTAGCGGCCTTGATCGACTTCCAGCCGATCCAGCACCTCGGACACGTCGATGCGCGGCCGGAAATGCTCAATCACCTCGCCGATCGGGTTGCCGGTCACAAAGATGCGCTGGCCGGCGATCCCTTCCCGCAACAAATTGTCGCGGCTGCGCTCGGTATAGGGCATCAGGATGTCGCTGCAATGATCGATGACGCGGCGGTTGACCTCCTCGGGGACCCGGTCGTCATGGCAGCGGTTGCCTGCCTCCAAGTGAAACACCGGGATGCCCTGCCGCTTGGCGATATAAGCCGCAAGCCCGGAATTGGTGTCGCCGAGGATCAGGAGCCGGTCGGGCCGGGTCTCCTCGAACGCCTGCTCGCAGCCGGCGAGGATTTGGCCGATTTGATGACCCAAGCCGCCGCTCGCCCCCAGATACCGGTCTGGTGCCCGCACCTCCAATTCGCGGAAAAACACGTCGCTCAGCATCGGATCGAAATTCTGGCCGGTATGGATCAGCACGTGCTGGGCAAAGCGGTCGAGCTTTTCGATGATCAGCGCGAGCCGGATGATTTCCGGCCGGGTCCCCAGCACCGTGGCGATCTTCATCGCAGCAGCTCGCCCTCGATCGGCGGCCGGTCCTCGACCATCAGCTTCCTTTCGGTCAGCAGCGCGCGGGTCTCCTCGAAGCTCATCACCTCGCCGTTCGACAGGTATTCGGTCTCCAGGAGCGGCCCGGTCATGTTTTCCGGCCGTTGCAGCTCCGGCAGGATCGGAGCGATGACATAGTACGCGCCGCGGCGGACCGTGCGCGCAGCCTCCTCTTCCGACACCAGGCATTCGTGCAATTTCTCGCCCGGCCGGATGCCGGTGGTGACCGTCTCGATCGGGCGATCGCCGATCAGGCATTTGGCAACGTCGGCGATCAGGGCGGCGGCCGCGCGCGGGATGTAGGTCTCGCCGGGATTGGCGCCGGCCGCCGCGGCGAGCACGACATCGACCGCCTCGTTGAGGTCTAAGAGAAACCGCGTCATGCGCCGGTCGGTGATGGTGACCGGGCCGCCGGCGCGGATCTGTTCGTGGAACAGCGGGATCACCGAACCGCGCGAGGCCAAGACGTTGCCGTAGCGGACGAGGGCGATGCGGGTCTTCGGCAGGTCGAGGTTGGCGCGCGCGAAAATCCGCTCCTGGATCGATTTGGTCATGCCCATCACATTGACCGGCTTGACCGCCTTGTCGGTCGAGATGCCGACCACCGTTTCGACCGGCAGGCGCAGGTCGCGAATCGCCCGAACGATGTTCTCGGGTCCGCAGATGTTGGTCGCGACCGCCTCGAACGGGAAATATTCGCAGGTCGGCACCTGCTTCAGCGCCGCAGCGTTGAACACCACGTCGACATCGCGCAACGCCGCCGCCACAGCATTGAAATCGCGCACGTCGCCGATCCGAAACTCGAGCAGCCGGGTGAAGTTTCGATAGATGACCTCGTCGGTCGGCGCGGTGCGGTGCAGGTACTCGACCCGCAGCGCGTGCTGCTTCGCCTCGTCGCGCGAGAAGACGATGATCTTGGCCACCGCTCCGGCGCTGCCGCCGAGCAGCCGATGCAGCAAGACCTTGCCGAGCGAGCCGGTGCCGCCGGTGATCAGGACGCGCTTGCCTTCGAGCGGGAGCAAATTCGTGAACGCCTATGTGGTGCTGCGGGGCGTCAGGTCAGAGCTGGGGCGGCCACAGCCGCGCTGCCGGGCGGGGTATTGGCGAGATGCGCCTCGCGCATCGCCGCGATCATCGAGTCCCAGTCGGCGGGGACGATCCCGGTCGCCGCCGCGAATCGCCCGCCGTCCAGTCGGCGATCGCACTGAAAACTCTCGTCGCGATCGAGAGAGACGCCGAGCCGGTAGGCGACATTGAGCTTTGAAAGCAGGGTAAATTTGTCGATCGGCGTCGCGGCGACCTGCCAGCGGCCGTCGAGATCGGGGAATTCCTCGATGACGCGGCCGATCACCGCGGCCATCTCGTTGGTGGTGAGACCGGTGTAGAGCGCTCCCGGAAAACCGCTGGCGCTGGCGCCGCGGCGGCCGAGGAACCATTCCAGCAGGCCTGCGCCGCTCCTGAGCTCGTGTCCGATGATCGAGCTGCGCAACGTCAGGCAGCCGGGCCCGCCGATCTCCCCCAACAGCTTGGTGCGCCCATAAAGGTCTTGTGGGTCGGCGGCGTCACCCTCGGCATAGGGCCCGCGCTCGCCGGAAAAGACGCAGTCGGTGCTGAAATGCACGAGGCGAACCCGCCGTGCCCGGCAGGCCGCCGCCAGCCGATGCGGCCACAGCGCGTTGACCGCGATGCTCGGGATCGGATCTCCGGCCTCGTTCAACTGCTTGACGATCCCGACGCAGTTTATCGCGACCTCGGGCCGCTCCCGATCGAGCAGCGGCAAGACGCTGTCGGGCGCCATTGCATCCCAACCCGACACCAGCCTATGGCCGCCCAGAACCGGGTGATCGCGCCACCGATGCGTCGGCCCCCTGATCGCGCCGCTGACATCGTGGCGGCGGCCGAGATCAACGAGCAGCCGATGCCCCAACATGCCGGTCGCGCCCAACACCAGTATTTTCACGGCATACCCCGGAAGCGCGCGGTTCTGTCGGCTCGTGTCAGCATTCGGCCGGCGCCCGCATTCAGATCATGTCAGGATACTGCCGCAATCGGCGGCAACTCCCCCATCCGCGACCCGATCCCCACATCGCCCGATCTTGTTTCCGCATATGGAAATATGCAGGCAAGGCCGCTTCAAGCAGCGCCGCGCGTAGTACGGCGGCACCGGTGCCGTGTCAAGCCGCTCCCCCGACTGCGCCAGGTTTACACAGATGGCGGAGGTTCTTGAACACGGCGAATTGGTCGAAACATGCGACGAGCGCCCGACGACTTCTCAGCTGCGCCGCAAGGGAGACCATCTCCGCGTTGATGCCCATAGCCCCGATTGTTCTCTCTACTGAAAAAGGGGGCGGAAGATAGCATTGGTCAGCTTGGTTGCGGAGGAAGAGATGGGTCTTCCGCAGGATCGCGGCGGCGTGCTTCCGTCTCTCACCTGCTTCCGTTAAGCTTCTGGCTGCTACGGGGGCAAACTTGCAACCGGGACGGCGTGCGACTCCAGCGTGCTCCGGCCGCGGCCAAGCCCGACACCAATGTGCCGATAATGGACCGACCTTTCGCCAGCATTCTGATCCCGACCTACAATCACGAGCAGTATATCGGACCGGCGCTGGACAGCGTGCTAGCCCAGACCGACCCGTACTGGGAAGCCATCGTCGTCGATGACGGCTCTACCGATCGGTCCGGCGCGATCGTCGACGCCTATGCCGCCCGCGATTCGCGGATCAAGGCGGTGCACCAGCCCAATGGCGGCGTCGCCGCGGCGCTGAATGCCGGGCTGCGCGCGGCGCGGGGCGATTGGGTGCATTGGCTGAGCTCGGACGATCTGTTCCAACCGGACAAGCTCGCGGTCAACCGCCGCTGGATTGAACGCAATCCCGGCGTCAATTTCTTCTATTCCTATTTTTGGCTGCTGTTCGAGGCCAGCGGGCGCCGGGAGAAGCACGATCTGTGGGGGCCGGTGCCCGAGCCCGGGCTGCAGATCCCGACCCTGTTCTTTCGCAACTACATCAGCGGCATTTCGATCTGCATCAATCGTGCGGCTTGGAACAAGGTCGGTTTTTTCGACGAGCGATACCACTACGCACAGGACTATGCGCTGTGGCTGCGGCTTCTTGTCGATAACGAGGCCCGCTTCATTCCGGATTGGACGGTCGTCAACCGCCATCACGTCGGGCAGGGGTCGGAGCAGTTTCCCGAAGCCTGCTATTTCGACACGGCCAAGGCCGGGATCGATTTTCTCAACCGCCATACGTTCGCCGAGCTGATCCCGCGAGTCGATCTGTCGGATGCTGCCTCGACGGCGGTCGCCATCGAGCGAATCATCCACATCGCCTGCGAGCGCAGCGCCTTTCTCTATTCGCTCGGGCCGCACCCGGCGCTGGTCCTGCGCGTTCTCGAATGGGTGTTCGACGGGGACGCGGGCGGGGCGGTGGCCGCGGGGCTGCGCGACCGGCTGCGCGATCGTGTCCGGCATATGGCGCTGGAAGAGGGCGAGGACGACTGGACCTGGATGTGGCGAGGGCTGGCCGCGGCGTGCGCTCAGGCGACCCCCCGCTTCGCCTACCAGGCGGTCGACGCCCGCGACTTGGCCCGGCGCGAACACGCCGCGCGCCGTCTGGGCCGGGGTGGACCGGCCGAGCCGCTGCGGATTTATCTGCGCCGCTTCGAGGGGCTCGACGAGCCGGCCGAGCCTCCGGCCGGAAGCGGCCCGGCGCGAATCGTCATGCTCGCGCCGGCGATCGAGCCGGCCCTGCTGGCGGCGCGGCAGGCCGCGGCCCAATTGTCGGAGCACGGCTTGCGGATCGCGCTTGTCGTCTCGGATAGTCCCTACCGCTGGGAAGCAGCGGCGGCGACGCTGCCGCGGCCGCCGGTCGACCGTGACGGATTCCCGTGGCTCGGCGAGGTCGAGCTGGCGCTCGCGCTCGATCGGCGTCCGGTCTCCGTCTGGATCGAGGCCGCCGCCACTGCCTCGCTGGACGGTCCGGCGGTGTTGAAACCGGCTTTGCTCGTCGCCGAAGTCCTGCGGGTGTTGGGGCTCGACGGCAACGGCGCTCGCCGGCGGCCGGTCGCGTTCCTGCAGCGGGTATTGTGGGGCGGCGGCGCCGAGCGCGTCGTCTATGATTTGGCGCGGCGCCTCGACCGCCGCCGCTTCCGGCCGGTGATCCTGACCCTGTTCGATGCGCGCGACCAGGTCGGCCAAGTCCCGGGGGTGGAGACTTATTGCGTTCGCGACTACGAGCACGCAGCGGCCCGCGCCGTCGCTCCGTCCCCGGCCGTTGCTTCGCGCGAGCCGGTCGCGCCGCCGCCGCGCCGGCTCCCGTCATGGAAGGGCCGGCGCGTCCTCTTCGCGATCGGCCTCTACCAGCGTCTGGTCCCGCGCTGGATCGATCGCCGAATCGGGCTCGGCCATCGGCTGGCTCACGTTCGCCAAGGCCTTCTCGCCGGAGTTCCGGTGCGACACTACGTCGGTGCGGTACGTCGCAAATTGCGCCCGGCGGTGCGCCCGCGCCCCCTGGCGCCGCCGCCCGCCGTGGCGTCGGCGGCCCCGGCAGCTCCGCTGGAAACCGGGCGGAGCGCGGCCTTGCAGGCCTGTCTCGGCGCGCATTGGTCGGCTGCCGAAGGTCTGCGCAACCTGCTCGCGCAGCTGGGCCGCGATGCGGCGCTCGTCACTATCATGGAGGAGGCGGCGACGGCGGCCTGGTTAGCCCAGATCGGCGGCGCCACCCCGTTCATCGCCTCGCTGCACACTTACGAGTCGATTTATCTGCCGCTGATGTACCCGGAGCCGGCGCGCTTGGCGGCAGAAAGCTGGGCTTTCGCCAATGCCTGTTCCACCGCATCCCGCGTGGTGTTTCCGAGCCGGGGTTGCTGCGCGGATCTGCACGCTCGCTTCGGAGTTGCCGACGGCAAGACCATGGCGATCCCGAACCCGGTCAACTGCTCCCGCGTGCGCCGCCTGTCCTGGGCTCCGCTTCGATCGGAGGACATGGCGGCGATCCGCGAGGTTCCGTGCTATATCCATGTCGCCCGGCTCGACCCATCAAAAAACCACGATCTCTTGATCCAAGCATGCCTCAGGCTGAGGGCAAGGGGTCGGGATTTCATGGTCTGTTGCGTCGGCGAGGGACCGGAGCGGTCGCGGCTCACCGCAGAGATCGCCAGCTGGGGCCTCGAGCGCCAGATCATGCTGATGGGTGCCCGCCAGAACCCATATCCGCTGATCAGGCGTGCCGCCGCGCTGATCCTGACCTCGAATTTTGAGGCGTTTGCCTTGGTGCTCGCCGAAGCCATGGCCTGTGGGGTTCCGGCGATCTCGACAAACTGTGTGGCCGGGCCGCCCGAAGTGCTGCAAAACGGAAAGAGCGGCTTGTTGGTGCCGGTGGACGACGCAGAGGCGCTGGCCTCGGCGATGGAACGCATCGTTGCCGACGAGCCGCTGCGACACCGCCTGATCGCCGCCGGTCATGCGCGGGTGGAGGATTTCGACATTTCGCGGATCGCCCGCCAATGGGAGGCCATGATCGACATTGCGCTGCGATCGCCGCAGGAGGCCGAAGCCGTCCCCGGCGAAGCGTTGCTGCCGTGACCGCCGTCGGCACTCGTGGAATTCTGCTCGGCCGGGCGGTCTTGGGCAGGCTCGCACGCTCGGCCTCGCGGATCCGTCGCTCAGCGGCGAGGCTGCCGCGCTCCGGCGCCGCGGTCGGGGGCCTGGCGCCGTTCGCCACCGAGGCGCTCGCTGAGGAGCTGGCCGTCCGGCTCGCCGGCATGCCGGGGAATCCGCTGCACGATATTCTTTACCGGCATGGCTTCCATCTGCTGCGCAAGCATTTTTATCTGCCGATTCCCGACGACACCGATCGGCTCGACGAGTTTTGGCGCCAGCCCTCGGCCATGGCCGGCGTCGATACGAACGATGCTGCGGCGATCGAGCTGATTGATCGCCTGCTCCCGCCCTTCCTCGACGAGTTCCGCGCTCGCTTCCCGATCCACCGCAGCCCGCTGACCACCGGTTTCTACCTGATCAACGGCGGCTACATGGCGGTCGACGCGCATGTCTATTACGGCCTGATCCGGCACCAGAAGCCGCGCCGCATCATCGAGATCGGCAATGGCAACTCGACCCTCCTGGCTCTCGATGCCGTGCAGAGCAACCGCGCGGCGGGGCACGAATTCCCGGCTGATCTCGATCGATCCCTATCCTTGGGATATTTTTCGCGGCGGCGTGCCAGGGCTCGAGCTGATCGCCAAGCGGGTGCAGGACGTCCCGCTTGAAATGTTCGGCGAGCTCGCCGATGGCGACATTCTGTTTATTGATTCGAGCCATGTCATCCGCAGCGGCAACGACGTGCATTACGAATACCTCGACATTTTGCCGCGGCTGAAACCGGGGGTCATGGTCCATATTCACGACGTCAGCCTGCCCATGCCCTATCCGAAGGTCTATTATGACAATCATCTATACTGGAACGAGCAGTATCTGTTGCAGGCGTTCCTCGCCTTCAATCGGAACTTTGAAGTGATATGGCCGGGCAACTACCTGATGCTGACCTATCCGGACAAGATGAACGCGACCTTTCCCGAGATCGCGATCATGCGGGAGACCTATCCGTCCTCGGAGCCGACCGCGTTCTGGATGCGGACCAGGACACCCTGATTCCGCGGGTCGCGACCGCCTGCCCGATCTGCTGCGACGCTGAACTGGCGCCGACCGATCAGACCGTCGATATCGCCGCCGTCCTCGCCCGCTGGGAGCATGAGCTCGGCATCCGCTTTGGCCAAAATGTCGTCGAAGCGCATTCCCCCTCCCGGACCGAGCCGATTCGTCTCGAACGCTGCCCGAATTGCGGCTTTGGCCGATTCGCGCCGGCGATGCCGGGCAACGAGGCGTTCTACCGCGCGATCTCCGGCTCGGAATATTACGTCGAGGGCAAGTGGGAGTTCGAGCAGGCGATCGGCGACCTGCGCTGTTGCCGCGCCAGGCGCGTTCTCGATGTCGGCTGCGGCTCGGGCAATTTCCTGCGCCTGCTGCGGCGCGCAGACCCGGGCCTGCAAATCTGGGGGCACGATCAAAGCGCGGTGCTGATGCGGCAGCTGGCGGCCGAGGGCTTCGAGGCGCTGCCCGGCACGCCGGAACAGCTGGCGGCCGGCGGGTTCGATCGGTTCGACGCGATCTGCATGTTCCAGGTTCTCGAGCACGCCGCCGATCCGCTGGCTTTTCTCACCGCCTATACGCGCCTGTTGCAGCCGGGCGGGTTGCTGATCGTGACCACGCCCGACGCCGACGGCCCGATCCGCAACTTCCCCGAGGCGCTGACCGAGCTGCCGCCGCATCACCTGACGCAGTGGACGGAACGGGCGTTCCGATCGTGCCTGCCGCGCTTCGGCCTCGACATCACGGCGGTGCGCAACGAGCCGCTGCCGGACTATTTGTGGGAGAGCTATCTGCCGGTGCAATGGGAGCACGGTATCTGGCCCGCCGCAGTCTTCGACCCGGCCGCGCGACGGCAGGGACGCGAGAGCCTCTCCGAGCGGATGGAGTTCGCGGTCAAGGGCCTGCGCGCCGTCGGAGTGAAGCGCCTGCACGGGGTTCCCAGCCACACGATCTATGTTCGGGCGCGGCTGGTCGACCGAAATGCCCTGGCCTCTCGATAGGTTGCGTCGTTTCGTGCGAGAGGCGCTCGGTTTGAGCGAGATCAGGGCGATGCTCGACGGGCAGCAACGGATGCTGGCCACAGCTGGGGCTGCACAGGCCGAACAGGGCCGCATGCTGGTCGCGTCCGAAGCCGCGCAGGCCGCAATCCGGGCCGGGCTGAGCGAGCTGATGCTTCGCGCCGCGGCGTTGGAGGAGGTGCTGCGGGCGATGCGCGAGGCGCACGACGCCGCCGACGCCCATCATGTCGCTCTGATCGCCGCATTGCTCGCCGAGCAGAAGCGAATCGGTGCCGAGCTCGAGGAGCTCAAGAGGCCGGTCGATCCGCCGGGGCCCGGCCGACCGGGCTGAAACCGGTGCGCCGGTCCGCGGGCGCCATCTGCGATCCGCGTCGCGCCCGCGCCGCGACCTCCTGGTAATAGGCGATCGCCCGCGCCCGCACCGCCTTGCGGTCGGCCAGCTCGCGGATGCGCACGAGGTTGTTCGCCGCGAGCCGATCCACCAGCGCGTCGTCGGTCATCAGCCGCACCAGCGCCGCCGCAATCTCGTCCGGGTAGAGGTTGCGGGCGAACAGCACGTGCTCCGCCTCGCGCACCACCGGCACGATCGTGTCGAGCGGCGAGACCATCGGTGCGGCGCCCAGCGCCATCGCTTCCATCATCGTGTTCGGAATGCCGTCGGCGAGCGACGGCGCCATCATCACCCGCGCCTTTGCCAAGTGAGCGAGCGTCTCCTCGCGGCTCAGCCGCAGATGCGCGGGGCAGCTGCGCTTGACCGCATCAGGAAACAGCTTCTCGTACCAGATCTGCACCTCCGGCTGGGTCATCCACAGCATCTCGATGCGGCACGGCTGGATGCGATCCCAGACCTTGAGGATCGCCTCGAACACCGGCATCGCCTTGGCGCTGTTGATCTCGTACGCCTTGGGCCAGACCACGATGCGCTCGCGCTGCGACGGCGGCAGGGTCCAGCGCGCCCGCAGCGCTTCGAGGTCGAGACCGCCGGGGCCGGAGACGACGCCCATGCCCGGATCGGCCGCCTTGGCCGGGTCGAGGCCCGCGGCGAGCGCGTAATCGTAGTTCTGCTGATTGTCGGCGATGAAATGGTCGCAGGTCGCAAAAACCTCCTCGATGCGCGGCAGATAGTCCGGCGAATGCCGGTTCAATGCGAGATCGGGGCCGCCGCGGGCTTGCGCGATCCACCGGCCGATCCCGGCCAGGCCATATCGCTTGCGCGTCCGCAAATAAAGATAGGAGGCCGCCTCGAACCCCAGCGTGTGGATGATGTCGGGCCGCCACTGGCGGATGACCCGCGCCAGCGCATCCTCCAAGCTCGTCGGGTACTTCCGGGCGTAAAGCCGGTCGAGCGCGGCCGCCGCACCCGAAAGCGCCCCACCGAACCCGCTGGTGGGGATCAGATTCCCGGCCCCCATCGCCTCGCGGAAAAGGTAGACTGCGTAGTAAGGCGAACTCGTCGGCGGCGGAAACACGGTCCGCCGGGTCGGTCCGTCGCGACGGGGGACCGCTGGCGCGGTCAGATAGCTCTTGACCGGCCACTCCAGAGGCGGCTCCGAAGAATGAAGACAAAAGAGGCGGACGTTGACCTTCGTATCCTGCAGCAGATCGATCCAGGAATGGGTATGCGAGCTTTCCGGCCAGCCGATGAACAGGATTCGAGGCAGACCGGGATGCCGATCTTGATCGAAATCAGACATCTCCGGTCGCCAGGCCCGGTCGAAGCTCCGCCCAAAAACAGCCTCTCATATCGCCGATCCAATCAGACGAGTGCCAGAACCGATTTAGCAGATTTCCGGAGCGCGCACACCGGCGCCCGGCTTAGGCGCGCTGGATTTCATTCCAGGGTATTTGATGCCTGCCTCTGATCCTCCGACCTCGACGACCGCGGCGAGAGCCCTGGTCGCGGGGCTGTAAAGCGGTGACGACATTGGACCAGAATGATCAACCGAAATCCGGCGCCGCGGAGGCTGTCCGCGACGCACGGAACCGCCGCTTTCGCATCCTCGACCGGGTCGTTGGCAACGGCGGTGTTTTGGCGCGCGACAAACGCTTCGGACGTGCCGCTCGAAAACTCGTAGGGACGGCTTTGCAGGTGGCGCGAAGGCTGCGGACAAGGCGGGGTTCGAGGCAGCGCCTGCTCCGCCGTCTGGCCGCTCAAAACTCGCCGATCCCGAGGCGAATTTTCAATGACGACGAGGCCCGTCAGATCGGCGGCGGCATCTACCGCAAAGGCCTCGAGGCGGTCGCGCGCGGCGATTTGGCGCGGGGCGAGCGCTATTTCCGTTGCGCGGCGGAACGGTGGCCGAGCGCCGGCTGGTTCTCCTATCGCCTCGGCAGCGTGCTTTTGGCGCAGGGCCGGTACGACGAGGCAGAGGTGATTTTCGCCGCCGGGAAACCACTGCGGCTGGCTCCCGACCTGGTGACCGACGCCCGAATTCTGCGTGTCGGCCCACAGCATTATGCAGCTCTCAACGCCGCAGCGAAGAGGTCGGGCGACGCGGTCATCGATGGCGGCCTGACACGAAACCCGGCAGCGATTCTCCTCTTCCTGTCCTGCGATTCGACTTATTTCAAGCTTTACGCAGGCGCCGCGATCGCGTCGGCGCTGGCCAACAGCGCGGTCGACCTCGCCTGTCATATCCACATCGTGAACCCGGACCGCGACGCCATCGATGTCGAGACTCGGATACGCCGGCGCCATTCCGGCCGCGCGGTCAGCTTTTCCAATGAAATCACTGATCTGTGCCGCCGCAGCGAGACCGAACGCCGGGTCTATTACGCCTGCCGGCGCTTCCAGCTGCTGCCCACCATCCTGCGCCGGGCCGGCGGCTTGGTCATCGTCGCCGACGTCGACCAGCTCGTGGTCCGCGGCCTCGACCCGGTGCTGACGGCGGTTTGCGACGCCGATGTCGGCTTGATCGAGTTTGGCGAACTCGCCTATGCGAGCCCTCTCGCCACGATTTCCGCCTCGGCGGTGGTCGCCCGGGCCACCGACGGCGCCCGCCGCTATTTCGATCTCGTTGCCGCCTATATCGCTCACTGCTTCGAGCACGATCTGTGGGTCTGGCATCTCGATCAAGCGGCGCTTTACGCCTCCAAGCTGATGGTCGGATTGCAGGGCGAGCCGGTGCGCATTCGGCTGCTCGACCCCGCCATCCTCGAATCGACCGTGTTCGACGCAGCGGCGACAGGCGAGCCCGCCCAGGGCACCGTGTTCTGGTCGATCACCCATTCGCTGTCGTCGAATGCGGCAAAGCGGGGGCTCGACCTGTTCGAGCGCTACAGCTCGCCATAGGCGAGGACGGCGCGTCCCCGATGCCGGTCGCTTCAACCGAAGGCGCGCCGCCGCGCGTCCGGGCAAAGTTCGCTTTCGTTTCGAACAGCCTGCCGCCGGCCTGGTCGGGACAGTCGGTGGTGATCGGCCGGCTGCTGGCGCCGGTCGACGCGCAATCCTATTGCTTGATCACGCTGCAACCAGCGGCCACGGATCGGGGAGCACTGGATCGCCCCGCTGCCGGCGCGCTGCCACCAACTGCCGCGGGAGAGGCCGGCCGCGCGGCAGGCCCGTCCCGGAGCCTGGAACATGACGGTCCTCGGCGATCTGGCGGGGACCGTAATGATACGCGCCATGCGCATCGCCCGCATTGCCCGACGGGAAAGGTGCAGCGCCATTGTCGGGGCGACCGCGGATTTGGCCAATCTGCCGGCCTCGTTCCTCGCCGCTAGGCTGATCGGCGCCCGGTTCTATGCCTATCTGTTCGATTCCTATGAATTCCAGTGGATCCGCCCGATCGACCGATGGCTTGCGCGCCGGCTCGGCGATGTGATGTTCCGCCGGGCACAGGGCGTCATCGTCCCCAACGACGCGCTGCGCCTCGAGGTCGAGCAGCGGCACGGTGTCCAGGCGACGATCGTCCCCAACCCGTTCGAGCACTTGGCCGCGCCCGCGGTCGATCCGGCGCCGGGCGTCGACGGCGAGGTCACGATCCTATTTTCCGGTGCCGTCTACCATGTCAACGCCGGGGCGTTTCGCAACCTGGTCGCCGCGCTGGCGCTGCCTGGCCTGGAGCGGGTCACGCTCCATCTCTACACGGCGCAATCGGCGGAAGAGCTCGCTGCCCACCGAATCCTCGGTGAGCGCGTTTTCATTCATCCCCATGTCCCGCCCGCCGAAGCGGCGCGCTTGCAGCAGCGCGCGGACATCCTGTTTCTGCCCTACGCCTTCGATTCGCCGGTGCCGGAGATCATCCGAACCTCGACCCCGAGCAAAATGAGCGACTATCTCGCCGCGGCGCGCCCGATCCTTGTCCATGCCGCTGCTGATGCGTTGGTCTGCGACTATTTTCGCGCCCACCGCTGCGGCATTGTCGTCGACCGAGACGAACCCGCCGCGCTCGCCGCCGCGCTCGCCGAATTGCTCGCCCGCCCGGGCCTGTGCGCCGAGCTGGCGAGCTGCGCCCGCCGGCGCGCGCTCGCCGATTTCGACCCCGATCAAAGCCGCCGCCGGTTCCTGTCGGTCATCGACGGAGCGTCCGACGATCTCGCGGCGCCGCGACCGAGCAGGGCGCCGTAGCGGGGGGCGATCAGCCCGATGTCGAAATGCCGGCTCCAGGGCCGCAGCTGGGCGGCCGACATCGGCCGGGCCAAGCGCTGCTCCATGGCCGCCGCGAGCCCGGCGGCATCTCCCGGCAGGCTGAGCGGTCCGAACGTCGCCGCCGGCAACAATGCCCGCACCGCGGCGCCCGAATCGACGCTGACGACGTTGGCGCCGCAGGCCAGGGCCTCGGCCAGGACCAGCGAAAAGCCCTCGGCCAGCGACGACGACGCGACCAATGCCGCGCGCGACATGAAGGCCCAGGGGTTTGCGACAAAGCCGCAAAAATCGACGGCTTCACCGATCGCCAGCCGGCCGGCGAGCGAGCGCAGCCGATCGGCCTCCGGCCCGTCGCCAAGCAGGATCAGCCGCGCCGCCATCCTCCGCCGCAGCCGGGCGAATGCATGCAACAAGGTCGCAACATCCTTTTCCGGCGACAGCCGCCCGACCCCGAGGACGACCGGAATGCCGGCTTCGGCCAGCCACGGGTGCGGGCAGGGTGCGCCCGCCGCCTCGGCGATCCGCGCCAGCGGCAGCGGGTTCGGAACGACATGGATGCGCTTGCGCGGCCAGCGCAGCACCGCGGCCAACTCGTCGGCGACGCCGTCGGACACTGCTATCACCGCATCGGCACGGCGGTAGAGCCGCGGCAGCAGCGCCCGGACCGCCGTGCGTCGCCAGCGGGTCCCGCCTTCCCGGCCGAGGGCGAAGCGCGCGGCCTCCTGCACCACCACCGCGCCGCGATGGTGGGCCAAGATGCGGGCCGCGACCAGGGCGGCGAGGTTGCCGTGCGACATGCTCGACAGCAGCGGCAAGTCCGGCGATGCGCGCAGCAGCCGGGCCAGCGGCAACACCGCCCGCGACACCCGCGGCGCCCCGAGGTCGACAAACCGGGTCCCTCGCGCAAAATCTTCGCGCAATGGGCCGCTTGCGTCGGCCAGGATCACCGTGACCGCGCAGCCCTGGTCGCGCCAAAAGCCGGCCAGGTCGGCGAATGCGCGCTCGACGCCGCCGCCGGCGGCGGACGGCAGGAAGATCGCCAATTCCTCGGGCGGGCCGGTCCCGCTCAACTCAGGATGCCCGCGGCAGCCATCCCCGGTCAAACGGCAGTGCCGCGTGATAGGCCCATTCGCTCAACGGGCGGCCGAGCACGTAGAGGATGCGGCTCCACGAGCGGTGCCGCTCGGGGCGAAAGCGGCCGGGCCAAACGGGCGCCAAGGCGAGCGAGCGCAGGATCAGCTCCCGCCCGGGCACTTCGGGGTTGTGGATCGCCAAGAGCCCGGCGCAATAGCAGGCGACGCTGTGGGTCAGGCGCCGCCAGCGCCGGATTTCGTCCGGGCAGTCGGCGCGGGCGAACAGCGCCTCGACCACTGCGATGTGCTCGGTCGCCATGCGCGGGCTGCGGCCGTGCTGCGAGGCCCCTGCCGGATGCTCGCGCCACGTTGCGTAGACCCCCGGCAACCGCGCCAACGGACGCTGCAGCCCCAGGCGCAGCCACAGGAAATAATCGCTCTTGTAGCGAAAGCGCTGATCGCGCAACGGCTCCGCGCCCAATGCCGCGCGCCGGATCAGCGCCCCGGGTCCTGGCAGGCATAAATTCTGCTCGAGCAATACCCGATAGTCGAATTCCGGAACGACCGTGTCGGCGAGGGCCATGCCGGCGGCGTCGATGCGGCGCCAATCCGGATAGACCGCGGCCAGCTCCGGACGTGTTTCGAGCATCGCCACTGCCGCGCCGATCAGCCCGGGCAGGATCGGGTCGTCGGCATTAACGATGCCGATGATCTCGCCCTCGGCCATCTCGAGGCCGCGGTTGACGGTCGCCGCTTCGCCGATGTTCTCGTGGCTGACCACGCGCAGCCGCGGGTCGGCTATGCCGGCGCGAACGATGCCCAAGGTCCGATCGGTCGACCCGTCATCGAGTACGATGTGCTCCAGCCGTGGATACTCCTGCGCCAGCACGCTGCGCACCGTGTCGCCGATAAAGGCCTCGGCGTTGTAGGCGGGCGTAATGATCGTAACGAGCGGATAGCGCGACGAGCTCATCTCGCGGCCGAGGCGCGGGCGAGGACGGGCGATTGCCGAGCACTCACTCCGGCAGCATGCCAGGGTTCGATCGAATTACCAACCTGTCCGTACATCAGCCGGGGTTCAGGTGGGCCAACGGATCGACAACCTGCCGGAGGATCGAACGGGCTTGCGCGCTGGTGGTGACGGGCTCACGCTGCCCCCGAACGGGCGCCAGCGGAGAGGGTCAGCCATGCGGGTCGGGATTCATCTGCCGCAGATCGGGCGCAAGGCGGGGCCGGAGGCTATCCGGCGCGCGGCGGTGCAGGCCGAGGAGCTGGGCTTTGCCGACGCGTGGTCGAGCGAGCACATCATCCTGCCGAAGGACGCGCCATACCCGCCCTCGGCGATCTTTTACGACCCGGTGCTGACCCTGACCTGGGCGGCGGCCCACACCAAAAGGATCGGGCTCGGCACCAGCGTGCTGGTGCTGCCGATGCGTCACCCGCTGCCGCTCGCCAAGGCATTGGCGACGTTGCAGAACCTGTCGGAGGGGCGGCTGATCCTCGGCGCCGGGGTCGGCTGGCTCGAAGCCGAATTCGCCGCCTTGGGCGTGCCGTTCCGCGAGCGCGGCCGGCGGATGGACGAGGGCATCGCGATGATGCGGGCAGTGTGGGGCAACGACCCGGTGACGTTCCGGGCACGACATATCCCGGCGGTGATCGAGGACATGCGCATGCTGCCGCAGCCGGTGAAGCCGATCCCGATCTGGATCGGCGGCAGCTCCGAGCCGGCGCTGAAGCGGGCATTGCAGCTCGACGGCTGGCACGGTTCGCGGGTCTCGCCCGAGGCCGCGGCGCCGATCGTCAAGCGGCTGCGCGCCGAGCGGCCCGAGGCGGAATTCGCGATCTCGGTGCGCAACGGCTGGAATGGCCAGGACGAGGACGCGCTCGCCGCCTTTGCCGAGGCCGGGGTCGGGCATGTCCTGGTCGAGCCGGCCGAACGGGCGCTCGACGACTGGCTGCGCGCCGTCGAACGCATCGCCGCCGCCGCGGCGCGGGTTTGACGCAACGGGCGCGCCGACTTCTTAAAGGCAGCGGGCGTTGCGGGCCCAACAGACAATGCACGACAAGGTTTCGATCGGCATCGACTTTGGCACCACCAACACCGTCGTCGCGGTAGCCAGGCCTGGCGCGGCGGTGTGCGCGGTCACCTTCCAGGATGAACGCGAACGATCGGGTATCTATCGGTCCGTGCTGTGCTTCGAGCAGTTGCCGACAAGCCGCTTCGACATCCAAGCCTACGCCGGCACGAAGGCAATCCGGGCCTATCTGAGTTCGGCGTACGAGACGCGCTTCATCCAATCGTTCAAGAGCCACGTCGCCAGCCCGATATTCGACGAAACCCGCCTCTTCGGCCACCGCTACAAGTTCGAGGACCTGCTGTCGGCATTCTTTCGCCTCGCCGTCCGCGACGCCGACGGCCAGCTCGCCGATCTCGGCGGCCGGGTTGTCTCGGGGCGGCCGGTTGCCTTTGTCGGTGCCGCGCCGGACGAGGCGCTCGCCGTTCGTCGCTATGGCGAAGCCTACCGGCGGATCGGCGTACATGACCCCGCCTATGTGTACGAACCGGTCGGCGCCGCCTATTATTACGCGCAGCGCCTCAAATCCGATGCGCTGGTGCTCGTTTGCGATTTCGGCGGCGGGACCAGCGATTTCTCGCTGATTCGCTTCGAGCGACGCGGCAGCGGCGTCGGCGTGACCCCGATCGGCCAAGCCGGGCTCGCGGTAGCGGGCGACAGTTTTGATTATCGGATCATCGACGCGGTGGTCTCGCCGCGGCTCGGCAAGGGAACCCTGTTCAAATCGATCGATCGGATTCTGCCGATCCCGCAGCATTACCACGCGAGCTTGGCGCGATGGCACCAGTTGGCGATGCTAAAGAGCCCCGAGCACATCCGCGAGCTGGAGCGCCTCCAGCGGGCCTCTTTGTCCCCTGACAAGATCGCGAAGTTCGTCGAGGTGATTCGCAACGATTTCGGATTCGACATTTATCGGGCGGTTTCCGACGTGAAGGTTCGGTTGTCATCCGCCGCCACAGCGAAATTCGTACTCAGGCTCGGCGAGCTCGACATCGAGCAGGAGATCTCACGGCGGGATTTCGAGCGCTGGATCGCCGACGATATCGCCAGGATCGAAAGCACGGTCGATCGGCTGCTGCAAACCGAAGGCGTGGCCGTCGACGCAATCGACAGCGTGTTCCTGACCGGCGGCAGTTCGTCTATTCCCGCGGTTCGTCGCGTATTCGAAACGCGGTTCGGCGCGCAGCGCTTGGCTGCCGGAGAAAACTTCCAATCGGTCGCCTTTGGCCTCGCGCTGATCGGCCTGGAAGATGATTTGAGCCGGTGGTCGGCTCGATCAGCAGCCAGGTGACGACCTGACCGAGAGGGTCTGGCTGTCGTTTCCACGAACGCTCAGGGCGCTGAGCATAGGGCCCACCGCGGCCTGATCAGCCCGGTCGACGGGGTCGAGGAGCGGCCCATAACACCGCCGGCCTGAGCCCCGCCAGCGCCTCGGCGGCGACCAGCAGGAGCTGCCACGCCGCTGCCAACGACAAGTTTCGCGGTGGCCTGGGATTGATTTGCTTCGCTCGCAATGACCAACCCGCATCGCTGTTCAATCTCGTCGGAAACTGCTTCTAAGCGAAGGCGCGCTTGAACGCGGCCCAGACCTGGCGCTGTGCGTTGATCGCGTCGTCGACAACCGGGACCATGCCGAGGAAGCCATGAATCATGCTCGGATATTCACGGTATTCGACCGGCACGCCGGCAGCGCGCAATGCCGCGGCATAGCTCTCGCCGTCGTCGTGCAGAACGTCGCATTCGGCAGTGACGACGATGGCCGGCGCGACGCCGGCATGGCTCGGTGCGCGCAATGGCGAGGCGCGCCAGTCTTCGGCATCGCCGGGCGAGCGCAGGTAATGGTCGCGGAACCACGCCATCGCGTCCCGCGTCAGGGCGCCATAGCCCTGCGCATATTTGCCGTAGCTGGCCCCGGACAATGTGTAATCGCCGACCGGATAGACCAGCGACTGCAATCGCAGTTCCGGCCCCCGGCGTCGCGGGCCATCAACGCCACGACCGCCGCGAGATTGGCGCCGGCGCTGTCGCCATGCACGCCGAGCCGGTCGGGATCGGCGCCGAGGCCGGCGGCATTGGCGTGGACCCATTCGAGTGCCGCGAACGAATCCTCGACCGCGGCCGGGAATCGGTGCTCCGGCCCCATGCGGTAATCGACCGAGGCGACCACCGCTGCCGCTCCGGCACACAGGTTGCGGGCGACGAGGTCGTGAGTGTCGAGACTGCCGATGACATGGCCGCCCCCGTGATAATAGACAATCGCCGGGACCGGGGCGGCTGCGTTCGGCCAATATAGCCGCAGGCGGATCTGCCCGCCGGGGCCGGGGATCGGTCGCTCCTCGACCTTGGCGACCGGCAATGGTTCGGCCTTGCGCGACTGCGCCGTCGCCTCCATCTGCGCGCGGGCCTCGGCTGGCGTCATCTCCTCGATCGGCCGCAATTCGGCCTTCGCCATCGCCTCGAGCACCTGAACGATCTGCGGATGCAGGGTCGGCATGGCCCGTTCTCCTATTGCGCCGCGGCGAATACGGCGGGTTTCGCCGGTTCCGGGTTCAGCTCGCGCAGCCGCGGCATGACCTCCTGGCCAAAGAGCGTGATGTTCGCGACCGTGTCGGCATGGTCGAGAAAGCCGCCCTGGCCGAAGAAGAGCAGATGGCCGAAGCCGCCGACGTGGTCGTTCAGTGCCTTGATCTGGTCGTAGACGTCGTCGGGGGTGCCGGCGAAAACGGTGGCGCTCTCCATCAATTGCTCGATCGTAGCAGTGGTGTGATCGACCGAGTTGCCGTGGCGGTCGCGCACAAACCCGGTGCGCTTGCCGCCGGCCTTCAGCATCGCGACATTGGCGCCGAGCGAATTGTAGCCGGGCGGATTGGTGAACGGCTCGGCCACTACCGGCGAAGTGCGCACATAATCGGCGGCGAGGTTGGCGCGGCGCAGCCCCTCCGCGCGCGTCGTCCCGACGCCGACCACGGCGGCATAAGCCAAGCGGTCGGGGCCGGCGGTCCAGCCCAGTTCCTGCGCTCGCTGGCGATAGGCGGCGAAGAGCGGCCCGGCGACGTAGCCGGACAGCAAGGTGCCGACCACATGCCCGCGCTCGGCCGCCATGCGCCCGGTCTCGGGGCTGACCCCGGTCATCCACACCGGCGGCGTCGGCTGCTGCAGTGGCCGCGGCCAGATGTTGACGTTGCGGTAATGGAAGAATTCGCCCTCCCAATTGAACGGGCCGTCGGTCGTCGATAGCGCCTTCAGGATCAGATCGTGCGCCTCCCAGTAGCGGCGCATCAGATTGGCCGGGTTGCTGTTGGCCGGCGCGATCTCGTACGCAGCGCCCTTGACTAGACCCATCTCCAGCCGGCCGCCCGACAGCACGTCGAGCCACGCCATCTCCTCGGCGACGCGCACCGGGTCGGGGCGGTTGGCGATCGGAGTGCCGAGCGACAAGAGCCGCGAACGCTTGGTTTCGCGGGCGATGATCGCCAGCGCCATCGGCACCGAGATGGTCAGGCAGGTGGCGGTGCTGTGATGCTCGTTGACCATGATGTCGAGCCCGACCTCATCGCACAGCGCGAACTCGTCGAGATAGCGGTTCAGGAGGCGATGGCCGACCTGCGGATCGTAATTGCCGTTCGGCAGCACGACCCGCAGCGAGCCGCGCTTCAGCCCTTCCTCCCAGGCCGGGTGATAAGCCATTTCCGAGAAATACCAGACGCGCATTGCGCCCTCCGTTTCCGGTTTCCTAGATCACGCGAATAGCCCGCAACCCTCTCTTACGATCCCGGCGAAGCACATGTGGGGTTGCTGAAGAATGGTCACGTGTTGCCGTCGACGAAGGCGGCGAGCTTGTCGACAAACGCCTCGGGCTGTTCCCAATGTGGGAAGTGGCCGGCATCGGCGATCAGCTCTAGCCGTGCGCCCGGAATCTCCCGCCGCCAGCCCTCGCCATAGGCGGGGGTGACGATCTGGTCCGTCGCACCCCACAGCAGCAGGGTCGGCCGGTTGATGCGGTGCAGCCAGCGCCGGAGGCGCGGGTTGTGCATGTAGGGCTTCCACCCGTAGAGCGCGAACGCCTCGCGGCCACGCACGATCGCGGCAAGCTCGCTTTCCGGCAATCGGGTGAAATCGACCTCGCCGTTCGTCGCATCGGCCCAGGCGCGCCGCAGATACTCGGTCCGCGGCAGCGCGTGCATATCGGCGATGTCGCGCTCCTCGCGGCCGCCGAATTTGACGCCGAGCGGATCGACCAGCACCAGATGCGAAAACCGCGCCGTCGAGCGCACCATCATTTCGGCCGCGACCCAGCCGCCAAAGCAGGCGCCGACCAGCGCCGCGTCCTCGAGCCCCAGCTCGGCGGCCAGATCGAGATAGAGATAGGCGAGATCGTCGACCGTGCCGGCGCCGCCGTCGATCAGCGGGGAATTGCTCCAGCCCGGATGCGACGGCGCGATCACCCGGTAGTGCCGGGCGAGCAGGTCGAGCCACGGCCGCTCCGGCATCAGTCCCTCGCCGGCATGCAGGAACAGCAACGGGCGGCCGGTGCCGCGCTCGATCAGTTCGAGGCTGGTGCCGGCGACCGCGATCGTGCGCGTCATCACGCCGCCGGGTAATGGGTGCGCAGCGCCTGGCCGTCGACCTCGGCCGGCTCGGCGTCGATCAGGATAAAGGCGAACACCGCCGGCGCCGAGCTGTTGTTGACCCAGGCGTGCATCGTGCCGCGCTGCACGCAGATGTCGCCCGGTTTCATGTGCACGATCTCGCCGCTGTCGAATTCCAGGTCGCATTCGCCCTTGAGCAGGATCGCGTAGTCGACGGTCTCGGTGCGGTGCATGAATTTGGGCGCGCCGGGGGCGAACTCGGTGACCCGGATCACCGTGCCCTGGCCGGTGCCGACATAATTGTAGCGCTTGACAAAGCCGGCTCGCTGCGCTGCCTCGGCCGCCGTCGAATTGTCGGCCGGCATCTTGTCCGTCGACCAGATCTCGCATCCCGAGATGTGCGGGCGGTTGAGCCGCGGCACCGCGACGAGCCGCTCGTCGGTGGCGACGACCGCCTTGCCGTTTGCATCATGCCCGCTGACGATCCGCCTGACTTCCATGGCCGCCCTCCTTTCGACTGGATTCCCGCCGCCGGCAGTCTACAGGAATGGCGACCCGGCTGACCACCTCCTCCCCCGAAGGTTCGGGTCTGGCGCTGGTCTGCATTTCTCAAGGCCGGAGCACCTCTCGGCCTGCTGCATCCGCACGCCGGTCGCGGCCGAGAGGATCGGGCCAAAGCCGTCGGTCCGGGGCCAGGCGGCGGCTGGTTGTGCCGATGCCAACCGACGATCTGCTTGTGACTTACTTTGAGTCACTACCGACGATCTGCTTGTCGATCGCCGCGATCTGCTCCAGTGTTTTGATCAGCAAGGTGGGCTGCCGGATCAGCCGCTCGCGCACCCGGTGCACCGCCGCCATCGCCTGCTCGGCTTGGTCTCTGGAGCGGCATAGCGCATCGACGGCCGGCTCACCGCCTTGCAGATCGCCGCCCGCGGGTCCGGACGATGGCCGGCCCGGGGACAGGCTCTCGCCGGGTCGGTCTTGTTCCGCCGCACCTCGGCCGTGATGACCGCGAGAGGGAGGATCCGGGTATGGGCGCCGCTGGCAAGCACGCCGCCGTTGACCCCGCCAACGGCAAGCTCGACCGCCGTATCTTCAGCGATCAGGCGGTCTACGACGGAGAGATGGAGAAGATCTTCGGGCGCGCCTGGCTGATGATCGGGCACGAGAGCCTGGTGCCGGCGAAGGACGATTTCTTTCACACCTACATGGGCGAAGACCCGGTCATCCTGACCCGCGACGGAGAGGGCCGGCTGCACGCGCTCCTGAACATGTGCCGGCACCGCGGCAACCGCGTGGTGCGTTGCGACGACGGCAACGCCAAGCGCTTCATGTGCACCTATCACGGCTGGACCTATAGGAACGACGGCGCGCTCGACCACGTCCCCGGCGAGTTGGAGGCTTATTACGACGCGCTCGACAAGCGGTCCCTCGGTCTGATCGAGGCCCGGGTCGAGACCTATGCGGGGATCGTCTTCGCGACCTGGGCCAAGGACGCGCCCAGCCTCGAAGCCTATCTCGGCGACGCGCGCTGGTATCTCGACACCGTGTTCAATCGGCGGGACGGCGGCATGCAGGCGCTCGGCCCGATGAAATGGCTCGAGCCCGTCAACTGGAAGACGTTGGTCGACAACTGCTCGGACAACTACCACGTGCCCACCAGCCATCTCTCCAGCGCCCTGATGCAGACCCGTTGGCTCGGCCGCCCGCGGCTCTCCCATGAGGACCAGTTCGCGAGCCCCAACAAGCACGCCTTTGTCAACGGGCACGGGGTCACCTTCCGCGACGCCGACGACAACGCCCCCCGCTATGTGCACGGCATGTCGAGCGAGACGTTCCCGCTGTTTCAGCGTTACCATGACGCGACGATGGCCGAGGTCGAGCGGCGGCTCGGCGCCTTGCGCGCGCGCCGGGTGCAGCTCGGCAACCACTCGATCTTCCCGAACGGCATCCTCGGGCTGCGGCTGGCCCTGCCCCGCGGCCCGCTCAAGACCGAGTTCTGGCACTTCGTGCTGCTCGACCGGGATATGCCGGACGACTTGAAGCGCGTGATCCGTATCGGCAGCCAGGCCAACAACGGTGCCGCGGGCATGTTCGAGCAGGACGACGTCGACAACTGGCGGCAGGTGACCGCCGCGAGCACCAGCCGCCTCGGGCGCCGGCACCCGCAGGATCTGTCGATGGGCCTGGGGCACGCCGGGCCGCATCCGGATTATCCGGGGCTCGTCTCCGAGCGCTACATCTCGGAGAACAACCAGCGCCTCTTCTATCGGCGCTGGGAAGAGTTCATGAACGCCGAAAGCTGGGCCGACATCCCGCTCGACCCGATCACGGCCCATTTCGACGGCGCCGCGACCCTGCGCGGCTAAGCAGGTTCCGTAGATGTTGCGCCGGACCGGTCGAGATTGCTTCGTCGCTTCGCTCCTCGCAACAACACCCTTTTGCCGCGTCATTGCGAGCGTAGCGAAGCAATCCCGGCGAAACCGACTCCAGCGGGCGGCGATCCGGTGAAGACGAAGCGCGCGCACGAGGACTCGGCCCCCGCGGTGGCGCTGACATCACCGCAGGCGCTGTGGCTCGAGCTGATGCAATTCTACATCCGTGAGGCCTGGCTGCTCGACGAGCGCAAATTCAAGGAGTGGCTCGATCTGTTCACCGACGATGTCCTCTACTTCATGCCCCGCCGCAAGAACGTCCCGCGCCGGGAAGCGCACCGCGAATTGACGCCGCAGGGCGACCTGGCGATCCTCGAAGAGGACAGGCGCTATCTCGAGATGCGCGTCGCCCGGCTCGACACCGGCATGGCCTGGGCCGAGGACCCCCCGTCGCGCACCCGCCACCTGATCGTCAATCTCGAAGCTGCGACCTTAGAGAACGGCGAGGTCGCGGCCAGAACGGCGTTCCTGGTCTGCCGCTCGCACCTCGAAACCGACCACCGGCTCCTCTCCGGCTGCCGCCAGGATGTGCTGCGCAACGTGAACGGCACCTGGAAGGTCGCCCGGCGCACGATCATCCTCGACGCCAACGTCCTCCTCGACAAAAACCTCAGCGTCTTCCTGTAGCTCCCTGGCTCGCCTGCGTACGCACGGAAACCGCACAACACATGCCTGCCGCCACACTAGCCACCTCTATCAAGGCAATCCGGCTCTATACATCGACCGAGTGGGAGCTTTTCGTAGAAGAATGGCTTCGCGGCCTGAAAAAGCGATACGAGGACGTAAAACGCCTGGGTGGATCGGGCGACCTCGGCCGAGATGTGGTAGCATTTACCAATGAGAAGCGGCTTGAGGGTATCTGGGACAACTACCAGTGTAAACACTATGAGAAACCGTTGCCTGCATCGATTGCCGGACCCGAAATCGCTAAGTTGATCTATTTTACTTATTTGGGACGGTTCAAGACGCCGCGGCGGCTGTATTTTATTGCACCACGTGATGTATCCACTGAACTCTCTGATCTCCTGAATTCTCCGACGAAGATGCGTGCCTATATAGAGCATCATTGGGAGTTTTATTCCCATACTATCGTCGAGGACCAATCTATTACGCTATCTGGGTCGCTCGCCGCATACATAGCAGGTTTTGACTTCTCCATATTCTCCTACTATCAGACCTCCGAGATGCTGGACGACCACAGGGCCACCGTCCATTGGGCGGAGCGATTTGGCGGTCTCCTGCCGCCGCCGCCCCCGGCAACCGTCCCCCCGGAAATCCAACCCGCGGAGAGCATCTACCTGGGCCAACTGCTGGAGGTATATGGGGAGAGGACGGCGTCCAAGTTTGATGCCTGTGCCGAGCTTTCAGCTCACCCGGCGTTAGTTGACGACCTGAAAGGGCAGCGGGAACGCTTTTTTCAAGCCGAGGCGTTCAACCACCACTACCGCGACGAGACTCCGTCGGGAACGGTGGAGCAGTTCGTAGAGGACATATTCGACGCCATCGACCCGATCACTAAAGTCCACCACCCGAATGGCTATGAGCGTCTGAATAGGTGTCTAGCGCAGGCCGCCAACGTACAAGCCGGCGGCATCCTGGCACCGCATGCCCGGCCCCGAACAAAACAGGGTGTGTGTCACCAGCTGGCGAACGTGCGACGAGTTATCTGGGTCCCCTGATGAGCGAGCAAACCGACGGCACACCCCGGCTATTCAACTCCGTATTCGAGACGGGTGTCCGGGCTATTTTCGTACTCGTTTCCGTATATCCGGAAAGCCTCGATCTTGAGGACCTTGTGGCTCTCGATCATCTGGTCGTGCACGCTGAAGACGTGGGAGGGCCAAAAAGCCTTCATCCGGCTACGACCACGCACGCGACGGAGATGCTGGTTCGGCGCGAACTGGTCTATGATGGGCTTCTACTCATGCAGGCCCGCTCACTGGTGGATCGTCTCGCGAATTCCGAAGGGATCTTCTATCGCGCTGGCGATGAGGCACGGAACTTTGTCGCATACCTGACCAGTCCATACTTCAAGCAGCTCGCCGAGGCTGCAAGATTTTTAGCTTCCTTACGAACCAGCTTGGGTAAGCCTGCCTTCTACGAGCTTGTTGAAGATCAATTGGAACGTTGGGCGATACAGTTCCAAAGCGTTTCGACCGGAACAGGCTGATGTTGGGTCTGCGCTTACGTCATCTCATTGCTGTCGGCCGTGGGAAGCCGCCAGCCAAGCTCGACTTCGCGCCCGGCCTGAATGTCATCTATGGTGCGGCCAACACCGGCAAGACCCATGTACTGCACCTAATCGATTACGCTTTGGGCGCATCCACGCCCCCGGAAACGCCCCCTGAGCAGCGCGGTTACGAGGGTATCCTGCTCGGCATCGAGGCGCTTGACGGAAGAACTTGGACATTATGCCGCTCGCTTCAGGGCGGGGACATTCGGAAGCTGGAGGGGCTGCACGAAACTTGGCCGGGCGATACGGCCGGCGAAGTTCTCGGTGCGAGCCACCGCGCGGCTAACTCGCTTTCGAAGTTTCTCCTTGATGTTTTAGGCATGTCGGGTGTCCGTTTAAGACGGAACGCGAAGGGGGATCTACAAGATCTCAGTTTTAGAAATATTGCTCATCTTGTAATCGTGCCCGAAGGGAAAATACAAAACGAAGTCTCTCCCATCGAAACAGGTCAGTATGTGTCGAAGACGGTAGAGTTCTCGGTCTTCAAATACATGCTCACGGGTATAGATGATAGCTCGCTCCAGGTGGCGGATCGTCGCCCACGAGACAGGACAAGGATTGCCGCGCAACTGGAACTGCTTGATGCACAGATAGCGGAAGCCGAACAGGCTGTTAAAAGCGTAGAAGAAGAACGAGAGGAATTGGGAGCACGGCATCAACGATTAGAAGAAACTGTCAATGCGGCCTTGAAGGCTTGGGGTGAAGCGAGCGTGGATTATCGCACCCTCGCCAGCAGACGCCGGAGCCTGCGAGAGAGGCGAGACCAGTTCCTTGACCGGCAGGACGAGATAGATCTGCTCTCGGCGAGGTTCGCGCTACTCTCCCAACACTACGAATCCGACCTATCGCGGCTCCAGGCCATCGAGGAAGCTGCGTCGATCTTCGGGGCATTGGAGGAAGGCCTCTGTCCATGGTGCGGTGCCGACGTAAGCCACCGTGGGGAACATGCCGCCTCCCTGTGCGAGGGAGACACCGACCAGATCAGGGAAGCGGCGCGCGCCGAGCAAGGCAAAATCCATCTCAAAACCACCGAGTTGAGCGAGATTGTCGCTCAACTTACCTCAGAGCGGGTCGAAATCACCGATCTGATTCCTTCGATTGATGATGAAATTGCATCGGTGGAAGACCAAATTCGAGAGGAACTTCCAGATATTCGTGAAGCTCGGGAGAAAATCGTTGAGGTAATTTCTGCTAGGGATGCGACGCAAAATTCGCTAGCACGATATGAGAATGTCGATCGATTAAAGAAGATGAGATCGGAGATCGTCGGAGACACGGAAGTCGATAGTGTTGCGTTGATAGCGGAGGGGGGTGTAGATACTACCATCCTCGACCAGTTCTCTCAGACGATCGAGCGCTTTCTGGTGGATTGGTCGTTTCCGTCGCAACGTGTCTTCTTCGATCTGCCGCGAAGGGATATTCAAGTTTCTGGTAAGCCTCGCCGGGTCAACGGCAAGGGCGTTCGTGCCGTCTTACATGCTGCATTTTCGCTAGGGCTGCTTCAATTCACAGCCAATCACGAAAAGCCTGACCCTCGAATCTTACTGCTAGAACTCGCCGTTGGTGACTTACCGCGACCCGATGACGGAGGATGATATCCAACTGTCTCGGTCTAACCTCAATGACCGTTTTTATGAGGCGTTCCGAAATTGGGATGATCGACTCCAAGTCGTTATTATTGAAAATCGCGACCCGCCAAAATGGTTGCCGGATATTGCAAAACTCGAGTGTTTTACCGGCGCCGAATTCGGCCGGGCAGGCTTCTACCGTTAACCGTCCCTCTCAGTAGCCGCGAAGGAACGCGAGGACCTGGGCGGCCCACTCGGTCGGCTTCTCGAAGGGAGGCCAGTGGCCGCAATTGTTGAGGAGCACGAGGTGCCAATCGGCAATGTGGTTCAGGATCGCGATCGAGACCTCGAAGGCCACCATGCGGCCGTAGCGGCCGTGGATCAGGAGGACGGGCGCCTGGATTTGGGCGAGGTCGGGGGTGTAGTCGTGCGGCAGGCTCACCGATTGCCGGCGCGCCTCGATGAACTCGGGCGACCAAGTGTGCGCCCGGTAGTCCACCAGCTCGTCGGTCACCAGGCTCTCGTCGTCGATGTGCACGTGCAGTAATGCCGGATGTTCTCGCGGCTCGGGTCGGCGAGGGCTCGGGCAGTGGCCCGACTCCCTCAGAGGGGCGATTGGCCAAGAGGTAGCGATCGCCGCCGGTGCCGATATGCGAGTCGCCATTGACGGCATCGGGATCAACTGCCACCTTGCCATCTGGCGCCGGCTTTCCCAGCCAGCAGGACCCGGAGTGGCACTCGGGCAGGATCTCCAGCATGGCCGAACCCCAGCTCTCAGTGCGTAGTGCGAAGGCTCGCGACCTGGCGCGCCGCTTGGCGCGCCGGGAACATCGATCCATCGCCGATGTCGTGGAACGCGCGCTCGAAGCTTATGAAATTCGCGAGGCGGGGCGCGAGCCGGCATCCGTTTTCTACGCGCGCCTTGCGAACGACTATGGCAGCGATCTCGATCTGGAGGTCGTCATTCGCGAAAACCGGAAGATCAATCCGGGACCGGAGCTTTGATCTTCCTCGACACCAACGTCATCTCGGAGACGCTGCGCAAGACGCCAAACCCCGCTGTGATCGCCTGGCTCGTGCGGAACGACGCCGAGCTGGCATTGCCGACGGTGACGATTGCCGAGATCGCCTTCGGCATCGGGAAAATTCGCCCCGACCAGAGGGCCGCGCGCTTGGAGCAGGGCTTGGCCTCCTGGCGCCACCGTTTTGCCGACCGGATCTTCCCGTTCACGGAAGCCGCGGCACTCGCCTACGGCGACATCATGAGCGCAGCGCTCCGACAGGGCCGACCCATGACCGCGCCCGACGGAATGATCGCGGCCATTGTGCGCATCAACGGCGGGCGCTTGGCGACCCGGAACTTGCCGGACTTCGAAACGACAGGTCTTGAACGCATCTGTCCGTGGGATTTCTGAGACAGTTCGTAGGGCGGGTGAGCGTAGCGGAGCCCGCCGAAATCTCGGCCGGCGCCGGCGGATTGCGCTGTGCTTATGCGCCCTACAGATCGAATGACCAACGCACGGCGTAGCCGTCCCGCTTAATACCCCTTGAGGAACGCGAGGACCTGGGCGGCCCACTCGGCCGGTTTCTCGAACGGGGGCCAGTGGCCGCAATTGTTGAGGAGGACCAGGCGCGAATCGGCGATGTGGTTCAGGATCGCGATCGAGACCTCGAACGGCACCATCCGGTCGTAGCGCCCGTGGATCAAGAGGACGGGTGCCTCGATGCCGGTGAGGTCGGGGGTGTAGTCGTGCGGCAGGCTGACCGATTGGCGGCGCGCCTCGATAAACTCGGGCGACCAATTGTGCGCCCGGTGGATGTAGTCTGACGAGCTCGTCGGTCACCAGGCTCTCGTCGTCGATGTGCACCGAGAGGTAATGCCGGATATTGTCGCGGCTCGGGTCGTCGAGGGCTCGGGCTGTGGCCCGGCTGCCCTCCGAGGGGCGATTGGCCAACAGGTAGCGGTCGCCGCCGGTGCCGATATGCGAGCCGCCCATCACGAACTTCCGGACCCGCTCGGGGTAGGCGATGGCCGCCACCATCGCCGACTGCCCGCCCTGCGAATTGCCGACCCAGTATGCCCGCGCAATGCCGAGGGCGTCGAGGAGGGCGACCGCGGTCCGCGCCTGGAGCGCGTGCACCCCCTCGCGATAGACGATCGGGCCGGTCTTCGAAAAGTTCGGCAGGTCCATCAGGATGCAGCGGAACTGCGTTGACAGCGCGCCGACCGCCTTGTGAAACGTGATCCACGCGGTGGTGCCGGGACCGTAGGAGTGCAGGAACAGCACCGGCTCGCCCTCGCCCGCATCGTGATAGTGCACATTGATGCCGCCGGCCATGATGGTCTTGGCCGTGCCGGCCTCGGTCAGGCCATTCGACGCGATGAACGGCATGTCTTCCTCCTTTTGGCCGTCTGTGGGCTGGGGTGCTCATTCGCCATTTCCTCTGGACTCAACGGAGACCCGAGTTTGGGCGATTGGCGAACAGTACCAACGCATGTTAGTGCGGGGCCAGGAGGGTTTGATGCCACGGCCCCGAGCAGCTGACGATTTCAAGACGATCCGTGCCCGCATCGAAGAGTTGCGGCGGGAGAAGCTGCCCGAGCAAGCCGTCCCGACGACCGCCCCAGGCGTCGCGGGTCATCGTGGCCCTTGCGCCTGTGGCAGGAGCCTGTTCCCCGACGAGTGCGACGGATCGTGCAAGGCGTTTTGAACGGCATCAGGCCGCCATTTCGCGCGATCAGGCAGCCCGGCGCCGATTACGGTCTCGACACTTGTCGTCCTTTGCGGCGAGCCGCCATGGGGTTAAGCTCCCGGCTGGCCCATGAAGGAAACAGCCATGACCATGATCGACATGCATGCCCATTGGCGGCCCGCCGAAGTCGCCGACGCCCTGCGCACCCGCACCCGGGAACCGCGCATCGTGCGCAATCCGGACGGCGTCGAGGTGCTGAAGGCCCAGAGGATGGGCGAAGCGCCGCTCGCCGAGGCCTTCGACCACGTCGATTTCCATCTCGGTCGGATGGACCGGCAGGGGGTCGAGACGAGCGTGCTGTCGCTGCTCGGTTCGTTCTGCTGGGTCGAGGCCCTGCCGTTGGACGAGTCCGGGCCGCTGTGCCGGAGCCATCAACGACGGGCTGTCTGCGATTTGTGAGGAGCATCCCGGCCGCTTCGCCGCCTACGCGGCACTGCCCTTGACCGACATTTCCGCCGCCGCCGCCGAGCTCGAGCGGGCGCTCGGGCTGCCGGGCATGATCGGCGCGCAGATACCGGGCAACGCCTTCCTGACGCGCGATGACGCCGAAGCGATGCGTCCGCTGCTGGAGGTCGCGAACCGCCACCGCGCGGTGCTGTTCATCCACCACGGCCCGCGGCCGGGCGACGCGTTCCCCAAGGTCGCCGGCGACACCGACAACGCGCGCCGCCGCAACGGCACGCTCGACATGCAGGCGAGCCTGTCCTCGGTGATGGTGACGCTGTCTCTGACCGACTACCTCGCCGACTACCCCGACGCGATGGTCCACGTCCACAATCTGGGCGGCAACCTTCCCTACGAGGTCGAGCGCATGGACCACCGCTGCCTGCTCGACACGCCGGAGGAGGAGCTGCCGTCGTCGCGCCTCCGCAAGGCGAAGGTATACGTAGATTGCAACTCGTTCGGCCCGCACGCGATCGAGGCGGCCGTGAGGCTATACGGCGCCGAGCGCATCGTGTGCGGCACCGACGGCACCGAGTTCGGCTGCGACTGGACCCGGAAGGCGCTCGCGGAAGCGCAGATCGGCGAGGAAGCGCGCGAGCAGATCCTGCACCGCAACGCCGCGGCGATGCTCGCCCGTGTTGCAAGGACCGCGCAGGGCGACAGAGCCGCGGCCTAATCCTGCCGCGCCCGGCCGCACGCCTGCGCGAGTGCCGTGCCCCTCGCGAGAAAATCCTCGAGCGCCTGCGCTGGCCGCCCCTCACCCTCCTGCGCTTCGCGGGTCCCTTGCGCTTCCGGCGCGTGGGAAGAGGGCCGGGGGGGAGGGCTTTTTGCTCTTTGTCAGCGCGCATTTTCTCTCTCGCCTGGTGCACGCCGGGCGCGCTGATTGTCTCAGCTGAGGAGGGGCGATGCCCGAACCCGAACGGATCGATCGGCGGCGGGCGGCACTGATCGCTTACGACGTCTGCCGGCGCGCGCTGGCGCCGTCGGATCCCGCACGCCGGGCTGCGGCGCGCCCTGTGCTCGATGCCTGGGTGCAGATGATCGCGGCCGCGCGGGCGGCTGGTGTGCCGGTCATCTACACGACGCCGGTCAGCCGCGCCGACGGCGCCGACGTCGTCATGCTGCCGACCGACCTTTCGGCGGAGACCGGCGTGCCGCCGCTCACCAATGCCGTCGAGGGCACGGCGGAGGCCGGCTTCCCCGACGAGATCGCGCCGCGGCCCGAGGATTACGTCTTCCTCAAGCGCCGGCCGAGCGCCTTCTACGGGACCGGTGTTGCCGAGCTCCTGCACATGCTGCGGCGCGACACGATCGTCATAGGCGGCGGCGCCACCAATCGTGGCGTCGAGACGAGTGTGCGCGAGGCCTTCAACCTCGACCTCGCGACTGTCGTGGTGCGCGAATGCTGCTGGAGCGGCGACCCGGCCGCTCACGCCTACAGCCTCGACAAGGCGCTGAAAATGTACGCGCGCATCCGAACCCTCGACCAGGTCGCCGCGATGCTGCGGGGGTGAGGGGTCACTCGGCGATCCGTCGAGCGCGGTGAACGTTCTTCCCGGGTGTTGCTTTTCACACTCGCTGACCCGCTGTGCTGCCGCAACGCCGGACCGTCCGGCCGTCCTCATGTCGCTCTGGCGATGGCAGGACGGTCGCGTCCGTGATCCATCTTGAAGCACAGGAGACGCAAATGATTAAGACGATCGTGATCGGCGCCGGCGTGATGGGCGCCTCGGTCGCGTATCGGCTGGCTCAGGCCGGTGCCGCTGTTACGGTGCTGGAAGCGACGCGCATCGGCGGCGGCACCTCCGGCATCAGCTTCGCCTGGACCAACGCGCACAAAAAGCCGCCGAAACCCTATCACGATCTGAATGTAGCCGGCATGAAGGCGCATTTGGCGTTGGCCGACGAGTTCGGCGCCACGCCATGGTGGCACGGCGGCGGCAGTCTCGAATGGGAAGCCGAACCTGATCGCACGGCGCAGCGTGAAAACGTCGAGCAGCTGCGGTCTTGGGGCTATGCCGCGGAGTGGATCACGCTGCGCCAGGTGCAGGAATTGGAGCCCGACATCGACCCGGCTGCGATCGGCGACGCGCCGGTGGCGTTTTTCCCGGAAGAGGGTTGGCTCGATCCGGTGGTCTACGCGCATGCCATGCTGTCGGCGGCGCGGCTGCGCCATGGCGCGAAAGTCATCTGCGGCGCACGGGTCGTGGATCTGATCACGGCCGGCGATCGGGTGACCGGCGTCCGCATCGCCGACGGCACGCAATACGAGGCCGACACCGTCGTGAACTGTGCCGGTCGCTGGACCAACGAGGCAACCCGGGATGCAGGTCTGCACTTGCCGCTGGCACCGACCGTGGGCTTCCTGGTGTTCACACCCCCCGTCGCCGCCGCCTTGAGCCGGGTGCTCCGCACCCCCTTAATTGACGCGCGCCCTGACGGCGCCGGGCGCCTGATGCTGATAACCGACATGGCATTGGCCTTCGACACGAAGCTTAGCCCGTCGATGCCCGAGGCGCGCGATCTGGTGCGGCGCGCCCGGCAGCTGCTGCCCTCGATCGGCGAGGTCGAACCGGAGGCGGTGCGCATCGCCATCCGGCCGATCCCTGCCGACCATCTGTCCGCCGTCGGACCGATGCCGCGGACTTCCGGCTATTACATCGCCGTCACCCATAGCGGCGTGACGATGTCGCCGTTCCTCGGCGCGGTGGCGGCTGACGAGATCGTCGGTGGACGGCAAAGGGCTGAGCTCGCCCACTTCCGGCCTGCCCGTTTCTTCAATTAACCTGGAGCACGCATACCGCCGGTCTGTCCGGCGGTGCGCGGCGCCGCAGATCGGCAGGTCGCTGGCATTCGCCGGCGGCTACGGTCCTTTTGCCAGGATTGTCCGCGCCGTTTCCAGTCCGCTGGCCAGGGCCGCCTCGACGGTGCCCATATCCGGGCCGGCATAGAGCGCTTCGCCGGCAAAAAATATCGCCCCGCCATCCCATTTTTTCAGGGCTGCCTGCGCTGCCCGTGTTTGGGGCGTAGCATAGGAATAGGCGCCGCGCGCGAACCGGTCGTTGCCCCAGTTGATCGCTCGCGATGCGACGAGATCCCTCCTGATGCGCTCCGCAGCGAGATCGAAAATCTCGGCGAGCGAGGCGAGACCCATTTCGACGAGCCCGGCTGCGGTGAAGGACGACACTCGGTCCGCCTTGGGTCCCGCGTACCAGCCCGTCAGCACCGGGTGGGTCGCCGGATGCTGCGTCCACCAGGTCGGGACGGTTGCGTCGGAAACAAGGAACGACAGGTCGGCCAGATCCAATCCGCCGTGATCGGCCCACCATTTCGTTGCGAACCGCAACAGGATCTTGACGACGTTGCCGAACCCGATATCAGCAGTGGCTGCTATCCGCTCGCGTGCCGCCGACGGAAGCGCGATTTCGGACACGAGCGGCAGCGGGACGGTTAGGATCGCAGCATCCGCCTCGAACAGGACGCCGTCGTGACAGCGAGCAGCAATCCCTCCGCGCACCTTTTCGATGGCGGCTACGGAAGCGTCGAGATGGATCGCGGCACCGTGCGTGCGGCACTCGGATTCGAGATACTCGACGAGCGCGCCATATCCTTCCGCGATCCGCCCGTGCTGACCCTCATCCCGTGCCATCCACTCGTCGCGGATTGCGAAGGTGCTGACGCGGCGCGGGTCGGCCGCGTCGTAGCCCTCGACGGTCCGGGTGATTGCCCGTCGCAGCGGACCGTATTCCCGGCTGGCAAAATGCGTCTCCAGGAAATCGGCGATTGGCAGATCGGCTTCCACCGCCTGCAAGGCCTGGTAGAACCGACCTGCGTGAGGAAGCGAAGACTCGTCGGGCAGCAACACCCCCGTGCGCGCACTCCATCGCGTACCCGCGCTCGGCACCAGCGAGAGGCGCGCTTCACGCATCAAGGCGCGTGTCACCAGAGCAGCGCCGTGAACAAACTCGGCCCCGCCCTCTGCCGGATAGCCGAATTCCTGGGTGGGAAGCGGGCAAATGCGCCCGCCGCATTGGTCTCGCGCCTCGACTATGGTCACTCTTTTACCTGCCCGAGCAAGCAGGCGGGCAGTCATCAGGCCCGCAGCGCCGGCGCCAACGATCAGAAAACTCGTCGGATATCGCGGGGCCGTCGCGGTCGGTGACATCGGCTCGATCTGGTGATCATAGGGTGGCGGCGGCACTGAAAACGGGCCTTGGCATTGTTGCCAGCGCCTGGGTGCTCCCGCGCTGGCGGGAGCCGGCGCCAATCAGGCCGCTGCGCCGTTGTGCGCGGCGCTGAGCGACCGTATCTGGCTGGCGGCGTTCCTCAGCTCCGCATCGCGCAGCTGCGACGCCACGTCGTCCTCCTCGGCCAGCGCCAGGAGCCCTCGGAACCGAAGCGGCTTTTCAAAGAATGCCATCGTGGCATCGAGCGGGCTTTGCCCCTCCGCGACCGGGAGCGGGATCTGCTCGGCGAGGCCCGGCCGGATATGGTAGTGCGCGCCCATGCTGAAGGGGTCGAAACGCAGCGCCTGCTCGCGCTTGCCGGCCACGGCAACCACGATCGAGGCGCGTTTGATCTGGTCCGGTTCGCGGCCGGCCAGCCGCCGGTCGGGGTGGAACAGTATCTCGAGATGTGGCCCGGCATCGATCTGATGCCAGCCGCTCCGGTCCTCGGGCATCGTCTGCTGCATCCGCGGTCGCTCCATCACTACCTCCCTTTCAAAGATCTTGAAAACCAAACCGGCTCCGACCCGGCACGCTCTACCGTCACTGCAGGCCGTAGAACCCGATCGCGCCGCCGGCCAACACCTGGTGCCTCGCCTCGTCGGACAACGGCCCGAGCCGGTCACGGACCATCTGCGGCGCGCCCGGGAAGAAGCCGTCCTGATGCGGATAATCGGTCGCCCACATGATCTTGTGCGGGCCGATATAGTCGGCCAGCACGGCGATGCTGTTCTCGACCGGCTCGAACGAGATCCAGCAGTTGCGCTGGAAGAGTTCGCTCGGCCGCATCTTCGGGGCGGTATCGTTGAAGCCCTGGTCGTCGAAATGCCGGTCCATGCGGTCGAGCCAGGGCGCGATCCAGCCGCCGCCCGATTCGAGGAACGCGACGCGCAGCCGCGGGTGACGATCGACGACGCCGCCCCAGATCACGCTCATCGCCGCCAGCATCATCTCCATCGTGTGGCTGATCATGTGGCGCGCCGCGCGGTCCGCCTCGAAGCGGTCGACGCCGACGGTGGGCATCGCGGTGGTCGAGCCCTCGTGAAAGCCGATCGAGAAGTCGAGCTCCTCGGCCATCGTCCAGAACGGCTCGTACATCGGGTCGCTGATCATCTTGTTGCCGTGGTACGGGTTCGGCCGCAGGAAGCCGCCGCGCATCCCGAGCGTTTCGCGCGCGTAGCGCATCTCCTCGATCGCGAGCTCGACCGACTGCATCGGCAGCATCGCGACCCCAAAGAGGCGCTCGGGATAAGGCTTGCAGTAATCGGCGAGCCAGCGGTTGTAGGCGCGGCACATCGCGGCCGCGAGCCCGGGGTCCGCGACGGCGCCCGCGAACAGCCCGAGGCTCGGGTAGAGGAAAGCGGCGTCGATCCCGTCGTCATCCATGTCGACGATGCGCGCATGCGGGTCAAACCCGCCCTTCTTCCCTTCGGCATATTTGAGGCTGTCGAGCTTGACCGCGCCTTGCCGGACGCCGACGGCGCCGAGGCTGCCGATACCCCGCGGATTGCCCAGCAATTTGCCCTCGACGCCGAGGCGCTCCTTGCCGTTCTCGTCGATGACAAACCGCGGCCGGCGCTCGCGGAAGGCGGGATCGATGTATTTGTCCCAAAGATCGAGCGGTTCGAGGATATGGCCATCGGCATCGACGACATTGTAGGCGAGACCCATGACCCGTCTCCTTTCGGATATATCCAAGGCAAATGATTCTAGCGGACGGGCGATGCCGGCGCGAGGCCGAAATCCGCAAAATGCCGACTGCATCAGCGAGCGAAATCGGCAGCTCATGCGCGCTCTCCGCGGACCTCGCTCAAGGTTGGGTCGAGGATGCCCGGATCTGCGCCAGGACGCGGTCGAATGGCTGGGTCGACACCCGGAAGTCGCCGCGAAACGGGTTGCTGAGCGCGATGATCAGGATCAGCACCAGCGTTCCGGAGACCGCCAGTGCCGCGGACATGACCAGATGCATGCCCAGGTTCGGGACGCCCAGCAACGCGGCGAACGCGACGGTCAGCACGCCGCCGACGATGGTGACGATCCAGACGATCGCCGGAACGGGGGTCTCATCGGCTAGCAGTCTCTGCTGTCTCGCGTCCCCCAGCCGCGTCAGGGCCTGCATAAACATCGCCTGCCGGTTGGCGTCGGCCATGCCTGAGAGGTTGAGACCGATCGCCATCCGGTTCAGCTTCTGTAGATCGGCGGAGCCCCGATAGAGGGTCTGGCCTCGGGCTTGCGCCGGCCATTCGACCCTGACCACAGTCTCGAGATAGCCGACGATGCCGTCACGCATCGCGGACCTCTGAGGTTCGGGAAAACCCAGCGAGACATTGGAAACATCGAGAACGGATTGCGCCTCCGCATAGCTCGCGGCTTTCGCCTGGTTGAAGTGGTCCCAGGCCAGCATGGCCACGAAGGCCAGCAGCACCGCGAAGGTCACGCCGATGACCGAGAAGATCGCCGCCGCCACGTCATTGTGTCGGTGCCGGAATTCGATTGGCAGAAATCGCCAGGCCAGCAGTGCGAGCAGCATCGCACCGAGCGCCGCCACCCCGCTCAGCAGCAGCCCCACCCACCACAGCGGATATTCGTAGACCATGCCGGGCTGCATCAGCATCTGCACCGTGGTCCCGACCCACCCAATTTGTCTGCCGAGTTGGTCGCCGCCGCGGCCAGCGAGAATTCGCGGCCAGACCAGTCGCCGGCACCGGGAGAATTCCTACAGATCCAATTCGAGGACCGCAGATTTCGCACGCGAGCAGCAGATGAGAAGGTAGCGCTCGCGGTCTCTGGCGGAGAGGATCTGGTCACGGTGATCGGGCTCGCCGGCACGGTAGCGGGTCAGGCACGCGCCGCAGTAGCCGAGCTCACACGAGGCTCTGACCGGCATGTCGTGGCGGCGCAGCACGTTGATGATGGTCTCGCCGGGCGGGACCTCGTATTCGCCGCCGCTATTGAGCAGCCTGACGCGAAACGGCCGGTCTTCGTCCAGGGCTTGCGGCGGGCCCGCGGCCGGGCCGGTGAAATATTCGCAGTGCACCGTGCCGTCCGGCCAGTGGGAAGCGGCGGCGGCGGCGGCCGCCATCATGCCGGCCGGGCCGCAGTAATAAAGATGCGTTCCAGGCTGCGGCTCGCGCAATGCCGCGGCGATGTCGAGGCCGCGCGCCGGGTCGCCGCCATCGTGGTGAAGGCGCACCCGCCCCTGCGCCGTGAGCAGGTCCAATTCCTCGCGGAACGCGGTCGCCTCCGGCGAGCGGGTGCAGTAGTGCAGCAGAAAATCGGCGCCGCGACGGCGCAGTTCGGCGATCATCGCCATGACCGGGGTGATGCCGATGCCGCCGGCGAGAAACAGGTGCCGCCTGGCGTCCTCGGCCAGCGGAAAGTTGTTGCGCGGCAGCGAGACCTCGACCGGGTCGCCGACCCGGACCGCCTCGTGCAATTGGCAAGAGCCTTCGCCGTCGCGCTCGCGCAGCACCGCGATGCAGTATCGCCGGCGTTCGGCCGGGTCGTTGCACAGCGAATAGTCGCGCAGCAGCCCGCCGCCGAGCCGCACCGCGATGTGCGATCCGGCGGCAAAGCGCGGCAGGTCGCGTCCGCGCGGGTCCACGAGCTCGTAGCCGTTGATCGCTTCGGCGAGATAGGTGATCGAGCGGATGCGCAGCAGCATGTCGGAGTCTCCGCGCCGGGCTTGGCGACTATGCGCGTGTCGTGCGCCGGGCGCATCCCCCGATCTTGCCGAGCGCGGATATCCTGGGCGAAGATCCCGCCCGCGGAAATCCGAACCAGCCCCAGCGCCAGACGAGGAGACCGACGATGCCGCTCAAATTCCGCCGGGTCGTGACCGGCCACGACGCCAACGGACGCGCCGTCGTCCAGATCGACGAGGTGGCAAAAAACCTGGCCTCGGCGCGACCGGGCGCCACCGCCGGCATCGTGTGGACGACCGAGGGTTTCCCGGTAGACAACGGTGGCGGCGAGGACCAAGGGCAGCGCCGAACCGGCACCACATTGGCCAACGGCACCGTCTTTCGCGTGCTCGAGCTGATGCCCGGCTCCGCCCCGCGCAACCACCGCACCGATTCGATCGACTACGCGGTGGTGATGTCGGGCGAGATCGACATGGAGCTCGACGGTTCGAGCGTCCATCTTAAAGCGGGCGACGTGCTCGTGCAGCGCGGCACGATCCACAACTGGGTCAATCGCGGGACCGAGCCCTGCGTGATCGCCTTTGTCCTGATCGCCGCCGACCCGGTGACCGCCGGCGGCAAAGTCCTGCACGCCCAAGGTTAGGAGCGCAGCCCAGGAATAGTTTGCAATTGATGGTAGGAGCGGGCGGGGAGGCATGGGCCCCGCCTCCCCCGCCGACCCCCTGGGCCGGCCGCGAGGGTAACCCGGGATCCCGCGACTCATGCCCAAGCTCGTGTGGGCCCCAGCTGGTGTTGGCCCCAAGCTCGTGTGGCGATTGCAGTATAGCCGGTTTCCGCCCGGCTGTAGATAGCCGCGATCAACCTTCCCCGGCTGTGCTGTCGCCGATCAGGACAGAGACCGGGAAGTCGGTGAACAGCTCGGCCGCCAAAACCCGGTCCTGACGGTCGAGGCGGCGCCCGGTGAAGATGTCTCGCCAGCCGCCCCCCGGTGGCAAGACGGCCTCCGCCGCACCCCAATCGGCCACCTCGCCGCCGCGAAAGAGCTGGTGCACCAGGCGCGGCACGGCGACGACGAGGATGCTGCCGTCGTGGGTGCGGGAAAAAGCGCAGAGATGGTTGCTGCCGTCGCCTGCGGCCTCGAGCGGCTGATAGTCGCCCTCGGCGAAGAGGGCGGGACGGGCGCGGCGCAGCGCCAACAGGCACCGGATCGCGAACAGCTTTTCGCGACCGTCCTGCCAATCCCGAGCGAGCTCGCCCGGTCGCATCGCCTCGGTTGTTTCGAGCAAAGCCCATCGCTCCTCCCAATCGACCGGCCGGCGGTTGTCGGGGTCGACAAGGCTGAAATCCCACAATTCGCCACCCTGATAGATATCAGGGATTCCGGGCACCGTCAGCTTCAGCACCAGCTGGGCCAGCGAGGTTATCGCACCTTCACGGGCCAGCCCGGCGACAAACCCGTGGAACTCGGCCAGAAACGGGTTGGGCCGCGAGGCGTCGAGCGCGCCGCGGACAAAGCGCTGCAGCGCCGCCTCGTATTCGGCGTTGGGGTTGCTCCAGCTCGATTCGAGCTTTCTCTCGCGGACCGCCTTGATCATATAGGCCTCGATCCGCTCGGCGAGGCGGTCGACCCCGGCGGCGTCGCTCGGGGCGAGGGCAGGGGGCCACGCTCCGAACAGCACCTGGTAGAAAAGGTACTCGACATTGCGGCCGGGCACGGTTTCGCGGTCGATTTCCGAGCGGCGCGAGCGGTTGAGCCGCAGCCATTGGAACACCCGGCGGCCCCATTCGCGCGGCATCTCGGACAAGAGTGCCGACCGGGCGCGCGCATCTTCGCCGCGCTTGGTATCGTGCGTGGCGGTGGTCACCATCGCCCGCGGCCACTGCCGGGCGCGCTGCTGCGCCAAATGGTGAAAGGCCGCCACCGACATGCCGAAGCGCCGCGGGTCGCCGCCGACCTCGTTCAATGCTAATAGCCGCACATAGCGGTAAAAGGCCGTGTCCTCGGCCGCCTTGGCCATGACCGGCCCGGTCAACTGCTGAAAATGCATCGCAGCGTAAAGCGCGCCGCCGGGGCTCGGGTCGCGCTCCGGTTCGGCGGCCTCGCCGGTCAGCACGCTGCGCAGAAAATCGAAAACGCTGGTTTCGGCGCCGCGCCAGCGCTTGCGGGCCTGCCCGATCGCCCAGTCGATGTAGCGCAAATCATCGGCGCCGGCGCCGCGCGGCGAGACATAGGTGCGATAGACCGGAAACGCCGCGATCACCTCTTCGAGCGCTGCCAGCACGCCGTTCAGGGTGAAGTCGCGAGTGCGCCGGTCGCGCATCGCCAGCTGGTGAAACTCGCGCGCGATCACGTTCATCTCGCTGGCGAGATTGACCTGCATGATGCGCTTTTTGCAGGCGTAGAGAACGTCGTCGAAGGTCTCGTCGCGCGGCGCTAACCGGCGATAGAGCCGGCTCATCGCCGCCTCGCCCTCGGGATCGACGAAGATCGCCAGCACCTGATTGACGAAGTCGTAGCCGGTGGTGCCGGCGACCGGCCACTCGGGCAGGATTTCGTAGCGCGCCAAGATTTTTTCGACGAGCACGTAAAGGGGTGCGCCGGCGCGCTGCTGCAGCCGCTCGCAATAGCCTTGCGGGTCGAACAGCCCGTCAATGTGGTCGATGCGCAGGCCGTGCAGCCGGCCTTGCTCGATCAGGCCGAACATCAGCCGGTGGGTCTTCTCGAACAATTCGGGCAGCTCCATCCGCAGCCCGGCCAAATCGTTGATATTGAAAAAGCGCCGATAGTTGATCTCCTCGGCGGCGACCCGCCAGTCGGCAATCCGGTAGGATTGGGCTTCGAGCAGCCGATGCAGCGGGGCAAAGCCGTCCGGGTCGTCAGGCCGCCCGGCGAACCGTTGCAGCGCCGCCTCGATCGCGCCGGCAACGGCAGGATCGCCGGCACGCGCGGCCAAGAGGCACTTCAGCCCGGCCGCGCGTTCTCGCGCCGCGGCCGCCGACAGGGCGCCGAGCGCAGCGAAGCTCGCAGCCATCCCGGAAAGCAATTCCGAGCCGTCGAGGATCGTCGGATAGGAGTGCGGCGAAATCGGGAAGCGGTGCTCGAAGTACCACGCGCTGAAACTGCCCTCATCGCGATCGAAGCGCAGCGCGATCTCGCCTTTTTCGAGGACCACCCCGTACTGCGCGCCCAATACCGGGAGCAGCACGCGGCCTTCGAGATCGGCGCGAACGGCATGCCAGTTGATGTCGAAAAAGTGGGCGAACGGCGATTGCCGGCCCCATTCCAGAACATCGCGCCACCAGGCGTTATCGGCCCCGATTCCCATATGGTTCGGGACGAAATCGACGATCAGGCCCATGTCGTGAGCCTGCAACGCCGCGCTCAGCGCCTGGAAATCCGCTTCGCCGCCGATTTCGGGGTTGAGCCGATTGTGATCGATGATGTCGTAACCATGGGTCGAGCCGGGCCGCGCCTCGGTGATCGGCGAGGCGTAGACATGGCTGACCCCCAACGCCGCCAGATAGGGCACCACAGCCGTGGCGTCGCGAAAGGTGAAATCGCGATGAAATTGCAGCCGATAAGTGGCGCGGATCGCTGTGCCGTTCTCGAGCGGAAGTCCTCATGGTTCGGCCCGGCGGCGCCGCGCCTCCTCGATCATTGCTGCGATCCGGCGCAGCTCGGGGCCGTCGACGATTTCTTCGAGGGTGCGGCCGAGGCGGCGGCGCCAATTGGGATGCTGGTTGGTGGTGCCGGGCAGGTTCGCCTGCTCGCTCTCGCCGATCACGTCTTCGAGCTGGGCCAGCATCAACCGCGCGCTAGAGCGGGCGAGATAGCGCTGGACCGCGTCGCCGAACTCCGGGGCGTAGCTAGGCTCGCCGGCTGCGGACAGGAATTTGCCGAGCTCGTCCGCCCGCAGCAATCCTTCGCCGACAAGGGCTTCGAGCAAAAGGCGGCGATCGCGGCTGCGCTCCGCCCGCTCGGCCGCCTCGGCATTTGGGTCGGGATAGAGACCGAGCTGCCGGCGCCAGGCAAGGTCGCGTCCAAGCCAGAACCCCTCGAGGGTGGCGAGGTCGTGCGTTGCCGCCGTCGCCGCCGCCAGCGGCGGGTATTCGGAGGGCCGGACCAGAGCGCCGTTCCGGTGCCGCTCGAACCCCATCACGCGGTAGGACAACAGATTGGCGCTCCGCATCGTTTCGCGAAAGCCTGTCGGTACCGTGCCCAGATCCTCGCCGACGACGGCGCAGCCCTGGCGGCAGCTTTCCAGGGCAACCAGCCGCAACAGATCGTCGAACGGATAATTCACATAGCAGCCGGCCGTCGGCTCCATCCCGCTCGGGATCCAGTAGAGCCGGTTCAGCGCCATCACATGGTCGATCCGCAGAACTCCGGCATGCTGCATATTGGCGCGCAGGCAGGCGATGAACGGTGCGAAGCCTTGCTGACGCAGCACCAGCGGATTGATCGGCGCCAGGCCCCAATTCTGCCCCGCCCGGCTCAGCGCGTCGGGCGGTGCGCCGATCGAGGCGTGCGGCACCACCAGCTCCTGATCGGCCCAGGCCTCGGCTCCATTGCGGGTCAGCGCCCACCGCAAGATCGCGATAGAGTCCCAGCGACAGCCCCGACCGGCGCCCGGCCCAGGCAGCGGCAGCGAGCTGCCGGTCCGCCTCCCACTGCAAAAACTCGAAGAACCCGACGCGCTCGCGATGCGCGGCGGCGAAGTCGGCAATTGCGGACGAGCGCGGATTGCGCATCGACGCCGGCCAATTTCGCCATGAAAACCCACGATGCTCGCGACAATAATGCTCGTGCAACGTCTCGAACACGCCAAAATCGGCGAGTGCCCGCCCGCCATCTTGCTGAAATCGGCGAAAGCTCTCGCCAAGCCCGCTCCGCGCGGTCCCGTCATCGCCCAGATCGAGCGCTTGGAAACGGCGCCACAGCGCCTCCATGACCGGCCGCTTGCAGGCAGCGACCGCGCCGTAGTCGATCAACTCGGCCGAGCGCGCGGCCCATCGCGTGGCGCCGAACCGGTCGCCCTGGATCAAACCCTGCGCGGTCGCGTCCTCGGCAAAGCCCGGGGCGGCCGAGGGGTCGATGTAAAGATAATCGAGCCGGGTCCGGCTCGACGGCGAATAGGGGCTGAAATGCAGAGGCTCGGCCGCAAACCGCGCGTGCAACGGGTTGACGCCCAGGACCGCGGCGCCATAATTTCCAGCCTTGAGGGCGAGCGCGGCGAGATCGGTAAAGTCGCCCATTCCCCAATTGTGTTCGCTGCGCAGCCCGTAGAGCTGACAGGTCAGCCCCCAGCTGCGCGCCCCGGGTCCGAGCTGTGGCGGCAGATAGCAGCAGGCGGGGGCCACGATCAGGTCGAGTTGTGCCGCGACGCCGCCGGCCTCGAGCGCCAGCCGATGATAGCCGGGCGGCAATCCCGGCGGCAGCGGAACGGCGGCCCGCCCGCCCTCGGTCGCGGCGTCGATCGCCACCCGGCCGGAGCGCTCGCCGCCGTCTTCGAGGCGGCAGGTCCAGGCGATCTCGCGGGCTCGGGCAGGCGCGCGCAGCGCGAGCGCGGGCGAGGGCTCTTCAGCGTGGACGAGACAGGTCGGGCCGAGCCCCAAGGGTGCCGCTCGCTGGCGTTGTTGCAGTTCGGCTGCCGCCTGCGCCGGGTTGGCCGGCAAGCCGAAAGCGCCGATCAGCGCCAGCAAGCTTTCGTCCGCGGCCTCGCCGGGCTTGGCCGAGCGCGTCGGTGTAATGCGTTTCGATGCCGACGAGTCCGGCTAGGCGGACCAGCGCGGCACGGTCGATCATCTCAGGGCGCGGCTGGCGGCAGCAGAAAGAAGCTGGCGTTGACCGGTGCTCCGGCGGCGGCCGTCGAATAAAGCATTGTTCCGGCTTTCGCTTCCGACGGGGAGGGCATCGTGCCGCCGGAGAAGTTTGCCGCGAGCAGCAGCCGCGAGCGGTCGCCGAGCTGCCACTCGACAACGAGCGCTCGCGGCCCCAGGACGCGGTAGCTGCCGGCGAAGGGCGGCATGCCGGCAAGCCGCGGCGCGATCTCGCGCTGCCGGATCTCGATCAGGCTGCGGCAGCGGGCGAGCCAGCTTGCGTGTTCCGGCTGCGCCGGCTCGGCCCAGTCGAGCCGCGACATGGCAAACGTGGTCTCGGCCGTGGCGTCGGGAATCCGCTCGCGCGCGGTCGCGTCGTGAAACTCGGGGAAATGGGCAAATTCGCGCCGCCGCCCTTCGCGCACCGATTGGGCAAGACCGGGCTCGAAATCGCAAAAGAACGCAAAAGGCCGGCGGCTCGCCCACTCCTCGCCCATGAACAAGAGCGGGATCTGCGGCGACAGCATCACGATTGCCATGCCGGCATGCAGGGCCGGTTCGGCGGCGCGTGCCGCCAGCCGCGTCCCGAACGGATGATTGCCGATCTGGTCGTGGTTCTGCAAAAAGCCGACAAAGGCCGTGGCCGGCAATTCGGCCGAGGGTTCGCCCCGCGGCTTGCCCTCGCGAAATGGCGATGGCTCGCCCTGATAGGCAAAGCCCTCGGCCAAAGCGCGGCCGAGATGCCGGACCGTCTCGTCTGCGTAATCGCCGTAATACCCCGAGCTTTCGCCGGTGATCAGCACGTGCAGGGCGTGGTGCAGATCATCGTTCCACTGGGCGGTGAAGCGGTTGATTCGATCGCCGCTCCGCCGCAGCCGGCGAGCCTCGTTGCGGTCGTTTTCGAGGACAAGATGGATCGGGCGGTCAGTTATCTGCCGCCGGACGGTGTCGCCGATCTCGTCGATGATGTCGGGCGCGGTCTCGTCGAAAATGGCGTGGACCGCGTCGAAACGCAGTCCGTCGAAATGGTACTCCTTGAGCCAGTAGAGCGCGTTCTGAACAAAAAAATCGCGTACCGGCCGGCTCCGCGGCCCGGCGAAATCGAGTGCCGCTCCCCATGGCGTCTGGTGGCGTTCGGTGAAGAAATCGGGCGCGATCGCCGGCAGGTAATTCCCTTCCGGTCCGAAATGATTGTCAACGACATCGAGCAGCACCGCGAGGCCACGGGCGTGGCACGCTTCGATCAGCGACTTCAGCGCCTCCGGCCGGCCGTAGCGCGAGGACGGGGCGTAAGGGAAGACCCCGTCGTAACCCCAGTTGCGCTCGCCGGGAAACGCGGCGATCGGCATCAGCTCGACCGCGGTCGCGCCGAGCCGGCACAGATGGTCGAGATGGCGCGCCGCGCCGGCGAAATCGCCGGTCTCCGAAAACGTGCCGATATGCAGTTCGTAGAGGACGATCTCTTCCCACCGGCGGCCGCGCCAGCCGTCGTCGCTCCAGTCATAGGAAGCGGGATCGATCACCTCGCTCGGCCCATGCACCCCTTCGGGCTGGCAGCGCGAGGCGGGATCGGGAAACGGCTCGCCGTCGACGACGTAGCGATAGCGCGTCCCCGGCCCCGCGAACTCGGTCGTCGACGCGAACCAGCCTGCGGATTCGCGGTCCATCGCAACCAATTTCGGGCTCGGGCTTTCGATCCGCAGCGACACGGCTTGGGCGCGGGGCGCCCACAAGCGAAAGCGCACCCCGCCGACCGCGGGTTCGGCGCCGAACGGCAGCTCATGCCGGCGGCGCATCGGCCTCCTCCGCCTCTTCCGCCGGATCGCCGATCTCGTAAAACCCGCGTTGCTCGTCGCCGTCCTCGGCCGGCACTGAGATTCCCGCCTCGGCCTCGGCGGCGGCCGGCAATTCCGGTCGGGGCGCGCGATTGATGAACAACGCAAAGGAACGGGCCTGCAGCCGATAGATCTCGCCCGGCACGTAGAGCCGGCCGTCGTTGGCTCGCCCGCCGGCCTGCGCGGTGTCGACCAGCGGTTCCCACCACATCGGCGCCGCCAGTTCCGGAATGCGGAAATCGAGATCGCCATGATCGGCGTTCATCATCACCAGAAAGCTCTCATCGATGTCGCGCTGGCCGCCCGGCGTCAGAAATTCGCCGGCAGCCCCGCTCAAGACGTAGCCCAGCGACTGCGCCGCCGGGTTGGCCCAATCTTCGGCTCTGGCTTCCTTGCCCGACTGGGTAAACCAGGTGATGTCCTTGACCCCGGCCTCGGACAAGACCTCACCGCGCAAAAACCGCGGGCGCGAAAAAACGCTGTGCTCGCGGCGCAGATGGATCAGATAGCTGACGAACCGGCCGATCGCCCCGTCTTCAGGCCGGATGCTTTCCCAATCGGTCCAGGAGACCTCGTTGTCCTGGCAATAGGCGTTGTTGTTGCCGTGCTGGGTACGCCCGATCTCGTCGCCGGCGAGCAGCATCGGTACGCCGAGCGACAGCAGCAAGGTCGCCAGCATGCTGCGCTTTTGCCGGTCGCGCAAGGCGATGATCTCGGGGTCGTTGGACGGCCCTTCGACCCCGTAATTCGAGCTCAGGTTCGAAGTCGCTGCCGTCGCGATTGTCCTCGCCATTCTCTTGATTGTGCTTGTCGCAGTAGCTGACCAGGTCCTGCAGGGTGAACCCGTCATGCGCGGTGATGAAATTGATGCTGGCCCAAGGCCGGCGCCCGCGATAGCCGAAAATGTCGGACGAGCCGGCGACACGCGAGGCGACGTCGGCGACCAGCCCCTGATCGCCTTTCCAGAAGCGCCTCAAAGTGTCGCGATATTGGGCGTTCCATTCGGCCCAACCCGGCGGAAAATTGCCGAGCTGGTAGCCGTAGGGGCCGAGGTCCCACGGCTCGGCGATCAGCTTTAGCCCGGTCATCACAGGGTCCTGGCGCACGGCATCGAAAAATGCGCTGCCCTGGGAGTAATCTCCGTTCTCGCGCGCGAGCGTTGTGCACAGGTCGAAGCGGAAGCCGTCGACATGCATTTCCGTCGCCCAATAGCGCAGCGAGTCCATCACCAGCTCCAACACCCTCGGATGATCGAGGTTCAACGTATTGCCGGTGCCGGTGACGTCCTGGTAGAAGCGTGGATTGGCGTCGAGTCGATAATAGGACGCATTGTCGATGCCGCGAAACGACAGCGTCGGGCCGAGGTGGTTGCCCTCGCCGCTGTGATTGTAGACGACATCGAGAAACACTTCGATCCCGGCATCGTGCAGCCGCCTGACCATGGTTTTGAAACCGGCGATCGATTCGGTCGACAATAAGCGCGGCTCGGGGGCAAAAAAGCTGATGGTGTTGTAGCCCCAGTAATTGACGAGCCCGCGATTGACGAGCTGTCGGTCGTCGATAGCGGCATGAACCGGCAGGAGCTCGACCGCGGTGACGCCAAGCCCGACGAGGTAGTCGATTATCGGCGGCGAGGCGAGGCCGGCGAAGGTGCCGCGATGCTCGGCATCGACTTCCGGATGGCGCTGGGTGATGCCGCGCACGTTGAGCTCGAGTATGATCGTCTCTTCCCACGGGATCTGCGGCCGCCGTTCCTCGCCCCAGGTGAAGGCCGGCTCGATGACCCGGCATTTGGGGACGAAGCGCGCGTTGTCGCGCCGGTCGATCGCCAGGTCCTCGCGCGGGCCGCCGAGGCGGTAGCCGAAATCGGCATCGGCCCAGCGCAGCCGGCCGTTCAGCGACTTGGCGTAGGGATCGATCAGCAGCTTGTTCGGGTTGAAGCGGTGCCCGTTGGCCGGGTCGTAGGGTCCGTGGACGCGGTAGCCATAAAGCAGGTCGGGGCGCAAGTCGGGCAAATAGACGTGCCAGACTTCGTCGGTGTATTCTGGCAACTCGATCCGCGCCTCTTCGCGAATTCCGGCGCGGTCGAACAGACACAGCTCGACCTTTTGCGCATGAGCCGAGAACAGCGCAAAGTTCACGCCCTTGCCGTCCCAGGTGGCGCCGAGCGGATAGGGGCGGCCCGGCCAGACCTTTGTCGGCGACGCCATCGCCCGCTCAGCGTAGTTCCGGCAGGCGAGGAACGGCAGGGTAGGGCGGGGAATCGCGTGTCGGGGTCATGAAGGCGATCCTTGCCGGTTAGTCTGCGGTGAAGATCAGAACCCCGAGCGGCGGCAGGCGCAAGCGGATCGCGTGCTGATTGCCGTGCATCGGGCGCGGCTCGGAATGGACCTCGCCGGCATTGCCGATGCCGCTGCCGCCATATTCGAGAGCATCGGTGTTGATCCGCTCGCGATAGCGGCCCGGCCGCGGAACGCCAATCCAGTAATCCTCGCGCGGGACCGGGGTAAAGTTGCACACCACAACCGCCACTTCGTGCGGGTCGCGGCCGCGGCGCTGATACGACACGACGCTCTCCGGCGCATTGGCCACATCGATCCACAGAAAGCCGTCGGGGTCGCAATCGAGCCGGTACAGGGCCGGCGTGCCGCGATAAAGGCGGTTCAGATCGCGCACCAGCCGCCGTACCCCCTCGTGCAGCGGTTCACCCAAAAGCTGCCAGTCGAGCCCGATATCGTGGTTCCACTCACGTTCCTGGGCGAATTCGTCACCCATGAACAACAGCTTCTTGCCGGGGTGGGTCCACATAAAGGCGAAATAGGCGCGCAGATTGGCGAAACGCTGCCATTGGTCGCCGGTCATCTTGCCGATCAGCGAGCCTTTGCCGTGCACGACCTCGTCGTGGCTGAGCGGCAGAATGAAGTTTTCGTGATAGGCGTAAAGCAGGCCAAAGCTGAGATCGTTGTGGCGGTATTTCCGATGGATCGGGTCGGTCGCCATGTAACCCAACGTATCGTGCATCCAGCCGAGGTTCCATTTGTAGCCGAAGCCGAGCCCGCCGACATAGGTCGGCCGCGACACCATAGGCCAAGCGGTCGATTCCTCGGCGACCGAGGTGGCCCCGCTCGATTCGCCAAAGATCAGCTCGTTCATCCGCCGCAGAAACGCGATCGCCTCGAGGTTTTCGCGACCGCCGAAGACATTCGGCACCCATTCGCCCACGGGTCGGCTGTAATCGCGATACAGCATCGAGGCGACGGCGTCGACGCGGATGCCGTCGATGTGAAACTCTCGGAGCCAGCAAAGCGCGCTGGACAGCAAAAAGTTGGAGACCTCGCGACGGCCATAATTGTAGATCAAGGTATTCCAGTCGCGGTGAAATCCTTGGCGCGGGTCGGCATGCTCATAGAGCGCGGTGCCGTCGAAGCGGCCGAGGCCGTGCGGGTCGTTCGGGAAATGGCCCGGCACCCAATCGAGAAGCACCCCGATATCGGCCTTGTGGCAGGCCTCGACAAAGGCGCGGAAATCGTCGGGCGCGCCATATCGGCTGGTCGGCGCAAACAGCGAGACCGGCTGATACCCCCACGAACCGTCGAACGGGTATTCCATGATCGGCATGATTTCGATGTGGGTAAAGCCCATCTCGACGACGTGGGAGACGAGCTGGTCGGCCAGCTCGCGGTAGCTAAGATATCGCCCGCCCTCGGCCAGATTGCGGCGCCACGATCCGAGATGGACCTCATAAATCGCGACCGGCGACTCGCGATCGTTCTTTCGCCAGCGCTCGGCCATCCACACGCCGTCCTGCCAAACGTGGCGCGAGGGGTGCGCGATGATCGATGCCGTGCCCGGCGGCTTCTCCGCCTGCTGGGCCTGCGGGTCGGCCTTCAGCGGCAGCAGCTGACGGTCGGGACCATGGATCTGGTATTTGTAGAGATGGCCCGGCCGCAGCCCAGGCACAAACAGCTCCCAATAGCCGCTGGAGCCGCGTCGCCGCATCGGCATGCGCCGGCCGTCCCAGGCATTGAAATCGCCGACGACGCTGACCGCCTGCGCATTGGGCGCCCAGACGGCGAACGCCACCCCCTCGACACCTTCGTGCTCCAAGGGATGGGCGCCGAGCTTGCGATAGCTCGCCAAATGGTTGCCTTCGCCGAGAAGATGGAGGTCGAGCTCGCCCAAGATCGGAGAAAAGCGGTAGATGTCGTCGAACTCATGGGCGACGCCGCCGCTCGCAATGCGCAGCCGATACCGAAACGGCTCCTGCCGGCCGGGGATCTCGGCAGCAAAGACGCCGTCGCGATGAACCCGTTTGCCCTCGGCCGCAATCTCTCCGGTGGCGCTGTCGAGGACCATCAGCTGCTGCGCCGCCGGCAATATCGCCCGGACGCGGATCCCGGCGCCAGTCTTGTGCATGCCGAGAAAGGAGAACGGGTCGCCGTGGCGCGCTTCGAGGATGGCCTCGATGTCGATCTCGGGCTCGGACTCGGAGCAGCTCGGCCCGGTCTGGCTCGGCGCGGTCTGGCTCGACGCGGTCTGGCTCGGCCCGGTCTGGCTCGGCTCGGGGCGCTCCGTTTCGCCGCGGTCCGGTTGCGGACGCCGCGGATCAGGACGCTTCGCCACCGCCTGCCGCCTTTGTTTTGTCCAAGATGCCGAGAATGCCGTCGAGCGGGATGTCGACCCATGAGGGCCGGTTCGCCAGCTCGTACGACACCTCGTAGACGGCTTTTTCGAGGGTAAAGAAAGCGGTCATGTCGCGCGCCTGTTTCTTGCTCATGGGATAAGCGGGGCAGCCGCGCATCGTCTTGCGGTAGGCGGCGCGAAACCCGTCGACCGCGCGCTGCCGCCAGGCTTCGGCCAGCTGCACCATGCGCGGCTCGGCCGCCGGGCGGGTTTCGGCCAGATGCCGTACCGCAGCGACGGCGGCGTAATCGAACGAGCGCATCATCCCGGCGACATCGCGCAATGGCGAGCTCTTGCTGCGGCGCGTGGCCAGCGGCCGCGAGGGCTCGCCCTCGAAATCGATGATGAAAAAGTCGTTCTGCACGACAATGACCTGACCGAGGTGGTAATCGCCGTGAAAGCGGGTTTTCTGCGCCGCGACTTCGTCGGGGAGCAAGGTGCGGATGCGGCCGAGCAGCTGGTCGCGACATGCCAGCACCTGCCCAACGCGCTCCCGCGCCCGGTCCGGAAGGCGCCGCTGCTCGCGTTCGAGTTTCGCCAGCATCGCGGTGGCTTCGGTTTCGAGCGATTGGCGCCATTCTGCGATGTCGTTGCGAGTGATCGGCTCGGGGGCGAAATCAGGATCGGCGCTGCCGTGCTCAGCCAAGGCGCGGTGCATCTCGGCCGTGCGGATGCCGATCTGCCGCGCCAAGGCGAGAAAGAACAGGTCGGGATCGGCCAGCTCGGACGCGCGCGCATCGGTGGCGATCAGCGCATCGTCGAGATACCGCGTCAGATAATTGAGCGCCTGGGTCCACCCGTCGCCCTGGTTGCGGACAAAGCCGAACAGCACGCCGAGGGCCATCCGCTGCGGTTCGTCGCCGCCGCCGACGACGAGTTCGAGCGTGGCGAGCGGCGGCGGGGTGTTGGCAAATCCGGCGCGCTCGACGAGAAACCGCGACATTTCAATTTCCGGATGCGGGCCGGCTTGGAGGCGCCGGTAGATCTTGAGCATCCCGTATTCATCGAAGAACACCGAGCTGTTCGACTGCTCGACGCCGGCGCGGCGAACCGTCAGCCGTTCCGGGGCCGCTGCCTGCTGATAGCTCGGGGCCTGGACGCAACGGATTTCGCCGCCCTCGAGCGGCAGCCGCGCTTCGCCGGCGATCGCCTCCATGATCGCCACGACAAAGCCGTCCTGCGCCATGGCGTCGACGAGGGCTCCCTCGCGGCGGAACTGGCGCAGCTCGGCGAGCGTAACCGGAACCAAGCCCTGGCGCAGCTCGGTCTCCGCCGGCGACCAGGCCTGGGCGAGCGGCACGAAATAACGCTGGCGGTCGTCCTCGCCGAGCATCACCTCGACCACCGTCGCGAGAACAGTCTCGGTTGCCGCGCCCCCTTCCACCGGTCGAGCGATCTCGCCGCGAGCCGCGACCGACACTTTGCGGATGCGCCGGTCCTTGGCCGCAAACCAGCGCTGGCGCGTCAGAAAACTCGGGATCACCTCGCCTTCGAGCTGCACCAGATTGTGCGGGCGGAACAGGTCGGTCCAGCCCTGCGGCATGACCAGGGTAACGAATTCGGGCGGTGAGGACTGCAAATTCGCCGCCTCCTGTGCGCCGAGCAGCAGCTCGAACCAGAAAAAGCTGTGACCTTGCAGGGTCAACAGATAGGGAAGATCGCCGATCGTCGGGAAGGTGCTGCGGCCGAGCAGCTCCACCGGGTAGCGCCCGCGAAACTCCGCGAGGTCGAGCTCGACCGCCTGCGGCGAGCGCGACAGATTGACGACGCACAGGATGATCTCATCGCCATAGGCGCGCAGATAGGCGATGACCTTGCGGTTGGCCGGGTACAAAAACCGCAGGGTCCCGCGCCCGAAGGCGCGACGCGAGCGGCGCGCCGCGATCAGCCGCTTCATCCAGTTCAAGAGGGACGAGGGCGAGCGGCTCTGCGCCTCGACATTGACCGCCTCGAAGCCATAGACCGAATCCATGACCGGCGGCAGATAGAGACGGGCGGGGTCGGCGCGCGAAAAGCCGCCGTTGCGGTCGAACGACCACTGCATCGGCGTACGCACGCCGTCACGGTCGCGCAAAAACACATTGTCGCCCATGCCGATCTCATCGCCGTAATAAAACACCGGAGTGCCCGGCATCGAGATCAAGAGCGCATTCAACAATTCGATCCTGCGGCGGTCGTTCTCCATCAACGGCGCCAGCCGCCGCCTGATCCCGAGATTGATCCGGGCGCGCCGATCGGCCGCATAGTGGTTCCACAGATAGTCGCGCTCGCGGTCGGTGACCATTTCGAGGGTCAGCTCGTCGTGATTGCGCAGAAACACCGCCCACTGGCACGAATCCGGGATGTCCGGGGTCTGGCGCATGATGTCGGTGATCGGATGGCGGTCCTCGGTCGAGACGGCCATGTAGATGCGCGGCATCAGAGGAAAATGGAACGCCATGTGGCATTCGTCGCCGGCGCCGAAATATTGCAGCACATCCTCGGGCCACTGATTGGCCTCGGCGAGCAGCATGTGGTCGCCGTAGTGCTGGTCGAGCTCGCGGCGCAGCCGCCGCAGGACTTCGTGAGTCTCGGGCAGGTTCTCGTTGATCGTGCCTTCGCGTTCGATCAGATAGGGGACGGCGTCGAGCCGCATCCCGTCGACCCCGAGATCGAGCCAGAACCGCATGACATCGGCAACGGCGCGGAACACCCGCGGATTGTCGAAATTGAGGTCGGGCTGGTGCGAATAGAACCGGTGCCAGTAATAGGCCTGGGCCACCGGGTCCCACGCCCAGTTCGATTTCTCGGTGTCGACAAAGATGACGCGGGTCTCGGGAAACTTCTGGTCGGTATCGCTCCACACGTAAAAGTCGCGGAAATGCGAACCCCGCTTGGCCTGGCGCGCGCGCTGGAACCAGGGATGCTGATCCGAGGTGTGGTTGATAACGAGCTCGGTAATGACCCGCAGATTGCGGCGGTGCGCCTCGCGGACAAAGGCCTTGAAGTCCTGCATCCGGCCATAGGACGGATTGATGTTCTTGTAATCCGAAATGTCGTAGCCATCGTCGCGCAATGGCGAGGGATAGAATGGCAATAGCCACAATGCAGTGACGCCGAGGTCCTGCAGATAGTCGAGCTTGCGGCACAGCCCCTGGAAATCCCCGATGCCGTCGTCGTCGGCGTCGAAGAAGGCCTTGACGTGCAGCTGATAGATGATCGCGTCCTTGTACCACAGCGGGTCCGCGGTCGCGGGGCGTGTCAGCACGCCGCCTTGCGGCAGCGGCGGGGATGCGTCGTCGGGTGGGCTCATCGGCGCTCGGGGTGAAGCAGGCGGAAAATCAAAGCCGGGTTGGTTTCTGGATCGAGGCGAAACCTCTGGTGCGTGCCGCGGCACGTAGACGTGGATCGGGTAAACGCTTCTTCAAGCGAGAATTCGGCATCGATGGGCAAACCCAGCGCTCCGAGCGGCAGCTCGACCTCGCCCTCATGAACCGCGTGCGGGTCGAGATTGACGACGACGATGACCGCATTGGCCGCACCGGCCGAGATTTTAGCGTAGGCGAGAATGTCGGGGTGGTCGCAGCCGAGGAAACGCAGATTGCCAAGCTCCTGCATCGCCGGATTGTCATTGCGAAAACGGTTGAGCCGCCGGATATCGTCCTTGATGTTACCCGGACGGTCCCAATCCCAGACCTTATACTCGTATTTCTCGGAATTCCGGTATTCCTCGCGGCCGGGCAGGGCGTCGTTCTCGCACAATTCGAAGCCGTTGTAGATCCCATAAGCGGGCGACAGGGTGGCGGCCAGCACCAGCCGAACCCGGAACGCCGGCCGGCCACCCTCCTGGAGATAGACCGGCAGGATGTCGGGTGTATTGGTAAAGAAGTTCGGACGGAGAAATTCCTTGGTCGGGTATCCCGTCAGATCGGTCAGGTATTCGATCAGTTCAGATTTGGTGTTGCGCCAGGTAAAATAGGTATAGGACTGGCTAAACCCCGCTTTGGCCAAAGCCCGCATCATCTTCGGCCGGGTGAACGCCTCGGCGAGAAAGACCGCCTCGGGGCAGCGCGCCTTGACTTCACGGATCAGCCACTCCCAAAACGGCAACGGCTTGGTGTGCGGGTTGTCGACGCGGAACGTGCGCACCCCTTCGCCGACCCAGAACAGCACGACGTCGCGCAACGCCGCCCACAGGCCTTCGCGGTCCGGGTTGTCGAAATCGACGTTGACGATGTCTTCGTATTTCTTAGGTGGGTTTTCGGCATACTTGATCGTGCCGTCGGCGCGAAAGCGAAACCATTGCGGATGCTCGCGCACCCAGGGATGGTCCGGCGCGCATTGGACCGCAAAATCGAGCGCCACCTCCATGCCCTGCGCTGCGGCGGCGCGGACAAAGCGGCGGAAATCCTCGAGGGTGCCGAGTTCGGGGTTGACCGCGCGATGGCCGCCCTCTTCCGAGCCGATCGCGTAGGGGCTTCCCGGATCGCCCGGCAGCGCCTCGGTGCTGTTGTCCTTCCCCTTGCGGTTGACCCGGCCGATCGGATGAATTGGCGCGAGATAGACGGTGTCGAACCCGAGCGACGAAATCTCCGGCAAGCGGGCGATGCAGTCCTCGAACGTGGCGCTCCTGCCGGGCTCCCGACCCTGGCTGCGCGCAAACATCTCGTACCACGCCGCAAAACGCGCGGCCTTGCGGTCGACCACCACTTCGAGCTCGCATGCGTAACGCACCGCACCATCGTGCGGGGCCGCGCGTTCCATCGCCTGGCGCAGCGCCGCCGAGCGCAGCACACCGGCCCGCCGCGCGGTATCGCCGCGCGCCGAATTGCGCAGCGCCCGCCGGAGTGTGACGGCGTCATCGGGCTGGGCCTCGATCAGCGCCTCTTCAAGGATCGCCCGGCCTTCATCGGTCTCGAGCGCGATATCCTGCCCGGCCTGCAGCTTCTTTTCGATCTCCTCGCACCAGCTCGCGAAACGGTCGGTCCAGGCTTCGATCGTGTACCGCCAGAGCCCGACCCGATCGAGGCGAAAGCGCGCAACCCAGCGGTCATTGTCGAAAAAGCTGAGCGGCGCCTCGCGCCAGGTCCCGGCCTCGTGCCGGTATTTGACGACGCCGCACAGCGCGTCGTGACCGTCGCGAAACAGGTCGGCCCAGACCTCGAACACCTCGCCTTCGACCCGCTTGACCGGGTAGCGGCCGCCGTCGAGCTCGGGATAGACATTTTCGATCGCGATCCGCGCCTCCGGCCGCCACAGCGGGTGCATGGCGGCGGGGTCGGTTGGCGCCGGACCGGGTTTGGTTGCCGCCGGACCCGCGTGCAGCACCCGCACCGCGAGCGGCTCGACCACCAACCCAGCGGCCGGTAATCCGGACGCCTCAAGGAAGTCATCGGGCGCAATCCTGTGCGAGCGCCGGCGGTCCCGGTTGACGGCGATAAGGACCCGGTCGTCGCCGCTTTCGGTGCGGCGTTCCGACACCAGCAAGCCGTTATCGCCGCTCGACAGCAGCAGCTGCGGGCCCTCCTCGTTCAAGGCCGGGATCGCTTTTTTCACCGCATTGACCTCGGCAATAAATCGGCTGAGGTCGAAGCGCTGCGGTTCAGGCGGCTCATCGCCTCCCATCACCACGGCCAGTCGTCGCCCCCACCCGTATTCGAACCCCATCGGCATCAACACGCCCGTCGAATACGCCGCGGCGAAGGCATAAGCTTGGCGATAACGAGGCGCGATCTCGCTTTCGGGGGTGCCGGCGGCACGCAGTTCGGTGACCAGGCGGGGGGTGTCGTGGCTCTCGGGAAAGCCGATCGATGGCGCGATGTGGCGAAAAGCCTCGTACTGTTCGAGCAGCCACGGGCTCTTAAAATCCCACCATTTGACGCTGTTGAACAGATAATCGAACCCGGCATCGGCGAGGGCCAGCACCGCTTCCTTCGGCGCACCCACGGTTTCGGCGCAGAACACCGCGTCGGGCGCCGCCGCCTTCGCGGCGCCGGTCAGGCCGCGCCAGACCTCGGCCGGCACCTTGTAGGCCGCATCGCAGCGAAACCCGCCAAAGCCGAGGCCGATATAGTGGCCCACCAGCTGCTGGAAATAGGCAAGGATCCGGCGGCGCTGCGGCCCCTGATAATCGAGCTCGGCGAGATCGCCCCACACGGTCTTGCGGCTGGGGTCGGCCGGGTCGGTCGCGAACGGCGATAGGATTTCGCCCTTGGCGTCGCGGGCGAACCAGCCCGGGTGATCGGCAACCAGCTCGCTGTCTTTCGAGGTGTGGTTGACGACGAGATCCATGATCACCCGCAGCCCATGCCCCTGCGCGGCCTGAGTGAAATCGCGCAGCAAGCTGTCATCATCTTGCGATTCATCGCCGCGAAAACGCGGGTTCAGCCGGTAATAGTCCTTGACCGCGTAGAGGCTGCCGGAAAATCCCGGATAGTGAAACGGATTGATATAGACCGCATTGAACCCCATCGCCGCGATCCGCGGCAGATGCTCGGCCCATTGCCGAACCGTCCCGGCCAGGCTCGGAAACAGATTGTAGATGCGCAGGCCTTCGCGCGCCGCACCGGCCTCCGGTTCGCGCATGCTCGACGCCACTATCATCCGCTACCAGAAGTTAAATGACATTGGCTTGCCAAACACGGCAGCGTGCGCGGAGGTTCCTTCAGAGCGCCACCTCGACCAGAAACGGGCCGGGTGCCGCGATGCCCTCGGCGAGGCGACGGTTGAACTCCTCCATCGTCGCCACCCGCGCGCCGGGGACGCCCATGCCCTTGGCCAAGGTCACGAAATCGAGATCGGGATGGCCGAGGTCGAGCATGTCGAGGGCCTTCCTGCCGGGGTTGCCGGCGCCGACATTGGCGAGCTCGCCCTTGAGAATCGCATAGCTCCGATTAGCAAATAAGAGGGTGGTGACGTCGAGCCCCTCGCGCGCTTGCGTCCACAACGACTGCAAGGTGTACATGGCACTGCCGTCGCCCTCCAAGGTGATCACCTTGCGCTCGGGACAGGCGACCGCGGCCCCGGTCGCGACCGGCATCCCCATGCCGATCGAGCCGCCCATGTTCGACAGCCAGTCGTGCGGCCGGGCCGAGCGGGTCGGGGCGAAAAAGCCGCGGCCGGTGGTGACCGCCTCGTCGACCACGATCGCGTTCTCCGGCAACAGCGCGCCGAGCGAGGCGCCAAGCGCCTCCGGGGTGATCTTGCCGGTCGCCATCGCCGGCGGCGGGTCGTCGACCACCGGAGCCGGGGTCGCGCGCGCGCCGACCTCCTCGGCGAGCGCTTCGAGCGCGCCGATCAGATCCTCCTCGGGCCGAGCCAGCACGTGTCCCTGCGCGTCGGGCGGGGCCAACAGGCTCGGCTTGTCGGGATAGGCGAAGAACGCGACCGGCATCTTGGCGCCGACCAGGATGATGTGCTTGAGCCCGGAGAGCACCTTGACCGCGTGATCGACGACGTAAGGGACCCGCTCGACAAAGACCCGGCCGCGGCCGCGCTGGGTGCGCGCGTTCGAACCCTGGGCGATCAGCCTCGCGCCCGTCTTGGCGGCAATTCGGCCGGCGAGGTCGAGCCCCTCCTGGCGCAGCGCGCGTCCGGTCACCAGCAGCAGGCACGGCTCGCCCGAACGCAACGCCCGCGCCGCCTCGGCGATCGCCTCTTGCGACACCGGCTTGGGGGCAGCGGGCGACGGCACCTCGGCCGGGCCGGAGCCCTCGTTCCACGCGGTGTCGGCCGGCAGGATCAGGGTGGCGATCCGGCCCGGCGGCATCCGGGCGGCGACGATCGCCGCGGCGCCGTCGGCAGCGACCGAGCGCGCATCGGGCGAAGTCTTGACCCAGCGCGAGAACGGCTTGGCGGCGCTCTCGATGTCGGTGGTCAGCGGCGCGTCGTAGCGGCGATGATAGGTCGCGTGGTCGCCGACGATGTTGACCATCGGTGACGACGCCTTGTTAGCGTTGTGGATGTTGGCGAGCCCGTTGGCCATGCCGGGCCCGAGATGGAGGAGGGTTGCCGCAGGCTTTCCGCTCATTCGTGCATAGCCGTCGGCAGCACCGGTGACGACCCCCTCGAACAGCCCAAGCACGCAGCGCATGCCCTCGACCCGGTCGAGGGCGGCGACAAAATGCATCTCCGAGGTCCCGGGATTGGCGAAGCATACGTCGACCTCGCCCCCGACCAGGGTGCGCACCAGGCTTTCCGCGCCGTTCATCGAATTCTCTCTCCCGAATGCTGCCGCCAGCTCGCATCGCGCCTGCTGCGCGGCAACATGCCTGCCGCCTCCCTCAGCCGCAAGGCGGATGTGGCAATCCGAGGCCGATCCGGCGCGGCGACACCCCAGGCTTTATCCGGCTCCGGCCCGAACGAGCTGATGTGGTCCCTCGGGTCGTCGCCGAGGCTCGATTATCCGAAGGTGCCGACCTTCGAGGCTACACGCAACGGGAGCGATATGCTCGGCGCATCGGCCTTTGCAAAGTCGCGGCGCAGCCGGCATTCTGTATCGCGAATCGAGCCTCCAGGATGACGAACATGGCCTTTTCCTTGATCGACGACGCCGGCGGCACGATCCCGATCGCTGCCTTGACCAAGGACCGGCTCGCGCCGTGGCTCGAAGCGGCGCCGGAGCGCCAGCGCAACTGGCTGTTGGCGATCGGCTTTGCGGCCGAGGCCGGAAAGCTCGCTCTGGTGCCGGAAGACACCGGCGGGCTCGCCCGGGTGCTGGTCGGGCTCGGCGAGAGCGGCGACGCCGCGCCGACAATGTGGGCGCTGGCCGGGCTGCCCGAGGCGCTGCCGGAGGGAAATTACCGGCTCGAAACCGTGCCGGAGAGCGCCGACCCGACCCGGCTGGCGCTCGGCTGGGCGCTCGGCACCTATGCCTTCACCCGCTATCACGCGAGGCCCGCGCTCGGCGCGGCGCTGGTCTGGCCAAACGGCGCCGACCGCGGCCGGGTGGAGCGCCTCGCGAGCGCGGTGTTCCTCGCCCGCGACCTGGTCAACACACCGGCCGGCGACCTCGGGCCCGAGGAGCTCGCGGCGGCGGCGACGCACGTCGCCGAAGCCGCCGGCGCCTGCCACCGCGTGATCGTCGGCGACGAGCTCTTGGCCGAGAACTATCCGACGATCCACATGGTCGGCCGCGCCAGCACGCGCCCGCCGCGGCTGGTCGACATCGTCTGGGGCGAGCCGTCGTCACCGAAGGTGACTCTGGTCGGCAAGGGGGTGTGCTTCGACAGCGGCGGCCTCGACCTGAAGACCGCCGCCGGCATGCGGCTGATGAAAAAGGACATGGGGGGCGCCGCGATCGTGCTCGGCCTCGCCCAGGCGATCATGGACGCGAAGCTGCCGGTGCGGCTGCGGGTGCTGCTGCCCTGCGTCGAAAATTCGGTGTCGGGCAATGCGATGCGCCCGATGGACATCGTGCGCACCCGCAAGGGGCTGACCGTCGAGATCGGCAATACCGACGCCGAGGGACGGCTGATCCTGTGCGATGCGCTGGCCGAGGCCGCGAGCGAGAAGCCGGCGATGTTGGTCGACATGGCGACCCTGACCGGGGCGGCGCGGGTGGCGCTCGGCCCCGAGCTGGCCGCACTGTTCTGCAACGACGACGAGCTCGCCGCGGCATTGCTCGACGCCGCCGCGGTCGGAGGACGACCCGATGTGGCGGATGCCGTTATGGCGGCCCTATCGCAAAATGATCGACAGCAAGATGGCCGACCTCAACAACGTGTCGGAATCGCCGCATGCCGGGGCGATCACCGCCGCACTCTATTTGCAGGAATTTGTCGAGCCCGGCATTCCATGGGCTCATCTCGACGTGATGGCGTGGAACCCGCAGAGCCGCCCCGGCCGTCCCGAGGGCGCCGAGGCGACCGCCCTGCGCGCGCTCTACACACACATCGCGCAGCGGTTCGGTTAGGGGACGGGCCTCACTAGAGCCGGCGGACGCCGTTCTTCAATACCCCCGCGCCGGATCGACCCAGTTGAGAAGGGGGCGGCCTGCTTCGAAGCGACGGATGGTGTCGAGCACGATCGGGGCGGCGGTCTCGGGATTGGTCGTCCCGGCGATGTGCGGTGTGACAAGAATGCGCGGGTGACGCCAGAACGGGTGGCTGGGCGGCAGTGGCTCCTCGCGGAATACGTCGAGCGCGGCGCCCGAGAGTTGGCCTGAATCGAGCGCCGGGATCAGATCTTCCTCGACGAGATGCGCGCCCCGGCCGGCATTGACGAGCCCGGCGCCTTTTGGCAGCGCCGCAAAAGTGCTGGCGTTGAGGATGTCCTGGGTCTCACTGGTCAGCGGCAGCAGGCAGACCAGGATCTCGCTCTGTGCGAGAAGCCGCACCAGACCGGCGCGGCCGGCGAATGTCGCAAACCCGGCAACGGTCTTTTCGTGCCGCCCCCAGCCGGAAACTTGGAACCCGAGCGCCTTGAGCTTGCGCCCCGCATCCTGCCCGATCTCGCCAAAGCCGAGGATGCCGACCGCCCGTTGGCCGGCGTTCTTCTGCGGCAATTCGCGCCAGATCCCGGCCTGCTGCTGGGTCCGGTAGTCGAAGTCTTGGCGGTGCATGCGCAGCACCTGCAGCGCGACGTACTCGCTCATCGCATCGGTCAGATAGGGGTCGACCAGGCGCACGATCGGCACCGCGCGCGGCAATTGCGGGTCGCAGAGGATATGGTCGACGCCGGCCCCCAGCGACAGGACCAGCTTCAGGTTCGGCAGCCCCGCCAGGAGGCCCGGCTCGGGCCGCCAGACCAGCGCGTAGTCGATCGCCGCCGGGTCGCCGATCTGCGGCCAGACCCGAATATCGAGCCCGGGCATCAGCTGGCTCAGCTGCCCGCTCCAGCGGGCCGCGGAATCGACCGAAGAACGAAATAAAAGCGCCATCACCGGCGGTCATAACACAATGAGCGCCGCCGCCATATTCCGGCCTGCTTCCGGGTTCATCAGCGGCGCGCCATCACCAAGGGGGGCCGGCGATGCGCTCGCTGTGGAGAATGATCGCGTCAAGATGGCTCGGCGGCCAGGGCTCGGATGCGCTGACCGGCGATTCGGCCTTGCTCGATCTGCTGACGATCACCGAACATCAGCACGCCCCGCCGGCGTTTCGGGTCAGCCGGCAATCCGAGGTCTCCCACCATGCGATAATGTCACGACAAGATCAGGACAAGTCGCGTCTCGACCCCGCGGTCGACGAGAAATTCCGGGGCGACAACTCGGACTGAGAACCCCGCCGGCGGCACACCGGAGCGGCCGCGAGGCGGTGTTGCAATCGGGCATGATCCGTGTTGTGTTGGCTGTGCCCGGTCTTGCGCCCGGTGTCGCGCGACAGGCGGGCTGCGCCGGGTCGTCGGGAAGTCGGAGAAAAAGGACCAGGGCGTGAGGACGAAGCACCAGGGGCTGCGCGGGCCATCGAACCCCGGCTCATCGAGCGCCGAGCGTGGGATCGGCCTCGTCGAACGCCTGCGCGACTATTTCTCGCCGCACGAAATCGTCGACACATCGCCCAAGGTATCTGACGAAGTCAAATATACGACGTGTTACATGTGCGCCTGCCGCTGCGGCATCAAAGTTCATCTGAAAGACGGCGGCATCCGCTATATCGAGGGCAACCGCGATCACCCGGTCAACCGCGGGGTGATCTGCGGCAAGGGCGCTTCGGGCATCATGCAGCAGCACTCGCCGGCGAAGCTGCGCAAGCCGTTGCGGAGGGTCGGCGAGCGCGGCTCCGGCGAGTTCCGAGAAATCGAATGGGACGAGGCGATCGCGACCGCGGTCGAGTGGCTGGCGCCGATCCGCGCCACGGACCCGAAAAAGCTCGCCTTTTTCACCGGCCGCGACCAGAGCCAGGCATTGACCGGCTATTGGGCGGCACAGTTCGGGACGCCCAACTTCGCCGCGCATGGCGGGTTCTGCTCGGTCAACATGGCGGCCGCCGGCATGTACACCTTGGGCGGCAGCTTCTGGGAATTCGGCGAGCCCGACTGGGAGCACACCCGGTTTTTTATGATGTTCGGGGTCGCCGAGGACCATGATTCGAACCCGATCAAGATCGGGCTGTCGGGGCTGCGCCGCCGCGGCGCCAAATTCATCTCGGTCAACCCGGTGCGCACCGGTTATTCGGCGATCGCCGATGAATGGGTCGGGATCAGGCCGGGGACCGACGGCTTGTTCGTCCTGGCGCTGATCCACGAGCTGCTCGAAGCCGACCGGATCGATCTCGACTATCTGGTCCGCTACACCAACGCCGCCTGGCTGGTGATCCGGGCCCCGGGAATGGCCGATGACGGGCTTTTTGCCCGCAACGAGGAGGGTGACCCGCAGGTGCTGGAGCCGTCGGGCTCGCTGGCGAGCGGGATGGCAGCCGGGGTTGCCGCCCGTCCGGTCGGCGAAGCGGTGCTGCCCGACGGCCGCCGCGCGGTGCCGGTCTTCCAGCTGGTCGCCGAACGCTACCTCGACAAGCGCTACGCCCCCGAGGCGGTCGCCGAGACCTGCGGTGTGCCGGCGGCGACGATCCGGCGGCTCGCGGCCGAGATCGCGCGTGCCGCCTTCGAAGAAGAGATCGAATTGCCGGTGCCGTGGACCGATTGGGCCGGCCGCCGTCACGAAACCATGCGTGGGCGCCCGGTTTCGCTGCATGCGATGCGCGGTATCTCGGCGCATTCCAACGGGTTTCAGACCTGCCGTGCACTGCACCTGCTGCAGCTGCTGCTCGGTACGATCGATGTGCCGGGCGGCTGGCGCTACAAGTCGCCGCATCCAAAGCCGTGCCCACCCGGGCCGAAACCCGCCGGCAGGCCCGATCAGGTCGTTCCCGGGCGGCCGCTGCCGGGAATACCGCTGGGCTATCCAATGTCGCCCGAAGACCTGATCCTGGATGTGGAGGGGCAGCCGGCGCGCCTCGACAAGGCGTTTTCGTGGGAGGCGCCGATCGCCGCCCACGGTATGATGCACATGGTCATCGCCAACGCCTCGAAGGGCGATCCCTACCCGATCGACACGCTCTTCATGTACATGGCGAATGTCGCCTGGAACTCGGCGATGAACACCGCCGAAACCATGCGGATGCTGACCGACAAGGACCCGGCGACCGGCGGCTATCGCATTCCGCGGATCATCTACTCTGACGCGTATTATTCCGAGACCGTCGCCTATGCTGACCTGATCCTGCCCGATACGACCTATCTCGAACGCTGGGACTGCATTTCCCTGCTCGACCGGCCGATCGGCGGGGTCGACGGCCCGGGCGATGCGATCCGCCAACCGGTCGTCACGCCGGACCGCGATGTCCGCCCGTTCCAGGACGTGCTGATCGAGCTCGGCAGCCGGCTCGGATTGCCCGGTTTCGTCACTCCGGAAGGGCAGCCGCGCTACCCCGGCGGCTATGCCGACTATATCGTCAATCACGAGCGGCGGCCGGGGGTCGGGCCGTTGGGCGGATGGCGCGGCGCCGACGGCGACCGAGCCGGCCGCGGCGCGCCGAACCCGCACCAGCTTGAGCGCTATGTCGCCAATGGCTGCTTCTGGAAGCACCAGCTTCCCGCCGACCAGCTCTATTTCAAGCACGCCAACAAGGCCTATCTCGAGACCGCGCTCGAAATGGGCTTTATCGACCACGCCGGGCCGATCGTGCTGCAGCTCTATGTCGAGCCGTTGCAGCGCTTTCGCCTCAGCGCCGCGGGCCACGGCCCGGTCGTGCCGCCGCCGGCGCACCGCGAGCGGATCGCCACCTATTTCGATCCGCTTCCGTTCTGGTATATGCCGTTCGAGGAGGGGCTCGTCGATCGCGAGGCCTTCCCGCTGCACGCGCTGACCCAGCGGCCGATGCAGATGTACCATTCGTGGCATTCGCAGAATGCGTGGCTGCGGCAGATCCTCGGCTACAACCGGCTTTATCTGAACCGGATCACCGGACGCGCGCTGGGCCTCGCCGAGGAGGATTGGGTCTGGGTCACCAGCCATCACGGCCGGATCCGGGTGCCGACCCGGCTGATGGACGGGGTCAACCCGGACACGGTATGGACCTGGAACGGCATCGGCAAGCGCGCCGGCGCCTGGAACCTCGATCAGGATGCGCCGGAATTCCGAAAAGGCTTTCTCTTAAACCACCTGATTTCGGAACTGCTGCCGGCCGATGGCGGGTACCGCTACGCCAATGCCGACCCGATCACCGGCCAGGCGGCGTGGTACGATCTGCGGGTGCGGATCGAGCGGGCGGCTCCGCTCGAAGCCGGGACCAGCGCCCCCGCCTTCCCGCCGGTCGAGCATCCGCCCTCGTTGCCGCGGCTGCCGCGGATCCTGCGCTACGGGGTGCCGCGAGCCCGCGAGGGAGGTCGGCCGTGACCTCCCTGCCGCTGCCGCGGTCGGGCCAGAAAAAGCTCGGCCTCGTCATCGACCTCGACATTTGTGTCGGGTGTCACGCCTGCGCTACCGCCTGCAAGGAATGGAACACCGGCGGACACATGGGGCCGCTGCCGGATTTCGACCCGTATGGCGCCGATGCCTGGGGCGTGTGGTTCAACCGCATCCATTCCTTCGAAGAGGGTGACGGCGAGGGTGCACGCACCGTGCATTTCCCCAAATCCTGCCTGCATTGCGAGGAGCCGGCCTGCGTCACCGTGTGCCCAACCGGCGCCTCCTACAAGCGCGCCGAGGACGGCATCGTCTTGGTCGACGAAGCGCTCTGCATCGGCTGCAAGCTGTGCTCGTGGGCGTGTCCCTATGGCGCGCGCGAATTCGACGCCGACGAGGGGGTCATGAAGAAATGCACCTTGTGCATCGACCGCATCTACAACGATCATCTGCCCGAGGAGGACCGTCAGCCGGCCTGCGTCATGGTGTGCCCGGTCAATGCCCGGCATTTCGGCGATCTGGGCGACCCCGATTCGGCGGTGTCGGAGCTGGTGGCGGCGCGGCGTGGCGCCGAGCTGATGCCGGAGCTCGCTTACAAGCCGGTCAACAAATACCTGCTGCCTCGGCCCGGACGGATGGCGCCGAACCGGGACTCGGCGCCCGGGGCGGCGGCGCCGGTCTCGGCCTCCCCCGCCGACAGGCTGCTGCGCTGGGTCGACCGGCTGCTGTCGCGCTGACGTTCGCCCGTGGCCTGAGAAGCCCCTGATGCAGCCGGCGCTCTCGATCGTCTTGTTCACGACCTCGTCAGGCGCCGGCTTTGCGCTCTTGCTGCTGCTCGGGCTCGGCGCACCGTTGGGGCTGCTGCCGGCGCGGCCGGGCTTCGCATTCGCGGCGCTCGCCGTCGGAGTGACCCTCGCCGCCGCCGGTCTGGCCTCCTCGGCGTTTCATCTCGGGCGACCCGAGCGGGCCTGGCGCGCCTTCTCACAATGGCGCTCGTCCTGGTTGTCGCGCGAGGGGGTGTTCTCGGTGCTGACCTTTGTGCCGCTGGCGATTTTTGGCGTCGGCTGGGTGTTTTTCGGCGCAACCGGGGGGATCGTCGGGCTGTGCGGCATCGCCGCCGCCGCGCTCGCCGCCGCGACGATCTATTGCACCGGGATGATCTACGCGTCGCTCAAGCCGATCCATCAATGGCATAACGGATGGGTGGTGCCGAACTATCTGACCCTTGGTCTGATGGGAGGATGCCTGCTGCTCGATTTCCTGGTCCGGCTGTGGGCCCCGCGCGCCACCGCTTTGGCGCTCTTGACCCTCGCCGTCGTGCTCGTCGCCTGGTGGGTCAAGGAACGGTATTGGCTCTTCATCGACACGAGTTCGGCGCGCAGCACCGTCGCCAGCGCCACGGCCCTCGGCAGCCGCGGCAAGGTGCGCCTGTTCGAGGCGCCGCATACCGAGGAGAATTTTCTGCTGAAGGAGATGGGGTTCCACATCGCCCGCAAGCATGCGCGGCGGCTGCGCCGGATTGCCCGGCTGACCGGGTTCGCGCTGCCGGCGCTGGCGAGCCTGATCGCTCTTTTCCTCGCGGGTGCGCCGGGCGCCGTTGCGGCGGGGCTCGGCGTTGCCGGCGCGGCACTTGGTCTCGTTGTCGAACGCTGGCTGTTTTTCGCCGAGGCGCGGCACACGGTCACCCTCTATTACGGCGCGGACGCGGTCTGACCGCGTCCGGCTCATCGCGGCGGCCTGCTTCCTCGCGGAGGGATCGTCTTCGGGCTGCAAATCGGGTGTTGACGGGGGTTTTGGGTTTGGGGTATAAGCGGCGCCCCGCTGGGCTGGGTCTTGGTGGGGTTGTTGATTGAGAGTGTGGAGATGGGAAGGGATGCGCGGACGGCGGCGCGGGTCGCTGGGCGTTCGTGCATTGAAGCGAATGTTTGGCGGCCCTATGAATGGGTCCCTCCTGGGGTCGGCTGTCCGCAGCGACGAGTGGTGCGGCGGGTTGGCCTTTTGGGGTGGGCTTGGGATGAACTTGAGAGTTTGATCCTGGCTCAGAACGAACGCTGGCGGCATGCCTAACACATGCAAGTCGAACGCTCTGATGGTTTCGGCCATCGGGGAGTGGCGCACGGGTGAGTAGCGCGTGGGAACCTGCCCTGGAGTGGGGGATAACCGAGGGAAACTTCGGCTAATACCGCATACGCCGGTAGTCTTGCAAGAGATCGCCGGGAAAGATTGATCGCTCTAGGAGGGGCCCGCGTCGGATTAGCTTGTTGGTGGGGTAACGGCCCACCAAGGCTTTGATCCGTAGCTGGTCTGAGAGGATGATCAGCCACACTGGGACTGAGACACGGCCCAGACTCCTACGGGAGGCAGCAGTGGGGAATATTGGACAATGGGCGCAAGCCTGATCCAGCAATGCCGCGTGAGTGATGAAGGCCTTCGGGTTGTAAAGCTCTTTCGCCCGCGACGATGATGACGGTAGCGGGAGAAGAAGCCCCGGCTAACTTCGTGCCAGCAGCCGCGGTAATACGAAGGGGGCGAGCGTTGTTCGGATTTACTGGGCGTAAAGGGCGCGTAGGCGGCGCTGGAAGTCAGGCGTGAAAGCCCCGGGCTCAACCTGGGAATGGCGCTTGGGACTCTGGTGCTGGAGTTCGGGAGAGGAGCGTGGAATTCCCAGTGTAGAGGTGAAATTCGTAGATATTGGGAAGAACACCGGTGGCGAAGGCGGCGCTCTGGACCGAGACTGACGCTGAGGCGCGAAAGCGTGGGGAGCAAACAGGATTAGATACCCTGGTAGTCCACGCGGTAAACGATGTGTGCTAGACGTTGGGGGGCCTAGCTCTCCGGTGTCGCCGCTAACGCTGTAAGCACACCGCCTGGGGAGTACGGCCGCAAGGTTAAAACTCAAAGGAATTGACGGGGGCCCGCACAAGCGGTGGAGCATGTGGTTTAATTCGACGCAACGCGAAGAACCTTACCAGCCCTTGACATGCCTCGTATGGGGGCGAGAGATCGCCTTCTTCGGTTCGGCCGGCGGGGACACAGGTGCTGCATGGCTGTCGTCAGCTCGTGTCGTGAGATGTTGGGTTAAGTCCCGCAACGAGCGCAACCCTCATCTGCAGTTGCCATCGGGTGACGCCGGGCACTCTGCAGAAACTGCCGGTGACAAGCCGGAGGAAGGCGGGGATGACGTCAAGTCCTCATGGCCCTTATGGGCTGGGCTACACACGTGCTACAATGGCGGTGACAGAGGGCGGCAAGGGGGCGACCTCGAGCCAATCTCGAAAAGCCGTCTCAGTTCGGATTGTTCTCTGCAACTCGAGAGCATGAAGTCGGAATCGCTAGTAATCGCGGATCAGCACGCCGCGGTGAATACGTTCCCGGGCCTTGTACACACCGCCCGTCACACCATGGGAGTTGGTTTGACCTTAAGGCGGCGGGCCAACCCTGGGGTAACCTGGGGAGGCAGCCGACCACGGTCAGGTCAGCGACTGGGGTGAAGTCGTAACAAGGTAGCCGTAGGGGAACCTGCGGCTGGATCACCTCCTTTCTGGATGTCCAGAGGTCAGAGATCAGAGGTCAGAGATCAGAAATGATGTCTGGCATGATCGCTCCTCCGGTTTCCATCAACGTCAGGGCTTGGCAGATCTGATCTCTGTGTTCTGATCTCTGATCTCTGGCAACCGCCGCCGTCTGCGCATCCCTTCTCCCGAATCTCGGGGCGAACGCCGTTCGCGGGTCGGGCCGGGTCGCGGGTCGGGGTTTCCCCGGCTGCGGCGTCGGGGTCGCCCGTGGCGCCGGGCTAGTAGCTCAGCTGGTTAGAGCGCGCGCTTGATAAGCGTGAGGTCGGAGGTTCAAATCCTCCCTGGCCCACCAGGAATCGGAGGACGGAAGACAGCGGACAGCGGACAGGATTCCGTCGTCGGTCGTCTGTCTCCGGTCCTCTGGGGGTGTAGCTCAGTTGGGAGAGCGCCTGCTTTGCAAGCAGGAGGTCATCGGTTCGATCCCGTTCACCTCCACGCAACCGAGATCAGCGGCCCCAGATCGGCGGGCACAGATCGGCGGCCGGCGGTCGCAGGATGGCGATCGGAGGACGGCGGACCGGGTCTGTCGTCTGGGCCTGGTTCTGTCGTCTGGGCCGGGTCTGTCGTCTGGGCCGGGTCGCGGCCGCGGCCGGCGAGGTTCGGAAGAGAAGCGAGCGGGTTCCCGCAACGGCGCCTCGGGCAGAGGGGCCGTTGCGGGGCGGTGTTGATTGAAGGGTGAAGCGGATTTGTGAATGTGACCGAGGCGGACAGCCTTGGGCCGCGGCGGCGGGCGATCGGGTTGGACCGGGTGGGCAAGCGCTCATCGGGGCCGGCGGCGAGCGGCCCCGGGGCCGAGGGTCTCGGGCTGTCCGGGAGAAGTATCTTCATGCGAGGCCGCGCGCGCGGGTTTCGGGCCGAGGCCCCCGGTTTTGGGGTCTGGTCTGGGGCTGGCCGCTGTGCGCGGCGGTGTTCTGCGAGCGGCTGCCGGGCTGTCCCTGCAACGGGGCGGGCGCGGCGGGCGCTCTTTTTGGATCGAGCGTGACAAAAGGGCATCTGGTGGATGCCTTGGCACTGAGAGGCGATGAAGGACGCGGCACGCTGCGAAAAGCCCGGGGGAGATGCGAGCGATCGTTGATCCCGGGATCTCCGAATGGGGCAACCCACCGCCGGACTTGATCCGGGGGTATCATCATCTGAATTCATAGGGTGGTGAGGCGAACCCGGCGAACTGAAACATCTCAGTAGCCGGAGGAGAGGACATCAACCGAGACTCCGCGAGTAGTGGCGAGCGAAAGCGGACCAGGCCAGCGGCTCATGTGTTTGGTACCGGAAGCGTCTGGAAAGGCGGGCCGGAGCGGGTGAGAGCCCCGTACGGGACACCGGGACATGGGTCCTCGAGTAGGGCGGGACACGAGCAATCCTGTCTGAAGATGGGGGGACCACCCTCCAAGCCTAAGTACTCCTCAGTGACCGATAGTGCACGAGTACCGTGAGGGAAAGGTGAAAAGCACCCCGACGAGGGGAGTGAAACAGTTCCTGAAACCGGATGCCTACAAGCAGTCGGAGCTCCAGAGGTCAGAGACCAGAGATCAGAGATCGGAAGCAATTCTGACATCTGATCTCTGCCATCTGATCTCTGAGTGACGGCGTACCTTTTGTATAATGGGTCAGCGAGTTGGTCTTGGCAGCGAGCTTAAGCCGCTAGGCGTAGGCGCAGCGAAAGCGAGTCTCAATCGGGCGCGCGTCTGGTTTGTCGGGCAACCGGCGCACCGGACCACAGTTGCCGGGATCAGACCCGAAACCGGGTGATCTAGCCATGGGCAGGTTGAAGGTGCGGTAACACGCACTGGAGGACCGAACCCACTACTGTTGCAAAAGTAGGGGATGACTTGTGGTTAGGGGTGAAAGGCCAATCAAACCCGGAAATAGCTGGTTCTCCGCGAAATCTATTGAGGTAGAGCGTCGATTGCTCACCGCCGGGGGTAGAGCGCTGGATGGGCTAGGGGGGCGCGAGCCTTACCAAACCTAACCAAACTGCGAATACCGGCGAGTGGAGGTCGGCAGCCAGACGGCGGGTGCTAAGGTCCGTCGTCGAGAGGGGAACAGCCCAGACCGCCAGCTAAGGTCCCCCAGTCGTGGCTAAGTGGGAAAGGATGTGGGCAGGCCAAGACAACCAGGAGGTTGGCTCAGAAGCAGCCATCCTTTAAAGAAAGCGTAATAGCTCACTGGTCTAAATCTAAGCCCACCCGCGCCGAAAATGTAACGGGGCTCAAGCCACGCACCGAAGCTGCGGATTCCAGAAGACAGAGATCGGAGATCAGAGATCAAGAAAGAAGATGGAAAGCAGAAATCAGAGGAGCGAGTGGGTTCGAGGATTTGAAGAGCTCGAGGTGTTCCGGCGGGCCTATCGGCTGTCGCTTGAGGTGCATCGCGCGAGCCTCGACTTCCCGCGGATCGAGCAGTGGGCGCTGGCCGACCAGGTTCGGCGAGCCTCCAAATCGATCTGCGCCAACCTGGCCGAAGGGTTTGGCCGCCAACCTGTCTCGAAGCCGGAGTTTCGCCGGTTTGTGATGATGGCGTTGGGTTCGACCGACGAAATGCAGGTTTGGACGCTTTACTGCCGTGATCTCGGCTATATCGGAGCCGATGTGGCGGATCGCTGGCGGGGCGAGTACCGGGAGATCGCCCGGATGCTCTCGGCCCTGCATCGCGGCAGTTCTGATCTCTGACATCTGACCTCTGATCTCTGTCTTCTGGAGTGGTAGCGGAGCGTTCCGTAGGCCGGCGAAGCGGGGGCGCGAGCCCCTGTGGAGGCATCGGAAGTGCGAATGCTGACATGAGTAGCGTAAATCAGGGTGAGAACCCCTGACGCCGAAAGTCCAAGGGTTCCTGCGCAAGGTCATTCCGCGCAGGGTTAGCCGGGCCCCTAAGGCGAGGGCGAGAGCCGCAGCCGATGGGAAGGGGGTTAATATTCCTCCGCCTGCCGTGCGTGACGAAGGCCGAAAGCCGTTTCTCCTGATCGGATTGGAGGGGCGGCCTGGGACTTCCGGGAAACAGCGCCGGCGCTACAGACCGTACCCGAAACCGACACTGGTGGACTGGTAGAGCATACCCAGGCGTTTGAGAGAACGGTGTTGAAGGAACTCGGCAAAATGCCCCCGTAACTTCGGGAGAAGGGGGCCCCGCTCCTGGGCAACCAGGGGTGGGGGGCACAGAGGAGGGGGTGGCGACTGTTTACTAAAAACACAGGGCTCTGCGAAGTCGCAAGACGACGTATAGGGTCTGACGCCTGCCCGGTGCCGGAAGGTTAAGAGGAGGGGTTCACGCTCCGAATCGAAGCCCCGGTAAACGGCGGCCGTAACTATAACGGTCCTAAGGTAGCGAAATTCCTTGTCGGGTAAGTTCCGACCTGCACGAATGGCGTAACGACTTCCCCGCTGTCTCCAACACCGGCTCAGCGAAATTGAATTCTCCGTGAAGATGCGGAGTTCCCGCGGTCAGACGGAAAGACCCCGTGCACCTTTACTACAGCTTTGCAGTGGTGTTAGGGAGCTCATGTGTAGGATAGGCGGGAGCCGATGAAGCCCTGGCGCCAGTTGGGGTGGAGGCACCCTTGAAATACCGCTCTTGAGCTCTCTGGCATCTAACCGCGGCCCGTTTCCGGGTCCGGGACCCTGCATGGCGGGTAGTTTGACTGGGGCGGTCGCCTCCCAAAGAGTAACGGAGGCGCGCGATGGTGGGCTCAGGCTGGTCGGAAATCAGCTGTCGAGTGCAATGGCACAAGCCCGCCTGACTGCGAGAGCGACGGCTCGAGCAGAGACGAAAGTCGGCCATAGTGATCCGGTGGTCCCACGTGGACGGGCCATCGCTCAACGGATAAAAGGTACGCCGGGGATAACAGGCTGATGACGCCCAAGAGTCCATATCGACGGCGTCGTTTGGCACCTCGATGTCGGCTCATCGCATCCTGGGGCTGGAGCAGGTCCCAAGGGTATGGCTGTTCGCCATTTAAAGCGGTACGTGAGCTGGGTTTAGAACGTCGTGAGACAGTTCGGTCCCTATCTGCCGCGGGTGTTCGAGACTTGCGAGGCGCTCTCCCCAGTACGAGAGGACCGGGAGGGACGCACCTCTGGTGGACCGGTTGTGGCGCCAGCCGCAGCGCCGGGTAGCTAAGTGCGGACGGGATAACCGCTGAACGCATCTAAGCGGGAAGCCCTCCTCAAAACCAGGTCTCGTCGAGAGCCGTGGAAGACCACCACGTCGATAGGCCGGGGGTGGAAGCGGAGCAATCCGTGGAGCTGACCGGTACTAATCGCTCGAACCCGCCCGATCCATCGGTTGGCTGTGGCCAACCCGACACCGCCCGCGTGCAGCGGCCAGCGCCAGCGCCGATCGAGCGATCGCCGCCCGGTTGCGCCGCCGCCGCCCGGACGCTTCTCCCCCGAACGCTTCGCCCCCGAACGCTTCGGCCTGTCACCTTCACAAATCCCGCACTCCCCCAGGCGCCGGCCGGCGCGAGCATGGGTCCGGCAGGTTGGCCAGCCTGGGCCGTTGGCCAGCCTGATGGCCCGCGGCCGCGCCAGGGCTCCGCCACGGGCCAAACCGGCTCGCCACGGGCCAAACGGGGGGTTGGCCAGCCTGGTGGCCACAGCGAGGGGCAAAACACCCGATCCCATCCCGAACTCGGCCGTGAAAACCCTCAGCGCCGATGGTACTGCCGCTCAAGCGGCGGAAGAGCAGGTCGCCGCCAGGCTCGCCAACCCCCCGCCCCGCGCCCCGCGGCGGATCACGATCAACCCCCCAACCATGCCAAAACGCCCCAACGACCCCCCGGCAAAGGCGCCGGCCCCCACACACACCCGCCGCGGGGTGGAGCAGCCCGGTAGCTCGTCAGGCTCATAACCTGAAGGTCGCAGGTTCAAATCCTGCCCCCGCAACCAATTATCAAGGGCTTAGCCGATGGCTAAGCCCTTTTTTCTTGCCAAAGGCCTTAACACAGAGCCAGCACATTTAGCACACCAGCGGCCCGGCTCGCCCGCTGGCGCAAGGCCTCCGCTATTCCCCAGCAACCGAATCACTCAATCCTTGGCGGGAAAGTACAGCTCTACCGCCGCGGCAACAGCAGCTACTGGTGGTGCGCCGCTTCGTTTGGCGGCAAGCAGCGCCGCAGCAGTACAAAGGAGGAGAACCTCGCCCTCGCGCGGACCGTCGCCGAGGACTGGTATCTCGAACTCCGCGGCAAATCCCGCGCCGGCCTGCTCAAGACCGGGAAAACCTTCCGGCAGGCCGCCGATCAGTTCACCAAGGAATACGGCATCATCACCGAGGGCCAGCGCAGCGAGCGCTGGGTCGAAGGCCACAAAATCCGCCACCGCCTGCACCTGGTTCCCTTCTTCGGTGAACTCGGTGTGTCCGAGGTCACCGCCGGCAAGGTGCAGGAGTACCGCGTCCATCGCGCGACCACGCCGCCGGTCGGCGGCAAGCAACCCGTGAAGATGACCAAGGGCGAGACGCCGGCCTATAAGCCGCCGTCGCGCAGCACCCTCCATGACGAGGTCGTCACGCTGCGTCTCGTGCTCAAGACCGCCATTCGCCATGGCTGGCTCGACCATCTGCCCGATCTGTCGCCGCCCTATCGCACGCAGGGCAAAATCGTGCATCGGCCCTGGTTCAGTCCGGACGAGTACAAGCAGCTTCATCAGGCGACGCGCGAATATGCGCGCACGGCCCGCGCCGATCACCGTTGGGAGGCCGAGCAGCTACACGACTACGTGCTGTTCCTCGGCAACACCGGGCTCCGACCCGACGAAGCCAGGAACCTCGAACACCGCGACGTCGCGATCGAGCCGGCTGGCGCAGGAAGGCCTGATCGTTGACCGCGAGACAGCGAACCTGGCGGTTGGTCGATGGCTGCGCGAAGTGGCGAACCTGCGCGTGCACGGCACCACCGGCGAGATCCCGGCCGAACGGCTGGCGATGGAGAGGCTGCGACTGCAGCCGGTGCTGAGGCCTTACGCCGGGCGCAGCGTGCGCTCGCTCCAGAAGGCAGTGCCCGCACCGATCATCGGCCTGCAGCACCCGTTGTCGTTTTACGACGCGTTTGCCGGCGGCGCGTCATGAGCGATTTGCAGCATCAGCGCATCGTCGAACTGTGCCAGGAGCTACGGTTGAGCGCGATGCCTAACCTGTATTCCGGCATCGCCCAGAGCGCGGCGACGAAAGACGCCTCCTTCGCCGATTTTCTTGAGGAGACGCTGCGGGCCGAGCGCGACGCGCGTAGCGCCAGAGCCCGCGGGATGTTCGCCCGTGTCGCCGGCTTTCCGGCAGTCAAAACACTCGACGGCTTCGACTTCGGCTTTGCCACTGGCGTGCCGCGGCCGCAAATCCACGAGCTCGCCGGCCGCGCCTTTATCGAGCGTGCCGAGCACGTCGTATTCCTCGGCCCCAGCGGCGTCGGCAAGACGCACTTGGCAATTGCGCTCGGCTACCTAGCCACCCAGCACGGCCATAAAGTGCGCTTCACCACGGCCGCCGATCTGGTCATGACGCTCGAGACGGCGCAGCGCCAGGGCCGTTGGAAAGAGGCGCTGCACCGCACTGTCAGCGTCTACAAGCTCTTGATCATCGACGAGATCGGATACCTGCCGCTGGGGCGCGAGCAGGCCAACACGTTCTTCCAGGTCGTCGCCAAGCGTTACGAGAGGGGAGCGACGATCCTGACCTCCAACCTGACCTTCGGTTCGTGGGATCAGGCCTTCGCCGGCGACCCGGTGCTGACTGCGGCGATGCTCGACCGGCTGCTCCATCATTCGACCGTGGTCAGCATCCAGGGCGAGAGCTATCGGCTCAAGGACAAGCGTCGCGCCGGCTTGCTGAAAGCGCCGGCACCGGCATGAACATGGCTTGCCCCGGTGGGTCCACAGTGGACCTCCCGCGCTCCGCTGCGTCGGACTCGTGGCGGTCACTTCGCTACGCGCGGGTCCCTCCCCGGCCTCCGCCGGGGCAGGCTCTATGGACTACCGGGACAAGCCCCCGAGCAACGAGACTGGGTCAAGATTCAACCGGCGAAATCGAGCAAACTGGGTCAGGATTCAACCGGCGTTGACAGGGTGATCGTCAGGCTACCGAGCACGCCACCCACATCGTTCTCAGCCGATAGAAACCCACCATTTCATTCCGCTGGGTGCCACGGAAGGTCGCGATTAACGGTCCGCGAAGTGGTGACGGTGAGAGGCCATTCTTCATCGGCCTCTAACGCTATCGCGAGTCTGACGGTATTTTCAGCGGGAGAGCCAATGGCAACATTGTCGGTAGGATGCGCAGAATCGAACCGATGATGCGCGCTTTGGTGTCCCCGGTAACCTGAGGCGCAAGTCTCGATCGCATCGATGCGCGTGAGCCAGCGACGGCGCTGATCAGGTCGGATCAAATTCACGATCCTTGCTGGGGGTCAGCTCGTAAGGAAGCGCGAAGCCCGGCATCGCCTTGAGGCGTCCCGCCCAAGCCGAGAGATGGGGCCAGTTATCGATGTCGAAACCGCCTTCGGCCATAAACACCATGCGTTCCTAGTGGTTTGAACGATACAGAAGATTCCCTTTGGGTCGTTTCCGTGCCGTGATGTGGGATGCGAAGCGATGTCGAGGTCCGGCTCGGGCCGGGGGATCGGGAGCGGCTGGAGGCAGTCGCCGGGGATGGCAACAGTGCCCAGAAGCATGTGTGGCGGGCGCGGATCATCCTGGCCACGGCCGAGGGCTGCGGCACGGCCGAGGTGATGCGCCGGGCCGGCGTGTCCAAGCCCTGCGTGTGGCGCTGGCAGCGCCGCTTCATGGAAGCAGGGGTGGATGGGCTGTTGCGCGACAAGAGCCGCAAGCCCGGCAAGGCGCCGGTACCCGACCCGGTCGTGGCGCGGTTGATCGAGCGCACGCTCGACGACCCACCGGGCGAGACCACGCACTGGACCAGTCGGGCGATGGCCGTCGCCATGGGGCTGGCGATCAGCACGGTACAGAAGATCTGGCATGCCCATGGCCTGGCGCCGCATCGGCTGAGGACCTTCAAGCTCAGCCGCGACCCGCAGTTCACTACCAAAGTTCGCGATGTCGTCGGGCTTTACGTCGATCCGCCGGCGCACGCGGTGGTGCTCTCGGTCGATGAGAAAAGCCAGATCCAAGCACTCGATCGCACCCAGCCCGGCCTTCCGATGAAGCGGGGTCGGGCCGGGACGATGACGCACGACTATATCCGCAACGGCACGACGACGCTGTTTGCCGCCTTGAACGTTCTCGATGGCAGCGTCACCGGGCAATGCATGCAGCGCCACCGGCACCAGGAGTTTGTGCGCTTCCTCAACCGCCTCGAGCGCGACATTCCGGCTGGCAAGATCGTGCATGTGATCCTCGACAATTACGCCAGCCACAAGCACCCCAAAGTCAGAGCCTGGCTAGCTCGTCACCCGCGCTGGACCTTCCATTTCACCCCGACCTCGGCGTCGTGGCTCAATGCCGTCGAAGGCTTCTTTGCCAGGCTGACACGGCGACGCCTGCAGCGCGGCGTCTTTCATTCGCTCGTCGACCTGCAAGCCGCGATCAACCGCTTCCTGACAGACCACAACCAAAGCCCAAAGCCGTTCATTTGGACCGCTGATCCAGATACCATCATCGCCGCGGCAAACCGAGGGTACCAAGTGTTAGATTCAATCCACTAGTACCTTATATCGGCGATCGTGCAATAATCACCGACTAGAAACGGCTGGTCCTGACCGTGTCGTCGACAAATGACAGCGCCTACGCGGCCGAAACTCGGCGATCGTCTCCGGGTGGGAGGCGCGAAACTCTGCCGAGTGGCGAGCCTTGGCGACGAAAGTTATGTGGTCGGCTTCCCAGGACAGCCACTCGCGTGCCTGCCAACACTGCTGCTCCGTCCGCCCCCCGAAATGCCCAGTCTCGCGTGCCAGGTAATCGAGGATCACATACGATTGCAGGATTGTTAGGCTGCGGTGGCGCAACGACGGTACTACCCCCAACGGTTGATCGACAAATATTCTGGCGTTCTCTGCACGGCGGTCTTCAGGTTGACGGTGCGGAACGAAAATGGCAGCCGTGCCAACGCCAGGTACAGCATTGGTTTCTCAGCTCGAGCTCGGCTGTGTCGATCCCGGTGCCGGCGCGGCCCGCGTAGATCAGTCTTCTCTCGGGATCGCAATAGTCGAGCAGCAGCGCACCGAGGAACGGCCGCGTGCCTTCAGGATCGGTCCAGCCGACCACCACGAATTCCTCGCGGTGCAGGCACTTGACCTTGAGCCAGAGGCCTCGATTGCCGGGCGCATAGGCCGCATCGGCGCGTTTCGAGACGATGCCTTCAAGTTTCATCGTGCAGGCCTGCGCGTGAATGGCCGGGCCATGTCCGACCTGGTGATCGCTGCGCTGAAGGGGCGAACGCGCCGCCGCAAGCAATTCCGCAAGACGCGCCTTACTCTCGACGAGCGGCCGTGTCGCGAGGTCCTCGCCGTCGAGACGCAAGAACACGAGGCCGGCGGCTTTGCCGGCATCCGAGGCCAATTGGATCATGTTGAACGAGGTGATGCCGTCGGGGCCGACGCCGCACAATTCGCCATCGAGATAGGCCTGGCGGACACCGAGTGCCGCCACGGCCTCCGCGATCGGCGGATACTTCTGCAACCAGTCGAGTCCGATGCGGGTCAGCAGCTTCGCCGGGCCATGATCGGGCGGGCGGGCGTGCGGTAGCCGTCGTATTTGATTTCGTGGAGCCATTGATCGCCGTCGGGCGCCGCGTCGACGAACTGGGTCAGCTGCCGGCGGATCCATCGCGGCAACGCGGTCATGGCGCGCTCAGGGGAACGCGATTGGCTCGTTCAGGTCTGGATCGTTGTTTTTCACGTTGCCGAGGCGCGCGCTGACCGGCCACGCGACCATTTCATCGGAAGGGTAGGGGGAAAGCAGCGCCTTCAGGTGCGGCAGCTCGGCAAACTCCTCGCCAAGCCACATCGGCCAAGCCGCCGGCGCCAGGATCACAGGCATCCGGTTGTGGAGTTCGGTGCACAACTCCTTCGGGGTGGCGGTGATGATCGCGAAGCTGCGGATGCGCTCGCCCGCCGGCGGCGCCACGTCTCCCACAAGCCCGCAAATGCCATGATCTTCCTATCGGCGAGCGCGATCGCGTAGGGCTGCTTCCTCGTTCCGGTCTTTTTCATTCGTAGAAATTGTCGACAGGAACCAGGCAGCGCCGTTGGTGGAACGCCTCGCCGAAAGCGGGCTTGGTCTCGATGCCCTCGGCCTTGGCATTGATGTTGGCAAAGCTGACCTTGATGTCCTTGGCCCAGAACGGCACCAGGCCCCAGCGCATGACATCGAGGCCGCGCTCACGGGCTTTGGGATTGAAGCCCACGACCGGCAGCGGATCCGTCGGCGCCACATTGCAGCTCGGCGCAAAATTCGGCGGCGGCCGCCTTGGCGGGATCGAAAATCGGGTCTTGATCTCGCTCACATCGGAGGTAAGGCGGGCGCGGCCACACATCTGATAATTGTAGCGCAATCGCCCGCCCGAACCGAACTTACTGGGCCGCCGCGCGCATCGGCACGTGGGCCCTCAGGAAACGGCGCACCCGGTCGATCGTGCGTTGCCGCAGCTCTTCCGGTTCCTTCCACGGATAGACAGTGATCTCGGAGTTCGGCGCCAGCGAGGCAATATCGATCGAGGTCTGCAGGGGATGCCCCGGCACATCATCCGGGAGGACCAGCATCGGTGTGCGGCAGTTTTTGATGAAGTCGCGCGACACGCTGTAGAGGAAATCGGGCTGCACCGCGTAAAGGTTGTGCAGGTATTTCTCGATCGTGTCCGTCGACACGTCGGGTCGGCGCTTGATGAAGTCGGGAGCCCAGTTATCCTTGCTGTGCCGGTACATTACGGTCGGGTTCTCCGGCCGATGGCCGACGCTCTGGCAAAAGACGGCGGCGGCGACGCGATTGCCGGCTCGCTGCATCAACTTCCCGGCAAAGCAGCCGCCGATGCAATAGCCCATGTAAAAGAATTCGCGGATGCCGAGATGGTCCATCAGCCCGAGCTGGTCATCGGCGAACGCATCCCATGGATTATCGACCGGCACCGGACCGGTTGACTTGCCCCCGTTGGCGTTGCGCTGGTCCATCGTGATGCAGCGGAAGTCGTTCTTGAACGCCTTCATCGCGTTGATCACCGCGGTCGGCCAGTTGCCGAGCCGCGAGTTCAGCCCGCCGCCCGGGGTCACCAGAAGCGGGAACCCGGAGCCTGTTTCCTCGTAGCGGATGCGTACATCGCCCCTTTGATAGAACGGCATGGCAGTTCCTCCTCAGTCAAGTTTGGTGTTCCGCGATTGATGCGGCATTTCAGCCCGATTTTCGCCCCGGCTCAACCCCGTCGCGTGCCAATTCAAAGTAGACGCCCAATTCCGGGTCAAAACTCCCAGCTCTCCGGTATCCGGTCAAACGTGGCATGCCCGGGAATGCCCGCTCGTCGGGTGGCAGCAGGCGAAGCCGACGGTGCCGCGGCCTTAGCGGTCACTGATGCGGTCGATTAGCGGCGACAATCTCTGCCGCCTCTGGACAGTCAGCGGCACCGGCGCAAATGCCCTGACGACGGGAGGCGGCGGTTCCGTGCATTTCTCGAATTCGACGAGCGCCGTCGCCGAGCTCGGACCTTGGCTCAGCCGCGACGTGCCGTGGTCGCGGGTCAGGACATTGGCATTGCCGTGGGCGCAGGCTGGCTCCGCCGCGTCGCCGGCCGGATCGTACCAGGCGCCGCAGGAGAGCCGGACCACCCCGGGGCGCACGGCATCGGTGACCAGGACGCCGGCGAAACAGGCGCCGCGCGCATTGAAGACGCGCACCACCTCGCCATCGCCGATGCCGCGGATCCGGGCATCGGCCGGGTTGATCGCCAAGGTCTCGCGGCCCGCGGTCTTGCCTCGCGTGCTGACCGGCCCCGGATCCATCTGGCTGTGCAGCCGGTCGCGGGGCTGGCTCGAAACGAGGTGCAATGGGAAGTCGGCAGAGTGCCCGCTGCCGAGCCACTCCGCCGGTTCGATCCAGGCGGGGTGTGGCGGGCAGTCGTCATAGCCGAAGCCGGCAATCTCGTCGGAATAGAGCTCGATCCGCCCGGAGGGGGTGCGCAGCCGGTGGTTTTCGGGGTCGGCGCGGAACTCGGAGAACAGCACGTATTCGTCGGTTCGCGGCGGGATTTCGAACCAGCCCTTTTGCCAGAACGTCTCGAAGTCCGGCACGAAATTGCCTTGCGCCCGCTCGCGGAACGCGCCGTAGATGTGGCGCAGCCAAGCTGCCTCGTCCCGACCTTCGGCAAAGGTCTCTTCGCAGCCGATGCGGCGCGAAAGATCGTGGAAGATTGTCGAAGTCGTGCCGCGCCTCGCCGATCGGCTCGATCGCCTGGTGCATCGCGATCACAAAGCGGTCGCGCGGCGAGCCGCCGATATCGTTACGTTCGAGGGAGGTCGTCGCCGGCAAGACGATGTCGGCATGGCGCGCGGTCGCTGTCCACCAGGGCTCGTGCACGACGACCGTCTCCGGCCGCTGCCAGGCGCGGCGTAGCCGGTTCAGATCCTGATGGTGGTGGAACGGGTTGCCGCCGGCCCAGTAGACGAGCCGGATGTCGGAATAGGAGGCACTCCTGCCGTCATAGTCGTAGCGCTCGCCCGGGTGCAGCAGGCAGTCGGCGATGCGCGCCGCCGGGATCGCCAGCCGCGCCGGATTGGCGAGCGCCGGCATCGCCGGGCCGGGAAACGCCAGCGGCGGCTCGGCTAGCGCCGCCCCCGAGCCGTAGCCGAAGCCGAACCCGCCGCCCGACAGCCCGATCTGGCCGAGACATGCCGCCAACAACACCAGCGCCCAGTACGGCTGCTCGCCATGGTCGGCGCGCTGCAACGACCAGGACGCGGTCAGCATCGTGCGCGCCGCCGCCATCTGCCGCGCCAGCACGCGGACCGTCTCCGCCGGCACGCCGGTGATCGCCGCCGCCCAAGCCGCATCCTTCGGCTGCCCGTCGGCCGCGCCGGTCAGATACGGCAGGACTCGGTCGAAACCGCTGCAGTACCGCTCGAGAAACGCCGCGTCATGGCGCCCCTCGGCTATCAACGTGTGCGCCAGCGCCAGCATCATCGCCGTGTCGGTATTCGGCCGGATCGGGAGCCATTCGGGACTGACGGCTGCCGGGCCGTCCTCGCGGATCGGGCTGATGTTGACGACCCGGACGCCAGCCCGCGCCAGCGCGGCAAAGGCGCCGTTCGTGCCGTGCCAGACGCAGCCGCCCTTGGCAACCTGGGTATTTTTCGGATTGGCGCCGCCGAACAGCACAAACAGCCTGGATTGCCGCACGATCGAGGACCAGGACGTCAAGGGCCCGGTCACCGCCTGCGCGCCGCCGAGGATGTGCGGCAAAAAGGTCAGCGCCGTGCCGAAGCTGTAATTGCTGGTCTGGTCGACAAAGCCGCCGCCGGCCGCCAGAAACCGCCGCAGCTGCCCGCGCGCCTCGTGAAAATGGCCGGCCGACGACCAGCCCTGAGAGCCGCCCATGATCGCCGAGGGGCCGTGCTCGCGCCGCACTCGCGTCAATTCGCCGGCGACCAGATCGAGCGCCTTCTCCCAGGCGACCGGCACGAACGGCTCTCGCCCGCGGCCGGCACCGCTCCCCCGGCCTTTTTTCAACCATCCGGCGCGCACCATCGGGCGGGCGATGCGGGTCGGCGAATGCACCGCATCCGGGATCGCCTCGATCAGCGGCGAGGGGTCGGGGTCGAAGTCGAATGGGACGGCGCCGACGACCCTGCCGTCCTCGACGATGGCGTTGAAGGCACCCCAGTGGGAGTGGTGCGGCACAAATTTGCGATCCACGGCGCTCTCTTTGTCGAACAGCGGAGGTTAGCCCGGCTTCGGCGATTGACCGCCTGGTCAACCGCTCGCAAGCATAAACTTGTTATCCTATCAGACCATCCCGGCGCGGGCTGGGATCTATATCAGCCATAGGCACCGTCCTTCGCCGGTGTAGAGTCTAGGGAAAACAATGCGTTACGGCCTCCGGCCTATCCAGTCCGCGAAGGCGGGTTAGCACGATGGCGATGGCGGATCTCGCAGTCGCCTGATCACAAGCGCGACGAGACCGCACAGGGACAGCATGAAGCCGGCGTAGATCAAAAAGCTCCGGCTCGTGCCGAAATGGTCGGCGACGACGCCTATGACCGGCGGGATCAGGATCGAGGCGAGCCGCTGCCCCGTCTGCCGCAACCCGACCACAGCGCCCTGCTGGTGTCGGCCGGCGGCGCGCGCCTGTACCGACAGAATGACCGGCTGGATCACGCCTTCGAGCCAGCCGCGCGCCAACGGAACAGCAGCAGCAGGCCGAACAGACCGCCCAGCAGCGGGGTCGCGGCGATCAGCAGGATCGACAGTACCGTGCCATTCAGCATCGTGCGTTGCGGATTGCCGAGCCGCATGGCCCTGCCGGCAAACAGGGCGCCAAGCCCGCTGGCAATTTCCGCAGCGGCGAAGAGGATGCCGATCGTCGTGCCGACCAGCCCGATCCGCTTCAGATACACGACGTAAACTGGGCAGGTTGTATGTCGTGTTGCGCATCGAGATGACGGCAATCGAGCTGCCGCAGATGACGGCGATGCTGGCTAACCTGCGCACCACCGTGATCGGGCGGCGCGCGCCCGGTCAATCTGGTGATCTCTGCCCCGGCTGAACGGACGTCAAGATGGTGCGGCCCTTCTATTACAGCGGCCGGCTGTGGTGCTACCTGTCGAATACCGGCCATTGGCGGGACACCGGGGGCATGGTGCCGGGTAGCTTTTCCGCGACGGCGACCGAGATCGTACAGGAGGGGCTGCGTTTGCCACCGGTAAAGCTCGTGCGGCGTGGCAAGATTTGCCAGGACATCGTCGACATCGTGCTGAACAACATCCGCGTCGCCGAGGAGCGCATCGGCGACATCCGCGCGCAGCTCGGCGCACTCAGCGTCGGCGAGAGGAGGCTGACCCAATTGCTCGACCGGTACGGCGTCGAGACCGTCGATGCCGCAATCGCGGAGCTCAAGGCGCGTTCCGAGCGGCTGATGCGCGCGCATATCGTTGCCCGCGGCTATTACACCGCCGACGAAGCCGTCAGGCTGCTTACCCGTCCCGCTGCCGCGGAATAACCCATTTGGCCATGAAGTGGAGTTAGATACATGATCGAGCATGCACCGTCGTTACCGTTGTACTGGGATCTCGAAGCCGATGTCGTTGCCGCCGGGTTCTGGGCCGCCGATCCCGGCTCAGCTAAAAGGCTGACCCGCGCTTAGTGCCGATTTCTCCGCAACGGGTGTGGACGCCAACCTAAGGAAGAGAGGCCTGCGATGCCAAATGATCCCTTTGTCGATGTCAGCGACCTGAGTTCGTTCGGCCGGCTGCGGTATCTCGATGTGCGGGATCAAGTGGCGTTTGATGCCGCTCATGCTCCCGGCGCGGTGCGTGTGCCGCTCGACGAGTGGGACGCCGCCGCCAAGGCCGCCGATACCGGCTTCGTCAAGACTGCCTACTGGGACAACGCGCTGAACGCGCTCGGACTCAACCCAACGGTGACCGCCGTCGCTTATGACAGCGGCGGCATGACAAATGCCGCGCGGGTCTGGTTCATCCTGCAGTATTATGGCCTGAACGCCGTCATCCTGAATGGCGGCTGGCCTGCCCTTGCATCGGAGACTGGGCTGCCGCCGGCAGCCGCGCCATCCGCTGGCGGTTTCCGGGCGGTGCCGGGGTCAGGGTCGGTTGGGCTGGTCGACCGCGAGACTTTGCGGGATCAGCTCGACGGTCGCGCGCAGGTGTTCGATACGCGGACGCGCGCGGAGTTCACCGGTGAGGACGCGCGTAATCGTGCTCGTAGCGGCCATCTGCCGGGGGCGCGCCACCTGTCGCATGTGGACCTGATCGAGAATGGCGTGGTTCGGCCGGCGCCGGCGCTGCGCGCGATGCTGGAGCGGGTCGGATTTGGCCCGGGCGACCATATCGTAACCCATTGCGAAGGCGGCGGAAGGGCCGCGCTAGGCGCTGCGGCGGCGGTGCGCGCCGGGTTTGACGACGTGCGGGTCTACTATCTGAGCTTCGGCGATTGGGTGCGCGACGAGGGCTGTCCGATCGTCGCGATTAATCTTGCCGCCCTTCAAGGACCGTTGGCTGCCACCTTCCGGTCATGGAACCGCGCCACATACATGGCGCTTATCCGATACCACTCTGCCCTCTTTCAGGACCAGCTGCAGACGCCGCATGTTTGTGATGTCTTCGAGCGGGTTGGCTCCGACCACAATCAGGTCGGCGAGCTTGCCCACCTCCACCGTGCCCAGTTCGGCGCCGACGCCGCACACCGCGGCGGCATGGCGCGTGGCCGCTACCAGCGTCTGCCATGGCGTCGCGCCGTCGCGGACCCAGCTTGCGCAAGATCATCCATATCCAATCTGGGCCGCCGCGACCTGTCATTCCGGCGACGCTTGCGGTGATCGCGGCGCGCTAGACTAGCTGTCGGTGTCACGAACGCTGTCAGGCCGCCTTGTGCGGTCGCCATTGCCCGAGCTCTGGAGAAAGACAACATCCTCAGATAGCGGCTAGGATGCCATTCTCATCTTTACTCGCGACGTATTGGGGAATACAAATGAACCGTTGCTCGGTAGGCGAATGGCACGCTTCAATCGTCGGCACTGAATCACCTGACGCGACCGCTTGCCGCGCTCGTTTCCGCCCCCTGGCGGTCCGTCCGCCCGAGGTGACCACCTCGTCGCCCTATACCGGGCCGATCACGCCGCGGCATCCGATCAGTCGTCGGCCAGCCCCGTCAGCTCCAAACTGATCCGGCGCAGGCGGCGGCGGGCCTCGGCGTCGTAGGCTTGCGCTTGCGCGCGCCTCACGCAGCCCGTGGAAATAGAACCCGCTGCGACCTGCGAGCGCCGGCGATACTGCGAGGTTCAGGATAGCTTCGGCGCCTTGTTCAACCGTGCTGATCGGGGTGACGCCGGCGCGGCGCACCATTGTCGTGTTCATGTAGGTTGCCGGGTGCAGACAGGTCGCCGCGACACCGGTGCCGGCGAGCTCGTCGGCGAGATCGATCGTGAACATGACTTGCGCGAGCTTGCTCTGGCAGTAGGCGCGTGCGCCGCTGTAGCCGCGGGTCAGCATCACGTCGGCGAAATCGATCGCCTGCTGCCCGGCCAAGGACACGTTAACGATGCGCGCCGGAGCGCCCGCCTTGAGCAGCGGCAGCAGCAGCCGCATCAGCAGAAACCCGGCGAGATAGTTGACCGCAAAACGCAACTCGAACCCGTCAGCGCTCTCCTGGCGGACGCCGCCGGCCGTGCCGATGCCGGCATTGTTGATCAGCATGTCGAGTCGGCCGGTCTCCTCTTCGACCGCGGCGGCAAGCCGACGCACCTCAGCGAGGCTCGCCAGATCGGCCCGAAAGAGGATTGCGGTACCACCGGCCTGCTCGATGTCCGCGACGACCCGGATCCCGCGCTCCGGGTCGCGACCGTGCGCCAGGACGCGCGCGCCGGCCTCGCCGAGTTCTGACGGCGACGACCCGCCCGACGCCGTCGGTCGAGCCGCTGATGAGCGCGACCCTCCCAGTCGAATACCGCAAGCGCATGTCCTTCCTTGCCCGCGGACCCCCGTCGCAGGGGCCAACAGCAGAACCGTATCAGCTCGTCCTATTGCGGCGAGTTTACTGTCGCCGCATTCGGGAGCCTCCGCTCGTAATTGAGCGGCGTTGCAAACAACTCCCGAAAGCCGCGGACCGATCGCTCGACCGGGCTCCCTCTGCCCACCTCCGGGTCCTCTTTCCCCGCTGCCGATCTCTGCCGCGTAGGAGGGGTCCCAAGCCGTACCGGTCGCCTGCGCCCCGCTTCGCCGCGACCGTCGCGATGCTCGGAAAACCGCGCTGGTTACCGGCCGGCGTTACACCCCGATCCTGAAGCGGGTCCCCGTTTCGGAGGTGTTGCCCACCTTGCCAACCGGCCGGCATCTTGAGTTCGTGGTGCAGCTCCGGGGCGAACGGCTGCTGTCGGTTTGGCTAGACGACCATCGCCGCGACGGACGGCAAGAGCGGGACGCGCCGATTCCGGCCTATTCGCCAAACCGCGATCGAATTGCTGAACCCGACCCTCACGCGTCATTCGGGGCTGCGCCGCCGGACGGTCGGGACGGCTGAAACCAGCCACTCGCATCGAGCTCACCGCTCCACGGCGATCGCCGGTTCAGTCACGGTATCGAGCAGCGCCAATGCCGTATTCGGCATTTGCTTGTCTTGCCGGGTGGGGGTTGAGCTACCCTAGTCGATGGTCGTTGAAGCGGTAGCTTGCCTCGGCGATGGAAGCGCCGGCGGCCCGCCGCGAATTTTGGCCGCGTGTCGCAACGAAGGAAACACATCATGCCGGACACACACGTCTTGGCGGAACGCCCCAGAAGCCAGGGTCAGCTCGCGGTCTACGACGCGATCGTCATCGGCGCCGGGATTTCCGGCATGTATATGCTCTACCGCCTGCGCGAACTGGGCATGACCGCGCGGGTCTTCGAGGCCGGCACGAACGTCGGCGGCACCTGGTACTGGAACCGCTATCCCGGCGCGCGCTTCGATTCCGAAAGCTGGACCTACGGCTATTCCTTTTCCAAGGAGCTGATGCCGGAATGGGACTGGAAGGAGCACTTCTCCCCCCAGCCCGACACGCTGGAATACCTGAATTACGTCGCCGACAAGTTCGACCTACGCCGGGACATACAGTTCCGCAGCACGGTCGCGGCCGCGCATTGGGATGAGGCGGCGAACCAGTGGAACGTGACACTGGAAAGCGGCCAGCAGGCAACGGCGCGGTTCCTGTTCACCGCCATCGGCATCCTCTCGGCCTATACGCTGCCGGCCATTCCGGGCCGGGACAGTTTCAAGGGCCCTGCCTATCACCCTGCGCGGTGGCCGCACACGCCGGTGGACTTCACCGGCAAGCGCGTCGGCATCATCGGCACCGGTGCGACCGCCATCCAGGCGATCCCGGAGATCGCCAAACAGGCGAAGCATCTCACCGTTTTCCAACGCCGCCCCAACTGGGCGGCGCCCTTGCATAATTCCAAGATAAGCAAGGAGGAGATGGAGGAGATCAAATCCCGTTACGAGGAAATTTACGCGCACTGCGCGACGACGCCGAGCTGGTTCATTCATCAGGCTGACCCCCGCAAGACCCTGGACGTGCCGCCCGAGGAGCGCGAAGCGTTCTGGGAGAAGCTTTACGGCGAGCCCGGCTTTGGCATCTGGATGGGCAACTTCCGCGATATCCTGACCAACGAGGAAGCCAATGCCGCCATCAGCGCCTACATCGCGAAAAAGATCCGCCAGCGCGTGAAGGACCCGAAAGTGGCGGACAAGCTGATCCCGAAAGATCACGGCTTCGGCACGCGCCGGGTGCCGCTAGGAAAGCGGCTATTTCGAGGCTTACAACCGCGACAACGTAACGCTGATCGATACCCTCGTGGATGAGCCGATCGAGTGCATCACCCCGCAGGGCATCAAAACCAGAAAGCAGGAACACGAATTCGACATCCTGATCTATGCCACGGGCTTCGACGGCGTAACCGGTGCCTACGACCGTATCGATATCCGCGGCGAGAACGGCCTCCGGCTCAAAGACGCCTGGGCCGAAACCCCGCGCACCTATCTCGGCATGCTCGCCGAAGGCTTCCCGAACATGCTGATGGTGCTCGGCCCGCACACCGCGCGCGGCAACATTACTCAGGCCATCTCACACAGCGTCGAATTCCAGGCGGACATGCTGCGGTTCATGCAACAGCACAACTACACGCATGTGGAGACCCGGCCGGAAAAAGTGGACGAGTGGACGCGGATCGTGATCAAGGCGGGCGAAGCATTGCTGTCGTTCAAGGTCGATTCCTGGCAGAACGGCGTCAATCGCAACGTCGAGGGTCGGACCGTGCGCCGGGTTCTGGGCTACAATGGCAACGGCGCGCATTTCCGGCGGACGACCGACGAGGTCGCCAAAGGCGGTTACCAGGAATTCGCGTTCCGTTAGTGCTCAGCACCAGATCGTCGGATTAACGGTCGTCTCCGGCAGCGCATTAGTCTAATCAGGCGCTTGCCTCCCCGCCTACACGAGTGAAATACATCTCATTAGGTGAGTCCCTCGTTCATACCAGCAGGCACCACGATCCGATGCACGCCGGGGCGTCACGCTCTACCATGAACCGGTGTTGGCCATGCTGGTCCAGGGTTCGGCAGGCGGCAGCGCTTCGCCGGCCTGCAATCAGCTCGAGGGAGATGCCGTCCGGCGTGCGGATAAAGGCCATGCGGCCGTCACGCGGCGGGCGGTTGATCGTCACGCCGCGGGCGATAAAGGCGTTGCAGGTGTCGTAGATGTTGTCCACGGCGTAGGCGAGATGGCCGAAATTGCGGCCGCCGGTGTAGGGCTCTGGATCCCAATTGTAGGTGAGCTCCACGGCAGCCGCCTCGTCACCAGGGGCGGCGAGGAACACGTTGGTATAGCGGCCTTTCTCGTCCGGACGGCGGCGGATCTCTTTGAGGCCGAGCACCTCGAAGAAAGCGATGGTGTCCTCAAGCGAACTAACGCGGATCATCGTGTGCAAATATTTAGTCATTGGGTGTCCTCCGCTCAGCGTGTTCGAGATTTCCTTCGGGCCGTCCCCTCACGGGGTCGGCACCCCGATCGCCTTCAGCCGCGCATGCGCGCGGGCCGCGCGCGCTTTCATCCCGTCAAGATACGTGTTGACATCGTTCCCCGGCAGGTTCAGCACCTTGCACCCGAGCCGCCAATATTCCTCGATCTGCGCCTCGGTCTCCGCCGATCCCCGCGCGAGCTTGCCATGCGCATTGCACGCCGCCGCGATCCGACGCACCGCCGCTTTGAAGGTCGGGTGCTCGAGGTTGAGGTGAACCCCGAGTTGCGCGCTCAAATCGGAATGCCCATAGGCGATCATGTCGATCCCTTCGACCGCCGCGATCTCCTCGACATTCTCCAGCCCCTCCAGCGACTCGATCGACGGGCAGATGATGATGTTCTGGTTGGCCCAGGGCGCGTATTCGGTGGCGTGGCGGGCGCCATAGCTCTTGTATCCCGTGTGCGGCCCCTGGCCGGAGATGCCCCGGTTCCCGATCGGCGGATACTTCGCCAAGCGGACGATCGCGCGCGCCTCTTCGGCGGTTTCCACCTCGGACACCTGGATGCCCATGATGCCCTGATCGAGGATGCCGGGGATCAGATGCGCGAATGACTTGTGGAGCCGAACGATCGCCGAGACGTTCGTCGCCTGGAACCAGCTCGCCAGATTGGCGATCGTTTCGATGTCGAACGCCCCGTGCTCGTGGTCGATCGCACAGTAATCGAAGCCGGCCGCCTCGATGATCCAGGGCACGCCGCGTGAGGCGAACTCCTTGAGCCCGGTGCCGAGCGCCACCCGCCCTTCGCGCACCGCCCGCCTTATGCTGTTTTCTTTCATCGCCCGCTCCAGGCTTCGTTCGTATCAGTCCGCCATAATGGCGCCTGCGCGGCAAAGCGCAATCTGGGCTCCAAAGCGGTCAGTTGCCGCCGACGCAAACTTTGGGTCACGCTCTCAGCCACGGGCAGTGCGATGCGCGCCACACAGGAGGATTTGGGCGAGATCGAGACGTAGGGCGGAACAGCGGTAGCGCATTCCGCCGCGCAACGTGGCCGGGCATACTCCACCCATGCCGGACTATCGCCGCAACCGGGTCCGTGGCGGGACCTTCTTCTTCACGGTCAATTTGCTGGACCGGCGGTCGGATCTGCTGGTGAGGCGCATTCGATGCGCTCCGCGACGCCGTTCGGCGGGTGCGAACCCGCTCTCCGTTTCGTGTCGATGCGTGGGTCCTGCTCCCCGACCACATGCATTGCCTGTCGAGCCTGCCGGAAGGCGACGCCGACTTCCCCGGCCGCTGGCGCGCGATCAAGATCGCGTTCGCCAAGTCGTTGCCCGCCGGCGAACCGCGATCGGCGGTTATGACCAACCGCGGCGAACGCGGTATCTGGCAGCGCCGCTATTGGGAGCACACGATCCGCGACCAGCAGGATTTCGCCCGCCATTTCGATTACATCCATTTCAATCCGGTCAAGCACGGTCTGGTCGAGCATCCGGCGGATTGGCCGTACTCGACGTTTCGCCGCTGCGTTGCCAGCGAAATGCATCCAAGCGACTGGGCGCGCGCTGTTGACGAACCGGCTCACGCCGGCGAGCGACCGTGACTGCCAGCGCCCCCACCGATCGAAGGCGGAATGCGCTGCCCCGCGGGTCAGGCCCGCGGGCTAAAGGCTGTTCCGCCCTACGCTTGCTGCGAACACCCCAGCTGACCATAATTGATCATTCGAGGGGATAGAGCGAAGGTTAAGAGCGCGATGGGACCATTCCTTACTGCACTTGCTGCGCCATTGTTGTTCATGGTCATCGGTGCGAGCGCACGCAGTCCAGCCGTCGTTTATGCTGGAATGGGACTTGCGGGGACTATCATTTTTTTCACCGTACTTAATTTCTTAACGAAGAGATACGCGGCGGATTGGTGGAGAGTAATATTGTTGTTCGCCGTTGTTTTTTTTCCATTCTTGTTACTATTTATTTTGATCGAGGTTTTTGTCTTTTAGGGTAAAAGCGCTTCGATTGAGGCCCGTTCTTCGGCCGTCATCACCAGGGTAGCACCCCCCGCTGCTGTCGGGGCCGATTCCCGGGCGATTTGCCGTTGCCTCGCCGGTCAAAAGGGGCGATCATGGTCTCAAATCGCCAGGATGCGCAAATGTCGAGTCAAGCATTTGTCGTAAACTATCAAAAGCGACGCAGTATCAAAAAATTCACGCGCACCTTTGACATGGCTGGGTTTTGGGCAAGTAAAGTAAACGACTTTCTTGTAGTCATAGGGAAATCACATGGCTATACGGAAGCATTAACAGATATTCGAAATATGTGTTTGATCCACTCCCTAACCTCCGTGTCACTTCAGCTTGGGGTAACCGGCGATGTGGCAACCAGAATAGCAACGATCGCTTCTGAGAGATTAAATACATTGGGTAAAGACATCGCACTTATTGACGAGTTCTTGAATTCAACGCAAAGCGCGCAGGTACCGATAAGCTTGCCAAACGTTGAAAGGCTAGTCCTGCTCAATCGGTTGAGGAAGCTTCGCGTGGTATTTTGCCGGCTTCAGAAAGTCACCGAAGACGTGAGGGCGTAGCCCGCGCGGCCGTCGAAGGTCGCATATGGGACCTGAAGAGCAGCAAGCGTAGGGCGGATGAGCGGAGCGTAATCCGCCGCGTCGCCCGACGGTTTGGCGGAATGCGCTTCGCTATTCCGCCCTCACTTCAGGGCGGCAGAATATAGTCGACGAGGGCGTCATTTACCGGTTGGAAGGGGTTTACGATGGTCAGGCCGTGCAGGGATCGCCCATCCTGCAAATCTTCCGTCATAAGAAAACTCAGGCCCGTCCGGATCGCCGTAGCGCACAGCAGCGCATCCCAGAAGGAGATGTTGTGCGCGCCGACAAGATCGAGAGCCGCCGCCAGATCGGGCCCGGCGGCGGGCTGCACCGCGAACCCGCCGCACCAGCCGTTTACGCGCCGGCGCACCGACGCGACGCCGACCCCGAATTTACGCGTCGCGACGTAGCTGAACTCCGCCAACGACTGCAGCAGCAGCACGGCAGTTTGGCGACGGGCGCCGCGAATTATCAGGCTTTGTGCCCGCTGCCGTTTGATATCCGCGGGTTGCCCCAACGTGTAGACCAGGATGTTGGTGTCGAACGTGCAGCTCATCAGCACTCGTGCATTTCATCGCGAGTGAAGGTTCGGAAGCCGCCGCGCAAGGTTACCGGCTCGTTCATCGCTGCGATCATTCGATTGATGGCCGCTTGGCGCTCGGCGGCGAGGGCTTCGGCAGGGTACGGCGACATCAGCGCTACCGGCCTCCCGCGTTTGGTGATGACCACCTGCTCGCCGGTTTCTACGGCCGAGAGAACCTCGGAAAAGCGCTGATTGGCCTCGCGCGCGGTGACGCGTCTCATTGCGGGCTCCAAGTAGTACTAGTAGTACATCTGCCTCGCGGGGCCGTTGTCAACCCGGGATCATTGGCTCCAGGGGCATCGCCTCCGCATTCAGCAGGTCGCTCAGATAGCCCTCGCCTGCCGCCGACTAAATCCGGCGCTGCCGCTCCGTCAATCGTGTCCAGGGAGACATGACCATCTCGTCAAGCGGCGGGAAGGAAGTGCCGGCACGGCCCGGGTCGCGCGCGTTGTTGTGCCGGGCTTGCCCCACCATGTCACCGAGAGCGGCAATCGGCGCGAGCCCGTGTTTTCGAGGCCGACGGCTACCCGCCGCGTCGCGCGGTGCCGCCGTCTGGGCGTATTGCCTGATGCCCGATCACGTCCGCCTGATCGTGACGCCGGCGGACGGGGCTGCGGGCGACCTTGGCCGAAGCGCACCGCCGCTACACCGGGGCGATCATGCTTGTCGAGATCGACGATCAGCAGTGCCGTGGCTGGTTCCTGAGCTGTTCCGTCAGATTGCGGCGCGGCCGCACCGGACCGGACCGGTGGCACTACCACTTGTAGACTTTTTGCAACGTTCCTCCCATCAGCGCTGCCTTGTCGGTCTCGGAGAGGCGGTTGGTGTCGCGGAACGGCGCCACGCCCTCTTCATAGGTCAGCATGCCGATCGTTCGCGTCCAGTCGGTGCCCCACATGCAACGATCGAGCCCGAACGCATCGATGACCCGCAGCACCGGCTCCCAGATATCGTCGTATGGGAAGGGTTGGTGCGACATCGTGCAGGCGCCGCTGATCTTGACCCTTACGTTCTCGTATTGAGCCAAGGCGAGCAGCTTCGGAAGATCGGCCCAAACCTCGGCGGGGACCGGCGGACGAGCAGGCTGTAAGAGGCCGAGATGGTCGATAACGATGACCGCATCGCGGTGTCGCTGGATGTGCGGCAGCCCTTTGTCGAGGATGCCCCAGCACAGCAGATTGACCGGCAAACCGTGTCTCCCGGCAGCGGCGAAAGCGCGGTTCAAACCGGGATGGTCCGCGTCCATCGGCAGCCCGTCGCGCATGCGTATGCGGATGCCGCGGGCACCTGGTGTGGCCGCCCATTGCGCCACCACATCGTCGATCGCCGGATCGGTCGCGTCGACCGGCGTCACCACCCGAAACTTGTCCGGATAGGTGTTGTAAACTTCGAGCGCGTAGCTCGGATCGTATTCATAGGCGCTGAACGAGGAGACCATGATCGCACCGTCGACGCCGACACGGTTCATCGCCGCGACCATCTCTTCGCCGCTGGCGGATTGGAGTCCGTGCGAGGGGCTGGCCCACGGCCGGCCGGGATGATTTCGATCGAAGGGATGAACCTGAACGTCGATGACCGGCATGGCCGTCCTCCTGTTTGTTCGGCCGATTGTCCGCCATCGTGAACGGTTTGCACAGAGTGATCAGCGCGGTGTCAGTGCCCCGCGGGACCGCGTCTCCGAGCCTTAGTCTGTGTACTCATAAATTGGCATGTCCGCTTGGCGACCAGAAGCGGCGGGTAAACCGGACACTCCAATATCGACGCGATGCGTCATAACCAGCCCTCAGCAAATTGCCAGGGCCGTGGGGCGCATCCGATGGACGCAGCGGTTCATAAACGAGATTAGGCCCGCTCTACTCTTCGCTCACTATTGCCGCCAGCACGTAGCGATTGAAAATGCGCAACGGCAGCAGCCCCAGGCTCGGGGCCGCGTAAAGTCCGGCCGTAATCACCGCCACAAGATCGAGCGCGGGCACGGCGAAGAGGCGCTGTCCGCCAAGTCCCATGGCACAAATCCACGGCACCTCGCGTCCCTTGGCCAGCAGAGAACGTCCGAGCCACCATTGATAACCGTAGAAATATAAGAGCTCTGCAGGACCGATATGGGCTGCCGTGGAGTCCTTTACCCATTTCTCGGAAACGATCTGGCGACCATTCCAATTTCCGCCATTCAAAACGAGCTGGCCAATTTTTGCGAGATCCCGCGAGCGCAGTCTGAGGCCGCCCACTTCGAGAATCCCGCTCTTGGCATTCTTGGTCCATGCGACGTCGGTGATACCGAGGGGCTCGAGCAGGAACTCGCGCGCGACATCGTCGAGCGGCCCGCCAGCCGCCTTGGCGATCACGGCCTCGAGAAGCAAAGTACCACCACTGTTGTAGTTCCAGACTTGTCCCCCGGGCGCCGCGACGGGTTGCTCGAGCACGTAGCGATATTGGTCGGCAGAGGACAGCATCCGCATTTCGCTATGCCTCGGATCGGTGAAAGGAACGAACTCGTTCCAGTCGAGGCCAGCGGACATCGTCAACAGATGGCGCAGCGAAATGCCCGCCTTTTCCGGCGTGCGCAGGTCTGAATACTCGGGAAACCAATCGATAACAGCCTCGTCAATATCTTTGATCAATTTGCGGTCGAGCGCGATGCCGAACAGCAATGACATCACGCTCTTCGTCACCGACCGAAGATCATGCTTGCTCAAGGGTCCGTGAGCCACGGTCCCGAGCGGCTCTCCCCAGCAGTTGTCGTCGCCAAGCCGATAGTGCTCGAACACCAGCCTGCCGTGCCGCACGACGAGAATGCTATGGATATTCGCCTGACTGAAGCCGTCCAGCCACTCGATCAGATCGCGAAGCGGCTCGCTCCGAAGCCCGGCACTTTGCGGATCAGCGATGGTCCAGTCTGAAAGACTCATGAATCCACCAAAGGGCAGAAGAACCGCAATCGTGCAGTTGCGCCCAATCTCGACAATACAGCATCTTGGTCGTCAAGCGTCATTGGCAAGAGAATGGCGGCAGCTTAGGGTCATTTTGCGTGGATTAGTCTGGAAGATACATCTCCTCCATTGAGCGCAGACGCGGCTCGTCCAGAATATGGCCATTGCTGGCCACACCCCAGGGACTCTGAGCCGCCTGGGCACGGAGCGCATCCACGGCCAATGTGCCGCGCTGCCGAAAATCGCTCAGGAAATCCCAGTTGGCCTGCAAGCCCGCCATCGTGGTCAGCGCGGGGAACCAGGCCGCGGCGGCCCCGGCATCCTGCTGCGCCTGTAGGGAGGGATACGGCGACAGGTCGGCGGGAATGAGGGGGACGACGGGCCCGGGAATGAGGCGGATCGCCTCCTGAATTTCTTCCCAAGTGCGCAAGCCATTGGGGCAGATGACATCGACCTGCGCTTCGGCCTTGTAGGCCTGGCAGCGTTCAATAATCTCCGCAAAGCTGGCGCCCGGCACGCCGCCGAGATCGCACCGGGCCATGATCACAAAGTCCGGGTCGAGAGCCTGTTTGGCATCCATCGCCGCCCGGAGCTTTCCGACCATCTCCTCTATCGAGATACAGCGGCGGCGGGGGCCGGATTTCGGCGGAAACGTCTGGTCTTCGATGTGGGCGCCGGCGATGCCCGCCTGAATGTATTCCCGCACGGTGTAATGCGTGCTGATGGCATCGCCGTAGCCTGTGTCGGCATCCGCGAAGACCGGGATCTGCACGGTCAGGACAATCTTCCGAGCGTTGTCCACCATGTCGCGCATGCTGGTCCCGGAATCGGGCCAGCCCAGCTGGTGCGCCGAGGTATTGCCCCCGGACATGTAAAAGGCGTCATAGCCCAGCGCTTCCGCCATCTTCGCGCCAATGGGATTGATCCCGCCCGCCAAGACAAATAATTCAGGCCGTTGAAACAGGGTCTTCAGGCGGGTCGTCATAGGTTGACGCTCTGGCATACGCTGTCTCCTCGTGTGTAACCGAACCGTCCTGGCGTCGCGTGGTGCATCATGGCGCCGAGCAGCCAGCCAGCGCCTCCCCGGCTCATGCCAAGATGCCTCGCGGTGCCTCAGAACAACACAGTGGCCGAAGTGCCATGGGGTGCCCTCATACGCGGGTGGGGGCAGGACCCGCGTTAGGCGCCCACCGGTACAGTGGCACTGATCCGCGGACCTCCGACCGAGCGCGTCGTGTGGCCCTGGCCCGTGAGGTCGTCAGCGAGGACCACATCACCCGGTCCAAAACGGCGCGTGGTGCCATCGCCGATCCCGATTTCCATCTGCCCCGCGAGAATAAAAATGTATTGTCGCCGGGGTGCCGTGTGCCAGTCGCTCGAATAGTCCGCAGGGAAACGGCGGAATACGAGATTGGCACCCGCCTGAAGCGCAACGTTGTGGCTCTCCTCGGCCGGCAGAGGGAGATCTTCAAAATGGGTCTGGCCGTCCTGGCCCGTATAGATCCGTACGATCATGCGCGTGCTCCTTCCCACAGAGAGATCATCGTATACGCGAAGGCCTACTCTCGTCAGATTGGATCGTTTTGGGGGTTTTTGGCGTGCATGGGCTGCCGCCCGCAAAGAAAGCGACCGGGAGAAACGTCAGGTAGAACAAGCTTGAAAGCGCCGTTGGCATACCATCGCCCGCCCCCACGCTGATGGTGACGGCAGCGAATGGCGGAATGCAAGACCTAAAGGTCGAAGGTTCTCGGCTGCGAATGTCGGTTGAGTTCCTGTGCTCGTGCTGCGAAGCTGCTGCGGCAGGCGCCGCTGTCGCGCGCCTCGGGCAAAGGAGACGAGCATGGCCATGCAACTCGGGCACGTCCACATCAAGACCAGAGACGATCCGCAGAAGGTCGCAAAATTCTACATCGACAATTTCGGGGCGACCGTAAAGCGGGAAACTCCCGGCCGCGGCTGCCAGCTCGACCTCCACGGCGTGCAGCTCAACGTGACGACCATCAACGCCGACCAGAACCATGAGCAGCATGTCGGGATCGAGCACATCGCGATCGAGACCGACGATTACGCCGGCACCCTCGCGACCATCAAGAAGAACGGCGCGCAGGTCCTGGAGGAGCGGTTTAACAACGGTCGGCATGTGTGCTGGGTTGCAGCGCCCGACGGCGCGCAGATGGAGCTGATCGAGAAGGTCTGAGGACGGCGCGGCGGCTCACCGCCCTTCAGCGGAGGCGTGGGCGAACCCTATCCGTGCAGGAAGCGTCGCAGCGCCTCGCGATTGTCGTGCTCGGCCTGCTTGGTGACGCGGGCATTCGTTGCGCGATAGAAGCCGTGATACGCGCGCGGATACATGTGAAGCTCGACCGGCACCCCGGCGTGGCTCAATCGATCCGCATAGGTCAGGTTTTCTTCGAGGAAGAGATCAAGCCCGCCGACCGAAATGTAGGTTGGAGGCAAGCCCGACACATCCGCTGCTCGTGCAGCCGCCGCATAAGGCGAGACGTCGGCCGAGCCCGGCGCCTCGCCGAGCAGCGAACGCCAGCCGAAATAGTTGTTCTCTTGCGTCCAGACGAACTCGCCGACGTAAGGATGCAGGTCCTTGCGCACCGCCGTGCGGTCGTCGATCATCGGATAGATCAAATGCTGAAAGGCGAATTTTGGTCCCTGCCGGTCGCGGGCGTAAAGTGCGGCGGCTGCCGCGAAACCGCCACCGCCGCTTTCGCCCTTGATACCGATGCGGGCGGGATCAAGCCCGAGCCGGCCTGCATTCGCGTGCAGCCAAGCGAACACCGAGTAGATGTCCTGCAGCGGCGCCGGATGCGGCGCTTCCGGCGCGAGCCGATGATCTACGGAATAGATTGCGCATCTCAACTCCGACGCGAAGAGCCTGTTCTCCACATCCTTCATTTCCGGCGCGCCCATCACAAAGCCGCCGCCATGGATGTGTACGATGACGGGCACTGGGTCGTCGGTCTTGACCGGGCGATAGGTCAGCACGCGGATCGGCTCGGCGCCAAACGCACTCTCGACATGGATCTCGTCGGTGGCGATATCGGGCAGGTTCGGTTTCGGAACGGCGCCGGCCAGCTCGAGCGCATTAGCGCGGCGCCCTGCCAATGATTCGGCGGTCAGCGGCAGCAGTGGCCACAGTGCCAGCGCATCGCGCAATTCGGGGTCGACAAGGTCGATTGTGCTCATGGAGACTGCCGCGTCCGATCGAGGCCCAGCAAAACGATACGGAGGTAACGCCTTGGCGGCAAGCCCACGCGAATTGGCGTTTCCTGTTGTCCCCTGGTCGAAACCTCCGAGCCGAGAGAGTCAATGCGGCTGGGCCGCGCTTCTGCGCCCTGATGGTCCCCGCTTCACGGCAAAGGCAAACGAGCAGCAATGAGCTATTTCGCGGCGGCGGTTTCTGGTGCGGACGCAAGCAGATCCCAGCGACGCGCCGAGTGGGCGAGGATGCGTTCCACGTCCTCAGGCAACAAGTAGCCGTTTCCGATCAGGCCGTCCGCCGCGCGCCGTACTTGATCGAGGTAGGCGGCCCTGCTGGGATAGCGTTCCTCGATCGACCTGCGCGGGTCGCCTTTCGCTGCGCGTTCGCCCTCGGTCGCCGGGAACGGGATCGTCGATCCCATCAGGCTCATCAGCTGGTCGGGGGCGCCGATCTGCGGATGGCGCAGATTCCACCCGGTATAGGTCGCCAGCGCCACCGTGACATCGGGCAAGCGAATGCCGCTCAGCTCATTGCCGTCCGGGTCGACCCCAGGAACGAAATGCGGGTAGGGCTCGCCCTCCGTCGGGGGCAGCGTGGTGGCGACCCCGTTGGCTACCTCCGGGCCGAAATCGAGCCGCGTCACCTGCGGCGGATGCGCTGGAAACCGTACCCCGGGTATGTCGGTGATAACGCCCCTTACCTTCTCCGGGGCTACGGCGCTGCCGTCGGCAAGGCGCGGATAGCGGCTTGGCGGCGGCTCCTCGCCCTGGGTGACCCAGCGATCCATGCGCACCAGCAGAGCGCGCAGCAGCGGGTTGTAATCGACCGAATTGAGCGCCTGCCGGCCGCGTTCGCCGTTTTGCGCGTTAATGTCGGTCAGCGGCAAGGTGCCGGCGGAATGCTGCGTACCGGCGAAGTGGTAGAAGCGTGAGGACGTGATCGGCTCGATGTCGCGCGCCCCGGTCGCGTCGGTGTGGATTAGCGAGGCGTCGCCCCGCCAGTATTCACACGAGGTGTTGGTGAAGAAGATTTTCGGCACCCGGCGGCGCGCGGCGAGGCGTTCGAGGAGGCCGTCGCGCCGCCCGGTGGCCGGATCGGTGCTCGCCGTCTCGTTGAACGGGAATGGGTCGCTCGGCAGCGACGCTGACGGCTGCCCAAAGCGCGTGTTGAAATCGCTGCCGCGCTTGCCGCCGGCGATGTGAACCAGCATGCCGTCAAACACCAGCCGATCGGCCTCATCCTCGTTCAGGCCGAGATAGAGGAACTGACGTAGAAAACGTCCGCTTTGCGACGCGCCAAACGCGTAAGCATGCCGGATTTCGCCGGCGCAGGGATTGTCCGCCGCACTGCCGTGCCGCAGGAAGGATACGACATCGCGCGCCGCCAACAGACCCAGCCCGATCACCGGCGCACCGGTTGTCGGGTAGATCACCTCGTAGATCTTGCCAGGTTCGAAACCGGCAGCGAGATAGACGTGGTTCGGATCGGGAACGACGCGCCCCGCTTCCAGCCGGGCGAACGACCATTGCTGCCGGGGGATCGTGCGTCGTGGCGCTTCCTCGCCCTCGCGCACCAGCAGGATCGCGCGCGGGTCATCCAGATCGTTGCTCGGATAGGGACGATGCCCGCGGTCGGACAGCAGTTGAACCTGGCTTGGCTTGCTCGGTTGGAAGCCGACCAGCAACCGCCCGGAGACCGGCCGGCCGTCAACCCGCGCCTCGGGGACCTTGATCCGCATCAGTCCGTCGCCTTCGGGCACGTCATGCTGCCAGCCGCACCAGACGACCGTATAGCCATGGCGCATCAGGAACCCGTTGCCGGCATCGGTCGGCGCCGCGGGATGGATCGGCCGCGGCACACCGTTGAAGGTCGCCAGTGCCAGGCGGTTGCCGCGGTTCGGCACATCGAAAAGCAGGCGATGATTGCCGCGCGCCTGGTTTTCCGGCGCGAGGATGCGGATATCGGCCGCGAAATGCACCAAGCCGTCGCCTTCGCGCTCGGCCGTATCGATATCGGTGATGGCGCGGTTCGCCGGGTACCCAGGGTCAACGGCGAAATGCGCTGTGCCGTCAAACTGTTGGTAGCACCCGACATCGCCGAACGCGCCACTATCGGCGAGCGATTGGCGAGTTTTGATCTCGATCCGGACCACGGCCATCGCTTCCCATCCCCGTCAATGCCATCGATGCGCTGGGCATTCTATCATCGAGGGCCGGGTTCGCCAGCGCGGCAGGCAGCGGCGAGCATTTTAGCTGCGTACGCCCGACGAATGCCAAACGCGCGAACGTCATTGTCGGCTATCATCACATGCTGCTTGCGGGCCGAGAATGGCCGCGTTCAAAAGCAGTACGGACGGCGGTGGACCGCGCAGCAATCCACAGGACAGTCTGCCGAAACGGCGCCCTTGCCAGCTGCACCGATCACCACTTGGATCTCGGCGCTACCACCGACGACGTGGTGTAAATTCCGCTCGGATCGCCACTGTTGCCCGGCGAAATTCATCGTCGTGAAGCGCCGACGACGATACGGTCGGATCGGCGTCCTCCCTTGCCCCGATTACCACTAGAAGGCCTCCGGGCGTAGCCATGGGTCCCCTTCAAGTTCGGTCGGCGGCAGGCGCAGGCGCGGGCGCGCCCGGTAAGACCGGCCACTCCTCCGCAACGGCGACCGCCAGCGGTTGCGCGCACCGCACGGCGAAAACTGCAGCAGCCAGCCCGAGCGCGACAAAGCCGCCGTACAGCGCGATCATGCCGAATGCGTTCCGGTACGGCAGCAAAGCGACGACGAAGCTGCCGAGAGCGGCAGCGGCCATCTGAAGAAAGCCCATCAGCCCGGACGCGGTGCCGGCGAGCCGCGGATGGGTGCTGAGCGCCGCCGCCATGACCGCGGGCCCGCTCATGCCGTCGCCGATTTCGGCCAGCCCGATCGGCACGAATAGGAGCCCGACGCTGAGAGGGGCCGAGCCAGCCCACAGCGCCATCGCGAGGGCGGCGGCAAAGGCGAGCGCCCGGCCGGCGAGCAGCAGCTGTAAGCTCCCGAAGCGCGGCGCGAACCGCGCCGCCGCGGCATTGCCGAGCATGTAGGTCGCCATCGGCAGCAGGATCATCAGCCCATAGGTGCTCGGCGGCCGGCGCAGCGCTTCCGCCAGGATGTGCGGCGCGCTGGCGACGAACGTAAACCACGACGCGCTGGTGCAGGCGCCGCACACGGCAAAGCCGACAAAGGCGGGCGAGCGCAGCAGCGTCAGGTTGGCCCCCGCCATGCCGGCGAGATCGAGCCGGACCCGCTGCCGGTTGGTCTCGCCGAGCCAGATGACGGTTACAACAAGAACAACGCCGCCCAACCCGCCGAGCACCGCGAAGATCGCCCGCCAGCCAAACCATTCGGCGAGGTAGGCGCCGAGTGCCGGCGAGATCGCCGGGGCCAGCGTCATCGCCATCATGACCAGCGCCAATCCGCGCGCCGCCGCCTCGCGCTCGTAGACGTCGCGGATCATCGCGCGGCTCAGCACGACGCCGGCGCAGGCACCGAGCGCCTGCAGAACGCGTCCCGCGATCAATGCCGGCAACGACCATGCGGCGCTGCACAGCGCCGTGCCGACGAGAAACGCCGCGAGACCGGCGAGCAACACCGGACGCCGCCCGATGCGGTCGGAAACCGGGCCGTAGACAAGCTGCCCGGCGGCAATCCCGGCGAGATAGAGGCTCACGACGAGCTGCACGTGCGCCGGCGTGTCGGCGAATACCGCGACCAGCAGCGGCAAGGCCGGCACGACCATGTGCAAGCCGCAGAACGCGAGCGCCGTTATCGCCGACAGCAGCGTCAGCGACGGTGCCGGTCGGCCGCTCATCCGGCGCCGGATCGGAGATCCGCCAGCCGCCGGCGCTGGCTGCCGTCGGCCGCGAAATTACCCGGGTCGAGCCAGCGCTCGAAGGCGGCGCGCAGAGCCGGCCAGTCGCGGTCGATGACCGAGAACCAGGCGGTGTCGCGGTTGCGCCCTCGGGTGATCATCGCCTGGCGGAACAGGCCCTCATACCGAAAGCCGAGCCGGACCGCGGCGGCGCGCGACGGCAGGTTCAACGAATTGCATTTCCATTCGTAGCGGCGGTAGCCGAGTTCGTCGAACACCCGGTGCATCATCAGATACATCGCTTCGGTCGCCGCAGGCCGGCGCTGCAGCCGCGGGCTGAACACAAGGCCGCCGATCTCGATCGTGCCCATCGCCGGCACGCAGTTCTGATAGACCGCGACGCCGACCGCCTGGCCGTGCGCATTATCGCGGATCGCGTGATAGAACCGGTCGGGATTGGCGCCGGCGGCGTCGAGCCAGGCGCGGTATTCTGGAAACGTCGTGAACGGACCGAAATTGTAATAGTTCCAGGCCGCCCCCTCGCGGTCCTCGGAATTGGCGTCGAACAGTTCGGCGGCATGGCGGTCGGGGTCGAGCGGCTCGACCGTGGCGAAGGCGCCGGGCATCGTGGTTCTCGGCGGGCGCGGCCGCGGCGACCAGCCCTCGATCGGCCAACCGACCGGCTGCCCCCGCTCATTGCGCTGCGGTTCGTGTTCCATGACGCCGCAAGGCCAGCACACGCGTTCGGCGGCGTCAACACGCTCGGCGGTTGAAGTCGAGCGGGCAGAGGGCATAGCGTCGGGGTGTCAGATAAACAACGGGAAGATCGAACGAGTTTGGAACAGACCCTTCTCCTGGGTGTCCCTAAAACGTTTGGGGTAATTATAGACGCTCAACCCATTTGGGACACGTCGTTGTGTGGACGGGTAAATCAGGTGCCAAGGGGATGGCCTACCCAGGGGCGACGCATGAAATTCATGATGCTATGCGGAAGACCGCGAGATTCCGGCCAGGAGCCGGAACATGTAATCGGCATTCCGAGCAGCCCTTCTTAGATAGGGCTTACTTTACTTACCGGCTCCTGCAATGTAAGCACTCCGCGGCCGCTACGCCACTTAATATCCTTTGCGGGCGCGGCAGGGTGAAGCGGCCGGACAGTTCGACGATCGCCGGCCTCTATGCCGCCGGCGGCACTGCCGGCGGCCTTGAAGGCGGCGGCGGCGCCCTCGGCTATGCCGGCGGCTTGATCAAGAGTTGCGTTTTCGGCCTGCGCACCGCGGAACACGCCGCCGCATCGGCGCAGCTGCGATAGCGCTTTTAGCTGCCGGGTGCACCGCCGTTCAGTAATAGTGCGCCCCGCCATTGACGTGGATCGTCTGTCCGGTAATGAAGCCGGCATCCTCGCTGACCAGGAACAGGCAGGTCGCGGCAATCTCGTCGACGCTGCCTTGCCGCCCGAGCGGGATGCCAGCGGCGTCCGGCAGGCGATCCTGATACCACTCCGGATTGTCGCGCCGCGTATCGATGCTGCCCGGCGAAACGACGTTAACCCGGATGTTATGGGGAGCGAATTCCGAGGCGAGCCCGCGCGCCATGCCGATCAGGCCCATCTTCGCTGCAGACAGATGTGTGCGGCCGCTACCGCGAGCGGAAATCGCGCCATCGCCGAGGAAGAACAGAATGCGCCCGTAGCGATCCTTCACCATCGGCTCGATCAGCGCGCGCGTCAGGTAGAGAGGTCCGTCAAGAACCACGCTGCGGATCAATTCCCAGTCTGCATCGGTCGTTTCCGTGAACGGCTTGTGCGGCCGGATCGCGGCATTGTTGATCAGGATGTCGACCCGGCCGAACTCGGACAGAGCCCTGCCGGCCAGGGCCTCGACCTCTGCCTTTTTGCCCACGTCGGCGAGAACGGCGACCGCCTTGACCCCGAGATCCCGGGCTTCACGCGCGACGGTCTCCGCCTCCTGCTGATTGGAACGCGCATTGACCACAACATTCGCACCTTCGCCGGCCAGCTTCAGCACGGTCACACGGCCGATATTGCGCCCCGATCCGGTAACCAGCGCGACTTTCCCTTCAAGCTTGCCCATGCCGCGATCACCCCTGCGATATCTGCGTCGAACTCCGACCCTCGGCTCCGCCTGTGCAGCACGATGTTTCAGAATCGCGCGCTGGCCGCGACCGTCGACCCGCACTGGCGCCGAGGCCGGGACCGGGGTCCCGCTGATCGCCCATGATAGCGCAATTTGCCACGCCTTCCCGTACCTTCCGCAGCCGCTCGCAGCCCAGGCGATCGGCAGGCTTTTGCGATTATCATGTTGACGCCTGCAACGGAGCGCGTCAGGAAAATTATGGTCGATCGGGCCACCTCGATGGAAAGCCGGCTGTGAGTGCCGCCGGTAATCAGACCGAACACGCCGGGAGAGCTCCGTGAAGTTCAGTTTTTCAAGCGAGCAGGAAGAGTTCCGCTCAAACCTGCGCCGCCTGCTGACAGACCGTTCGCCGACCGAGGAGGTGCGGCGGTTGATGGAGACCGAACATGGCTACGAGCGCGACGGGTGGCGCGCGATGAACTCCGCGCTCGGTCTGACCGCGATTTGCATTCCCGAAGCCTATGGTGGCTACGGGCTTGGCTTTGGCGACCAATGCATTGTGCTGGAGGAAATGGGGCGCGCGCTGCTCTGCGCACCGTATTTCGCGACTGCGGTGCTGGCCGCCGGCGCCGTCATGAACGCGGGCACGGAGGTGGAAAAGCAGGCGCTGCTGCCGGGCATCGCCGCCGGCGACACGACCGCGACCCTTGCCTGGGTCGAGGACAACGGGCGCTGGGACGCCGAGGGTACGGCGTTAGCCGCGACTGCCGAAGGCGGTGAAATTGTCCTAAACGGGCATAAAAGCTACGTCGTCGACGGCCACACAGCCGATTTGATCGTCGTTCTTGCCCACGCGTCGCAGGGCCTGTCGTTATTCGCCGTCGACGGCAGCGCCGCCGGGCTCACCCGCCGCGTCCTCAAATCGATGGACTCGACGCGCAAATTCGCCCGGCTCGAGTTCGATCACGTGGCGGCCCGTCAGCTCGGCACGGCCGGCGGCGGGGCGGCACCATTTGCCCGCACGATGGTCGAGGCCGCGGTATGTCTGGCCAACGAGATGGTTGGCGGGGCGGAGAGGCTGAGGGAGGATGCGCTCGCATACGCGATGATGCGCATGCAGTTCGGCAGGCCAATCGCTTCGTTCCAGTCGATGAAGCACAAGCAGGCCGATATGCTGCTGGAGGTGGAACTGGCCAAATCGGCTGCCTATTATGCCGCGGCCTCGCTCGACGACGGGGATGGCGACGCGGCCGCCAACGCCCATCTCGCCAAGGCTTGCGCCAGCGATGCGTATATGCAAACCGCCGTCAACGCGGTGCAGATCCATGGCGGCATGGGCTTCACCTGGGACAATGACACGCATCTCTGGTTCAAGCGGGCAAAAAGCTCCGAGGTGTTTTTGGGCGATGCCGGCTATCACCGCGAACTGATGCTGCAGAAGTGGACGGCCTGAGGGCGAACAATATGACCGAGACCAACGAAGATACCGTCCGCGCCGAAGTCCGCGCCTGGCTGGAAGCAAACTGGAACCCGGACTGCGGGCTGGTGGAGTGGCGTCTCAAACTGGCCGAGGCCGGGTGGGGCGTCCCGCATTGGCCGTCGCGCTGGTACGGCCGCGATCTGCCCGTCGGCCTGGTGCCGGTGGTCGAGGAGGAATTGAAGCGCATCGGTGCGATCGGCGTTGCCAAGGTCGGCATCCGCACCCTTGCCGCCGCGACCATTCTGGAGCACGGGACCGATTTGCAGAAGGAGAAGTTCCTGCGGCGGATCCTGACTGGCGAAGATATCTGGTGCCAGTTGTTCAGCGAACCGGGCAGCGGGTCCGACGTGGCCGGCGCGGTGACGCGCGCCGACCTCCGCGGCAATCAATGGGTCGTCAACGGGCAGAAGGTGTGGACCACCAGCGCGCATAAGGCGCATTGGGGGCTGTTGCTGGCGCGTACCGACTGGGATCGGCCGAAGCACCGGGGCCTCTCGTATTTCATTATCGACATGAAGCAACCGGGTGTGACGGTGCAGCCATTGCGACAGATGAACGGCTATGCCTCGTTCAACCAGGTGTTCTTTACCGACGCGAAGGTCGAGCCTGAATTTCTTGTCTCCGATGTCGGCAACGGCTGGGCGGTGACGACGACGACCTTGATGCACGAGCGCCGCGGTGCCGACGCGCTGCGCAGCTGGGCGATCCCCTCCGACAAGCCGGGCCGCATCTACAGGGAGGAGCGAGAGGAAATCCGCACGACGATGGAGCCCTACAAATGGTATCCGCAGCGTGCGGGCCGCGTCGATCTGATCCTGGAACGGGTGAGGGCGAGCGGGAAGATCAACGATCCGGTGCTGCGGCAGGAGATCGCCAAAGTGCTGGCGATGTCGAAGGCGGCGGAATGGACCGCCCGCCGCGCTCGCACGGCGCAGGAGCAGGGGCGCCCGCAGGGCCCCGAGGGCTCCCTCGGCAAATTGGCGTCGAGCATCATCGCCCGGGCGGCGGCTCGCGTACATACATCGCTGCTCGGGCCGGATGCGTTGCTGACCGGCGATGACAGCCCGATGAACGGATTACTGGCGGAGATCCTGGTCTCGGTGCCGGCCAGCTCGATCGCCGGCGGCACCGACGAGATCCAGCGCAACATCATCAGCGAACGCGTACTGAGAATGCCGCGAGAGCGGACCGGCGACACGGAAAAGCCGTTCAAGGATGTTCCACGAAACACGGTGGGGTGAGACGCCGGGCCTGGCCGGAAGTCCGGGCCGCACGTCTTGAACGCCAACTGATGCGAGTATCCGCACTATCCCGGTCGGGCCATAATCCGCAATATCGTTCGGCAACAGGATGCGAAAATGCGGGAATAACCCAAGAAATATCTATGTCATGGTTCTCTTGAAGTCGCCCAGAATTGGCATTTCTTCCAGGTCCTCGGCGCTGAGGCGCTCCAGTCGAGGCCCCTTGGCGCGGCGCCTGGGCGCCTGATGCGGATCACGTGGGTTGGTGTCGCGATCACGCTGAGCGGCTGATCGGTAGGGTCGCGCGGCACAGACCCGACGATCTGGAGCTCGTGCACTGTCGTAGCGACGGGCACCGACGGGTGACCGAGTTCGCGCAGGATGGCGAATTCTAGGTCGCTATCAGTAGTTACGGATGGAGGACCGCTGATGACTGCCGCCGCTGTTCCCGCCGCGTCCCGCCTGGCGCAGCCTGCTTTGGCTCATCGGCGAGCGGCTTTCCGACCTCGGCACACCAGTTGATGGCTCATGGGGTTATCGCGGTCGGTTTGTGGCTCGGCCTCGAGAGCACCGACCTGACGCCGAGCCAACGCCGCACGCCTGGCTGGCGGTCATGATCCCAGACACTCTTTGGTTCGCTGTCGCCTGGAGCGCGGCGATCAGTGGCGTCTTCATCGCGGGCGCCTCACCCTTACCGTTGCTGCCGTTGGCGATCTTCCTGCCGGTGATCATCAGCGCGCCTTACTGCTGTTGTCGAAGCGTGTGGGGCAGGTGCTCGACGCGATGCCGGCGACCTGGCTCGTCGCTCTTCAGCATCCGGAGTCGCAGCGCCGCGATCCTGCTAAGTTCGCGACGCCCATGGTCTTTCGGTCTAACAACCGCTCCCGCTCGCGCTGGTCCCGGAGGCAGCTTGAGACGCGATCCGTGCGTTGTCGATTGCCTTGCCTCGAGCGTCGTTCGAACATCTATTGGACAGGCTGACGATATTTCTTCGGCGCCTGAGCGGCGCATCGCTGCGATAGCCGTCGAGGATCGACCGATCAGTCGCGATAGTCGCTGAAACCGAGCAAATCTCGGATCATCGAAATTCCTGTTTGAAATCAAGAGCGCACATTTCTGACGGATCGGGCGGACGGTGTTCGTCGGCAGGCCGAAAAACTTTCCGCAGTTAGATCAACGCGTTTTCATGGCTCGAAACGATAGAATGGGAATGAGATTCTCAATTAGCTAGTTAGCGGATGGCCCATGACAGCACAACCATTCCCGGTCCCCGACGATCTGCGATAGATCGCGGCCTCGGCATCGGTGGTCGAAGCAAGTGGCGTGCTCGGATGCGTCCCGCCCCTCAAATAGGTGAATATTCTTACTGTTTGCCTGTCTTCGCCCGGCACCGCGACTCCCCGCCTCGGCCTCCTCGCTCCGCCGGCGAATCACGGCACACGACAAAAGATAAGCGGGCTTTCGCATAACCTGCTAATGGAACAGCTTAAAGGCGTTGATCGCTGTCTCGACGATGCCCCAGACCAGCGGGATGCCGATAAAGCCCCAGGCTAGAACGAGCTTGGCGGTGTTGCCGGTCATCATGGCCTCCGGGTGTCACGGGCGAGCGCGACATTCGGTTCTGTAACGCCCATGTGGTACCGCGCATTAACCGCCTTGATCAGGGCATTGCACGCTAGGCCGACGGCCAGCAGCATCGCGATGACATACATCGTCATGTTGTAGGCCTGCGCCATGGCGACCCCGTGGCTTACGTTGCACTGGCGGATATAGTTGACTAGCACCGGGCCGAAGATCCCCGCCATCGCCCAGGCGGTCAGCAGCAGGCCGTGAATGGCGCCGACATACCGGGTGGCCGAACATGTCGCGGAGATAGGCCGGCACGGTAGCGAAGCCGCCGCCCTACATGCTGATGATGATGCAGAAGCACAGCACGAATAGGGCCACGCTGCCGATCTTGCCGGTATGCGGTACGGCAGAATAGAGGATAATTCCTAGGACAAAAAACAGGAAATAAGTATTCTTTCGGCCGATATAGTCGGACACCGATGCCCAGAAGAAGCGGCCGCCCATATTGAACAGGCTCATCAGCCCGACAGAGCCGGCGGCGGCGGTTGCGGTGACCCGCCCGGGGAACATTTCCTGGCTCATGGCCGAGGCTTGGCCTAGAACGCCGATGCCCGCGGTGACGTTGAGGCACAGCACCCGCCAGATCAGCCAGAATCGCGGCGTCTTCAGCGCGTGGTAGACGTAGACGCTCTTGGTGGTGACGGGCCGGGTCGATTGCGCCGGCGCCGTGTAGCCGGCGGGCGCCCAGCCCGGCGACGGGACGAGGACAATCGCGGCACCGACCATCATAAAGCAGAAATAGATCGCTCCCAAGACGATGAAGGTTTCAGCGACGCCTACGTGACTGGGCGTCGAGAACTTGCCCAGCAGCCAAACCGAGAGGGGGGCGGCGATGAAGGCGCCGCCGCCAAATCCCATAATCGCCATTCCGGTTGCCATGCCGGGCCGGTCGGGGAACCACTTGATCAGGGTCTCGATACCGGTGAAATGTAGCCGATGCCGAGCCCAAGGCCGCCGACGAAGCCATAGCCGAAATAAATGAGCCAAATGTTGTGGACATAGACGCCGAGCGCCGACAGGAAGAGACCGCCGGCCCAGCACAGCGCGGTGGTAAACATCGCTCGGCGCCGCCCGCCCTCCTCGACCCAACGGCCGAGCAGCGCCGCCGATACCCCCAGAATGAAGATTCCGAGGCTGAAAATCCAGCCGAGTTCGGTCAGCTTCCAATCGCCCGGCGCCGGTCGGGTTATGCCGATCAGCTTGGTCATCGGCAGGTTGAAGACACTGAACGCGTAGGCTTGACCAATGCACAGATGGACGCAAAGTGCTGCTGACGATCGCGGGAATATTTTACCAAAAAATTAGCATAGCGGAATTTCGTTCGCCCCTTGGGCGGCTCAAGCGCCGTTCGATTCCGTTTTCGACGTCAATCTCAACTCCGCAACGCCGACAGCGCGGCCATGAGACGGCTTGCAGTGACGCTGGCATCGTGCCAGCATTAACCATGAACGGCACGCTCGACATGCGGGTGCTGGAGTTGCTGATGGCCCGCCTGTGCCACGAGCTGAGCGGCCCGATTGCCGCTGTCGGCAACGGTGTCGAGCTCCTCGCCGAGGACGACGCAGATTTTGCTCGAGAGGCATTGGCGCTCGTTACGGACAGCGCACAGCGCGCTGCCAACCGCCTGCAATTTTATCGGTTCGCCTACGGGTTTGGTAACGATGCCGCGGTCGCAGGACCGGCCCCTTGCGATCTGGCCGCAATGTTTTTCGGGGGAATGCCGATCGCTTGCGACTATGCCGAGAGGGTGCGGGCCCTGCCGCTCGATCAGCAGAAGCTCGGCTGCAACCTGGTTCTGGTAGGAGCCGAGTCGCTGATGCGCGGCGGCCGTCTCGCGCTGGATGTCACTAGATGCGCCGGCCTACAGCTGGAAATGGTCGGTGAAGCCGTCTCGTTTGCCTCGGAGCAAGCTGCGGCGCTGCGGCTCGAAACATCGGTCGAAGCACTCACCTCGCGTAATGTGAACGCCTATTTCGCAGGCTTGCTCGCCCGGGCCTTGGGCTGGCGCCTGACGGACGGCGAGGCGGGACCCGGGCGAGTTCGGCTGTTTTCGATGGCATGCGCCGCCTAAGCCACGGCCGTCCCGTGGCTCGGCTCGATCGCGTCCTGGCTCGGGCCTTGAGCAGTGGAGTTCCCGGTCCCAACAGGTTCCGGCGCATCGCGTAGCACGTAGCCCCGACCCCAAACGGTCTCGATGTAGTGCTTACCGCCGGTGGCCTGCGCCAGCTTCTTGCGCAGCTTGCAGACGAAGACATCGATGATCTTCAATTCCGGCTCGTCCATTCCGCCATAGAGATGATTGAGGAACATCTCCTTGGTCAGAGTTGTCCCTTTACGCAGACTGAGCAGTTCGAGGATGCCGTACTCTTTGCCGGTCAGATGCACGGGTCGCCCGTCGACTTCAACGATGCGGGCATCGAGATTGACCACAAGTTTGCCGGTGCGGATGACCGATTCCGAGTGACCCTTCGAGCGGCGAACGATCGCATGGATCCGTGCCACCAGCTCGCGGCGATCAAACGGCTTAGTCAGAAAGTCGTCGGCACCGAAGCCCAGGCCTTTGAGCTTGTGGTCGAGCGCCGCGAGGCCGGAAAGTATCAGAATTGGCGTATGCACACGGGCAGCCCGCAGGCGCCGCAGCACTTCGTATCCATCAATGTCCGGAAGCATCAGATCGAGGAGGATGATATCGTAATCATAGAGCTTTCCGATCTCCAGCCCGTCCTCGCCGAGATCAGTGGTGTCGCAGATAAAATTTTCTTTTCTCAGCATCAGCTTGATGCTGGCGGACGTGGCCAGGTCGTCCTCGACGAGAAGCACGCGCATAATAGCCTCCGGGGTCTGCCGGCAACCTTATGCCGGCTCTGTCGTGGTTAACCATCACCTTAAGTAGTTAACATACCGTATACCGAGAGTCCAGGTTCGGCATCATGACCAGCACGGCATCCGGACGAGGCAGTTGGGCAGCGGTTGTCATGCCTGATGATCAGCAACTAGTTAATCATCGCGCGGAAACGGCGCCATCGCGACGTTTGCCCACGCCATTTGCAGTAAGATGCGTTACGAGTTTCCGGCATATCCCCCACCGATGAACGAGAACTCCCGCAGCGATCCGATCCAGCGACAACCAGTGGCCAAGACCTCGTGTATTCCCGAATTGTTCTTAGCTTGCAAGGGCTAGAGAAAATAAGGCTCGATGCGACGTTTGGGTTGTGCGGCGATTGTTCTCATGGAGAGAACAACGTTAGGGAATGTCGCAGCGGCAGCATGTGAACCAGTTCACACGGTACGGCAAAAATTAATTTGGCCGACCGCGCCCGATCGAGTTGGCCGCGGATAGGCGCGGCTCTGCCTCTACGGCCATGGGTCGCGAGCCTGCCCAGCTCGAGATCGCCCGTGGGATGCGGCGGGACCCAGACGAGTAAGAACCGCCGAGGTTCGAGCTGTTAGCGCCGCAAGCCGCAGGCGGAGGGTAGGTGCGGATGCGGCGTTCGGTGAAGCTACTACTAATGGCCGCCGCGACGCTTGGCATCGGGGCCGCGGTGCGGTGGGCTTGCAGCGCGCGCCAACGGGACCGCGTTGGGGGCCGATATCGTGGCGCTGATCGGTGGGCACTAGCCTAACTTTCGCTGGTGAGTTCTTGTTCCGCCACCTATCCGAGCACTGATCGACGCATTTTCCCCTGGGAGGAGATCATGCTGGACAAGCCATTCGCTGAGCCGGTGATAGGGCCGCAGCGGCATGGTGACACCACGGGCCGCACCCACCAAAGATCATCGCCGACAGGTCGGCCCCGTTTGGGCCGACGCCCGATGTCTGATCCGTCCGGCCGTCGACAGCCGGAAGGGCTGCGGCCGCCGCCACCAGACGGCGCGGACCGCCTCAAGGTCCGGCACCCCGCCCCCAGCGTGCCGCAGGTCCAGCCGGCGCGCACCATCCTCGAAGGAGATCGAGACGGAGAGGCGTCGGCACCTCCGCAAGATCCAGCAGTTCGACGGGCCGGCTTCCTGAGCAGCCAGCGCCGCCCGGCATGACCGACCTGGCGCATCGCGGCTTTGCTCTCTCCGAGCTGACCACCGCCGTCGACGGCCTGTTCCAAACAATGCCGGCCCGCCGGGTCAACCCTCCCGCCGCAGCAGATAACCGGCCTATCGCAGCGGCACTGGCCGCCTGCCGGCCGCGGGGGCGGTCGCGAGGGTTGAGAGCCCCCGATTTGGCAGCGGCGCTGCGACAGGAGATCACAGCAAGACGCCCGCGAAATCGTCCTGTTGGCCTGCCCTTTCCGTGATAATCTCCGGTCATCGATTGCAAAAATGGGACTGGGGGTCGGCGTCACCCGATGGAGCAACATCGCTGCACCCTCTTAAGTCGGAAATTTACGGTGGCGTCCGTTTGAGACTACCGGAGCGAATCCTTCGCAGCGCGACGAGGCCGCGCCAATTTTCGAGCGGTTCGCGATCCGCCGCCTCCCGTCACCGCAGCGGAATTGCTTCATCGGCGCTTCAGTCATCCATCCGAGCAAGGTGCCGATCTTTAACGAGGAGTTTCGGGCGAGCGCATAGGAAATTGATCACGCCCGCCGCGTCGTCACCGGTTATGATGAGGCGCTGGCCGAAGGCGTGGAGCGGTGACCGTCAACGGTAAGATGATCGACGTACCGATCATCGAGCGCGCCCGGTTGCTGATCGAATGGGAAGGGGCCATCTCTGCGCGCACAGCGGGCAAGCGGGGGTCGGCGTGAGGGCAGAAACTCGCGGTCTCCTGTTCGCAATGGGGATCAGCGCGGCCGTGCTGACCGCAACAGTCGCTTCGGCTGCCGATCACCCTGACATGATCTCGGAGCCGATGGCGGTGTTGCAAGGGCTCGACAAGATCACCGCGCGCGTCTCCGAAATCGAGGCGCCGGTAGGGACGATGGTGCGTTTCGGCAGCCTGTCGATCACGGTGCGCGACTGCGAGAAGGCCCCACCCGAAGACAAGCCCGAGAGCGCCGCCTTCCTGCAGATCGACGAGGTTCGCCCCGGTGAGGATAATGTCAGGCGGTTCAGCGGGTGGATGTTCGCGCAGAGCCCGGCGCTGTCGTCGTTGCAGAACCCTGTCTACGACGTGATCCTGCTCGACTGCAAAGCGGCGAGCGGGTCGCCGCCGCAATCTTCCGACAGCTCCGCCGGGAAGGACGCGCGGTAGCCCAGCGCCGCGGCGAGGAGGCGGCGATAGCGGGCGCGGGTGATCTCGATCGCGCCGAAGCGGGCCAGATGCGGGGTCAGGAACTGAGTGTCGAGCAGGCGGTAGCCGCCGAGAAGCAGCCGGGCGACCAGGTGGACGAGGGCCACCTTGCTGGCATCGGTCTCGCGGCTGAACATGCTCTCGCCGAAAAACACGGCACCGATCGAGACGCCATAGAGCCCGCCGACCAGCATGCCGTCGCGCCGGCATTCGATGCTGTGCGCGGCACCGCGGGTGAACAGCGCGCCATAGAGCCGCACGATCTCGTCGTTAATCCAGGTGTTGGGGCGTTTTTCGGTGGCCTCGGCGCAGCCGCGAACGACCGCCTCGAAGGCGGCGTCGCAGCGGATCTCGAACCGGTTCTGCCGCACCAGTCGGCGCAGCCGCCGCGAGACCTGGAAGCCGTCGAGCGGAATGATGCCGCGGCGCTGCGGATCGACCCAGAACAGCTCGGGATCATCGGCCGATTCGGCCATCGGGAATACGCCGGCGGCGTAAGCCTCGAGCAGAATCTCTGGGGTCAGGCGAAACCGCGCGGCTCGGCTCATGCCGGACGCCCGACGAACCGCTCGAGCCAGTGGATGTCATAGTTGCCATTGATGAAATCGGCGGCGTTGACCAGACGCTGGTGCAGCGGAATGGTCGTTTCGATGCCGCCGATCACATATTCCTCGAGCGCCCGGCGCAGCCGCATCAGGCATTCGTTCCGGGTCTTGCCGTGAATGATCAGCTTGGACACCAGGCTGTCGTAATAGGGCGGCACCTCGTAGCCCTGGTAGAGGGCGCTGTCGACGCGGACGCCGAGCCCACCCGGGGCGTGATAATCGGTGACCCTTCCCGGCGACGGCCGAAAGCTGTCCGGGTTCTCGGCGTTGATGCGGCACTCGATGGCGTGGCCGGAGAGCCGGATCTCGGCCTGCCGGTAGCCGAGCGGGGCGCCGTCAGCGATGCGCAGCTGCTCGCGGACGATGTCGATGCCGCTGATCATCTCGCTGATCGGGTGCTCGACCTGCAACCGCGTGTTCATTTCGATGAAAAAGAACTCGCCGCCCTGGTACAGGAATTCCATGGTCCCGGCGCCGCGGTAGCCGAGCTCGCGCAACGCCGTTACGGCCAGCGCGCCGAGCCGGTCGCGCTCGTCGGGGTTGAGGGCGGGGGAAGGGGTTTCCTCAAGCATCTTCTGGTGCGAACGCTGCAAGGAGCAGTCGCGCTCGCCAAGATGAACAACGCCGCCCTGACCGTCGCCGAGCAGCTGAATCTCGATATGCCGGGGCCGGTCGAGATAGCGTTCGAGATAGACTTCACCGCGTCCGAAGAACGACACGGCCTCGCGTTGCGCCAGCGGCAGCACGCGGCCCAGCTCGGCGCGGTCGCGGGCGACCTTCATGCCACGTCCGCCGCCACCCGCCGCGGCCTTGATCAGCACCGGGTAGCCGACAGCGCTGGCGGCCGCCTCCGCCGCTGTGAGATCGCGGATCGCTCCCTTGGAGCCCGGCACCGTCGGGATCCCGAGCCGCGCCGCCGCCGCCTTCGCCGCGACCTTGTCGCCCATCAGGCGGATGTGCTCGGGGGCCGGGCCGATAAAAGTGAACCCGTGCTCTTCGACAGCCGCCGCGAAATCGGCGTCCTCGGCGAGAAAGCCGAGCCCGGGGTGAATTGCGTCGGCGCCGGTGATCTCGGCCGCGGAAAGGATCGCGGCAACGTTCAGATAGCTGTCGCGCGCGGCCGGCGGCCCGATGCACACACTCTCGTCGGCGAGCCGCACATTCATCGCCCGCGCGTCTGCGGTCGAGTGGACGGCGACCGTCTTGATCCCCATCTCGCGGCAGGCGCGATGAACTCTGAGCGCGATTTCGCCGCGATTGGCGATCAGGACCTTCTCGAACATCGGAATCGAAGCGTCATTCAATCAGCATCAGCACCGCGCCATATTCGACCGGCTGCGCGTCGGCCACCAGGACTTGCGTAATCCGCCCTGCCAGCGGCGCCCTGATCTCATTCATGACTTTCATCGCCTCGATGATCAGCAGCGGTTGGCCTTCGACGACGCTGTCGCCAAGGTGGACAAAAGGCGGGGCTCCGGGCTGCACCGCCAGATAAGCAGTTCCGACCATCGGCGCCGCCACCGCGCCTGGATGCCCGGTCAGGGCGCCTGCGGCTGCATCCGGGGGAGTGGCGGCAGAGGCGGAGATCGTCGCCTGCCCTGCCGTGACCAAGCAGCGCGCCACGCGGATGCGCTGGTCCCCGACCGCGTACTCGATCTCGGTCAAGCCCGTTTCGGCCAGGAGCAGGGCGAGCGAGCGGATCAGCTCGGGGTCGGGCGACAGGGGCGGTCCACGGCCGCCGAACCTCACTGAGCGGCCTCGCCCGGCTCGTCCTCGATCAGGCTGGCGACCGCTTCGAGCGCCAGCTCGTAGCCATGCGCGCCCAGGCCGCAAATCACGCCGCGTGCCGCGAGGCTCACATAGGAATGGTGGCGGAAGCGCTCGCGCCGGAAGATGTTCGACAAGTGCACCTCGATTACCGGCAGCCCGGCGGCGGAGAGCGCATCGAGCACGGCCACCGAGGTATGGGTCAGCGCGCCGGCGTTCAGGATGATGCCATCGGCTGATTCCCGCGCCTCCTGGATCCAATCGACGAGCTGGCCTTCGTGATTGGTCTGCCGAAAGTCGATCTGCAGATCGAGCGCCGCGGCACGGGCGAGGCAACGCTCCTCGACATCGGCGAGCGTGTCGCTTCCATAGACCGACGGTTCGCGGACCCCTAGCAAATTGAGATTGGGTCCGTTGAGGACAAAGATGGTGGGCAAATGCGTACTCCCGAGGCAATCGCCCGCTTATAGCATGTGCGCGGGCGGCAGTAACGCGGTCCCCGGCCGGCCCGGGGGCGGCGAGCCCGCCCGGTCGCCTGCTGCCCCTTCGCTCTACCGGCGCATCGAGATGGGGCGGATCAGTACTCTTTGCGCCGGGCGGAGCGGCGGCCATAGTAGCGGCTCGCACCTCGTGACCGTTTGGAGGAGGAGATGGCGATAACCCTTTACGATTTGGCCGGCGCCGAGGCGGACCGGCGCTTCAGCCCGTTCTGCTGGCGCTCCAAGATGGCGCTCGCCCATAAGGGGATCGAGGTTGAGACCGTGCCGTGGCGATTCACCGACAAGAATAAGCTGCCGCAGCCCAATGGCGGGAGGGTTCCGGTCATTGTCGACGCCGGCCGCGTCGTGCACGATTCTTCCGCCGTCGCCGATTATCTGGAAACCCGTTATGCCGATCGTCCTTCGCTGTTCGGCGGCGATGCCGGACGGGCACTGAGCACCTTTGTGCAAAACTGGACAGAAACGGTGCTGCAACCGGCGCTGATCGGGTTTGTCGTACTCGACATCTACCGCCACGTCGCTCCCGAAGACCGGGAGTATTTCCGGCAGTCGCGCGAGGAACGGTTCGGCCGCACACTGGAGGAGGTAGTCGAGGACCGAGGATCGCGGCTGCCGGCGTTCCGCGACAGCCTGGCGCCGCTGCGTCGTACCGTCGAGCGCCAGCAGTTTCTCGGCGGCGCCGCCCCGGCCTATGCCGATTACGTCGTCTTCGGCGCATTCCAATGGGCGCGGGCGATCAGCGATTTCGAGTTGCTCGCCGCTGAAGATCCGGTTGCGGTCTGGCGCGGGCGTATGCTCGACGCCTTTGGCGGCCTTGCCCGCAAGAGCCCCGCCTATGGCGGCTGAGCGATGGCCGGGACGGCGGTATTGGCCACCCTCGCGCTGATCGCGCATATCCTCGCGGCGGTCGTCTGGGTCGGCGGCATGTTTTTCGCCCATCAGGTATTGCGGCCCGCCGCCGCGGCGTTCGACCCGGGACCGCGGCTGATGTTGTGGTCGCGCGTGCTCGGCCGCTTTTTCGCTTGGGTCTTCGCCGCGATCGTGCTGCTGCTGCTCAGCGGCTACGTGCTGGTGTTCGTTCTCTATGGCGGCTTTCGCGGGGTCACGCTCTACGTCCAGCTGATGATGGGGCTCGGCGTTCTGATGATGCTGCTGTTCCTGCACCTCTATTTCGCGCCGTGGCGCCGCTTCCGTTTGGCCGTGGCGCGTCAGGACTGGGTAGAGGGCGGCCGACAGCTCGGACAGATCCGTGCCATCGTGACGGTCAACCTCGTGCTCGGCCTCGTCGTCGTCGCGATCGGCGGCAGCGGCCGGTTCTGGTGATCAACGTCATGAACGTCAGCGCGCGGCGCCCGGTGAAAGATCGAGCCCGTCGATCCGCCGCAGTCCGGCGTCCATTTTGGTTTTGCCGTCCGGTGAGGTCCAAGTGACCGCCATCCCGCCATCTTCACGCGGGCGAAAGCGCAGCGTGCTCTCATGCTTCTGGGCGAAAACCATTTCGCGGCCGACGATATGGCCGATGCGCCGGCTCCATTCGGACGGCTCGTTCCGATCGATCCCAGGTCCGATCGCGTAAACCGCAGCCAGATCGCGCCCGCGCACCGCCTCGATCGCGAAGAGGACCTCGCGCCCGTTGGGGTAAAAGCCATACCAGGTATTCCTGGCGATCGCGCCACCATCCATCTCGGGCGCCACCGGCGCCGACGCGCCAGTTGCCGCCATCAGTGCCGGGACCGCGGCCCTTGGTTGGAGAAGCTCTTCGGGAAGACGCAGTTCAGCACTCGGCTCGTTCCCCCAGGACGGTTGGCACAAGAACTCTCCTTTCAACTTGTCGTCATCGATGAAGTCCCGCACGCAATCCCCAAATCGGCGCAAAAAGAGACCGCTCGACGATACCCAATGGCCGACGAGATAGGCCGGTTGGTCGACGACGGCAAAACCAATGCTGCGCTTTGAAAGGATCGCCCGCGACGTTCCGCCGCGCCCGCCTGGGTCGAAATCATCGCCGTGGAAGAAGAACAGCATGACGCGTGCGCGCCTGATCCGCTCCAGCACCGGATAAAGCCGCGTCGCGTTCAAACGCCACGTATCGTAGAACTCGTCGAAATCGCCGAACGCGGCTGGCGCGGTCGCGACGACGGCGTCGATGTCACTCGAATCATCGGCCGCCATCAGTGCAAGGAAAGCGCCGAAGGATTGCCCAGCAAGAACAATGCGCCGATAGCCCTGCTGCTTTAGCTGCGCCGTGATCTCGACGAGCCGGCGAGTGCTGTGGCTCAACGTATCGTCATCCCGCAGCCGGTCGAAGCGCAGCACATCCCAGCCCGATTCGCGGAGTACTCGAAGATAGGGCGGTGTCGGCGATTTCGAGTCTTCGGCGTCGATCGAGCGGCCGTGGCTCCAGACCACTACCCCCATCGCCCGCTGTGGGCCGATCAAGGCTCGATGAAAAGCCGGATCGAGCCCCATTGCTGCCGCAGGCGGACTTGCCAGCGTCATGAGGCCAAGCGCGAACGCGCACGCGCCGGCCAGAATTGACTGTTGCATCCCTTGAGACCCCCCACCCTCGCCTTGGCCAGGCTTTGGTAGGGAGTTTATCGAAATATTTCGCTTTGTGTCACTTCGTAAACGCCGCCCCAACGCGGCAGAATGGCGCTGCTTCTATGCTGCAGCGAAGCATCGGCCCTGCGACGAACTGGCGCACCGGGCCGTTGCCTGATCATTCCTCTCGCAAGGTCATCAGGACGATGGCGGCGAGCAACACGCCGGATGCGGCCAAACCCGCGTCGATCTGGCCTAATGCCATGCTCAACAGGGTGGTAGCCGCCGTCGCGGCGCCGATCAGAAAGGGCATGGCATGGTCCTGGTCGTTGAGTTGGGGTTGAGCACTTCGGTAAAGAAACGGACAATGGATCGATCTATTCCTGCCTTGCCGATCGGGAGAGATGCGATGGGTTTTGTCTATGTCGCGCGCAGCGCGAAGCTCGGCCGCTGGGCATCAGATGTCGGGCTGGGCCGGCACGTCTACAAAGTGGGCATCGCCGAAGATGACCCGAAAGTGCTGGCCGCCATGGGCTGGGCAGGCGAAACCGATTGGGCAATCATCCGCAAGCGCGAGGCCGAGGATTTGAGCGAGGCGGAAGCGCTACTGAGACTCGCTCGCAAGGAGAAGATGATCGATCCCAACCTCTATCCCAAGCTCAAGGGCGCAGTCGGTGTGTTCCGGCTCACGGCACCCCGCGTCGAGAACCACATATTAGTGACGCGGGCGCTGGCGGGCGAAGGGGCGCGCGGCGAAATCAAATTGAAGCCGAGCGATTTTGCCGAATATCTGATCCATAACGCGCTGCGGTGACCGTCAGCCGGCCCACGGCGCGGCTGCCGACCGGCGCCCCTGCGCCCGAACATCGTAGGCTACGAACGGATCGCACCCGGCCTCTCGTCAGCGGGCATCGCGACCCGGCGGCCGACCCAGTTTGGTGCCGGCAGGGGGGAATGCGCGGACGCGGCGGCGGCCACTCGCTGTCGCGCCTCGCCGGGAAACGGCACGACCCGGCGCCGGGCGAGGTCGATCGACAGAAACATCAGCTCCTGGGTTGCCGAGCGCTGCTTGTCTCCCGATCGGAACATCTCGTGCGCCAGATGCAAGCGTTTGGCGTCTGCGCCGAGGATTTGGCTGACGATTCGCACCTTTTCACCGACCAACAGCTCGCGCTCGTATAAGTTGTGCGTCTCGACGACAAAGGTTCCGTGGTTGGTGGCCCGCTTATACGTCTGACCGATACCGATCGCATCGAAGAGCGCATCGGTGGCGTAGTCGAACAATACGCTGTAATAGGCAAGGTTCATGTGGCCGTTGATGTCTATCCACTCTGACAGCACCTCGCCCCGATAGCGGTCGAATGGAGCGGGGATGCTCATCGGTCGCGCACGTCGAGTGGTTCGGACGAGCACAGCACCCACACAACGCCGCGCGGCCGCGCGGTCTCGCGCCCGGCCAGGGCAATCGTCGGCGGAGACGCCACGTTGATCCCGGCAATCATCGCAAGCTCGGCGCGTATCCCTTTCGGGGATATTCTTCCCAATACTCACGGAATCCGCGATGCGTCACCTCCTGGTGCGGATGCGCGCGCAGCCTCTCGAGATCGAGATCGACGCCGAGGCCGGGGGTGGTCGGCAGATCGATCCAACCATCCTGCATCGTCAGTGAAGACGTGGCGATGTCACCGCAAAGATCCTGAAAGTTGACGAAATATTCCGCGATTCGAAAGTTTGGAATAACTGCCGAGACATGCACGGTCGCCGCCAATCCGACCAGCGTGCTGTTGTAGTTGTGCGGCGCCAGAACGACCGCATGCGGCTGCGCCATGGCGGCAATGTCGAGCATTGCGGTGATGCCGCCGACGACGCAGATGTCGGGGTTGAGGATGTCGGCGGCGCGTTTGGCGAGGCATTGGGAGAACGCCTCCTTGGTATAGATCGCCTCTCCGGTCACGATCGGGATCGACACGGCGCGCCGTACTTCGGCAACGAGGTCGATGTTCTCCGAGAGGCACGGCTCCTCGTACCAGTCGATGCCCAACTCGGCCAGGCGATGGCCGATGCGGATCGCGTGCGCCGGGGCAAAGCGGCGATGCGCCTCGATCAGAAGCTCGAAATCCGGGCCGAGCGCCTGGCGCATCTCGCGGACATAGGCGATCGCGAAATCCTCGTCACGGCGATCGACATAGGTGCGCCAAGGGCCGGGGAATGGATCGAACTTTGCGGCGGTGAAACCCATCGCCTTGACCTGCAATCCACGCTCGACGCCTTCCTCTATGGTCGAACCTCGCGACCACCCGTTGGCGTAAACACGTACCTGCTCGCGCGAGGCGCCGCCGATCAGATTGTAGAGCGGCAAGCCGGCGCGCTTGCCGAGGATGTCCCACGACGCGATCTCGACCGCACTCCACGCCGCGAGCAGCTCGGGCGAGCCGCGTTTGATCGCGAAGTCCTCAAACATGACCTGACCAGTGTGCCTGATGTTGAAGGCGCTGCGGCCGATCAAATGAGGCGCCATCGCCCGCACGCATTCGGCGACGACGGTTTCCTTGCCTTGAGTGACATAGGCCTCGCCCCAGCCATAGAGGCCGCCCTCGGTTTCGACCCGGCAGAAAAGCAGATCCTTGGAACTGCCGGTGCCGAGAATGAAGCTTTCGATGCGCGCAATCTTCATGTCGTGCGTTTCCCGCGATAGTGAATGCGCCGAGGCGACGAACTGGCCTCCTGCGGCCAATCGTAGCATCGGCCGCAGCATCGGCACCAGTTAGCATCCGCTGCGGCAGCGGAGCCGGCAGTGAAAAACAGGAAGCGTGATGACGGACGAAGCCCAGCATTTTTCTGCGATGCCGATCCATCATGGCGGCGACCCGACAGAGACACGCCGCGATTTTTTGCTTTTGGTCGCCGGTGCGGTCGGAGCGGTCAGCGTTGCCGCAACTGGATACGTGTTGATCGATTCCCTGAACCCCTCGGCCGACGTCCTCGCCGCCGGCGGCCCGGTGGATGTCGATTTGAGCAAAGTGGCGCCGGGTCAGCAGATCATCGTCCAGTGGCGGGGCAAGCCGATCTTTATTACCGACCGCACGCCGCCTCTGCTGAAGACGCTGCAGGACCCCAAGCTGGTCGGGCGGCTGAGCGATCCGAACTCCGAGGCCGACCAGCAGCCGCCCTATGCCAAAAACTGGCATCGCTCAGTCGAGCCGAACTACGCGGTGCTGATCGGGATTTGCACGCATCTCGGCTGCATTCCCAACTTTTTTCCCAAGCCCGATCCGTCGGACCCTGCCCCCGATTGGCTCGGCGGCTATTTTTGCCCGTGCCACGGCTCTAAATACGATCTGGCGGGCCGGGTGTTTTCGGGCGTGCCGGCACCCTATAACCTGCCCGTCCCCCCATATCGCTTTCCGGATAAGACGACAGTGCGTATCGGCGAAAACCCGCCCGGCGAGACTTGGAACTTCGGCTCGATCGTCCAAATCTAGGAAGCCGCGCCGTGACCACGGATTCGTGGCAGGGACAAGTGGGCGAAGGAGTTGCGAAGCGCCTGCTGCTCAGAGAGCAGGATCGCGTCAATTGTCGACCTCCGGCAACACGGCGCGTTTCAAGTTTGCTCTTCGCACCATCCGATTCCGCGAATTGGCGGCAGCGCTCTCACCTTCTCTGCTGAAGCCCGTCGGGATCGGACGGAATACGGTCGTGTTCGGGTCTGCCGTCGTGATACAAAACTGAGCGGGCACGATGCCGCCCCGGCCACATATCGCTCTCTCGGCAGGAGTTTATGGAGATGAAGACCTTTGTGTGCTGCGGCCAGCTGTTCACGGGACGTACGGACGATGCCCGACCGGGCCAGACGCTCGTGTTCGACATGCAAGGCATCCTCGATTATGTCGGCCCCGAGGCCGGAGCGCCGCATCGCGGGCACAGCGACCGGGTGATCGACTATTCCGGCTCGTTCGTGATGCGGGGGCTGATCGACTTGCACACCCATCTGGCCTACGGCAACGCCAAAAGCGAGGAGGATATCGACCTCTACAGCCCGCTCGAATTCCGTGCTCTACGCGGCATGTTCTTTGCCCAGCAAGTAGCCGCCGCCGGTTTTACCGCGATCTGTTCACCGGGTGACGCCGGGCAGATCAGCCTGTCGATCCGCAACGCGATCCGCGCCGGCCTGTTCGACGGTCCGCGGGTGATGGCGGCAGGCCGGTACCTGACGACGCATCAAGGCTTGACCGACTGGTACCCGACCTGGATCGGCGCGCCCGAAACCTCAATCGGAAAGCTTGTCACGACCAGCGCGGAGGCAGTCGAGGAGATCCGCCGCCAGGTCAAGGACGGTGTCGACTGCATCAAGATCGCGCTCGACGGGATTCAGCGCCGCGAGAACGGCGAACTCGTCGCCGCCTTTACTCAGGAAGAGACCGAGATCATGGTCCGCGAAATCCATCGTCTCGGCAAAAGGGCGGTGGCCCATGCCCGCGGCCGCGAGGCGACGCTCTATGCCGCGCGCAGCGGCGTCGATCTGATCTTTCACGCCAACCACCTCGACGGCGAGTGTGTCGCCGCGATGCTGGAGACCGGGAGCGCGATCGGTCCGACCTTGACGCACCCGCGCAACACGATCGACTTTACCCAGCCGCACGAGCCCGCCTATCAAAAAGGCAGGCCCGGCCATGCCCAGCGCGAGTACGAGATCGGCTGTGCAAATTGGCGGAAGGCGCGTGCTGCGGGCGTCCCGATCATGACTGGAACCGACACCGGGTTCGCGGTGACCCCCTATGGGGAATGGCACGCCCGCGAGCTCGAGCTCTTTGTCGAGGACCTCGGCTTCACCCCAGCCGCCGCATTGCGCGCCGCTACCGAGGTCAATGCTCGGTTCATGACCGGAGGAGACCGCATCGGCGCGCTCGAGCAGGGCCGGGCCGCCGACTTCATCGCCCTGGACTTTTCGCCGCTCACCGATATCGGTCTTTTGCAAAACGGCAGTCGCATCCGCGCCGTTCACATCGGTGGCAAGCAGATTTGCGTTCCCCACCGCGACTACGATCCGCGCCAGGTGACCGATTTCGCGCTGTCCAACTGGACCGATCTCTATACGAGGGCCCGCGTCGCCGAACTGCACAGGCAACGATCCCGCTTCGCCGCCGCTGCCGCCGAATAGTCACGGACCAGGCCCGTTCCGACGGTCCGCCGAACTGCCGAGCGGCACTGCCACGTAGTGGCTGCTGCCATGCCGGTCGATCAGAATCACCAAAGTGTTGCCGCTGCTGCTGTCGATTGCCTCCAGCTTGGCAAGGGTGTCTCTGGGCGATACAACCGGCTGTTGATTGATGCTTTCGATCACGTCGCCGGGCAGCAGATCAGCGGCGGCCAATGGGCTGTCATCGCCGATCGCAGTCACGACGACACCGCTGACGCCGGCCGGAACCTGCAGTCGTTGGCGTTGCCGGGGGGTCAGCGAGACGAGCTTCAAACCGGCGCTCAGGTTCGCGGGATCTTTGTGTCCGGCTTCGTGTCCATTTGGGCCAAGATTGGCTGCTTCAGGGCTCTGCCGCATCTCGCCCGCTATCGGCCGCAGTGCCATCTCACGGTTGCGGCGCCAGACGATGACATTGGCCGGTTGGCCAATCGGCATTTCGGCGACGACGAGCGGCAGATCCCGCATTGTGGTAATGTTATGACCATTGACCGTGAGGATCACGTCGCCTTGCGCAAAGCCGGCGCGCGCTGCGGGTCCGCCGGGGCTGATCCCAGCGACCAGCGCGCCCCTCGGTTTGGCCAATCCGAAGCCTTGGGCGATCACCGGCGTTACCTCTTGGATTTGAACGCCGAGCCATCCGCGCTCGACCGCGCCTCGTTCTTTCAACTGCTCGACCACCGGCCTGGCAAGGTTCGCCGGTATGGCAAAACCAATACCGACCGAGCCTCCGTTGGGTGAATAGATCGCGCTGTTGATGCCGATCACCTTGCCTTCAAGGTCAAACGTCGGGCCACCGGAGTTGCCCCTGTTGATCGATGCATCGATCTGCAGAAAATCATCGTATGGGCCGGAGTGGATATTACGGCCGCGGGCGGAGATGATTCCGCTGCTGACCGTGTCGTCAAGCCCAAACGGATTGCCGATCGCCAGTACCCAGTCACCGACCCTGGCGGCGTCGCTGTTGCCCCAGCGCACATAAGGTAGGGGGTGCGGGGCATCCACTTTGAGCAGGGCAAGATCGGTCAATGCGTCGCGCCCGACAATCCGCGCCTGGCGCTGCGTCCCGTCATGAAACGTCGCCGTTACGCTGTCGGCATTCTCCACGACATGGTCGTCGGTGACGATATAGCCACTGGGATCGATGATGAAGCCGGAACCCAACGCCAGCCCGGGCTGGTTCGGCGCCCCCTTGCGGCCCTGCTCGTCGAAAAAGCGGCGCAACAGCTTGTCGAGAGTAGATGAAGGCAGTTCCGAGGCCGTGTCCCTATCTCTGACCAAATTGATTCCGGCCGGCGCTTCGCCGTCGTTGGCTGCCGCTTTATCCGACCTCTGGATTGCCGATACATTGACGACGGCGGGTATGATCTCGCGCACCAACGGTGCAAAGCTCGTCATCGTCACTCGGCCCGCACCCGACGGCACGGCCCAAGAGTCCGCCTCAGGTGGTGCACAACCGAACGCGCCGAAAGCGAGCCCGAGCGAGACGGCCGCGCCGAACACCACCCTGCCTTGCTGCCGCAGGCCCGCTCGGACGATGAGTGCATCGCTCATGATGCTCTCCTGAATTTGCGTACCATTACCGAGATAGGCATTGGCTGGGTTAATGTCGATCACCGCAAACGAGCTTCCAAGGTCTAATTTGACGACGATCAAGAGAGCGCATCGTCGAACAAAAAATTAAGCGTCTTATCCAGGTTGACATGGGGAATGCCGTTTATCGCGGCATCTTCGATGCGCGGTGGTTGGAACACTGGAAACTCGGTAAAGCGCTCGCCCCAAAAGCCCGCCGGGGGCCTCGTCATCGGCACGATGCCGGGGAAAAACCTGACACGCCGCTGTGCACCTTGCGGCAATCCGATCACGACGTCGACCTTGCGGCCGTCGATCAGATCGGTGCCGTCCTCGGTGCAGCGAATGGACGCGAGGGCTGCCGCCGCGACCCGCGCATGCGCCCGCTCGGCTCGCAAGCTGGGCGCCGCCGCCATTTCACCCATCAAAGCTTCGAGGTGATCGCGTTGCAGGGCTGGAACATGGTCGGCCTTGGTGGCAGCAAAAAGAACGCGATCGACGCGTGCGCCGAACAGCCATCCGAGCAGCCCGCTGCGTCCGAAGCGAAACACCCGCAGGATGGTTTCGAGCGCTCGGGACTGGTCTGCGAACGCCTCTTCGCCGGCGTTGAGGGCGCGCAGCACGTCGACGAGCACGATCTGCCGATCGACACGGCGAGCGAAATCGGAGAAGAACGGCTGCACCACGCTACGCTTATATGCCTCGAACCGGGCTTCCATCACCGTTACCAGGCTGCCCGGGCGGGCCCGCGTGCCGATGCCGCCGGGCATCGGGCAGAATTCGAGGATCGGGTCGCCCGCGAGGTCTCCCGGGTTCAAGAACCGCCCGGGCTGCAGCAAGCTGAGATGCTCACGGGTCCGGCAGGCGGCGAGAAAGCATCGATAGAGGTCGTGCGCCTGCCGCGCCGTTTCGGTGTCGCTGCGGGAAGTCGCCGGGTGGCTGTCAAGAAAGTTGAGCCAGTCGCGGGCAAGTGGTCCCCGCGCCCCGCCCCGTGCCAGATCGAGAGTCCCGCGCGACCACTCCTGATAGCTCTGACCCAACAGCGGCAGGTCGAGTAGCCATTCGCCGGGATAGTCCAGGATCTCGAGGCTGAGTTCGGCGGTCGCGCCGGCAGCACGTCCGATCGTATGGCCGAAACCGAACAAGCCTGCCGGAAGAAAGCGCAGTGACAGATCGATTCGGCGCAGGTCGGTGGTGCTCGGAGGCCATCGCGGCGGGTTCGCGGCAAGCGCAGCCACCGTCTCGATGAGCGGGAACGGCGGGATGGTTCCGCGCTCGGGGCGCCGCAAGCGAGCCTCGACAAGGCGCCTCTCAACGGCAGCGCGCAGGAAGGGAAGCCGGGCCCGCCGCCCGGCAGCGCTGATTAAGTTTCCGACCAGACTGGTGATGAACGCTGTCTTGCCGGAGCCGCTGAGCCCGGTCACCGCGACCCGGAGTGTCCGACTATGGAGGAAGCCGGTCAATGTCGGCAGGATACCGATCCTCGCAAATGCACCTCGGTCCGGGGACGGCCGTCGTTTCTCTGCCAAGTCGATCAACTGGGCGGCTTCATCGCCACATCGAGCATGACGTTTGGCAGTATCTCGCGAATCACTCCGCGCAGCGTCGCCTCGTCGCCCGCGATTGCCGAGGCAAGCAGCCGGCGGGAGCCGCGGCGCAGGACCCGCGCGGTGGCGCGACCGTCGCGGCCGGGGCGGATCGTCGCAAATGCGTCGGCCGGCTCGATCCGTTTGAGGATGCGCTTCAGAGCCTGGAGCCCATCCGCCGTTTCGACGTCGTAGACTGGTACCTCCGAGCTTTCCGGCTCCTCTTCTTCTTCGACAGCCGCGTCTATCGCCTCGACCGGCCGATAGCGCGCCAAGGATTGATAGATTGCCCGGCCCGGCTCGGTGTCGATGCGCGATTGCAATTCCCAACTCTCGCCGCGAGCCGAAAGCTCGGTAATCAGCGCAAACAGATCGTCGCTGTCTTCCTCGTGTGAGCAGGTCAAAAACGCCAGGCGGCGATCGTGCTCGACGACGCGGTCGTCATCTTCGGCGAAACCCAACTCGGCGAGTGCGTTGTCGAGAGCGCGGCGCGAGGCGACCAAGAGCGTCGTCACATGCAGCCGTCGCCCGCTCTCCGCCGGATCCTTCTCCGCCATTATCTCCTCCATCTCGGCGCGATCGTCTCGCCAGCGCGATCCTAGGCGGCGCTGGCCGAGCTCGCGATCAAAATAAATCTCGGTCTGCCGCCTAATCGGCCGGGGATCACCCGACCGGTTGCGGTGCACATCGCGGCCGACGCATACGCTCATCAGCAAGCCAAATCCGAACATCATCGTCAGCATCGCGGTGCCGCCGTAGGAGATCAGCGGCAACGGGATGCCGACAACCGGGATCCGCCCGGTCACCATTGCGATGTTGATAAAGACGTGAAGAAAGAAATTGGTCACGATACCGAGGCCGAGCAGTTTGCCGAAATGGCTACGGCTGTGCAGAGCGATCGCAAAGCCATAGGCGATGATGATGGTATACAGACCGAGGAGTGTCAGTCCGCCGACGAAACCGAACTCTTCTGCTAACGTGGTGAAGACAAAGTCGGTCTGCTTCTCCGGCAAGAAGCTCAGATGGCTTTGCGTGCCGAGGAGGAAACCTTTACCGAACAGACCACCCGAGCCGAGTGCAATTTTTGATTGAAGGATATGGTAACCGGCTCCCATCGAGTCACTGTCAGGATCAAGAAAAGTATACATCCGGCTTTTCTGATAATCGCGCAACACCGCCAGACGATCGGCATCGCTGCTATCATCACAGCACACATCAACAAGAATATCCGCAGGCGAACTCCGGCGAGGAAAAACAGCACTGCTCCGCCCATCAGCAATATCATCGCGGTACCGAGATCCGGCTGCTTTAGCACCAGGGCCACACGCAGGATGACCATCAGAGAGGGCAGAATCAAATGGCGGATTCCCATGACATTCTCGTTGCCGAGGCGATGAAAGTAGCGGGCCAGCGCCAACACCAGCAAAATGGTCATCAGTTCGGAAGGCTGTAGCTGGATGACGCCTAGGTTGATCCAGCGCTGCGCTCCCAAACCGACGAAGCCGCGTACATCGACCGCAACAACGAGCAATAAAACTGCAGCATAAAACCAATAAGAGATCCTGAACCAATAACGAATTCCGACTAGTGCCGCCCCCAGCGTCGGAACATAACTTACAGGGCAATCGCGAAACGCATCATTTGTTTGGCGGCCCAGGGTTGCATGCTGCCATCGGCTGCTGAATACAGGACAGCGCCGCCAACGCCAATGACTATAGCGATCAGCAGCATCAAGCCCCAACCGACGCTGCGAAACCGTTCGGCGAATTTCGGCTTGTGGCGTCCAAACTCGGAAGAGAGATCTGCCAAAGCTTACTCGTCCAGCGCGCCAAATGGATGCGGGGAAGGTACCGCGGAGACTGTGGAGCGCGCCGCCATGTCGTCGACGGGAACGCGCCGGGCAGGATCACGTTGCTGCACCGCCCGCAGTACATCACGGCAAATCGGCGCCGCGGCGGCCGAACCCTCGCCGCCGTGTTCGACCACTGTAGCACATGCGTAGCGCGGCGCTCCGACCGGCGCGAAGCCGACGAGCGCCAGCACCTCGCCACTGGCGACGTCGAGGAGGACGCAGGCGACGCTTTGCTCGCCGCTGCACCGTCGGCTCACGAAATCCTGCATCGCCGCGTCGAGCCCGATCACGATATCCTGTCCGGGTTCGCCCTCGATACGAGCGAGTTCTCTGACCACCCGGCCGAACGCATTAACCTCCACTTGACGCGTCCCAGCAGCGCCGCGCAGTGGCAAGTCCTCGGACTTTTCGATGCCACTCTTGCCGATGTGAAAATCGGGCGGCTCGAGGAGCGGGTCTCCGCTCAGTTCGCGCTCTGAGACCGCAGCGACATAACCGACTGCGTGCGCTGCGGTCTCGCCGAGTGGATAGTGCCGAGTCAGACCCTGCTCGACTGAGACACCGGGCAATTCGGGCACCGCAACCTCGATCCGCGCCATCTCGTCCCAGGTCAGGTTAGGTCGGATGACGACGGGCAAGAAGGAATGCCGGCGCCGCGCCTCGCGTATGAGGTGGCGCCGGTCCGCTTCGTCGAGCGCAATCAAGCGGCTGAGCGCAGCCAGCGTCGCCTCGATGTCGCCGGCCTGCTCGGCGACGATGACGAGATGATAATCTTGTCGGTTGACGGCAAGCGCGATGCGCAAGTACTCCACCCCCGACAGCTCCACGTAGGTTTCAACACGAGGCGCCTCCCCGACGGCGGCAACGACGCCGACCGGCAGTCCCGCAGGAAAGGCGCCTCCTTCGCCGGAGGTGACGATGCGATCTCCCAGCTTGACCGCCGCCGCCGGATCGAGATAGCTCAGCAACGGACGATCGGAATTGTCGTCGGCCAGGATCGCGCGCTGTCGCGACCGCTCGTCGATGACCGGAACCCGAGAGTTCAAGTCGGTGACGAGGAACACCCTGGCCGCGCGCATCCCGACCTCCGAAACCCGCCCGACGAGGCCTTCGCCGGTTATTACCGCCTGACCGCGAGCGACGGCACGTCGCTGCCAGCATCGACCATCAGGTCGCGGACGTAAGCGCCGCCGGAATTGGCAATCACTCGGGCTGTCACAAAGGACACCGCGGCTGCCGGAACCAGCTTCATCAGCTCGCGCAATTGGGCATTCTCGGAGGCGAGTGTCAGCGCGGCCTGCTGCCAGTGCAACAATCGTCCATTTTCTTCCCTGAGCTGCACATTCTCCTGATAGACGGTGAGGATTGCTCGGGCGCGATCGATCAAATCCTCGGCGGCAGCAAGCGGCCGCGACAACGCATCGAGCGTCGGGGCGGCGATATCGGCCAGCGAAGCACGCCACGACAGGAACGCCGTTTCGTCGACTTTGCTTAGAAGGATCATTATCACCGACAGAATTACGAGAAGCGGAAACACGAACTCGCTGGGCAATGGCGCTACGGGCTGGCGACGGAGTGTCACGAGCCCTCGCAGGGAGGCGCAGCGAGCCACGCCCCCGGGCGAAGCCGTGCTCCTTAAATCCGGTACCGAGACAGGCTTGGCGGCGCGCGGTGGCCGTGGCGTCCATGGTCGCTTGCCGCTAGCTGTCCGTAGCCAAAGACCATTACCAAGGATTGATCAAAACCGACTTGAGGGTTTTCATCTCTTCGAGGGTCCGCCCGGTGCCGAGTGCTACGCAGCTCAAAGGATCGTCGGCGATCGAGACCGGCAGTCCCGTCGCGTGCCGCAGCACCAAGTCCAAATTGCCGAGCAACGCCCCGCCGCCGGTCAGCGCGACCCCCTTGTCGACGATATCGGCCGCAAGTTCGGGGCGGTCTGCTCGAGCGCCACCTTGGCGGCCTCGACGATCGAACCCACAGGTTCTGCCAGGCTTTCGGAAACCTGGCACTCGCTGATCACGACTTCCTTTGGCACGCCGTTCATCAGATAGCGGCCCTTGATTTCCATCAGCCGGCCCCCGCCGTCTTCCGGCATGCAGGCAGAGCCGATCTCTTTTTTGATGCGCTCAGCGCTGCTCTCTCCGACCAAAAGGTTGTGATTGCGGCGGATATAGGCGATGATCGCCTCGTCCATCTTGTCGCCGCCGACCCGGACCGATCGGCAGTACACGATGCCGCCCAAGGAGAGCACGGCAACCTCGGTCGTTCCGCCCCCGACATCGACGACCATCGAGCCGGTTGGCTCGGTCACCGGAAGCCCTGCACCGATCGCCGCGGCCGTTGGCTCCTCGATCAGAAACCCGCTTGGCGCCGGCGCTTTTGGCCGATTCCTCGATCGCGCGCCGCTCGACCGCGGTCGAGCCCGAAGGCACGCAGACGACGACCTGCGGCGTGGCGAAGCTCCGACGATTGTGCACTTTGCGGATGAAATGCTTGATCATTTCCTCCGTCACTTCGAAATCGGCGATGACCCCATCGCGCAGCGGCCGGATCGCCTGAAGGTAACCCGGAGTGCGGCCGAGCATCAGCTTGGCTTCCTCGCCGACCGCGAGCCCCTGCTTGCTGCCCTTGACGCTGGCGATCGCGACAACGGATTGGCTCGTTGAGAACGATCCCTCGTCCCTTCACGTAGACGAGCGTGTTCGCGGTTCCGAGATCGATCGCCATATCGGCGGATAATAAGCCTAACATTCTGCCGAACATTTACCGCGAACCCGTTGGAGGATTGGACGGCCGGGCTTGTCCGCGATATGTGCCTGCAAGTTGGACCGTCCGGCCACTCGCAGGCGCCCCGATACATGATTGGATTCTCGCCGCGCCTCTCCCCCAGGCGGGATCACGATATTCGCCAATCGCGGGCGCCTTTTCAAGCCGCCTATCGGCTGGTGCGTTCCAAGCCCGGTCGACAATCATTTGCCCCGGTCTCTTCCGGGCGGGGCGAGGCGACTCTGGCGATGGGAATCGCTCATTTTTAAGCGGCGGCGATGCGTGACCAAGCTATATTGCACCTCGGCGAAAGCGCGCCGGGGGAAGGAGCTGTGAACGATGGCGATCATCAATCTCAACAAACATCGCAAGCAGCGCCGGCGCTCGGAAGACGAGCGCCGTGCAGCCGAGAACCGAATTCGATTCGGACTCGGCAAAGGCCCACGCACCCGAGACTTGCGAGAGCGCGAGCAGGCGAAGAAAGATCTCGAGGGCAAACGCCTCGATTAGCGGAAGGCCGCCTGGGTCACCGAGCAGCGCGGGCCGGAAAAGGCACTGGCTCAAGTCTCGGAGCGAGCGAAGCCTTCACGCCGGGAGATCCATGTCGAAATCGCGGCCTAACAGTCGTGCCGGCATGGATGCGCTGTTCCGATATGGCCCTCTCATCCCGCGCACCGCGGAATGCGCTCCGCAGGCCCGAGCTTAACAGAAAAAGGCCGGCGTCGGCTAAGCCGGCTCCGGCCAGTTTGCGGGTTGGCAAACCCGCGACAGGGAGACTTGCCAAGCCGGGCTGAGGTTGAGGCGAGCGCCCGGCAGCCCGCCCATGGTATCAACAATACAAATCGCCGACGGTTCCCAATCGGTGGCTCTGAGGTCAAGTAGATGAGGAACCAGCCCGACGAGATGATCTCGATGCATGTCGCGCCCGCCGCTGCGGTGCGAGGCGCATCTGATCGATTGCTATCTCAGAACGCCCCGCGGCGCCCGAATAACGCCGACTTGCCGCGCAGACGGCTGGAATTGCGGTTTCGGCTGCTTCGTCGGGATCGAGCTCCATGAGCCTGCGCAGCGCTTCGCGACCGCGCGACAGCCGCGAGCGAATGGTCCCGATGGGCACGGCGAATACCGCTGCGACCTCCTCGTACCGCATACCTTCCAAGCCGACGAGAAGGATGGCTGCGCGCTGCTCTTCGGGGAGTTTGGCGATTGCACGGTCGAGATCGCGCAGCTCGAGGCGCTGTCCCTGGTGAGGCGCACGTGTCAGGAACGGCTCGGTATCTCTCAGGCCGACGACCGCTCCTTCGCGAACGGAGCGGCGCACGTAATTGACGTATTGGTTATGGAGAATTGTAAATAACCATGCTCTCAAATCCGTTCCCCTCTGCCAGAGATGCAGCTTGCAGAGGGCTCGAGTGAGGCAGTCCTGGACGAGATCATCGGCGGCGGTCGCATCGCGGGTCAGTGCCCGCGCGTAACGTCGAAGGCGCGGGATCTCGGCTTGGATCGCCACATAAGTGTCTGACACAGAAGGCTCCCGATGCTGGCGGCAGCCGGAACGCACGGCCATGCCGGAAGCCGGAACGTATCGGAGCGGTGTAAGCTGATAATGTCAGGCCGGCTGATTTTATGTAAGATTTTGTAACCATATGTATGATGCTCCCTCCAACGCTGGGGAGTCCTCGGCACCGGCCGGGGGCCGACACAGTGCAAGGCAGGTCAAGCGGACCGAAATGAGTGACAACGGCCATATCCTGATCGTCGACGATCAGCGAGAGATCTGCGACGTGGTTCAGGATTATCTCTCGGGTGAGGGATATCGGGTTTCGACCGCCCACGATGGCACCGGAATGCGCCGCATCTTTTCGCAGTCCTCGGTCGATCTCGTGATCCTGGACCTGATGTTGCCAGGCGAGGACGGGCTGACGCTTGCCCGCTCACTGCGTGACGAGTTCAATGTCGGAATTATCATCCTGACCGGGCGCGGCGAAACCGTCGACCGCATCATCGGTCTCGAAATGGGAGCCGACGACTATCTGCCAAAGCCGTTCCACCTGCGCGAGCTGCTGGCTCGCGTCAAGAGCGTGCTGCGTCGCGTGTCGAGCCGGACCGGAGACCGGCCGCCGCCGCCGCCGTCGAAGGCGCGGTTTGCCGGCTGGAACCTCGATCTTTCAAGCCGCGAGCTGTTTTCGCCGGCGGGTAAGGAGGTTCGGCTGACCACGGGCGAGTTCGATCTGCTCGCGGCCTTCGTTAACAATGCCAATCAGGTGTTGACCCGTGACAGGCTGTTGGATCTGGCACGCAATCGCGAGGCCGGGCCGTTCGACCGGACAATCGACGTCCAGGTCGGGCGTCTTCGCCGGAAACTTGAGGACGACCCGCAGAGGCCGTCGATGATCAAGACGGTGCGCGGCACCGGATACATCTTCACCCCGACCGTCGAGACGGGCTGACCGAACTCGGCGAAGCCATCGGCAATTTGGCCGCGGACAGCGCCACTTCTCCGACCAGCGGGCGGCTTGATCAGGCGCTCGCTGGTCGGGGTTATACCGTCAGGTAGCTGGCGCACCGCCGCTTCGTTCATGTCGGCACGGCGGCCGGCAGCACGATCTTCGCCGCGCTACCATCACCAGGTAGGACGACCGCGAGGTCACGGGCGAATTCGAAGTACTGCTCGACGAGCAGCATCGCCATGTCGCCGCGCTCGGCGAGGCGCTCGATGACGCGCGCGATCTCCTTGATGATCGAGGGCTGGATGCCTTCGGTCGGCTCGTCGAGGACCAATAGCCGCGGTCGGGTGACCAGCGCGCGGGCGATCGCCAGCTGCTGCTGCTGGCCGCCGGAGAGGTCGCCGCCGCGCCGTCCGCAACATGTCCTTCAAGCCCGGAAACAGCGCGAAGATCTCGTCGGAGATATGACGCAGATTGCGCGGCAACGGCGCAAAGCCGGTCGCGAGGTTTTCCGCTACGGTCAGCCGCGCAAATATCTCGCGGCCTTGCGGCACCAGCGCCAGGCCGGCGCGCGCCCGCTGGTACGGCGCCAGCGCGGTCAGTTCGCGATCCTCCCAGCGATGCGGCCGGCGCGGATCGGGTGCAGCCCGAAGATCGCGCGCAACAGGCTGGTCTTGCCGACGCCGTTGCGGCCGAGGATGCAGGTGACCTCGCCCTTTTTCGCGGTCAGGCTGACCCGGCGCAGCGACCTGGCTTGCCCCGTAATAGAGATCGACCGCTTCGACCGACAGCATGGTTCAGCGACCGAGATAGACTTCGATCACGCGCGGATCTGTTCTGGACATGATCGATCGAGCCTTCGGCCAGCACCGCGCCCTCGTGCAGCACCGTGACCCGCGCTCCGAGGCTGCGCACGAAGGCCATGTCGTGCTCGACCACGACCAGGCTGCGGCTGCGGTTGATCTCGCGCAGCAATTCGGCCGTCTGCGCGGTCTCCGCGTCCGTCATGCCGGCGGCCGGCTCGTCGACCAGCAGCAATTTCGGCTCCTGGGCCAGCAGCATGCCGATCTCCAGCCATTGCTTCTGGCCGTGCGACAGTTCGCCGGCGCGCCGATCGCGCTCGGCGCGCGAGGCGTATCGTCGCCAGAAGTCTCCTCGATCCGCGCCCGCTCCGCCGGGGTCTCGCGCGCCCACAGCGCAAACCGCGGGCTGCGGTCGCCGGCCAGCGCCAACAGCAGGTTCTCCCGCACCGACAGCGGCTCGAACACCGTCGGCCTGCTGGAACTTGCGGCCGATGCCGAGCCGGGCGATGGCCGATTCGTCGAGCCGCGTGAGGTCCGTATCGACGCCGAACACGACGCGTCCGGAATCGGGTCTCGTCTTGCCGGTGATCACGTCCATCATCGTCGTCTTGCCGGCCCCGTTGGGGCCGATCACCGCCCGCATCTCGCCCGTTTCGAGCACCAGGGACAGCTCGTTCAGCGCCTTGAAGCCGTCGAAGGAAACCGTGACGCCGTCGAGACAGAGCAGCGGCGGCTCGCTCATCCGTCGCCTCCCGCGCCGCCGCCTCGGCCGCCGCCGACTGCCGGTCGCGCCGCGATCGTCGGCCGATGCGCGGCGAACAGGCCGATGATGCCGCGCGGCAGGAACACCGTGACGACGATGAACAGCGTGCCGATCGCGAACAACCAGATTTCGGGCAAGGCGCTGGTCAGCCAGGTCTTGCCGAGATTGACTAGAACCGCGCCGAGGATCGCGCCCGACAGCGTGCCGCGCCCGCCGACTGCGACCCAGATCACCGCCTCGATCGAATTGCCGGGCGCGAACTCCGAGGGGTTGATGATACCGACCTGCGGCACGTACAGCGCGCCGCCGATCCCGGCGATTACTGCCGAGACCACCCAGACCGAAAGTTTGTAGGATTCCGGACGATAGCCGAGGAATCGGGTGCGTGCTTCCGCGTCGCGCACCGCGATCAGCACCTTGCCGAAGCGCGAGCCGGTGATGCGCGCGCGCCAGCAGGAGCGCCGCTGAGAGCACAGCGGCGGTGACAAGCATCAACCCGACCGACGTGCTATCCCGGCCGAGCGGGACGCCGAAGATGTCCTTGAAATCGGTCATTCCGTTGTTGCCACCGAACCCCATGTCGTTGCGGAAGAACGCGAGCATCAGCGCATAGGTCAGCGCCTGGGTGATGATCGACAGGTAGACGCCGGTGACCCGCGAGCGGAACGCGAACCAGCCGAACACCGCGGCCAACACGCCGGGCACCAGCATCGCCATCGCCAAGGCGAAGCCGAAATGGTTGAACCCGTGCCAGTACCAGGGCAGCATGCTTCCAGCCCAGGAACACCATGAAGTCGGGCAGGATCGGGTCGGCATAGACGCCGCGGGTGCCGATCTCGCGCATCAGGTACATGCCCATCGCGTAACCGCCCAGGGCAAAGAAAGCGGCATGGCCCAGGGTCAGAATGCCGGCATAGCCCCACACCAGATCGACCGCGAGCGCCAGCAGCGCGTAACAAAGATACTTGCCGGCCAGCGAGATCGCGAAGGCTGGGACATGCACCGCGCTCGCCGGCGGGGTCAGCGAGGTTCAGAGCCGCCATCAGCGCCGCGCCGCCCGAGCAACGCAGCCGGTCAGCGTCACGGTCGCTGGTCCGCGGTCCGCCGCGCATCACGCCTCCGCCACCCGCCCCTTGAGTGGGAACAGACCACGCGGCCGACGCTGGATGAACAGGATCAGCAACACGAGCACGAGGATCTTGCCCAGCACCGCGCCGGCGAAGGGTTCGACCAATTTGTCGACCACCCCGAGCGTCATGGCGCCGACCACCGTGCCCCACAAATTGCCGACGCCGCCCAGCACCACCACCATGAAACTGTCGATGATGTAATTCTGGCCGAGATTGGGGCTGACATTGTCGATCTGGCTCAGCGCCACCCCGGCGATGCCGGCGATGCCGGAGCCGAGGCCGAAAGTCAGCGCGTCGATCAGCCGGGTGCGGATGCCCATCACCGCGGCCATGCGCCGGTTCTGCATGACCGCGCGGATGCTGCGCCCGAGCCCGCCCCAGCGCAGCGCTGCCATCAGGGCGCCGAGCACCAGCGCCGCGAACAGAATGATCCACAGCCGGTTAACCGTCAGAGTGAGCCCGCCGAGGTTCACCGCGCCGCTCATCCACGGCGGGCGAGGACACATCCTGGTTGGTCGGACCGAAAATGCTGCGCACCGCCTGCTGCAGGATCAGGCTGAGGCCCCAGGTGGCGAGCAGGGTCTCCAACGGCCGCCCGTACAAGAAACGAATAAGCGCCCGTTCGATCAACACCCCGAGCGCGCCCGCCACCAGAAAGGCCGCCGGCACCGCAAACAGCAGGCCGAATTGGTCAGCGCCGGGGCGAAGGCCTCGATCACCTGCTGCACGACGAAGGTGGTGTAGGCTCCGATCATCACCATCTCGCCGTGCGCCATGTTGATGACGCCCATCACCCCGAAGGTGATCGCCAGCCCGGCGGCCGCCAGCAACAGCACGGCGCCAAGGCTAATGCCGTAATAGACGTTTTCGAGCAGGCCCCAGAGTTGCAGGCGGCGATCGATGTCGCGGATCGCTCCTTGCCGATCGCCGCCGCGACCGGAGCCGGCTGCCCTTGCAGCGACGCGAGCAGACTGCGCGTCGACAGATCTGCCCGCGCCGCCAGCTCCGTGAACCGCAGCGAGCCGCGCCGAGACGTCGCCGGTACCGGATTTCAACAGCGCCGCGGCGCGTGCCTCGCGCAGCATGTCGGCAACGGCCGGGTCGCGTTCGCCGGCCAAGGCCCGGTCGATCAACGGCAGCGCGTCGGCCTCGGCCGACTGAAAGAGCGCCTCCGCCGCAGCGAGCCGCACTCGCCCGCTGTGGCGAGGTCAGGCCGAGCGCGCCTTCGCCGGTCGCGATGGCCGAGCGCACCGAATCGTTGACGATGACCGCCGCAGATTGATCGGCGGCGGGGCCGCCACCGGAGCGCCGGTGCGGGCATCGACAAAGCCCTTGGCAGTCGTGGATGTAAAGCGGCGCGTCCGGTCGCGGCCAACGCCAGGCGAACAACTTGGCCATCGCGCAGCGCATCGATGACCGGGATGGCGCGCGGGTTGCCCGAAACGGCCAGCACCGACACTCCGTGGGCCACCGTATCGAAATTTGACGCGGCGATGTCGCGCGAACGGATCGCCGCCGGCGATCGCCGGCCCGGTCAGTCGCCAACATCAGCATCAGACAGCGCGCCGGGCGCCAGGCCGTGCAGCAACAAGCGCAGGCGCCGCCGGCACTCGCCGCTGCCGCCGCACATGTTGATCAGGCCTTGCCCTTCCCCAGGCATTTGCCGGCAACGACGTCATAGCTGCCGCAGGACATCGGCGGCAGCCAGTCGCCGATCAGATTCTTGCTTTCCGGCAGATAGGGCGACCAGGGCTGGGCAACGACCAGGCCGGGCGTCTGCCACACCACGTTGAACATCCCGTTGCCTTGAACCTCGCCGATCAGCACGGGCTTGGTCAAATGATGATTCGGCATCATCGTCGCGTAATCGCCGGTCAGGTTGGGATGCGCGACGCCGATCATCGCATCGATCACCGCGTCGTGATCGGTGCCGCCGGCCTTCTCGACGGCCTTCACCCACATGTTGAAGCCGATGTAGTGGGCCTCCATCGGATCGTTGAATACGCGCTTGTCGTTGTTCACGAACTTCTTGAAGTCAGCGACCACTTCCTTGTTGAGCGGGGTGTCGACGCTCTCGAAATAGTTCCAGGCCGCGAGATGGCCGACCAGCGGCTTTGTGTCTATGCCGGAAAGTTCTTGTTCGCCGACACTGAACGCGACGACCGGGATGTCGGTCGCCTTGATGCCCTGGTTGCCGAGCTCCTTGTAGAACGGCACGTTGGCGTCGCCGTTGATCGTCGAGACCACCGCAGTCTTCTTGCCGGCCGAGCCGAACCCCTTGATCTTAGCGACCTCGGCCTGCCAGTCGGAATAGCCGAACGGCGTGTAATTGATCATCAAATCGGCGGGTGCTACGCCCTTCGACTTCAGATAGGCTTCGAGGATCTTGTTGGTCGTGCGCGGGTAGACGTAGTCGGTGCCCTCCAGAACCCAGCGCTTCACCCCAACCTGGTTCATCAGGTAATCGACCGCCGGGATCGCCTGCTGGTTTGGCGCTGCACCGGTGTAGAACACGTTGCGGCTGCACTCCTGGCCCTCGTATTGCACCGGGTACAACAGGATGCCGTTCAACTGCTCGAAGACCGGCAGCACCGATTTTCGCGAAACCGAGGTCCAGCAGCCGAAGACCGCGGCCACCTTGTCGACTGCGAGCAATTGCCGCGCCTTCTCGGCGAACAGCGGCCAGTTGGAGGCGGGGTCGACCACCACCGGCTGGATTGTCCGGCCCATGATGCCGCCCTTTTTGTTTTGTTCGGCGATCAGCATCATCATCACGTCCTTGAGCGGCGCCTCGCTGATCGCCATGGTGCCGGAGAGCGAGTGCAGGATGCCAACCTTGATCGGCCCGGTCTCGGGCGCGGCCGGGGCTGCTTTGGCCTGCGGCACCAGGTCGGCGATCGCGCCCAGGCCGGAGGCGGCCACCGCCAAGCCGGCACCGAGCACCCCAAGCTGACGACGGTCGATGGTGAAGCCTTCGGACGGCATAAAAATCCCCTTCAAGATGCGGTTGCTGTCGGTTTGCGTGATGCAGCGGAGCAAAATCGAGGCCAAGCTCGGCACCGGTGCGCGCATTCCGGGTCGAGCGTCGTCGCCGCGAATATTGGGCAGTCGCTCCAGCCGATGACCGATGACCCGATAAAACCGGCGAACCAGGCGCAGCGCTTGGGTATCGGCGGCTTGAAAGGCTGATCGTCATCTCAGCGAAAGGGACGCGGGAGCTGCCTGACTGCCGCCTTCTTGGGCAATAATGTGCTGCATCCAGCGCCACCTCCGGCATCGTCGTCGTCGGACGCGTGGTGCACGCAACCTTGCAGCTCTATGCTGTCAAAAGGCCCCGCGAACCAGCTCACAGGGATCAGCGATGACCGACCACGATGCGGTACTGGCCGCCAATCTCGAATTTTACCGCGCGTTCACGATGCGCGATGTCGCCGCCATGGCCGACGTGTGGGCGCAGCGCGCGCCGGTCGCCTGTCTGCACCCGGGATGGACTGCGCTGACCGGCCGGGAGGCGATCATATCGAGCTGGAGCGGGATTTCGTCCAACCCGGACGCGCCGCGCATCGCCTGTTACGACGAGCGCGTCATGCTCTACGGGGACGTCGCCCTGGTGCTGTGCGAGGAGGAGCTCGATGGCGGCAGCCTCGCCGCCAGCAACCTGTTCGTCCGCGAGGACGGGATGTGGCGGATCGCCCACCATCAGGCCGGCCAGATCGTTCGCCGCCAAGGCGAGCGCCGCCGTCCCTCGCGCCTCAACTAGGGCCTGTCGCCGCGTTGTTTCGGATCGGCGCAGAGACGATTAAAGGCCCGAGGCGGGCGGCCTATGCTGCGCGCGACCGGGCAAAGGCGGCCTGCACTTCGGCGAGGCGCAGCGCGGTCTCTCCGTCGATCACGCCGTCAACGCGGGCCGGACGAAAGCGGCGCTGAAAGGCGGCAACGGCCAGCGCCTCGATCGCGGGCCCATCGCCGCGCGGCGCGACGCAGTAGCCGATCGCGGCCAGATCGGCCACGGCGCGGGTGCGGTCGGCCTCGTCGTGCCGCCCTCGGCGGCACGGTTCCGGCCAGATGCCGACGCCGGCGCGGGCAAGGCGCTGCCAGTCGAAGAGTTCGCCGGGATCGGTCTTGCGGTCGGGCGCGATGTCGGAATGGCCGACGACCCGAAATGGCGGGATCGGGTGGCGGGACAGAATCCCGGCGCACAGCCATTCGACCGCCGCCATCTGCATTTCGGCAAACCGGCGGTAGCCCCATTCGTGGCCAGGATTGACGATCTCGACCCCGATCGACACAAAATTAAGGTCGCGCTCGCCCTGCCAGCACGACAGCCCGGCGTGAAACGCGCGCCGCGCCTCGGGGACGAGCCGCCAAACCGCGCCATCCTCGTCGACGACATAATGTGCGCTGACCCGCGCGGCTGGGTCGCACAGCCGATCGAGCGCCGCCTCGGCGCTTTGCATCCCGGTATAATGCAGCACCAGCATGTCGATGCGCAGCGGCTCGCCCCGGCGGTCGTGGTTGGGCGAGGGCCTCTCGCGGATCGCCGGAACGATCATCCTGGCGCGACCGAGCCGAAATGCCCCCTCGCCAACCGCTCGTACGCGATGTTGATGCGCGCCGCTCTGGCGGTTGCCAGCGCGATGCATTCGGGCGGCAGCCCTTGGGCGATGACCAGATCGGGATGGCTCTCGCGCACCAGGCGATGGTAGGCGGCGCGAAGAGCATCCGGCGATACGCCGGGCTCGACGCCGAGAATGGCGTGGGGATCTTCGGCCCGCACCTCCTCGGTACCGGCGTAATGCGCGCGAATGCGCAGGTAGTCGCCGCCGGCAAAACCGAAGAGGCGTGCGACTTCGCGCAGATACTCGTCCTCGGCCGGGCGCAGACAGCCATCAGAGAGCGCGATATGAAACAATCCGCCGAGAAGATCCTCCAGCACCGCCCGATCAGCGGCGAACAGGCGCCCGACTTGCCGCGCATAACTCTCAAACCCGTGGGTGCTGCGACGCGCCAGGTCGAAGACCAGGCGGACGTGTTCCTCCTCGCCCGGCGGGATTTGAAAGACCTCGCGAAAGGCGGCGACCTCCTCGCGAGTGACGGCGCCGTCGGCCCTGGCCATCTTGGCGCCCAGGGCGACGACCGCGATCGTGAATGCAATCCGGCGATGCGGATCGGCCTGCGCTCGCTCGCCATGGCCGGGTCCGTGCCAGTGTAGGATGTGGCGCGCGGCGCGATCGAGCAAAGCCCCGAGCGGACCGCCGAAGGACAGCTCGCGAGCGCTCGAAATGATGCGGCCTACAAAGCTCATCGGACCCGAAACCGTGGTGCCAAACCGCTCGAGCCGGCGCAGCGGCGCCGTTCTGTCGGTTCTCCCCTGGTTTCCGGCCATGCTACTGTTCGGCGGCCGAAACGCAAGTCGGGGCGAGCGGAGGAGACGCGAGGTGACGCGCTATGATGCGATCGTAATCGGCGGCGGTCTGGTCGGCTCTGCGATAGCTTATGGGATCACCCGCGCCGGGCTGCGGACGGTCTTAGTCGATGAAGGCGACGTTGCGTTCCGCGCGTCGCGGGGCAATTTTGGGCTTGTCTGGGTGCAGAGCAAAGGCGACGGTGCGCCGCACTATCAGCGCTGGACGCGGCGCTCCGCCGACGAATGGCCGAGGCTCGCCGCCGAATTGCTGGAGAAAACCGGGATCGCAGTCGGGCACGAGCGGCCCGGGGGCCTTCATCTCTGTCTCGGTGCGGTCGAACTGGACGAGCGCCGTCTGCGCATGGAGCGGATGCGTCTGCAAAGCGGCAATTTCGGCTTCGATTTTCGCATGCTCGATCACCGCGAGGTCGCCGATATGTTGCCTGGGGTCGGGCCGGCGGTAACCGGCGCATCCCATACCCCTTATGACGGCCACGCGAACCCCCTCAACCTGCTTCACGCATTGCACAAGGGGTTTGTCGATAATGGCGGGCGGTACATTCCCAACCTTACGATCGCCGAGGCCGCGGTGGCGCCGGGCGACTTTCGCATCCATACCGTCGACGGCGAGCTAGGTGCACCCAGAGTTGTCCTTGCCGCCGGCCTCGGCAACGCGCGCTTGGCGCCTCGGTTCGGGCTGAAAGCTGCGGTACGGCCCCAGAGGGGGCAGATCCTCGTGACCGAGCGGGTGCCGCGGCGGTTGCCGATGCCGACCACCACGATCCGACAGACCATCGAAGGCGCGATCATGCTCGGCGACAGCCAGGAAGATGTCGGCTTCGACACCGGCCAGAAACCCGCAGTGATGCGGGCGATCGCGCGGCGCGCGGTGCTCTCCTTCCCGTGGCTGGCCGATGTGCAGATCGTCCGCGCCTGGGCGGCGCTGCGCGTGATGCCGCCCGACGGCCTGCCGATCTACGACCAGTCCGAACGCTTCTCCGGCGCCTTCACCGCCAACTGTCACAGCGGCGTGACCTTGGCGGGGGCGCATGCCAATGTCCTCGCACCGATGATCGCGGCCGGCGCGTTCGACCGGGCGCTCGATCCGTTTTCGGCGAGGCGATTCGATGTTCCGGCCGCGGCCTGACAGCACGCCGGCGACCACCGTCGCCGTGATCGTCGAAGGCCGCCCGGTCCGAGTTCCGAGGGGCGCATCGGCAGCGGCGGCGATGCTCTCGGCCGGGTTCCGCAGTTTCAGCGACACCTCGATCGACGGCTCCGGGCGGGCACCCTATTGCATGATCGGGATCTGCTTCGGCTGTCTTGCTGAAATCGACGGTGTGCCGAACCGACAAAGCTGCTTGGTGGCGGCGCGCCCCGGTATGCGCATCCGCCGCCAATCGCGGCCCCGGTGGATCGACTCGAAGGCATGAAATCGCTCGATTTCGCCGTGATCGGCGCCGGTCCGGCCGGCATGGCGGCGGCCGCGCTCGCCGACGAACTTGGCATCGACACGATGCTCGTCGATGAGCAGGTCGCGCCGGGCGGTCAGATCTATCGCGCGGCCGAAGGCGCCCCGCCGGGCAGCCTGCTCGGTCCGGATGACCTTGCCGGCCGCTCGCTCGTCGCGGCCCTGCGCGCCAGCCGCGTCGATTATCGGCCCGGGACCAAAGTGTGGCACGTCGAGCCTGACGGCACGCTCTATCTCGATGCCTCCGGATCGACCGAAGTGGTGTCCGCACGCAGAGTGCTGCTCGCCACCGGGGCCATCGAACGCCCGGTGCCGATCTCGGGTTGGACGTTGCCGGGGGTGATGACGGCCGGTGCTATGCAGGTTCTGCTGAAGACCTCAGACCTCGTTCCGGAAGGGCGCACGGTGCTGGCGGGACAGGGCCCGCTGATCTACTCGGTCGCTTCTCAGCTGACGCGTGCCGGGGCGCCCCCCGTTGCGATCCTCGAGACGACGCCGTCGGAGAATTACTGCGAAGCCGCTCGGCTGTTTTGGAACCGCTGGCCCGGTCGCCCGCCGCTGATCAAGGGGTTGCGATTGCTAGCGGCGGTAAGGCGCGCCGGCATTCCGATCCGGCGCGGCGTACGCGCCCTGCGGGCGATCGGGCGGACCGACCTGGAGCGCGTGGGATGGAACGCCGGCGAGATCGCTGCCGATCAGCTTTTGCTGCATGAAGGGGTGATCCCGAATGTGCAGATGAGCCAAGCCTTGCAACTGCATCACCATTGGGACGAAGAGCAGCTCAGCTGGCGACCCGCGCTCGATGCCTGGGGTCAAACGAGCTTGCCCTGTGTCGCGGTGGCTGGAGACGGCGGCGGGATTGCCGGCGCCGCAGCGGCGGTCCTATCGGGACAGCTCGCCGCGCTCGACGCGGCGATGCTGCTCGGTCATATCGGCGAGGCGGAGCGCGATCGACGCGCCCAGCCGATCCGCGCGGCATTCGACCGCCAGCGCGCGCCGCGCCGGTTTCTCGATCGCCTCTATCGTCCGCCGCACTCGGTACTCGCCCCAGAAGATGACAAGATCGTTGCCTGCCGCTGCGAGGAGGTTTCGGTCGGTTGCATCCGGCAGGCCGCCCGTCTCGGCGCTTCCGGTCCGAACCAGCTGAAGGCCTTCACGCGGTGCGGGATGGGGTTCTGTCAGGGTCGCATCTGCGGGCCGATAGCCGCGGCAATCATCGCCGACACTTCAGGCAAATCGATTGCCGAAGTCGGCAGCCTGCGCCCGCGGGCTCCTCTCAAGCCGATTACCTTGGGGGCCCTCGCTGCCCTCGAGTTCGCTGGCGCCGAACCCGATGATGGGGGGGATCAGGACTGCCGATCTTAAAATCGGCTCCAGCCGAGGGCGGCTTGCCCCGATCGCGAAGCGCAGGCGTTCGCTTGGAGGGCTGAACAGTTAAAAGATAGATGGGAGATGCTCGGGTGGCTGCGCGTACTTCGTGCACGCCTTTCGCAAAGAGAGCGTTTGGGAGGGCAAGGGCACGGGGCCGATCAAGCGCGGCCGGCGCCGCACATGCGCGGGGGATTGTTGACAAGTGTGCAGTCAGCCGGGCGGACTGATCGATCAGGCGCCAAAAGCGCCGGTGCATCTGCCGGCGCGCAATCCGAAATCGCCACAGTCGGACGCCAGTGCAGGCTCGCACCCGGCTCGGTAAGCATATCTTAGCCGACAGCGTCAACTATTGCCGAGAGGGTTCGTTGGGATGTGGGTAAGGCTGCGCGCGCGTGCAGCCGGCCGGGCAACATGCGGAAGCCGGCGACGGAGGGTTCTGTGGAACCAGGCGGTGCGGATTGAGCCGAATGATGCAACGACTTCGGGCTTCGCGGGCTGATGCCGAAGGGTCGATTGAGCCGGTTGGCAACTCGGCTGTGTGAGCCAGGTCTCATGCGCTTCCCACCGTTCATATTTCTGCGACGCAGACGCGTTCGACCGCAGCATGCTGTTGTTGCGCTGAGTGCGGTCGTTATTGTCGCTTATGGCGTGGGCACGTTCTGGTCGGAACAGAACTCCTATAGCCGGGCCGTCGGCGATGCCGGAGCGGCGCTCCAGAGGACTGCGCGGTCGGCCGAGATTGGCACCGGCCGCTCGCTGTTCGAGATCGAAGCCATGCTCGTCGGCATCGAGCGGATCGTCGATGCAGTACTGCCGAGAATCCCGCTCAACGACCCCTCGCTTCAAACCCTGCTCCGCCAATTCAACGAGCAAAACCTGGCCGTCAGCAATATCCTGATTTTGGACGCCGAGGGCCGTGTCGTCAACCGGGCGAACTTCGTCGCGGAGGAGGGCGACGCCGATGCTCTTAGGCGCTTTGTTACAGCGCATCGTGCGGGAACGGCGGCGATGCTCCACATTGGACAGCCCGAGCGCCATCATGCCGTTGCGGGTTGGTCGATCATGGCGAGCCGGCCGCTGAGGCGCGACGGCGCGACCATTGGGGTGATTGCGGCCGAGGTGCCGATTGCCGCCCTCACCGATTTCTACAACACGATCCAGCCGGGCGGGCAAACCCGTATCGAGCTGCTGCTCGACGACGGGACCCTGGTCGCGAGCGCGCCGAGTTAAAACGTGACTATTGGAGCGGTGCCGGTTTTCGCCGAGGCGATGCTCACCGCTGCCGCGAAACGGAGAGAGGGCCTAATCCGGCTCTTGCCGGGTCAAGCCGGAGAGGGCGCGTTGCGCGCCTTTCGCCGAGTGCAGGACCGCCCGCTGATTGTTTCCGTTTCGAGGGCGCGCATCGACATCCTGCGGCGATGGTACCGGGAGTGCGCTATCGCGGCGGCGGCGTTCGGGTTGTTCGCGATGACCGCCAGCGCTCTCGCGTGGCTTGCGGTGCGCGCCCTGCGACGCGGTCAATTTTCGGCCGCCTTTCTGCGCCGCAGCGAGGCGAGGCTCAAGCGCCAGAGCGCGTTGCTGCAGAGTACTCTCGAAAGCATCGGGGAAGGCCTCAGCGTCTTCGACGACCGCGGCCGCCTGATCGCGCGCAATCGCCGCTTTTGCGAACTGCTCGATCTGCCGATTGATCTCGCCCTGGGCGCGCCGCTCTGTGATATCTTGATGCGTCAGGCGGTTCGCGGGGATTTCGGCGAGGCGGGGCCGCAAGCGGAAGTCGCTCGCCGCCTCGAACGTTTTTATCGCGAGGTGCCGGCCGTCAAGGAGCGGCTGACCCCGACTGGCCGCACCTTGCAGATCCGGCGCAGTCCCATGCCCGACGGCGCCGTGGTCTCGGTCTATTTGGACATTACCGAGCTAAAGGCCGGCGAAAGCAAGCTGCGAGAGGCGCGCAGTCAAGCCGAGCTCGCGAACCACTCCAAAAGCGAATTTCTGGCCAACATGAGCCACGAATTGCGCACCCCGCTCAACGCCATCATCGGCTTTACTGAGATCATTGCACAGGAGCTGTTCGGGCCGGTGACCAATGAAAAATACCTCGAATACATAAAGGACGTGCACGCCAGCAGTCTCCATCTGCTGTCGATTATCAATGACGTCCTCGACATGTCAAAAATCGAAGCGGGCAAGCTCGAGCTGCAGAAAGAGCCGGTCACCTTGCAGACCGTGATTGCCGATGTCATCCGCATCGTGCACGAGCGGGCCGGCAGTCGTAGTATCGAATTTGTCACCCGGATATCCGTCGAACCCGTCATCATATGGGCTGACGAGCGCTCCATGAAGCAGATCTTCCTTAATCTACTGTCGAATGCCATCAAGTTTTCCCAGGAAGGGGGCAAAGTTCGGGTCTCTGTCAGTACCGAACGACCCGACTTGGCGGTGGTCGAGGTCCAGGATCACGGTATCGGAATGGACGCGGAGGAGCAGCTGCGCGCGTTGCAGCCCTTCGGCCAGGCAAAGCCGGCAACAACGCGCAATTATGGCGGCACTGGGCTGGGCCTGCCGATTACCAAGGGCCTGGTTGAAGCGCATGGCGGGACACTGACGATCCTCAGCCGCTCAGGCGAGGGGACGACAGTCCGCCTCGTGCTGCCGATGCAGCCGGCCAGAGCGGTCTTCGAGGGCAAGTCGATCATGCGTTCGGACCCCCCATCGGTCGAGTGAGGGAGCCGGCGCGGCTGGCGAACCGCGCTCTCGGGGCTGGACACGAGCCGCGGCCCGCTTTGCTCAGCTGCCTGTCCTGCGAACGCTGCGAAACAGCAGGATCCCGGGAATCGCCGCTACGGCACCGATCGCCAAGGTTCGGAAGCAATCGGTGTAAGCCGCAAAGGAGGCGGCTTCAAACGCGGGCATCGACGAGGCCCCGGCGATCGCACCATGGCGGTAGAATTCAACCACCCCGCTTTCGATCCTCGCCTGCAGCAACGCTGTCATTATGGCCACTCCGGCGGCACATCCCAATTGCCGCGCGAGGCTGTAAACCCCGGCCGCGTCGGTGCGCAGGTCGGGGCTGAGGGTCGAAAAGGCGAGGGTGGTGAGTGGGGTGAATAACATTCCGACGCCGACCCCTTGCGCCGCGCCGGTCGCAGCCAGCCATAATTCTCCTCCCTGGGGCGGCACTCGTGACATCAATTCGAGCGCGCCGCCGGTCACGATCAAGCCGATCGCGATCAGGGCGCGATGATCGACCCGGTCGATCACATAACGGATCGCCAGCATCGTCGTCATCGTTCCGACTCCTCGCGGAGCGATCGCCAAGCCGGCCTGCGTGGCGTCCCAGCCGAGCGGGCCTTCGCTGAGCGCTGGCACAAAGACGATGGTCGTAAACAGCAGGGCGCCGATCAAGAAAGTGTAGGCGGCAGCGAGCGCAAAATTTGCGTCGCGAAACAAGTCGAATCGGAACACCAGAAAGCGTGAATATCGGCTCTGAACCGCGATCGCGGCGATGGCGATGACGGCGACGGCTGCTGCGCCGATGGTTTCCGGCGTAGGCGGCCAGAGGCGACCGATGCTGCGCTGGAGCGCCAACTGGAGCGAACTCACCGCGATGACCAGCAGCGCGATCCCGAGCCGGTCGATCCGGCCCCCGCCGTCCGGCGCTGCGCGGGACGGAATCGAACCCAGGCCCAACATCGCGATCGCACCGATCGGCGCATTCACCGCAAAGATCCACCGCCACGAGGCAAGATCGGTGATAAGGCCGCCGAGGAGCGGGCCCAGCATCGGTCCGGCCATGATTGTTGCCCCCCATATCGCCAGCATGCGGCCGTGCTCATGCTTGGGATAGAGGTCGAGGATAATCGCCTGCGCCAACGGTTGAATGATGCCGGCTGCCGCCCCCTGGATCAGCCGAAACAGGATCAGCTCATCAGGAGCGGTCGCCAGTGCGCACAGCAAAGAGGCCAGGACGAACATCGCGATCGCGGCCGTAAAGATCGGTCGCGCGCCCCAGCGGCGGCGAAACCGCCCGGTCATCAGCGCCGTCACCGCCGATGCGCAAAGATAACTCGCCATCACCCAGGAGCCGAGATCGATGCCGCCGCCTAAGCCGCGCTCGAGCTGCGGCAATGCAACGTTGGCGATGGTGGCGTCGAAGGCCTGCATCGCCGTCGCGATCATCAAGGAAAGGGTCGCCTGGCGACGCCCCGACCGCGATAAGAGGCCCGGGTCTGCGCCGATTTCGGCTTGCGGTCCCTGTCTACCCAAAGCGCGCGGCACGGCCTCGGGCAAGTCGCGTCGCGTCCGGGCGCGGGAACCTTTCATTGCCAGTTGGTTATGCTCAGGAACGGCATTTCCAGCCGCTTGACGGCGGAGGCGTCCCTCCGGCTCCTCTCGCCAGGCTCCTCCGGCAGCGCCGCCCGATCCGCGTCGAATTGACACGGCGCCCACAGCCCGGTATTCTTCTCATATCTCCCCGTCCTTGATTTTTGCGCGCGGCTATTCTGATTATCCAACGAGCCTAATTCTCGGGCGTCAGAAAATCGCCCTAAAGGCGCGTCCGCGCGGCGAGATCGCGACCGGCAAGCGAGGCGCTGGACAGTGCCGCTGCGGCGAACATCTCACTTCCGACGATGATCGTGGCGCACCAATGTCGTACCGGCCACAGCGCGCCTCCGCGCAGGACCCGGTTCGGCTTGCTCAAGCGGATTGTGAGACAGCCCGCGACGCCGAGAGCCACCGCACGCCGACGAGCGGCACCGTGGCCGCAACAGCGGCAATGACCGCCAGCCGCGCCCCGCCGACCTCGATACCGGAGAACCGATGATCTCGACCATGGTACCGAGGAGAGAACGAAATTGTTAAGAAACATTGTGCAACACTGCCCGACGATGCTGACGTCCCCGTGACCAGCGCCATACCGGCAGGATTCACCTTTGATTAACCTATGGCCCCTAACATGAAGCATCGGCGATCAAGCTCGGATGATCACCGTCAATACTGCGAGGGCTGCCGTGAACCGCCTTACCATGTTGGTCACCCCCGATGGACGCTGGGTGCTCGAGGACAGCGCGGAGTTTCTCGCTGCCTTGGGCGATCCCGAACCCGATTACGACGCCGCAACCTTCGCCGTGAAGAACCTCGGTTTTGTCAAGTTTCAGATTCTGGACGACTCCCTCATCGAGATCGAGCTGCACCCCTGCAACATCGAACTGCCCGCCTTGCTCGCAGTCCAGCAACAGCTGCTGTCATCCCAGGTTAGATTGTTCCGTATCAAATATTTCGACCGGGCATGGCATTCCGAAATCACCTCGTCGAAAGAAGGTGCGGTTTCGCGTCTATCTGAATTGTGCGCGCCTATGTTCGCACCAGCGCCTACCGAAAGATTTGTTGTCGAACCTAAGGACTTTGCGAGACTGTGCTCCGACGAACCAAATCAGCTTCGCCCGCTAGCTCAAAAGTGGCGAGTCTCCTTCGCTCATTTTGATCCGAGCATCACTGCATTGGCGTTGCGGCACGATCTTCTGTCGCGGCTGATCATCATCGGCATCATGCCCAACGGGCGTGCGCCGCGATTCCGCTTCATCGGTGACGGGCATCGATGGATGGGGACATATCTTCTCAACGGCGTCGGCGAAAACGTAGAGAACCAGCCCGATAAAGAATACGGTGAGTGGGTCGGCGAAACTTACAAATCGGTGGCCGCCTCGGGCCAGCCCCGTTACGATCTCGTTTCGGCGATGCTGCAATTTGAAAACGAAACTGGAAAGCCGCGCCGTATGACCCGTTACGAGCGGCTGTTGCTGCCTTGGAAGACGCCGTCCGAGGAGGTATTCGTCACCATGTGCTCTAAGCCAGTCGACATGTCTGGCGTTTCGGAGTTCCCATATTCGGGGCCGGACAGTTTGGCTTCTAGGAATGCAGCAAATTCTTGGTAAGTCTCGTCGGCTGCCGTATAAGCAAGTGCGATCTCGCCAAAATGCGAGCCCGGGTACGAAATTTTAAAGCTGAGATGCTGCTGCCCATAGCTGACCGCAAGCCCCTTTTTTAAATTCGCTTCAGCGATGAAGCAGAATGACCAGTCGATCGGCCAGCGCGCGAAGGCGTATGCTTTGGCCACCCGCGGAATGAGCTGCGAAAGATAGCGTCCCCGATAGTCGGGCCGCACCCACGAGGCGGAACCGCAAATCGCAACTCCGGTTATCAGCCGTGCCGCTGGTGCTGTGATGATGCAGCGCCGGCCGTCGTACCCCATCTCGTCGGCCCGCTCGGCCAAATTCGTGTCGGGCCAATAGTAGATCCGGCCTGCCCAAGTGGTAACGATGTCGCCGGCGTCATTTTCACCCGATACCCAGAAAGCGTTGTCCGGGTTCAAGTCCACCAATTCCGGATGCACCATGTCGAACAGCGGATACCAGCTTCCTGTTGCGATATGTTGGGCATTCAAGAACGCCAGCTCGGCGAAGTCATGGCGCAGCCGCAAGCGTATCCCCTGCTCACGCGCCGCCTTGTCGCCTTCGAGCACGAAGCGGGCGAGGAGCGGGGCCGGACCGTGTTTGACTGTCAACGCGTCCGGCAGGCGCAGATTGTTGTCGGGGACAATGTTCGGATAGATCACGCTCATCTCGCTGCTCCTAGGGTCGACATCAGGGGTGCTGGCGTTTGCGGCTCCTCGACCGATCGCCAACGATTACTAAGATATTGATAGAATATCAACATCCTTTGGTAGATGTCAATATTTAATTGCCCGTGAAATTGGAGAAGGGCAAGCAGCGCAGATTTCGACGTGGTAATTAGATACGCGCCAGACCGCCGTTGCTGATGAGAATATGACGAAATATGGACGGCTATGTACGATGAGAGCGAACTCCGGTCGTAGATGGACGGATTATTGACGGGACAGGGACGAATTACCGATCTCGCAGTCATAGTAGCAGCGACCGCGATATTGCTCTGGGCGCGAAATCCGAGACGCCGGTGTGCCGCCCCCTTTACGCAGCAAGGAGCGCCAGTGATGGCGTGACCGGCAGCCTAACGGCGGCGGACGCCTGAAGCCTTGATGACCGGCGCCGAGCACGAGAGTAAGGCCGATCGCAGGCTTCTCGTCGGCGGGGATCTTGGCGTCAATCACCGTACCCACGCCGTCCACGACCGCTGAGCCGAAGCGGGCAATCTCGCCGTGGCGCCGGCCCTTCGACCGAGCGCAGCAAGGGCCGAGATCGGGGCGACACCTGTCGGCGACATCGTCGCCCGCCGCAGGATCACGCAGAAAAGTCAAGTTCGCCTACGCGGCGAGGGATGTTGCCTCGGTGATCGCTGGTGCCAGGGCGGCCGGCCAGCGCGAGCGGCCGGCCGTTGAGTGAGGTGACCCCATCGCTCGGCGCCTCTACAAACGCGGCGCACCCGATGCCGCTCTTCGGCCACTCTCTCGGCAGGGTTCGATTGTGTCGCGGGCGGCTATTGCGCGAGTGCCAGGCTCTCCTTGCAGCGTACGCTCGACTTCGTTAGGCAATATACGGCTGAACAAAGCGACATCGGGGGCACAATGACCGGCCGGGACGAACTGAAGCGCGCGGTATGCGAGGCCATCGACCGCCATGCCGAATTGATCATCGATGTCGGTGAGACGATCCTGCGGCACCCGGAGACCGGGTTCAACGAGACCCAGACCGCCGCTCTGGTGGCTCGGCAGATGCGCGCGCTGGGGCTCGAGCCAAGCACCGGCCTGGCGCTGACCGGGGTCAAGGGCCGGCTAGCCGGGCGAATGCCGGGGCCGCGGCTGGCCGTCATCGGCGAGCTCGACAGCCTGCGCACCTCGGAGCACCCGCTCGCCGACCCCCGGACCGGGGCCGCGCACAGCTGCGGGCACAATGCCCAGATCGCCGGGATGGTCGGCGCGGCGATCGGGCTGACGGAAGCGAAGATCGCCGATCATCTCGCCGGCGAGGTCATCTTCTTCGCGGTGCCGGCCGAGGAATTCATCGATGTCGAGGAACGGCTTGGCCGCGTCTCCCGTGGCGAAATCGAGTTCATGCTCGGCAAGCCCGAGCTCGTCGCCAAGGGCTATTTCGACGATGTCGATATGGCGATGATGATCCATACCGGCGCGAACGGGGCGGGGAAGGGGCGCTCGGCCATCGCCCTCTCCTCGAACGGTGCGGTGGTCAAGCAGATCCGCTTTATCGGGCGGGCAGCCCATGCGGGCGGCGCGCCGCAGCTCGGGATCAACGCCCTCAGTGCGGCGATGATCGCGATGAACGCGATCGCCGCCCAGCGCGAGACCTTCTGGGAAAAGGACACGATCCGAATCCACCCGATCATCACCAAGGGCGGGGATGCGGTCAGCGTCGTGCCGTCCGAGGTGACGATGGAAACCTTTGTGCGCGGCGGCTCGCTCGAGGCCATCATGGACGCGAACCGCAAGGTCGACCTCTGCCTGCGCGCCGGAGCAATGGCGGTCGGCGCCGAGGTCGAGATTCATACGATCCCTGGCTATCTGCCGCAGCGCAACGACCTGCGGCTGGGGCGGATATTCGGCGACAATGTCGAGGCCATCTTCGGCCCGGGCGAATTCGCGATCGGCGGTCATCGCACCGGCTCGACCGATATGGGCGATCTGGCGCATCTGATGCCGGTGATCCATCCCTACCTGGTCGCAGCCGAGGGCCATGCGCATTCGCCCGACTGGCGGATCAACGACCCGCAGCATGCTTATCTGACCCCGGCCAAGCTATTGGCGATGACCGCGATCGACCTGCTCTACGGCGACGCCGCTCCGGCCAGGGAAATCCTCGCGAGGTTTGAGCCGGCGATGACCAAGGAGGCCTATCTAGCCTTTCAGCGCGGCCTGTTCAAAAAGGAGCGTTACGCCCCCGCCGAGGCCTGACCGGCTTCGCTCCAGAGTCGAAAAACCCGTCATTCTGGTCGCCAAGGTAACCCTGAAGTTTCGGGAGTCCTATGCTACCAAACGACTAGTTCACCTATTTTTCGGCACGCTCCGGTTGGAACTCTGCATGTCATCTTAATGTTTTCCGAATGCGCCGGGACGAGGTTCGCCGTGAAGCCTAGGGCGAACTCCCCCGAGCAGGAAAGGAGATCAATGATGGCCATCTATGTTGAAGGCAGAGGGCTCGCGGGCGAAGCAGAGCCGATCGGCCTGCTGAGCGAAGGTGCGGCGGGCATTGCGGTGATCGTCCTCATGGTTATCGCCTTGGCCGGCATCTCGGTCGGCGCTCTCGCTTCGATCGCGACGATTGTGATTGGCGTCGGCCTGCTCGTTCAGGCGTTCAACAGTGCTGCCGAGGGTGCGAAGATCGTCAATCCGGGTACCGGCGTCGAGCTCGGCGGCGAGGTCATGGTCGACTGCCTGGCCGGGGTGACCGGGATCGTGCTCGGCATTCTCGCATTGGTCGGGATCAACGTCGTCCATCTGGTGCCTGCGGCTCTGATCGTTTTCGGCGGCGCGTTGCTGCTGAGCGGCGCGATCAGCATGCGCCCGCGAAACGTCGCGGTAGCCGGCGCCGGAATCGAGCCGCGAATCATGACTTACCAGGGATCGGCAGCGGCCGGCGGAATGGAAGTCCTGATCGGCATCGCGGCGATCGTGTTGGGTATCCTCGCGCTGATCCTGGCGGCGTCGGGGATCCTGGTGCTGGTTGGCTTGCTGGCGGTGGGCGCGGCGCTACTGCTGGTCAGCGCGACCTTCAGCGGCGCAGTGACGCGACTGTTCACGGCCGCTGCAGGCTGATCCGCTGCAAGCTGGTGCGCTGCAGGCTGGTGTCCCCATCGATTGATAGGACCATCGTGATCTCTACCCGCGGCAGCGCCGGGTAGAGATCGCGTCCTCAATGACCGCGAGCCGTTGAATCCGCAGCCTTTGCATCCGCGAGCCCTTGAATTGGCGAGCCCGCCGCTGCATTGATGGTGCCGCTTTCAGCGGATGGAGACGCCAGGATGCTGAGCCAATGGTCGGATGACGAAGGCCAGCGGCTGGTCGACTATTATGCGGCGCGCGGGGTCGGGCGCGACCTCGCCTTGCGCGTCTATACCTCCCGCCTGCTCGGCCGCGATGAGAAGCTGGTGCTGCATGGCGGCGGCAACACCTCCGTCAAGACGATCGTCCGAGACCTCCTCGACGAGGAGGCGGAAGTCCTCTGCGTCAAAGGCAGCGGCTGGGACATGGCGGCGATCGAGCCCGCCGGGCTCCCGGCGGTGCGGCTCGCGCCGTTGCGCAAACTGCGCCGGCGCCCGCAGCTGGCGGACGAAGAAATGGTTCGGGTGCAGCGCGCCAACCTGATCGATCCGGGAGCACCCAACCCCTCGGTCGAAACCCTGCTACATGCCTTTCTGCCGCACAAATATGTCGACCACACCCATTCGACCGCGGTGCTGAGCCTCGCCGATCAACCGGATGCGGCGGAGCGCTGCGCCGATCTGTTCGGCGGGCGGATGGGGCTGGTGCCGTATATCATGCCCGGTTTCCTGTTGGCCAAATCAGCAGCCGAGATCTTCGAAGCCGATCCTGCGGTCGAGGGGCTGGTGCTGCTGAAGCACGGCGTCTTCACCTTTGGCGAGACCGCGCACGAGGCGTATGAGCGCATGATCGCCGCAGTGTCGCTCGCCGAGGAGCGGCTGGCCGAGGAGCGGCTGGCACGCCGCCGCCCGACGGTGTTCCCTGCCGCTCACCTGCCCGCCGTACTAGCCGAGCCGAGCGAAGTCGCACCGATCCTGCGCGGGGCCTGCGCCATCGCGTCGCCAACCGAGGCCGGCGCCTATAAGCGGTTTATCCTGGATTTCCGCACCGGCCCGGCGGTGCTCGATTATGTCAATGGCGCCGAGCTCCGCCGTTATGGCCAGGCCGGCGTCGCCACGCCGGACCATACGATCCGGACCAAGAACTATCCGCTGATCGCGCCGCCGCCCGAAGCCGGCCGACTGGCTGAGTTCCGGACGGCGGTGCGCGAGGCGGTCGACCGGTTTACCACCGACTACCACGCCTATTTCTTGCGTCACAATGCGCGCCAGGCGGTCTCGAAACGTGAGCTCGACCCGATGCCGCGGGTGATCCTGGTGCCGGGGCTGGGGCTGTTCGGCCTCGGCAGCAGCGCCAAGGACGCGCGGATCGCCGCCGACATAGCACTATCGACAATCGAGACGGTGACCGGCGCCGAGGCCATCGGCCGTTTCGAATCGGTGGCCGAGGCCGAGCTGTTCGACATCGAATACTGGTCGCTCGAACAGGCCAAGCTCGGCCAGGCGATCGAAAAGCCGCTGGCCGCCCAAGTCGCCGTCGTGACTGGCGGCGCCGGCACGATCGGCTTCGCCACCGCCCGCGCGTTGAGCCGCGCCGGGGCCGAACTGGCCTTGCTCGACATCGATAGCGAAGCCGCCGAGGCGGGAGCGAAAAAACTCGGCGGTCTCGCGCTCGGCCTCGCCTGCGACGTGATCGATCCGGCCTCGGTGCGCCTTGCGTTCGACAGGATTGCCGCACGGTTCGGAGGCGTCGATATTGTCGTCTCGAACGCCGGCGCGGCGTGGCAAGGGCCTATCGGTGAGGTCGAGGACAGGGTGCTCCGCCAAAGCTTCGAACTGAATTTCTTCGCCCATCAAACGATCGCGCAGAACGCTGTGCGCATTATGCTGGCGCAAGGCACCGGCGGATGCCTCTTGTTCAACGTGTCGCGGCAGGCGATCAGCCAGGGACCTAACGCCGGGCCTTATGGGCTGCCCAAGGCGGCGACCTTGTTTCTGATGAAGCAATATGCTCTCGAATACGGAAGCTCCGGCATCCGTTCCAACGCGGTCAATGCCGACGGTATCCGTAGCGGGATCATGACGCCTGATTACATCAAGACGCGAGCCGCTGCTTACGGTATTAGCGAGGCGCAATACATGTCGCGCAACCTGCTCGGCCGCGAAGTCGTCGCCGAGGACGTTGCCGAAGCCTTTCTGTCTCTGGCCCTTGCGCGCAACACCACCGGTTCGTTCGCCACCGTCGATGGCGGCAATCTCGCCGCCGCGCCGCGCTGAGCGAAGAGGCCGGCGCCGAACTCACCCGCTCTTGCCGGGGTAGCTGACGGCGAGGCCGGCGCGGGCGTCCTGCTGGATGCCGTATTGCGGAAAGGGGTAGCGCAGCCCGTTCTTGGCGAGCGCCTCCATGCCCGCGATCGCCTTGCCTAGGTGTTCGGGCGGCAGGGCCATCAGCATCTCATCGTCGAGCACCCCGCCGTAGCGACGCTCGGCGAAGCACGGGATCGACAGGCTCGGCTCACGTGTCTTCAGCGCCCGACCCCACGAATCGGCGCAGGCCGATTCACCGACCACGCTCCAGTCGAAACGCTTGTAGCCCGACCATTGCAGCCCGTTGATAAAGTAGATCATCGCTCCCGGCGTCGCGTAGAACAGCGCGATGTCCGGCGGGTCGAGCCGACCTGCGGCGAGCGGCGCCACCGCCAGCGCCTGATAGCGGCCGTCGGGCACGCACGCCATCGCCGCCTGGTGCGCGCGGGCGTCGTCGGGCGTGCTGTACCACACCCCGGCCATATGCTGTCCCGAGCGCCAAGCCTCGTCCTTGGCGAGGCCGAGCCCGACGACCGCACGGCACTGCGCGCCGACCAGGTCCTCGCTGGTCAGGCCGACGGTCCAGCCGAGCCGCGCCGCCTGGGCTACGATCTGGTCGAGCGTGTGCACCGCTTTGGGCCGGCGGATCTTGGGGATCGCCTCCATCTCTTCGCGGCGCTCGTAGAGCTTCATCCCAAACGGGATCGAGCGCAGCTTCAAAAGGCGCTCCAGATCGGCGACGAGCTTGACCCAGTCGGTTGTCATTTTGCGATCCTCGACGGCAGTGGGCCGGTAATCTAGCTGCGATTGCGCGCGCCGTCTCGGGCACGGCCAGGATCGCGGTTTTTACCGCGTTTGATGGAACCCATAGGAGGCCGTAGGGTTCGGCCTCAGAGTTGGCGCCGTCGCGGGGCCGGCGAGAGGAGGGAGAGTCTGATGCGGCTGTTCTGCGTCCATCCCGGCCCGATGACCTATTCCCAAATTTTTCTGCGGCTCGAGCCGATCGGGCTCGAACTTGTCGCTGCGGCGGCGCGGCAGGCCGGCCACTCGGTTCGACTGCTCGATCTCCAGGTCGAGGACCAGCGAGCCTATTTCCGCACGATCGAGCGCTGGCGGCCGGACGCCATCGCCTTCGGCTGCAATTATCTCGCGAACATTCCCGAAATTGTCGATCTCGCCAAGGCGACCAAGGTGCGGTTTCCCGAGATCTTCATTTGCGTCGGCGGGCACAGCGCCTCGTTCACTGCAAATGCGCTGATCGAGCACGGCGCCGGCGCCATCGACTGCGTGCTCAAAGGCGAAGGCGAGGCCTCGATCCCGCTGCTGCTCGCAGCGATCGAGGGCAAACGCGAACCGGTCACGGTTCCCGGCGCGGTCACCACGTCGGGCGAGGGGCCCCCACCCGGCTTTGTCCATTCGCTGGACGAGGTGATGCCGGCACGCGACCTCTTGCGCCATCGCCGCCAATATTATTTGGGGATCCTCGATCCCTGCGCGTCGATCGAGTTCTCGCGCGGCTGCCCGTGGGATTGCTCATTTTGCAGCGCTTGGACTTTTTACGGCCGCAGCTATCGGCTCTTAAGCCCGGAACGGGTCGTCGAGGACCTCCGCCGCATCCGCGAGCCGGGAATCTTCGTCGTCGACGATGTGGCCTTTGTCCATGAGCGCCATGCGATGGAGCTCGGCGAGGCAATCGCCCGTGCGGGCATCAAAAAGCGCTACTACCTCGAAACCCGCGGCGACGTGCTGCTGCGCAACAAGGAAGTCTTCCGATTCTGGAAGACCGTCGGCCTTCAATACCTGTTCATCGGTCTCGAGGCGATCGATGAGGAGGCCCTGACAAAATACCGCAAGCGCATGTCGCTCGGTCGAAATTTCGAAGCGCTCGAATTCGCCCGCTCGCTCGGTCTGATCGTGGTGATCAATCTGATCGCCGATCCTGACTGGGACCACGAGCGCTTCCGCATCGTGCGCGAATGGGGCCTCGAAGCTCCGGAGGTTGTCAATCTGAGCGTCAACACGCCCTATCCGGGGACCGAAAGCTGGCTGACCGAGGAGCGCGTGCTGACCACCCGCGATTACCGGCTTTACGACATCGCGCACGCGGTGATGCCCACCCGGCTGCCGCTTGCAGAGTTCTACGAAGAGCTGGTGGCGACGCAGCGGGCGTTCTATCGCAAGTTTGCTGGCTGGCGGGCTGCCTATGCCGCGGCCGGCGTCGTCGCCCGCCAGCTGCTGCGCGGAAATCCCAATTTCTTGAAGAGCCTTTATACGCTCGACAAGGTGTATCGGCCGGAATTGCTGCTTGCCGATCACGCGGCCCCGGTAGCCTATGAAATTCCGCTGCCGGCCGCCCGAGAACCCCGCGGTAATTCTCTCTACATTCATCCGCCGCGAGGCCGCAAAGGGCGCGCAATCGATAACGCGACCGAGAATTTCGTCGAGGAGACCCGGGTCGGCAGCGCACCCTGACGCAGCGAGCACATGTCACCTGGGGGTGGCGCCTTGTCGCGCACTGCGGCACGCGGATCAGCTTGCATTCGAGCCGCGGCACCCTTCTATGATCCCACGGCCGCGGGATCATAGGGAGAATGCCTGATGCGGTTTCTCGGGGTTCATCCGGGTCCTCTGCTCTACACGAAGGTATTTCTTCGGCTTGAGCCGCTTGGTCTCGAGCTCGTCGCTGCCGCGGCGCGGGCGGCCGGTCACGCGGTGCGGCTGCTCGACCTGCAAGTCGAGGATCATCACGCCTATTTCAGGACGGTCGAGCGCTGGCGGCCTGATGCTGCAGCGTTTTCCTGCAATTACCTGGCGAACGTGCCCGAAATCGTCGATCTCGCCAAGGCGACAAAAACGCGCTTTCCGAACATCTTCGTCTGTGTCGGCGGCCACAGCGCGTCGTTCACCGCTGCGGCGATCATCGCGCACGGCGGGGGCGCCATCGATTGCGTGGTCAAGGGCGAGGGCGAGGCAGCGATGCCACTCTTACTCGCTGCGATCGAGGGCGGTCGCGACCCGGCAACGGTGCCGGGCGTGGTGACCGCTTTGGGAGAAGGGCCGCCGCCAGCTTTCGTCCACTCGCTTGATGCGCTGAGCCCGGCGCGCGACCTGTTACGGCATCGCCGCAAATATTTCATCGGCACGCTCGATCCTTGCGCTTCGATCGAGTTCTCGCGGGGCTGCCCGTGGGACTGTTCGTTTTGCAGCGCCTGGACCTTTTACGGCCGCAGTTACCGGCTGGTCGGCACCGATCGGATCGTCGAGGATCTCCGCTCGATCCGCGAGCCCGGTGTCTTCATCGTCGACGACGTGGCCTTTATCCACGAACATCACGGCATCGAGGTGGGCGAGGCGATCGCCCGCGCCGGCATCAAGAAACGGTATTACCTGGAAACCCGCGGCGACGTGCTGCTGCGCAACAAAGAGGCGTTTCGCCTGTGGCAGCGGCTCGGCCTAAAGACCATGTTTCTGGGCCTCGAGGCGATCGACCAGGAGGGGCTCGCGAAATACCGCAAGCGGGTCTCGCTCGACCGCAATTTCGAGGCGGTCGAATTCGCCCGCTCGCTCGGCATCAATGTCGCAGTCAACCTGATCGCCGACCCCGATTGGGACCATGAGCGTTTTCGCATCGTCCGGGAGTGGTGCCTGGAAATGCCGGACGTGATCAATATCAGCGTCAACACCCCCTATCCCGGCACCGAGAGCTGGATCACCGACGGGCGCCGGCTCGAAACCCGCGACTACCGCCTGTTCGACATCCAGCACGCGGTGTTGCCGACAAAGCTGCCGCTGGCCGAATTCTACGAGGAGCTGGTGACGACCCAGCGCGCAATATTCGCCAAGCACCTCGACTGGCGTCAGCTATGGGACGCCGGCGGGATTGTCGCGCGGCTGCTGCTGCACGGGCAGACCAATTTCGTCAAGAGTCTGTTCAAGTTGAACAAAATCTACCGTCCTGAACTGCTGCTCGCCGACCATGCCGCGCCCACGACCTATGAAATTCCGCTGCCCCCGCCTCGCGCCCCCGCACCAGTGGCGGCTCCTGCGACGCTCTATATCCACCCGCCGCGAGGCCGCAAGGGGCGCGCGATGGACACCGGGACGGAGCATTTTGTCGACGAGAACTCGAATGGGGAGCACGCCGTGAACGCCATGTCGCGGCCCTCGCATTTGTGCGCTGCCGTGCCGCTGCGTAGCCTCCCGCGATGACTACCGCGATCACTCTCGAGGACATCGAATCCCTGGCGGTCGGTGCCTGGATTCTCGGCACCGGCGGCGGCGGCAGCCCGTATCTCGGCCTCCTCAACATGCGCCGGCTCTATGCCGAGGGGCAGCGCGTCGACGCTGATGTCGCCGTTGGATCTCGCCGACGCGGATTGGGTCGCGGTGGTCTCGAACATGGGCGCGCCGCTGGTCGGGCAGGAGCGGCTCGCCGACAGCCGCAATGTCGCCCGCGCCGTCGAGATTCAACAGGGATTGCTCGGCGAGAAATTCCGCGCCGTCATGTCGCTCGAAATCGGCGGCGGCAACGGCATCCAGCCGTTGATGGCGGCGGCGCATCTCGGGCTCCCGGTGGTCGACGCCGACACGATGGGCCGCGCCTACCCCGAGGCGCAGATGACGAGCGTCGCGGTCGGCGAGCTGCGCCCCTATCCCTGCGTGCTCTACGACCCGCGCGGCATCGAGGCGGTCGTGACCAAGGTGCCGAACTGGAAATGGATGGAGCGGGCGAGCCGCAAAATCTGCGTCGAGATGGGCTCGATCGCATCGACCTGCAAAGCGCCGCGCACCGGCCGCGAGGTCAAGGATTGGGGCATCCATTTCACCGTGACCAAGGCGATCGGCATCGGCCGCCGGGTGCGCGCGGCGCAGCGCCGGCACGAGGACCCGGTTGCCGCGGTCCTCGACGAGGCGCACGGCAAGCGCCTGTTCGGCGGCAAGGTCGTCGATGTCGCCCGGCGCACGACCGAGGGCTTTCTGCGCGGCCGCGCCGCGATCGACGGGCTCGACGAGGATCGCGGGTCGCGGCTCGAAATCGCGTTCCAGAACGAATGGGCCGTGGCCTGGCGCGATGGGGCGCCGCTCGCGATGTCGCCCGACCTGATCTGCGTGCTCGACACGGTCTCGGGCGAGGCCTGCGGCACCGAGACGATCTGCTACGGAAGGCGGGTCACGGTCGTGGCACTGCCGGCGCCGCCGGTGTTCCTGACGCCGAAAGGCCTCGACCACGTCGGCCCGCGCGCCTTCGGCTACGACCTCGACTTCCGCTCGGTGTTCGATCCGGAGAGCTCCGCGAGCGATCAGGTTTGAACTGACGCCAGCACCCGCTGGATCGCGTCGGCCGCCGCGACATGCGCCGGGTTCTGCACGGTGAACGGCTCTTCGCTCGCCAGCAGCAGCAACCCGCCGCCCGGAGCCCGCTCCGCGATCACGCTCACGGGCGGCGAAATCCGGCTGGAATAATGCGGCCCCAGATAAGTAATCCAGCCACCCCAGGGCCGGAGAAGCGATCTCGCCGCGTCCTTCGATCGGCCTTTAAACGACCAGGTCTCGACGACCCCCCAGTCCGCGTCCCACGCCTGCGAGATCACAGCTCTCGATTATGGACGGCATAGGATCCCGCATTGATATTAACCGAAACTCCGCATGGGCCGTCGCGCCCGTTCCAAGCGGTTATCGAATAGCCCCCTCTCCGGCCACGGCTTGCGCGGGATGTCCTTATATCTCCGGCCCTTCGCGAAAATATCCGTCAATTCTTCAATCCTCGGCGGCATCGCGCAAAATAGCTTGTCCGCAGCGGCACACGAATAGGCTTTCCGGTTCCAAAGGGCGAATGCCCGATGCACTCCGCAAGGCCCGAGAACATCTGGGCAAGCCGGACTGCGCATGCTTGGCGTTTTCTCGGCGGTGGCCCAGAAGGTCCAAAGCTTAAACTCATGGTGAGTTTGCCAGCGTGTAGAATACTCGGACGTTGCCCAGGGCTGTTTGACTGACAAAACCCGGAAATAATCCGCGACGGGCTTCTCCGCGAAATGCCACTCGACGAGCCTTCCAGCAGCCGCATCCGACTGGTCCTTCATTTGCTCCTCAATTTTTCGTCGCCGGTTAACCAGCCCTTCCAATTTTCCGGCCCGCTCATCTTATCGGCATATCCCGGCCCCTTCGCTTCGAGCATGGTGCCGTCCTCTTCGCGGCAGCCGTCGAACCGCACGCCGTTCAGCTTGACCTCCAGTCCGGGTGGGCGGCCGGTGATCTGCTCCTGATAGGCCAGAGAACCTTCCGATCGCCCGGCAATGGTTTCCGCTCGGGTCGGGACAGAGCTTGGGCTCGCCCGGCGCGGTATCGGCTTGCGCCCCGACATTGGCGCCGGGTCCCGACAAGGTCCCGGGCACGGCGTCCGGATCGACGACGATGCTGCCGTTCGCGAGCAGGCGCCCGACGGCGGTGCCGTCGCCGTCGAGGAAGATGCCGTCCCCATCGATATGCGCGTCGAGCACGGCCTGGGCGCCGGCGCCTGCGAGAGCCGCAGCACGCCGGTATACGAATCATTGCTATAGGCGACGTCGGGGCGGCCGGTAATCGCGCCGGCGACCACGGCATCGCGATTGGTCGGAATAAACAGGATGCCGAGAAATGCGCTCGCGGCGTTGTTCCGCCCGGCGAGCTCCGCGAGGGCTGACAAGGTCTCGGCGGAGACCTCGCCCAGCAGCGAACCCGCGGCGCTCTCGACGGCAGCGGCATCGATCCGGCTGCTGGTGCTGTCGCGGGGGCCGGCGCCGTCGCGGCAACCGAAACTGCCTGTGTCCGGTTTGTGCTGGCGTCCTGGCCGGTCCAGCGGCCGTTATCGTCACTCGGTTCGCCTGGATTGAAGTTCGCCCGGATGAACGGTGCGGCGGCGGCAAGCCGACTCAGACGTGGGTCGTCGAGGTCGTCCTCGACCGCGACCCGCAGGCTGTAGATCTGCGCGAGAGCGAGCTGACGAGCATTGAGCGGCGCCGATGTTGCTCGGCTGGCGGAACAGCCAGTCGGCTTCGCGGGCATCGCCGAACAAGATTGCCGAACAAGAAGGCCCGCAGCGCTGCCGCCTCGTCGCGGTTCAAGGAGCGATAGCCGGCCGGGGTTCGTCGGACGAGGCGCAATCGGGGCCGAGCGACGCCCCCTCCGCATCGACGGCGACCCCGCGGCTCGCCGCGCCTCTCGCGTGCAGCCGGCGCGACCTGTCGGGCAAACGCATCCTTCAGCAACACGGAGGTGATGTTAGAACAAAACATGAATTATGTCAAGCGATCAAATTGCGGGCCGACCCGTGGTATTTAGGCGGGCACTGCGAAATCCGAAACGGGTGGCTCCCATGCCAGCGCCGCTGCGGCGGATCGGGATCGATGTCGGCGGGACGAACACCGATGCGGCGCTCGTCGAGCGCGGTGCCGTCGTGCATGCCGTCAAGACGCCGACGACCGCGGACGTGACGAGCGGCATCATGGCCGCTTTGGCGCTGCTTGCCGAACATCCCGAGGTCGCGCGTGGTGCGATCGACGGGGTGGTGATCGGGACCACGCATTTCGTCAATGCGGTGGTGCAGCGGCGGGGGCTGGCGCGGGTCGCCGCGGTGCGGATCGGGCTGCCGGCCGCGGCCTCGCTGCCGCCGTTCTGCGACTGGCCGGCGGATCTCGCCGACCTCGTGCGCGGCGAGGTGTTCATGCTCGAAGGCGGCCATGATTACGACGGTCGCCCGATCGTGCCGTTCGACGAAATTGGCATGCGCCGGGCGGCGCGCCAGATCCGCGCACGCGGGATCACCTCGGTCGCGGTCGCCGCGATCTTCTCGCCGATCGACCCTGCCTGCGAGGAGCGGGCCGGCGAAATCCTGCGCGAGGAATGCCCCGACGCCGCCGTGACGCTGTCGCGCGATCTCGGCCGGATCGGCCTGCTCGAGCGCGAGAACGCGGCATTGCTCAACGCGGCGCTGATCGATCTGGCGCGTTCGACGGTCGCCGGCTTCACCGCGGCGATCGCGGCGAGCGGGATCGCGGCACCGCTCTATCTGACCCAGAACGACGGGACGGTGATGGCAGCCGAGGTTGCGACGGCGCTGCCGGTCATGAGCTTTGCCTCGGGTGCGACCAACTCGATGCGTGGCGCGGCGTTTCTGTCGGGCCTCGCCGACGCCATGGTGGTCGATGTCGGGGGCACCTCGACCGATGTCGGGGAGCTGCGCCGCGGGTTCCCGCGCGAGGCCAATTCGGTCGTCGAAATCGGCGGGGTGCGCACCTTGTTTCGCATGCCGGATTTGCTGTCGATCGGGCTCGGCGGCGGCAGCATCGTTGCACGCGAGCCGCTGACGGTGGGGCCGCACAGCGTCGGCTATCGGCTGACCCGCGAGGCATTGGTCTTCGGCGGCACTAAGCTGACCGCGACCGATGCCGCGGTCGCCGCCGGCATCGTGCGGATCGGCAACGCCGCCGCGGTCGCAAACCTGCCGCGCGCACTCGTGCGATCGGCGCTCGCCTCGGCGCATAAAAAAATCGAGGACGCGGTCGATCGCATCAAGATCGAAGCCGGCGATCTGCCGCTGGTCGCGGTCGGCGGCGGCGCATTTCTGGTGCCGGACCGGCTCGCGGGCGTGTCGCAGGTGGTCCGCGTTGCGCATGGCGACTGCGCCAATGCGGTGGGTGCGGCGACCGCGCAGGTGAGCGGCGAGACCGATCGGATCTATCGCGGTCTCGACCGCAAAGACGCGATCGCAGCGGCCGAGGTGCAGGCGCGCGAACGCGCTGTCGCCGCCGGCGCCGACGCCGAGACCCTCGAAATCGTCGATGTCGAGGACATGCCGCTCGCCTATCTGCCGGGGAACGCGCTCAGGGTGCGGGTGCGCGTCGCCGGCGAGATGCGGGCGCGGCCGGCGGACCGCGCCGCCGCATGAGCCTGCGCGCCGAGATCGTTCGCCTGGGCACGCGCTGGCTGCTGAAGGGCAGGGGGACCGGAGCCGACATCGCGGAGCGCCGCCGCCGCGCCGAGGCCGCCGGACGCCTCGTCCCGAACCCTCCGCCGGGCGTTCAACGGATCGCGATCGACGCCGGCGGGGTTGCGGCGGAATGGGTCGTCGCCCCAACTTCGCACGATAATTGCCACATCCTGTACCTGCATGGCGGCGGCTTCGTGATCGGTTCGCCGGCGCTCTATCGCCACCTGACCTGGCGGCTCGCTGCTGCAGCGCAGGCGCGTCTGCTGGCGATCGACTATCGGCTGGCGCCGGAGCACCCGTTTCCGGCGGCGCTCGACGATGCGCTCGCGGCCTACGAGTGGTTGTTGGCGGATGGCGCCGACCCATGCCGAGGTCGCGGTGGTCGGCGATTCGGCGGGAGGCGGGCTGGTATTCTCGCTGCTGCTCCGATGCCGCGACGAGGGTCGATTGCCACTGCCGGCAGCCGCGGTGGCGCTGTCGCCGTGGACCGATCTGGCGCTGACCGGTGCCTCGCTGCGGCTGAACGCCCGCGCCGACCCGTTCATCGACCGCTGCGACATGCCGCTGATTGCCGGCTGGTATCTCGATGGCGCGGACCCGCGGGAGCCTTACGCCTCGCCGCTCTACGGCGATCCCGGCGGCTTGCCGCCGACGCTCGTTCAGGTCGGCAGCGACAAGGTTCTGCGCGACAACTCGACCCGGCTGGCTGAACGCATGCGGGCGGCGGGTTGTGACGTTACACTCGAAATATGGCCGCGCATGCCGCATGTCTGGCACCTGTTCGCGGCGATGATGCCCGAGGCGCGGCGCGCGATCGCTCGCATCGGCGGGTTTGTGCGCCAGCGAACCGAGGTCACGTCGGAGACCAAGGTTGCGTCGGCCGGGCCGTCACCCGTCTTCCGCCGCCGATGATCAGGCCGAGCGCCGGCATTCGGGCCAGCCCGACAGTGGTCGTCCAGCTCAGTACCACCGTCGCAGCGAACACCGCAGCGGCCTTGACGATCGCCGGCAGGTCTACCGGCAGAACGGCGTATTGCAGCCACACGACGAAGAGATAATGCACGAGATACATGCCGTAGGCGCTCCGGCTCAGGCTGCCGAGCCAGGCATGACGCCTGACGCCAAAGCGCAGGGCCAGCGCCAGCACGCAAAAGCAACTACCGAAGCAGGCCAGCACAAAGCTCACATCGTCGAGCGCCTGCATACCGATCGGCACGGCACCCTTGGTTTTGACGACCAGCGCGGTCAGCGCCAGCCAGAGCGCGAACGACCCGACGGCGAGCGCGAGCCAGCCTCTCCAGCGTTTCGCCAGCGCGCCATCCGGGGCGAACAGGCCGCGTTCGATGCCATAGGCGCCGATCCCGGCCCCGGCGAAGAAATAAAGGGCGTATTGCAGCGGACGGCTTTCCTGAAACGAAAACGGGCCGAATTGGAGCCATCTTTCCGGCGTAAAGGCGAGCGCCAGCGGCACGTAGGCGAGGACGGAGAGCGTCAGCAGGCCGGCTAAATACGTGAGCGGCTTTTCCCCGGCGGTGCTCGCCAGCTGCGCGATCCGATCGCCCCAGCGCGGCGCCACGCGGCGCATTCCGGCGGTGACGAGATCGGCCGCCAGCAACAGCCACAGGAACCACATCGGGCCGCTCGGCCAGAATGGCAAAGCCAGAAAATGCCGGCAATAGGCGGCGACACTGGGATCGTCCGCGGTCTGCAGGTATGTGGGATAATTGGCGATCGGCATCAGCAACGCCACGACCAGGACAAATGGCAATCCCAGCCGCAGAACCCGGCCGCTGAGGAACGGCAGCACCCCCTTGCGCTTCAGGCTCGGCCACACGAACAGGCCGGACAGAAAGAAGAAAAGGGTCATCAGGAACACGTCCTGCCAGGCGCAGAACAGCTCGAGCCCGACCCACCGGTGGCTGTCGACTATCGGAAAGGCGCGCCAGGAATAGGGCGGGCTGTCGAACGCAAACGGGCCGGACGGCAGAAAGTTGAGGTAGGCCAACGAGGAGTGGAACGCGAGCACCAGCAGGATCACATAGGCCCGCAGATTGTCGAGTGCCAGGCTGGCGCGCCCCGGTGGAGCGCGAGCGTCGACGCTCATCGCTGCAGTTCATGCTCGGCCGGCTCCTCGGCACGGGCGGTGACAGGAGCTGCAGCGGGGGCCGCCGGGAAGGGCGAAGCTTCCTCACGCGCAGTGATGGAGAACACACCGCTTCTCGGAACAAATCCGTGGACCGCCTGTTGCCGCGGCGGCCCCATCAATACCGGCTGGAACAGCACCGCCGCGCACATCGTGCACAGCAAAGCCAGCGCCATCAGCTCGCCCATGCTCGAGGTCCCGGGATCGCTCGACATCCACAGGCTGCCAAAGGCGGTGGCCGTGGTCATCGCGCTGAAGATCACGGCGCGGGTCAGGGTGGATTGCACCAGCGCCGTTTTACCGCTGCGCCAGGCCATGATGTAGTAGATTTTGAATGCGACGCCAACGCCGAGCAGCAGCGGCAGCGCAATGATGTCGGCAAAGTTCAGCGGCAGACCGAGAACGACGGTCATCTCCAGGGTGACAACGGCGGCGACCAGCAGCGGGATCAGCGTCAGCAGGACGTCGACCGGCCGGCGCAGGGTGATCCACAACAGCAGCGTGATTGCCGCGAGTGCGAAAATCCCGGCCTCGATAAAGGCGCGCACGACCGTGTTGCCGGCCTCGTACAGCAGCACCGCGGGGCCGGTGGCGTCGGGCGCCGTGGTCAGCACCGCGGTCACGAATTTGCGCAGCACCGCGGTATTGTCGGGGTCGCCCGCGGGCAGCGCCTGCACCCGCGCCCGGCCGTCGGCGGTCACCCATGCCCGCTTCAGATCGACTGGGATCGTGTCGCGCGTGATGCGCTGCGGCTGCAGCGCCTGCCGCAAATCCCCAAGCGAGGTGCGCAGCGGCGCGACGATCGCCGCCGCGGCCCGTGCGCGCACCCCCGGGTCGGCTTGCGCCAGTTCGAGCAGCAGCGGCGACAGGCGCCTAGCCGCCCGCGCGCCCGGCCCGTGCCGGTTCTCGGCGGCCTGCGAGAGCGCGGCGGCGGTCGAGGACAGCGCGTCGACGGTCTGCCGGTCGGTCGGCGGAGGCTCGACCGCCTGCGGCTGCAGCGAAGGCCCGATCGTCGCGGCCGCCTTGCGGATCAGCCTCAGCTTGCTGTCCTGATCGGCGGGCACCAGACTGTCGAGCGTCGTCGTCCGGGCAACTTGCGGCAGCGCCGACAAACGCTGTGCCAAGTTGTGCGCAGCAGCCAGATCGGGGGTCATGACCTCGATCGAGTTGGCCCCGATCTGCGGCTCCCGGCGCAGTTCGAGGAAGGTGGCGACCGACGGCGCCTTCGGATCGCGAAGGTGCAGCGGGTTGAAGTCGAAGCGCACGAACAGCAGCAACGGAGATGCGGCCAGGACGGCGACGGCGGTGATCGCCAGCACCGGGATGCGGTGCCGCGCCAAAAAACGGTCCACCGGAGCCAATGCGGCAAACCCCATCGGCCGTCGCTCGGCCGGCGGCTTCAGCACCGCCAGCAGCGCCGGCAGCAAGGTGATGCTGGCGACAAAGGCGACGACCATGCCGACGCCGGCGATCTCCCCAAGTTCCGAGAGGCCGCGGTAATCGGTCGGGACAAACGAGGCAAACCCCGCCGCGGTTGCCGCTCCCGCCAGCGCCAACGGCGCCCCGGCCTTTTTCGCCGCGCTGAGCAGTGCCCGGCGCAGACTGCCTAATTCGTGCCTCTCTTCCCGATAGCGTACGCTGAACTGAATGCCGAAATCGATGCCGAGGCCGACAAACAGCACAAAGAACGCGACCGAGATCAGATTGAGTGCGCCCACTAGCAAAAGCCCGAGAGCGGCGGACACCGCCAGGCCGGCGGCAACGCTGGCCACCACGGCCAGGATCAGCCGTCCCGAGCGCAGCGCCAGCCATAAGATCAGGAAAACCGCGGAGAGCGACACGGCAGCGTTGAGGCCGGCGTGCTTCGTCAAGGTGGCAAAGCCGTCGTCGTTGATCGGCACCAGCCCGGTTTGCCGCACCTGGGCCTGGTAATCCTGGCCGAGCTTCAAATCCCGAACGGTTTGGGTAATTGCGTCGGTTGCGGCGCGGCCGGGTTGCAGCGCATGATAGTCGAGGATCGGGTCGACCTCGATGAAGCGGCGCAGTTCGGCGGGTCCTGGCGTGCGGCCGCTGGCCAAGGCCCGCCAGGAGAAGCTGGCTGGGCGGCCGGCCAGAACGGCTTGCGTGGTTTTGGCCGCCATGTCGATAGGCCGGGTCAGCGGGTCGAGCGGGATCACCCCGCCCGCGACGCCGGCCAGCCCCATCGACAACGCATCGAGCGCGCCGCGCAGGCTCGGGTCGGAGCTGAGGCTGGCGAGCAGCGGGCCCGCCTTGGCCAGGCCGCCGGTCAACCGCGCCACCTCGCCGGTCGGCAGGTACAACAAGCCGTTACGCGCGAAAAAGCTGCCGCTTTGCGGCTGGTACACAGCCCGAAAGCGCTCTTTCCGCACGGCGAGCGCAGAGGTGAGCTTGGTGGTCGCTTCCTCGACATCCTCCGGCGTCGGCGCGTCGACGACGACGATGATGCCGGGCTGCGGAAACGCCCGCATGTATTGAAACGCCCGCTTCGCCCAGGGCAGATCAGGCGGAAACAGCGCCTTGGTGTCGGTCGTTACCGCGAAATGCTGCGCCGTGTACACCCCGCAGACCGCCGCCAGGATCGCCGCCAGCGCAATCACCAGCCAGGCACGGCGGGTGCAGAGATCGACGATGCGATAGATCGATGAACTGAGCATTTCGTCGCCCTGCCGGCTTGATTTCTTATCGCCAGAAGCCGAGAGAGCCGGCGAACCCCTCCCCGGTGCTGGTGTCACAAGCGAGAACCGTCGAACGCCTCCGGGCGTTCCAGGAGAATGGCGCCGGCCGCAGAGGCATCGGAATACAACACGAAAATGCCCGATTCCTGATCGGTAAATCCGCGGGTACACAAGAGGAGGCCAGGGTGCAGCAGGCAATCTCGATGGTTTTCGGGCTTCTGATCTTGCCGATTGCGGCAGTGGCAAACCAGACGGCCGAAACCCAAAGTTTTTCTATACTGCGTAACGGCGAGCCGATCGGGACAAATACTATCTCTGTCCGCTCTGACGGCCCGAATACGCTCGTGGGGATTTCTACGTCGATTTTGTTAAAGATTGGTTTCCTCACCCTCTACCGTTTCGACCAGACGGAAAGGGAGCGCTGGGCCGATGGTCGTTTCGTGTCGATGACTTCGACCACCGACGATGACGGCACAATGCATCACGTCCACGCCGATGCGAGCGGGAACGCATTGTGGGTCACCGCCGATGGCAAAACCAAGCGGATGCCCGCAGGCCTGTTGCCGTCGAGCCTGTGGAATGCGGCGATGGCTCGCCAGACCTCGGCGCTGAGCACGGTCGACGGCAGCCTGATACGGATCACGGTCGCCGACGGCGGCGCCCAGGACATCTCGCTATGGGGTCGTCAAATCGACGCCCATCACTATTCTCTGCACGGCATCTATTCGCAGGATGTCTGGTACGATCGCCAGGGCGATCTGGTCCGGATGCAGCTGCGCGGCAGCGACGGGTCGACCATCCTCTACCAACCGGCCTCGCCCGCGCGGGATTAGCTGCGATCGCGGCCCAGTCTATCTCGGCTCGCCGATCGGCGGCATGGTCAATACGCCCGAAGCGCCGAAGACGGTCTCGATCCGCTGCAGCACCGGCGCCGCCGCCTCGACCGCACGAGCGAGCGAACTGACGCCAAGGTTGTCGTCGTCTTCGCGCTCCCTGCCCGTGAGACGCTTGTAGAGGAATTCGGCCGGCCCTTCGTGACGCGGAAAAACCGTCAGCTGGATCGGTGCGCCGGGGGATATTCCAGCCGCTTGCTCGGCCATTCGCAACGCCGCCTCAAAGCCGCCCAGCGCGTCGACGAGGCCGCGGGCCTTGGCTTCCTCGCCGGTCCACACCCGGCCCTTGGCGACCGCCTCGACTGCGTCGGGGGTCATATGGCGGCCGGCAGCCACATGCTCTTTGAACCCCTGATAGGTCGCATCGAGAAACGCCCCCAGACGCGAGCGCGCGAATTGAGAGAATGGGGAGGTGGCGCTCGACATCGCGGCATTGGCACCGAACTGGACCGCATCGGTCGAGATCCCGATCTTCTTGAGCAGATCGGCGACGACCAGCTTGCCGGCCAGCACGCCGATCGAGCCGGTCAGGGTCGCCGGTTCGGCAACGATCTTGTCGGCCGGGGCGGCGATGTAATAACCACCCGAGCCGGCGACGTCGCCCATCGAGACGATGACCGGCTTGCCGCGTTCGCGGGCAAAGACCACATCGCGCCAGATCGTCTCCGAGGCGACGACCGAACCCCCGGGGCTGTCGATGCGAAACAGGATTGCCCGGACCTTGGGGTCGCGAACCGCGTCGCGAAAGGCGCGCGTCATCCGGGTCGCGGCCATCTCCTCCGGCCCCGCCAGCAGACCCGACGAACCGCCGCCGCTGACAATCAGCCCCGAACCGTAAATCAGCGCGATTCTCTGGCCTTCGCGGTGCGGGCGGTTGGCGCGGTCGAGATACGCCCTGAGGCCGACCATTTCGGCATCCGATCCGGAGCGGTTGTGGGCCGCGGCGATAACCTCGTCGCGATAGCCGAGGCGGTCGACGAGCTTGGCCGCGAGCGCTTCGTCGGCTAGCAGCGGCCCGCGGTCGATCAGCGCGCGCACCGTCGGCGGCGACAGCTTGCGCCCCTCGGAGATGCCGTCGACCACCTGCCCGCCGAGCGAGGACAGCAGGTCTTCGACCTGTTCGCGGTCGGGCGGCGTCATCTGGGTCTCGGTCAGAATGTTGGCTGCGGTCTTGTAGCGGCCGCGATGGTCGAATTCGGCGGCGATCCCGAGCAAGTCGAGCGTGCCCTTGGCAAAGGTCGCATCGGCATAGAGCCCGGTCAGGCCGACGCTGCCCATCGGCTGGAGCCAGATCCGGTCGAACGCGCTCGCCAGGTAATAGGGGCGAGTGCCGCCGCCGAAATCGCCAAAGCTGTCGGCAAATGCGATCGCAAACTTGCCCTTGGCGCGGAACGCGGTGATCGCGTCGCGGATCTGCTGCACTTCGGCCAGTCCGAACGCATCGTCGCCGACGCGGGCGAGGAGCCCCTTGACCCGCGGATCGGTCCCGGCGGCCTCGATCGCATCGAGAAAATCGTGCAGGCTTGGCTTTGCGCCGCCGATCAGCTTGAGCCAGCCGGCCTCGTCTTGGCCGTCGGCGAGGCCCTGCGTCAGATCGACCGAGAGGATCATCTTGGCGGGCAAGGGCGGCGTGCTTGGCGTGAAATGGACGATCATCACGACGGCGGCGACGACCAGCAGAACCGCCAGCACCCCGATCGTGGCAAAGAAGCCGAGCAGCAGACGCCGCATGCGCTCAGACAGCGGCACCGAGCGCGCGGTGGCGCAGCAGGTGATCGGCAAGCACGCAGGCGACCATCGCCTCGCCGACCGGAACGGCGCGGATGCCGACGCAGGGGTCGTGGCGGCCGTGGGATGCGATCTCGACCTCGTTGCCGTCGACGTCGACGGTGCGCATCGGGGTCAGGATCGAGCTCGTCGGCTTGACCGCGAAGCGGGCGACGATGTCCTGCCCGGTCGAGATCCCGCCGAGGATGCCGCCGGCATTGTTCGACAGAAACACCACCCGTCCATTTGCCATGCGCATCTCGTCGGCGTTGTCCTCTCCTTTCAGCGCGGCGGCCCCGAAGCCGGCGCCGATCTCGACGCCCTTGACCGCGTTGATCGTCATCAGCGCGCGGGCGAGATCGCCGTCGAGCTTGTCGTAGACCGGTTCGCCGAGCCCGGCCGGGACGCCGCTGGCGACGATCTCGATCACCGCACCGGCGGACGAGCCCGACTTGCGCACGCCGTCGAGGTAGTCGGCCCAGTGGAGCGCCATTGCCGCATCGGGACACCAGAACGGGTTCTCCTCGACCGCCCGCCAGTCCCAGGCTTCGCGGTCGATCGAATGCGGCCCGATTTGGACGAGCGCGCCGCGAATGGTCACCCCTGAATTGAGGATTTTGCGCGCTATTGCCCCGGCGGCGACCCGCGAGGCGGTCTCGCGTGCCGAGGCACGGCCGCCGCCGCGATAGTCACGCACGCCATACTTTCTCCAATAGGTATAATCGGCGTGGCCAGGGCGAAACCGATCGGCGATGTTGCGGTAATCCCTGGGGCGCTGGTCGGTGTTCTCGATCAGCAGCTGGATCGGGGTCCCGGTCGTCACCCCGTCGAACACGCCGCTCATGATCCGGACAAGGTCCTCCTCGCGCCGCTGCGTCGTAAACCGCGACTGGCCGGGTTTGCGCTTGTCAAGCCAACGCTGGATGTCAGGCTCATCGAGCTGCAGGCGCGATGGAACGCCGTCGACGATGACGCCGATCGCCGGCCCGTGGCTCTCGCCCCAGGTGGTGAAGCGAAACAAGGTGCCGAACGAGTTTCCGGCCATGGATGTCAGCCGACAGGCGAAGTTTCCCTCTCCGCCGCATCGCGGGGGAGAGGGAGGGGCCCGCGCCAAGGGCGTGGGAGGGTGCGGTGGCCTTTCGGCATCTCGCGCGCGGTCCCGTCACCCACCTCACCCCGACCCTCTCCCCCCGCAAACGGGCGGAGAGGGAGAACCGGGTCAGAGTTCGCGCGCATCCAGCAACGCTCCTGTCACACGACCGAGATGTCGGGGGCGTCGACGGCCTTCATGCCGACCACGTGATAGCCGCAATCGACGTGGTGGATCTCGCCGCTGACCCCGGCCGACAGATCACTTAACAGATAGAGCGCGGCGCCGCCGACATCCTCGATTGCGACATTGCGCTTCAACGGCGAGTTATACTGGTTCCATTTCAGAATGTAGCGGAAATCCCCGATGCCCGAGGCAGCAAGGGTCCTGATCGGCCCCGCCGAAATCGCGTTGACCCGGATATTCCGTCCGCCGAGATCGACCGCGAGGTAGCGCACACTCGCCTCGAGCGCGGCCTTGGCCACTCCCATGACATTATAATTCGGCATCACCCGCTCGGCGCCGTAATAGGTCAACGTCAACAGGCTGCCGCCATTGGTCATCAACGGTTCCGCGCGCCGACAAATATCGGTAAATGAAAAGCAGGAAATATCGAGCGTACGTGCAAAATTTTCGCGCGTCGTATCGACATATTTTCCCCTAAGCGCGTTCGGGTCAGTGCTGCCGATCGCGTGAACCGCGAAATCGAGCCGACCCCAGCGCTCGCCGACAGCGGCGAAAACCGCGTCCAGGCTGCGCTCGTTGGTGACGTCGCATTCCACGACGAAATCGCTGCCCGTGCTCTCCGCGAGCGGCCGCACCCGCTTGCCGAGAGCCTCTCCCTGGTAGGTAAAGGCGAGTGCCGCGCTATGGCGGTGCAACGCCTTGGCGATGCCCCAGCCGAGCGATCGCTCGTTGGCGACGCCCATGATCAGACCCTTCTTCCCCGCCATCAGCGGCATGGTGGATCCCCATTTCTCGCAGCCGAATGCATCCTACACGACCGCCGCGGCGAGCGCCATTCGACGGCCCGGCCCCCGCTCGGCGCTGGTGCGATCGCGACAGGCGGCGGATAATTGCCGAACGGGCGCGTGTTTACCAGATATCCACTGCGGGGTTTGCAGGATGGCGCCGGTGGCGGCAGAGAATCGGGCGAGAGGCCGCAGCGGGGTGCGGCAGACGGCGGCGGGCGCAACCGCGTTCGCCGCCTATGTGTTGCGCCGATTTCAACAGCGACGGCTGCTTTGCCGCCTCGGGCGCGTTGAGCTATACCGCACTCGTCTCGCTGGTGCCGCTCGCCGCCATCGCTCTCGGCTCGCTGTCGGTGTTCCCGATCTTCGGACAGGTGCACAACGAGATCCTGGCGCTGGTCTTCAGAAATTTCGTGCCGTCGATCGGCGAGCAGGCGGCCTGGTGGTTCCGCGCCTTTGCCAATTCGGCGGCGCAGACGACCGCGATCGGCGTCATCGGCATCGCCGCCACCGGGGTCCTGCTGCTGGTCACGGTCGAAGACCAGCTCAATGTGATCTGGCGGGTCACCTCGCCTCGTCCGTGGGGTCAGCGCGTCCTCGCTTACTGGGCGCTGATAACTCTCGGTCCGCTGCTCGTCGGCCTCAGCTTGTCGCTGTCGACATATTTCGAAATCGCCGCCCGTCATGCCGGGTTTGGCCAGCAGGCGTTTCAGTGGATCGAGAGCGGCTGGCTGCACGGGCTGGCGCGAGCGGTGCCGGCGTTGCTCGAATTCATCGCTCTCACGTTGCTCTATTGGCTGATCCCGAATTGCGCCGTGCGCTGGAGAGATGCTGCTCTCGGCGCGCTGATCGCGACCGCGGCGATCGAGATCCTGAAGGTCGGATTTACGATCTATGTCGGCGCCATGTCGTATTACCAGACCGTTTACGGCACGCTCGCGGCGATCCCGATTTTTCTGCTTTGGATGTATATTTCGTGGATGGCGGTGTTGCTGGGGGCGGAATCCGCCGCTGCCTTGCCGTATTGGCGGATCGATGCGCGGATCGGCAACGTGTCGTCCGGCGGGGTCAAGCTCGGCCTGAGCCTGGCGCTGATTGCTGCGCTGGCGCGGGCGCAACGCTCGGGTGCCGTGCTGACCACCTCCGCGCTGGCCACCGAGCTCGGGATCACGACGACCGTCGTCGACGGGCATATGAAACCGCTCACCAAAGCCGGTTTTGCCGCGCACACGCAAGGAGGAAACTGGGTGCTCGCTTGGAACCCCAGTGCAGCGACGCTTCACGACCTTTACGAGGCGCTGAACCTGCCCTTCGCCGGCCGTTGGCTCGATCGCTTGTCAGCGCCCTGGCACAGCCAAGTCGCCTCCGCGATGGAACGGATCATCAAGGCCGAGGCGGCGGCGATGCAGATGACCATCGCCTCCTTGATCGCCGACACTCTCGATGATGGCCCGCACCGGCGCGCCGGCTGGCGCTCGGCCGAGACCATTGTCGAAAAAGTCGGGTCGAGATAGCGGGGGCGGGGAGGGGGCGATGGACGAGATCTTAGAGACCGAACCGTTGTCCGCCTTCGCGCGCTGGTTCGCCGCAGCCCTCGACTGCGAGCAGGATGCCGACGCGATGACACTCGCCACCGCGACGCTCCAGGGGCGGCCGTCGGCGCGAGCGGTTCTGCTCAAGGGATTCGATGCCCGCGGGTTTGTCTTTTACACGAACCTGGAGAGTTGCAAATCGGAGGAACTGTCCGCCAACCCGCAGGCGGCATTGTGCTTTCTATGGAAAGCGCTGCGTCGCCAGGTTCGGATCGAGGGCGGCGTCGCTCCGGTTTCCGAAGCAGAGGCGAACGACTATTTCGCCAGCCGTCCGCGCGAGAGTTGGCTTGGCGCCTGGGCCTCCGACCAGTCGCGCCCGCTCGAAAGCCGCGCAGTGCTCGAGCGCCGGGTCGAGGATTTCGACCGCCGATTTGGCGATTCCGAAGTGCCGCGCCCGCCCTATTGGTCGGGGTTTCGCGTGGCGCCGCAGCGGGTCGAATTCTGGCAGGAGCGACCCTCGCGCCTGCATGACCGTTGGTTGTTTATCCGCGAAGGCGACGGATGGCGGCGGGAACGGCTTTTCCCATGATGCACGGCCTGCTGCACGGACCGGCGGCGGACCGGTTGCGGCGGCAGGCGACCTACGCCTCGGTCGCGGCGGCCGCATTGCTGATCGCGGTCAAGTTCGCTGCCTGGTTGGAGACAGGCTCGGTCGCGCTGCTGTCTAGCCTGATCAATTCCTTGCTCGACATTCTCGCCTCGATCGTCAACCTGATCGCGGTGCGCCATGCTGTGAGCCCCGCCGATCGCGAGCATCGCTTTGGCCACGGCAAGGCCGAGCCGCTCGCGGTGCTGGGCCAGTCCGCCTTCATCACCGGCAGCGCGCTGTTGCTGCTGGCCGAAGCGGCGCGCCGGCTGATCCACCCGGCGGCGGTCGAGAACCCGCCGGCGGGGATCGCCGTCATGATTTTTTCGATCGCGGTCACTGTGGCGCTCGTGCTCTATCAGCGCCATGTCGTGCGCCGCACCGGGTCGATTGCGATCAGCGCCGACGAGCTGCATTACCGCAGCGACGTCATTCTGAACGGCAGCGTCATTGCCGCGCTGGTCCTCGCCGGTCTGTTCGGCCTGCGCATCCTCGATCCGCTGTTCGGCGCTGCGATCGGCATCTGGATCGTTTATTCAGCGGTATGCCTCGCGCGCCTGTCGCTCACTCAGCTGATGGACCGCGAACTGCCCGATGACGAGCGCGAGAAGATCCGCGCCATCGCGCAGGGGCATCCGCAGGTGGCTGCTGCGCACGATCTGCGCACTCGGGTCGCCGGGCCGACCGCGTTTATCCAGATCCATATCGAAATGGATGGCGATATGAGCCTGATCCGGGCGCACGAGATTTCCGACGAAGTCGAGGCCAGGCTGCGCGCCGCCTACCCGCACGCCGAGATCATCATCCATCAGGACCCCGAAGGCGTCGAGGAAGCGCGGTCGAGCTTTCCGCGGCGAGTCGAAGCGCAATGAGCGGCGAGCGCAAGGTGCTGCTGCTGACCGGCGCCAGCCGTGGCATCGGTCATGCGACGGTCAAGCGCTTCAGCGATGCCGGGTGGCGGATCATCACCTGCTCGCGCGACGCGGTTCCGGCCGAGTGCAAGCGCGACCCGAACTGGACCCACCATATCAGCGCCGATCTCGGCGACCCGGCCGATCTCGAACATTTCGTTGCCGAAGCCTGCGATTATCTCGACGGGCCTCTGCACGCCTTGGTCAACAACGCCGGGGTGTCGCCGAAGACCCCGTCCGGAGAGCGGCTCGGCAGCCTCAACGGCGAGATCGCCGATTGGCATCGGGTTTTCGATCTCAACTTTTTCGTGCCGCTGACCCTATCCCGCGCCTTCGCCCCGGCATTGGCGCGCGGCAAGGGTGCGATCGTCAACATCACCTCGATCGCCGGCCACCGGGTGCATCCGTTCGCCGGCTCGGCCTACGCGATTTCGAAAGCGGCGCTGTCGGCGTTGACCCGCGAGATGGCTGCTGACTTTGCCAAGCTCGGGGTACGCGTCAACGCGGTAGCGCCGGGCGAAATCGAGACGGCGATGCTGTCGCCCGAGACAGCGGTGCTGCTGCCGCGCATCCCGCTCCACCGGCTCGGCGTCCCGTCCGACGTCGCCGGGACGATCTTTTTCCTGTGCAGCGACGACGCGGCTTACGTGACCGGGACCGAAATCTCCGTCAATGGCGGCCAGCACATCTACTGACGCCCGCCGGGCCGCGATCGGTCAGGCGGGGATCGGCTGGCTACTCCTCGACCGGGCGCCTGCTCGTGGCGACCAAGTCTGGCCGCTTGCGGTCGATCCATTTCGACAACAGGTTGGCGGCGGCGATGGCGAGGCCCAAGGCCAGAACCCAGCGCGCCAGGACCATCAAACCCGGCCCGGTCAGTTGTGGCCATGGGGTCTGCCACAACACCTCGCCGCGCTCCATCATCCATTGCCACGCGACATTGGCGACGATCGCCGACAGCACGATCACGCCCATCCGTCCCGACATGGCGCCGCGGAACAAGAGGGTGAGCGCCGGCACCGCGACGCACAGCACTAAAAGCTGTCCGATCTCGATGCCGATGTTGAAGGATACCAAGGACAGGAGCACGTACGACCCGGCGAACTGCAATTGCTCTCTGAGAATGTCGGCGAACCCGAAGCCGTGCACGAGGCCGAACAGCGCCGCGATGATCCAGCGCCGTCGAAGATTGGCGCCGACAATGTTCTCGATCGCCATATAGAAGATCGTCGCGGCAATCGCCGCCTCGACAAAGGGCGGAAACCAAGCCCCGAGCGGGGCGAGGTTATAGGCGGTGCCGATCAGGGTGATCGAGTGGCCGAGGGTGAAGGCGGTGATCACCGGAATGAGCGGCTTTACCCGGTGGAACGGGATGACCAGGCACAGCAGGAACAACATGTGGTCGATGCCGGTCAGAATGTGCTCGATGCCAAGTTTGACAAACCCCAGTGACGCTTCCCACCAGGCCGGATCGAGGGCTACGCGGCCGGACCCGCCGCTGATCATCAACGCGCGGGTGGAGCTGCCGAACGGCATGTAGCGAATGGCGAGCTTGACGGAGCTTCCCAACTCCGCGTCAACGAGGCTTTCGATCATAAAGACCGAATTGGGCGCGTAGATAGGGTAGGTGAAACGAGCGTCGAAATAGCCTTGCTCGTAGCCCATCCGCAGATCCGAGGGCGGCGTCGAGGCCACCCCCGCGACCGCCTGCCGGTAATCCTCGAACGACCGATCCGCTAGCGGCGCCAGCTGCCCGGCGGCGCTCGAAGGCAGCAGGCGCACGCCGTTCTCCCACAGCGAAAGCGCGCCGGAGAGGGCATCGAGCGTCGCTTTGATTGACGGCCCCGCGGCCGCGAGATCGTAATTGCCTCGTGCCATCGGAAACGGGACCGACCGCAACAGATCCAAAGGAACGCGGATCACCAGATCGGCCTGGTGCGGGGTGATCCTGACAAACCCGTTCATAAACCGATCGAGCGGAAGATCATGCGCGCCCGCGGCGGCGGCACCGAGAATCGTCCATAACATCCACGCCGCGGCGAGCGCCATCCGACGGCTCAACATCGTCGAGCACTCCGGTTGCGGCGACAGCGGTGGCCGGAACGTGTCGCTCTCCGGCCGCCGCTGCGGCTCACATCGCGTCTCATATTGTTGGCGGTTAATTGTTGGCCGTTAATACTGTTGGCCGTTCATCTGCACGAACTTTTGGATGCGGCGTCCGGTTATGGTTTCGGCGACGTAGATATTACCTTTCGAGTCGACGGTGGTGGTATGGCCAAACGCAAACTCGCCGGCGCTGTGCCCGGGGCATGGCGCGATGCCGCAGGTGCCGAGCGCGCCCAAGACCAACCCGCTCGCCTTGTTGATCAGCCAGGTATTGTCATTGCCCAGATCGACATCGACGATATCCTTTTGGCTGGTCGGGCTCTTGCTGGCGAGGTAGTCGATGTTCGGCCAGAAATCCATGTCGCAGGCCCGTGTACCGGCGAGCAGGATCGCCTTGCGGTCGGCGGCGGTCGCGGTGTTGAACCCGTTGATGTTGATGATCCGAACCGGCGGGCACACCGGCTGCGAGCCATTCACCGACGGGACTGCGCAAGTCTTCTTAAAGACCTGGATGCGGTCATTCGGGCGGTCGCAGACATAGACAAGACCGTCATTGCCGAGCACGACGCAATGCGGGTGGCCGCCGCCGGTCGCTCCAAAGGTGCCCGGCGCGCAGCTTTCGCTGTCGGTCGAGCAGGCGGTGCCCCATTGGCCGACATAGACCCCCGCGGCGTTGAACACGACGACGCGGTGATTGCCATAGCCGTCGGCGATGTAAATGTCGCCCCGCATATGGCTGACCGGGCCCACATCCGGGTCGACCGCGATATCGGCCGGCTCGTTCAGCAGGGTATGGCTCGAATTTAACGAATTGCCCTCGCCGCATGAGCTGAAGGGGTTGCTGCTGGTCGGCGTGCCGTCACACATCGCCTTGGTGCCGATCTGCATCACATAGGTGGCGTTGGCGCCGGCCTTGTTGGCCGCTTGCGGGTTGTATTCCTGCACGATCCCGTCGCCATTGCCGCCAACCCAGATATTGCCCTGGTAGTCGACAAAGCAGCCATGCGCGCCCTGCGGCATATAGGCGGCCCATCCCTCGTCGCCTAGCGCGTTGCTGGAGATCAAGCTGGGGTTTCCCCAACCGGCCACGGTGTCGCCGTCGCTGTTGTAGGCGACCACCGGAGGCGAGGGGATCGCCGAGGCGGTCGCGTCCTGGCCGTCAATGGCGCCCAATTCATTGCCCTGCAAAACTCCGCCTGCCGGAGTGGCGCCGACCTCCCAGCCGCGGTTGAAGGTGTAGACATCGTCATATTTGTCCGTGCAGCTGCCGGCGATTTCGCCGGTGACCCACCGGTGCGCCACGCCGTCGCTGCCAACTGGCGCAGGCAACGGTTTGGGCCAGGAGGGATCGACGGCAAAAGTTGGGCCTTGCGCGCTCTTCGCCGCCGAGGCCAGCGGTTCCCAAACACCGGTCGCCAGCATGACGGCAGCCAGCGTTCCGGCTACGGACGCGCCGATTGTCAGATATTGCCTGATCTTCATGAGCTCTTCCTCCGTCGACCTCGATTGGTCGAAATTTATTGGTAAGCTCGGGCACGCAATTGTGCCGGGACCGCCCCTAGACCGGTCCAATCGGGTTTCCGAGGGTCCGATTTGGACACGGTAAATGCGGTCATTAAGGTTAGCTCTGTGGCGCAGACGCGTCAAGAACATGGCGGACGATCGTCATTTGCCATGCGAGCGCCTTAGTTGCGCCGTTTCGCGCCTTGGTTGGAGCTCGGTGACGCCGGTGGCGCTCGGCCGGATCAGCCCCCTGCGGCTGTGCAAATTGTCCTTCGCGGCCTGCAACCGACGATCTTGATCGAATCGGGCGGGTGCGTTACACGCTCTGCCCATGCGTGTTCCGCTGTATCAGGTCGATGCCTTTGCCGACGGTCCGTTCACCGGCAACCCGGCAGCGGTGTGCCCGCTCGACCGCTGGCTTCCCGACCCGCTGATGCAGGCGATCGCGGCCGAGAACAACCTGTCGGAGACCGCGTTCTTAGTAACCGAGGGGGAAGGCTGGCGTCTGCGCTGGTTCACCCCGACGACCGAGGTCGAGCTGTGCGGCCATGCGACGCTCGCGTCGGCCTATGTGATTTTTAATGTGCTGATGCCCGAGCGGCAGCGCGTCGTCTTCCGTACCGAAAAGGCGGGCGATCTCGCCGTCACCCGCGAGGGCGATCTGCTGGCGCTCGATTTCCCGGCATGGCCGCCCAGGCCCTGCCTTGCGCCGGCCGACCTCGTCGCCGCGCTCGGACGTCAGCCGGCCGTGGTGTTCGCAGCCCGCGACTATCTCGCCGTCTATGACGATCCCGAGGACGTGGCGGCGCTCGCCCCGGATTTCTCGGGACTGGCGAGGCTCGATCGCTTTGCCGTGATCGTCACCGCGCCGGGAAAAGGCGAAATCGATTTCGTCTCGCGCTTTTTTGCACCCGCCCAGGGGGTCGACGAAGACCCGGTGACCGGCTCGGCGCATTGCACCCTGATCCCGTATTGGGCCGGGCGGCTCGGCAAGACCCGGCTTGTGGCGCGCCAGCTGTCGCGCCGCGGCGGCAGCCTCCACTGCACGCTCGACGGCGACCGGGTCACGATCGCCGGCCGCGCCGTCCTTTACCTCGCCGGCGCCATTGAAATCTGACGATTGCCCGCGGCGGCAAAGCGCGGGAAGATCGCGGGGAAGCGCGGGAGGATTGTCATGCGGCGGGTCGCGGTGCTGGCCTTGTGCCTGGGTGTGCTGTTCGCCGGGCCGGCGCTGGCCCAAACCAAGTCCACGATCCAACAACTCAACGACAAATGGACGGTCGCCTTCAACAAGGGCGACGCGGCCACGATTGCGGCGATGTATGCCGACGACGCTTATGTGCTTCCGCCGGGCGGCGATATGGTCGAGGGCCGCAAGGCGATCGAAGCCTTTTGGCAGGGGGCGGTGAAGCAACTCGGCGATGCCAGGCTCGTGACCATGGACGTCCTGCCGCTCGGCCCTCGTGCGGCTCGCGAGATCGGCACTGTCAAGCTCGAAACCAAAACCCAGCCGCCGCAGCAGATCGTCGGCAAATACACGGTCGTCTGGCGCCGGGTCGGCGGCCATTGGCTGATCGCGACCGATATCTGGAACACCAACAAGTAGAAAATTGGCCGACCCGACGGAGGGGGATTGCATGGCAAACAGTTATCGGGTGGCGGTGATCGCCGGCGACGGCATCGGGCACGAGGTCATGCCCGAAGGGATCGCCGCGATGGAGCAGGCGGCGCGGGCCTATGGCTTTGATCTGAGCTGGAGCGAGTTCGATTGGAGCTGCGAGCGCTATGCCAAGACCGGGCGGATGATGCCCGAGGACGGGCTCGAGCGGCTGCGGCTCTACGACGCCGTCTATCTCGGCGCGGTCGGCCAGCCGGGCGTGCCCGACCATGTCTCGTTGTGGGGCCTTTTGATCCCGCTGCGGCGCGGCTTTCATCAATACGTCAATCTGCGTCCGGTGCGGCTCTTGGCCGGGGTGCAGTCGCCGTTGCGCGACCGGGCGCCGGGCGACATCGATTTCTATGTCGTGCGCGAGAACAACGAGGGCGAATATTCGGAGATCGGCGGCCGGCTCTATGCCGACAGCGAGCATGAGATGGCGATGCAGCAGGCGGTGTTCACCCGTCGCGGTTGCGACCGGATCATGCGCTATGCCTTCGACCTCGCCAGCACCCGCAAGCAGCACGTGACCTCGGCCACCAAATCGAACGGCATCATCCACACCATGCCGTTCTGGGACGAGCGCTTTGCCGCCATCGCCCGCGACTATCCCGCGATCAAGACCGACCAGTACCACATCGACATCCTGACCGCGCATTTCGTGCGCCATCCCGACTGGTTCGATGTCGTCGTTGGCTCGAACCTCTTCGGCGATATTCTGTCGGATCTGGGGCCTGCGGTGGTCGGCTCGATCGGCATCGCCCCCTCGGGCAACATCAACCCCGAGCGCGAATATCCTTCGATGTTCGAGCCGGTGCACGGTTCGGCGCCCGACATCGCCGGCCGCGGCATCGCCAACCCGATCGGTCAGATCTGGTCGGGGGCGATGATGCTGGCGCATTTCGGCGAGGATGCCGCGGCGGCCGCGGTCGAGCGGGCGATCGCCGAGGTGCTGGCCGAGGGCGGCGCCCGCACCCCCGATCTCGGCGGCAATGCCGGCACCAAGGACCTCGGCGCCGCGATCGCCGCCGCGATCCGCTGACTACCAGGCGCGCCTGACCGGCCGCGGCGTCAGGCAGAGCAACAGCGCCGTTCCGAGCCCCCACAGCCCGTTGACGATCAGTCCGACCAGCGGGCCGGGAAAGTGGAAGCCATAGCCGACGGGCAGGCCCTTGAGCGGTGCGACGACGAACCAGGAGACGGCGGTCGGAAAGATCGCGCCGAAGATGATCGCGCCGACCCAGTAGCCGCCGGGGCTGCGGGCGATTACACGCTCGAACAGCACAAAGACGATGCCCCACACGCCGCCCCAGAAAGCGAGCGAGATGAACTGGGGCACGCCGAACGGCGGAACCCTGTGCATGTTATAGGGCATGCCCGGCGTCATACCCGCGAAATGCAGCAGCAGCAGCCCGATCTGGTGAAATACCAAGGTCGCGATGAAACCGGCGATAAAGCCGAAAAGCAGCCGTGTCGCGGACGCTGAAGATTGCAGCGATATCGATTGTGCCATGTTTTCCTCCCTTTTCCGTCCTCGCGCCGATGCCGCGAACAGGAGAGTCAACCGGCAATCGCCGAGTTATATCGGGGATATACGACGTTGCGCCTGGTTTGAGCAAGGCAGCCCATAGCTGCCCTTGGGCGGCCATGCGACGCGAAGGAGGCGAGGGGCTCCTACACCGGGAACCCGGCACGGCGCGGCGACAGGCGCACGCCGCTGCGGGCCGCCTCGATCATGTAGTACCGGGTCATCTGCACGATGTCGGTGCGCCAATAGAGCTGTTGCGGCTCGTTTTCGAGAAAATCGGCAGCGGCCAGGGCATAGCAATAAGTCTCGACATAACGCCGGACGCCGTCGCCGGCAATCGGCGCATCGCGCCAGCCGAACTTCCAGCCGGCATGCTCGGCGCCGATGCGCCAGCGTTCGAGCCGCACCGCCAGGGTGGCGGCATCGAGCGCATCGAGCGCCGGCACGCGATAGACCACGACGAGCCGGTGCACGTTGAGCTGCAGCTGCATCAGCAGCTCGTCATCGTAGGCCTGGACCAGATAGGACGCGTCGGAAGCGCCGCGGACATGGCGGATCTCAACATGGGCGCGCGCCGCCTCGGCGAGATCGAGCACGCGCGGCGCCTCGTCAAAGCTCGGCAGCGCATACTCGACGGCACCCAGCGCCTCGAGCATTTGCCCGGTCAGAAACTCTTCGGTCCGCCTCTGCGCCTCGGCGATCGTCAGCATGCCCCACTCCCGCCCGGCCGAGCCTGATCAGGCCGGCGGGCGGATCGCGACTTCCTTGACCTCGTCGCCGACGAAGGGCTCGAACTCGTTGAAGTTCGCTTCGAAGCGGCGGGTCAGCTCGCGCGCGGTGTCGTCATAGCCGGCCTTGTCGGACCAGGTGCGGCGCGGATCGAGCACCTCGTTCGGGACCTCGGGGCAGCTTTCGGGCACCAGCAGGCCGAAATGCGGTTCGCGGCGCAGCGGTGCATCGGCGAGCCTGCCATCGAGGGCGGCGCGCAGCAGGGCCCGCGTATGGGCGATCGGCATGCGCCGGCCGACCCCGTAGGTGCCGCCCGACCAGCCGGTGTTGACGAGCCAGCACTGCGAGCCGTGCCGCCTGATCCGCTCGCCCAAAAGCTCGGCGTAAATCGCTGGGTGGCGCGGCATGAAAGGTGCCCCGAAGCAGGTCGAGAACGTTGCCTCGGGGGCGTTGCCGAGCCCCTTCTCGGTGCCGGCGACCCGTGCGGTGTAGCCGGAGAGGAAATGGTACATCGCCTGCTCGGCGGTCAGCTTGGCGATCGGCGGCATCACCCCGAACGCGTCGGCGGTCAGCATCACGACATTGGTCGGATGCGGCCCGAGACCCTTCGGGTCGGCATTCGGGATGAAATCGATCGGGTAGCAGGCGCGCGTGTTCTCGGTCAGGCTCGCATCGTCGACATCGGGAACCCGCGTCGCCGGGTCGAGCACGACGTTTTCGAGCACCGTGCCGAAGCGGCCGATCGTCGCGTAGATCTCGGGCTCTGCGGTCGGCGACAGGTTGATCACCTTGGCGTAGCAGCCGCCTTCGAAATTGAAAACGCCGTTGTCGCTCCAGCCGTGCTCGTCGTCGCCGATCAGGGTGCGCGAGCCGTCGGCCGACAAGGTCGTCTTGCCGGTGCCCGACAACCCGAAAAAGATCGCGGCGTCGCCTTTGGGGCCGACATTGGCCGAGGCGTGCATCGGCAGCACTCCTTGCGCCGGCAATACGAAATTGAGATAACCGAACACCGATTTCTTGATCTCGCCGGCATATCGGGTGCCGCCGATCAGCACCAGCCCGCGCGCGAAATTGACAAAGATGAAGACCTCGGAATTGATCCCGTCGACATCCGGGATCGCACGGAAATTGGGGGCGTGCACGATCGTGAAGGCGGGCTCGAACCCGGTGAGCTCGTCGGCCGGCGGGCGAATGAACATGTTGCGCGAAAACAGGCTGTGCCAGGCGCTGTCGGTGACCACCCGCACCGGCAGGCGGTAGGCCGGATCGGCGCCGGCATAGAGATCCTGCACGAACAGCTCGCGGCCTTGCAGATAGGCCAGCATGCGCTGATGCAGGCCGTCGAAGCACGCAGGGCGCGATCCGCTGGTTGATCTTGCCCCACCAGACCGTGTCCTTGGTGCCGGGCTCCTCGACGATGTACTTGTCGCGCGGGGTGCGCCCGGTGAAGGCGCCGGTGTTGACCGAAAAGCTGCCGCCGGCGACGACCGTCCCCTCGCCCCGGCGGACCGCGTGCTCGTACAGAACCGGCATCGGCGCGTTCCAATGCACGGTGCCGAGATGATGCATGCCCTGCCGGTCGAGGCCGAAACGGCTCTTCGCCCCGGTCATCGGATCGCCTTTTTCATTCGACGCTTCCTCCTCTTATAGCCAGCCCTGCGGGCCGCGTGCGTCCGCGGACCGGCTTGAGCGGGCGCGTACCACGGACGGCCGACCGTGTCAAAGTTCGCCTATCGCGCGCGCCCGGCCAGTGCCTCGTCCGCGAGGCGGCCCAGCGCGGCGCGCGCCGCCTCGGGGGTCGCGACCGGCTTCGGCAAAATCGAGGCGGGCGGTTTTGTTCTCGCGGCGCAGATCGGCGCCGTCGGGATCGATCCCGGTGATGCGCCATCCGCCGCCGGAATGGCCAAGCATGGTTTGCGCCAACACGTCCGCGGTTCCGTCGCGGCCGTTGTCGATCTGCCGCAGGATCTCCGGCCCGGCCGCGGCAAAGGCGTCGGCCTCGCTTGCCGACAATAAGTCCCGGCCGTCGACCCACTCGATCCGGCCGAAGCCGGCGACCAGGTGTCCGCGCTCGACCGCGACCCGATAGAGCCGAAAATCGGCAAACCCGGCATAGAGCGCGCTCGACGGGTGGCGTGCGGCAAAACGTGCCAGGAGACGCGGGTCGACATTCGCGTCGGCCCGGCCGAGCACCGTCAGCCGCGGCCCGGCGAGCGGCTCGGGGCGGCCGTCGGTGGCGTCGAGCAGCAGCGACACGCGCGGGTCGAAAGCGATGTTCCGGCTGTGCTGGGCGAGGTCGGACAGCAGCAAGAGCGGGCTGGCGTCGAGATCGGCGGCGACCAGCGCCAGCGAGGCATAGGGGGCGCCGTGCAGGCTAGTGGCGAGCGCCGCCCGGCCGCAGCCGCGCAACAGCCGCCGGGCAAAGCCGGCAGGATTGTCGCTCGGCTCCCGTTCGCTCATCCCGCAAAAAGCGCGCAACGGCAACACACCGACAAATTCCCGCAGCGATGCTCCGATATGGCGCAGCCCAAGCCTGATGTCATGTACAAAAACCGGCCGTACGGGTTTGTCTTCGCCGGCAAATGGCCATATTTAGTCGCGACAGCAACCGCTCTACCGGCGTTCCGCCTTGCTGCAAGACTAACGGGGGGTGCATCAACGTGGCAAACACTATTGCTCTTGTCGATGACGACCGCAACATCCTGACCTCGGTGTCGATCGCGCTCGAGGCCGAGGGCTTTGCCGTGCGCTGCTATGCCGACGGGGCCGAGGCGCTGAGGGGGATGAGCGCTCAGCCGGTGGACCTGGCCGTGCTCGACATCAAGATGCCGCGCATGGACGGCATGGAGCTGTTGGAGCAGCTACGGCGGCAGAGCCACATCCCGGTGATCTTCCTGACCTCGAAGGACGACGAGGTCGACGAGCTGTTGGGCCTGCGCATGGGGGCTGACGACTACATCAAAAAGCCGTTTTCGCAACGACTGTTGATCGAGCGCATCCGGGCATTGATCCGGCGCGGCGAATTGGCGCGCGAGCGCGACGACCCGCAGGGCGAGCCGGTGATCGTGCGCGGCCGGCTGACGCTCGACCCGGCGCGGCATCTGTGCACCTGGAGCGCCGAGCCGGTCGAGCTGACCGTGACCGAATTCCTGATCCTGAAATCGCTGGCTCACCGCCCCGGCCACGTCAAGAATCGCGATCAGCTGATGGACGCCGCCTATGGCGAGCACATTTATGTCGACGACCGGACCATCGACAGCCACATCAAGCGGTTGCGCAAGAAGTTCAAAGCGGTCGATGGCGATTTCGCCCAGATCGAAACCCTCTATGGCGTCGGCTACCGATACCGCGACCGCTGAGACGGCCGAAACGCCGGCCTCGCCGCTGCCCGCGACGGCGGCAGACGCTGTCGCCGATCCGGGTCAACATGCCGCACCCTCGCTCGACACGCGGCGTACGCACTCGCCGGCGGTCGCGCGGCGGCGGGCGGCGCTGGCCGTTCTCGCCGCTTACGCTGCGCATCCTCGCCGTCAACGTGTTGGCGCTGGCGCTGTTGGCCGGCGGGTTCCTCTATCTTGGGAAAGTATCAGACCAGCCTGGTCGGGCAGCAGATCGAATCCCTGAAGATGCAGGGCGAGATCTTCGCCGCGGCGCTGGGCGAGGGTGCGGTCCTCGATTCGGCCGACGAGGGCGAGGTCCTGCTTCCCGATCTCGCCCGTCAGATGATGCGCCGCCTGGTCCAGCCGACCAAGACGCGGGCGCGGCTGTTCGACGTCAAGGGGCAGCTGATCGCCGACAGCCGTATTCTGCGCGGGCCGGGCGATGCCATCCAGGTGCTCGAATTGCCGCCGCCCGGCGGCGGAAGTCCGATCCTCGGCTTTGCCGATAAAATCTATGACTGGGTCGTCGACACGCTGCCGCATCGCAGGCGCTACCCCTTTTATCATGAAAGCCTGACCCCGCGGGCCGCTGATTATGCCGAGGTCGAGCGGGCGTTGCGCGGCGACATCGGCGAGGCGATCCGCAGCGATCCGGCAGCCGGCGGCCTGGTGTTGAGCGTCGCCATCCCGGTGCAGCGCTACAAGGAGGTGCTGGGCGCGCTGATGCTGTCGAGCGGCAGCCGCGAAATCGAGCAAGAGCTGCGCACCGTGCGGCTCGAGCTGCTGCGCATCTTCGGCGTGGCGCTGCTGGTCACGGTGCTGCTGTCGCTGTATCTCGCGGGCACGATCGCGCGGCCGATCCGCCGGCTCGCCGCGGCGGCCGAGCGTGGCCGTGGGCGCCGCGCCCGGGTCGAGATTCCCGATTTCACCCGGCGTGGCGACGAAATCGGCGATCTCTCCGGCTCGCTGCGCGAGATGACCGACGCGCTGTGGCAGCGGATGAGCGCCATCGAGCGCTTCGCCGCCGATGTCGCCCACGAAATCAAGAACCCGCTGAGCTCGTTGAAGAGCGCGGTTGAGACCGCCGTGCGGATCGAGGACCCGGCGAACCAGCGGCGGCTGATGGCGATCATCCTCGACGATGTCGAGCGACTCGACCGGCTGATCACCGACATTTCCGACGCCTCGCGCCTCGACGCCGAATTGAGCCGCCTCGAGCTGGCACCGGTCGATATCGCCGCCATGCTCCACGCCTTGACCGACGTGCACGCGGCGACCCAGGCGGAAAACCGCCCCCGCCTGGTGCTCGATCTGCTCGAGCGCGGACGACCGCTGATCGTGCCAGGGATCGAAACCCGACTGTCGCAGGTCTTTCTCAACGTCATCGCCAACGCCGAGTCGTTCAGCCCGCTGCGTGGCGAGATCCGCCTGACTGCGAGGGCCGCCGGTCGTGCGGTGCTGGTCACCGTCGAGGATTGCGGCCCCGGCGTTCCGGACGAAAAACTGACCGCGATCTTCGACCGCTTCTACACCGAGCGCCCGGTCGGCGAAAAATTCGGCACCCATTCCGGCCTCGGCCTGTCGATCTCCAAGCAGATCGTCGAAGCGCATCGCGGGATGATCTGGGCCGAGAACCGCAAGAACGCCGATGGCGCCGTCGCCGGCGCGCGTTTTTGCATTCGGCTGCCGGCGCAGGGATGAGCGACACCATCCCCGTCCACGCCACTGCGGTCGCGATCGACGGCGAGGCGATTTTGCTGCGCGGGCCGTCCGGTGTCGGAAAATCGGATCTGGCGCTGCGCCTGATTGATGGCGGAGCTCGTCTCGTCGCCGACGATCAGATTGAGCTGCGGCGCGTCGGCGATCGGGTTTTGGTGCGCGCCCCTGCGGTGATCGCCGGGCTGATCGAGGTCCGCGGCTTCGGTATCCTGCGGGTCGAGACGATCGAGGAGGCGCCGCTCGCGCTGCTCGTCGATCTGCTCCCTTCGGGTCAGATCGAACGCATGCCGGAAGTTCGGGTCGAATCCGTCCTCGGCCTCGAAATCCGCGTGATCGCGCTGGCCCCGCTCGAAGCTTCCGCCGCAGCAAAGCTGCGCCTCGTCCGACGCGAGTTGGCGACGGGGCTGTTGCCAGCTATAATCGGGCGATGATGACCGAAAGTGGTCTAGAGGCTCCGGGCGCGGCCGAAAACGTGGTGCGCGCCCGCGTCCTGCTGGTGACGGGAATGTCGGGGGCCGGGCGATCGACCGCACTCAAGATCGTCGAGGACATGGGATACGAGGCCTTCGACAATTTGCCGGCCTCGCTGGTCCCGGCGCTGATCGAGAGCGCCGCGGCAGATGGCCCGGCGATCGCAGTCGGAGCCGATACGCGAACCCGCGGCTTCGCCGCCGAGACCATGCTCGAAACCCTCGCCGCCGTGATCGCCCGCACCGGGCGCGTGTTGTGGGTGCTGTTCGTCGACTGCGACGACGAACGGCTCGAACGTCGTTATATCGAGACGCGGCGGCCTCACCCGCTGGCCGGAGACCGCCCGATCATGGACGGCATCCGCCGCGAGCGCCAAGTAGTTTCCGCCTTGCGCGACCGCGCTGATCTGGTGATCGACACCTCCGCCCTCACCGCCGCCGATCTGAAGCGCCTGCTGAGCGGCCATTTTGCGCTCGATGCGTGCGGGCTGCGCATCTTCGTCACCTCCTTTGCCTATCGCCGCGGCATCCCGCGCGAGGCCGATCTGATCTTCGACGTGCGCTTTCTCGACAATCCGTATTATGTTGACGAACTTCGGACGCTGAGCGGGCGCGACCCGGCGGTTGCGGCCCACATCCAGAGAGACGCGGATTTCGCACCATTCTTCGAGCGGCTGTGGCGATTGCTGCACCCCTTGCTGCCGCGCTATGAAATGCGGGGCAAAACCTATCTTACAATCGCATTCGGCTGTACCGGCGGGCGGCACCGTTCGGTGTATGTCGCCGAGCGGCTGGCCCTGCGGCTACGCGGCGTGGGATGGCGGGTCGAGGTCGCCCATCGCGACCTTGCGCCATCAGGCGCCGGCGCGCCGGTCCCGGCGGGTATGCCGGCCGCCGCAAGTTGAGCAGCGACGGTCGGTCGCAGCAGAGGGAATCCAATGATCGGCATGGTTTTGGTGACCCATGGGCGGCTTGCGGCGGAATTCGTCGCCGCCCTCGAGCACGTCGTCGGCGCGCAGACGCAGATCGCCGCCGTGTGCATCGGTCCCGACGACGATATGGAGCAGCGGCGCCAGGAAATCCTGCGCCGGATCAGCGAGGTCGACAGCGGCGACGGCGCGGTGCTGCTGACCGACATGTTCGGCGGCACGCCCTCGAACCTGGCGATCTCGGTCATGGATCGCGCCAAGATCGAAGTCGTCGCCGGGGTCAATCTGCCGATGCTGATCAAGCTCGCCAGCCTGCGCCAGAGCGAGAGCCTCGAACGCACCGTGCTCGGCGCGCAGGAAGCCGGCCGCAAGTACATCAACGTCGCTTCGCAGCTATTGACCGACGCCCGGCGATGAGCGACGGCCCGACCAGCGGCCCGGCGAGCGGCCCCGGTGTCGGAGCGCCCTCGGAGGTGGTGCGGCGGATCGCGACGATCTGCAACCAGCGCGGGCTGCACGCGCGCGCCTCGGCCCGTTTTGTCAAGACTGCTGCCCAATTCGCGGCTGACATCCGGGTGCGCAAGAACGGCACCGAGGTCTCAGGCCGCTCGATCATGGGGCTGATGATGCTGGCGGCCGCCCCGGGGACGGTGGTCGAGTTGTGCGCCAGCGGCCCGCAGGCGGCCGAGGCGGTCACTGCGCTGGCCAATTTGATCGAATGCAAGTTCGATGAGGATTGACGAGGGCTGCGGGCCGGCGGCACAGAGCAGCGGCATCGAGCGCAGGTTGGCGGGCGTCGGCGTGTCGCCGGGGATCGCCATCGGGCCGGCCTATGTCGGCGACGGCGGCGATCTTCCGGTCCATGAGAGCCACATCCCCGAAACCGAGATCGGCGCCGAACGCAGCCGCTTCGCCGAGGCGGTTGCGGTTTCGCTGAAGCAGCTGCGCAAGCTCAAGGCCAAAGCCTCCGGCCTCCCCGAATCCGCCGCCGAGGAGATCGGCTACCTGCTCGACGCGCATGTGGCGATGCTGTCGAACTCTCGCTTGGTGCGCGGCGTCGACGAGCGCGTCGGCCGCGCCCGAATCAACGCCGAGCGCGCGGTCGAGATCGAGATCGACGAGATTGCCAAAAGCTTCGCGGCGATGCGCGACCCTTATCTGGCGGCGCGGATCGAGGACATCCGCGTCGTCGGCACGCGGCTCATCCGCAACCTGATCAAGAAGCCCTATGTCGCCTATTCCGGCGTGCCGGAGGGGGCCGTCATCCTCGCTGACGAGCTGACCCCGGCCGACACGGCATTGATGGACCCGCAGCGGATCGCCGGCTTCGCCACCCAGTTCGGCGGCGCCGACAGCCATACCGCCATCGTCGCCCGCGCCTTGGGGCTGCCGGCGGTGCTCGCGGTCCCGGCCTTGGTCGTTCATGCGCGCGCAGCCACGACGGTGGTGATCGACGGCGCCGAGGGGACCGTGATCATCGATCCCTCGGCCGACACGGTCGGCGATTACGAGGCGCGGCGCGATCTCCTGGTGCGCGAGCGGCGCCACCTGACCCGCCTGCGCCGACTCCCGGCGGCGACCCGCGACGGCGTCGAAATCACCCTCGAAGCCAATCTCGAACTGCCGGTGGAGCTCGATCAGGCCGCGGCCAACGGGGCGATGGGGCTGGGTCTCGTCCGCTCCGAGTTTCTCTATATGAACCGCGACGACCTGCCGGGCGAGGAGGAGCAGTACGCGGTGTTTTCCGGGCTGGTGCGCGGGATGCAGGGCAAGACCGTGACCGTGCGCACCTTCGATCTCGGCGGCGACAAGCTCGCCCGCTCGCTCGCCGACCACTATGTCCCGGCCGACAACCCGGCGCTCGGCCTGCGCGCGATCCGCCTGTCGCTGCAGGACCGCCGCTTGCTCGATCCGCAGCTGGCGGCGATGCTGCGCGCCGCCGCCGAAGGGCCGTTGCGGATCCTCCTGCCGATGATCTCGACCGCGAGCGAGATCCGCCGGGTGCGCGAGGCGATGGAGCAGGTCGCCCGCCGGCTGCGACGGCGCGGCATGCCGCTGCCCAAGCCGCTGCCCCCCTTGGGTGCGATGATCGAGGTGCCGGGGGCGGCACTTGCCGCCGACTCGCTCGCCGCCGAGGCCGATTTTTTCGCCATCGGCACCAACGACCTCGTCCAGTACACGCTGGCGATCGACCGCAGCGACGAGCAGGTGGCGCACCTCTACAACCCGCTGCACCCGGCGGTGCTGCGTCTTATTCAATTCGCCATCGAGGCGGCCCTGCGCCGCGGCATGCCGATCAGCATCTGCGGCGAGATGGCCGGCGAGCCGCGCTATACGGCACTGCTGCTGGGGCTCGGACTGCGCAACCTGTCGATGGCGCCGCGCAACATCCCGCGGGTCAAGCAGCGTATCCGCTCGCTGGACATGGTCGCCGCCACCCGCCGCGCCCGCGCCATCATGGATCAATCCGATATGGGCCGCATCGCCGCGTTGCTCGACGATTTCAACAGCATCGCCTGGCCGCATTGAGGTCGCACGGCGCGGCCGATCCGCCTCAGTGGTTCTTGACCTAGGGCCGGCCGGGGTCATGAGCTGTGCGGGCCCCGTGGAGCCGGCGAAGATGATCGTTACCCCGTGCCCCACCGTCCAATCGTGCACGTCTTTGTGCATCGGCGAGCGGACGCCTATCTGCACCGTGCGGTACGGGTCGATCAACCCCTCCTCGATCGCATGGCAGATGCTGGAAATATTCTCCCGACGTCTACAAGAGCCGGATATCTGCTGACCGAGGTCAGTGAAAAAAGGCAGGCGGCGTCTGCACTACCGGCGCCGCCGCGTCGAAAATCTCGCGACGGTCGCCGGAGCGCGGCGGATAGATGCGCTCGCGGTTGATGATCTCCTTGGTGCGCTTCGCGGCCGCGCCCCTGGTCGCGACCCGACGGTCCCAGCCGGCAGTGCACACCGCTCCCCAGGGACCGAGATCGAGGATCGTCGTGTACCAGTCGATCCGGAGCGGCAGCATCGGCAGGCCCAAGAGGTCGCAGACGACATTGTGGCCGGCAAATCGGCCCATCGGGCGGCCGTGCTGACACGACATCACGCAGGAATGGTCGCCGTCGATCGCGAAACTAGCCGCGTCACCGGTCGCGAACTCGGCCGCCATGCTGTCGATTTTCAGGCAGGAATCTACCGGCAGACGGCCAAACCGATCGCGCGCGACCGGAAAGCGGGCGGTCAGCGGATGCGCCTGCATGCCGGCGCACCATACGATGGTCGCCGCGCCGATGCGCTCGCCGGTCGACAAAGTCGCTCCCTCGTCGTCGATCGATGCGACCGACACGCCGGGCCGGCTCTCGACGCCAAGCGCCGCCAGCGCCTCGGCGATGACCGCACGCGCCTCCTCGCCCATGTCGGAGCCGATCCAGGGCTGCCGGTCGGCGATGATCACGCGCGGCTCGCTCCTCGCGCCGGCAAGGGCGGCGCGCAATTTGCCCGGCATTTCGGTCGCTGCTTCGATGCCGGTCAACCCGCCGCCGATGACGAGCGCGGTCCATTGCCCCGGCGAAGGGGCGCGCCCGGGCAATGCCGCGATATGGGCATTGAGGCGGCACCCCGCGTCGTAGGTGTCGACATCGAAGGCGTGAATGTCGAGGCCGGGGATCGGCGGGCGCACCAGACGGCTGCCGAGCGCGAAGACCAGGCGGTGGTAGGGCAGCACGTTCGGTGCGCCCGGCGCTGAACAGCTGACTTCCCGGCGCAGGAAGTCGATGCCGGTCACCTCCGCTTCAACCCGCCTGACCCCGACCGGCCCCAGCACATCGTCGAGCCGGACGCGGGTCCCGTCGAGTTCGGCCTCATAATTGCGCACGCGGATCGAATGGAAGGCGCTGCGATCGACGACCGTGACCTCGACCCGGTCCGGGCCGATGCCGAGCTCGTCCAATTTGCGCGCGGCGCCGATGGCGCTCCACAGCCCGGCAAAGCCGGCGCCGAGAACGACGATCCGCTGCACCCCGCTGGGTCCCAGTCCGTGTTCGGGCATCTGACCTGACCCGTTGATTAAAAGGTGGCCGCGAGCGCCTCCTCCTCGAAGTCGCGAACGAGTGCGGGAGGCTTCCAGAGTCCACAATCGATCTCGGCAATCTGGCGATCGACTTCGGCGACGACGTATTTCGAGAACGGTCGCAAATGAAGATAGAAGGCGGCCAGCATGCCGACGGCCGGAAGCGCGCGCGGGTTTCGCCACGCGATTTCGCCAAAAACCTTGCAAAAGCTCCACAGGGTCGCGGGGTGCCGCATCGCAATGCGCCAGACGAGCCGCGCCAGCACCCTCAGATCGCGACGCGGGATGCCGAACAGACTGGCCGCAGGAGGTCCTTTGCGGCCGCTCCTGTCCAACACCGGCCGGTCCAATAGGCGCGCGACGGTTCGGACGCGTCCGTAATACGAACGAGGCTGGTAAATGCTCGCAAGAACCTTCCGGTAATCCTGAAGGATGTCGCGCCGTGGTCGCGCGGTGGCGAAGTTGAGGCCGCCGACGCTCTCATCCCCGACGTCTCCTTCAACCAGACGCGACAGCCAATCATCGGACGCGAACAGGCGGCCCTCCCGTGCCAGCCGACGCGTCAACTGGGTGCCGGCCAGCGCGAACAACAGGCCAACCGTGCAGAACGGGATCGCGGTCGCCTCGATACAATCGATCATCGCGTCGGCGATGCTGCCCTCTTCCGAATCGAACCCGAGGATGAAGCCGGCGTTCACGAAAATGCCGGAGCGGATGATCTTACGCACGCTATTCGCCAATGAGCGCCGAGTATTCTGCTTTTTTTGCATAGATTTCAGCGTCTCGGTGTCCGGACTCTCGATGCCGACGAAGATCGTGAAGAAATTCGCCTCCCGCATCAGCCCCAACAGAGCGTCGTCGTCGGCGAGATTGATCGATGCTTCGGTCGAAAACTCAAACGGATAACCCCGTTCCTTCTGCCATCCGATCAAATACGGCAGAAATGCCTTCACCGCCTTTTTGTTGCCGATAAAATTGTCGTCGACAAAATCGATATGGCCGCGATAGCCGAGCGCGTAGAGAGCATCGAGCTCGGCCAGCATCTGCTCGGTTGTCTTGACGCGCGGCACCCGCCCATAAAGCTCGATTATGTCACAAAATTCACAAGTGAACGGGCAGCCGCGAGCGAACTGCACGCCGTAATAGATGTATTGGCTGCGCTTGAGGAGGTCGAAGCGCGCCACCGGCGTCCGAGTGATATCGGCCGTAAACTTTTCGGCCTCGAAATCACCTTGCCTGACCCCGGCATCCCAGGCGGCAACGAAGTCGTCGATTATGCCTTCCGCTTCTCCGAGCACACGGAGATCGGCGGTCCCATAGCCCTCGGGCGATGAGGTCACGTCCGGTCCCCCGACCGCGACCGGCCTCCCCCGGGCATGTGCCAGATCGATGACGCGAAGAATATCGGACCGCTGCGGCAGCATGCCGCCCGTCATGACCAAATCCGCCCAATCGAGATCGGAGTCTTGCCAGCAGCTCGGTATTGCGGTTCACCAGGCGGCATTCCCAAGATCGCGGCAAGAGCGCCGCCACCGTGATCAATCCGAGCGGCGGGGCCGGGTATTGCCGCCCATAGAGCTCGCAAGGTTCGCTGAAGTTCCAATACGACTGGCCGGTGAACCTGGGAGCGACCAACAGAACCCTGCAGGCTGACGGCATGCTCGGCCTCAATATCGGATGGGGAGGGCGCGCCGGATCCGTCGCCGCCGGATCCTTCGCCATAGTGTCAGATCAAACCCGTTCGAGAACCGCGGCGATGCCCTGGCCGACACCAACGCACATCGTCACCAGCGCGAAGCGGCCTTGGGTGCGCCGGAGCTGGCGGGCGGCGGTCAGTGCAATGCGCGGCCCCGACGCTCCGAGCGGATGGCCGACCGCGATTGCCCCGCCGTTCTGATTGACCCGGCTGTCGTCGAACGGCAGATCGAGCCCGCGCAGGCAGGCCAATACCTGAGCGGCAAAGGCCTCGTTGATCTCGATCACGTCGATGTCGGAGAGGCTGAGCCCGGCGCGGGCCAGCGCCTTTTTCGACGCTTCGACCGGACCGATCCCCATAACCCGCGGCGGCACTCCGGCGACACCGCTCGACACGACGCGGGCGAGCGGCTCGGCTCCGGCCGCGTCGCCCGCCCTGCGGCTGGCGACGATCATCGCGACGGCGCCGTCGTTGATGCCCGAGGCGTTGCCGGCGGTCGTCACCCCGCCCTCGGCGAGCGGCCGCAACCGGGCGAGCGCCGCCAGATCGGTCTGCGGGCGCGGATGCTCGTCCTCGCCGACCTTGACCGGTCCGGCCCGGCCGCCCGGCACTTCGACGCCAAGGATCTCGCCTGCGAAAAAGCCGTCGGCCTTGCCGGCCGCGTATTTCTTCTGCGAGCCCGCGGCGAACACGTCGCAGGCCTCGCGGGTGATCTGGTAGTCGCGGGCGAGATTGTCGGCGGTTTCGGGCATCGTGTCGGCGCCGAACTCGCGCTCGAGCCTCGGGTTCGCAAACCGCGCGCCGATCGTCGAATCGAACACCCGGCCGTCGCGGCTGAATGGGCTCTCGGCCTTGTTCATGACAAACGGCGCGCGGCTCATGCTCTCGACCCCGCCGGCGACAAAGACCTCGCCCTCGCCGCAGGTGATCGCCTGCGCGGCCATGACGATGGCGTTCAATCCGCTGCCGCAATTGCGCTGCAATACAGAGCCCGCGACCTCGATCGGCAATCCGGCGAGCAACCCGGCGTGGCGCCCGACGCAGCGGCTGTCCTCGCCCGCCTGATTGGCGCAGCCGACGACCACGTCTTCGATCTTCTCCGGGTCGAACGGGCTCTGCCCGACGACGGCCGAAATGACTGCGGCCAGCATGTCGTCGGGCCGCATCCGGGCGAGTGCCCCGGCGTGGCGGCCGAACGGCGTGCGAAGACCATTATAGATGTAGGCGTCGAGCATGGTCGATTCCTCCTCACCCCATCTCCGCGCGGCCGCGGGCCGCTGTCAAGCCCCGGCACGCGATGCTCCGACGCGGCCGGCATCCAACTTTTCGTCGAACCGCAACTTTCCGTTATACTGAACGCAGGTATTGGACGAGTTGCATCGCATGCAGCACGATCATTCCACACACGACCATGCGCCGCCGGATTACGGGCGCGCGTTTGCGATCGGGATCGCCGTCAACCTCGCCTACGTCGGCGGCGAGGCGGCGGCCGGGGTGGTCTCCGGGTCGATGGCGCTGCTCGCCGATGCCGGCCACAATCTCGGCGACGTGCTGGGCCTGGTGCTGTCCTGGGGCGCCGCCATCCTGAGCCGCCGTCGGCCGAGCGGCCGGTTCACCTATGGGCTGCGCTCGAGCTCGATCCTCGCCGCTCTCGCCAATGCGGTCATCCTGCTGGTCGTGACTGGCGGCGATCGCCTGGGAGGCGGTCTTGCGCTTGACCCATCCGGTGTCGGTGGCGAGCGGGGTCGTGGTCTGGGTTGCCGCCGCCGGGATCGCCGTCAACGGCGGGACGGCGCTGCTGTTCGCCTCGGGGCGCGCGCGCGACCTCAACGTCAAGAGCGCCTTTATGCATATGCTCGCCGACACCTTCGTCACCGCCGGCGTCGTCGTCGCCGGGGTCGTGATCGGCCTCACCGGACTGGCTGTGGCTCGATCCCGCGGTCAGCCTCGTCGTCTCCGCGGTCATCGTCGTCGGCACCTGGGGCCTGTTGAAAAGCGCCATCGGTCTCGCCCTCGACGCCGTGCCGGAAGGCGTCGACGCCGCCGCGGTGCGCGCCTATCTCGCGGCCCTGCCCGGGGTTGCAGCACTGCACGATCTGCACATCTGGGGCATGAGCACGACCGAGACGGCGCTGACCTGCCATCTGGTCATGCCGGGCGGCCATCCGGGCGACGCCGCGCTCAACGCGATCGCCGCAGGAGCTTCAGGCGCGTTTCGGCATCGCCCATGCGACGATCCAGATCGAGCTCGCCGACAGCGGCGAGATCTGCGTGCTGACCCCGGAGCACGTCGTCTGAGACCGCGATCTGGGCCCGGACCGTTGCCCTGGCGGCGCGCCGGGGCTAGCCTCGCAGCCAGCATTATCGGGAGCCGAACATGCGCGAACGTGCCTTTGTCCGCGAAGTCGGACTGCGCGACGGGCTGCAGAGCCTCGCCGAAATCATGCCGACCGAGCAAAAGATCGCCTGGCTCGACGCCGAGCATGCCGCCGGCGTGCGCGAGATCGAGGTCAGCTCGTTCGTCCCGCCCAAGCTGCTGCCGCAGCTCGCCGACGCCGAGGCGGTGGTGCGCCATGCGCTGACGCTTGCCGGGGCTCACCGTGTCGGCCTTGATCCCGAACCTCAAGGGTGCGGAACGCGGCCTGGCGCTCGGCGTGCACGAGATGAATTTCGTGCTGTCGGTCAGCGAGGGCCACAACCGCGCCAATGTCCGCCGCAGCACCGAGGAGTTCGTCGAGGATTTCCGCCGCGTCGTGGCGCTGTGCCATACCGCCCCCGAGGGCAAGCGCCCGCGCCTGACCTGCGGGCTCGCCACCGCCTTTGGCTGCACGATCGAGGGTGCCGTCGACGAGGAGCGGGTGCGGCGGATCGCGGTCGAGGTCGCCGAGGCCGGGGCCGACGCGATCATGCTCGCCGACACGGTCGGCTACGGCCAGCCGGCGGCGGTCGAGCGGGTGTTCCGCCGGGTCATCGCCGATGTGGCGCCGCTGCCGGTCGGCGGCCATTTCCACGACACCCGCGGGCTCGGCCTCGCCAACGTGCTGGCGGCGTTGAACGCCGGCGCGCGCGCCTTCGACGCCTCGCTCGGCGGGCTCGGCGGCTGCCCCTACGCGCCGGGCGCGACCGGCAACATCGTCATCGAAGACCTCGTCTTCATGCTCGAGGCGATGGGGTTCGACACCGGCGATCGATCTCGACCGGCTGGTTGCGGTGCGCGAGCTCGTGCACGGCGCCTTGCCCAACGTCGTCCAATACGGCGCCATCGCCAAGGCCGGCCTGCCGAAGAATTTCCGCCACGTGCGCAATCGCGCAGGCCGCGGAGTAGCAGGCACCGTCTGCGCGCGCCTCCTCGACCCGGCCCTCGCGCCGCTTGCAGGGAGAGCGGCAGCGGGAGGTGAGGGGCTAACGACGGTGCGTCCGAGAGGGTAGCGATCCATGGCTGAACGAATCGATTTCCGTCGAGCACTTTGCGGTCCTCGTCGAAGCAGGCGGGGTTGAAGCTGACCGCCGAGCAGTTCGAGGAACTGCGCCAGGGCTACCGCTTCGTCGAGCGCATGCAGCGCAATCGTGCGGCGGCCGCGCGACCGGGCGGCCGAGCCGGCGCACATCTTCGTCCATCCGCGGGCGTGAGGCACGGCGATGGACCCGACCCAGCTGACGATCGCCGAGGCGAGCCGCGCCATCGCCGACGGCAGCCTGTCGCCGGTCGCGCTGACCGAGGCCTATCTCGAACGCATCGCGGCCCTCGACGGCGAATTGCACAGCTATGTGCTGGTATTGCGCGACCAGGCCCTCGCCGCTGCGCGCCAGGCGGCGACGCCCGCGCGCGGCGGGCCGCTGCACGGCATCCCGATCGGCCTCAAGGACATCTACAAGACGCGCGGCATCCGCACCACGGCCGGCTCGCGGCGCTATCTCGACCATGTGCCCGACGAGGACGCCGAGACCTGGGTGCGGCTGCGCCAAGCCGGCGCGATCCTGCTCGGCAAGCAGGAGACGCACGAATTCGCGATCGGCGGCCCCGATTTCACGCTGCCGTTCGCGCCGGCGCGCAACCCGTGGAACACCGCGCATTATCCGGCGGGGTCGTCGAGCGGCTCGGCGGTCGCGGTCGCGGCCGGTCTGTGCGCCGGGGCGATGGGCTCCGACACCGGCGGCTCGATCCGCGGCCCGGCCGCCTATTGCGGCATCGTCGGGCTGAAGCCGACCTATGGCCGGGTCAGCCGGCGCGGCGTCTTTCCGCTGTCCTACACGCTCGACCATTGCGGCCCGCTGACCCGCACCGTCGAGGATTGCGCGATCATGATGCAGGCACTTGGCCGGCTACGATCCGCAGGACCCGGCCTCGGCCGATGTCCCGGTGCCGGATTACCGGGCGGCGCTGACGACGCGGCTCGACGGGATCGACGATCGGCGTCGTTCGCCATTTCCACGAGCGCGACGCGGTCGAGGAGTTCGGCGCCGACAGCGCGCCGAGCGCCGCCTATAGCGCGGCGTTCGACGCCGCCTGCCGGACCTTGGAGAGCCTCGGCGCTCGCCTCGTCGACCTGCAATTGTCGCCGCTGATCGACTACCTCGACGCCAACCGGCTGATCATGCTGGCCGAGGCCTATGCGTTGCACGAAAAGGATTTCCGCGAGCGGCCGCAGGATTTCGGCCACCACATGTTCGCCCGGATCGGCGCTCGGCGCGTTTCTGACCGCGGCCGATTACGTCGAGGCGACGCGGCAGCGGCGCGAGCTGTGCGTCGAATTCGCCCGTGCGCTCGTCGGGCGTCGATGTCGCGGTCTCGGCCAACGCCACCGGCCCGGCGCCGCGGATCGACGCAGGTCCCGATCTATTCGACGTTCGAGCGGGCGTCCTATACCGGCCCCTATAATCTGACCGGCAGCCCAGCGCTGTCGGTGCCGATCGGCTTTGAGGACGGATTGCCGCTCGCCTTTCCAGATCGCCGGCAAGCCGTTCGACGAAGCCGGGGTCATGCGGGTCGGCCACGCCTTCGAGCAGGCGACCGAATTCCACCGCCAGCGCCCGCCGATCGCCGCGCCGCTGCCCGCTCGCGGATAGTCATCGGGGCGCCGGAGGGAAGATCCGTCCCACAACAACCATCGTCGCCCTCGCGAAAGTGGAGGCCCAGGGTAACCGTCACGGCGCTGCCTCCCTGGATTCCCGCTTCGCGCGGGGGTAGACGAAACCAGGAGGTCCGCTGTGGCCGGCTTTGTTCATCCCGAATTCCTGATCGACACCGAGACCTTGGAGAGCCGGCTCGGTGATCCAGACCTGCGTGTCTTCGACTGCACGACGCATCTGATCCCCGACCCCAAGGCCACCTATCAGGTCCTGCCCGGCCGCGCGGACTTTGAGGGGGGCCATATGCCCGGCGCGCAGTTCATCGATCTGCAGGCCGATCTGTCCGACAACACCCAGCGCTTGCGGTTCATGGCGCCGTCGGCCGAGGCTTTCGCCGCGGCGATGAGCCGATTTGGGGTCGGCGAGGGGGGTCGGGTCGTGCTCTACAGCACCGCCAACCCATGGTGGGCGACGCGGGTATGGTGGCTGCTGCGGGTCTTTGGCTTTGACGACGCGGCGGTGCTCGACGGCGGCTGGCAGAAATGGAGCCGCGAGGGGCGGCCGGTCGAGACCGGCCCGGCAAGGCCGTGCCCGCCCGGGCACTTTGTCGTGCGCGTGCAGCGCCCGCTGATGGTCGGCAAGGAAGCGGTGCTGGCCGCGATCGGCGACGGTGCGGTCTGCACGGTCAACGCCTTGCTGCCGGAGCAGCACGCCGGCGCCGGCGGCAACAGCTATGGCCGACCGGGCCGCATCGCGGGCAGCGTCAATCTGCCGGCCGCCCACCTGCTCGATCCGGCGACCAACGAATTCCTGCCGCCGGCCGAGCTGCGCCGGCGCTTCGAGGCGGTCGGCGCCTTCGACAAGGAGGTCATCACCTATTGCGGCGGCGGCATCGCGGCCAGCGCCGATGCGCTGGCGCTGGTCATGCTCGGTCATCAAGCGGTCAGGCTCTACGACGCCTCGATGAGCGAATGGGCGAACGACCCGACGCTGCCGATCGAAACCGGCTGAATGCGGCCCTGCAAAAAAAGCGGGGCTCTGCAGCGGATACCGCGTCGGCGGTCATACTTTGCAACAATCTTTGTGTGGTAAGGATCGGCGCCGCCACGCAACAGTGTGGCAGGTGTCGCAGTTTTCTGATTTAGGCCGTCGATGAGCCAATCCGGTTTCGCCGCCATTATCCTCGCCGCCGGCAGCGGCACGCGAATGAAGTCCGCGACGCCAAAAATCATGCACCCGCTCGCCGGGCGGCCGATGATCGCGCATCTGCTCGAGGCATTGAGCCCCCTGGCTCCGGCGGCGACCGTCGTCGTGATCGGGCCGCAAATGGAAGCGGTCGCCCGGTTCGTCGAGCCTGCGCAGAGTGTCGTGCAAGATCCGCCGCTCGGCACCGGCGACGCGGTGCGCGTCGGCCTCGGTGCGCTCGCTGAGCAATTGGCGCTGCGCGGTGCGATCGAGGACGTGCTGGTTCTGCTCGGCGATGCCGCGCTCCTGACCACCGAGCCATTATCGGTGCTGCTGGCCGAGCGGCGGCGCAGCGGGGCGGCGGTGCTGGTTGCTGCGCTGCGGCCTGACGACCCCGGCGCTTACGGCCGGCTCGTCCTCGGCCCCGACAGCGACCTCGAGCGCATCGTCGAGGCGGCCGACGCCTCTGCGCAACAGCTGGCGACCCCGCTCGTCAATGGCGGCATCATGGCGATCGCGGCGCGGCATGCCGCCGAGCTTGTCGCGGCGATCGATCGCAACAACGCGAAGGGCGAATTCTACCTGACCGACATCGTTGCCGTCGCCCGCCGGCGCGGGCTTCTATGCCGCGCGGTCGAGCTCAAAGTCGATGAGCCGATCGGGATCGACAGCCGCGCCGATCTGGCCGCAGCCGAGGCGGTAATTCAGCGCCGGCTGCGGCATGCGGCGATGGCGCGAGGCGTGACGTTGGTGGCGCCCGAAACCGTGTTTCTCAGCACCGATACCCGGCTCGGCCGCGATGTCGTGATCGAGCCGAACGTCGTCTTCGGCCCCGGCGTCGAAATCGGCGAAGGTGCGCGCATCCGCTCGTTCTGCCACATCGAGGGCGCCCTGGTCGGCGCCGGTGCGATCGTCGGCCCGTTCGCCCGGCTGCGCCCCGGCGCGGTGCTCGAAGCCGAGGTGCATGTCGGCAATTTCGTCGAGATCAAACAAGCCCGGCTCGGCGCGGGAGCAAAGGCCAACCACCTCTCCTATATCGGCGACAGCGAGGTGGGGCCCCGCGCCAACATCGGCGCCGGCACGATCACCTGCAATTATGATGGCGTTAACAAGTTGCGTACCACAATCGGCGAGGGTGCCTTTATCGGCTCGAACACCGCGTTGGTGGCGCCGGTCGCAGTCGGCGCCGGCGCGATCGTCGCCGCCGGCAGCGTCGTCACCCGCGATGTGCCGGCCGATGCGCTGAGCGTGGCGCGCGCGCATCAGGTCGACAAGCCCGGCCGCGCGCCTGAGATCCGCGCCCGGCTACGGAGGAAAATCTGATGTGCGGCATCATCGGCATCATCGCCAAGGACATGGTGGCTCCGGGGCTGATCGAAGGGCTGCGCCGGCTCGAATATCGCGGCTACGATTCGGCCGGGATTGCCACCCTCGTCGATGGCCGCATCGAGCGCCGGCGCGCCGAGGGCAAGCTCCAAAACCTGGCGCGGCGGCTCGACCGCGAGCCGGTGCAGGGCGCGATCGGCATCGGCCACACCCGGTGGGCGACCCACGGCCTGCCGACCGAGACCAACGCCCATCCGATCGCCACCGATCGGGTCGCGGTGGTCCACAACGGCATTATCGAAAATTTTCAGGCCTTGCGCCGCGAGCTCGAGGCGCTGGGCCATACCTTTCAGACCCAGACCGACACCGAAGCGGTGGCGATCCTGGCGACGCACTTCCTCGATCAGGGGCTGTCGCCACAGGACGCGGTGGCCAACACCTTGACGCGGCTCGACGGCGCCTTCGCTCTCGCTTTTCTGTTCTCCGGCGAGCACGACCTGTTGATCGGCGCCCGCCGTGGCAGCCCGCTGGCGATCGGCTATGGCGACGGCGAGATGTTCCTCGGATCCGACGCCTTGGCGCTGGCGCCGCTGACCCGCCGCATTACCTATCTCGAAGAGGGCGACTGGGCGGTCGTGACCTCGCGCACGGTGACGATCTTCGATGCCGCCAACGACGAGGTCGTGCGACCGATCCGCGAGTTGGCTGCATCGGGCGCGCTGATCGGCAAGGGCAATTACCGCCATTTCATGCAAAAGGAGATTTTCGAGCAGCCGGCGGTGATCGGCGACACCATCAACGCCCTGGTCAACCCGGCAACCCGCACCGTGCATCTGCCCGAATTGCCTTTTGCCCTGGCCGAGATCGAGCGGGTCACGGCGATCGCCTGCGGCACCGCCTATCATGCCTGCATCGTCGCCAAATACTGGCTCGAACGCGTCGCCCGCATCTCGGTCGAGGTCGATATCGCCTCCGAGTTCCGTTATCGCACCCCGGCCATGCCGCGCGGCGGGGCCGCCATCTTCGTCTCGCAATCGGGCGAGACCGCCGATACGCTCGCGGCCTTGCGCTATGCCCGTAGCCAGGGACAGCGCATCATCGCCGTCGTCAACCAGCCGGAGAGCTCGATCGCTCGCGAGGCCGATGTCGTGCTGCCGACCCTGGCCGGGCCCGAGATCGGGGTCGCCTCGACGAAGGCGTTCACAACCCAGCTCGCGGTGTTGGCCGCGTTGACCGTGGCCCTGGCCCGCGCGCGCGGCGCGATCGGCCACGACCGCGAGGCGAGGCTCGCCGGCTTTTTAAGCGAGATCCCGTCGCGGGCGGCGGAGGTGCTGAACCACGACGAGCGCATTCGCGAGATCGCGCAGACCATCGCCGAGGCACGCGACGTGCTCTATCTCGGCCGCGGCAGCGCCTACCCGCTGGCCCTCGAAGGTGCGCTGAAGCTCAAGGAGATCTCCTACATCCATGCCGAGGGCTATGCCGCGGGCGAGATGAAGCACGGGCCGATCGCGCTGATTGACGAGACTGTCCCGGTTATCGTGCTGGCGCCGTACGACGACCTCTTTGAAAAGACGCTCGGCAATGTCGAGGAGGTCATGGCTCGCGGCGGCCGGGTGGTGATGATCTCGAATGCCGCCGGGGTGGCGCGGCTCGGCGATAGGCTCGCCTTCGGCATCGCCGTGCCGGATTGCGACCCGTTTGTCGCGCCCTTGCTCTATGCGATCCCGATCCAGCTTCTCGCCTATCACGTCGCCGTCCTCAAGGGCACCGACGTCGACCAGCCGCGCAACCTGGCGAAAAGCGTCACCGTGGAATAGCTGGGCTCTCGCCGTCCTCCTCGGCCAGAATTTGGGCGAACAGCGCGCAGTCGATGTTGCCGCCCGACTGGATCACCGCAATCCGCTTGCCGCCGAGCCGATCGCGCTGCTGCAAGGCCGCCGCCAGCGCCGCCGCGCCGGCGCCCTCGGCGACATTGTGCGTATCAGCGAACACCACCCGCATCGCCCGGCGGATCTCTGCCTCGGACACGGTCACGATTTGGGCGGCGCCGCGGCGGATCGCCTCGAGCGCCGCCGGATCGGGGACGCGAACGGCGAGGCCGTCGGCGATCGTGTCGGCCGAATTGGTGCTGACCGGCGTGCCGGCGGCGAAGGACATGGCATAGGCCGGCGCTGCGGCGGCGACGACCCCGACGATCTCGGTGGTCAGGCCCAGCGCCTGGCGCGCGGCGATCACCCCGGAAATGCCGCTGCCTTGCCCGATCGGCACGTAAACGACATCGAGATCGGGCACCGCGCGGAACAATTCGAGCCCGTAGCTTGCGACCCCGCGCACCAGCATCGGGTGAAAAGTGCGCACCAGATGCAGCCCCTCGCGCTCGGCCAAGGCTGCCGCATATTCATAAGCAGCCTGAAAATCGTGGCCCTCCTCGACGAGATGCGCGCCGAAGGCCGCCATCGCCCGGTTCTTCTCGACGCTGTTGCCGTGGGGCACGACGATCGTGGCCGCGAGGCCGAGGCGCGACGCGGCAAACGCGATGCTCTGCCCGTGATTGCCGCGGGTCGCGGTGACGATGCCCTGGATTTGCGGCTCGGTGCGCCGGACGTGGTCGAGATAGACGAGCCCACCGCGCAATTTGAAGGCGCCGATCGGGGTGTGGTTCTCGTGCTTGACCCACAATTCGGCGCCGACCCGCCGCGACAGCAGCGGCCAGCAATATTGCGGAGTTGGCGGCATCACGCTGTGGACCAGTGCCGCGGCGGCGTCGAGGAGGTCGAGGGTGTCGCGATTGGTCATGGCCGACCCATTTGCGCCGATTGCCGGGTCAGGGCAAGCCTATCCAGAATCGGGATGGCATCGGGCGAGTTCGCCGACTAGATCAGGCGCCGAGCGAGCAATTCCGCCAGCGAGGCCCCGGCCAGCTCGTCGGCGAGCGCCGCGGCGGGATCGGGCTCGCCCCGGCCGGGCCAGCGCCGGGTCAGGGCCAGCATCTTCGCCGCGAACAGCTCGTCGATCGGGCCGGGCTCGCCGGCGGCGTCCGGCGCGTCGATCTCCGGCGGTTGCAGGGTTTGGCCGAGCCCGGCCAGCTCGGCCATCGCCGCCTCGCCGAGGCGCAGCGCCCCGACCCCGGCCGGATCGACGCCGGCCTTGATCAGCGCCTGGCGCAGGATCGCGCAAACCGCCACCCGCGCCCTGAGCGCCCGGCTACGGGCGGCCTCGGCCGATCCGGCCTGCTTCCGGGCCGCCGCGAGCCGGCGCAACCGGGTCTCACGCCCTTGCGGCACGGTCCTCTTCCAACAGGCGCAGGCGCCGCTCGAAATCGGCGGCGTCGATCGCCCGGACAAAGGTGTCGACGATTTGCGCCAAGCCCGCCGCCTCGCCGGGCGAGATCACGCCCTGCGCCGTCGCGGTGGTGATCGCCGCCATCGCCGCGCCGAGATCGGCCGCGCCGCGGATTTCCGGCAACGCGAACTCGACCGTGCGCTCGCGGCGCGGCGCCAATACCCGTTCGAGGCAGAGCCGCATCGCCGCCGGGTCGCCGCCGAGCGCCATCTCGACCGCCTTGCGGGTCAACGCCGCGGCCTCGCCGTCGAGCAGCGCTTCGGCGGCGCGCGTCGCCGCGTTGCGCGACCCCGGCCGCCGCCCGGCCGGATTGCCCGAGCGCCCCTTCTCGAACCGTTTCCCCTCCCCCCGTGCCGGCTGCTTCTGCAGAGGATTTGCAGCCATCGCCATCCGCCGATCTCCTTCAATTCGAAGCGCCCGTTTCCAAGCGATTATTACGATAAGCGCAACATACCCCGCGATTTTGGCAATTTTACCGTCACCGTGCGAAGGCAACAGGCGGCTATTTCAGCAACGCGAATTTCGAGTATATGTTCGTGCTTAGCTGGTAGAACGGGTGCGTGCGCGGGATACATGGCTAAAAGCCGCCCTCAGAATGAGTATGAGCTGATCGGCCCGTCTGCCGACGGCACGGTCGGCAATGTGCTGGCAGAGCTAAACGCTAAAGATAGCAAACAACGTCTTCAAGCCCTCATAGCCGAGTGGCTGCGGATGGAAAACCTCGTTGTCCTAGCCGGAGCGGGAACGTCAGTATCTTCCGGGGGCAAAACGATGGAGGATCTTGAGCAGGCCGTCCTGGCCGTAATCAAAGCGGTTGCTGACGTACCGGTCCGCATTAGAGCCGTTGTCGATGCACGCACTGGCCTCACTGCAGCGGGTGATCCGGCGGCCAAGGTCGGGTTCGAGGATTGGTTGTCATTTCTTGCGAATGCTAGCTTTATCGGAGCCGCACCGGGCTCACCGTTCAGCGGTGTCAAATGGCGGGGAGGTGCAGGTCCATCCCAGGTTGAATTGTTGTGGCTGGTCGATAACATCCGAGCGGCCATTTTCGCAGAATGCTCTTTGATTCTTCCTGATACCGGACCATCCGCCGCCACTGCTGCCGACATTGCACCGCATCTGGCGTTCCTGGCGAAGCTAGTCGCGCGGGACAGCAATCTTGGCCGCGCGCACTTGTTCACACTCAATTATGATACTTTGTTTGAGCAAGCTCTGGAATTGCTCGGCATCCAATATTTCGATGGCTTTACCGGTCGTGCGGAGGCACGGTTCGATCCGTCTGTCTACGGGCTCGATATCTACTATCCTGGCGAAGTTTCCGAAGGTCGTGTCCGCCGTTTCGATAAGTTTCTGCATTATTACAAACTTCACGGCTCCATTCACTGGCAGGAGCGCCAGGATGAGATACATGCCCGTCACCCCGATCTAAGCGCGCTCGCCAAGTATCATAGCCTCGACACCGCCCGGAAGGCAAAAACGCTCAGCGCGATGAAGGACGACCTACCCCCGGTAGGTATCCTGCCAACGGCGAGTAAATTCACGCAAACGCTGACGATGCCATTCGCGCACCTGTTCCGCTCATTCCAGATCAGACTAAGCGCGCCGCAAACATTCCTCCTCATCCTAGGCTACGGGTTCGGTGACGACCATGTGAGCCGCATCATAGAAGTGGCCCTCATGAATCCGTCGCTGGTGATGCTGGTCGTCGAGCCTAATCCGCACTGCGATACCATTGACCGCGTGCGCCGATATAAGGATCTCGGCAAGCGAGCATTTGTGCTGACGCCTACAAAGGCTGCGTTTCAAGGCGGCTAAGTTCAAACTCGCGACGTTCGACGATTTCGCGCGATCGATCATGCCGGACGTTCAGTGGCTCGATGACTTCCTCCGTCTACGCCGTTTCGAGAAGCAGATCCAAGCCTCGGGTAATGCACCCCAAAACAACTATGAGAGCGGCAGGGGCGGAGACAAGTAGCAATGGAAAATCCCCGCGTCATAGGCCACATCGTGGCCGTTCAGGGCTTCCGAGTGAAGGTCGAGCTCCTACCTGAAACAAAATCTGCCTTGCGGGCGACGCTGGAAGGCGTGCAAGCGGCAATCGCGATCAACGCGTACCTTACATTCTCGATTGGCGCGGGCCAACTCGTCATTGGGATTATTACCGACCTCGAATCCCGAGAGAGCTATGATCCGGCGTCTGGTGACGACCTTACCTTGGAGCTTATGAAGCCGCGGCGTGTTGCCAGCGTTCAGCTCCTCGGAACTATCGAGCACGACGACAAAGAGGGCGTCTTCAGCCCCGGAATCACTATTCTTCCCACGTTGGATACGCCAGCGGAGATCGGCGTGCCCGGCGTTTTGAAAGCGGTTTTCGAGACGCCGCCGAGACGAAATAGGCCGGATGGATACCAGGGCGAGGATTTCGACCACGATCTCCGGATCGGCTCCCCGACGGGCCAGCCCGCGAATGTGGTTAAGGCTTCTTACAATGACCTCTTCTCGCGACCTCTCGCCATTGTCGGGAACACAGGCTCCGGAAAATCATACTCTGTTTCCAGCCTGGTGCAGAGAGCTATGGAGGCTCTCGGAGAAGCCGGATATGAGCCGCACGTCTTCATTCTTGATATCAACGGAGAATACGGAAGTGCGTTTTCTATATCGGGCACAGAACGAACGCCGGATCGCATTTACTTGAATGGCAAGCAGTTCGGTATTCCAATATGGTTTTTTAACGCCTCGGAGGTTTGTGCCTGGCTGAGCGCTGCCGAACAGACCCAGGAACCGGTACTTAAGGATTGGTGGGCGTTCGCGAAGAGCTCGCGCGACGAGTGGGGAGACGGCAAACGATGCAAATGCTCTTCACGTAGCTATTAGAATAGCGAAACGCATAATTAGCGTCTTGGATTCGGAACGAACGACATTCAAAAAGTCCTGTATTACCAACTATAAAATAATCCAATCATACCTTATTGCGAGAGACGTTCCGGCTCTTAGATCTCTTCGACAATCGCTTGAACGGCATAAAGATCAGCTGAATGCGAAGGGCTACGATATAGACAGAGACCCACCCATCAACGACAAGGATATTCGGCGTGCAACCGTCGAGTTGATCGAGGAGTTGAAATCGATCCTCGCAGCGGAAGTTGCTGTTGCAACGGTAAGCGCGACTACGGCAGATAGCCCGCGTTACATTCCTAAGGCACAACTATTTAATCCGACGTTGTTGGACAGCGCCACGGCAGCCGAAGACGTGGCGCGCATAGAGACACATCTCACGACGCTGAAACTGCGTTTGCAAACTCGGCTCAGTGACCCGCGATGGCACTCGTTCTTGAGCTACGAGGATGACCCCACTGTAGTATCATCGCTGGCCGAGTGGATGGGACAATTCGGCGTAGGAAGACGGGACGGCTTACACGTTTCAATTATCGATCTCTCGATGCTGAGCCACGAGGTTTTGCCGTACGCCTGCACGGTCATAGGCAGGGTGCTACTCGAAACACGTGAAAATCTACCGGCAACGCGCCGCTTCAAGCATCCGTGGGTGCTGGTTCTCGAAGAGGCTCATAACTATGCGCGTCCGCCGCGTTCTGATGAATGGTCTGACTGATCTCACTTGGTCGCTGACTGGCGATGATTAAGGACAAACCAAACTTGCGGCCCTCCTTTGCAATCCGCTCAAATGCAAGGCGTGAGAGCGTTTGGCCACGCTCTATTATTAGCCAATGCGCAAACTTTGTGAGCCATCGGCTGCAGAATCCCGACGATATCGATCACTTCCGCCGCATTATCCCCATGCAGGCGCGAAGGCTTCTCGACCAAGTGACCATCCTGGCGTCGGGCGAGGCGATCGTATTCGGTAGCGCGTTTCACGTGCCGACTCGAAGTCCAGGTCGACCGGCCGAAACCGGAGCCGTCCAGCCAGACTGCGGCGCCTTTCTACGAATGGAGCAAGGAGCAAGGCGCATTCCCGCTCGCAGCGGTAATCGACGCGTGGGGCTTACAGCGGCCTGCTATCGCCACGAATGCGACACCGGCTTTCGGTTTAGAACGAGAGGCGCCGGAACCAGACGGGCCGGCCAATGAGATCCCATTCTAGCCCCACATCCTGCATATCTCTGTATGGTAGGCAGGGTTGTCCCCGGCCCACTCAGCCCGACGAGGGACAAGTGTAGCTTACCCGGCTTGCGGCGGAGAATGAAGAACACGGGTAGCCGGGAGAAGCCGGGCCTCGAGGGCGCAAGGTCAAATACGAAAATTTGCTTTCCGCTTGCCTGGTCGGGCTGGCCTTGGGCAAGGTGGCGGGCAGCGATGACCGTGCTCACCACCTCGCTCGACCGGCGCTCCGAGGCGTTCCGCGGCAATGAGGCGGTGATGCGCCGGCTGGTCGCCGATTTGCGCGACAAGCTGGCGACGATCGAGGCGGGGGGCGCGGCAGCGGCATTTGCGGCGCGGAAAATTATTGCCGCGGGAGCGGGCGCGGCTATCGCTCGATCCGGGGTCGGCGGTTTCTCGAATTACCACCACTCGCGGCGCGGGCATGTAGGAGGCGCGGTACGACTGTCTTCACAGGCGTTGCGGGTCGATGGCGATCGAGGCGGGGAGGTCGCTGCCGATGAAAATCGGGCGGAGCAGGTGCGAGCGAAAGCGCCACTCGCGGTCGTCGCCGAGGATGCAGTGCGCCTCAAAATCCGAAATCATCGCGGGCGGCCTGACGCCACGGATCGGCGGCCGGCCGTCGGCGCGGTAGAGGCTCATGGTCCCGACCGCGCGGGCGTGCTGCGCATCCTGCGGGAATACCCGAAGATTATTGACCAGGTGGCGCGTCGTGGTGCTGCCGTGCTGCCGGCGCCGGGCATAGAAGGCGCGGATCTTGTCGGCTCCCTCGAAGCGGTTGTCGCCGACGGCGTAGAGCGCATCGGGCAGGTAAAACTCGTGCGCCCGATTGCCGTTGCTCTGGTCGACCTCGGCCCAGTAATTGGCCAGCAGCCGATTGAGCGCATACCACAGCGCCAGCTCGTCGGTCTCGTGCATCAGCCTGCGATCCTCCCAGAGACGCGCCGATTTCCGCCGGATGTCCGCGATGGCGAGGTGTCGGCGACGGCGCCGGCCTTGTTGGTTAAGCATCGCACCGGCGCGGGCGGCGGGCAACAGCGGCGGCAGCGCCCCGTTTCGGCGCGGCGGGCGGCGGGCGGCGGGCGATTGCGTCGCTGCGCCGGCAATGACAAGTTGGCGCCCTGATCGACCCGTCTGAAGATCGGCTCCAGCTGCGGCCCAGCACCATCGGCGATCCTCTGAATGACCGTTCTGACCACCTCGCTCGACACCCGCTCCGCGGCGTTTCGCGGCAATGACGCGGCGATGCGCGGGCTGGTCGCGGATCTGCGCGAGAAATTGGCGACGATCGAGGAGGGGGGCGGGGAGGGGGCGCGGCGGCGGCATGTGGCGCGCGGGAAGCTGCTGCCGCGCGAGCGGGTGCGGCTGCTGCTCGATCCGGGGTCGCCGTTTCTCGAATTGTCGGCGCTGGCCGCCTGGGGCATGTACGACGGCGAGGTGCCGGCGGCCGGGATCGTCACCGGCGTCGGGCGGATCATGGGGCGCGAATGCGTGGTCGTCGCCAACGACGCGACGGTCAAGGGCGGGACCTATTTCCCGATCACGGTCAAAAAGCATCTGCGCGCGCAGGAGATCGCCGGCGAGAACCGGCTGCCGTGCCTCTACCTGGTCGATTTCGGGCGGGGCCTATCTGCCGGCGCAGGACGAGGTGTTCCCCGACCGCGAGCATTTCGGCCGGATCTTCTACAACCAGGCGCGGCTGTCGGCGGCAGGCGTGCCGCAGGTGGCGCTGGTGATGGGGTCGTGCACCGCCGGCGGCGCCTATGTGCCGGCGATGTCGGACGAATTGGTCATCGTCAAGGGCGAGGGGACGATTTTTCTCGGCGGCCCGCCCTTGGTGCGCGCGGCGACCGGCGAGATCGTCAGCGCCGAGGAATTGGGCGGGGCCGAATTGCACAGCCGGGTCTCGGGCGTGACTGACCATTTGGCGCTCGACGACCGTCATGCGCTCGGCATCGCCCGGCGGATCGTCGGCAATCTGAACCGGGCGAAGACGGTCGGGGTCGAGGTGCGGGCGCCGCTGGCGCCGCTCTACCCGGCCGACGAGCTCTATGGCGTCGTGCCGCAGGACACGCGGCAGCCCTATGACGTGCGCGAGATCGTCGCGCGCCTGGTCGATGGCAGCGAATTCGACGAATTCAAGCGGCTCTACGGCCCGACCCTCGTTTGCGGGTTTGGGCGGATCTGGGGCTATCCGGTTGGCATCCTCGCCAATAACGGCATCCTCTTTTCCGAGAGTGCGCTGAAGGCGGCGCATTTCATCCAATTGTGCGCGCAGCGGACGATCCCGCTCATCTTCCTGCAGAACATCGCCGGGTTCATGGTCGGCCGCAAATACGAAGCCGGCGGCATCGCCAAGGACGGCGCCAAGATGGTGACCGCGGTCGCCACCGCCGCGGTGCCGAAATTCACCGTGATCATCGGCGGCAGCTTTGGCGCCGGCAATTACGGCATGGCCGGGCGCGCTTACGGGCCGCGGTTTTTGTGGATGTGGCCAAACGCGCGGATCTCGGTCATGGGCGGCGAGCAGGCCGCCGCGGTCCTGGCCCGGCTGCGCCGCGACGCGCGCGAGGCGCGGGGCGAGGCGTGGAGCGAGGCCGAGGACCAGGAATTCAAGGCGCCGATCCGCGCCCAATACGAGTCCCAGGGCCACCCCTATTACGCCAGCGCCCGGCTGTGGGATGACGGGGTCATCGACCCGGCCGACACGCGCATGGTGCTGGCCCTGGCGATCTCGGCCAGCCTCAACGCGCCGGTCGAACCGTGGCGCGACGCCGCCCGCTTCGGCGTGTTCCGCATGTGAGAGATCGTAAGGATCGAGCATGGTTGCCAGCGACAGTTTTGCCGATTTCCTGCGTGAGCAACTGGCGCCGCTCGGCCACATCTCAATGCGGCGCATGTTCGGCAAGACGGGCGTGTTCTGCGACGGCCTGATGCTCGGGATGGTAACCGACAACACGCTCTACTTCCGGGTTGATGACGGCAATCGCGCGACCTTCGAGGAAGCAGCGTCCTTGCCGCCGCTCAACTACAGGAAAAAGGGGGAACTCATCGATCTCTCTTTCTGGCGGGCGCCGGAGCGGCTGTTCGACCAACCGGATGAGTTCGTCGCATGGGCGGAAGCGGCGCTGGCGGCGGCGCGCAGGGTCGCCGCAGAGCGAGACCGCACTGCGCCAAGACGAAAATCAAAACTCCAAGCACCGGGCCGATCGCCATGAAGTTCGGCATCCAAAACTCATCCTGGCTCGATCCTGCTGATCCCGCAGAGTCCTTCGAGGCGGTGAAGGCGAAAGCGCAGTGGGCGGAAAATCACAGCTTTGTCTGGTTCTCGGTCCTGGATCATATGATCCAGATCCCCCGCGTCGGCGCGCCCGATGAGCCGTTCCTGGAAGGCTGGACCGTATTGGCGGCGCTGGCTGCCGTCACGAGCCGCATCCGTCTCGCCACCCTGTGCACGGCCGTCGGTTATCGCAATCCGGCGCATCTCGCCAAGATCGCGGCGAGCGTCGATCTGATCAGCCGGGGACGGCTGACCCTCGGCATCGGCGCCGGCTTTTTCGAGGACGAATACCGGCAATACGGCTGGGAGTTTCCGCCAAAGCCGGCGACCCGCATCCGGCAGATGGAGGGAGCGGTCCGGCTGATCCTCAGATGTGGACCGAGAAGCGGACGACCTTCCACGGCCGGTATTTCCGCGTCGAGGACGCGATCCTCGAACCGAAGCCGGTGCAAAAACCGCATCCGCCGGTGCTGATCGCTGGCAGTGGCGAGCGGATGACGCTGCGCGCGGTCGCCCAGCTGGCCGATGCCTGCAATCTCGTCGGCAGTGACGTGGCGGAGACGCGACGCAAACTCGTGGTGCTGCACCGGCATTGCGACGCGGCCAATCGCGATTACGACACGATTGAAAAGACGCACGTTCAGGCTTGGATTCTGGCTCGCAACGAAGCCGCAATAGCGGCAAAACGCGACCGGCTGCCGACTGCTCTCGAAGCGTCGCCCGGCTTTGTCGGCACGGTATCCGAGGCGGTCGATCTGGTCGGGCAATACCAGGATGCGGGCATCGATTTGCTGATCAATGGCGACCGGAACGACGAAGAGTCGCGTGAACTTTTCGCGTCCGATGTCATGCCGCATTTTGCCTGACGTGTTCTCCAAGATCCTGATCGCCAATCGCGGCGAGATCGCCTGTCGCGTGATCCGCACCGCGCGACGGCTCGGGATCGCCACGGTCGCGGTCTACTCCGAGGCCGACCGCGACGCGCTCCATGTCGAGGAAGCCGACGAGGCTTGGCCAATCGGTCCGGCGCCGGCGCGCGAAAGCTATCTGAGCATCGGCGCGATCATCGCGGCGGCGCGGGCGAGCGACGCCGAGGCGGTGCACCCGGGCTATGGGTTTTTATCGGAAAACGCCGATTTCGCCGAGGCCTGCGAAGCGACGGGTTTGATCTTTATCGGGCCGCCACCCTCGGCGATCCGGATGATGGGCTCGAAATCGGCGGCCAAGACGCTGATGGAGCAGGCCGGGGTGCCGGTCGTGCCGGGCTATCACGGCGCCGACCAGGAGCCCGGCCATCTGCTCGACGAGGCCCGCCGCATCGGCTTTCCGGTGCTGATCAAGGCCTCCTCCGGCGGCGGCGGCAGGGGCATGCGGGTGGTCGCCGAGGCCGGCGAATTCGTCGCGGCGCTCGACAGCGCCAGGCGAGAGGCCGCCGGCGCCTTTGGCGACGACCGGGTGCTGCTCGAGAAGTATTTGACCCGGCCGCGGCATATCGAGGTGCAGGTCTTCGCCGACCGGCACGGCAATACGGTGCACATCTTCGACCGCGACTGCTCGATCCAGCGCCGCCACCAGAAGGTGATCGAGGAGGCGCCGGCGCCGGACCTCGACGAGGAATGGCGCCGGGCGATGGGGCAGGCCGCGATCGCCGCCGCGCGCTCCGTCGGCTATGTCGGCGCCGGCACCGTCGAATTCATCGCCGAAGCCGGCAAATTCTATTTCATCGAGATGAACACGCGCCTGCAGGTCGAGCACACCGTGACCGAGGCGGTGACCGGGCTCGATCTGGTCGAGTGGCAGCTGCGGGTCGCGGCGGGCGAGCTATTGCCGCTGGGCCAAGAGGAGCTCATCGCGCACGGCCATGCGATCGAGGCGCGGCTCTATGCCGAGGACCCCGAGCGCGGATTTCTGCCGCAGACCGGGCCCTTGCATGGCCTGCGTTTCCCGCTGCCCGAGGTCGCGCGGGTCGATGCCGGGGTGCGGCAGGGCGATACCGTGGCCCCCGATTACGACCCGATGATCGCCAAGATCGTCGCTTGGGGCGAGGACCGGGCGGCGGCGATTCGCCGGTTGCGCCGGGCATTGGCCGAGACGGCGGTGCTCGGACCCCGCACCAATCTCGGGTTTCTGGCGCGGCTCGTGGCCGACCCGGAATTCGCCGCGGGGTCGGTCGACACCGGCTTTATCGAGCGCCGACGCGACGCGCTGATCCCAGCGCGGCGAGACGCCCCATACCCGGCGCTGGCCGCCGCGGCACTCTGGCGACTTCATCTGCGCGAGACCGCGGCCGTTGCCGATGCGGCGCGCTCGGACGATCCGCATTCGCCCTGGGCGCGCAGCGACGGCTGGCGGCTCGGCGGCCGGGCTCGCCAGGACGTGGTCTTGCGCGACGAGGCCGAGGAGCGGGCGGCGACGGCGACCGCCGGCGACGGCGAATGGCGCCTGCAATTGGGCGATCGGACGGTCGTCGCCGCCGGCGCGGTCGAGCCCGACGGCGGCTTCGTGCTGGTGCTCGACGGGGTGCGCGGCGGATCGCGGTCATGGCCCACGGTTCGCAAACCGCGGTGTTCATTGATGGCGACAGCTGGCGGCTCGTCGAGATCGATCCGCTCGCCGCACCCCTCGACGAGGAGATCGCAGGCGGATCGCTGACCGCGCCAATGCCGGGGCGGGTGACCCGGCTGCTGGTCGAGGCCGGCAGCCGGGTGCGAGCGCGGCGAGCCGCTGATCACGATCGAGGCGATGAAGATGGAGCACACGATCGCGGCACCGGCCGAGGGCATCGTCGAGAGCGGTGCGGTTTGCGGTCGGGCGACCTGGTCGAGGAGGGGGCCGAGCTGATCGCGCTCGCCCGCCCGAAGGCGAGAAAGCCTGAAAGGGGTGTGCCCGCGCATGACCTTGCACCTGGTAAAGCTCGCTGTCGGTATCGATGACCTCGACGATCTGCGCCGGGTGCGGGTGGCGCGCGCGGCCGAGCGCGGCGGCGATTGGGTCTATACCCGAAACCATCCGCGCCGGGCGGCCGAGGTGCTGGACGGCGGCTCGATCTACTGGGTCGTGCGCGGCCGGATCCGCGGTGCGCCAGCGGGTCACCGGGTTTCGCGGCGAGCGGGACCAGAACGGCCGGCGCTATTGCCTGATCGAAGTGGACGGCGCGCTGGTGCCGACCCTGCCGCGGCCTTGGCGGCCGTTTCAGGGCTGGCGCTATCTGTCGGCCGAGGCGGCGCCGCCCGATCGCGGTTCGGCCGGTCGCCGATCGGACGAGCCGCCGCCGCCCGAGCGGATGCTGACCGAGCTGCGCGCGCTTGGTCTTCTCTGAGGGGTGTGCTCTTTTTTTGCCGCCTCCCCTGGACAGCGGCGACGGCCGCTCCTAATTCAGTGGGCCGCTCGCCTCTCGGGGTCCGGCCTCGATGTCCGACGACGGCGATCCGCCAACCGCGCAAAGTGCGGCAATACGGTGGCTGCCGGGAGGAATTGGGCTGGTGCGCCGCTCCGAACCGCGATTATCGCCGCGCTCTTTTCGGGTGTTGACGGGGGTTTTGGGTTTGGGGTATAAGCGGCGCCCCGCTGGGCTGGGTCTTGGTGGGGTTGTTGATTGAGAGTGTGGAGATGGAAGGGATGCGCGGACGGCGGCGCGGGTCGCTGGGCGTTCGTGCATTGAAGCGAATGTTTGGCGGCCCTATGAATGGGTCCCTCCGGGGTCGGCTGTCCGCAGCGACGAGTGGTGCGGCGGGTTGGCCTTTTGGGGTGGGCTTGGGATGAACTTGAGAGTTTGATCCTGGCTCAGAACGAACGCTGGCGGCATGCCTAACACATGCAAGTCGAACGCTTTGATGGTTTCGGCCATCGGGGAGTGGCGCACGGGTGAGTAGCGCGTGGGAACCTGCCCTGTTGTGGGGGATAACCGAGGGAAACTTCGGCTAATACCGCATACGCCGGTAGTCTTGCAAGAGATCGCCGGGAAAGATTGATCGCAGCAGGAGGGGCCCGCGTCGGATTAGGTAGTTGGTGGGGTAACGGCCCACCAAGCCTTTGATCCGTAGCTGGTCTGAGAGGATGATCAGCCACACTGGGACTGAGACACGGCCCAGACTCCTACGGGAGGCAGCAGTGGGGAATATTGGACAATGGGCGCAAGCCTGATCCAGCAATGCCGCGTGAGTGATGAAGGCCTTCGGGTTGTAAAGCTCTTTCGCACGCGACGATGATGACGCTAGCGTGAGAAGAAGCCCCGGCTAACTTCGTGCCAGCAGCCGCGGTAATACGAAGGGGGCGAGCGTTGTTCGGATTTACTGGGCGTAAAGGGCGCGTAGGCGGCGCTGGCAAGTCAGGCGTGAAAGCCCCGGGCTCAACCTGGGAATGTGCGCTTGGGACTGCTGGTGCTGGAGTTCGGGAGAGGAGCGTGGAATTCCCAGTGTAGAGGTGAAATTCGTAGATATTGGGAAGAACACCGGTGGCGAAGGCGGCGCTCTGGACCGAGACTGACGCTGAGGCGCGAAAGCGTGGGGAGCAAACAGGATTAGATACCCTGGTAGTCCACGCGGTAAACGATGTGTGCTAGACGTTGGGGAGCCTAGCTCTTCGGTGTCGCCGCTAACGCTTTAAGCACACCGCCTGGGGAGTACGGCCGCAAGGTTAAAACTCAAAGGAATTGACGGGGGCCCGCACAAGCGGTGGAGCATGTGGTTTAATTCGACGCAACGCGAAGAACCTTACCAGCCCTTGACATGCCCGTATGGGCCCGAGAGATCGGGTTCTTCGGTTCGGCCGGCCGGGACACAGGTGCTGCATGGCTGTCGTCAGCTCGTGTCGTGAGATGTTGGGTTAAGTCCCGCAACGAGCGCAACCCTCATCTGCAGTTGCCATCGGGTCAACGCCGGGCACTCTGCAGAAACTGCCGGTGACAAGCCGGAGGAAGGCGGGGATGACGTCAAGTCCTCATGGCCCTTATGGGCTGGGCTACACACGTGCTACAATGGCGGTGACAGCGGGATGCAAGGGGGCGACCCTGCGCCAATCTCGAAAAGCCGTCTCAGTTCGGATTGCTCTCTGCAACTCGAGAGCATGAAGTCGGAATCGCTAGTAATCGCGGATCAGCACGCCGCGGTGAATACGTTCCCGGGCCTTGTACACACCGCCCGTCACACCATGGGAGTTGGTTTTACCTTAAGGCGGTGGGCTAACCTCGGGGCAACCTGGGGAGGCAGCCGACCACGGTAAGGTCAGCGACTGGGGTGAAGTCGTAACAAGGTAGCCGTAGGGGAACCTGCGGCTGGATCACCTCCTTTCTGGATGTCAGGAGCCAGGGGTCAGAAACCAGGAGCCAGAAATGGCGATGGGTTTGGGCGCCGATCCTGATCTTCCACAATGCGGGTTTGGCAGATCCTGGTCTCTGGAACCTGGATCCTGGTCACCTGCAAAGGCCGCCGTCTGCGCATCCCTTCTGCCGAATGCCGCGCGCTGCGCTTCGGCGTGCGCCCGGGCGAGCGCCGTTTGCGGGGTCGGCCCGGGATCAGGATCAGGCGTTGCCGGTCCTGATCCCGGGCTCCCGGCTCCCGCCAAGGGCTAGTAGCTCAGCTGGTTAGAGCGCGCGCTTGATAAGCGTGAGGTCGGAGGTTCAAATCCTCCCTGGCCCACCAGTTCAGAGGACAGAATTTCAGAGGTACAGAACCGCAGAAATTCTGTCGTTCTGTTTTCTCTGTCTTCTGGCGCGGGGGTGTAGCTCAGTTGGGAGAGCGCCTGCTTTGCAAGCAGGAGGTCATCGGTTCGATCCCGTTCACCTCCACCGGGTCAGACGACCGACGACAGAGATCAGACGACCGACCCGATCTTGGTGTTCTGACCCCGGGCTCCTGATCCCCGGGACCGGCATTCGGAGAAGACCAAGGCATCGTTCCCGGGTGCGGGGCGGCCGGGCGGACGGGTGTCCGCGCGGCGGCGCCGGGGCGGGGGCGGGTGTTGATTGAAGGGTAAAGTGAATTTGTGAATGTGACCGAGGCGGACGGGCCCCGAGGCGCCAGGTGCGATGCCTGGGTGCGGGGCCGTTCGAAAAAGTGTCTTCATGGAGACGCTCGCGGGTTGGGGCTTGCCCCTGTGCGCGGCGGTTTTCCGGGATGTCGTGATTGGGTTTGCGCCGGCGAGGGCTGGCCCGCTCGGGCGGCCGCGACGTCGTGGATCGAGCGACAAACAAGGGCATCTGGTGGATGCCTTGGCACTGAGAGGCGATGAAGGACGCGGCACGCTGCGAAAAGCCCGGGGGAGATGCGAGCGATCGGTGATCCCGGGATCTCCGAATGGGGCAACCCACCCTCGCAAGAGGGTATCATGATCTGAATTCATAGGGTCATGAGGCGAACCCGGCGAACTGAAACATCTCAGTAGCCGGAGGAAAGGACATCAACCGAGACTCCGCGAGTAGTGGCGAGCGAAAGCGGACGAGGCCAGCGGTCATGTTGTTTGGTACCGGAAGCGTCTGGAAAGGCGGGCCGGAGCGGGTGACAGCCCCGTACGGGACACCGGCGACAACGATCCTTGAGTAAGGCGGGACACGAGCCATCCTGTCTGAAGATGGGGGGACCACCCTCCAAGCCTAAGTACTCCTCAGTGACCGATAGTGCACCAGTACCGTGAGGGAAAGGTGAAAAGCACCCCGACGAGGGGAGTGAAACAGTTCCTGAAACCGGATGCCTACAAGCAGTCGGAGGGTCAGGAGGCCAGAGACCAGAGATCAGGAGTCAGGAAGCGAGCCAGATCCTTTCTGATCTCTGGCTCCTGATCTCCTGGCCCCGCCTGACGGCGTACCTTTTGTATAATGGGTCAGCGAGTTGGTCTTGGCAGCAAGCTTAAGCCGTTAGGCGTAGGCGCAGCGAAAGCGAGTCTGAATAGGGCGCTCTGAGTTGCCGGGATCAGACCCGAAACCGGGTGATCTAGCCATGGGCAGGTTGAAGGTGCGGTAACACGCACTGGAGGACCGAACCCACTACTGTTGCAAAAGTAGGGGATGACTTGTGGCTAGGGGTGAAAGGCCAATCAAACTCGGAAATAGCTGGTTCTCCGCGAAATCTATTGAGGTAGAGCGTCGATTGCTCACCGCCGGGGGTAGAGCACTGGATGGGCTAGGGGGGCGCGAGCCTTACCAAACCTAACCAAACTCCGAATACCGGCGAGTGGAGATCGGCAGCCAGACGGCGGGTGCTAAGGTCCGTCGTCGAGAGGGAAACAGCCCAGACCGCCAGCTAAGGTCCCCAAGTCGTGGCTAAGTGGGAAAGGATGTGGGAAGGCCAAGACAACCAGGAGGTTGGCTTAGAAGCAGCCATCCTTTAAAGAAAGCGTAATAGCTCACTGGTCTAATCAGCCGTCCGGCGCCGAAAATGTAACGGGGCTCAAGCCACGCACCGAAGCTGCGGGTGTTCAGAGGACAGGAGACCAGAGACCAGGGATCCAGAAGGAGATGGATAGAGCGAGCGAGAAGCGAGTGGTGCAGCGGTTCGAAGACCTCGAGGTGTTCCGGCGGGCCTATCGGTTGTCGCTTGAAGTGCATCGGGCAAGCCTGCGAGTTCCCGACGGATCGAGCAGTGCGCGTCTGGCCGACCAGCTCCGGCGGGCGTCGAAATCGATCTGCGCCAACCTGGCCGAAGGCTTTGGCCGCGCAGAAGTGCTCTGCGAAGCGGAGTTTCGCCGCGCTTCTGTCTGATGGCGATCGGCTCGTACGCGACGAGATGCAGGTGTGGCTGCGCTACTGCCGTGATCTCGGCTATGTCGACGAGCCGATGTGGTCGGAAGTGGCGCGACGAGTACGCGAGATCAGCACCGGATGCTGCACGGCCTGCCAGTTGCGTCGGCAGTTCTGATCCGCTCTGCCTCCGTCTCCTGTCCCTGAAGCGGTAGCGGAGCGTTCCGTAGGCCGGCGAAGCCGGCGCGCGAGCGCCTGTGGAGGCATCGGAAGTGCGAATGCTGACATGAGTAGCGTAAATGAGGGTGAGAAACCCTCACGCCGAAAGTCCAAGGGTTCCTGCGCAAGGTTATTCCGCGCAGGGTTAGCCGGGCCCCTAAGGCGAGGGCGAGAGCCGTAGCCGATGGGAAGGGGGTTAATATTCCTCCGCCTGCCGGAGCGTGACGAAGGCCGAAAGCCGTTCTCTCTTAATGGATTGAGGGGGCGGCCTCGGGACTTCCGGGAAACAGCGCCGGCATTAAAGACCGTACCCGAAACCGACACTGGTGGACTGGTAGAGCATACCCAGGCGTGTGAGCGAACGGTGTTGAAGGAACTCGGCAAAATGCCCCCGTAACTTCGGGAGAAGGGGGCCCCGTTTCTGGGCAACCAGGGGCGGGGGGCACAGAGTAGGGGGTGGCGACTGTTTACTAAAAACACAGGGCTCTGCGAAGTCGCAAGACGACGTATAGGGTCTGACGCCTGCCCGGTGCCGGAAGGTTAAGAGGAGGGGTTCACGCTCTGAATCGAAGCCCCGGTAAACGGCGGCCGTAACTATAACGGTCCTAAGGTAGCGAAATTCCTTGTCGGGTAAGTTCCGACCTGCACGAATGGCGTAACGACTTCCCCGCTGTCTCCAACACCGGCTCAGCGAAATTGAATTCTCCGTGAAGATGCGGAGTTCCCGCGGTCAGACGGAAAGACCCCGTGCACCTTTACTACAGCTTTGCAGTGGTGTTAGGGATCTCATGTGTAGGATAGGCGGGAGCCGTTGAAGCCCTGGCGCCAGTTGGGGTGGAGGCACCCTTGAAATACCGCTCTTGAGTTCTCTGGCATCTAACCGCGGCCCGTTACCCGGGTCCGGGACCCTGCATGGCGGGTAGTTTGACTGGGGCGGTCGCCTCCCAAAGAGTAACGGAGGCGCGCGATGGTGGGCTCAGGCTGGTCGGAAATCAGCTGTTGAGTGCAATGGCACAAGCCCGCCTGACTGCGAGAGCGACGGCTCGAGCAGAGACGAAAGTCGGCCATAGTGATCCGGTGGTCCCGCGTGGAAGGGCCATCGCTCAACGGATAAAAGGTACGCCGGGGATAACAGGCTGATGACGCCCAAGAGTCCATATCGACGGCGTCGTTTGGCACCTCGATGTCGGCTCATCGCATCCTGGGGCTGGAGCAGGTCCCAAGGGTATGGCTGTTCGCCATTTAAAGCGGTACGTGAGCTGGGTTTAGAACGTCGTGAGACAGTTCGGTCCCTATCTGCCGTGGGTGTTCGAGACTTGCGAGGCGCTCTCCCCAGTACGAGAGGACCGGGAGGGACGCACCTCTGGTGGACCGGTTGTGGCGCCCGCCGCAACGCCGGGTAGCTAAGTGCGGACGGGATAACCGCTGAACGCATCTAAGCGGGAAGCCCCCCTCAAAACCAGGTCTCGTCGAGAGCCGTGGAAGACCACCACGTCGATAGGCCGGAGGTGGAAGCGGAGCAATCCGTGGAGCTGACCGGTACTAATCGCTCGAACCCGCTCGAACCCCAACCCAAGATCAAAGCTTGGCCGGAAAACCGCCGGCGTGCAGCGGCAAGCGCCAAACCCAGGCGCCAAACCCGGGGTGCATCGGCGCCGCCCGGGCGACGACACGTCCAGCGCTGCAGTGTCGCCGCACACTTCCCCCATCAGACGACAGATTCCGACGGCGCGATCACGGTCGCAGAGTCCGGACGCACAGGTCCGGCGCCAATCTGTCCCGCGGCGCGCCAATCCTCCGGGGGCCGCCAATCCCCGGGGGCCGCGACAGCCTGGTGGTCAAAGCGAGGGGCACAAACACCCGATCCCATCCCGAACTCGGCCGTGAAAACCCTCAGCGCCGATGGTACTGCGTCTGAAGACGCGGAAGAGCAGGTCGCCGCCAGGCTCTCGCAGCCCCCGATCCCACCCCCAGCCCAGGACCCGCCCCCCACCGCCGCCGCGGGGCGGAGCAGCCCGGCGGCGCGTCAGGCTCATAACCGGCGCGACCCGGCGACCGGCCGGGCGCGCCCCGCCGATCGTCGAACGCCACCCCCGGTCCCCGGATCAAGTCCGGGGACGATCCGGGGGCCCAGATCAACAGCACCGCGCGGGGTGGAGCAGCCCGGTAGCTCGTCAGGCTCATAACCTGAAGGTCGTAGGTTCAAATCCTACCCCCGCAACCAACTTTGTGACCAACACCGGTGCGTCGCTCTCATCGAGCGGCGCGTTTGCTTTTGTCGCCATGGCGAGCATGCCGGCGAGACGGCCGTAGAGGCTCACGGTCAGCGTCTTCTTCCCGTTCCGAATGACCGGCGTCAGCTCGATCCGATCGACGAGCTTGCGAATGATTTCGGCAGCGTGCTTGTTGCGTCCGGGGTCGGACAGGGCCGTACGGACACGGCGAGCGGGGCCGTGCAATCGTCCGATCGAACAAAAGAGGAACGATGATGCCTGGTCATCGGCGCGAAATGATCACGACGGCCGAGCGGCGGTTTCCGGTGCGGATCAGGATTGGCGTTCCGACCGGCGGTTTCGGCCAGCGTCACACACAAATAACCGCCTGGCTCGACGAGAATTGCGGTGCCGATAGCTGGGCCATGACTCCGCCCGGGTTGCAGGGCGTGCTGAACGATGCCGTCCCGATTTATTTCCTCGACCCCACGTTCGCGGGCGCGTTCGTGGTCCGCTGGTGCGCCGGTTCCGGGCCTTCAGCCGATGGCGGCATGTTCCGGATGCACGAGGATGAGCCGGCGCCGCGGATCGGGGCAGGGCCCCACAGGACGCCGTAGGCCCGTGCGCGGCCAAAACAATATAAAATTGCAGAAATTGCACTTTACACCCAAAAGCAGTATTATGGAACGATAGACTGAGTTTCATATTAGTTGGTCACCGGGAGCGTCTCTCGACGCGCGTCGGATGAAACTGCGGGTAGGATGGGAGCCGGCACCGGCACCGAGGTCGGTTGGTTCTTGGTGCTGCGAGCCCGGCAATTAGGCCGTTATGGGGGCAAACAACGGGAATTTTGTTCTCGTTGATCGACGAGGATACAAGGCCGATAGCGCGGATGAGCTGGTCGAGGGCGGCGGTGAGGCGTTGGTAGAGGCGGTCGAGGAGGCAACGCTTCTGTCGCGGAAGGGTGGCGTGGCTGACGGGTTCTGGGATCAGCCCCGTCGTGATGGAAGCGACGGGGATCTATTGGAAGCCGGTCTGGGTCGTTCTCGGCGAGAGCTTTGAGCTTGTGCTGGCCAACGCCATGCACGTCAAAAACATGCCCGGGCGCAAGACCGATGCGAACGATGCGATGTGGCTGGCCGACCCCGGCCGGCGCCGGGGCAAGCTTGTATGGGGCAACTGTTGTCAAGCCTCATGGTTTGGGAGGTCAACGGCAGGCTTGGGTGGGTCGGAGCAGGATCGACGATCCGAGGGGAGCGCGCCATTGGGCTGCAGCCCAACACACTTGTATTCGGTAGGCCTCGGGTGGGCCTGGACCATGATGCAGCGATGCGCATCGGCGGCGAGGCTCCGGGCGGCGGGCCCATTCTCTGAGACGGCGTAAAAGCCATGCCTGCCTCGGGTCACCGCCACCTCGGATCGTTATGGGCACCCTGCGGCGATTACCGCCACGGGCACCGCATCAGCTCTAATGGTGTGCTGCCGGCCAGTCATTCACAGCGCCGGCCGCAGCACGACACCCTCGGGAACCTCGCCGGTGGTTGCCAGCCGCCACAAGCTAACGAGCAGCTTGCGGGCCAGTGCTACGATCATGGTCTTGCGGGTGGCGCCACGGGCATCGACGGTACGGCGCCAGTACCATTGGGCCAAGTGGCTGTCCTTTTGGAACATCAGAAAGCGCCAAGCCAATTGGATCATACCGCGACGGATCCGGGCGTTGCCCGCTCGGGCCAGTCCTTTCTCCCGGCGCCGGCTGCCGCTCTCGTCGGGCGCACCGGTCAGACCGCCGTAACGGGCCACCGCCCGCTGATCGCGCAGCGGCCGCGCAAAGGCCTCATTGGCAAGCAGGTCTGCCGTCTCGACGCCGACGCCGCGCACCTGCGTCAGCAACCGGATCATCGGGTGGGCGCCCGCGTTCGGCTGCCGCGTCAATCGCTCCAAACGCGCGGTCTCGATCTCGCGGATCTGCCGACCGATCAGCTGCAAGCGGGTCATCTCGCGATGCAGCTCGGCCAGCGTGTTCGCCGGCAGCGGCATTCCTTCGGGCGTCCGCAGCATCTCGAGCCGTGCTGCCGCATTGCGCAAGTGTGGCTTGAACCCGCGGATGCCGAGCCACGCCAGCGTGCTCTTGATGCGGTTGATAATGCGCGTGCGCTCACCGACGAGCCCTTCCCGCTCGCGGCCCGGCCGCCGGGCGTCTTCCTCTTCCAGGGTCGGGATTGCGATCATCTGGCAATGGTCGGGTTCGCCGCGCAGCCAGCCAAGAAAAGACCGCTTCAACAGCGCCACATCGAGCCGGTCGGTCTTCGCCCGGCGATGCTCGCGCGCGACCGCGATGCTGTTGGGATGGATCACCTGGGCGTCGACCTCGCGCGCCCGCAACCAGCGCGCCAGCCACACCCCGTCGCGACCGGCCTCAAAGGCGACCGCGATCCTGTTGATCGCGCGCCCGGCCCGCTCCGCCTCGGCCCGCCAGCGATGCAGCAGCCGCAGCAGCGCTGTCTGATCTGGTTCGAGCTTTTTCGCTGGATGACGTTCAATGCCGGGAACGATCCCGGCAACCAGCCAACTCGACTGGCTCATCTCGATCACCGCAATCAACGTGCTATCCTGGTCCAGAGCGGCCAGGCATCGGCTGAGGTCATTCACCTGTGGCATGGGGAACCCCCGTCGGGTTTGTTCGCAGCGACGATGGTGCCATGCCCTCGCCACTCGCCCCATAGCATCTCTGACCCCCGCCTTCGTGTTGTGTCCCGTGAGTTTAGCGAGGAGTTCGGCGGGTGCCAGGTAATCGAGGCATCGCAGGCGGGTGCGATTGTAATCGGCAACGAAGGTGAGGAGATAGGTGTCGCGTTCGGCGTGGTCGCGGAAGCGGCGATGGGCGCGCAGCAGCGGTCTGCGGTCGAGATGCTCGCCGAGGCGGCGGTTGAAGCGCTCGACCATGCCGTTGGTTTGCGGGCGAAACGGGCGGATCAGGCGCGGATCAGCGATGGATGATCGAATGCCGGGTGCAGAGGCGATCGAAGGCGTGCGCGCCGGACGGCTTGTCGTGCGGCTTGTTCTTTTTGTTGACGGCGAAGCGATCGGTGAATTCGGAGCCGTTATCGGTCAGCACGGTGTGGACGGCGAGCGGGAAGCCGGCAAGAAAGCGCTCGAGAAACCCGGCCGCGGTGTCGGCCCGGCGATCGGGCAGGATTTCGAGGTAGACAAAGCGGGTGGCGCGGTCGATCGCGACATAGGCGTAGCTGCGCCGGCGGTCGAGCGGCGGCAGGTATTTGACGTCGATGTGGATGAAGCCGGCCGGAGCCTCGGTGTGGAAGGCGGCGGCCGGGGCTTTTGGCGGCGTCAGGCGGGCGGAGATGCCGTGCCGCTGCAGGCAGCGGTGAATCGCACTACGCGACAGCTCGGGGTTGATACAGCGCCGCATCGCCTCGACGATGTCGTCGAGCGGCAGCGCCAAGCTGCGCGCAGCTCGACGATCAGGGCTTCTTCCCAGTCGTTGATCGTGGTCGCCAGGCGATGCGGGCGGGTCGATCGATCGACGACCTCGGGGCGGCGCTTCCACCGTGCCACGGTACGGCTGTGGATGCCGAGCTCGCGGGCCAGAGCGGCATTGCTGGCCCGGCTGTTCTGGATATAGGCGCGGGTGCGCGGCGTCGTGGTGGCGTTGGCGTGCAGCTTGAGATCCATCAGCCGGCGCTCCCCTTGCTCGGCTTGCAGCACGCGGGTTGTCTCCGGGAGACGCTCGCCCCGGTGGGTCCACCGGGACCTCCCGCGCGCCGCACCGCCAAACTCGCGGGGGTCGCGGCGCGGACGCGCGGGTCCCTCCTGTGGACTACCGGGACGAGCTGCGCCTCTTCTCGCATCTGGTGCCGCTGCCGCAGCATCTCAACAGCTTGCCACAACCGCGAACCGTCGCGCCAATCTTGCGGGACAGAACACGAAAGCGGGGGTGACGATAGCCCAATGGAAGCAGCTGCATCACTCCAAGCTGGGCCGTGAACGGTGCGCACCGATTTCACCGAAGAGCAGCTCGCCGACCCCGACACGGCGCAATCCGAAAAGATTTTGCGAAATTGTACCCATTGCGGGTTCTGCACCGCGACATGCCCGACCTATCTCCTGCTCAGCGACGAGCTCGACAGCCCGCGCGGCCGCATCTACCTGATCAAGGACATGCTCGCCCGCGGCGAGGCGCCGAGCGCCGACACGGTCAAGCACATCGATCGCTGCCTGTCGTGCCTTGCCTGCATGACGACCTGCCCGTCGGGGGTCAACTATATGCATCTCGTCGACCACGGCCGGCGCTGGATCGAGGAGAAATACCGCCGCCCCTGGGCCGACCGGGTGTTGCGGCGGATGCTCGGCGCGGTGCTGACCCGGCCGCGGCTGTTCCGCCTGGCATTGCGCGGCGCTGGGCTCGCCCGACCGTTCGCGCGGTTTATGCCGAGCCGCCTCGCGCCGATGCTGGCGCTGATGCCGGTAACGGTGCCCCGCGCCTCCCCGACCGACCGCCGGCGCGTGTTTCCGGCCGAAGGGGTTAGGCGGACGCGCGTCGCGTTGCTGCCCGGCTGCGCCCAGCGGGTGCTGGCGCCGGAGATCAACGAAGCCACAATCCGGCTGCTGACGCGTCACGGCTGCGAGGTCGTCCGCGCACCGGGCAGCGGCTGCTGCGGCTCGCTGGTGCATCACCTCGGGCAAAAGGCCGCCGCCCTCGCCCTTGCGCGCGCGAATATCGACGCCTGGGAGCGCGAGCGGACGGCCGGTGGGCTCGACGCGATCGCGATCAACGCGTCGGGCTGCGGCACCACGGTCAAGGATTACGGCTTTATGCTGCGCGAAGACCCGGCCTATGCCGACAAGGCGGCGCGTATCGCGAGCCTCGCGCGCGATGTCAGCGAAATCGTCGAGGAGCTGGGGCTGCAAACGCCCGCGGCCGAAAGCCCCGGCCGCGGTCTGCGCGTCGCCTATCATTCGGCGTGCTCGATGCAGCACGGCCAGCGCCTTCATGGCGGGCCAAAGGCATTGCTGACCCAGGCCGGGTTCGAGACCGTCGAGGTGCCGGAGGGGCATCTGTGCTGCGGCTCCGCCGGAACCTACAATTTGCTGCAACCGGAGATCGCCCAGCGGTTACGCGACCGCAAGCTCGCCAATATCGCCAAGACCAATCCCGATCTCGTCGCCACCGGCAATATCGGCTGCATCACCCAGCTCGCCCCCGGCTGCGAGGCGCCCGTCGTGCATACGGTCGAGCTTCTCGACTGGGCCACCCGCGGCCCGCAGCCGCCGGCATTGCGCGCCGGCTATCCGACGGGGCGGCGGGCGAGGACCGGGACCAGCAGGGACAGGCCGAGGGCCGCGGCGCCGATCACGGTCGGGGCGACCCAGCCGGCATCCCCCATCGCCAACCGCTCGCCGGCAGTGCCGAGATCGACGCAGGCGATCGTCATCGGCAATTGGCCGACAAGGAACCCAACGCATAGGCGCGAAGCGGCAGCGGGGTGAGACCCAGCCCATAATTGCCGAGGCTGTGCGGGATGACCGGGATCAGCCGCAACAGCGCAACCGCGCGCCAGCCGCCGCGCTGGACCCGATCGAGAAGTTGGCCGAAAGCGAGCGTGCGCGTGCAGGTCGATCAGCACGATATCGATGTAGCGGGCGAGGCAAAACCCGACGACGGCGCCGAGAACGCTGCCGATTGCCGCCCAGACGATGCCCCACCCGATGCCGAACAGCAGCCCGGCCGCGATCGCCAGCACGGTGCGCGGCACGAACAGCAGGCTGGCGACGATATGCACGCCGAGAAATACCAGCGGAGCGGCGGGATATCCGGCGACCGCGGCGCCGATCGCGATCGGGTCGAAGGCGGCGCGCCAGCGCCAAGCGGCG